>NZ_JBZUBK010000001.1:0-92500 GCF_058536285.1 Pseudomonas sp. 9.3L
GTGTCAGTGGAAATCTGGCAGCAGTGCGTGGAATTGCTCCGCGAGGAACTGCCTGCTCAACTGTTCAATACCTGGATCCGTCCACTTCAAGTTGAAGCGGAAGGCGACGAGCTGCGTATATACGCGCCAAATCGCTTTGTGTTGGATTGGGTAAACGAAAAATACCTGGGCCGCCTGCTAGAGCTGATGGCCGATCGTACGGACGGTGCCGCACCGGCCTTGTCGATGCTCATCGGCAGTCGCCGCAGTTCAGTGCCACGTACGGCGGCTACTGCGCCACTTACTGCTGCGGCCTCGCCACCGGCTAGTGCTACACCTGTCACAGTGTCGGCTGCGCCGCCTGCGGCTAGCGTAAATGGGCCTGCTTCCACGCCGGACCCTGAGCCCTCGCGGGACAGCTTCGACTCGATGTCCGCGCCTGCTTCTCGCGGCGAGGCCAGGAGTGTCCAGGTAGAAGGTGCACTCAAGCACACCAGTTATCTCAATCGCACCTTTACCTTCGAGAATTTTGTCGAGGGTAAATCCAACCAGCTTGCTCGTGCTGCAGCCTGGCAGGTGGCAGATAACCCCAAGCACGGTTACAACCCGTTGTTTCTATACGGCGGCGTTGGCCTTGGTAAAACACACCTCATGCACGCTGTGGGTAACCACCTTCTAAAGAAGAACCCCAATGCGAAGGTAGTTTACCTTCACTCTGAGCGCTTCGTTGCCGACATGGTGAAAGCGCTTCAACTGAATGCAATCAATGAATTCAAGCGCTTCTACCGCTCGGTCGATGCGCTGCTCATTGATGATATTCAGTTTTTTGCGCGTAAGGAGCGGTCGCAGGAGGAGTTCTTCCATACCTTCAATGCACTGCTCGAGGGTGGGCAGCAGGTTATTTTGACCAGTGATCGTTATCCCAAGGAGATAGAAGGCCTGGAAGAACGGCTCAAGTCCCGCTTCGGTTGGGGCCTTACAGTTGCCGTAGAGCCACCTGAACTCGAAACCCGAGTCGCTATTCTTATGAAGAAAGCTGATCAGGCAAAGGTGGACCTTCCGCATGATGCGGCTTTCTTCATTGCCCAGCGCATTCGTTCGAACGTGCGTGAGCTTGAAGGCGCCTTGAAGCGCGTGATTGCACATGCCCACTTCATGGGCCGGGATATCACGATTGAGCTGATACGGGAGTCTCTAAAAGATCTCCTGGCACTCCAAGACAAGCTAGTAAGTGTGGACAATATTCAGCGCACCGTTGCTGAATACTACAAGATCAAGATCTCCGACTTGCTGTCGAAACGCAGGTCACGTTCTGTCGCGCGTCCACGCCAGGTCGCCATGGCGCTATCAAAAGAGCTCACCAATCATAGCCTTCCCGAGATAGGCGATGTATTTGGTGGCCGTGATCACACGACCGTGTTGCATGCCTGCAGAAAAATCAATGAATTAAAGGAATCTGACGCGGATATCCGCGAGGATTACAAGAACCTGCTTCGTACGCTGACTACCTAATAGACGCGTACATAGCCGCCACAAAAGGTCAGGACTGACGCCATGCATTTTTCCATTCAACGTGAGGCTCTGCTTAAGCCGCTACAGCTGGTTGCCGGGGTGGTAGAACGTCGGCAAACATTGCCCGTGCTGTCCAATGTCTTGTTGGTTGTAGAGGGCCAGCAATTGTCTCTGACAGGCACTGACCTGGAAGTCGAGCTTGTAGGGCGCGTGCAACTTGAGGAAGCTGCGGAGCCAGGTGAAATTACAGTGCCTGCCCGTAAGCTCATGGATATCTGTAAAAGTTTGCCGGGTGATGCGTTAATCGACATCCGCCTTGATGAGCAGAAGCTGATCGTCAAAGCGGGCCGCAGCCGGTTCACACTGTCTACGCTCCCAGCCAATGATTTTCCTACGGTGGAAGAAGGCCCAGGTTCTCTGACCTGTACGTTGGCGCAAGGGCGCCTTCGCCGCTTGATCGAACGCACTGGCTTTGCCATGGCTCAACAGGACGTTCGTTATTATTTAAATGGCATGTTGCTTGAGGTGTCCACTGGGCTTATTCGCGCAGTAGCCACTGATGGTCACCGCTTGGCCATGTGCTCCATGACGGCTGAGCTCGGGGATGCGGATAAGCACCAGGTAATCGTGCCGCGCAAAGGCATACTCGAGTTGGCCCGTTTGCTGACTGACCCTGAGGGTACCGTAAGCGTTGTGTTGGGCATGCACCACATACGGGCTACTACCGGCGAATTTACCTTCACTTCCAAGCTGGTCGACGGGAAATTCCCAGACTACGAGCGCGTGCTGCCCAAGGGCGGCGACAAGTTGGTGGTGGGGGATCGTCAAGCGCTCAAAGAAGCCTTCAGCCGTACCGCTATCCTTTCGAATGAAAAGTACCGCGGCATCCGCCTTCAGCTAGGCTCCGGCCAGCTGAAGATTCAGGCCAACAACCCTGAACAGGAAGAGGCCGAAGAAGAGATTGGTGTCGACTACAATGGCAGTAGTTTGGAGATAGGCTTCAACGTTAGCTACCTGTTGGACGTACTGGGCGTGATGACAACTGAGCAAGTTAGGTTGGTGCTTTCTGATTCCAACAGCAGTGCGCTTCTGCAAGAAGCCGACAATGACGACTCTTCCTATGTCGTGATGCCAATGCGTCTTTGATCACCGCCTAATGTCCCTCACGCGCGTTTCAGTCACCGGGGTGCGCAACCTGCACCCCTTGACCCTCATACCCTCCCCCCGCATCAATATCCTTCACGGTGCAAATGGCAGTGGTAAAACCAGTGTTCTGGAAGCCGTACACCTGCTAGCCTTGGCGCGCTCTTTTCGCAGCACTCGTTTGACACCTGTCATTCAATACGAGCAAGAGGCTTGCACAGTGTTTGGACAGGTTAAGCTTCAGTCTGATCGTTTGTGTTCGCTAGGCGTAAGCAGGCAACGCGCCGGCGAATTTCATATCCGAATTGACGGAGTGAACGCCCGAAGTGCCTCTCAACTTGCCGAGCTTCTTCCACTCCAGCTGATAAATCCCGACAGCTTCCGATTACTGGAAGGCTCTCCTAAGATCCGAAGGCAGTTTCTAGACTGGGGAGTGTTCCACGTGGAACCTCGATTCTTACCCGCCTGGCAGCGCCTCCAGAAGGCCTTGAAGCAACGGAACTCATGGCTACGGCATGGTACACTGGACGCCGTTTCACAGGCTGCATGGGACCGTGAGCTGACGCTCGCTAGCAGTCAGATTGATGAGCATCGACGCAGCTATATCCAGGCGCTTAAACCCGTCTTCGAGAAGACCTTAGCTCAGCTAGTGACCCTACCCAATCTAACTCTTAGCTACTACAGAGGGTGGGACAAGGATCGGGAACTGTCTGCCGTGCTCGCTTCGTCTTTGGTACGGGACCGTCAGCTCGGGCATACCCACTTTGGCCCACAGCGGGCAGATCTAAGGCTGCGCCTCGGTACCCATAATGCTGCAGACATCTTGTCCCGCGGCCAGCAAAAACTTGTGGTGTGCGCACTGCGTATCGCCCAGGGGCATTTACTCGATCAAGCGCGGCTTGGGCACTGTGTCTACCTAGTGGATGACCTTCCCTCCGAGCTTGATGAACAGCACCGTAAAGCACTGTGTCGGCTACTTGAAGAATTGAACTGCCAGGTGTTCATCACCTGTGTTAACCATGATTCGCTGATTGATGACTGGCTAGAAGAAACTGAGGTTTCAGTGTTCCACGTGGAACACGGCCACATCACTCAGACCGCGTAAGATCAGGAGTGAAGCATGAGCGACAACCAGACATATGACTCCTCAAGCATCAAGGTGCTTAAAGGCCTGGATGCCGTACGTAAACGGCCCGGCATGTATATCGGCGATACGGACGATGGCAGCGGTCTCCATCATATGGTCTTCGAAGTGCTAGACAACTCTATAGACGAGGCGTTGGCTGGGCATTGTGACGATATCACCGTAACTATCCACCCGGATGAATCCATTTCCGTACGGGACAATGGCCGCGGCATCCCGGTTGATGTTCATAAGGAAGAGGGCGTGTCTGCAGCTGAAGTCATTATGACTGTGCTGCACGCCGGCGGTAAATTCGACGACAACTCGTATAAAGTCTCAGGCGGCCTTCATGGTGTGGGCGTCTCGGTCGTGAACGCGTTATCCGAATCGCTACTGCTTACCGTAAGGCGCAGCGGTAAAATTTGGGAGCAGCATTACATCCACGGTGTGCCACAAGCCCCGATGGTGATCGTGGGTGAAAGCGAAACGACCGGTACCGAAATTCTGTTCAAGCCCTCGGCGGATACCTTCAAAAATATTCATTTCAGCTGGGATATTTTGGCCAAGCGTATTCGTGAGCTGTCTTTCCTCAACTCGGGTGTAGGCATTCTTCTGAAGGATGAGCGCAGCGGGAAGGAAGAGTTCTTCAAGTACGAAGGCGGGCTCCGTGCATTTGTGGAGTACCTCAACACTAATAAAACTACCGTTAACCAGCAGGTGTTTCATTTCAATGTGCAGCGTGAAGATGGCACGGGTGTAGAAATAGCGTTGCAGTGGAACGATGGGTTTAATGAAAATCTGCTGTGTTTCACCAATAACATCCCCCAGCGGGATGGCGGCACGCACCTGGTTGGTTTTCGCTCTGCACTCACTCGAAACCTCAACACCTACATCGAGCAAGAGGGGCTGGCGAAAAAAAATAAGGTTTCCACAACGGGAGACGACGCTCGAGAAGGCTTGACTGCCATTATCTCGGTCAAGGTACCGGACCCCAAGTTCAGCTCGCAGACCAAAGACAAGCTCGTATCGTCCGAGGTCAAGACCGCGGTTGAACAGGAGATGGGCAAGTACTTCTCAGACTTCCTGCTGGAAAATCCAAACGAAGCCAAAGCAGTGGTCGGTAAGATGATCGACGCCGCCCGTGCTCGTGAAGCAGCGCGTAAGGCACGTGAAATGACGCGTCGCAAAGGTGCATTGGACATCGCCGGACTGCCCGGCAAGTTAGCAGACTGCCAAGAGAAGGACCCTGCCCTCTCAGAGCTCTACCTAGTGGAAGGTGACTCCGCTGGCGGTTCGGCCAAGCAAGGTCGAAATCGGCGTACTCAAGCGATTCTCCCGCTCAAGGGCAAGATCCTGAACGTGGAGAAAGCCCGGTTCGATAAAATGATTTCCTCTCAGGAAGTTGGCACGCTGATTACCGCCTTAGGGTGTGGTATCGGACGAGAGGAATACAATATTGAAAAACTGCGATACCACAACATCATCATCATGACGGATGCGGACGTGGACGGCTCCCACATCCGTACCCTACTGCTCACGTTCTTCTTCCGCCAACTGCCAGAGTTGATCGAGCGCGGGTATGTGTACATCGCTCAGCCGCCACTCTATAAGGTGAAGAAAGGCAAGCAGGAGCAGTACATCAAAGACGATGAGGCGATGGAGGAATACCTGACCCAGACAGCCTTGGAGGACGCCAGCCTTCATTTGGGTGAAGATGCACCGCCTATTAAGGGTGAGGCACTGGAGCGGCTGGTAAACGATTACAGGATGGTAATGAAGACGCTCAAGCGGCTGTCGCGTCTCTATCCTCAAGATATTACCGAGCATTTTGTCTACATACCGGCTGTACCATTGGAACAACTCGCAGACCATGCCGCCATGAGCAGCTGGCTGGAGCGCTTTGCTGAACGCCTGAAGCACTCGGAAAAATCCGGTCTGGCCTATAAGGCTTCACTTCGCGAAGACCGTGAACGTAACCTGTGGTTACCAGAAGTAGAAATTATCTCTCACGGCTTGGCAAGCTACGTCACATTCAACCGTGATTTCTTCGGCAGTAACGACTACCGAACAGTGACGGCTTTGGGTGCGCAGCTGAATAACCTGCTGGATGAGGGTGCCTGGGTGCAGCGTGGTGAGCGTAAAAAGCCCGTTACGGAATTCAAGGTCGCGCTTGATTGGTTGATGAACGAAACGACTAAACGCTTTAGCATTCAGCGGTACAAAGGGCTGGGTGAAATGAACCCAGACCAGCTATGGGAAACCACTATGGACCCGAGCGTACGCCGTATGTTGAAGGTCACAATCGAGGATGCGATTGGGGCTGATCAAATCTTCAATACCCTCATGGGTGATGCGGTAGAGCCACGCAGAGACTTCATCGAGAGCAATGCGTTAGCAGTGTCTAACCTGGACTTTTAACTATCCGCTTCAAAAAGCCCCAACCTCACCGTGAGGTTGGGGCTTTTCTTTGCAGGGTGTAGGGGCCGCGGCTTACCCTGCCCTTCTCTCGCCTATTAAAATTTAGCGACGATTATTCAAATCGTCACGAATGGTAGCTTCCGGTCGACCTGGCCACGTCCCGGTAATATCAAGGTGCATCTTGCCTAAGGGCCACTGGGCAAGCGGTACATCCCACGAAAACGTTTGAACTACGTCAGTAATAACACCTACGAATCGGAGCTCAAGTTGTACGTTAGTGGCGGTTAGCGGTATTGCGGCAAAGTCTCCAGACAACCCTCCGATGATGGTGCATTCCTGTACCTCCTGGCGTGCACCAGCTGTGGTATAGCTTAGTTTGGCTTTGGTGATGTAGTTGGACGCACGGCTGGCCTTGCTGTCCAAGTGAATCGACAGTTGATCAATACGCCCTCGCCAGGCAGGCAACACGGTGCTCCCTTCAAAGGACGAGAACGCATACGCCACAGGTATGGCGGCTACAGACTGAGCAGCAACGCCCTGCGACGCCGGCCAGACATGCTTGTCCAGCGAACGGTTTTCACGACTGTAGACATAGCCAGCCTTGGCCGAGGCTTTAGGGCCAGCTTCCCCCACCAAGGCGTGAAGGCCCTCGGCCGTACCACCTAACGTGTAACTCGCGTCGTTATCGTTGGACCCGATGTTAAGACCAGATTGTGCGTAGACGACTTGAGTGATTACGCCGAAGCCTTGAGCGATTTTGCCGTTCTTGGCGAAGCCCACTTTTTGCGCTTCACCGGTCAGCCATTCATATTGATCGCTAAGCACTCCAAGGTTACGAACAGCGGCCTCTTTGATGATAAGAAACTCTGAAGCGATAGAGTGCTTACTGGTAAGTTTCCAGGTGAACTCCACTTCGGGTGTAATGCTCAGACCCGTATTAGGGTCCACCAAGGTGGCTGAGCCCTTAGCGTCTCCTACATGACGGCTTACGCCTTCACTGCTCACCTTCCAGCTGGAAGAAGCATCAGTGTCTTCTATCTCGGCTGTCGGGACTTGAGCTGCAACGAGTTTGAAGGCACCCGTGGAAGGATCAACAAAGCCGACAGCGCCGGGCTGAATGGTCGGTGCCAGTGCCCAGTTTCCCCACAAGTTAGGTCGGCTTTCGCGAATGAGCTGGGTAAAACGGTTATTCCAGTCAGACATGCTGTGCTCCATGCAAATGCAATGTGAGTACACAGGCTAGAAACGTTGGGGCGCAAATCCTAGACGGAACACGTTCCTGCCCCTAATCGCCTATAACTAACCCATTAGGTGGGAGCGGCAATGCGGTTTTGTACCTGACCTGTTTAAGCGCAAAGCTTGACCTAATGTTCGCAACGCCTGGAAACCGTGTCAGGTGATTGATGATAAATCGTTCAAGGGCATGAATATCTGGCACTAGGACCCTTATCAGGTAGTCGGCATCACCGCTCATCAAATAACACTCCATCACTTCAGGCCGCTGGGAAATGGCTTCCTCAAACCGAGCCAATGCCCCATCGACCTGCTTTTCCAGGCTCACGTGGATAAATACGTTCACATGTAGCCCCAGCAGCTCAGGTGCTAGCAAAGTGACCTGCTGCTTTATGAGGCCCAATTCTTCCATTGCCTTTACCCGGTTGAAGCACGGAGTTGGGGATAAGTTGACCGAACGCGCTAAATCCGCATTGGTGACCCGTGCGTTCTCTTGGAGAGCATTGAGGATGGTGATGTCGGTACGGTCCAATTTACGCATTGTGCATCCCTGAGACGCGTGTTTTTGATCGAGAACGCCGGCAGTCAAGTCGCCAATATCATAAAGCTATTACTGGGCCAGCTACTAAAAAGTACTGCATTTGTTATGTACTACGTAACATGTAAATAATACACAGCGCCCCTATTCATGGAGTTATTTCTGTACTTTTTGTTACAGAATTACGAAATCCTAATAAATAGGCGGTCTGGATTTTATCAGGATGCTTTCATTCTGATCCAATAAGGCGTAAGTGGTAAGCGAAAGATGAGGCTGTGGGTAGATAGTTAAACATGTACAGGCACGGGCGGCCCAATGCGGGCCGCCCGTGAGACAAAGCTATCTAAGATGCAAATCGCGGGAATAGAAGTAAGGAGGGGTAGAGTCGGAGTAGGCCAGCCTGGCTTAGTGTCGCTTGGATGAAAGGTAGTGTTTTCGAGCACGCAGGCAACTGGAGCTCAAAAAACTTATGCACGTTTTTATCAGGAATGGTGAAGGTAAAAATATTCTTGTTATTCAGTAGTTTGTGAGCGATAAAAACCAGTCGTGATTAAAATTGCTCACATGTTATCCACAGATCAAAGGGGGTCTGTAGAGGCCATTGCAGGAGGCTCTGAAACCCAACCGTAACTACCTTGGGTTTCAGCGATCCAGGCTGCCGCGCGATCGTTCAATTCAGCAGTAGCACGAGGGCCGGTGCCTTCAGCCCACAGCGGAGTACCTATCACTAAATCTATAACACCAGGACGCTTACCCCATCCTCTTTTTGGCCAGAACTTACCTGCATTATGCGTGATAGGTAGCACGGGTAGGCCCGCATTCACTGCCAATGCTGCACCGCTGCGGGTGAACTTGCCGATGGTGCCAAAGGGTACCCGGGTACCTTCAGGGAAAATTAGCACCCACACGCCGTCTTTTAACAAGGTATCGCCCTGGCTGGCGACTTGACGCAATGCTTCCTTAGGGTTGTCGCGGTTGATGGCGATAGGCCGCAACATGGCCATTGCCCAGCCGAAAAACGGGACATAGAGCAGTTCTTTTTTTAACACTTGGCTCAACGGCTGGAAGTAAGCGGAAAGGAAAAAGGTTTCCCACGTACTCTGGTGGTTGGAAAGGATCACGCAGGGGGTGCTGGGGACGTTCTCTGCCCCAGTAATACGTACATGAATGCCGAGAAATGTGCGTGTCAGCAACAGAGCGAATCGGCACCAGTAGACATTGATAAACCGGTAGCGCGCCGGAAATTTAAGAAATGGGCATACGAAAAATCCAAGGGTGCACCATATCAGCGCGCTAAGCCCAAGTAAGACGTAAAAAACTGCGATTCTAATGGCCAGCACTGTGGACATATGATGATTACCGTACGGAGCCGATTGTGTTGAAAGTGATACCTGTCCCCAGCCGGCGCAGTTCAGGAGGCAGTGATTGGATTAAGTAAAGCGCTAGCCACGGCGGCCAGGTCGGCAAACTGAAGGGTACCCGCAGGGATTGGCCCGGCAGCTGTCTTGCCGCCCTTCCCTGTTTCCACCAGTACCGGCTGCGCGCCCACTGCTACAGCGGCAGCCAGGTCACTGGCACTGTCGCCAACGAACCATGTTTTATCCAGCGTTACCCCGTAATGACCGCTAATTTCATGCAACAGGCCGGGTTTAGGCTTGCGGCATGTACACGCGTCATCGGGCCCGTGAGGGCAGTGCACGATCAAGCCCACCTGCCCACCCTGCTCGGCGACTAATTCCCGTAGCCGTGCATGCATTGCTTGCAGCGTGGCTGGGGTGTAGTAACCCCGAGCGAGGCCTGACTGGTTAGTAGCGACCGCTACTGTCCAGCCCGCCTTGCTCAGCCTGGCAATGGCCTGAATCGAACCTGGGAGGGGTATCCACTCTTCCACAGACTTGATGTAGGCGTCAGAGTCTTCGTTGATGACGCCGTCCCGGTCCAGAATGATCAGTTTCACGACTTAGCCCAGGAATGAAATGTCGGCCACGCCCAGGAACAGCCCGCGCAATCTGGCAAGTAAGGCGTACCGATTGGCACGAACCTTCATGTCCTCGGCATTAACCATCACGGCTGCGAAGAACGCATCTACCGGCTCGCGCAAGGCCGCCAAGCGCGTCAGCGCTTCGTTGTACTGACGCCCTTGGGCCATTGGCTGAACGGCATGATCTGCCTGCTGGATGGCCGAATACAGCGAGAACTCGTGGGCATTGTCGAAGTACTTGGGCTCAACCGTATGGGCCACGGCCCCTTCGGCCTTACCGAGCAAGTTGGAAACCCGCTTGTTCACGCCGGCCAAGGCTTCAGCCTCCGGCAGCTTACGGAACGCTTGCACTGCCTGTACGCGCTGGTCGAAGTCCAGAGCCGAGCCTGGCTTCAACGCGCGTACCGCCAGGTAGCTGGCAACATCCACGCCTTCGTCTTCATAACGCGCGCGCAAACGGTCGAAGATGAACTCCAGAACCTGCTCCGCCAAGGCGCTGGTATTCACCTTGGTGCCATAGAGCGAGACGGCGAAATTGACGGCGTCGTCGAGGTTCAGGTCGAGCTTCTTGTCTATCAGGATACGTAGTACGCCTAAGGCTGCGCGGCGTAGCGCGTACGGGTCTTTGCTACCGGTCGGAAGCATGCCGATGCCGAAGATCCCGGTAAGGGTGTCGAGCTTGTCGGCAAGGGCCACTGCAGCGCCGGTGAGTGTTTGTGGAAGCTCTGCACCTGCGCCACGTGGCATGTACTGCTCGTTCAGGGCCTGAGCGATGTCCGACGGCTCGCTATCGTTAACGGCGTAATAGTAGCCGGCGATGCCCTGCATCTCAGGGAATTCACCCACCATCTCCGTGGCAAGGTCACATTTGCTCAGCAAACCGGCGCGGCTGGCATGCCCGGCGTCGCCACCGATGCGTGGGGCGATATAGGCGGCCAGCTTCGACACTCGAACTGCTTTGTCGTAGACGGTGCCAAGCTGAGCCTGGAAGACCACGTTCTCCAGGCGCGCATTGAAGCTTTCCAGGGATTGCTTCTTGTCCTGGTTGAAGAAAAACTCTGCGTCGGTCAGGCGTGGCCGAACCACCTTCTCGTTACCTTCGACGATCTGCCGAGGGTCACGGCTCTCGATATTGGCGACGGTAATGAAGCGCGGCAACAGCTTGCCACTGGCATCCAGCAGGCAGAAATACTTCTGGTTGTCCTGCATGGTGATGATCAAGGCTTCTTGAGGCACTTGCAGGAAGCGCTCCTCGAAGGAACACACCAAGGGCACGGGCCACTCCACCAACGAAGCCACTTCATCAAGCAACGCGGGCGGAACGATAGCGGTACCTTGCTGCTGTACGGCGAGCTCAGCCACACGGGTGCGGATGATTTCCCGACGCTCGTCGAGGTCTGCCAGCACGTACGCCCTGCGCAGGTCCTCGGCGTAGCTGGCAGGGGACGTAATACGCACCGATGCTGGGTGATGGAAACGGTGACCGCGAGATTCTCGCCCTGCGCGTTGTGCCAACAACGTGCACTCCACAACCTGATCGCCGAACAGCATCACCAGCCACTGAGTTGGCCGTACGAACTCATCCTTGCGTACACCCCAGCGCATGCGCTTGGGAATGGGCAAGTCGTTGAGGGAGTCTTCCACAATGGTGGGCAGCAGGCTGACGGTAGGCTTGCCTGTAATGGTCTGGCTATAACGCAGCTTTTGCCCACTTTGGTCAATTTCGCTGATGTCCACGCCACACTTGCGAGCGAAGCCCAGGGCTGCCTGGGTAGGCTTGCCCTCGGCATCAAACGCAGCCTGGAGAGGTGGGCCATCGAGGTTGACGCTACGGTCAGCCTGTTGGGTATCGAGGGCAGTGACCTGCACCGCCAGGCGGCGCGGCGCAGCGTAATAGCGGCTAGCGGTGTAGTTCAGGCCTGCGGCCTGAAGACCCTTCTGGATGCCGGCGAGGAAGGCTTCGCCCAAGGTAGCGAGGGCCTTGGGAGGCAACTCCTCGGTACCGAGTTCAACCAGGAAATCGTGTGCACTCATTGCGCCGCCTCCAGCTTAGCCAACACTTCATCTCGTATCTGTGGGGTTGCCATGGGGAAGCCCAGGCGTGCCCTGGCCTGCAGGTAGCTCTGTGCCACGGCGCGGGCCAGGGTACGCACGCGAAGGATGTACCGCTGACGCTCGGTTACCGAAATCGCCCGGCGTGCATCCAGCAGGTTGAAGGTATGGGAAGCCTTCAAGACCATCTCATAGGTGGGCAAGGGCAACTGCAGTTCGATCAGGCGATTGGCTTCGCTTTCATAGAAATCGAACAGTTCGAACAGCTTTTCTACGTTGGCATGTTCGAAGTTGTAAGTAGACTGCTCCACTTCGTTCTGGTGGAACACGTCGCCATACGTAACCTTGCCGAAGGGGCCGTTTGTCCAGACCAGGTCATAAACGGAATCCACGCCCTGCAGGTACATGGCCAGCCGCTCCAGGCCGTAAGTAATCTCACCCGTTACCGGATAGCACTCAATGCCACCCACCTGTTGGAAGTAGGTGAACTGGGTCACTTCCATGCCATTGAGCCACACTTCCCAACCCAGACCCCAGGCGCCAAGCGTTGGCGACTCCCAGTTGTCTTCGACGAAGCGGACGTCGTGTACGGTAGGGTCCAGGCCGATGCGCTGCAGCGAGCCTAGGTACAGCTCCTGGAAGTTTTCCGGGTTGGGCTTTAGTACCACCTGGAACTGGTAATAATGCTGCAGGCGGTTGGGGTTTTCACCGTAGCGGCCGTCAGCAGGGCGCCGGCTTGGCTGCACATACGCGGCGTTCCAGTTTTCTGGCCCCACGGCACGCAGGAACGTAGCGGTGTGAAAGGTGCCAGCGCCTACTTCCATATCGTAAGGCTGAAGCACCACGCAACCTTGTTCTGCCCAGTACTGTTGCAGGGCCAGAATCAAGTCTTGGAAGGTACGCACGGCTGGCGTAGGCTGGTTCACAAATTCACCTGTATCTTGGGCTGCACATATAAAGAGCGGGAGTATAACCCGAATCGCTTCGCCCACTAAGCCATGCCGAGCAGTGGCTATACTTGTCCTTCTACTTGCCACGCCGGAGTCCTATGCCACGCTGCCTTTGGTGTACTGCCGACCCGCTTTACCAGGCTTATCATGACCTTGAATGGGGTATTCCTCTGCGTGACCCCCAACGGTTATTCGAATTGCTGGTGCTCGAAGGTTTTCAGGCAGGCTTGTCCTGGATCACCATTCTAAAAAAACGCCAACGCTACCGAGAGGTCTTGTTCGGGTTCAACCCTGAGCGTCTTGCACGCATGAGCGACGACGAAATCGAAGTGCGCATGCAGGACACCGGCATCATCCGTAACCGTATGAAGTTGCGCGCCGCTCGGCAGAATGCCCAAGCCTGGCTACGCCTCGATGACCCCGTGGGCCTGTTGTGGTCGTTCGTGGGCGGTACGCCACGCATCAACCACTTTGTTGCTCATGCCGATATCCCTACGCAAACCCCAGAAGCGCTTGCCATGAGCAAGGCCTTGAAAAAAGCCGGTTTCAGCTTTGTGGGGCCTACCATTTGTTATGCCTACATGCAGGCGTCGGGCATGGTTATGGACCATACCACCGATTGCGACCGTTATACGGTGCTGAGCACGTCTCCGGCTGCTTGAGTCCGGCGAGGCCTGGCTGGGTTAGAATGGCCAGCTTCTCACCTAGGGAGTAGCCTGTGGAAAAGTTCAAGGGTGCCGTCATGGTCGGCGTGCTCAAGGCGTTCGCGCTGTTGCCGTGGGGCGGCGTGCAACGCGTAGGCGGCGCCATCGGATGGCTGATGTGGAAGCTACCCAACCGTTCGCGCGACGTGGTACGGATCAACCTTGCCAAGTGTTTTCCTGAGTTGTCGTCCGCCGAACGTGAACGATTGACAGGTCAAAGCCTGAAGGACATAGGCCGCTCCTTCACGGAAAGCGCCTGCGCCTGGATTTGGCCAGCTGAGCGTTCCTTGGGGCTTATCCGAGAAGTGGAAGGCCTTGAGGTGTTGCAGCAGGCCTTGGCCAGTGGCAAGGGCGTAGTGGGCATTACCAGCCACTTGGGTAACTGGGAAGTGCTCAACCACTTCTATTGCAACCAATGCAAACCCATTATTTTTTATCGCCCGCCCAAGCTCAAAGCCGTAGATGAGCTGCTACAGAAACAACGCGTACAACTGGGCAATCGCGTGGCTGCGTCTACCAAGGAAGGCATCCTCAGTGTGATCAAGGAAGTACGCAAGGGCGGGCAAGTCGGTATCCCCGCCGACCCTGAACCCGCAGAATCTGCTGGGGTATTCGTGCCGTTTCTAGGGACTCAGGCCCTGACCAGCAAGTTTGTGCCCAACATGCTGGCGGGCGGCAAGGCGGTAGGGGTATTCCTGCACGCAGTGCGTCTTGCCGATGGCTCAGGTTTCAAGGTAATGCTAAAGGCTGCCCCGGACGCCATGTACAGCACGGATGTCGAAACGTCCGCTGCTGCCATGAGCAAGGTCGTAGAAGAGTACGTGCGGGCATACCCCAGCCAGTACATGTGGAGCATGAAGCGCTTCAAGAAGCGCCCGGCCGGGGAAGCCCGTTGGTACTGAGCGGCACGGCAGTTGGCCGGCCGCCTTGCGGCAGGCCTAGCGCAGCAGGTTGTTCTTGGCGAGGCTGACGACTTCTTTGGCTCGGCCATCCAGTACCGCGCGCAGCATGAACAGGCCAAAGCCTTTCACATTGGCTGCGGTGAGGTCAGGCGGCATGATGAGCTCTTGGCGCTCGCTGACCACGTCTACCAGCACTGGCCCATCATGGGCAAAGGCTTCTTCGATAGCGCCTCTCAAGTCCTGAGGGTTTTCTACCCGAATGCCTTTCACGCCCATACTGTGCGCCAGCAAGGCAAAGTTAGGGTTCTTGAGTTCGCAGCCTACATCCACCAAGCCGCTGGCCTTCATTTCCATTTCAACGAAGCCCAAAGTGCCATTGTTCAATACGATCACTTTCACCGGCAGGTTGGATTGGCTGAGGGTGATGAAGTCACCCATCATCATGCTGAAGCCACCATCGCCCGACATCGACACCACTTGGCGGCCTGGATAAGCCGCTTGAGCCCCGATGGCTTGCAACATGGCGTTAGCCATCGAGCCGTGGTTGAACGAGCCGATCAGGCGCCGCTGGCCGTTCATCTTCAGGTAGCGCGCTGCCCAGGCCGTGGGCGTGCCTACGTCACAGGTAAATACAGCGTCCTCGGCAGCCAGTTCACTGACGAGACGGCTTACGTACTGCGGATGAATGATGTCGCTGTTAGGACCACTCTCGGCTAGCTTGTCCAGGTTCTTGCGGGTGCTTTCATAATCGGCCAGCGCCTGGTTAAGGTGATCTGTATCAGTGTGCTCTTCCAACCGCGGTAGCAGTTGCTGCAGCGTCTGCTTCACGTCACCCAACACGCCTATCGCCAAGGGGCAGCGATTGCCCAATGCTTCGGGCCTGAGGTCAACCTGTGCAATGCGCGAGTGTTCGGGGAAAAACTGCCTATAAGGGAAGTCGGTCCCTAGCATTAATAGCGTGTCGCATGCCTTCATGGCATTGAACCCCGAGGCGAAACCAATCAACCCCGTCATGCCTACGTCATACGGGTTGTCGTACTCCAGGTGTTCTTTGCCACGTAGCGCGTGAACGATAGGGGCCTTGAGGTGCTTGGCTAACGCCACGACTTCGGCGTGGGCACCGGCGCAGCCTGCACCGCAGAGCAATGTAATGCGATTGCCGTCGTCAAGGAACCGTGCCAGCTCGACCAGCTGGGTAGGGTCAGGCACGACCACGGGTGGTTTGGGCGCCAGCCATTGACTGACCTTGGCCTCCAACGGCGCAAGCGCAACGTCGCCGGGGATCACCACCACGGCCACGCCCCGACGGCTTACCGCGACGCGCATGGCACGCTCCAAAATCTGCGGCAGTTGTTCGGGCTTTGAAACCAGCTCGACGTAATGGCTACAGTCCTTGAACAGCAACTCGGGGTGAGTGGCTTGGAAGTAATCGATACCTATTTCGCTAGTAGGAATATGCGCCGCAATGGCAAGCACAGGTACGCCGCTGCGATGGCAATCGAACAACCCATTGATCAAGTGCAAATTGCCTGGCCCGCAACTGCCTGCACACACGGCCAGTTCGCCGGTAAGGTGAGCCTCCCCGCCTGCTGCAAAGGCGCCAGCTTCCTCATTGCGCATGTGTATCCAGTCGAGGCCGCCAAGACGCCGCATGGAATCGGTCAACCCATTAAGCGAGTCGCCCACCACGCCATAGACGCGTTTGACACCCGCTTGCTTGAGGGTATTGACCATAAAATCAGCAGCGTTCGCCATTGCAGTTCCTTGAGTCAGATGAGTCAAGGGTCTGAGTGCGTGGGATTTGAAGACGTTCAGCGAGGTTAATAAATCTTCACATGATCAAGCAGGTTAAGCGCGCTGGACAGTGTACCTGCCACTCCACCAAGGCCGCCTCCCAAGACGATACACCGGCAGCTTTAGGGGGCCGCCTGCCGTTTCAGCTTAGCCATGAAGACAGTCATTTCTTTTTCTGCCTGTTTGTCGCCCTTGGCAGCGGCAGCAGCGATCCCCTGCTCCCAGGCAGCACGAGCGCCTTCAAGGTCGCCCTGCTGCTGCAGGGCCTTGCCCAGTAGCTTCCATGCAGCTGAATAAGCAGGATCATGTGCCACACAATGACGCAGATGTTCAGCCGCCACCGCAGGGTCAGCGGCGTCCAGGGATGCTTTGCCGAGGCCAAAGCGCAGCATGGCGTTATCCACACCCTTGGCGAGCAAGGTGTTCAGCGAATCGATCATTAGGGGGTCCTTAGAAGAAGCTAAGCCCTACATGGAAAAGCTTTTCTACATCACGGATGTATTTTTTATCCACAACGAACAGGATGACCCGGTCCCCGCTCTCGATCACCGTCGTAGCACGGGCGATGATGACGTCCTGCCCGCGAATGATAGCCCCGATTGACGTGCCCGGAGGCATAGTGATCGCCTCGAGTGCGCGCCCTATCACTTTGCTGGATGATGCATCACCGTGCGCGATGGCTTCGATCGCCTCTGCCGCGCCGCGCCGAAGCGAGTGAACGCTAACGATATCGCCCCGCCTTACATAGGTAAGCAGGCTGCCAATGGTCGCCAGTTGAGGATTGATGGCGATATCGATTTCGCCCCCTTGGACCAGATCAACATAGGCGGCGTTATTGATCAGTGTCATCACCTTGCGCGCGCCTAGCCGTTTGGCCAGTAACGAAGACATGATATTGGCCTCATCATCGTTGGTGAGCGCCAGGAATATATCCGCGTTGGCGATGTTTTCCTCGACCATCAAGTCCCGGTCCGAGGCGCTACCCTGCAGCACGACGGTGCTGTTGAGCGTATCGGACAAGTACCGACAGCGGGCTGGGTTCATTTCTATGATTTTGACTTGGTAGTGGTCTTCGATAGCTTCTGCCACGCGCTCGCCAATGTGCCCACCGCCTGCGATCACGACCCGCTTGTTATTGACGTCCAGGCGACGCAGCTCGCTCATCACCGCACGGATGTCGGCCTTGGCGGCAATGAAGAACACCTCGTCGTCCGCTTCGATCACGGTATCACCGCGCGGCAGAATAGGCCGGTCGCGGCGGAATATCGCGGCCACGCGCGTTTCTACGTTTGGCATGTGATGGCGGATCTGACGCAATTGCTGCCCTACCAGCGGGCCGCCGTAGTAGGCGCGTACGGCCACCAGTTGCGCTTTTCCGCCTGCGAAGTCGATCACCTGTAGCGCACCTGGGTGCTCGATCAGACGTTTGATGTAGTGGGTGACCACTTGCTCGGGGCTGATTAGAACATCCACGGGGATGGCTTCGTTGCAGAACAGCTCGCTATTGGTCAGGTAGGCCGCCTCGCGCACCCGGGCAATGCGCCGGGGCGTATGGAACATCGTATAGGCCACCTGACACGCCACCATGTTGGTTTCGTCGCTATTGGTTACCGCTACCAACATGTCGGCGTCATCCGCTCCGGCCTGTCGCAATACCGTCGGAAATGAAGCCTTGCCTTGTACGGTACGGATATCCAGGCGATCTCCCAGCACGCGTAGGCGCTCGGCATCAGTGTCCACAATCGTGATGTCGTTGGCTTCGCCAGCCAGGTGTTCCGCCAATGTGCCGCCTACCTGGCCAGCACCCAGGATGATGATCTTCATGGCTCAGGTTCGCTCGACCGCTGCAATTTTTATGAGTTTGGCGTAGTAAAACCCGTCGTGCCCGCCCGGTTGTGGGAATAACTGACGGCCATGCGTCTGACGCTCGCCAGCCTCCAACGGCAGGTCAAGCTCCCGGGCGCCTGGCGTTCGGGCAAGGAAGGCCGCGACGGTGTCGCTGTTTTCCATCGGCAGCACCGAGCAGGTGGCATACAGCAGGATGCCGCCTACCTCTAGCGTGCGCCATAACGCGTCCAGCAGCTCACCCTGCAGCGCGGCCAGCGCGGGAATGTCATCGGGCTGACGGGTTAGCTTGATGTCGGGGTGACGACGAATCACGCCTGTGGCTGAGCAAGGCGCGTCCAGCAGGATGCGTTGGAAGGGCGTACCGTCCCACCAGGCAGCAGTATCCCGGCCATCGGCGGCGCGAAGGTCTGCCTTCAAGCCCAGCCGTTCCAGGTTGGCCTCTACCCGGTGCAGCCGCTTGGCTTCCAGGTCAATGCCCAGCACATACCCCAATGCAGGGGTATGTTCGAGCAGGTGGCAGGTTTTACCGCCTGGGGCGCAGCAGGCGTCTACCACGCGTAGGCCCGGCTTGAGGTCGAGCAAGGTAGCCGCAAGCTGTGCGGCTTCATCTTGTACGCTCACCCATCCCTGGGCAAAACCGGGCAGGCCGGTAACGTCCATGGCGCCCGCCAGTGTGATGCCGTCAGCGCTGAACGGGCAGGCAACTGCGGTGATATCGGCCGCCTTTAGCAGCGTCAGGTAAGCATCACGGCTATGGTGGCGCTGGTTCACGCGCAAGGTCATGGGCGGGTGTTCATTGTTGGCGGCGCACAGGGCCTCCCATTGATGCGGCCAGGCAGCCTTCAGGGCTTTTTGCAACCAGCGCGGATGCGCAGTCCGCGCCACCGGGTCGCGCTCCAGGCCTGCCAGCAGGGCTTCACTCTCACGTTGGGCCCGGCGCAACACAGCGTTGAGCAGGGCTTTGGCCCAGGGTTTTTTCAGGGCTGTGGCACAGCCCACCGTTTCAGCAATAGCCGCATGGGCAGGAATTCGGGTGTACAGCAGCTGATAAAAGCCCATCAGCAGCAGAGCATAGACGTCTGCATCCCCAGGCTTGAATGGCTTTTGAAGCAGTTGCTCAGCCAATAGCGCCAAGCGGGGTTCCCAGCGAGCGGTACCAAAGGCCAGGTCCTGGGTAAGGCCACGGTCACGTGGCTCTACCCGCTCCAGCTGCACCGGCAAGGCACTATTGAGCGAGGCCTTGCCGTTGAGAACGGCAGTGAGTGCGCGGGCGGCGGCTAACCTGGGGTTCATTGGCCGAGTACCAGGCCGGGGGTGAAGCGCTCGCGTCGGCTGTTGTAGAGGTCCGCAAAGTTCAGGGGCTTGCCACCGGGCAGTTGCAGGCGAGTGAGGCACAGTGCGTCTTCGCCACAGGCGACCGTCAGGCCCTCTCGGCCAGCCGCGATCACTTCCCCCGGCATACCTCTGCCCTCCACGACCTGAGCGGCCAGCACCTTTACAACCTCTGCACCCAGTGTGCTGTGGCACACCGGCCAAGGGTAAAGCGCGCGTATTTGACGCTCCAGCTCCCTGGCAGGGCGAGACCACACCAAGCGCGCCTCGTCCTTGGTTAGCTTGTGGGCATAGGTGGCCAGGGTATCGTCCTGCGGCGTACCCTCAAGCATACCGCTGGCCAACCCTTCGATAGTCTCCAGCACAGCGGGTGGCCCCAATCGGGCCAGCCGGTCATGCAAGCTACCGCCGGTGTCTTGGGCACTGATGGGCGTAGTGGCTTTCAGCAGCATCGGCCCGGTGTCGAGGCCGGCCTCCATGCGCATGACAGTGACGCCGCTTTGCGCATCACCCGCTTCGATAGCCCGTTGGATAGGGGCAGCCCCCCGCCAGCGGGGCAACAGCGAGGCGTGGCTGTTGATACAACCCAGACGGGGAATGTCCAGGACTGCCTGGGGCAGAATCAAGCCGTAGGCTACGACCACCATCACGTCTGGATTCAGGGCGGCCAGCTCGGCCTGGGCTTGGGGGTCTCGCAGTGTTTGTGGCTGGTACACCGGTATGCCCTGTTGCTGGGCGAGTTGTTTTACTGGGCTGGGCATAAGTTTCTGGCCACGGCCAGCGGGGCGATCAGGCTGGGTATATACAGCAACCACGTGGTGGGCGCTGCCCAGTAATGCCTGCAAATGCTCGGCGGCGAACTCTGGGGTACCTGCAAACACTAGGCGCATGGGTTTCTCGCTGAAATGAAAAGGGCTTGCCGAAGCAAGCCCTTGGGCAGTGGCGGATCAGGCCTGCTGACGGTGCTGTTTTTCGAGTTTTTTCTTGATCCGGTCACGCTTGAGCGTGGACAGGTAGTCGACGAACAGCTTGCCATTGAGGTGATCGCACTCGTGCTGAATGCACACAGCCAGCAAGCCTTCGGCGATCAGCTCGTAGGCGTTGCCGTCACGGTCCAGCGCCTTGACCTTCACCTTCTGCGGGCGGTCTACGTTTTCGTAGAAGCCTGGTACCGACAGGCAGCCTTCCTGGTATTGATCCATTTCGTCAGTAAGGAATTCGAACTCGGGGTTAATGAAAACCCTGGGCTCGCTGCGGTCTTCGCTGAGGTCCATCACCACGACGCGCTTATGAACGTTCACCTGAGTAGCGGCCAGCCCGATGCCGGGCGCTTCGTACATGGTTTCAAACATGTCGTCGATCAGCGTGCGCAGTTCGTCGTCTACAACCGCAACCGGCTTGGCGATGGTACGCAGGCGCGGGTCCGGAAATTCGAGGATGTCTAAAATAGCCATATGCTTAAGTGCTGCACTGTGAGGTAAAGTCAGTGGAAAGGGCGCCGAGCGCTTGTTGAGCAGCTACTGCTCAGGGAAGGCACCACGGCAGCGCCTTGTAAGAGGGCTGGCGATGCGGCTTGACGAATGCGTACATGATAAAGGGATTCACGGCATGAGGAAATCATTACTCGCCCTGCTGCTGCTTGCCGGTGCAAGCCTGGCTCAGGCAGACGCACTGCTGCGCGACGGTCATCCACAGCGTTATACCGTGGTACAAGGCGATACCCTGTGGGACATCGCTGGGAAGTTTCTCAACCAGCCCTGGCAGTGGCCGCATATCTGGCATGCGAACCCCCAGGTCGCCAATCCAGACCTGATTTACCCAGGCGACTCCTTGGTGTTGAGCATGGTCGATGGCCAGCCGCAGCTTTACCTGGAGCGCGCGCAGTCCAGAGGTACCGTCAAGTTGTCTCCTCATGTACGCGCGAGCCCTGTTGCCGAAGCGATTCCGAGTATCCCGCTGGGCGCGGTCAATGCTTTTCTGGTCAATAACCGGATCGTCGATGACACCGCTGCCTTTGACGCAGCGCCCTACATCGTCGCGGGTAATCAGGAGCGGGTGCTTAGCGGCATGGGTGATCGGATTTATGCCCGCGGGCAGTTCGAGCCAGGCCATGTGGTGTATGGCATCTTCCGTCAAGGCAAGGTCTATACCGATCCAGATACCCAGGAAGTACTGGGCATCAATACCGATAACATCGGCGGCGCTGAAGTCGTCGGCACTGAAGGTGACATCGCCACGCTTAACCTGCAGCGCACGACCGTCGAAGTGAGGTTGGGGGACCGTCTGTTCACCAGCGAAGAGCATGCCGTCAACTCGACGTTCTTCCCTAGCCCGCCAGCTACGCCCGTAGAGGGCCGGATCATCGACGTGCCCAGGGGGGTGACGCAGATTGGCAAATATGACGTAGTTACCTTGAACAAAGGGCAACGCGACGGCCTGCAAGAAGGCAACATCCTGGCGATTTATAAAACCGGCGAGACAGTGCGCGACCGTATTACGGGTGAACAGGTGAAAATCCCTGACGAGCGGGCTGGCGTTCTGATGGTGTTCCGCGCGTACTCTAAATTGAGCTATGGTTTGGTGCTGAGCGCCACGCGCTCGCTGGCGGTGCAGGATAAAGTCCGTAACCCCTGATGCAGTCTTAAGTGTTATCAACACAGTTATCCACAGGATACGCAGTACCTGAGGAGGCCCGATCAAGGATGATCCCATGCCACTGTTTTCCCGCGACACGCCGCCCTTGGCGGAGCTCGAAGCGCGCCTGCGCCTTCACCAACTGCCTGACACAGGCCCTGCACATTTCCGTTTACTGATTAAGGCGTTTGGCTCAGCCAGCGCCGCGTTGTGCGCCCCGACTGCCGCCTGGCGTGCCCTGGGGTTGACTCAGGCCTCGGCCGAGGCGCGGCGCAACATTGCCGTCCGTGATGCCGCCAGCGCCGCGCTGCGTTGGCTCGAAGCGCCTGGGCATCAGGTTTTGTCGTTTGATAGCCCGGCCTACCCTGCCTTGCTTAACGAAATACCTAACCCACCCCCGCTGCTATTTGTGCGCGGTAACCCCGACATTCTCGAACGCCCGCAACTGGCTATGGTAGGCAGCCGTCGAGCGTCGACGCCGGGGCTGGATACTGCTCGGGCTTTTTCCAAGAGCTTGGCCGGCGCGGGTTTTGTTATTACCTCGGGCCTTGCTTTGGGAATAGACGGCGCGGCGCATCGAGCTGCTCTCGAGGCTGGAGGGGCTACAGTGGCGGTATTAGGCAATGGTCTCAAAACCATTTATCCACAGCGCCATGTTCGCCTTGCGCAAGACATCATTGAGCAAGGCAGTGCAGTGGTCTCTGAGTTCCCGCTGGACATGCCGCCTACCCGCGAAACCTTTCCGCAACGCAACCGCATTATCAGCGGGCTTTCCCTGGGTGTACTGGTGGTAGAAGCGAACATTGCCAGCGGCTCGCTGATCACGGCTCGCTTGGCCGCCGAACAGGGGCGCGAAGTGTTCGCCATTCCTGGTTCTATTCATCACCCTGGCATGAAAGGCTGCCATCAATTGATACGCGATGGCGCGCAGTTGGTAGAAACGGTACAGCACATTCTGGAAGGCCTGCGTGGGTGGCAAGGGCACTGCGCCGAACCCTTGCAAGCGGCACCCGAGGGGGATGAGGCAAGCCCGCTGTTACTGCATCTGGTAGCTGCGCCTCAGAGCGCCGAAAAGCTCGCCGACAGTGTAGGCCTGCCATTACCAAAAGTATTGGCCGCGCTAACCGAGCTGGAACTACAAGGTTTAGCGGTTTGTGAGGCCGGCCGTTGGTTTGGGCGAGCTGGCTAGCTACACTTCGCACCAGTCAAAGCACGGAGGAACGCACAATGAAGAGCAGTTGGCGAGCGCAGCAAGCTGCCCGGGACATTCGCGCCGGTGCGGTCATTGCCTATCCAACCGAAGCCGTGTGGGGGCTTGGGTGCGATCCGTGGAATGAAGAGGCGGTATACCGCCTGCTCGCGATCAAAGGGCGGTCTGTAGAAAAAGGCGTGATTCTGATCGCAGACAACATTCGGCAGTTCGACTTCCTGTTTGAAGACTTTCCTGCCGCGTGGCTCGACAAGATGGCCAGTACCTGGCCAGGGCCGAACACGTGGTTGGTGCCGCATCAGAACCTGTTACCCACCTGGATCACTGGCCAGCATGACAGCGTAGCGTTGCGGGTAAGCGATCACCCGCTCGTGCGGGAGCTGTGCGCCCTGGCTGGCCCTGTTGTCTCCACCTCGGCCAACCCCCAGGGCCGCCCCCCCGCCCGTAGCCGGCTGCGCGTTGAGCAGTATTTCCGAGGCCAGGTCGACAGGGTGATGGGCGGTGCGCTGGGGGGGCGCAAAAGCCCGAGCGTGATCCGTGACCTGCGCACGGGGGAGGTCGTACGGCCCTGAGGCCCACCGTGCGGCTAACGCGGCGCTACCGGGTCAGGGCAACAGGATGGTAGACCCGGTCGTCTTGCGGCTGGCCAGGTCGGTATGGGCAGTGGCAGCCTCTTCCAGGGTATAGCGCTGGTTGATGTCTACTGTGATCTTGCCACTGGCCAGCATATCGAACAGCTCATCTGCCATACCTTGTAGCGCGCCGGGTACGGCATAGCTGCCTAAGGTAGGCCGGGTGACGTACAGCGAACCTTTGCTGGCGAGTACACCCAAGTTAACGCCAGACACGGCGCCAGAGGCATTCCCGAAGCTCACTAGCAAGCCGCGTGGGGCCACACACTCTAGAGACACCTCCCAGGTGTCTTTACCTACGCCGTCGTACACCACCGGGCACTTTTGGCCTTTGGTGAACTCATGAACCCGGCGGGCTACGTCTTCATGGCTGTAGTTGATCACTTCCCAGGCCCCAGCGGCTTTGGCTTTGGCGGCTTTTTCTGCGGAGCTGACCGTCCCGATCACCTTGGCGCCCAACGCTGCGGCCCATTGGCAGGCCAACAGGCCTACGCCACCTGCTGCGGCATGGAACAAAATGGTTTCGCCACTTTGCAACCGGTAGGTTTGGCGCAGCAGGTATTGAACGGTAAGGCCTTTAAGCATCACAGCCGCCGCTTGTTCGAAACTGATTGCTTCTGGCAGCTTTACCACCGTTGCCGCAGGCAAGGTATGGACGTCACTGTAAGCGCCCAGCGGGCCACCGGCGTAGGCGACGCGATCGCCTACCTGCACTGTGGTGACATCGGCGCCTATGGCCTCCACCACGCCGGCACCTTCAGTGCCCAGGCCGGAAGGCAACGAAGGGGCCGGGTACAGCCCACTTCGAAAGTAGGTGTCGATGTAATTGAGGCCGATGGCATGATTGCGAACACGAACGTCGAGCGGCCCTGGTTCGGCTGGGCTGAACTGCGTCAGCTCTAGCACCTCGGGGCCACCATTGCGGGAAAACTGAATGCGCCTTGCCATCGGTGTAGGTCCTCTTGCGGGGGAATGAAGCCCTATCGGACGCCTTTCCATAGACCGGCGTCAACTCTCGTGGGTGGTGCCGATGGTATGCTACGCGGCAATTTTCAATGGCCGTCGACGCGGCGCTGACGTATCCGTGCATGAGGTAATCGATGAACACTCGCACCGAGGCTGTGAAGGCCTACCTGCTCGACCTGCAAGATCGCATTTGTGCCTCGCTGGAAGAGGAAGATGGCGGCGCGCGGTTTGTCGAAGATGCCTGGGAGCGGCCCGCAGGCGGTGGCGGCCGTACAAGGGTTATCGACAATGGCGCCGTCATTGAAAAAGGCGGGGTTAATTTCTCCCACGTACACGGCGCCGGATTGCCGCCTTCCGCCAGTGCTCATCGCCCCGAGCTGGCCGGTCGCTCCTTCGAAGCCTTGGGTGTGTCGCTGGTGATGCACCCGCACAACCCCCACGTACCCACCTCTCATGCCAATGTCAGATTCTTCATTGCCGAGCACGACACCGACGAGCCGGTGTGGTGGTTTGGTGGTGGTTTCGACCTCACCCCCTATTACGCTAACGAGGCAGATTGCATCCACTGGCATCGCGTCGCCGAACAGGCTTGCGCGCCCTTCGGGGCGGATGTGTACCCGCGCTACAAGGCATGGTGTGATCGCTACTTCCATATCAAGCACCGTAACGAGCCGCGCGGTGTGGGCGGATTATTCTTTGACGACCTCAATAGCTGGGACTTCGACACCAGCTTCGCGTTTATGCGGGCGATAGGGGACGCGTTCCTTCACGCGTATCTGCCCATTGTGCAACGGCGCCGCAATACGCCCTGGACCGACGCACAAAAAGAGTTTCAAGCCTATCGACGTGGCCGGTATGTGGAATTCAACCTCGTCTACGACCGTGGCACCCTGTTTGGGCTGCAATCAGGTGGCCGTACCGAGTCGATTCTCATGTCGCTGCCGCCTACCGTGCGCTGGGGCTATGACTGGAAGCCCGAGCCCGGCAGCGAGGAATCACGCTTGACCGAGTATTTCCTGCAAGACAGGGATTGGCTGGAAGAGAGTAAGACGGCTGGCCTACAGCCCTGAGGATTACCCATGGACCGTTATGTAGTGATAGGCAACCCTATTGGGCACAGCAAATCGCCCTCTATCCATCAGTGCTTTGCCGAGCAAACCGGGCAAGCCATGGAATACGCTACCCTGCTCGCGCCATTGGACGACTTCGCCACGACGGCCAAGGCGTTTTTCGAGGAAGGCCGCGGTGCCAACGTCACGGTGCCCTTTAAGGAGGAAGCGTGGCGCCTGTGTGATGAACTCACGCCTCGCGCACAGCGCGCAGGTGCAGTCAACAGCCTTACCCGTCTGAAGGACGGCCGCCTGCAGGGGGATAACACGGACGGTGAAGGCCTGGTACGCGACCTGCTGGATAACTGCGGCATTACCTTGGCAGGCGCACGCATTCTGCTGTTAGGCGCTGGCGGCGCAGCCCGTGGCGTAATTGAGCCCCTGCTGGTGCAGCGGCCACACTCTCTGGTGATCGCTAACCGAACGCTGGAAAAGGCGCAGGCGTTGGTGTCAGTGTTTTCCTCGATAGGGCCGATAACCGCCTTATCCTTCGACGCCTTGGCAGAACCTGTAGACCTGATCATCAACGCCACCGCCGCGAGCCTTGCAGGCGAGCTGCCCCCCGTGCCAGCAGGTGTGATTACGCCGGGCCATACGGTGTGTTACGACATGATGTATGGCGGTTCAGCCACGCCTTTTGCCATGTGGGCCATTGAGCGAGGGGCCGCCAGGGCGCTGGACGGCCTAGGGATGTTGGTTGAACAGGCCGCTGTTGCCTTCCAACACTGGCGAGGCGTCGAGGTAGACACCTCACCCGTGTTGAATGCCCTGCGCCAAGCCACCCTGCGTTAGCCCTGATGCGCAAGGAAGGGTAATTCAGAGCGCCGATTTAACCGCCGGCAGCCCTTCCTTGCCATCGAGGGTTTTTACGCCTTCGAGCCATGTTTCCAGCACCTTGGGATTGGCCTTGAGCCAAGCCTTGGCAGCCTCTGGGTTACTGATTTTCTTGTCTACTACCGTTGCCATGATGCTGTTTTCCATGTCTTGGCTAAACGTCATCTGGCTGAACAGCTTGGCCGCCTCTGGGCACGCTTCAGCGTAGCCATTGCGGGTCAGGGTATACACGCTACCTGTCTTGCCGAAGTACGCTTCACCCCCGGTCAGGTACTTCATTTTGAGTTTCACGTTCATGGGGTGAGGGGTCCAGCCCAGGAAGGCGATGAACTTCTTGGCCTTCACTGCGCGGTCTACCTGGGACAGCATCCCCTGCTCGCTGGATTCGACCAGCTTCCATTTGCCCAGGTCAAAATCGTTCTTCTTGATAATGTCCTGGATGGATTGGTTGGCAGGTGCTCCAGCCGCGATACCGTAGATTTTTTGATCGAACTTGTCGGCAAATTTATTCAGGTCTTTGAAATCATGTACGCCCGCTTCGTACACGTAGTCCGGCACTGCCAGGGTGAACTCAGTGCCTTTAAGGTTTTCAGTCAGCTGCGTGACCTTGTTGGTGGCCACGAACTGATCATGGAACCCCTGTTGGGCAGGCATCCAGTTGCCTAGAAAGACGTCGATCTGACCGTCGCGCAACCCACCGTAAGCGATGGGTACTGCAAGCGAATCCACTTTGGTCTCGTAACCCAAGCCCTTCAGCACCACGCCCGCCAAAGCGTTAGTGGCGGCGATGTCGCTCCAGCCGGGGTCGGCCATCTTCACGGTACTGCAGCTGTCTGCAGCATGAGCCGCCAGGCTCACAGACCCTAAGCTGGCCAGTAGCACTGCGGTAGATAGTTTCTTCATGGTCTTCCCCCTTCGTTTTGGTTTAATTGGCAGGGTTGCGGAAAACGTGCTTTGCGCTCCAGGTCGTCCAGGTCGATATGGTTGCGCATGTACTGCTGACTGGCGTCTACCAGAGGCTGGTGGTCCCAGCTCTTCAGCTTGCCCAGTGACAGCGCCAGCCCTACGAAGCGGCGACGTCGCTGGCTGGCCAATACTTGGTCATGGATCGCTGGCATGTCCCATTTGGCGCGGGCTTGTGCCATGAACTCGTTAAACACCTGTGCATGGTCTGGCGAGTCAGCAAGGTTTTCCTGTTCATGCGGGTCATTACGCACGTCATAGAACAGGCAGGGGTCTTGCTCACTGTAGATCAATTTATAATCGCCACGGCGGATCATCATGATCGGGGTGACCGTGCCTTCGGCCATGTACTCGCCTAACACCTCATCGTGACCGCCCTCCCCTTGCAAGTGGGACACCAACGAACGGCCATCCATGGGCAGGTCGTCCATCAGCGCACCGCCAGCCAACTCTACAAAGGTGGGAAGTAAATCTGCCGTGGACACAGAGGCGGACACACGGGCAGGTTCGAACTGGCTGGGCGACCATACCAACAGCGGTACCCGCGCAGCCATCTCGAACCAGTGCATTTTGTACCACAGGCCACGCTCACCCAGCATGTCGCCGTGATCGCCGCTGAACACAATGATGGTTTCGTGGAGCAGGCCCGTCTGCTCAAGCACTTCCAGCAGCTTGCCTATTTGGTCATCGATGTAGCTGCACGCCCCGAAATACGCCCGGCGGGCATCCCGCACTTTGTCATCGGGCAGTGGTTTGTCCCACAGGTCGTACACCTTCATCAGCCGTTGGGAATGGGCGTCCAGTTCATCCTGAGGCGGCGTTGGGCGCGGCAGAGGAATATCGGTATCGCTGTAGCGGTCCCAGTACTGGGCAGGAATGGTGTAGGGGTCGTGAGGGTGTGTCATCGACACGGTGAGGCAAAAAGGCTGTTCATCGCCTCTGCGCACGTGATCGTACAGGTATTGGCGCGCCTTGAAGACCACTTCGTCGTCGAAGTCGAGCTGGTTGGTACGCACGCACGGGCCTGCCTGTAGCACCGATGCCATGTTGTGGTACCAAGTAGGCCGCTCAGCCGGTTCATCCCAGTTCACCACCCAACCGTAATCCGCCGGATAGATGTCACTGGTCAGACGCTCTTCGAAGCCATGCAGTTGGTCAGGCCCGCAGAAGTGCATCTTGCCTGATAGCGCGGTGTGGTAGCCGAGGCGGCGAAGGTAATGGGCGTAGGTAGGGATGTCTGCCGGGAAGTCCGCAGCGTTGTCATAGCCCCCAATCTGGCTGGGCAGCTGCCCACTCATCAGGGTGAAGCGCGATGGCGCGCACAGGGGGCTGTTGCAGTAAGCGGAGTCGAACACGACACCGCCTTCAGCCAAACGTGACAAATTTGGCATCTGGATCGGTGAAGGGTTGTACAAAGGCAGCATGGGCGCAGCCATCTGATCGGCCATGATGAATAAAATATTCTTGCGCTTCGCCGAAGCCGGGCGTTCCATAGTTGTACCTTATGCCAGTGAGCCTATATTCAGGATGAGCGCACCCTGGCTACTGGTAAATCCCGTCTCGGCTAATGCCTAGGATAAGTAGAGCTTATGTTTGCGCACCTTGGGGCGCTGTCCCTGGATACTTTACGCATTTTCGAGTCGGCCGCGCGGCACAGCAGTTTCACCGCAGCGGCCATAGAGTTGGGTACGACCCAGCCTGCCGTCAGCCAGCAAATCAAACGGCTTGAAGCACAGCTGAAATTGCGATTATTTGACCGGGTCTACCGGGGGATCGCCTTGACCGAGGCAGGCAACCGTCTTTACCAGCAGGTAGCGGAGGGGCTTCAGTGCTTTGAAAACGGCTTGTTGGATGCCACAGACCATGGCCACCATGAAGTGCTGCAAGTGGCGACCGATTTTGCATTCGCAGCGTATTGGCTGATGCCGCGCTTGCACCGATTCCACCAAGCCAACCCACACGTGGACGTGAGCATCGTGACTGGCGAGCGCACCCACGCCATGTTACGCAGCGATACCGATATTGCCATCCTGTTCGGAGACGGGCGCGTGCCCGGCCATGCCAAAAGCCAGTGGTTATTCAACGAAGAAGTCTTTCCGGTGTGCAGCCCTGGTTTATTAAAGGGGCATACGCTGCCGTTGTCGGCGGCCACGCTGCGCAATCTGCCTTTGCTTCACCTGCGCAGTGGCCAGGGCAACCGCTGGTTCGACTGGGCCGGGCTGTTCCGCGCGCTGAACATTTCCTCAGCGCCCGCCCCTGGGCAATTGCGTTTTGACAATTACACCCTGCTTATCCAGGCAGCGATTGGAGGCCAGGGCGTTGCTATTGGCTGGCGCCATTTGGTGGATAACCTGCTGGAGCAAGGGCTGCTCTGCAGGCCTATTGTCGCCAGCGTGCATTCACCTCTGGGGTACCACCTGTTGCTACCACCTCGCAAACGACGCGGCCGCATGATCGAACGCTTCGTTGAGTGGCTCATGACCGAACAGGCGCCCTGAGGAAGGGCGCCTGTTTAATGTACCGCTAGGCCTTGCGCGCCTTGCGAACACCCTCTGCCAACTCGCCACACAAGGCCAGTACATCATTGACGGCCTGCTGTGCTTGAGCGGCCTTTGCGATCTTGTCGACCAGCGCCGAGCCCACGACTACGCCATCGGCCAACCGAGCGATGGTCGCAGCCTGCTCTGGGGTACGGATACCAAAGCCAACGCTGACAGGCAGCGTTGTGTGTTTGCGCAATCGGGTGATGGCGGCCGTAATCTGTTCGGTGGTGGCCGAGCCTGCGCCGGTCACACCTGCCACCGATACGTAGTATACAAAGCCCGAGCTACGCTCCAGTACACGAGGCAGCCGATTGTCGTCGGTGGTAGGGGTAGCCAGACGAATAAAATCGATGCCTGCTGCCTGAGCAGGCGTGGCCAGTTCGGCATCATGCTCAGGTGGCAGGTCGACAATGATCAGGCCATCCACACCCACCTCACGCGCTTGGGCCACAAAGGCTTCTACGCCAAAACGGTGAATAGGGTTGTAGTAACCCATGAGTACTAGGGGCGTTGTGTTATCACTCTCGCGGAAGGCGCGGACCATTTGCAGGGTTTTAGCCAAGGTTTGGCCCGCTTCCAGCGCCCGCATCGTAGCCAATTGAATGGCAACACCGTCTGCAATGGGGTCTGTGAACGGCATGCCCAGCTCGATCACGTCGGCACCGGCAGCCGGGAGCCCCTTTAGTATCTCCAGGGACGCCTCATAGCCAGGGTCGCCTGCGGTCACGAATGTGACCAAGGCAGCGCGCCCTTCGGCTTTAAGGTCGTTGAAGCGTTGTTCGAGGCGGCTCATACCAGATTCTCCTGCGTGTCGCCCAAATGGTTCATGACCGTTTGCATGTCCTTGTCACCACGGCCTGACAGGCAGACAACCATCAAGTGATCTTTTGGCAGGGTGGGAGCAAGGCGGATCGCTTCTGCCAAGGCGTGGGCGGTCTCCAGCGCAGGAATGATGCCTTCCGTGCGGCAGGTTATGTGGAACGCTGCCAGGGCTTCGTCATCGGTGATGCTGACATACTCGACGCGCTTGACCTCATGCAACCACGCGTGCTCGGGGCCGATACCGGGGTAATCCAGGCCTGCGGAAATAGAGTGAGCGTCGGTAATTTGGCCATCGCCATCTTGTAGCAAATAGGTGCGGTTACCGTGAAGCACACCAGGCACGCCACCGTTGAGGCTGGCCGCATGCTTGAGCGTGGTAACGCCGTGGCCGCCCGCTTCTACACCAATGATGCGTACGCTGCTGTCATCCAGGAACGGGTGGAACAGGCCCATGGCATTGGAGCCGCCCCCTACGCAGGCCACCAGGCTGTCTGGCAGGCGCTGTTCTTTCTCCAGTATCTGCTCACGAGTTTCCTTGCCGATGACAGACTGGAAATCGCGGACCATGGCCGGGTAAGGGTGAGGGCCAGCAACAGTGCCGATCATGTAGAAGGTGTCTTCGATGTTGGTTACCCAGTCACGAAGTGCCTCGTTCATCGCGTCTTTCAGCGTGCCGGTACCCGAGGTCACAGGCACGATTTCCGCGCCCAGCAGCCTCATGCGGAACACGTTGGCCTGCTGGCGCTCGATGTCGGTTGCGCCCATGTAAATCACACAAGGCAACCCGAACCGTGCAGCGACGGTTGCCGTGGCCACACCATGCATGCCCGCGCCGGTTTCCGCGATCAAGCGCTTTTTGCCCATACGCTTGGCCAGCAATACCTGACCAATGCAGTTGTTTACTTTATGGGCACCGGTGTGGTTCAGCTCTTCGCGCTTGAAGTAGATCTTGGCGCCACCGCAGTAGTCGGTCAGCCGCTCTGCGAAGTACAACGGGTTAGGGCGGCCAATGTAGTCACGTTGGAAATAGGCCAACTGTTCCAGAAATTCTGGGTCTTGCTTGGCAAGCTCGTATTCACGGGCCAGATCAAGTACCAAGGGCATCAGGGTTTCGGCTACGTAGCGCCCGCCAAAGGCACCAAAGAGGCCGTTGGCATCGGGGCCGTTGCGCAAAGTATGAGCATTCATCGCAGGCTTCCAGACAGAGATCAGATGGGAAGACTTTAACGGCGGCAGCCATGATTGAAAACCGATAAGATCGCAACAACCTGTTAGGAAAACTCACAGATATGAGCCGCGATCTTCCCTCGCTCAACGCCCTTCGGGCATTCGAAGCCACCGCACGCTTGGGCAGCCTTAGCCAGGCGGCACGCCAGCTGAATGTCACCCACGGGGCCATTAGCCGTCAGTTGAAGGCACTGGAGGCTGAGCTTGGGATCGCGTTGTTTAGCAAGGATGGGCGTGGCCTGAAGCTCACGCCAGCCGGAGTGCGGCTACGAGAGGCCAGTACCTTGGCATTCGACAAGCTGCGAGAGGTGTGCGCTGAGTTAGCGCTGGCCGATCAGGACGCCCCGTTCGTGCTGGGTTGCTCGGGCAGCCTGCTGGCCAGGTGGTTTATTCCACGGTTGGGCCGTTTGAATACGGACTTGCCTGACCTGCGCATACACCTGTCAGCCAGTGAAGGGGACCTTGATCCTGCAAGCCCTGGCATCGATGCGTTGCTGGTGTTCGCAGAGCCGCCTTGGCCTGCGGATATTCAGGTGCATGAATTGGGGGCAGAATACGTCGGGCCGGTGGTTAGCCCTTATTACCCTCACAGCGCGCGCTTGTCTGGCATGGCGCCCAGTGCGGTGTTGAACGAAACCTTACTGCAAACAGCCTCACGGCCCCAGGCATGGCCTGAGTGGGCGCAAACCCATGGCGTAGACAGCAGCCGTCTTGAGTTCAGCCAGCACTTCGAACATTTGTACTATTTGCTTGAAGCGGCAGCTGCGGGGCTGGGCATTGCAATAGCCCCGCATGCGCTGGTAGCTGACGACCTGCAGGCAGGTCGGCTAGTGGCACCCTGGGGTTTTTCTAAAACCCCGGCAAGCCTCGCCTTATGGGTGCCGCACCGCCGTACTGGCCGCCGGGCCGAGCGCCTGGCCAGTTGGTTAAAGCTTGAATTGGCGCGTCAGGTCGATCAGTTGGAGCGCTTGCACATCAAGTAAGCCACCAGCAGGCCTACAGCACCTACTGCGATGCCAGCGGTGGTCATGGGGTGCTCTTGAGCGTATTCCCGGGTAGCAAGGCTGGTTTCACGGGTGCGCACTTTCACGTCTTCATACACGTCAGCCAACAGGCTGCGGGAATGCTTGAGGGCAGTCTCGGCGTTGGCTTTGAGCACTTTCAAGGTCTTGCGCGACTCTTCCGAGGCATCGCCCTTGAGGCCTTCCAACGAACGAAGCAGGCTTTCGATTTCTGCTTCCATGCTTTGCAGCGACGCTTTGCGCAGCGAATTATTAGCCATGTCTCACTCCTGCTTGGGTAGTTTTGGTGTAAAGGTCCGACTGCGCCGCTTGGTAAAAGTGCGACTTGCGTGAACTTTTGCCTGTGCGTTACCCACAGATGTAAACGGAGCCACCAGCCTGTTGCCGGTGGCAGTGGTAATGACCCAGGAGTTGTATATGAGCGATCATCACACGTACAAGAAAGTAGACATCGTTGGTTCATCGACCATTGGCGTTGACGACGCCATCCGTAATGCCATCGCGGAAGCCTCTAAAAGCATCAAGAACATGCAGTGGTTTGAAGTGACTGAAACGCGCGGTCATATTGAAGATGGCGCAGTGGCACATTTCCAAGTCACCATGAAGGTCGGCTTCAAGATCGAAAACAGCTGATAGGCGCCGGCACTGGCCGTGCATTCAAATCGATTGAAGGATCATGACGATGAAAAAAGTCTTGTTGGCAGCAGTGACGTTCAGCCTGGCGGGCAGTGCTCTGGCCGCTGGTAAATCGTGCGATGAGCTCAAGGGCGAGATTGATGCGAAGATCCGGGCCAAGGGCGCCTCGGGCTACTCCCTGGATGTCGTTGACAAAGGCAGTGCGGCAGATGGCAAGGTGGTCGGAAGCTGCGAAGGTGGAACCAAGGAGATTGTCTACAAGCGTTAATTAATGCCTCGCCGCCGTTATCTCGGGCTAGGGATAACGGCGGAAGATAGCTTAGCCACGCATTACCTCGGCCAATAACTCGTACGACCTCACACGGTCGGTGTGCTCATACAGGTCACAGGTAAAGATCAGCTCATCTGCTTGAGTCTGCGACACCAAGACCTCAAGCCTGGCGCGTATCTTTTGTGGGCTGCCTACCACCGCCATTCCCAAGAAGCTTCCTACTGCATCCTTCTCGTGCGGTAGCCACAAGCCTTGCATGCTCTCAACGGGCGGCTGCAGCATCAGGCTCTCGCCACGAATCAGGTTCAATATTCGCTGATAGCCAGAGGTCGCCAGGTAGTCGGCGCGGTCATCGCTGTCTGCCGCAACCAACGGTATCCCCAGCATCACATAGGGCTTGTCGAGGAATGCCGAAGGCGTGAAGTGATCGCGGTAAACGCGAATGGCCTCATGCATCATGCGCGGCGCGAAGTGCGAGGCGAATGCATAGGGTAGGCCACGCATGCCTGCGAGCTGCGCGCTAAACAGGCTCGACCCGAGTAACCACACCGGAACCTTTGTCCCGATACCCGGCACCGCAATCACCCGCTGCCCCGGCGTGCGATCGCCTAGGTAAGCCAGTAGCTCCTCGACGTCCTGCGGGAAGTCATCAGCGCTGCCACTGCGCTCCCTTCTCAGGGCCCTGGCGGTCAGTTGGTCGGAACCCGGTGCCCGGCCCAGGCCTAGATCGATGCGGCCAGGATAGAGGCTTTCAAGCGTGCCAAACTGTTCGGCAATGACCAGCGGAGCATGGTTAGGCAGCATAACGCCGCCCGACCCGATGCGAATACGCTCGGTGCCGCCTGCCAGGTAGCCTAAAAGGACCGAGGTGGCAGAGCTGGCGATACCGTCCATGTTGTGGTGTTCAGCAACCCAGAACCGGTTGTAGCCGAAACGCTCTGCATGCTGAGCGAGGTCCAGGGAATTGCGCAGCGCTTGAGCTGGGCCGGTCTCCTTGCGAACAGGTACCAGATCCAGTGCAGAAAATTTAACGTCAGATAACGATTTCATAAATACTCCAAAAAGAGACACCCCCGCGCCTTTTCTTGTCTGATAACACAGTGAACGTTTTGACCTGCTTTCGCAAATCCGGGGTGAACTTGCCGAAGCCGTCCCCCCTCTGAACCTGAGACAGCCACTATTCACGAGGACTCAGCGCATGATAGTTAAAACAGCATCAGCGGTATGGAAAGGCGGTCTGAAAGACGGCCAAGGCGAAATTTCGACCGAAACCGCCGTACTCAAGAGGGCTCCCTACGGTTTCAAGACACGTTTTGAAAACGGCCCTGGCACTAACCCTGAAGAGCTGATCGGTGCGGCGCATGCCGGTTGTTTCTCTATGGCGCTGTCCATGATCTTGGGCGAAGCGAATTTAACCGCAGATCAAATCGATACCAAGGCTGCTGTCACCCTAGAAAAACTGGATGACGGCTTTGCCATCACTAAGGTCCACCTGACCCTTAATGCCAAGGTACCGGGTGCAACTGAAGAGCAATTCCAAGAGTTGGCCAATAAGGCTAAAGAAGGTTGCCCTGTCTCTAAAGTGCTCACGGGCGCTGAGATTACCCTCGATGCTACCCTGCAGGGTTAACGCCTTTGGGCGGGGGGCCGTATCCCAAGCGATCGTGGCCGGGGCACTTGCCTTGGCTACGGTTTCGGCCGTGGCTGCGCCCAAAGACTGCGGCGAATTGAAAGCTGAAATCGAGGCCAAGATTCAGTCACAGGGCGTAGAGGCCTATACGCTTGAAGTAGTGCCGGCGGCTGAGGCGAAAGACCCGAGTATGGTGGTAGGCAGCTGTGATAACGGCACTCAGCGGATCCTGTATCAAAAGAACGATACCTGACGCCCGCCGCTCTAACCCACAGGTTGGCTAGTGGGACCTGTTAGAACAAGCAGTTCACGTCTCGCGCTGTCGCCACCTTTACGCCTTGGGGGTCATACAGCATGGCGAGCGTGCTAAGCCCCAAGTTGCGCGCCTCCAGACGGTAGCGTTGCCCTGCTTGGAAGCTCTCATACCGCAGCGTGATATAGCAAATGCGCTCTATGGGTTGCCCCATTGGCAGCAGCGGCTGAGTTACCTCGTAGTCGAAGCGCACCATTAAGTCATGACCGCCTGGGGCCAATTGGAAATAGCGCCCGTCGCTTAGCCGCACGCTGTCCAATCGCTCGGCCATTACCAGTTTGCCGGTACGCGTAAACAGCTCTACCCAAGCCTGGTCAGGGTCCTGCGCGGGCATTGGCAGGTTCGTGCAGCCGCTGAGCAACAACAGGCTGGCGATCAAGGTGTAACGCGACATGGCCTACCTCCAGCAGAAGGTTAAATCATACGTTTGCCGCAGCCTTATGCACCTTGGCAGCCGGCAGGTTGTGCGCGCCCTACAAGTCGCCGTTGCTCGTCATAGAGCTTGGCCCAAGGCGTGAAGCCTAGATTGCCCGCTTCGAGCTGATAACGTTCACCTGCATTGAAGTGGCTGTACTTGAGGTTGAGCTGGCAGTCCCTGCTCAGGGGCGTAGCCTGGGGGCCGATATTGTCCGGGGCTACTGTAAAGAGGTAACGCATGGTCAACTCATGACTGCCAGGCTGGACTTCGAAGTAACGGTGATCGTCCAAGGTCTGGGCATCTACTTGTTGAGCATGCAAAGCGTTGGGCTGTGGCACCTGTAGGTCAACCCATGCCTGGTTGGGATCAGGGTTTGGCAAGCCCATGCAACCGGTGAGGCTCACCAAGGCAGCCAGTAACAAGATTTCACGCATTGGAAGGCTCCAGCAGGCATGCTACTCCCGTCCTGGGTACTTGTAAGCGGCCTGCCTCATGTTCGCGATTATTGTCAGGCGTCCACGCCACGGCTCACTCGACCGTTTTTATCGGGTATTGGTTCCCCTGATGGGTGCATTTCTGCTCAATGGTTGCACGACCTTTAGCTACTATCAGCAACTGGCAGAGGGGCAATTATCACTACTTCGCGCTCGAGAGCCAGTAGGTGATGTGATCGCCGACAGTCACCGTGATCCGGTGCTTCGTGAACGCCTTGCAGAGGCTCAAAAGGCCAGGGCATTCGCTACCCAGCGCCTGGGCCTGCCGGATAATCAAAGTTACCGTGTGTACGCAGATATCCACCGTCGGTTCGTGGTGTGGAACCTGTTTGCCACGCCTGAATTTTCTCTGGTACCGCTTGAGCACTGCTTCCCTATCGCGGGGTGCGTGGCGTATCGAGGCTACTACCAACAAGGTCGTGCACGGGGCGCTGCCGCCCTGTTACAGCAGCAAGGCATGGATGTTTATGTGGGTGGCGTGGAAGCTTATTCCACCCTGGGGTGGTTCGCTGATCCGATCCTCAACTCAATGGTGGGCTGGGGTAGCGAGCGTTTGGCCACCTTGATCTTCCATGAGCTTGCCCATCAGCAGGTCTACGTCGCAGGCGATACCTCCTTCAATGAGTCGTTCGCGACCTTCGTCGAGCAAGAGGGTACGCGTCAGTGGCGAGCAGCCCGCGGGCTGCCCCCCGACCCGGACAGCCAGAATGATCGCCGCAAGGCGTTTATCGAACTGGTACTTGGGCTGCGTCAGCGCCTTGAAGCCCTTTACACCCAACCCCTTGCGCCTGCTGCCATGCAGGCCGCCAAAGCGGCTGAAATTGAACGCCTGCGCCAGGATTATTATCACGTGCGGGCTACCCAGTGGAACGGAAAGGGGCCCTATGACGCATGGGTCGACGGCCCGATCAATAACGCCAAGCTGTTGCCGTTTGGGCTCTACGATCAATGGGTGCCAGCGTTTGCCGCGTTGTTCCACCAGCAAGGCGGGAATTGGTCACGGTTTTACGACGCGGTGCGTGCGCTTGGGGGCTTGCCTCCCGCAGCGCGGCAGCGCGCGCTACAGGCGCTGGTCGATAAAAGCCTGGTGTAGCTGCGTTACCGTCTGGAAGTAAAACGCCGGAGCCTGCGCGTTAAGTTCTTCGAAGCTACCGAAGCCATACCCTACAGCCGCAGCTGCCAACCCGTTGCAGTGAGCGCCAATGAGGTCATGCTCGCGGTCGCCGATCATTAGCGTGGTATCAGGCGCAAGCTGCTCGGTTTCCAGTAAGTGGGCAATAAGCTCCACCTTGTTGCTACGCGTTCCATCCAGTTCGCTGCCGTAGATCAGGTTGAAGTGACGATCAAACCCAAAATGACGGGCGACCTCCTGCGCAAACACTGAAGGCTTGGACGTGGCGATAAACAGCGCTCGATCTTGATTGCGAAGGGTATCAAGCAGTGGGATCACGCCCTCGTAGAGCAGGTTTTCATAAAGGCCTGTGCGGGTCAGGCGCGCTCGATGATGACCCAACACCTCCCACGCCTTGGCTTTGTCGAACCCGTAGCACTGCATCAGTGCCTCCAGCAGCGGCGGGCCGATAAAATGCTCAAGCCCGCTGAGTTCGGGCTCCTGGATACCTATTTGAGCCAAGGCATACTGAATCGAGCGGGTGATGCCTTCACGCGGGTCGGTGAGGGTGCCGTCCAGGTCGAACAGGATGTTTTCATACCGCATGGCAATGCTCACAGGGGAGAGCGATCGAAACCCTCGGCCAAGTAGCGGTCTTTGAGTTTGACGTAGTTGCTGGCAGTGTAGCTGAAGAAACCACGCTCTTTTTCTGTCAGCGGGCGGACTTGCCGGGCCGGGCTGCCCATGTACAGGAACCCGCTCTGCAAGGTCTTGCCTGGGGATACGAGGCTGCCAGCACCAATAATCACCTCGTCCTCTACCACCGCACCGTCCATCACGGTACTGCCCATGCCAACCAGAATCCGGCTGCCAAGGGTGCAACCGTGGAGCATTACCTTATGGCCGATGGTGACGTCGTCGCCGATCAGCAGGGGAAAGCCTCCTTCGTTGTAGGGCCCGGCATGGGTGATGTGCAGGACGCTACCGTCTTGCACACTGGTCCTGTTCCCGATACGGATCTTGTGCATATCGCCGCGTACCACTGTCAAAGGCCAGATGGAGCTGTCCTCGCCGATTTCCACGTCACCAATGATGACTGCACCGGCGTCGACAAAGGCGCGTGCGCCTATAAGGGGAGTGGCCCCGGCGAATGTACGAATCACGATAGTCTCCTTCTTTACCCACGATAGTGCCCATCGGTGCTGCGAGGGGCGATGTTTGTATTTAAGATGACCGGTGTTTCTTCTCAAGCCAAGGTGTATGACCGTGACCGAGACCAATCCGCTGCTCCAGCCCTACGACCTGCCGCCGTTTTCGGCAATTCTGCCCGAGCATGTGCAGCCGGCTATCGAGCGTATTCTCGCGGACAACCGCGCAGCGGTCAGTGCCCTGCTTGAACAGCAAGGTGATGAGCCTACCTGGGAAAGCCTGGTACTGGCCATGGACGAGCTCAATGACCGCCTCGGTGCCGCCTGGAGCCCAGTGAGCCACCTTAATGCAGTCTGCAATGGCCCTGAACTGCGCCAGGCGTATGAAGCCTGCCTGCCTGCCCTGAGTGCGTATTCGACCGAGCTGGGGCAAAACCGCCGCCTGTTCGAGGCCTTCCAGGCATTGGCCAGCAGCCCGGCCAGCAACCAGTTCGATGTGGCGCAAAAAACCATCATCGAGCACTCGCTCCGAGACTTTTGCTTGTCGGGCATAGACCTTCCGCCTGAGCAACAAAAGCGCTACGCCGAAGTGCAGAGCAAACTGTCTGAACTCGGCAGTACGTTCTCCAACCAATTGCTGGACGCCACTCAAGCGTGGACCAAGCCGGTGACGGACGAAGCGGCGCTGGCCGGGCTTACGGAGTCGGCGCGTGAGCAGATGGCTGCCGCGGCCAAGGCCAAGGGCCTGGACGGCTGGCTGATTACGCTGGAGTTTCCAAGCTACTACGCTGTGATGACCTATGCCGAGGACCGGGCCCTGCGTGAAGAGGTGTATCAGGCCTATTGCACGCGTGCGTCGGATCAAGGGCCCAACGCCGGGCAGAACGATAATGGCCCGATCATGGAGGAAATCCTTGAGTTGCGCCAAGAGCTTGCGCACTTGTTAGGCTTTGCCAATTTCGCCGAGCTGAGCCTGGCCACTAAAATGGCGGAGTCAAGTGACCAAGTACTTGGGTTTTTGCGTGACCTGGCCCAGCGTAGCAAGCCCTATGCCCAAAAAGACCTTGAGCAGTTGAAGGCGTATGCCGCTGAGCAGGGCTGCCCGGATTTGCAAAGCTGGGACAGTGGTTACTATGGCGAAAAGCTGCGCGAGCAACGCTACAGCGTGTCCCAGGAAACCCTCAGGGCCTATTTCCCCATCGACAAAGTGCTGAGTGGGCTGTTTGCCATTGTTCAGCGCTTGTACGGTATTGAAATCGCCGAAGTCACAGGCTTCGACACCTGGCACCCGGATGTGCGTCTGTTTGAAATCAAAGAAAACGGCCAGCACGTAGGGCGGTTCTTCTTCGACCTGTACGCCCGGGCGAACAAGCGCGGTGGTGCGTGGATGGACGGCGCCAAGGACCGTCGGCGTACTGCAAGCGGTGTGCTGCAAAGCCCAGTGGCGAACCTGGTGTGTAACTTCACCCCTGCTGCCACCGGCAAGCCCGCGTTGTTGACCCACGATGAAGTCACCACGCTGTTCCATGAGTTCGGGCACGGCCTTCACCACCTGCTGACGCGTATCGAGCATGCTGGCGTGTCTGGGATCAATGGCGTGGCCTGGGATGCCGTGGAGTTGCCAAGCCAGTTCATGGAAAACTGGTGCTGGGAGCCTGAAGGCCTGGCGCTGATGTCTGGGCATTACCAAACGGGCGAGCCGCTGCCTCAGGACTTGCTGGAAAAAATGCTCGCCGCCAAGAACTTCCAGTCCGGGCTGATGATGGTGCGCCAGCTGGAGTTCTCCCTGTTCGACTTCGAGCTTCACGCGACCCATGGTGACGGGCGTTCGGCATTAGAGGTACTGGAGCAGATCCGCGATCAGGTTTCAGTGATGCGGCCGCCGGCGTACAACCGCTTCCCTAATAGCTTCGCGCACATTTTTGCGGGCGGCTACGCGGCGGGGTACTACAGCTACAAGTGGGCCGAAGTGCTGTCTGCTGACGCGTTCTCTCGGTTTGAAGAAGAAGGCGTACTCAACCCCGAGACAGGCCGTGCATTCCGCGATGCGATCCTGGCCCGTGGTGGGTCGCTGGCGCCGTTAGTGTTATTCGTGGACTTCCGTGGGCGTGAGCCTTCCATTGATGCCCTGTTGCGCCACAGCGGGCTGGTGGAAGGCGAGGCCGCGTGAGATGGAGGCTGCAGTGAGCAAAACCCAGAAACGCTTCATCGCCGGGGCGGTTTGCCCGGCATGCAGTGAGATGGACAAGTTAATGATGTGGAGCGAGGACGACGTGCCTCACCGCGAGTGCGTCGCGTGCGGGTATTCCGATACCTTGAACGCTCAAGGCCAGTCCATTCCCAAGGAGTTGGGTACGCGGGTAAATCATGCCCAGCCAAAGGTTGCGAAGCCTAACGTTCAAACGGTGCAGTTCTTCCCCAACCCAAAGCTCAAAAAGCCCTGAGGGATCAGGCAGCGTGAAACCGCTCCATGCTGTTGCTCAAATGCAGCAGCATGGCAGCACGCGCTGCATCGGCATCCTGACGGCGGATGGCGTGGTAAATCGCCTCGTGTTCTGCCTGGGCGAATTTACCCAATTGACTGAAATCCTCCTGCCCACGCTCCTGGCTGTTGAGCTGGGTGCGAGGTATCAGCGCAGCACCCAAGTGCAGCAACATCTCGGGAAAACAATTATTGCCTGTCGCTTGGGCGATGAGTATATGGAACCGCCGGTCGGCTTCCACGCAGCTGTCGTTGTTCGCCAATAGCCGCCCATAATCATCCAGCGCCTCCCGCAGTTGGCTCAATTGAGCCTCCGTGCGTCGCTTGGCCGCCAAGGCTGCTGCCTGGGTTTCAAGCCCCATGCGTAGCTCCAGAACGCTTCGCACGTTAGTCAGCGTTTCGACGTTCAGCCGCAAACCTGTACGCGCGGGCCGTTCAAGCACGAAGGTCCCCACGCCGTGACGTGTTTCTACCAGCCCTGCCGCCTGCAGTTTGGACAGTGCCTCACGCACCACGGTACGGCTCACGCCATGCATTTCGACGATAGCGGTCTCCGAGGGCAGTTTTTGCCCTTCTGCGAAATCGCCTCGCAGGATGCACTGCGTCAGGTTGTTCACCAGATCATGCGCCAGGTTGGGCGCACGCCGACGCGCTGGGCGGTCGATTTCCACGGGCATGCTGTCTATTCCAAGGTAAGAGCGCGCATCTTACCACTCCCCCTCCCCTACGCCTTGTTGTATGACAACGGCGCGCTTTACTTTGGAAGAAAGCCTATTTTATTGGTTTTTCCCAATATTACAGGGAGGAACATTGCAGGTAAAAAATCTCAGTTGTATGATGTCTGTCAGCAAGTACTTGTAAGACAAGACCGCTCTTGGCGCTAAGCGCCGCTACCCCGCATAAAAATAACAGTGGGAGTGTTGATTGTGAGTAACCCAAGCCTGGCCGCCTCGACGGGTGGCAGTAGCGCTGTGTTGGCCCGTACCGTGGCCAAGGTAAAGCAGCGGGTATTGCCGCTGTTCGTCATCATGTTCATCGTCAATTACATTGACCGGGTGAACATTGGCTTTGTCCGCACTCACTTGGAACACGACCTGGGGATAGGCGCTGCTGCCTATGGCCTGGGCGCTGGTCTGTTCTTTATTGGCTATGCGCTGTTCGAAGTGCCGTCCAACATGCTGCTGCAACGGGTAGGTGCCCGCCTGTGGCTGACGCGCATTATGTTCACGTGGGGCATCGTCGCTACCCTCATGGCGTTCATCCAAAACGAAACCCATTTCTACGTGCTGCGCTTTTTGCTAGGGATTGCCGAGGCCGGGTTCTTTCCAGGCGTGATCTACTACTTCACTCGTTGGTTGCCAGGCGTGGAGCGCGGTAAGGCCATTGCCATCTTCCTCAGCGGCTCTGCCATTGCCTCGCTAATTTCAGGGCCGCTGTCTGGTGCCTTGCTCGGCATCGAAGGGCTGAACATGCACGGTTGGCAGTGGATGTTCCTGATCGAAGGGCTTGCCTCGGTATGCTTGTGCTTCGTGGTGTGGTTCTGGCTGGATTCGCGCCCTCATGACGCCAAATGGCTCAGCCGCGAAGAGCAGGATGCCTTGGTCGGTGCGATTGATCAGGAGCAGCGTGAACGCGAGGCGCTTACCACCGTGAAGCCCAGCCTGGGCCAGTTGCTCAAGGACGGTCAGATACTGCTCTTCTGTCTGCTCTACTTTTGCATCCAGTTGACCATCTACGCCGCTACCTTCTGGCTGCCCAGCATCATCAAGAAAATGGGCGACCTCACTGATTTCCAGGTGGGCTTGTTCAACTCAATCCCCTGGCTGATCTCCATCATTGCCATGTATGCCTTTGCCGCAGCCTCGGGCAAGTGGAAATTCCAGCAAGCCTGGGTAGCCTGCGCGCTGCTGATTGCAGCATTGGGCATGTTTTTGTCCACCACCGGCGGGCCCATCTTCGCGTTTGTAGCCGTGTGCTTCGCGGCAATTGGTTTCAAATCGGCCTCGGCATTGTTCTGGCCTATCCCCCAGGCATACCTGGATGCACGTATCGCTGCGGCGGTGATTGCGCTGATCAACTCGCTGGGCAACCTGGGTGGCTTTTTCGCACCAGCGACCTTCGGCTTTTTGGAGCAGCAAACCGGCTCTATCGTCGGTGGGCTCTACGGCCTGGCAGGTACGTCAATCCTTGCGGCCATTCTGGTGTTTTTTGCCAAGCTTCGCCCCGCTGCCCCTGTCCCTGCGCGCAGCCAGGGCGCCGATACCGTACTGGGCAAGCCTCATTGAGCCTCGCCCACCCTCATAAGGAAACCGTATGAACGATGCTGCTTACGCGGGCGGTCAGGCCCCCGTCGTTACTGAATTGCAGGTGATCCCCGTGGCTGGCCATGACAGCATGCTGCTTAATCTCAGCGGCGCGCATGGCCCCTTCTTCACGCGCAATATCGTGATTCTCAAAGACAGCGCTGGGCACATCGGCGTTGGGGAAGTGCCCGGCGGCGAGCGGATTAGAGAAACATTGGAAGATGCCCGCAGCCTTGTCGTAGGCCAGCCTCTTGGCCAGTACCAGCAGGTACTTAATCGCATGCGCGAAACCTTCGCTGCCCGAGACAGCGCGGGGCGCGGGCTACAGACCTTTGACCTGCGCATTACCATCCATGCGGTCACGGCCGTGGAATCAGCCTTGTTGGACCTGCTGGGGCAGTTTCTCGAAGTGCCTGTGGCTGCGCTGTTAGGCGAGGGTCAGCAACGCGATTCGGTGAAGATGCTGGGGTACCTCTTTTATATTGGCGACGCTAAGCAAACCCGCCTGAACTACCGTAACGAAGCCGACGGCGATGCCTGGAGCCGTTTGCGCAATGAGCAGGCGTTAACCCCTGAGGCCGTGGTGCGCCTGGCCGAAGCTGCGCAGGCCAGCTACGGTTTCAACGACTTTAAGCTCAAAGGCGGTGTGTTGCGGGGCGAGGAAGAAATCGAAGCGGTTACCGCCTTGGCCGAACGCTTTCCCGGCGCCCGGATCACCTTGGACCCGAACGGTGCATGGTCCCTCAAAGACGCGATTCGTCTGTGCCGCGATCAACACCAGGTGTTGGCATACGCCGAGGACCCGTGCGGTGCCGAAGACGGTTATTCCGGCCGCGAGGTGATGGCCGAATTCCGCCGCGCTACCGGCTTGCCTACCGCGACCAATATGATTGCTACCGATTGGCGCCAGATGGGCCACGCCATTACCTCTCAAGCAGTGGATATTCCGCTGGCAGACCCGCACTTCTGGACGATGCAGGGCTCCGTTCGAGTCGCCCAGATGTGTAATGACTGGGGCCTGACCTGGGGGTCGCACTCCAACAACCATTTCGATATCTCGCTGGCGATGTTTACCCAGGTGGCTGCCGCAGCGCCAGGAGACATCACCGCCATCGACACCCACTGGATCTGGCAGGACGGGCAACGGCTGACACGCGAGCCCCTGCAGATCATCGATGGGCATATACAGGTGCCCAAAAAGCCTGGGCTTGGGGTAGACATCGACATGGACGCCGTGGCCCGCGCCCACGAGCTTTATAAAGGCATGGGGCTGGGTGCACGTGATGATGCCGTGGCCATGCAGTTCCTGATTCCTGGTTGGCAATTCGATAACAAGCGGCCTTGCCTGGTGCGCTAGCCCGACTGCTGCTGGTAATACGCTACAAGGGCCTTATACTGTTTGCATAACCAGTACTGAGGCCCTGCCGATGTCACCTAAAATGCCTGAGCGCGGCCGCGGAACGGCCAGCAACCCGGATAACCGCTTCCATGGGCGCCATTGTGTGGCCGAGGATGACGGCTGGTATCAAGAGGTCGCGGCCAGCGTTCACACTGAAGTACGAATCGAAGCCGCTAAAAGCATCATCGCACGCAATACCTCGCCCGATATTCCCTTCGACCGTTCTATCAACCCTTATCGGGGCTGTGAGCACGGCTGTATTTATTGTTTCGCCCGGCCTACCCATGCGTATTGGGATATGTCCCCTGGGCTGGATTTCGAAACCAGGCTGATCGCCAAGACCAATGCCGCGCAGCGCCTGGCCGAAACGCTCGACAAACCCACCTACCAGTGCGCACCCATTGCCTTGGGCGCCAACACAGACCCTTATCAGCCGATCGAGCAGCACTACCGGATTACCCGGCAGTTACTGGAAGTGCTACTGCGCTACCGGCACCCTGTGACCATCACTACCAAAGGTGCCATGGTGCTGCGTGACCTGGACCTGCTACAGGCGCTGGCCAGCGAGGGCCTGGTGCGTGTGATGATCAGCCTGACCACGCTCGATAACGAACTCAAGCGCACCCTGGAGCCTAGGGCGGCCGCACCTGCGGCGCGCCTGCGGGCCATTCGTGTATTGGCCGAGGCTGGGGTGCCGGTCGGCGTGATCTGTGCGCCGGTCATCCCTATGGTCAACGATCACGAACTGGAAGCGATGATCCAGGCCGCCAGCGATGCTGGTGCCAGTAGCGCACACTATGTGCTATTGCGCTTACCGCTAGAGGTGGCGCCCTTATTTGAGGAATGGCTGCATGTCTATTATCCACAACGCGCGGCTCACGTATTGAGCCTGATAAGCCAAAGCCATGGAGGTAAACACTATGACCCTACCTTTGGAAAACGCATGAAAGGTGAAGGTGTATTCGCTGACCTGATTGCTCGGCGCTTTGCAGTGGCCCTCAAGCGTGCCGGGCTCGAAGGGCGAGTGCGCAGCCACTTGGACTGCACTCGGTTCTGCCCGCCAGGTCGGCAATTGGCATTGCTCTAAGCCAGGCAAACACAATAACCACTGCGTCTGAAATATGATCCAGAAAGTCACTCTGCCACTATCGTATAGAATACTAGCAGTTAGCCGCTAACTGTCTATCCAAGGCCCTGGCTAGTTCAGCTCCAATTAAGCGAAGCCCTCTAATTTAAGAATTGTCTTATTCGGTCACAGTTTCCTAACACTTGGTTTAGTACTTTAGGTGTAGGATTTTTCTCCTGACCATGTGGGACTTTCCTACTTTCAAGAGGATGCAACATGAATTCACCGGATCCAACCCTGCTGGCCACCCCTCCAGAACCCGGTAGCACGGACGAGTCGCTTAAGTACATCGTCGACGGCTTCCGTCATTTTCACCGCGAGATATTCCCTGAGCAAAAGGAGCTGTTCAAGAAGCTGGCGACTGCTCAGCGCCCGCGGGCAATGTTCATCACCTGTGCCGATTCGCGCATCGTGCCCGAACTCATCACCCACAGTTCACCAGGCGATCTGTTCGTAACCCGCAACGTCGGGAACGTGGTACCGCCGTATGGCCAGATGAACGGTGGCGTGTCTACTGCGTTGGAATACGCGGTCATGGCGCTAGGTGTGCAGCACGTCATTATCTGTGGCCACTCTGATTGCGGGGCCATGCGCGCTGTGCTTAACCCGGATACTCTAGACAACATGCCTACCGTCAAGGCATGGCTACGTCACGCCGAAGTGGCAAAAACCGTAGTGCATGAGAACTGCAACTGCTCCACTGAAGGCGAGACCATGGCAGTGCTCACGGAAGAGAACGTGATCGCACAGCTGCAGCATTTGCGTACCCACCCCTCAGTGGCGGCACGCTTGGCCAGTGGCCAACTCTGCATTCATGGTTGGGTCTACAACATTGAAACCAGTGAAATAAAAGCGTACGACGCCGAACGCGATTGTTTTCTGCCCTTGGATGGGCCGCAGCCTACCCCGAGCGCTACACCGAAGGGCCGTTTCTAAACGGCCAACGGTTAAACCTTACCAGGCCACGCCTGGCTATGCCCTCGCGTAGTCGGGGCTGCTTCCGTTTTTAATAAAAACAATCATTAAACGGACATACGCGTACTTGCACCGAGCACGCAGCTAACGGCTGCCTCGGAAACAGGTGCACGCCTGTCAGTTGCAACGGTGCGGTCGTGGCCTGACGTGAATTCAGGAGGAAGCGGCTTGAACATTTCGCAAATCAAAGCGGTATTACCGCGTGAGTTGATGGCTTCGGTCGTTGTATTTCTGGTCGCGTTGCCGTTGTGCATGGGCATCGCCATCGCTTCCGGCGTGCCCCCTGCCAAAGGCTTGGTCACGGGCATCATTGGCGGCTTGGTAGTAGGTTTTCTGGCAGGTTCACCCCTTCAGGTCAGTGGCCCGGCCGCCGGCTTGGCCGTACTGGTATTCGAGTTGGTGCGCCAACACGGCTTAGCCATGCTCGGCCCGATTCTATTACTGGCGGGCATCCTGCAATTCATGGCCGGGCGTTTTCGCCTGGGCTGCTGGTTTCGCGTTACTGCGCCAGCCGTGGTCTACGGGATGCTGGCAGGTATCGGTATCCTGATTGTGCTTTCACAGATACACGTGATGCTCGACCAGGCCCCTCAGCCTTCGGGTGTCAGTAATTTATTGAAATTCCCAGGTGCGGTAGGTGAAGCACTCCCCTCCCTTGGCGGTGGGCTCGGTTGGCAGGCCGGGCTGCTGGGGTTGCTCACGATTGGCATCATGTGGAGTTGGGAGAAGCTCCGGCCCGCCAAGTTGCGGTTTATTCCTGGGGCGTTGCTCGGTGTAGCCACCGCCACGGTCATCAGCCTGCTGGTGCCCATGCAAGTCAAGCGCGTGCAGGTGCCTGCAAACCTCACTGAAGCCATTGATCTGCTCAAACCAGCCGACCTCATGGCACTTGCCGACCCGACGCTGCTCATTGCGGCGGTTGCCTTGGCATTTATCGCCAGCGCTGAAACCTTGTTATCTGCGGCTGCAGTAGACCGTATGCACAGCGGTGTGCGTTCGGATTTCGACCGCGAGCTGTCAGCCCAAGGTATCGGCAATATGCTGTGTGGATTGCTGGGCGCGCTGCCCATGACCGGTGTAATCGTGCGCAGCTCGGCTAACGTACAGGCGGGTGCCCAAACGCGGCTCTCTGCGATCTTCCACGGTGTGTGGCTGCTGGCCTTCGTGGTGTTGCTCTCTAGCATCCTGCAACGTATTCCAGTAGCAAGCCTGGCTGGTGTGTTGGTGTACACAGGTATCAAGCTGGTGGACTTCAAAGCGTTCCGTGGCCTGGGCCGGTATGGTCGCATGCCCATGTTCACCTATGCCGCCACGGCACTGACGATCGTGTTCACGGACTTGCTGACAGGTGTGCTGCTGGGCTTTGCGCTCACGTTGATAAAGCTGGCGTTCAAGGCTGCGCGGTTGAAAATCTCGCTGGTACCCACTGGCGAGAAGCAAGTAGAGCTGCGTTTGACAGGCTCGGCAACCTTCCTCAAGGTGCCAGCGCTGACCAAGGCGCTAGAGCGCATCGAGCCAGGCACCGAGGTTCACGTGCCGCTCAATGGGCTGAACTACATTGATCATGCCTGCCTAGAGTTGCTGGAAGATTGGGGGCGAGCTAACCAGGCCAGCGGGTCGCGACTGGTGATCGAAAGCCGCGGCCTGAAGCGGCGTACCGAGGGCCGTCTACGTACCAGCAGCGGCCTTGGTGCGGGCGCCTAGGGCTTGGGTTCAGGCAAGGCTGAGGCCAATACCCAGCTGCCGAGACATACAGGGCCAGCGCTTCCATAGCGCCCCCGTCTCGGGGCTGGTGAGGCGATCCTTGTAAGCCTGCACCCGTTCCTGCTCGAAGGCTTCTTCGTTCAGCAACTGGTCAATAGAGTGATGGACCACTTCGTCTAGCTGATTGGCGAAGGGCTCGCCAATCAGGCTGTGTGCAATGAGGTTGGCCACGGTTGTATCTTGTGGAATCAAGGGTTGAGCGAAGTGACGGATGTACACGTCGTTCACTTCCTCCACCAGGCGGTGAGCCAGGTACGCTTCGTCCAACAAGCTGTCGAGCCCTTCGTGGCCGTCCATGATCTTGGGTGGCTGAATGAAATATTCCAACGCTATATTCAGCACTGGCTGGATCTGTGCGGCGATGCCCGCCTCGATAGCCACCTCAGCGGCCGCTTCAATGACATCAGGCACCTGATTGATATAAGCATCCACAAAGCGCTGCAGGCTCTCTTGAGCGTCGGCTTCGCCCCCTTCCAACGTGATAGAGCGGTGCAGCCCCGCAAAGCGCCCAGCCAGGGCTGCCGCTAACTGCTGTGTCTGCTTCTCATGGGTATTGGCGCGTTCAATCAGCTCGCGCAGTGCGGCGGTATTCATGTGTACTCCGGTATACAGTGAAGCAAAGCCCCTACGATAGCCGCCCCTGAATCAGGAATCAGATGAAAACCTCATAAGGGGAACAGGCTTATCGCGAGCAGTTATGTCAGATGGCCATTACGCCTGGTTGTGTAGCGGCCTTTTACCGAGCCGATGACTTGCACCGCGCGGCGGCTCCTTTTACTTTGTGAAGCCCTTTGCTTGAGTGGTTCGCCATGACCCGCGCCCAAACCGCTGCTGCTGCCTTGTTGGTGATCGTTGCCCTGGGCGCCGGTTGGATGATCGAAAAAGTCGTTAGCGACAAACGCCTGGACAGCGATACGGCACTGTTGGAGGCTGGGATCGTGTTGTTACAAAAGGGCCGCCCCTTGCCGGCCCTGACCATGACCAATCAGGACGGGCAGCCTGTAGCCTTGGACGGTATCAAAGGCCGCTGGGGCCTTCTGTTTTTTGGCTATACCTTCTGCCCAGACATCTGCCCCACTACCTTGGCCCAGTTACGTGAAGTGCAACGTCAATTGCCCAAAGCCGCAGCCGATCGCCTACAAGTGTACTTCGTCAGCGTAGACCCTCAGCGGGATACGCCAGCGCAGTTGAAAAACTACCTGAGCTACTTCAGCGATGCGTTCATTGGCTTGACGGCACCGGAAACGGTGCTGTCGCAGCTGTCCACTGCGATCAGCGTGCCCTATTTGCCGCCTGATACACGCCAGCCCAATTACACGGTGCAACACAGCGGCAACCTGGCGCTGGTGGGCCCTGACGGGCAGCTGCGAGGGTTTATCCGCGCGCCATTCGATACCACGCGGGTACTGAATCGGCTGCCGTCAGTGCTGGAGCGAGACTAACCGCGCTTAAAAGGCGGGAACGACGGCACCCTTGTACTTTTCCATAATGAACGCTTTGAGCTCGGGGCTGTGCAGGGCCGCTGCGAGCTTCTGCACGGCAGGCGCATCCTTGTTGTCAGGGCGGGCTACCAGAATGTTCACGTAGGGCGAGTCGTTGCCTTCGATCACCAAGGCATCGTGCGCCGGGTCCAGTTTGGCTTCCAGCGCGTAGTTTGTATTGATCAGGGCGAGGTCGACCTGAGTCAGCACGCGGGGCAAGGTGGCGGCTTCCAGCGCGTGAATCTTCAAGTCCTTGGGGTTCTCGACGATGTCCTTGACGGCAGCACCAATGTCCTTTGGGTCTTTTAACGTGATCAAACCGGCCGCTTGCAGCAACAGCAGGGCACGGCCGCCGTTGGTGGCATCGTTGGGGATGACCACGTTGGCGCCGCCGGGCAACTCATCGAGCGTCTTGTATTTGTTTGAGTAGGCGCCCAATGGCTCCAGGTGCACTCCTGTGACTGCTACCAGGTTGGTGCCTTTGCCGGCATTGAACTCATTCAGGTAAGGCTGGTGCTGGAAGAAGTTAGCGTCGAGGCGCCCTTCGGCAACCTGCACGTTGGGCTGCACGTAATCAGTGAATACCTTGACCTGTAGATCAACGCCTTCTTGTGCAAGCGCGGGTTTCACGAACTCAAGGATCTCCGCGTGCGGTACGGCGGTGGCCGCTACGGTAAGGGTTTCATTGGCCTGGGCGTTGAGGGCGAACACGGCGGCAAAGGCCACCAACAACTGTTTCATGAAAGGCTCCTGTGGCCGTCGCGCTTCACTGCGCTGACGGCTTATTTGCGGGAAAAATGAATGACAAGGCGGTCGCCGATGCTTTGTAGCAGTTGAACCAGCACCAGCAAGAGGATCACCGTAACGACCATGACGTTGGTCTGGAAGCGTTGGTAGCCAAAGCGAATCGCCAGGTCACCCAAGCCCCCGGCACCGACCAGCCCTGCCATGGCGGTATAGGACACCAGGGTAATCGCAGTGACGGTAATTGCGGCAAAAATGCCTGGCCGCGCCTCGGGCAACAGCGCATTCAGAATAATCTGCCGCGTGGTGGCACCCATGGCCTGAGTGGCTTCGATGATGCCGCGATCCACCTCACGCAGTGCGGTTTCGACCAGCCGTGCGAAGAACGGCGTAGCGCCGACCACCAGCGGAGGAATGGCCCCGGCGATGCCGAGCGAGGTACCAGTGAGCAGTACCGTCAGCGGGATCATGACGATCAGCAGGATAATGAACGGCAATGAACGCAGCACGTTTACCAGGAAAGAGAGCAACGCATACAGCCTGCGCTGCTCGAACAACTGCCGTGGCCCGCACAAAAACAGCAGTACACCCAGCGGAAGCCCCAGCAGTACGGTAAACAGCAGCGAGCCACCCAGCATCAATAGGGTGTCCAGGGTCGCCAGCCAGATTTCGGCCCAGTCGATCGAGGCGAAGAACTCCATTAGCGTAATACCTCCATATGAACGTCAGCCGCGGTGAAGCGCGCAAAAGCCGCGTCCATGTCACCGCCGGTGATGGCAAGCGTAAGTTGGCCATAGGGCGCTTCTTTGATGCGGTCGATGCGGCCTGCCAGGATGCTGTAGTCCACTCCGGTTTCGCGTGCCACGGTACCCAGCAGCGGCGCATAGGTTGCTTCGCCCTGGAACGTCAGGCGCACGATACGCCCAGGGACATGGGCAAAGTCGTCGTGCTGCTCGCCTTCGTCCCCATGCTCATCCTCTTGTACGAACCGCTTGGTCGTGGGATGGGAGGGGTGCAGGAACACTTGAGCCACAGGCCCTTGCTCTACAATCCGGCCGGCATCCATCACCGCGACCTGATCGCACACCCGCCGGATGACGTCCATCTCATGGGTAATAAGCACGATGGTGAGGTTGAGCTCTCGGTTGATCTCTGCCAGCAGCCTCAACACCGACGCGGTGGTTTGTGGGTCCAGGGCGCTGGTGGCTTCGTCGCATAGGAGGATCTTGGGCTGGGTAGCCAAGGCTCGAGCAATGCCTACCCGTTGCTTTTGCCCGCCGGACAGCTGGGCGGGGTACTTGCGTGCATGTTCGCTCAAGCCTACCCGGGCGAGTAGCTCGGCCACGCGGCTGTCGATCTGCCGAGCCGGCAACTCGCCCGCCAGACGCAAGGGCATGGCAACGTTGTCGGCGACAGTCTTGGAAGCCAGCAAGTTGAAGTGTTGGAAGATCATGCCGATCTGCTGACGCAGCCGGCGCAGGCGGTCGGGGCCAAATGCAGTGACGTCTTCGCCATCTACATGAATGGTGCCGCCACTGGGCTGCTCAAGCCGGTTGATCAAGCGCAACAGGGTACTTTTGCCGGCTCCGGAATGGCCGATGAGGCCAAACACCTGGCCTGCGGGTATCACTAACCGGGTGGGGTGCAGGGCGGGGATTTCCTTGCCTGCTACCCGGTAGGTCTTGTGGACGTTTTCAAACTCGATCACGGGTCACCTGCGTGCCACGCACCTAAGTGCGCATGGAGGGGCGGTTAGCCAAACCGCGCATTTTAGCCTGAGCGTGGCCCAGGCTTCAGCATTTCTTTGGCAGAGGTCAGGCTTTGCCGGCATTGAACTCGCGCACGTCGAGCTCGGCCAGCACTTCGCGCAGTACGTCGCCCCCTACCTGGCGGGCACGGTGTATGGCATACAGTTCCAAGCGTTGGGCTCTCAGGGCGACGATGCACAGGTATCGCTCCCAGGTATCGGCCTGCTCTGCCAGCGCCTGCGCTTCGGCAGAGTCTTCAAAGACATCCAGCAGGTGCCGGTATTCATTCATAACCCGCGCCTTGGCTTCGGTGGCCAAGGCCGCCTGGGTAGGTTCTGCATCCGTGGCCTGTCCTTCTGGCTGTAAGCCTTCCAGGGCCTTGATCGCCGCCTGAGCGGTACGCTTCCAGGCATCATGAAGTGCCTGGCGATGGCGATCATCTTCAGGGTGTACAACGCCCCGCAGCAACAGTGGCAACGCGATGCAGGCGGTGATCAACGACATCAGGATCACCCCGGCGGCGATAAACAGCATGGTCGTGCGTTCAGGGAATACCTGGTCGGGCGCCAGCATCAGCGGCACGGACATCACGCCTGCCAGGGTGACCGCACCGCGTACGCCGCCAATCGACAGCAGCCAGGCTGAGCGGGCGGTAGGGACCCGGCCAATGGCATGTTCGCCGCGCCATTCACGCAAACGCGCCAAGGCACGCCATGAGCCCTGCACCCAGGCGAAACGCAGCAGCACCAGCACGGCAAAGATGGCGACCACCTCGAACAGCCGCAACGGCAGCACCTCCCAAAGGCCTGTCTCACCGCTGATGGCGCGCACGATGCCGGGCAACTGAAGGCCCAGTAGCAAAAAGATCAGGCCGTTGAATGCGAACTCAAGTAAGCCCCAGACGCTGCGATTCAGCAGGCGCGTGCTGGTCTGGCGTGGCAGCAGGTCAACCCAGCTTTGCATCATGCCGGCTGCCACGGCGCCAAGAATGCCCGATACACCGATACGTTCAGCCAGCACGTAGGTTGCGAAGGGCAGCAATAGCATCAGCACCACGTGGGTAGCGGGGTCATCCCAGCCACGGGCGATCATCCAGCTACGGCCTCGACCTACCAGCCAACTGGCGACCACCCCGACAGCCAGGCCACCTACGGCGACCAGTACGAACGACAGGCTAGCCTCGGCAAGCGAAAAGTAACCTGTCATGGCGGCAGCCAGTGCGAACTTGGAGGTCACCAGGCCCGAGGCATCGTTCATCAGTGCCTCGCCTTGGAGAAACAGGCGGTGGAGGGTGACGTGTCAGGGTAACCCAACCCTGGACGGTTACCCTAACGAACGAAGGTCGCACCCCCGCCTGGCGCTACCGACCGTTTACGGTTTGGCCGGGCTCAGGATCACGATCGCGGGCTGGCGCTGTTCGATGCGGTGGCTGAGCTTCCACTGCAGGTTGGGCGCACGACGCGCCACCCGGCTGCGGATCAGGGCTTCGAGCCAGGGGATATCTGCTTGACGCGGGGCCTGTACCACGACGTCGCACTGATAATTGACGATGTCAGTGGTGATGTCATCCAGCTGCGCCCATAGCTGGTGCTGGTTTTGAGTGGCCAGGGTGACCGGGGTGCTGTTGGCGGTAGGGTCGATCAAGCGTGCCTGTGGCTTGGCTTCAGCCGCGCGTAATGCGGCCTCGGCTTTTTCCAGCTCGGCCTTGCGCGCTTGCGCAATTGCGCCATTGACACCACCCGTCAGTGCCGGTGCCTGAGGCATGAGCGCTCGCGCACGGGCCAGGGCCGTGGCGGCTGCATTCACATCACCTTTGAGCAGCACGATTTGACTGCGCTTGAGGTAGGCCTCGGCCAACAGGCGTTGTGAGGTTTCAAGGCTCGGGTCGTCGGGCGTTTGTGCCTGCAACGCGGCGAGTTGATCTTCAGCGGTGGCTAGCTCGTTGCTATCGATGCTTTGCTGCAGCCGCTCCAATGCGCTGGGCGGCGCCGGCGGCGTTTCTACCGGCGCGCTCTGGCAACCGACGAGCACCAGCGAAAACGCTGCGATCAATAAACAACGCGATGTGAAGGGCTGCATTGCGCCACTCTCTTTATGGGCAAAATCGAGCAAGTTTACACGGGGGACGGTCCGGGGAAAAAGCCCCCGTGGCTTAATGCCGATCACGGCCACACCCCTGCTGCTATGGTGGAACGCTCAAGCACGGCGGGGCAAGCCATAACTGAGTAAAAACAGTGCGCCAGCGCACACTACGATGGACGGGCCCGCAGGGGTGTCCTGGAACCACGACATTGCCAGGCCTGCGCAGACCGCTACTACACCCAGCACGCTGGCACCTAGCGCCATCTGTTCCGGCGAACGGGCGTGGCGCTGAGCGGCGGCGGCAGGAATGATCAACAACGAGGTAATAAGCAACACACCGACGATTTTCATCGCTACTGCGATCACGATGGCGATCAACAGCATCAAGGCCATGCGTAGCGATGCAACCGGCAGGCCTTCTACCCGTGCCAACTCTTCATGCACCGTGATGGCGATCAAAGGCCGCCACAGCAGGCCAAGCAGCACTAGCACGACAGCGCTGCCACCCAGTATCCAGGCAAGGTCTGGTACGCCTATCGCCAATAAGTCACCGAACAGGTAGCCCATCAAGTCAATGCGCACGTCACGCATGAAGCTCAGTACGACCAGGCCAAGGGACAAGGTCGTAGGCGCAAGGATGCCTAATAACGTATCGGAGGCCAGCGGTTGGCGCTGCTGTAGCGTGACCAGGATGACCGCCAGCAGCAGGCAACCTGCCGTAACGGCCAGGGTGGGGCTCACCTGCAAGGCCAGGCCAAGGGCAACGCCTAGCAAGGCCGCGTGTGACAAGGTATCGCCAAAATAGGCCATGCGACGCCAAACGACGAACGAACCCAGGGGCCCCGCGACCACTGCCAGGGCCAGGCCTGCAGCCAGCGCATAAACCAGAAAATCATCCATGGTTGCAGTGCGCCCCATGTGAGTGGCCGTGCCCGTCGACCACTTCGCCGTGAAGGGTATGGGCGTGATCGTGGTGGTGATGGTAGATCGCAAGGCCTGACGCATGCTCACCGAACAGCTCGATGAAGGCCGGGTCTCCGCTGACCTGCTCCGGGTGGCCCGAGCAGCATACGTGGCGGTTCAGGCACACCACGCGGTCGGTGGTGCTCATGACCAGGTGAAGGTCGTGGGAGACCATCAGCACCCCGCAGCCGTAGCGGTCTCGTAAGCGGTTGATCAAGCCATATAGCTCAGCCTGGCCGGCGACATCCACGCCTTGTACCGGCTCGTCCAGTACGAGCAACTGTGGCTCGCGAAGCAGGGCCCGGGCCAGCAGCACGCGTTGCATTTCGCCGCCGGAGATATGCTGTACCGGCTTGTCGATCACATGGGCGGCGCCCACCTCTGCAAGGGCCGACGCCGCACGGTCGCGGTTGATCCCCGGCAGCAGGCGCAGGAAGCGCAGCACAGACATAGGCAGTGTGGGCTCTACCTGAAGCTTTTGTGGCATATAGCCAATGCGTAGGCGCGGAAGGCGCCATACCGAACCGCTGGTGGGCTGTAGCAACCCTAGAACCGCGCGCACCAAGGTGGTTTTGCCAGCACCGTTAGGGCCGATCAACGTAACGATTTCACCGGGGCATACTTGGAGGTCGATGTGTTGCAGCGTGGCCTGGCCGTCGAATGCGACCGTTACGTGATTAAGCCGAATGAGTGCGTTGTCCATCAGGCCGCCTTGCAACTGGCGCACACACCCACCACCTCGACCGTTTGGGCCTCGACACTGAAGCCTACGGTAGCGGCGCCTTGATCGATGGCGTCGGTGATTGCGGGATGCTCCAGCTCGACAGCCACATGGCAGGTGCGGCAGATCAGAAACTGGCCTTGGTGGGCATGTTCAGGATGGACGCAGCCCATAAATGCATTGAGTGAGGCAATCCGGTGGACAAGGCCGTTCTCCAACAGAAAGTCCAGGGCACGGTATACCGTGGGCGGTGCGGCCCGGCGGCCGTCCTGTTCGCTGAGTACCGCCAGGATGTCGTAGGCACCCAGTGGTTTATGGCTTTGCCAGACCAGCTCGAGCACGCGGCGGCGTAGCGCGGTTAGCCGTAGGCCCTTCTGCGCACATAGCGTGTCGGCCTCAGTCAGGGCCGCATGGACGCAATGGGCATGGTCATGAGGGCGGTTGGCCAGCGGTGTAGTGAACATAGGCAGGACGCACTAGAGTGGAGACGTTATTATGTTACCCCTTTCTATCGCTTAAGGTGCCTACCGTGTCTCGGCTTTTTTTATGGAGTGTCTGTTGCGCCTTTGGGTTGGCGTTTAGCCCCTGGGCCACTGCCCAGCTGAACGTCTTGACCAGCATAAAGCCGCTGCAATTGATCGCCGCCGCTGTTCAGGACGGTACAGGCACCCCCGATGTGTTGCTACCGCCAGGGGTGTCGCCTCACCACTATGCGCTGCGCCCTTCCGAGGCCCGTCGACTGGGTGATGCCGATGTGCTGTATTGGATCGGCCCTGACCTGGAAACTTTCCTGCAGCGCCCTCTGACCCTGCGCAAAGGGCCAAGCGTTGCGGTGCAGACGTTGCCAGGGTTGCACCTGCGGCATTTTACCGAGGAAGGGCACGGCCACGATGAGGATGCCGACGAGCATGATCATGAGCACCGCCCAGGCGCGCTGGATGCTCACCTGTGGCTAGACCCTGCCAATGCTCGGGTCATTGCGAAAAAAATGGCGGCGGACTTTACCCAGGTAGACCCTGCGAACGCACAGCGCTACGCTCAGAACCTGGCCAGCTTCAGCCAGCGCCTTGACCAGCTCGATGCTCGTCTGCGGGAGCGTCTGGCGAACGTCGCGGGCAAGCCGTTCTTTGTATTTCATGAAGGGTTCGACTACTTCGAGCAGGCGTATGGCCTGAAACACCGGGGTGTGTTTACCGTCGGCGGTGAAGTACAGCCGGGCGCGGCGCATGTGTCGGACATGCGCGCGCGCCTCAGCGAGGCCGGCAGCAGTTGCATATTCAGTGAGCCTCCAGCACGCCCTCGACTGGCGGAAACCCTCACCGCGGGGCTGCCAGTACGCCTGGCTGAGCTGGATGCCCTGGGCGGCTTCGACCAGCCAGGCCCTCAGGGCTACGAGAAACTGTTGGAGCGGTTGGGTAATAACCTGGCAGGGTGCCTCGAACAGCTGTAACACCTGCCGTCAAAGGGCGATAGGCAACGCCAGGTTGATGGCTTGACGGTGCGCCAGGCGCCGTTCGAAATCCGCAGGGTCGTGGATCAACACGTCGCGGCCGGCGAAGGACTGTGCAGCGATCAACCGAGATAGCCAGAACCGCACGCAGGCAACGCGCAGCAATACAGGCCAAAGCTGCGCCTCGGCGGCGGTAAAGCGGCGCAGGCGTGCATACCCGGCCAACAGGGCGTTTGCCAGCGCAGGCTGAAGCCGGCCATCGGCGCTGGAGCACCAGTCGTTCAGGCTGATGGCAATGTCATAGAGCATCGGGCCGGCGCTGGCATTGTAGAAGTCGATGACGCCTGTCAGGTGTGCCCCTTCGAACATGGCGTTGTCCCTGAACAGATCGCCATGAAGGTTGGCCATGGGAAGCGCCAGAATGGCCTCGCGGTGCTGGCGGATTTCCTCCAGGGCGCCATTGAGCAGCCGTGCCGCCTGTGGCGACAGGCCTGGCGCAAGGCGCGCCCCTTCATGCAGCATCCACGTCATGCCCCGGTCGGTGCGGCGATGCAGAATGCGTTCGCGGGTTGCCAGGTGCAGGTGGGCCAGGAACGCACCCACTTCTTCGCACTGATGGGCATTGGGCACGCTGATGTGCTTGCCTGCCAGCCTGGGCTGAAGCAAGGCCGGCTTGCCCGCCAGCTCGCGCAGCGCAACGCCGTCTTTGCCCGGTATCGCAAAGGGAACGGGCAACTGCGCCTGATGCAAGACCTCCAGTAATTCCACGAAGAAAGGCAGGTCCTGGGTAGGGCCACGCTCTACCAGCGTCAGTACGTACTGACCGCTTTGCAGGTTAACGAAGAAGTTGCTGTTTTCGGTGCCGGCAGCGATGCCTTGGAAACCTTGTAATGACCCTAGGCCATAGGCTTCCAGAAAGGTTTCGAGTTGCGGGCGCGACAGCGGGGTGAACACGGACATGATCGATCAGGCCTGAGACGGCCCCTGGGCAGGGGCCAGATTAAAATGAGCGGCGTGAGTCTACCACTTGAAGATTTCCCATTGGGGAATGAGCATGTCGGGTTGGTCGGAGCGAATGAAGTTGGGGCTGGTCCCGTCCGCACGGACCAGGAAATAGGGCTTGCCGTGCTTGGGCGTTACCTTGACGGCATAAAGGAAGCCGTTCTGACGGTACTCCTGAATCGCCTTGTCGCCCTCCTGGCGGATCGTGACGTCTGGGTCTGCTGACGGGGCCTCGTCTGCCGCCAGGGCGAGTAGCGGGCTGGTCAGTAAGATCCCGGTCAGCATCAGGCGTTTGAGCGAGCGCATGATAACCTTGTCCTTTTGTGGTCCATTGAACCGGCAGTTTAACAGGCCCGTTAATGCGGCCCCGTCCAAAAGGTTGATTTCGCTCATGAGCCAAGCGCCCCTCGTCCTCGTAGACGGTTCGTCCTACCTCTACCGCGCCTTCCACGCCCTGCCCCCATTGACCACCTCCAAGGGCTTGCCGACAGGGGCCGTGAAAGGGGTGCTTAACATGCTGCGAAGCCTGCGTCGACAGTACGCTGAAAGCCCCTTTGCAGTGGTCTTCGATGCCAAAGGCGGGACCTTCCGTGACGACATGTTCGCGGAATATAAAGCCAACCGCCCGAAGATGCCTGATGACCTGCGCGTACAGGTCGAGCCGCTTCACGCCGCCGTATTGGCCAGCGGTTATCCGCTGCTGTGCGTAGAGGGAGTAGAAGCCGATGATGTGATCGGCACTCTGGCGCGTATCAGTGCCAGCCAGGGCCGGCCCGTGGTGATCTCCACAGGCGATAAAGACATGGCTCAATTGGTGGATGAACACATCACCCTGGTCAACACCATGACAGGGACCGTACTGGACATACCCGGCGTGCGCGAGAAGTTCGGTGTCGGGCCGGAACACATCATTGATTACCTGGCGCTGATGGGCGACAAGGTCGATAACATTCCAGGCGTGCCTGGGGTGGGCGAGAAAACGGCGCAAGGCTTGCTGCTGGGAATCGGCGGCAGCCTGGCAGACGTGTATGCAAACTTGGACAAGGTGCCTGCCTTGCCTATCAGGGGTGCAAAGTCATTGCCCGCCAAGCTGGAAGAGCACCGGCAAATGGCGTTCCTGTCGTACGAATTGGCGACTATAAAAACTGACGTCGTACTGGATGTGGCCGTAGATCAGCTCATGTGTGGCGAGCCTGATCGAGAAATGCTCATGGCGTTGTATTCGGAACTTGAGTTCAAGAACTGGCTGGAAGAGCTCAAGCGCGAAGCGCCGGCCTTAGCGCTGCCAGGTACGGCGTCGCCTGTGGACGTACCCACCGTAGAGCCCGTCTACACGCTTGTTCTCGAAGAGGCCCAGTTCGAGCAATGGCTGGAAAAGCTGCGCACGGCCGACCTGTTTGCCTTCGACACGGAAACCACAGGCCTGGATGCCCAGACGGCTGAACTGGTGGGCCTGTCGTTCGCCGTGCAACCGCATGAAGCTGCCTATATCCCCCTGACCCACGCTTACATGGGCGTACCGCGCCAGCTTGATCGGGACACGGTACTGCGGGCGCTGAAGCCTCTGCTGGAAGACCCTAAAAAGCGTAAGGTGGCACAGCACGCCAAGTACGACATCAACATCCTGGCCAACTGCGCCATTGGCGGCGACCTGGATGAAGGCATCACGGTACGCGGCCTTGCCTTCGACACTATGCTTGAATCCTACGTACTGGATTCCACCGCCACCCGCCATGACATGGACAGCCTGGCTGCTAAATACCTGAACCACCAGACCATTTTGTTCACCGATGTGGCAGGTAAAGGCGCCAAACAGGTGACATTCGACCAAGTGCCCTTGGACAAGGCCGGCCCCTATGCGGCGGAAGACGCTGACGTGACCTTGCGCCTGCACCATGCGTTCCTGCCGCAGCTTGCGGCGGTACCCAGCGTGGAGCGTGTACTGCATGAGATCGAGATACCGCTGGTGCCGGTGCTGGCGCGCATGGAGCGCAACGGTGCCCTGGTAGACGCCCAACTGCTGGGCATCCAGAGCGGTGAGCTTGGCGAGAAGCTGCTTACCCTGGAGCAAGAGGCCTATGCCATTGCGGGTGAGACATTCAACTTGGGTTCGCCCAAGCAATTGGGCGTGATCCTGTACGACAAGCTGGGCTTGCCCGTGCTGAGTAAAACTGCAAAGGGCCAAGCCTCCACGGCTGAAGCGGTTTTGGCAGAACTGGCGGAGCAGGACTATTCGTTGCCCAAGGTGCTGATGCAATACCGCTCGTTGAGCAAGCTAAAAAGCACCTACACTGACAAACTTCCCGAACAGATCAACCCGCGCACGGGGCGTATTCATACCTCCTATCAGCAGGCAGTGGCGGCCACCGGGCGGCTGTCCTCCAGCGACCCGAACTTGCAGAACATTCCTATCCGTACTGCAGAAGGCCGGCGTATCCGTCAGGCATTCGTCCCGGCGCCAGGCTACAAGCTGGTGGCTGCCGACTATTCACAGATCGAGCTGCGCATCATGGCCCACCTGGCCCGTGACGAAGGTTTGCTGCATGCATTCCAGAACAATCTCGATGTACACCGCGCCACGGCGGCTGAGGTGTTTGGTGTCGCCTTGGAGGCGGTAACCAATGACCAGCGGCGCAGCGCCAAAGCCATTAACTTCGGCTTGATCTATGGCATGAGTGCCTTTGGCCTGGCGAAACAGATCGGCGTAGACCGCAAGCAGGCCCAGGATTACATCGACCGCTACTTCACGCGCTATCCGGGTGTATTGGGCTACATGGAGCGTACCCGCGCTCAAGCGGCGGAACAGGGGTTCGTCGAGACGTTGTTTGGCCGTCGGCTGTACGTTCCTGACATCAATGCCAAAAACCCCGCGTTGCGCCGCGGTGCAGAGCGCACCGCCATCAACGCGCCTATGCAGGGCACTGCGGCGGACATCGTCAAGCGCGCCATGGTAGCTGTGGATGATTGGCTGATCACCAGTGGCCTGGATGCCCGGATGATTCTCCAGGTACACGATGAACTCGTGCTCGAGGTACGTGAGGACCTGGTAGAGCAGGTGCGTGTGGACATCCAGCCGTACATGGCCGCTGCCGCACAATTGGACGTGCCATTGCTGGTGGAAGTGGGTGTAGGCGACAACTGGGACGAGGCGCACTGACGCCCTGCTCCGTTGAGAGGGATTTGCATTCACGCGGAACTAAAGGTGTGAATTCCGGCTCTGAGGCAATGAAGGGCGGTTGATGCCTTTCAATGCTCCTATGTTGTGTTAAGTGTTGGCAAATATCCGGCCTGCGTGAGCGGCCCGGAACTTGAACCCCGAACTTCCTTCTCCCCATTCGAAGTCCGGGGTTTTTTTTGCCCAGACGTTACCGGGCTCGTGTACCTAGGCAGCGGGTGCATCGTCTTCCAGCAGGCCTAGCCAACCCGCCAGCACCACATAAGCGTCATCCAGGCCTGTACGCTTGGGTGCGGAAAACAACTGCGCAGTCACGCTGGTGCCCCACCCCTTACGGATCTCGGTCTGCACCTTGAGCAGGGTGTTCTTGGCCGCGCCATAGGTGAGTTTGTCTGCCTTTGTGAGCAGGATATGCATGGGCATACCGCTGGCTACCGACCAATCGAGCATCATTTTGTCGAAGTCCGTCATGGGGTGGCGCACGTCCATCAACAGAATGATCCCCTTCAGGCTTTCACGGCTGCCCAGATAGGCCTCCAGGTGTTTCTGCCAGTGCTGCTTGAGGGGAATAGGCACCTTGGCATACCCATAACCGGGCAGGTCTACCAGGCGGCGGTGCTCATCCAGGCTGAAGAAGTTAAGCAACTGGGTACGCCCAGGCGTTTTGGAGGTGCGTGCCAGGCTGGCGTGCGTCAGCGTATTCAACGCGCTCGACTTGCCAGCGTTGGAGCGCCCAGCGAAAGCGACTTCAAAACCCTGGTCGTCGGGGCATTGGTCGACCTTGGCGGCGCTGAGCATGAAGGAAGCTTGCTGGCAAAGGCCCAGCACGGGGTTTTTAAACGACATTGGAATCCTGAAGGCGCGAACGGCATGGCACGATAAGGGGCAGTATATCGTTTAGGGCGCGCTTATGTCGTTGCGTGCGACAGTCGCTTAGTTACAACTACGAACGCATTGTTACTTGCCTTGCTGGCCCTAGCCATGTATTCAGGGCCATCCCCAAATGCCCAGGAGTTAAGCATGCGTAATTTGTTCATCGGCGCGGTAATGGCGCTGGCCAGCCTGTTCGGTGTCGCCGCCCACGCGGATGAGGCCCAGGCAGGCACCATCGAAGCAGGTAAACAGTACACCGTGCTGGAAAGCCCTGTTCCTGTAGCCGAGCCCGGCAAGATCGAGGTCGTAGAGCTGTTCTGGTACGGCTGCCCACATTGCTACGCCTTCGAGCCGACCATTAACCCATGGGTTGAAAAGCTGCCGGCAGACGTTCACTTCGTGCGCATCCCTGCCATGTTTGGCGGCATTTGGGACGTGCATGGCCAGATGTTCGTAACCCTTGAAGTTATGGGCGTGGAGCATAAGGTGCATACGGCCGTGTTCGAGGCTATTCACAAGCAACACAAGATGTTCAAGACACCTGAGGAAATGGCTGATTTCGTAGCCACCCAGGGCGTGGATAAGGCCAAGTTCCTGGAAACCTATAAGTCCTTCGCGGTGGAAGGCAAGGTTGTCAAATACAAGAAGCTGGCCACCGATTATGGCGTAACGGGCGTGCCTACCATGATCGTCAACGGTAAATACCGCTTCGACCTCGGCTCGTCGGGTGGCCCTGAAGAAACCTTGAAAGTGGCCGATATGCTGATCGAGAAAGAGCGTGCGGCCCAGGGCGCCGGCCAATAATCCCCTCCGTGTGATCTTTCCCGCACCCCTGCCTGCCAGGGGTGCGCGAACCCTCTGAATACCTGCGCGCCGGCCTCGTTTGCTTATGACCGATGATGCCCAGCGCTGGAAAGAAAAATACCTGCAAAGCATAGAAGATCAGGAAAAGCTCGAGCGTCGCTGGAGCGCCCGATTCGATCTGCTGCGCCTTGGGCTGGTACGTAGCACCCTGGCTGCCGAAGGCGTTGATACTGCGGTGGACGCCTGCATGAAGGAAATGCGCGAAGTCGTGCGCGCCGACAACATGGATGCAGCCCTGGCCAACCTTATTCCGCGCCTCGAAAAAACCGTGCTGGCGTCGGAGCAGCGGCGAGAGGCGCGACAGGCCCAGATAGGCAGTGCCTTTGCGACTCTGGTCAGCCAATTGCAAGCATTGCCCTTGCCCAGAGCCGCTGCCAAGCCATTGAAGAAATTCGCCGGCGGCTTGGACAAACGCCTCGATCAGGCACGTGAGCTGCCCTTGTTACTTGATGAGCTCAGCGCGTTGCAAGGCGATGCCTTTGCTGCGCTGGATACTGCATTGGAGCCCTCCCGGCCGGGGTTGTTGGAGCGCTGGTTCAAGCCCAGAGACATCGCTTTGGCTGAACCTCCCACTGCCCCTGACGCGCCAGAAGCGCTGCCGCGTGAGGCTGATTCGGTAGAGCACGCAGCCCCTTGCGCCGATCTCCCTGCGCACACTGCACCGTTACCGGAGAGCGTAACGCCAGAGGCTCGGGCCGAGGCGCCACAGACAGTTAGGGTTGCCCAGCCCCCGGCGCCCGTTATCGAGGTAGTAGTGCAGGTGCCGCCCGAAGCAATAGCCGCGCCTGAAGCAACGGCGCCTGTAGCTGCCCCCCTGGTGGCCGTCGACGCAGAACAGGAAGCCACACCGCTACCCTGCCCCCTACACCCTGCGGCCGTGCTGGATATCTTGCCGTTGCCTCAGGCACTCGCCCAGAGCCTGGCAGTGTCTGTCGAGCAGGTGAGTGCTGAGGCCGGTTTCGCTCTGCCTGCAAACCAGGAACCTACCTACAGCTCGGTTGCCGCGCATATCGAAAGCACATTGCTGAGCATGCTTGATGATCTGGTGTTGCCTCAACGGCTACTCGAAAAAGCAGAGTCCATGCGCTTGCGGCTGACGCGCGGCCTCAACTGGTACGAGCTGCTGCCTTTGCTGGACGACCTGGCGGTAATGGTGCTGGCCATCAATGACAGCGGCCAACAGCAATTGCAGAGTTACCTTCATGACATCAACGAGCGCCTGACCGGGTTCCAAGAGCAGTTGCACCAGGCAAGCCAGGGCCAGGCGTCTCACCAGGATGAAGCGCGGCAATTGGACAGTGAACTGCGCGAACAGGTGGGTGGGCTCCACCAGAGCGTAGCGGCGGTGGAAGACGCGGACGGCCTCAAGCGCCTGGTGGAGTCTCGGCTTGATGGGCTATTGGGGTCCATGGACAACCACCGTCGTCGGCGTGAAGCCCGTGAGGAAGAAGTAGCGGAGCGTATGCGAGGGTTATCCGAGCGAGTCGCGAACATGGAGCGTGAGGCCGAAGCTTACCAGGGCGTACTGGAGGCGCAGCGCCAGAAAGCCTTGCTTGATCCACTTACCGGGCTGCCTAACCGGGCCGGCTGGAATGAGCGGCTCGATGCCTTGGCCATGCAGCGCAAGGTCGATGAAGCACCTATCCATGTCGCGATCATGGACCTGGATCACTTCAAGGCTGTCAATGACAACTACGGCCACCTGGCAGGGGACCGCGTACTCAAGATCGTTGCTGATCAGCTGCGCCGGCAATTGCGTGAGGGAGACTTCCTTGCGCGCTTCGGTGGTGAGGAGTTCGTTGCCCTGCTCCCCAGCGCAGACTTTGCCGTAGCCCAAGGTGTGTTGGAGCAGATGCGACACGCCATCGAAGCGTGCCCATTCCATTTCAAGGGCATGCGTATCGTGGTCACGGTGTCGATTGGGATAGCGGCGTTGGGGTCAAAGGAACCGGTCGAAATGGCGCTCAAGCGTGCAGATCAGGCCTTGTACCGTGCCAAGCACACGGGCCGTAACCGTATCGAAGGTACACAGGCAATGGATTTAACACCTGGCCATGTAGACTAACGTCTTTGCCTCCCTGCCCCGACGACTGCCTATGAACGTGCAAACCTATGCCTGGCTCGCGCTGGCCTTGCTTTTGACAGGCTGTTCCAATGACCTGCGTATCGATGACAGCCACCCTACCGCCAACTACGACAGCCGCGTCCAATTCGTGGTGCTTCACTACACGGCCGCGCCCCTTGAACGCTCCCTGGCCTTGCTTACCCATGGAGAAGTCAGTGCCCATTATCTGGTAGGGGACGGCCCTGCGACCGTGTACCGACTTGCGGATGAGCGCTACCGCACCTGGCATGCCGGTGAAAGCGAGTGGGATGGCCGCACTTGGCTCAACTCCAGCTCCATCGGCATCGAAATCGTCAACCCCGGTTACCGTGATACCCCAACGGGTCGTGTGTGGTACCCGTACAGCGAGGCTCAGGTGAAGGCTGTGCTGGCGCTGCTCAAGGACATCAGCACGCGTTACCGGATCGACCCGCGTTATATCGTTGGGCACAGCGATATTGCTCCTCTGCGCAAGCTCGACCCTGGCCCGCTCTTTCCATGGCAGCGGCTTGCCGAAGCGGGCTTTGGGCGATGGCCCGACGTAGCAGCGGTCAAGCGAGCACAGCAGGCGTCTGAGTTAAACCCACCTGCTATCAGTTGGTACCAAGATGCGTTGGCAAAGGTAGGGTATTCGATCGTCCGTAGTGGCGAATTGGACGTCACCACGCGTCGTGTATTGGCTGCGTTCCAGATGCACTATCGCCCAGCGCGCTTTGATGGTGAGCCTGATGCCGAAACCGCCGCGTTGCTGAACGTATTGGCCCATACACACTAAGGCTGCGAGTTACACCGGCAGAGCCATATAGAACTGCGTGCCCTGCCCAGGCCTGGAGTACACGCCCATACGGCCGCCGTGCAATTGCACAATCTCCTTGCACAGCGCCAGCCCTAAACCTGCGCCGCCTTTCTTGCGGCCAACCTGGACAAACGGCTCGAAGATACGCCCCTGCTGCCCATAGGCAATGCCTTCACCGTTGTCCTCGACGCTGATGATTACCCGTTCGGCGTGACGCCGAGCCTGCAGCCGTATGTGGCCGTTGTGGGGCGTATGGCGCAGTGCATTATCGATCAGGTTGTCCAGCACCCGTTCCAGTTGAGCCTCGTCGGCATGCAGCCGTGGCAGATTATCGGCCAGTTCGAGGGTCAGTTCGGTGCCTTGTTCCATTGCGGCATTCTGGAACCGAGCGCGGGCGCTGTTCAACAGTTCGTCGATATCACAGGGCGCCAGTACCAGCTTTTGCAAGCCGCTTTGGTAGCGAGAAAAATTCAGCAGGTCGTTGATCAGCTGCATCAACCGCTGCATTTCCTCGTTTACGGTCTTGAGCAGATCGGCCTCCCGGGTATGGGATTCAAACCGCACCCGCTCCTGCAATAGGCCGAAGGCCATGTGCATGCCAGTGACCGGCGTACGCAACTCATGTGAGGCCCTTAGCACAAACTCGCTTCGAACCCGCTCGAACGCTCGCTGCTCAGTGACGTCATGCAGCACCATGACGGCGCCGAGGATTTCTCCCTGAACGTGAATTACAGGGGTCAGGCTGTAGGCCAACAGGCGCGTCTCGCCGTCGATCTCGAAGCTCAGGTCCTCGGGCGCACGCTCCAGAGTGCCCCCACGCAGTACGGTCTGGAGTTCGGCATCGAGGTCGGTACGGCCCAGCGCGGCGCCAAGCCCCTGCCCCTTGCGATCACTGTCCCAGCCCAGCTGCCGTTGCGCCACCGGATTAAGGTGCTCAAGGAGGCCCTCCCGGTCCATCATCAACAAGCCGTCATCGATGCTGTCGAGCACGGCCTGCATGCGCTGCTGGCTCGCAATCAGTTCATTGACGTTTGTGGCCTGATGAGAACGAAGTGCCTGCGCCATGCTGGCGAAGCTCTGACTGAGGTGGTTCATTTCAGTGGCGGCTGATACGGGCAAGTTCACCTCGTAACGGCCCTGGCTGATTTCATCTGCAGCCCTGGACAGGGCTTCGATGGGCTCCCCAAACCTGCGCGCGATCCGGTGTGCCGTGACGAAGCCTACGCACAGCACGCCCAGGCCCACTAGCCCTAACAGCGCAGAAACCAGCACTGCCTGGTTATGAGAGGCTTCTTCGCTAGCCGCTATTTCGATCAGGGCGGTTTTGTAATCATCGAGCAAATCGTTACGTACCGCGTTGAACGCAGTGCTTAGGGTGTCGTCAGCACGGGGATCATTGCGGGTACGGAGTACCTCCGTCAGGCGATCCCTGAAGGCCTGATAGTGCTCGGCTAATAAATCAAAACGTTGTTGCTGCTCGGCCGTTGCGCCTGCTCGGGCTTGCTCCAATGCCTGCTCGAACGCAAGCTGGGATTCAGCCATGACCCTTGGGTTGGGTAATTCGGCCCAGACCATCGCGAGCTGATCGCCCAGCGACTGGCGTAGCTTGAGCCCGTTTTCCAAGGTATGAAAGCCACCACGCAGCAGTGCCTGTTGGCTGGACGCCATGTGCATGATGCTGACCAGCCCGAGTACCAGCCCCAGCAAGGCCACCGTGATCAAGGCAGAAATGCTCAGGAACAGCCGTGTGCGCAGTTTCATCCAGTACGTCACAGGTTGTATTGCTTACGTTTGCGATACAGCGTGGAGGCGTCTATTCCAAGTGTCCTGGCTGCCTGATCGAGGGTATCGCTATTGGCCAATACGGCCCCGATGTGGGCTTTTTCCAGCTCGTCCAGGCTCAGCGCGGCGCCTACTCGCGGGGCATTATTCACAGGCTGCTCGGCCATGCCCAAATGATTTACATCGACGCGCTCCTGCGGGCAAATGATGCTTGCTCGTTCGATCACGTTGCGCAACTCGCGAATATTGCCTGGCCAGCGGTAGTTCAAGAGCGCAGAGCGTGCCTCTTCGCTAAAAGTGCGCGCAGGCCGGGCGTACTCCTTGACGAAGCGGGCAAGGAAACGGTCTGCCAGCATCAGGATGTCCTCGCTGCGCTCGCGCAGTGGCGGCAGGTGCAACGTGATCACGTTTAGCCGGTATAACAGGTCTTCACGGAACCGACCGTCCCTGACCATATCTTCGAGGTTCAGGTTCGTGGCCGCCAAGATGCGCACATCGGCACGGCGGGTCACCGGGTCGCCTACGCGCTCGTATTCCTTATCCTGGATGAAGCGCAGCAGTTTAGGCTGGAGCGCCAGGGGGAAGTCACCGATCTCATCAAGGAACAGGGTGCCGCCGTCTGCCTGATTGACACGGCCCAAGGTACTTTCGCTGGCACCGGTGAAGGCACCACGGCTGTGGCCGAACAGCTCGCTTTCCATCAAATCCGCTGAGAGCGACGGGCAGTTAATAGTTACACAGGCCTTTTTGGCGCGTTTGCTCCAGCCGTGTATGGCGCGAGCCAGCTCGCCCTTGCCTGTCCCGGATTCGCCAAGAATCAAAATGTTCGCGTCGGTATTAGCCACCTGGCGGGCGGTCTCAAGCACCACCATCATGGCCGGGCTATGTGAGTCCAGGCCGTCCTTAGGCTTACGGATTTGCCCTTCGAGCGCTTCGAGCCGCTGGGATAGCTGGCGCACTTCCAGTTGCTTGGCCGTGGCCAGGCGCAGCTGGTCCGGGCTACACGGCTTGACCAGGTAATCTGCTGCCCCTGCCTGAATCGCATCCACCGCAGTGTCCACTGCCGAGTGCGCGGTGACGATGACGACGCGCATCCAGGGGGCAAGCATGCGCATCTGCGCCAAAACGTCGAGGCCGTTGTCTTCGCCGAGCCGCAGGTCTAGAAAGCAGAGGTCGAACACCTGCCGTTGTAACAGCGCTTCGGCCTGGGCCGCGCTGCTCGCCGTGGCTACGCTGTAGCCTTCGTCTTCGAGGCAATAGCGGAAGGTGCGAAGGATGGCAGCTTCATCATCAACCAGCAAAATACGGCCTTGATGATCCGCACCAGATTCCATTTCCTACGCTCCTGTAAAAAAGATCTTCTCTTAGTCCGAGAATTATCGGGCAAGTTGCAAGGTCAATTCTGAATGATTTTACTGCCCGTAGGGTAGCGCTAGCTGCGGAGTAATGATGAGTAGACTGACCCAGACACTGAATACATCGACGTTTGCGCTGCTGGTGTGCGGTGTTGCCTATAGCCACATAGGATTTGCCCAGGCCGACGCATTGGCGGATGCACGTCATGAAGGCGCAGCTTCGATGGCCTTCGTGCTTAACGGCCGGTTAGGCAACGCTCCGATTACAATCGAGGCACGGGGTAACCGGCTAACGTTGTCGGGCGCCGTGGAAACCAACGAAGACAAAGCATTGGCGACACATATCGCTCAAGCGGTAAGCGGCGCCAGTACGATTGATAACCAACTCACACTGGACCCCAGCTTGGGTGAACGGCCTGCCGTAAAGACGCCGCAGCAGATCCAACTGGATGACTACACGCTCGCGGCAATGATCGGCGGACGTTTGGCCTGGAACACAGACACTGCAACGTCACCTATTGAAGTGAGCGTGCAAGGCGGTGTGGTGACCCTCAAGGGGCAGGCGGCGACGGCTGACGCGAAAGAGTGGGCCGGTATGTTGGCCACTGACACACAGGGCGCGATCGTGGTGAACAACCTCATTAGCCTGCGTGCCGCTGATACGGGCACTACCCATGCTCAAGTCAAGGCCAGAGGCGTGGACCCGGCAGTCAGTGATGCCTGGATCGCCAACAAGGTCGCTATCAGCTTCCAAAACGATCGCAACCTCGATGCGTCCCGGGTGGATATCAAAGTACGGGAAGGGATGGTGACTATGTCGGGAGACGTTACCAGTGCTGCGCATAAAAGGCAGGCCATGGAAGTGGCTCGCAGGTTACGCGGGGTACGTGGTGTGGATGCAGATTTGTTGAAGGTTACAGCCCCAATACAGCCCTGAATAACAGCCATCGTGCAAAACGCCCGAGAGCAGCGGAGGCATCGTGCAGGTTGCTCGTTATCAGCTGCTAAATATCACGTGCAAACCCGCGAAATATAAGACTTTTCCTACAATTTAAAACCTGGCATGGCCTCTGCAATAACCCCTTCATAGCGCATCCTTGTCGATGCCATCCGTTTTGAAGGGGGTGAACATGAAACAGGCCAATCAACGCAGCGCAGCGATCTCTTTCATGGCTGCAAACCCTGTTCGCCAGGGCCTATTTGCGACGTTGGCACTGATGTTCACCCTTCTTGGCACACAGCAATACAACTACTGGACACAGCCGGCAGAGCCGCTCATCCACACGATGCGCGCCATGCAGGCACCGGTAATGAATGCCGTTAGTGCCTCTGCTGTACAGGCAAACCAGGCCAATCGCCTGCAACCTGTGGAAGAGAGTGACCAGTTCCACCGGCCAACTGAAACTCACTGGGTATTCTGATGGTCAACCGCACCACACTATAAAGGAGTATCACCATGCTGAGTTGGGCCATTACCTTCCTGATCATCGCAATCATCGCTGCTGTATTGGGCTTCGGCGGCATCGCCGGTACGGCTGCAGGTATCGCCAAGATCCTGTTCGTTATCTTCCTGGTGCTGTTCGTGGTGTCGTTCTTCTTCGGCCGCCGTGGGCGCCCGTGACGTGAAAGGTGTCTTCGCAAACCTGGTAATAGCGGCTGCCTTGGCGGTCGCTATTCCGGCTTTTGCTGATAATGATGGGCAGAGCCGTGTCAGTAACTTGATTGCAACAGATACCCAGTAACGTAAGGCATGGCAGAACGCCGTGAGGAAAGAGGAACGTTTGCCCGAGTGGATTTTAAACCTCTCCGGCGCTTCTTCACCTATGACCACCGTCACGGAAGACGGCAACAAATACTTGGTTGGGCAGGCGTGTGAGAAAGCCGATGATTGCCTGCACAACCGCGTGATCGTAGCGTTCAGTTGGGATAAATCCCACGACTATGTGTTGTGGGCAAGGGTCCCAAGTGCGTTACCGGAAGGTAAAGACCCTTCTACGCATGCGGACTATCGCTGGCTGGGTAATCCAAGTGAAGGGTTGCAAACGATGTTAAGGGAGCAACTGAAAAACGACCCTAAGTGGTATTGAGCCTAGGGTGTTGAAGTTCCCCCGCTGCACGGCCTGAAGAAGGCTATGCATGACCAGGGGGCTGGGATGTTCTAGCGATAGCGCTGGAGTGACCTAGGGGTACATGGAGTGCCCCCGCAAGAGCCGGGTCAGGTAAAAAGCCTCGCTGCAAGCCAGCGCCCTTCAAGGGCAAACGTTTGCAGCGGGGCTTTTTTGTGGCCGCTCGTCGCTGATCCCGTGGTGATTTATCTGCCGCCAGGCGTTCGGTAATCCGAACGTTGTATTCGGCAACCCGTGGCGATGCCTTAAAGTAGCTCGGTTTTTGTTCGGTATGCCGAATCTGTAACGCAAGCCTTGTGCAAGCGCTTAATTCAGGCATAGTTTCCATGCCGAAACGGCATGACATAGGCGTATCAGGCATTAGACGCTAGGCATTTACCCCCTAATAGTCCCCCGCTTGCTGCTGTGGTTAATCCCCCGGCTGCGCCCATCGGCATGTGACAACTCACATGGCCTCGATGAACCTGACTCAAGAGCTAAATAATGACAAAGCCAAAACTCAGCCTTGCGTGGCAAATTCTTATTGGGCTGGTACTGGGTATTGCGCTCGGTGCTGTCCTCAATCATATGGGTAGTGAAAAAACGTGGTGGATTACCAACGTGCTGCAGCCGGCCGGCGATATCTTCATCCGGTTGATCAAGATGATCGTGGTGCCCATTGTCATTTCCTCCCTGATTGTGGGGATTGCGGGCGTAGGTGACGCCAAGAAGCTGGGGCGCATTGGTTTAAAAACGATCCTGTACTTCGAAGTGGTCACGACCATCGCCATCCTTGTAGGGTTGGTGCTGGCTAACCTTGTACATCCGGGCAGTGGTATCGACATGAGTACGTTGGGGACTGTGGATATCTCCCAATACCAGAAAACTACCGCCGAGGTGCAGCATGACCATGCTTTGGTAGCCACGCTGCTGAACCTGATCCCGTCGAACATTTTTGCCGCTGTGGCCCGTGGCGAGATGCTTCCTATCATCTTTTTCTCGGTCATGTTCGGCTTGGGCCTCTCCGGCCTCCCCTCAGAGACCCGTGAGCCGCTGGTACGTACCTTCCAAGGTATTTCAGAGACCATGTTCAAGGTCACGGCAATGATCATGAATTACGCCCCAATCGGCGTATTCGCATTGATTGCCGTGACCGTGGCCAACTTTGGTTTCGCGTCTTTGTTACCGCTGGCTAAGCTGGTGGTACTGGTGTATGCCGCTATCCTGTTCTTTGCCTTGGGTGTTCTGGGGCTGATTGCCAAGGTGTTTGGGTTCTCAGTGCTCAAGCTGATCCGCGTCTTCAAAGATGAGCTGATACTGGCGTACTCCACTGCTAGCTCCGAGACCGTGCTGCCACGCGTCATCGAAAAGATGGAGGCCTATGGTGCGCCTAAGGCCATCAGCAGCTTCGTCGTGCCGACCGGCTACTCGTTCAACCTGGACGGTTCTACCCTTTACCAGAGTATTGCCGCGCTGTTCATCGCCCAGCTGTATGGGATCGATATGCCTATCAGCCAGCAGATTCTGTTAGTGCTCACGTTGATGGTGACCTCAAAGGGCATTGCAGGCGTGCCAGGGGTGTCGTTCGTAGTGCTGCTGGCGACCTTGGGCAGTGTGGGTATACCGCTGGAAGGCCTGGCCTTTATTGCCGGTGTGGACCGCATCATGGACATGGCCCGCACGGCGCTCAACGTAATCGGTAACGCGTTGGCAGTGCTGGTCATCTCGCGCTGGGAAGGTATGTACGACGATGCAAAGGGTGCCCGCTATTGGAACAGCTTGCCCCATTGGCGCAGTGGGCATACCCAAGGCGAGCCCTTGACGCGTCGGTAAATCCTCGCAAGGCCAGGTTAACCACCTGGCCGTAGCCGCCTCTGCGTTCGCCGACTATGATGCCGGCATTCCAACGTGCAGGGGGTTGCAATGCTAAACGGGCTTTGGCTTGGCTTTTTTCTGGTTGCGGCGGTAGCCGGCCTGGCCCAGTGGCTAATTGCGGGCAATAGCGCAGTGTTCGCTGCCATGGTCGAAGCCATCTTCAACATGGCCAAGCTCTCCGTAGACGTCATGGTGTTGCTGTTCGGCACGCTTACCCTGTGGTTGGGCTTTCTACGCATTGCCGAGAAAGCCGGCATCGTGGATTGGTTCGCGCGCTTGCTAGGCCCGCTGTTTGCGCGCCTGATGCCTGACGTACCCCGCCGCCATCCGGCGCTTGGCCTGATTACCATGAACTTTGCAGCCAACGCGTTAGGGCTGGATAACGCCGCTACCCCTATTGGCTTGAAAGCCATGCGTGTGTTGCAGGAATTGAACCCTTCACCGGCCATTGCCAGCAATGCCCAGATTCTCTTTCTGGTGCTCAATGCCTCGTCCCTGACGTTGCTACCGGTCACGATCTTTATGTACCGCGCCCAGCAAGGCGCGCCGGACCCCACCATGGTGTTCCTGCCCATATTACTGGCCACCAGCGCGTCAAGCCTCGTGGGCCTACTGTCAGTGGCCTTCATGCAGCGGCTGCGGATCTGGGACCCTGTGGTACTCGCCTATTTACTGCCAGGCGCGCTCGTACTAGGTGGGTTCATGGCTTTCCTGGCAGGGCTGTCAGCCACGGCGGTGGCTAGCCTGTCCTCGCTGTTGGGTAACCTCACCCTCTTCGGGCTCATCGTGATGTTCCTGGTCATTGGCGCACTGCGCCGGGTGGCGGTCTATGAGGCCTTCGTGGAAGGCGCTAAAGAAGGCTTTGACGTGGCCAAGGGCTTGCTACCTTACTTGGTCGCCATGCTGTGTGCCGTGGGCGTACTGCGCGCCTCGGGCGCCTTGGACCTGGTGCTGGAGGGTATCCGCCAAGCTGTCCAATGGGCGGGGCTCGATGCCCGCTTCGTGGATGCGCTGCCTACTGCACTGGTGAAGCCGTTCTCAGGCAGCGCTGCCCGCGCAATGTTGATCGAAACCATGCAGAACAAAGGCGTGGACAGCTTCCCGGCCTTGGTGGCGGCGACCATTCAAGGCAGTACTGAAACCACCTTCTATGTACTGGCGGTGTACTTTGGCGCAGTTGGTATCCAGCGGGCCCGCCATGCCGTGGGCTGTGCATTGTTGGCGGAGCTTGCAGGCGTAGTCAGTGCTATTGCTGTGTGCTACTGGTTCTTCGCCTGAGCCTCGGCGCTGGCAGCTGGCCCGCTATTGGCCGTGATGGTAAAGCGTAGGGCGCCGATGATCTGGCCGTCTTCGGTCTCTACGCGCACTTTCCAATGGCCTGCAGGGTTGGGTGGGAAGTTTTGCTTGCGGGTCCAGGCCCGGTAGCCTTCCTTGCGCCCGCCATGAATGTCCAGCGCAATGCGGTCAACTTCGTTGCCGTTGAACTCCCATACGTGGAATATCCGCTCGTCCAGCCCACGGGGCGCATTGATAGCCGTGTAGGCGAACACCCCGCCTTGAGCCTGGCTCACGCTTAGCTGGTCAAGGCTGGCCCCCGGAGATCGGGTTTTATCGTCCAGTGTTAGGGTAATCGCGTCTTCGGTGATCCAGAGCGTAGCGGGTGGCACCCAGGTGCGCAGTACCCAACCAGCCCCTCCGATCGCTAGTGTAAGCACCAGCAGCCCTACGCCCCTGCGCCACTCCTTTAACGGCACGCTTGCGGCCAGGCTTGGGAAGGACAACACCATGGCAACTACCAGAGCAATCTTGAAGGTCTCGGCCGTGGTGAGGTGCAGGATGATGGGCATGGCCGTTAGCATCGCTGCAAACAGCGTAAAGGTGTGCAGAGTCAGGTACAGCCAGCGCCGCGGCGCCACCCAGTGGTAGTACAGAGGGTCTACGATCGAGACCAGCCCGGCGACTGTCAGCAGGCCTGTGAAGACGAGCTGGCCACTGTTCCAAGTAGTGGTGACGTAAAAGAACGGCAGCACGAAGAACAGGCTTTCCTGGTGGATCATTTGTGTTGCGTAGCGCATCAGTGGAGCAGGAATTTCCCGCTTGAAAAAACGGCTGAATAACCGGTTGAAGCTGTTTTCCAGCATCAGCCAGACCCAGGTCACCAATAGCAGGATAGCGATAGGTGTGGCTAGGCTGGCTTGTCGGTCTACCAACACAAAACTGCCTAGGCCGGAAAAAAAGCCGAAGGCCGCCACGACGCCAGGGTAGCGCTTGATCAGGGCAATGATGGTTAGGACAAGGGGTGGCAGCGACTTCATGGTAGGCGGCATGGGCAGGTCCAAGGTGGAAAGGATAGCGGCTTCAAGTGCAGGTCACGTGCCTAGCCGCTCAAGCGTCTACGGTGGCGTACCACCCAGACGCACACCAAGGTGCTTAGCAGCGCTACAAGCGCACCTGCTGCCGCGATCAGCCATTGAAATTGGCCATAGCTCATAAGGGGTTTTTCTACCCGTAAGTAGCCCGGGTCTGCGAACAACTGGCGCGCCGCTTCGTTGGCTTGGGCCAGCGTCACGGCGCGTAGCGCCTGTGCAGGGTCTGCAAAGCGACCGTCTTCATAATCACTGAGTGCACCCCAGTAATAATCCGCTAATCCGCTATCGCCTTGTACGGCCCATGCCAGGTGGGCAATGGCAGACGCTTTCAATCGTTCGAAGGTCGCTCGGTCGAGGCCTTCAGCGCGTAGCTGTTGAGTAAGCGCCTGTAGGGCGGCTTTGGCACGGTCTACGTCTTCGCGATCCAGGTCGGCGTTGAGGCTCATGAGCGTGGCATCGCCAAAGGGTTCGTTCTGGCTACCGGGGCCATAGGACAAACCCGCTTCGAGCCTGAGTTTTTTGTACAGCGCCCAATCCAGGTAAGCCTGTAGCACGTCCCAGACGCCGGGCGGCAAGGTGTCTATGTCAGGCTCGACAAAGTACCAATGCAGTTTCGCAGCATCACCTATCCAGCCCCGTGTCAGCGTCCGCTCGCGCTCGGCAGGCCGCTGTTCCAGCGCAGGCGGTTGATGGTCGCTGGGCATAACCGGCTTTAATTCGCCATAGGTGCGCTCAAGATAGGCAGGTAGCAGCTTATCCAGTTCGCCTACCACGATCAGCGTCATGTTGTTGGGCGCATACCATTGATCGCGAACGGCCTGAACTTGCGCCAGGGTCAAGCCTGCCGCAGAGGCGCGATCAGCACACCGCAGGCCTAACTCGACGGCCACTTGATTGCTTGCATCCTTGCCAAGGTCCTGGTGGTCCAGCCACCGCTGCAAGTGAGAGTAATGACCGCCATCTTCCCGCTCGACAATGCGCCTGGCGGTCGTGAGGCGCTCTTCGGTCAGTTGAGTGCGGGTAATGGTTGCCAGTAAGAGGTCCAGTACTTTTCGCTGATTACGCGCGGGGGCTTCGATCACAAACGTGGTATCGGTGTCGCTAGTGAACGCGTTCCACTCGCCACCCAGCGCTTGCATGCGCTCCTCCAGGCCACCTTCCCCGGTTTCATCAATGCCGCTGAAAAGTAGATGCTCCAGCAGGTGGGGGGTTTCTTGCTCCGCGCAGTTGAAGTCACTGAAGCCAACCCCAACCACCAAACGGATAGCAACATGAGCCCGATCAGCGCCAGGCTTGAGCAGCAGCTGCAACCCATTAGGCAACAGGTACCCTTCCGCTTGCAGGCGATCCAGCGCCGCACAGGGAAAACACAGCGACAGCAGACAAACGAACAACATGCGACGCATTACAAGCTTCCTTGCGCTTTCGGAAGGGTCACGCGCGACCTGCGCTAGCAAAGAGACTCTCAAGTGACGACGATGTTCACGTTCACTACGACGACGTGCGGCCGCTATCGGCCCCAGCAAAGCACCTAGGCCTGGTTATCCAATAACGGGTGGAGGTTGCTTGGCCAGCAATGCTGGCCAAGCGAGTGAGGCGCTAGGGCTGTGGGTTACGCTTTTTAGCGACGCTGGTGCGCATCTTGATGTTGATGGCTTCTACCGCAAGCGAGAAGGCCATGGCGAAATACACATAGCCCTTAGGCACATGCACGTCGAAGGCTTCGCCAATCAAGACCGTGCCTACTACCAGCAGGAATGAAAGCGCGAGCATTTTCAAGGAGGGGTGTTGGTCGATGAAGCGGCTGATCGTACCCGATGCCAGCATCATGACCAAGACCGCCACGACGATGGCTGCGATCATCACCGGTACATGGGACACCATTCCAACGGCGGTGATCACCGAGTCCAGCGAGAACACGATGTCGATAATCGCGATCTGGATAATGGTGTAAATGAAATTGCCGCCTTTGCCTGAAGGCTCTCCACCGCCCTCTTCTTCGCCTTCCATCCCATGGTAGATCTCCTGGGCGCTCTTCCAGAGCAGGAACAGGCCCCCGAAGAACAGGATAAGGTCACGGCCGGAAATGCCCTGGTTGAAGACTACGAACAGGTCGGATGTGAGGCGCATTACCCAGGTAATGGACAGCAGTAGCAGGATCCGCGTCACCATGGCAAGAGCCAAACCAAACAGCCGCGTACGCGCCTGCATCTCCTTGGGCATACGGCTGACCAGGATGGAGATCATGATGATGTTGTCGATCCCTAACACGATCTCCAGCGCGGTAAGGGTGAAAAAGGCAACCCAGAGTTCAGGGCTGGTTAACCATTCCATTGTGCGTTCCTTTGTATAAACAGGGCCGCGCACATGGCGCGGCCTCAGGCAGTAGTAGGTTAGAGGCTACCAGCCAGGGGAAAGATCCCCAGCAGCAGAGCGGCAAGCATTATGCACAGGCATACCACCACTGCCCACTTCAGGGTAAAGCGTTGGTGGTCGCCAAACTCGATACCGGCCAATGCCACCAGCAGGTAGGTTGAAGGCACCAATGGGCTGAGCAAATGCACCGGCTGGCCTACGATCGAGGCGCGCGCCATTTCTACCGGTGAAATGCCGTAATGCGAAGCCGCTTCGGCCAGTACAGGCAGCACGCCGTAGTAGAAGGCATCGTTGGACATGAAAAAGGTGAAAGGCATGCTGACCAGGGCGGTGATGACCGCCAGATAAGGCCCTAGCGCGTCCGGGATGACGCCCAGCAGGCTTTTGGACATGGCGTCGACCATGCCGGTCCCGGTCAGGATGCCAGTAAAAATGCCCGCCGCGAAAATCAAACCTACAACGGCCAGCACGCTGCCGGCGTGCGCCGCGACGCGGTCTTTCTGGGCTTGCAGGCAGGGATAGTTGACCACCATCGCGATGCTGAAGGCGATCATGAACAGCACGGGCAAGGGCAGCAGCCCGTTGATCAGGGCAACCATCAGGCCAAGGGTGAGCGCACCGTTGAACCAGATCAGCTTGGGGCGACGTGCTTCCGGGAACTGCGACACGCTGATATCACTGTCTGGCAGGCCCTCACCGGGCAGGTGAAGCTCTCCGAGGCGGGCCCGCTCACGTTTGCCGTACCACCAGGCGATTGCCAGAATAGCGAGCACTCCAGCGGCCATGGCCGGAATCATCGGTACGAAGATATCCGAAGGGTCGACGTGCAGGGCGCTGGCAGCACGTGCCGTGGGGCCGCCCCAAGGGGTCATGTTCATCACGCCGCCTGCCAGGATGATCAGCCCCGCCATGATTCTCGGGCTCATGCCAATTCGGCTGTACAGCGGCAGCAAGGCCGCGCAACAGATCATGTAGGTGGTAGCGCCATCGCCATCCAGAGAGACCACCAGCGCCAGTACCGCAGTGCCGATGGACACCTTCAAGGGGTCGCCTTTGACGAGCTTGAGGATCTTGCGAACCGCAGGGTCGAATAGCCCCGAGTCGATCATTAGCGCGAAATACAAAATGGCGAACATCAACATGACGCCAGTGGGCGCCAGCTTGGTGATGCCTTCGAGCATCATTGGGCCGATCTTGCTGGCAAAACCACCGAAGAGTGCGAACAAAATAGGGATGATGATTAGAGCGATCAGCGCAGATAGCCGTTTGGTCATGATCAGGAACATGAACGTCACGACCATGGCGAAGCCAAGGAAGGTAAGCATGGTGAGTCTCTTGTTTTTGTCTTATTGATGCAGGGCAAGACGCCCCGTACGCACCGATGCTAAGCCTCTTGGCTTTCACAGAGCTTTCGCGAGGGTAAGGGCATGGCTGTAGTTTGTAACAAGGCGTGCTGTTGCGGCTCACAACCTGTGCGGTATCGCTTTACGGCAACACGAAGCCGCCGCCTGCCTTATGCAGCGCCCGCAAGTGCTCGCCAATGAGCGTGAGGTTTTCTTCGCTGGCAGCAATGGCGCTTGCCCGCGCCGGGGTAAGCAACGCACGCACCTCTTTGTCCAGGTCCACGCTCAACTGCTGCAACTGTTGCTGACGTTGACTGGAGACCGCTTCCAGGTGCTTGAGCTCGTTGTCCTGGGGCAGCCCGTAGCCACTGGCATCTAGCAATTCTGCGGGCCTGCTGAGGAACCCGCTACTGGCCAGAATGGCCTGTAGGGTTTTGTTGGCATTACCTACACGGGTATCACCTGCTTCCCGGGCGCCAAGGTAACGCTGCTTCACTTCCTCTTGGGCGAGCAGCAACTCGCGACGGTTACCGGCCTGTTCCAGTAGTAGAAGCGCTGCGCTGGTTCTCAGGTCTGCCTGTGCGAACCAGCGGCGCCGGTCGCGTGCCGGTTGTTCCAGCCAAGCCTCTACCGTTTGCTGGGGCACCGGCAGTTGCTTGCGCAAGATGCTGAACATCGCTTGATAGCGGTCGCGAAATGAATCGAACAGGTAGCCTCGCCGCAGCGCTTCGCGCTTGTCCTCCAATACACTGCCATCGGCCAACCCGCGGGTCTCAAGCATCGTCAGTAGCCCATTGGGCACGATGCTATCCAAGCCCTGCAGGCGAGGTTCAGCCGTTCCAGTGCGTAGCAACTTGAGGGTTTCTACCGCGCAGTTGTTGGAGAGGAAGTAATAGTTGCCGTCGTAGCTCCAGTGCAACTCGGCGGCATGGCGTACCAGGTTTTCAATCCCACTGCGGTTCAGCGTCAAGGGCACCGAGGCCAGGCTGCGAAGCTCGGTCTTGGTGTACTCGTCGATAACCTGGGACAGCGGAAGCACGAACAGCCGTGAGGGGTAGGCGCCGTTGAGGCCACCCCAGGTAGACAGCTGGACGTCATCAACAAATGCTCTGAAAGACAGCACCAGGCTGTACTCAAGGTCCAGGCGGCAATCTGGACCACGTGGCCTGCCAGGCGCGCAGATGACGAGCCGCAACATGCTATGGCCCCAGCGGCTTACCCAGTTCTGGTTTGCTTCGGCCAGCAGGTAATCCACCTGGTAGACCCGTTCAGGGTCGATCATGCCCAGCGGCTGGCGGCCAAAGTCACTGCCTGCATTCAGAAACGGCAAGGTTGTGGGGCAGCGTGACGGTTGGGGCGGCGCCCAGTTGAAGTGTTTTTTCAGGTAAGCGTACAGCTCAGGTCGGCGGCAGGCGTACGTGGGGTCTAACAGGAAGTACTCCATGTTGACCGCGATAAATTCCTTGGGGCTGCTGGTTTCGTACGTATCAGGGCTGCGTGCGATCTGGCGGTTGGCCTGCTCTCTGTCACCCCGGCGCCCTACGGCTTGTGGCCAGCCGGCGAGGTCTAGCAGGCGAGGATCATCGCTTAATGTAAAGCGCCGTTCTGTCTGGCCGCGACAGGCTTCGGGCAGGCCGGCGACGCCCAGGGTGGACTGGCGCCGATGGCATTGGGCGAGGCGTGAGCGATCGCCGGGCGACCATAGGCGCGCACGGTCATAGAGGTGGGTAAGCTCATGCAGTACGGTCGCCAGTAGCTCTCTGCGTACCGTTGCGTGCGGGCGCCCAGTCGGGGTGCTGGCCGCTGTACCGTCGACCAGGCTTGGCAGTAGCGCCCGATTCAGCTCCAGGTCAGACACCAGTGAGGCCTGGCCATAGGCATCATGGGGCATCTGGGCTGTCCATTTCACATGCACCTCGCGGTCCAGTGATGTGATGAATGCGGGAGGCAGCGCAGCCATGGCCTCGTCTAGTAACACTTGAGTCGCGGCGCGCTGATCAGGCGTTAATTCAGAGGCATCAATCGAAAGCCGTAAGTCCGCGTTGGTAGCGACGCTACAGAATACGAGGCCGCTGGCTAGCAGCCAGGCGACCAAGGTCTTCACAGGGCGAGAATGGCCTCAGCCAACGACGTGTCGTCTGCACCCTGAGCTTCAGGCAAGCGCGAGCGAAGGGTAGCGAAAGCGGCTTCCAACTGCGCACCACGGATATCCCCCTCGCTGGCAACGAAGCTGGCGGCGTCGTCTTTGGCTTGTAAAACAACCTTAGAGTCGCGGATAGAGGTGGTGGTGTCTGAAGTGAAGTCGATCGACCGGCCAAACGCGCGAACGATGATGTTGCTGGTCTGAACGATGGTTTGGGCGTGGGCCACGTCGGACAAGGCGATCAGGCCTAGCGTGACAGCGATCAAGGTGTTGCGCATGGTTTCTCCAGAAAGCAGGTGAAAAAGTGACTCATTGGACGAGGATTGCCTGTGCCAGTTCAAGGTCACTTGCTTGCATGCGTGGGTGTTGGCGCCTCAACGCGCTTAACGCAGCTTCCAACAAGGCACCACGCTCATGCCCCTGGCTGGCCACAAAGGCTGCGGCATCGTCGCGTGCGTCGATCATCAGTTTTTTGTCAAAGGGCGCGGTGGTGACCTTGCTGGTCACATAGCCACTGACCACGAGGCTTTGAGTGCTGACATCAAACGCCTGGGCCACCGGCAACCAGAACACGCTGGCACAAAGCAGAAGCAAATAGCGCATATCACTTACACGGCTGCAAACGAAGCGGAGCAGGCTAGCGTGTTAAGCGCCAGCGGGCTAGCCCAACCGCGCCGCCCTTCGACCGTCTGTGCCAGGTAGCCGCTTCAACTGCTAAGGATGGCCTGAGCCAATTGCGCATCGGTCGCGCGCACTTCGGGCATCTGGTTGCGTATCCAGGCTAATGCGCTTTCAAGCCGAGCCCCGCGGATTTCGCCATTACTGGCAACGAAGCTTGCCGCATCGTCTCGTGCTTGCTGAACGATCTTGTTATCACGTAAAGACGACGATACATCCGACGTCGCATTGGTGCTGGCATTCACGGCCCGGACGACCGCGTCGGTTGTAACCACGAAGCTGGACGCCTGCGCCCCGCCCGTTACTCCTACAGCGGCCAGGCCCAGTGCGCAAAGCCATTGCTTACCTGCGTGCATGTGAACTCTCCCAATAAAGGCCAGCAAAACGCGGCCACAAGCGCTGTATTAGAGCGTGGGGCAGCCAAAGGTTCAAAGGCCGCTTTACCATAACAGTTCGGGAGTACATCAGAATTTATAACACTGTTATTTCCTTATCCGAGACGAAAAAAACCCGCCATCGAAGTGGCGGGTTTTGGTGCGGCCTTGAGAGGCTTAACGCCAGAAAGGCTTGCTCAACTCTTCGTAGCGCTGGGCTTCGCTGATACCGGCATCAGCCAACAGGCGGGCATCGAGGCGAGCCAGTTGATGGCGGCTGGCCAAGCGACGCTGCCAGAGGCTTACGTTAGCAAGTACACGCAGCGGCAAAGCAGCTTTGGATTCGTTGGTAGTGTCTTTGAAGCGCAGGCCGGAACTCAGGGTACGTTCCATGGTTTACATCCTTCCGCTTGTGGCGGGATTTAAGAGTGATCTGTTTGATGGAGCAAATAATGCGCTCCTTACGAACAGATTTACATGCACAGTTGCCTATTAAGACTGGCATGCAGTTATCTGTTTTTAGCCACTGTAGTGGTCGGGATGGTGCATTCTGTACTGGTCTGCGCAGTATTGGTGCATTTTTACCGGTTAGACCTGCAAAGGCTTGGTCTTCACAGCGATTTTGGCCAGTACAGTAGTACAGTTTTATAAAAACCAGTGGCAAAGCTGAACCAGGCTTGAAACTGTTCAGTACCATCTAAATAGAGGAAAGGTTATTCAATCAGCATTCGGCCCTGTGTTTCAGCGTTGATGTGCCATGACAGTGCGTCACGCAATACATGGGGGTGTGCCCACCGATGGCACAGGCGGCTTCGAAATAAGTGGTCAAGGCCGGGCGGTAGCTAGGGTGAACGCACTGAGTAATCACGGCCATTGCCCGTTCAGGCCCCTAAAGTCTGCAAGCCCTTGCTCGGTGACGAGGATGTCGATGTCGTGTTCGCTATGGTCAACAATACTCACCATAGGCACAACGCTGGAGATAGCGCCCCTTTGGCTATGGATTTCGTCACAAAGATTGAAAGGTGTGCGTTACGGTAAAATCACCAGAGCCGCCGATACCGTTCACCATTTGTGTGCCTGCAACGTGCGTAGAATTGACTGAGGCGTCCGCGTTTGACTTCCTCGCTGGAAAAACTTCACCAACTGCCCAGCAATGGCCTGGGTGTCTGCATCCAGTGGCAGCACGGTGGAATTCGAATCAAATTGGTTGCTGATAACGATGCCGACAATTTTGGCCGGATCGTTAGAAATAGCGGTCCCCGATTCGCGTGCCCGTAGCAACGATTGGAATAGCGACCGGTGAGGGCGATAGCTGGGGATATAAACGTCATGCAAGCCTTATAGGGATGCAGGCTGTGCGAGGTTTATTTCAACGATGACGCGCTTGGCGAGTATTGCAAAGCTGGCCGAGTTGCCGACTGAGGTGTCATCTATTTGAAGTGGCAAGCGTCGTGCCAGTACGCCCGCTTCTGTGAGTTGCTTGTCCAGATCGTTTTCCCAGGCTTGCACCTGTCATCAGGGTGATTTGTAGCGGGTGTTTGCGGGCGTGTTCGGGCAAGGCCCCGGGTACGGCTTTGGCCTCGCCTGCCCGGGTGAAGCCACTCATGCCTACTGTCATGCCATCTTTAATCATGGCGGCAACTTCGGAAGCGGGCATCACTTTGCTGTGAGGGGCCGGCAGACGAATGTGATCAGCGTACATGGGCAGACCCTCTTTGCGCGAAACCAGGCTGTGCAGTCTATTCAACAAGCACAGCTGATGGCCTCCTACAAAGGTCGAAGAAAAGGCTCTAAACAGAGGGTTTGGCTGTAAAACACTTTTACCAAAGCGGTAAGGTCGGGCCGCGTAGGTCGGGCCGCGCAGCTCGGGCTTGCGCGGCGCACTTACTTACTCTACGGCCTTGACCATGTCTTCGATCACCTTCTTAGCGTCCCCAAAAACCATCATGGTCTTGTCCATATAAAAGAGTTCGTTGTCCAGGCCGGCATAGCCGCTGGCCATGGAGCGTTTGTTCACGATCACCGTGCGCGCTTTGAACGCCTCAAGGATAGGCATGCCAGCAATCGGTGATGTCGGGTCGTTTTTTGCTGCCGGGTTCACCACGTCATTGGCGCCGAGTACCAGTACCACATCAGCCTGGCCGAATTCAGCATTGATTTCGTCCATTTCAAAGACTTGATCATAGGGAACTTCAGCTTCGGCCAGTAATACGTTCATGTGCCCCGGCATACGGCCAGCGACCGGGTGGATCGCGTATTTTACGGTCACGCCGTGATGGATAAGCTTCTCGGTAAGCTCTTTTAACGCATGTTGAGCGCGGGCCACTGCCAGCCCATAACCTGGCACGATGATGACCGAGTCGGCATTGCTTAGGAGGAAACCGGCATCGTCGGCCGACCCGGATTTCACCGGCCTGGCCTCCTGGTTGCCACCGCTGGTGCTGGAACCGGCGCTATTACCAAAGCCGCCCAGCAGCACACTGAAGAAGGACCGGTTCATGGCTTTGCACATGATGTAAGAGAGGATCGCGCCGGAAGACCCTACCAGCGAGCCCGCGATGATCAACATGGCGTTGTTCAACGAAAAACCGATGCCTGCGGCTGCCCAGCCTGAATAGCTATTAAGCATCGACACCACCACCGGCATGTCCGCACCGCCGATAGGAATGATGATCAGTACCCCCATTACGAAGGCCAGGGCGAGCATCAAGGCAAAGGCTGAGTGGCTGCCGGTGACGATAAAGGTGAGCCCGAGCCCTACCATGAGCAGGCCAAGTACCAAGTTAATCAGGTGCTGGCCCTTGAATTGTACCGAGGCACCCTGGAACAGCCGGAACCTGTATTTACCTGAGAGTTTACCGAATGCAATGACGGACCCGGAGAAGGTAATAGCCCCGATAGCTGCCCCTAGAAACAGCTCAAGACGATTGCCCGTTGGAATAGGGTCGCTCAAGTGGGCCACGATGCCCAGTGACTGAGGCTCAACCACGGCAGCAATAGCGATGAAGACCGCAGCCAGCCCGATCATGCTGTGCATGAAGGCTACCAGCTCGGGCATCTTGGTCATTTCTACCCGGCGCGCCATGATTGACCCCGCCGTGCCTCCCACCAGCAGGCCAACCAGTACATAGCCGATGCCGGCAGTGGCTAACTCAGCGCCCAGTTTGAAAATCAGTACGACTGTGGTCGCGACGGCCAACGCCATGCCGCACATGCCAAAGAGGTTGCCACGACGCGATGTGATGGGGTGCGATAGCCCCTTAAGGGCTTGAATGAAGCAGACCGACGCAACCAGATAGAGCAAGGTGATCAGGTTCATGCTCATTGGGCATCTACTCCGGCTTTGACTTTCTTCTTGAACATTTCAAGCATGCGTCGGGTAACCAAAAAGCCCCCGAAAACATTAACGGCCGCCAGTGCAACCGCAGCAGTACCCATCACTTTGCCCAGTGGTGTGACGGTGAGAGCCGCTGCCAGCATTGCGCCCACGATGACAATGGCCGAAATGGCGTTGGTCACTGCCATTAGCGGTGTATGGAGCGCGGGGGTGACGTTCCAGACCACGTGGTAGCCAATATAAATGGCCAGGATGAAGATGATCAGGTTGTAGATGCCATGGGAAATCAGCAGGTCGTCCATTTGGGTGCACCTCCTCAAGGTTGCTTGCGCAGCAGGTGGCCGTCCCGGCACATCAGGCATGCCGCGACGATGTCGTCTTCAAGGTTGATGTCTGGCTCACCGTCTTTGCCCACGATGAGCTTGAGAAAGTCCAACAGGTTGCGGGCATATAGCGCAGACGCATCTGCTGGTAGCTGCGCTGCCAAGTTGGTAGGGCCCAATAGCGTGACGCCATTGCAGTGGATTACCTGATCGGCCACCGTGAGCGGGCAATTCCCACCCTGAGCTGCTGCCAGGTCTACCACCACCGCACCGGGCTTCATCTGGGCAACGGTCTCGGCGCTTAGCAAGGTGGGTGCCCGACGGCCAGGAATGAGCGCCGTGGTGATCACGATGTCGGCCTGTTTTGCCCGTTCATGGACGGCCAGTGCCTGACGCTGCATCCAACTGGCAGGCATAGGGCGCGCGTAGCCGCCTATGCCTTGCGCGCACTCGCGTTCTTCGTCGGTTTCATACGGGACGTCTATGAATTTCGCGCCCAGCGATTCGATCTGCTCTTTAACAGCTGGGCGTACATCCGAGGCCTCGATGACCGCACCCAGCCGCTTGGCTGTAGCAATGGCTTGCAAGCCTGCTACGCCTACGCCTAACACCAGTACCCTTGCAGCTTTTACCGTACCGGCTGCTGTCATGAGCATGGGCATGAACCGGGGGTAATGCTGCGTTGCCAATAGCACGGCTTTATAACCTGCGATGTTGGCCTGGGACGAGAGCACATCCAGGCTCTGGGCACGTGACGTACGTGGCGCTGCCTCTAGAGAGAACCCAGTCAAACCACGTGCATTCAAGCGCTGCAGGTTGGCGGCATCGAACGGGTTAAGCATGCCTACCACTAGCGTGCCCGGTGCCAGCTGCTCAAGCTCTAGCGCAGTAGGGCTCGCTACTTTCAATACAAGTTGGGTGGCCAACACTTCGGCGGCCGAGCCTACTGTCGCCCCCGCTATTTCGTAGGCGATGTCTGGAATACTTGAGGCAAGGCCTGCACCCGCTTCTACCCACACCGAGTGGCCCTGGGCAACCAACTTTTTGACGGTTTCTGGCGTTGCGGCGACTCGCGTTTCCCCAGGCTGCCGCTCAAGTGGAACACCTATACGCACGGTCTATCTCCTAACCGAAGCTGTTATTGTGTTTAACGTTTATAAGGCGAACGTAGCCCTGCAAGTGCACGCATATAAATCGCTGAGCTAGGGCGCGTTGCCGCATTCTGCATAGGCTGCAGTTGGCAATCAACTGCTCAATGGATGTTAATTTTAAGAGCGTTATATTCTAAGAGCTATTGAATTCTAAGCGACTGTTTTATAAGTGTTATTTTTTTGGTTAAAGATAAGAATAAATAAAGTTATAGCAGCTATTCTCGGTTGTTATGATCTTGAAGTTATAGCTGCTAGTCTTTTAAGGAATAGTTGCGAGCTGTACCGATAAGCCAGTCTCTGAATCCTTTCAGGGAAGTAGATTCAACCTTCCGCTCAGGGATTATCAAGTGGTAAGCGCGGGCGTCGGAGAAGGCATGCTCATAAGCGATCATGAGTTCCCCGCGTGCGAGCTCCTGCTCAATCAGAAAAGGCGGTATGAGCGCCACACCCATTTGGTGGATGGCCGCTTGGGCAAGCATCGAAAACAGTTCATACCGTGGGCCTGTCAGGTCCCGAGGAACTTGAAGGCCTGTTGAGGCGAACCACTGGCGCCAGGCATAAGGGCGAGTGGTTTGCTGTAGCAGCGGCTGCTGGGCTAGCGCCGAAGGGCTTGCTACCGGATTACCGCCTAGTAGCGCGGGGCTGCAGACAGGTACGGAGCACTCTGTCATCAACCGGTAAGCATGCGCGCCAGGCCATTCGCCGTCACCACAATACACGGCGGCATCGAAGGGGGTGTCTGCGAACATGAATGGGCGGGTGCGGTTGGTCAGGTTGACGGTTACTTGGGGGTGGAGCTGCTGGAAGTCTTTCAAGCGGGGTAACAGCCAGCGCGTGCCAAACGTAGGTACCACTGCCAGCTCAATGGCGGCTGCGCCTTGCTGGCCCATGACCGACAAGGTGTCCCGCTCTACAGCATCGAGCTGCCCTGCTACTTGGCGGCTATAAGACAGCCCCGCTTCAGTAAGCTTTACGCCTCGGCGGGAGCGGCGAAACAGCTCGACGTTAAGGAAGGCTTCCAACCCGGCGATCTGCCGACAAACAGCTCCCTGTGTCAGTGATAACTCTACAGAGGCTTTGGTAAAGCTTTCATGTCGAGCAGCAGCCTCGAAGCACACCAATGCGGCGGTACTAGGTATCTTCCTGCGCATGGGTCAAGACCTGTTGTGGGAGTCAGGCCTTTGTGCGCGTTTCGGAGTGAGAAATCAACACAAGCTCCTGATCAAAGCTCGTTTGAGACTTGCTGCATCGAGCACTAGGCTTGCGTACTTATTCGGGTTTCGAGGGCAACGCGCCATGACCGCTAAAGCAAGCTTCAACTGGATCGATCCTTTGCTGCTGGATCAGCAATTGTCGGAAGAAGAGCGCATGGTGCGAGACAGCGCAGCTCAGTTCGCTTCCGTGAGCCTCGCCCCACGTGTGCTTGAGGCATTCCGCCATGAAACCACTGACCTGGCGATTTTCCGTGAAATGGGCGAAATGGGGCTGCTAGGCGCCACTATCCCTGAGCAGTATGGGGGGAGTGCTTTGAACTACGTATGCTATGGCCTCATCGCCCGCGAGGTCGAACGCGTGGATTCCGGGTACCGTTCCATGATGAGCGTGCAGTCCTCGCTTGTAATGGTTCCGATCAACGAATTTGGTACCGAAGCGCAGAAGCAAACGTACCTGCCCAAGCTGGCCAGCGGTCATTGGATCGGTTGTTTTGGTTTGACCGAGCCCAACCATGGCTCCGACCCCGGCGCCATGATCACCCGGGCTAAAAAAGTCGACGGCGGCTATCGCCTCAGTGGTAGCAAAATGTGGATAACCAATAGCCCAATCGCCGATGTATTCGTGGTGTGGGCTAAAGATGACGCTGGCGATATTCGCGGGTTCATCCTGGAAAAGGGCTGGCAGGGGCTTAGTGCGCCCGCGATCCATGGCAAGGTTGGCCTGCGTGCCTCCATCACGGGGGAAATCGTGATGGACAATGTCTTTGTGCCGGAGGAAAACGCATTCCCTGAGGTGCGCGGCCTTAAAGGGCCTTTTACCTGTCTTAATTCGGCCCGTTATGGCATTTCCTGGGGGGCGCTAGGCGCGGCGGAATTCTGCTGGCACACAGCACGGCAATATACCCTCGACCGCCACCAGTTCGGTCGGCCACTGGCTGGCACGCAGTTAGTCCAGAAGAAGCTCGCAGATATGCAGACTGACATCACCCTCGCCCTGCAGGGATGCCTGCGCCTGGGGCGGATGAAGGATGAAGGTACGGCCGCTGTCGAGATTACCTCCATCATGAAGCGCAACTCTTGCGGGAAGGCGTTGGACATCGCCCGTATGGCCCGGGACATGCTTGGGGGCAACGGCATCTCTGACGAGTTTGGCGTAGCCAGGCATCTGGTCAACCTTGAGGTGGTGAATACCTACGAGGGCACCCATGATGTGCATGCACTTATTCTGGGGCGTGCGCAAACGGGTATTCAGGCCTTCTATTAAGGAGTAGCCCGTCATGGGGGCGTTGTCTCATTTGAAGGTCCTGGACCTCTCGAGGGTGCTGGCCGGCCCCTGGGCAGGCCAGATACTGGGGGACCTGGGCGCGGACGTTATAAAGGTAGAGCGCCCTGGCACTGGCGACGACACCCGCGCCTGGGGCCCGCCTTACTTAAAGGACGGCGAGGGCAATGCTACCAGCGAGGCGGCTTATTACTTGTCCGCCAACCGTAATAAGTCCTCTGTGACGATTGACTTCACTCGGCCCGAAGGCCAGGCAGTGGTAAAGGCCTTGGCGGCGAAAGCCGACATCGTGATCGAGAACTTCAAAGTAGGTGGCCTGGCGGCGTATGGGCTGGACTACGCGTCGTTAAAAGCGGCCAATCCTCGGCTTATCTATTGCTCTATCACCGGTTTCGGTCAAACCGGGCCCTATGCCACTCGTGCGGGCTACGATTTTATCGTGCAAGGGCTGGGTGGCTTGATGAGCCTGACAGGGCGCGCTCACGGCGAGGCCGGTGAGGGACCGGTTAAAGCGGGCGTAGCGCTGACCGACATTCTCACGGGCCTCTACTCCACCGTTGCAATCCTGGCTGCTCTGGCCGAACGAGAGCTTAGCGGAGAAGGCCAGTCTATCGACATGGCACTACTGGACGTTCAAGTGGCATGCCTGGCTAACCAGGCCATGAACTTCCTCACCACTGGTGTGGCCCCTAAACGGTTAGGCAATGCGCACCCTAATATCGTGCCTTACCAGGATTTCCCTACGGCGGATGGCGACATCATCCTTACTGTGGGCAACGACCAGCAATTTCGTCGTTTCGCCCATGTGGCGGGTTTCGAAGGCTGGGCAGACGATCCACGGTTTGCCACGAATGCGGCACGGGTCGCCAATCGATCGGTGCTGGTGCCTCTGATTCGTCAGGTGACGGTCTTCAGGACGACCCAGCAATGGGTAGAGTGCTTGGAGCGTGCCGGTGTACCGTGCGGCCCTATCAATGATTTAGAGCAAGTGTTCCAGGATCCTCAGGTGCTCGCGCGGGAGTTGGCCGTGGAGGTAGAGCATCCTTTGGCGGGTGTATTAAAGCAGGTAGCCAGCCCGATCAGGCTGTCCCGCACGCCAATAGTCTACCGCAAGGCCCCACCCCTGCTAGGTGAGCACACTGAAGAGGTGTTGAGGCGTGAGCTGGACATGAGCCCTTCTGCTATCGCACGGTTAAGGGAAGAAAAAGTAATTTAACCACCTTTCAAATTAGCTATTGACGCCCTTCCT
>NZ_JBZUBK010000001.1:95000-2660000 GCF_058536285.1 Pseudomonas sp. 9.3L
GTTCAGACCAGTTTCACTGCTGGTGTGATCAGGCTAAGGTAAAGCGAATGTTGTTCTTCACACCTGTACTCCCCAGATTGCTTGGGGTTATATGGTCAAGTGAATAAGCGCATACGGTGGATGCCTTGGCAGTCAGAGGCGATGAAAGACGTGGTAGCCTGCGATAAGCTTCGGGGAGTCGGCAAACAGACTTTGATCCGGAGATCTCTGAATGGGGGAACCCACCCAGCACAAGCTGGGTATCTTGTACTCAATACATAGGTGCAAGAGGCGAACCAGGGGAACTGAAACATCTAAGTACCCTGAGGAAAAGAAATCAACCGAGATTCCCTTAGTAGTGGCGAGCGAACGGGGACCAGCCCTTAAGTTGATTTGAGATTAGCGGAACGCTCTGGAAAGTGCGGCCATAGTGGGTGATAGCCCTGTACGCGAAAATCTCTTGTCAATGAAATCGAGTAGGACGGAGCACGAGAAACTTTGTCTGAATATGGGGGGACCATCCTCCAAGGCTAAATACTACTGACTGACCGATAGTGAACCAGTACCGTGAGGGAAAGGCGAAAAGAACCCCGGAGAGGGGAGTGAAATAGAACCTGAAACCGTATGCGTACAAGCAGTGGGAGCAGACTTGTTCTGTGACTGCGTACCTTTTGTATAATGGGTCAGCGACTTATTTTCAGTGGCAAGCTTAACCGAATAGGGGAGGCGTAGCGAAAGCGAGTCTTAATAGGGCGTCTAGTCGCTGGGAATAGACCCGAAACCGGGCGATCTATCCATGGGCAGGTTGAAGGTTGGGTAACACTAACTGGAGGACCGAACCGACTACCGTTGAAAAGTTAGCGGATGACCTGTGGATCGGAGTGAAAGGCTAATCAAGCTCGGAGATAGCTGGTTCTCCTCGAAAGCTATTTAGGTAGCGCCTCATGTATCACTGTAGGGGGTAGAGCACTGTTTCGGCTAGGGGGTCATCCCGACTTACCAAACCGATGCAAACTCCGAATACCTACAAGTGCCGAGCATGGGAGACACACGGCGGGTGCTAACGTCCGTCGTGAAAAGGGAAACAACCCAGACCGTCAGCTAAGGTCCCAAAATCCTGGTTAAGTGGGAAACGATGTGGGAAGGCTTAGACAGCTAGGAGGTTGGCTTAGAAGCAGCCACCCTTTAAAGAAAGCGTAATAGCTCACTAGTCGAGTCGGCCTGCGCGGAAGATGTAACGGGGCTCAAACCAGGTACCGAAGCTACGGGTGTCACGCAAGTGACGCGGTAGAGGAGCGTTCTGTAAGCCTGTGAAGGTCAGTTGAGAAGCTGGCTGGAGGTATCAGAAGTGCGAATGCTGACATGAGTAACGACAATGCGAGTGAAAAACTCGCACGCCGAAAAACCAAGGTTTCCTGCGCAACGTTAATCGACGCAGGGTTAGTCGGTCCCTAAGGCGAGGCTGAAAAGCGTAGTCGATGGAAAACAGGTTAATATTCCTGTACTTCTGGTTATTGCGATGGAGGGACGGAGAAGGCTAGGCCAGCTTGGCGTTGGTTGTCCAAGTTTAAGGTGGTAGGCTGAGATCTTAGGTAAATCCGGGATCTTAAGGCCGAGAGCTGATGACGAGTGTCTCAGGACACGAAGTGGTCGATGCCATGCTTCCAGGAAAAGCTTCTAAGCTTCAGGTAACCAGGAACCGTACCCCAAACCGACACAGGTGGTTGGGTAGAGAATACCAAGGCGCTTGAGAGAACTCGGGTGAAGGAACTAGGCAAAATGGCACCGTAACTTCGGGAGAAGGTGCGCCGGCGAAGGTGAAGGGTTTACCCCGTAAGCCTATGCCGGTCGAAGATACCAGGCCGCTGCGACTGTTTATTAAAAACACAGCACTCTGCAAACACGAAAGTGGACGTATAGGGTGTGACGCCTGCCCGGTGCCGGAAGGTTAATTGATGGGGTTAGCGCAAGCGAAGCTCTTGATCGAAGCCCCGGTAAACGGCGGCCGTAACTATAACGGTCCTAAGGTAGCGAAATTCCTTGTCGGGTAAGTTCCGACCTGCACGAATGGCGTAACGATGGCGGCGCTGTCTCCACCCGAGACTCAGTGAAATTGAAATCGCTGTGAAGATGCAGTGTATCCGCGGCTAGACGGAAAGACCCCGTGAACCTTTACTATAGCTTTGCACTGGACTTTGAGCTTGCTTGTGTAGGATAGGTGGGAGGCTTTGAAGCGTGGACGCCAGTCTGCGTGGAGCCAACCTTGAAATACCACCCTGGCAACCTTGAGGTTCTAACTCAGGTCCGTTATCCGGATCGAGGACAGTGTATGGTGGGTAGTTTGACTGGGGCGGTCTCCTCCCAAAGAGTAACGGAGGAGTACGAAGGTGCGCTCAGACCGGTCGGAAATCGGTCGTAGAGTATAAAGGCAAAAGCGCGCTTGACTGCGAGACAGACACGTCGAGCAGGTACGAAAGTAGGTCTTAGTGATCCGGTGGTTCTGTATGGAAGGGCCATCGCTCAACGGATAAAAGGTACTCCGGGGATAACAGGCTGATACCGCCCAAGAGTTCATATCGACGGCGGTGTTTGGCACCTCGATGTCGGCTCATCACATCCTGGGGCTGAAGCCGGTCCCAAGGGTATGGCTGTTCGCCATTTAAAGTGGTACGCGAGCTGGGTTTAGAACGTCGTGAGACAGTTCGGTCCCTATCTGCCGTGGACGTTTGAGATTTGAGAGGGGCTGCTCCTAGTACGAGAGGACCGGAGTGGACGAACCTCTGGTGTTCCGGTTGTCACGCCAGTGGCATTGCCGGGTAGCTATGTTCGGAAGAGATAACCGCTGAAAGCATCTAAGCGGGAAACTTGCCTCAAGATGAGATCTCACTGGAGCCTTGAGCTCCCTGAAGGGCCGTCGAAGACTACGACGTTGATAGGTGGGGTGTGTAAGCGCTGTGAGGCGTTGAGCTAACCCATACTAATTGCCCGTGAGGCTTGACCATATAACACCCAAGCAATCTGCCAATGGCAGCGCGCAGGGGTGAAGACACACCAGACGCTTGCACACTCACATACCCAGATTCGCCACGACGTGTACGCGCCGCGGCTACCGAATTTCTTGACGACCATAGAGCATTGGAACCACCTGATCCCTTCCCGAACTCAGCAGTGAAACGATGCATCGCCGATGGTAGTGTGGGGTTTCCCCATGTGAGAGTAGGTCATCGTCAAGATTCACACCCAAAACCCCTGATCGCACTGCGGTCAGGGGTTTTGTCTTTTAAGTAGAAGTATCAAGAATTCGCTGTGGCGCCTAAAGGCGATGCGGCTACCGAATTTCTTGACGACCATAGAGCATTGGAACCACCTGATCCCTTCCCGAACTCAGCAGTGAAACGATGCATCGCCGATGGTAGTGTGGGGTTTCCCCATGTGAGAGTAGGTCATCGTCAAGATCCAAATACAAAAGCCCTGGCCGCTAACGCGACCAGGGCTTTTGTGTTTCCAGGGGTATTGAGTGGGTTAATTCAACTCAGTGCCTACTGCGGCCATTGCAGCATCGGCAAAGCTCTGAAGAAACGCCTTAAACGTTTCAAGCCCTTCGCTGCCTACAGCCTGAGCTGGGTCGGCCTGAATGGGCTCAGCTTGGATAGTCCATACAGCTTTGCAACGATTCAGCCCTAAGGGCATAACCTGCATGGCCGCCCACAGATTGCCTACCGGCAAAGTGGTATGGATCAGCGTCCATGTCATAGCCCATGTAGTCGGGTCGTAAGTGTTCAATTGCTCAACTGCAAAATTGCCGTCTTTGAATGTCTTGTGGCGCACACAGCCAATGCCATTACCGATTACGTGAGTAGATTCCAAGCCTGTGATGAACCGGTGAAAACCGCCAAAATCACCGACCACGGCCCAGGCTGTATTACAGCTGGTATCAAGGTCTACAGCCGATTCGATACGTACACCAGCAGGGTTGTGGATACGAGTATCAGGGTACAAAAGATTCATGGTAATGCTCCAGTTGAGAGGTATCAGATAAAACCAATGTGTTGCAGATAGGCACTGCCACGTGCCAGCAAAGCGGGGGTTTTTAAGGGGTACGCGTCACCCATCCTGCCGATCACGCGGGCTGCGTTGTAGTGGTGGATAAGAGAGACATCTCCAATGTCTTCCTCAAAACCATTGAGGTAGAAGCCCAGTACGCCAAAGAGCGCGTTGTCTTCCTTCACGTCTTGAAGCCGCGCTTGCCAAGTGCTGACAGGAACCATGTCAAAGTCATAACCCACCGCGGCAAATGAAGCGACATAGTCCGGCCAACTTAGTGGCTCTGGATTGTGAAGGTTAAAGACCGCAGCTGCAGGCTCATAACGGCTGCTTTGGAAGGCGATAAGCTTGGCCAGGAAATCCACTGGCATCAGGTCGAAGTTCAATTCCAGGGCGGGCACTGCCGCCAACTGCAATGAACCTTTGACCATTAGCATCAGCCGGTTTTTATGAGGCTGGCAAACGCCTGTGGCGCTGTTGAAGCTGATATTCCCAGGGCGGAAGATGTTGACGAAACACCCTGCCGCTTGGGCGCGTTGAAGAACGCGCTCTGCTACCCACTTGGAAAGGTTGTAGCCATTGCGGATATAAATGGGCGGCGTATCCACAGGGCCGGTTTCTAGTACGTTGCCAGCGCTATCGATAGCGCTGCAGGCAGAGAGGGTAGAAACGAAGTTCAGCACTTTCTTGCACTGCCCTTCGCACAGAGCCAACAACTCAAACAGGGGGGCTACGTTGGTCTTGGCTAATGCTGGGTAGTCCAACACGTGGTTTACATGAGCGCCGTTGTGGATAACCGCGCCATACTCGCGATCAATCCTGCTGTAGTCCTCAACAGAAAGGCCTAGCCGAGGCTGGGTAAAGTCCGCTGCTATGATACGGACCCTGCTGAGGTCCACCACCAAGGCGTTATCCACAAGCGCTTCGGCAAATTTTTCCTCTGCCGTTTTCCGCTTCCCTTGCCTGACCAGGCAGGTAACTTCGGTAGCGCCCCACTGCAGTAGTGCCGAAACCAGGTGTACCCCTACAAAACCGTTGGCGCCTGTTACCAATACCTTATGCACATCGCCCATTTGCATGGGTGACAAAGGGGTAATGGCGAGGGGTCGCTGCGCGTCGAGTAGTACGCCAGGATCGAGTGCTCCGGTGTCATGAGTGGCGTCAGCGTTCAGTAACTCTTCAAGCCGCTCCAGAGTGGGCAGTTCAATAAAGCGATTTATGGAAATGCCACGGCCGAAACGGTCTCGAAGTGCCAACAACATGGCGGAGAGCACAATGGAATGTCCTCCAAGGTTGAAAAAACTATCGTCTGTGGAGATCTCGCCTGGGCTTAGCTCAAGCAACTCCGCCCACATCTGCTGAAGTTCATGTTGCACAGCACCCGTTGGCGCCTTATAGGCATCACAAGGGCTTATTTCTGTGGGCCGTGCTAGTAAAGCCTGACGATCAACCTTACCGTTAGGTGCCATGGGCAGCGCCGCTAACTCAACGTAGTGGCTGGGCTGCATGTAGCGTGGCAAGCGCTGCGCCGCATAGGCACGAAGCGTGTGTGCTGGGCTGCTTACACCCGAAGAGGGGTGCGCCATGAAGGCTAGCACGCGTGCCCCCTCTGTAATCACCACGGCCACTTGGTCGTAGCATTTGCCCTCGCGCAGGCAGCATTCGATTTCTTCGGGTTCTACCCGAAACCCTCGGATCTTCACCTGGTTATCCTTGCGGCCAACCAGTTCCAGACCTTGCGACCCCCAACGCCCCAAGTCCCCTGTGCGATAAGCATGCATAGTGCTGCCATCGGGCAGTGGCAACGTAACGTAGCGCTGCCCTGTTTGCTCCGGGTTGTTGATGTAGCCAAGGCCTACGCCTGGGCCAATGAGATAAAGCTCGCCTGTCTCACCGGGCATTGCAGGCTGCCCGTCGTCATCGAGTACCCAGACCTGGCTATTGGCGATAGGGAAGCCCAGGCTGCGGCTGCTAGTATCAGGCTGGAAGTCGCGAGCCGTCACCAGCACCGTTGCCTCTGTAGGCCCATAAAGGTTAATAAAGCGGCACTTGTCTGCTAGGTGCTCGATAACCCAAGGCTCACACACATCACCGCCTGTGGTAATGCACTGCATGGCCATAAGCGGCTGCATCGGCATCACACTTAACAACGCCGGAGGCAGAAACCCATGTGTCACGCGCTCATTAACGATCAACGCCGCCAATTGGGCAGGGTCACGTCGCTGGTCTTCGCTTGCGACCACGAGCGCAGCGCCACTTAGCCAGGTGGGAAACAGGTCGATACTGGCTGAATCGAAACTAAGCGTTGAGAACTGTAATACCTGAACACCCTCGTTGAGGTGCACATACGCGGCATACCAGGCAGTGAAGTGGCTTAGGTTGCGCTGGCTAAGTAGTACGCCCTTGGGCTGCCCGGTGGTCCCCGACGTGTAGAGCGCCATGCAGGGCGCGTCCGCGGCCCAGCACGGCGAGGCAGGCCATGGGCTATATGCTTTGAGACCTGAGGGGGCCTGTGTACGCCAGGGGCCTGTAAGCGGCTCATCTTCGGCCTCTTGAAACAACAACTGCGTACTGCTGTTTTCCAAGATGAATCGGCGGCGCTCAACAGGGTGGCTAGGCTCCAGGGGCAGGTAGACCGCGTCTGCGAGCAAGATACCCAGCACGCAAGCGAACAACTGAGACCCTTTGTTCAGACATACGCCTACGACCGGCCGGTCACCGTTAGCGCTTAGTGCCAATACACATTGCCGCATAGGTTCGGCCGCGGCCCGCAGTTGGGCATAGGTCCATGCCTGACCTTCCCAGCGTAAGGCAGTCAGGCCTGCATGTCGGATAAAGCTGGCCTCCAGACGCTGGCTTAGCGGCTGCTCGGCCACTGCCAACAGTGCCTCGTCCCGGGTATCGTTGCCGGTGTGGTGGTAAGCCAGGGTATCCACGTGAGTGAGCGGCACGGCTTCGGTCGGCCCGGTAGGGCCTAGCGACGGCCTGGCGGCGTTGTCGTCCCTGGCCAGCGCTCCTACGTAATCCACTAGCGTATTAACCCACTGCGCAATGGCAGCGTCATGCAGCACACGGCCACTTCCGCCATGCTGCACCCTTGCCGGTTCATAGAAGCACCCGTGACCGGGTGCGCCTCCCCATAGGGCGAGGTCAGGCAGACCAACGCCTGGGGTGCCTTCCATCGTTACCTGAAGCGACACATGATGCGCATCGCCTATGTCTCTCAGAAGAGCAGGATCAAGCGCTACACTGTGGTCTTCGATCAAAAGGTCCACGCCAGTCGAGGGTAAACCCGGCTGCTGTGTCTGTAGGTGACACACATGACCAAACGCTTGCAGCTCTTGGTCCAAGACACGCAGCAGGTCGCTGCGGCCTACTAGCCAAATATTCAATCGTTTCATGAGAGAGGTGCCTATTCAGCAAAGATAGGGGGCCAGCGCCGTGTGCACGCAGGGGGTATCCAGCAAGCTGCTGCGTTTGAAAAACCTGACAATGTTGAGGACCAGTGGATGCTGTGGGCCAAGCGGGAATGCCAGCCCGGCAGCCTCTTGCTTGAGTGCTGCAGCAACGGCGGGTGATATGGGAAGGGCTTCGATCAAACGCATGTCGAAGGCCTTCTGGATATCGTTGGTCAGGTACTGCTCGATAAACACCGGCAGTTGCGCGGCAATGGCGTGCCGGTCCTCGTCGCACGCACGGGCCCAGTACAACCGGGTAAGGTCTGTCCAAAACGTTGAATGACGGCCTTCATCAGCCAAGTGATCGGCCATCAAGCCTTTGATAGAGGCTTTGACGCTATCGTCTTTGGCAAAGGCGGCGACGTCATTGGTCACGGTGTTTTCCGCGATCGCTACACAAATCAATTCAATGGCAGGGCGTAATCGCTCAGGTGCCTGCGCCATGGCAGCAGGGATTGCCCGGCTGAGTTCAATTTCGTGCGGCATGGCGATAGGCTCGATACCGGTGGCGGCAATGGTTTGCTGAAGAAAATCCATTGCTACCAAGGCGTGGTAGTCCTCATCCACTACTACGGTCATGGCGTCATAACGGCATGCCAACGGAAACGGCACGGCAAAGCGCCCTTTAGCAATGTTGCGCGCGGTCTTATCAACGATCTCGGTTTCGAAGATGACGATATCGTTGATGAACTTGTAGAGGGTCTGCAGCAGAACGAAGTCGCGCTGTTCGGGGCACTGCTGTTGCAGTACCCCACTGACCGCCAGAGGTTGACGGCTCAGCGGATAAATCAAGCGATTGTCCTGCTCCAGCACGCGCCGTGGGCGTGTACGGATGGTCGCCCGACGCTCCCATTGCTCGGCAAAGGATACGTAGTCAAGCGCCTCCATGATCAAGCCACCTCGCGTGCGGCACGCAGCCGGTCACGCAGCCGGTTCCATAGCAGGAGCCGGCTCTCTACTGCCGAGATAGCGGCCTGCAGTACTTCCCGGCGCAATAGGTGGTCATCTCCGGTCATACGGCGTAGCAGGTTTTCGGCGGCGGGGCCGTGGTCTTCACTGTCAACGTCGATATGCCGTTGCAGGTAATAACGGAACGTAGGCGCCTGCGCCTGGGCAACACCCAGATCGTCCAGGAGCTGCTGGAACATGTGAGGAATAACGCTCTCCCGCCCATGCAGGAAGGCCGCTGCAACCTGGTGTGCAGGCGCCTGTTGGGCGATTTCAAGGGTATGGCCAACGAAGTGAACCGCAGCATCGTCTGCGCCTGCCTTCAACAAGGCACTCTGAAAGTGCTCACCCTGGCGTTGCAGCGCAATGAAGTGCTCAACCGGAGCCGTATTAGCGCCTACTTCACGCATTGCATCCAAGTACAGTTCAAAGTGACTGTAGTGCCCGCCGCGAAGACAGCGGTCGGACTCCTCACCTAATACGATCTCATTGATAAGGCGAGCTGAATGTGGGTCTTGCGGAGGTAACCAAGGCAAGCTGATCGATGTCATTTCAATTTGCAGGCGCTTGGTCAGGGACATGAAATCCCAGACTGCATACACATGGGTTTCCATGAACAGTCGAAGATCCTCGAGTGTAGTGAGTTCGGAAAAGAGGGGGTGCGTAGAAAGTTCTTCCTTGCGCTTAATAAGCAAGTTTTCAAGAAGTTGCATGTGTTTATCCCTTTTGGAATCATCCTGGTTAATTAGCCATGAAATTCCGGCGAAGTGCTCCCGAGACCTCTAGAACAGGGCGTTCAGGCCGGACAGATAACGTTTTCATGGTTCGCGCTGCAGCCTATTGCAACTCGGCAGCCTAACTAAGCGGCCGTGCCGAATGGATCCGCATCGCTGACATCAAATTAGTCCAGGGAAAAAGCGATTGGCAAGTTATTTCTGGAAAATTCTTATATCCAACTTTATCGAGCGCGAGTGTATACATTAAAACTTATAGATAAGTTTTTTAAGGCGTAGAGCTACTCCTTTCAATCAAATTGATCGAAATTAAGTAGTGCGCCTATCGGCGCGGAACGCGGGTTGTGGGGTGTTTCGGAAGGGGAATATGTAATTGGCCTTACACACAGGCCGTTATCGTTCCTCCTGTTTCATCCCTGTGGCGCCTCCTAAGTGGGGCCCGTTCCGATTGAGCTAAAGAGTGTTCGTTTTGACGGCATAACGCCATGCTGAAGGGTGTGAGGTGTGAACCAGGCTGTCCAGATTGCATAGGGGACGTGCAACGGCGCGCCCTGGGTAAGGGCGGTGTCGCTGGAAGAGAGGGCATAAAGCCAAAGAGGAGGGCACGCCGGCTGCCCGGCGTGAGGTTTAGCTTTTTGGTTTGTTTTGCATGTATTGGGTGATTGCAGCAATACCACGCTCAAGGTGCTGGGTCAGTAACTGCACGGCCTGGTCGACATCACCGCTTCGCACAGCCTTAAGCAATTCACGGTGATCGTCCTGAGTAACCTTGCCCAAGCCCATGTCTTTGAGGTTGAAACGCAGGAAGCGCTCCTCTTCATCAAGGCCGACACTCACCAGCGTCATTAGCCGGCGATTGTGCGCCTTGCTATAGAGTGCCAAATGAAATTGCTTGTTCAGCTCGCCCATCACTGAATAATCGGTCTCGACCTCCATGCAGTTGATCAGCCGCTCGATCTCCGTGAAATCAGCCTCTGCCAATGTGGGCGCGGATTGGCGCAATGCCTCGCTCTCAAGCACTATGCGCAGCTCGTAGGTTTCTGTGGCGTCCCAGGTAATCAGCGGCGCTACGACAGCACCTTTGTGCTGTTCTACGGCCAATAGGCCTTGGGCTTCGAGTTGGCGCAGCGCTTCGCGTACAGGCATGCGGCTAACGCCGAATAGCGTAGCCAACTCCTGCTGGCGGACAGCCGTACCTGTGGGCAGGCTACCGTCCAATATAGCGGCGCGCAGCCGCTCTTCGATAATAGAGCGAGCAAGGTGAGCGGGCAGTTGCTCTGCTGCCAGCACTACACTCAATGGGCTGGGTTTTCTGGGCACTTTGACTACCTAGTAAGGTGAAACCGTTATAAGTTTTCGACTACAGTTTTGGCGCATCAGGTCGATTTATCGGATGAATGAGTTTCACTTCGATGTATTACGTTACTGACTTGCCGGAAGCAGCTTACGTATTTTAGCGCAGGTTTTCAGTATCTATCATTGCCGCTCGGGGCCCTGCGCGCCCAGATCAAGCAATTGCAAGCCAGCGTGGTCAAAGTGATTGCAAGTTGCCATTGTCTTTTGCTGAATGTACCCGCACCATCAGCCGCTTTCCAGTGTCATTGGGCTGGGTGTGGTGCTAATGGAGTTTAACGCAGGCAGGTTGTTACGCCGTGTCGCGCTTGCGCTTGCGGTGAGCTTCAGCCTGCTCGGCGTTTTACAGGCAGACTGGGACTTTTCCCTGATTAGCCGCCGTGCCCAGGCCCTGTACGGCCCTCTTGGCACTGGCCAGCAGCGCATTGATGCCTGGCAGCAGCTGTTGGCGACCCAGCGTCAGGTTCCGGAGGCCGAACAGCTTAGGGTTGTGAACCTCTTCTTTAACCGTCAGTTACGCTATCAGGAAGACATCGACCTTTGGCATGAGGTGGATTATTGGGCTACCCCCATCCAGTCGCTATGGAAAGGTGCCGGGGATTGTGAGGACTATGCCATCGCCAAGTATTTCAGCCTGCGTCACTTGGGCGTTTCCGGTGACAAGCTACGCATCACCTACGTCAAGGCCCTGCGTCAAAACCGGGCGCATATGGTCTTGACCTACTACGCCACGCCTGAGTCTATGCCGTTGGTGCTCGATAGCCTGGTAGATACCATTCAGCCCGCCAGCCAGCGTACTGACCTTCTGCCCGTGTATGCCTTCAATGGTGAAGGCTTATGGCTGACCGGCGCAGGGGGTAACAAAAAGGTAGGTGATACGAAGCGGTTATCGCGTTGGCAAGATTTGCTCAAGAAAATGGACGCCGAAGGCTTTCCCGCCGAGCCTACCAATTAACCAGGAGCCGTGATGTCTCTGTTCAAGCAACTTCTGATAGCTATCTGCCTATTCCTGATTGTGGCATTCGGTGGCAGCTTCATGGTCAGCCTGGAAAGCTCTCGGGCCCAGTACGTCAATCAGTTGCGTTCCCACGCCCAGGACGCCGCCACTGCCTTGGCCTTGTCGCTCACCCCCAATATCGACGATCCGGCCATGGTGGAATTGATGGTGAGTTCGATTTTCGACAGTGGCTATTACGCCAGTATCCGCGTGGTAGACCTGGCGGATGACCACGTGATGGTGGAACGTCATGCCGAACCGGACAGCACTACCGTGCCTCATTGGTTCGTACGGCTGATCGGGCTGGAAGCCGCCGGGGGCGATGCTATCGTGAGCAGGGGATGGCAGCAGGCGGCCCGTGTCGAAGTCATCAGTCACCCTATGTTCGCCCTGGCCAAGCTATGGCAAAGCGCGTTGGGTAGCTTGAGTTGGTTGTTGCTGTGCGGTGCCGTCAGCGGCCTTTTGGGCGCCCTGTTGCTCAGGCGTCAATTACGCCCGCTGGATTACATGGTGGCGCAATCCCATGCAATTGCGCGTCGTGAGTTCTTAAGCCTTCCAGAGCTGCCACGCACCCCTGAACTACGTCGCGTCGTTCAAGCGATGAATCAGATGGTGGAGAAACTTAAGGCTCTGTTCATGGAGCAGGCTGAGCGGAGTGAACGCCTGCGTGTGGAGTCTTACCAAGACAGCCTGACAGGGCTGGCGAACCGGCGGTATTTCGACATGCAGCTCCAGGCGCGCGTAAGCCAGGCCGAGGAGAACCGCGCAGGCTATTTACTGTTGCTCAGGGTGAACGACCTGGCGGGCCTTAACCAGCGAAAGGGGGCGGGAGCCGCTGATGCTCTGCTTCAAGAAGTCGCCGCCATGTTGGTGCGCCACTGCGCCCGCCACCCGGAAACCAGCAACCTGATTTGCCGTACCCGAGGCGGAGAGTTCTCCGTATTGGCGCCAGGCCTTACCTTGGAGGAGGCGCAGCAGTTGGCACATACCCTGGATACTGCGCTCAGCACCTTGTACGAAACCAGTGCCTCGGACGTCTACCCTGTAGCGCTGCTCGGGCTGGCCCCTTATATCGCTGGCGAAGCACCGCATGACTTGCTCAAGCTTGCTGACCAGGCATTGGCCCAGGCTGAGGCCCATGGAGAGGCCAACTGGGTTTGCCTGGATCAGCCTACTGTTCAGTCTGGCGGCGACGACCACCATGCGTGGCACAGTTTGCTGGATGAAGCCTTGCACATGGCGCGCTTCCAGTTGTTCTTCCAACCCGTCGTAACAGCGTTGGGCACAGCGCCGCTGCACCATAAAGTGTTGTCACGTGTACTGGATGCCCAGGGCCTCGCGGTACCGGCCGGGCGCTTTCTGCCATGGATCGAGCGCTTTGGGTGGTCCAGCCGGCTAGACTTGGTCATGCTGCGCCTGGTGTTAGCCCACCTGCGGGCGCGCCCTGGCGTGTTGGCGCTCAACCTGGCCGCGCCAACGCTGGAGGATCCTCAAGCAATGAGCCGTGTGTTCGAGTTGCTCACACAGCACGCCGACCTGGGGGCCAGGCTGGTGTTTGAGATTGGCGAAGAGCAGCTACCTGAACAGCAGGTGTTAGAGCAGCTCACCCGACGGTTGCATACCCTAGGCTTTGGCCTAGCGCTACAGCACTTTGGTGGCCGGTTCAGCATGATTGGCAACCTGTCACGTCTGGGCCTGGCCTATCTGAAGATAGATGGCAGTTATATCCGAGCCATCGACCAAGAGAACCACAAGCGGCTCTTTATTGAGGCCATCCAGCGGGCTGCCCATAGCATTGACTTACCGCTTATTGCAGAGCGGGTAGAAACCGAAGGGGAGTTGGCAGTGATCCGGGAAATGGGCATTGAGGGGGTACAAGGGCGCTTGATCGGGGAGCCTGGGCCCTGGCAATAGGGCCCCGCTCCGCAGGCAGTGCTGGGCTTAGCGCTCGTGCAGCGCTTCGGCCTTGGCCCGCAAGATAGGCTTGAGCAAGTAGCTCAGAATACTCTTGTGCCCGGTGATGATATCCACCGACGCGATCATGCCTGGAATGATCAACAAGGGCTTTTCAGCTGTACCCAGGTGGTTCTGGTTGGTACGTAACCGGATCAGGTAGTACGTTTGCTTCTTGTCTTCATCGGTGATGGTGTCGGCACCAATCTGCTCAAGCTCACCCTTGAGCCCGCCATAAATCGTGTAGTCGTAGGCCGTGAACTTGATCATTGCTTCCTGCCCTGGGTGCAGGAAAGCGATGTCCTGCGGGCGTATCTTGGCTTCCACGATCAACGTATCGTCTAACGGAACGATCTCCACGATATCGCTACCTGGCTGGATTACCCCACCTACGGTGTTTACCAACACCTGCTTGATAATCCCCCGCACCGGTGAGTTGACCATGGTCCGGCTAACACGGTCTTCCAAGCCTTTGGCCGTGGCCGTGAACTTGCTCAAGTCAGTGCGCGCCTCGTTGAGCTGGGTAAGGGCATCACTGCGCAACTTGCCACGTGTCTCATCGATCTTGCGCTGTACTTCGGAGATAGCAGCCTGGGCCCGTGGAATGGCAAGGGACGTGGCATTCAACTGGCCCTGGGTTTCAACTTCAGAACGCTTAAGGCGCAATACTTCCACAGGCGATACCGCACCCTGCTTCACCAAGGGCTCGGACATACCGATTTCCTGGCGCAACAGGGCGAGGCTGCTTCGGTATTGCTCCTGCTTGGAGGCAAATTCACGCAGCTCTTGCTGCTTCTGGGCCAGTTGAGCCTGTAAGCCACCTACTTCATCGGCCAACTGCTGGCGCCGGCTGCGGTACAGCTGTTCTTCGTTGGCAGCTTGTTTAGGGGCGGCCTTGCGCAAGTCATCCGAGATCGCCAGCGGGCGGTCATCGACTTCTGCGCTCAAGCGCTCCACGCGCAGCGCCATGCCGATGCGGTCTGCTTCGGTTTCGCCCACGTTGGAGGCAAAGCGGGTATCGTCCAAGCGAATGAGCGGTGCACCAGGGTCTACGATCTGGCCTTCCTTTACGTAAATCTGCGCGACGATCCCACCTTCCAGGTTTTGAATCTTCTGGATCTTCGAAGAGGGGATCGCACGACCTTCGCCTTTAGTAACCTCGTCGATGACCGCGAAGTGCGCCCAGGTCAGGAGGAACGCGAAGAACAGAATCACGCCCCAGATGGTCAGCCGGACGATACGCGGGGCATCGTCGATCAAGGCCTTGTTCACCTCTGGCAGCGGTTGGCCAGACAGGTTATCCCGGCCTTTGAAGTAGGCGCCGATGCCGCCTTTATCCACATTAAGCGACATTGACTTGCCCCTTCTTAAGCGCTTCGAGCACGGCCGCTTTCGGGCCATCCGCCACAATTTGTCCCCGGTCGATCACGATCAGCCGCTCTACCAGCGACAGCAGCGAGGCCCGGTGGGTAACCAGCACGATGGTCTTGTCGCCCACCACCGCTTGCAAGCGTTGCTTGAGGCGTTCTTCACCACTGTTGTCCATGGCGCTGGTAGGCTCGTCGAGCAGCAGGATCTGTGGGTTCAGAAGCAATGCACGGGCCAGGGCCACGTTTTGCCGCTGCCCACCAGAAAGGTTCTGGCCACGCTCGCCTACTTGCAGCTCGTAACCCTGAGGGTGTAACCGGGCAAATTCATGCACGCCGCTCAGCTCTGCGGCTTGCAGCACCATTTCGTCCTCCACGTAACGCGCACCTGAAATCAGGTTGTCGCGCAGGGTGCCCGCCAGCAGTTGGATGTCCTGCGGCACGTAACCGACGTTATGGCGCAGCTCGCTCACATCGATCTGGCGGATGTCCACGCCATCCACTAACAGCGCGCCTTCGTCCGCCTCGTACAAGCCCACAATGAGTTTGGCCAGGGAGCTTTTGCCCGAGCCACTGCGGCCGATGATGCCGATTTTTTCCCCGGGGCGAATGGCCAGGTTGATGTTATGCAGGGCCACATTCTGTTGATTAGGGTAGGTAAAGCTCAGGTTGCGGAACTCTACCGCGCCTTGAAGAATAGGGCGGCTCAGTGGTCGCTCCTCGAAGTTGCGCTCTTGTGGCAAGTCCATCATCTGGTTCACAGACGCCATGGTTACCTTGGTTTGCTGATAGCGAGTCAATAACCCGGACAGTTGCGCCAACGGCCCCAAGGCCCGTGTGTTGAGCATGTAACAAGCGATCAGCCCACCCATGCTCAGGTTGCCGTCGATGATTTGGTACACACCGAAGATAATCATCGCCACGCCTGCAAGCTGCTGAATCATCAGCGTCAGGTTCATGGCCAGGCTTGATAGCACTTTTACGCGCAGTTCGAGCCGGCTCAGGGTGCCAATGGTTTGCTCCCACTGGTATTGGCGCTCGCTCTCGGCATTATTGACCTTGATGCCGTCCAGCCCGGCCAGTGTTTCAATGAGCGTGGACTGGCGTTCGGAGGCCAGCGCCATGGTGCGCTCCAAGGTAGAGGTGAGCGGCTTTTGCAGCACATGCCCGAGCAACAGGGCAAGGGGGAAGGCAATCACCGGAATCCACACCAAGTGCCCACCCAGAATGGCGATCACGATCAGGATCAGCACCGTGAAGGGAAGGTCGATAAGGCTGGTAAGGGTCAATGAGGTAAGGAAGTCCCTCATGCCCTGGAATTCATGGATGTTCTGGGCGTAGCTGCCTACCCGGGCGGGGCGCATTTTCATCGCCATGCCCACCACGCGCTCGAAAAGCGTCGCCGAGATGATCAAGTCGGTTTTCTTCCCGGCCAGGTCAAGGCACAGACCGCGCAAACCCTTGAGCAGTAAATCGAACACATAGGCGCCGGTGATACCGGCGGCCAATACCCAGAGTGTGGCAGTAGCCTGGTTGGGAACCACGCGGTCGTATACGTTCATCACGAACAGAGGCGCGGCCATGGCAATCAGGTTGATGACCAGGCTGGCAGCGATGGCGTCCATGTACAGCCAGCGTGACCGCTTGAGGGTGTCTTTGAACCACGACTTGGCGCGGGGGATCAGCGACCCGTGGCTGACATCGAACTTGTGTTGAGGCTGAGCGAAGAATACTCGCCCGCTGTAATCCTCTTGGAGCAGCTCGCGGGTTACTCGCACCTCACCGCCGTCACTCTCGCTGAGCAACAGGCGCGCCTGGTCGCCCTCCCAGCCCACCAGTACTGCGCTGCGGTTGTCTTTTAGCAACAACAACACCGGCATGGCGATAGCGGGGATCTGTTCCAGGCGCCGGCTTAGCAACCGCCCTTGCAGCCCGGCACGCGCGGCGGCGCGGCTGAGCAGGTTCGGCGACAGGCGTTGATCCGGCAAGGGCAGGCCGGTGGTGAGCATGGCGCGGCTGGCAGGCTTCTGATGCAAGTAGCACAGCGACAACAGCCCGTCCAACAGCGGGTCGTCATGCATGCTGCGTGGATCATGAGTGGGTAGATTTCGACCGGCTTCTGATTCCACGCTGTGCTCTCTGTCTTTGAATGATGGGGGGGGTAATCAGCTGGGACGCTCAAGGGCGTATCACCCAGCGTGTCAGCCATGCAACACGTGGGCTGCCAGCCCTGATGCAGCGGCGTCAGCGTACAGGTTGGCGCCGCTGCATACCATGGCCGGCCAGCCGCTCCGGCAGGCCCGCATTACCGGTAACGGATTATCGGCCGTGCAGGGCGTTTCCGTACCTGACTTCGAATAAAGCGACGAGCGGGCCATACCTGGGCCACTACTGTGCATTCAAGTTTTCGTGCGGGCGGCCGACCTTATTCGCGATAAGTACAGCCCGTTACGCTTTGCCCAGAAATCGAGTTGCAGCGGCCGACGTTTTTATAAAGACCTTAATAAACAGTGACTAAGGCTAAAGCGTGTGTGTAAGAAATGTTATCGCCAAAAATAATGAAGTTGCACTGATGTGTGGTGAAACGAGGGTAGGACAGGCCAATCCTCTGAAAGTGCGATATCAATGTGACATTATTGAGAAGATTGTTTAGGATGCCGGCCATTACGTCAATGGCGATCCAATAGCCAATCTCCTACACGTATGCCATATTAATGGCGTCAATTAATTAAGGTTCCCGCTCCCCTCGGAAGTGTCAGGGCTTCTCCTGCCAGTCGTAAGGAAGCGCCCAAATCGGTAACTCCGGAGAAGTCACATGAGCAGTGTCGTCGCCATCGTTAAAAGCGTCGTTGGCCAGGTTGTTGCGGTGTCGCCGGAGGGTACTCGCCGAGTGCTGATCGAGGGAGACCGGCTGTTCGCAGGCGACACTTTGGACACGGGGGTTGCCGGGGCTGTGACACTGAGCCTCAACGATGGTCGTTCGATGGACATTGGTCGCGACACCCAATGGAGCGCGAGTACCCCTGGCGTTGTTCAAACCGTGGGCGATAGCGTTAATCGGGCACCCTCGGTAGCCGAGCTGCAAACCGCCATCGTCGCTGGCGCCGACCCCACTACCCAACTTGAGCCCACCGCTGCTGGCAATACGGTAGACACGGGGGCTTCCGATGGTGGCAGCCATAGCTTCGTAATGCTCGAAGAGGCCGGTGGCGAAGTCGACCCCACGGTTGGTTTCGAAACAGCAGGCGCTAACAGCCGAGACGGCCTAACCGCCGAACAGTCCGCGCCTACAAACAGCGCAACGGTGATAGGCAGCGATAGCGCCACCATCGCGGAAGACGGCGTCGCCACCGGTAACGTATTGAGCAATGACCGGGATGCCAACGGCGCCCTTAGCGTAGCCAGCTACACCATTACTGGGGTAGCGGGTACGTTCGCCGCTGGGCAAGCCGCAACCATTGCTGGCATAGGCACCCTCAGTATCGCGGCCGACGGCGATTATACGTTCACCCCCGATGCCAACTGGAACGGCACCGTCCCGCAGATTTCGTACACCACCAATACCGGTGCGACCGGATCATTGGACATCGTCGTCAACCCCGTCAATGACATCCCGGTCATTACTACTGCCGACGCTGCCAGTACGGCAGGCGTACTTGAAGACGCCTCTGTCTCTGGCCGCCTGACCGCTACTGACGTCGATGCCGGCGCGGTACTGACGTTCAGCCCGGCCGCCAACCAGCCTGCTGTGCCTGGCTTTACATTAAGCGCCGATGGCAGTTGGACCCTGGACGCGAGCAATGCGGCGTACCAGCACATGGAAGCCGGTGCTACCCAAGTCATCGCTATCCAATACGTGGTTACCGATGAGCAGGGCGCGATCAGCGAGAGCAGAACGCTAACCCTGACCGTGACCGGCACCAACGACACGCCGATCATCACCACCACTGCTGCCAACAGCGTGGTAGGGGTAAACGAAGATGCTCAAGTGGCTGGCCGGCTTACTGCCAGCGACGTCGACGACAATGCCCAACTCACCTTCAGCACGGTCATTAACCAGCCCTCCGTGCCAGGTTTCACCCTGAACGCGGATGGCAGTTGGACGCTGGACGCCAGCAACGCGGCCTACCAGCACCTTGCACAGGGTCAGCAGCAAACCTTTGCTGTGCAGTACGTGGTGACCGACGAGCACGGCGCAGTCAGCGAAAGCAACACCCTGACCTTGACCGTTACCGGTACCAATGACGTGCCTGTCATCACAGTGCCCGTGGGGGGTATTGGGAGCATTGGATCGGGCACCGCCGCGGGTATCTACGAAGACGCCCGCATCTCCGGCAAGCTTGTAGCCGGCGATGTGGATGACGGCGCCCGGCTTACTTTCAGTACGGTTAGCACGACGCCCGTGCCCGGGTTTTCCCTCAAGCCCGACGGCAGCTGGGCCCTGGATGCCAGCGATGCGGCGTACCAGCACCTGGCAGTAGGGGCTGCACAGGTAGTGAAGGTCGACTACGTAGTAACCGATGAAAACGGCGGGGTAAGTGCAGCTAAAACCCTGGCCATCACGATTATTGGCACCAATGATACCCCGGTCATTACGACGTCCAGCGCCGACAGTACCGCCGCAGTGCGAGAGGACGCCCAAGTCACGGGCACAGTGTCCGCCACGGATGTGGACGACGGCGCCCGATTGACCTTCAGCACCGCGCAGGGCCAGCCCGCAGTGCCCGGCTTCACGCTCAACAAGGACGGTAGCTGGACGCTGGATGCCAGTAACGTGGCGTACCAGTCGCTGGCAGCCGGCGACACCCAGACCTTCAAGATTCAGTACGTTGTCACCGACGATCACAGGGCAACCAGCGAAAGCAAAACCCTCACGCTGACGGTCACCGGTACCGATGATGCCAGCGTGCTGCGCGCCGACACCGCAACCATCAACGAAGATGCCTCGGCTACCGGCAACCTGCTGAACAACGACAGCGACGTCGACAATACTCTGAGCATCCGTACCATCGCCGTTGGCGGTACGACCTATGCCGCAGGCACCGAAGCTGACCTTGGCATCGGCAAGCTGACCGTTGCCACCGACGGCAGCTACAGCTTCATTCCGAACGCGCAGTGGTCGGGTGCGGTGCCGCAGGTGACGTACACCACCAACACCGGTGCTACCAGTACGCTGGATATCACCGTCACGCCGGTCGCCGACGCTCCCCTGCTAGCGGTGCCTACCGATAGTCATGGTGCAGAAGACACTCACATCAAGCTGGGCGACATCAAGGTGTCGCTGGTCGATACTGACGGCTCCGAAACCCTCAAGACCACGCTGTCAGGGGTGCCCGACGGCGCCGTGCTCACAGACGGCGCGGGTCATGGCTTTGCAGGTACTGCCAGTAATGGCCAGGTAGACATCAGCGGTTGGGACCTCTCTACCTTGAGCATCACCCCGGCCCAGAATTATAGCGGTACGCTTACCCTGATCGTAACGGCTACGGCCACTGAGGCGGCCACCGGCGGCAGCGCCACCAGCACCGCCACGCTCAACGTGAATGTAGTACCCGTCGCCGATGCAGCCGTAAGGGTCGAGTCCCGTGGCGTGATCGGTGACGAAGACACCAGCATCGCCTTGGGTACTGTGGCCCGCTACACCGACACTGACGGCTCGGAAATTCACTCCACCATCATCAGCGGCGTTCCGCAGGGCGCGACCCTGACAGATGGCACCCACAGCTACACCGCAGAGAAGGGCGGTGATGGCCGCGTGGACGTAAGCGACTGGAACCTGAGCGCGATCAGCTTCAGCGCTGCCAAGGACGCCAGCGGCACCTACACATTGACCGTGACCGGCACCTCCATCGAGCTGGCCAACGGCAGCTCAGCGCAAACCAGCGGCAACATTGTGGTCACTGTGAATCCGGTGACCGACATCCCAACCCTTGAGCTGGCTGGCCAGAACGCGTCGGGTGGCAGCGCCAGCGGCCTGGAAGACCAACCGATTCTGTTGCCGGTAATCAAAGCGGCCAATACGGACGTGGATGGCTCCGAAACCCTGACCGTTAAAATCGATAACCTGCCGCAAGGCGCCGTGCTGACCGATGGCACCAAGGAGCACGTTGTAAAAGTCGGTGCCAACGGCACCGTGGATGTCACCGATTGGAACCTGGCTAACGTTACGTTCACCGCCCCGGCCAATGCCAATGGCGACTACACGCTGGTGGTAACCGCCACAGCCAAAGATGGCAGCGCGGCGCCCGAGAGCGTGAGCCAGAATCTGGTGGTGCACGTGGCCGCCGTGAACGACGCGCCGGAAGTTGCCAACAGCCTGATCCGGGGCCTTGAAGACACACCGGTCAGCGTTACGCTCAATGGCTCGGACATCGATGGTCATGTGGACCATTTCACCATCACCTCGCTACCCGCCAATGGCGTGCTGCTGCGTGACGCCAATGACCCCACTAGCATCATGAACGTGGGCGACACCGTTATGGCTGTTGGCAATAGCGCCACTCTGACCTTCGTGCCAAGCCCGGACTGGAACGGCACCACTCGGGTGATCTATACCGCGATCGATGATAAAGGCGCCGCCAGCACGAGCGTTGCCACCGAAATTATCAACATCGCGCCCGACAACGATGCACCGGTCATCACCCACCAGGACGGCCGTACCGAAACCAATGACTTCGGCAACGCCTTCATCGAAACCCCGGACGTAGGCGAAAAAGCCCATGCTGGCCAAGGCGAAGCGCTCATCGCCTGGGACTTCAAACTCACTGACGCAGACAGCCTGATCAAAAGCGCCACCGTGGTGCTTGCCAACGCCTTCCCAGGCGACAGCCTGGCGGTCAAGACCGGCGATACCGGGATCGTAGCCACGATCACCAATGCCCTGGATGCCAGCGGCAAGGGCACCATTACCATTAGCCTGAGCGGCAAGGCGACCCCGGCCCAGTACGAAACGGTAATTCGCAACATCACCTTCGACAATAATTCGCAAAACCCGGACTTCCCGACCCGTAACCTCAGCATCAAGGTCACCGACGACAACGGCGCCAGCACGACCGCCACCTCCCATATTGCCGTGATTCCTGAGAACGACGCCCCGGTGGTCAAAGGCGCGCCCGTTACCTTCACCGAAGGCGACCCGGCCGTCTCCATCGTCAACGGCTTGAACATCACCGATATCGACAATACTACCTTGTCCAAGGCGGTGGTCACCGTCAGCGGCCTGGGCGCGGGCGACCATTTGGCCTTCACGGGCAGCCTGCCCACCGGCGTGACCTTGATTACGGGCGACGTGGTGAACGGCTCCCAGACCTTCACCTTGAGCGGCACCGCGACCCTGGAGAGCTATCAGGCGCTGGTGAGCGCCATCCAGTTCTCCAACGGCAGCGAGGCGCCTGTGGAAGGCGTACGGAACGTGTCCATCGCGCTGACCGATGTCGGTGGTCTGGACCTGGCCCGTGCCCCGGCAGCAACCACCACCTACACCAGCACCTTGCAGGTGAGTGTGCTTAACGACGCGCCGGTCATCACCCATGAAGACGGCCGCACCGAGACCGATCACTTCGGCAATACCTTCCTCGAAACCCCGGACGTAGGCGAAAAAGCCCGCCCGGGCCAGGGCGAAGCCATCATCGCTCGGGACTTCAAGCTCACCGACGTGGACAGCCTGATCAAAAGCGCCACGGTCGTGCTCACCAATGCCTTCCAGGGTGACAGCCTGGCGGTCAAGACCGGCAACACCGGGATCGTGGCCACGATCACCAACGCCGTGGACGCCAGCGGCAAGGGCACCATTACCATCAGTTTGAGCGGCAACGCGACCCCGGCTCAGTACGAGACGGTGATCCGCAATATCACCTACGACAACAACTCGCAAAACCCTGACGCCACCACCCGTAACATCAGCATCAAGGTCACCGACGACAGCGGCGCAAGCGCTACGGCCACGTCGCTCATCGGCGTGATCCCGGAGAACGACGCCCCGGTGGTAAAAGGCACGCCTGTGACCTTCACCGAAGGTGATCGGCCGGTGTCTATCGTTAATAGCCTGAAAGTCACTGACGTGGACAACACTACACTGACCAAGGCAGTGGTCACCGTCAGTGGCCTGGGTGCGGGCGATCACCTCGCCTTCACTGGAAGCCTGCCCACCGGCGTTACCCTGGTGGTAGGCGACGTAGTAAACGGCGCGCAGACCTTCACCCTGAAAGGCACCGCGACCCTGGAGAAATACCAGGCCTTGGTGAGCGCCATTCAGTTCTCCAACAGCAGCGATGCGCCAGTTGAAGGCGCACGGAACGTCTCGGTCGCGCTGACCGATGCCGGTGGCCTCGACGTTGCGCGTGCCCCGGCCGTAACCACCACCTACGCCAGTACCTTGCAGGTGAACCCGGTCAATGATGCGCCTATTGCCGCCACGGGCACCGCGACCACGGCGGAAGACACCGGGGTTGTGCTGAAGTGGGCCAACTTCGCCGTCTCGGATGTGGACAACAGCCCAGACAGCTTGAGCGTTCACATCACCGCCCCGGCCGCAGGCCAGGGGGCGTTGCAGTACCGCAGTGGCGATACCTGGGTCACCCTGGAAGCGAATTCCACGCTGGTCATCGGGCAGCCTGCCATCGAGGCTGGCGCCCTGAAGTTCACGCCTTACCAGGACGCCTCGGGCATCGTCAGCCTGGTATATAAAGCGTTCGATGGCAGCGCCTTGAGCGACAGCGCCACGCTCAACATCAACGTGACGCCGGTAGCCGACACGTCGACGCTCACCGTCACGGGCAATACCGTTGCCGCCGAGAACGGCGCGACGACCCTCAAGCTGGTCGCTGGCACCACGGACACCGACCATTCAGAAACCGCGTCGGTGACCAAGGTCAGCAGCATCCCGGTGGGCGCGACCTTGTCCGATGGCAGTGGCCACAGTTTCACCGCAACCGCGAGCGTCACCGAAGTAAATGTCAGCCAGTGGAACATGAACACGCTGACCTACACCCCAGCGGCGTACCACAACGGCACGGACACCTTGAAGGTGACCACGACCTCCGTGGACGGTACGTCTACCCTGGACACTGTGACCAACCTGCCCATCACCGTGACGCCAGCGGTGTACGACCACCAGAACGGCAACGCCGGTGATGGCAGCGTAACCGGCACCACGGCCAACGACATCATTGCCGGGGACGTGGCCGGTACTCAGTTGGTAAAAGGCCAAAACTACAACATCGCGTTCATTGTGGACACTTCGGGCAGCATGGGCAGCAAAGCGGTGTCAGACGCCATCGCCTCGCTGACCAAGGCCTTCAACAGCCTCAAGAACAGTGTGTCCAGTGAAGGCGCGGGTACGGTGAACCTGTTCCTGGTGGACTTCGACACCACGGCCAACAAGTCAGTAAGCGTGAACCTCGCAGACAGCGATGCCCTGGCCAAGCTGTCTGCCGTGCTCAACAGCATGACCAATGGCGGCAATACCAACTACGAAGACGCGTTCAAGGTGACCGCCAACTTCTTCGAAAGCACGATGGCGGTCAACAATGCCAATGCCGCCAACATGACCTATTTCATTACCGACGGCGAACCCAACACTTACCAGAAGGGCGAAACCGACCCGCTGATCTACTCGGATGGCACCAAGGCGGTGTACCTGGACAACTTGGTCAACGTGAACAACTACACGATCAAGTCTGGCACGGTCATCACTGAGGTGATCGGCGGCCAGGCGCGCACGGTGGTAGATGCCTCGGGTCAGGTGTACCAGTGGAACCACAGCGATACCGATGGCTGGACATCTACGGCCCTGGGCACTATTCATGCTCAAGGGGACGGCACGTATGAAGTGTCGACCCTCGATAACAGCGAAGCCAGCGGTAGTGCCAGCGACGCCAAGGTCTCGACCGAGCAGGCAGGCCAGGCATTCAACCAGCTGCACGAGGTAAGCCAGAGCATCGATGCGATTGGCATGAAGTCGTCCATTACCGCTGAGAAGCTGCTGCCCTACGACACCGATGGCAAGGTACAGGCTGATGTCGACCCGTCGAATCTTTCAGATGCGATCCTGGGCCATTACGAGTCGATTCCGGCGGGTGCCGACACGATTTCCGGCGGTGCGGGCAACGACATTCTCTTCGGCGATGCCATCGTGCTGGGCAATAACCAGGAAGGCGTAGAGGCGCTGCGCGCTTACGTGGCTGACCTGACCAAGGCCAGTGCGGTAACAGACTCGGCACTGCACCAGTACATCACCGAGCATTCAACCGACATCGCCAAGCTGACCGGTGGCGGCTCGGGCGGCGCAGACCTGATCTCTGGCGATGATGGCAATGACATCATCTTCGGCCAGGGTGGCAATGACATCCTCAATGGCGGCGCGGGCAACGACATTCTGTTCGGCGGTATCGGCGATAACAGCCTGACCGGTGGTACTGGCGCTGACACCTTCATGTTCGTGAAAGGCGACGCGGGTAACAGCACCATCACCGACTTCAGCCTGGACCAGGGTGACGTGATTGACCTGAGCGATCTGCTTCCAGGCCATGGCGACGACCTGACCCAGTACCTGCAAGTCGGTACCGCCAGCGATGGCACCGCCGCCTTGTTGGTGAGTAGTGCGGGCAAACTCAGTGCTAACGCACCCGCAGAGGCTAACGCATCGGCGGCAGACGTCAGCATTAAGATGACGGGTATCGGTTACGATGCCCTCAAGAGCCTGGTGGCAGGCGCCGATGCCCATATCAAGGTGGATCACGCCTGATGCCCTTGGTCCGGTGATGACCTATGCTCATCGCCGGGCCAAGGGCCTAACGTCAAACACGAGGGTTCACAGATGTTTTATGTCGAGCGCAACGCCGAAGGCCGCCTGTTGAGGGTCCAGCCATCGGAGTTTGCCGGTTATACCGAAACCCTGGCTGCCGACCACTTGGATATCCAGGGCTGGTTCAGCAGCGAGGCGGTGGAGCACAGCCTCAAGCACTTGCAGCAAAGCGACCTGGACATGATCCGGGTGCTGGATGACCTTATCCAGTTGCTGACCAGCAAAGGCACTATTCGCATTACCGACCTGCCTGCCGCCGCGCAAGCCAAGCTGATAGAGCGCAACCAGGCGCGTGAAGCGCTCGGCGGCCTTACGCGGCTGATCAACGATGAAGAAACCGGGCTCATTTGAGCCCGTTTTTCTGTCTGCGCTGGCCACTTATCACCCTGGCCAGTTGTAACTATTGACTACAAACGTACCTTGATCGAGTATTGATAGTTAGCAACCTATCAAATAGCGCATCCGTGAAAAACCTCGACACGCTCCAGCTCAATATCAGCAGCGGTATGGTCGTGGCAGCCCGCCATTGGCGGCGCATCTGCCAGACCACCTTGGCCAATTACGGCATCTCTGAGGCCTGCGCAGTCCCTTTACTGGCGATCGTGCGGCTGGGTGATGGCGTGCGGCAAGTCACCGTCGCCCAGGCTTCCGGCCTGGAAAGCCCTTCACTGGTGCGCCTGCTGGACCAGCTCTGCGCCCAAGGCTTTGTGCAGCGTACCGAAGATACGACCGACCGCCGTGCCAAGGCCCTGAACCTGACGGCGCAGGGCCGTGCGCTGGCGGAGGCCATTGAAGGCGAGTTGGTCCGCCTGCGCCGCGAAGTGCTGAAAAATGTTGACAAGGCCGACCTGGAAGCTGCCCTGCGTGTGGTGCGGGCGTTCGAGGACGCAGGGCAGGGGTCCGCTGTATGGGCTTCGTGAAGGGGTTTTTCAGCGACCTGCCTCCTAAGCAAGACTGGTGGTACGGGGTGCGTACCTTTGCGGCCTCCATGTTGGCGTTGTACGTGGCCCTGAAGCTTGAAATGCCACGGCCGTATTGGGCCATGGCCACGGTGTATATCGTCTCCAGCCCTTACGTTGGGCCTACCAGCTCCAAGGCGGTTTACCGTTTTCTGGGCACGCTGCTCGGGGCCAGCGCAGCGGTGCTGCTGGTGCCGCTGTTCGTGCAGGTGCCCATGCTGTTGGCGGTGGTGGTCGCACTCTGGACCGGCACGCTGTTGTTTCTGTCGCTGCACCTGCGTACCGCCAACTTCTATGCCCTGATGTTAGCCGGCTACACCATGCCAATGATTGCGCTGCCGGTGGTGGACAACCCTTCGGCCGTGTTCGATGTAGCCTCGGCACGTACCCAGGAAATTTTCATCGGTATCGTCTGTGCTGCGTTGGTAGGGGCCATTTTCTGGCCGCGTCGCCTGGCACCGGTAGTGGCGGGCGCGCTGGACAAATGGTTCAACGAAGCCAGTGCCTATAACCTTCGCTACCTGGCACGCACTGTCAGCGCAGACGACGTAGGCCCGCTACGCGCATCCATGGTCGTGACGTTCAATTCGCTGGAGCAGATGATCGGCCAGTTGTCCCACGAAGGCGCTACGCCTCAGAGCGTTCGTAACCGCAAGGAGCTGCGCGGGCGAATGATCCACCTGCTGCCTACCATCGATGCCCTGGACGATGCCTTGGTTGCAGTGGAGCGGCGAACACCTGAGTTCAGCGCACAGCTGCTACCGGTACTGGAGCACGCCCAGCAATGGCTGGCGGCCACGGCGCAAGCACCGAGCCAAGCCGCATGGCAGGCCTTGCACCAGCATATAGACCAGGCCCGGCCAAGCCTTGACGCCTTGAGCGACCGGCACCAACTGCTGTTGGCGAATGCCTTGTACCGGCTGGAGGAGTGGGTCGACCTCTGGCAAGACTGCCGCACCTTGCATATGGCGATCCGCACTGAACAGCGGCCGCCATGGAAGGCCGTTTACCGCCACTGGCGCCTGGGCCGCCTCACCCCATTCCTTGATCGTGGGTTAATGCTGTATTCGGCGCTGTCCTCGGTGACCGCCATCATGGCGGCTTCTGCCATCTGGATATGGACAGGCTGGGCAGACGGCGCCAGCGCGGTGATCCTGGCTGCGGTGTCCTGTAGCTTTTTCGCCGCCATGGATGACCCCGCCCCGCAGATTTATCGGTTTTTCTTCTGGACCTGCGTGTCTGTCGTGTTGTCAGGGCTGTACCTGTTTCTGGTGCTGCCTAACCTGCATGACTTCGCCATGTTGGTTCTGGCCTTCGCGGTGCCATTTATCTGGATAGGCGCACTCACGGTACAGCCCAAGTTCTACTTGGGAACCCTGCTCACCATCGTCAACAGCTCAACCTTCATTAGCATCCAAAGCCAGTACGACGCCGACTTCATGAGCTTCATCAATGGCAATATCGCCGGCCCTGCGGGGCTGCTGTTCGCGTTCTGCTGGACCTTGGTGGTGCGCCCGTTCGGCACTGAAGCTGCGGCGCGTCGGCTGACGCGTTTTGGCTGGGAAGACATCACGCGCCTGGGCACGCCGGGTACGTTGAAAGCGCACCGGCACATGGCCGTGCGGTTGTTGGACCGGCTGATGCAGTTGATGCCGCGCCTTGCGCAGGCAGGGCATGACACCGGTGGTGCACTGCGTGATGTGCGGGTAGCCCTCAACTTGCTGGACATCCTGGCCTACGGCCGCCGGGTGGACGCCAGCGCGCAGGCCTTGCTGCAACAGGTGGTCAGTGAAGTGGCAGCTCACTTCGGTGCCTGCCTCAAGGCCGGCGAGCGCTTGCCTGCTCCCCTGAACACCCTCAAAACCATGGACCGTGCCCGACGCGCGCTCAATGGCTGCCTGGACGTCGACGCTTGCCCGCACCTGCTGTTGGCGCTAAGCGGGCTGCGCCTGGCTCTGCTACCCGGTACCGAAGTAGTACTGGAAGGCGACGTGGTGGAGGAGCAACCTCCCTATGGCATCGATGGAGCCCCTCTGTGATTGGTGAACTGGATATCGGCGGTATTTTCCTGCCCACCCTGCTAGGGATCATGGCCATCGCCTATGGGTTGTTTCTGGTGGTGCACGCAGTGCTCAACCGGCTGCACTTCTATCGCCTGGTGTGGCATCGGGCCCTGTTCAACGTTGCCCTCTATACCGTACTCCTTGGTGCGGTCGACGTATTTTGCAGAAGCCTAATGAAATGAAAAAACCCTTACTAACGTTTGGTCGCCTGTTACTGACCCTGATCGTGGTCGCGCTCGCTGCCGTATTGGTGTGGCGCATGGTGATGTACTACATGTTCGCGCCCTGGACCCGAGACGGGCATATCCGCGCTGACATCGTGCAAATTGCGCCTGACGTGTCCGGGCTGATTCAACAGGTGACGGTGCGCGACAACCAGGCCGTCAAGCGTGGTGATGTGCTCTTTACCATCGACCAGGACCGCTTCCGCCTGGCCTTGCGCCAGGCGCAGGCTGGTTATGCCGACCGCAAAGAAACCCTGGCCCAGGCGCAGCGGGAGAACAGGCGCAACCGGGGCCTGGGTAACTTGGTAGCCAAAGAGCAATTGGAAGAGAGCCAGTCCCGTGAAGCCCGTGCCCAAACCGCCCTGCTTGAAGCTCAGGTGGCGGTGGACGCTGCTCAACTCAACCTGGACCGCTCGGTGATTCGTAGCCCGGTGAACGGCTTTGTGAACGACCGCGCCCCTCGCGAGCACGAGTTCGTCAGTGCAGGCCACCCGGTGTTATCCGTTGTCGATGCGGACTCCTATCACATTGACGGGTATTTCGAGGAAACCAAGCTGCCGCATATCCATATCGGCCAGGCCGTGGACATTCGGGTAATGGGCGACAGCCTGCGCCTGGACGGTCATGTACAAAGCATTTCAGCGGGTATCGAAGACCGCGACCGTACCAGCGGTAGCAACCTGTTGCCCAACGTTAACCCGGCCTTTAGCTGGGTTCGGTTGGCACAGCGCATTCCAGTGCGGATAGCTTTTGACCAGATACCGGCGGACTTCCGCATGATCGCCGGGCGAACGGCTACTGTCTCTCTGCTGGAGGACGAGGTGCCAGGCGCGCGCGAGGAAGGGGCACGGCAATGAGTACAGCGCTGCGTGCCCTATTGTTGGCCGCCGTGGTGAGCCTGGCGGCCTGCCAGACCGTGGGCCCGGATTACCAACTGCCGGGCAATGCCGCCCTCAAGCGGCCGGACCTTCAAGGCCCCTTGGGCGAGGGCAATGCCGACGTGGTATCCGCACCGGTGCCCGCCAATTGGTGGCAGCTCTACTATGACCCTCGGTTGGACCAATTGGTGCACGAAGCCCTGGCATCCAATACGGACCTGCGGGTAGCCGCCGCCAACATCGCCCGTGCCAGCTTTCAGACTGAGCAGGCACAGGCTGAGGGCGGCTTTGGCGCCAGCGTGAGCGCCGAAGCCCAACGGTTACAGGAATCCGGCCAAGCCTTTTTGCTCAGCGAGAAAGTGCCGGTAGGTAACATTGGCGCCGTGCAGATCAAGACTTCGTACCAGTTTGACCTCTGGGGCACCCTCAAGCGCGGCGTAGAAGCGGCCAACGCCAACGCCGATGCGGCCCAGGCGGCTGCCGATACCGCGCGCATCACCGTAGTGGCCGATGTGGTCCGCGCCTATGCACAGGTGTGTGCCGCCAACGAGGAACGCAACATCGCCCTGCGCTCGCTTGAGTTGCAGCAGCAAGGCGTCAACCTGGCCCAGCGCCTGCGTGACGCGGGGCGTGGCGATGAAACCCAGGTTACGCGTACCCAGACGCAGTTCAAATCGTTACGCTCGGAGCTGCCTCGCTTCCAGGCTGCCCGTGCTGCCGGGCTGTATCGGTTGTCCATGCTGTTGGCCCGCCCGGTGGAACACTTGCCCGCAGGCGTCGGGGAGTGCGCCGAGCTGCCTCATGTGGCGCAGGTGTTGCCGGTAGGTAATGGCGCCAGCCTGCTCAAGCGCCGGCCTGATGTGCGTCGGGCCGAGCGCCAATTGGCCGCTGCGACCGCGCGCATCGGCGTAGCGACTGGCCAGCTGTATCCCGACATCAGCATCGGTGCCACCGTAGGCACCGTGGGGTTGCTGGAAGACTTAGGCACCCCGGTGACCAACCGCTGGGGCTTCGGGCCGTTGGTGAGCTGGACCTTGCCCACCAACGGCGCCCGTGCCCGCATCAGCGAGGCAGAGGCCGCTACCCAAGGCGCCCTGGCGAGTTTCGATGGCACGGTGCTCAATGCTGTGCGGGAAGTGCAGACCACCTTGGCCCGCTATGCCGCGGCCCTTGAGCGCCGGGATGCCTTGGCCGACGCCGAACGCTCCGCCCAGGAGGCCGCCGATCAATCCCACCGGTTTTACCTGGCGGGGCGTCAGTCCTTTCTGGAAGACCTCCAGGCGACCCGCACCTACACCAACACTCGGGCGCAGCTGGCCGAGGCCAATACTCAAGTGGCCATGCAGCAAATCGACCTGTTCCTGGCGTTGGGCGGTGGCTGGGAGCGCACCCCTGAAGGAGCAGGCAAGGCACGCGAATGAACTGAGCCTGCCTAGCGCAACAAACTGAACGCGCCTTTCATGCCTTGCTTGATGCGCTCCATCTCGCGGCTCACCGAGAACGATCCCGCTTCGCGGCGACGGCGGTTCAGTTGCACGTTCACCGCTTTTGCATAAAGTGCTTGCAAGCGGGCTTGCAGGGCGTCCAGGCCGAAAGCCGGCTGGCCCACCGGGAGTGCCACGGTAATCAGCTCCGGCAGGTTTAATACTTCGCTGTTGTAAGCGCTGGCGTCACGCACTGCGCGGGCTGCCTTACTCGTGTCGTCCAGGGCAAACGCTGCAGGCCAGTTACCGGTAGGTAGCAAGCGATCCGCCTGCGTTATTACTCCTAAGAGGGCAGGGGGTTCATGGTTGAGGTGTTCTGGCCGGGCAAACCACAGGGTGAGCTTTTCCCGGAATTGCCGGTCCAGGGCTCGCGCGGGTTGGTTGGCCTTCAGCGCCCAGATCAGCAGGTCGCATTCTCTTGCCTCCTTGAACACCAAAGCGTCCACCGCCTCGCTGCCATCCAGGCCTGGCAGGTCTACCAAGCGGAGGTTAGGTGCGCCTTCAATGGCACATTCATAGACCGCAATGCCGTCGGTTGCAGGCAGGGCGCTGACCTCGGCATTGAGGCTGCCCGTGAGGGCATTGATCAGGGAAGACTTCCCCGCACCCACTTGGCCCACCAAGCACACCCGCACAGGGTCCAACGGCGGCGCCTTGCGTTCTTCATCCAACGCCGTGGTGCGCCCTTGTTGCAGTGAGTCGTCGTCTACGCGGAAGTGCCCGCCATACAGGTCGATGGCGGCGCGCAGCACCTCCACGAGCAGCAGGTATTTCAGTCGGTTTTGCAGCTCGTCGCTCAAGCCGTTGAACACTTCCCCCCGAATCTGCGTCAGCGCCTCGGCCACTAGGCCCTGAGGAGAGATCAGGCGGGCCGCCCTATACAGGTTGAATGCTTTGCGCGCCACCGGCCCATAGCGTTCAACCTGGTCGTTGAGGCTCATCAGTGTTGACAGACGCACGTGCTCCACGCCAGGGACATGGGCCTTGAGCACGCGTCGGTAGCGTCGGCTGACCTGCTCCACGATGGTCAACAGCTCGGGCGCGGTAAAGGCCCAGTGGGCGCGGTCTGACTGCTCGCTGTAGCGCGCCGCGACCAGGCGCACCACGGCCAGGCCGGTGTCAGGTAGCTCATGCCAAGAGAAGCCTGCCGCCACTCGTTCACGCAACTCGGGGATCAACGCCTGTTGCACCTCGCGGTCTTGGGCCCGCCAATAGCCGGGGGTACGGGGGGCAGCTTCCAGGGCTTCCTGCACCGCCGGCCCAACCCGCTTGCCAAAGCGCCGCCGTGCCAGCACTAACCCCAGGCTGGTGAGCAGGGTGCAGCCTAGCAGGGTAAAGATCAGGTGCAGGATGTACCCGTCGCGGACCACTGCAAACAGCCCAAAACCGGCCAACACCAGCACAGGCAGCACCACCGACAGCAGGGCGTAAGGCACCACGCGGTCTGAGAGGCGGGCGAGGGCGGCCAGGCCGCTAACGGTTCTTTTCATCAGTGCTACCGGAGGGCTGTGTGTAGGTAGGGCATCTTACAGGCCCGTAACAGTCATTCAGACGATACACCTCATTAGGGATCGGCAGGCTACTGCTCAACCGACGGCTTTTATTACTTTGAGGTTAGGTTCTGTACGAAAAGGTTTGGAGCGAAGGTCAGGCCGGGCCTCGCGGGCAAGGCAAAAACCGGCGAGGAAGCGGAGTTTACTGGTCGTAAATGAGCACTCCGAGCCGGTTTTTAACGCAGCATCACCGAGTGCCAATACTTTACGTACAGAGCCTTAGGCTCTTCTGAAGGCGTCGCCTTAACGGCGTCAGCGCTATTGCGGAGCCGCATCGCCATCAGCGCGGGTGCCGGCCACTTCGCTCAAGCGCCTGTTTGTAACGAGCACGAAGCTCGTCGACGGTAATGGGCTCGCCATGGGACAGTCGATAGAAATACATGCAGGCCGCTCGCCCAAGGGCATAGGTAAAACCGTAGCTGGCCGCCGCAGCGGATGCGCTGCCTAATGTTTGGCCCACCACAGGTATCAGCTTCATCACCTGGCGTAGGCCCAGGCGCGAGGCATAGTGCACACCTACCCCGGTCCCCAGCGCGGCGCCGAATTCGGCCAGTAGCCGGCGGTTGTAGGTCAATCCGTACTGGTTGGCCAGGCTATGAAGCATTTTCAATTGCAGGCCCGGTACCGCTACTAGCCCTACCGCAGGCAACGCATCCGCTGCGCCTGCCGCGCTCGCGTACCACATCACCTCCTTTTTCAAGCGCTGAAAATTACGCTCTTCCACATCTGCGTGGCCGCGTCGGTCGAACAGCTCAGTGATGATGGGCAAGCGCTCACCGAGTTTTTCCGTGAGGGCGTGCACCCCATAGGGCTCATCGTCTGCGCCTACGAAATCCACAGGCACGCTAGCGACCTTGCCCCACACCTGCTCCACCTGCTGCTGGTTGAGCGCGATACAGCGTTGGCGCTCTGCAGAGTCTGCCAACTGCAGCACACCGGTGTGCACCAGCAGGATCTCGCGAATCTTCCCCGCCCTACGAATCTGCTTGAGGGCATTGAGCACCTGGGATTGCTCGGGGTCTTCGGCCTTCATCACCACGATCAGCGCATGGCTGTGCTGCTCGCACTGGGCCAGGTCCGCGCTGGCGTCATAGTCTGCTTCAGCCAGCCCTCGCGTATCGAGAAACGCCATGAGCGGTTTATCGGTGGGGTAGGCGTAACGAGAGGACGTTAGGGTGCACGGCCGAAAGCCCGCGCCCACGGCCACCTGATCGAGCCCGGTGAGGGCCCGCACCAACGATGATTTTCCCGCGCCGGTCTTGCCCAGTAGCCACAGCGTTGGCAAGTGTTCGGCGCTGCGCTGGAAGGCGGTTTCCAGTGCCGCATTGGTTTCAGGGTTGAGCGTTCGTGACAAGCGGTCGAGCAAGCTCATGAAGTGTCTTCCGAAAGGCAATGAGGGTTAGGCCTGCTGTGTAAGGAATAGATCCTCGGACTAACGCTGCGGCACCCTGACGCAGCGGTGTGAGACGTAAAAATTGACTTGGGTCAAGGTGAACGAAACGGCGCCGCGCAAAATGCTGGCACCCACACGAGTATCGACCATGGCCGCGCATTTCGATTTTCTCAACAAGCCTCTGGCAAAGGAAATCGCTGTGATTCTGCTGATCAAGCTGGTCTTGCTCATGGGTATCCGCAGCCTCTGGTTCGAAGCGGCGGATCCGGTCAAGGACGACGGCGCCAAGGTCGGCCAGCATCTGCTCGGCCCAGTTCCACTCTCTCCCGAGAAGCCTCAACAATGATTAGCGAATCGGTTGTCGATCTCTCCCGGCTACAGTTTGCCATGACGGCGCTGTACCACTTTCTGTTCGTGCCGCTCACCTTAGGCATGACGTTCCTGCTCGCCATCATGGAATCGGTCTATGTGATGACCGGCAAGCAGGTCTATAAGGACATGACCCAGTTCTGGGGCAAATTGTTCGGTATCAACTTTGCGCTTGGGGTTACTACCGGGCTGACTATGGAGTTCCAGTTCGGCACCAACTGGGCGTATTACAGCCACTACGTGGGCGACATCTTTGGTGCGCCTCTGGCCATTGAAGGGCTGATGGCGTTCTTCCTGGAATCCACTTTCATCGGCTTGTTCTTCTTCGGCTGGGACAGGCTCTCCAAGCGCCAACACTTGGCCGTGACCTGGTTGGTGGCACTGGGCTCCAACCTCTCAGCGTTGTGGATTCTCATCGCCAACGGCTGGATGCAGAACCCAGTAGGGGCGACATTTAACTTCACCACCATGCGCATGGAGCTGGACAGCTTCTCGGCCTTGGTCTTCAACCCGGTGGCTCAGGTAAAGTTCGTGCACACCGTCGCCTCTGGCTACGTGACCGGTGCCGTATTCGTACTCGCGATCTCCAGCTTCTACCTGCTCAAAGGCCGCGACGTGGCGTTCGCGCGCCGCTCGTTTGCCATTGCCTCGGCGTTTGGCATGGCCTCGATCCTGTCAGTGATCGTGCTGGGCGATGAGTCTGGTTACGAGATCGGTGACGTACAAAAAACCAAGCTGGCCGCCATCGAGGCGGAATGGGAAACCGAACCCGCGCCCGCCGCGTTCACCTTGTTCGGCATCCCGAACCAAGCCGAACAGCGCACGGACTATGCCGTGAAGATCCCTTACGTGATGGGCATCATCGCCACCCGCTCGCTGGACACCCCGGTGACAGGTATCAAGGACTTGGTGATCCAACACGAAGAGCGTATCCGCAATGGCATGGTTGCCTACAGCCTATTGGGCCAATTGCGCGCGGGCGACCATAGCGAAGCCACGCGAAACGCCTTCAATGCCGTCAGTGGCGACCTGGGCTACGGGCTGCTGCTCAAGAAGTACACCGACAAGGTGGTAGACGCCAGCGACGAGCAGGTCAAGCGCGCGGCGCTGGATTCCATCCCTGGCGTTGCGTCGATTTTCTGGACGTTCCGCCTGATGGTGCTCAGCGGCGTCCTGATGCTGGCGTTGTTCATCTGCGCCTTCTGGGCGTCGGCACGCAAGGTGGAGCACCGCAAGCGGTGGTTACTCAAGTGGGCTTTGTTCAGCCTGCCGCTGCCTTGGGTTGCCACCCAGACCGGGTGGTACGTGGCCGAGCATGGTCGGCAGCCGTGGTCCATCGGTGAGGTACTGCCAACCCATTTGTCAGCCTCTACGCTAGCGGCCTCGGATGTCTGGGGTTCGTTGCTTGCCCTGGTAGCGTTCTATACCGTGCTGCTGATTATCGAGATGTACCTGATGATCAAATTTGCACGCCTTGGGCCTAGCAGCCTGCACACCGGCCGCTATCACTTCGAACGCGAACCGCTGACCGCTGAGCCGCACCCTGTGCACGCCGTGGCCGCGCCTGCTCCTGTCATCGCCTGAGGACATCACCATGCTGGATTATCAAACACTGAAACTGTTGTGGTGGGTGCTGGTAGGCGTGTTGTTGATCGGCTTTGCCGTAGCCGATGGGTTCGACCTGGGCGCCATGCTGCTGATGCCCTTAGTGGGGCGTAACGACCGTGAGCGGCGCGTGGTTATCAACAGCATTGCCCCGCACTGGGACGGCAACCAGGTGTGGTTGATCACCGCAGGCGGCGCACTGTTCGCCGCATGGCCGCTGGTGTATTCGGCGGCGTTCTCGGGCTTCTACTGGGCGCTACTGCTGGTGTTGTTTGCGCTGTTCGTGCGGCCAGTGGGCTTCGATTACCGCAGCAAGCTGACCCATGCCCGCTGGCGCAGCACTTGGGACTGGGGCTTGTGGGTGGGCGCCCTTGTGCCATCACTGGTCTTTGGCGTGGCGTTCGGCAACTTGTTGCTGGGCGTGCCTTTCCGCTTCGACGACACCTTGCGCGCCAGCTACCACGGGACCTTCTGGCAATTGTTAAGCCCCTTCGGCCTGCTGGCCGGCCTGGTGAGCCTGGCCATGCTCGCGGCCCATGGTGGCAGTTGGTTGATGATTCGCACCGACGGCCCTATCGCGGAGCGGGCACGGCGTGCCGTGATGGGCTTTGCCCTACTCTACCTCTTGGCATTCATCGGCGCGGGGGCATGGCTGGCCGTCGGTAGTATCTCGGGGCTGGTGCTGGAGGATGGTCTGGATCTGGGCGCGGCCATCAACCCGCTCACCAAGGCCGTACACCTGGGTAACCTCGGCTGGATGGCCAACTATCAAGCACACCCCTACACCGCGTTGGCGCCGCTTCTCGCTGTGCTAGGTGCCCTGGTCGCGATGCTGTCGGCGGCCTTTAGGCGCGGTGGCCTGGCGTTTCTCGGGACCGCGTTGAGTATCGTCGGCACCCTTTGTACGGCCGGCTTTGCGCTGTTCCCCTTCGTGATGCCCTCCAGTATCGACCCCATATCCAGCCTCACGGTGTGGGACGCGGTATCCAGCCGTACCACCCTGGGCATCATGACCGTGGCCGCTGGCCTGTTCGTACCCATCATCCTGGCCTACACCCTGTGGTGCTACTGGAAGCTCTGGGGCAAGGTCACGCCAGCGCACATCGATCTCAACCCTCACAGCCTGTACTAAGGAGCCCCGTCATGTGGTATTTCGCCTGGATATTGGGTGTATTGCTGGCCTGTAGCTTTGGCATCATCAACGCGCTGTGGCTTGAGGGCGCCAACTGCCTGGGCGAGGAGGGGGGCCATGACCGCTGAAGTGCTGGCACGTGGCCTGGGCAGTGGGCCCAGCCGTTCGGTATCGCTCATCCTTGCAGCGCCCCTCAGCCTGATCATGCTGCTACACCCCTTGGCCCTATTAGGTGCAGACGGCGGCTACAGCCACGGCGTGTTAGCGCTAGTCATGTGGGGCTTGAGCGCAGGTTTCGTGCATGGCTTGGGGTTCGACCCGCGCGCCCTGGTGTGGCGCTGGCTGTTCAGCCCTTTGCTGGCATGGCCGCTGATGCTGCTGGGGTATGGGTTGTTGATGCCTGATTAGCTAGGCTGATGTTGTGGGTAGGTGATCAAACGGCCTTGCGTGGCGAGAGGTGACTTTGATCATTTCTTTAGTAAAGCGCCTACAAGAGTACATACGATGCGCCTCACGTTGAGCAGCCAGGCATTCAGTCAGGATATCAATAGAGCGCAAGCCATATGCACAAAACGTAATACCCGCGCACCGTCTACGGCGGGCGTTTCCGGGGTATGGTTCGTCTTTCCTACAGAAACTTAAGCCCTCGCCTCGTTCTGAGCAGCAGGGGCAGGCCCGTATAGTCCTGGCTGAATTCGCAAGGAAGGATGCCAGGGCAATGTTCGATCACCGTCAGTACGTGCCTGTACTGAAATGGCGCCACGGGGAATATCTCGCCCTGGCGCATATCAGCGACGTATTACGGCAACGCATCACCCCGTTGCTGGAAATACCCGCCGAGGCCTGGGACTACGAAAACGAGCGGCCGCAAAAGAGCATCGATGAGCACATTGGGCGGTTCGGTGAGCGCTTGATGGCCACCTGGGGCAGCCTCCCCTGTTTCGTGGACTCCTGCTACCTGCCGCCCGATGCGCTCTGCGCCGACGGTACTCACCATGTCGATCGGCTGCTGGAGCTGGCTGCCGTAGCGGGGTGCATGGCCTTGCCAGTCACCGGCCTGGCCCGCCATTACCAATACCAGGCTGCCATCGCGCGCGTTGCAAGGCGGCATGGCCGTGGCCTGTGCCTGCGCCTGATTACCGAGGACTTCGATCACCCTCAGCTCACCACCCAAGTGGGGGCCTTGCTGGCCTACATGGGCGTCGGGCCAGGGCAGGTGGACCTGCTGATCGACTTCAGCCAGCACGTGGCACGCAGTGCTGCCGCCCAGGCAGGCCATACCCAGGCGTTACTGTCCCAACTGCCGCAGTTGCACCAGTGGCGAAGCCTTACGCTCACCGGCACTTCGTTCCCCGCCTACGTCACTCCAGAAGACGACTGCCAGGGCGCCGTCGTGCGTCGCTATGAATGGCTCGCTTACAAGCGGCTGATTGGCCAACTCAAGGCCACCGACCGGCTTCCCTCATTCGGTGATTACACCATTGCCCACCCGCACACGGGGGTGCTGGACCCGCGCCTGTGCAACACCCCTGCCCACCTTGAATACACCGTTGCCGATGGTTGGCTTCGCCTGCATACCCATCCGCTGCGAGGCACCAACCCCCACGCCTACCGCTCACTGTGCCAACAGGTACAGCAGTCAGGGCAATTCGACGGTGGATATTTTTCTTGGGGCGATGACTGCCTTCATCAGTGCGCCGAGCATGGCGTGGCCACCAGTAGCCCCACGTTGTGGGCGGCTGTAGGCAATAACCACCACCTCACCCGCGTGGTGCTGGAGTTGGCGAATTTTCATGCCCGGTGAGGCCAAGGTGATCAATTTGAAACGGTCATCAGGCCACCGCTGGCACATTTGGCGTGCAACCTGTAGTAATGGCCGTCATTTTCCTTTGCCCTGCCAGTGCTTTTGTCAGGGCTTCACGAAAGGCTACGCGGCTTAGCCTGCAAGGAGCACTACCGTCCATGAGTAAAGCGTTTCCTCTCGCCGTTGGCGCCGTGGTCATTGTGGCCGCTGCCACCACCGGCATTGCCTGGTACACCGGCACCCAGGTCGAGCCCTTGCTGCGCCAGCAAGTCATCCAGGCTAATCAGCAGCTCAAAAGCACGCTGGCGGGTCAGCCTGTCACTGCAAAGGTGGAGCTCACAGGTTTCGAGCGCCGATTGTTCACCAGTACTGCTCACTTTGTGACCACTGTTCAAGGGTCGGGGATCGAGGCCGAACAGCCTCTGCACATCGATGCGGTGGCCGATATCGAACACGGGCCGTTTCCCTGGTCGCGCCTCAAGGCCTTGAAGCTGTTGCCCGCCATGGTGACTGCAAATCTTCATGTAGAAAGCAACGCCGCACTAGCGCAAATGCTAGGTACGCCTGAGGGCTCAACGCCACTGATCGCAAACACCACCGCTTTTTATGGCGGCGAGCTGGATAGCCGGTTCACGCTATTGCCTGGCCAATGGCAAGGCGCCAACGGCCTACTGCGGTACGCAGGGGCGGAGGGAACCGTTAGCAGTACCCAAGACGGTAAAAACATGGCACTCGATACCCGGATCGATGGCCTTGACTACACGATCGGCCTCCCTGGCGAACAGATGACCTGGCACGTCAAAGGCGTAAACATTCACACCGGCGGTATCAAAGGCGCGTCGGGCTTTTATCTTGGCAATAGCCAGGTGCAGGTCGAGCATCAGGCGTTCTCAGGGGCTGGCAGGCTGCCCTTGGAGGTGCAGAATTTCGCCATACTGGGCAGCCTTGAAGAGCTGAACGGCACACTAAAAGGGTCGATGGAATACCGTTTCGAGCAGGCGACCATCGGTGCCAAGCCTGTTGGCAGCGCGCAGATGCGTTGGCTGTTCAACAACCTGGACATCGCCGCCAGCCGTGAACTGGTCGCGTTCTATGAAAATGTCATTGCGCCACAGGCGTTGGCAGCGGCGCAGGCACAGCAGCCCTTTACACCGCAGTTCACGCCGCAACAACAGGCGCAATGGGAAGCCAGCCTGCGCCGTTTGTTGGCAGGCCGCCCGCATGTAGAGCTACAACCGCTGGGGCTTAAAACGACTAACGGCGAAAGCCACCTGAGTATTGTGCTGGACCTCACCCAGCCGGCCAACCCTAGCGTGCCGCCTACTTTACTGGCTGAGCAAACCATCGGAATGCTGGATGCCAAGCTAAGCCTGGCCAAAGGTACGATCCGCGATCTGGCCTCCCTGAAAGGTCAATTGGAAGGCCAAAGCGAGGCCACAGCGGTTAAAAACGCCGACGCGACTGCGACGCTGGTGGCAACCCTGGCGACGCTTCAAGGGCTGGCCAAGGTCGAGGAGAACAGCATGCTCGCCTCGTTGCATTACGAAGGTGGCATGGTGGACTTCAACGGCCAAAAGATGACCCTCGACGCGTTTGCGGCGTTCTTGATGAGTGCTACAGGGCAGAGGTGATGAAGGGTTAGCGGGGTAGCGGTGCTGCCCCGCTGCTAAAAAGCTCAATAAAAGTGCAAACACATATAAACATTCGAATGTTTTAATGTGTTCGCCTGTTTTCTTTTATTGAGTGTCACATGCCTTCCCATCCTCTGTTCGAACCCTTGTCGCTTGCAGGCTTTACCCTCAAAAACCGCATCGCGCTACCTCCCCTGACCCGTTCGCGCAGTGAGCAGCCAGGCGATATCCCCGGCCCTCTCATGGCCACCTACTACCGGCAGCGTGCCACCGCCGGGTTCATGGTTACCGAAGGTGCACAGATCGAGCCCAGGGGCCAGGGGTACGCCTGGACACCCGGCATCTATAGCGCTGAACAGGTGGCTGGTTGGCAGGAAGTGACCCGCGCCGTTCACGAAGAAGGCAGCATCATCTTTTGTCAGCTATGGCACGTGGGCCGGGTGTCTCATACCAGCTTGCAACCTGACCACCAGCCGCCTGTGGCGCCATCGGCCCTCGCCGCGACAGCCGTAAAGGTGTTTATCGAGACCAGCCCCGGCACGGGCGAATTGGCCGACCCAAGTGTGCCACGCGCCTTGAGCACCGAAGAGGTGAAAGCACTCGTGGAGCTGTACCGCGTTGCTGCAATGAATGCCAAAGCCGCAGGTTTCGATGGCGTAGAGCTGCATTCGGCAAATGGTTACCTGCTCAACCAGTTCATCTCCGAGCACGCCAATCATCGCACCGACGAATACGGCGGCTCGCTGGATAACCGGTTGCGTTTCCTGCGGGAAGTCACCCAGGCGGTGATCTCTGTTTTCGGTGCGCAGCGGGTAGGCGTGCGTTTTGCGCCGCTGTTCGAAACCACGCAGGAAGCCCGCGTGTACCTTGGCCTTGTAGAAAGCGATCCGCACGCGACCTACCTCCGTGCGGCAGCCATGCTCAATGAGTTGGGTATTGGCTATCTGTCTATCGCCGAGGCAGACTGGGACAACAGCCCTGAGCTGCCTGTGTCGTTCCGCAAAGCGCTGCGCGACACCTTCTCGAACCCCATCATGTACTCAGGCTGCTACACCGAGGAAAAGGCCAAACGTGTTCTGGCCGACGGCTATGGCGACCTGTTCGGCTTTGGCCGCACCTTTATCGCTAACCCAGACCTGCCACACCGGTTCAAGCACGGCCTGCCACTCAATTCGGTGGAGCCTGCCACGCTGTATGGCGGCGGTGCGCAGGGTTACATCGACTATCCCTTCAGTACGCCTTAAAATCACCCGTTCGACGGGCGGGGTTGTCCCGCCCTTTTGGGGGCTGAGACCACAATGGTGGAATTGAACGAGGCGTTGAAAGTACTTTCCAGCCCTACGCGGCGGGCAGTACTGACCTGGCTCAAACACCCTCATGCTTCCTTTGAGGGGTATACCCAGCTGTACGACTTCAGCGTCCACGGTGTATGCGCCAGCCTTATCCAAGACAAAGCCGGCCTCTCTCAGCCCGCCACCTCGCTCTGCCTGAAGGCCCTGCATGACCAAGGTTTCGTTACGGCCAGTAAAGTCGGCAAGTGGACCTACTACAAACGCAACGAAGCCCAGATAGAGACGGCCATGACGGGGCTGCTGTCGGACATTCAGGTGAGTTGCGGGTAGAAACGAACGCTTTTTACGGAGCATTTTTGTCAATGTTAGACACTGTCGCAGCGTTTCTGTGCATCACCGCCGTACTCGCGTTCCTCAACAGGCGTTACGTGGGGCTACCACCTGCCATTGGGGTGATGGGGATTGCCTTGGGGTTGTCGTTGATCAATATGATCAGTGATGCAATAGGGTTCCACGCCCTGCATGCCTACGAGCAGTCCTTCGTCGAGTCGATAGATTTTTCCGAGCTGCTGATGCAGGGCATGTTGTCGTTGTTGCTATTTGCAGGGGCTCTGCATGTCGACCTGTCGTTGTTGCGGGCCTACAGGTGGCCGGTCGCAGGCCTGGCGGTCGTCGGAACCACGCTATCTACGCTGATTATCGGCTTTGGCCTATGGGGGCTACTGTCCTTAACTACGTTGGAGCTACCGCTGCCATACTGCCTTGTATTCGGCGCATTGATCTCACCCACCGACCCTATTGCAGTCATGGGTATTCTTAGATCCGCCGGTGCGCCCGACAACCTTGAGCTGGTGATCTCTGGGGAGTCTTTATTCAACGATGGTGTAAGCGTTGTGTTGTTTTCACTGATCGTGGGCATGATCGCCAGCGGTGCAGCCCCGTCAGGTTTAGGTGCAGCACGGCTGCTCGTCGAAGAGGCTGGGGGCGGTGCACTTATAGGGGGGCTGATCGGGTATGTCACCTACCGGATGCTCAAGAGCATCGACAGTTATCAGGAAGAGGTACTTATCACGCTGGCAGCCGTATTGGGTGGCTATGCCCTGGCGACGCACTTGGGCGTTTCCGGGCCGTTGGCAATGGTGGTCATGGGCTTGATCATTGGCAACCAAGGCCGCTCCTATGCAATGTCTGAGCAAACTGAAAAAAACCTCGACATGTTTTGGGAGTTAATAGACGAAATTCTCAATGCGGTCCTGTTTGTTTTGATAGGTCTCGAAATAGTATTGATACCCTTCTCCGGCACGCTGGTTGCGACAGCGTCGTTGGTAATTCTGTTAACGCTTTTGGCCCGCCTGCTTACGGTTGGCATGCCTGTAGCGCTCTTTCAACGGCGTATTGGGTTGCCTAAAGGGGCCTGGGGTGTATTGACGTGGGGAGGCTTACGCGGAGGAATATCAGTAGCCTTGGCACTCTCCTTGCCCATAGGCGATGCACGTGATGTGGTGGTTTCGCTCACCTATTGCGTAGTGGTGTTCTCTATCCTTGTGCAGGGCATGTCCATCGGTAAGCTGATCAAGCGCGTCATACCCTGCGATAACACACAAACTGCCGCAAGCGCGGGTGCGGGCCTGCCGCAGGCGAATCATCCTTCTTGATTGGCCTGCGGTAAGGTCGCTTAGGCACAGCGTCTGTGATGGCTGAGCAGGCTACTTAAACAGGGTTAGCGGCTGGCTCAGCCGGGTCTTCGTGCGTTGAGGGCGCGTCAGGCGCTGCTGGCAGCGATGCGACATACACTGTCCTGGAAGGGAATGCGAATTCGACGCCCATGCTTGCGAAGCACTCCATCATCCCGATGTTGATCGCCTGTTGAACATCCATGTAAACGTTGTAGCCAGGGTCAAGTACGATATAAACCGTTTCGAAATCCAGCGAGCTGTCGCCAAAGCCCGAAAAGTGGGACCGATCAAAGCGTGCCATGCTCTGTGCCCGAATGATCCGCTCGATCTCCCTGGGTACCTCTTTGACCTGCGCTGGTGTGCAGTCATAGGTCAAGCCCACCTTGAAAACGATGCGACGCTCTTTTAAACGTTTGTAGTTCTGGATCGTGCTACCGATCATCTCAGCGTTTGCCATGACGATCTGTTCCCCACCCAGGCTCCGGATGCGGGTGGTCTTCAGGCCTACGTGTTCAACGGTTCCCGACAGCGAACCTACAACGATAAAGTCACCCACTTCGAAAGGCTTGTCCACGGCGATAGAGAGCGATGCGAAGACATCGCCCAGAATGTTTTGCACTGCCAGCGCAATCGCGATACCACCCACACCCAGGCTCGCCACGAAGGCAGTTATGTTCACACCCAGGTTGGACAACATAGCCAGAATCACCACTGCCCACAGCAATACTTTCGCGCCCCAGAGGCCAAGGGTAGCCAGTGCGCTTCCGGCGTATACCTCAGAATGGCTGTGCCGCCTGAAGTAGCGCATTACCGCGAGTGCAATGGCGCGGTTAGCCCAGAGGCCTACCTGAAGGGCTACAACCACGAACCATAAGCTACTGACCCTGCCTGCCCAACGGATAGGCAGGTCAAGCACACCGATACCGATCAGGATTGAACCGAGCAGTAATAACGTATTGCTGGTGCTGGAAAGCACCTCTATGGCGATGTGAGTCGCGTGCGTTCCTGAGCGCTCTCCACGGCTACGCAGTTTCCTGAGTATGAAGCCGATACTGGCGCGAGAAATCGTGAAACTCAGCGTAATGGCGCATAGCGCCAAAAACCAGTTGGCGAGTGAGATGCCCAGAAACGCTGTTTCGGTAATGTTGGTTAGAAATCCTAAGTCCACTGTTCCCCCTTCAAGTCACGCAGTGCGTGGCAATAATTTGTGATCCCGCGTGTTGCTTTTGAAAACATCGTCCCCCGGCGGGGAAAGAAGACTTGATGTCAATTCCGAGAATCATTGACCACTATACCTACCCGCCGCCACTGATAAGCAACGCTAATAACGTTGTGCAGGCTGGAGTGGCTAATCACTAAAGCAAAATGGCGTTATCGTTCCTCAGCTATCCAGGAGGACACGCCATGTTGCGCCGAAGGGTTATTCCAGCACTTGCGGTTTTTGCCGCCCTCACGACCACATTCAGTTCTGCGGCCTTTTCAGATCCCGAGCCGCTTGTGGTGCTAAAGCAAGGCAGTTTCGCCGCAGGGGGTACTATCTCGAAAACCCCAGGTGACTTCGTCAATAACGCGCCGACAGCACAGGGACAGAGCCTCCACGGCGATCACCTCTATGCCTTTTTCCAAGTGCCGGTGCATGCCCGTCGCCTACCTATCGTCATGCTTCACGGTGCCTTTGTATCAGGGCGAAGCTGGGAGGCTACGCCTGATGGTCGGGAGGGCTTCCAGACGATCTTCCTGCGCCGACATTTCTCTACCTATGTTGTTGATCAGCCACGTCGTGGTCGAGCAGGCAACAGTAGCGTGGCGATAACCATCGAACCTGTGCCTAATGATCAGCTTTTTTTCGACCAATTCCGTTTAGGTACGTGGCCTCACTTCTTCAAGGGTGTGCAATTCGCTCACAATCCAGACGCGCTCAATCAGTTTTTCCGCTCGATTACGCCGAACACGGGCCCATACGACGCCAAAGTGATCTCAAGCGCCATGACGGCGCTACTGGAAAAAACCGGGCCCGCGATACTGTTCACTCATTCGCAGGGGGGCGAGCCGGGTTGGCTGACAGCAGTCGAAAGCCCGAATGTTAAAGCCATTGTTGCTTTCGAGCCTGGAAGCGGCTTTGTATTTCCGCAGGATGACGTCCCTGCCGAGATGCCCAGTGCAGCTGGGACGCTGAAACCAGTCACTATTGCAGCGAGCGATTTCGCCAAGCTTACCCGTATCCCGATTGTCATCTATTACGGGGACAACATTCCAACAGAGCCCACCCCGGAGCGCGGGAAGGACAACTGGCGTGTGCGACTGGCCATGGCGAAATTGTGGGTCGCGGCCATTAACCGGCATGGCGGAAATGCTCGCCTTGTGCACCTGCCTGACATCGGCATTCGTGGGAATACGCACTTCATTATGTCCGATCTGAATAATCTCCAGATAGCCGACCAGATTTCGCAGTACCTGTCTGACGAAAAGCTTGATTGATGCGTCGCAACGGGTTTCGGGACTTGCAAAAGGCAACGATTCAGCAACGTCTACAACAGGCCTCGACTGCTCGCGGGCTAGAAGCCGCCGGGGGCGAGATCCTTTATGCCGACGATACCGACCGGACCGACGCCCAGTACATGACTGAGGGCGCCTCCCCGAAGGCCACTGGCACCTCGGACAAAAGAGTTTTTCAAGATCGACGGTGCCAGGCATATCGAGACCTACTGGGTCCCTGAGTATGTCGAGATCGCACTCGGTATGTTGACACCGTTTTTCTTTAGAACACTTGTTAGCTGATGGGGCACGTCAACACATTCGGCGCACAGATTTTACTGAGCGCGAAGTCATTTTGCGCGTCGAGGAGTCCGTATTGAAGAAAATCTCTAGACAACTGATCAGTACAGCAGGCCTCTTATTTGCCTGCGGTACATCCATGACGGTTAATGCTCAGACCGTAGGCGATGAGCAGGGGCGGCCTCCCTCCCGCGCGCAACAATTGATGGGCGACATTGACCCTAAGCTCGCCGAGCTCACAGACAACGTGCTATTCGGTGATGTATGGGAACGCCCAGGCCTTGCGAAACGGGACCGCAGCCTGATTACCGTTGCAGCATTGATCGCACTTAATCGGCCCGAACAGCTTCGCTCGCACATGGAACTGGCACGGCGCAATGGGGTGACGGAGCAGGAACTTGTCGAGGTTATTACCCAACTCGCTTTTTACGCTGGGTGGCCGAACGCGATCAGCGCCGTTGGTGTTGCGCGTGAAGTCTTTAGTAAATGAGGTGTTCGGCAAGTAAGACCATCATGGCAGGGCTGATCTTTGTGCTAGTCATGGCAATAGCAGAGGCGGCACAACCGGACCAACAGAAGGTTACAGTCATCCGAAGCGACGCCGGCCCCGCAATTCGCGGGCCGGCACAAACCTTCTCCGGTACTGTTCATGTGACAGGGAGGTTCCAACGCGAAGCACCATCGCGCATAGGGGGCGCAACGGTCATTTTCGAGCCCGGCGCTTATACAGCCTGGCACTCGCACCCGCTAGGGCAGACGCTGATCGTGACGCGGGGGCATGGGTTTGCACAACAGTGGGGGCAGGCTGCACAAGCGATTGGGCCGGGTGATGTTGCCTGGATACCGCCTAACGTCAAACACTGGCACGGGGCGGCGCCACACGAGGCCATGACTCATGTAGCGCTATCTGAGGGGCTCGAAAACGGTTCCGTCACTTGGATGGAGCCGGTCAGCGAAGCGCAGTATGTGCAGGCTATTAGCACTCATCCACGGTAACGCAGAGTTTCTAGAAGGAGTGAGAACGCCGGCGACGTGTGACGGCGGCTTGGGTAATAAAGGTAATAGCCAGGGAATGGTTCACACCAGTCGGCTAGCACTCGGACCAGCCGTCCAGCTTCCAGATGCGGCAGCACCTGGTCTTCAGGAAGGTAGGCCAGCCCGAGCCCGTCCAGGGCAGAGTTGAGCCGTAGGCTGATATTGTTGAAGACCAACTGCCCTTCGACGCGCACGTTTACCTCATGACCGTCCTTGCCCAAGTCCCAGGGAGGGACTCCGCCATACGTGGGCAACCGGATGCCAATGCAGTTATGCACGGTAAGGTCTTGGGGAACATGTGGAACCGAACGTTGTGCAAAGTATTGCGGTGCGCCAACCACAGCCATGCGAAGGTCCGGGCCTATCCGCATAGCGATCATGTCCTTGGCGACCTGATTCCCCATTCGAACACCGGCGTCATAGCCTTCGGCAACAATATCGGTCAGCCCATAGTCGACGATGATTTCAACGCTTACGTCCGGATTGTCTGGCAGGAACTTGTGCAGCACCGGTTGAAGCACTGAAATGGCCGGATGTTCGCCTGTATTGATGCGTATTGTTCCAGAAGGCTTGTCCCGTAATTGGCTCAGAAAGGCAAGTTCCTGGGCAATTTCCTCAAAACGCGGTGCAACCGTATCAAACAGGCGCCGCCCGGCCTCGGTGGGTGCCACGCTACGGGTGGTTCGAGTTAGCAGGCGTAGCCCAAGCCGCGCCTCCAACCCTCTGATCGTCTGGCTGAGCGCTGACTGCGAGACACCCATTTTGGCTGCGGCGCGAGTGAAGCTGCGCTCTTTAGCCACCATGGCAAAGGCTGCCAACTCGTTATAGTTCTCGCCTACCATTAATTAGAGCACCTTATAGCAACATGCCGATTATGGCATCTTATCGCTTTCTAGTGCCGGGCCTATAGTGCGCTGAAGCTTTCCTTTGCTGCGTGCGTTCATCGCATTGTCAGCTTGACCGGTTTCGGAATTTATCATGAGCCTGCACCTGAGCTCTGCCCAAGCGCCACACAAAGGCGCTGTCTTGGCGATCATCCTTATCAGCTACGTGATGATCGTATTGGATATCTCTGTCGTACTGACCGGCCTTCCAAAGATCCGCCAGCAGTTGGGGTTCAGCGAAGCCAATCTAGCCTGGGTTCAAAGCGCGTATACCCTGACATTTGGCGGCTTTATGCTATTAGGCGCGCGCGCTGGCGACATCCTTGGGCGGCGCCGGATGTTTGTGATTGGCCTTGGCATCTTCACCTTCGCATCGTTGGCAATCGGTGCTTCGCAATCGGCCACCTGGATGCTGGGATGGCGGGCTATCCAGGGTATTGGCGCGGCCGTGCTTGCACCCTCCACCCTTGCCCTGTTGCAAACGAACTTCGCCGAGGGCCATGAACGCACACGTGCCGTGTCCTATTACGCCGCTGCCGCTGGTGTGTCAGCGACGGTGGGCTTGGTGCTGGGGGGTGTTCTGGCGGAGTGGGTGTCATGGCGCGCCGGGTTTTATATCAATTTGCCCGTAGGCGTTGGTTTGATCTTCGCCGCCTATCGCTACATCCCTGAAAGCGAGAAACACGTAGGCAAGTTTGACCTTTTCGGTGCGATCACCTCAACGGTTGGGATTGGCGGCCTCGTGTTGGGCTTTATCCATTCTGCCCAAAGCGGGTGGGGTGATCCGCTTACCCTCGGCGCGATAGGGGGTGCCTTTATTATGCTTGGTTTGTTCCTGGCGATTGAACGACAGGCCGTTCAGCCCATTCTGCCGCTGCACTTGTTTTCCAGCACTATCCGGTCCGGGGCGTATGCGGCTCGCATTCTGTATCTGGGGGCGATGGTGGGGTTCTTCTTTTTCTCGACGCTTTATCTGCAGATTGTCAAAGGCTATGGGCCTGCGGTAAGTGGCCTGGCGTTTATCCCGGCGACCGTCCTGCACGTTCCTTTCGCTATTGCCGTACCACGATTGGTTAGGCACTTCAGCGCCAATCGCCTGGTGGTTGCAGGGATCGTGATCGGTATCGTTGGCATGGCGTGGCTCAGCTGTGTTTCGGTGAACTCTTCTTACGTGATGGCGGTGGCCCTGCCGATGCTGTTGGTCGGTGTTAGTCAGGGGCTAACGCTGAGCCCGCTGACCTCTGCGGGCGTCATTGGCGTTTCGCATCGAGACGCCGGTGCCGCATCCGGCGCGGTGAATGTCGCGCACCAATTGGGCAGCTCGGTAGGGCTGAGCGTGCTGGTTGCGGTTGCAGGCATGGCAACCGCTGGTTTGACTGGCCATGAGCTGGCCATATCGCGTGTCAAGGTCGCGTTCGAAACAGGCACGGCCATGCTGGTATTGGCGCTGCTGGTGGTCCTTACGATGATCGTTCGCCCTTTGGCAAAACAGGCAGGCGACCCAGTGCCTGCGCAAGAGGGAAGCTAATAAAAGCCTGGCAACAATTTGTAATACCTCAACGTATAGAAGGAGACCTACCATGACTACTTGGTTCATCACCGGCTGTTCGTCGGGCCTCGGCCACGCTATTGCTCACTGTGTGCTTGAGGCAGGTTTCAACGCCATCGTTACTGCGCGGGGCGCCGACAAGGTAAAAGAGTTCGAGCAGGCCTATCCCGAACGTGCTCTCGCCCTAGCACTGGATTTAACCGATAAAGCATCGATTGCCCAAGCGGTTGAGAGGGCCGAAGAGTATTTCGGTCCCATTGACGTACTGATCAACAATGCCGGCTATGGCTATCGCGCCGCCGTGGAAGAAGGCGATGAGCAGGATGTAGCCGACCTGTTTGATACGCACGTGTTCGGTCCCGTGGCGCTGATGAAAGCAGTGCTGCCGACCATGCGCAAGCGCCGGTCAGGCACCATTGTCAATTTCTCATCCATTGGCGCACAGTTCTGGAACCCAGGATCAGGTTATTACTCAGCAGCGAAGATGGCTCTGGAAGGGGTCACTCTAACGCTCAAGATGGAAGTGGAACCGTTGGGCATTCGTGTCCTGGCCATCGAACCCGGGGCGTTTCGTACTGATTTTGCGGGGCGCTCGCTGGCTGGCGCCAAGACCGAAATCGATGATTACGCCGATACGGTCGGCCCGCGCCGCCCGGCACATGACCATACGCACGGTACTCAACCCGGCGACCCCAAGCGCGCAGCGCGGTTGATCGTCGATACGCTAGCCAACGCCCAATTGCCACGGCGTTTACTGCTGGGCAGCGATGCGGTCGAGATCGTATCAAAGCAGTTGAATCATCAGCTCGAAGAAATCGCCGCCTGGGCCGCAGCCAGCGTCAGCACTGACTTCCCAGAGAGGGCCTAGGCGCATGAGGCCGCATGGCATCGGCCGCCGCACGGTACTGGCCACTGCGCTATTAGCACCCATTGGCGCCACGCTTGCGTGTGCTTCGACGAGCGAGGCAACCCACGAGAAAAGTAGGGTGCTAGTTGCCTATCTAACCCGATCAGGAAACACCAGGGTCATCGCGGAAACACTTCATCGGATAGTTCACAGCCAACTGTTTGAAATCAGCACGGCAGTACCTTATCCCGGTGACTATGAAGAAACGGTTGAAAAGGCTCGACGCGAGCGCGATGCAGGCACGGAACCCGCACTCGCTGCGCACGCTTCCGACATCGCTGATAAGGACACGATATTCCTGGGCTTTCCAATCTGGGGTGAAACCGCACCGCCACCGATCCGCTCGTTCCTGCGCGCGCATGAGCTGGCGGGCAAAACGATTCGCCCGTTCATCACCCACGGTGGTTACGGTATTGGCGACGCCATGACGGTGCTCAGGAATCACGCACCGCAGGCGCGCATAGAGGCGCCCTTTGTAATGGAAGCTGATCAAGAGCGCCGTACGCTAAATCAAGTCCGCGGTTGGCTTGGAGCTATCGACATAGCCTGACCAACCCACAGACCGGAGACGATGACATGAAGATGCAGGACTTAACCGGCAAGGTTGCAGTCGTGACCGGCGCCTCAAGCGGGATCGGCGAGGCGGCCGCACGTTTATTGGCAAGTGAGGGTGTGCAGGTGGTGCTCGCCGCACGTCGTCGCGAGACAATCGAAGCGCTTGCCGCCGAACTTGGAAATGGCGCGGTGGCCATGGCCTGCGACGTGACTGACCCGGCACAGGTTGAAGGATTGTTTGCTGAAGTGAAGGCGCGATTTGGCGGGCTGGACCTGTTGTTTAACAACGCAGGGCTTGGCGTGTTTGGCGCCTTTGCCGATAGCAAACCCAACGACTGGCGCACGATGTTAGAGACCAACGTGCTAGGCCTGTTCAACTGCACTCACGCGGCGCTTCCCTTGATGCGTGGGCGGCCGGGAGCAATGATCGCCTCCGTGTCCAGCACTGGCGGCCGCTACGGCGTCGAGGGGTGGTCAGTCTACTGCGCGACGAAGTACGCCGTTGTCGGCTTCCATGAGACCCTGCGCAAAGAGGTCGGGGCCGACGGCATTCGTGTAACCGTGATTGAGCCTGGCGCGGTTTGGACCGAATTTGGCCATAACGTTGCGCCCGAGGATCTGCGAGCCCGTCGTGAGGGCCTGGAAGCGCTGACTCCAGACGATATTGCACAGTCGCTGGTATATGCCTTTGCTCAGCATCCGCGCGTGTTAGTGCAGGAAATTCTGGTCCGCCCCGTCAAGCAAGTCGCGCCCTGAGGGCGGCTTCAATTCAGAAGGAGACCTCGATGAAAATGCGAACACTTGGAAGCTCCGGTTTACACGTCTCGGCGCTTGGCCTTGGCTGCATGGGCATGACCGGTGTATACGGCGAAGCGACTGACCGGGCCGAGATGATCAAGCTAGTGCGGGATGCCTACGAACGAGGCATCACCCTGTTCGACACAGCGGAATCTTACGGCCCCCTCCAGAACGAGTTATTACTGGGCGAGGCGCTTGAGCCGATCCGCGACAAGGTAGTAATCGCTACCAAATTCGGTTTCGACATTGATGAGCAAACTGGCGAGCGGCGCGGGGGGCTCAACAGCCGGCCCGAACATATCAAGGTGGTAGTCGATGCCATGCTCAAGCGACTTCGCACCGACCATATCGACCTGCTTTACCAGCACCGCGTCGACCCCGCCGTCGCAATCGAGGACGTTGCGGGAACCATGGGCGAGCTGATTACAGCCGGCAAGGTGCGGCATTGGGGGCTTTCCGAAGCTGGAATCAAGACCATTCGCCGTGCGCACGCCGTGCAGCCCCTGGCAGCCGTGCAGAGTGAGTATTCGCTGTTCTGGCGTGAACCAGAAACAGAATTGCTGGCAGTACTTGAGCAACTAGGTATTGGCTTTGTCCCGTTCAGCCCGCTGGGCGCAGGCTTTCTTACGGGGAAAATAGACACGACCACCGAGTTCCCTGAAGGTGATTTCCGTAACGCTGTCCCACGCTTTTCAGTCGAGGCGCGCAAGGCCAACATGGCGCTGGTGGATACCATCAAAGCTGTGGCCGGGCACAGAAACACCACCCCTGCTCAGGTTGCGCTTGCCTGGCTGCTTGCACAGCGACCATGGATCGTGCCAATTCCCGGCACCACCAAACTACATCGTCTGGAAGAAAACCTTGGCGGTGTGTCTTTAGATCTGAGCCCAGCTGAATTGGAAGAAATCAATGTCGAAGCGGCCAGAGTCCCGCTTAAGGGAGATCGTCTCCCTGAGGCAGCAATCAAGATGACCGGTCTATAAATGTTAGGTGACAGAGCATTCGAATGTGCCATATAGGCCATGCCCCTTCATAAGGCGCACACCCCCAAGCCGCACTAATGCAGGGCAAGCAATTCACCAGCACCGTCTGCGAGCTTGTTAAAACTAGCCACTCCCCACCTGGCACAGTTATTTCATAGTGTTTCATCAACCCTGCAAGCCGGCCTTCGCGCCTTAAGCCTTGCCACATTCGCGCGGCTCGCTGCGCCAGGTACTGAAGCCTGATCGACCCCTCACCGGGTGGATTGGGCTTTTTTTATGGATAACGGTCATGCTCGATGCGCGCCCTGTCGTCACTGTTGGCTTTCTACTGTCCACCGAAGGCACTTACCGGCGCATGGGCCTCAACGCGTTGCAGGGTTTGCAGGACGCGTTAGCCGAAATCAACGCCGAGGCTGATCGCAGTGTGCGGCTGGAAGCGTTGTGCATCGACCCGAAGGGCGAGGCTGCCAATTACAGCCAAGGCATTGCGCGCCTGCTGGCAGCCGGCGTGAAGCACGTGTTCGGCACCACCTTGTCGGCCAGCCGCAAGGAGATCATTCCCGACCTGGACCAGCATGGCGCCTTGCTCTGGTACTCCAGCCCCTATGAAGGCTACGAGAGCAGCGAAAGCGTGCTCTACCTCGGGGGTTGCCCCAATCAGACGCTGCTACCCCTGCTGCGCTACGCGCTAGCCAACTTCGGGCCGCGCGCGTTTCTGCTGGGCTCAAATTACGTTTGGGGGTGGGAAAGCAATCGCATCGCGCGGGAGGTGCTGGAGGCCAACGGCGCGCAACTACTCGGCGAAAAGTACTGGCACCTGGGTGCCACTGGCTTTGCGTCGCTGGTAGACACGCTGATGCGCGAGCGGCCGGCGTTCGTGCTCAATAACCTGGTGGGTGAATCCTCCTACGCCTTTTTGCAGCAACTGGACCATGCCTGCGCCCACCAGGGCCTGCGCCTGCCGGTGCTGAGCTGCAACCTCACAGAAGCCGAACTGGAGGCGGTCGGGCCAATGCACGCACTGCGGTTGCTGTCCTGTGGGCCATTTTTCGAAACCTTGGCCCCGGCGTTCCGAGCCCGCCAACAACGTCACGGCGTGCGCCATTGCTCGCATTATTACGCCGGGGCCTATGCCGCCTTGCGGGTGTTCGCCGATGCCTTGCAGGCCTGTGGCGACCCCGCGCCCACAGCCATTTGTAATTACCTGTACGGCCACGCCATGGCCAGTGTGCTGGGGCCCTTGACCCTGTCTGCACACAACCACCACAGCGCACTGGGCAGCCACATTGCCGAGTTGCGCGACGGGCGTTTCGAGGTGGTGCAGTCGGCAGCACAGCCCTTGGCCGCCGACCCCTACCTGACCGTCACGGACTTACACGCGGGCCTGGCCGACCGACACGTTCGCAGCGCAACGCATTTGAGGATCGTCAAATGAAAGCACGGGTATTTCCAACCTTGGGGCAGGGCCGCTTGCTGTTGATCGACTGCGACGAACGCAGCCAGGCCAGCCTTGGTAAAAGCCTTCAGCGCCTCGGCATCCGTACCCAGGCGCTGGAGCACGACGCGCCTTGCGATACTGCCGGCTGCTTTGCTGCCATCTTGGAGGTAGAGCATTTCGCCAGCCCGGCGGCGGTAGAAGCGCTCAATGCCGCCGCGATCCCTATCGTGGCACTCACCGCACACGAAACCTTGTCGCAAATTCAACGGGCGCTGCAATTGGGCGCCACGGCTTTGCTTAACAAACCCATCAGTCAGGGCTCGGTGTACACCACGCTGATGATGGCCGTGGGGTTGCGCGATCGGCAGCGGGCCGACGCCGAGGAGCTTGCCACGCTCCGGCATCGCCTGGCACAGCGGCCGCTGCTGGCACAGGCACTCGCGCGGGTGATGATCACCCAGCGCCTCGACGAGGCCACGGCGTATGAACGGTTGCGCACGCTGTCCATGCAGCTGAATCGCCCCATCGAGGCCTTGTGCGAAGACATCCTCGCCGTTCGCGACGAGGGCCGCGCATGAGCACGCTCAAAGCGCTGTTGCGTCGGCCGAGCGTGGCCATGTCGCTGTTGTTCATCACCGCCGTGGTGGTGTTGGCCCTCCTGGCACCCTGGCTCACGCCGTTCGACCCGGACGAACAATTCATCGAAGGCTTGTCCCTGGAAGGCGCCCCCTTGGCGCCCGCCACGCCTTACTGGATGGGCACTGACCTGTTGGGCCGTGACCTGCTCTCGCGGCTGATCTTCGGGGCGCGTACGTCATTGTTCATCGGTGTGCTTGCCAATGGCCTGGCCGTGTTGATAGGCACCCTGGTGGGGTTGACCGCAGGCTTTGTACGGGGCTGGCTAGGCAGTGCGCTGATGCGCCTGACCGACCTGATGATGGCGTTTCCGGCGCTGCTGCTGGCGATTGCCCTGTCTGCCATTTTCCAACCCAGCGTGTGGATCGTTGCAATGGTGATCGCCATGGTGAACTGGGTGCAGATTGCCCGGGTGATCTATGCCGAAACCGTGGCCTTGAGCGCGCGTGACTTCGTGGCCGTGGAACGCACGCTGGGGGCCAGCTCGCTGCGTATTCTATTTTCGCACCTGCTGCCGCACCTGCTGCCCACCATCCTGGTATGGGCAACATTGGGCATCTCCACCACTGTCTTGCTGGAAGCCACCCTGTCGTACCTGGGCGTAGGGGTACAACCCCCCACACCCAGCTGGGGCAATATCATTTTCGAAAGCCAGACTTACTTCACCTCGGCGCCTTGGCTGGTGTTCATTCCGGGCGCTGCAATCATCCTATTGTCATTGGCGTTCAACCTGGTCGGCGACGCGCTGCGCGATGAACTCGATCCCACACTCAAGGGGCGCCGCTGATGCTGCCGTTCATTTGCCGTCGGGTGGGCTATGCCCTGCTGATTCTGCTGGGCGTGACCCTGATCACCTACCTCTTGCTGTTTTTGCTGCCGGCCGACCCTGCGCGGCAAATCGCCGGGCGCAGCGCCACGCCTGAAGTGGTGGCGGCCATTCGCGCACAGTTGGGGCTGGACCAACCCTTCTACACCCAATACCTGAGCTACCTGGGCAACTTGCTGCACGGCGATTTGGGCCGCTCGTACATCCAGCGCACCGCCGTCAGCGAACTGATCGGCTCGCGCTTGCGCCCTTCGCTGGAGCTGATGGCCGCAGGCATTGGTTTTGAGCTGTTAATCGGCATCAGCCTAGGCATGCTGGCGGCCATCAAGCGAGACAGCGCCATCGACAAACTGCTAATGGCGTTTTCATTCGTGGGGGTGTCAGCACCGCAGTTCATCGCCGCCATGCTGTTCCTGTACTTCTTCGCCGTGCAACTGGGCTGGTTCCCGCTGGGCGGCTATGGCGGGGTCAGCCATCTCATGTTGCCAGCGCTGACCTTAGGCCTGCTGGGCAGCGGCTGGTACGCGCGAATGGTGCGTTCTTCCATGCTCGAAGTGCTTCATCAGGATTTCATCCGTACCGCACGCGCCAAAGGCCTGAGCCGGGCGCGGGTGGTGTTCGCCCACGTACTGCCCAATGCCATCGTGCCGGTGATCCCGATGATCGGCATCGATATCGGCGTGTTCATGGGTGGGCTGGTGGTCGTGGAATCGGTGTTCGGCTGGCCGGGGATCGGTCAGCTGGCCTGGCAGTCGATCCAGCAAGTGGATATCCCGGTCATCGTCGGCGTTACCACGCTGTCGGCGGTCGCCATCGTGCTCGGCAACCTGCTGGCGGACCTGGTAGTCCCGCTGGTAGACCCGCGTATCGACCTCAAGCGTCACTGAACCTCTCAATAACGGGGCAAACCATGAAGATCAAAGCGCTGACCCTGGCCGTGGCGGCCACGCTGTTCACTTCGCCGCTGTGGGCCGACACGCCCAAAAGCGGCGGCACTGTAGTGGTGACCTACCAGAACGATGTGGCCACGCTGGACCCGGCCATCGGCTATGACTGGCAGAACTGGTCGATGATCAAAAGCCTGTTCGGCCGCCTGATGGACTACAAGCCCGGCACCACCGAGTTGGTGAACAGCCTGGCCGAGGCCTACAGCGTATCGCCCGACGGCAGGGTGTACAGCTTCACCTTGGTCAAGGGGGTGAAGTTCCAGAATGGCCGCGAGCTGGTGGCCAGTGACGTGAAGTACTCCCTGGAACGCACCGTTAACCCGAAAACCCAGAGCCCGGGCGCCGGCTTCTTCAGCTCCATCGCCGGCTATGACGACGTGGCCAGCGGCAAAAGCCAGACGCTCAGCGGCATCAAGGTGATCGATGACCAGCACCTGACCATCACCCTCAACGCACCGAACGCCACCTTTCTGCACATCATGGCCATCAACTTCGCCTCGGTGGTGCCCAAGGAAGCGGTCGAAAAATGGGGCGCAGACTTTGGCAAGCACCCGGTAGGCAGCGGCGCCTTCAGCCTGGCCAACTGGCAGTTGGGCCAGCGGCTGGAGCTGGTGAAAAACCCGGAGTACTTTCAGAAGGGCTTGCCATACGTAGACAAGATTACCTTCGAAATCGGCCAAGACCCGACCGTGGCGCTGCTGCGCCTGCAAAAGGGCGAAGTGGACATCGCCGGCGACGGCGTGCCGCCCGCGCAGTTTCTGCAATTCAAAAATGACGCGGCGTCCAAAGCGTTGGTGGTGACCGGCAATCAGCTGCAAACCGGTTATGTAACGCTGAAAACGACGCTGCCGCCGTTCGACAACCTGAAGGTGCGTCAGGCCGTGAACATGGCCATCAGCAAGGAGCGCATCGTGCGCATCATCAATGGTCGTGCGGTACCCGCCAACCAACCGCTGCCGCCTGCCATGCCGGGCTACGATCCGCAATACAAGGGCCTGCCCTACGACGTAGAAGGTGCCAAGAAGCTGCTGACCGACGCTGGTCTCGCCAAGGGCTTCGACACCGAGCTGTACGTGATGAACACCGACCCGCAGCCGCGCATTGCCCAGTCGATCCAGCAGGACCTGGCCAAGGTGGGCATTCGCGTACAGATCAAATCCCTGGCACAGGCCAACGTGATCGCGGCTGGCAGCTCCAAGGACCAGGCACCGATGGTGTGGTCCGGGGGGATGGCCTGGATCGCAGACTTCCCGGACCCTTCCAACTTCTATGGCCCGATCCTGGGGTGCAGCGGCGCGGTAGAGGGTGGTTGGAACTGGGCGCTGTATTGCAACAAGGCATTGGATGAGCGCGCGGCCAAGGCCGACGCCATGGCAGCCCCTGAACAGCAAGCCGAACGCACCGAGGCCTGGAAGCGCATTTTCACCGACGTGATGGCCGATGCCCCTTGGGTGCCGATCTTTAACGAGCAGCGCTTTACGGTGCGCTCCAAGCGTATGGGTGGCGATGACGCGCTTTATGTGGACCCGGTACACGTGCCCGTGAACTACGACTACATCTGGGTGAAGTGAACAGCGGCTGAACGCTCGCTGTGGCCCGCGCCAGGTAACCCTGCCGCGGGCTATGGCCATCATCGCAACGAGGACAACCCCATGTGCCAGAACTGCCTGGTCAAGACCATCCACAGCGTTAACAGCCACTTTGGCTGGGACCGCAGCATCACCCCGGTAGAGCGCGTTGCGCCCGGTACCACGCTGCAAATGAACTGCCGGGACTCATCCAACGGTTACTTCACCGCGCAGTCGCAGGTCGCGGACGTGAGTACAATGCCGTTCGACCAGATCAACCCGGTCACCGGGCCGATCTTCGTCGAAGGCGCCCAGCCCGGCGACATCCTCAAGATCACACTGGACAGCTTCAAGCCCGGCGGCTTCGGCTGGACGGCCAATATTCCAGGCTTCGGCCTGCTGGCGGACCAGTTCCCCGACCCCGCCCTCGCGCTCTGGCACTACGACACGCACACCCTGGCGCCTGCCGCTTTCGGTGAGTTTGCCAAGGTACCGCTCAAACCGTTTGCCGGCACCGTCGGCGTGGCGCCCGCCGAGGCTGGGCTGCATTCGGTAGTGCCGCCCCGACGCGTAGGGGGCAACCTGGACATTCGTGACCTGGCGACAGGCAGCGTGCTGTACCTCCCGATTGAGGTCGAAGGCGCCTTGTTTTCCATCGGCGATACCCATGCCGCTCAGGGCGACGGCGAGGTGTGCGGCACGGCCATCGAAAGCGCCATGGACGTGGTGGTAACGCTCGACCTGATCAAGCAGACGCCGCTGGCCACGCCACGCTTCAGCACGCCCGGCCCGGTCACCCGCCACTTGGACGGCGCCGGCTACGAAGCCTTCACCGGCATCGGCCCCGACCTCATGCAGGCGGCCCGCCAAGCCGTGGCCAATACCGTGGACTGGCTCTGCCGCGAACACGGCATGCCTGCCGAACAGGCCTACATGCTGTGCTCTGTGTGCGGAGACCTGCGCATCAGCGAGATTGTCGACCTGCCCAATTGGGTGGTGTCGTTCTACTTCCCGAAGGTGGTGTTTAATTGATGGCCAAGCCCGTACCCAGCGTGTCGGTCGAGCGCCTGAGCATCGACGTGGGCGGCGGTGCCTCACGCCAGCGAGTGGTCGATGAGCTGAGCTTCGCGCTGTACCCAGGGCGCACGCTGTGCATTGCCGGGGAGTCGGGCAGCGGTAAGTCACTGTCATCGCTGGCGATCATGGGCTTGCTGCCCAAGGCCGCAAGCGTGCCCAGCGGCGCCATCCTGTTCGACAACCGCGACCTGCTGAGCCTGCCTGAGCGCGACATGCAGGCCTTGCGGGGCAAGCGCCTCGGCATGATCTTTCAGGAGCCGATGACCTCGCTCAACCCGCTGCTGACGGTAGGCCAGCAACTGGCTGAAACCTTGCGCCGGCATGAGGCCATGAGCCGTGCCGACTTACGTCGGCGTTGCCGCGAGATGTTGGAAGCCGTGCGCATGCCCCAGGTGGACAAGCGGCTGACCCAATACCCCCACGAGCTGTCCGGCGGCATGCGCCAGCGGGTGATGATCGCCATGGCCATGCTTTGCCAGCCCGAAGTGCTGATCGCTGACGAGCCAACCACTGCACTGGACGTCACCATTCAGGCACAGATCCTGGAGCTGATGCGCGAGTTACAACAGCAGTTCAAGACCAGCCTGCTGCTCATCACCCACGACATGGGCGTGGTGGCCGAGATGGCGGACGACGTGGTGGTGATGAATCAGGGCCGCGTGGAAGAGCGCGGCAGCCTGCAGCAGGTGTTCACTGCGGCCCAAGCCCCCTATACCCGCAAGCTGCTGGCGGCCGTACCCGTGCTCGGTACCGCCCCGCCACCGGAAACGCTCAGCGAGCAACCCGTGGTGCTGGCCGTGAAGGATTTAAGCGTGCGCTTCGCCTTGCGTCAGGGCTGGTTCGAGCGCCCGCGTACCGTGCATGCCGTGGAAGGCCTGAGTTTCGAGCTGCGCAAGGGTGAAACCCTCGGCCTGGTGGGCGAAAGCGGGTGCGGCAAGTCCACCACCGGCAAAGCCGTGATGAACATGCTGGCCTATCAAGGCAGCGTGAAACTGCTAGGGCAGGAGCTCAACGGGCTGGCTGGCGATGCCCTGCAACGCGTGCGCCGCGACGTCCAAATGGTGTTCCAAGACCCGTATGCGGCCCTTAACCCGCGCAAAACCGTGTTCGACCTGGTGGGCGAGCCCTTATTGATCCATGACCGCCTGCCCGAAGCTGAACGGCGCGAGCGCGTTGCGCAACTGCTGCAGCACGTGGACTTACCGCCTTCAACCCTGGAGCGCCACCCGCACCAGTTTTCCGGTGGGCAGCGGCAACGTATCTGCATCGCCCGTGCCCTGGCGCTCAACCCCAAGGTAATCATCGCCGATGAGTCCGTCTCCGCGCTGGACGTGTCGGTACAGGCCCAGGTGTTAGAGCTGCTCGAACGCTTGCGCGCCGAGCATGGGCTGAGCTACCTGTTCATCTCCCATGACATGGCGGTCGTAGAGCGGATCTGCCACCGCGTGGCCGTGATGTACGCCGGGCGCATCGTCGAAATCGGCGCGCGCGATCAGGTGCTGCATAATCCGCAGCACCCCTACACCCAGCGCCTGCTGGCTGCAGTGCCCGTGCCCCAGGTGGGCCGCCGCCGCGACTTTAAAAGCCTGCTCAAGGAGTTCGTGCCGCCCAACCCTATCAAAGACGCCGGCTTCATTGCCCCGCCACAGCGCTTCGCACCCGTGGGGGCAGACCATTGGGTAGCGGTGGAGTGAGAGGTCGCGCTTAACCGAGTAGCGGCCACTGACTGCAGGGCTGGGTATCCACGGCCCGCAGGCTAACCTCAGCCTTGGCAGAATCGAATTCGGTTGCCGAAGGGGTCATGCACTTCCAACACCTGCCCCCACCCTTGCTGCACGATGTCAGGGCGCCCGTACCCGTAGCGCTTCGCCTGCAATTCGTCATGGAGTTGTTCGATATTCTGCATCGGCACGAATACCGTGGCCCCTGGGCTCGCGTCGCCATGGTGTTCAGAAAGGTGGAGGTGCAATGCCCCGCGTTGTATCCCTAGATACAGCGGCAGGTCTGCCTCGAATCGGTGCTCGAACTCGACACTGAAGCCGAGAAAATCAAGGTAAAACTCACGCGCCTTGGCTTCGTCGAACATCCGCACGATCGGGATAGCGCGTTCAAAGGTGATTGCAGGCTGGTGCGCTTCCGACGGCAGTGTTGCTGACGCGGTATTCCAGTCTTTGTAACCCAACTGGTGGGCTACTATTTCCAGCGCCGTCCCGTGCGTCATCGCGTGATCGCGCGACGCTAGCGAGGCACGTAGCCGTTTAGCCATTTGCTTGGCTTGCTCGATTGAAAACATCGTTCCTCCTGTAGCCGAAGCAGGTGGGTGCTCGCATTGCCAAGCTTCAGCCTTCAAGAGAGACGAGGGCATGGGGGGGAAATGCTTTCACCGTTCCTTGCGGACGCGAGCGGCGGGCAGCACCGGCCCGCGCTGATCATACACAGTGGCCTATGAAGGCGGAAGGTTGTGCGGTGGTGGGCAGGGGGCGGATTATCAATCGGCTGTTGCGCCTAGATGCCTGGCCGGCTCTAAACTTTCACGCCCCTTTAGTGCGCTACGTTGTTGAAGGCCTGACTCGTCGTCAGGCCGGCGCAGTGGATGGTTCATGGAGCCTCTACCAACGCGGTGTCTTCCCGTGAATAGCGAGCAGGCGCAAGCCCTGTATAGCGGCTAAAGGCCACACTAAATGCGCTCGCGGAGCTGTAACCGACCCGTTGGGCAATGTTTTCAATATTCCCGTCTCGGCTACGCAGCAGCTTTTTAGCCAGGGCCATTCGCCATGCAAGCAAATACGTCATCGGCGCCATACCCAATGCGAGTTTGAAGCGTTCGAAAAAAGCCGATCGCGATAGCGCGGCCTCTCTGGCAAGTTGCACCACGGTCCACGGCCGGCCTGGATGCTCATGCATCTGGCGTATCGCTACAGCCAGACGTTCATCGCCTAGGCCGCGCAACAAACCGGGCGATGCGGTTGTGTTCTTGGTTGAACGCAGGGCTTCAATGAGCAATACCTCCAATAGATGCGCCAGGATTACCTCCCTAGCGGGACGTTGCGCACGCGCCTCCTCGGAGACCAGCTCTACCAGTGTAGTCAGTCGGCTGTCACCACGCACATGCACCAGCTGAGGGAGCAGTGATACCAGCAATCCAGCGTCCGGCGAACCAAACGTGCAATGGCCCACCAGCAATTGAACGTCGGCCAGGACGTCGGGCGTACCCAAACGAATGTCCAATGGGCGAATTTCAATTGGCACCGTATCAGCGTCGTTTTCTGCCTTCGGCTCAAGGCTCATCATCGTGAAATCGTAAGCGGCCGGGATTAGTACAAAATCGCTGGCCTGCAAGGCTATCAGAGGCTGGCCTGCCACAGACAGCCGACATTGCCCTTTGAGAATCGCGCAGTAAAAAGGCTGACCTTGCACCGAGCGGCGCACTCGCCAGACTCCGGCACCGCTGACCACCTTGGAAAACGAAGCGCTGGGCTGCAGCAAGGTAACCACCTCGGCCAACGGATCAGGCATGCCGGACTCCTGCGAATGATTAATGGATCGGGGATGATATTAAGTCCTCGTATCGCCGTCTATTGTTGCAGCGTGTAAGCCCCCAAAAGGAAATCAATCGATGAAAACTGTGCTGATTACCGGCTGCTCTTCAGGCTTTGGTCTGGCCACTGCTCAATACTTCCTGGCGCAAAACTGGAAGGTGATCGCAACGATGCGCACGCCAGACCCAAGTGCATTTGTAGCCTCCGAACACCTGCGTGTACTTGCCTTGGACGTGACTGACCCGGACAGTATTCATAAGGCACTAGAGGCCGCCGGGCCCATTGATGTGCTAGTCAACAATGCCGGAATTGGTTTGCTCGGCGCCCTCGAAGGCAACACGATGCAGGTGATCCGTGGCCTCTTCGAAACCAACACCTTTGGCACTATGGCGATGACTCAGGCGGTGCTGCCGCAGTTTAGACAACGCAAGGCCGGGGTGGTGGTCAACGTCACCTCTAGCGTGACGATCAAATCGTTACCGCTACTGAGCGTTTACACCGCAAGCAAGGCTGCGGTAAATGCGTTCACCGAGTCACTGGCACTAGAGCTTGAGCCGTTCAATATTCGCGTGAGCCTGGTATTGCCAGGGCGTGCTCCCGGAACCGACTTTGCTAAGAACGCTCAGCCTCGCATGCAAGGCAGTATTCCGGAGGCTTATGCCGATCTGGCTCAGCAAATCTTTGCCGAGTGGGAAGGCTCTACCCAATTCACTGAAGCTCAGGATGTTGCGGAAGCGATCTGGCGCGCGGCTACCGATCCTGCCTCGCCGACGCGAATGGCGGCCGGCGCGGATGCCATAGCGCTAACAAATGGGCAGGGCTTCGCCCACACCAAAGCCTAATTATTGAACAGCGCCAGGGGTTCCGTTTTGCACACCAGCCTGCGCATGGTAGGCCTGCCGTGAGGCCTCTATGTGTTCGCGATGCCGCTCGGCCCATAGCCATACGCTGCAAAACGCTTCCCCGAGGCTCATGCCCATCTCAGTGAGCTGGTACTCCACCTTGGGTGGTACTTGCGGGTAAACCGCGCGTACGAGCAGCCCATCAGCTTCCATCTGGCGCACGGTTTTAGTCAGCATTTTCTGGCTGACATTCCCAACCTGTGCTGCCAACTGGGTAAACCGCAAGCAGCCATGTTCAGCGAGGGCCTCGATCACCAGCATTGTCCACTTGTCAGCAATGCGACCGATGATTTCGCGTACCAGCTTGTCCAACTGCGGATCGCTCGTTTCACTGCCATGAGGCCACTGCGGAGCGCGCGCCGCCGGTTGCATAGGGTCGTTCATCGCCATGGTTTCCTTTGGGTAAGTACGGCACTGTTCGGTGCCTACTTCTCGTCGGCACCCAACGGCCCTATGGTATCCCAAGACGCGCGGCACCCTTCCCGGGTGTTCCAGCGCGTACTACTCGCTGACCTGATTGGAGACGGCAATGCAAACGACGGGTAATACTATTTTGGTCACCGGTGGCGGCAGCGGAATTGGTCGCGCGCTGGCAGAGGCTTTCTTGGCGTTGGGTAATGAGGTAATTGTTGCTGGGCGCCGTGAGTCAAAGCTGAAGCAAGTTACGGCTGCTAACCCAGGCTTGAACTATGCCGTACTCGATATAAGCGATGCCGCAGATACGCAAAGGGTGGCCGAGCAACTGATCGTGGAGTATCCAACGCTCAATGCGGTGATCCATTGCGCAGGCATCATGCGCGGTGAATCGCTGCGCTCCGGCGCTACAGAACTCGATGCAACCGTCGCTACCAACCTGCTAGGCCCGATTCGCCTGGATGGCTGGCTGTTGCCGCACTTCCTCAAACAGCCCCATGCGGCCATCGTCACCGTGTCCTCAGGCCTTGCCTTTGTGCCATTGGCGCTTACGCCCAGCTATTGCGCAACTAAAGCGGCGGTGCATTCCTATAGCCAATCGCTGCGCTACCAACTTAAAGATACCGCCGTAAACGTTCACGAATTGGCGCCGCCCTATGTGCAGACGGAGTTGATGGGAGAGCGTCAGGCAAATGACCCTCATGCGATGCCCTTGAAAGACTTTATCGATGAAGTCATGGGGATTTTTCAAAGAGCGCCTGACGCTGACGAGATCCTGGTAGAGCGTGTCAAACCACTGCGCTTCGCCGAAGTGAATGGCGGGTATGAGCAGTTTTTCACGAGTTTCAATGACCAGATGGCCGCGACTTCGTGAGTGTGCGCGGCGTACGCATGCCAGGGGCAGGTGCTACCGGCGCGGCGGTCATTGCTGCATGGAAGCGGCCCCGTAGCCGGGTGGCTTGCAGCTCGGTCTCCAATAAAGTGCCTCGCAGGTCGCGGTAGCGTTTTGGGGCGTCTTCCAAGAGGTAGTGGGCCAACGCTCGATGGCTTTCGGATAAGGGTACGGGCGTCTGTTCAGCGTCGTATAGCTTGCCTTGTTGTAATGCGATGAAGCGACCGATGTTCACGCTGCGCGCCTCGTCGCCCGCAGGCTGGTCGAGGCTACTACGGACCTCGCTCAGTTGCCGGTACAGCACGTCATCCTTTTCCAGGTCCTTGTCTAGCCCCACCAACAGGTCACGCATGTTCTGGCCGCCTTCCAGGGAAAGGCCGCCCTCGCTCTGTACCTTGACGGCGGCGTAGGCGCGTAGCTTGATCTCCAGTCTTTTTTCCACCAAGGCTAATTGCTGATCGAGCATCGCTTTCATGGGCGCGCTGGGGTCATGCTGTTCCAGCCACTGTGCTACATGGGTTTTGCTCAGTGCAGTGCGTTGTTCGTTCCAGGTATCGCGGCTGCCCTGTACAGCGGTGCTAAGGCTGCCCGTAGACAGCGCGCGGCCGAAGGCGCTTGCTGAAGACAGCCGCGCCGCGGTGTTTTCCTTGCGCTGAATAAGTTGCTCTTTAAAGCGCTGGCGCTTGCCAGGCTTCTCGCCCCGCTTTTTTCGCGTAGCGTCGGTATCGCCGGTGTAGGTGTAGTGCCCTGTGAAACGCTTGCCAGTGTCGGCGGCCACTTGCTCTAGTAAGTCCTGGCGCAGCTCTTCGCGCTGGTAGATATGCTGGTGAAAGTTACTGCGTAGTTCCAAACCGGTTAAGGGCCCGGCCTTGGGGTCGTTCAGGCACAAGAGGTCTGCTGCGCTGAGGAAGTGCCGGTCTAGCTCCAGATCATCTTTCTTGAAGTATTGTTCATAGCGGTGATGGCGACCATGCCCGGACAGAAATTGGTGAGAGCTGGCGCCCATCATCGCACCACCCACTGCGCCCAGGGCAATCACCGTTGCCAGGGTAGCGGGCTCGGCCAGTGCCGTGGCGCCAGCGCTCACCGCAGCGACCATGCCCACTTTAGCCAAAGTGCCAGCCGCATAAATGCCGCTGCCAGCCAAAAAGCCTTTATTCCAATCCCGGTAGCTATTGTAGAAGTGTTCGTGTTGATCAAGTTTCTGCTTTAGAAAGTTGTCGTACTGCTTCAGCGGCGTCGGGCGTTCTTCGGGCAGGTTTCGATGGGCATCGAGCGTGTCTTGTTTTTCAGCACTGAAGGCCTTCGCCTTGGCCGCCGATTTATGCACCATGTAGCCGCCCAGGCCCATAGCGCTGGTTGCCGCCAGTGGGCCCAGGGCGAAGGTTCCGGCTATTCCCGCCGCGGCCGTTGCAGCGCTAGCGCCCGCGGCACCGTTGGTAGCGATGTAAGCGGATTTGGCGCCCACTTCCAACCCGACCTTGGCCGCAATGGATGCACCAGACGCCAGGGAGAACACGCCCACCATGCCACTGTCGGTGTTCTGTTGGCTGGAGAACGCCAACTCATCAAGTTGCTGTTCGATCCGTAGCCGCTCAATACCTTCAGGCCCTTCCAGAGCCGGCGCTACTGGTGACTCGCCACGGCCACGCGGTGCAGGCTTGAGCTGCGCCAAACGCTCCATCAATTGTGTCTTGAGCTTGCCTAATCGCTTGTGCTCATGGCGTGCGCCATGGATCTCCTCCACGCCAGCCTTCATGGCCAGCAGCGAGAAGGGCAGCAGCGCGCCGCCCACGCTGACGCCCATCGCGAAGTCAGCCACCCCATGAGGCGTGCCTTGGTCCTTGACCCAGTCCAGCGTCGAGCTAGCCAAGAGGTGAGCGTCATCATTGAACTGTTTTGCCACTTCCTGACCGCCACCCTTCATGGCCTGGACGGCGTAACTGATGGCCGCGTACATGCCGTGTATGGCCTCGTCGACATCGATCACAATGACGCCGCCGCCATGATCGTGGCTATGCCCGTGGCCATGCCCATCATGATTGTGGTGTTCCTCAGGAGGGGCCGTCGCTTGACCAAGGGCCGTGCGCAGATCATCGGTGCAGTGGAGGATGCGCTCGCAGGCACTACGCAGCGGCCAGTCTGGCGGTGCATCTTCGAGCAGCCGCTCCATGTCCTTAGCCAGGATCGCGCTATCGGTCAGCGCTTCCAGGCCCTCTTCTGCAAGCGTTCGGCTACTGGAAGGGGCGCACGCTTCAAGCGCAGCGCCCGCCCTGCCGGAGGTAAGCTTAAGGCGTTGAAGGTCGGCGCGTCGTGCATTGACCAACTTACCCAAGGCAAACGCCAACCGTCGGGAATGCACGTTACCTTTCCATGCATCGCTGAGGTCTTTGCCAAGGTCCGTTCGCCCTACATGAAAACCCCGCACCTGGTCGAAATTTTCATGCCCTGTAGTGAGTGCTCCATCACCGACGCTTGGGTCCAGCGTTAGTTGTGGGCCTTTGTCGTGACGATCAATGTGTTCGTTTAAATGCTGGGCAAAGGAAGCGCTAGAGTTTATTTTCATAAAATACTCTGAGGATTAGATTCTAATAATAGACATTCCATTAAAAGCAGGCGGTTAGGTGGCCGGGAGTAGCGAATTAGCTACAAATAAGAACCACTTATTATGCTATTGAGGGCCGCTATCAATAGTGCCGTGTATAAACTCCCTAACCCTGCAGCGCATATGCTTAAAGGTGCCTGAACATAAATAATGTTAATGCTTAGTTAAACTATTGAATCAATACGCGATGAGTTTTTCCTACGAAAATCCATGATTATTCAGGCTGCATGCTTAGCCTTGAAAGGTGGCATGCCATGGCAATGTTGGCTCCGCGACACCACGCTTTCAGCAGCCTGGCCAGCTAAGGCATGGCTGCAGAGGGGTATACAATAGCCTGGAAACGTTATAATGTAACTAAAACTTTTGCCTGATGGAGCATTTCATGAAGCCTGATATTCACCCTGACTACCGCCCGGTCCTGTTCCACGACACCGCCGCTGACGTGTATTTCCTGATTGGCTCTACCGTAGAGACCAGCCGCAGCGAGCGGCACAGCGACGGTAATCTCTACCCCTACGTTGCGCTGGACGTGTCGAGCGCGTCCCATCCGGTATACACCGGCCAAGTGCGTAAAACCCAAGCCGAAGGCCGCATCGCTGGCTTCAATAAGCGCTTTGCTGGGTTCACGTCACCGAGCAATACCTAAGCCAGGCAAGCGCCGCCGGCACTTGGGCAGGCTGTTGTGGGCGCCACGCCCTGCCTAGGTTCAGCGGGGGGCTATACCTATTGGCAACCCATCAAGCGGTTGCAGACAAACTTCAGCCGATCCCCATCGGACGTGGTCATTTTCATGCGCATGTCCCACCCAATCTTTCGGCTTGAACCCACCCAGACCTGCCCTCTGCTCGTTATCCCACTGAAAAAATAGAAGCGCCCAAAGCGCGTTATCGTCTGCGCCCATCGTTGCTGCGTGGGTACGTCAAAGCCAGCCGTCAATACACTGCTGCCTGCCTTGGACAAGCTGTAGTAGCTACCGCGCCTGTCCACGCACATCAGGATGGAAGCGGTTTGGGTGCACGTGGGTAGAGCGTGCAGGGTCGGGATTTTTGCGAGCGTGGGGGTGGTGTAGCAGAGGAGGGCGAGGATGAGGGGCAGGGGGTTTTTCATTGGGCTCACGTCCGGGGCAGAAGTGATAGTAACTGCGAGTAGTGAGCCTGCGGTAGCTTAGATTGGTGCCGCTTATAGTTTTAAACCCGGCGGCCGCAAAAACTGAGTGCAACACCTCTACCTCCGGTAAGGTGCCGCGATGTCTTATACCGAACTCAGCATCGAAGAACGTGTGGCCATCTAAATTGGCCAATATCAACGCCTCAGCCAGCGTGAAATCGCACGGCTGATCGGGCGCAGTCCATCGACGGTCAGCCGTGAATTGCGTAGAAACCAGTCCCCCTCCGGGGCTATGTGGCGTGTGAGGCGCAGACCTTTACCCGTGCCCGTCGAAAGGCCTGCTGCCCTGCTAGGAAGCTCGTACCGGGCAGTGAGCGGTTTGAACTGGTCGTCTACTTGCTTCGAGAAGGCTTTTCTCCCGAGCAGATCGCGGGCAAGCTGCGGCGTATGAAAATCAATTTTGAAGACGCTTACGTCTGCCGGGAAACGATCTACAACGCTATTTACGCCCTGCCTGTAGGCGAGCTGCGTAAGGAGCTGATCATGTGTCTGCGCCAGGGGAAAAGCACCCGTCGGCCGCGTAGCGGCGGTGTTGATCGGCGCGGCCAGATCCCGGACATGGTGAGCATCCACGTTCGCCCGCCGGAGATTAAAGACCGCCAAATGCCCGGCCACCGGTGTGCCGGCCCAGTGGGAGGGCGATTTGATCAAGGACAACGCCTCGGCGGTTGGCACGCTCGTGGAATGCACCAGCGGTTATCTGATGCTGGTCAAGATGCGTGATGCCACCGCCACGTCGGCCGTTGAAGGGTTTAGCGCAGCGCTGAACAGCATGCCGCTAGTGGTGCGCAAAAGCATGACTTATGACCAGGGCCGCGAGATGGCCAAACATGCCGAATTGACCCAGAAGACGGGCGTGGCGATTTACTTCTGCGATCCGCACAGCCCGTGGCAGCGCGGCAGCAACGAAAACATCAATGGCCTGATTCGTCAGCACCTGCCTAAAGGCACGGATTTGTCGAAGCATAGCCAGCAAGACTTGGACGCTATTGCGTATCGACTGAACATCCGTCCCCGTAAACGCTTTGATTTCAAATGCCCGATTGAAGTCATTAGCGAGGTGATGGGCATGTATCATGAGTCACCCACTTCAATTCAGTAGTGGTGTTGCACTCGGTTGCTGCAACCGCCCCCGCTAAAGCGGCTTTTCACTGGGGTTAACCAAACAATTCAGAATGACTGCCGAGGTCAACAAACGTCACTAAATCGCCAGTGATTTTGTATACCAGAAGAAAATCTCCGCCTATGTGGCATTCTCTGGAGCCATCCCAATTCCCCGTTAGCTCATGATCTCGATATTCTTCCGGCAAGGTTTTGCCCTGAAAAATCATAGTCATTACATCGACGGCCGAAGCCATATCACGCATCCCAGCCCGTTTATAGCGCTCCCACGCCTTATTAAAAGTGGGTGTATAAGCACAGCGTCTAGGCCTTTCTGCCCTTTTGTTATTTGGTTTTTTTAGCTTTTTCGGCATTCAATTCTCTGAGCATTTCATCCATCGAGTCGTATTGCTGACGGATGCCGCGGGCTTCTTGAAGGGCGAGAGCCGTTCGAGCAGAGGGAGAGCGCACCTGAAAGGGTAGCCCTTGCACCTCAACAACCTGTCGGAAGAAAAGGCGCATTGCTTCACTGATACTGAGCCCGCAGCTACTGAGCACAGCGGCAGCATGCTCTTTCAAATCCTCTTCGATACGACACCGCACGTCTGTCGTTTTTAGCGCTGCCATGGCATTTCCTCTGTTGGTTTGTGGCTACGTTGTAGCTACGATGATTCTCCATCAATTACGTCATCACAGCAAGGCATCTGCCATCGCTGTCGGTAAAGGCAGTGTCATGCATGGTGTCCGTGAGTAGCCAAGCGCACTAGCCTCTCATCGTTACCTGATATTTCATTATGATGTTGAAATAAGTTAAATAAGGTGTTCGTAAGAGCGGTAATGGCCAACTGCTGCTAACGAATATCCGGCAGGCTGATGAGATAAAAAAGGGTCTCGCAATTTTGATTTAGGTCAATTGGTTTGTAATGCATGAGCGTCTTTAGACTTTGCTGTACGCTCTGATAAAACGCATATGTATCATAAGCGCACAATTTTCTTTTGTGATCAATTCTTGGATTACCTTTGGGAAGTGGCCCCTATGCAAGAAAGCGCGCAACAATTATCGGAACGTTACGCTTCTGCCCGCACCCAACATCCCGCTTGGCTTTTGCTCGCTTCACATCGTGCTCCGCTTGTATTGGGCTGTCTGCGGGCATTGTTCGAGCGAGCGCAGGACGGAATTCCTATGGATGATGCGCTACAAGCGCTATCCGATATGTTGGCTGCTTATGCTGGTCAAGAGCTCTATGAGATCGAGCCAGATTCAGCGCACCTTCAGTCTGGTCGTGAACTTCGTGAATGGATCAAGCGACGTCTCATCGTTGAGCGCGAGGGCCGTATCTACGCTACTGATGCACTGGAGTCCGCTATTCAATTCGTAGACTCGCTCGATAGCCGGATCATGACTTCTACAGCCTCTCGCCTTTCAGTAGTCCAGCGTGAAATCGAAAACCTAGAAACGGGCCTTAACCCTAGCCCAACTGGCCGTATCGCTAGCCTGCGCCGTCGAATTAGAGATTTAGAGCACGAGTTGGAGCAAGTAGAGGCCGGACATATCAGCGTGTTGAACGAAGCACAGGCCATAGAGGGCGTGCGCGAGGTATATAACCTGGCTACAGGCTTGCGCGCAGATTTTCGACGCGTAGAGGACTCATGGCGAGAGGCTGATCGAGCTCTTCGACATTCCATCATCAGTGAGCAGGCTCACCGTGGCGAGATTGTTGATCGGTTACTGGACAGTCAGGATGCTTTACTCAGCACACCGGAAGGGCGTGTCTTCGAAAGCTTCCAACAGCAACTACGTCAGTCCTCTGAATTGGAGGCTATGCGCGAGCGCTTACGCACCATTCTTCGTCACCCTTCAGTTTCAAAGGCGTTGAATCGTCCCCAGCAACGTGAATTACGTTGGTTGACGTCACGTTTGGTAAGGGAGTCGCAGGCTGTTCTCCAAGCACGCGCTAGAAGCGAGCGGGATGTACGTGGTTTTATGAAGACGGGCTTGGCCGCCGAGCATCATCGTGTAGGGCATTTACTCAATGATTTTTTTAATCTGGCGATCAGCGTGGACTGGCAGCGGCAGTCAGTACGACGAAAGACTGTCTGCCTGCCACCGGTCGGCGTAGCGATTACTGGGGTTCCAGCAATCCAACGCCTGCGGTTCAAGGCTCTTGATGATGAGGACGCGAGTGAGCTGGATCTGAGTCTAAATCCGGTGGGCTTGGAACAGATTGAAAATGACTTTTGGGATGCCTTAGATGGGCTGGACCGGGAAGCCCTAATCCAAGGCACCTTGGCAGTACTGGCAGGCCAAGAGCATCCAGTCAGCCTCAGGGAACTGGCGTCTATGCTGCCGCCAATACACGATTTGGAAACCTTTGCGCTTTGGCTGGCTATGGCGCGCGAAGCAGGTATTGAAGTGCTCAACGAGGAGCGTCAGACAGTAGATCTGATTGACAAGGAAGAGCAGCGCTGGCGCTTCAATCTGCCTTATGCGGGGCTCGACTACGAGGCACTCAAGGACGTCGACTGGGAGTTATGAGCATGGCAGGAATTTTTGATCGTATCGCAAATGCCAACAATACAGGCGAAGCAGAGCCTGTACTAATAGATGAAGGTATAAGAGATGAGCAGTTTCTCGTAAGTGCTGCTACACAAACTGGGGAGCAGCGCACGTTGCAACATGTGCGTGAGGCAGTCCAGGAAATGCTCAAGTACGGGCTACTAGAAGAGAACCATAAGCCTAATCTCTATCGATCAGCACTTTCAAATACCGAGGAGGTAGCCAGAATTTTGGAACCGCTTGATCTTGCCATGGGTGTCGATGAGGTACGGGGACTGGTATTTGTCACTGTTCGACATAACGAGATTACTGATCAGGATGACTGGTCGCATCCGCTGGTGCGCAGGCAGACGCTAAATTTAGAGCAGTCGCTACTGATCGCCATATTGCGACAGCATTTCATTGTGTACGAGCAGGAAAGCGGCACCGGTGCAGGCCAAGCATTAGTAGCAGCTGATGAGTTAATTCCACAGTTGCAGGTTTATCTGGGAGAACTAGGCAGTGAAGCCAAGGAGCGCAACCGCATGATTACACTTTTAGACCAGCTCAAAGGTCATGGTCTAGTATCCGCTCTGGACGCACATGACCGCGTCATTATCCGCCCTATCATTACGCACTTGGCTAACCCGGAAAGCCTGCAGGCCCTGGTAGCTTGGTTAAGGCAGCAGGTGGAGGATACGCCACTAGTGGCTCAAGAGGCGGGAGAGGATGTGTTATGAAGCAGGCACCCCTCTGGCGTGACAGTGAAACCTTTATTCTGACCACCCTTGAGCTCTATAACTGGGGTGGCTTTCAAGCGTATCACCGTGCCGAAATCGATCCGTCCGGAACTGCAGTAATCGGCCCGACGGGTAGCGGCAAAACGACCTTGGTGGATGCATTGATGACCCTGTTGTGTGCCACCCCTCGCTATAACCTGGCCTCTACGGGTGGGCATGAGAGTGACCGGGACCTAGTGTCCTATGTAAGGGGTGTAACCGGTCCTGGAGATGGAGGCATTCAGCAGTCTCACATCGCTCGTAAGGGCAGGACTGTTACCGCAATCGCCGCCACGCTCGAGCGTGACGGTACGCAGGTGCGCCTGGGGGCTGTGTTATGGTTCGAGGACACAAGTTCCTCGGCATCTGACCTGAAAAAGCTTTGGCTGTTAAGCGAAGCACCCGAGCAAACCTTGCATCATTGGCTCAATCGGCACCGCGAGGGAGGAATGCGGGCTTTGCGTCATATGGACAAGGAGGGCACAGGTATTTGGCCTTATCCGAGCAAGAAAGCGTTCTTGGCCCGGCTGAGGGACTACTTTGAGGTTGGTGAAAACGCATTCACTCTGCTCAACCGTGCTGCCGGTTTGAAACAGCTTAATAGCATCGACGAAATCTTTCGTGAACTAGTACTGGATGAGCGCTCTGCCTTCGAGCGTGCCGCCGAGGTTGCCAACAGCTTCGATGATCTAACCGATATCCACCGAGAACTGGAAACTGCTAGGAAACAGCAGCGGTCATTGCAACCCGTTGCTGATGGCTGGGAGCACTATAAGGTATTGCAAGAGCGGTTACAGGATAAGCAGATTCTCGACGGTATTCTTCCGATCTGGTTTGCCGAGCAGGGGTATCGCCTGTGGTTGGCCGAGACAAACAGACTAGAGCAGGAGTGTAAGAAAGCCGAACTGGATTGGAAGGAATGCAAGAGCCAAATCGGTGTTCAAAAAGAAATGGTTGAGCAAAAACGTCAGCGTTACCTGCAAGTCGGTGGCGCTGGTATAGATCAACTGCGCGAACGTATTGCTGACTGGGACAAGATATGCAATAGACGTAGCTTACAAGCTGAGCATTACTGCCGTTTGGCCAAAAATTTAGGTTTATCTGAGCAGCTGTCGCTCGCTTCTCTTAAAAATAACCAGGGGCAGGTTGCCGAGCGCTTGGAAATTCTTAGTCAGCAGCTCGATAGCGCGCGTGAAGTGGCGTTTAAAGCTGGCGTCGCCCAGCAAGAGCTGAAAGATCAACTATCTACCTTGCAGCAGGAGCGTGTCGAAGTTGAGACGCGGCCGGGTTCGAACCTGCATGGACATTTTCATACTTTTCGGAGTGATCTAGCGCAAGCGCTTGGTCTTGATGAGTTGGCCCTTCCTTTCGTTGCTGAACTGGTACAGGTCAAGCCCGAGGAGCAGGCATGGCGGGGCGCTATCGAACGGGCCATTGGCAGCCATAGACTGCGCATCCTGGTACCGCAGGGAGCATCCCAGTCGGCCTTGCGTTGGGTGAACCAGCGACATAACCGCTTGCATGTGCGCTTACTGGAGGTAAAAGAGCCCTCTTCACTTCCCGTGTTCTTTGATGATGGCTTCACGCGCAAATTGACCTTCAAGGAACATCCATACCGTGAAGTTGTAAAAGCACTGTTAGCGGACACCGATCGCCACTGCGTGGAAACCTCAGAGCAACTGCGTCATATGCCTCACGCAATGACAGCCCAAGGGCTGATGTCTGGCAAGGAGCGCTTCTTTGATAAGCAGGATCAGAGGCGCCTGGATGAGGGCTGGTTAACTGGCTTCGATAACCGCGACCGCCTAGCCCACCTTGCCCATCAGATCCAGAGGATAAATGAACAGCTCATGCCATCCAATCAGGCATTGAATGCTGCTCAAGATAACGTAAAACAGTTGGAAACTCAGGCATTGGCGCTCAAGCGCATTGAAGAGCAGCAGTTCGAGGACATTGATCTACCAGGTGCGCAGAGTGAGCTGGAATCGCTACGCACGCACATGAAAACGCTGACTCTTCCCGATTCTGATCTCACCGTTGTCAAGATCGAACTGGATGAAGCCATGGCGTTGCAGGCATCACTAGAGCAGCAGTTGAACCAACTGATCGGGGAGTGTAGTCGGCTAAAAACGCAGTTTGATCAGGCCGCATCCGCTACCCGTAAGGCTTTTCACGGCGCTGAAAAGGGGCTAAGTGATGGGCAGCGCGAACTGGCAGAAGAGCACTTTCCTACGTTAGCGCCGGAAGACCTTGGGGACATTCTGGAGCTGGAACGCACCCACGCGCGCGAGCTTCAACAGCAGCTCAGAGTGGTCGGTGACAAGCTGAGTGAGAAACAAGCAGAGCTCGTTGGGCGTATGTCCGATGCCTTGAAAGTAGATACCGGTGCGCTGTCGGAGGCTGGGCGAGATCTAGTGGACGTACCCAAATATCTAGAACGTTTGCGCGTACTGACAGAGGAGGCGCTTCCCGAGAAACTCAAGCGTTTTCTGGAATATCTCAACCGTTCCTCCGATGACGGCGTTACTCAATTGCTGAGCTATATCGACCATGAGGTATCGATGATCGAGGAGCGCCTGGATGATTTGAATAGTACGATGCAGCGTGTCGACTTCCAAACTGGTCGCTATTTGCGACTGGTTGCAGGGAAAGTTATCCATGAGCGCGTACGTACGCTACAGCGTGCTCAACGCCAGTTGAATTCAGCACGCTTTGCCGATGATGAAGGTGCGAGCCATTACAAGGCGCTTCAAGAGCTTGTACGGCAACTTAAAGATGCCTGCGAGCATAATCGAACTCTATGGGCCAGGTCACTTCTGGATCCGCGCTTCCGTCTTGAGTTCGCGGTCTCGGTGATTGATCGAGAAAGCAAGAATGTCATTCACACTTTAAAAGGCTCTCAGGGTGGCAGCGGTGGTGAGAAGGAGATCATTGCCTCTTACGTATTAACCGCGTCTCTTAGCTATGCTCTTTGCCCTGACGGCAGCAGCCGGCCACTCTTTGGCACTATCGTTCTAGACGAAGCCTTTTCGCGTAGTTCTCACGCAGTTGCCGGCCGGATAATCGCCGCGCTAAGGGAATTCGGCCTGCATGCCGTTTTCATCACGCCCAACAAGGAAATGCGTTTGTTGCGCCACCACACGCGTTCGGCCATCGTCGTTCACCGGCGAGGCTTGGAGTCCAGCTTGGTTTCCCTCAGCTGGGAGGCTCTGGATGAGCACCATCAGCAGCGTATAAAGGTTACGCATGAAGTCACCCCTTGAAATTGGCCTTGGCTTGGCTAGGCAATGGCAGCAATCCAGTATTCGGTTAGAGCGTTTGCTCAATCCCGATAGCTGGCCATACACCTTGAATATCGGTAAGCCTCCGGCACGACTTTTTGCTAACAACATTAAGGCGGTTCTTCAGCATGTGGAGCGCTGGCGATGCGTAACAGTAGGAACGGTTAACTGGGGGGCCGTTAACTACCGGGCGGGGTTAGCCCCGATTTCCTTGCCGTTGCACTGGCAACTGAACAGCCCGTCGGAATGGATTTTAGCGACTGGCGACTCATGCGTTGGTAGGGAATACGCTCAGCTCGAGTATCTGGTCGAGCGGGTTGATAGCGCTTTTCATGCCCTGCTGGTGGCTCAACGGAGTTTGTGGCTAACGAAACCTCCTGGCGAGGTTATCGCCACAGCGCAACTCGCCACTCGATTGTCTCCAGGCTGTGCCCAAGGCCGCTCGCTGCGTCTGCTTGCTGAGCACGAAGTAGATACCAAGTTTTTCGAGCGAAACGCTACCCTGTTGATAAAACTTCTTGATGAGCGCTTCGAAGGCGCCGTTTCCGAGCAGGGCCTGACGACTTTTCTAGATGCTTTTGGTGAGAGCAGCCATTGGGTGCTAGTCGTACCTCTTCAACCGGAGCTGCTCCCCTTCAAGCGACTCAGACTTACCACGTCTGAACTGGCCGAAACTACACTTCCTGGTTCTCGATTGCTCGTAGTGGAAAATGAACACTGCATTCACCTTCTACCTGAAGGTGTACCAGGTACTGTAGCTGTGCTGGGTGCCGGGCTTGATCTGAAGTGGTTGGCGTCTGCACATCTAGGAGAGAAACGGATCGCTTACTGGGGTGACATGGACACGTGGGGATTGCTAATGCTTGCCCGAGCTAGACGCCATCAGCCCACCGTTGAAGCACTACTAATGGAGCGGGTGCTATTCGACCGGTACTCGAAAAATGCTGTTGTTGAACCCACTAAAGCCCAAGAGTCGGCCCCTTCAGGTTTGCTGGCTGAGGAGGCTGCTTTCTATAGGTTTCTCTGGGACCAAGAGCGGGGGCGCCTTGAGCAGGAGTATCTGGCAAAGCTGCATATAGAGATAGCCATCAAACAGTGGGCTGAGCAGCCCAATGCGTCGCCGAGTAAATAGCGCCTCAAGCACCGGCGAACAACGCAAAAAAGCTCGGTTAATTTCGCTTTCGATCAGGCATGCCCAAGTTTGGGCGTCAGATTTGGTTTTGAAGGTTATTCGCTAGGCTAGATAGCCCTTGCGGCAAACGCACGGCAAAACGACGTTTAGCACTGAAACTGGCTTTGATAGAAACGCCAACCCTTTGGAAGCAAAGGGAAAAAAGACAGTGCACTCGACGGGACTTGAACACCTGAAGAGGCGATGTGTAGCTGTAAATAATTCATGCTATTGGCAAGGTTAAAATTGCCTCAATAGTTTACTATCCGCATGCTCTGTCTGGATCCAGTCTGGAGTAAGCGTCGGGAGAATTAGGGCAGTGTCTAAAAAGCAACGCGTTTTGACATGTTGGGTGGGTGGGAACGATCTCAAAGCCCCGGGCGGGACTGAAGTCGGTCCAATTTTAGCCACTCTACAAGCCGCGTCTTTTGATCAGCTGGAACTGCTGTGCTCCTACCCGGCCGAGCGTGTAGAACCCTATCTCCAATGGCTTAGGTCGACTGTGGATATAGTCATTAATCCACGCTACGAGTCATTGAGTTCCCCTGTTCACTTCGGGGAAATCTACAAGGCAGCGCAAGCGCATCTGGAGCAATTGTTTTCATCACAGGTGGATCTTTCGATTCTGATTAGTCCCGGGACACCTGCCATGCAGGCTATCTGGATCTTGCTTGGCAAGACTAGGTACCCCGCCACTTTCTATCAGTCCTCGCTAGAACAAGGCGTGCAGAAGGTTGATGTGCCATTCGAGATAGCTGCGGAGTATGTGCCAGCGGCTAATACCATCAGTGGTGACAAGCTGCTACAGCTCGCTAATGGCCATGCCCCAGTCAACGCGGCTTTTGACAGCATTATCACGCAAAGCGAGTGCATTCTGACTCTCAAGTCTCAGGCACAAATTCTGGCGCAAAAGCAGGTGCCCGTACTGATCTATGGAGAGACAGGGACCGGTAAGGAATTGTTCGCCAGGGCGATTCACAATGCCAGTCCTCGCTCTACGGGGCCATTCATCGCGATTAACTGCGGGGCTATCCCTCCTGAGCTGATTGACTCCACGTTGTTTGGTCACCGTAAAGGTGCTTTCACAGGTTCAGTCGAGCATCGAGTCGGTGTTTTCCAGCAAGCTCATGGGGGAACTCTTTTTCTGGATGAGTTCGGGGAACTCACTTCAGACGCACAGGTACGCCTGCTGCGGGTGCTACAAGAAGGTGTTGTAACTCCGGTGGGAGCGAGTCAGGACACCAAAGTGGATGTGCGCCTGATCACAGCCACCCATCGCAATCTGATGCAGGCCGTGGCAGACGGCCGCTTCAGGGAAGACTTGTTCTACCGAGTAGCGGTCGGCGTCTTGCACCTACCACCGCTTCGTGAGCGTGAGGGAGATCTGCTGCTGCTCGCGGATTCGCTGTTGAAGGAAATCACGGCTCAGGATAGCTCCCTTAAAGGTAAGAAGATTTCCATTGATGCAAAAAATCTTATTCTTCGACACCCTTGGCGAGGCAATGTCCGGGAATTGCAATCCACCTTGTTGCGGGCAGCTCTCTGGTGTTCAGGCAGCGTAATAGGTGCGGCTGACGTCGAGCAGGCGTTGTTTCAGTTGCCTCCGGATAAGCAAAGTTTAATGTCCCTTGATGTGTCTCAAGGTATTGATTTGCAAGAGTTAATATCTAGCATGGCTGATCATTACCTTCGCCAGGCACTTAAGATTACAGGCAATAACAAAACTCGGGCGGCTGGCCTGCTAGGCCTCAAAAGCCAGCAGACGCTGAGCAACTGGATGAGCAAGTACGGCATCGACTAAAATTTGGCACGGTCCTCGCTATAGGATCGATATGGACAGAATAGCCTTTATGAAATCAGTCAACTTCGAATTCCTCCGCTCTGGCAATGAATTGCTGGCGAACCTTGCTGGTCTGGCTGAGGCTGTACTGCATATTGATCCAGGCAGTGCAATGACTCGCCTACGCAGCTTCGCAGAGGAGCTTACCAAATCCGTCTATAAGGAAGAGTTGCTTCCGCGTATGCCGCAGTCAACCTTCTACGACTTGGTGAAAAACTCGGTCTTCACGGACTGCGTCAGCAAACCCCTTGTGCACCAGATCAATTTTCTGCGCGTCCAGGGCAACGACACTGCCCATGGTGCTGAAGGTAATCTGCGTAACGCCCAGCAGGCGCTGAAAACTGCCCATCAGCTGGCTATGTACATGGCTATCAAATATTACGGAGCTGCACAGGCTGCGATCCCCGAGTTCGCCAATGTCCAGGACCCAACTGTTGCGTTGGCTAAGCTGCAGAAGACTGTCTTCAGCTATGAAAAGGAGCTGAACCAGCGGCAGGAAGAGCTTCAGCGTGTGTTGGACAAGCTTGAGCAAGAACGTACCCGCAATCTCGACAAGCTTGATCCGCCAGCCAAGCCTGATCAGCAAAAGCGTATGCAGCAGAGTCAACAGGTGTCTGACAGCCTGCAATGGAGCGAGTCGAAAACCCGCAAGCTCATGATCGATCTGATGATGCAACAGGCCGGTTGGAATGTAAGTGATTCTGCTCAGGTTGGTTTGGAAGTCGAAGTCGACTGTCCTGACAATCCCAGTGGCAAGGGGCGTGCGGACTATGTGCTTTGGGGTGATAACGGCCAGCCATTGGCTGTGATCGAAGCCAAGAAATCTGGCAATGTCAGCCTGCAAGCCGGGCGTGAGCAAGCGCGGATTTACGCCGATGGCTTTGAGCGTATGGGCATGCAGAGGCCGGTGATTTTCTACAGCAACGGCTACGAAACTTTTATCTGGGATGACGCGCAATACAATACCTACCGCCCGGTGTATGGCCTCTATAGTAAGAGCAGCCTCGAGTATCTGGCGTACCAGCGCCAGTATCGTATCGCCAAGCTGGAGCAGCACAACCCTGACTTGAGCATCGCCGACCGCCCATATCAGATCGAGGCCATCAAGACCGTTGCCGCCCATTTTCAAAAGCAGCGGCGCAAAGCACTTATCATTCAGGCCACCGGTACCGGCAAGACCCGTGTGGCCATTGCCCTGGCTGAGCTGCTACTGCGCACCGGCTGGGCCAAACGAGTGTTGTTTCTCTGCGACCGCAAAGAGCTGCGTGTTCAGGCTGACGATGCGTTCAAGCAGAACTTGCCGAGCGAACCGCGCTGCGTCATCGGTGAAACCAGCAAGGTGGATCAGACGGCGCGAATCTTCATTGCCACTTACCCGGGAATGATGAACCGCTTCGCTCAGCTCGACGTGGGCTTCTTCGACCTGATCATTGCCGATGAGAGCCACCGTAGTATCTACAACAGATATCGCGATATCTTCGACTACTTCGATGCGCTGCAAGTTGGCCTCACCGCCACGCCGGTCAAATTCATCAGCCGTAACACGTTCGATATTTTCGATTGCGAGACCACCGACCCTACGTTTGAGTTTGGTCTGGATGCCGCCATCAACAACGAGCCGCCTTATCTGGTGCCGTTTCGCGTCAAGGATTTAACCACCGATTTTCTGCGTGATGGCATTCATTACAGAGACCTGAGTGACGAACAAAAGGCCCAGCTTGAGGAAGATCTCGGCGAAGAGGAGGCCCAGCGCACGACCATCGCCGGCAAGGACATTGGCCGTAAGATCTTCAGTGAAGACACCGATCGCATCATTCTGGAAAACCTGATCGACAACGGCATCAAGGATGAAACCGGCTCTCTGGTAGGCAAGACAATCATCTTCGCTCAGCGCCAGGATCACGCCGAGCATCTCGAAAAGCTCTTCTGCAAACTCTACCCGCAGTACGGGACCAAGGTTTGCAAGGTTATCCATAACGGGATCACTCATGTGGGCTCGTTGATCAAGGAATTCAAAAAGCCGGATAACGACTTTCGGATAGCCATCTCGGTCGACATGCTGGACACCGGTATCGACGTGCCAGAGGTGGTGAACCTTGTGTTCGCCAAGCCGGTGAAGTCCTGGGTCAAATTCTGGCAGATGATTGGTCGAGGCACCCGCCTGCGTCCCAATCTGTTTGGTCATGGCAAAGACAAGCAAGAGTTCTTGATCTTTGATCACTACGGCAACTTCGATTTCTTCGAGCAGGAGTACCAGGAGCCGGAAGACACTGGCGGCAAGTCTTTGCTGCAGTCGACTTTCGAGGCTCGTCTGGAACTGGCCCAGGCCGCGCTGAGGCTCAACCATGCCGAGGCTTTCGATGCCGCCACTGACTTATTGACCGCCGACATCAATGACCTTCCGGAAACCAGCGTGGCGGTCAAGCGCGAGCTGCGTAACGTGCACCAGTTGCAGCAGACCGATCTGCTAAAACGTTTTGAGGCCAATACTCAGCATCTCTTGAGCAACACCATTGCCCCGCTGATGTCCGCTCGGGTATTGCACGACAAACACGCTACCGCGCTGGACAAGCTGGTCGCCAACATTGAACGCTGTCTGGTGGAGCAGGCCAGTTGTTTCGAGGACGGCAAGATCGCCCTTCTGGCTGAGCTGGACAAGCTTGCTGTGAATATCCAGGCCGTGCGCCAGAAGGATGAGATTCTCGCCGAGGTGCGCAGTGCGGCTTTCTGGCAGCAGCCGAGCATTAGCAAGCTGGAGAACGCCCGCCAGGAACTGCGCGGCATCATGAAATACCGGCAGACGGGGAGTGCGGTCAGTTACGGAGTTGGAGTCACCAAAGCCAAGGATGACAACGTGGTGGCTGAGGAGCGTCGAGTCGTGATCTCGGGTGCCAGCGAGGCGATGCAGTATCGTGGTCGACTGAAAAAAATTCTCACAGATATGCTCGCCGCCAATCCGATTCTGCAAAAAATCCACAAAGGCGAGCCAATCGCCGAGCCAGACTTGAAAACCCTGACCTCGACTATTCTTACCAGCCATCCCGGAGTAAGCCTAGATTTGCTGAATGAGTTTTATGGACGTACGGCAGAGCAGCTACACGTCACGATTCGCGAGATGATCGGACAGGATGCGCAGGCCATCGAAGAGCACTTCAAGAATTTCCTTCACAGCCACCCAAGCCTCACTGCTCAGCAGGTGAGCTTCATGAACCTGTTGAAGAACTACATCGCCCAGCACGGCAGCATCGTCATCGAAAAACTCTACGATGCACCCTTCAACAGAATTTCCCATGAGGGAATCGATGGCGTTTTCAAGCCGACTGATATTGATCAGCTGGTCGCAGTGCTCAAACCCTTCCTTCGCGAGAACAACTCGCCATCTGGCGTTCAGGAGTGACCATGCAAGCCAGTCAATGGACTACGGACATCATTGTTATCACTACAGTGCTCGCTGTGGCTTCTGCGCTGCTCGGTTACTTCGTAGCAGCGTTGCGTCAGGGGCGGCAACTGAGCCAACTGACAGTCCAGCTTGAGCAGTCTCACACGGCTCAGGCATCGGTAATCACAGAGAAGGTTGTTCTCACTGAGCAGCTAAAGGCGGCGGAAGGGCGCGGTCATGAGCTGCAAGTTGCAGAAAGCAAGTTGAACGCGCAATTACAGTCAGCCTTCGAAAACGTGACGCGGCTGAACACTGAGCAACAGCAGAGCCGGGACGTCATTGCTGCTGTGCAAGTGAAGTTGGAAGAGGCAAACCGGCAGCATCATGAAGCCGCTAAGCGCCTGGATACTGCCCAGGCTGAGGGGAGGGCACTCCAAGAGCGGGTCAGCGATCTGCGTGATCGCCTGGAAAAAGCGCAGACTTCCAACGACCAATTGCAAGCAGACCGTGACCGCCTCAAGGATGAGCTGGCCAATGAGGGTAAGCGGGCCAAGTCTCTGGAAACTTCCGACCGCGATGTACGTGAGCAGTTGAGCGAGGCCAAGCAGGCGTTGACTGAGCGGGCGCAGGTACTCAATGCATTGCAGGAGCGTTTCGGCGGACTGTCGTCCGAGCACACTGAACTTAAAACCACTCTGCAAAAGCGCGAAGAGCACTTCCAGGAGCAAATGCTTCAGTTGGCCGATACCCGCAAATCGCTGACTCAGGAGTTCGAAAATCTGGCTAATAAGATCTTCGAGGAAAAAGGCAAGACCTTCACCCACACTAGCCAGACCAGCATTGACGGCATGCTCAAACCCTTCCGTGATCAGATCGAGGGCTTTCAGAAGCGCATCAATGATGTTCACGATGCTTCTCTGCAAGGCAACACCAGCTTAAATGCTGAGATCAAGAAGGTGCTGGATATTGGGCTGAAGATGAGTAGTGAGGCCAACAACCTGACATCGGCCCTCAAGGGTGATTCTCAGCAGCGTGGCGCGTGGGGCGAAGCACAATTGCGTCGCACCCTGGAAATGAGCGGCCTGGTCGAGGAGGCGCACTACGAAGTGCAAAGCGCGTTCAAGGACGCTGAAGGCAAGAGCAAGCAGACTGACTACCTGATCAAAATCCCAGACGGCAAGCACATGATCATCGACAGCAAAGTTTCGCTGGTCGCCTATGATCGCGCCGGCTCTGCTAGCACTCCGGAGGAATATCAACTGGCATTGGTGGAGCACGTAAAGTCTGTGCGCAGGCACATCGACGATTTGGCATCCAAGGATTACACCAACCTGATTGGTATGCGTAGCCCAAGCTTTGTACTGATGTTCATGCCCATCGAGCCTGCTTATATCGAGGCCATGAAGCACAACAAGGATCTGTTTGAGTACGGCTACAAGAAGGGTATCGTGCTGGTCTCCCACACCACGCTGATCCCGATTTTGCGTACCGTCTCCAATCTCTGGATGCTTGAACGCAGCAATGCCGATGCGCGTGAGATCAGTGAAAAAGCCGGGGAAATTTACAACCAGGTCTGCATTGTTGCCGAGCGCCTCAGCAAGCTGGGCGGAAGCCTCAATACGGCGAGCAATCATTACAACGGCACCGTGAAAGCCTTGGCGGGGCAGCAGGGTCTCTACGGTAAGGTCGAGCGTTTCGACAAACTGTCCGCAAAAGTCAGCAAGACCCTGCCGCAGCTTGAGCCAGCCCATATGGATTTCGAGGCGGAGCGTCTGTCCCTGATCGTCGAAGCCATCGAAGAAACTGCCGCGTCAAACGAGCCTTTGCTCGCTGGCGCACATGATCCTTTTGCTGGCGAATTGTCCGCCCAGCAGTAATTCCGAATTCTGATAAAGAGAAGTAGCAAAAAATGCTTACTGGCAAAATCCGCAACGATATCGACAAGCTCTGGGAAAAGTTCTGGACTGGCGGTATCACCAACCCGCTGACCGTGATCGAACAGATCAGCTACCTGATGTTCGCCCGCATGCTCGACATGCAGGAAGACGTGGCCGAGCGTAAGGCCAATCGTACCGGCAAGTCTTTTGATCGTCTGTTCCCCAATACGCCGGAAGGCCAGTTGCTGCGTTGGAAGAATTTCCACCACCTCAGTGGTAAAGAGTTGCACAAGCATCTCAAGCAGAACGTCTATCCCTACTTCGCCAAACTGGGCAAGAAGTCCGATGCGGCGGACGGCTTGGGTGAAGAAGGCAGCGCGCTGGAAGGCCTGGGTCATATCGGCGAGTACATGCAGGACGCTGACCTGGAGATCAAAAACGAGTCGGTACTGACCTCCGCCGTGGAGATGGTCAACGACTTGCCGCTGACCCAGAGCGACGTCAAGGGTGATATCTACGAATACCTGCTGAGCAAGCTCACAACCGCCGGCATCAATGGCCAGTTCCGCACGCCGCGGCACATTATCGATGCAATGATCGAACTGATCGCGCCTCAGCCCACCGATGTGATATGCGACCCGTCCTGCGGCACTGCGGGCTTTCTCGCCCGTACTATGGAGTACCTTAACCAAGTGCACTCCAGTGATGCCGGCATATTCAAAGATGAGGACGGCAATCCGCACTACAGCGGCGACCTGCTTGAGCCGTATCGCGAGCATATCAACAAGCACATGTTCTGGGGCTTTGACTTCGACACCACCATGCTGCGGGTGTCCAGCATGAATATGATGTTGCACGGGGTGAATGGCGCGAATATTCGCTATCAGGACTCCCTGAGCAAGTCCATCAAGGAATACTACCCGCGTCAGGAGCAAGACTTCTTCGACGTGGTGCTTGCTAATCCTCCGTTCAAAGGCACGCTTGACGAAACCAACACCAACCCAGACGTACTGGGCCTGGTGAAAACCAAAAAGACCGAGCTGCTATTTGTCGCTCATATCCTGCGATCGCTCAAGCTTGGCGGCCGTGCAGCGGTGATCGTCCCGGACGGTGTGCTCTTTGGCTCCAGTAAGGCTCACCAGCAACTGCGCCAGGAGCTGCTCGACAATAACCAGCTCGAAGGCATCGTCAGCTTGCCCAGCGGAGTGTTTAAGCCCTATGCCGGTGTTAGCACAGCCATTCTGATTTTCACTAAAGGCGGCACCACCGAGCGCGTGTGGTTCTATGATCTGCACGCCGATGGTTACTCGCTGGACGACAAACGCATTGAGCTTAAAGGCGAGGGCAGCAATGACCTGCCTGATGCGATTGCCCAGTGGCACAAATATCGTCAGATGGTCGAAGGTAATGTCAGCGCCAGCACTATCAACACCCTGTTTGGCGACAAGCGCAAAAAGGCGTTTGTCGTGCTTGCTGAAGATATCGCTGCTAACAAGTATGACCTGTCTATCAATCGCTATAGAGAGGTGGAGTACCAGCAAGAGCAGTACGAAGATCCAAAGGTGATTTTGGGACGGCTAAAAGAGCTGGAATTGGAAATTTTGGCGGACCTGGATGCGCTGGAGGAGATGCTGTGAGTTGGCCGTCGCTTAAATTGCAGGGCCTGTCAGATTTTTTGTGTGCGGGCCAATAACGGCCTGCCGTTAGGCAAGCCATGCTTTACCAGGTCGGCCTGATAAATCGATCTCCGTACAGAACTGCGAACTGATTCATCGCGCTTTTCCAATCATGGGCTGCGTTGCCCCATTTGGCCGTGATATTGCGTAACCCCAGCCAGATCAGCTTGGTCGCGGCCTCGTCGGTCGGGAAGTGACCTCGGGTTTTAATGATCTTACGCAACTGCGCATTGATGCTCTCGATAGCGTTGGTCGTATAGATCACTTTGCGGATGGCAGGCGGGAATACAAAGAATGGAATGACTCGATCCCACGCGCGTCGCCAAGCCGCCACGACTGTGGGGTACTGCTTGCCCCAGGGCCCCTGTTCAAAGGCATCCAGCGCTTGCTCGGCCGCTTCGGCGGTGACTGCCTGATAGATCGGCTTGAGCGCCTTGGCCAATTCGCGGCGCTTATCCCAGGCCGCGTAATCAAGGCTGTTGCGGATTAAATGAACAATGCAGGTCTGCAAGGTCGTCTCTGGAAACACGGCGCTGAGGGCTTCTGGCATGCCTTTGAGGCCATCGGTCACCGCGATCAACACGTCTTCGACGCCGCGTGTCCTGAGGTCGTTGAAGACCTTCATCCAAAACTTGGCGCCTTCCGTGGTTTCGATCCAGATACCTAGGATATCGCGGGTTCCGTTGGGCAATACACCCAGCGCCAGGTAGATCGCCTTGTTACGGACCAGCCCCTCTTCACGGATTTTGACCCGCAGGGCATCGAAGAAAATAACGGGATACATCGGCTCCAGGGGCCGCTGTTGCCACGCGCCGATCTCTGCCATGACCTCGTCAGTTACAGAGCTGATGAAGTCCGGCGACACGTCCGTGCCGTACTGCTCGCAAAGAAACGCACGGATCTCTCTGACGGTCATGCCACGGGCATACATGGCGATGATCTTGTCGTCAAAACCGGTGTAACGGCGCTCGTGCTTGGGAATCAGGATGGGGGAGAAACTGCCATCTCGATCACGCGGAATCTCCAGCCGAATCGGGCCATCGCCGGTTAGAACCGTCTTGCCGCTTTTACCATTGCGCTGGTTGGTTTCATCCTCCGGCCGCTGCGCGCCCGATGGATAGCCCAGATGGTGACCCAGTTCGGCACTCAGGGCGCGCTCGATCAAGGCCTTCTTGAACGCCGCAGAAGCCATCTCGATGGCATCGGCGGTCATCAGCCCTTCACCGAAAGACTCAAGCAACTCTTTCGGGATTTTGGGCAGATCTCTCAGTGGTTGGCGCGCAGGTTTCTTTTTGGTCGGCATACAGGCTCCTTTCGCTCATGTTATGCCCGAACACAAAATTTCTGACAGTCCCAAATTGCATGACATATGCCGTCCTCGACAGTGGAAAACTATTTCCGCCAGTAGTCTGCTTGAAGAGGGTTACCCTGTATATGGCGCCAATGGAAAAATTGGCTTTTACTCGGAATATACGCACGAATTTCCGACTTTGATGATTACTTGTCGTGGCGCCACTTGCGGAAATGTACATATATCTGAACCTGAGTCTTACATTAATGGCAATGCAATGGCTCTGGATGATTTGGACTGCGAAAAGGCAGATATCAGATATCTCTATTACTACCTTCTAGGACGTGGCTTCAATGACGTCATATCTGGCTCGGCACAGCCTCAAATAACTGGGCAGGGACTTACAAAAATTGAAATTCCTCTCCCACCCCTGCCCGAACAAAAGCGCATCGCTGCTATCCTCGACAAGGCCGACGCCATCCGCCGCAAACGCCAGCAAGCCATCCAGCTCGCCAATGACTTCCTTCGCGCCGCCTTTTTAGACATGTTCGGTGACCCAGCTACCAATTTAAAGGGCTGGGAGACTTTTGCTCTTTCGGATCTCGTTAGACAAGATTCAATTATTACGTATGGCATCGTTCAGGCCGGGGATCATGTGGATGGTGGTGTTCCATATATTAGAACTGGAGATTTTAAAAATGGAAAACTGCAGGCTGCAGGCTACGCATGCACATCCGTTGATATAGCAAATAAATTCAAGCGTTCCGAGGTCAGTGCAGGTGACATTGTTTATTGCATTAGAGCGAGCATTGGTTCTGCTGATATCGTTCCGTCTTTTCTTGATGGTGCAAATTTGACTCAAGGGACGGCAAAAATTTCGCCAGCTGGCGACGTTAAGGCTGAATTTTTAGTTGAGCTGCTCAGGAGCGCTGGGTTTCGTTCATGGATTGATAAAAATTCGAAGGGTGCGACTTTCAAAGAAATTACTTTGGCTAGGTTAAGAGAGGCTCCGGTATTTAAGCCACCTCTTGTCGAGCAGGAGGCGTTCGTTCGTATCAGAAAAATCGTGATGGATAGATTGAAACAGAAGTTTCGGGATGCAGACTCTCCACTTTTTGAATCCTTGAGTCAGAGAGCCTTCGCTGGTCAGCTCTGAGGGGGGGCGGCTCGCCTCCATCAAGCTTTCCAACGTTCGCGGCGGGGGGGGGGGCTCATGATCATCTCTGTTATGCAGGAAGTAATGTGATGGCACTTGATTTGAGCAACACCTTGGTGGTGGGCATCTCCGCCACTGCCCTTTTTGACATGAGCGAGTCCGATCAGATGTTCAAGACGGCGCTTGAGGCCGACCCCGAAAGCGTGATCGACAACTATCGTCGCTACATGGAGGAGCACGAGGACGAGCCGCTGTCACCTGGCACCGGTTATCATTTGGCTAAGGCGCTGCTCGATCTCAACCGGCATATGGAAAGAGGCGACCTATCCCCTCTGGTCGAAGTAGTGGTGATGTCTCGCAACAGCCCGGACACGGGTATTCGCGTACTCAAGACCATTCGCCGGGATCAGTTGGCGATCACGCGTTCAGCGTTCACTGGTGGCGAGTCAGTGGCTGATTACATGGATGCCTTCGATGTCGATCTATTTCTCACCACCAACGTGGACGACGCGCAAAAGGTGATCGATTCCCGGCAATGCGCCGCTGCGATCCTAAAGGCGCCCCCAGCCAACGCTCCGCAAATCCCCAAAGGCCAGGTACGCATCGCTTTCGACGGTGACGCAGTCCTGTTTTCCGATGCTAGTGAACTGGTCTACAAAACCCAAGGGCTGGATGCCTTTCAGGCGCAGGAAGATGCACTGCAGCACACCCCCATGGAAGAGGGCCCCTACGCCAGCCTGCTCATAAAACTGGCCAAATTGCAGGAGCGTTTACCTACCGGTAGCAAGGATTCACCGATCAGAATCGCCATTGTCACCGCTCGAAACTCCCCGTCGGAAATGCGCGTGATCAACACTCTGCGTGCCTGGGGCGTGTACGTTGATGAAGCTTTCTTCCTCGGTGGTGTGGGCAAGCCCAAAGTGCTTACGGGCTTCAACCCCCACATTTTCTTCGATGACCAGGACGTCCACTTGGAAGCTGCAGCAAATCTGGTACCCTCGGGCAAAGTGCCATACTTAACGAGACCCAATATAGACTCAGGTGTTGTCAGCTCGGTGGAATGAAAGGAACTAGGAATGGATAGCGATAGTCGGCTCTACAAACTCGCCGTAACCCCCACAGGTCGTCGGCTGTGGACATATATGGCTGCCATCTTGGAGGTTACGGAGATGAGTCAGGGAGAATCCTTTCCGTTGAAGCGGTTCATGGTGAATTTCCAAACTCACTTGGATGGAGGGCGAATCGAAAGTGGGCCTGACGGTTACCGACTGACTCGCATTGGGCATGAATATTTCCAAGCCCGTTACCATGCCGACAGCCCCCAGCGAGTGGAGCGGGCCGCAGTGGAACAAATGATTGTCTCAATCCGCTCCGGGGTCGGAGAGGGCGAGTGGATTGCCTTACCCTGATGATCTGAGCCACTCAATCTGAGCAAGCTTTGCGACAAGGATGTTGTGTATGTCTGCCCAAAAGTACTCCGTTAACCAGCACCTGATCGAAACTCTCTTGAGCTGGGTCAAGTCTGGCGAAATTGCGATCCCAGAAATTCAGCGCCCTTTTGTCTGGGATGCCAGCAAGGTGCGCGACCTGATGGACAGCCTGTATCAGGGTTTCCCGGTCGGCTACATTATCGCCTGGCGCAATCCCACGGTTAAGCTCAAAGACGGCTCGTTGGCCGAAGGCAAGAAGGTGTTGATCGACGGCCAGCAAAGGGTTACCGCGTTGACCGCAGCGATCGCTGGCCAGCAGGTGATCAACCAGGATTACCAGCAAGTGCGTATCCGTATTGCCTTCCACCCTATCGAGGAGCGCTTCGAGGTCAGCAACCCCGCTATTGAAAAAGACAAAGCGTGGTTCGCCGATATCGCGCCAATCGTCAATGGCGAGTTAAAGTCGCACAAGGCCGCTAGGGATTATCTGACCGCAAACCCTGACTTGAATGAAGATCTCGTCTACGAGCGATTGGACAGGCTTTGCGATATCACCAAAAAGCAGATCGGTCTGATCGAGCTGGCGGCTGATCTGGATATCGAGACCGTCACGGAGATCTTCATCCGCATCAACTCAAAAGGTGTTGTGCTCAGCCAGGCGGACTTCGTGATGTCGAAAATCGCTGCCAACGAGGAGTTCGACGGTAATACTCTGCGCAAGGCCATCGACTACTTCTGCCACCTTTCCATCGCCCCCGAGTTCTACGCCCATATTGAGAACAATGACAAAGCCTTCGTCCAGACGGGCTACTTCAAGGCTATGCGCTGGCTGAGGCGGGAGAACGATGATCTGTACGACCCGAGTTACTCGGACATGCTGCGCGTGGCCTTCACTACCAAATTCAATCGTGGTCGCCTATCGGATCTGGTCGGGCTGCTCTCGGGTCGTAACTTCGATACGCGAAGCTATGAGAAAGAAATCGAAGAGGAGTCGTTCAAGGTCCTGAGCGAAGGGGTCAAGGAGTTCATCAACGAAACGCACTTCAAGCGCTTCTTGATGATCATTCGCTCGGCCGGATTCGTGGACAGCTCCATGATAGGTTCGGTTAACGCGCTGAATTTCGCCTATGTCTTGTACCTCAAGCTCAAACGCAACTTGGGCAACAATCCCAATATCGAAAGCTGGGTTCGACGTTGGTTTGTCATGTCGCTGTTGACCGGGCGTTACTCGGGTTCGCCGGAGTCGCGCTTCGACAAAGACATCAAGGCCGTTCATGAGCGCAAGTTCGAGGAGGTGCTGGGCGAGATCGAGGACGCTGAGCTTTCCGACGCTTTCTGGGATTTCGGTTTGCCACAGTCGTTGACTACATCGTCCGTTAATGCCCCTGCGATCAAGGTGTTTTGGGCCGCGCAGGCTAACCGTGGGGACAAGGGCTTCTTGTCAAAAGACATCACCGTGCGCGACATGCTCACGCACCATGGTGATATTCACCACATCTTCCCGAAGAATTTCCTAAAACTCCAAGGACTGCAGCGAAGCAAGTACAACCAAGTCGCCAACTACGTGTACGTGCAGCAGGAAGTGAACATCAAGATCGGCCACACCGCGCCGGCTGACTATATGGCGGAGGTACTCGCTCAGTGTGACACCGGCGTAGCGCGGTATGGGGCGATCACCCACCTGGATGATCTCAAAGTCAACCTGGCCGCGAATTGTCTTCCTGAGGATCTGGCTGCTTATCAGCCCGCGCAATTTGACGCCTTTCTGGCCGAGCGCCGCCGGCTGATGGCGCAGAAAATCAAGCAGTACTATTGGGCTTTGTAATTAAGTGATGGCTGAGCAGTCGATACCGTAGCCGCTGATGCGGCGGAGTAAATACAGCTCTCAGAAGTCTGATGATTAAGCTCGACCAAGGAATTGCCTGGCAGGTTCGTTTTGTGCTCCAAAAAAAAGAGCCCTCCTTATCCCGTTCTCGTGTGCTTGTTGTACGGAGATCACGCTCCAGCTCGAGGACGTTGCGCCATGCCGATAACTTGCCACCCCGGAGCGCTCTTCGTCGAAGCCAGGCTATCCTGCGGTTGAATTAGATGAGACAGAACACCGATTCTACTTGAAGTGGAGTAACTGGATGGACCGTGAAGAGTTAGAGCAGTGGGTTCAGTTCAGGATGTTGAAGAGGTTCGACGTTTTGGTCGATTGCTCTTACCTGGAGACTTCCCTTCTTAAGAAGCTGGCAAAAAGACTGCCCCGCACCACTGGCAAAAATCTAACCTATGCCGCTTGGTGTGAGCAAGTGTTCGGCTCAGGACTTCGCCCGCAGGTTGCCATCAACCATCAAGAGATTGTGGGCCAAACGCGCCTTAGCTCACTGGGTCTGGGTTTGGCCAGCGAACTTCGCCGCCAACAACGGGCCCTCAAGGAGTTGCAATCCAGGTCGGATCAAGGCTCGGAGGAGCGGTCGGCGCCTCCAGAAGCTGCTCCCACGCCACTGCCCGCGATTGAAACCAGGGAGTCATGGGGCTGGCGCAACTTTTACTCCGGCCGGTGGCGAGGTCTGCGTCGCTTGCTGGGCAAGGTTGAGAATGTCGGACATGGGCATATATTCGATTACCAAGGTGCGACCAATCGAGACTATAGGGTCGAGCTAATCGAGCTAGTCCGATCTACGCTCTTAGATGCTGCGCAAGTAGGATTCGGTGTGAATGCAACGTTTCCAGCTGAGAAAATTGAAGATGTCGCTGTTGCGGACAGAGTTTTCTATAGCAGCCCGGGGGAGGCGCCGAGGTATTCCGTGGAGAGTTTCTTCGTAAACGAGATGCCGACTGATATCTTGCATCTGACGGATAGCTTCCATCAGCAAGCGTCAGAAGATGTGCGCGATGAGAAAGCCGCCCTTTTCGTGGAAGTTTATGAGCTTGGAACCGCACCGCCTTTGGGCGACGCGATGCAACACTTCATTCACTACCTTCAGAAGCTCTTTCAAGCTCTGGCGAAGTCCGCTGATAGCGTTCCAAGAGGTGTTCTGCGCGAAAAGATCCTGCTGAGTCTTATGCTCTCGATCTCCGCACCTAACTGCCCTCTCGAGCCATCTCTAGCAGACCTGCATTGGCCCTCATGGCGATCACCGTATGACGATGACCGGAACATCAGGGAAGAGCAAAAATTTGACCTGGATCCAGGGAGGATAGTGGATATGTTTATCTCCAAGTTGAGCAGCCTGCGTTTCTGACAAGCCTTGCCACAACTGTTTTGGGCAATGGTGAGTCTTGCGCCTCCAAGCCTTAGGCCTAGCACCTCAAGCCGCCAATAAGGGCTTGGTGTACGTGGAAGGTGCGTTGGGCTGAGCCAATTGCAGGGATGGATACATCCTCTCAGCTCTTCCAGCCCACATAGCTAGTAGTCAAAGGCATACTCAGCGCATAAGTCGCAGGGGATAGGGAGGCACGGTTTAGGCACAGAATTGGCGCAGCTCAAAACAAAAGGCCCTAGGTTTTCACCTAAGGCCCTGTTTTGTATGGTGCACTCGACGGGATTCGAACCCATGAACTCCGAAGCACCTGTTTCTGGGGCCTTCACGCTAGGTTGCAGAGGCAGTGTCACACTTAGTGGAGCTAGTTAGTGGCGGTCAAACTCAGCCTATTCTGCACGTTTCGAGCTCAGCTACAACCTACTCATGAATCTGGGACGAGACGACCGACCTTCGAACAGGTTCGCGCATAAAATCAAAAGAGTGCCTTTTGATGATGCTCACTCTCATTGGCATCAGCGAGAACATGGATCATTTATTTTCGATCAGTAGGTCTGCTGCGTCGCTTTCCAGAGCTGATGCAAGCCGCCAGATATTGTAGATGGTGCAATTTTTTTCGCTCCTTTCCAGCATCCCCACATAAGTGCGGTGGACGCCTGCGCGCGCGGCAAGCTCTTCTTGGGAAAGCTCAAGCTCAAGACGTCTGCGGCGGACATTAGCGGCGAAGACCGCCACAAGTGGGCAGTCATTAGGTTTAATAGGCATGCTTGCAAATGTGTCTGCATGCATACTACTCTTCTACATACTATGATTAGCATATGCTCATCAAGCACGCTGACAAGGACCGTTTCTTGAGCTCTCAATCCCCAAGTCTTGCATTCAGATTTCTCATAGCGCTCAGCATCAATTCTGCCCAAGCCGCTTCAGATGCCGACATCGATAAACTGACTACGTATGCCGTGATGCTGGGCCGTGCCGCAGGCTGCGGGCTTAGCGTAACCGGTGAGGCGAGCCAAGTCGGCTCTTGGATGGACAGACGTTTCAAGCCTGGCTCCCAAGACCAGAAGACCTACCTCCCTATTTTTATAGCAGGTGTCCGTGAAAACGCTGAGCGTCAATCACAGGGTTTAAGCCCTGATGATTGCAGCACGGTGCGCAGACAGTTTTCGCTCATTGATTGGCCCTGAAGGTACAGGCAATCAAGTAGGGGCTAGAGGCAGGTCCTCGGAAATAGCGGTCTTCTGATCTAAAAGGTGTACCTATGAAAAAGCTGAACCTCCTGTTACTGCTCCTAACATGCGCGGCTATTGCTGGTTGCCCTGTAGAAAAAGAAGCCGAGTCAGGCTGCAAGTACAGTCGTGTTACGACCGTTGAGAACCGCGACGGCAAAACGACTGTTAAAGAGTGCTTGCCGGACCCTTTGGAGACCGCCGCTTTGCTTGAGAAAGAGGAGGCTGAAAAGCAAGCGGCTTTCAAAGCTGCGATGGATGAACCCATATGCGTGCAGGTGGTTAACGGGGAGACCAAGTTTTTTACAAAAGAAGAATGCTCACAGTAGCGCTCTTGCCCAAGCGCGCGGGAACCGGCCATCCCCCAAGAAAGGCATTGTGTAGGCCACGTCTCACTCGCCTCGCTCATTAGCTCTCGAATAAGGGAAAAACATGAAGTTTTTGATACTGCTATGCGCTCCGTGCTTTTTACTAGGTTGTGCAACGAGCCAATCCGACGTCGAAACAGAGGGGCGACGCCAGGCTTTTGTCGTTGATCAAAAGGTTGGCGATGTCTACTACCGGCTGACTAACTCACTGGAGCCAGGTACGACTTGTGAAGACCTCTCCGTGACCCGATCCTTTTACTATCCCGAGAGAGACGAGTTTAGTATCTCTTGGGGAATCCCCCGGCCTTTGGGTGGCGGACCGTTCGTGATTGCGGTTGTCAAGGGTAAAGGCGTTACCGGAGCCAAAACCGAGGTTACCTATTTAGAGTCGCGGGGTACGTTGCCTGGGGTCTACAACGACGTGAAGAACTTTGTTCGTGGCGGGCATTGCACAAAGTCCAGCACATAACGAGCATAGCGGGGCAGGTGCTCTGAGCGCCTGCCGCATCAGCCAGATCGCCGGGGTGGGCATGCAGTGGCGGTGTACAGCTCTGGAGCTCCTGCAATGAGTTCTGGGAGGAGTTTGTTTTGGAGCTTGGCCTCGTGCCACCGTTTGGCCTCTCGCCTCAGCTGCGACGATATGAAGGTGTGTTTGCAAGGGGGGAGGTCGTACTCGTGTTCGAGGGATGGTTTGATTTCCACTGATAGTCCGTTCTTAACTGAGTAGAAGCACCATCCCACCACAGATGGCCTTTGATCACGTTCGATGCTCACTCCGGGTGTATCAAACCTAAAATCCGCGTCAGCTTCTCCTTTGATCGATTGGAGCTTCATACGCAGCGCCGTTTTCCCGGTAGCAGCAAATCCCACTGGGCCGATCATCACGCCATGCAGGTGCCATCGTCTCCGGCTGGATTTGTCAGCCAGCGCTGCGGGTGCTTTTTCGACACCATATAAAAATTCAGCTCTGGTGTCTACCGCCGCTCGCACCTGCCGTGTCATCTGGTCCCGCACATATTCGAGTGCGGTGGCGTCACCGTTATCCAGCCGGTCACTCAGCTGTTTACTGAGAATCAAAGTGAAAGTTTTCAGCTCCCATGATCTTGCCTGAGCCATTTCATACAATGGGCCAGCCGCTACGGCTAGCTTCGTGAACTCGTTGGTATGCTTCCAAGCCTTGAGCTCCATCTCTTTGGGTACAGGCTGATCAAGGAGAGTCTTTCGTCTGTAGATTGATCCCGGAGTATAGGGAGTGTCTGTAGACAATATACTCCTCTTCGACATCGCCAATTGCTTCGCATACAGCATGGATACTAGGCCCTGGCTCGTTTTGGAGGGTTGGGACTTTACGGGTTTTTTCTCATGACCGTCCAAAGCGCCTGTTACGCAGGGTTGGCTGGGAGTTCCCTCTACACGTGTTACCGACGGGGCTTGGGTCTTGGTGTTGAGCGCTCCTGTAAACGATTCAGGACTGCTTAATGAGGCTGGTGTGCTTTGCTGAGTGGTTCTCATATCAGGGCTCTCATACCCACGTGGAAGCAGGGTCAGATTTTCAAAATCGTCATCCCGGCAGAGCCGCCAAGGTGATCGACCATTCAGGTTCGTTCTAAGACTTTGACACTTCGCCCGGTCACGTCCCGGTCATGAGGTGGTCAAACCCTTCGCAGACAACATCATCGTCTTCGTCCTTCTGATCTGATTGAACTAGCCGCCGATTTTTCATCCATTGCAGGTTTTCCAGTTCGTCTAGGGCGGCTTGATCATCTCCACTAATTTCTGCATCTTCTAGCCGCTGCTGAGCACGCATCTCCGCGACATCATCAGCCGTCATAATGTGGATCTTGAGTTCGGGCAGTTCTTCTATCTCAAGCGCTTGATTCAGCTTCTCCAGGGGCAATGCTTTGCGGGTGACCTCCTGTGTCAGCTTAAGCGCTGTCGATGCAGCAGCTAGGGCTCTAAACGCCATCGGGTCAGCCGGATCGAGAGTTTCAATAGCGTTAGCAAGCTTGAGTCGTATCTTCTCAGTCAGCACCAACTCATCGACTACCAATGACGCCGCGAGCTGTTGCACCGACTCCAATGAAAACGCCGTAGTGAGCAACTCCTCCCTGGCTTTATCGATCAATGCTTGGGTGCTAGCGCCAGCTACTACTTTGTTCGTCCTGATAATGCGTTGTACGGTGCTGATGCTGAGTTCTAGGCGACTCGCAATTACTGGAAGCGTGTAGCCAGCTTCTCGAAGTATGACTACTTGGGTGCTTTGGTCGGGCGTGACCTTTTTACCTGCCATCTCAAACCTCTTCTTCAAAGATGTGAAGGACAGTCGCCTTTGGCGGCAGTTTAGCCAAGGCAAGCAACTCGCGTTCGAGTCGGTCCCAGTTGCTGGCAACGGTGGCAAGCGGAAAGCCAGACATGCGGGCGACATCTTTGATTTGAAAGGGGGCGAGCGAGGCTATCAGGGTGCCGGACGCATTAAGGGTGTCTGTCAGAGCGTCAGCGATGGCTTTGCGAGTATGGCTGCGCTGGGTGATGCTGGCAGCAGGTTGATTCCTACATGGCCTGGGCGAGCTAAAGCCATTTTTACGGCAGAGATGGTAAGCAGAGTCTTTCGTCCAACGAACGCCGTCAGTTCTCGGATTGCTGTTGTTTAGGTGTTGAGCCAGGCGACGATATGAGCTGACTGAATTACTCAGAAAGTCACGAGCGTTTTCTTCTAGGGTACTCATCGGGGCGTGTCCTTGGTCTCGGGTGTTGATATCGGTTCATATTTGGAATCTCGCCTGTTTGATGGTTAATCTGCTTCTGTGAGCAGTGGATTGAGGATATGCCGTACGATGTATAGCGTCTAGCGTTTAATTGATTAATATCAGTAGCTTGCAAGCGTTTTATTATGTTTTTAGGAGCGATTTGGCATAATGATGACTGTCATTATTTCTCAATCCGGAATTCACTAGGCCCGATAAAAGTAAGTTGAGGGAGACGGACGCCAAGGCACATCACGCTACGGTGGGAGGCGAATGTGTTTGCCGAAGAGCCCACCATTGCCGTCGGCGCAGTGGAGCATGGGTGGGGCGAGGGATTTGTTCAAAGCAAGATAATGCGGGTAATGGAATATGTATGGCATCATAAAGCCGTCAATAATGCGCAGAGACTGAAGATGGAACTGATAAGTCAAGAAAAGATAATGCAAGTCCTCGACTGGGCCTACGAGAGATCTGTGAATGGTTTCTCCGGTCTTGATTCCGCCGAGGAGCTTGCGGCCAGCTACGCCGAGGGAGATAGTTCTGCCTACGATCAAGCGAATTCACTGATTCGCTGGCAGAACACCAAATCCGCCACCTCAGGCTTCATTACCGGCTTGGGTGGATTGATCACACTGCCCATCGCGTTGCCCGCCAATATCACGAGTGTGCTTTTCGTACAAATTCGCATGATTGCCGCCATCGCCCACCTGGGCGGCTACGACGTCAAGGATGACAAGGTAAAGACTCTAGTTTTCGCCTGCCTCACAGCAAACTCCGCCAAGGAAGTGCTGAAGGACATCGGTATTGCCGTCGGTAACAAGCTGGCGATGAACGCCGTGAAATCGATTTCTGGTAAAACGCTTATAGAGATAAACAAAAAGGTAGGCTTCAAGCTGTTTACCAAATTTGGTGAAAAAGGCGTTATCAATCTCGGTAAAGCCGTGCCCCTGCTGGGTGGCTTGATTGGCGGAAGTTTCGATGCCTACACGACTAACACCATCGGTAACGTAGCGCGCGATACATTTACACCAAAAGAAGTCGCTGCGGGATAACGACCGTCCCGCGTTAGGGATAGTCGGATTTTCCTGTGGCCGGAGCTCCAGCTCAACTGCCACAGGTTGGTTTTCGAGTAAAGAAACCTGCCTCTTACCTAGCACCATACACAGTGAATCGGCCCATTCGCGGATACTGACTGACGGCTTCTGGGCAGAAAGCGGACATATTGTCCCCGTAGCTACGGCGTGGTTAATCCAACCCGATGAGCTTCATCGCTCACACTCATAGGTTTGTCTTTCAGCATCGGCTTATGCCCGAGCAGAGCGATGGCTGGCGCAAGGCTGTCGTCCGAAGGTACCAGCAGGGCTTGAAGGCTTTCAGGGTTGATTCACCCAGTTCGATAAATCATGGCTACCGCTACCGCTACCGCCGCAGACAGCCTGATAGATGATCCGGCTTGCGTTATTTGCGTCGGTGTCGCATGCGCCGCCCACGAAATCCACATTGCTGTATCGCAAAATCGTTGAACGTGGACCTCGTTGTACTCGGAGGACCACGTCTGCGCCTTCTGTTGACCGCAACGGCCTGGTCGTATACACGCCAATAGTGACGGTTGCGCCAGCACACTGAAACTCTTCCTGTGCCAACGCTGGCAAAGAAAAGATGGCCGCAAAAATTGAAAAGGCTGCAATCCGTAGGATAGAGAAGGCTCTGGTTATTAGTGAGCGGATGGTAGCAGTGCGTTGAGCGCCAATGAAGCTGCGAAGCCGGTCGTTTCGAGCAAGAAAGGAGAGACTGCTTATGGCCGACTCTGTTGAAAACAGTCGGACGTGGTTTCGATGGCAAGAAAGTACGCGTTTGAGATTAAAATCTCGATCGTTCGCAAACCCTTTCAGGGTGAGATGTCGCGTGGACGCGCGTTGAAAAGGGACTTCAACACCTCATCCTATGACATTTTTAAAAACCGACTTTTTCAACAGAATCGGCCGAACTGTGCCTTTCGCCACCGGCAGCGATGTGAAGCTCTCAGCCGATCAGTGGTCACTGAGTATTCTCGGCAAATCCTATGCAATCGGTGGTCGGCATCGAATGCAAATGCCTGGTTAAGTGCAATGCAGGTTTGTAGTAATCAGGCGTTCAGCGCCCGCTTGATGCGGTAAACAGTTGCAACGCCACACTCCGCCATCTTAGCGACCTCATCAGCGGAAGCTTGCGGGTGTCTGGCGAGGATGCTTTGGACCTTTCCCCACTTGCCTGCGTCCTTGCTCTTGCCGGTGGGCTTCCAGTCAGGTTCAGCAGCTTGCTTGTTCTGGATGCCTTGACGAATACGCTCTACACGTTTTTCTTGGTCTAGGCGGGCCATGGTCGCCATCAGGTCAATCAACATGCCGTTGACGACCTCCATAATCTGACCGGTTATACCGGTATCCTGCACCAGCAAATGGCTCGTTGGCAGATCGGCAATTACCAGCCGCAGGCCTTTGGCTTCAATTGTGGCTTTCAGCGACTTCCAATCGGACTGAGACAGTCGCGTGAGCCTATCTACAGATTCACAGAGACAGATGTCTCCAGGTGCCGCAGCTTCGAGCATGGCGAGCAACTGAGGGCGATCAAGCTTGGTCCCACTTATGTTCTCTGCGTAAATGCCTGCGACGGTTAGCCCCTTCTCAGCCGCGAAGGTCTCCAACGCCACCTTCGCTCGGTTAGCGTCCTGATCCTTGGTCGATGCGCGGAGGTAAAGGTGGGCATTCATAGGGGCTATCCTTTAGACTCGAATTCGGTAGGCCTATGATAGTTCGATCAGATAGCTATTTTAAATAGATATTTGATAGTGATCGACGAATGGTCGTAGCACTATCAAACCTGTCTACTTCTTTGATAACGGTGTGAGGTAAGTTAGCGATGAGCTGAGAAAACCGAATAAGGCTAAAGGGGCCGACCCTCTTCATCAGCTTTCGAAGCTGATGAAAAGGAGGTGCTCCTAGCGTTTTTTGGTTTGAGATGGATGCACGTGGTCCAATACCATGACCACCTCGGGTGGCTTCACTAGCGGATTCGGCTTCGGTTTTTGGTCTGGCTTAGGATCAGGTGTTTTTTGGCTATCAGTCATAGGGGCTTTCCTGTTGTCGTGGCAGCAATCCAGAAATATGAGCCCACAGAGGCTCCGAGGAGATACGTTGAAAACTGAATTTCTTTGTATGCGCTTTCAAGATAGCCGGTTTTTTCCGCCAGGATGGTTCTAGCCGTAGCTAAAGCCGCCTGGCAGGATAGGGACAGCGCGTAATACATTGAGATCAGCTCCTCTTCTGCCGCCATGGTGTTGGTTGGCGACCCGATAGAGATTCTGGGACTATTCGATAGCTTGATACTTTGGAATATTCTGAGCCAAGAGGAGAGGAGCGCAAGGAAAGTTAATACTGCGAGGACCAAAAATAACCACTCTGCGATGGTAACGTTATGTAATGGAAATATCTTTGAGGCACCGGCATTGAGCAAAGCTGTATATGCAACGATTCCAATGCTCAAAATACTCAAAAAGCGACTTGCCTTCTCATCCAGCCTTTTGTATCGATCAAGTTCCTCGTCCAGCGCCTTCCGAGATAGCTCATACAGAAACTTGTATCTGTCCATGGACGATCACCTCAGGTTATTTTACGCCTTACTGCAAGTGCTCAAGAATCAGTCAGGGCTTTTAGTGTATAGGGGGTTGAGAGAGTGTGCTCGGCTCGCCACGCATTCCCTTGAGCCAGCAATCAGGCGCGGTGATGAGATTTCTAGATCAGAGAGTCACTTGATTTAATCTGTCTGATTCACGCCATGTTTTTTGCGGTGCGCTGTAACGCTCTCCTCGAGTTTTTTCCCATGCCTTTCCTTAAAGTTGGCATAGGTTATACCTGACAAGTCGATTGGGAACTGCACGCTATGTAGGGCTTCATACTTCGTTTTTAGATATACACCCAGTCCGTAGTCATCAGCCTGAGTTCTATTCTGCTTCGCATGTCCTGTGAAAGTCTCCAAGAGAGAAAGCGCATTCCCTCCGGTGTTTCGCAATAATCCAATGAAGGTGTGTCGAAACGAGTGAAAGTTTTTGTTGTCGGGCTTGCCATTCTTTAAGCGTTTACGAATTCCAACGTTGAAAAAGTACCCACCCTGCGGAGTGCTGAGGCTGGGCATGCGTGTGAAGAAGGTCGTTGCATTACCTCCCCATCCCTTTGATGGGTTGTAGGTGAGGCCGTCGGAAAACAGTTTCACCCGCCGTTCAGACCGTGCCTGCTCAATAAACTTCAGAAAGCCTGCTCTGATGAGTTCGTCATGAATGGGTAGGAGCCTGTGACTGGACTCATTCTTCAGCGATTTTGGAAGCGGCTTGTCGTCGGGATCGTCCGCAATACGGATGAACCATAGTCCCGTGTCCTCCTCCTGACAGATGTCCTCCAGATCTAACTGGCAGATCTCGTTTAGCCTGCCGCCTGTAAATAAGCCAAAAAGAGGGAGCCAAAAATGATAGGGAAATACCAAGTCGGTTTTCCCAGTGTCTGTGCCCACGTAGATGTGGCCGGAGAATATCGCTTGAAGGTCCGAAGCTAGGAAGGATTCCCCCTCGTCAGCAGACCGAGTAGCACGCGGTTTCCGCTTGCGGAAGTAAGGCTTTTCGGTCTTCGCCGGATCGATGTCAGTAAGACCTTTTTTGTATGCAAACTTGTGGAGCACATCTAGCCTAATTACCATTTTTTCGACGGTTGCGCTACTGAGGCGCTCATCGCCTGGCTTGGCTAGGATAGATTCGACCGGAGAGTCTGGTTGTGGAATTTTCGCCCCGCGCACAGTTTTTACTAGTGAAGATTGCAGGTATAGCTGATTGATCGCTTCCAGGCTAAGCGAGGAAAAAGGTTTGTTTCCGCTCAAGATGGTGAGCCTGCAAGCGTGTCCGTGCTCATCATTGTGAGCGCTAACCGACTTCTTCTTATTGAGCCTGATATCCGATTCTCGTAGAAGCTCCCACAGTCCAAATATTGTTGGGCCATTCGGCAAAGGGACTGTCTGGATCGTTGACTGCACTGTGGCTGGCGTTGCCTGGGCTGTTCCGTCAAGCTGGTTCAACGCAAGCTTGTCTATGAGTTGAGGCAGCAGCCGCACAAACTCACGTCGGGGTAGGTTGAGTCCTGCGGTGTAAAGCTGCTCTGCGAGATCCTGCTGGCTCTCAGGCACATCTCTTTTTGAGTGGCCTGTCAATTTTTGTGCAATATCGCTGCGCCTTTGTTTCTCTTCTGATTGGCGCCATTCGTCATCCGTGAAAGCCGACTTGTAAGCAGGTGTAGCTTCTACGGGATCGGTTGAGTGCGATCCCCACAGATCACCATGGCTAGCCTGATTCAGCTCTTTGGTGAGCGACTCATAGTCTTCATCTGTCAGGACATAATCGTCTTGATCAACCATACCGAGCACCTTGTCAAAAACCGCTTCTATGCGTGCAGCGTATTGCCTGGCGCGGCGAAGCGCTAGCCGTAGGCTGTCAGTTTTGAGGGAGCGACGAATCTCGCGCTGAAGGCCTAATGCAGCGCGCACGGGCTTAGGTACTACTATCCGAAAATAGTATGTGCGGTGACGATTCAGTGTGATGTATGAGGGTTGGGCTGGCATTGCTGGCACCTTTGCGATGCCCCACCTGAAAGCACTGTGAAGTGCCCCACCAGCCTTGCAGACCCGGTGCTCGCGGATAATTCCTTACCCTACAAGCACTTGACGAAATTGGTGCACTCGACGGGATTCGAACCCATGACCCCTGCCTTCGGAGGGCAGTACTCTATCCAGCTGAGCTACGAGTGCAAGCGGCCGCAATGATACCGATGTGGGAGGGGCGCGTCTACGCCGATGAGCTGCGCATCGTTTTCAGATGTGAACGGTCCTATAAAGGCAGGCGAGGCAGTAGTAGCCGTCACACCGCAATGTTCTTTTTTCCGAACAGCTATTGTCCTTTCGCCCTCCAGATTCTAGGATGTGTTTGAGATTTCAAACGCCTAGCCCTGGGATACATCGCCCTTTACCTCAAGGCTTCGCTTTGGCGAGGCTCGCTTAGGGAGCAGACATGCAGCTCAAAGACGCACACCTCTTCCGCCAACAGGCCTATGTCGATGGCGCCTGGGCAGACGCTGATAGCGGTCAGACCCTCAAGGTCAATAACCCGGCTACCGGAGAAGTCCTCGGCAGCGTGCCGAAGATGGGCAAGGCTGAAACCCGCCGCGCCATCGAAGCGGCTGATCGCGCGCTGCCTGCGTGGCGCGCCCTAACCGCCAAAGAGCGCGCCGCCAAGCTGCGCCGCTGGTACGAATTGATGCTAGAGCACCAGGATGACCTGGGCCGCTTGATGACCCTGGAGCAGGGCAAGCCGCTGGCTGAGGCTAAGGGTGAAATCGCCTACGCCGCGTCCTTCCTGGAGTGGTTCGCTGAAGAAGCCAAGCGGGTCTATGGCGACGTGATCCCTGGCCATCAGCCCGACAAGCGCCTGATCGTGCTCAAGCAGCCTATCGGTGTAACGGCCGCCATTACCCCCTGGAATTTCCCTGCGGCCATGATTACCCGCAAGGCCGGCCCGGCCCTGGCGGCGGGCTGCACCATGGTGCTCAAGCCTGCCTCACAAACCCCGTACTCGGCGCTGGCCCTGGCCGAGCTGGCTGAGCGCGCCGGCATCCCTAAAGGGGTGTTCAACGTGGTCACGGGCAGCGCGGGCGAGGTCGGCGGTGAGTTGACCAGCAACCCCACCGTACGCAAGCTGAGCTTCACCGGCTCTACCGACATTGGTCGTCAGTTGATGGCCGAATGCGCCAAAGACATCAAGAAAGTGTCCCTGGAGCTGGGCGGCAATGCGCCCTTTATCGTGTTCGACGACGCCGACCTGGACAAGGCTGTCGAGGGCGCGATGATCTCCAAGTACCGCAACAATGGCCAAACCTGTGTGTGCGCTAACCGCCTCTATGTGCAGGATGGCGTGTACGACGCCTTCGCTCAGAAGCTCAAGGTAGCGGTAGAAAAACTCAAGGTCGGCGATGGCCTGGCAGACGGCACAACCACCGGCCCTATGATCGACGAAAAAGCCGTGGCCAAGGTCAAGGAGCACATCGCCGACGCAGTAGGTAAAGGTGCATCGGTGCTGACGGGTGGCGAGCAGATGGAAGGCAACTTCTTCCAGCCCACTGTGTTGTTGAACGTGCCGGCCAGCGCTGCTGTGGCCAAGGAAGAAACCTTCGGCCCCCTGGCGCCGCTGTTCCGCTTCAAAGACGAAGCCGACGTGATCGCTGCCGCCAACGATACCGAGTTCGGCCTGGCGTCCTACTTCTATGCCCGTGACTTGAGCCGTGTGTTCCGCGTGGCCGAAGCGTTGGAGTACGGCATGGTTGGCATCAATACCGGCTTGATCTCCAACGAGGTCGCGCCCTTTGGTGGTGTGAAGGCGTCGGGGCTGGGCCGCGAGGGCTCCAAGTACGGCATCGAAGACTACCTGGAAATCAAATACATCTGCCTGAGCATCTGATCGCTTGGCACTCTTTAGGGCACTTGGTGCTGCTGGGCAGTCGATCATCGTATGCTGCCCAGCCACTGCCAACGCCTCCTCCTGAATCACGCCGACGATGAGCGGCGACTGAGGCCTGACATGAGTAAAACCAATGAATCCCTGATGCAGCGGCGCATGGCTGCTGTACCTCGCGGCGTTGGGCAGATCCACCCGATCTTTGCCGACCACGCAAAAAACGCTACCGTTACCGACGTCGAAGGCCGTGAGTTCATCGACTTCGCGGGCGGTATTGCCGTACTCAACACCGGCCACCTGCACCCAAAGGTTGTGGCAGCGGTTGAAGCTCAGTTGCATAAGCTGACCCACACCTGCTTCCAAGTGCTGGCGTATGAGCCTTACGTAGAGCTGTGCGAGAAAATCAACGCCAAGGTGCCGGGCGATTTCGCCAAGAAAACCTTGCTGGTGACCACAGGCTCTGAAGCCGTTGAAAACGCCGTGAAGATCGCCCGCGCTGCCACCGGGCGTGCTGGCGTGATCGCCTTCACGGGCGGCTACCATGGCCGCACCATGATGACCCTCGGCCTGACTGGCAAAGTGGTGCCGTATTCCGCAGGTATGGGCTTGATGCCCGGTGGGATTTTCCGGGCCCAATTCCCCTGCGAGCTACACGGCGTGAGCACCGACGACGCTATCGCCAGCATTGAGCGCATTTTCAAAAATGACGCCGAGCCGCGTGATATCGCCGCCATCATTATTGAGCCTGTTCAGGGCGAAGGCGGCTTCTACGTTGCGCCTAAAGACTTCATGCAGCGGCTGCGCGCTTTGTGTGACCAGCACGGCATTCTGCTGATCGCGGATGAAGTGCAGACCGGTGCCGGCCGTACGGGTACGTTCTTCGCCATGGAGCAGATGGGCGTTACACCCGACCTCACCACCTTCGCCAAGTCCATTGCCGGCGGCTTCCCGCTGGCGGGTGTGTGCGGCAAGGCAGAAATCATGGACGCCATCGCGCCGGGTGGGCTGGGCGGTACCTATGCCGGCAGCCCACTGGGCTGTGCTGCGGCCCTTGCGGTAATGGACGTGTTCGAAGAAGAGCAGTTGCTGCAGCGCTGCCTGGATGTCGCTGAACGCCTCACCACACGTCTGCGTACGCTTCAAGCGAAATACCCGGTGATCGGTGACGTTCGCGGCCTGGGTGCCATGATTGCTATAGAGCTGTTCGAAGGCGGCGACAGCCATAAGCCGAACGCAGCGGCGGTGGCTAAAGTGGTAACCACAGCGCGTGAAAAAGGCCTGATCCTGCTGTCGTGCGGTACGTACGGGAATGTGCTGCGTGTGCTGGTGCCCCTCACGGCGCCGGATGAGCAGCTCGATAAAGGCTTGGCCATCCTGGAAGAGTGCTTCGCAGCGCTGTAAAGGGTCGCTTGTGTTGTAAGAAACCCGCCCGGAGAAGGCGGGTTTTTTATGAGGAAATCAGCAAGGCCTGCGTGATAAGGGCAAGTTTAACCACGCTTACGACATGATGATTTGATTCTTGCCCTGGCGCTTGGCCTGGTACATGGCCGCGTCCGCTCGGGAATACAGGTTATCCAAGGCCTCGTCGTCTTCCTTGAGGTTCGTGAGGCCCTGGCTCACGGTAATGCCGTAGGTTTTACCGCCGCTGGTAAAGCTCAAGCGCTGCACTTCGCGTTGCAGCCGCTCAGCGATCTGGCGTGCCATGTCGGGGGCGCAGCCCGGGAACACCGCTGCAAACTCTTCCCCGCCAATCCGCCCGAACAAGTCCCCACGGCGCAGGGCCCCTTTTCCGCTTTCGGCAATTCGCTGCAACACCAAGTCACCGTCTTGGTGGCCGTAGGTGTCGTTGATCATCTTGAAGTCGTCGATATCGAGCAGCAGGAACGCCAAAGGCGTGTCATTGAGGCGCGACTGCTCGAACTCACGGTGGGCACATTCGAAGAAGTGCCGACGGTTACTGCTCTGGGTCAGTACGTCGGTCGTGGCCAGACGTTGTAGCTCGCCTTCCAGGTGCTTCTTTTCAGTGATGTCTTCGGCAATCCCCACCACGATCACCCGCTGCCCGGCCTCAGGTTGATGGCTGATAAAGCATTTGTCGCTTAACCAGCGAATTTGCCCGTCAGCGCGAATGATCCGGTATTCACGGTCCTCGATAGAGCCTTTCTCTAGCACTTCAGCGCGGCTGCGCTCGGCGTAGTCCAGGTCGTCGGGGTAGATGCTGTCGCGCCACTCGTTGTAGTCGGCCAGCAGGAGGCCTGCCGAACGGCCGAAGATGCGCTCGTACGCAGGGCTCACGTAGACCATCTGCTGGGTTTCCCAATCGAACGCCCAGAGGACGGCGTTCACGCTCACAAGCAGGGCGCTGAACAGCTCTTCGCGTTCTTTGAGGCGGGCGACTTCACCCTGTGCGTGCATCAGGGCAAGCAGGGTTTGGGCGGCTTCAGGCGTTTGATCGAGTGGTGGAGTAGAGGTTTGAGTGTTGGCCATCATCACGGCTTCTTCAAGAATACGGCGAGGGATGGCTCACCAGGAGGTGGCCATGATATGGCCCGCTGCAGTAGCGAGTATGAGCCTCAGACACGCTTGACGTTTGTAAAGTTCCCCCGGCCATGGCGGTGAGGCCCATGACCAAGGGGCTGTTTATACAGCAGCAGGGCGCAGTGAGTAGGTTTTGAGGCTAGCGGCAAAATCCCGTAAGGCATGGATGCCGCTGGTTTCCGCTTCTTGCACCCAGTCTTTCATGGCGGCCAGCATGTCATGGCCGTTCGCACTGGTGCGCGCCCAGATCTGTTGCAAGGCCAGGCGTTTTTCATAGATCACCCGCAAGGCCTGGCTGGTTTCCAACATGCTGTCCAGGCGTGCCTGATGATGTTCGTGCAGCAAGCTAGGCTCTCGGGACAACAGCCCCTTGGCCCTGCGCAAGCGGTGGCGTAGCGACTCATCGACCCGTGACAGCTCCAGCTTTACCAGCGGCCCGATCACCTGCTTACGGTACTGCGCCATGATCTGGAACCGGTTGTTGAGAATCGCCATGGCGGTGTCCATGTCCAGGGAGCCTTTGCCGGGTACGCGGTGTGCAATAGGCGCCACGCGGTTGACCTTCGCCAGCTTCAGCAGGCTGAACACCCGTATCCACAGCCAGCCGATGTCGAATTCCCAGGGCCTTACGGACAGCTTTGCGGAGTTGGGGTAGGTGTGGTGGTTGTTGTGCAGCTCTTCACCGCCAATCACTATGCCCCAGGGCACCAGGTTGGTGGCCGCATCACGGCACTCGAAGTTTCGATAGCCCACCGCATGCCCAAGCCCATTGACCACCCCAGCCGCCCAGAAGGGTATCCACATCATTTGCACTGCCCAGACGGTCATGCCCAGCACGCCAAACAGGGCCAGGTCGATGACCGCCATGAGAGTAACGCCCCCCATGGGAAAACGGCTGTACAGGTTGCGTTCTATCCAGTCGTCTGGGCAGTTTTTGCCATAGATACGCAGGGTTTCGGGGTTTTCGGCTTCGGCGCGGTACAGCTCGGCGCCGGTGCGCATCACGGTACCCAGCCCCTTGATGACCGGGCTGTGGGGGTCGTCGACGGTTTCGCACTTAGCGTGGTGCTTGCGGTGGATGGCAGTCCATTCGCGGGTGTTCTGGCCGGTGGTTAGCCACAGCCAGAAGCGGAAGAAATGCTTGAGCCCGGCATTGAGCTCCAGCGAGCGGTGTGCGGAATACCGGTGCAGGTAAACCGTGACGCTGATGATGGTCACGTGAGTCATGACCAGGGTGACCGCTACCAGTTGCCAGACAGTGAGGTCGAGTAAGCCGTTGTACCACATAGGCAGGGAAAGCCTCGTCGGTGAAAGACCGGGTGAATCTAACGGCTCCCTGTACTCAACGATAGGGGTTTACGACCAGAACCTTACTAATTAGTAAGCAGGTATGTAAGGAAAGGAGCAGTTCGATTTCGTTATGCCTTTAAGGTCTATAAACATGCATAAATATTATTTTTGAGAATAAAGAGGCGCTCGTATAGTTGGCGCACGTCTGGCGTAGCGTCGGGCATCGTTTTTATAGGAGCTGAAGCATGAGCGTACCGCTGCGTAGCCTCGAAGGGCAGGACGAAGCCGCGATCCTCAGGGAAATCCAACGGGCCTTGCAGGGCCTGCGCTTTGGTGCGGTAGAAATCACCGTTCACAACGCCCACGTGGTGCAGATCGAGCGCAAGGAAAAGTTTCGTCTTCAACAGCCCGGCACCAAGCCCAGCTAACGCTTTGCCCTATTAACACCGTCTAACGCCATTACGCGCCGCTATCAGGAGCTTCACCATGACCACCCGCCGTTATGCGTTGGCTATGCTTGCCGCCGTTGCGCTTGCAGGGCCCGCTGTTGCAAAGGACTACGAATTGCTCAACGTGTCCTATGACCCCACACGCGAGCTGTATCAGACCTACAACGCGGCGTTTGGCAAGCATTGGCAGCAGAGCCACCCCGGCGACACGGTGAAAGTACAGCAATCCCATGGCGGCTCAGGCAAGCAGGGGCGCTCGGTGATCGACGGGCTGCGCGCGGACGTCGTTACTCTTGCCCTGGCCGGGGACATCGACGAAATCGCCAACCTGGGCAAATTGTTGCCGGCTAATTGGCAGGCCCGCTTGCCGGACGCCAGTACGCCCTACACCTCGACCATTGTCTTTCTGGTACGCAAGGGCAACCCCAAGGGCATCAAGGATTGGGGCGACTTGGTAAAAAACGATGTATCGGTGATTACCCCTAACCCTAAAACCTCGGGCGGTGCGCGCTGGAATTTCCTGGCGGCCTATGCCTACGGCCTGAAAGCCAGCAACGGTGACGAAGCCAAGGCCAAGGCTTACGTGCAAACGCTGTTCAAGCACGTACCTATACTCGATACCGGCGCACGCGGTTCGACCATCACTTTCGTCAACAATGGGCAAGGTGACGTGCTGTTGGCCTGGGAGAACGAGGCGCACCTGGCGCTGCAGGAAGAAGGCGGGGCTGATAAGTTCGACATCGTTGTGCCGTCGCTGTCGATCCTGGCAGAGCCCCCTGTGGCCGTGGTCGATAAGAACGCAGAGAAAAAAGGCAATACAGAGGTGGCAACGGCCTACCTGAAGTACCTGTACAGCCCGGAGGGTCAGGAGATCGCCGCGAAAAACTTCTACCGCCCACGGGACCCTGAGGTGGCCAAGAAATATGCCGCCAGCTTCCCACAGGTGAACCTCGTCACCGTCGACAAAGACTTCGGCGGCTGGAAAACCGCCCAGCCCAAGTTTTTCAACGACGGCGGGGTATTCGACCAGATTTATCAGGCTCAGTAATATCAACGCGGTGGTAGCCAACAGACCTGGGTCATTGCCCGGGTCTGGTTCGTTCAAACAAGGACCCTTATGTCGCGCCGTATCTCTCCCGTCATACCCGGCTTCGGGCTGACGCTAGGCTATACCTTGGTGTACCTCAGCCTGATTGTGCTGATACCCCTTGCCGCCATGTTCGTGAACGCTGCCCAACTCAGCCTGGACCAGCTATGGGCCGTGGCCACGGCACCCAGAGTGCTTGCAGCCCTGAAACTGAGCTTTGGCACCGCCTTGTGCGCTGCGGTGCTCAATGGCGTGATTGGCACCCTGCTGGCGTGGGTGCTGGTGCGTTACACCTTCCCCGGCCGGCGCATCATCGACGCCATGATTGACCTGCCTTTCGCACTGCCCACGGCCGTGGCGGGCATTGCCCTGACGGCACTCTATGCGCCGGCAGGGCTGGTCGGCCAATTTGCAACCAGCCTGGGGTTCAAGGTTGCCTATACCCCTTTGGGCATCACCCTGGCGCTGACCTTTGTTACCCTGCCGTTCGTGGTGCGCACCGTACAACCGGTATTGGCTGATATTCCCCGTGAAGTAGAGGAGGCTGCCGCTTGCCTTGGGGCTCGGCCCTGGCAGGTGTTCAGGCATATCCTTGCGCCAGCGCTGCTACCGGCCTGGCTCACCGGCTTTGCCCTGGCGTTTGCCCGCGGGGTAGGTGAGTACGGCTCGGTGATCTTCATTGCCGGCAACATGCCCATGAAGACCGAAATCCTGCCGTTGCTGATTATGGTGAAGCTGGATCAGTACGATTACACCGGCGCAACGGCCATCGGGGTGTTGATGCTGGTGGTGTCTTTCATTCTGTTGCTGCTGATCAATCTGCTTCAGCGCCGTATCGAAACCCCATAAGGAGGCCGCATGTCTAGTTCGACCGTTTCGACGGCGCGTGCCGCCAATGCTGCCCGCCGTGGCAGCCCCGTTGCCCGAAGGGCCTTGATCACCTCGGCCTGGGTCATCTTCGTGTTATTTCTGGTGCTGCCGCTGTTCATCGTGGTGTCGCAAGCGCTCAAAGGCGGGGTGGCTACCTTCTTCGAAGCGATTCTGGAGCCCGATGCGCTCAGTGCCCTCAAGCTCACTGTATTGGCCGTGGCTATTTCAGTGCCCCTCAACCTGGTATTCGGGGTGAGCGCGGCCTGGTGTGCGAGCAAGTATGAGTTTCGCGGCAAAAGCCTGCTGATTACCCTTATCGACTTGCCCTTCTCGGTATCTCCAGTGATTGCCGGCCTGGTGTATGTGTTGATGTTTGGCGCACGCGGTGTGTTCGGCCCGTGGCTGTCCGACCACGATGTGCAAATCGTTTTCGCGCTGCCGGGCATCGTGTTGGCCACCATCTTCGTCACGGTTCCGTTCGTGGCGCGCGAGCTGATTCCACTCATGCAGGAGCAGGGCACCCAGGAAGAGGAGGCTGCGCGCTTGCTGGGGGCCAATGGCTGGCAGATGTTCTGGCACGTCACCCTGCCTAATATCAAGTGGGGCCTCACTTACGGTGTAGTGCTCTGCACCGCCCGCGCCATGGGGGAGTTTGGCGCAGTGTCGGTGGTGTCCGGCCATATCCGAGGCGTAACCAATACCCTGCCGCTGCACGTAGAAATTCTCTACAACGAATACAACCACGTGGCTGCCTTCAGTGTGGCCAGCCTGTTGCTCGCCCTCGCCCTGTTCATTCTGCTGCTCAAGCAGTGGAGCGAAAGCCGTCTTGACCGCCTGCGCCATAGCGCTGCGGAGGAATAACTCATGTCGATCGAAGTGCGTAACGTCAGCAAGCGTTTCAACCAGTTCCAAGCGTTGAACAGCATTGACCTGGATATCCGCAGCGGTGAATTGGTGGCGCTGCTCGGCCCGTCCGGTTGTGGCAAAACCACGCTTTTGCGGATCATTGCCGGCCTGGAAACGCCCGACCAGGGCACTATCGTCTTTCATGGCGAGGACGTGTCCGGCCACGATGTGCGGGATCGCAACGTGGGCTTCGTGTTCCAGCACTATGCCTTGTTTCGCCACATGAGCGTGTTCGACAACGTGGCGTTTGGCTTACGGATGAAACCCAAGGCCCAGCGGCCCAGCGAGACAAGAATCGCTGAGAAGGTCCACGAGTTGTTGAGCATGGTTCAACTGGACTGGCTCTCTGATCGCTACCCCGAACAGTTGTCCGGCGGCCAACGCCAACGTATCGCCCTGGCTCGTGCCTTGGCGGTCGAGCCCAAGGTGCTGCTGCTCGACGAACCCTTTGGGGCCTTGGACGCCAAGGTGCGCAAGGAGCTACGCCGATGGCTGGCTCGCCTGCACGAGGACATTAACCTCACCTCCGTATTCGTGACCCACGACCAGGAAGAGGCCATGGAAGTGGCGGACCGCATCGTGGTGATGAACAAGGGCGTGATCGAGCAGATTGGCTCTCCAAGTGAAGTGTATGAGCAGCCGGCCAGCGACTTTGTGTACCACTTTCTGGGGGATTCCAACCGCTTGCATCTGGGGGGCGACCAACCCGTGCAGTTCCGCCCGCACGAAGTGTCCCTCGCGCGTGCCGAGGTGGAGGCACACCATGCGGGCCGAGTGCGGGACATACGGCCGTTGGGCGCCACTACCCGCATCACCTTGAAGGTAGAAGGTCAGGACGAGTTGATCGAAGCGGAAGTGGTCAAGGACCACGACAGCCTGACCGGGCTGAGCCGGGGCGATACCTTGTTCTTCAGGCCCAAGGGCGTCTGATGGGCTGCAAGCTGAGAAAAATTCATAGGCAACTGTGAAAAAGATATTTCAACGGCATAAGGGAATTGAGTATTGTTCCTGCCCTCTGCTGGCACATTAATAACTACCCATTAATAAATAAGGGTCATTCATGAAAAAGGCGTTTTTGTTCTCGGCATTTGCTGCCGCGCTCTCGGTAGCAGGTTTCACTCACGCGGGGGAAAAACTCGTGGTAGCCGCTACGCCTATTCCTCACGCCGAGATTCTTGAGCTGGTGAAGCCCGCTCTAGCTAAGGAAGGCGTGGACCTCGAAGTCAAAGTGTTTACCGACTACGTGCAGCCAAACGTGCAGGTAAACGAAAAGCGCCTGGACGCCAACTACTTCCAGACCGAACCCTACCTGAACAGCTTCAACGAAGGTAAAGGCACCCACCTGGTGACCGTAATCGGCGTTCACGTTGAGCCCTTCGGCGGCTACTCGAAGAAAATCAAGAACCTCTCCGAGTTAAAAGACGGCGCCACCGTGGCCATTCCGAACGAAGGCAGCAACAGCGGCCGCGCCCTGCTGCTATTACAGAAGGCTGGCGTGCTCACCTTGAAAGACCCGAAAAATGCCCTGGCGACCCCCAAGGACATCGACAGCAACCCGAAGCACCTGAAGTTCAAGGAGCTTGAGTCGGCCATGTTGCCCCGCGTGCTGAACGAGGTGGACCTGGACATGATCAACACCAACTATGCCTTGGAGGCTGGGCTGAACCCTGCCAAGGACGCCTTGGTGATCGAAGATAAAGACTCTCCATATGTGAACTTCCTGGTTGCCCGCCCGGACAACAAAGACAGCGACGCCATCCAAAAGCTGGCCAAGGCGCTGACCTCGCCTGAAGTGAAAGCCTTTATCGAGAAGAAGTACAACGGCGCGGTATTGCCTGCGTTCTGATCCGCGTCGGCTGGCCGCCCTACGGCTACTTAGCTGAGCATTACCCGGGCTTGTGTGCGTTTAAACAGGCGCACGCAAGCCAGCGCTCCATGCCCTCCTTTTCATTGCCCGCTGTAACGCCTTCTCCGCGCTTAAATACGCTACTTCCCCACAATTGACCCTTTACAATCGGTTACAGTCGGATCATCGAATAATCCGTGCAAAGGGAGTGTGCATGACGCGTGCATGGGGAAAGGCAGTAGCCTGTGGGCTGCTGTCAGTAGTGCTGTATGGCTGTGGTGAAGAACCGGCTTCGCAGCCAGAGCGGCCGCGGGTCAAGGTGCAGAATGTGCAGGCCGCGGCGTTTATACCAAAGGTTGAGGTGACCGGCGACGTTCAGGCCCGCGTGCAGACGCAACTGTCCTTTCGCGTAGGCGGTAAGGTCATCCAGCGCAACGTGGATGTAGGCGACCGTGTAGCCGCACGCCAGGTGCTGGCACGGCTCGATCCAAAGGACCTGCGCATCAACGTAGACTCCGCCACTGCTGCGGTAGGCGCTGAACAGGCTCGGGTGAAGCAGGCCAGCGCGGCATTCGACCGTCAGGCCAAATTACTACCCAAGGGCTATACCAGCCAAAGCGAATACGACTCCGCCCAGGCAGCCCTGCGCAGTAGCCAAAGCGCGCTGTCGGCTGCTCAAGCACAATTGGCCAACGCACGAGAGCAACTGGGCTATACCGACCTAACTACTGAAGCAGCAGGCGTTATCACTGCTCGCCAGGCTGAAGTAGGGCAGGTGGTACAAGCCACACAGCCTATGTTCAGCCTGGCACGCGACGGTGAGCGGGATGCGGTGTTCAATGTGTTTGAAGGGGCATTCGTGCAGCCTACGGGGGGCGCCTCGATTACCGTACGTTTGCTGGAAGACCCCAGCGTGACCGTGCAGGGCAAGGTGCGTGAGGTCACGCCAACGGTGTCGGCGCAAACCGGCACCCTGCAAGTGAAGGTTGCGCTAGAGGCGCTGCCCGCTCGCATCCGCCTGGGGTCAGTCGTCACTGGCCTACTCGAAGCACCTGCCAAGCCTGCCGTGGAGCTGCCCTGGTCTGCCCTTACCAAAGATATTCATGACTCCGCGGTGTGGCTGCTCAAAGGCGATACCGTGAGCCTGCACAAAGTGACAGTGGGCCGCTACCTCACCGGTAAGGTCATCGTCACCGACGGCCTGGCGGATGGCGACCGAGTGGTCATCGCCGGTGGGCAGTTACTGCATCCTGATATGCAGGTGGACGTTGCCGAGGAGGCCGCGCAATGAAGTTCTGGCACGCGCTCCCTTTATTGTTGCTGGCCGGTTGTTCGGATGATCCGCCGCCCCCAGAGCCCATACGTCCCGTCTTGTCTGCTGCGGTCACTGCCGTGGAGCAACAAGCGCTTGGCCGTTTTGCCGGTAATATCGCGCCACGTTACCAGAGCACCCTGGGCTTTAGGGTAGGCGGGCGTATTGCCCAGCGTTTGGTAGACGTAGGCAGCGAGGTCAAGCGGGGCGATTTATTAGCCGTACTCGACCCCACCGACCAACAGAATCAACTGCGTACGCGGCAGGGCGACCTGAGCCGCGTCGAAGCCCAGTGGATCAACGCCCAGGCCAACAGCCGGCGTCAGCAAGAGTTGTATGACCGGGGCGTCGGTTCCACCGCGCTGTTGGATCGCGCCACCGCAGACCTGAAAACCTCCAAGGCGTCACTGGAGCAGGCCAGGGCCGCCGCTAACCAGGCGCGCGACCAGGTAGGTTACAGCGAGCTGCGCGCCGACCATGACGCGGTGGTGACGGGCCTGAGTGCCGAGGCAGGGCAAGTGGTCACGGCCGGGCAAGAGGTGGTAACCCTGGCACGGCCGGATGTAAAAGAGGCGGTGATTGACCTGCCTTCGTCCCTGGCGGAGCAACTGCCCCCCGATGTGACGTTTTACGTTCAGGCGCAGTTGGCCCCCAGCGTAGGCACGCGCGCTACCCTGCGCGAGATTGAGCCTCAAGCCAACAGCACCACGCGGACCCGACAAGTGCGTTTAAGCCTGGAGACCACGCCCCCCGAACTCAGGCTCGGGACCGCGATCAGTGTAACCGCCAGCCGTCAGGTGGCACTGCGTGGGGAGATACCGGTGCAAGCGCTCCAAAACACCCGTGGGCATTTCCAGGTATGGGTGATCGACGAACAGGCTCACACCGTTTCGCCCCGTCCGGTGACCGTTATGGAGCGCAATAGCGAGACCGCCATCATCGACACGGGTGTGCGCCCTGGCGAGCGGGTGGTGATTGCCGGGCTGAACAGCCTCAAGCCGGGGCAGCAGATCAAACTTGACCAAGGGAAGGGCCAATGAGCGGCAGTAAGTTCAACCTCTCGGACTGGGCGCTGCGACACCAGTCGTTCGTGTGGTACCTGATGTTCGTGGCCCTGCTCATGGGGGTGCTGTCTTACATGAAGCTGGGCCGTGAGGAGGATCCAGCCTTCACCATCAAGACCATGGTGATTCAAACCCGGTGGCCCGGCGCCACTCAGGATGAGACCCTCAAGCAGGTCACTGATCGCATTGAGAAGAAGCTCGAAGAGCTCGATTCGCTGGACTACACCAAAAGCTACACGCGCCCAGGTGAGTCCACGGTGTTCGTGTACCTGCGCGATACCACCCAAGCCGAGGCGATTCCGCACATCTGGTACGAGGTGCGTAAGAAGATCGACGACATTCGAGGCGATTTCCCCCAGGGGTTGCAAGGGCCGGCCTTCAACGATGAGTTCGGCGACGTCTACGGCTCGATCTATGCGTTCACCGCTGATGGCCTGAGCATGCGCCAGTTGCGCGACTACGTAGAGCAGGTACGCGCCGGCATCCGCCAGGTCGAGAACTTGGGCAAGGTTGAAATGATCGGGGAGCAGGAAGAGGTGATTTACCTCAACTTCTCTACCCGTAAGCTGGCGGCGCTAGGCCTGGATCAGCGCCAGGTGGTGCAAGCGCTACAAGCACAAAACGCGGTCACACCGGCAGGCGTGATCGAAGCAGGCCCTGAACGTATCTCGGTCCGCACCACCGGCCAGTTCAAGTCTGAGGCCGACCTGCGCGAGATCAACCTCAGGGTCAATGATCGCTTTTACCGGCTTGTCGACGTCGCAGAGATCACGCGGGGTTACGTAGAGCCCCCCGCGCCCATGTTCCGCTTCAACGGCCAACCTGCCGTTGGCCTGGCGGTTGCCATGCGCGATGGCGGCAACATCCAGGCCTTTGGCAAGGCACTGCATGCGCGCATGACTGAACTGACTGCCGAGTTGCCGGTGGGCGTGGGCGTGCACACCGTGTCTGACCAGGCTGCCGTGGTGGAGAAGGCTGTGGGCGGCTTTACCAGCGCGCTGTTCGAAGCCGTCATCATTGTGATGGTGGTGAGCTTCGTCAGCCTGGGTATCCGTGCGGGGTTGGTCGTGGCCTGTTCCATTCCGCTGGTGCTGGCCATGGTGTTTGTATTCATGGAGTACAGCGGGATCACCATGCAGCGGATCTCATTGGGCGCGTTGATCATCGCCTTGGGGCTGTTGGTGGATGACGCCATGATCACGGTGGAGATGATGGTCACTCGGTTGGAGCAAGGCGATGACCGAAAAAAGGCCGCAACCTTCGCCTACACCTCTACCGCCTTTCCCATGCTCACCGGCACCTTGGTCACGGTGGCAGGTTTTACCCCCATTGGCCTGAACGCCAGCTCTGCCGGCGAGTACACCTTTACCCTGTTCGCCGTGATTGCCGTCGCGATGTTGGTGTCCTGGGTCGTGGCGGTATTCTTCGCGCCGGTCATCGGTGTGCACATCCTCAGCGAGAAAGTCGCAGGTAAGCACTCGGACGAGCCAGGTCGAGTAGGCCGTGCGTTCAATAACGCGCTAGTCGGCTGCATGCGGCACCGTTGGCTGACGATCATCGGCACCTTGCTGCTGTTTGCGTTGGCACTGTTCTGCATGCGCTTCGTGCAGAACCAGTTCTTCCCCTCTTCTGACCGGCCTGAGCTATTGGTAGATCTGAACCTGCCACAAAACGCTTCGATTCACGAAACCGAGCGGGAGGTGAACAAACTCGAGGCGATCATCAAGGACGATCCCGACATCGTGCGCTGGAGCACCTACATCGGTGAAGGCGCTATTCGTTTCTACCTGCCGCTGGACCAACAGCTGCAAAACCCCTATTACGCGCAGTTGGTGATAGTCAGCAAAGGCCTGGAAGAGCGCGAAGGCTTGGCGCAGCGACTGCGTGAACGGCTACGGCAAGATTTCGTTGGCATTGGCACCTACGTGCAGCCATTGGAAATGGGCCCGCCGGTCGGGCGGCCGCTGCAGTACCGTGTGAGCGGGAAGGACTTGGACGAGGTCCGCCAGCACGCCATCGACCTAGCCACGTTGCTGGATAAGAATTCGCACGTGGGCGACATGATTTTTGACTGGAACGAGCCGGGCAAGGTGTTGCGCATCGATATTGCTCAGGACCGTGCCCGCCAGTTGGGGTTGTCGTCCGAAGACGTTGCCAAGCTTATGAACACCATTGTCAGCGGTGCCCCTATCACCCAGATCAACGACGATATCTACCTGGTGAACGTAGTAGGGCGCGCGGAGGACGCCGAGCGAAACTCACCGGATACCCTGCAAAACCTGCAAATCGTTACCCCGAGTGGCGTCTCGATTCCGTTGTTGTCGTTCGCCACCGTGCGCTACGAGCTTGAGCAGCCGCTGGTGTGGCGCCGTGACCGGATGCCCACGGTCACGCTCAAGGCCGCCGTGCGCGATAGCGTTCAGCCCACCGACCTGGTGGCGCAGCTCAAGCCGGAGATCGATAAATTCTCCGCACAGTTGCCAGCGGGCTACAACGTAGCCACGGGCGGTACGGTCGAAGAAAGCGGCAAGGCCCAAGGCCCTATCGCACAGGTGGTGCCATTGATGTTGTTCTTGATGGCCACCTTCCTGATGATCCAGCTGCACAGCGTGCAGAAGATGTTCCTGGTGGCCAGCGTGGCGCCCCTTGGCTTGATCGGCGTGGTCGTGGCCTTGGTGCCCACTGGTACGCCCTTGGGCTTCGTGGCGATCCTAGGGGTACTGGCGCTGATCGGTATCATCATCCGCAACTCGGTGATCCTGGTGACCCAGATCGATAGCTTCGAGCGAGAGGGGTATAAGCCGTGGGACGCCGTGGTAGAAGCCACCCAGCACCGTCGCCGGCCGATCTTGCTCACCGCCGCTGCCGCCAGCCTGGGTATGATCCCCATCGCCCGTGAAGTGTTCTGGGGCCCCATGGCCTATGCCATGATCGGCGGCATCATCAGCGCCACCCTGCTCACGCTGTTGTTCCTGCCGGCGCTGTATGTGGCCTGGTATCGGATCAAGGAATAACCGGTTACGGCGGCCCGGGCGTACATCGCCTGCAACGCTTCGGCAACTGGCGTTACCTCCTACCCCGTGTAGGAGGTAACGCCAGTTGCCGAATGATTTAGGTCAGCCAATGCTCAGCTCAAGCGGAACCGCGCGATCTGCTCCTGCAGACGGTCACTCAGCGTCGCCATGCCGGCACTCGAGTGCGCCGTTTGGCTGCTGGCCTGCGCGGTCTGCTCGGCGATATCGCGCACGTTCAATACGCTGCGGTTGATCTCCTCGGCCACTGAGCTCTGCTGTTCCGCCGCCGTTGCGATCTGAAGGTTCATCTGCTGGATGCTGGAGACCGATGTGGTGATGTGTTTCAACGCAGCACCGGCATCGTTACCCAGCACCAGGGTATTGGCGGTGAGGTCCCGGCTGTTCTTAGTCAAGGCTGTCACCTTGTTCACGCCGTCCTTGAGCTTGGTAATCAGGGTTTCGATTTCAGTGGTGGACTGCTGCGTACGCTGCGCCAAGCCGCGCACTTCGTCGGCAACCACGGCAAAACCTCGCCCCGCTTCACCCGCGCGAGCGGCTTCAATGGCAGCGTTCAAGGCCAGTAAATTGGTTTGCTCAGCCACCGACTTGATGACATCCAGCACGCTACCAATCTGATCACTCTCGTGTTGCAACTGCTGAACCGCCTCTGACGAGAGAATCATCTGGGCAGACAGGCGATCCATCTCAGTGATGGCTTGGTTTACCTTGCGATCACCCTCTTGCGCCTGCTGGTCAGCCGCTTCGGCGGCATTCGACGCTTGCGCGGCATTGGCGGCCACCTCTTGCACGGTGGCCGTCATTTCATTCATGGCGGTCGCCACTTGATCGGTTTCGGTGCGCTGCTGGGCAATACCGACGTTTGCCGTGTCGGTAATCTGTAACAGCTGCCTCGACACCTCATTGATTTGCAAAGCGCCCGAGCCGATGTGGCTGATCAACCCGCGCAGGCTTTTGACCATGGCCTGGGTGCTGCTTTGAAGCTGCCCCAGTTCGTCTGCACGGTCGGTCACGATGTCTTCGCTGAGGTCACCGTTGGCGATCCTGTTCGATGCCCTTACCACTGCGGTCAAAGGCGCAACGATTTGCCGGGTAATCAGCCAGGCCGCAAGCACCGCTAGCACCAGCGCTACAATCAGGCCGCTGAGCATCTGCGCCTTGGCGCTGTGTTCGTCATGGTTCCGGATGGCAACCTGGCTCTGCTGAATTCGGTGGCTGGCCTCCTTCATCAACAGGCCTTGCTCAGACATGGCCGTGGCCGCTGCCTGGCTGGCCTGGATGCCTTTAGTGAAGGACACGAATGCCGCTTTGTATTGCCCCAGGAATTGATCCGCTGCAACAAGAGGCTGGCGTTGGTCTGTGGGGGTGTCCGCGATGAGTTTTTGGAGGTCAGCGACCACGCCGTCCAATGCCTGAGACGCAGCACTCAGGGATTTGTCATTCTGTTCGAAGATATATCCGCGCACCAAATACCGAATATGCAGTAACTGCTGATACGTTTTACTCACCCGCTCAATCAATTGAAGTTGCTGAGTATCCAGCGTGTTGTAAGCCTCTTGGTAGAGCTGCTGCTGAAGCGTGTCGAAGGCTTTGAATGCGTTATTGCCAGAGGCGACCAGGCCGGCGCGTGCCTGATCGCGATTGGCTTGCGCAGTGACCAAGGCGGTGAGCGCCGTTTCATAGCGCTGACCGGCGGTTTGTATGTTAATGAGTTCGTCATGCTGCCGTTGAGGCAGCGTCTCGAGCCCTTTCACAATCTGCTGATTGAGCCCGGTTATCATGCCCTGAAGCCGCTCGGCGTCTGCTCTGTCACCCTGAGCGATGAACTGCTCGCGGATGATTTGCGCTTCAAGTAACGCAGATTCGATTTGGCTTACGCTGTATAAGTCATCAGCGCTTTTTATCATGAGGTTGGTACTTTTGAGACCAATCCCGGTAGTTACAACCGTTAGCAGAAGCAGAATTCCAAAGCCAGCCGCTAGCTTTTTACTTATGGAAAGGTCTACAAAAAAGCGTGGCACCATACTCATGATTATCGTCCTTATTTATCTGGCTGAGTGCAGTTTCCAGAAGGGCTGTAGGTGAAGAACAGGAAATACACGGTGTAGGAGGATAGCGGCGGGCGCTCAATAAACTTTAACGCCCCCCGTCGGCTTGTAGACTTTTAGTAGGAAGGCTTTTGGAAGGCTCTATGTCAAGGGTACTTGCAGGAGCGCCTTGGGGCGGAAGCTAATGGCTTGGTAGCGATGCATCTCCCCGCGTGGTTATCAAGAGCCCAACCGCATCCCGGCTACGCCGATGACGAAAGGTTTGATCTTCTGCCGTTGGCAAGCCTGAGCTATTAACAGGTTGAGCTAATCCCGCTTCGGCTTTTTGTTAGATGGGCTCGCCTTCCTGGATGAACATTATGTTATTGACTCTTGCCCTGACGAAGGGAACGTCTGGAGAGAGGTGAGAGCGAATGAAGTGTGCAACTGCTTCCTTTTCACCCTGTTTGCAGGGCGGTTGCCAAGGCTGAGTGCAACACAGCTATTGAGTTAAGGAGGGGGGCTGGTGATGCTTAGCCATCATAGCCGTCATCATTTCAATGGGGCATTTGTAATCAAATCGCTGACGCGGACGGATGTTCAACTGGTACGCAATGGCATCCAGTTGCTCCTGACTTACACCTGACAGATCGGCTCCCTTAGGCAAATACTGGCGGATCAATCCGTTAATGTTTTCGTTGCTGCCCCGCTGCCAAGGGCTGTGCGGGTCGCAGAAGTAGATCGCCACGCCAGTGCGCTGGGTGATTTCAGCGTGCCGCGCCATTTCACGACCCCTGTCATACGTCAGCGTTTTACGCGCCGCCAGTGGCATACGATTCAATGCCGCACTAAAGCCCTCAACAGCCGAGGTGGCCGTCGCATCGTTCATCCTGACCAGCATCAGATAGCCTGTACTTCGCTCCACCAGGGTCCCGACAGCCGATGCATTGGCCTTGCCCTTTATGAGATCGCCTTCCCAATGGCCCGGCATTTGCCGATCCTCTACCTCTGGCGGTCGTACGTGAATGCTGACCAGATCAGGGATTTGACCGCGCCGGTCAACACCGCCAGACCGTGGGCGCCTGGTGGTGTTGCCTTGGCGAAGGCAGATGATCAGTTCCTTGCGAAGCTCGCCCACTGGCAGCGCATAGATGGCGTTGTAGATGGTCTCGCGACAGACGAAGGTGTCTTCAAAGTTAGGAAATTCCATGGACCTGAGCTTGCCTGCAATTTGCTGTGGGGAAAAGCGTTGTCGCAACAGATAGACCACAAGATCGAACAGGTCGCTGCCTGGGACCAGCTTTAGCGCAGGGCGGCAGACCTGGCGGCGAGAGCGCATGTGTTGCTGGGCTTGGCTGGCTGAATAGCGATGAGCGGTCAGACTGTTGCGGCGCACTTCGCGGCTGATGGTCGAAGGGCTTCGGTCGAGCATCCTGGCAATGGCCCTCAGGCTCAGGCCCTGAAGAGTGCCTATTTGGATGGTCACGCGTTCTTCGATGTTGAGCTCTTGATAGGACATAGGCATACCGTACCGGAAAGGTCAGGTGTTGCACTCAGTTTTTGCCGCTATCCAGAATATATTTTTGCACCAAACTCCATGCTTTATGTTCACCGCTTCTCTGTTCACAACAATGGCTAGCTGCGTGGCCTGTCCCCACTTATAGGTAAGGTGGTTATACTGGGTCTGAAGCTGCTGATATTCCTGCGAATTGGCCATGGACAGATAAACTATCGCCATGCCACCTGGGCCGATGAGTGCGCCGAGCATAAAGCCTGGGTCAATGCTGACCAAATACAGGGAGACCACAACTATGAACCCTGTAGCCCATTTCACCAGAGTCAAATGCCATTTAGGTGTATCTTTCCATTCGCAGTATTCCCAGCCTGTTTTTGTAAATCGGTAGGCGATGTTTGTGGTTTGGCCTAACCCGCTCCATACCATCAAGGTAAAGATTGAAAAGAAGGTCAAACTGCAGAGCGTTCGCCACGGCTCCCCCATGGATTCGTACACCGAATAAAGAATCAGCGCTATGACGAAATAAACTGCAGCTATTATTGAAAATCCTATATTGGCTACAAAGGTGCTGTAATTTCTCGCCTTTAGCGTCCAGGCAAGAAGCTCAGGCTCACGCATGTACTTCCAGGTAAGGCGAGGCGGGAGGACGATGGGTCTTCTGAAGTTAAACATAAGCACACTCATTTAGACTGCACCGGCACGCTGAGCGTCAGGGCTTTAACCCTTTCTCGGTACCCTGTGTTCAATAGCATGATGTCTCCCGTATCCGCAGGCTCTGCGCTGAAGGCGGTGTTTAGGCGGTCGGCTTCTTTAGTGCCCGTCAAAGACTCCAGGCGGAATAGGTAGCGCAAACGGCGTTCATCCTGGTGGGTTTCCAGGGGGTACAGGATTTCAAGCTCAAGAACCGGTGAGGGCAGGGTGGTCGCTAACCACACCTGCCAGAGGCGGTGCTCGTGTTTCTCGCTGTACGGGAAGTCTGTTTGCCGAGTAGTTGGCCCAGGAATGTCAGGCAGCTTACCGAGCAGGTCGGGGTCTACCCAGTGGCCCTGGAGGAACTGTTCGGTCACCTCCCAGCGTTGGTTTTCCAGTTGGTCCGGCACCAACACATGCTGACGGCCGAGGGCAGGCCTCAGCGTGACAGTGTTACCGGCCAGCCTGTTTGGTAGCAGCACCTGCACCCACACGCCTTGGGAGGTAGGGTAGGTATGTTCCCAGGCCAGCCTCAGCGTTTTGGCCAGTACGCTGGGGCGGTTGAGGATGTGCATCAGGGCCTGCATCTGCTTGGCATGGCCGTATTTACCCTGCCATTCGGCAATGGCGCCACGGCCCCACTCACACCGGTAGAGCCATAGCCGCAGCCCTTCGCGCTTGTAGCGGTAGGCTTCTTTTGTAATCCAAAGGTAGGCAATGCCCAGGACAGCGATGATGATTGCCACCGGTGTGGACATTAACCAACTGAAGGGGAACCAGGCGCCGAGGAGTGCTCCGCCCATCTGCCCAAAAGCCACCGCCCCCATTGCTACCACTACACCAAACTTAGTCCACAACAGCCCATTTTCGACGCCGCTACTAGCCTTATCAATATCCGTCCGTAACTGCCAAGCCTCCAACCATGCCGCAACCGCTCCCAGCGCAGCCCATGTAGCGGTGCGTATGATCAACCCTTTTGAAATCGCTGCAAATTCGTTTGCGGTGGCCGCTTTAAGATTATCTCCTGCCCCAGCCAGGCGATTGGCATGGCCCAGCCACTTCGTATACCCCGCCTGTGTCACCTTCAGTGCTTCACCAGTGAATTCCATCACCATCCCACCCGCTCGACTCCACGCAGGCGCCACCCATAACGCAGCCAGGGCGTTAGCGGCATAGGCGCTGTTGGCGCCCAGCGTGCGCAGCTCATCTGCAGTAAATCTGCCGTCGTTGGCGGCACTTTGTGCGGTGTGGTGGAGGTTCCACAGGTTCAGCGCCACGACCAGGGAGGGCAGTGCCGTGCCCAAGTCCAGGTTGAACCAGTATTTGAGGTGTTGCGCGGGCGAGACGCGGTCCGCACCCTTTACCTGAGCGCGCGCTTCGGCCTGGCCCATGTCGCTCAACCAGCCGTTGAGGTCTGTTATCGATGCATTCACCTGAGTGTGACCGGTGACCTTGGCGGTGACCTGAAGCGGGCGCTGCAGGAAAAGGGTATTGAGGCGCTCGTTCAACCGGAACAGCCGGATGCGCGCGGCGTGGTGGTCGTGGGCCGGGGCGGGCCGCTGCAGCAGCGCGTTAAGGTCGTTGACCTGGTGTTGCAGGCCCCTGAGCTCAAGCAGCCACGCTTGGAATTCGCCTGCGTAATTACCATTGAAGATCAGCTGAGTACCGCTGGACAGCTCCTTGGAGATCAGGGCGTGGGTGACCGCCTGTATCAGTGCGGTCTCGGCAGTCAGGGTACCCACATAGAGGCTGACCAACCCATGCCAGGCGGTTTTCGCCAGGCCGTTGGCCACCTCCAGCAGGGTGCTGAGGCTGCGTTGGGTGACCTTGCTGGCGGCTTGATAGGGCGGGCTGTCGCGCAGCACCACCAGGTCGAACACGGCGTTGAGTTCATTTACCCGCGTGCCCACGTTGGTTACGTCCCCTGGGTTGCCGATGGCCAGGCCCGGGGTGCTGCCATCGCCGTGGCCTTTACCGTCCAGGCTGCCCGTGGTGCTAAAGCGATGCGCCACGGTAGTGAGCAGCTCGGCAAGCTCGGGGGTGAAGTTGAACCGCGCCAGGGCAAACAGCGTGGTCGGCTGCCGGGCTTGGTCGGTCAGCCACTGTTGACCACCCGTCACGCCGCTGAGGGTTTGGCAGACGGCGTGGGCCGTGCCCATCAACGCTGCGGCCTGGGTGGCGTTGCAGGGGTCGTGGAACACGGCCTCAGCGTGAGGAGGCAGCGCCTGGAGCCAGGCGGTGAGGTCTTCCCTGCTGCGCTCACAATGCGCATGCAGGCGCTCCATCAGGGTGCTGTTGCGGTCAAGGTAGTGGCGCGCGTCGTCGAGGCGCACGTCCTCTCTCCAGGTACGCCGGGCGTCCCACCGTTGCAGGTGCTCTTGCCATAGGCGGCGGTCGGGCAAGCGGCCCCATGTGGCGATGAACGCGTCGTCTGCGGCTTTCAGGTAGCCTGCATCGGCGAGCGACAGGCTCTGTACGCCGGGCTCGGTCAGGCTGTTGCGTGCATGCACCGCGTCATAGGCCTGGAATAGCGCATACAGGTCGTCGGTGTAGGCTTGTTGCTGAGTGCGGCCCTTAAGCTCGGCGGGGATGAGCGCCTCGGTGTCGCCGCCGCACAAGCGCTCCACCACCGCGGCGCTCTGCATCCGGTACTGGTGCTCGTTCTGGAATTGCTGCACCTCCTGCACCCGGCCACTCAGGCTCATGGTCAGGTCATCGATCAGGGCCAGGGGGTCGTCCAGGGCCACGAACAGGGCGGTGTCCTGGTCGGGTACGCCGCCGCGAACCCAGCACTCCTCGAACCCCGCCTTGAACGGCCCATCCGGCGCGGTGGGCCCTGTAGGCAGCAGGGTGCTGGTGAAAAAGGGTGGTGTTTCGCCGAAGGCGAAGATGTCCGCCACGCACCGGCTCAGCTCGGTAATCATCGCGCCGTGCGGCACGCTGGCCTCGGTGCAGAACTGGGGCAGGCTCAGGCGTCTGGTCCAGTGCGCCTGCTCGGGGTGCTGGCGAAAGCGCTCGCACAGACGCCAGGTCCACTGCACCGGCGAGTAGGCCATGCGCAGCTGGCTGCGGCGGGGGTACAGCACGTAGGGCAAGGGCTCGCCGGGGTTGTGGCGCACGTCCTGGTTGAGCTGGGCGTCGGTCCATTCGTGGCGGGTGAACTGGTGGCCCGTCACCTCGTATTCGTGGAAAGTCTCGTCGGTGCTGTTCCACACGTACAGCCAGCCGTCACGCAGTTGGCGCAGGGTGTAACTGCGGGTGACCAGCGCTGGCAGGTGGCTTGCCCAGCCTTTAGGCAGCGGGTGCGGGCCCTGTGGGCTGCCGGGCTGGCTGGGGGCTTCGTCCAAAGCATAGCGCACCGGGAAAATCGCCACCTCCGCCGATTGAAGTGGGCACAGGCCCATGCCGAAGGGGGCGTTGCTGAAGGCTTGGTTGCGCCTGGCCCGGTGCAGTTGGGCGCGGTATTCAGGGTCGTCCATTGGACCTCCTTGGTCAGTTCGTTGCACAGGCAGGCCTTTGCCTAGGTGCTTAAACGGTGCTTTAGCGCGCAGTTGAATGGCTACCACCGTGTGGCAGCAATATTCCTCTATTCCATAAAGCCACTATCGGAGTTCTGGCCAGTAGAGTCAGGTGAGTCAAGCAGCCTTAATGCCGCAGACGGTAAAGAATAAACAATTAGTGCGTTAAATTAAATAAAGCTTTTAAAGCGACTTAAGTTTAATGGGGGTTTTCCTGGATTCCTGCAAGTTGACCAAATTACCGCTTTTCAAAGTGCGCAATAATTTGCGCAGTGGTAAGTAATTTTTTGCGCAATTATTAGGGGTGTGCGAATTTATAAATAAGTGTGAATGCGCTAGTACGTTAAATTGCGCATTTGCCTGGCCAGAATGGCATGCCGCTACGGTTGTTTCCTACAAGAAACACAGCGCTTATCAAGAGGCAGGTGACATAGGCATCGCAGCCCGAACCAGTAGGCGCTGGCTTCACGTTAGTTCGTGAAAAAGCGACCTGCCTCAGCAGGGTCGAACCCAGCCGCACGGGCCGCGATTAGGCTGATCCGCGTTACCCCAGAAATTTCCCCAAAAACTGCCGAGTACGTTCCTGCTGGGGCGAAGCGAACATCAGCTTGGGGTCGCCTTGCTCTACGATGTGGCCCTGATCGAAGAAAATCACACGGTTGGCCACATCCCTTGCAAAGCTCATTTCGTGGGTGACGATTACCATGGTGCGTTTTTCTTCGGCCAGGCCGCGAATGGTGGCCAATACCTCGCCCACCAGCTCAGGGTCGAGCGCAGACGTAGGCTCATCGAACAGGATCACCTGAGGCTGCATCGCCAGGGCGCGAGCAATGGCCACACGTTGCTGCTGGCCGCCTGATAGCCGGCGAGGGTAGGCGTCTTCCTTACCTGTAAGGCCTACCTTGGCCAACAGCGCTCTCCCAAGCGCCTGGGCTTGGGCCAGGGGCATCTTCTTCACCACCACGGGGCCTTCGATCACGTTTTCAAGGGCCGTCCGGTGGGGGAAGAGGTTGAAGTTCTGGAACACGAACCCTACCTGCTGGCGCAGTTGGCGTACGTCGGCCTGCTGCCGGGCGATGGGCTGGTCGGTGTCAATGCGTACCGCACCTACTTGAATGCGCCCTGCAGACGGCGTTTCCAGCAGGTTCAGACAGCGCAGGAAAGTGGTTTTGCCTGAGCCACTAGGGCCGATAATAGCGACTACCTCGCCCTCGGCCACCGTCAAGTCGATGCTGTCCAGCACGACCGTATCGTTGAATCGTTTTGTCAGGTGCTCTACCACAATCATTGCTCAATGCTCCAGGTCGTGGCGGTTGGCACGCTGTTCCAGACGATTCTGGAAATACGCAAGGATGCTGGCCAGTACCCAATAAATCAGTGCAGCACTCAGGTACATGGCAAAGATCTCGAAGGTGCGTGCTGTGACCAATTGTGCCTGGCGGAACAACTCGGGTACCTGGATCGTGGCAGCCAGGGCCGTGTCCTTGACCAGCGAGATAAAGCTATTACCCAGCGGCGGCAAAGCGGTGCGTGCCGCTTGAGGCAGGATGGTCCGGCGCAAGGTTTGCGCTCGGGTCATGCCGATGCTGGCCGCGGCTTCCCACTGCCCTCGGTCGATGGAGCTAATAGCCGCCCTTAGGATTTCACACGCATAGGCCGCCATGTTCAGCGAGAAGCCGATCAAGGCTGCGGCCAACGGGCTCAGTTCAAGCCCTACGGAGGGGAGCCCGTAATAGATCAGAAACAACTGCACCAGCAGCGGCGTGCCTCTGAAAAAGGACACGTAAACGCGGGCTATGCCCCGGACCGGCGCCAGGCGCGAGAGCCTCATCAGCGCCAGGGCGAACCCCAGCAGTAAGCCGAAGAACATGCCCCCCAGGCTGAGTACTACAGTGAACCAGGCGCCCTGGAGCAGGAAAGGAAGCGATTCCAGGGCGATGCGCAGGCTGTCTTGGTTCATTGGGTAACGTCAGCGCCAAACCACTTCTTCGACAGCGCGGCCAGACTGCCGTCGGCGCGCAGTGCAGCCAGGGCGTCATCGATGGCCTTGAGCAGCTCGGGCTCACCCTTGCGCAGGGCGATGCCGGACTCCTGGCGCGAGAAGGCATCGCCAGCCACTGCCAGCTGGTCGCCGGTTGTCTTGATGGTATCCAGGGCCGCGAGGCGGTCTACCAGGATGGCGTCGATGCGGTTGTTCATCAGGTCCTGGAATTTGGTGGGGTCATCTTCATAGGTACGCACGTCGGCTTTCGGCACATTGGCTTTCACCCACTGTTCGTAGTTGGTACCCAAGCCTACGCCCACTTTTTTATCTGCCAGGTCTGCAGGATTTTTGATGGTCGCCGCATCAGCCTTACGGGTAAGGGCCTGGATACCCGAAATGGTGTAAGGCACAGAGAAGTCGTACTTCTGCTCGCGCTCACCGGAAATGGTGACCTGGTTTACGACCACGTCCAGGCGCTTGGATTCCAGTGCAGCCAGGATCCCGTCCCACTTGGTGGGCTGGATATCGGCTTTGACACCCATCTGCTTGGCCAAGGCTTGCGACAGCTCCACTTCGAAGCCGGTCAGCTTGCCTTTGTCGTCCACGTAGCTGAAGGGCGGGTAAGTGCCTTCAAGGCCTACCTTGATAACGCCGCGGTCTTTGATCTGTTGGAGCTGCTCGCCGGCCTGGGTGTTGGCGGCAAAGGCAGCGGTAAGGGCAAGGGCGGTAAAGGCCAAGTGACGCAATGCATTCAAACGCATGGAATGATCCTTTCTAAGAGCCGGTCACACAGACCAGGCATCGGTATAGGCGAACAGCGCAGGTGCGCCTCCGGTGTGCAAAAACAGAATCGGGCCGTCTTCGAAACGCTCACGGCCTACACCATCGAGTAATCCGGCCATGGCCTTGGCCGTGTACACCGGGTCTAGCAGGATGCCTTCCTGGGCCGCCAGGAGTTTGATAGCGGCCAGGCCGCCTGCGTTCGGTTCGCCATAACGCGGCGCGTAATATTCGTCCCACAGGCGCACTTTGAACGCGTCGGGCAGCGGCACGCCAAGCAACTCGGCCGTGGCTTCAGCCAAGGCTTGTACCTTCGGCCGCTGCTGGTCTTCGTCGCGCGACACCGTAATACCTATCACCGGTAGCGTAGGCAGCCGCTCGCTCAAGGCCAGGGCCAACCCTGCATGAGTGCCGGCGCTCCCGCTGGCCAGTACCACGGCGGCAAAGGTCACGCCGCTGGCTTCGATCTGCTCGGCCAGCTCCAACCCGGCCCTCACATAGCCAAGCGTTCCCACCGGGCTAGAGCCGCCAATAGGCACGATATAGGGATGTTTGCCGGCCGTTTCCAGCCGCGCCGCCAGAGCTTCGAGCGAGGCTTGAGCGTTATCCAGGTTTTCTACCAGCTCCACCCGTGCATCGAACAGCTCCAGCAGCAGGCGGTTGCCATTGCTTAGGTAGTCGGGGTGCGTGGTGCCGGTGGGGTTTTCCAACAGGGCAAAGCAGGACAACCCTAACTGTGCAGCCAGCGCGGCAGTCTGGCGTACGTGATTGCTCTGGATCGCTCCAGCGGTCACCAGGGTATCCGCGCCTTTGGCCAAGGCATCGGCAGCCAGGTACTCGAGCTTGCGCAGCTTGTTACCGCCCAGCGCCAGTGGCGTGAGGTCATCGCGCTTGATATAGATGTTACGGTTCAACCAGGAAGAGAGCCGGTTGAGCTTTTCTAGCGGAGTGGCGGCCGGCATCAGGTCTAGACGGGGAAAACGTGAAAGCTGCTCGTTGATCATGGGGCGTCCGGTAAATGGCCAGTCCGCGATCATAGGCATGGCACACCGCCCAAGCAATACGTTCACCGCCTTGTCGTCTGCATTGAGGTGCATATGCCTGACGGTAAGCTCGACTGCGAAAAGGGTTATTTTTTCAATAGAGGGATTTCCCGTAGAGTGGGCGCCGGAGAGGCGCCATGCGCACGTCCTTAACACAGGAGACAGTACGGTGATGGAGAGTGGGCAAGGGTGGGGCAGGGTCAGCGGCCATTGGCAGCTCAACGATATAGTCGCCGATCTACGCGGCGCCCGGGAGCAATGGCGGCGGCAGAACGGCCGCAGTTGTGGGTCTAACGGCGGGCGCGAATTGCCGTCGCGCGAGGCCATGGCCAACATCCTCGAGCAACTGTGTGGGGCAATGTTTCCCATGCGCCTGGGGCCGGTCGACCTGCGTGAAGAGAGCGAAGACTTCTATGTAGGCCACACCCTGGACGCGGCACTCAATGGGCTTCTCGCACAAGCCAGGCTCGAATTGCGCTATGCCGGTCGCCATGGCCCCTGCAACACTGAACAGCTCGACGCCACGGCCCTTAGCCTGATCCAAGGCTTTGCCAGCGCGTTACCCGCCTTGCGCCGCATGCTGGACTCCGATGTCTTGGCGGCCTACCAGGGCGACCCGGCGGCCCGCAGCGTTGATGAGGTGCTGCTGTGCTATCCCGGCGTGACCGCCGTGATCCATCACCGCCTGGCGCACCACTTGTATCAGGCGGGCTTGCCGCTACTGGCACGCATCGCGTCGGAACTTGCGCATTCCAGTACCGGCATCGATATTCACCCCGGCGCCCGTATCGGCTCGAGTTTCTTCATCGACCACGGCACGGGCGTGGTGATTGGCGAAACCGCGATTATTGGTGAGCGGGTGCGTATTTACCAGGCCGTGACCCTCGGCGCGAAACGATTCCCTGCCGCCGAAGACGGCACCTTGCAAAAAGGCCTGCCGCGCCACCCCATCGTCGAAGATGACGTCGTGATCTACGCAGGGGCTACGATCCTTGGCCGTATCACCATCGGCAAAGGCTCTACCATCGGCGGTAACGTATGGCTGACGCGCAGTGTGCCACCGGGCAGTAACCTGACCCAGGCGAACCTGCAGCAGGATGAAGGCAGCGCGCGGTAAAGGCAGCCTGCGCACTGCCAGTTTGGCCTCTCTAGATAATCATGTTTAAATTGAACGATCGTTCAACTTAAACGTTTCATCAGGAGGCCCTTCTGCCTGTTAGTAGCCCTACCTCATCTGTTCGCATGAACCCGCCAGTGTTTTACTTTGCCGCTGGCTTCATCCTCTTGTTCGCCGTCGTTGTGCTGGGGTTCCCTCTTCAAGCGGGGGCCTGGCTCACTGCCGCCCAAGGCTGGGCCGCGAATACCGTAGGTTGGTATTACCTGCTGGCTATGACCCTGTACCTAGTGTTCGTCGTAGTCACGGCGCTGTCTGGCTATGGCCGCATAAAACTGGGGGCCGACCATGACGAACCGGAGTTCAGCTACCTGTCATGGGCCGGCATGTTGTTCGCTGCAGGCATCAGCATCACGCTGTTCTTCTTCTGTGTGTCAGAGCCGTTGACGCACTTTGCCCAACCGCCCCAAGGCGAAGGAGGGACTGCAGCGTCGGCACGTCAGGCTATGCAGTTGCTGTTCTTGCATTGGGGGCTCCACGGCTGGGGGGTATTTGCATTCGTCGGCATGGCGCTGGCGTATTTTGCCTACCGGCACAACCTCCCCCTGGCCCTGCGCTCGGCGTTGTACCCGCTGATCGGCAAGCGTATCAACGGCCCCATCGGTTATGCCGTGGACGGCTTTGGCATCATTGCCACCGTGTTTGGGTTGGGCGCCGACATGGGGTTTGGCGTGCTTCACCTGAATGCCGGGCTGGATCAGCTGTTTGGCGTACCCCACAACCAATGGGTGCAGTTGGGGTTGATCGTGTTGATGATGGGCGCGGCTATTGTCGTGGCGGTGTCGGGCGTGGACAAAGGCGTGCGCGTCATGTCTGACCTGAACATGCTGCTGGCGTGTGGGCTGTTGTTGTTCGTGCTGTTTGCAGGGCCGACTCAACACTTACTGAATACGCTGGTGCAGAATATTGGCGATTACCTGTCAGTCGTCACGGGCAAGAGCTTCGACCTGTATGCCTATGGTGATTCGGGTAGCTGGCTGGGTGACTGGACTGTCTTCTATTGGGCCTGGTGGATTGCATGGTCGCCCTTCGTGGGTCTGTTCATCGCGCGGATTTCCCGCGGGCGTACCATCCGCGAATTCGTCTTTGGTGTGCTGTTCATTCCCCTGGGCTTTACCCTGGCCTGGATGTCTATCTTCGCCAACAGTGCGCTGGACTTGCAGCTGCATGGCGTGCTGAACCTGGCAGCTTCCGCGCTGGCGGACCCTTCGCAAACCCTGTACCTGATGCTGCAACACTACCCTTGGAGCCGCACGGTGATCGGCGTGACGGTCTTCGTAAGCTTTGTGTTTTTTGTAACTTCCGCCGACTCCGGCACCGTAGTGCTGTCCACGTTATCCGCCAAGGGCGGCGGGCCCGACGAAGATGGCCCCAAATGGCTGCGCGTATTCTGGGGCGGTGCCACGGCACTGGTTACCGGTGGGCTATTGTTCGCAGGGAGTATCGATTCGCTCAAGTCGGCGGTGGTGCTGACCTCTTTGCCGTTCTCGCTGATCCTGTTGCTGATGATGTGGGGGCTGCACAAAGCGTTTTATTTAGAATCCCAGCGCAAGATCGCCCAGTTGCATTCCCTGGCGCCTACCACCCTGGCGGGCCGTGGCAAAGGCCGTGGTGGGTGGCGGCAACGCTTGAGCCAGGCGGTGCATTTCCCCTCGAGGGACGAGGTGTACCGCTTCATGGAGGGTTCGGTGCGCCCCGCCTTGCAGGACGTCTGCGCTGAGTTCGTGGGCAAAGGCCTGAATGCGCGCGTGGAAGAAGACACCGGTCATGGCGCCGAAAGCCTGATCGTCACCCACGGTGAAGAGCGGCCGTTCGTGTATCAGGTACGCATGAGGGGGTATTTCACACCGTCGTTTGCCCGATGCAGCATGGGTAATAGGGAGCTGAAAAACCGTCGCTATTACCGGGCCGAGGTGCACCTGGCCGAAGGCAGTCAGGACTACGACCTGGTGGGCTACCACAAAGACCAGATCATCACCGACGTGCTGGACCAGTACGAACGGCACATGCAGTTCCTGCACTTGGTGCGCTAGCACCTGTGGGCAGCCTCGCGTGCAAGGCTGCCCGAGGTCAACGGCGCGGGGCGTTGACGATCAAACGATCCCGCCATTTGCCCGCACGACCTGGCCGTTGATCCAGCCGCCTTCCGGCCCTACCAGAAACGCCACGAGGCCTGCGATATCGTGGGGCTCGCCCAGGCGCTCCAACGGCGGACGCTTGGCCAGTTGCTGGATTTGCTCTTCGGATTTGCCCTCGAAGAACAGGTCGGTGGCCACCGGCCCCGGCGCCACGGCATTGACCGTGATGCCACGCCCGCGTAGCTCCTGAGCAAACACTTTGGTCAAGGATTCCACGGCAGCCTTGCTGGCGATGTACAGGGAGTAATTAGGCAGGTTCATGCCTACGGTGCTGCTGGAGAAGTTCACGATCCGCCCGTTATCCTTCAGCCGTGTGGCCGCTTCGCGCAAGGTATTGAAAGTGCCGCGGGTATTGATGTTGAAGGTCTGCTCGTACAGTTCATCGGTGCTGTCAGCCAAAGGCACCATTTTCAGCACCCCGGCGTTATTCACCAGTATGTCTATGCGGCCCAAGGCAGCCTCTGCCTCATCGAACAACCGGCGCACCTCTTCGCTATTGGCCACATTGGCCTGGATCGCAACGGCCCGGCCACCCTCATCGATGATGCGCTGCACCAAGGCATCGGCTTCGCTGGCGCTGTGAGCGTAATTCACTACCACCGCAAAGCCATCGTCGACCATGCGCAACGCCAGCGTAGCGCCGATGCCACGGGAGGCACCGGTGATGAGGGCAACTTTCTGAGCGCGGTTTACCATTGTGTGCTCCTTGAACAAAAGAATGACCTGGGCTGACCCTGGCCTATTTTGATGAGGGGGCCGAGGGGGGCGCCGCGAGCAGCTTAACCACCATCGGCGATGTATAGATAGCGTTGGCGCTATGCCCCGCGCCAGGCACCAAGGCCTGCTCATGTTTGATAGGTACGCGCCATTCCCGTCCAAGCAATTGCTCGTAGGCCAGGTAGTAGCGTTGCCGCGCCAGGCGATTGGGGCCTTGGGCTTGGGCGGCACAGCTGTTATCCAGCAAACGGTGATTCGGGTCGTTGTCCTGCTCGCCTACCAGGTAGGTAATACGGGTGCTGGCGTAGCGGTTAAATAACGTGTGCGCATCAGGATGTTGCGCTGCCAGGTAGCTCGGCAACCCTTCCAGCCCGTAGCGGTAGTGATTGACTTCAGGGCAATGGGCAACGGCCTCTTCATCGAAACCAGCCCCTGCCGGGCGGCGATCATCGAAGTACAGGTAGCTCGAAGGGCTTGAAATCACATAACGCACAGTGATGCCCTGGGCGGCGAGACGTTGCCCGGCTGCGCTCAATACCGCATGGCGCTGCACCAATTGGCCACCGGCCGAATGCCCGATCAGCACGATTTGCTTGAGCGCGGGGTAACGTACGCCATCGCTTAGCCATGCAAGTAAATCATCCAGCGCCCTGATGGGCGTGATACCGACCTGCCCTTGTATGGAAGGGCGGCCTTGCATCCAGCGGCTGTTCCATAGGGGAGTGTCGGTAGCCTCCGGCTGGTCCCGTGCGGTGAAAAAGCCTGGCGCCAACAATAGGGTGTTCGCGGTGGCCCACTGGGCAGCCGTCAATAGCTGTTCGCCGGTTGCGTAGTACGTCTGGGCATTACGGCGTACCCCATGCACGATGACTACCGCACGGGTGATGCCAGGGTCTGGCGCGGCCGTTTGTTGCACCGAATGGTTGGCAAACATAGCAAGGGCGTAGTCCGGGGAGACGCGGGCTGTTTGAAGCGACTGTGCAACGCTGGTCAAAGACCAGAGCAGCAAGGCGACACCTGCAAGGCAGCGGTAGCTCATCAACAGGCTCCAGGGCGAGGACCGCTACATACTGGTATACCTTCGCTGTGTATTCAATGTGGCATGTCGCCCAGGATGGTGGCGCGATGCATCACCCGACGCGCGGGTCGATAATCGTCCACCGCGTAGTGCTGGGTGACCCGATTGTCCCAAAAAGCCACGTCATTCACCTGCCAGTGCCAGCGCACCGTGAATTCCGGTCGGGTAACGTGAGCGAAGAGCATGGGCAATAACGCAGCGCTCTCTTGTTCGTTCAGTTCGTTGATTCGGGTGGTGAATCCTTCGTTCACGAACAGCGCTTGGCGGCCACTGCGCGGGTGGGTACGAATGACTGGGTGGCTCACGGGTGGATGCCGGCGCCGCGTGTCCTCCCAGCGTGCGAGTGCTTCGGCGGTGGTGCCAAAGCGCGACAATGGGAAGGACTTGGTGAAGTCATGGGTGGCGGTCAGCCCTTTGAGCATTTCACGCAAAGGGGCTGACAGCCCTTCGAAGGCCGCGATGCCACTGGCCCAGAGGGTATCGCCGCCATAGGCGGGTACCTGCTTGGCCGCCAGCACGGCACCCATGGCTGGGGCTGACAGGAAGGTGACATCCGTGTGCCAGGTGGCGTTGTCGCGCACATCGGTGACTGCAGTGTCCAGCACCAGCACTTCCGGTTGTTCGGGCACATTGGGGTAAATAGGGTGTACATGCAGTTCGCCGAACGTAAGGGCCAGCCTCGCCTGTTGCTGGGGCGTAAGCGGCTGTTCACGGAAAAACAGCACCTGGTGCGTTAGTAACGCGTGTTCAAGTGCCTGTTGCAGCGACGAGGTAAGCGGGCTGGCAAGGTCTATGCCCTCTATGCACGCGCCGATGGTTGGGTTGAGGGGCGTAATGGCAAGGGTCATGGCAAAGTGCTCGGTTGGCGCATAAGTAAGGTGTTCAGTGGCTCTGGCCGTGCCAGGGCACCAGTCGCCGCTGCAACAGGCGTAGCCCTAGCTCTAGCGCGAAGGCTACGACCGCGATGATTAAAATGCCCAGTATTACGACATCAGTGACCAGAAACTGCGCTGCGGACTGCACCATAAAGCCAAGGCCACTGGTGGCGGCAATCAGTTCGGCGGCGACCAAGGTAGACCAGCCCACGCCCAGGCCAATGCGCACGCCTGTGAGAATGTCGGGCAAAGCGCTGGGGACTATAACGTGACGTACTAGCTGCGCGCGGCTGGCCCCCAGGCACTGCGCGGCGCGCAACCGGGCCGGGTCCACGGTTCGTACGCCGGTGGCTGTGGCGATGGCGATAGGTGCGAAAATCGCCAGGTAAATGAGCAGCACCTTGGAAAATTCGCCGATGCCACACCAGATCACGATTAGCGGCAAATACGCCAAGGGCGGGATAGGCCGGTAAAACTCGATCAATGGGTCAAGGATGCCGCGTGCGATACGGTTGCGGCCGATGGCGATACCCAATGGAATGGCGGTAATGATCGCCAACGCCAAGGCCATACCGATGCGCTGCAGACTGGCACCCAGGTGCTGCCACAGCGTTGCATCCATATACCCCGTGGTCGCCAACAACCAGCCTTTCTCGGCCACCGCAGCCGGCGCTGGCAAGAACAGCGGGTCGATCCAGTCTGCATGTGTAGCGCCCCACCATGCCAGCAGCAGGCTGGCCCCGGTCAACGCACTGATCGCTCGAGTGCTCAAGCGCCAACGCAAAGGTGCAGGGGAGGCTGGGCGGTTAGCCGCTTGAAAGGCTAATTCGGTACTGCTCATACAGCCTCCTGGGTGCTGTTCATCTGAGAAAAGACTTGGGCTAGCACATGCTCGCGGGTTGCAATGAACAGCGGATCGGACTTGATCGCCCGTGCAGGCTCGCCATCGGCGAAGCGGCGGCCAAAGGCCAAGGGCAAACGTTCGACGATCCGGCCAGGGTTAGGCGCTAGTAATACCAGCTCGGTAGCCAGAAACACGGCTTCTTCGATGTCGTGGGTGATCATGAATACCGGTTTGGCTGTGCGTCGCCAGACAGTCAGCAACAATTGCTGCATCTGCTCGCGGGTGAAGGCGTCCAGGGCACCGAAGGGCTCATCCATCAATAACACTTGAGGGTCCGCCGCCAAGGCTCGGGCTAACCCTACCCGCTGCTTCTGCCCGCCTGAGAGTTCCCATACCCGGCGCTCTTCCAATGGTTTAAGGCCTACCAGGGTTAACAGCTCACGGGCACGAGCCTCGCGCGCGGGCCGGGCAGCACCTGCCAGCTCAAGGCCAAATGCGACGTTTTGCAGCACGTTCTGCCAAGGCAATAGCACATCGTCCTGAAACACCACGCCCCGGTCGGCGCCAGGCCCGCGGATGGGAATACCGTTGAGCCGAAGGGTGCCAGCACTGGGCGGCACGAAACCTGCGATCAGGTTGAGCAGAGAGGTTTTGCCACTGCCGGAGGGCCCTAGCGCTACGGTTAACTGGTTGGCGCCAAGGCGCAGCGAGATGTCCTGCAATACTGGCAGTGCCGCGCCTGGATACTGGGCACTGACGCAGTCGAGTTCTAGGTCTGCCATGGGGCGCTGTGCTCCTGTGAGGCATTTACTTCAGGTAGGCGGCACTGACATAAGAGGTGTAATCAGTCAGTACCGCTTCAACCTTGCCTTGGGCCTTGAGACGCTGCAGTTTCGCTGATCGCTTTCGCGGTGCCGCCTTCGAGCAGTTGCGACGAGGCCTGCGCTTGGGCATCGGGGAAGGTAGAGCCCGCCAGCAATTCAGGCACATCGCTGGCGTTGGCCCCGGTCAATTTGGCGATCTTTTGCACAGGTGCCGAGCGTGCGGTCCAGCTGTCCTTGTGCGCGGCGTAGTCGGCATAGGCATCCAGGGTTACCCGGGCAAATGTTGCGATCACTTCAGGGTGCTGTTCGGCATAGTCCTTGCGGGCGACCCACACTTCGAAGGTAGGCGCCCCCCATTGACCTACTTGGGCCGCGTCGGTCAAAACGGTGCCGCTTTTGCGAATTTCGCCCAGCGCTGGCGACCACACGAAGGCGCCGTCAATGTCCCCCCGCCTCCAGGCTGCGGCGATTTCTAAAGGCTGCAGGTTCACTACATGAACCTGTTTCGTATCCAGCCCCCAATGTTTGAGTGCCCCCAACAAACTGTAATGAGAGGTCGATACGAACGGTGTAGCAATGGTCTTGCCTATCAGGTCTTCGGGTGTGCTGATGCCGCTACCGTTACGCACTACCAATTGCTCAGCCGATTTGATTTGCGCCGAAACAATAAACGCCACAATGGGCAATTTACGCGAGGCCGCCGCGGCTAAAGGGCTTGAGCCTAAGTTACCGATCTGCACATCTCCCGAGGCCATGGCAGTGACCACTTCCGGGCCACTGTTGAAACGACGCCAGGCGATAGGCGCCCCGATGGCCTGTTCGTAGGTGCCGTCGGCTTGCGGCACTTTGCTGGGGTCAATCCCGGTTTGGTAGCCAACGGTAAGGTCCGAAGCGTGTGTCAGGGTAGCGGCGGTGAGTGCGAAGGCGCTAGGTAACAATCGGCGTAAAGGAAGGTATGCCATCGGAGTGCCTTGGAGTAATGAACCAGTGGCACCTAGGTTATCGTTATAAAAAATCCAAATATAAATACTATTTGGTTACTAGCTTATGGCGCTTGGGGATGGCGAGTTGGTCTGTCCAAGAAGGGATAGGGCAGCGCTGAACGTGCTCTAATGACCACCACCTAAGCCCTCGACGCTTATGCATGCGCGTGAGCGGGCGGAGTGGGTGGTTATAACCCCATCACGTTTAATTCTTTTCGCGCCTACTGTTTCCCATGCACCATCGGCGCATAGAGACCTCCACAGGAGCTGACAACATGAGCCTCAAGCTTGGCGACATCGCACCCGATTTCGAACAGGATTCAAGCCTTGGCCGCATTCGCTTCCACGAATGGCTAGGCACTAGCTGGGGTGTGTTGTTTTCTCACCCGGCCGATTTCACACCGGTCTGCACCACCGAACTGGGCCTGACCGCCAAACTTAAGGATGAGTTTGAAAAGCGCGGCGTGAAGGCCATTGCGCTGTCTGTCGATCCGGTTGACTCGCACATGAAGTGGATCGACGACATCAACGAAACGCAGAACACACAGGTTAACTTCCCTATCCTGGCGGACGCCGACCGCAAGGTGTCTGACCTCTATGACCTTATCCACCCCAATGCCAACGACACCCTGACGGTGCGTTCGCTGTTCGTGATCGACCCGAACAAAAAGGTGCGTTTGACCATCACCTATCCCGCCAGTACCGGGCGCAACTTCAATGAAATCCTGCGGGTGATCGACTCGTTGCAGCTCACTGACAGCCACAAGGTCGCCACACCGGGCAACTGGCAAGACGGTGACGAGGTAGTGATCGTGCCGTCCTTGAAGGACGAAGCGGAGCTCGCTGAGCGCTTCCCCAAAGGCTACCGGGCCGTCAAGCCGTACCTGCGCATGACGCCACAGCCCAACCGCTAACCTTCACACGGTTAAGACAAGTGCCCAGGTATGCGGTAGCGCCTGGGCATTTTTTATAGGGCTATACGCTATACGAACTGCCTGAACAGCCAATACAAGCCGGCCGACAACCCAATGGCAGCAGGCAGCGTAAGCACCCAGGCCAGAACCAGATTGCGTACGGTACGCATCTGTAGGCCAGAGCCGTTGGCGGCCATGGTGCCAGCTACCCCGGATGACAGCACGTGAGTGGTGGACACGGGCAGCCCGTACATGTCAGCAGCAGCGATTGTGAGCATGGCCACGGTTTCTGCGCTGGCGCCCTGGGCGTAAGTCAGGTGGGTTTTACCGATGCGCTCGCCGACAGTGACCACGATGCGCTTCCACCCCACCAGGGTGCCGAGACCCAAGGCAATGGCAACCGCAACCTTCACCCACGGTGGAATGAAGCGCGTCGCTTCACCGATGTATGCCTGGAACGCTTTGAGTTTGTCTTTAGTGTCGGCGTCGAAGGTGCCGATCTTCTCCTTTTCCATCACACGCATGGCTTCAGAGGCCAGGTACATGTCGTTACGCACGTTAGAGCTGGCTTTAGGGGGGACGCGGTCCAGCGAGCCATAGGTGCGCACCTGATCGCCGATGCTACCGGTAACGGCCGCCAGGGCCGGCACGAGCGAGGTCGAGGCCTTGTGGTCAAGCAAGAAGTTTTCCAGGCGCTTGCGTGGCTCCTCGGTCAGAGGCTGAGGTTCCGCGCGAACCAGGGCTTGCTGAGTCACGGCGGCCAGCGCTGCAAACCGTTGGGTTTCAGGCTCTGGAATGGCGCGGTTTAGCGCATAGGCCATGGGCAAGGTACCGATGAGGATCAACATGATCAGCCCCATGCCCTTTTGCCCGTCATTGGAGCCATGGGCGAACGAGACGCCGGTACAGGTCATGATCAGTAACCCGCGAATCCAGAACGGCGGAGGCGCCGAACCTTCAGGTGCTTGATACAGGTCACGGTTCTTGACCAGTTTGCGCAGCAGCAACATCAACGCACCCGCGCAGGCGAACCCTATGAGCGGCGACAGCAGCAGGGCATAGCCCACCTTCGCAGCCTGGCCCCAATCCACCCCGGAGGTGCCATCTCGCCCTGCCATCCAGGCATTGGCAACGCCTACGCCGATGATCGAACCAATCAGGGTATGGGAAGAGGACGCAGGCAACCCCAGCCACCACGTGCCCAGGTTCCAGATGATCGCTGCTAGCAGCAACGCGAAGATCATTGCAAACCCTGCGGAAGACCCGACTTGCAAGATCAAGTCTGCTGGAAGCAGGGCGATGATTCCATAAGCCACGGCGCCACTTGAGCTCAGTACGCCAATGAAGTTGAAACACCCGGACCACATGACTGCCGCGTGCGCCGGGAGTGAGTGTGTGTAGATCACGGTGGCCACGGCATTAGCGGTGTCGTGGAAACCGTTAACGAACTCGAATGCCAGCGCCGTAATCAGCGCCACCCCCAGCAAAATGTACGGTGCCCAGGTGGCAGTAGAGGCATTGCTCGTGTCCAGGTCGCGGCCCAGGCTCCAGAACATGTAGGCCACACCCACGCCCAATATCAGGTAGAACACCCCTTTGACCCAAGGGCTTGCACGGCGATCAAGCACCGGGCCGGCAGGACGTGCACCGGTCTCTAACGAGTGAGTGGACATGGGCAGGCTCCAGGCCAGGGATGAACAGCCATGATCCCCTTAAATTGTGACAAATTTTTACTGTGTCGTTCGTAACAGTGGTTTTCTGAAGGGTAGGCAGCGCTCATCCGACCGGTGGTGTATCTGGTGAATTGTATGTATCGGTCTTGTGCTCTGTACGAAAGGGTCTGGCACTTGGTGATGCTGCGTTGAAACCGGCACGGCCAGTCAGGCTCGGAATGCTCATTTACGATCAGTAAACTGGATCGCCAGCCCGGTGGATCGCCAGCCCGGTCCGCTTCCTCGCCTACGCGGCCCGGCCGGTTTTTGCCTTGCCTGCGAGGCCCGGCCTGACCTTCGCTCCAAACCTTTTCGTACAGAACCTAGAAGCCTATAGCTGGGGCAAGAGTCCAGCGCGAGGTTATTCCAACGGGAAGCTGGTCCGCCTTCGACGTGTGATTCGGGCTAGCTGATAGTTGCCAATTATGGCTAGTTTCAAATTTTCTGTGTTAACCCATGGCACGCACGAAGGCCGCGCTACCTTTAGAGATTTTCCTTGGCATACTATGTCCGGGTTGATAGGTGATCAGCATTTAGTGACAGATGCCAAGGCGGTTTTTATCAAAGATGAATAGCTTGATAGTGTCAAAAAGGTTGCTCGGTTGAGCAGCGCTGAGATTGGTATCCGGGACGCAGCCCTGTTGCAGGTCCATTTTAGGACAGGCAGGACAGTCGTCCAAATTTCCGCTTGCTTTTTAGTGGTTACCTGGCCGAATCCAGTCCATTCCTACCTGGCTCCCCTAAAGCGGCTTTGCGCGGGCAGTGCTGCCCACCTGCATGACATTTTCAGAAAATATTTACAGGAAAACTAAGATGCTCAAAAGCGCCCGCATTCAAAATTTTGGACCGCTGCCTAACACCGAGTTACATTTTGCAACTGGATTAAATGTAGTGGTTGGTGAAAACGGCTGTGGCAAAAGTCAACTGCTAAAACTTTTCTATTCGCTGCTTAAGGTGCAAGCTGATACCACAGAAGTAACGAAGAGTGAGCTAGAGAAGGCGTGTGCCGATAAACTGATAGGCGTGTTTCGTCCAGAAACGCTTGGGCGGTTAGTCAAAAGGCGTCAGGGGCACGACAAATGCCAAGTAGCATTGAGCATGGAGACTGCCGATCAGGATATGACCATCAGCTTTGCTACCAGGGCAACCAAAACCGTTCAAATTGATAAGCTACCTTCAAAGCAGCTCAAGCAATCTCCGGTTTTTCTACCGACACGCGAACTGATCACGCTCTGCCCTTGGTTTCTAGCCTTGTATGATAACTATCATCTGGAGTTTGAGGAGAGCTGGCGTGATACGGTTTCACTGTTAGGTAAGCCAGCAGTCAAAGGAAAGCGAGAATCAGTCGTTGCTAAACTAGTACGACCTTTAGAAGAACATATTGGCGGAAAGGTAATAGTACATACAGCAACAGGGCGTTTTTACTTGCATATACCAAGTGAAGGTAAGATGGAAATGCCATTGGTGGCTGAGGGGTTGCGAAAGATCGCGATGCTTGCAAGACTGATCAGTACTGGAACTTTGTTAGAGCAGGGATACCTGTTCTGGGATGAGCCGGAAACCAACCTCAATCCAAAACTAATCCGTTTAATAGCTGCCTGTATTATGGACCTATGCCAGCAAGGCATCCAAGTGTTCATAGCTAGTCATTCACTGTTTTTATTGCGTGAGCTAGAAATGTTAGCTGCTAAGCCAGAGTTCAGAACAATGAAGCAGCGTTATTTTTCGCTAAAGTCTGGTTCGGAAGGAGTAGAGCTAGAGCAGGGCGATAGTATAGATGACCTACAAACACTCATTTTGCTTGAAGAGGAATTAAAACAATCCGATCGTTTTATAGGGGCGGGCGATTGATATGGCAGTCATTGAGAAAGTGATTAAAGAGGATCGCCTAAGCTTTCGCTTTCCAGCTGATGCGATGGCCAGTAAATATGACGAGTGGAGTCATTATCGTAAACGGTTTAATAACGCTTTTAGTAGTGCAAAGGCAGTTGATATTGTTTACGTAGAAGGTTCGACCGGTTGACTGACTGAGATAAAAGATTACCGAATTGATTGTAAAACAAGTGCAAGTGAACTTGCTGATGTAGTCGCTTTCAAGGTGAGGGATACCTTGGCAGGGCTGGTATCGGCAAGGCTCCACGCTGTTGATCCAGATGAGCGTAAAGTCGCCAAGAAGCTGTTGCAATGCACAATGCTGCGAATCGTATTACATATAGAGCAGCCAGAAAAGCATTCGAAATTACGACCGCAGGCGATTGATTTGGCTGCCGTGCTACAAAAGCTCAAAAGCTTATTAAGAGCTATAGATCCACATCCTTCTGTAGTTAGTCAGAACACTCTCAAGGCTACGATGCTTTGGAGCGTTGATGGCTGAAAGGCCAAGCATCTTGAGTAAGGTGAGTGCCCAGGCGACTAACCTTCATTTAAAATAAAAAATAGTTATAAGCAAATGACTAAATATAATTTATAGATATAAAAAGATCCCTGTAGGCTCCCTTCTCAGTAGCTTTACTCCCGCTTCAACCCTCGTCTTCTGACCCGGCCACGGGAAGCAGGCACCGGATACCCGACACTTGAAGGAGAGCGCCATGCGCCCACTTACCTTGCGTCGAGGTTTGGTCGCTCTGTTTGCCGCGACTACCTTTGGCGCCTTCAGCCAGGCCCAGGCCGATACCCTGCGCATCGGTTATCAAAAGTACGGCACGTTGGTGCTGCTCAAAGCCAAAGGCACGCTGGAACAGCGTTTAGCCCCCCAGGGTACAACCGTGCAATGGACTGAGTTCCCTGGTGGCCCACAACTGCTGGAAGGGCTTAACGTCGGCTCGGTCGATTTTGGCGTGACCGGCGAAACGCCGCCGGTCTTCGCCCAAGCGGCGGGGGCGGACCTGCTCTATGTCGCCCATGAACCCCCGGCCCCCACCAGCGAAGCCATCTTGGTGCCCAAGGATTCACCCATCACCAGCGTGAAGGCCCTCAAGGGCAAGCGCGTGGTGTTGAACAAAGGCTCCAATGTGCATTACCTGCTGGTACGCGCCCTTGAAGACGCCGGCCTGGCGTATGGTGATATCCAGACTGTCTTCCTGCCCCCCGCCGATGCGCGTGCGGCCTTCGAGCGCGGCAGTGTAGACGCCTGGGTAATCTGGGACCCTTACCAGGCCGCTGCTGAGCAGCAATTGAATGCCCGTACCCTGCGTGACGGCGCAGGCCTGGTGGACAATAACCAGTTCTACCTGGCCACCCGCCCTTATGCCCAAGCCCACCCGGATGTCATCGCCGCGTTGATAGATGAAGTGCGCAAGACGGGTGAATGGTCACGACGCAACCCCGACGAAGTCACTGCACAGGTAGCGCCCTTGCTGGGCCTGCCCGTGCCTGTCGTCGCAACCACGGTAAAACGCCAAGGGTTCGGCGCCACCTACCTTTCCCCTGAGGTCATCGACGCGCAGCAGAAAATTGCCGATGCCTTCTACCAGCTCAAGCTGATTCCCAAGCCGCTAAGCGTTAAAGACGTGATCTGGACCCCGCCTGCCGGCCTGGCTGGTCCTTACACAGGAGCCTCTCGATGAGCCTTAATATGTTCTGGTTTCTACCTACCCACGGTGATGGTCACTACTTGGGCACCGCCGAGCGCGCCCGCGCGGTAGATCATGGTTATCTGCAACAGATCGCCCAGGCTGCCGACCGGCTGGGCTACGGCGGCGTACTGATCCCAACTGGCCGTTCGTGCGAAGACGCCTGGCTGGTGGCGGCGTCGCTGATTCCGGTGACTCAGCGGCTGAAGTTCCTGGTGGCGCTGCGCCCCGGCATTATTTCCCCCACGGTGGCGGCACGTCAGGCGGCGACCCTGGATCGCCTGTCCGGCGGCCGCGCGCTGTTCAACCTGGTCACAGGGGGGGACCCGGATGAACTGGCGGGTGACGGCCTCTTCCTAAGCCACGAAGAACGCTACGAAGCCTCCGTGGAGTTCACCCGCATCTGGCGCCGTGTGCTGGAGGGTGAAACGGTCACTTATGAGGGCAAACACCTGAGCGTCAAGGGCGCGAAGCTGCTGTATCCCCCGATTCAAAAGCCCCGCCCACCCTTATATTTCGGGGGCTCCTCCGAAGCGGCCCAAGACTTGGCCGCCGAGCAGGTGGAGTTGTACCTCACCTGGGGCGAGCCACCGGCCGCCGTTGCCGAGAAAATTGCCCAAGTGCGCGCCAAGGCGGCTGCCCAGGGCCGCACCGTTCGCTTTGGCATCCGGTTGCATGTGATCGTTCGAGAGACCAACGAAGAGGCCTGGCGCGCTGCGGACCGGCTCATCGCCGAGCTGGATGACGCCACCATCGCCAAAGCCCAGGCAGCGTTTTCCGGGTTTGATTCAGTAGGCCAACAACGCATGGCTGCCTTGCACGGTGGCCGGCGCGACAACCTGGAAGTAAGCCCTAACCTCTGGGCAGGGGTCGGTCTGGTAAGGGGCGGCGCGGGCACAGCGCTGGTGGGGGATGGCCCCACGGTAGCCGAGCGGGTAAAGGAGTATGCCGACTTGGGGATCGACACCTTTATTTTCTCTGGCTACCCCCATTTGGAGGAGTCGTACCGGGTGGCCGAATTACTGTTCCCGCATTTGGACATCAATCGCCCCGACGCAGCCTCCGGCGCAGGCTATATCAGCCCCTTCGGTGAAATGGTGGCCAATGACATCGTGCCCAACGCTGCGGCTCGGCATTAGGCGAGGGCGTTATGGGGATTTTTCACAAGACAGCCGACCGGCTAGCGCCCTGGGTACTACCCGTACTACTCCTGGTGGCATGGCAATTGGCAGTAAGCACAGGGTGGCTGTCCACACGCATCCTGCCCGCGCCGGTCGCGGTGGTCGAGGCAGGTGTGGAGCTGGTGCGCTCCGGTGAGCTATGGGCGCATCTTGCAATCAGCGGTTGGCGCGCGGCGGCGGGCTTTGCGATTGGGGGCAGCATTGGCCTGGTGCTCGGCTTTATCACCGGCCTGTCTCGGTGGGGCGAGCGCCTGCTAGACAGCTCGGTGCAGATGATCCGTAACGTGCCCCACCTGGCGTTGATCCCGCTGGTGATCCTGTGGTTTGGCATCGACGAGTCGGCCAAGATTTTCTTGGTAGCCCTGGGCACAGTGTTTCCGATTTACCTCAACACCTACCATGGCATTCGTAACCTCGACCCGGCGCTACTGGAAATGGCTCGCAGTTATGGGCTGTCTGGGGCGTCGCTGTTCTGGCAGGTCGTGTTACCCGGTGCGCTACCGTCCATTCTGGTTGGCGTACGTTTTGCGTTGGGCTTCATGTGGTTGACGTTGATCGTGGCGGAAACCATCTCTGCCAGTTCGGGGATTGGTTACCTGGCCATGAACGCCCGCGAATTTTTGCAAACCGACGTCGTGGTGGTCGCCATCGTGCTGTATGCGGTACTGGGCAAGTTGGCGGACCTGGGTGCGCGTGCCCTGGAGCGCGTATGGCTACGTTGGCACCCTGCCTATCAAGCTGGCAAAGGGGGGCGCGCATGAGCGTTCTGAACGAAGCACCGCATTTTCTGCGGGGTATTACGCTGAACCTGCGCCAATTGGGCAAAGCCTTCGGCACGCGCCAGGTGTTGCACGGAATCAACCTGCACATTCCTCCAGGCCAGTTTGTGGCCGTGGTGGGGCGCAGCGGGTGCGGTAAAAGTACCCTGCTGCGCTTGCTGGCGGGGCTCGATACACCCAGTGCTGGGCAACTGGGCAGTAGCGAAGGCGACTTCAGCGCCCTGCGCGAAGGCACTCGCCTGATGTTCCAGGAGTCGCGCCTGCTCCCCTGGAAGACGGTGATCGAAAACGTAGGCCTCGGGCTCAAGGGCGGCTGGCGGCCCAAAGCGCTGGAGGCTTTGAACGCGGTAGGGCTGGCCGCGCGTGCCCACGAATGGCCCGCTGCGTTATCGGGCGGTCAAAAGCAGCGAGTTGCCCTGGCGCGGGCCTTGATCCACGAGCCTCGCCTGTTGCTGTTAGACGAGCCTCTAGGAGCCCTTGACGCACTCACTCGCATCGAGATGCAGCAACTGATCGAGCGGCTGTGGCGGCAGCACCGATTCACGGTGGTGCTGGTGACCCACGATGTGGCCGAAGCAGTCACTGTCGCCGACCGCGTAATCCTGATCGAGGATGGCCAGGTCGGCCTGGACCTAGACGTAAACCTTCCGCGCCCTCGCCAGCGCGGCACTCAGGCCTTGGCTGAAGTAGAGCGCCAAGTGCTTGAGCGCGTGCTCGCGCTGCCTGGCCAAGACTTTCCTTCTGACCCTGTAACCCCTTTGCCCACGCAACTGCGCTGGGCCTACTGACACCTTCGAGGAAATCCCGATGACCATCAAAGCCATTAACGTCCGTAATCAGTTCAAAGGCACCATCAAAGAAATCATAGAGGGTTCGGTATTGTCGGAAATCGACGTTCAAACCGCATCAGGCGTGGTCACGTCCGTGATCACCACGCGGTCAGTCAAAGAGTTGGAGTTGGTGGTAGGCAGCGAGGTGATCGCGTTTGTGAAGTCGACCGAAGTGTCTATCGCTAAGCTGTAACGGCAGTAGGTTCCCGTAGCGGCCCAGCTAACTGCAACCGGCCGCGCCACGGCATTGGTCTACTTCCTTGCTTTTGGAGTAGGCTCCCGTAGCAGCCCAGCTTGCTGGCGACCGGCCGCGCCACGGCGTGAATCTGGTCGCGGCCAAGGCCGGCTGCTACGGTTTACTTTCTCGCGGCACCCGTAGCAGCCCAGCTTGCTGGCGACCGGCCGCGCCACGGCGTGAATCTGGTCGCGGCCAAGGCCGGCTGCTACGGTCTACGTCCTCGCGGCACCCGTAGCAGCCCAGCTTGCTGGCGACCGGCGGCACCACGGCGTTGAGTCCGGTCGCGGCCAAGGCCGGCTGCTACGGTCTACTTTCTCGCGGCACCTGTAGCAGCCCAGCTTGCTGGCGACCGGCGGCACCACGGCGTGAATCTGGTCGCGGCCAAGGCCGGCTGCTACGGTTTACTTTCTCGCGGCACGTGTAGCAGCCCAGCTTGCTGGCGACCGGCCACGCCGCGGCGTGAATCTGGTCGCGGCCAAGGCCGGCTGCTACGGTTCACTTTCTCGCGGCACCCGTAGCAGCCCAGCTTGCTGGCGACCGGCCGCGCCACGGCGTGAATCTGGTCGCGGCCAAGGCCGGCTGCTACGGTTTACTTTCTCGCGGCACCCGTAGCAGCCCAGCTTGCTGGCGACCGGCGGCACCACGGCGTTGAGTCCGGTCGCGGTCAAGGCCGGCTGCTACGGTTTACTTTCTCGCGGCACCCGTAGCAGCCCAGCTTGCTGGCGACCGGCCGCGCTACGGGGTGGTGCTGGTCGCGGCCAAGGCCGGCTGCTACGGTTTACTTTCTCGCGGCACGTGTAGCAGCCCAGCTTGCTGGCGACCGGCCGCGCCACGGCGTGAATCGGGTCGCGGCCAAGGCCGGCTGCTACGGTTCACTTTCTCGCGGCACGTGTAGCAGCCCAGCTTGCTGGCGACCGGCGGCACCACGGCGTTGAGTCCGGTCGCGGCCAAGGCCGGCTGCTACGGTTTACTTTCTCGCGGCTCCCGTAGCAGCCCAGCTTGCTGGCGACCGGCCACGCCACGGGGTTGGTGCTAATCGCGGCCAAGGCCGGCTGCTACGGTCTACGTCGCCTCAGCCGCGCGCCTTGATCCAGCTCAGCCTTCACGGCGCTTATGGCCTCCCAAGGCACAAATTCCCCACATCGCTTTTGACAGGGCAACGCTCAGCGCTTAGGTTTGCAGCCTATCTGAACGCAGGAGCGGTCAATGCCTCTATGGAGCAACATCCCCCGTTGGATCGATATCGAGTTCTACGCAGATCGCCTAACCGGCACGCGCAGCGCATACGATCGCAACGCCAGCACAAGCCCCCTCAGCGCGCGCAGCTCATTACAAGCACCCAGTGTGGAGCTGATCGTTCGCCGGATCAGGTGCGTTCGCCGCGCTTGTAACCTGGCCGAACGCATGGCCGCCGACAACCTCTTGAAACGCTTTTCCGACCTCGATATTCGCAGCATCCTCGATGAACTGATCAGCGCAGTCACCGACATGGCCATGATCATCATCGGCAGTGCGTTGACCGGCGCCACGATCGGGGGCGGAGTCGGCTTATTGGCGGGTGGCATGGGCGCCTTCCCAGGGGCGGCTGCAGGCGCGGCAGTGGGGGTGCAGGCAGGCACCTGGATTCTGGGCGCGCTGGGGCTGGCCTCACTCGCTGAGTTCTTCACAGACGGCTTGAAGCCCATCGCCACCGGCTACCTGCGAGGGATCTCCACCGCCTGGAATGGTCCGCAAGAGCGCACCGGCAACCCGCTGGGCGGGTTTTCCAGCGACGAAATGTCCGCGCAACAAGGCGCATGGAACATTGCCCTGTCCCATGAAGCCGTTGTGGTGCTGCTACTGAGCGCAATGGTGGCGTACCTCACCCGAGGCCGTGGCAACGCCTCTGTGCTGGCCAGCGAGATGCGGCGCAGCGAGCGCGGTACAACGCTTGGCCAATGGATGGTCAAGCATGAAGAGGCCCTGAAACAGCACCCCGACCTGAAAGCCCCCGAACCCCGCCGAGGCGCGCTCAGCCCCCAGGGCGAGACGCCCCCGCATCACCCGAACGGAAAAGACAAGGCGCCTACGAAGGGCACGCCAAACACCATGCCACTGCACCAGGTTGAATGCTTCAAGGCAGATAAATTGCCAGCGTCCAAGGTTGGGGAGTTTGAACGGCAGCTCAAAGGCCAGGAGAATGGCCTGAACCGGCTCACGGTTGAGGAGTATCTGGAGAATATTGCTAATCCGGTGAAGCGCAGTAGAGCGGCTGCTCAGAGGGCGCGTGACAACTTAAGATCAAATTTGGAATTGAGATTCCAGCGGGAATTTTTAAAAACAATGGACGCGCTCTCCGCTGAGGATATGGCTATTGAAAAAGCCAAGAAAACCATGTCAAGTCTGGCCGGCTTACATAATCCTGATCTAAGTGCCGGAGGGAAAGATGAGATTACAGACTTTGGTGATCGCCGCGTTAATTCTAGTATCGGCCCCCAGTGGAAAAAGAAGATAGAAAACTTGAAGAGCGCTGCCGAGAGAATTCCTGAGTCCATGCGGGAATCTACTTTTTTAAACGTAAGATTGCACAAGTGTTAATTATCAAGGAGCCATTTTTTGGATAAGGTATTTAATAGATTTTTAAGTAAAATGGGTCAACCAATTCATAGGCGAGAGATCTCACTCAAAAGTATCGAATATTACAGAGGAAAGTTACCTAATCTTCTGCTTGAGTACTGGGCTGAACACGGCGTGTGTGGTTATGGAAATGGCATATTCTGGATGGTTGATCCTCACGAATACGAGGGGGTCGTTGCGTCTTGGATTGAAGGTACGGAGCTCGAAGATCGTGACACTTATCACGTAATTGCACGCAGTGCTTTTGGAGACCTGTATTTATGGGGAGAGAAAACGGGGTATTCGCTAAAGATAGATAGTTGTGTCGCTCAATATGTAATCCACGAATTTGATATCGAGGAGATGGATAGGGAGTTCCAAAGTTTTTTACTTTCCATAAAAAAAGAATACAACGATTATGGGGGATTATTTAAGCCCGCAATGAAAATATTAGGTGTTTTAAATTGTGATGAGATGTATGGTTTTGTGCCCGCGCTGATGCTAGGCGGGTCAGATACTGTTGACCATATTGAGAAAGTCAAAGCAGTTGAACATCTAATTTTATTATCTCAGCTGGCCGATCTAGAGCCCTATAATTTTACAGACATCTAATTCGTCAACCTAAGGCTTGAAATTATATGGCGGGGACATCTGTTTTAGTCGCCCGCTTACAATGGTCAGCCTTAATGGAAGAGGAAATTTTATAAGCGTGCTCCCTACACAGACACTAATCAGTCGGAGTATTCAGTGGGCGAAGTTTTTTCTATTTTTTTAGATACTTTTGGCGGGCCAACAGATCGCCAGAAAGTACCACTCTCAAGCCTAGAGCGCTATAGAGGAAAACTGCCTAATCAACTGTTAGAGTACTGGGCTGAACATGGATGGTGTGGCTATGGCGACGGTATTTTTTGGATTGTGAATCCACAAGAGTACGAAGGGGTAGTGGCTTCCTGGATTGAGGGGACGAAACTTGAGAACCTCGACATTTACCATGTCGTCGCCCGTAGCGCCTTCGGCGACTTGTACCTATGGGGTGAAAGAACCGGCCCAACGATTCAAATAATCAGTATTGATTCTCGATATAACATTGACGAAATCGAGACAACGCCTGAGAAGATGGATAGAGAAGTCCAGAATTTCCTGCTGTGCAACGAAGTGGAATACAGCGATCTAGATGGTATGTTCGATCTTGCAAGGAAGAAACTCGGCACGCTGAAGCATGACGAGATGTATGGTTTTGTACCCGCACTGATGCTAGGCGGCCCTGATACTGTTGACCACATTGAGAAAGTCAAAGCAGTTGAACATCTGATTTTATTATCTCAGTTGGCAGATTTAGAGCCCCTATAATTTTCCAGATATCTAATTCATCAACCTAAAGCTTGAAATTATATGGCGGGAACATCTGTTTTAGTCGCTCGCTTAGAATGGTCAGCTTTCATGAAAGAGGGAAATTTTATACGCGTGGCCCCTACACAGGTACTAATCATTCGGAGTATTCAGTGGACGAAGTTTTTTCTATCTTTTTAGATACTTTTGGCGGGCCAACGGATCGCCAAGAAGTGCCAGCTTCAAGCCTTGAACGCTATAGAGGAAAGCTGCCCAATCAACTGTTAGAATACTGGGCTGAACATGGCTGGTGTGGCTATGGTGACGGTATTTTTTGGATTGTGAATCCACAAGAGTACGAAGGGGTAGTGGCTTCCTGGATTGAGGGGACGAAACTTGAAAAGCGCGATAACTATCACCTTATCGCTCGTGGCGCTTTTGGCGATTTATATTTTTGGGGAGAAAACACAGGCCCTTCACTTAAAATAACCAGTCTTTTTTCGCGATGCGTTATCCAGGATCTTGGAATTGAAAGTGAGCATATGGATAGGGCAGTACAAAACTTTATGTTATGCAATGAGGTTGAAGAAAATGATTTTGAAGGAATGTTTAAGCGAGCTACGAAAAAGTTTGGCGCCTTAAAACATGACGAGATGTACGGCTTTGTTCCTGCACTGATGTTAGGTGGGCCGGAGACGTTCGATCACCTTGAAAAAGTAAAAGCGGTCGAGCACCTTACATTCCTCGCGCAAATCGCAGAGCTTGAGCCCTACAGCTTTTCAGACGGCTGATATGTGAAGTTAGAGGGCGCTTACACTTAAGGAGCGGGCCCGTTTAGGCCCGCTAACGGGATAGGTTACAGACGTCATATAGCTGAGCCGCTGTGCTTTTCTGGTGTATCCATGCACGCGGTTTACGTTAGAGTGCGTTAGAGGGTAACGCAGCGAGCGCAGCGCAACGCTTGGCCAATAAGAGGCCCTGAAACAGCACCCCGACCTGAAAGCCCCCGAACCCCGCCGAGGCGCAATCAGCCCCCAGGGCGAGACGCCCTCGCATCGCCCGAACGAAAAGACAAGGCGCCTACGAAGGGCACACCAAACACCATGCCGCTGCACCAGGTTGAATGCTTCAAGGCAGACAAATTGCCAGCGTCCAAGGTTGGGGAGTTTGAACGGCAGCCCAAAGGCCAGGAGAATGGCCTGAACCGACTCACGGTTGAGGAGTATCTGGAGAATATTGCTAATCCGGTGAAGCGCAGTAGAGCGGCTGCTCAGAGGGCGCGTGACGATTTGCAAAGAAAGCTGCGAACGCGTTTCCAAGAAGAGTTTACAAAAAAAATGAGTCCATTTGATGCTGAAGCGGCAGCAATAAAAGAAGCCAAGAAAACTATGTCAAGCCTGGCAGGGTTACACAATCCCGACCTAACTGCGGGGGGTAAAGACATAATCGCCGACTTTGGGGGCCGACAAGTAAATTCCAGTATCGGCCCTCAATGGAGAAATAAAATTCGAAGCTTGAAAAATGCAGCTGAAAATATACCTCCATCAATGAGGGAAGGGACGTTTTCTAAACGTAACCTTACATAAGTGCTAATCAGTTAGGGGCCTATTATGGATAAAGTATTTGCTAGATTTATAGAAAAGTTTGGTGGACCAACGGATCGCCAGGAAGTACCAGCTTCAAGCCTTGAACACTATAGAGGAAAGCTGCCTAATCAACTGTTAGAATACTGGGCTGAACATGGCTGGTGTGGCTATGGTGACGGTATTTTTTGGATCGTTAATCCACAAGAGTACGAAGGGGTAGTGGCTTCCTGGATTGAAGGGACAAAACTTGAAAAACGTGACACCTACCACCTTCTCGCCCGTGGGGCTTTTGGCGATTTATATTTATGGGGAGAAAATACTGGTCCTTCACTTAAAATAACCAGTCTTTTTTCTCGATGCGTCATTCAAGATCTTGGAATAAAAAGGGACGACATGGATAGAGGGATTCAAAATTTCTTATTAACCAAGGAGGTAGAGTACAACGATTTTGAAGGTATGTTTAAGCGGGCCCGGAAAAAGCTTGGCACTCTAAAGCATGACGAGATGTACGGCTTTGTTCCTGCACTGATGTTAGGCGGGCCGGAAACGTTCGATCATCTTGAGAAAGTAAAAGCGGTCGAGCACCTTACATTCCTCGCGCAAATCGCAGAGCTTGAGCCCTACAGCTTTTCAGATTTTTGATACCTGGGTTTGGAGCGCACCAGCCAAGCAATGCCCCGCCGCGTTATCCAGCGATCAAAGGCATTAGGTTGCCTTGGTGCTGGCCTTGATCCATGAGGTCCGCCTATTGCTGTTGAATGCGCCGTTAGGTGCCTTTGGTGCACTTACGCCCAACAAAGCCATCGACGTGCGTGATAACGGCAGTAGGTCCCGTAGCCGCCCAGCTTGCTGGCGACCGGCCACGCTACGGGGTTGGGGCTAGTCGCGGCCAAGGCCGGCTGCCACGGTCTACTTCCCCTTAGCAGCCCGCCGGGCCAAGCCCGCGTACCTACACCGTATGCAGGTACCAGTTGTATTCCAGGTCAGAAATCGAGTGCTCGAATTCCGCCAGTTCGCTTTCCTTGCAGGCCACGAAGATATCGATGTACTTCGGGTCGATGTAGCGGGCCATGATCTCGCTGTCATCCAACGCACGTAAGGCATCACGCAGGTTGTTGGGCAAGCTGGGTTCGGTCTGTTCGTAGGCATTGCCTTCCAGCGGCTCCACGGGCTCTACCTGTGTGGTCAGGCCGTGGTGAATGCCTGCCAGCACGGCTGACATCAGCAGGTAAGGGTTAGCGTCCGCCCCAGCGACGCGATGCTCGATACGCACGGAGTCAGGTGTGCCTGTCGGGACTCGTAGCGCTACGGTGCGGTTATCCAGCCCCCAGGTAGGCGAATTAGGCACATAAAACTGCGCGCCAAAGCGGCGATAGGAGTTCACATTGGGGCACAAGAACGCCATGGAGGCTGGCAGGGTCTCGAGCACACCGCCGATAGCGTGACGCAATGCGGCGTTCTGCTCGGGATCCTCGCTGGTGAAGATGTTCTTGCCGTCCTTGTCCAAGATGGAGATATGCACATGCAGCCCGTTGCCCGCCTGCCCAGGGTAGGGCTTGGCCATGAAGGTGGTGTCCATTTCATGGTCGTAGGCGATGTTCTTGATCAGCCGCTTGAGCAACACCGCGTAGTCGCAGGCTTTCAAGGGGTCGGCCACGTGGTGCAGGTTGACTTCGAACTGGGCCGGGGCGCTTTCCTTGACGATGGCGTCCGCCGGAATGTGCTGTTCCTTGGCACCTTCCAAGATGTCTTGCAGGCAGTCAACGTACTCGTCCAGGTCGTCGATCAGGTATACCTGAGTCGATTGCGGGCGCTTGCCCGAGATGGGAGAGCGGGGCGGCTGTGGGCGGCCGTTAACGTTTTCCTGGTCAATCAGATAGAACTCAAGCTCGAATGCGGCACAGATGGTCAGGCCCAGGTCATCGAACTTCTGCACTACTTGGCGCAGCACTTCACGAGGGTCGGCAAAGAAGGGTGTGCCTTCCAACTCGTGCATGGTCATCAGCAATTGCGCGGTGGGGCGTTTTTGCCAGGGTTCGTTGCTGAGGGTATTAGGAATAGGGTAACAAATACGATCAGCGTCGCCGATATCCAGACCCAGGCCCGTGCTTTCAACCGTGGAGCCGTTGATGTCCAGGGCAAATAGCGAGGCTGGCAGGTTAATGCCTTTTTCGTACACCTTATGCAAGCTTGTACGTTCGATGCGCTTGCCACGCACTACACCATTCATATCTGCAATTAGAAGGTCAACATACAGAACCTCAGGGTGATCCTTGAGGAATGCGTTCGCTTCATTGAGCTGAACGGCACGCGGGGGTACCGACATGATGCAACACCTTTGTTGTTAAAAATTTCAATCATTGGCTTACGAGTAACTCAGTCAATCCGAAAGCCAACCTGAAGTCAAGCAACCCCATTCCAGCGCTATCTAGGGGCAATTCCGCCATTTTTGCGCCATTAGGGAGCATTTTCTGCCGTGAATTCGATCATGTGTTAAGTCTCCTTTTTAAGCGTCCTGAATGTTTTACAGCCTGTTGTGTAAAAAATTGAACGACGCTAAGCTCGGCTACATCCCATAACAGCAAGAATATCGGGGGCTATCATGGCACGCCTGTTCTGTACTGGCGCTATTGCCCGGTTGGCAGACGGTAGAGGTACGCGAGTGGCTACACGCCATGGCGCTGCCCGCCAACCCCTTATGGTTCACGCTGGCCCCGCCCTTTCAGCACAGGCAACCGCATGGCCAACAGCGCCCGGGAACGCCTGCACGGGCCCTATCACTACCGCGCCTCTGGCAAGCCTAGCGTGCATCACGAATCTTCTCAGCTTCGTATTACCATACTGCCAGAAGTCGCCGCCGCGTACCTGTTCGTCTTTTGACAGTCCAGGGCGGCAGTGCGCCCGCAGGACCTCCACACTGCATGGGCCCGCCAACAGGCTACGCAATGGGTTAACAGCGCTCGTACCAAACACCCTTGGCCCTTCAGGTCAGGGCCTCTACCCCTGAGGTATTTATGAGTACCAACCTCGACCAGCTCACCGATTGGTTGAAAAAACACAAGATCACTGAAGTTGAATGCCTGATCAGCGACCTGACAGGCATTACCCGGGGCAAGATCTCGCCGACCAACAAGTTCATTGCCGAGAAAGGCATGCGCTTGCCCGAAAGCGTGCTGTTGCAAACCGTGACAGGTGATTATGTAGAGGACGATATCTATTACGAGTTGCTGGACCCGGCAGACATCGACATGCTCTGCCGGCCCGACCAGAACGCGGTATTCCTCGTGCCCTGGGCCATCGAGCCTACGGCTCAGGTGATCCATGACACCTACGACAAGCAGGGCAACCCCATCGAGCTGTCGCCCCGCAACGTGCTTAAAAAGGTGCTCAAGCTGTACGCGGACCGCGGTTGGCAACCCATAGTCGCGCCCGAGATGGAGTTTTACCTGACCAAGCGCTGTGACGACCCAGACTTCCCCTTGCAGCCGCCCATCGGCCGTTCCGGCAGGCCCGAAACCGGCCGGCAGTCGTTCTCCATCGAGGCGGCAAACGAGTTCGACCCACTGTTCGAAGACGTGTATGACTGGTGCGAGCTGCAAAACCTGGACCTCGACACCCTGATTCACGAAGACGGCACTGCGCAGATGGAAATCAATTTCCGTCATGGTAGTGCCCTGGCCTTGGCGGACCAGATCGTGGTGTTCAAGCGCACCATGCGCGAGGCTGCGCTCAAGCACAACGTGGCCGCCACCTTCATGGCCAAACCCATGACGGGCGAGCCCGGCAGCGCCATGCACCTTCACCAAAGCGTAGTGGACGTAGAAACCGGCAAGAGCATCTTCTCCAGCGAAGATGGCTCCATGAGCCAACTGTTTCTGCACCACGTGGGCGGTTTGCAGAAGTACATCCCCGAGTTGCTGCCACTGTTCGCCCCCAACGTGAACTCGTTCCGTCGCTTCCTGCCTGATACTTCTGCGCCTGTAAACGTGGAGTGGGGTGAGGAAAACCGTACGGTTGGCCTGCGGGTGCCTGACGCGACGCCGCAAAACCGGCGCGTGGAAAATCGACTGCCAGGGGCTGACGCCAATCCGTACCTCGCCATTGCCGCGAGCCTGTTGTGCGGTTACATCGGCATGATCGACGGTATTCCGCCCAGTGCGCCTGTCCATGGTCGGGGCTACGAGCGGCGCAACCTGAGGCTGCCCTTGACCATCGAAGACGCGCTGGAGCGCATGGAAAACTGCAAGACCGTGGAGAAGTACCTGGGCCGCAAGTTCGTGACCGGGTATGTATCGGTCAAGCGGGCGGAGCACGAGAACTTCAAGCGGGTGATCAGCTCGTGGGAACGCGAGTTCCTGCTGTTCGCGGTCTGACGACACCGGGGTGCTGTGCAGGCGCCCCGGCTGAGGAGATAGGCATGAGCAACAACAATCCACAAACCCAGCAGTGGCAATCACTCAGTGGCGACCACCATTTAGCACCCTTTAGCGACTACAACCAGTTGAAGCAAAAAGGCCCGCGCATCATTACCAAAGCGCAGGGTGTGCATTTGCGGGACAGCGAAGGGCATAAGATCCTCGACGGTATGGCGGGCCTGTGGTGCGTGGCCATCGGGTACGGCCGTGAAGAACTTGTGCAAGCGGCGGCCAATCAGATGCGTGAGCTGCCCTATTACAACCTGTTCTTTCAGACGGCTCACCCTCCGGCCCTGGAATTGGCCAAGGCCGTGGTGGGCGTCGCGCCTGCCGGCATGAGCCATGTCTTTTTTACAGGCTCAGGTTCCGAAGGCAACGACACCGTACTGCGGCTAGTGCGCCACTATTGGGCACTGAAGGGCAAACCTGAGAAAAAAACCATCATCAGCCGCATCAATGGCTACCACGGCTCTACGGTCGCTGGCGCCAGCCTGGGCGGCATGAGCGGCATGCATGAGCAAGGCGACTTACCTATTCCCGGTATCGTCCATATCGCCCAACCCTACTGGTTCGGTGAGGGTGGGGACATGTCTCCAGACGATTTCGGGATGTGGGCAGCAGACCAGTTGGAAGCCAAGATCCTTGAACTGGGTGAAGACCAGGTGGGCGCGTTCATCGCTGAGCCCATTCAGGGTGCCGGCGGCGTGATCATTCCGCCAGATAGCTACTGGCCGCGCATCAAGGAAATCCTCGCCAAGTACGACATTCTGTTCGTGGCCGATGAAGTGATCTGTGGCTTTGGCCGGACAGGCGAGTGGTTTGGCAGCGACTATTACAACTTGCAACCCCACTTGATGACCATCGCCAAAGGGCTTACGTCCGGGTATGTGCCCATGGGCGGCGTGATCGTTCGTGATGAACTGGCACGTACCATCAGCGAAGGCGGTGATTTCAATCATGGCTTTACCTATTCCGGCCACCCGGTCGCCGCAGCGGTAGGGTTGGAAAACCTGCGCTTGCTGCGTGACGAGCGGATTATCGAGCGAGTGAAAGGCGAAACGGCACCGTATTTGCAAAAACGCCTTCGGGAGCTGGCCGATCATCCGCTGGTGGGTGAGGTGCGCGGGCTGGGCCTGTTGGGCGCAATCGAGTTGGTGAAAGACAAAACCACCCGCGAACGGCACGAAGGCCGGGGGGTCGGAATGATCTGTCGGCAGTTTTGTTTCGACAACGGGCTAATCATGCGGGCCGTGGGAGACACCATGATTATTGCACCGCCGCTGGTGATTACCCCGGAAGAGATCGACGAGTTAGTGAGCAAGGCGCGTATGTGCCTGGACCTGACCCTTAATGCGCTTGGTAGCTAAATGCTAGTCTTTGCGACGGCGCGTGCGGGAACCGGCACGCCGGATCACTTCCCAGGTCAGTTTGCGGTTTTAGTTTGCCGCCTCGCGGTTGAAGCAGTGACCCCAAACACATGGTTATCAAAACATCTGGAGCATGACGTATGAAGAAATTGGGCAAGACGCTGGTCGCCATGTCGCTGCTGGCAGCTTCGATCGGGGCGGCTCACGCCGACGATAAAGTGCTGCACGTGTACAACTGGTCTGACTACATCGCCCCAGACACTGTGAAGAAGTTCGAGGACGAGTCGGGCATCAAAGTGGTCTATGACGTGTTCGACAGCAACGAAACCCTGGAAGCCAAGCTGCTGGCGGGCAAGTCTGGGTATGACATCGTCGTGCCGTCCAACAACTTCCTGGCCAAGCAGATCAAGGCGGGTGTTTACCAGGAGCTGGATAAGTCCAAGCTGCCCAACTGGAAGAACCTCGACCCCTCCCTGCTCAAAGCCGTGGGTGATGCCAGCGACCCAGGCAATACCCATGCGTTCCCGTACATGTGGGGCACCATCGGTATTGGCTATAACCCTGAGAAGGTCAAGGCAGCCCTGGGCGTCGACAAAATCGACTCGTGGGACGTGCTGCTTAAGCCTGAAAACATCGCCAAGCTCAAGTCCTGCGGTGTGAGTTTCCTGGATTCACCTACCGAAATGCTGCCAGTGGCCTTGCATTACCTGGGCTTGCCAACCAACACCCAGAAGAAAGACGACATCAAGCAGGCGGAGGACCTGTTCCTCAAGATCCGCCCAAGCATCACCTACTTCCATTCGTCCAAGTACATCTCGGACTTGGCCACTGGCAATATCTGCGTAGCCGTCGGCTACTCAGGCGACGTACAGCAGGCAAAGTCACGCGCCGAAGAGGCAGGTGGCAAAGTGAAGGTCAGCTACACCATTCCCAAAGAAGGCGCGGGTACCTTCTATGACATGGTGGCTATTCCCAAGGACGCTGAAAACATCAACGCGGCCTACGCCTTCATGAACTTCCTGCTCAAGCCCGAGGTGATGGCGGAAATCACCAATGCCGTGCAGTTCCCTAACGGCAACAAGGCCGCCACTGAGTTCGTGGACGATGCCATCAAGTCGGACCCTAACATTTACCCTACCGACGCGGTAAAGGCTAAGTTCTATGCAATCTCCGACCTGCCAGCGGCCACCCAGCGCGACATGACCCGCAGCTGGACGAAGATCAAATCTGGCAAATAATACCCAGTGGTCCAAGCGCCTGCCAGGGCAGGTTGCCGCAGGCGCTTGGGCTACACATCACGAATAATTTTGCCCTGCGGGTGTATCAAAGGTAAGTTGCGCGCCGGTTTCGCGTTTCAGCCGGCTTATCGTCGGCCAGAAGCACACGTTCGAGAGGATTTCTACTTGTCTAACTCCCTCATTGGTAAAGCGATTGCTCTCACTGCGGGGCTAGCCCTGGCGGCGGGAGCCCACGCAGCAGGGACTGTGAAGATTTACAACTGGTCCGACTATGTTGGCGAGACCACCCTGGCTGATTTTGAAAAGGCCACCGGCATCAAGCCCACGTATGACGTGTTCGACTCCAACGAAACCCTGGAGGGTAAGTTGCTGGCCGGGCACACGGGCTACGACGTGGTGGTGCCCTCGAACCATTTCCTGGGCAAGCAGATCAAGGCGGGTGTGTTCCAGAAGCTTGACCGCAGCCAGTTACCCAACTGGAATAACCTGGACCCGGCGCTGATGAAGCGCCTAGAAGCCAACGACCCCGGTAATCAATACGCCGTACCCTACTTGTGGGGCACCAACGGTATTGGCTACAACCCTGCCAAGGTCAAGGCCGCACTGGGCGTGGACAAGATCGACTCATGGGCCATGCTGTTCGAGCCCGAGAACATGAAAAAGCTGCAGCAGTGCGGCGTGGCATTCCTCGATTCACCTGATGAAATGATGCCCGCTGTACTTCAGTACCTGGGGCTGGACCCCAATAGCACCGACCCGAAGGACTACAAAAAGGCAGAGGAGAAGTTACTGGCTGTACGCCCGTATGTTCGCTACTTCCATTCCTCCAAATACATCACCGACTTGTCCTCGGGCAATATTTGCGTGGCCGCAGGTTTCTCAGGCGATGTGTTCCAGGCGCGCAACCGCGCAAAGGAAGCCAAAAATGGCGTAACCGTTGCGTACGCCGTGCCTAAGGAAGGCGGCAACCTGTGGTTCGACATGCTGGCGATTCCTGCCGATGCCCCGGATACCAAACAAGCTCACGCCTTCATCAATTACCTGTTAGATCCCAAGGTCATTGCGCAGGTGAGCGACTACGTGGGCTATGCCAACCCGAACCTCCAGGCCAAGGCCGACATGGACAAAGCGGTGAGTGAAGACCCTGCCGTCTACCCGCCTCAGAGCGTGCTCGACAAGGCGTATGTCAACCATGAGTTGCCGCCTAACATTCAGCGCTTGATGACCCGCTCCTGGACCAGAGTCAAGACGGGCAAGTGATTAACCTACGCCCGCTGGCGACGGCGGGTCTGCGAAAAAGTTGGGAGTTCGTTGATGGCCGTTGCCTCCAGTGCCTATAAAAAAGCCCTCGAAGGCGGGCAGCACCTCAAACAGGTGCTGGTCAAGATCGATCGAGTCACGAAGAAATTCGACGAGACGATCGCCGTGGATGACGTGTCCTTGCAGATCCACAAGGGCGAAATCTTCGCCTTGCTGGGTGGTTCAGGTTCGGGCAAGTCGACCCTGCTGCGCATGCTGGCGGGTTTTGAGCGGCCTACTGAAGGGCGTATTTACCTCGATGGCGAGGACATCACTGACATGCCGCCCTACAAGCGGCCCATCAACATGATGTTCCAGTCGTATGCACTGTTCCCGCACATGACCGTGGCGCAGAACATTGCCTTTGGCCTGAAGCAGGACAAAATGCCCAGCGCCGAGATCGACGCGCGCGTGGCTGAAATGCTCAAGCTGGTACACATGACCCAGTTCGCGCGGCGCAAACCCCACCAACTGTCCGGTGGTCAGCGTCAGCGAGTGGCTTTGGCCCGCTCCCTGGCCAAGCGCCCCAAGCTGCTGTTGCTCGACGAGCCCATGGGCGCGCTGGATAAAAAACTGCGCTCGGAGATGCAACTGGAGCTGGTGGAAATCATCGAGCGCGTGGGTGTGACCTGCGTGATGGTGACCCACGACCAGGAAGAGGCCATGACCATGGCCCAGCGCATCGCCATCATGCACCTGGGTTGGATCGCCCAGATCGGCAGCCCCATTGATATCTATGAAACCCCTACCAGCCGGCTGGTGTGCGAATTCATTGGCAACGTCAACCTGTTCGACGGGGAAGTGGTCGAGGACATGGAAGGCTACGTACTCATCAGCTCGCCCGAGCTTGAGCGCAGCATCTATGTAGGCCATGGGGTAAGTACGGCGGCGGAAGACAAAAGCGTGACCTATGCCATTCGCCCGGAAAAACTGCTGGTGACTACCGAGCAACCGACCAATGAGCACAACTGGTCCCGTGGCAAGGTCCATGACATTGCTTACCTGGGCGGCCACTCGGTGTTCTACGTAGAGCTGCCAAGCGGCAAGGTGGTGCAGTCCTTCGTGGCTAACGCTGAACGGCGCGGCGCCCGCCCAACGTGGGACGACGAAGTGTTCGTGTGGTGGGAAGACGACAGCGGCGTGGTACTTCGCTCATGAACAAAAAGCTTAAGCGCGTTTATAACCGCTGGATGCCCGGCGGCCGTCACTTGGTCATCGGCATTCCGTTCGTATGGCTGTTTCTGTTCTTCATGCTGCCGTTCTTCATCGTCCTGAAGATCAGCTTTGCCGAAGCCGACGTGGCAATCCCGCCCTATACGGACATCTGGCAGTACGCTGAAGGCAAGATCAACATTGCGCTTAACCTGGCCAACTACTTGCTGCTGGGTGACGATGACCTCTATTTCGCGGCCTATTTGGGCTCGCTGAAAATGGCGTTTTTCAGCACCCTGTTTTGTGTGCTGATTGGTTACCCCATGGCCTATGCCATGTCAGTGGCCAAGAAAGAAACCCAGACCGTGCTGCTGTTGCTCATCATGATGCCAACCTGGACCGCCATCCTTATTCGCGTTTACGCCTGGATGGGCTTGCTCAGCAACAACGGCTTGCTCAATGGGTTTTTGATGTACTTGGGGGTGATTGACCAGCCGCTGCAGATCCTCAACACCAACCTGGCGGTGTACATCGGCGTGGTGTACTCCTACCTGCCGTTCATGATCCTGCCGCTGTTTGCCAACCTGGTAAAGCACGATCAGAGCCTGTTGGAGGCGGCGTCCGACCTGGGCTCCAGCCGTTTTAACAATTTCTGGAAAATCACCGTGCCGCTGTCGAAGAACGGCATCATCGCGGGGTGCATGCTGGTGTTCATCCCAGTGGTAGGCGAGTTCGTGATCCCTGAGCTGCTCGGCGGCCCGGAAACCCTGATGATCGGTAAGGTGCTATGGCAAGAGTTCTTCAACAACCGTGACTGGCCTGTGGCGTCTGCCTTGGCGGTGGTCATGCTGGCGTTGTTGATCGTGCCCATCATTCTCTTCAACCGCAGCCAGGCCAAAGAGTTGGAGGGCAAGATATGACGTCCCGTTTCCGGTTTTCTACCTTCATGCTGTGGGCCGGGTTGCTGTTTATCTATGCACCCATGGTCATTCTGGTGATCTTCTCCTTCAACGCCTCGCGCCTGGTAACAGTGTGGGGTGGCTGGTCAGTCAAGTGGTATGTAGGCCTGATGGAGAACAACCAACTGATGAGCGCAGTGTTTCGCTCATTGGAGATCGCTACCTACACGGCGATCTCATCTGTGATCCTGGGTACCCTGGCGGCGTTTGTGCTCACCCGTGTGCCGCGCTTCAAGGGGCGTACCTTGTTTGGTGGGCTGGTCACTGCGCCGTTGGTCATGCCTGAAGTCATTACCGGCCTGTCCTTGCTGCTGCTGTTCGTGGCCATGGCACAGATCATCGGCTGGCCCCAGGAGCGCGGCGTTCCCACCATCTGGATCGCCCATACCACCTTCTGCGCGGCCTATGTGGCCGTGGTGGTGTCGGCCCGTTTGCGTGAGCTGGACCTGTCTATCGAGGAGGCGGCCATGGACCTGGGCGCCAGGCCCTGGAAGGTATTTTTGATGATCACCATCCCGATGATCGCACCGTCACTGGCTGCAGGCGGCATGATGGCCTTCGCGTTGTCCCTCGATGACTTGGTACTGGCCAGCTTCGTGGCAGGGCCTGGGTCTACCACCTTGCCCATGGAAGTCTTCTCCCAGGTACGTTTGGGGGTGAAGCCGGAGATTAACGCCATCGCCAGTTTGATTCTTCTGGTGGTGTCGATCTTCACCTTCCTGGTGTGGTTCTTCAGCCGTCGCGCTGAAGAGCGCCGCCGTCGTGCCATCCAACAGGCCATCGAAGAAGCCGCACAGGGCACCTCGTCTCAGCCTGATCCAAGGCGGGCCAAGGTAGAGACGGCTTCGGTCTAGGGCTGCCGACAGGCTTGTTTGCCGGCCAGCAACAGCGGTAGGGTTACCCATCACTCCGGGGTGACCCTTATGACCGCAGCCTTTCATTCCATTCCCCTTCGCGCCGGCCTTCGTCTACTGAGCGAAGCGAACCCTCTAAGCGAGCACGCTGCCGCCTATCAACGCTTCTACGGGCTGGATTTTCCAGACGACGGCGTACTGTTCGATACGCATCTGGGCCTGTTCGAGGTCAAAGGGTTCGAACTGGTGTGCCAGGCCTGGATACCGCCGCAGCCTCGAGGCACGCTAGTGCTGCTGCATGGGTTCTACGATCACATGGGGTTGTTCCGGCACTTGATCGAGTGGGGCCTAGGCTGTGGTTTGGCGGTGGTGGCGTGCGATCTGCCAGGGCATGGTTTGTCCAGTGGGGCGCGTGCCAGCATTGAAGACTTTGCCCACTACCAGGCCACGCTTGACGGCTTGTTCGCACAAGCCAAGGCCTTGGGGCTACCCAAGCCTTGGCACCTGCTGGGCCAAAGCACCGGCGGCGCCATCGCCATTGACCATGCTTTACACGCAGCCAGCAGCCCGGTAGACGGTCACGTGATGCTACTGGCGCCCTTGGTGCGGCCGCGCGCGTGGCGTATGTCCAAGCTTAGCTACCACTTGCTCAACCCTTTCGTGGATGGCATTGCGCGTCGCTTCAGTGAAAACAGTAACGACCCGGCATTTTTACCCTTCCTGCAGGCAGACCCCTTGCAGCCACTGCGCCTTCCAACGGCGTGGGTCGGTGCGCTGAGCCGCTGGATTACCCACATAGAGGCGGCCCCAGCCTGCGGGTTAACGCCGCTGATCGTTCAGGGTGAGCAGGATATGACGGTGGACTGGCGGCACAACCTGCGTGTGCTGGAGGCGAAGTTCAAGCAGCCGGCGGTGCTGCGGCTGCCCCAGGCACGGCATCACCTGGCTAATGAAACCTTGTCGATTAGAGCGGCCTACCTGGGTTTTTTGGAACAATACCTTTGAGCAGCCAGCACCCTGGCTATCAGCGTGTGCCGACCGCCAGGCCCGCCCTTACCGCCGCTAGCGCTGCCTGGTAATAGGCTTGCCCGTCAGCGGATTCAGCAAAGGCTACGAATTCTTCCAGCTCGGGTTCGCTCAGGCCTCGGTAGACGTACAGCAGTGTGTTATCCAGGTCGATGCTGATTTGCTGCTGAATGCGTTCGCGTTGACCATCCAGTAGCCCTTGGGGCGAGCCACCGCCCAACAGGCCTGGAATCATCGAACTGAGGCTGTCTGCTGCGACGCCAGCAATGGCCAGGGTGACTTCCGCACCAGCCTCCTTGGCGGGGAGGGCACGGGCCAAATGGCCGATGAGCAGTTGGCGCGTGTCACTGGCCTGCATCTTGGGCAAGCCTTGGGCATTTCGGGCCAGTTGATCTGAGCGGGTGGCAAGCAGTTCGGCCGCCACTATCTTGCGACCCAGCGGTGACTGAAAAAAGCTAAGTGCGGGCTGAGGGCGTGCCAGTGTCTTACGTAGGCTGGTCTCTGCGCGCTGGTCCACAGCCTGTGACGAGAAGCGCTGTCCACTGTTGTTAACCAACGCCTGGAAGACCGCAGGGGGCAGGCTGTTTTGATAGCGTTGTTGAGCCGCTCGCAGCGCATCGGTGAAATGAACACGTTGCTCTGGCCAGCCGGCAGCCTTGTACAGCTCGTCGTGTGTGTCTGCCCAGGCCGGCAAGGCGCAGAACAGCAACACAACGCAAAGAAAACGACGCATGGAGGACTCCTGTCGGCAGGGCGCTATTGTCCGTGCCGAAGGCGGCATTTGTCGAGAGAGACGAGACGGCGCCCGATGAACTCGACGCTTGCCTGATCATTGACGTGCTCGGTCACTGTTGGTTTGGTCCAGGGGTCGCTACCATGCGCCATGAACCTTTCCCCCACGCACCCGCTGTTCTCCTCGATTGCCTCAGACCTGGCCGAACACGGCTGGTCGCAGCAAAACGTCTTCATGCCCGAAGTACTCACCCTTGAGCTAGGCAAGGAGTGCCGTATGCGCGCGGAGGCTGGCCAGCTAGTGCCTGCCGCGACCGGCCGGGGCGTTGGCGCCCAAGTGCGCGAGGCTATACGGGGCGATGCCATCGAATGGATAGAACCTGGCCAGAGCAGCGCCATCGACCGCTACCTCGCGGTCATGGAAGGCATCCGCCAAGGCCTGAACCAAGCGCTCTACCTTGGGCTGGAGGACTTCGAAGCGCACTTTGCCTGCTATCCAGAGGGGGCTTACTACCGGCGTCATGTGGACCGTTTCAACGATGATGACCGGCGCATGGTGTCTACGGTGCTGTACCTCAATTCAGCCTGGCTACCCGCAGATGGCGGCCAGTTGCGCCTGTACCTGCCCAACGACCGCATCCATGACGTGATCCCCACCGGCGGGGCCCTGATCACTTTCCTATCGGACCGCATACCTCACGAAGTGCTACCCGCCCGCCGCCAACGGCTATCGCTCACCGGCTGGTTTCGCAGGCGTGGGGAAGGGGTGTTATAGGGCCGATGAGCGGAAAGCCCTTGTTCGCCGACTTTGTTGGCTCCTACGAGGGCGTGTGTTTGCACGCTTGTGTAGGAGCCAACAAAGTTAGCGAATAGGGGTTAAAACAACACGCGGCTGCGGATGGTGCCTTTGATCTGCTGCAATTTGGCCTGTGCGAGGTCGGAGTACTCGGCGTCCACGTCAATTACCACGTAGCCGACCTTCTCATTGGTTTGCAGGAACTGGCCGGAAATGTTGATCCCGTTCTCGGCAAACACCTTGTTGATTTCGCTCAGCACGCCAGGGATGTTCTCGTGGATGTGCAGCAGGCGGTGTTTGCCTGGGTGCGCCGGCAGGGCCACTTCGGGGAAGTTGACCGAAGACACCGAAGTGCCGTTATCGCTGTACTTGACCAGCTTCTCTGCCACTTCAAGGCCGATGTTGGCCTGAGCTTCGGCCGTGGAGCCACCGATGTGGGGTGTAAGGATTACGTTGTCCAGGCCGCGCAGCGGGCTCTCGAAAATGTCATCGTTTGAACGAGGCTCTACCGGGAACACATCAATGGCGGCGCCGATCAGGTGCTTGTCCTTGATGGCTTCGGCCAGGGCTTCCAGGCGGACCACGGTACCGCGCGCTGCGTTGATAAGGATGCCGCCTTTCTTCATGGCGCGGATTTCTTCCTCGCCGATCATCCACTTGGTAGACGCCAACTCAGGCACGTGCAGCGACACGATGTCCGTCATGCCCAGCAGTTCTTTGAGGGTGGGCACCTGAATGGCATTGCCCAGGGGCAGCTTGGTCAGGGGGTCATAGAAAAACACCTGCATGCCCACGCTTTCGGCCAATACTGACAGCTGGGTACCGATGGAACCGTACCCGACGATGCCCAGTTTCTTGCCACGGATTTCGAACGAATTGGCCGCGCTCTTGATCCAGCCGCCCCGGTGGCAGGACGCGTTCTTTTCAGGGATGCCGCGCAGCAGCAGGATTGCCTCTGCCAGCACCAGCTCAGCCACAGAGCGGGTGTTGGAATAAGGAGCGTTGAAGACTGCAATGCCGCGCTCGCGGGCGGCGCTGAGGTCTACCTGGTTGGTGCCGATGCAGAAGCAGCCTACGGCGACCAGCTTTTTGGCGCAGTCGAACACCTCTTCGGTCAGATGAGTGCGCGAGCGAATGCCGATAAAGTGGGCGTCGGCGATCTTTTCCTTCAGGCCCGCCTCGGGCAGGGAGCTGGGGTGGTACTCGATGTTGGTGTAACCGGCCGCCTTGAGTGTATCCACGGCAGTCTGGTGTACGCCTTCGAGAAGAAGGAACTTGATCTTGCTCTTGTCGAGAGAAGTCTTGCTCATCTGCTTAAACCTGGTTCCGAAAAAAAATGGCAGGGAAGGAAGCGCCCGCCGCGCTCGCTGGCAGCGCCACAGCGGGGGCGTATGCTAGCATGATCGTCTTCCTCACCGCCCGTCCCAGACGTGAATCTGGCTCAGGCGCCGCATGAGCCAACCGCGGGTTCCAGGCCCGTTTCAGGAGTCGTTGATGAGCTACCAGCACCAGTATGCCGACGGTACCCACATCCATTTTCCGGTAGGGAAAGTGGTCTGCATCGGCCGCAACTATGCCGAACATGCCAAAGAGCTGGACAACCCTGTTCCCACCGAGCCGTTGCTGTTCATCAAGCCGGGCAGTTGCGTGGTGCCCGCCGAGGGAGGCTTCAAGATTCCGGCAGAGCGTGGCTCGGTGCATTACGAAACCGAGATTGCTGTGCTGCTGGGCAAGCCACTGTCCAATGCACCTACTGAAGAAGAAGTACTGGACGCCATTTCTGGCTACGCGCCGGCCCTGGACCTTACCCTCAGGGACGTTCAGGCCAAGCTCAAAGAAAAAGGCCTGCCCTGGGAAATCGCCAAGTCGTTCGATGGCGCCTGCGTGTTGGCCCCTTTCGTGGCAGCAAGCACCTTCAGTGATGTCACTGACATTCCGGTCCGCATGACCCTTAACGGTGAGGTACGCCAGGACGGCAATAGCTCATTGATGCTCAACCCCATCGTGCCCATGATCCAGCACATGGCGGCTCAGTTTTCACTGCTGGCCGGCGATGTGATCTTGACGGGTACGCCCGCAGGTGTAGGGCCGTTAGCCGTAGGGGATGAGTTGGTGATCGAGCTTCCCGGTGCAATCAGCGCGAAAACCCGCGTGCTGTAAACAGGCGCAAGCCACGTGCCAGGGTTTTCCATTTTTTTCACATAACGTGCGGATAATGCGTCAGCTCTGCCCCGACCAAAGGTACCATCATGCCCAGCACAGTCACTGCGCCCATCGCCGGTGCAACCCGGCGTACGCCTAGGCGTCGGCGCAGGCTTTTGCTTGGCATTGCCTTGTTGCTGATGACTTACGCGGTCATGGCCGTTCTGCACTGGGATGACAGGGCGCTGCTATGGTTCAAGGAACATTTCTCCTCGCCGGCTACACAGGCGCGGGCCATCTGGCTGCCGGATTATCGAGTAAGCATCGACGCACGCCCTATTACAGGCTTAGAGACAGATGAGGCGTCGGACCTCACGTACGATGCCGCTAGCCAGACGTTGTATGCAGTAACGGGCAAACACCCGTTCTTGGTCCAGCTCAGCCTGACAGGGGACGTGCTGCGTAAAATCCCCCTGGTAGGTTGGTCCAACCCTGAAGGCGTGGCAGTGATTGGGGACGGGCAGTTGGCGATTGCCGACGAGCGTCTGCACACCTTGACCCAAGTAAAGGTTACCGCCAGCACTACTTCCCTCGACTATGCCAGCTTCCCCCAGATCGACCTCGGCGCCTCGCCTAACCAAAACAAAGGGTTTGAAGGCGTCGCCTGGGACCCTCGGCATCAGCAATTGTTAATAGGCCAGGAGCGGCCCCTGCAGCTGTTCGGGCTCAAGCAGGGCGCATCAGGCACCATCGCGCCCGACAAGCACCCGCTGGTGAGCAATGCCTTGGACATGCGTAACCTGTCGGCTATGAACATCGACCCTCGTACCGGCAACTTGCTGTTATTGTCGGCCGATTCCCACTTGTTGATAGAAGCCGACGGCCAGGGCGAGCCTGTGAGCTTCATGACCCTGCTAGGCGGTATGAACGGGCTGGGCAGTACGATCCCGCGTGCCGAAGGCGTGGCCATGGATGACAAAGGCACGCTGTACATGGTCAGTGAGCCGAACCTGTTTTACACCTTCAAGAAACAATAAGCCCTCGTCTTAATAGGAAATTCAGGCAAGTGTGGTTTTATCAGCAGGTTATCCACTGCTGGTGCTTCCATGTTCCTTTCGTTGTCATCTCGCCGGGCCCGTGTTGGCCTGCTTTTGCTCGCGTTACTGTTGATTGGCAGCATTGCTGCCCAATGGCCAGGCACGGCCCGCGCCTGGTTTGCCCTGCGCCAATGGGTGTCACCGACCCCCTCCGCCTTGGGGCTGACCCACTACCGTGTAAGCCTGGAGGCCAAGCCTATCGAAGGGCTGAGCGGCGATGTGTCGGCGCTGACGTTCGATCCAGACCGCAATACCCTGTTTACCGTCACTAACAAAACCCCGGAATTGGTAGAGCTATCCCTTGAAGGCAAAGTGCTCAAGCGCATACCACTGTTGGGCTTTGCAGACCCAGAGGCGGTCGAGTACGTAGCGGCCGATACCTTCGTAATCAGCGACGAACGCCAACAGCGGCTGGTGCAGGTTGAGGTGACCAACGCCAGTGAGGTAGTCAATGCAGCCGACGGGCACCAGTTACGTCTGGGGCTGGGCTTGAACGGTAATAAGGGTTTTGAAGGGCTGGCCTACGATGCAGTAGGCAAGCGCTTGTTCGTGGCCAAAGAGCGTGACCCGGTGCGTATCTACGAGGTGCGGGGTTTCCCCCATCAGGGTGCCGGTGCAACGGTAGACATCGAAGTGAACGAAGACCCCAAGCGCGACAGCGCGCTATTCGTGCGGGACATTTCCAGCCTTCAATTCGACCCGGCTACCGGGCACCTGTTAGTGGTGTCGGATGAGTCCAGGGTTATCGTCGAGGTGGCGTCGGATGGCAAACCTGTAGGCAGCCTGTCCCTGGTATCAGGTGCTGCCGGGCTGAAGAAAACGGTGCCGCAGGCCGAGGGCATCGCCATGGACAACGACGGTGCCCTGTACCTTGTCAGCGAACCTAACCTCTTTTACCGGTTCGAGCCGCAGCCCGCTGAGTAATGCTCAGCGGCGATACGTTTTAACCCCGCCGGCCGTCCCTAGCAGCAGGAGGTCGGCAGGGCGGGCAGCGAACAGCCCGTTGGTCACTACCCCCACGATCTGATTGATGCTTGCCTCCAACGCGACGGGGTCGGTGATGTACAGGTTATGCACATCCAGGATGATGTTGCCGTTGTCCGTGAGTACCCCCTCGCGGTAAACGGGGTCGCCCCCCAGGCCTACCAAGGCACGGGCCACGTGACTGCGGGCCATCGGCACTACTTCGACCGGCAATGGGAACCCGCCTAGCACGGGCACCCGCTTGGAATCATCGGCGATGCAGATAAAGGTGCGAGCCACGGCGGCGACGATTTTCTCGCGGGTCAGCGCCGCACCGCCGCCTTTGATCAGGTGCAGGTGCTCGTCGGTTTCATCCGTGCCGTCTATATAGAACTCCAGCTCGCCGGCGGCATTGAGGTCATACACCGGAATGCCATGTGCCTTGAGCCGTGCTGCCGTAGCCTGCGAGCTGGCCACTGCCCCATCGAATGCACCTTTATGCCGCGCCAGCGCGTCGATGAACAGGTTGGCGGTAGACCCTGTGCCCACGCCGACAACACTCTTGTCGGTCAGGCCGGGCAGAATGTGGTCCACGGCTGCCTGAGCAACGGCCTGTTTGAGTTGGTCCTGGGTCATGCTGGCGCTCCGCAAGCAGCTGGTGTTCGAAAAAGGCCAGCATTATAGCCATACAGGCGGCGGAAACCTCCCCTTGAATGTAGTAGCCAGGGAGAGCGCTGGGGTAGACTCGTTGACCCGTTGTCGTTAGCAGTGACCGTGCGCCATGCTCGAACAATACGTAAAGAAGATCCTGGACTCGCGCGTCTACGACGTCGCGGTCGAAACGCCCCTTCAACGTGCCAGTCAGCTGTCACAGCGGCTGGGCAATCAGCTGTTGCTCAAACGCGAAGACTTGCAGCCGGTGTACTCGTTCAAGATACGCGGCGCCTACAACAAGCTGTCTCAACTGAGCCCCGAAGAGCGCAGCCGCGGCGTCGTCACGGCATCGGCAGGCAACCATGCCCAAGGCTTGGCGCTGGCCGCCCGCGAACTGGGCGTGCAGGCTGTGATCGTCATGCCTGAAACCACCCCGGAGATCAAGGTTGAAGGGGTGCGCTCCCGGGGTGGCAAGGTGGTGTTGCACGGCGATTCTTTTCCGGAAGCCCTGGCCTGGTCACTCAGGTTGGTGGAAGAGCACGGCTATGTGTACATCCACCCCTATGACGACCCCGATACCATTGCTGGCCAGGGCACCGTGGCCATGGAGATCCTACGCCAGCACCGGGGCCCTATCGACGCGATATTCGTACCCGTTGGCGGTGGTGGTCTCATCGCGGGGATTGCAGCCTATGTGAAGTACCTGCGCCCGGAGGTAAAAATTATAGGCGTGGAACCGGAAGACTCCAATTGCCTGCAAGCCGCCATGGCGGCAGGTGAGCGCGTGGTGCTGCCCCAAGTAGGGTTGTTCGCCGACGGCGTGGCCGTGGCGCAGATCGGTTATCACACCTTCGAAATTTGCCGGCGTTATGTGGATGAGGTCATCACCGTCAGCAGCGATGAAATCTGCGCGGCTATTAAGGATATCTACGACGATACCCGCTCCATTACCGAACCTGCGGGCGCGTTAGGCGTAGCGGGCGTCAAAAAGTACGTTGAAACCTATGGTGTAACCGGGCAAACCCTGGTGGCCATTGACTCTGGCGCGAACGTGAACTTCGACCGTTTACGTCATGTGGCAGAGCGAGCAGAGCTGGGCGAGGGCCGCGAGGCCATCATCGCGGTGACCATCCCTGAACGGCCTGGCAGCTTCAAAGCGTTCTGCGAGGCCGTGGGCAAGCGGCAGATTACGGAGTTCAATTACCGCTACCACAGTGGCCACGAGGCGCACATTTTCGTCGGTGTGCAAACTCACCCTGAGCGCGACCCTCGGGCGGCCCTGATCGCCAGCCTGACGGCACAGGGCTTCCCTGTTCAGGACCTCACAAACAATGAGCTGGCCAAGCTACACATTCGCCACATGGTCGGCGGCCATGCGGTGGAGGTGAGCGATGAAATGGTCTTGCGCTTCGAGTTCCCGGAGCGCCCGGGTGCCTTGTTCAACTTTTTGAACAAGCTGGGCGGGCGATGGAATATCTCGATGTTCCACTACCGCAACCATGGCTCCGCTGACGGGCGCGTGCTGGCGGGGCTGCAGGTGCCGATGGCCGAGCGCGATCAGGTGTATGCAGCCCTTGAGGACATCGGCTACCCCTTCTGGGATGAAACCGATAATCCGGCGTACCGGTTGTTCATGGGGTAGAGCGTTGCCCTTCATGTTGCAGGCGCGATGTTTGGGCGAACGGTTTATCGGGTTTAAACACGGCCCCTGTGGGAGACAACGCCAGTTGGCGAAAGCGGTTACACGCTTTTGCGCTTGCTGTTCGCCAACTGGTGTTGTCTCCAACGAGTGTAAACAGTAGAAAGCAAATCTGGCGCAGTTATCAATCCCGCAGCGAAATCACCTTCCAGCCGCGGCGCATGGCTTCGCCGTGGAGTACGGCGTCCGGGTCCACCGCCACAGGATGTTCCACTCGTTCCAACAGCGGCAGGTCATTCATCGAGTCACTGTAGAAATAACTGCCCTCAAGGCTCAGGCCCGTCTCGTCAAGCCATTGTTCCAGGCGCGTCACCTTGCCTTCTCGGAAGCACGGCACGCCGGTGCTATGGCCGGTATAGCGCTCGCCGTCCATCTCGCATTCCGTTGCCAATAAGGTCTCCACCCCCAAGCGTGCGGCGATCGGGCCGGTCACGAAGCGGTTGGTAGCGGTAATGATGACCAGCTTGTCGCCCGCAGCGCGGTGATGCTCAAGCAATGCCAAGGCCTTTGGCAGGATGATCGGTTCGATGCAGGCCGTCATGAACGCCTCGTGCCATGCGCGCAGTTGGGCTGGCTCGGTCGCGGCGAGGATCTCCAGGCTGAAGTCCAGGTAGGCCTGGAGGTCAAGTTTGCCAGCCAGGTAATCCTGATAGAAGGCGTCGTTGCGCTGCTTGTATTCCACAGGGTCCAAGATGCCTTGCGCGCACAGGTAATCGCCCCAGGCGTGGTCGCTGTCACCACCCAGCAGCGTGTTATCGAGGTCAAATAAGGCCAGACGCATGAATTCACTCGCATTGAAGGTAAAAATGGCTTACAGAATACGGCCTTTTATTATTGCTGCACATAAGGCCATAAGCCTCGTTGCTGCCCTGCCGGGCTTTGTGGAACAATGCCTGAACATGCGTTTGCGAGGTTGCCACCGTGATCGACCCCGATGGATTCCGACCCAATGTTGGCATCATTCTTACCAATGATGCCGGGCAGGTGCTGTGGGCCCGCCGGATCAATCAGGATGCCTGGCAGTTCCCTCAGGGCGGTATCAACCCCGAAGAGACGCCCGAGCAGGCCTTGTACCGCGAGCTGAACGAAGAAGTGGGCCTGGACCGCGAAGACGTAGAGGTCCTGGCATGCACGCGCGGCTGGCTGCGCTACCGCCTGCCCCAGCGGCTGGTGCGTACCCATAGCCAACCGTTGTGCATCGGCCAGAAACAAAAGTGGTTCCTGTTACGCCTGGTGTCCAACGAGCAGCGGGTAAGAATGGACCTGACCGGCAAGCCGGAGTTCGACGGCTGGCGGTGGGTGAGCTACTGGTACCCGTTGGGCCAAGTAGTGACTTTCAAGCGTGAGGTGTATCGCCGCGCATTGAAAGAGCTGGCGCCACGCCTCTTATCGCGCGACTGACGACGGAGTTCGACCCCGAGCCATGCTCAATACGCTGCGCAAGATCGTCCAGGAAGTCAACTCCGCCAAGGATCTCAAAACGGCGTTGGGGATCATCGTGATCCGTGTTCAGGAAGCCATGAGCAGCCAGGTTTGCTCGGTGTACCTGCTCGACCCGGAAGCCAATCGCTTCGTGCTCATGGCGACCGAGGGGCTAAACAAACGCTCCATTGGGCGAGTGAGCATGGCCCCTAATGAAGGCCTGGTCGGGCTGGTGGGTACGCGCGAGGAGCCCCTGAACCTCGAGAACGCCGCCGATCACCCCCGCTATCGCTATTTTGCCGAAACCGGCGAAGAGCGTTATGCGTCATTTTTAGGTGCGCCTATCATTCACCATCGGCGCGTGGTCGGCGTGCTGGTGATCCAGCAGAAAGAACGCCGGCAGTTCGACGAAGGTGAAGAAGCCTTCCTGGTGACCATGAGCGCGCAGCTGGCTGGGGTTATTGCCCACGCCGAGGCCACGGGGTCTATCCGAGGGCTGGGGCGCCAGGGTAAAGGTATTCAGGAAGCACGGTTCGTAGGGGTGCCAGGCTCGCCAGGCGCGGGTGTAGGCACGGCGGTGGTGATGCTGCCTCCGGCAGATTTGGATGTGGTGCCGGACCGGACCGTGACTGACGTGCAGGCCGAGATGCACTTGTTCGAGACTGCCCTGGAAGGCGTGCGCAACGACATGCGCACGCTGTCCGCCAAGTTGGCGACCCAGTTGCGCCCTGAAGAGCGGGCGCTGTTCGACGTTTACCTGATGATGCTCGATGACGCTTCGTTGGGCAGTGAAGTACGCAATGTCATCAAGACAGGGCAATGGGCCCAGGGCGCGCTGCGCCAGGTCGTAACCGAGCACGTTAACCGCTTCGAATTGATGGACGACGCGTACCTGCGTGAGCGCGCCGCCGATGTGAAAGACCTGGGGCGCCGGCTGTTGGCCTACCTCCAGCAGGCTCGCCAGCAAACCCTGGTGTACCCTGACAACACGATTCTGGTGAGTGAAGAACTATCACCCGCCATGCTTGGCGAAGTGCCAGAGGGCAAGCTTGTCGGCCTGATCTCGGTCATGGGCTCGGGCAACTCCCACGTGGCGATTCTGGCCCGCGCCATGGGCATTCCCACGGTTATGGGCCTGGTAGACCTGCCGTACTCCAAGGTCGACGGCATCACCATGATTGTCGATGGGTACCACGGTGAAGTCTTCACCAACCCCAGCGATATCCTCACCAAACAGTATGTCGCTGTAGTGGAGGAGGAGCGGGAGCTGGCCAAGGGCCTGGAAACCCTGCGAGAGCTCCCCTGCATTACACTCGACGGTCACCGCATGCCGCTGTGGGTGAACACCGGGCTGCTAGCAGACGTAGCACGCGCCCAGCAGCGGGGCGCCGAAGGGGTTGGGCTGTACCGTACCGAAGTGCCGTTCATGATCAACCAGCGCTTCCCCTCCGAAAAAGAGCAGTTGGCCATTTACCGCGAGCAATTGGCCGCGTTTCATCCGCTGCCCGTCACCATGCGCAGCCTGGATATCGGCGGCGACAAATCGCTGTCTTACTTCCCCATCAAAGAAGAAAACCCCTTCCTGGGGTGGCGCGGCATACGTGTAACCCTCGATCACCCGGAAATTTTCCTGGTGCAGGCTCGGGCGATGCTCAAGGCCAGTGAGGGGTTGAATAACCTTCGCATCCTGTTACCCATGATCTCTGGCATTCACGAATTGGAAGAGGCGCTGCACTTGTTGCACCGTGCGTGGGGCGAGGTGCGGGACGAGGGCACGGATGTGCCCATGCCGCCGATTGGCGTGATGGTGGAGATTCCTGCTGCGGTGTACCAGACCCGTGACCTGGCCCGGCAAGTGGATTTCCTGTCGGTAGGCTCCAACGACCTTACCCAGTACCTGCTGGCGGTGGACCGCAACAACCCAAGGGTTGCGGACCTCTACGACTACCTGCACCCGGCCGTGTTGCAGGCGTTGCAGCATGTAGTCACCGAAGCCCATGCCGAAGGCAAGCCGGTAAGCATCTGCGGCGAAATGGCGGGAGACCCGGCTGCTGCCGTGCTGCTGATGGCCATGGGCTTCGATAGTTTGTCCATGAACGCCACCAACCTGCCCAAGGTGAAGTGGATGCTGCGTCAGGTCAGCCTTGAGAAGTCTAAAGAGTTGTTGGCGCAGTTGATGAAGATCGACAACCCGCGGGTTATCCACAGCTCATTGCAGTTGGCGCTGAAAAACCAGGGGCTGGCACGGATGATCAATCCCGCTGCACCGCAAAGCCTTTGAATAGGGTCACGCCCCAGCCTGGGTGCCAGGGGGCAGTGTGAGCACTACCTCGTCGGTATAAACCCCCTGGGGCCCAAAGCTTCTTTCAGCCAGAGTCCGGTGCCCGCTGGCCTGGGTAATCAGTACCGTACTGGCGCGCGTGCCATAGGTTGGGCTGGCGATGAAGATGCTGGACAGTAGCCGCTCCAGGGCCAGGCCCACACCCGTTGCGGGCAGTTCACTGTCGGCTACCTGGGCTGGGTCTGCGAGCACCTCAAACAAGTCTGCTGGCGGGCCCTCGGTTCGCCTGGCCAGCTGCTCCCTGGCCTTCAGCAACTTAGGCCAAGGCGTATCCAAGCTGGCATTGGACAACCCGTAGAGGCCTTCGCCCAAAGGTTGCGGCGCTGCGCTGTGGCTACCGACATACACCAGTTGATCGCTATCGCCTAACAGCAGGTTGAACCCCGCATAAGCGTCGGCCTGGCTGCACACGCGCCGGGCATACTCATCAAGCGGCTGGTCGCCGGCGAGGTAATCAGCGCACAGCGCGCCACGCGAGCGCCTGCCCGGCGTGCCAGCCGTGCCACGAATGTTAGTAACTGCCGCGAACCGCCCCTTCGGGCCGATGCCCAGCCAGGTACCGCCTGCCTCAAGATCGCGCCCTGCGTAGACACCTGGCGCATCGGGCCATTCGCTGAGTGGTCGGGTAGGGCGGGCGTAGAATTCATCCCGGTTAGCGGCTAGCACCAACGGGCGTACATGGCCGGGGCGCCAGGCAAATACGATCAGGCACATGGAGCACTCCTCCTCTTTTTCTCTACTGTACAGGGAGCAGGCTTCACGCTTCTATCAGCGTAACTGGAGCCTGTGCAAGCGATCCGGTAACATGCGCCCTCGCGCGAGGAACTCACATGGAATATACGCTCTACCTGGCCCTTGGGGCCTGCGCTGGCGTACTGGCTGGCCTGTTCGGCGTGGGCGGCGGCATCATCATCGTACCCGTGCTGGTGTTCAGCTTTGGCCTGCAAGGGTTTGCCCCCGACATCTTGACCCACTTGGCGGTAGGTACGTCGCTGGCCACTATCGTGTTCACATCGATCAATGCCATTCGCGAGCACCACAAGCGCGGAGCCGTGCGCTGGCCAGTATTTGCCTGGATGACCTTGGGCATCGTGGTCGGAGGCGCCCTGGGTGCGAAAACGGCTTCCCTGATTCAAGGCCCTCACCTTCAAAAGGTCATTGGCGTATTCGCGCTGTTGGTCAGCATTCAGATGTTCCTGGACTTCAAGCCAAAGGCTAGCCAGCAGATTCCTGGCAAGGGTGGGCTTACCTTTGCTGGCGTTATCATCGGCTGGGCCTCGGCGATTTTCGGGATTGGCGGAGGCTCCCTGACCGTGCCCTTTCTCAGTTGGCGAAGCGTGCCGATGCAACAGGCCGTGGCTACCTCATCAGCCTGCGGGCTGCCCATTGCGCTGTCAGGTGCCGCAAGTTTCATCCTGTTGGGCTGGAATACACCCTTGCTTCCAGCCCATAGTCTCGGGTTCGTTTACCTGCCGGCGCTGGTAGGCATTGCCATCACCAGCATGGTGTTCGCACGCTACGGCGCGCGGCTGGCACATAAGCTGTCACCGCGTATGCTCAAGCGGCTGTTTGCCCTGCTGCTGTTTAGCGTTGGCCTGAGTTTTTTGCTTTGATCGAGGAAGATACATGCTGCCTTACCCGCAGATAGACCCTGTAGCCCTGGCGATAGGGCCTTTGAAAATCCATTGGTATGGCTTGATGTACCTGTTGGGTATCGGCAGCGCCTGGCTACTGGCGCCCCGCCGCATGCACCGCTTCGACCCCACCTGGAACCGGGAGAAGCTCTCGGACCTGGTGTTCTGGGTGGCCATGGGCGTCATTGTCGGTGGCCGGCTGGGGTATGTGCTGTTTTACGACCTGCCGGCCTACATTGCCAACCCCAGCTTGATCTTCGAAGTGTGGAAGGGCGGCATGTCGTTCCATGGCGGGTTGATCGGGGTCATGCTGTCCACCTGGTGGTTCGGCAAGCGCAACGACAAGACCTTCTTCCAACTCATGGACTTCATCGCCCCGTTCGTACCGCTGGGGTTGGGTGCAGGCCGCATCGGCAACTTCATCAACGCTGAGCTCTGGGGCAAGCCTACCGACCTGCCCTGGGCAATGATCTTCCCGCCATTCAGCGACCCTGCTCAAGTGCCCCGCCATCCTTCACAGCTGTACCAGTTTGCCCTCGAAGGCGTAGCGTTATTCATCATCCTGTGGCTGTACTCCAGCAAGCCACGGCCTACCATGGCCGTATCAGGCATGTTCGCCCTGTGCTACGGGATCTTCCGCTTTGTGGTGGAGTTCGTTCGGGTGCCTGACGCTCAACTGGGCTACTTGGCCTTCGGGTGGCTAACCATGGGCCAAGTGCTGTGCCTGCCGATGATTTTGGGCGGTATCGCCCTGATCTGGTGGGCTTACCACCGCGCGCCCACCGCGCCGCAAGCCGTTTAAGCGTATTGGCGGGGCCTCGACCCCGCCTGTTGCTGTGGTATCACCGTTTTTAAAGCGTTGCGTAAGCAGCGTGCGACAACTCAGAGGCAATCATGAAAGCGTACCTAGATCTCCTGACCGATGTCATCACCCATGGGCTGGCCAAAGGTGATCGGACAGGGACAGGCACAAAAGCGGTATTTGCGCGCCAGTTTCGCCATAACCTGGCAGATGGGTTTCCACTGCTGACCACCAAAAAGCTCCATTTCAAAAGTATTGCCAATGAGCTGATTTGGATGCTCAACGGCGATACGAACGTCAAATGGCTTAACGAGCATGGCGTCAGCATCTGGGATGAGTGGGCCACCGAGACGGGCGACCTGGGCCCGGTTTACGGCCAGCAGTGGACCGCCTGGCCTACCAAGGATGGCCGCACGGTCAACCAGATCGACTATATGGTCGAGACGCTCAAAACCAACCCCAACAGCCGTCGCATTCTCTTCCACGGGTGGAACGTAGAGTACCTGCCCGACGAGCGCCAGAGCCCACAAGAGAATGCCCGCAATGGGCTCCAGGCGTTACCGCCGTGCCATGTGCTGTACCAGGCCTTTGTGCACGACGGGCATTTGTCGATGCAACTGTACATCCGCAGCTCGGACGTATTCCTGGGGCTGCCTTACAACACGGCCGCTCTGGCACTGCTCACGCACATGCTGGCCCAGCAATGCGACCTGATCCCTCACGAGATCATCGTCACCACTGGCGACACCCATGCTTACTCGAACCATATGGAGCAGATCCAGGAACAGCTCACCCGCATACCCAGGGCGCTGCCTCAGTTGAAGATTCTTCGTCGCCCGGCATCGATCTATGACTACCGCTTCGAGGATTTCGAGATCGTAGGGTATGACCCGTATCCAGGAATCAAGGCGCCGGTGGCAGTGTAGGGCAAACGAACGCCAGGCGGGTCTATGCCCAGCGCCATCGTCTTGACCGCTAAAAGCCTGTTGAATCTATTCCAGTGACAGGCCCGTTTCACGGGCGGGCTCGGTCTATTACTGCAGTCCCCCTAGCCTTCGCTAAGCCCTACTCTTCAACTCCACATCATTTCCCTGCAACCGCGCTGGCCAAACCTGTAGCCGCTGCTGCGGCGCCTCGATACACAGGCCGTCTTCCAAGCTGAAATGCTGTTTGTACAAAGGGGAGGCCACCACCAGTTTGCCTGCGAGGCAGCCCACCAATCCTCGGCCGATGACATTGGCACCCGAGCATGGATCATGGTTATCCACCGCGAACACACGCTCTCCACCCACTGCATTGGGCAGGTAGAACAGTGCCACCTGTGCGCCGTCCAGCCAGGCGACTACCCCGGAGTCCGCAACTAGGTCACTGCGGCTGCAGACCGTACGCCAACCCGTAGCCGTACCCTCGATCACCGCATCCAGATCGCTCATCACAGCACCTCCGTAGCCGTTATCAGGGCCAGCTCATCACTGCGCGCCGGTCTTCTTTGGCCGCGCTCTCTTACAAAGTGGAGGTCGGGATCGGCGCCCTTGGCGTTCACGAACGTACGGAAGCGCTTGAGTTTTTCCGGGTCTTTCAATGCGTTCGCCCACTCGCATTCATAGCGGTCCACCACCAGTTGCATCTGCGCTTCCAGCTCATGTGCCAGGCCGAGGCTGTCTTCGATAATCACTGCCTTGAGATAGTCCAGGCCGCCTTCCAGGCTTTCGCGCCATACCGAGGTGCGCTGCAGTTTATCGGCCGTGCGGACGTACAACATCAAGAAGCGGTCGATGTAACGGATAAGGGTTTCATCGTCCAGGTCTGTGGCGAAGAGTTCTGCATGGCGCGGGCGCATGCCGCCGTTACCGCTCACGTAGAGGTTCCAGCCGTTTTCGGTGGCAATCACGCCCACATCCTTGCTTTGAGCTTCGGCGCACTCTCGGGTGCAACCCGACACGGCGAACTTGAGCTTATGCGGCGAGCGCAAGCCCTTGTAGCGGTCTTCAAGGCGCAGGGCCATTTGCACGCTGTCCTGTACGCCGTAGCGGCACCAGGTGTTACCCACGCAGCTCTTTACGGTGCGCGTGGACTTGCCATAGGCGTGGCCGGTTTCAAAGCCTGCGGCGATCAACTCAGCCCAGATGTCGGGCAGCTCGTGTAGTTGCGCGCCGAACATGTCGATCCGCTGGCCGCCGGTGATCTTGGTGTACAGGTCATACTTCTTAGCCACGGCGCCGATGGCGATCAGGCCGTCCGGGGTGATCTCACCCCCTGCTATACGCGGTATCACCGAATAGGTACCGTTCTTCTGCATGTTGGCCATGAAGGTATCGTTGGTGTCTTGCAGGGGCACCAGCCACGGCTCCATGACGGGCCGGTTCCAGCACGAGGCGAGTATCGAACCGACGGTGGGCTTGCAGATATCGCAGCCCAGCTGGCCTTTTCCATGGCGCGCGAGTAGTTCGTCGAAGGTCTCGATGCCCTCGACGCGCACCAGTGAGTACAGCTCCTGGCGTGTATGGGCAAAGTGCTCGCACAGGCTCTTGTCGACCACTACGCCACGGGCGGCCAGCTCATGCTCGAACACTTGCTTGAGCAGGCCAGCGCAGCCGCCACAACCGGTGGCGGCCTTGGTGTGGGCCTTGAGCCCGGCAAGGTCGCTACAGCCTGCGTCGATTGCGCAACAGACCGCTCCCTTGCTGACGTTGTGGCAAGAGCACACTGTCGCGGTGGCCGGAAGCGCGTCCACGCCAAGGAGCGGCGAGGCTTCGCCGCGCGGCAGGATCAGCGTTGCAGGGTCCGCAGGTAGGGCGATGCCGTTCTGGATATATTGCAGTAGGGTATCGTAATAGCTGTTGTCGCCTACCAGTACGGCACCGATGGCCCGCTTGCCGTCGGCGGAAAGCACCAGGCGCCGGTAGCTGGCGGTCGCCTCGTCGATAAAGCGGTAGCTTCGTGCCCCTTCGCTGGCGCCATGGGCATCCCCAATGGAACCAACGTCTACGCCCAGCAGCTTGAGCTTGGTGGACATGTCCGCGCCGAGGAACGGCTCGGTAGTGAGCTCGCACAACTGCGCGGCGACATTACGGGCCATCTGGTAGCCCGGTGCAACCAGGCCGAAAATGCTGTGATTCCAGGCGGCGCACTCACCGATGGCATAGATATGGGGGTCGCTGCTGCGGCAATGGCCGTCGATAGCGACCCCACCCCTTGCGCCTAACGCCAGCTCGCAGTGCCTGGCCAGCGCATCCTGCGGGCGTATGCCAGCGGAAAACACTACAAGGTCAGTTTCAAGGAATTCATCACCAGCAAAGTTCATACGGTAGCGGTATTCGCTGCCCGGAGTAATGGATTGCGTACCGCGAGACAGGTGCACTGCCACGCCCAAGGCTTCTATACGTGTCTTGAGCGCCACGCCCCCTTGCTCGTCCAGTTGAACGGGCATCAGGCGCGGGGCAAATTCCACCACATGCGCTTCGAGCCCCAGGCTTTTCAGGGCATTGGCGGCCTCCAGCCCGAGCAGGCCACCGCCGACCACTACGCCCCGGCGAGCCCCTGTGGCAGCGGTGCGAATGGTGTCCAGGTCCGCCAGGGTGCGGTAAACCAGGCGCGAATCGCCAGCTGCGCCCTCGATAGGAGGCACAAAGGGATACGAACCGGTGGCCAGCACCAGGTGCTCATAGGGAATACGGCCCTTGCCGGTGCTCACTTGCTTGCGAACACGGTCGATTTCCAGCACCGGCACGCCCAAGTGCAAGGTCACCCCCGCGCTTTGATATAAGCCGGCTTCGCCGAGCGCCAAGGACTCCGCGTCGCGGCCGCCGAAGTATTCGGACAGGTGCACGCGATCATAAGCGCGCAGCGGTTCTTCGCCGAATACGTGGATCTGGTAGCGGGCCAAGGCGCCGTTTGCCACCAGTTGCTCCACGCAATGATGACCAACCATGCCATTGCCAATCACCACCAGGTTTTGCCGATCAGTTGCCATTTCGCTGTTCATAGCTGCACCCATCGAAGCCGATCCGGTTTTCAACGCAAAAAAAAGCGCCTGGAACTGAAATGTTCCAGGCGCCTTTGCCTGTTCTCGCTGCTGGCCCATGGCCTAACACAGTCGTTGTTGCCCGAGCCATTAAGGCCAAACGATCACCGTTGATCGACAGGGCGTCCCGTCCGCGACTCCGCGGCGGGTACAAAACGCTATGCAGTGGTTGTGCCAGAACCTTCCGGAATGTCCTAAGACCTTTAGTTGTTGAGCCAAGCAGCATCTAGCCCTTTGCACTTGAGTCCGCCAGGCGCCCAAAAAGGTGCAAGCCAAGGGCATATGCCCCGAGGCGAGGCAATTCGGCCTTCGGATATCACGTCGTCATAGGCCAGACTTCCCGAATCCATAAGCCTTCAGCCAGGCTGTCAAGTGTTGGCCCAGCCATTGCTATGCACAGTGCAGGGCCATCAATGACGATGGCCATCCATCAGTCAGTACCCCACGACAAAGGCGCCGTGTAGCTCCCGTTGAAAGACGGAGAGCCGCATGGCGCCTTTGTCGTTTCTGCAAGAGAGCATGCCGATGGCCCAATCCCTTGAATGCAGCAAGACCGTTCGTAGCGTATGCCCCTATTGCGGAGTCGGTTGCGGCATCGTCGTGCAGGTGGAAAACAACCTGATCGTCAAGGTGACCGGTGATAAACAGCATCCAAGCAACTTTGGCCGCCTGTGCACCAAAGGCAGTACCTGTGGCCAGCCGGTTGCCAACAGCGGCCGCATGGAGCATGCATTCATGCGTCATGAGCGCAACCGCGACCCTGCGCGTATCGGCATCGACCAAGCCATCCAGGCCACCGCCGACCGCCTGAGGGGGATCATCGACCGTCATGGCGCCGATGCGGTCGCTTTGTATGTGAGCGGCCAGATGTCGCTGGAAGCTCAATATCTGGCTAACAAGCTTGCAAAGGGGTTTATCCGTACCCGCCATATCGAATCCAATTCACGCCTGTGCATGGCTAGTGCCAGCAGTGGCTACAAGCTCTCGCTAGGGGCGGACGGCCCCCCTGGGGCTTACGACGACTTCGACCACAGTGATGTATTCCTAGTGATCGGCGCCAATATGGCTGACTGCCACCCCATTCTGTTTTTGCGCCTGCTGGACCGGGTGAAGGCGGGCGCCAAGCTGATCGTGATCGACCCGCGACGTACCGCCACGGCAGATAAAGCCGATCTGTTTCTGCAGATCACACCCGGAACGGACTTGGCGCTGCTCAACGGGCTGCTGCACCTGTTAGTGAAGAACAAGCAGACCGACCCTGTCTTTATCGAGGCGTTTACCGAGGGCTGGGAGGTCATGGAGGACTTCCTTGAGAGCTATACGCCAGCGCACGTTGCCCACGTCACCGGGCTGGCCGAAGCGGATATCCGGCAGGCCGCGCGATGGATCGGCGAAGCAGCGAACTGGATGAGTTGCTGGACCATGGGCCTTAATCAGAGTGTGCAAGGCACGTGGCATACCAATGCCTTGTGCAACCTGCACCTGGCCACTGGGGCAATCTGCCGCACGGGCAGCGGCCCGTTCTCGCTCACCGGCCAGCCCAATGCCATGGGCGGCCGCGAAATGGGCTACATGGGCCCGGGGCTTCCGGGGCAGCGGTCGGCGCTGGTTGCCCAGGACCGCGCCTTTATCGAGCAGCTATGGGGTATGGAAACTGGCAGCCTGCGCAGTGAAGAAGGCCGCGGCACCGTCGCCATGTTCGAGGCCATGGCCGCCGGCAGTATCAAGGCCTGCTGGATCATCTGCACCAACCCGGTGGCCAGCGTGCCCAATCGCCAGCAAGTCATCAATGGCCTGCGCAAGGCTGAGCTGGTAATCACCCAGGACGCTTACCTGGACACCGAGACCAACCGCTATGCCGATATTTTGCTACCCGGTGCGCTTTGGATCGAAGCCGAGGGTGTAATGATCAACTCCGAGCGCAACCTGACGCTAACCCAGCAAGCGGTGCAGCCCCCAGGCGAAGCCCTGCCCGACTGGCGCATCATCGCTCGCGTCGCTTGTGCCATGGGCTATGCCGAGGCGTTCAGCTACAACAGCGCTGCCGAGGTGTTCGAGGAAATCAAGCGGGTTTCAAACCCGCAGACCGGTTACGACTTACAGGGCGCCAGCTACGAGCGCCTGCGGCAGCAGCCTCTGCAGTGGCCCTGCGCGGCGCCCGGCACCTCCGTGCGCAATCCCGTTCGCTACCGCCAGCAGGCTCTGGACGCCCAAGGCCCGGCTATAGCCTTTCCCACCGCCAGCGGGCGGGCCCAGTTCTTCGCCCGCCCGCATATGCCGCCTGCCGAACGTCCAAGCGACGGCTTCCCCCTGGTGCTGAATACCGGCCGCCTGCAACACCACTGGCATACCTTGACCAAGACCGGCAAAGTGCCCACCTTGAACAAACTCAACCCCGGCCCCTTTATCGAGCTGCACCCCGAGGATGCGATACGGTTGGGGATTGCCCAGGATAACCAGGTACAGATACGTTCGCGCCGTGGCCTGGCGGTACTGCGCGCCGTGGTCAGTGACCGGGTGCGGCCGGGCAATTGCTTTGCGCCTTTTCATTGGAACGATGTGTTTGGCGAGCACTTGGCCATCAACGCAGTGACCTGCGACGCCGTGGACCCGGTTTCTTTGCAGCCTGCCTTCAAGTATTGCGCCGTCGCTGTGCAAGCCCTGCCCGAGCAGCAGCAGACTCCGCCGCCAAGCCTGGCCCAGGCATCGGAACAGGCCTCCACACAGATAGATGCCCTGGCGCGCCTGCTCAACCTCGACGGCCTCACGCCGCTAAACCTCAACATTCAGCAACAGTTGTATATGCGCGGCTACCTGCTTGGCCTGCGTAGCCGCGAAGGCCTGCCACACACCACGCCCACGCTTCCTGCCACCGCCCCGTTCGGCGCGGAGCAACGGCTGCTGCTTGATGGGCTGCTCGCTGGCACCTTCTCAAGCACCGGCGAACTGCCTTGCGCTACGCCATTGGAAACCCTCGCCACGAACGCTGAATGGTTAGTGCTCTGGGCCTCCCAAACGGGCAACTGTGAAAGCCTCGCTACCCGTTGTGCCCAGCGGCTGGTGAGCGCAGGCCAGCGCGCCCGCGTGCAAGCGATGGGCAGCACCAAGCTCGAACAACTGCGCGGTGCTGCGGGCGTGCTGCTGGTAACCAGCACCTTCGGCGACGGAGACCCTCCTGACAACGCCCATGGCTTTTGGCAGGTGCTACTGAGCGCCGAACCCCAGGCATTAGCTGATAGCCGCTTCAGTGTGCTGGCCTTGGGCGACTCCAATTATCAGCAGTTCTGCGGCTTTGGGCGCAAGCTCGACGAGCGATTGGCGGCCTTGGGGGCCGAGCGTATCCAGCCGCGCCTTGAATGCGAACCGGACTATGAGCTGTTCGCCGAGCAGTGGCTTGCCGAATTTTGTGGCAAGTTATCAGGCCCTGCGACGCCAGCGCCAAGCCCGCCCCCCGCGAAGCCGTCCGTGGAGGGCAACCCCTATACCCGTGCCTCGCCGCTACGCACCACGGTGCTGAGCAATCGATTGCTCAGTGGTGAAGGCTCCGAAAAAGAAACCCGCCATTTGGCGTTTGACCTCACGGGCCACCATTTTCCCTACCAGGCTGGCGATGCCTTGGGGGTGTGGCCCCGCAATGATCCTGAGCTGGTGGAGGAGTGGTTGAGTACGGTCGGCCTGAATGGCGAGGTGCTTGTGGAGCTGAAGAACCAGCCGCCCATGACATTGCGCGCAGCCCTGACCGATCACTTGGAGATCGCGCGCATCAGCCCTGACCTGCTGCGAAGGGTCGCGCAGCACAATGCCAACCTTCATTTGCGCGAGCTACTCCAAGAGGACAACCATGACGCTTTGCAGGCCTGGCTATGGGGGCGGCAGCTGCCAACCCTGCTGCGCGAGTTTCCGATAGCGCTGGACGCTGCCCAATGGGTGCAGTTGCTCAAGCCATTACAGCCTCGGCTGTACTCCATCAGTTCAAGCCCCGCGATCACCCCTAACGAAGTGCAATTGACCGTCGCCACCTTGCGCTACCAGCATCAACAGCAGGCCCGTGGCGGAGTGTGCTCGACCTTTCTCGCCGACCGTGCGCAGGCCCAAGGGGTGCGCATCTACTTGCAACGCTCCGCGCATTTCCGCCCCCCCGAGAACCCGGACACCCCGCTGATCATGATTGGCCCTGGCACGGGCATCGCACCTTTTCGCGCCTTTTTGCAGCAGCGCCAGGCCCAGGGCGCTGGTAAAAACTGGCTGTTCTTCGGCGGGCAACGCGCCCGTACTGACTTCTACTACCGCGACGAGCTTCGTGACTGGCAACGCCAGGGCGTGCTGCAACGCCTGGACACGGCGTTCTCCCGCGACCAGCCAGAGAAGATCTACGTCCAGCAACGCATGCTCGAAGAGGGCGCCGAGCTATGGCAGTGGTTGCAGCAGGGCGCCTGTGTCTGCGTGTGTGGCGACGCCAGCTGCATGGCCAAGGACGTGGATGCCGCGCTGAAGAGGATTGTGCAGATCCATGGCAAGATGAGCAGCGGCGCGGCGCTGTTTTACGTGAGTGATATGAGCAAGGCGCGCCGTTACCTGCGCGACGTTTATTAACCGTGGCTCATCCTAACGAAGTGCTCAGCCATGAACGGCTGTTCCAGCACCTTTTTTACAGGCAAACCGTTTTAGGACACCGGCATGGGCGATAGCAGTAAAGACCTTGCGACACTGCACTCATTGGCTTGGGTGGCCGGTAGCGACGGCCCTGAGAAGAGCGTGCTCAATATCGGCTTTATGCCCCTGAGCGACTGTGCCTCGGTGGTGGTCGCCGCCACTCAGGGGTTTTCTCAACCCTATGGGCTCACCCTCAACCTGCGCCGACAAAGCTCTTGGGCGGGTATCAATGACAAGCTGGTGAGCGGCGAGTTGGACGCCGCTCATTCCCTCTACGGCATGGTCTACGCCATCAAGCTGGGCATCAGTGGCGCAGCGGCCACCGACATGGCCGTACTGATGGGGCTGAACCAAAACGGCCAGAGCATCAACCTCTCGCAGCAGCTGAAAAATGCCGGTATCACCAGCGCTGACAAGCTGAGCCAGCACGTGCGTGAGGGCGGCAAAAAGCTCAACTTCGCACAGACCTTCCCAACCGGCACCCATGCCATGTGGCTCTATTACTGGCTCGCCAGCCAGGGCATTCATCCGCTGCGGGATGTGAACAGCGTTGTTGTGCCGCCACCACAGATGCTCGCGCATCTACAAGCGGGGCGTATCGACGGTTTGTGCGTAGGCGAACCCTGGTGCGCCAACGCCGTGGCGCAAGGCCAAGGTTTCACCCTGGCGACCAGCCAGGCCATCTGGCCCGACCACCCGGAAAAGGTCCTGGCCTGTACCCGTGAGTTCGTGGAGCAGTACCCGAACACCGCACGCGCCTTGGTCATGGCCGTCTTGGAAGCCAGCCGGTTTATCGAGGTCAGCCAAGAAAATCGCCGAAGCACGGCGCAGTTGCTAAGCGGCAGCGACTACCTTGACGTGCCTTTGGCAAGCATCGAACCTCGCTTGCTCGGCAACTACGATGATGGCCTGGGCAACCAGTGGCAGGACGCCCACCCGCTGCGTTTCCACAACAGTGGCGCGGCGAATTTCCCTTACCTGTCCGATGGCATGTGGTTCCTCACGCAGTTTCGCCGCTGGGGCCTGCTGCGCGACGACCCCGACTACCTGGCTGTTACCCGGGAAGTGCAGCAGGTAGACCTTTACCGCTGCGCCGCGAGCAGCTTGGAGATCGCCGTGCCCCAGGGCTCGATGCGTAGCTCCCGGCTGGTAGACGGCAGTGTCTGGGACGGTGCTGACCCGGCCGCTTATGCTGGCGGCTTTGCCATACATGCCCGCCATGATCAGTAACCGGAGGCCCACATGTTGCGCATCCTGCTGATCAACGATACCTCGAAAAAAGTAGGCCGCCTGCGTGCGGCGCTCAGCGAGGCGGGCTTTGAAGTGATCGACGAGTCCGGCTTGACCATCGACCTCCCGGCACGGGTCGAGACCGTGCGCCCGGATGTCGTATTGATCGACACCGAGTCGCCTGGCCGTGACGTGATGGAGCAGGTGGTGGTGATGACCCGAGACCAGCCCCGGCCTATCGTGATGTTCACCGACGAGCACGATCCGCAGGTGATGCGCCAGGCGATCAAGTCTGGCGTTAGCGCCTATATCGTCGAAGGTATTCACGCCCAGCGTCTGCAGCCGATCATGGACGTCGCCATGGCACGCTTCGAAAGCGATCAGGTACTGCGCGCGCAACTCCAGGCCCGGGACCAGCAGTTGGCCGAGCGCAAGCGCGTAGAGTTGGCCAAGGGCATGTTGATGAAGATGAAAAGCTGCAATGAAGAAGAGGCCTACACCCTCATGCGCCGCCAGGCCATGAGCCGGCAGCAGAAGCTCATCCAGGTGGCGGAACAGATCATTGCTATGAATGAACTACTGAACTGAACACATTCAGCAGTAGGTGCGGTGAGTGCATCAGAGGCAAGCAGTGCTCCACAATGTGGCACCTTTGCATCGCCCAGGTAAGAGGTGCACCCCGCTAGCGCCTCAGCTGCCTTTCGTATCTGGGCGTAAGCCTTGCGCTAGAGCCTTTGCGCAAAGCTCTCAGTTCTTGGCACACAACCTGCTTTTACCTGCGTACAGGTAGCCAACGGCGGTTGCCCCACCCGACAAAGACGTCGCACTTCCCTTCGCGCAAGCGAACCAGGGATTGCGGCGTTTTTTGCGTTTATAGCCTCCGTTCGAGGCGGTGGAGTGGCCGTAGCGAGCCACCCCACCTGCAAGCCCACAACCTTCGTTGATGCTTCTTTTGCAGATGAGGTGCTGAAATGAACACGAGTTTCTGGAAAGCCGGCCACACCCCCACGTTGTTCGCCGCGTTTCTGTATTTCGACCTGAGTTTCATGGTCTGGTACCTACTGGGCCCCTTGGCGGTGCAAATCGCCACAGACCTGCAACTGACCACTCAGCAGCGCGGATTTATGGTGGCCACGCCCATCCTGGCTGGGGCGGTCCTGCGCTTTCTCATGGGGATGCTGGCTGACCAGCTTTCACCCAAGACCGCCGGTATCATCGGCCAAGTCATTGTCATCGGCGCCTTACTCGCCGCTTGGGAACTGGGCATCCACAGCTACGAGCAAGCGCTGCTACTGGGCGTATTCCTGGGCATGGCCGGGGCCTCCTTCGCTGTAGCGCTACCGCTGGCCTCCCAATGGTACCCCGCTGAACATCAGGGCAAGGCCATGGGTATCGCCGGCGCGGGCAACTCCGGCACGGTATTGGCGGCCCTTGCGGCACCGGTGCTGGCCGCAGCCTTTGGCTGGACGAATGTCTTTGGCCTGGCCCTGATTCCATTAGTGCTCACGCTGGTTGCTTTCAGCCTGATGGCCAAAAATGCGCCCAACCGCAGTAAGGCGAAATCCATGAGCGACTACTTTAAAGCCCTGGCCGATCGCGATAGCTGGTGGTTCATGTTGTTCTACAGCGTGACCTTCGGCGGCTTCATTGGCCTGGCCAGCGCCTTACCGGGATACTTCCATGACCAGTACGGGCTTAATCCTGTGACCGCTGGTTACTACACCGCCGCCTGTGTGTTCGGTGGCAGCCTGATGCGCCCTTTGGGCGGGGCGCTGGCCGACCGTTTTGGCGGCATTCGTACCTTGCTGGGGATGTATGCCATAGCGGCTGTCTGCGTTGCGGCAGTAGGCTTTCATCTATCCAGTTCGATAGCAGCCCTGGCCCTGTTCGTTAGCGCCATGCTAGGGCTTGGTGCGGGTAACGGCGCCGTGTTCCAGCTGGTACCCCAGCGCTTCAGCAAAGAGATCGGCGTGATGACCGGGTTGATCGGCATGGCCGGCGGCGTGGGTGGCTTCCTCCTGGCTGCGGGCCTCGGCGCTATCAAGCAGAGCAGCGGCGACTATCAACTTGGGCTCTGGCTGTTCGCAAGCCTTGGGGTAGTGGCCTGGTTTGGCCTGTACAGCGTCAAGCGCCGCTGGAGAACCACTTGGGGGTCGGCAGCCTTCACTGCCGCGCGGGTCTGAGGCACCGTTTATGCCCTTGCAATTGAGCTACGCAGAAAGCAGCGCCAGCGGCCCCCGGGCAGAGAACCAGGATGCTACACGCCTGGTGAGCCCGTCACCGTCGCTGGCCGCCAGCAAAGGCTACCTGTTCGCTGTGGCCGATGGCGTGAGCCAATGCGCTGACGGCGGCCTGGCCGCCCGCTCGACCTTGCAGGCACTGGCCTACGATTATTACGCCACCCCGCAGACCTGGGGCGTGGCCCAGGCGCTGGATCGCCTGTTGTTGGCCCAGAACCGCTGGTTACATGCCAACGGCGGCGGCCAGCCCCTCCTGACCACCCTCAGCGCCCTGGTGCTGCGCGGCCGACGCTTTACTCTGGCCCATATCGGCGACTGCCGAGCCTATCGCTGGAGCGCGGGGCAGTTGCAGCGCCTAAGCGAAGACCATGTCTGGAACCAGCCTGGCATGCAACATGTGCTCAGGCGCGCCATGGGGCTGGAGCAACACCTGGTGATGGATTACCTGGAAGGCGAATTGCAGCCAGGTGAAAGTTTTCTACTCGTCAGCGATGGCGTATGGGCCACCCTTGGCGATGCCTCGATAGCCGGCATTCTGTGCGACGAGCAGCAACTGAATGCCGCAGCCCAGGCGCTGGTGACCGCCGCTCACCTGGCCGGCAGTCAGGATAACGCCAGCGCCGTGCTGGTAAGGGTCGAGCAACTGGGCGAAGCCGGCCTTAACGATGCCTTGGACCAGGTTGAACAGTGGCCGCTGCCACCGGCCTTGAAGCCTGGGCAGCGCTTCGAGGGCTGGCAGGTTGAGGCGCAACTGGCCCAAAGCCGCCAGTCGTTGCTGTACCGGGTGCGCGACGCCCAGCAGCACAGCTGGCTGTTGAAAACCCTGCCGGTCATGCGGGAGGGCGACAGCAACGCCGCCTATAGCCTGTTACAGGAAGAGTGGTTCCTGCGCCGAGTCGCCGGGCGTTTCTTCCCTGAAGTGCATTCCGCGGGCGAGCGGCAGCATCTGTATTACCTGATGCGCGAGCATCCCGGCATCACCCTGGCAGAACACCATCGCCTGCACGGCAACCTCAGCCTGGCACTGGGGGTGGATATCGCCACGCAACTGTTACGCGCGCTGGGCATGCTGCATCGCCGTAATATCCTGCATCGCGACATCAAGCCAGAGAACTTGCTGTTCAGCGAAAACGGTGACCTGCGCGTGCTGGATTTCGGCCTGGCCTACTGCCCCGGCCTCTCCACCCACGCCCCGGGCATGTTGCCCGGCACCCCCAGCTATATTGCCCCCGAAGCCTACGCGGGTGACGCGCCTGCGGCGGCCCAGGACCTCTATAGCGCAGGCGTCACGCTTTACTTCTTGCTCACCGGCCATTACCCCCACGGCGAAATCGAAGCCTTTCAACGCCCCCACTTTGGCATGCCCATGCCCGCCAGCCGCTACCGCCCAGACCTGCCCGAATGGCTGGTAAACAACCTCGACCAGGCACTGGCCCCCGACCCCGCCCGGCGCTTCGAGACGGCCGAACAATGGCTGCTGGCACTGCAAAACGAAGACCAACAACCCAGCCCCCGCCCACGCCCTCTGCTGGAGCGTGAGCCTCTGAAGGTATGGCGCGCTCTGGCGCTGGTTTCATTGCTCCTCAATGCAGTGCTGGTGTTATGGAGGCTGCATGGATGACCGTTAACATCCCCAGTGCCCCCTATATCCCGATGCCCCTTATAAGGAAAGCCTCATGAACGCAAAAGTCTGGCTGGTCGGCGCTGGTCCTGGCGATCCCGAGTTGTTGACTCTCAGGGCAGTACGCGCGCTGCGCGCCGCCGATGTGGTGATGGTCGATGACCTGGTCAACCCCGCCGTGCTTGAACACTGCCCTAGCGCCAAAGTCATCAGCGTCGGTAAACGCGGCGGCTGCCGCTCCACTCCCCAAGCCTTTATCCAACGCCTAATGCTGCGCTACGCCCGTCAAGGCAAATGCGTGGTCCGCCTTAAAGGCGGTGACCCTTGCATCTTCGGCCGAGGAAGCGAAGAGGCGGACTGGCTCGCCACTCATGGCATCGAAGTAGAAATGGTCAACGGCATCACTGCAGGCCTGGCGGCTGCCACCCAGTGCGGTATCCCTCTGACTTTACGTGGCGTCGCCCGTGGCGTAACCCTGGTAACCGCCCACACCCAGGACGATAGTCAACTGAACTGGCAAGCCCTGGCTCAGACCGGTACTACGTTGGTGATCTATATGGGCGTGGCCAAGCTTGAGGAAGTACGCCGCGAATTGTTGGCGGGCGGCCTTGCCCCCAACACGCCGGTGGCGATGATTGAAAATGCGTCCATGCCTCAGCAGCGGGAGTGTCGTGCGGTGTTGAGGGATATGGATGAAGCGGCTCGGGCGTTTGAGTTGAAGGCGCCAGCAGTGATGGTGATTGGGGATGTAGCGGGGCGGAATAGGTTGCCTCTATCGAAAGACAGCTTCGGTTTTAGACCTGATGCGCTTCATTACTAACCGAGCGACGGCAGCGAACCCTAGGCCGGTGAGATGCTTGACCATACGTAGAAGCATTAGGATAGCGTCAATCTGAGCGATGGCTCGAATATCGTTCTCAAGGTTCACGGTGGCCACGGTAGCGGCTCCCGCTGCGCTGTGAAGGCCGTGGCGCGAAGGCTGGCGTGGATTATTTTTCACAACGCGCGCTTAGTCCCTAAATAAATAGCGAGCCCAGGCTTCAATGCCCATGGCTGCGCCCCACGTGGCTCGGCGCTGCAGGGGAGAGCTCAACCGCGCCATTGACCTCCAACCGCTCAAGAATGCCGCATTGGGCGGTGGTGGCGTCGGCGTGGCATCGCTCACGCAGGGCTACCAGTTGTGCCTCTAGCGCCAGAAGGCCGTTGATGCGCGATCGCACATGGACGATATGTTCATCTACCAAGGTATTGACCTCAACGCAGGGGGCCGTGCCGTTGTCGCGCAAGGTCAGCAGCGCACGGATTTCATCCAGTGTCATGTCCAGGGTGCGGCAGTTGCGAATGAACGTCAGGCGCTCCACATGCGCTTGGGTGTAGTGCCGATAGTTGCCATCGGTACGGGCCGGAGCGGGCAATAGTTGCTCTCTTTCGTAATACCGGATGGTCTCTACCTGGCAGTCAGTGGCTTTGGCCAATGCACCAATCTTCATACCCTGCTCCTTTAGCGCTTGACCCTATAGTGGCTACAGGGTGTTGACTAGGCAATAGCCAATGTTTGGAGTGCCCCATGAGCCGAGTCACCAACCTACCGCCCGATACGACGCCACCGTGCGAGCCTACTGGCGCGCAGGCCTGCGGTCATGGGCATACTCACGACCACGACCACGACCACGACCACGACCACGACCACGACCACGACCACGACCACGACTACGACCACGACGCGCCGACGCAGGTCAGCTTCACGGCCAGCGCTGAGGGCATCCTGAGCCGCTTTCGTATCGAAGCCATGGATTGCCCCACTGAGCAAACGCTACTGCAAAAGCGGCTGAGCACCGTCTCGGGCGTGCATAGCCTGGAATTCAACCTCATCAACCGCGTGCTTGGGGTCAGGCACTCCTTGGCTGACACTGCGCCCGTGGTAGAGGCAATCGCAGAGCTGGGCATGACGGCTGTGCCGCTGGAAGACGCCCAGGCCGAGGCCGCGCAGTCCCCTATGCCCAGCCGGCGGGGCAAGGTTGCACTGGGCGTTGGCCTGGTCGCCGCCGCAGCCGCCGAGCTGTGCCACCTGCTGGAGTTTGGCCCGCATTGGCTGGTTATTGGCCTGGCCTTGGCGGCTATTTTCACTACAGGGCTGAGCACCTATCGCAAAGGCCTGATCGCCCTGCGTCAGCGCAACCTCAACATCAACGCCCTGATGAGCATCGCTGTAACCGGCGCCGCCTTGATCGGGCAGTGGCCAGAGGCGGCGATGGTGATGGTGCTGTTCGCGATTGCCGAGCGTATCGAGGCCCGCTCGCTGGAGCGCGCCCGCAGCGCCATTGGTGGGTTAATGCAGCTAACCCCCGAGACCGCCACGGTGCAGGGTGCCAATGGCCAATGGGAAATCCAGGCCGTGGCTCAGCTGCCAGTGGGCAGCGTACTGCGGGTACGGCCTGGGGAACGTATTGCCTTGGACGGGGAGGTTACCGCAGGCCGTTCGACGCTGGACCAGGCTCCAATCACTGGCGAGAGCCTGCCCGTGGACAAAGGTGTAGGTGATGCGCTTTTTGCAGGCACGATCAACCAAAGTGGTGAGCTGGAGTACCGTTCAACCCAAGTGGCGAGCGACTCCACCCTCAGCCGTATCCTGCGAGTAGTGGAGCAAGCCCAAGGCAGCCGTGCGCCTACCCAACGTTTCGTGGACCAGTTCTCGCGCGTGTATACCCCAACGGTCATGGCCCTTGCGTGCGCGGTGGCGGTACTGCCGCCGTTGCTTGGGCTGGGCACGTGGCTCGACTGGCTGTATCGCGCGCTAGTGCTGCTGGTGGTTGCCTGCCCGTGCGCGTTGGTGATCTCTACCCCGGTGACCTTGGTCAGTGGGCTGGCGGCAGCGGCCAGACGAGGCATTCTGGTCAAAGGCAGCGCTTATCTGGAAACTGCTCACACGCTGCAATGGCTGGCGTTGGACAAGACCGGCACGCTAACCCAGGGCGCGCCCGTGCTCACGGACGTCGTGCCGGTACAGGGCGATGTGGAGCAGGCCAAAGCCCTGGCGGCGCTATTGGCCGCACGCTCCGACCACCCGGTGTCCAAGGCCTTGGCCACCGGGCTGGGCGTGCAGCCGCAGCGTACCTTGACTGATTTCGAGGCGTTGCTTGGGCGTGGCAGCCGCGGGCGAATCGACGGTCATCTGTATACCCTGGGTAACCACCGGCTGGTGGAAGAGCAGGGGCTCTGTGGGCCAGCGCTTGAGGCATTACTAAAGGGGCTGGAGGGTGCGGGCAAGAGCGTGGTGGTGTTGTGCGATGCCCAACAACCGCTGGCGGTATTTGCCGTGGCTGATACCTTGCGCGAGACCAGTGTCGAGGCAATCGCCACGCTGCACACGCTTGGTGTGAATACCTTGATGCTTAGCGGTGATAACGCCACTGCGGTCGCTGCAATTGCCGCTCAGGTAGGCATCGATCAAGCCCGTGGCAACTTTTTGCCCGAAGACAAACTGGCCGCCATCGAGGCGCTGGTAGGCCAGGGTCAAGTAGTGGGCATGGTGGGTGATGGTATCAATGACGCGCCTGCGCTGGCGCGGGCCAATATCGGCTTCGCCATGGGGGCGGCGGGCTCTCACACTGCCATCGAGACTGCTGACGTTGCCCTGATGGACGATGACCTGCGCAAGGTGGCCGAATTCATCAGGCTCTCGCGGCGTACCCGGACGCTACTGGTGCAGAACATCGTGCTTGCCTTGGGCATCAAGGCCGTGTTTCTGGTGCTGACCCTGATGGGTATGGCAACCCTGTGGATGGCCGTGTTCGCTGACATGGGTGTCAGTTTATTGGTAGTGTTCAATGGCTTGCGATTGCTGCGCTGGGCCCATTGAGGCTTCAGTTCCCTTCGTTACGCGCCCTCGGGGCTGCGTAGAATGGGTTTGCAGCCCCAGGCCTAGGGCTTGGGCGCACAGTGACACACCTGATGGGGAGTGAGTACCGGAGGGCTTTACGGCGTCTCTGACCTCGAATGATTTGCCTGCTCGCACCTGGCCTGTTGCCACGCTTCGATTGAAGTCGCCATCGGATACTCGCTTCGGCAACCCTCCGATCAAGCTAGAAGGTGCAGTTCAGTATGACGTTTGAGTTTTTGGATATCGTTTCCACCACTACATTTCTTGGCATTTCCGTAGCGAACTGGTTTTTCATGCTTTGCCTGATCGTGTTGAGCTTTACGATCGCCAGGGGCTTTATCGGGTTTATCTTGAGAAAGCTCAGGGCCCGAGCAGACAGACCAGGAGCACACATAAGCCACATTGCTATCAGTGTGCTGTCCAGTACCAGCAATACCCTGCTCTTGTTAGCTTCCATCCTGATTGGCGTGGGGATCCTCGACCTGCCGGAACGCTGGCTGACGCGGGTCAGCAGCCTGTGGTTCGTGGTGGTGGCGCTCCAGGTAGGCCTATGGGCCAACCAAGCCCTGGCGCTGGCGCTCAGGCACTACTTCGTCAGAAACAGCCAGGCCGACCTGTACCAAGCCAGTGCCCTCGCCACCTTGAGCCTCTGGGGCGCGAAAGTGCTGTTGTGGGCCATTGTGGGGCTGGCCATGCTGTCCAACCTGGGCGTGAATATCACGGCCTTTGTGGCCAGCCTCGGGGTAGGCGGTATCGCCATCGCCCTGGCCGTGCAGAACATCCTTGGCGATGTGTTCGCGTCGCTTTCCATTGCGGTGGACAAACCTTTTGAAATAGGCGATTTCATCGTGGTGGGTTCACTGGCGGGTACGGTGGAGCACGTCGGCTTGAAAACTACGCGCATCCGCAGCCTGGGGGGCGAGCAGATCGTCATGGCCAATGCCGAGATGATTGGCAGCACCATCCAGAATTACAAACACCTTCGGGAGCGGCGTATCGTTTTCAAGTTCAGCCTGACCTACGACTGCTCCACGAGCCAGATCAAACAGGTGGTCGGCGCCTTGCGTACGATCATCGAAGGGCAGGAAATGGCGCGCTTTGACCGGGCTCATTTTCAAGGGTTTGGGGAAAGCTTCCTGAACTTCGAGGTGGTGTATATCGTGCTGGACCCTGGTTACAACGTGTACATGGACATCCAGCAAGCCATCAATCTGGCAATGATCGATGCCTTCAAAGAGATTGGCGTGAAGTTCGCAGTACCGAGCAGAACCCTGTTCGTGGAATCGCTTCCACCTATGAATGCGGCGGGAGGGAGCGCGCCGGACAGCCAGGGCAGTGCGCCTGTTGACCAACGCGAGGCGGGGCACGGCGAGCCGTCGCAATCGGCTTAGAGCTCGGTCATCAGTGTCGCCAAGGCCTGCTCGCGGTCGGCTCGACCCTGGCGAAACCCAGGGTTGAGGCTGGACCACTCGGGGTGCGCCCGGGCGCGCTTGAGCACGGCGGGCAGGCGGCCTTGACGCCACTGTTGAGGATCGTGGTTAGGTAACTGAAGGCTTCCTTGCGCAGCGTGCCCGCGCTTGGCCAACGCTACTATCAAGGCCTGCTGGCGTAGTGCCAATAGTCGCAGCACCGCATCGTCCACGCTGAGTACCTCTTCACCTCGCCACTTGCCCAACAGGCGGCCGCCATAACCGCGGGCAGTTTGCACGGCGCCACCCGCCATTGCGCCTGCCAGGGTCGCCAAGCCTAGGGTCAAGCCGCCGGTGAGTAAGTCCACGCCCGCGCCCGCTGCAGCACCCGCCGCCATGCCGCCGCCTACTTTGATACCCATTTGCCGAAGGGTCTCGGGGTTGAACAGGTCCTGATCCCAGCGGCCATCCAGCAAGGGAAGGGCGCCTGATTCAGCATCACTTGGCCTGAAACCAAACACCTCTAGCAGGGCGCCGACGCAGTGCTGTTCACGCTGGCGTACGGTCTCTTGCAAGGCGACTACACCTTCGCGTTGAGCCTGCTGAGGAACCGCCCGACGACAGGCTGCGCAGTCGATCAACAGCTCCGCAATCAAGCGCCGCCCAGCGGCCAGGCGCAGGTCGTGTTGTTGGCGCAGGTCGTCGATCAGGCGCTCCAGCGAGGGCCTGGCTCGTTCAATCAGCAAGGCCAGGCTCTCATATAAACGCCGCTCGCCTTGCTCAGGGGGCGCCACGCTATCGAAGGCCACCAGCGCATGCAGGCCAAGCCGTGCCAGCGCCGCCTGCCAGGCGTCGCGCCGCGCAGTAGGCGCTCTGACGAAGTTCAACACGGGAAGCAACGGCTTGCCGCAACTGGCCAGGATATGCAGTTCGTCCTGGTACTTGGCCAGGATCGGCTCGCGTGCGTCGATGACATACAGGCCGGCGTCAGAGCCCCGGAGCTGGCGCACCACTTTGGCTTCCTGCTCGAAGCGCTGGCGGGCTTCAGTTGAGCCAAGAAACGCTTCAATGCGGCTGGGCCCATCAAGCCGCACCTGGCCGCCCCCTAAACGTTCCAGGTACTCCAGCAACGCAACGGCGTCTTCCAGGCCGGGGGTGTCGTACAGCTCAAGCAAGGCGTGACCGTCGACCAGCAAGCGCGCGCCTTCGACATGGCGCGTGGTGCCGGGGCGGTGGGACACTTCACCAAAGGTCACATCGCGGGTAAGGGTACGCAGCAGGGAGGTTTTGCCGACATTGGTGTGGCCCACCACGGCCAATTTGAGTGCATCAGGCATGGTCGTGCTCCAGCCAGGCCAAGGGAAAGGCTGCGCTATACGTAAGCTGCAAATGCGCAAGGGCGTCGTGCCAGGCGGCCTCTCGGGCGGGGTCGGCCAACTGGCCGGGTGGCGGTGGCATGAGCCACACCTGAGTCTGGCCAGCACCGCGTGACAGCTCGGCCAGCAGCGCTTGGGTACCCCGGTCGGGCGAGCGGCGCGGATCGCATACCAGCAACAGGCGTTCAGGCGGGTGAGCCGATAAGGTATCGAGCAGGCGTTGACGTGACTGACGGTCGTCCAGTACGCCTGCATCGGTGATCTGCGCGCCGGTCGGCGGGGGCCAGGGCTGGTCATCGTCCAGCTCGATGCCCACCATGACCGCGCCCGTGCCCGGTACTGTCTGAGCCGGCAGCGCTGGCGCCCATGCTGGCTCAGCAGGCAGGTCACTGGCTCCCAGGCGCTCACTGGAAGGCATTAGCAGTGTGCGCAACCTGGCGACTTCCGGATGCGTGGCGTCGGCACGTAACCGCTTGGCCCCGTGGCGCCAGCGCACCCAGCAGCCGAGGGTTAACAGCGCACGTGGCACCACGCCATAACACAGCAACACACCGACCAACCAGCCGGCCCATGCCTGGCGTGCGCCATCCAGGGTAGCGGGGCCGTCACCACTGGCACGGATGAGGTCGCTGGCGGGTACTGGAAAACCTAGCCAGCCAGGCAGGGTGCCTAGCTGTGCGGTCAACGCCACGAAGGTATCGCTGTGCAGCAGCGTGGTTTCCCACACAAAATCATAACGGCGCGTCGCAAACATCAGCACAAGGGCTGTAAGGCTGGCCAGCAGGCAGAGTGTCCATAGGCCATTGACCGCCGTGCCAAACAGCCAGCGGTTGAGGCGGTGCCGGTGCAGCAACCCAACCAAAGCAGCCCCCAGGTGCGCTGCCTTGGCATCACGGGCCAGGCGCTGGCTCAAACTCATCCACACACGTGCCAACCAGGGGCCGTGGCTGCCGCCTGGCACCAACAACCCCACCAGCCAGGCCGCTAGCATCACTATGTGCAGCCCAAGCAAGCTGCCAGTAGCCCAGAACACATTGACTGGAGCAGGTGCGCCTGCCAGGGCGGTTGCCGCCATGCCCGCGCCGCTGACCATCGCCGCCAGGGCCAGAACTATCAGGCCCAGGCGTGCGCCTTGTTTCCAGTGATTCAACGCGTCAGTCAAGCCGTCACGGCGGGCCAACCACAGCGCCCGAGCTTCCAGGCGCTGAGTAAAATCTCCGCCTGCCTGGCGTGCCTCGCGGTTGGCCTCGCCGTCCTCAAGAGGGCCGGCCTGACGCTCGCGCAGGCTGATGGCCTCTGTCAGCCAAAGGGTGTCGAGCTTGTTCACGCGTGCTCCTGTGATCGTGCAAGCGGCCAGCATACCGCACCCTGGCTGCCCAAGGCGTATGGCTCTGCTATCCTCGCCACTATGAACAAGACCTTGACCCTTAGCCTGATTGCTGCCCACGCCGAGAACGGCGTGATCGGTATCAACAACCGCATGCCCTGGCACTTGCCAGGGGACTTTCGATACTTCAAAGCCCGTACGCTGGGCAAGCCCATCATCATGGGGCGCAAAACCTGGGACTCACTAGGCAGGCCGCTGCCAGAGCGGCTGAACCTGGTCGTGAGCCGTCAGGCTGGTCTGTCACTGGAGGGCGCTGAGGTGTTTTCTTCGCTGGCGTCGGCTGTGGCCCGTGCAGAAGCGTGGGCCAAAGCCCAGGGCGTCAACGAGGTCATGCTGATCGGCGGTGCCCAGTTGTATGAAGTGGGCTTGCCCTTCGTTGACCGGCTCTACCTGACCCGGGTAATGGCCGCGCCTGAAGGCGATGCGTTCTTCCCTAAGCTCGACCCCTTGGCCTGGACGAAGGTCATGGACACACCGAACCGCGCCGAGGGTGACGCGCCGGCCTATCATTTTGAGGTGTGGGAGCGCGTGGGCGAGGTGTAATAACCGTTTGCCCGCCCTCGCGCAGGGCTACGGAGCATAGCCCCGTAGCGGTGCACGGCAAGTGTTAACCGTCCAGCATTGCCTTGTTGCGCACGGCGCCCTTGTCGGCGCTGGTGGCCAGCAACGCGTAGGCCTTGAGGGCCGTGGTGACCTTACGTGGGCGAACCTCGGCGGGTTTCCAGCCTTTTTCTTCCTGATCGGTACGACGCGCGGCCAGCTCCCCGTCGTCGACCAATAGGTTGACCGTCCGGTTAGGGATATCAATCAGTACTTTGTCCCCGTCCCGAGCCAGAGCGATGGTGCCGCCTGCGGCAGCCTCGGGTGAGGCATGGCCAATGGAAAGCCCGGACGTACCGCCTGAGAAGCGGCCGTCGGTGAGCAGCGCACAGGCTTTGCCCAGCCCTTTGGACTTCAGGTACGACGTGGGGTACAGCATCTCCTGCATGCCTGGGCCGCCTTTGGGGCCTTCGTAGCGGATAATGACCACATCGCCTGCTTTCACTTCATCGTTCAGGATGCCGCGCACTGCACTGTCCTGACTTTCGAAGATCTTCGCATTGCCCTCGAACCGGTGGATCGACTCATCCACACCCGCTGTTTTGACCACGCACCCATCCACCGCCAGGTTGCCGTACAGCACCGCAAGGCCACCCTCCAGGGAGTAGGCATGTTCCAGGTTACGGATGCAGCCCTCGGCGCGGTCATCGTCCAGCGTGTCCCAGCGCGTGCTTTGACTGAAGGCGACTTGGGTTGGGATGCCAGCGGGGCCTGCGCGGTAAAACTCGCGCACGGCCTCATCGGTGGTTTGGGTGATGTCCCACTGAGCAATAGCGTGGGCCATGCTCGGGCTGTGCACGGTGGGTACGTCAGTGTGCAACAGGCCTGCGCGGGCCAACTCGCCGAGAATGCCGAAGATGCCGCCGGCGCGATGAACATCCTCCATGTGGTACTTGGGCGTATTGGGCGCGACTTTGCACAACTGCGGCACGGTGCGGGACAGGCGGTCGATGTCACGCAGGTCGAAGTGCAGCTCTGCTTCTTGGGCGGCAGCCAGCAGGTGCAGGATGGTGTTGGTAGACCCACCCATGGCGATGTCCAGGGTCATGGCGTTTTCGAACGCTTTGAACGACGCGATATTGCGGGGCAACAGGGACTCGTCGTTGTCGTGGTAGTAGCGTTTGGCAACCTCCACGATGGTACGGCCTGCCCGCAGGAACAATTGCTCACGGTCGGCATGGGTCGCCAGCAACGAGCCATTGCCCGGCAGCGCCAGGCCGAGCGCTTCGGTCAGGCAGTTCATGGAGTTGGCGGTGAACATCCCCGAGCACGAGCCGCAGGTAGGGCATGCGCTGCGTTCGTACTCAGCGACTTTCTCGTCCGATGCGCTGCTGTCGGCGGCAATCACCATGGCATCTACCAAGTCCAGGCCATGGCTTGCCAGCTTGGTCTTGCCTGCCTCCATGGGGCCGCCCGACACGAAGATCACTGGGATGTTAAGACGCAGGGCTGCCATCAGCATGCCAGGGGTGATCTTGTCGCAGTTGGAGATGCACACGATGGCATCCGCGCAATGGGCATTGACCATGTACTCCACCGAGTCGGCGATGATCTCGCGGCTGGGCAATGAATACAGCATGCCGTCATGGCCCATGGCAATGCCGTCGTCCACGGCGATGGTGTTGAATTCCTTCGCCACGCCACCCGCGCGTTCGACTTCACGCGCAACCAGTTGCCCCAAGTCCTTGAGGTGTACATGACCGGGCACGAACTGAGTAAAGGAGTTGGCGATCGCGATGATGGGCTTTTTAAAGTCTTCGTCTTTCATCCCGGTGGCACGCCACAGCGCGCGGGCACCGGCCATATTCCGGCCATGGGTGGATGTTTTCGAACGATAGTCAGGCATGAAGCGCTCCGGGCGGGAAATCAGGTTCCAGGGAAATCGAGCCGTGTACGGTTCCAGAAGAGGCGGCCGTTGGGCTGCCCTTGCGGACGTGGCCGACAGCTGCGCGGGATCGCCGCAAGCTCGGGCCTGGCTCGTAAAACCGCCGGGGGATAGTTGGCGATGAATAGGCCGATTCTACACCGCTGGCTGCAAGAGGAAAGGTGGTTGCCGACCATGGGCTCGCCTCGTGGGCAATGGACAAGGCATGTAGGAATTTTCAGAGAAACGTTTCAGCTATCGCATGGTGGGTGGCTGCATGGGGGGCGACGCTCCTAATATGCCTGCGCCGCATATGCGGTGACCAGAGACCCACGAATGGACATTTCCAGTTCATCGACCATCGACCACCTGAAACAGGCGTGTTGCCGCCTGGCCTGGTGAGCTGAGCGGCATCCGCCGTTGGCGCTCCGGCCTGCCTGGCACGCCCGGAGATTGCCATGACTCAAACCTTTATCCCCCACGGCCATACCGCGCACATGGATGTCGCCAAGGCCCAGTTGGCCGCTGACACTGCGCGTTACCTTGCCCTGATGACCTGCGAGCACGCACTTGAAACCCTTGAACAGGTCGGGCTCGCCCAGCGAGCCGAAGTATTTGGCTACCTTCCGCTCGGGCAGCAGGTAGCGTTGACCGAGTGCATGTCCAGGGCCCAGCTCGCTCAGCTGATCAGCGCGATGTCTGCCGATGAGCGTGCCGACTTGTTCCAGCGGCTCGGCGAAGGGGTACGCGGCCCCTTGCTGACGGCCCTTGCACAAGCTGAGCGCGACGACCTTCTCAAGCTTAGCGCTCATAAACAAGGTACTGCTGGCGCGATCATGACCAGCGAATACTGCACGGTCGACAACAGCATGACCGTGACTCAAGCGATTGCTGCGTTGCGTCAGAGCGCACCTGCAGCGGAGACCATCTACCAAGCCTATGTGCTGGATACCCTGCGGCGCCTCACGGGCGTATTGTCGCTGCGAGACCTGGTGCTGGCTGAGCCCGATGCGCGTGTGGCCAGCCTGGTTCGGGCGCAGGTGGTGAGCGCCCCCGTGGCTTGCTCACAAGAGCGAGTGGCTGCGCTGATCAATGAGTACGACCTGCTTGCGCTGCCTATCGTCAACGACCAGCAGCAGCTGGTAGGCATAGTGACCTGCGATGACGCCATGGACGTGGTGGTAAACGAGGCCACCGAAGACTTTCACAAAGGCGCCTCTATCGCCGCTCATATAGGGAACCTCAAAGACGCTACCGTAGGTTTGTTGTACCGCAAGCGCGTGTTCTGGCTGGTGCTGCTGGTGTTTGGCAACCTGTTCTCCGGTGCCGGAATCGCGGCTTTCGAGGACATCATCGCGGCGAACATCGCCCTGGTGTTCTTCCTGCCACTGCTGGTGGACAGCGGCGGCAATGCGGGCGCCCAGTCCGCTACCCTGATGGTGCGAGCGCTCGCCACGGGTGAAGTGGTACTGCGGGACTGGATCAAGCTGCTGGGCCGGGAGTGCACCGTGGCCCTGGCGTTGGGCCTAACCATGGCAGCTGCCGTGGCGCTATTGGGCGTGGTGCGCGGCGGGCCTGCCATCGCAACGATCGTGGCCTCGAGCATGGTCATCATCGTGTTGATTGGGAGCGTGATCGGCATGAGCTTGCCGTTTTTGCTCAGCCGCCTGCGGCTAGACCCCGCCACCGCCAGCGGCCCCTTGATTACCTCTATTGCCGATGCGGCAGGTGTATTGGTGTACTTCGCCATCGCTAGTCAGGTGTTGGAGCTGTAACGGCGTCAGTGGGCGCGGTGGCGAGGGTGAACAGCACCAGGCCTGCCGCGCCAAACAAGACGAAGGTTATAGGCAGGGCCGCCGCGATGTCCTCGATGAGGCTAAGCCCCACACTGATCGCACCGCCGCCCATATAGATGATGGTGTTCAGCCCCGCCGCAGCGGTACCTGCGCGCCCTGGCAGGGCATTCATGGCCATGGTGGTGGCTGCCGGTCGTGCCAGTGAAACCCCACACGTCATGATGCAGACGCCGAGCAGCAGCGTAGCGGCTGTCATGCTTGCCGCCAGGTGTAAAACGCCCATGGTCAGGCCGCCTACGATAATGAGTGCGAGCCCCGCCTGTATTTGCCTGCTTTCGTTTGCCCACCCAGAAATGCGAGTGGCGATTAAAGCTCCCATCAGGTACGTACCGCCGTAGACAAGCATCAGCCAGCCATAGCTATTGGCGTTAAGTGCCAGGGTTTCTAGAAATAGAACCGGGGACAACACGATGAAAGAGAAATGGCTGGCGAAGGCCAGCATGGCTACACCACTGGCACTGATGAAAGCGGCCCGGTTCATGGCCTGCCCCGCAGGTGTCGACTGCTCGCGGTTGTTCAGGCTCACGGTGCTGGGCAATGCCCATATTGCGAGTACACCAGTTGCCACGGCCATTACAGCAGACACAAAGAAACCACCTTCCCATCCAAACTGTAATTGCAGGCCTACGCCCATCAGGGGTGACCGCACCCCACAGCCTGAACGATTCGCCACCCCTGAAAAGCAGCAGAGGACGTAGCCAGGGTGCAGCCGAGGGCGCCGACAGCAGCCATCACCATGCATGTGAGAAACAAAGGCTTGCGCCCATAGTGGTCCGACATGGGCCCAATCACAACTTGCGCCAGCGCCACGACCATCACAAATACGCCAATGCCTGCGGTGACCGACGAGGAAGCGGTGCCGAAGTGCTGTGACAGAGCAGGGACAGAGGGGAGAATTACGTCTATGGCGAAGACGCTTAGGAACGTCATCGATAACAACGTGATTGAAATCAGCCTCGTTGCGGGCATGGAAAACCTCGTCTTCAAAAAGCGAGGTTAGCCCGAGCTGGCGAAAGGACGTGAGCTGAAAAACCTGTAGGAAAGTATCCCTACAGGCACCTGTCGGCTCATTCGCCAACTGGCGTTGGCGTCCTACAAATAGAAGGCTTGAGGGCCCTTAATACTCAGCTGTTGGGCAGCAGCCGGCAGGTGATGCTCTTGATATAGCGGGTTTCGGCGATGGCCGGATGTACCGGATGGTCTGGCCCTTGGCCGCCACGCTCCAGCAATTGGATAGTGCGGTCCAGGTGGCGTGCGCTCGTGAGCAGGATGTTTTGCAGGTCATCCTCCGGCAGGTGCATCGAGCACGAGGCGCTCACCAGAATGCCGTCCTTGCTGAGCAGGCGCATGGCCTGTTCGTTCAGGCGGCGGTAAGCGCCTTCGCCGTTTTTAAGGTCTTTCTTGCGCTTGATGAAGGCCGGTGGGTCCGCCACGATCACATCAAAACGCTCTTCAGACGCTTTGAGTTCTTTCATGGCTTCGAACACGTCGCCTTCGATGCAGGTCACTTTTTCGGCAAAACCGTTAAGGCCAGCGTTACGCTCCACGCCATCGAGGGCAAAGCTGGAGGCGTCAACGCAGAACACTTCGCTGGCCCCGAATGCCCCGGCCTGTACGCCCCAGCCGCCGATATAGCTGAACAGGTCCAGCACACGCTTGCCTTTCACATAGGGCGCCAGGCGCGCACGGTTCATGCGGTGGTCGTAGAACCAACCGGTTTTCTGCCCCTGGATCACCGGCGCCTCGAACCGTACGCCGTTCTCTTCCAGCGGCACCCACTCCGGGACCACACCAAATGGCGTTTCCACGTAACGCGCCAGGCCCTCGGCATCACGCGAGGCGGCGTCGTTCTTGAACAGCACGCCGCTGGGCTTGAGCACCTGAATAAGGGCGGCCAGTACGTCGTCCTTGTGTGCCTCCATGGTGGCGGAGGCCAACTGCACCACCAAGATGTCTGCAAAGCGGTCTACCACCAGGCCTGGCAGCAGGTCCGAGTCACCGTACACCAACCGGTAGAAAGGCTTGTCGAACAAACGGTCTCGCAGGGAAAGCGCTACGTTCAGCCGATGCACCAGCAAGGATTTATCCAAGGGCAGGCGCGGGTCACGCGAGACGATGCGTGCGCAGATCAGGTTGTTCGGGCTAACCGCGACCACACCCAAGGCCTTGCCACCTGCCGCCTCCAGTATGGCCTGGTCGCCCGCCTGAAAACCGTGCAAGGGCGTTGCGGCAACGTCGACCTCGTTGCTGAACACCCACAGGTGGCCAGCGCGCAGCCGGCGGTCGGCGTTGGCTTTGAGGCGAAGGCTAGGCAGGGACATTGGGTCGCTCCGGAAAAAAGAGCGCGATTATACGCACCTGCACCGGTCAGGGCCCAAGCATGGCCGACGTGCAGTAACATTGGTCGGGCCAGCCTGCCTTGGGTTATGAAGGGAACCACCTCGGCGCCTCGGTGTTCGACTAGTTGTTGTTGAACGAGCCTCCATCACGTCTTTTGCCGAGCCATCGCATGCCTGAACTGCCAGAAGTCGAAACCACCCGCCGCGGCATTGCTCCCCATTTGGAAGGTCAGCGCGTGGCCAGAGTGATCGTGCGCGACCGCCGCTTGCGTTGGCCGGTGCCGGACGACCTTGATACGCGCCTGTCAGGCCAGCGCTTCATCAGCATTGAGCGTCGCGCCAAATACCTGCTGCTCAATGCCGAAGTCGGCACCCTGATTGCCCACCTGGGCATGTCCGGCAACCTGCGCCTGGTCCCGGTAGGGCAGGCGCCGCTCAAGCATGAGCATGTGGACATCGAGTTGGAAAATGGCCTGGCGCTGCGTTATACCGATCCTCGCCGGTTCGGCGCCATGCTCTGGAGCAACGACCCTCATGCCCATGAATTGCTTAAAGACCTGGGCCCCGAGCCGTTGACCGACGCCTTTGCAGGGGACCGGTTGTTCACGCTTTCCCGTGGCCGCAGTGCTGCCGTGAAGCCGTTCATCATGGACAATCATGTGGTGGTCGGCGTGGGTAACATCTATGCCACCGAAGCGTTGTTCGCCGCAGGGATCGACCCACGCCGCCCTGCCGGGGGCATCTCCCGTGGGCGCTACTTACGCTTAGCGGTGGAGATCAAGCGCATTCTGGCCTATGCCATCGAACGAGGTGGCACTACGCTGCGCGACTTTATCGGCGGTGACGGGCAGCCAGGGTACTTCCAGCAGGAGCTGTTCGTGTATGGGCGAGGCGGTGAATACTGCAAGGTCTGCGGGAAAACCCTGAAGGAAATACGCCTCGGGCAGCGCGCCAGCGTGTATTGCCCAACCTGTCAGAAATAATTGGGCGCCTGACATCCGCGCCTACGCTGATATAGTGAACGCACCCCGCAGTTGCTTTCCCGGTGGGAAAAAGGAAGCCACATGAAACCGTTTCGTGCCTTTTCGTATGCCCTGGCTCTGACAGTGGCACTGCCATGCTTACCCGCCATGGCGGAGGTGTCACAAGGCAACGCCAGTGGTGACCCGGTTTACGATGTCCAGGCGCCGCCAGCTTTCGCCATGGTCGGTGATCTGGTGATTGCGCGGCCTTTGCTGATCGCGGCTACCGTGGTGGGCGCAGGCGTATTTCTGATATCGCTACCCTTTACCGCGTTGGGCGGTAACGTAGGTGCGGCAGGCAAGGCACTCGTGGTCGACCCTGGGAAGGCAGCCTTCGTACGCTGCCTGGGTTGCACCGACAGCGGTTACAAACGCGACTGAAGGCTTAAGGTTGCCCTGTGATGCGCTGGTACTTGGCCATAAGTTGATCATGGCTTTCAGGGTTGGCTTCATCCAGCGGGATGCAATCCACTGGGCATACCTGTTGGCACTGAGGCTCGTCGTAGTGCCCCACGCATTGAGTACACAGGTTGGGGTCGATCACATAGATTTCTTCGCCTTGTGAAATCGCAGCGTTTGGGCACTCGGGTTCGCAGACGTCGCAATTGATGCAATCGTCGGTAATGATCAAAGACATGGGGGGCTCCAGCCCAGGCCGGCGCCAGGGCGATCAAGAACAATGCGTGCATTTTGCCCCAATCACGGGCCCGTTGCACGCCAGTGTGTCGGATCAGCCTTGGAAGCGCTCCGTTAGTGCCGCAGCCACAGCCGGGTGCACGAATTTGCTGATATCCCCGCCCAAGGCTGCAATTTCGCGCACCAGCGTAGAAGAAATAAACGAGTAGCGCTCTGAAGGCGTGAGAAACAGGCTCTCGATGTCGGGTGCCAGTTGGCGGTTCATGTTGGCCAGCTGGAATTCGTATTCGAAGTCAGACACCGCGCGCAGCCCTCGCAGCAACACGTTTGCCCCCTGCTCCTTGGCAAAGGTTGCCAGCAGTGTGGAAAACCCCACCACCTCTACATTAGGCAGGTGTGCAGTGACTTCCTTGGCCAGCGCAACCCGCTGTTCGAGTGGGAACAGGGGGTTTTTCTTGGGGCTGGCCGCGACCGCGATCACTACGGTGTCAAACAGGCGAGACGCCCGATCGACCAGATCGCCATGGCCCTTGGTAATAGGGTCGAAGGTGCCTGGATACAACACTCGGTTCATCGCATCGTCCTGAGGGAGAAGCCGTTAGGGATTCGGATGGTAGCGCAGGCACCAGCAGCCGCGCTAGCGATGCGGGCGTCGGTATGCCCCCTTAACGTCGTAGCGACAAGTGAGTATTAGCCTTCGGTGGCCGCCAGGAGCCCGGCGGGGGTAGGGTTGGCGTAAAACCCGGGCACGTCTATCCACGTGCTATACCTCAGGCTTAGTTCGTACACAATGTGCAGTATTTGCACTGAATCACCGCCCAGTTCGAAAAAGTTATCCTCGTCGTCCACGACGTCTACCTGCAGGTGTTTCATCCACAGGGTAGCGATTTCATCGCGAGATACATTCATGTCAGCCTCATTACCTAAAAGCGTGTGATTACTCAGGTACGCCTTGATTAAAATGCGATTAATGGCTAAAAGCCACTTTTCGCTTTAATACATTTATGGTGACTCGATAGCGGTGCTGGTGTCTGCTGATGTGAGTCAACCAAACAGGTAACGGCTTCGCCATTACCTTTGACTCAATCCTTCACTTCCAGGGAGCCTGCCATGCCTATTGCTCAACTGTTGTCCCCAGCCCAGCTAAATCAGCGGCTCGAAGAGCCAGGCTTGGTAATCCTCGATTGCCGTGCAGCACTCGATGACCTGGACTATGGGAGGCGCAGCTATGCCCAGGGGCATATCGAAGGGGCACGGTTCGCAGACCTGGAGCGAGATCTCAGTGGCAAGGTGGTGAAAGGTGTAACCGGTCGCCATCCGCTGCCTAACCCTGGTCACTTGCTGGAGCGGTTCCGGAGTTGGGGTATCAGCGCAGGTTCCGATGTGGTGCTCTACGACGATGGCCCAGGGGCCTATGCGGCCCGTGCCTGGTGGCTGTTGGTGTGGATGGGCAAGCGTAACGGGGTTTATGTGTTGGATGGCGGTTTGAAAGCTTGGCACGAAGCCCGGTTGCCGCTAAGCCTCAACGCGCCACCGGGCGAGCCCGGACAGTTAACCGGAAAGCCCGACCCTGGCCTTGTAATGACGGCGCAGCAGCTGCACGACGCGTTGGGGCAGAACGGCCTGACGCTGCTCGACGCACGTGCGCAGGCCCGTTTCAACGGCGAGGTTGAGCCTATCGACCCTGTCGCTGGGCATATACCGGGTGCTCACTGCCTTGAGTTCACACGTAACCTGCGGCCAGACGGTGGGTTCCTGCCACCTGATCAGCTTAAGGCACGCTTTGAGCCTTATTTGCAAAACACGCGGGGTGAGGCGAAGGTCGTGGCCTATTGCGGCTCCGGGGTAACGGCCTGCCACAACCTCTTCGCAATGTGCTTGGCAGGCCTGCCATTGGGCACGTTGTACGCGGGGTCGTGGAGTGAGTGGATCACCGATGCCAATCGGCCAAAGGCAGCAGGCTCAGGCGCTCACTAAGCGCGGGCCGCCTGATCCGCCGCAAGGGCAGGCTGCAGGCTGGTGAGCCACTGTGGGATCCGCCGCTCCAAGTAATAACGCGGGCGCCGTAGGCTCCCCTCCACAAACCCCACATGGCCGCCCTTGGCATGGCGCTCGAACACAGTGCCGGGGGCCAACTCGTTGGGTTGCGGCAGGCTGTGGGTGAATACAAATGGGTCATCCTCGGCCTGGATAAGCAGGCAAGGGCGCCGTATGTATTTAAGGTAGTAGCGGCTCGAAGACTGCCGGTAATAATCCCGCGCATCGCTGAACCCGTGAAGCGGCGCAGTGATGCGCCCGTCGAAGTCCCAGAACGTACGGATGCCTTCCAGAGGGCCCAGTGCCGTGAGCGCCGCCAGGTGCTGCCCTTGGCTTTCACGTTCGAAGCGTAGGCGCTTGTACTTGAGGTAACCCAGCATTTCTCGCATGAAATGCGCTTGGTACAGCCGCGAGAACCCTAACCCCATGCGGTCTGCGCACTCGTCGAGGCGGAAGGGTACAGAGACCGCTACTGCGCCCTTGAGGGGGCAACGGTCGCCGGTTTCTCCCATGTACTTGAGCAGTACATTTCCCCCAAGGGAGTAGCCTACGGCATAGAGTGGCGCCAGTGGCCGGCGTGCCTGCACCCATTGGATGACTTCAGCCAAGTCTTCGGTGGCACCAGAGTGGTAACTACGGGGCAGGAGGTTGGGCTCGCCTGAGCAGCCGCGCCAGTTCAAGGCCGCGCTTGCCCAGCCTTGCTCGGCCAAGGCTCGCTGCAAGCCCATGACGTAGGGCGACTGTGAGGAGCCGGTGAGGCCATGCAATACGAGCGCCAAGGGTGCCCGCTCATGGCTGGGGCCATGCCAGTCAATATCGATGAAGTCGCCATCGGCCAGCCATAACCGCTCTCGGGTGCGTGGGAGGTCTGGCTGTTTGCGCCAAAAAGGACCCCACAGGGTTTGCAGGTGGGGGTTGCCCAAGCCGGGCGCCGGACGAAACCGCGGGGCGAGGGGGGCCATTTGCTTCAGGCGCCTCTGGCCCAGAGTGCGTAATGCACCTGCCCGGCTCGCTTTTCTCGGTGCAGCCGCCAACTGGCGGGTAAGCCAAGGCTGGACGGCAGCGCTTCGCTTTCGGTGTACACCCAGGCGCGGTCGGCGAGCCAGCCTTTGCCTTCCAGTAGCTCACACACCGGCCCTAGCAGGTTTTGGTGGAAGGGCGGGTCCAGGAACACCAGATCGAACGGCTGGGGCGGCTGGTTCTCCAGGTAACGCACGGCGTCCCCCTGCATCAACTGGCCCACCGGGCATTTGAGCAGGTTGAGGTTGTTTCGCAGGCTGGCAATGGCGGCGGCGTTGTTATCGAGCGCAAGGCCCATGGCTGCGCCTCGGGACAGCGCTTCGAGGTACAGCGCCCCGCTGCCTACGAACGGGTCCAGCACGCGTGCGCCTGCGACATGGGGCGACAACCAGTTGAACAGGGTTTCCCGTACCCGGTCTGGGGTCGGGCGCAGGCCAGGCGCTTCGGGGAAGGTTACCCGGCGGCTGCGCCATTCGCCTCCGATGATACGAAGTTGGCCTTGGCCACCACGGGGGCCGGATGTGGCAGGTTGAATAGCCATTAGTGCTCCGGAATGCCAAGCGCGGGCTCGGCGGGGTGATCGGTAGGCGGTGGCAGCGGGTCTTGAGCGACCGTAGGGCCTACCGTGACGACGAGCATTTTGTCCTCACTGAGGTGCCGATTCAACGCGCTCTTTATCTGATCGGTAGTCAGTTGTTGAGAGCGGGCCAGGAAATCCTCAAGCCATGAAGGCGGCAGGTTATAGAATCCCATGCTGCCCAATTGGGCGACGATGCTGGCATTGCTTGCGTTGGACAATGGGAAACTTCCCGCGAGCTCTTTCTTGGCTGCCGCCAGCTCTTGCTCGGTCGGGCCGCTTTGAAGGTAGTCACGCAGTACCTTGCGTACTAACTCCAAGGTGCCTTCGCTGACTTGAGCGCGGGTTTGCAGGCCGATGGTGAACGGCCCCTGAGCCTGCATGGCCGTAAAGCCCGAGTACACGCCGTACGAAAGGCCACGTCGCTCTCGCACTTCGGTCATCAGGCGCGTACCAAAGCCGCCACCGCCCAGTATCTGGTTGCCCATGGTGAGGGCGACATAGTCAGGGTTTTTACGGTCAATGCCCAGTTGGCCCAGTATCAGGTGGCTCTGCTTGGACGGGAACTCGATGTGCGTAGCCTTGGCCACGGGTGCGGTGGCTTGAGGCACCGGTGGCACGGCCGGCCCCGCTGGCAGTGCCTTCGATACGCGCTCGGCCAGCGTCTCGGCCTGGGCGCGGTCCAGATCCCCTACCAAGGCGATCACGGCATTACCTGCGGCATAGGCGCGCTTATGGAATGCCCGCATCTGCTCAAGGGTAATGGCCTTCACCGAGCGAGCATTGCCTTCACTGCCATGGGCGTAAGGGTGGTCACCGTACAGCGTGGCCATGAACGCCTGGTTGCCCAGGTAGGCGGGGTTCTGTTTCTGGTATTCGAAACCTGCCAACAGCTGGTTTTTTATACGGGCCACGGAGGCGGCTGGAAACGTGGGCTGACCGATGACTTGGGTAAACAACGCAATGGCCGGCTCGCGCTTACCGGTATCTACCAAGGTGCGCAGGCTGACCACGGCCATATCGCGGTAGGCACCGTTGCCAAAGTCTGCGCCCAGGCCTTCAAAGCCGCGGGCAATGGCGTCTACGTCCTTGCCCGGCACCCCTTCGTTCAGCATGGCGTTGGTCATCAATGCCAAGCCCGGTGAACGACCGTCCTGGGCACTGCCGGCAGCGAAGGTCACGCGCAAGTCGAACATGGGCAGCTCATGAGCCTCCACGAACAGCACGCGAGCGCCGCCTTGAGTCACCCACCGCTGCACGTTGAGCTGGCGGTAGGCGGGAACAGCGGCCTCGGCACTGGCGAGGGTTTCCAGGCCAGCTGCGGTTGGCGTGGGGGCAGGCTGGTCGGCAAACGCTGAGCCGCTGGCCAGGGCGAGCAAGGTCAGCAACATGGCCGCGAACGGGCGGTGCTCAGTCATGGGGCATAGCCTCCGGGAGGACGTGGGCAACGGTCAGGCGATCGCGAGTGAACCAGGTGCGCACCGCCTGTTGGATATCGGCAGGGGTTACCTGGGCCAGGGCCTGGGTTTCGTTATCGAGCAGTTGCCACGATAAACCGACGGTTTCAAGCTGGCCAATGGCGGTGGCCTGAGCGGTGATGGAGTCCTGGTCATATACCAGGCCTGCAATGTATTGGGCGCGCACGCGCTCCAGCTCTGCGGCGGAGGGCGGGGTACGCTTGAGCGTATCGATCAGGCCCCACAGGGCGCTCTCCGCATCAGCCAGGGTTTTGTGCTTTTCAACGTTAGGCGTGGCCGACAGGGTAAACAGGCTGTCACCTCGGTCGTAGGCGTCGTAACTGGCCGATGAGCCGGAAACCACCTCCGAGCCGCGCTCCAACTGCGATGCCATGCGCGCGCTGTAGCCCCCGTCCAGCAGGGCAACGGTCAAGCGAAGGGCTTGAACGCTACGGGCATCGCTGGCGGTGGCAGCGCCGGGCACATTGAACGCCATGAGCAGGCTAGGCAGTTGAGTGCGGACATGCAGGGTAAGGCGGCGTTCGCCAGGCTCGGGGACTTCGATCGGGCGCTTGGCTTCTGGCACCGGGCGGCGGGGGATGCTGCCGAAGAAGCGTTCGGCCAGCGCTTTGACCTCCTCTGGCTGCACATCCCCGACCACCACAAGCGTTGCGTTATTAGGTGCGTACCACGTGTGGTACCAGGCGCGCAGCTCGTCTACCGTCATGCGCTGGAGGTCTGCCATCCACCCAATGGTCGGCGTGCGGTAGCCGGTGGAGGGGTAGGCAGCAGCCTTGAACAGCTCGAACGCCTTTTGCGCGGGCTTGTCGTCGGTGCGAAGGCGGCGCTCTTCCTTGATAACTTCGATTTCACGTGTGAATTCTGCTTCAGGAAGCGCCAGCGTGGCCATGCGGTCAGCTTCCATTTCCAGCGCGACGGGCAACCGGTCGCGGGCCAGCACTTGGTAGAACGCGGTGTAATCATCGCTGGTGAACGCGTTTTCTTCTGCGCCCAAATCACGCAATACGCGGGAGGCTTCGCCCGGCCCCAGCTTGCTGCTGCCTTTGAACATCATGTGTTCCAGTGCGTGCGACAAGCCGGTCTGGCCTGGGCTTTCATAGCTGGAGCCCACCTTGTACCAGAGCTGTGAGACCACCACCGGGGCGCGGTGATCTTCCCTGACGACTACCTTCAAGCCATTGGCCAAGAGGAATTCGTGAGTAGGCTGGGCAGCCAGTGCAGCCGTGGCCAGGGAAGTGCAGGCCAGGCCTGCCAGCCAACGGGCAAGACGGCGAGTAAGAACGGTCATTTTCGTTACGGAACCTGTACGAATGCCCCTGGCCTTAGCGTCGGCGGGCGAGGAGGTGCTAGGATACTGATCCGCCCGGCCTACGGCCACGCTTACAGCAGCGGTTTTGCCAGTGTATCGACGCAAAATGTTGCACGAACGCGCCGGGTGAAAAAGGGTCTGTTTTGCGACCTCCAGATTTCCCGAAGCGCCCCGGCTGGCGCTTCGCTACCTGAGATAGCCGCCTTCCATGTTTGGTTCCAGTGACGATAAGAAGACCCCGGCCCCGGCCGGAGAGAAAAAAGGCCTGTTCGGCTGGCTGCGTAAAAAGCCTCAAGAGCCTGCCGCCCAGCCTGAGCCTCCAGCGCCTGCACCTGCCGACGTCTCGGCCGAGCAGGCCGTAGCCCTCGCTCCAGAGCCTGTAGTGGTCTCGGAGCCTGTGCTCCTTGACGAGCCAGAAGCGCCCACCCCCGCAGCAGTGGTGCCTGAGGCCAGGCTTGAGCTACCGGTTCCTGAAGAGCCCGTGGGCATCGAACCTGAACCTGAGCCTGCCCCCTTGCCGCCGCCCACGGCTGCGCAGCAGGCCCAGGCTGAAGCCATTGCGCCGGTTTCAGTGCCGGCCGAGCCTGACTTGCCCCCGCCTCAGGTACCTGCCGTAGTGGCAGAAGTGCCCCCCAAGGCGGGGTTTTTCTCCCGTCTCAAGCAAGGCCTGAGTAAAACCAGTGCCAGCATTGGCGAAGGTATGGCCAGCCTGTTCCTGGGCAAGAAGGCCATCGACGACGATCTGCTGGATGAGATTGAAACGCGTCTGCTAACGGCTGACGTAGGAGTAGAGGCCACGTCGGTGATCATTCGCAACCTGACCCAAAAGGTTGCCCGCAAACAATTGACAGACGTACAGGCCCTGTACGCCTCGTTGCAAAATGAGCTGGCAGACATGCTGCGGCCCGTTGAGCAGCCGTTGGTGATGAGCCCTCAGCACAGCCCCTTCGTCATTCTGGTGGTGGGCGTGAACGGCGCCGGTAAAACCACCACCATCGGTAAGCTGGCGGCTCGCTTCCAGCGTGAAGGCAAAAAGGTAATGCTCGCTGCTGGCGACACCTTCCGTGCGGCAGCGGTCGAGCAGTTGCAGGTGTGGGGGGAGCGTAATGGCGTCCCTGTCATTGCCCAGCATACCGGCGCCGACTCTGCCTCCGTGATTTTCGATGCGGTGCAGGCTGCCAAGGCGCGGGGCATGGATGTGTTGATCGCCGATACCGCCGGGCGGCTCCACACCAAGGACAACCTGATGGAGGAGCTGAAAAAGGTGCGCCGCGTGATCGGCAAGCTGGACGCAGAAGCGCCTCACGAAGTCTTGCTGGTGCTGGACGCCGGCACGGGCCAGAACGCTATCAACCAGGCCAAGCACTTCAATCAATCCGTTGCCCTTACAGGGCTGGCCTTGACCAAGCTGGATGGCACTGCCAAAGGGGGAGTGATCTTCGCCCTGGCCAAGCAGTTTGGGTTGCCCATCCGTTACATCGGGGTGGGCGAGGGTATTGATGACTTGCGTGCGTTCGAGGCCGAGGCCTTTGTCGGTGCCCTGTTCGCGGAGCGAGACCGGCCATGATCCGCTTCGAGCAGGTTGGTAAGCGTTATGCCAATGGCCATGTTGGGTTGCATGAGCTTAGTTTTCGGGTTCGTCGGGGCGAGTTCCTGTTCGTGACGGGGCATTCCGGCGCCGGTAAGAGCACGCTGTTGCGCTTGTTGCTCGCCATGGAGCGCCCCACCAGCGGGAAGCTTCTACTGGCAGGCCAGGATTTGGGGCAGATCAGCAATGCGCAAATCCCCTTCCTGCGTCGGCAGATCGGCGTGGTCTTTCAAAACCACCAGTTGTTGTTCGACCGTACCGTGTTCAACAACATTGCCTTGCCTTTGCAAATTTTGGGGCTAGCCAAGGCAGAGATTGCCAAGCGCGTGGATGCAGCACTCGATCGTGTATCGCTGGGCGACAAAAGCGACCTGTATCCGGGCGACTTGTCCACAGGCCAGCAGCAACGCGTGGGCATTGCTCGCGCCATCGTCCACAAGCCTGCGTTGCTGCTGGCAGATGAGCCTACCGGCAACCTCGACCCCCGCCTGGCAGCAGAAATCATGGGCGTATTCGAGGACATCAATCGGTTAGGCACCAGTGTACTGATCGCCAGTCATGATTTGGCGCTCATCGCTCGCATGCGCCACCGCATGCTCACATTGCAACGTGGCCGTTTGATCGGTGACGGGGAGGCTGGCCAATGAGCGCGACGCGCAGCCCTAAGGTATCTGATCGTGTGGCACCGAAACCCTCGGAGCCCTCGCCGAAAAAGCCCAAAGGCCAACATGATGATGACGGCCCGGATTTCGGCACCCTCCTCAATGCCTGGCTGGAAAGCCATAGGGCCAGCCTGGTAGACAGCCTCAAGCGGCTAGGTCGACAGCCATTCGGTAGCTTCTTCACCTGCCTGGTGATGGCGGTTGCCCTGAGCTTGCCCATGGGGCTGTCGCTGTTGCTCACCAATGTAGAGCGGCTAGGTGGCTCATGGCAGCGAGCAGCACAGATTTCTCTTTATATGCGCATGGAGGCCGGTACCCAGGAAGGCGAAGCCTTGGTCAGCCAGGCCAAGGCGCTGAGTGGGGTGGCAGAGGCCGAGTTCATCAGCCGAGAAGACGCCCTCGACGCCTTCCAGCAGCAATCCGGCCTGGGCGAGGCCATCAAGGAATTACCAGACAACCCCTTGCCTGGCGTAGTGGTGGTGACCCCGCGTGAAGTAGACAAGCCTGCCCTGGAAGCCCTGCGCGAGCAGCTGGCACAGTTGCCGAACGTAGCGCAGGCCCAGCTAGACCTCGTGTGGGTCGAGCGCCTTGCAGCCATTCTCAAGTTGGGTGATCGCTTCGTATTCGGCCTGGCGGTACTGTTGATCTCTGCCCTACTGCTAGTTATTGGCAATACCATTCGGCTGCATATCGAGAACCGCCGCAATGAGATCGAGGTCATAAAGCTGGTTGGCGGAACAGATTCGTATGTACGGCGGCCATTCCTGTACATGGGCGCGCTCTATGGTTTGGGCGCTGGCCTATTGGCGTGGGCGGTCCTGGCGTTTGGGCTGGACTGGCTCAATGGCGCCGTAGTGAACCTGGCGGGGCTTTATGGCAGTGACTTTGCCTTGGGTGGTGTGCCTGCCGGGGACGGCCTTTCCCTATTGCTAGGGGCCGTATTGTTAGGGTATATCGGTGCGTGGATTGCAGTGGCGAGGCACCTCAGGGAGCTGGCGCCACGCTAAACGTTTTCTTGACGTCAAAGGCCCTGGCTTCGGAACTCATCCCGAATTACAGGGTCTATTGAGTCGGCGCTCACAAGGCGCATATCTGTTTGTTGGAGGTTTTAAATGACCACTTCTTTGCAACCTGCTTACATGCTTGTCCCAGGTGCGAACCTTGAGGCATACGTGCATACGGTTAACAGCATTCCGTTGCTGACACCGGAGCGGGAGCGTGAACTGGCTGAAAAACTCTATTACGCCCAAGACCTCGAAGCCGCACGTGAGATGGTACTGGCTCACCTGCGTTTCGTGGTGCATATCGCCCGTAGCTATTCAGGCTACGGGTTGGCGCAAGCTGACCTGGTGCAGGAAGGCAACGTAGGCCTGATGAAGGCTGTGAAGCGCTTTAACCCCGAAATGGGCGTGCGTCTGGTCTCCTTCGCGGTGCACTGGATTAAAGCTGAGATTCACGAATTCATCCTGCGTAACTGGCGCATCGTCAAGGTGGCCACCACCAAGGCGCAGCGCAAGCTGTTCTTTAACCTGCGCAGCCAGAAAAAGCGCCTCGCCTGGTTGAACAATGAAGAGGTTCACCGGGTTGCCGAAAGCCTGGGCGTGGAGCCGCGGGAAGTGCGCGAAATGGAAAGCCGCCTGACAGGCCAGGACATGGCGTTCGATCCAGCCGCAGAGGCAGACGATGACAGCGCGTTCCAGTCGCCTGCCCACTACCTGGAAGACCATCGGTACGACCCGGCGCGCCAGTTAGAGGACGCCGACTGGACAGACACGTCCACCAATAACCTGCATGAGGCATTGGAAGTACTGGACGAGCGTAGCCGCGACATCCTTTATCAACGCTGGCTGGCTGAGGAGAAGGCGACCCTGCATGACTTGGCTGCCAAGTACAATGTGTCGGCTGAGCGCATTCGCCAGTTAGAAAAAAACGCAATGAACAAGCTCAAGGGCACTATTGCTGCCTGAGACATAGCCTTTCGCGGGCTTCGCCGGCTCCTACCCGTGGGAAACGTCGCAACGGGTAGGAGCAAACGCAGCCAACGGCAGAGTTCGCGAACATGGCCCACCGTACTACCTACGCCCGCCTCTACTTTTCAAAGACCCACGGTGCAGGCCGTGCCTGGTTCAGGTTTGCCAAGTAATCTGCGCCGCCCAATTGCCCCATTTGCTGTCGAATCCAGGCGGCACGCCTAAGCACGTAGGCGCTTGGCCGGCTTGCGCTCCATTCCCGAGGGGCGGGCAATACCGCAGCCAGCACGCTGGCTTGTTGACGGGTAAGGTTGGCCGCGCTGGTATTGAAATGATGCCGGGCGGCGGCCTCGGCGCCAAATACGCCGTCATCCCATTCCGCGCTATTGAGGTACACCTCCAAAATACGCTGCTTTGGCCACAGCACCTCCAGCAGCAGAGTAAACCACGCCTCTAACCCCTTGCGTACGTAGCTTCGGCCACTCCATAGGAACAGGTTTTTAGCGACTTGTTGAGTGAGCGTGCTCGCACCCCGGAGTGACCCGCCGCGTTCATTGTGGTTGAAGGCAGCGCGAATAGCAGGAAGGTCAAAGCCCCAGTGAAACGGAAACTTCTGGTCTTCACCTGCAATCACGGCAATTTTGAGGTCATCCGGCAGGCTGGCCCATGGGCGCCACGAGCGCTGCAATTCAATAGGCTGGCCGTCAAACCAGGACTGCGCCTTGCGCTCTACCATCAAGGCGGTGCCGGGCGGCGGCACCCACCGAAATACCAGCACCAGCGCTATGCTGCCTAGGGCGAACCACATCAGAAAGCGGCAGATGTACTGCAATAACGTACCTAGCATAGCGAGCTTGGCCCCGGCGGAAGAGCGGGCCATTATACAGGCCCTGTAGCTGGACGATTGGATGAACACCCATGTTGCGCATTTTTCTGATACTGGCCGCCCTCTTTGGTTTTACAGGCGTAGGCTTGGGGGCGTTCGCGGCCCATGGTCTCAAAGGGCGGCTGTCGCCTGAGTACCTGGCGATTTTCCAGACAGGGGTTCAATACCAGCTGGTGCATGCGTTGGCGTTGTTGGGCGTGGCGGTGCTGTCGAGCATGATGCCAGGGCGGTTAATGGCGTGGGCGGGGGCATTGTTCTGTCTAGGCATTGTGCTGTTTTCTGGCAGCCTGTACGCCCTCACACTTAGCGGGGTCGGCCGGCTTGGCATCATTACCCCATTTGGCGGGCTGGCGTTTCTGGCCGGCTGGGCCTGCCTTGGTGTGGCCGCTTGGCGGCTAGGCTAACCCCAAGGGCTGGCCTAGCCTTGGTGGGCGCGGCTGATCGGGCTAGAATGCACGCCCCCCACTGGCAATGGCGCCCCTACATGCGCATTCAATTGAACGGAGACACCTTCGAGCTACCTGACGGCGAAACCGTGGCCGGGCTGTTGGCCCGCATGGAGCTGGCCGGGCGGCGGGTTGCGGTCGAGCTCAACCAGGGCATCGTGCCACGCAGTGAACATGCCGGCACCGCATTGAGTGAGGGTGACCAGGTAGAGGTGGTGCAGGCCATCGGCGGTGGCTAGGCCACCCGCGTAACGCTCTTCTTCACATACGAGGACTTTCCATGAGTACATCCCGCAGCGACAAGCCGTTTGTCCTGGCCGGCCGCACCTACCAGTCACGCTTGCTGGTAGGCACTGGCAAGTACCGGGACCTGGATGAAACTCGCCAGGCCATTGAAGCCTCCGGGGCTGAAATCGTTACGGTAGCAGTACGGCGCACCAACATTGGCCAGACGCCAGGTGAGCCCAACCTGCTGGACGTGCTACCACCTCATCGCTACACCATTCTGCCCAACACGGCTGGATGTTACGACGCGGTCGAGGCCGTGCGCACCTGTCGCCTTGCCCGAGAACTGCTCGACGGGCATAACCTGGTGAAGCTTGAGGTGCTGGCAGACCAGAAAACGCTGTTCCCCAATGTGATCGAAACCCTTAAAGCGGCCGAAGTATTGGTCAAAGAGGGCTTCGATGTAATGGTGTACACCAGCGATGATCCCATCATTGCCCGTCAGCTGGCAGACATGGGCTGCATCGCTGTCATGCCCCTGGCCGGGCTGATTGGCACAGGGCTGGGCATCTGCAATCCCTATAACCTGCAGATCATCCTGGAAGAAGCCAAGGTGCCCGTGCTGGTCGACGCAGGCGTGGGTACCGCGTCAGACGCCACCATCGCCATGGAGCTGGGTTGCGAAGCCGTATTGATGAACTCAGCCATTGCCCACGCGCAACACCCGGTGCAAATGGCTGAAGCCATGAAACACGCGATCATTGCCGGCCGCCTGGCCTGGCTTGCCGGTCGCATGCCGAAAAAACTCTATGCCAGCGCCTCTTCGCCGCTGGATGGCCTGATCAAGTAAGAGCCCCAATGACTGATTCACATCCTACTCCGGCTGAGGCCGACGCTACGCCGGCGCACCACCGAGCCATCAAAAGCTTTGTCATGCGCGCCGGGCGCATGACTGAAGGCCAGCAACGTGGGCTGGATCAAGGCGGGCCTCAGTTCATCTTGCCGTTGGCAGACGCCCCAGTGGATTTCGACGAAGTGTTCGGCCGCACGGCCCCTCGCACGCTGGAAATCGGGTTTGGTATGGGGCACTCGCTGCTTGAGATGGCCGCCGCTGCGCCAGAGCAGGATTTCATCGGCGTTGAAGTGCACCGCCCAGGCGTGGGCGCCCTGTTGAACGGGGTGCTGACCCAAGGTCTCAGTAACCTGCGTGTGTACGACTGCGACGCGATCGAAGTACTCAAACGCTGCGTGGCAGACGCGAGCCTTGACCGTTTACTGTTGTTCTTCCCTGACCCCTGGCACAAGAGCCGCCACCACAAACGTCGAATCGTGCAGCCTGCGTTTGCCGAGCTGGTGCGCAGCAAGCTCAAGCCCGGAGGCATCCTGCACATGGCTACGGACTGGGAGCCTTACGCGGAGTTCATGCTTGAAGTGATGAGCATCGCGCCTGGCTACCGTAACCTGGCCAGCGATGGGCGCTGGGTAGAGCGCCCAACCGAGCGGCCCGTGACCAAGTTCGAGCGCCGTGGCGAGCGCCTGGGCCATGGGGTCTGGGATTTGAAGTTCGAGCGGGTGGATTGACACCCGCTCGGCAATAGCGGCCCTTACTTACGGTCCGCTACGACCCCGAGCAGTACCAGCACCACGAGCAGTACCGGTGCCAAGCTGTAGTTGCTGAACTGCTGCAGCCCCTTGAGCACCCACGGCGTGGCGTAAATCAATGCAGCGCCGCTGCCTACGAGGCAGGCCAGGGCCATCATGGGAATGCGTAGCACGCCTCCCATGCTGCCTATCTTCTGTTCGCCCCAGGCTTTGACCTGGGCCCCAAACAACACCAGCACACAGCCCACCAAGGCCAGGGCAATTTCAGAGAGATTGCCTCGGCACCACCGCGACATCGTTGAAAGCAGATCCAGAAGCTGATCCATCCAGGGTCCTCAGGTTAGAAATAATTGTAATAGGTCATTGAGAAACAGTTGGCCGCGCGGCGTAGCGGCCAGGTGGCCGGGGCCGACTTGTAGCAGCCCCCTGTGCTCGGCGTCGCGACGGCCTGCCTCCAGGGCGCTTGAAGGGAGCCCTGTACGCTCGGTGAACAATGTTGCAGGCACGCCTTCAGTCAAACGCAAGGCGTTTATCAGGAACTCAAACGGCAGTTCATCGGCCGTGAGTACCTTCTCACCGGCCAGGTAGGGCTTTGCCAGGTTCAAGTAATCCTTGGGCAGACGGGTTTTCCAGGTACGTCGTATCACACCGTCAATGCCGGTCAGCTTGCCATGAGCCCCGGCGCCAATACCGATGAAGTCTCCAAAGCTCCAGTAGTTAAGGTTATGCCGTGCAGGGCGGCCAGGGCGCGCATAGGCCGAGACTTCATACTGGGCAAAGCCTTCGCTCGCCAACAGCGCCTGGCCAGCCTCCTGGATGTCCCACAGCGTGTCATCTTCAGGTAGCTGGGGCGGCTGGTTCCAGAACACCGTATTAGGTTCGAGCGTGAGCTGGTACCACGACAGGTGCGTGGGTGCCAAGGCGATGGCCTGACGCAGGTCGTCCAAGGCCTCCTCCAGGGTTTGCCCCGGCAAGCCATGCATCAAGTCCAGGTTGAAGTTATCGAAGCCTGCCCGGCGTGCCATCTCTGCAGCCCGCAGCGCTTCATCGCCGTTATGGATGCGCCCTAGCGCTGCTAGTTTGTCTGCCTGGAAGCTCTGAACGCCGATGGACAATCGGTTGATGCCAATCTTGCGATAAGCGATAAATTTATCCTGCTCGAAGGTGCCAGGGTTGGCCTCAAGTGTGATTTCTACATCAGGTGCCAGGCTGATCCGCTGAGCAATGCCCTCAAGCAGCCGTGCTAGTGCCTGAGCGCTGAACAGGCTAGGCGTACCGCCCCCAAAAAAAATCGACGTCAGGGGCCGCCCGAAGGCTGCCGGCAGGTCGCGGTCCAGGTCGTCGAGCAGGGCGGTGACATAGGCGTCTTCAGGCAACTCCGGCCCGGCGGCGTGGGAATTGAAGTCGCAATAAGGGCATTTGCGTACGCACCACGGAATATGGATATACAGCGCCAATGGGGGCAGCGGGTTCATTCGATACCCAGGCGCTGGCGTAACAGGGCCATGGCCCGTGCCCGATGGCTTAGCTGGTTTTTCTCGGCCGGGCTGAGGTCGGCACTGGAGCACTGACGTTCTGGAACCCAAAACAGCGGGTCATACCCAAAACCGTTGGCACCACTGGCGGCGGGCAGGATACGACCATGCCACAGCCCTTCGCACAAAATGGGCAGCGGGTCGTCGGCATGCCGTACCAGCGCCAGTACACACACGAATTGCGCGCCACGCTCAGGTTCGGGGACCTCGCTCAGGGCAGCGAGTAACTTGGCGTTATTCGCAGCATCCCCTTGGCCGTCAGCGTAGCGGGCTGAATAGATTCCCGGTGCGCCGCCAAGGTAATCCACCGCCAGGCCTGAGTCATCGGCCAGTGCAGGAAGGCCCGATAAGCGAGCCGCGTTACGGGCCTTGAGAATGGCGTTTTCCACAAAGGAGAGGCCGGTTTCTTCAGGCTCTACCTGGCTGAACTCACTGACGGAGCGCAGGTGCACGCGGTCGCCCAGCATGGCTTGAAGCTCTTTGAGTTTGCCAGCGTTATGGCTGGCCAGTACCAATTGGGTGAACATCGTCATAAGAAATAGAGGTAATCGTGAAGGCGCCTGGCGCCGGATAGCGGGAGAATGCCCCTAGGCGGCAGTCACGGCAAGCGCTGCAGCCCGGTGGTCACGTGGCAAGGTGTTCGGGCTTGAATTGAGGGCTGCTCAGCCGGTAGATGCCAATCTCCCCCAGCAAATTGGGCCACGCTTTGCTTGCCCAGCCATGACGGTGTTGATGGTCTACCGCCAAGCGGTCCAGTACCTGGGCATTGCGCTCCCGGCACAGGGTTTCGAAGTCCTCGAAGGTGCAGAAGTGAATGTTGGGCGTGTTGTACCAGGTATAAGGCAGGAATTCCGACACGGGCATGCGGCCCTTCGTAGCCAAGTGCCAGCGACAGCGCCAGTGGCCGAAGTTCGGGAACGTAATGATGCACTGACGGCCCACCCGCAGCATCTCTTCAAGAATACGATCCGGGTATTCCATGGCCTGCAACGCTTGCGTCATCACAACCACGTCGAAGCTGTCGCTGGCAAAGTTGCCTAGCCCCTTGTCGACGTTCTGCTCCACCACGTTAATACCTTTGCGCACGCACTCGTTGATGTTGTCAGGATCGATCTCCAGGCCATAGCCGGTGACGTTCTTGCGATCGTGCAGCCAAGCTAGCAATTCGCCGTTACCGCAGCCCAGGTCGAGTACCCGGCTACCGGCCGGTATCCAGTCCTGGATGATTTCCAAGTCGGCTCTCATGGGCACCTCAAAGCGCAATGTGGTTCATATAGCGGGCAAACGCCTGCAGGTACCGGGGAATCGGCATCAAAAAGGCATCGTGGCCCTGGGGGGCGTCGATTTCCAGGTAGGACACGTTTTTGCGGGCTGCCATCAGGGCATCGACAATTTCTCGCGAACGCGCGGGCGAGAAGCGCCAGTCGGTTGTGAATGACATGATGCAAAAGTTTGCCGTCACGCCCGCGAGCGTTTTGGCCAAGTCATCGCCGTGGGCGGCAGCAGGGTCAAAGTAATCCAGCGCCTTGGTCATCAGCAGGTAGGTATTGGCGTCGAATCGCCCCGAAAACTCTTCACCTTGGTAACGCAGGTAGCTTTCTACCTGGAACGCAACGCTATGGAAGTCGTAGGCCAGCTGGTCGTGTTTAAGCTCCCGGCCGAATTTTTCACCCATGGCGTCATCGGACAGGTAAGTGATGTGGCCCACCATGCGCGCCAGAATCAAGCCGCGCTTGGGAATCACCCCTTGGGCCTGGAAGTCGCCACCGTGGAACTCGGGGTCAGAGAGGATCGCCTGCCGGGCAACTTCATTGAAGGCGATGTTCTGCGCAGACAGTTTGGGCGCCGAGGCAATGGCTACACAGTGGCGCAGGCGATCAGGGTAGCTGATGGACCATTGCAGCGCTTGCATCCCGCCCAGGCTACCGCCCACTACGGCTGCCCACTGGGTAATGCCCAGGCGGTCCGCCAAGCGCGCCTGGCTATTGACCCAGTCCTCTACGGTAAGCACGGGGAAATTGGCCCCAAACGGCTTTCCGGTCTCTGGGTCCAGGCTGCTGGGGCCGGTGGAGCCATTGCATCCGCCGAGGTTGTTAAGGGAGACCACGAAGAATCGGTCGGTATCGATGGGTTTGCCGGGCCCAATGGCACTGTCCCACCAACCGGGCTTGCGATCCTCTTCGTGATGGTACCCCGCAGCATGATGATGGCCTGACAGCGCATGGCAGATCAGAACGGCATTACTGGCGTTGCTGTTGAGCTGGCCATAGGTTTCATAGACAAGCTCATAGCTGCCCAAGGCCCGACCACAGGCCAAGGGCAATGGGTCGCTGAAGTACGCGAGTTGTGGTGTGACTAAACCGACAGACTGTTCCGGGAAGACTTCGGACATCGACCCTGCCCTCACTTAAATGAGGCGTAAGGATAAGGAGGGGGGGCAGAGGGAGCAAGCGGTTGCTACGCAACCCCCATCACGCACGCGTGGTATTGGCCGCTAAGCTTCCTGTTGGCGTTGAACCCGGTACCGCTTGTAGCAGCCGAGCTTGCTCGCGACCGGCCGCACACTGGCGTTGAGTCCGATGCCGCTTGTGCGCCTGTTATTCAGATCAGCGTGCGTAAGATCTGCGGCATGCCGGTAGTGGCCGCCAGGTTGTTGATGACCAGCATGTCTAACAACTTGAGCGCCATGAATGCCAAAATCGGGGAAATATCCAGCCCGCCAAGGTTGGGCAGTATCCGCCGGAAGGGTGCCAACACCGGTTCGCAAATCTGGTTCACCAGCGCCGCGCCAGGGTTATGGCTCGCCGGTGCTACCCAGGACAGGATCACACTGATGATCATGGCGAAGAAGAAGATGTTCAGGAACAGCGCAGTGACCCCGATGATCGACCACACTAGCAGCTGCAACGGATTACCCGTGGTGCCGTAGGCCAGCAGCAGCGTAAGCGCCATGATGATCATCTGAATCACGATGGCCAATAGCAGCGAAGACATGTCCAGGCCAAACAGGCTGGGCACGATTCTGCGCAGCGGGCGAAGCAGCGGTTGAGTGGCCCGCACCGCGAACTGGCTCAAGGGATTATAAAAATCCGCGCGCACCAGCTGCAGTACGAAGCGCAGCAGCACAATCAGCAGGTAAAGGCTGCCGAGGGTTTGCAGCACATAAATCAACGCTGTGTTCAATCCAATCATCTAAGGCTCCTTTAGCGGCCGAGTTGTTCGGCCAGTTCCGCCGAGCGGTGCGCTGCCGCACCCAGGGCCTTGTTTACCAGTGTTTCGAAGCCGCCGGCCTGAAACGTTTTGATTGCAGCCTCGGTGGTACCTGCCGGGGACGTTACCCGGCGGCGCAACTCGCCGGCGTCCACGTCGCTTGCCGTGGCCATGTGTGCAGCACCCAATGCAGTTTGCAGGGTCAGCCGGGCGGCTATTTCCCGAGGCAGGCCCAGTGCTTCGCCAGCTTGGGTCATAGCCTCGATCAAAAGAAAGAAGTAAGCAGGGCCGCTGCCTGATACCGCCGTCACCGCATCGAGCTGCGCTTCGGTGTCCAGCCACACTGCCACACCCACTGCCGCGAGCAATTGCTCGGCAGCGGCTTTCTGTGCGCGTGAGACCTGCTCATTGGCATAGAGGCCGCTGGCCCCTTGGCCTACCAGTGACGGTGTATTGGGCATGCACCGCACTAGCGGGGGGTCGCCCAGCCAGTTGGCCAGGCTGGCGCAGTTGATACCCGCCGCGATGGAAACAACGAGTTGGCCAGGTTGCAGGGCAGGGCGCAAGGCTTCGCAAACGGCCTTCATGGCTTGAGGTTTTACGGCAAGCACAACGACGTCGGCGCCCGCCACGGCCTGAGCGTTATCGCCGAACGTAGCGATACCATGGGCCTCGGCGATGCGTTGACGGGTGTCGGCACCAGGGTCGCTGGCCGTTAGCCGATCTGCCTCAATGCCTTGAGCGCGCAGGCCACCGATCAGGCTGGCAGCCATGTTGCCAGCGCCAATAAAGGCAATACGGGGTGAGTGCATGTGAAATCCTGTCATTAGGTAGTCAAGCAGGGGAGGCAGGCGTGCCGTAATCGCGCGCGCCGAACAGTGCAGTACCGATACGCACCCAGGTCGCACCCTGTGCGATAGCGGCTTCGAGGTCGTCACTCATGCCCATGGACAAGGTATCCAGGCCTAGGTTTAAGGCCTCGCTCAATACCCTGACCCGGGCGAACACCGCGTTTTGTTCCTGCGCGCGGGCACTGGGTTCGGGAATCGCCATCAGGCCACGCAGCCGCAGCCTCGGCAACTTTGCCACCGCCTGAGCAAAGGCGGGTAACTCATCAGGTGAGCAACCCGCCTTGCTGGCTTCGCCGCTGATATTGACCTGCAGGCAGATATTGAGCGGCGGCAGGTGTTCAGGCCGCTGTTCGGCCAAGCGCTCGGCGATTTTTAAACGATCCACCGAATGCACCCAATCGAAGTGTTCGGCAATGGCACGGGTTTTATTGGATTGAATAGGCCCAATGAAGTGCCAGGTGAGGGCCAGGTCTGCCAGTTCGATTTGTTTGGCCAAGGCTTCTTGTAGGTAGTTTTCACCGAAATCACGAAGGCCGGCAGCATGCGCGTCACGCAGCAACTGCGCCGGCTTGGTCTTGCTTACGGCCAGTAGGTGGACGCTGGCTTCGCTTCGCTGAGCGGCGCGAGCGGCGGCGCCGATTCGGGCGCTCACCGAGGAAAGGTTGTCTGCTATGGTGGACATCACTTGGCGCCAGCGGCTTTAGGGGTCTGCGGCATTCTACCTGCTTGTCTGTTTTTGGGGAGCCTCATGGACATTACCGAGTTGTTGGCTTTTAGCGCGAAGCAAGGCGCTTCCGACCTTCACCTGTCGGCCGGCCTGCCACCGATGATCAGGGTGGACGGCGACGTGCGCCGGATCAACCTGCCCCCCTTGGACCAGAAAACGGTACAAGGGTTGATCTACGACATCATGAATGACAAGCAGCGCCAGGACTTCGAAGAGTTCATGGAGACTGACTTCTCCTTCGAGGTGCCTGGCGTGGCGCGCTTCCGGGTCAACGCGTTTAACCAGAACCGGGGCGCCGGTGCAGTCTTCCGGACCATCCCCTCAAAGGTGTTGAGCATGGAAGACTTGGGCATGGGGGATGTGTTTCGCCGTATTACCGACGTGCCCCGCGGCCTCGTATTGGTCACCGGCCCTACCGGGTCAGGTAAATCCACCACGCTGGCGGCAATGATCGATTACCTGAATAACCACAAGCATCACCACATCCTGACTATCGAAGACCCGATCGAATTCGTGCACGAATCCAAGAAGTGCCTGGTCAACCAGCGTGAGGTGCACCGAGACACCTTGGGCTTCTCTAATGCACTGCGCTCAGCGTTGCGTGAAGACCCAGACGTCATCCTGGTAGGGGAGATGCGAGACCTGGAAACCATTCGCCTGGCGCTAACGGCGGCAGAGACGGGTCACCTGGTGTTCGGCACCCTCCATACCACCTCGGCCGCCAAGACCATCGACCGAGTGGTGGACGTGTTCCCCGCCGAGGAGAAATCCATGGTGCGCTCAATGCTGTCGGAATCGTTGCAGGCAGTGGTGTCACAAACCCTGTTGCGCAAGATCGGAGGCGGCCGCGTGGCCGCGCACGAGATCATGATCGGCACCCCGGCCATTCGTAACCTCATCCGGGAGGACAAGGTCGCGCAAATGTATTCAGCCATTCAGACCGGGGGCAATCTGGGTATGCAAACCCTTGATGCCTGTCTCAAAGAGTTGCTGAGGAAGGGCTTGATCAGCAAGGAAGCCGCGAGGGAGAAGGCCAAGAGCCCTGACGCACTTTGACCCGCCCTCAGGGCTAGGGTCAGCGCTGGCTGACCCGCAAGGTGGCAGCGGCGGGCTGCTTGGGCAGTACCCGCTTGGCAACCACGTAATGGCTGTTCCAATAAGGCTTGTTGAGGGTGTCGATGGAGACTGACTTGCCCCGCCGAGGCGCATGAATGAATTTGTCATCGCCCAAGTAGATAGCCACATGATTGACCTGGCGCCCTTTGATTTTGAAGAAAATCAAGTCGCCGGGCTTGAGGTCATTACGGGCCACTTTGATACCGTGACCATCGGCCATGGCATTCGAAGTACGGGGCAGGTTGACGGCTTTTACGTCGTTAAAGGCGTATTTGACAAGGCCGCTGCAATCAAAACCTTTGCTGGGGCTGCTGCCACCCCACTTGTAAGGGGTGCCCAGTACATTCACGGCGCGGCTCAGTACGCTGTTGCTCTGGCGTGCTGCCATTTGAGCAGCGGCGACCTGCGCAGAGTGAGGCGCGGTTCGGCGCGCGATGTGCGCAGGGGTACGGGGTGCAGCGTGTTGTTTGCCCGCTTGGGCAGCGTAACCGGAAAAACTGGGAGGAAGAGATTGCTCACGGTTGGAGGCGTAAGCGGCCAGTGGACATAGTAGGCAAATGGTTAGCCATGTCTTGATCATTAGGTGCATTAGGCAGGGCTCAGTAGTGTGGCGCGAAACTTTATAACAGCTTTTTCTCCAGTTTCTTGGCCATTGGTCGAGGCAGGCAGGGGGGTAGCGAACCAAAATCTCGATTTTGGGTCTATGTATCCCAGCCAAGCCCCGTTCTAGCAGGCTTTGCCCAGATCATTGTGCTCCTGACCGCTTGTCGGACAGCGGCACAAAAGTCACACTACTTCCAAGAAAATTTAATAATCAGGAGGTTAGTGAACCCTTATGAATACCTATCAACCCGAGCCCAGGCTGCACGATACGCACAGCATCGTATTTGGCTACGCACTGTGGATCCTTGGATTTACCGGTGCCCATCGCTTCTATTACGGCAAGCCTGTGACCGGGACCTTGTGGTTCCTGACCTTCGGGCTATTTGGCATTGGCTGGCTGATCGACCTGTTTCTCATCCCCGCCATGGACCGCCATGCGGACCTACGCTTCCACAGCGGCCCTCTGGATTACAACATCGCGTGGCTATTGCTGACCTTCCTGGGCCTGTTTGGCATACACCGCCTGTACCAGCGCAAGTGGATCACCGCAGTGCTGTACTTCTTCACCGGCGGGCTATTCCTGGTAGGGGTGCTGTACGACTTCTGGACACTCAATGACCAGGTGTCGTTGAAGAATCGCGAGGCGTATCGGGAGTGAAGACGCAGGTGCCCTCAATCCCGTTGCAGAGGGTTTACGTGCGCAGCATAGGCGTGTACCGCAGCACCTTTAAGCGAGGCTAACTGCAATCACGGTGATGCCTGATGCTGGGCCTGAGATTCCAATCGCGCCTGCAAGCGAGTTTGGCCACCTATGGGGCGCACATCCACTCGCTTGCTCTGAACCCACTGCTGAACCTGCGCCTGACCTTCTTGGACTTTTACCACGCATTCGGCCAGTGAATGAGCATCCAGGAGGTTTGGGTCTTCCAACATTGATAACGGCAGGTTGTTGCGGGCGAGTAGGTTGTTCATCAGCAAAACTCCAAAGGTCCTGCAGTTTCCATCACCGAAAGGATGAAGCCGTTCGAGTTTTTGGCAAAGATGCACGATGTGAGTGAGCTTATCGTCGGGCCTGTCATGCATGCATTTTTCATAGTGCTGTATCCAGCGCGCAATGATAGTTTTCAGCGCTGGGCTTGAGATCGACGGGCGCATTACCATGCCAAACCTGTCAGGCTCAACAGCCCTCCACAAGGCTTCACGGTCGCCTGGCTGAACTTTTTCTAGATGCTGAATGAAATGCATGTGGGCTGATGGGTTTATTACAACCCCATAATCTGGTATTTCCTGACGGAGCTCACGAGAAAATGCCAACAGTTCTTCCTTGCCGGCAGGTGACATGTTGCTGCCCATTGTTACCGTGAACCCACCGCCCCACTCGTTGAAGCCGTCATCATTGGTCAAAGATAGGGGCTCGCAAGCTCCATGAAGAATAACTAACAGTCTACTATCTAAAGGATGATCCAGATGTTTCATCGAGACTGACCATGCCTTAAACATGTTATGCAAGTAAGCGTGTTCAGAGTCAAAGATAAAGGGTAGCATTGGATTTGTGCTTGCATGATTGAAATACCGCTCTATGAATAGCACACGTTGTGGGTCGACACACATACGCCACTGGTGCTCAGGCGCTATCTGTAAAAACGCAGCTTTACCAGCGAAGCCTTGTTGTTGAATACGATGGATATCGGCCAGCCGGAAGTCTACTTGATTAGTATCCATGTTAAGAATCAAATGGCCGCCCCTTGATTCAGCTGGAAGGATGGATAATAACGCCGGACTTTTTTTAGCTGATGCTAATGCTTCTCTTACCAACAAGTGGGCATTTTCAGGTAAATCATTTAGTGAATGCAGGCTGAGCCCACATTCACGTAAAGCCTTCGAAGCAGTTTCAAGTGCAGCGAGCATCAATGCATTGGATGGGGTAAACATGCCTGAAGTGGGGTCCTTACGCCCATCGAGCCAGGCAGCGAATGTTTTCTCAATCTGCGGATTTATATCGCTGCGCACTTTTTGAAGCAATGTCTCAAGACTATGGTTACCAATAAAAACGCCTTCTGGTACGAGCGCGGCGCCGGAAACGTGTTGGGATGTGCCTAATGGCGCAAGCATAACGAAGCTCTCATTCGAATGATTGCTATAGGTGGCTGCTGAAATGTATCAGTTCCAAGGCGGGCTATAGTGGGGGCCTAGTCTAGATTTCCCCCCACCACAGCCCCGAACACGTTAATAGTGACTTACGCTTCGTGGCTGATGTTTCCATTCAGCAACGTATAACGCACTGCGCCCGGCAGGCAGTGGCCCATGAAGGGGCTGTTTTCGCCTCGTGAGAACCAGCGCTCGCCGGCGACTGTGGTTGCCGACGGGTCGAAGACCACGATGTCGGCCGGGCCGCCTTCGGCCAGGCTGCCCGCTGGCAAGCGCAAGGCCTGAGCAGGCCCCGATGTCAGGCGCGCCAGTAGGGTAGGGACGTCCAGCAACCCTTCTTCTACCAGGGTCAAAGCCAGCGGCAGCAGCAATTCCACACTGCTGATGCCGGGCTCCGTCGCGCCGAACGGTGCCTGCTTGGCATCTCGTTCATGTGGCTGGTGATGGCTTGAAATCGCTTGTATCACGCCTGTACGGACTGCTTCACGCAAGCCATCACGGTCCTTGCGCGTACGCAGAGGGGGCTGTACGTGGTACAGGCTGGAGAAACCGGTAAGCGCTTCGTCCGTGAGGATTAGCTGGTAGAGCGCTACGTCTGCGGTGACCGGTAAGCCCCGAGCCTGGGCCTGGGCGATCATTTCGGCGCCACGGGCTGTGGTGAGCTGGCTGAAATGCGCACGCACGCCGCTTTGTTCCACCAGTAGCAAGTCCCTTGCAAGGGCCACGGTTTCTGCCGTCTCCGGCACCCCCGACAAGCCCAGGAAGCTAGCAGTCGGGCCTTCATGCGCCAAGCCACCGGCCGCCAGGTCCCGGTCTTGGGAATTGAACACCACCGTCAGGTCAAACGTGGCGGCGTATTCCAGGGCGCGGCAGAGCGTACGGGTATTGGGAAATCCATTCAGGCCGTTGCCGAAGGCTACGCAACCTGCGTCGCGCAGCGCGATCAACTCGGCCAGTTGCTCACCCTCAAGGCCCTTGCTAAGCGCGCCTACCGGGAACACCTTGCAGTGGGCAGCCTCGCGGGCGCGGTCCAGTACCAGCTCGGCCACCGCAGAGGTGTCCAATACCGGGCGGGTAAGCGGTGGACAGCACAGTGCCGTTACTCCGCCAGCAGCCGCAGCACGGGTTTCGCTGGCGATCGTGCCTTTACGGCTGTAACCCGGCTCACGTAGCGAAACGTTGAGGTCTACCAACCCTGGTGCAGCAATCAGCCCTTTGGCCTGTAATTGCGTTGTGGCCACGAACCCTGCCGGTGCAGCGCCGATGGCAAGCACCCTGCCGTCGGCCAGATGAAGGTCGGCGTGTCGATCCAGGCCTGAAGCAGGGTCGAGAAGCCGGGCGCCAATAATGCTCACACTCACTGGGTGATCTCCTGCTCGATCTGCCGCTGTGTCGCCTGGCCGCTCATGGCCATGGACAGCACGGCCATCCGTACGGCGATGCCGTAGGTCACTTGGTTGAGAATGACTGACTGAGGGCCATCGGCCACGGCGGATTCAATCTCCACGCCTCGGTTGATGGGCCCGGGGTGCATGACGATCGCGTCGGGTTTGGCCAGCGCCAGCCGCTGGGTCGTCAAGCCGAACAGCCGGTAGAACTCCCCCTCGCTGGGTAACAGCCCGCCCTGCATGCGCTCACGTTGCAGGCGCAGCATGATCACCACGTCCACGCCTTTAAGGCCTTGCGCCAGATCGGTGTATACCTTGACGCCGTACTGTTCCACGCCGACCGGCAGCAGCGTCTTGGGCGCTATCACGCGGATGTCCGGGCAACCCAGGGCCTTGAGGGCGATCATGTTGGAGCGCGCAACGCGCGAGTGCAGGATGTCGCCCACAATGGCCACGGAGAGGTCTTCAAAACCGCCCTTGTGCCGGCGAATGGTGAGCATGTCCAACATGCCCTGGGTAGGGTGCGCGTGGCGGCCGTCGCCCCCGTTGATGACGGCAACCTGCGGGCTTACATGTTCTGCGATGTAGTGGGCAGCGCCAGAATCGGCATGGCGCACTACGAACATGTCGGCGGCCATGGCTTCCAGGTTGCGCAACGTATCGAACAGTGTCTCCCCTTTGCTGGTGGAAGACGTAGACACGTTCAAGGTGATCACGTCCGCTGACAGCCGCTGTGCCGCCAGTTCGAAGGTGGTACGAGTGCGGGTAGAGTTCTCGAAGAACACGTTGCACACCGTTTTGCCACGAAGCAGCGGTACCTTTTTGACGGCCCTGGCACCTACTTCGAGAAAAGAGTCGGCGGTGTCGAGGATTTCGGTCAGCAGCTCGCGGGGTAACCCGTCGAGGGAAAGAAAATGCCGCAGCTGGCCTTGGTCATTTAGCTGCAACGGGCGCTTGGCGTTAGTCGGCATCATCGAAGGGACTCTTGAGAACTGAGGGCGGAGTTGATGGCCTGGCGCTCCAGAGCAAGTGGAGACGGGCCGGTCAATTTTACCCGCTCATCCGGGGCCAGGGCCAAGGTGGCGCCTACTATGTCTGGCCGGATCGGCAGCTCGGCGGCATCAAGGTCCAGCAGGCTGACGAGGGTCACGCTGGCCGGTCGGCCGTAGTCGAACAGCTCATTGAGCGCGGCGCGAATGGTGCGGCCGCTCATGAGCACATCGTCGATCAATACCAAGTGCTGCCCTTCGATCTCGAAAGGCAGCTCGGAAGGGCGAACCTGCGGATGAAGGCCATTCTGGCTGAAGTCGTCCCGGTAGAAGGAGACATCCAGGGTGCCTAGCGTGGCGTCGCTACCCAGGTGTTCGAGCAACGCCTTGGCGACCCACACGCCGCCGGTCCGGATGCCGATGAAACGGGGCGCCTCAATGCCACGGCTTTGTAGCCGAGCCGCAAGGTTAGCGGCCATTTGACTGATCAGCGCGTCGGGGTTGGGTAGATTCAAGGTCATGCAAGCTCCAGTAAAGAGCCCGGCACCGCCAGCGCGGCCCGGCGGGGGTCAGGAATTGGAAAGAAGCGCGGCGTTGGCCTCCAGCCAGCCCTCCAGCAACAGACGGGCAGCAATGGCGTCTACAGGGTTGTCCCGGTAGCTGCCGCCACGCTGGCCACGGGCCATTTGCTCGCCCTTGGCTTCGAAGGTGGTAAGGCGTTCGTCGTGGGTATGGGCTGGCAGGTTGAAGCGGCCATTGAGTTGCCGGGCAAAGCGCTCGGCGCGGGCACTCATGTCACTGGGCGTGCCGTCCATGTTCAAGGGCAGGCCTACCACCAGTGCATCAGGCTTCCACTCCTTGATCAGTGCCTCTACGCGCAGCCAGTCCGGCACGCCATTCTGAGCCTTGAGTACGCACAGCTCGCGCGCCTGACCGGTGATCACCTGGCCGACGGCAACGCCTATCTGTTTGCTGCCGTAATCGAACCCCATCAACATGCGAATGGTCATCAGGCGTGCCCTGCCTGGCTGGTCAGCAGGCTCAGATTAACGCCCAGGCGCGCCGCGGCCGCTTCAAGGCGCTGTTCGCTGGGCACGGCGAACAGGATGTCTGCCTCGAACGGGCAGGTAAGCCAGGCATTTTCTGCCATTTCGCTTTCCAGCTGCCCCGCTTCCCAACCTGCATAACCCAGGGTAATGAGGCTGTTCACTGGGCCCAGGCCGTCAGCAATGGCGAATAGCACATCCTGGGAGGTGGACAACGCGATCCCGCCTAGCTCGACCGTGGCGTCGTACGTAGGGCCGCTGGTGTGAAGCACGAAGCCACGGTCCATTTGCACGGGGCCGCCGGCATACACCGGCACCAGTTGTGACGTCAGCGGTGGCGGGCTGTCTGGCCGCAACTGCTCAAGGATATCGGCCAGATTAAGAGACTGCGGACGGTTGACCACAAGGCCCATGGCACCACGTTCGGTGTGTTCGACGATATAGGTCAAGGTGTGAGCAAAGTTCGGATCAGCCATGTGCGGCATGGCGATCAGGAACTGGTGCTTGAGGTAACTCGTTTCGAGGGTCTTCATGCGCGTAGTTTGGCGCTGCCGCAAGGGGCTTACAAGCGGTCAGCGCCGATTGGAACTCAATGTCACAAAAATCGAGGTGTGGCCGTCCTGGGCCGCAAACGTTGGCAGAAGCCCAGCCAATGGCTGGGCAGGCCTGGGTTTATTTGAGTTTGAACCGGCGCACCACCGCGATCAGCTTTTCATTCGAGGCGGCCAAGGCCGCAGTGCTCTGTTCGCTCTGGGTGCCGCCTGCCACCAGTTCCTCAACGATCTGCTGCACCGCCACCATGTTGCGATTCACCTCCTCGCTCACTGCGCTTTGCTCTTCCGCCGCCGTGGCGATTTGTGTACTGAGGTCGTTGATGCGCACTACTGAGTCGGCCATGCCGTCCAGGCCCTCATTGACCTTGGCGGTTTTCTCTGCCGTGGCCTGGCAGCTTTGCTTGGTTTTTTCCATGGCCACCACGGCGGCGCCTACCCCTTGCTGCAAACGGGCAAGCATTTCATTGATCTCTGAGGTACTGGCCTGGGTACGCCCTGCCAAGGCGCGTACCTCATCAGCTACCACGGCAAAGCCCCGGCCCTGCTCACCCGCACGCGCTGCTTCGATGGCGGCATTGAGCGCCAGCAGGTTGGTTTGCCCGGCAATTTCTCCGATCACTGCCAGCACCGCGTTGATGCGCTCCGCATCCTGCTCCATGGTCCGTACCTTGGCGGTGGCCAGCTCTACCTCACCGATCAGTTCGCGCACGCTGTTGGAGGCGTCGTCGACCACGACTTTAGAAAGACGGGCGTTTTCATTGGCCGTCTGGGTCATGCTGGCGGTCTGCGCAGCATTGCGCGCTACCTCGTCGGCGGTGGAGCTCATTTCAGTGATGGCGGTAGCGGCTTGATCGGTCTCGCTGGCGTGGCGGGTAAGGATCTGATTAGTCCCCTGAGACTGGCCACGCAACTGGTCCACGCCCTGTGCAATGACGACAGACGAGTCCGACACTTCGGTGAGCAGCGTCTGCAGGTAGATAATGAAGCGGTTGACGGAGTGGCCTACCGCGCCGACTTCATCTTCGGCGCGGATGATGATGCGCTTGGTAAGGTCAGCGTCACCGGCCGACAGCGTATCGATATTGGCCCGAAGCACGGCCAAGCGTTTCATCAGTTGGCGCAACGCGAACACCATGATCAGCGACAGCACGATCACCATGGGCACCTGCAAGGCAGCCAGGGTGGTTAGCACTTTGCTGCTTTGGGCCGTCAACTCTCGGGTTTGCTGAGCCACGGCCATTGACCAGGGCGTACCGGCGATGGGTTGAATGAACAAGCTGTAGGCCTGGCCATCGGCGCCGGTGTAGGTCTGCTGGGTCACGCCGGTGGTGGCAGGCGCTTGCAAGCCCTGCTGCAGTGCCTTGGCGAAGGGGTACTGACCGGCGAGGTCCGAGAGGTTTTTCAGGACGTTATTACCAGGGATCTCAGGCTGGTTGCTGAGAATCTTGCCGTCTTTCTCCACGATCATCAGCAGAGCATGCAGGTCGGCTTCTTTTCGGGCCACCAACTCGTTGAAAAAGCCCAGGGTCACGTCGATGGTAGAGACACCATAGGCCGCGCCATTCTTAGTGATCGCCATGGCACAGTTGGTACGGGGTTCGGGGCTGGCGTCATCCTGATAGGCGTTAGCCCAGTTGCACTGGCCAGCAGGTGCCTTGAGCCCGCCCAGGTACCACGACTGCTCGAAGTAATTCTGAGATTCCGGGGAGTTCCAGTGGGTGTTGACGATCAACTTGCCGCTACTGTCCCGGTGATAGAAGGTGCTGTGCTTGGCCTGCCCTGGGGTGCGTTTATCCGGCAGGGGCCATACGCCGCCGCCAAATACCTTCAGCTCGCCGTACTGGTTGACCATGGCCGGCAATAAGCGGTCGATGTCCTCGCTGCTCAGTTGCGGTACGGTTTCGGTAATGACGCGCTGCTGGGCTTGTACACGGGCCAGTTCGTTCTTGATCACGCTGCCGATCTCGGCGCCTTCGTTTATCAAGCGTCGCTCGTCGGTGGCCGTAAGAGCAGGAGTAACGAATAACTCGATCCCGACGATGGTGAGCAGTGCGATTACCAGGATGAAGCCAACGAACGTAGCGGTATAGCGGGCTTGTATTGTTTTTATCATGGGGCTATCCGGGGAAGGGGCACTGCCAATACGCTGCTATCGGCTGGGGCTGGATTAACCTTAGCCTGTTTTTGGCACGCCATATCTGAACAGCCGTAGCGCCGTAAGCGTTCGGTAAATTCCACCTGCCAACGAATTACAGCGTGATTACTTTTGCTGCTGACCGAGCAATTTCAAGACAGTAACCTGCTCATAATCCCCAGGGTTGCGTACGCATCAATCGCTTCAGCACATACCGTCACTACCCATAGGGTTCTTGCTCTTAGCCTTTACCGCTTCGATCAGGCTGTAGATCTGCGCACTGGCAAGCGCGCCTTGTGAGCCTGTAGCGATGAAGGTTGTGCCTAGCTAAGCCAATTAGAAACCGCCAAGCCCACTAGAATTGGTGCGGTTTTGGCATTTTGGGCCATCTAATCGAAAATTCGACAAGATTGTTCATCAACACCTGAATAAGATGCTATTTCAGAACGCCTCTAAGAGTTTTTCATACAAAAAATGATCGCTACTAGAGTAGACAGCAAGAATAAAATGGATAGCGGCAAAAACTGAGTGCAACACCTGACCTTTCCGGTACGGTATGCCTATGTCCTATCAAGAGCTCAACATCGAAGAACGCGTGACCATCCAAATAGGCACTCTTCAGGGCCTGAGCCTGAGGGCCATTGCCAGGATGCTCGACCGAAGCCCTTCGACCATCAGCCGCGAAGTGCGCCGCAACAGTCTGACCGCTCATCGCTATTCAGCCAGCCAAGCCCAGCAACACATGCGCTCTCGCCGCCAGGTCTGCCGCCCTGCGCTAAAGCTGGTCCCAGGCAGCGACCTGTTCGATCTTGTGGTCTATCTGTTGCGACAACGCTTTTCCCCACAGCAAATTGCAGGCAAGCTCAGGTCCATGGAATTTCCTAACTTTGAAGACACCTTCGTCTGTCGCGAGACCATCTACAACGCCATCTATGCGCTGCCAGTGGGCGAGCTTCGCAAGGAACTGATCATCTGCCTTCGCCAAGGCAACACCACCAGGCGCCCACGGTCTGGCGGTGTTGACCGGCGCGGTCAAATCCCTGATCTGGTCAGCATTCACGTACGACCGCCAGAGGTAGAGGATCGGCAAATGCCGGGCCATTGGGAAGGCGATCTCATAAAGGGCAAGGCCAATGCATCGGCTGTCGGGACCCTGGTGGAGCGAAGTACAGGCTATCTGATGCTGGTCAGGATGAACGATGCGACGGCCACCTCGGCTGTTGAGGGCTTTAGTGCGGCATTGAATCGTATGCCACTGGCGGCGCGTAAAACGCTGACGTATGACAGGGGTCGTGAAATGGCGCGGCACGCTGAAATCACCCAGCGCACTGGCGTGGCGATCTACTTCTGCGACCCGCACAGCCCTTGGCAGCGGGGCAGCAACGAAAACATTAACGGATTGATCCGCCAGTATTTGCCTAAGGGAGCCGATCTGTCAGGTGTAAGTCAGGAGCAACTGGATGCCATTGCGTACCAGTTGAACATCCGTCCGCGTCAGCGATTTGATTACAAATGCCCCATTGAAATGATGACGGCTATGATGGCTAAGCATCACCAGCCCCCCTCCTTAACTCAATAGCTGTGTTGCACTCAGCCTTGGCAACCGCCATGCTAAAAATAAACACTATGCTTTCTGGGCCGGCCAGAATAGAAGTCACGCCTACTATAGCGATTAGCGCTACGTTCGCACTAAACTCCGCCCAAAGTAAAATTTCGGCACTTTCCTGTTCTGTAAATAAGTGCAATAACTGGGTGGAGGCGTATCTGACCAGAAGTATTGCTGATATAGATGCGGAAAAGCAGAAGCTAAGTAAGCCCACGAGATAACTTACCTGGCCCGGGCTCAGCGAAAGCAAGTAAGCTATGGCGCCCATTAAGCATAAGCAAGCCGACAAAAATAATTTATTTGACTTTAGGACAGACCAGTGATGAATAATCGGACCCGTACCTGCATAAGAAAATAGATAGATCCATAAGGACACTGCGGACGCACCTATCCAAGCGCCGGCCTCGGGTAATAGTGAGGCGTCTTTGTGCTTATAGATCAAGCCAATTCCATACATTAATATAATTGATTCAAATATCGTGCCTAGGATATAGCATAACCATAATTTAGGAGCCATTTTAACAGCAATGAAAACAGCTTTGATGCGGTGTGCTACCAATTTTTTTTGGTTGTGAAGGGTTGAACTTGCTTCGCGAAGATCGCTTCGAGCGAGCATGGCCTGAACGCACCGGCAGGTGAATACGAGCAAGAACATAAAACAAAGAGGCTCTACATTGGCCGCGAAGAAATGGGCCGTACCGGCTAGGCACAGCAAAAAGCAAGGAAGACCTAATCGGATTGTGTTAGACGTTTTCAAGCTGTTTATGAAGTCAGCGGGCTTGCCCTCAGCGCAATAGTGCATTGCGCTATAGGCGGGCCTAAAGGCGGATTTCAATAGTCCAGTCCCCATCGCGTCGGGCAGAAACGAGGCGAAAATGAGTAACCAGCCGTAAAAGAAAGACTGGTCTGCGATAGCGACTCCGGAGAAGAACAGGCAGCAGCTTATTGTTTTTAAGGTGAAACCAGCGTGCGTGGCGCGGACAATGCCGAGCCTCGCGACCAGAGTGTATGCTGTTCCAAACTCTATCAAAATAGATATGGCTAGCTGAGAAATAAGTGCATATTCGAGCGCTAGTTGACCTAAGCTAGGTGTGGTGGAAATTATTGCAAGTTCGATAATAGTAACTGTGACGGCTATTGCGAAATAAAGAGCATCAGCACGCGCCACTCGATGGCCTGCGTTCATCTGATAAGCACCTTATAGGTACAGCCAGGCTCGATATCAAGTTGTTGATAGAAAAAAGAGGGCGCGGACGCTCGGCCGTAAAACATCAGCGAAAGATAAAATGAGCTAAGGTCGTAGGGGATCTTGGTCGGTGTATTGAAGTCTGTTGCATTAGATGAGTAACGAAATTCACCTGATCCGTTCCTGAAGTCCTCGTAACAAAGTAGCTCTGTTAAAAATTCACCGTCGAGTCTCTGTATAACTATGGCAGCTCTTTTTACCGATGCTTGATAGAGGTTGGGACAGTCGCTTGCTTCAGCAGGAAACTTGTCAAAAATAGTGCGCCAGAATAATTCGCCGTATATGCTAGATATGAATGGTATTGAGAAAGGCCAGCGTCGATTTATAAAGCGTACAATGTCAATGAATCTACGAGTTGAATCAAAGCGTAAGGTGATGTCGCTGCGGCTAGTTTCTGTATCTTTGCGCGTAAGATTGTCGAAAGAGTAAAAACTTTCGAATCTCCTATACATATCTTCCATTAGTAATATTCTCTTAGGATTGACTGTACTGACAAGAAATTTTGTAGACGAGTACTACTGCTAGCACCTTCCATTTCCAATAAAATATTGTGCGCTGCGTGAGCGTTAATAATGCAGCTTCGCACTATCACCATCATTTCATCGCTATATTTATCAGCATGCTGATCTAGCCAAACCATTACATTATTCCATCGCCAACATTTCATTCCCGACAAGTGGATGGTTTTAATATGTTTCCAGATAGGGTCTTGTTTTGAAGGTACTTGGTGTGAGATATTGTGGATCCTGCAATATCCTAGGTAATGGCCTATATCAAAGGCCATTTGACAGCCTGATGAATCGCAAATCTGCTTGTAGTAATTCCAAAACCCCATTCCAATTTCGCCACTATAGACAGGCGGGTTTTCTACGACCACTGGAATGTCTAACATATCTTGAAGTATAGTCGCGTTAGCCGCTGCGTTATAAAGTGATGCTTCAGAAAATCCTGGGTCTGTTTGGTGCGCACCTAGGAAAATTTTTTGGTACCGCCATAGGCCAAGATCCTCCTCTAAATATATAAATGGGAAGCCGCATAAGTTCTTTTTAAATAATAAAATTTCCTCTGTATCCAGTTCCGCTGAGAGATTAATATCTACAGGATGCACTGCAAGAGAAATCCCATTTGCCGAGGCACGCTCTCCTAACTCAACGTCAAAAAGCTCAAAAAAACGAAGTCCTACGCTGAAGTGCGTAATTGACGAGTCCCATCCTTGACTGAGCTTCTCAGAGTTATCCAGTAGCTCCTTTAGATCTTCTTGACCACCACTAGTGCCTATTCGAATATTGTTATTCACTGGCTACCTCAGCGACTTTTTGCTATCAGTTCACCCCGCCGACCTCCAGACCCGGTGGTAACCTCGCTATAGTCGGAATTAGTCGGGGCCATATCTTCATCTAAGCTTAGGGAAATTAGATAAGCATAGTCTGAGGTATCCAAATCTAGATGCCCGGATGCAGGGTTGCGCGAGAGTGACCACAATACTTTGAATGGTAAATGGAGCAAGTAGACATTCAGAAGTGAATAGTATGCTCGAGTATATTTATTTTTTCCCTCCATTACCCTCATAATGTTCCTCGAAATCGCAGCCTCTAGTCGAGCCAGGTATCTCCTAGCGAAACCATCAATAAAATTACTATAAATCAGTGATACTTCATGATTTTGTATAAAAGCGCGCGATTCAGGTAGCTCGTCGAGAGGTAGAGGGTACCCGAGTCTTAACTCTAATGCTTCTCGCACAGGGGTGCCAGGATACAACATCAGAATATTAAAATAGTGATCTAGGGACTCATGCTCAGTAAGGCCGGCACGGAGTATAAATAGCAGGTTCTCTAGAATTTCTCTTGGATTCTGATCGTGATAAAACATTATGAAATCAAGACCCAGCGAAATCCCGTTATTGTGAAGCGCCCGAACGGCTGAAATGTTTTTATCAACCGTGATTTTCTTGTTCATATAATCCAGTTGAGTCTGAGATCCAGACTCGATTCCTAATTCTACAAGTCTGAGCCCTTGAGTAACTAAAGTAGGCAGATTGTCTTCAATTTTTAGAAGGTATTCGACAGTGGAGGAGCTACTCCAGGTAACTTTGCCATTGAATAAGTTATACAGCCCCTCGGAGAATTCCAATACACGTTCTTTACGAACAAAGAAATTAGCATCCATCATATATACATGTTCAAAGCTATAGGTGCGCGCGGCGTGCTCTAGCCAAGATAATAATGTATTTGCTTCCGTAGCTCGCCATTTTGGACCTTCTTGATCGGCTGCTACAATTGCACAGAACGAGCAAGCTAATGGACAGCCTCTGCTAATGGTTAATGCTATCGCTCGCCTACGTATGCCGTCTCTTCTATCAGTGTAGTAAAGAGATTGGATATCACTGGATTGATAATCGAGTAGTGGATTTTCCCATTCACAGGCCGGAACTTGGTTTTTGAATTTGTAACTTGTGCAGCATGACCCGTGCATGTTTATCCACATGGCATTGGGAATCATATGGAAATCTAGTTGGTCTTTAAGGCTCTGGTCACAACGATGTTCAGCTGGATCCCGAGCCTGCATAAGTTTTTCCGAAAGCTGTTGGGTCAGCGATAGTGTAGAGTATTCCCCTTCTCCTATAAGGGCGAGACTGTAGACATTATCGGCGTACCTAAGAAATGACTCGGCAGCCAAGCTAATATGAGGGCCGCCGCAGAAGATGAATGTGTTGGCTAGGTGAGCCGAGACGGTCTTGGCCCATAGTTTTGCAGCCACTACGTTGCTACTGTATACCGAGAAGCCGACCATTTGCGGTTCCCAAGCTATCAGGTTGGCTAGCTGGTTAACATCAGAAACTTGAAGCTCGGAGTAGTCAAATATCTTTATATCTATAACAGAACTGTGCCTTTTCACATAGGCAGAAATATTCTGCAATCCCAGGGGCATTATTTTTTGTGGCCCTTCCCCGTAGGGAAGAGCAACTAAAGCGAGTCGAATTTTTATCTGCGTCGCACTACTGTTAGGTTGATGGGCGAGAGATAAATTTGATTTTCCTTTTCTCATAGCTGTCGGGTCCTTCTTGGACAGTTGCCGGTTCAAAAAAATCAGGGAACCTGTTTAAAATTTCTTTCGCTACGCTTTCGTCTGAGAATGAGGATAAGTACCAGGCCTTATTTAGTTTTAAAAGCCCACTTCCGTTATGGAAAAATACTAGCCCTAAATCTTCAAGTATCCAAACCCCAGGCCTTATTTTTTGATAGTGCATATCACCACCCATTTATGCAGCGGGCCCGACTTATGCCGGGCCGCTGTTGTCCTAAAACTCTGGGGCCGTTTTTCCTGCAACGGCTTCGTAATCGGTAAGTACTACTGGAGTGAATACTGGCGAGGTGCTTGCATTCTCCTCAATAAGGTCCATATCTTCGAGCTTCATTTCTTTTTTTTCATTCATGTGTGTACCCTCGATTGTCAATCCAGCCCAGGATTAGGCTGGTTTGAAATTTGAACGCTAGTCCTTGAGAATCAAAAATTTTAATTCCAAGTGCCGGGTTTAGTGTTCTGATGGAGGTGCCTAGCTATATCCAACTAAGGCCTATCCACTTGCCGCTAGCGAGATGACCATCATCTGCATAGTCGCACCGCTATGGTGCTAGCGCCTCATCGACACCGATAATTTTTAGTGCTTGCCTGTTGAATACTTGTGGTCTCGCTCGATCAAGATCTGCTCCATGATCGCTCTATCAGCAACCTCCTTCATTTCTCCGATGGGTGATCTTCCTTGCACACTAGTTATAAACCTAATCATGAATAGCTGAAGTGAAAATTCGTAGGTAAAAGTTCTGATAATGCTGTAGGAAAAATCTGCCCAGTCGAAAAGCTCGTTGATATTTCAAGACTTTTTATTTCCTCTCGATCTCACGCGCATTGGTTGACCGCCCCCTATGAACGCTACTCGCTCCAGCTCGTAAGTGAGGTAAGTCAGGAGAATCAGGAAAGCTGCGTTTGAGGAACGTATGCGGAAGGTCAGACACTTCGTCCAGCAGCAGTCTTCAAGAGAGTTTTAGCCCTAGCCCACCCAACGAGCCGTTGCGTGCGTTATGTGGCGCAGGCCTAGCTATAGAGGCTTGCGCGTCTCCATAGCAGGAGGTCGCCATGCCTTTTTGCGTAAGGCCGTAATCTAGTGGGCAGGTCGCGGCCGCGAGTCATCTACACGAAGCGTGCTCCTGTAGAGCACGTGAAGCGCACACAGAGATTTCAAGTGCTCGCCGTGTGCCCAAGCTGCCGGCTTTCCAGCTAACAGATGACCTTCAATTACTCGACAACCGATCCCCTTTCGCAAACCGCCACGTCCTCACAATCTCCAGCCGGTCGATGTCCGAGAGGTCGCCGGTAAAGGGTGCAAAAGGCGCGGTGAGGCGGATGATCCGCTTGGCGGCTTCATCCAGCAGGGGCTGGCCCGAGGATTCCAGAATCAGCACTTCATACAGCGAGCCATCCCGGTTGATGGACACCAACATGCGCAGGCTGCCGTAGATCTGCTGGCGGCGGGCTTCTTCGGGGTAGTTGAGGTTGCCGATGCGCTCTACCTTCTTGCGCCAATCCTCTTTGTACCAGGCGCCCTTGTCGCGCATGGTCGAGGCGGCGCTCAAGCGATAGATACGCGGGCGCTTGGCATAGGCCTGCTGTTCGTTGGACAGCTCGGCTTCAAGGCTGGCGATTTCGCTGGATAACTGCGCGCTGTCGAAATCCGGCGTGGCAGCCTTGGGCTTTACGTCCACAGGTTGCTTTTGTGGGCGTGCATCGACCTTGGTGGCCTGGGGTGCGGTGGTCGCCACCGCCTTGGTGGTTTGGGGGGCCTGTTCACGTACCGGCCGTGGCGCCGGGGGTGGCGTAACGCGGTTGATCTGCTCGCTTTGGAATGGCGCCACCTCGGTGGTCTTGGGTACCGCCGCGTGATCCAGCGTGCCGCTGCCTTGCTGGTTGTTCTGGGCAATGAAGTCCGCGCGCTCTGGCGCCTTGTCACTTTTGAAAGTGGACAAGGTCACCTCCAACGTGGTGCTCACCTCTGGCGGCGGTGCCATGCTGAAGCTGACACCCAGGATTACCGCCAGGTGCAGCAAGGCTGCAACGACCAAGGCAAAGCCCAATCGGTCCGATGGGCGAACCGAGGCGGGGGCGAATTTCGAGAAGTCGGTAAAGCTGGTCATCGGGTACCTGGCACCCTACCAAAGGGGTGTGTGGCTGCGATTGGCGGGGGATAATACCTCAAAACACCCGGCGCGGCTGTGATCAGCGCCGGGAGGGCCATGAGTGGTTAAGCCCGAGCCTCTAACGTGCGGGCAATGGCATCCATCAGCAGGCCGCCGATGTCGGTGCCGTACGCGGCGTCTATCTCACGCGCGCAGGTAGGGCTGGTGACGTTGATTTCGGTAAGGTATTCGCCAATCACATCCAGCCCCACGAACATCAGGCCTTTTTCGCGCAGGCTTGGGCCTACCTGGGCGGCAATCCAGCGGTCGTGGTCCGTCAGGGGGCGTGCTTCGCCTCGGCCACCGGCTGCCAGGTTACCCCGTGTCTCACCCGCTGCCGGAATGCGCGCCAGGCAATAATCCACGGGCTCGCCGTCGATCATCAGAATGCGCTTGTCACCTTCGAGGATGGCCGGGATATATGCCTGCGCCATGATCTGGTGGGTGCCATGAACCGTCAGTGTTTCCAGAATGACTGACAGGTTGGGGTCGCCTGGGCGGTGACGGAAGATGGACGCACCGCCCATTTCATCCAGCGGCTTGAGGATCACGTCGCCGTGCTCGGCCACGAAGTCGCGGATAATGTCCTGGCGACGGCTAACCAGTGTAGGCGGATTGCACTGCGGGAATTGCGTGGCGAACAGCTTTTCGTTGCAGTCACGCAGGCTTTGCGGCTTGTTGACCACCAGCACGCCGGCCCGCTCGGCTTGTTCCAGGAAGTAGGTGGCGTACACGAACTCAATGTTGAAGGGCGGGTCCTTGCGCATCAGGATCACGTCCAGGTCTTGCAGCGCGATGTCCTCAGGGGCATCCAGGGTGTACCACCGCTGGGGGTCGGCAAACACCTTCAGCCCGCAGGCCTTCGCGCGTGGCTGGCCGTTGGCCTGGTAGAGGTCTGGTAACTCCATGTAGGTCAATTCCCAGCCACGGGCCTGGGCGGCCAGCAGCAGCGCCAGAGACGTGTCCTTTTTATAGGCGATGCGTGAAATAGGGTCCATGACGATGCCGACGCGGATGGGCATGGTGGTGTGTCTCCAGACAAAGGGGCAGGCAATAATGGCCATCAGGGTGGCCCGGCGCGGGCTTGTGGTCAAGGTCGCGCGCCTCGGCCCGGCGTGGAAGCAGTCACCGGAGTGTGCTACAAAGCGTCGAGGAACAGCTTCCGGGCCCTGTTCGCCTAGCCAGGCGCAGCTGGGCCTGCCTGCCGACGTACACCGAACGAGCAACCATGGAACAGCATTCGCGGGCCTTGAAGGTCATGGTGGTAGACGACTCCAAGACCATCCGCCACACCGCCGAAACCCTGCTGGGGCAGGCCGGTTGCCAGGTCTTGACCGCCGTTGACGGTTTCGAGGCCTTGGCCTTGCTGGCCGATCATCAGCCGGCCGTGGTGTTCATCGATGTCATGATGCCGCGCCTCGATGGCTACCAGGCCTGCCAGTTGATCAAACAGAACCCTCGCTTTGCAGGAACTTCAGTGATAATGCTGTCGTCCCGCGAGGGGCTGTTCGACAGGGCGCGCGCGCGCGCCGTTGGCGCCGATCGCTTCTTGACCAAGCCGTTCGACCGGGCGTCGCTGTTAGCGGCAATCCACGCCGAAGCTCCCGAATTCCAACCCTGGCCGCCTACCACTGCGCCCCTTTTTCAACCGAATGAGAACCCGCATGGCTCGAATCCTGATCATTGATGACTCCATGACCGAACTGGAAAAGCTAGCTGGCTTGCTGAAGCGGTATAACTACGAGGTACTCAAGGCCCGCAATGGCGCCGATGGCGTGGCCCTGGCCCGTCAGGAAAAGCCCGATGCGGTGCTGATGGACATCGTCATGCCCGGCCTCAATGGTTTCCAGGCTACTCGCCAGCTCACTAAGGATGAAGCAACTGCGGGTATCCCCATCATCATCCTCACCAGCAAAGACCAGGAAACAGACAAGGTGTGGGGTGAGCGTCAGGGTGCGCGGGCGTACCTGACCAAGCCGTTCGAAGAAAGCAAGCTAATCGCCGCGCTCGAAAGCGTTCTGGCGCACTGACGGTACCATGAACACTGCGTACACCGCGTTTGAGCTGCTGTTGGCCATGGACCAGCGTTGCCGTGCCTATGCTGCCGAGTTGCCTGTGCAACCCAACGAAGCCCAAGCCTGGAGCGGCATCAGTTTTCGCATGGGAAACGGCTGGTTCGTAGCCCCCATGAGCGAAGTGGCAGAGGTACTGCCAGAGCCGCGCATGACGCGTATTCCAAGGGTCAAGCCCTGGGTGCTGGGGGTTGCCAATCTACGCGGGCGTTTGTTGCCGGTCATGAACCTTTCAGGGTATTTCGGCGCAGCGTTGTCGAGCCATCGCCGTCAACGCCGCGTGTTAGTGATCGACCATGATGAAGTCTTTATCGGCCTGCTGGTGGATGAAGCCCCCGGCTTGCAGCATTTTCCGCTGTCAGACCTGGCAACGGTGCGCCCCGAAAACCTGGACGACGCCCTCGCGCCTTTTGTGGGTGGGTACTTTTTCGATGAGCGTGAGTGGACGGTCTTCAGCCCCATCGCGTTAGTGACGGCAACGGAGTTTCTGGATGTGGCGGCATGACACCTGACGAGGCACATGGACTGCGCAATAGCGCTGGCGCTGGCGGCACCGTGCAGGGCTCGCGTAGCACCGCTCAAATCGCTGGCTTGTTCGTCGCTCTGGTGGTCCTGATCATCCTGCTGTTCGCCAATTTTGCTTACCTCAATACCCAGGCCAACCACGATAAACAGTACATCGGTCATGCAGGTGAACTGCGTGTGGTGTCTCAGCGCATCGCCAAGAATGCCACCGAGGCCGCGGCGGGCAAGGGTGATGCCTTTCATGCACTCACCAATGCACGCAATGAATTTGACCGTCGCTGGCGTTATTTGACTGAAGGTGACGTGCCCACCGGCCTGCCGCCGGCGCCCCCAGCCGTGCAGGCCCAGATGCTTGCCGTACAGCATGATTGGGAACGCCTGCGTAAAAGCGCCGACGCGATTCTGGCCAGTGAGCAGACTGTGCTGTCGCTGCATCAGGTCGCGGCAACCTTGGCTGAGACCGTGCCACAGTTGCAGCTTGAGTCCGAAAAGGTCGTGGACAGCCTGTTGCGCCGAGGCGCGCCCGCCGATCAGGTCGCGGTCGCTCAGCGCCAGTCACTGCTTGCCGAGCGCATCCTGGGGTCGGTCAACATCGTTCTGGCGGGTGATGAAAACGCAGCACGGGCGGCTGAGGCCTTTGGGCGAGACGCCAACCGCTTTGGCGTGGTCCTCAATGGCATGCTTAACGGCAGCGCCACCCAGGGGATCCGCCGGGTAGAAGACCCACAGGCCCGTGCCCGGCTTCAGGAAATCGCCGAGTTGTTCGCGTTCGTGTCCGGCTCTGTGGACGAAATCCTTGAAACCTCACCCGCACTGTTCAAGGTACGGGCAGCGGCTACAGAGATCTTCAAGCTGTCGCAGACCCTGCTTGACGAGGCATCGCGTCTCGCTGATGGCTTCGAAGACCTGGCCACCGGGCGTACGCTGGATGTGGTAGGTGGGTACGTACTGGGTTTGCTAGCGTTGGCCTGCATCATCTTGATGGCCATGGTCATGGTGCGCGAGACCAATCGCCGGTTACGCGAGACGGCCGAAAAAAGCGAGCGCAACCAGCATGCAATCATGCGCCTGCTCGATGAAATCGAAGGTTTGGCCACGGGAGACCTGACGGTAACGGCATCGGTCACCGAAGACTTCACCGGCACCATCGCGGATTCGATCAATTATTCCATTGACCAACTGCGCGACTTGGTCGCAACTATCAACCGTGCCGCTGAGCGTGTTGCCATGGCCGTGCAGCACACACAAGGTACGGCAGGCCAGTTGGCCAAGGCGTCCGAGCATCAGGCGCAACAGATCAGCGAAGCCTCTCGCGCTATCAGCGACATGGCGCAGTCCATCGATCATGTGTCTTCCAATGCCTATGAGTCCGCGAAAGTGGCGGAGCGCTCGGTGGGCATCGCCAATAAAGGCAGCAAGGTGGTGCACAACACGATTCAAGGCATGGACGTGATCAGGTTCCAGATTCAGGACACCTCCAAGCGGATCAAGCGCCTGGGTGAGTCCTCCCAGGAAATCGGCGATATCGTAGGCTTGATCGACGATATTGCCGAACAAACCAACATACTGGCGCTCAACGCCGCGATCCAGGCTTCCATGGCCGGCGAGGCAGGGCGAGGGTTCGCGGTAGTGGCCGACGAAGTACAACGCCTGGCCGAACGCTCTTCGGCCGCCACCCGGCAGATAGAAATGCTGGTACGTGCGATCCAGGCCGACACCAACGAGGCGGTGATGTCCATGGAGCAGACCACGTATGAAGTGGTCCGAGGCGCGCATTTGGCACAAGACGCCGGCGTGGCTTTGGAAGAGATCGAAGGCGTCTCCCAAGACCTTGCGGCGTTGATTCAGCGGATTTCCAACGCCGCGCAGCAGCAAACCTCCTCGGCGGGTCAGATTTCTCACACCATGGCGGTGATTCAGGAAATCACCACACAGACCTCCTCTGACTCTACGGCGGCGGCGGAAAGCATGGGTAACCTGGCACAAATGGCCAGCGAAATGCGGCGGTCGGTGTCGGGCTTCACATTACCTGCCACCGATGCCGATTGAGGCCGCGATGAAACTCGACCGAGAAGGGCGCGCGGACGTAGTGGGCCTGCATTGGTTGCGCCCCGAGCTGACCGCTACCTTGGCCCAGGCGCGGCAGGCCCTGGATACCGCCTCTCCTTCAGGCCTTCATACCTGTGCGCAGGCCTTGCACACCGTAGTGGCGGTGCTAGGGTTCGTGAACTTCCCCGGTGCCATGCGCCTGGCTACCGACCTTGAACGCCTGGCCAACCTGCCCAGGCCATCTCCCGCAGCGGTCGATGCCCTGCGTCACCTGCTTGACCGCCTGCCGGGCTATCTGGAGCGGGTGGCCACGGCCCGTTATGACCTGCCCTCCCTGCTACAGCCCTGGCTGAACGAAACCTGTGCCGCCCTTGGCGAGCCGCCACTGTCGAGTGCTGATCTCGCTGAGCTGGTGGGCCAGCCGCTGCCGGAGGCACCCACACGCAGCATGCCGGCCGTTACCCCGGACCGCGCCGGCCTGGGGCCTCTGATCGGCGCCTTGTGCGAGGAGCTGGTGCGCAACAAGGCGCGGCTGGACCAGTACCTTCAGGGTGACACCCGCGACCGTACGAGCCTGGCCACTATCGGGCATTCGCTACGTCGCATTGCCGATGCCCTGGCGGTATTAGGCTTCCAGCAACCCCGACGGGCGATCCTCGATCAGATGAGCGCTATCCAGGCATGGGCTGCGGGTGCCGACTACCTCGACGAAGCGGCAGTGCTGGATGCCGGAGGTGCGCTGTTGTACGTCGAAAGCACGCTGGCAGGCATGGTAGGCCCGGAAGACTCAGTGCCAGGCGCAGCGCAAATCGCTGCCGCCGAGCTTGAGCGCATTCATCACTTGGCAATCGAAGAGGCGCTGACGGCGCTGGAGCGCATCGAGCAGTCCATCAGTGAATGCCTGGACGGCGGCTGGGTACTGGCGCCCTTGGCCTCCATACCGGGACAGTTGGCAGAGTTGCGTGGCGCATTGGCCATGGTGCGCCCCGAAGCCCTGCTCACGCTGCTCGACGCCTTGGACCAGTACGTACATGAGCGCTTGCTTCAAGAGCGCCAACCGCCAGCACCGCACGTGTTGGAAACCCTGGCCGATGCCCTCTGTGCCATTGAGTGGATGCTGCGACGCTGGATGGTAGACCCGCGTGAAGCGGAAGAGGCCTTGCTGGCCAGCGCGCGCCATGCCCTGGATGGCCTTGCGCTGAAGCGTTTGCCCCTACAGCCTGTCAATGCTCAGGTAGCCACAGCCCCCACTGCGCCTGCAGACGTGGCAGTGGATGGGCAATTGCTCGATATCTTCCACCAGGAGGCATGTGCCTATCTGGACACGCTGCGGGGCTTTATTGAACAGGCCACACCGCCTGCTGCTGTGACGGACGCCTTGCAGCGAGCACTGCATACGCTAAAAGGCAGCGCGTTCATGGCTGGCGTGAACAGCGTAGGCGAGCTTGCCGCTGTCGTGTATCGGCTGAGCAAAGAGTACCGGGCCCGTGAGTGGACATTCGGCCCTGCAGAGCTTGGTGTGCTGCGGCAGGCGTTAAACGCATTGGTGCCCGCGCTGGCGCAGGTTGCACAGCACAGGCTTGCGCCTATCGAAGGGGTGGCAGCGTTGGCCAGCCAAGTGGATACCCTGCTGGTGAGCTCAGAGGGCGACGACGCCAACGCCGGCTCCGTTCGAAGTGCCAGGGCCGGCTTGCTCACTGAAGGTATCGACTACCTGGATCAGGCCCAGGCAGCCCTGGCTCAGTGGCAGCGCACGCCTGCCGACCTGCACACGCTGCCCGCGCTACTAGAAGCGCTCGATGAGTTGGGGCAGTACGTACACCTGGCTGATTTGCCTGCCATGGATGCCCTGTGCGAGGCCCTGCTGGATGTCTATGGCGCCGTCGATGAGGCCAGCCTGGCAGCCTCAACCGCCTTGCTAGCCGATGCCGAGCACGCCCAGGATGCCCTCTTTGACATGTTCGACGAGCTGGCCGCCGGGCAGGAAGTCACGCCCCACGCTGAGGCGCTGCACCGCCTGCAAGGCTGGCTTGAAAGCGCTTTGGCGCCTGATGCGTTCGGGGCGCCTACGGCCGCAGCCCACCCATGGTCGACGTTGACGCCGCCTGTGACAGTGCCCGAGGTGTCTGAGGGCAGGGCTGAGTTGGTCGCGTTTTTCCTGGATGAAGCCAGTGACCTGTTGGAAAGCGCGGACGAAGCACTGCGGGTCTGGCTACTGGACCCTCACCGGGACAGCGCGTTGGTGGCCCTGGAGCGAGACCTGTTCACCCTCGCCGGTGGGGCGCGCCTGGCAGGGTTACGAGAGTTGGCTGATTTTGGTGAGGCCCTCGGGGCCTTCTATGGCCGCTTACACGACAACCCCCACGAAGCGAGCCGTGCCCGTCAGGCCCATGAGCGCCTGCACCAGTGGCTTGCTGAGCTGGGCGAGCCAGCTTCAGGGAGCAGCCTTGGGCAGCCCGCCGCTGACAGTCATGCCCACTGGCTAGCCGAGCTGAACGCGCCTTTTTCTACACTGATTACCGAGGTTATTCCGGCGCAGGAAGCCGACGCCCAGGCTCGCGAACGCGAGCTGCTGCAAGTGTTCCTCGATGAGGGCGCGGACCTGATCGAAAGTGCTGGCGCCGCCTTGGCTCGCTGGCAGGCAGAGCCGGCCAATAGCCTGGAGGTGGAGAACCTGCTGCGCGACCTGCATACCCTCAAGGGTGGTGCGCGGATGGCCGAGGTAGGGCCGGTGGGCGACTTGGCGCACGAGCTCGAAACCCTGTACGAGCGCCTGTCGGCAGGGGAAATACAGGCTGCGCCCGCGTTGTTCAAGCTCTTGCACCGGGGGCACGACCGCCTGGCCTTGATGCTCGATGCCGCGCGTTCCGGCGACCCGGTCCCTGTGGATGACATGCTGTTGCGTACTGTGCAGGGGTATGGAGGGCAGACCTTGCCACCGCTGCGCGAACCTGCGCGCGCAACCGCCGCCGACCAGTTGCCAGCGGCCGAGCGTGGCGGTGGCGATCAGGTCAAGGTCGCGGCGCAGACCCTGGAAGACTTGGCTAATCTGGCCGGCGAAGCCTCGATCACGCGCGGGCGTATCGAGCAGCAAGTGAACGACGGGCAAACGGCGCTGCTGGAAATGGAAACCACGCTCACCCGTATGCGTGACCAGCTCATGCGCCTGGACAGTGAAACCGTACAGCCACCAGCGGGCCGGCCACCGCAAGCGCTGCTGGAGGAGGGTTTCGATCCTCTAGAGCTGGAGCGTCAGACGCAGTTGCGCGAACTTGGGCGGGCCTTGCTTGAAGCAGTGTCGGACCTGTCTGATCTCAAAGACACCCTGGCGGCCCGTAACCAAGAGGCGCAGGCGCTGCTTGCGCAGCAGGCGCGTATCTGTTCGGGGTTGCAGGAAGGCGTGATGCGCACCCGCATGGTGCCGTTCTCACGGGTATTGCCGCGATTGCAACGTATCGTGCGCCAAGTGGCCGACGAGTTGGGCAAGGACGTCGCCTTCGAGACGAGCGACACCGAGGTGGAAATGGACCGCACCGTGCTGGAGCGGATGATCGCGCCCTTGGAACACATGCTGCGCAACGCCATCGACCACGGCCTGGAGAGCACCGCAGCCCGTGTGGCAGCAGGCAAGCCGGAGCGCGGCCTGGTCACGCTACGCGTCGCTCATGAGGGTGGCGAGATCGTGATCGAGATGAGCGACGACGGCGCCGGCATACCGTTGCAAGCGGTGCGTGACAAGGCCATCAAGCGTGGCCTGCTGAGCCCTGACAACGACCTGCGCGACCATGACGTGCTGCAGTTCATCCTTCAGCCTGGATTCTCCACTGCCCAGAAGATTACCCAGATTTCAGGGCGTGGTCTGGGCATGGACGTGGTGCATGAAGAGGTGAAGCAACTGGGTGGCAGCATGGTGATCGACAGCCACGCAGGGAGCGGCGCACGGTTTCTGATTCATTTGCCGTTTAGTGTGTCCATCAACCAGGCGCTGGTCGTGCAATGTGGGGAGCAGTTGTTCGCGGTACCGCTTAACAGCGTGGAGGGCATCGTACGGGTGGCGCCGGAAACCCTTGAGGCCGCCTACGCCACACGCCTGCCTCGTTATCGCTACGCCCAATTGTCTTACGACCTGCGCTACCTGGGCGAAGTATTAGGGGTAGCGCCACGGCCCGACCAGCTCGAAAGCAACGTGGCGCAACCGCTGCTGCTGATACGCGCGCCCGACCACCAAGTGGCGTTGCACGTGGATGCGCTGGCAGGCTCTCGGGAGATTGTGGTGAAAAGCCTGGGGCCTCAGTTTGCCTCGGTGCCGGGCTTGGCAGGTGCGACTATTCTGGGCGATGGCCAAGTGGTGATGATTATCGACCCGTTGGCGCAGATCCGTGCGGCCCACGCTCGACTGGATGCGGCCATCATGCCCATCACGCGCTTCGGTCCGATTCAGGCCAAGCCGCTGTTGGTGATGGTAGTCGACGACTCTGTCACGGTGCGCAAGGTCACCAGCCGCCTGCTTGAGCGTCACGGCGTACGGGTGATTACTGCCCGCGATGGGGTAGAGGCATTGCAAGGCTTGGCCGAGCACCAGCCGGACGTGCTGCTGGTCGACATCGAGATGCCGCGCATGGACGGTTTTGAACTGGTAGGGCGGCTGCGCGCCGACCCACGACTGGCCACCATCCCGGTCATCATGATTACGTCACGCACAGGGGATAAGCACCGCCAACGTGCGATGGCGTTGGGGGTAAGCGAGTTCTTGGGCAAGCCTTACCAAGAGTCGCAGTTGCTTCACCTGATTCGGTTCTGGAGCAGTAAGCATGCCTGAGCGCACGTTTTCCCGCCGTGACTCCCTCAGCGCATTGCTGTTGCCCCTGGCAAACAGCCAGTTGGTGGTGCCTGACGTGGCAGTGGCCGAGCTGATCGGTTATCACACCGGCATCCCTGTAGCCACTAGCGCCCCATGGGATTTAGGGGATGTAGCGTGGCGGGGGCGCCAGGTGCCCCTGGTTAGCTTCGAGGGCGCATGTGGTCAGCCGTTGCCTCGGGGCGAGCGGGTGCGGATTGCGGTCATGCACGGCATCGGTGAGCGCCTGCGGTTTTTTGCCTTGGTGATTCAAGGCATCCCCCGTACCGTGCGGCTGGATAGCCAACTCAGCTATATCGATGTTCCGCTGGCATCGCTCGAGCTGGCGGGCGTCATGATAGGCCAGGAGGTAGCGCGCATACCAAACCTGGAAAAGCTAGCCGAAGGCCTCGTACAGGCGCGGCTCAATGCGCGCTGAAATCGCCCCATAGCTGTTGTGCCACGGCCAGCGCAACGACTGGAGCGGTTTCCGTTCGCAGTACCCTCGGGCCAAGCCGCGCTGCTTGAAACCCTTCCTGTTGTGCCCGGGCCACTTCCGTATCGCTCAAGCCGCCCTCGGGCCCGATCAAAAAAGCCAGGGAAGCAGGTGCGGCATGGCTGGTGAGCGGTGCGGCCACAGGGTGCAGCACCAGCTTGAGAGCAGCGGTGCACTGAGCCAGCCAGTCAGCAAGCAACAAAGGCGGATGGATAATCGGCACTCTGGACCGCCCGCTTTGTTCACAGGCGCTTATTGCCACTTGACGCCAATGCGCCAGGCGCTTGTCAGCACGCTCATCCTTGAGGCGAACCTCACAGCGCTCGCTGATGATAGGCGTCAACTCGCTCACCCCCAGCTCGGTTGCCTTTTGAATGGCCCAGTCCATGCGCTCGCCCCTGGACAGCCCCTGGCCCAGATGAATAGGCAAGGTGCTTTCCGGTAGGCCGTCCAGCACCTCCTCTACCTGCACGCTCAAGGCTTTTTTGCCTACGTGGAGGAGGGTGGCCCTGTATTCCTGGCCTAGCCCATTGAAGAGCTGCACCTGGTCACCTTCGGCCAAGCGCAGCACGCGGCCTATGTAATGCGCCTGGGTCTCAGGCAGTTGATGCTCGCCGAGGGCCAGCGGTAGGTCGACGAAAAAGCGAGAAAGTCTCATGGGCCAGCAACGCCAAAATAAGGATGAGAGGTAAGGCCTGTCAGCCCGGGTCACGGAAGTTGGGGTGCCTATCCACCGCGACGCTCACCGGCGCACGGTCTTGGGTCGCGATATCAATGCCTTCGGTAGCCACCTGCGCCAGGAAGTCGATTTGGTCAGGCGTAATGACGTAGGGTGGCAGGAAGTACACCACACTGCCCAACGGGCGCAGCAAGGCACCGCGCGACAGCGCATGTTGAAACACCTGCAGGCCTCGCCGTTCCTGCCAGGGGTAGGCTTCGCGGCTTGCCTTGTCACGTACCATCTCGATGGCCAGTACCATGCCGGTTTGGCGTACTTCAGCCACATGCGGGTGGTCTGCCAAATGCGCGGTGGCCGTGGCCATGCGGGTGGCCAGTGCGCGATTGCGTTCAATCACGTCATCCTGCTCGAAGATGTCCAGGGTCGCCAAGGCGGCTGCACAGGCCAGGGGGTTGCCCGTATAACTGTGCGAATGCAGGAAGGCGCGCAAGGTGGAGTAGTCGTCGTAGAACGCCTCGTACACGTCCTGCGTGGTTAAGCAGGCGGCCAAGGGGAGGTACCCGCCGGTGAGTGCCTTGGATAAACACAGAAAATCTGGGCGGATGCCTGCCTGCTCGCAGGCGAACATCGTGCCGGTGCGGCCAAAGCCTACTGCGATTTCATCGTGTATCAGGTGCACGCCATAGCGGTCGCACGCCTCACGTAGCAATGTGAGGTACACCGGATGGTACATGCGCATGCCACCGGCGCCTTGAATCAACGGCTCGATGATAACGGCGGCGATACTGCCGTGGTGCTCGGCGAGTGTCTGCTCCATGGCGGCAAACAGGGTGCGCGAGTGCGCTTCCCAGCTCACGCCCTCCGGCCGCAGGTAGCAATCGGGGCTTGGCACTTTGAAGGTGTCGAGCAGCAATGCCTTATAGGTTTCAGTAAACAAGGGCACATCGCCTACAGACATCGCCGCGATGGTCTCGCCGTGGTAACTGTTGGTCAGGGTGACGAAGCGTTTCTTGTTCGGTTGGCCACGGTTGAGCCAATAGTGAAAGCTCATCTTCAACGCCACTTCGATGCACGATGAGCCGTTGTCGGCGTAAAACACCCGGTCCAGGCCGTCAGGTGTGATAGCCACCAGGCGTTCGGATAACTCGATTACCGGTGAATGGCTGAAACCGGCCAGAATCACGTGTTCAAGTTGATCCACCTGATCTTTGATCCGCTGATTGATACGCGGATTGGCGTGGCCAAACACATTCACCCACCACGAACTGACCGCGTCCAGGTAGCGCTTGCCATCGAAGTCTTCCAGCCACACGCCTTCGCCCCGCTTGATAGGGACGAGGGGAAGGCGCTCATGGTCTTTCATCTGCGTACAGGGGTGCCATAACACCGCCAGGTCACGGTCCATCCAATACTGGTTCTGGCTCATGTAAAGGCTCCGGCACGGCCCGCAGGCCGGTGAAAAGAGCGCAAGCCTATGCAATGCGTGGCTGGCAGACAACCCGAAATACACTTCGACCCGACGGGCACGCCCCGTAGCCTTAGAACGTGGCCCCCCGCCACTCCCATTAACCTTGCCTTAACGCAGTCAGGGGACTATTCCTATCACCAGTTTCGATTGTTTGAAGCGAATTTTTTCGCTTTTTTTCGATAGGTAATAGCTTACTCTTCTCCCATGTTCACTGAGGGTGCTGACATGCAGCTTCGTAATTCGCCGTCCCGGTATGGGGCCGTTAGCCTACTGCTGCATTGGGGCGTGGCCTTGGCGGTGTTTGGTATGTTCGCCTTAGGGCTATGGATGGTAGGCCTGGGGTACTACGACCCGTGGCGCAAGGCAGGGCCTGAGCTGCATAAAAGCATCGGCCTGGTGCTGTTCATGGTCATGCTGCTGCGGGTGGTGTGGCGGGTAATAAGCCCACCGCCGCCGCCTACCCCTAATCAGGGCAAGCCTACGCGCCTGGCAGCCGTGTCGGTCCACCTGTTGCTGTACCTGGATATTTTCCTAGTGATGGTAACGGGATACTTGATCTCCACCGCCGATGGCGTAGGTATTTCTGTATTCGGCCTGTTCGACGTGCCCGCGCTTTATAGCGGGATCGAAAACCAGGCAGAGCGGGCCGGGACGATTCACCTTTACCTGGCATGGATACTGGTCGTGTTCTCGGTACTGCATGGGCTGGCTGCCCTCAAACATCATTTCATCGACCGGGATGCTACCTTGGTACGCATGCTGGGCCGTAAAGCGTGACCCCTTATTTGATGCACTCACTGCAAAGGAACTAAAAATGCTCAAAACTACCCTGGCCGCATTGGCCCTTGGCGTTGCTGCCCTCTCTGCTGGCCAGGCTATGGCTGCTGATTACAAAATCGACAAAGAAGGCCAACATGCCTTCGTCAACTTCAAGATCAGCCACTTGGGCTACAGTTTCATCACCGGTACGTTCAAAGACTTCGACGGCAACTTCAGCTTCGATGCGGCCAAGCCTGAAGACAGCAAGATCGATGTCACCTTGAAAACCGCCAGCGTGTTTACTAACCATGCCGAGCGCGACAAGCACATCAGCAGCAAGGACTTTTTGGACGTCGCCAACTACCCAGAGGCTACGTTCAAGTCCACCAGCGTCAAACCTACGGGCAAGAACGCAGACGGCAAGCAAACCGCCGACGTTACGGGTGACCTGACCTTACACGGCGTGACCAAGCCGGTCGTGATCAAGTCCACCTTCCTGGGCGAAGGTAAAGACCCATGGGGCGGCTACCGTGCAGGCTTCGAAGGCACCACCAGCATCAACCGTAAGGATTTCGCGCCCAAGTCCATGGACCTCGGCCCGCAGTCTGACACCGTTGAGCTGTACTTCGTGTTTGAAGGGATACGGGCCAAGTAATACCTGAAGCCCTGCACTAAAAAAACGCCGCGCCCCTGTGAGGGGGCGCGGCGTTTTTATTACAACTGAACGCATTTACCAGGTGCTGGGCTTGCCAGTAATGGGCAAGCCGTTGTTACCGGTTACGCGTCAGCAAGGCAGGCTTTTCCCCGGCCTTCGCGCGGTTTTGCAGATCATCGAGTTGCTCGGGCGTCAGGGTACGGTCGAGCTTGGACTCTTTCATGATGATCTTTGGCTTAGGGGTTTCACGCCGGGCTTCGCTGACCGCTGGCGCGGCGGTTTCATCGCGTGGGCGGCGGGTGCGTGGGTTGTCCCGACGGTTCTGACCGCCACCGGCAGGCTTCTGAGCACCGGTCGTACGAGGGCCGGAGCGCTTGGCAGCGCCTTCGTTAGGCGTACGGGCCGCAGCCGCTGGGCGACGAGCGCCTTGGGCGGGGGCAGGGCTGGTTGCGTTGGTACCTGGGCGACGGTTACGGCCCTTTTCCTTTTGGTACGGGCTTACGTAGTCTGCCCGGTTACCGAAGTTGTCCACTTCGTCGTCCAGGAACACTTCGGGGTCTCGGTTGCCGTTTTCCGCTGGCGCAGCGCCTTGTGCCTGTGCAGGGCGTTGGGGTTGGCGTGCACGTTGCTGGCGCGGCTCGGCACTGCCTTCGGCACGGGGCGCAGCAGATTTCTCGCGAGGCTTGTTGTCCCTGCCCTTGTCCTTGCCTTTATCTTTGCGGCCGCCGGTGGGTTTGTCGCTTGGGGTAGTGCGGCCACGAGGCTTGTTGGCAGGCTGGCGTTCGCGGGTCTCGGGTTTTTCTGCCTCAATGGTGCTGGCGTCGAAGCCCATCAGCTCGCCGTCAGGGATTTTCTGACGGGTCATGCGCTCAATGCCCCTGAGCAGCTTGACTTCGTCTGGTGCTACCAGAGAAATCGCCTCGCCATTACGGCCTGCACGGCCAGTACGGCCGATGCGGTGAACGTAGTCTTCTTCTACGTTCGGCAACTCGAAGTTGACCACATGCGGCAGCTGGTCGATGTCCAGGCCTCGCGCGGCGATGTCGGTGGCCACCAATACCCGGACGGTGCTGGCCTTGAAGTCCGCCAACGCCTTAGTGCGCGCATTCTGACTCTTGTTGCCATGGATGGCTGCAGCGGTGAGCCCGTGTTTTTCAAGGTATTCGGCCAGCCGGTTGGCGCCATGCTTGGTGCGGGTGAACACCAAGACCTGCTCCCATGCGCCTTGGGTAATCAAGTGCGCCAACAGGGCACGCTTGTGGCTGGCGGCGATGTGGTACACCCGTTGCTCGATACGCTCCACCGTAGTATTGGGTGGCGTCACTTCAATGCGTTCGGGGTTGTGCAGGAGCTTGCCAGCCAGGTCCGTGATGTCTTTGGAGAAGGTGGCCGAGAACAAGAGGTTCTGGCGTTTCTCAGGCAGGCGAGCGAGCACCTTTTTCACGTCATGGATGAAGCCCATGTCGAGCATGCGGTCTGCTTCGTCCAGCACCAGGATTTCTACATGGGTGAGGTCTACGCTGCCTTGGCCGGCTAAGTCCAGCAGGCGGCCAGGGCAGGCGACCAAGACGTCTACGCCCTTGGCCAGGGCCTGCACCTGTGGGTTGACCCCCACACCACCAAATACGCAGGCGCTGACGAATTTCAGGTCGCGTGCGTAGGTACGGAAGCTTTCATGAACCTGAGCAGCGAGTTCGCGCGTGGGCGTAAGCACCAGTACCCGAGGCTGGCGTGGGCCGTGGCGCTGGGATTTGTCAGGATGGCCATCCGGGAACAGGCGCTCCAGGATAGGCAGGGCGAAACCGCCGGTCTTGCCAGTACCGGTCTGGGCGGCAACCATCAGGTCGCGGCCCTGCAACACGGCGGGAATTGCCCGCTGTTGCACGGGGGTAGGCTGTGTATAGCCAGCAGCCTCGATAGCGCGGACTAGAGCCTCGGAGAGACCGAGGGAAGCAAAGGACATGGGCAATCCTGTTCATTGTGAGGGCTTGGGCCCGGGGATCGTTTGCCTGGCGCGGGGCGGATATCGACGCAACCGCGTCCGGTACTGCTGGTGCTCGCGGAGGGTTCGCGGCAGGTGGCCAAGGTATGAACCCAGGGCATGCGTGCGATGAAGGAATGCGAGGACCGGCGTCCGGGCGTAAGCCTGGCGGGAATGAGGGAGTATAACAGAGCCTTAACGTAGCGCTGGTGTTTGCCTGCCAAATGGCGCTTTTTTATAACAAAGGGTAATTCTATTTATAGACCGTAACGCTTGATCAGCTTGGCATACGCTGGCTCTTGTTTGAACAGACGCAGCGCGTCGCTGAAGCGCTCTGCCAACAACGGCAGGTCACTGTCTTTGCGCACCGCCAGGTGCAGCAAGTTGATGTTCAATGCACCCGCAATCCGGCTGATGTGCGCGTCTAGCGCTAATTCCCTCAGTGTAAATTGGCCCGCGCGGCGGTCGGTGAGTACCAGATCAATACGGCCAAGCATCAACTTGCCGAAGTTCGCCTCTAAGGTAGGCGCAGGTTCTTTGATTGCCAGCGAGGCTTCGAACGCAGGCCCGTATTCGAACCCAGGCGCCACGCCTACCCTCAGGCCTTCAAGGGTACGCAGTTGGGTAAGGGGTACAGGGCGGTCATTGGCCTGGTAAAGCACGAACTCCACACGGGACAGCGCTTCCTCGGCATACACTAGCCACTGCGTGCGTGCACCGGTGTGGAAGATGTCTAGCACGGCATCTGCCTGGCCCTGCTTGACCTTCATCAAGCAGCGCTTCCAGGGCAAGAATTCCCACTCCACCGCGATGCCCAACCGGTTGAATACCTGATTGGCGATTTCGTAGTCGATGCCCGCAGGTTCGTTGCCATCGAGGTAGACATACGGCGCCCACGGCTCGGTCACGATGCGCAAAGGGCTACTCAACGCACTGGCCGACGTTGGCAAGGTTAGCAGTAGAAATATCAGGACAAGTGCGCGCATGTACGAAGAGTAAGGCGCGGCAACGGCGCTGGCTAGTTAAACGCAAACTCATCGCAAGTTCCAGGCCCATTAAGGGTGGGCCTGGTGCTTAACGGGGCAGGTTGAGGTTCTCCCACACGGCCACGCTTGCCTGAGCCTGATTCAGCGTATAGAAGTGAAGCCCTGGTGCGCCGCCGGCCAGTAGGCGCTCACACATTTGGGTAATGACCTCTTCGCCGAACGCCTGGATACTGGCCACATCATCACCGTACGCTTCCAACTGCTTGCGAATCCAACGGGGGATTTCTGCGCCACAGGCTTCAGAAAAGCGAGCCAACTTGCTGTAGTTGGTGATAGGCATGATCCCCGGCACGATCGGCAAGTCGGCGCCGAGCTTGCGTACCCGGTCAACGAAGTAGAAGTAGCTGTCAGCGTTGAAGAAGTATTGGGTAATCGCACTGTCCGCGCCGGCTTTTGCCTTACGTGCAAAGTTGGCCAGGTCGGTTTCCAGGTTACGCGCCTGCGGGTGCATCTCGGGGTACGCGGCCACTTCGATATGAAAGTGATCGCCTGTTTCTGCGCGGATAAATTCCACCAGGTCGCTAGCGTAACGTAGCTCTCCAACAGACATCCCCATGCCCGAAGGCAGGTCGCCCCGTAATGCGACGATCCGCTTGATACCTGCTTCACGGTACAGTGCAAGCAGTGCGCGCAGCTCTGTTTTGCTGTCGCCGACGCAAGACAGGTGGGGCGCAGCAGGGATTTGGACCTCGCGCTCTAACTGAAGCACGGTTTCCAGCGTGCGGTCACGCGTGGAGCCTCCGGCACCGTAGGTACAGGAGAAAAAGGCAGGCGAGTAGGTTGCCAACTGGCGCGCGACGCCTAGCAGCTTTTCATGCCCAGCTTCGGTTTTTGTAGGGAAAAACTCGAAGCTGAAGCTTTTATCGGTAAAAGTCATGGTCAAGACGGCTCTCCGAAATCAGGTGACAAGCCATGTGCTCCAGGCCACGGCCTGGGGCACACGGCCTGGGGCACACGGCCTGGGGCGCGCTGCTGATCAGTAGCGGTAGCTGTCTGGCTTGAACGGCCCTTCGACGGTTACGCCGATGTAGTCTGCCTGTTGAGTAGTCAGTTGGGTGACCACCCCACCAAAGCCACGGACCATCTCCAGCGCCACTTCTTCGTCAAGCTTCTTGGGCAGCACTTCCACGGTCAGGGCAACGGCCTTGGCTTCAGGGGCAAGGTCAGCGAACTTCTGGTCGAACAGGTGGATCTGCGCCAGTACCTGGTTGGCGAAGGAGCCGTCCATGATGCGGCTTGGGTGACCGGTTGCGTTGCCCAGGTTCACCAAGCGGCCTTCAGCCAGCAGGATCAGGTAGTCGTCGTTATGGGCGTCAAAGCTGCCGGCGCCGGTGCGGTGTACCTTGTGCACCTGTGGCTTGACCTCTTCCCACGCCCAGTTCTTACGCATGAAGGCCGTATCGATCTCATTATCGAAGTGGCCAATGTTGCAGACGACCGCACGCTTTTTCAGGGCCTTGAGCATGCCAGCGTCGCACACGTTGGCGTTACCGGTAGTGGTCACGATCAGGTCGATCTTGCCCAGCAGGGCAGCGTCTACACAGCCGTCGGTGCCGTCGTTGATGCCGTTGGTGTAAGGCGAAACCACTTCATAGCCGTCCATGCACGCTTGCATGGCGCAGATGGGGTCTACCTCCGATACCTTGACGATCATGCCTTCCTGACGAAGGGACTGAGCGGAGCCCTTGCCCACGTCACCGTAGCCGATCACCAGTGCCTGCTTGCCGGACAGCAAGTGGTCGGTGCCACGCTTGATGGCGTCGTTGAGGCTATGACGGCAGCCGTACTTGTTGTCGTTCTTGCTTTTGGTCACCGAGTCGTTGACGTTGATGGCAGGCACTTTGAGGGTGCCTTTGGCCAGCATGTCGAGGAGACGGTGGACGCCTGTCGTGGTTTCTTCGGTGATGCCATGAATGCGCTCAAGCATGGCGGGGTACTTCTTGTGCAGGATTTCAGTCAGGTCGCCACCGTCGTCGAGGATCATGTTGGCGTCCCACGGCTGGCCATCCTTGAGGATGGTCTGCTCGATGCACCACTCGTACTCGGCCTCGGTTTCACCTTTCCAGGCGAATACCGGAATGCCCGCGGCTGCGATGGCTGCAGCTGCCTGGTCTTGCGTGGAGAAGATGTTGCAGGAAGACCAGCGAACTTCTGCGCCCAACGCCACCAGCGTCTCGATCAGCACGGCGGTCTGGATGGTCATGTGGATGCAGCCGAGGATTTTCGCGCCCTTGAGCGGCTGTTCGCCCGCGTACTTGCGGCGCAGCCCCATCAGGGCAGGCATTTCGGACTCGGCGATGATGGTTTCGCGGCGGCCCCAGGCGGCCAGGGAAATATCGGCCACTTTGAAATCGGAAAAATCGGCAGGCGTCAGTACAGCACTCATTGAAGAGTCTCCATTCGTAGTATGCGAATGGGCGCCGTTGTGCGTTGAGGGCAACAGGCAAGGCCTGAGTACCCGGAGGCCGGTGAACACCGACCTCGCAAACGCCCCAACCGAGCCTGACAGGATGACCTGCTGCAGCGCCCCTCGGCTGGGTGGCGGGAACGCCCGCATGGCAGCGGGCGATGAAACGTTGTGAAGTATATAGGGCGTCTTGGAGCATGTCGACTGCGTCTGGCCAGGACGTTACGCAACCCAAAAGCCCTTTGGGAGACAACGTCAGTTGGCGAACAAGGTGAGCAATCTGCAATGGCTTTCGCCAGCTACCGTTGCCCCACGGGCTGAACCACGCTGCGGCATGTAGGAGTGAACGCAGCCGCAGGCGAAGTTCGCGAACCGGGCATGACGCAGTACCGAGGGCAGGCCCCTTCGCCAGCTCCGCCTGTGGCTCCGCTAGCTCCTACAGCACCCGGCGCTGGCGGCCCTGATGCTGAACGTCCAGGCCAGCCCGTGTGTGAGACAACGTCAGTTGGCGAAAGCCGGTGCAGGTGTTTGAACTACGCCCCAAAACCTGGGCTGGGGCCGGTCGCCGGCAAGCCGTGCTGCTACATCGGTAAGGCGGGGCTGCTAGGATGGAGACAACTCCACTGCATCGAGGCGACTTATGAATTTCCATACGCGCAAATGGGTTAAACCTGAAGACCTGAACCCCAATGGCACCTTGTTCGGCGGTAGCCTGCTGCGCTGGATTGACGAGGAAGCCGCGATCTACGCCATCGTCCAATTGGGTAACCAACGCGTGGTAACCAAGTACATCTCCGAGATCAACTTCGTCAGCGCCTCGCGTCAGGGGGACATCATCGAGCTGGGCATCACTGCAACGGCCTTCGGTCGGACCTCCATCACGCTCACCTGCGAAGTGCGCAACAAGATCACCCGTAAAAGCATTCTGACCGTGGACAAGCTGGTATTCGTCAACCTGGGCGAAGACGGGTTGCCTGCCCCCCATGGGCGGACAGAGATTCGCTATATCAAAGACCAGTTCGCAAGCGATGAGGTAGAAGCCTGACCACCTTGTAGGCAATGCCTGACGCGTGTTTAAGCCAATTCCGGGCCCGCAGGGCTGCCCTGGCAGCCGACAATTCCAACCTCTATGTGGTTGGAGTTCATACGATGCCTTTTGTAGTGCTTATGTTGGGGCTGCTCGCTGGGTGCGATTACCTGGTGTATACCCCGAGCCCCCCGGCGCGCCCTCATGGGCGCGCTGCGGAGCCTCTATTGAGTTGCGATGAGGCCCCACTTCAAAGCCGATGCGTGCATGAATCAATGCCTATGCTGCCTGGGGAAAACATGCCATAAAGTGCCCCTGCACCGCGTGCACGTATAAACAGCCATCCCTACACGAGGTAATTATGACAATCGCCTATTGGTGCGTACTGATAGCCATCGCGCTGCCCTATGTGTGCACCGTGACTGCCAAACTGTTGGGTGGGCATTTCGGCGCGGAAGCGAACCGGGACCCGCGGGGGTACCTGGATAAGCTCGAAGGGCCACCCAAGCGTGCACATGCAGCACAACTCAACGGATTTGAAATCAACCCGGCGTTCGCGGCCGCCGTGATCATCGCGCATTTAGCGGGCGGCGCCCAACAAGGCACCTTGGACTCGCTTGCTGTGTTGTTCGTGGTGAGCCGCGTGCTGTACATCATCTGTTACTTGATCGACCAGGCAACGCTGCGCTCCATTGCCTGGTTCGTAGGGATGGCAACGATCGTAAGCCTGTTCTGCGTCGCTGCGTGATGAACCGCTCGGCTTACTGGTCGAGCTCGTCCACTGCCTCTTGTAACTCCTTGCGGGCCTCGGCCAGCTTCTCCTTGCGCTTGTCGATCTTCTCGGGGTCGCCTTTTTTCATGGCCTTGTCGAGGTCGGCCTGGCGTTCGCTGACTTCACGCTTGGCATCCAGCACTTTGGATTCCCGCTCTTTTTGGAGGCGTTCGTCCGTGCAATTGGTTTGCAGCTCGCCCCTGGCAATCTCTAGCCCTTCCAGTTGAGCTTTGTTACCCGCCTCGCTGGCCTTGGCGATCTTGTTTTGCAGGTCTTGCTCCTTCGCCGCGCAGCCCTTGAGCTCGGTGCCTTCCACCGGCTCTGCGGCAAAAGCCGGTTGGGCCATTGCACCGACAAGTAGGGCCAGGGTGAGCAAAGCTTTCATGAGTTCTCCAAGGGGGTTGCACTGGGTTCGGGGCTATTGGAACGGAAGTGAGGGGGAAGTTCAAACCCTTCAATGAAGCCCTCTACGCGTAAATCATGCAGCGCCTTGGCCATACGCCACGCTGGGGGGTGTTGAAAGAACGCTACCCATTGCGCCGCACGCCCCTTGCCGACACTGGTTTCATTGGCCCATTGAGCTTCGGTTCGCGACGCTAGCAGGCTCCAGTTGGCTGGAATATCCGCCTTTCCAAAAGGCGGTGCGCTCATCGCTTTAAGCCAATTCTTAAAAGGTTTTTTCCGAGCCACAGCAAACTGCTGGGCAATGCGCTGGGCAGAAAGCGGGCCGATGCCATTGACGCTCGCCAATGTGGCTTCGTCCAAACTGAGCCAGCTGTGCAGCTCTGGTAGTAAACCGGCGTCCAGCAGCCGGCTCCAGGCGCCCTTGCCTATGTGCGGCATACCCAGCCCGTTTTGGCTGCTCATCCATTGCAACCGTGCCAGGTACTGGCTGCGGCAGCCCGGCTCAGGTTGCCAGCATGTAAGCGGCGTATAACGGGCTGGTGGCGGGGGCACCACCGGCTCACGCACAGGGTTGCGCCAAATCACCTCGTCCACTTGAGGAATGGTGAGGCCAGCCAAGGCCAACGCCACTTGGTCACCCGGTTGTACGTCCAGCGCCTGCCAGCGACGTACCGAACCGAGGCTCACGCGCTTTACCGTACGGTCATCCAGGCGCACCGGGTGCAATTCCAGCACAGGCGTAACGCGCCCGGTACGGCCTATTTCGAAGGTCACGTCTCGCACGTCGGCCAGCGCGCTTTGCCAAGGGTATTTCCAGGCGGTAATCCAATACGGCGTTTGCGCCTTCCAGCGGCTCGCCTCGGGGCGGCGGCTGTCACGCAGAATGATCCCGTCGGTCGCGAAGGGCAGGGGGCTGTTGTACCAATGGTCACGCCAGGCGCTGGCGTCTTCGAAGCCACTGATTTTGTGGCTGTAGTGTTGAGGCGCAGCGAACCCCAGATCGGCCAGCCGGGCCAGGCGCTCCTCCTGGGTTGGCGGCCCCTCGGGCCACTCCCAGGGGAAGAAGCCCAAATGGGTAGCTTCTTCAGAGGTTAAGTCTCGCCGCGCCATCATGCCCGCAACCTGGCTCCGCGCGTTTCTCCCTCCAGCCTGTGCTTGTACATGGCTGTCGAGGTGCAGGTAGATTTCGCCTTGAAGGTGCAGGTTAACCGGTTCTGGCAGGCGGCGAGGAATGCCAGGAATTTTCAAAGCGTTAGGCGTCCAGTCCTGGCCGCGCAACCCGTCGCCACGGCTGATGGCGCTCGTAAAATGCCCTTTTTCGTAAATCAACGTGACCGCCACGCCATCGACCTTGGGTTGAACCCACACGTCTTCGCGGTTGGCCAGCCACGCGCGTGCCGCGTTTTCGTCAGCCAGCTTACCCACCCCTGTGTGCGCCACGGGGTGGGCCTGCGCACCACTGGGCATCGCTTGTGCATCTACCAAGGGCTGGGCGGCGTTGGGGTAGCACAGGCGCCAGCCATGCAAGCGGCGCTCGGCCTGGTCGTAGAGTTCATCAGAAATGAGCGACAGGCCATCGCGGTGATAGGCCAGGTTCCATTCGTCCACCTGCTTTTGCAGGGCCTCGAGGTTTGCCCTGGCCTGTTCGAGAGACCATTCGGGGCAGGCCCATAGAAACGGCGAAAACACTAGGGTGGCCGCGAAGGAGAATCGAGCAAGTAGCCGCGTGACGAGCATGTTGGCTGCGCCTGGAAGAGGGAAGCGCAAGCCTAGAGCGAAAAAAGCCTCCTGTGCGCAGGAGGCTTTTTCCGAGTATTACAGCACCGGCGAGATCACAACCCAGCCGCAGCCTTCAGCGCGTCAGCGCGATCAGTACGCTCCCAGGTAAAGGCCGTAAAGGTGTCGCCACCCACGGTCATTTCGTAGGGGTTACGGCCGAAGTGGCCATAGGCAGCAGTGGCTTGGTACATCGGGTGCAGCAGGTCGAGCATGCGGGTGATTGCGTAAGGCCGCAGGTCGAAGTGCTCGCGTACCAGCTGGATGATTTTTTCATCCGACAGCTTGCCGGTCCCGAAGGTGTTCAGCGAGATGGACGTAGGCTGCGCCACACCAATAGCGTAGGACACCTGGATCTCGCAGCGGTCAGCCAGGCCGGCGGCCACGATGTTCTTGGCAACGTAACGCCCGGCGTAGGCCGCGGAACGGTCCACCTTGGACGGGTCCTTGCCGGAGAACGCACCGCCACCGTGGCGCGCCATGCCGCCATAGGTGTCGACGATGATCTTGCGGCCCGTGAGGCCACAGTCGCCCACCGGGCCACCGATGATGAAGTTACCGGTAGGGTTGATGTGGTACTGCGTGTCTTTGTGCAGCAGCTCGGCCGGCAGGCTGTGCTTGACGATCAGCTCCATCACCGCTTCACGCAGGTCGCTGTATTTCACTTCAGGGTTGTGCTGGGTCGACAACACCACCGCATCGATGCCCACCACGCGGCCGTTTTCGTAGCTGCAGGTTACCTGCGACTTGGCATCCGGGCGCAGCCAGGGCAGCAAGCCTGATTTGCGGGCTTCAGCCTGGCGCTCTACCAGCGCGTGAGAAAAACGGATAGGCGCGGGCATCAGCACGTCGGTTTCGTTGCTGGCGTAGCCGAACATCAGGCCCTGGTCACCGGCGCCCTGGTCTTCTGGCTTGCTGCGATCGACGCCTTGGGCGATGTCCACGGACTGCTTGCCGATGATGTTCATCACCGCGCAGGTTGCGCCGTCAAACCCTACTTCAGAGCTGTTGTAGCCGATGTCGATGATGACCTTGCGGACGATTTCTTCCAGATCGACCCAGGCCGATGTGGTCACTTCGCCGGCAATGATTGCAACGCCGGTTTTTACCAAGGTTTCGCACGCCACCCGGGCGTGTTTGTCTTCAGCGATGATCGCGTCCAGCACCGCATCGGAAATCTGGTCGGCGATTTTGTCCGGATGCCCTTCGGACACGGACTCGGAGGTGAAAAGGGAATATTCGCTCATCTCGACGGCTTCCTGAAAAATTACCGATGGTGAGTGTCGCCAGCCGGTCGCCGGAAGTGGCGAACCTGTATCTGGAAACCGTTACGCAGGCCTAGGTACAGGCCATCCCCGGGGCACAGCCCCGCAGCGGTGGCCCAGCGGGCCAGTTCTTCCTGTTCAAAGCCTAACCAGAGATCTCCGCAGGCCGTCCTGGCCCAATCCTGGTCGTGGCTGCACAACTCGGTGACCAGCAGGCTGCCACCAGGGTTCACCTGGGCAGCGAGCTGTTTCATGGCATGTGGCGGGTCGCTGAAGTGGTGCAGCACCATGTTCAGCACCACACACTCGGCGCCAAGGGGGCGCTCGGTAAGCGCATCGCCCAGGGTTAACTCCACGTTGGCCAAGGCCTGTTCCTGGCATAAGCGTGCAGCCAGCGCGAGCATCTCCGGGCTGTTATCGATAGCCGTCACCTTGGCGAAGCGGCGAGCGAGGTCAGGCAAGAAACCGCCATCGCCCGGCCCTACCTCAATGGCGCTGGCCCCAGGCCCGATCACCAGAGTGTCAAGCAGTGCCAACAGGCTGTCCCGATACTGGGGCAGCCCGGCGATCAGGTCTTGCTGGGCGCGGAATCGGTCCGCGACCTTGGAAAAAAACACTTGGCTGGTTGCGGCGCGCTGGCGCTGCACCTTGGCCATGCGTTGCTGGGCGTCGATAGGCAATGCAAGGCCGTCGGCTTCCTCCAGCAGTGCGCCGTGCAGGCGCCCGCCCAAACGGTGGTCGGCTGGCAGCGCGCGACGGTAAAAGATTGCGTTGCCTTCTCGGCGCGTGGCAACCAAGCCTGCCTGGGCCAGTACCTTCAGGTGATGGCTCATGCCGGATTGGCCGATATCGAAGATCTGCGCCAGCTCCAGCACTCCGAACGAATCGCTGGCCAATGCACGTAATACGTTCAGGCGCAGCGGATCGCCCCCGGCTTTGCACAGGCTGGCCAGGGTGTCAGAGGGTTCATGACGGGTGGAGGGGATGCGCAGACTCATAGGGGCCGGAGTCTAGACGGCGCCCAGATAGCCCGCAAGGGTAATATCAAAAAGTTTTGATATTGGAAGTCGTTGCGGGCCGAGGCCGAAATACTGCGATGCACGTGTTCTTCCATTGCCGCATACCCAGTCATCAGCGAAAATGCCGCCTTTGCAGTTTCATCATTGTCAGTGGAGATCAGCGATGCCTAGCCGTCGTGAGCGTGCCAACGCTATTCGTGCCCTCAGCATGGATGCCGTGCAAAAAGCCAACAGCGGCCATCCCGGCGCCCCGATGGGAATGGCCGATATCGCCGAAGTGTTGTGGCGCGATGTGCTCAAGCACAACCCGGCCAACCCAGCCTTCGTGGACCGCGACCGCTTCGTGATGTCCAACGGTCACGGTTCGATGCTGGTGTATTCGCTGCTGCACCTCACCGGCTATGACTTGTCCATCGACGACCTTAAAAACTTCCGCCAACTGCACAGCCGCACCCCGGGCCACCCTGAGTATGGCTATACCCCTGGCGTCGAAACCACCACCGGCCCTTTGGGGCAGGGCCTGGCGAACGCGGTAGGCTTTGCCATCGCCGAAAAAGCCCTGGCCGCGCAGTTCAACCGCCCCGATCATAAAATCGTCGACCACAACACCTATGTGTTCCTCGGCGATGGCTGCATGATGGAAGGCATTTCCCATGAAGTGTGCTCGCTGGCTGGCACCCTTGGCTTGGGCAAGCTCATTGCGTTCTACGATGACAACGGCATTTCCATCGACGGTGAGGTGGAAGGCTGGTTCAACGACGACACCCCCAAGCGCTTCGAAGCCTATGGCTGGCAGGTGATCCGCAACGTCGACGGTCATGACGCGGACGAAATCAAAACAGCCATCGAAACTGCACGCAAAAGCGCTCAGCCCACCCTGATCTGCTGCAAGACCACCATCGGCTTTGGTTCGCCCAATAAGCAAGGCAAGGAAGAGTGCCACGGCGCGCCTTTGGGCAATGACGAAATCGCCCTCACCCGCGCTGCGTTGAAGTGGAACCATGCCCCGTTCGAAGTCCCGCAGGACATCTACGACGAGTGGAGCTGCCGTGAGAAGGGCATGGCCGCTGAAGCCGAGTGGGACCAGCGCTTTGCGGCCTATTCCGCCGCGCACCCGGACCTCGCCAATGAGCTGATCCGTCGCATGAGTGGCGAGCTGCCCGCCGACTTTTCCGCCAAGGCCGACGCCTATATCGCGAGTGTGGTTGCCAAGGGCGAAACCATTGCCAGCCGCAAGGCCAGCCAGAATACCCTCAACGCCTTCGGCCCTCTGCTGCCTGAGCTACTAGGGGGTTCCGCCGACCTGGCGGGCTCCAACCTCACGCTGTGGAAAGGCTGCAAAGGCATCAGCGCGGATGACGCGGCAGGCAACTACCTGTACTACGGCGTGCGCGAGTTTGGCATGAGCGCCATCATGAACGGTATCGCCTTGCACGGCGGCTTCGTGCCCTACGGCGCTACCTTCCTCATCTTCATGGAATACGCCCGCAATGCCGTGCGCATGTCCTCGCTGATGAAAAAGCGTGTGCTCTATGTCTTCACCCACGACTCCATCGGGCTGGGCGAAGACGGCCCTACCCACCAGCCTATCGAGCAGTTAGCCAGCCTGCGCGGTACGCCGAACCTGGACACCTGGCGGCCTTCGGATGCGGTGGAATCGGCCATTGCCTGGAAGTACGCGCTTGAGCGCAACGACGGCCCGTCGGCACTGATCTTCTCGCGCCAAAACCTTACCCATCAGCCGCGCGATGCCCAGCAACTGGCCGATGTGGCCAAGGGCGGGTACATCCTGAAAGATTGCGCGGGCGAGCCTGAGTTGATCCTGATCGCTACCGGCTCGGAAGTGGGCCTGGCCGTGCAGGCGGCGGATGCGCTAACGGCCAGCGGGCGTAAGGTGCGTGTCGTGTCCATGCCGAGTACGAGCGTGTTCGACGCCCAGGAGCCAAGCTACAAGCAGGCAGTACTGCCGCTTGAAGTCACTGCACGTATTGCCATCGAAGCGGCCCATGCGGACTTCTGGTACAAGTACGTTGGCCTGGAAGGGCGCATCGTGGGCATGACCACCTTCGGCGAGTCTGCCCCCGCCCCTGCGTTGTTCGAGGAGTTTGGCTTCACCGTGGACAACATCGTCGGTATCGCCAACGAGCTGCTGGAAGACTGACACCGCCGCACGGCCAGGGGGGGCGCCAATGGCTCACCCTGGCCGTGCCGGCCTCTTTAAGGTGTGTACCGCGCCATGTCTCTATCCCGCCCTTATCGGGTTGCCCTCAATGGTTATGGCCGTATCGGCCGGTGCGTCTTGCGCGCGCTGTACGAGCGGCAAGACCGCGCTGGCATCGAGGTGGTCGCGCTCAATGACTTGGCCGACCTCGCCAGCCTTGAATACCTGACCCGCTTCGACTCCACGCATGGCCGCTTCCCCGGTGACGTGCGCATGGTCGATGGCTGTTTATCCATCAACGGGGACCGTTTACGCGTGCTGCGCAGCGCAACGCCCGAAGGCGTGAATTGGGCCAGCCTTGAAGTGGACCTCATCATGGAATGCTCCGGCGCCTGGAACACCCGCGCTGACGGGGAGCGCTTTCTGGCTGCCGGTGCGCCCAGGGTGCTGTTTTCGCAGCCTATGGCCAGTGAGGCGGATGTAGACGCCACCGTGGTGTATGGCATCAACCAGCACCATCTGGCGGGGACCGAGCGCCTGATCTCCAACGCCTCCTGTACTACCAACTGCGCGGTGCCTTTGCTGCGCCTGCTCGATGCAGCCTTTGGCATCGAGTACGCCTCCATTACGACCATTCACTCGGCCATGAACGATCAGCCGGTGATCGATGCTTATCATCACGAAGACCTGCGTCGCACGCGCTCGGCCTTTCAATCGGTAATCCCGGTCTCCACCGGGCTAGCGCGGGGCATCGAGCGCCTGCTCCCGGAACTTGCGGGCCGAATTCAGGCCAAAGCAGTGCGCGTTCCCACTGTCAATGTGTCTTGCCTCGACATCACCTTGCAGACCGCTCGCGATACCGATGCGCAAGAGGTCAATCGGGTGCTGCGAGAAGCCGCGGCAGGTGGGCCTTTGCGAGGCTTACTGGCCTATACGGAGCTGCCTCACGCTAGTTGTGATTTCAATCACGACCCACATTCGGCCATCGTGGACGCCAGTCAGACACGGGTCTCTGGCCCACGGCTAGTGAACCTGCTGGCCTGGTTTGACAACGAGTGGGGTTTTGCCAATCGAATGCTCGATGTTGCGGGGCATTTTCTCGACATCGCTACTACAAAAACGAATACGCCTAAGGACTGACACATGACCGTGTTGAAAATGAGCGACTTGGACCTGCAAGGCAAGCGTGTACTGATCCGCGAAGACCTGAACGTTCCGATCAAGGATGGCGAGGTAAGCAGCGATGCCCGCATTGTCGCATCCCTGCCAACGATCAAGATGGCGTTGGAAAAAGGCGCCGCCGTCATGGTGTGTTCACACCTGGGGCGGCCGGTGGAAGGTGAGCACTCCTCGGAAAACAGCCTCCAACCGGTGGCAGATTACCTGAGCAGGGCCTTGGGCCAGGACGTGCCACTGGTGACCGATTACCTGGGCGGGGTTACGGTCGAGCCAGGTAAAGTGGTGCTGTTTGAAAATGTCCGTTTCAACAAGGGCGAAAAGAAAAACACCGACGAGCTGGCCCAGCAGTACGCCGCGCTGTGTGACGTCTTCGTGATGGACGCGTTCGGCACTGCCCACCGCGCCGAAGGCTCGACCCACGGTGTAGCCAAGTTTGCCAAGGTGGCCGCTGCCGGCCCGCTGCTTGCTGCTGAGCTTGACGCTTTGGGCAAGGCTTTGAAAATCCCGGCGCAACCCATGGTCGCTATCGTTGCAGGGTCCAAGGTGTCCACCAAGCTGGACGTGCTCAATAGCTTGAGCGCGGTATGCAGCCAACTGATCGTTGGCGGTGGTATCGCTAATACCTTCCTGGCTGCCGCAGGCTACAAGGTCGGTAAGTCGCTGTATGAGCCGGACCTGCTCGATACTGCCAGAGCCATTGCCAGTAAAGTCAGCGTGCCACTGCCGGTGGATGTAGTGGTCGCCAAGGAATTCGCTGAAACCGCGCAAGCGACCGTTAAGGCGTCGGATGAGGTGGCTGACGACGACATGATCTTGGACATCGGCCCTAAGACCGCTGCTCAGTTTGCCGAATTGCTGAAGAAGGCTGGCACTATCCTGTGGAACGGCCCGGTAGGGGTGTTCGAGTTCGACCAGTTTGGCAACGGCACCAAGGCGCTGGCCCAAGGTATCGCTCAAAGCTCGGCCTTCTCCATTGCCGGTGGGGGCGATACCTTGGCTGCCATCGACAAATACAAGGTAGCCGATAAGATTTCCTACATTTCCACCGGCGGTGGCGCCTTCCTGGAGTTCGTGGAAGGGAAAGTACTGCCAGCGGTTGAAATGCTCGAACAGCGGGCCAAGGGCTAATCGGCATGTACCGCGCGGCGCTTGCACTACTGCTGGCCTGTGGCTTGGCGGGTTGTGGCCACACGCCTGCCAGTGGCGAGCCTGCGCGTGAGCCTGACAGGGCAGAGGCTGCCCCAGGGCCGGAATGCGCGTTGGCTCGCTGGCAGGCGCAAACCGTGCCCGTCATCAACAAGCGCCAGGGGCAAGAGGCGCTTGAGGCGTATGAAACAGACGGCAGTGACGGCTGCCCTTAGGCAACGAACCCGGGCCTGGGTGGTCTTTAGGGAGTATTCCCGGTTCATGAATGGAGTCCCTATGAAGCGCACCTTGGCCTTGGCCTGTATTACGTTTGTATTAAGCGGTTGCTCGATGTTCGGTGGCGGGCGCAGCGCCTGTGAAGTATTCACACCGGCGCCGGTAGACCTGCCGAGCAACCAGAACGATCAGCGCGTTCAAACCAATGCGACGGGCGATCCGACTAGTAACAGCAACAATTTGCAGAATTGCGGGTCGTAGTAACCCCGGCATGGCAGTGTAATGGCCAGCCGTTGGGCAGAATGGATCGGCCGGGGTCGTAAACCCCGTGGATGGACAAGGGCCCTATGATGGCCCGTGATTAGCTTGTAGGGCGGCTGTCCACAGCCGCGCTTGCACCTTTTAACGACCCTGGACCGGGAGAGAAACACACCATGGCACTGATTAGCTTGCGCCAATTGCTGGACCACGCCGCCGAATTCGGCTACGGCGTTCCAGCGTTCAACGTGAACAACCTTGAGCAAATGCGCGCGATCATGGAAGCGGCCGACAAAACCGATTCGCCGGTGATCGTGCAGGCTTCGGCCGGCGCCCGTAAGTACGCCGGCGCACCGTTCCTACGCCACTTGATCCTGGCAGCGGTCGAGGAGTTTCCACACATCCCGGTGGTCATGCACCAGGACCACGGCACCAGCCCTGATATCTGCCAGCGCTCCATCCAGTTGGGCTTCAGCTCGGTCATGATGGACGGCTCGTTGAAGGAAGACGGCAAAACGCCGTCGGATTACGACTATAACGTTCGCGTTACCCAGCAAACCGTAGCCTTCGCTCATGCGTGCGGCGTATCGGTAGAGGGCGAGTTGGGTTGCCTGGGTTCCCTGGAAACCGGCCAGGCCGGCGAAGAAGACGGTGTAGGCGCTGAAGGCACGCTGGACCACAGCCAAATGCTGACTGACCCGGAAGAAGCTGCAGACTTCGTCAAAAAAACCCAGGTGGACGCGTTGGCTATCGCCATTGGTACCAGCCACGGCGCCTACAAGTTCACTAAGCCGCCTACCGGTGACGTGCTGGCCATTGACCGCATCAAGGAAATTCACAAGCGCATCCCCAATACCCATCTGGTGATGCACGGCTCTTCTTCTGTTCCGCAAGACTGGCTGGCAATCATCAACGAGTTTGGCGGCGACATTAAAGAAACCTACGGTGTGCCGGTCGAAGAAATCGTCGAAGGCATCAAGTACGGTGTACGTAAAGTCAACATCGACACCGACCTGCGGCTGGCCTCTACAGGGGCTATTCGCCGCTTCATGGCGCAACACCCTAGCGAGTTCGACCCACGTAAATACCTGGGCCACACCGTGACTGCCATGCGTGACGTGTGTATCGACCGCTATGAAGCCTTTGGCACTGCGGGGCAGGCTTCCAAGATCAAGCCAATGTCACTGGAAGTTATGTTCCAGCGTTACGCTAAAGGCGAGTTGGCCGCCAAGGTGAACTAAGCCTTTGCAATAAAAAAACGGGTAGTGGTTCTAAAACCCTACCCGTTTTTTTGCGTCCCTTATATTACCGTGCTGCGCTTCGTTGCTCGCTTGCCTCATGGTTAATGGCAAGTTTGTTAAAGGTTACCTGGCCACCTTCCGTGGCACTGCCAGCATTGTCTTGTACATAGGCGCCGGCCTTGAAGTACAAGTCCTTGGTTTTCCAGTCTGAATCCAGCGCTATGCTCCACTGGTAGCTGGCGGCATTCACAGTCAGCGTACCGTTTTGATCAAGGTGAATGGTGTAGTCGAATGTACTGTTCAACTTCACCCCGCCACCAATCGGGATAACCGTTGGTTCTTCCTGAGCAGGCGACGCCCTGAGCTTGGCCACGATATTGCCGGTCTTGCTACCCGTTTTGTATTGATACTCCAGCTTGATCAGCGGCTCGTTGCTGCCATTCTGGTGAATCTGGCCAATCACTACCTTCCCACTGGACGGCACCTGATTAACCGTTAGGCTGGCGCGCAGGTAATTGTCCGCCGCTGTGTATTTCCAATTGCGTAAAGAACCATCGGCGTTGGTTTCACGTAGTTCGCTACGTGGGTACTTGGCGCTTTTCGTGGTGCTGCCGGTTACAGGGGCCCAGAAAAACAACGTATTGGTGTCAGCATGGAAATATTTATCGGTGTAACCTTTGAGAAGTATCGGAGTGTCGATAGTAACAGCAGGCGAGCCAACAGGGATGCTGAGGTTCCAGGTTGATAAGTCGATCATGGTCGTTTACCTGACTGCAAATGCCGAAGAGAAGTTGATGGCCAACTAATATTGCGGCGCCTGGAACGTCCCAGGCTTCTAAGGGCGGCCTACCCTTGTATGAAAATAAAGATACATGCGCGGAACTTTTACGCCATCCCTTTGGCGTCAACCACTTGTCGGCAATACATAACCCTTTGATTTGCAGCGTTTCAGCAAACCGCCATTCGTCGGCTAAACACTGGTTTTGAACTTTTGCCGTTGCGCCAGGCAATAAAACCGGGGCTAGAGTGTCACTTACCACAGATCCAGCGAATGCTGGCCTGTGGCCACCCTGTAGATGAGAAGTAGCATGGATCGCGCAACCACAAAACCTACTGAAGACCGATCAACCATCCTTGTGGTGGACGATTACTCAGAAAATCTTCTAAGCATGCGGGCGTTGCTGGAGCGCCAGGATTGGCGTGTGCTTACCGCAGCGTCTGGCGTCGAAGCGCTGGGGCTGCTGTTGCAGCAAGAAGTCGACTTGGTGTTGCTTGACGTACAAATGCCGGGTATGGATGGGTTTGAAGTGGCCCGGTTGATGAAGGGCAGCCAGCGCACGCGGCTTACGCCGATCATTTTTCTTACGGCCAATGAGCAGTCTGATGCCGCCGTGCTTAAAGGCTATGCCAATGGGGCAGTGGACTATCTGTTCAAGCCCATTGACCCAGACATACTCAAGCCCAAGGTCCAGGCGATCCTGGAGCAACAGCGCAGCCGCCGAGAACTGCAACGCCTTACACGCGATCTCGAAACAGCAAGGGCTTTCAATGCCTCGGTGCTGGACAATGCCGCTGAAGGCATTTTGGTAATTGATGAAATAGGCAATATACGTTTCGCCAACCCGGCCATCTCGCGATTGCTGGGCGCGACCATCGACGAATTGCAGAGCGCGCGCCTGCTCGATTTCATTGAAAAACCCCACGTTACGAGCTGGCACGAGTCAGAGTTCTTCCGCGCCTACACCTTGCGCGACATTCATCGGGTCCATGATGCGTTTCTGCGTACCTACGCGGGCCAGTCTCTGCCGGTCTCGCTGTCCTGCGCGCCGCTGGCCAGCGAAAAAGCCATGGTGCTCACGGTTCAGGACATGTCCGTGGTGCGCAACCTGCATCAGCAACTGGAATTCCAGGCCGTTACCGACCCCCTGACCGGGCTGCTGAACCGGCGTGGGTTTTACCAAACCGTTGAAAGCGCTCTGGTACGCAATGAGCGCCCCGAAAAAAGTCAGGCGCTGCTGTACCTGGACATGGACGGCTTCAAGCGCATCAATGATACCCACGGGCATGATGCAGGCGACCGGGTATTGCGCTGGGTAGCCACTCAGCTCAAAGAGCTGCTGCGCCCCTATGACATCATTGGGCGCATTGGTGGCGATGAGTTTACCGCCTTGCTCGATACCCTGGATTACCCTGAGCAGGCGGCTAAGGTGGCTGAGAAAATCCTTGAGCGAATGCGCAGTTGTACCCAGATCGACGGCCTTGAAGTCACGCTGGGTGTGAGTATCGGGATCGCGACCTACCCTGAATGCGGTGTCAACCTGGACCATTTGTTGCGGGCCGCAGACATCGCCATGTACGCAGCCAAGCAGGCTGGCAAGCAGCAGTACCGCTATTACGACCAAGACCTGAACGTGCGTGCGCGCTCGCGCCTGTTGCTGGAAGAAAGCGTCTCGGCGGCCATCAAGCACAAAGAGTTCTCGCTGGTGTATCAGCCTCAGGTGCGCGTGGCGGATGGCAGCGTGCGTGGCTTCGAGGCGTTGTTACGTTGGCAGCATCCAAGTGTAGGTGACGTGCCGCCCGGGCTGTTCATCCCTTTGTTGGAGGAGGCTCGGTTGATCAGCCGGCTTACCTCATGGATTTATCAGGAAGGCGCGAACCAGCGTCGCCTTTGGCGTGAGCGTTTCGATGACCAGCTAGTGATGAGCATCAGCTTGAGCAATGCACAGTTCAGCATGCCCAACTTGGTCACCGAGCTGCAATACGCGCTCTCCAGCAACGGCTTGATACCCCAGCAGCTGGAAATAGAGGTGGTGGAGCCTTCCCTCTTGCACAACCTGGGCGAAACTCGTCGGCAACTGTCATTCCTGCGCGGGTTAGGTGTACGGGTGGCACTGGATGATTTTGGCTGGGAGCATTGTTCGCTGCAGATCCTTAGGGACCTGCCCATTGATACCCTTAAGCTCGATCGTCAGTTGATTGCCAGGTTGCCGCATTCCGTTCGTGACGCCGGTATCGCCCGGGCAATCATCGACTTGTGCCGGCAGTTCTCCATTACGGTGATTGCCGAAGGCGTAGAGAACGAGGAACAGTTCCGCTGGCTGGCCGACAACGGCTGTGAATATATCCAAGGCTTCGTGGTTGCTCACCCGCTGACGGCAGAAGATGCGACTGCGTTTGCGCAGCCCTACCCGTGGGCCTTTGCGTAAGCGCCGAGGCCTATAAACCTGGTGCCTTGGCGGTTGCCAACCTAGGCTGAGCCAGGTGCGCGGCCATTGTGCGCAGCGGCGCTAGCTGACGTGCGATCAGGGCCAGTTGGGCTTGCACCAAGCGTTGGCTCTCGTCCAGCTCCTCGGGCATGTGTTCCAACTGCTCGGCCAATGCCTGTTCAGGCTCGCTGTGTACCACCACGCTGCTCCGTTCTGCCAAGCCCTGCGCGATCTCCTCCAGGCTGGCTACTAGCTGATCGCCCACGCCTACCACCAACGTTTCACGAACTTCCTCAGGCAGGCTGGCACCACGGTGCGCACCCAGCCCCGAGAGGTAGCTGAGGAGGGTATGGGACAGCACCAGGAACCGGAAACCGGCGTCTGCTTCTTTACGAAAATGGCCCGGCTCCAACAGCATGTTGGCCAGTGTTGTGGACAAGGCAGCATCCGCGTTGTGAGCGTTACGCCGCGCCAGCCGGTACGTCAGGTCGTCTCGTTTGCCCTCGGCGTACTGACGCAGGATTTGTCGAAGATAGGCGCTGTTACAGCTCAGGGTGTTCGCAAGTACCTTGTTTAGGCGCCGCCCCTGCCAATCAGGCAAGAACAGGAACACCGCCAGCCCCGCGATCAGGCTGCCCAGCAACGTATCGAACAGCCGTGGCAGAAATAGCCCATAGCTGTTACCGGTCTGGTTGAAGCAGAACAGGATCATCAGGGTAATCGCTGCGGTGGCCAGGGTGTAGCGCGTGGTGCGATTGACGAAGAACACCAGGCCCGCCACGACTGCAAACAGTGACTGCACCACGGGGCTTGGAAAGAGGTCGAACAGTGCCCAGCCCACGGTAAGCCCGATGGCGGTACCGATGATGCGCTGGCCAAGTTTGCGCCGGGTGGCCCCATAGCTGGGCTGGCACACGAACAGTGTGGTCAGGATGATCCAGTACCCTTGGCTGGGGTGGATCAAGTGCACCATCACATAGCCCACCGTCAATGCCAGCGGCAGGCGCAGGGCATGACGGAACAACAGCGACGTAGGGGTAAGGTGCTGGCGCAGCCTCACCCAGACATCCTTGAGGCTACGTGGTGAGCGATCAAGCAGGCTACTGTCTGTGGCTTCGGCCAGGGTGTCGGGGTTGCTGGCATCGCTGAGTAGGCGATCGAGAGTGCCCAGGTTCGTGGCCAATGCTCGCAGCGAGCGCAGCAAGCCTTTCCAGGCGGGGTTGCTCTGAATGCGCAGGTGTTCCAGCGAGGCATCCAGGTCGCCCAACGCTTCGGCGAAGGTCGCGTCATACACAAAGGGTTGGCGAAGTTGCAGGGTTTCCGATAACCGCTGGCAGGCACTGCCTTGCTGGCGCAATAGCCGTTGGCAGCGGAACAGCACATCACTGTGGAAGAACGCTTCTGACAAGGCGTTATAGGGGTAGTGGCTTGAGCTGGCGCGCTCGTGAATATCCTGCGCCAAAAAGTACAGCTTCAGGTAGCGACTGACTTTGGAGCCTGGGCGTGAGCTGCCTACCCGGTTGAAAATGATTTCCTTCGAAACATTCAGCGCTGCCACGACGCGCCCGTTCTGCCGTGCAAGCTCCAGGCGCCTCGCTTCTACATCAAGGCCGCGCACGGGCTCGAAAAGCGAGGATTTGATCTTGAGGTACAGCCCCAGCTCACGAAATACCCGTGCCAGCCCTTGTTGCACCGGCTGGTTCGAGAACAGCGCCTGCCACAGTACGGACAACACGCCATACCACGCAGCACCCGCTACCAGCAGCGCCGGCTCATGCCAATAGCTGGTCAGCTCTCCACCGCGTTGGTCTACGCCGATCATGGTGTAAACGGACAGAATCAGTGTTGCGTAGGCAATTGCACCATAACGCTCGCCTAGCGCCCCCAGCATGGTAAGGGCGAAGCTCGCCACGGCCATGGAGGTTACGAAGAGAATAGGGTAGGGGAACAGCAATTCGACCGAGAAGGCCGCAACACTAAAGCACACCAGCGTGACCAGCAACGCGGTGAGGCGACCTTGCCAGTTGTCGTCCGTCTCGGCCAGGGCACTGGCGATGATCCCTAGGAATAACGGGATAAGCATGTGCAGTTGGTTCTGTGACCAACACAGGGCCATGCTTCCGGTTAGCGCGATGAAAACACGCACGCTGTAGCTGAATTTATCCCGCGCCCAGAGGCGTCGAAGCGTATTCCCGAACGGTTTCAAAGCCATGGAAGGTAGGGCCTGGTTCTGATCAGCCGATCATACAGCAGAGCCCTGCCACAGGAATCCCTGTTTGCAGGGAATCATCAGCCAGGCGGCCACCGCTAGGACGAACAGCTGATTTCCAGATGCTTGCCCCAATCAGGCGGCCGTTGGGCGTACCCCTCCATTCCCGGCTGTTCCTCGAAGGGGCGCGACAACACGGCATGCAACCGGCGAACCTCGTCGTAATCCCCTGCCTGTGCGGCTTCGATAGCGTTCTGGGCCAGGTAATTACGAAGCACGTACAGCGGGTTAACGGCGTTCATGCTGGCACGGCGTTCATGCTCTTCCTGTGCAGGCTGCTGAGCCAGGCGGGCCCGATAGCGCGTGGCCCAGGCATCGAAGCCTGCGAGGTCCACAAATTCGTCACGCAGCGTGGCGAGCGCAACCTGTGCTGGCTGCTCACCCAATCGGCGGAAGAACAGGTTGTAATCCACGGCGCTGGATTGCATGACCTGCAGCAATTGCTCCACCAAGGCCTGGTCTTGCTCGTCAGCCGTGGTAAGGCCCAGGCGGCGCCTCATCAAGTCGAGGTAATGGGCCTGGAACAGTGGCAGGTACAGCGCCATTGCTTCTTGCAGCGCGGCCACCTCAATGAGCGGAGTGAGGGCTTGAGCCAGGGCGCTGAGGTTCCAATGCGCTACGGGCACCTGATTGCTGTAGGCATAGCGGCCTTGATGGTCGGAGTGGTTACAGATGAACCGAGCATCGAAATCATCCAGAAACGCATAAGGGCCGAAATCGAACGTCACACCCAGGATCGACATGTTGTCGGTATTCATTACGCCGTGGCAAAAGCCGTACGCTTGCCACTTGGCTATCATTTCTGCGGTACGCTCGACCACGGTGCGGAACATCGCCAGGTAAGGTTGTTCAGCGTTTTGGCATTCAGGGAAGTGTTCAGCGACCACATAGTCGGCCAGTTGCTTGTGCAGTTCCGGCTGGCGGGTGTAGTAGAAGTACTCGAAGTGCCCAAAGCGTACATGACTGGGCGACAAGCGTACCAACATCGCGGCCCGCTCCTGCTGCTCTCGCCACACCGGTGTATCGGAGCCGATCACACACAGGGCGCGAGTAGTAGGAATGCCCAAGGCGTGGAGGGCTTCGGAGGCGAGAAACTCCCTGATGGAGGAACGCAACACCGCCCGCCCGTCCCCCATGCGTGACCATGGGGTTTGCCCGGCGCCTTTGAGGTGCAGGTCCCAGTGCTCGCCAGCGTCGTTGACCACTTCCCCTAACAGCAGCCCACGCCCGTCCCCGAGTTGCGGCGTGTAATGGCCGAACTGGTGACCGGAATACACCATGGCACGCGGCTCGGCCTCAGCCCACAACTTATGGCCGCTGAACACTTCGGCAAACAGCGCAGTGCCTGCTTCGGCAGGGTCTAGGTCGAGCAGTGCCATGGCGCGCTCGCTGGCAACCACCACCCGTGGCGCTTCTATGGGCTCCGGGGTTACCTCGATTGAAAAGGCGTCGCCCAACCGGGCAAAGCGGTTATCGAGTTCGAGTTCGTCCAGCGCTTTCATGGGGCCTCCCGCGGGTGCGTGATAAAGGGTGGACCCCCTCAAGCCGGATCGGTTTGATCGGGATGTGCCCTGCCGCCCAGGAACTGCTCGAACCCTTCGGGGTTTTTCAGGTGGACCTCCAACTGGCGGAACGAGATGGCCACGCCGTGCTTCTTGAACTCCCGGTTGATGAACCGGTTGATTTCATCCAGCGCGGGGTTGCGGTCGCCAAGGTCGCGCACATGCATGCGCAACTCATGGTCCAGGCTGCTTTCACCGAAAGCCAGGAAATACACCAGAGGCTCTGGCTCTTTGAGCACGCGGGGGTTTTCGCTGGCGGCCTGTAACAGGAGCGTGCGTACCACGTCCAGGTCCGAGCCGTAGTCCACGCCGATCTTCAAGGTGACACGGGTCACGGTATCGGTCAGCGACCAGTTGATGAGCTGCCCGGTGATGAAGGTTTTATTCGGGACAATAATGTCCTTGCGGTCAAAGTCCGTAATGGTAGTGGCGCGGATGCGTATCTTGCTCACGGTACCTGAGAGCGTACCAATAGTGATGGTGTCTCCGATGCGTACCGGCCGCTCGAACAGGATCATGATCCCTGAAATGAAGTTGGCGAAAATCTCCTGCATGCCAAAGCCCAAGCCTACCGACAAAGCAGCTACTAGCCACTGGAGCTTGTCCCAACTTACCCCCAGGGTGGAAAGCGTGGTCACGAAACCCACGCCTGCGATGGTGTAGGACAGTAGTGTAGTAGTGGCGTAGGCACTGCCCTGGGCCAGGTTGAGCTTGGACAGCACGAACACTTCGAGCAGGCCCGGCAGGTTACCCGCCAACACGAAGGTGATACCGATAATCACCAGCGCACCCAGTAGATCCCCCAGGCTGATCGGCACCATGCTCATGCTGGTACCCGTGCCGCTGGTGTACTCGTACAGGGTGATGTTGTCGAGGTACGCGAACACGCTGATGAGGTCTGACCATACCCAGTACAGCGCACCCAGGAAACTGCCCAGCAGTACCAGGCGAATCAACCGCAGTGACTGCTGGTTGACCTGGTCGATGTCCAGGGTTGGCTCTTCTACCAGGGTTTCCGGGTCGCCGCCGTTTTCCTTTGCCGCCTGCCGCTTACTCAGCGCCCGGTTATACGCCAGGCGCCGCGCCGCAACACTCAAGCCGCGCACGAACGCCGCCTCGATGACAAGCCAGAACATCATCAGGTATAGCGTGGCGATCAACCGGTCGGTCAGTTTGAGGGCGGTGTAGTAATAGCCAAAGCACACGGCCAGGAACAGCCCGACGGGCAACAGGGTGAACAGTACGGCGATCAGCTTGCGGAACAGTGAGGCGTTGCGGTGGGTAGGGCTGGACAGCACCAGCCGGCTCAGCAGCCAGGCCATCAGCCCGAAGCAGGTCAGCACCACCAGGATGCCCAGAGTGTCTTCGGCGAGGCCAGACGGTTGCAATTCAGCCACGGCCACCACGGCAACCAACGCCATGACGACAATGCCCAGCCGCTTGGCCCAGCCTTGAAGGAAGGCCACCTGGGCTTTTTCCCAACGGAAGTGCAGCTCTGCCACGCCACCGGGCGCCAGGATGCGATAGGCGGTATAGAAGGTAAGCCAGGCCTTGGCCATCTGTAGCAAGGCGGACCCCAGGCTTAAGTTCTGGCCCCGCGCATCGATCTGCAAGGCGATGCCGCAGACCGCCAACGCCAAGGCCACAGGCATGGCCAGCAGCACGTTGGCCAGGATAGCCACCGGGGTATTCCATTGCCGGTCACGACGGAAATGCCCCACGTTGCGGTGCATCTGGTTGAGCTTTTCGTAGAGGTACTTGCGTCGCCACAGCAACGCGCCGATCGCCAACAGTAAAGGCAGGAACAACAAGGGCCGCTGCATCAAGCCATCACTGAGCTCCTTCACGCTCGACGCCCAAGGGAGCGTCGTGACCTGCGTGGCCAGGCGGCGGGGCAGGTTGCTCAACCATTCAATGTCCAGAGGGCGGTTGCTGGGGATCCAGAACATCTGCTCGTCCAAGGTCGCGCGTAGCCCTTGAGCGGTATCGAGCAGCTGTTTTTGGTTCAATTGCAGGGTGATGGATTCATTGAGCAACGCGCTGAGTTCGCGGTTCAAGCGCTCCAGCAGGTCTGCGCGGGTCAAGGCGATGTCCAATAGCGACTTGCGCAACTGCGGTGTGGCGTTTTCTTCGGGGTGCGCGTTGATCAGGGTCTCGACATAGGCCCCTGGGTTGCTCAAGGCCTCGCGCTGCTGGCTGACTTCGAACTGATAAAGGCGGATATCCGCAATCTTGTCGGCGAGGTTGCGATCCACCTTCAGTGCCGGCAGGGCCTGCTTTTGGGTGTAGAGAATCTTGGACAGCAACAGGCTGCCTTTGAGTACGCTGATCTGTTCGTCCAGGGCTTGATCGGCCTGGGTAAGGGTGTCGAGCTGCTGGCGGGTGCGCAGGTTGCGCTGGGTCAGCTCGTTGAGTTCGTCCGTACTGCGCAACAGGTAGTCAGACAGCCTCACGTTGGTGGCGCTTTCGGTGGTGAGCAGGCTGCTGTTACCTGCCTTTTGCGCTTCCAGGGACTGCTGGGTGACTGTTTGCTGGGATTGAGCCAGGCGCTTTTGGTTGATCAGCGATTGCAGGTCTTGGATGTCTTGGGCCAGGCGGTTGGTCTTCTCGCTGAGCAGGTCGTGTTGGCTATTGCCCAAGTCCTGCAACAGGCTATTACCGGCCAGCTCCTGGCGACGCAGCGCAATCAGCGCCGCGAGCGCGCCTTGCTCGGCCACATACTGGTTGCGCAAATCCGCGCCAATGGCTTTGCCGCTGTCCTTGCCTGCCTTGAGCAGCGCGTTGATCTGCTGGATACGTGTTTGAGCCGTGGCGATTTCGGTTTGAGCGCGTTCTGGGCGGGTTTGCGCTGAGATAGTCAGCGTATTGGCATCGCCCAGGGCTTTTTGCAGTGTGCTTTGTTGAGCGCTGCGGTCGGTGAGTAACTGCTCCAGCTGAGGCACGCTCTGGCTGGCGTAACGCTGAGCGAGCGGTAAGGGGTGTGTGGCCTTGAGGCGGTCAAGCTCGCGCTGGTTGTCTGTGGTTTGCCGAGGGGCCTCTGCGATCTGCTGCTTGACTGCCGTTAACTGCTGCTCGTGCTGGGCTTTGGTGGTAAGGAAGGTGAGCGTCTGTTCCAAGACCTGCTCAAGCGCTTTCTGATCGGCGTCGGACAGCTTGCGGTCGGCAATGTGGTCCAGGCTTTGCTGTACGGAGTCAGGTGTTGGCGCATCGGCGGCAAAGGCCTGAGGCACGAAGGCGTGGGGTATGGAAAGCCCCAGCAGAAGAGTACATAGCAGAGTGCGCAGGGTAGGCATGGTAAAGAGACAGTCGATTGGCTAAGCCCGGCATTTTACGGGCTTAGCGGGCCGAGGTGTCAGGGATATGTTTACCCGTGCGTCGAAACACGGCCCAGGGGCTGCTCTACGGTTGACCCCCTGGCAGAAGGTGCGTAGCGCCCCTGGCTTCTACCTACGGCTTAGCGGTGAGTTACAGGAACAGCGCCGGCCCCGGTTTGCTGCCTTCGGGGAAGCGCACCCCCACCTTGGCGATACGGTTTGCGTCCATGAGCGCGACCGTCCACAGCGTGCTGTTCCACTCCACCTGGTCCCCCACCACGGGTGCGCCGCCGACCTTGTGGCTGATAAAACGGCCCAGGGTGGTTTGCGGGTCTTCCCCTTCCAGTTGCAGGCCGTAGAGCGCGGCCACTGCGCCCAGCTCGGCATCGCCTTCCAGTACGAAGTCACCGAAGAACCGCAGGTCCAGCCCACGCTGCGGTGCTTGGCTGAAGAGCTTGCCCAAGGCGGGCAGGTCGTGTTCGTGACCGATCACGCAGAGCATGTCGTTCACTTCCAGCACGGTACTCCCGGACGGGTGAAGCAACTGTTCGTTACGGAACAACGCCGCGATGCGTGTGCCTTTCGGCATTTTGAGTTCACGCAGCGCTGCGCCTATGCACCACTTTTCCTGGCCCAGGCGGTACACGAACAGCTCCCACTCACTGGTGTGATGCACCTCCAGGGCCGAGCGTGAAATAGGCGCCGGATCTGGCGGAACCGTTACCTTGAGCAGGCGGGCCACCCAGGGCAGGCTCGTGCCCTGTACCAACAAGGACACCAGCACGATGAAGAACGCCAGGTTGAAATACAGCTGTGCCTGGGGCAAGCCCGCCATCAGCGGGAACACCGCAAGAATGATCGGCACCGCGCCACGCAGCCCCACCCAGCTGATGAAGACCTTTTCACGGCCGTGGAACGCTTTGAAGGGGATCAGGCCCACCGCTACCGACAAGGGGCGGGCAATCAGGATCATCCACAACGCGAGGGCAAGCGCGGGTAGGGCGATAGGTAGCAATTCATGGGGCGTAACCAAGAGGCCAAGCACCAGGAACATGCCAATCTGTGCGAGCCAGGCCATGCCGTCGAGCATGTGCAGGATGCTGTGTCGGCTACGGATAGGCCGGTTACCCATCACCAGGCCGCACAGATAAACCGCCAGGAAGCCGCTGCCGTGCAGGGCGTTGGTAAGCGCAAACACCGCCAGGCCGCCGCTGATGACCAGGATCGCGTACAAGCCATGTGCCAGGTTGATGCGGTTCACCAGGTACAGCATCAACCAGCCGCCGCCCAAGCCCAGCAATGCGCCGATACCGAATTCCTGACCCAGGTGAAGCAGCAGGCTCCAGTGGAAACCGGTTTCACCGCTGGCCAGCATGTCGATCAGGGTCACGGTCAGGAAGACCGCCATGGGGTCATTGCTACCGGACTCGATTTCCAGTGTAGCGGTGACCCGCTCGTTCAGCCCTTTGCCGCCAAGCAGCGAAAACACGGCGGCGGCATCCGTCGAGCCGACGATTGCCCCGATCAGCAGGCCTTGCATAAGGCTCAGGTTGAACAGCCAGGCCGCCACCATACCGGTGAGCCCCGTGGTGATCATTACCCCTACCGTGGCCAGGGATAGCGCTGGCCACAGGGCGACTCGGAAACTGGCGACGCGGGTACGCAAGCCGCCATCCAGCAGAATGACTGCCAGTGCCAGGTTGCCTACCAGATAGGCTGTGGGGTAGTTATCAAAGACCAGGCCCGCCCCATCGACGCCCGCAACCATGCCGACGCCCAGGATGATGACCAGGATGGGAATACCCAGTCGGGATGATAGCGAGCTCACCAGAATACTCGCACTGACCAGCAACGCGCCGATGAGAAACAGGCTGTTGATGGTTGAGGCATCCAAAGGCAGTACTCCGTTTTTCAAATACAGGGGTTTAGCACGTGCAGAGAACGTGCCAACGGATTCTAACCTGCTACTTCGGCCTTATGTCAAAACGCGTCACTTTTAAAAACGTTCTGTTCTGTAAGGGTTAGTAACAAAAACGGCCTGGGGTTACCGGGCCGTTTTGCACAACAACAAGGTTAGCCGATGGTCATTAAGCTGGCGTTGCCGCCTGCGGCGGCTGTGTTCACACTGACCGCCCGCTCGATCACCAAGCGCTCGAGCGCTATGTTGGTTTCCCCTGTCGGCAAGCCCTGTACCCCCACGATGGCGCCGCCACGTGAGGCAATCGCTTCACACACGGCCTGCAACTGATCGGAATGACCGTGATGAATGACTGCCTCGAATACCGCCTCATCACGTTTCCAGTCCGCAATCACCTGCACCCTGGCCTGTACCTCCTTGGGCAGGCGGGCGAAGACGGTGCGGGTAGGCTCACCTTCAACCATCACTGCCCGGCTGCCAACGGCCAGTACCGCGGCCAATTGAGAGAGCAGATCTGCTTCGGTATCTGCCAGGCAGAGCACGTGCTCGCGTGGCAGGATGGCGTAACTGTTGCGCTCACCGGTAGGGCCGGGCAGCAGGCGCGCTACCCCGCTCTGGGACTGGCTGGCGAACTGGGCGCACAGCTGCGCAAGCTCACTGTGCTCAGTGCTTTGAGCCCATGCCTGCAGGGCCCTCAGCGGCGAGAGCAAAGCATCGCGCGCGCGCGCATCCGGGGCGGCGGTGTCCATGCGCTCGAAGGTGCGGCTCAGGGCATTGAGGGGGCGCGTGGACAGCAAACGGTACAGGTACAACGGCCCACCGGCTTTGGGCCCGGTGCCGGAAAGCCCCTCGCCACCAAAGGGTTGCACGCCAACCACGGCGCCCACGACGTTGCGGTTCACATACACGTTGCCAGCGTTGACGTTCTCAGTGACCTTGGCGATGGTTTCATCGATGCGTGTGTGCACGCCCAACGTCAGGCCATAGCCGGAGGCGTTGATCTGACCAATCAGCGTGTCCAGCGCAGTACGCTTGTAGCGAACCACATGCAGCACCGGCCCGAAGATCTCGCGCTTGAGTTCGTCGAAGCTCTCCAATTCGATCAGGGTGGGCGTCACAAAGGTGCCACGACGGCATTCGGCAGCCTCGGCAATGGCAACCTGATACACCGTGCGGCCTTTCTCACGCATGGCCTGGATGTGTTGCTCGATACCGGCCTTGGCCTCGGCGTCGATTACCGGGCCAATGTCCACGGCCAACCGCTCGGGGTTGCCCAGGCGGGCTTGGGCCATGGCGCCCTTGAGCATTTCGATCACACGGTCTGCGCTGTCTTCTTGCAGGCACAGTACGCGCAGCGCTGAGCAGCGCTGGCCTGCGCTGTCGAAGGCAGAGGACACCACGTCGATGACCACCTGTTCGGTCAGTGCAGAGGAATCCACGATCATTGCGTTCTGCCCGCCGGTTTCGGCGATCAGCGGAATCGGCCTACCCTGTGGGTCCAGCCGGCCGGCAATGTTGCGTTGCAGCAACCGTGCAACTTCAGTGGAACCTGTGAACATCACACCTTTAACGCGCTCGTCGCCCACCAGCCCGGCACCTACGGTGTCGCCACGGCCCGGCAGCAATTGCAGCACGCCTTCGGGAATGCCGGCTTCCAGCAGCAAACGCACCGCCTGGGCCGCCACCAAGGGCGTTTGTTCGGCCGGCTTGGCCAATACCGGGTTGCCCGCCGCCAGGGCTGCCGCCACCTGACCGGTGAAGATGGCCAGAGGGAAGTTCCAGGGGCTGATGCAGACCACTGGCCCCAATGGGCGATGGGCATCGTTGTTGAAATCATGACGTGCCTGCACAGCGTAGTAGCGCAGGAAGTCTACGGCTTCGCGTACTTCAGCGATGGCGTTGGTGAAGGTTTTTCCCGCTTCGCGAACCAGCAACCCCATCAATGGCTGGATCTGCGCTTCCATCAGGTCGGCGGCGCGCTCCAGGACAGCAGCGCGCTCGGCGGGGGGCGTGGCCTGCCAGATAGGCCCGTTGATGAGGGCGCACTGAATCGCGGCGTTTACGTCCGCCACCTCGGCCTCTTGTACATGGCCTACCACGTCACGGTGGTCTGACGGGTTAAGTACCGGTTGGGCACTGCCCTTGGACGCTTCGCAGCCCAGGATGGGCTCTGCCTTCCAGTCATTGTGAGCGGTCGCCAGCAGAGCGCTGCTCAAGGACGCCAGGCGGTGTTCGTTCGCCAGGTCGATACCGGCCGAGTTTGTGCGCTCGCGGCCATACAGGTCGCGCGGTAGCGCGATGCGGGGGTGTGGCAGACCAAAGGCGCCTTCCTGAGTACCCATGCGCTCGATGGTGATCACGGGGTCGGCCACCAGCTCCTGAATGGAAATGGAGTGGTCGGCAATGCGGTTGACGAAAGACGTGTTCGCGCCGTTTTCCAGCAGACGACGTACCAGGTAGGCCAGCAGGGTTTCGTGGGTGCCAACAGGTGCGTAGACACGGCAGGGGCGGTTGAGTTTGCCATCGGCAATCTTGCCCACCACCTGCTCGTACAAGGGTTCACCCATGCCATGCAGGCACTGGAATTCGTATTGGCCGGGGTAATAGTTCTGCCCTGCAATCTGATAGATGGCTGCCAGGGTATGAGCGTTATGGGTCGCGAATTGCGGATAAATCGCTTCTGGGGCCGCCAACAGCTTGCGGGCGCAGGCCACATAAGAGACATCGGTGTACACCTTGCGGGTGTAGACCGGGTAGCCCTCCAAGCCTTCGACTTGGGCGCGCTTGATCTCGCTGTCCCAGTAGGCGCCTTTTACCAGGCGAATCATCAGTCGATGGCGACTGCGGCGTGCCAGGTCGATCACGTAATCGATGACATAGGGGCAGCGCTTCTGGTAGGCCTGGATCACAAAGCCAATGCCGTTCCAGCCCGCCAGTTGCGGTTCAAAACACAAGCGCTCTAACAAGTCGAGGGACAGCTCAAGGCGGTCTGCCTCTTCGGCGTCGATATTCAGGCCAATATCGTACTGTTTGGCCAGCAAGGTTAATGACAGCAGGCGAGGGTACAGCTCTTCCATCACCCGCTCGTACTGAGCGCGGCTGTAGCGAGGGTGCAGGGCAGACAGCTTGATGGAGATGCCTGGCCCTTCGTAGATACCGCGGCCGTGCGACGCTTTGCCGATGGAATGGATCGCCTGCTCGTACGACGCCAGGTACTTCTGCGCATCGTGTTCGGTCAGTGCAGCCTCGCCCAGCATATCGTAGGAATAGCGGAAGCCTTTGCTTTCGAACTTGGTAGCGTTCGCCAGCGCTTCGGCAATGGTTTCGCCAGTCACGAACTGCTCACCCATCAGGCGCATGGCCATATCCACGCCCTTGCGGATCATGGGTTCGCCGCGCTTGCCGATGATGCGGCTCAAGGAGGACGTCAGGCCGGCCTCATTGTGGGTAGAGACCAATTTGCCCGTAAGCAAGAGCCCCCACGTGGCAGCGTTGACGAACAGCGAAGGGCTGTTGCCCACGTGTGGCTGCCAGTTGCCATTGCTGATTTTGTCGCGGATCAGTGCGTCACGCGTGCCTTTGTCCGGGATACGCAGCAGCGCTTCGGCCAGGCACATCAGGGCAACGCCCTCTTGGGAAGACAGCGAGAACTCCTGCAGCAGCCCTTGCACCAGCCCGGCTCGGCCGGTGGCGTTCTTTTGGTTGCGGAGTTTCTCGGCAATACCTGCGGCCAGCTTGTTGGCAGCGTCGGCCATAGGGGCAGGCAGACGTGCCTGCTCAAGCAGCATGGGCACCATTTCCTGCTCGGGCCTGCGGTAGGCGCCGGTGATGGCTGCCCGTAGCACCGACTGCGGCAGGATGCTTTCGGCGAACTCCAGGAACGGCTGATGGGCAGGCTCTACGGGCGCCTCTTCCACGTCATCGCCCGGTGTATTCGCGGCGCTGGCCAGGTCGGTCAGGGACGCGCCACCCTCGAGTTTCTCCAAGTAATTGAAGATCGCTTGCTTGATTAGCCAGTGCGGTGTGCGGTCAATGGACTGCGCCGCAGCTTTCAAGCGCTCGCGGGTTGGGTCGTCAAGTTTGACCCCAAGGGTGGTCGTCGCCATTGTAGTTGTCCTCATTGGGTTACCACGGTCACGTGGCTTATGCGTGGCTCAAGATTATCCGGCGCCTTAGGAGGGTGCAACCCGGTGCAACCCAAATAATTGAACTATTTCCTAAGCGGTATGAGGCGTTTATGCAGTAGGAATCAGCGCCCTATGCGAAATATGCGCTAAGAACTGCTGAAATGTTTGTAGGACTATTCCTAAAGCGCTAAAGCCGTCTTGAAAGGAGAGGGCAAGCCTACCTAGGATGCCCGCTCAGGGTGCAACCCAAGGTGCACCTCCAATAAAAAGGGCCCCCGCCGAATGAGCTTGAGCAACCCCACCCTAATCGCCTTCATGGTGTACATCAGCGTCATGCTGTTGATCGGCCTATTGGCCTGGCGCGCTACGCGCAACCTTTCTGATTACATCCTGGGCGGGCGTCGCCTAGGTGGCATGGTCACTGCATTGTCTGCGGGCGCCTCTGACATGAGCGGGTGGCTGCTCATGGGCCTGCCAGGCGCCATCTTCATTAGTGGCCTGTCTGAAATGTGGGTGGCCCTTGGGCTGATGATTGGCGCGTACCTGAACTGGCGCCTGGTCGCAGGCCGCCTGCGTATTCATACCGAGCATAGCGGCGACGCCCTTACCCTGCCCGATTACTTCGCGTCGCGCTTCAATGACCAAAGTGGCTTGCTGCGCGTGGTGTCTGCAGTGGTGATTCTGGTGTTTTTTACGGTGTACTGCGCCTCGGGCATCGTTGCGGGGGCACGCTTGTTCGAGAGCACCTTCGGCCTGCCCTATGAGACTGCCCTCTGGGTAGGCGCCGCTGCGACCATCGCTTACACCTTTATCGGTGGGTTCCTGGCGGTGAGCTGGACCGACACCGTCCAGGCGTCGCTGATGCTGTTCGCGCTCATCCTCACCCCCATCGCCATCCTGCTGGCGACCGGCGGGGTAGACACCACCTTCATGCACATCGAAAACCTGAACCCGAACAGCTTCGACCTGTTCCGTGGCACCACCGTGATCGGCATCGTGTCGTTGCTGGCCTGGGGGCTGGGGTATTTCGGTCAGCCCCACATTCTGGCGCGCTTCATGGCAGCCGACTCGGTCAGGTCCATTACCAAGGCGCGTCGTATTTCCATGACCTGGATGATCCTGTGCCTGATCGGTACCTGTGGCGTGGGCTTTTTCGGCATAGGGTATTTCGGTGCGCACCCTGAGCACGCAGATGTTTTGGGGGACAACCCCGAGCGCATTTTCATCGAGCTCACCAAGCTACTGTTCAATCCCTGGGTCGCCGGCGTGCTGCTGTCCGCCATTCTTGCCGCGGTCATGAGTACGCTGAGCTGCCAATTGCTGGTCTGTTCCAGCGCCTTGACCGAAGATTTTTACCGTCACTTCCTGCGCAAGGCGGCTTCCCAGCGTGAGCTGGTCTGGGTGGGGCGTGCCATGGTGCTGCTGGTCGCCCTGATCGCCATCGCGTTGGCCGCAGACCCGCAGAGCAAGGTGCTAGGGCTGGTAAGCTACGCCTGGGCCGGCTTCGGCGCCGCCTTTGGCCCCCTGGTGATTTTCTCGGTGATGTGGAAGGGCACTACGCGCAACGGCGCATTGGCAGGTATTGCAACGGGCGCGGCAACGGTATTGCTGTGGAACCTGATCGCCGGTCTTGAGGCGCTTCAAGGCCTGGGCATCACCGAGGTGATGAAGGCCATCTACGAGATCATCCCCGGCTTCGTGCTATCGAGCTTGGCCATTGTGCTGGTGAGCCGTCAGGGCTGCGCAAGCGAGAGCATGAAACAGCAATTCGAGGTGGCCGACCGGGCCTGGCGCGCCGAGCGCGGCTGATAGCCTCCTGGCCCCTCGGCTTTGGCTAAGGGGCCAGTGCGCGGTAAACTCCTGGGCCCTGCAGGAGCCATCATGAATTACCGTCACGCCTTCCATGCCGGCAACCATGCCGATGTTTTCAAGCACGTGGTGCTCAGCCGCCTCATCGCGTTGATGAAGCGCAAAGAGCAGCCGTTCGCTTATCTCGATACCCACGCAGGCGTTGGCCTGTATGACCTGCAAGGGGACCAGGCTACCCGCACGGGTGAGTACCTGGAGGGCGTCGCTCGCCTATGGCAGGCCGAGCAGCCGCCGGTGCTGGCAGCGGAGTACCTTCAGGTGTTGCGCAAGCTCAACCCGGATGGGGATTTACGTTACTACCCGGGGTCGCCAGAGCTGGCGCGGCGCTTGGCCCGTCAGCAGGACAGCCTTCAGTTCAACGAGAAGCACCCGGATGACGGCCTTGCACTTAAGGAGAATATGAAGCGTGACCCCCGCGTAGCAGTTCACCGGGGCGAGGGCTGGCATGTCCCCAGGGCATTGCTGCCTACGCCAGAAAAACGAGCGGTGATGCTGATCGACCCACCGTTCGAGCAGCCCGACGAGCTTCAACGCTGCACTAAGGCCATAAAAGAAACCATCGCGCGCATGCGACAGGCGGTCGTAATGGTGTGGTACCCCATCAAGGACGACAAAGGGCTACGGCGTTTCTATCAGGAACTCACCAGCACAGGCTCGCCTAAGTTACTGAGGGCGGAGTTGTTCGTGCACCCGGCCAACACCGAAGGCCAGCTCAATGGATCTGGCTTGGCAATTGCGAATCCGCCGTGGGGGCTTGAGGAGGACTTAAACGCGTTGCTGCCCTGGCTGGCCGAGTTGCTCGGCCAGACCCAAGGCAGTTGGCGTATGGAATGGCCCATCCCCGATCAGGGGGCTTAGGCCAAGCGCGCGAGGCTTATACCTCGCTGCTTGGGCTCGCTAGGGTCAATTCTCTTGCAGGCTGGGCGGCATGCACACGCCCATGCCGCCGATCCCGCAATAGCCGTTCGGGTTCTTGGCCAGGTACTGCTGGTGATAGGCCTCTGCATAGTAGAAAGTAGGCGCTTGCTGAATGTCGGTAGTGATCGCCGCATGCCCCTCGTTGCGCAACGCTTCCTGGAAGATCTCACGGCTGCTCAACGCTGAATGCAATTGCGCTTCGCTGGTAGTGAAAATCACCGAGCGGTACTGAGTGCCGATGTCGTTGCCCTGACGCATGCCCTGTGTCGGGTTGTGGGATTCCCAAAACACTTTCAGCAGTGCGTCATAGCTGGTTTCACGTGGGTCGAACACCACCATGACAACCTCACTGTGGCCGGTCAGGCCAGAGCACACTTCTTCGTAAGTCGGGTTGGGCGTAAAGCCGCCAGCGTATCCCACGATCGTGGTGTAGACGCCGGGCTGCTGCCAGAGGAGGCGTTCAGCACCCCAAAAGCAGCCAAGGCCGAAGTAGGCAACTTCATACCCCTGTGGGAACGGCGCCTCCAATGGATGGCCGTTGACGAAATGCTCGGCCGGAACAGCCATAGGGGTTTCGCGACCGGGTAGCGCTTGTTGCGCAGTAGGCAGGTCGTTTTTGTTTACTAGAATTGCCGAGCGCAGGACCATGGGTTTCTCCGCATGAACATGATGACAGGCCTGTGCCTTAGCTGGGCAGTACTGTCAGGCTAGGGGGCCGCGCGGGTAGCGTTTGAGTGCGCTTACCAAACTGGCGGACGGGATAGGGCGGTCAAACAGATATCCTTGGCCCACGTCGCACCGATGGCGGCGCAAGAAGCTAAGCTGCTCGGCGGTCTCGATGCCCTCGGCGACGACTTTCAGCTTGAGGTTGTGGGCCATGGCAATCACTGCCGACGTGATCTCCATGTCGTCCTGACTGGTAGGAATATCATTGATAAAGCTTCGATCTATCTTAATGATGTCGATCGGGAATTTTTTCAAGTAGCTGAGTGAAGAATACCCGGTGCCAAAGTCGTCCATCGCCAAGGACAGCCCCAGACCTTTGAGTTGCCCAAGCAGCGTGCGGGTACCCTCAGTGGCTTCGAGCAACAGGCCTTCGGTCAATTCCAGCTCCAGCAGTGCTGGCGACAGTCGCTCTTCGGTCAGGATCTGGCTGATGGAGGCCACGAGATCAGGGTCGGAGAATTGCTTGGGGGACAGGTTGATAGCCACGTGCAGCGGGCCGTAGCCTTGTGCGGTCAGGTGCTTGCTCATGCGGCACGCTTGGCGCACCACCCACTTCCCTATAGGAATAATCAACCCTGTCTCTTCGGCCACGCTGATGAACTGATCGGGCCGGATCATGCCTTTTTCCGGATGGTTCCAGCGCAGTAGAGCCTCCATCCCCAACAGTCGGCCTGAACGCAGGCACAACTTAGGCTGGTAGAACACTTCCAGTTCGTTCTGGGTCAGCGCGCGGCGCAGGTTGTTTTCCACGAACAGTTTGTAGCTGGCTTCGGCGTTCAGTACCTCGGTAAACATCTGCACTTGGTGCCTGCCATTGGCTTTTGCCTTATGCAAAGCAAGGCCTGCGTTCTTCATCAGGGTTTGTGGGTCGTGGCCATGCAGCGGGGCGCACGCCAAGCCTACCGATGCGGTGACGTTAATCAGCTGGTTGTCCACGAACATGGGTTTGTCGAGGGTACTGAGTACTTGCAGCGCTAGCTGTCGGGCGGCTTCAGGGTTGGTTTCGTCCAGCAATACGGCAAATTCGTTACTGGCAAAACGTGCCAGGGTGGTAGACGGGGCCAGGCTATTGCGCAAGCGTCGCGCCAGACTGATCAGCAGTTTGTCGCCGGTGTGGTGCCCCAGGCTGTCGTTGATCCGCTTGAAGTTGTCGATGTCCACCAGCATCAGCGCCAGGGGGGTGTCTACATCCACAGCAAAGCGGTCGCCCAGGCTGCGAATGAAAGCCGGGCGGTTGCCCAGGTTGGTGAGGTTGTCGGTATAGGCCAGCCGCTCGATGCGCTGCTGGGCAAGCTTGGATTGTGTGATGTCCTCGTAGATGCCTATGTAATGCGTCAACTCACGGTGATCGTTGAACACCTTTGAAATGGACAGCTGGCCCCAATAGGGTTCGAGGTTCTTGCGTCGGCTCTTGAATTCGCCTTGCCAGCTGTTGCTCTTGGCCAGGCTGGAGGGCGCATCGAACAGCAACTCGCTGAGGTTTTCCAGGGCTGGCAGCTCTGACAATCGGTGGCCATGCACTTCTTCAGGCGTGTATTGGGTGATGGCCGTAAAGCTTGGGTTGACGTATTCCACCACGCCATTGCAGTCCACTAACAAGAACGCGTTGGCGCTTTGCTCCACCGCACGCTGGAACAGGTGCAGGGCGCTGGCTGCTGTGCGACGGTTATGGCCTGTAATCACCTGGGCGAACTGGTCAGCCAGCTCACCGGCAAAGGCGACGTCGTCAGAGGCCCATGCACGCTCAAGGTCGCTGGCTTCCAGGCACAGCACGCCTACCACCTGGCCATCTACCCGAATACTGGCATCCAGTAGCGAGCCGGCACCGCTGCGCCGTGAAGCAATCGCAAGGCTGGGCCCTGTGTGCTGGGCATGGGTCTTGTTGGCATCCACGGCCCGGCTGCGGTGAAGGGCATCGAGATAGTCGGGGTAGCGGCTGGCATCGATAGGTGCTGGCAGGTGGTAGGCCTGGCTATTGGCGTTATAGGCAACGATAGGCACCAGCCTTTGGCCTTCCAGGTGCCAAATACTTGCCCCAACGATCTGGTAAATCTCGCAAGCGCTGCGGGTAATGAGTTCGGCCGCTTCGCGCAGAGGGTCGGTGGTGGTATAGCGCTGACGTGCCAGGCTCAGGATCAGGTGCTGCTGGGCGCGCACCCGCTCAAGGTGCTGGAGCTGCTCGCGCTGCGCACGTTGGTTAAGCTCAAGGGCGATCTTCAAGCGGCCGTTTTGGTCATCAGGCGCTTGGGCAGACGGGGCAGGGCTGTCACCGAAGGGCGGGTCTACGATCAGCAGGTAGCCGCGCATCAGCGAACGGTTGTGCTGCTTATAGGGCTCGCCTACTTCCAGAACGTGGAGCGGGCCGGCTGGGGTGTGCAGTAGGTAACGCACCAGATAATGGGCGCGGTTCGCCAGTTGCCTTTGAACTGCGTCGTGAAGCTCATAGCGCGCTTCCGGCTCCATCAGGCTTGCGTAAGGCGAGCCTATAAGCGCACACATTTCGGCCGCCGACGTGCCCAGCTCTTTTTCGCAAGAAGGGTCCAGGTAAAGCATGGCCCAGCTTGCCTCGTTAAGCCGCTCGAAACGCAACATACCCAGGCGCGATGGCACCGGTAGCTGAGTAACGACCTCAGCCGCCAAGCGAGTGGCAGCGTCCGGGTGGCTTTTCATCGAGAGCTCGCTTCAAGAAGTACGGGGTGTACAGGCTATAGGATAGCGATGTCACGTTCGGCAAGGTTGCATCATGGCGCCCTTGCTTACAAGAGAGGCAATGGCTTTATGCCTTCATCTTGCTCGCTACACGTCGGTTTTTTTACACAGCGAAGCGTTCCGCTATGGGCGCAGCCGATCGTTACTATAGTTGACATTTCATTGGCGTCAAAGGAGTGAGTGCATCATGGCAGGTTATTGACTGAAAGCAGGGGCCGGCCCAGCGAGGGATAAAAAAAGCCCCGCCGAAGCGGGGCTCAGGTACCTGAAGTTCTAATGCACGTGATGCGCAGAAGAACACAGGCCGTTACAGCAGCATGGTACGGATATCCGTCAGTACGTCGCTCAGCCGCTTGGTGAACCGAGCAGCCGCTGCGCCGTTGATTACCCGATGGTCATACGACAACGACAATGGAAGCATCAGCCGCGGCTGGAAGGCCTTGCCATCCCAAACCGGCTGCATGGCCGCTTTGGACACCCCAAGGATGGCCACCTCGGGTGCGTTGACGATAGGCGTAAAGCCGGTACCGCCAATGTGACCGAGGCTTGAGATGGTGAAGCAGGCACCCTGCATGTCGTCAGACGCCAGCTTTTTGGTACGGGCTTTTTCGGCCAACGCTGCCGCTTCCGCCGCCAGCTGCAGCAGGCTCTTCTGGTCGACGTTCTTGATGACCGGTACCAGCAGGCCATCAGGTGTGTCTACCGCAAAGCCGATGTTCACGTACTTCTTGCGAATGATCGCTTTGCCGCTAGGCGCCAACGAGCTGTTGAAGTCTGGCAATTCCTTCAGGAGGTACGCACAGGCCTTGAGCAGCAGGGGCAATACGGTAAGTTTCACACCGGCTTTTTCGGCAACGGCCTTTTGGCCTACGCGGAAGGCTTCCAGCTCCGTGATGTCAGCCTGATCGAACTGCGTGACATGCGGTACGTTCAGCCAGCTGCGGTGCAGGTTGGCGGCGCCCACTTGCATCAGGCGAGTCATAGGCACTTCTTCGACTTCGCCGAAGCGACTGAAGTCCACCACCGGAATCGGCGGTATGCCTGCTCCACCCGTCGCGGCCGAGGTAGCGGCAGGCGCTTCCTTGGCTTTGCCCATCATGGCCTTTACATAAACCTGCACGTCTTCTTTAAGAATGCGGCCGTGCGGGCCGGTAGCACTGACCTGAGCCAGGTCTACACCAAACTCGCGGGCCAGCAGACGAACCGCTGGGCCAGCGTGTACCTTGCCGCTTGGGGCGGCAGGTGCGGCCGCAGGCGCCTGGGTGGCAGCAGGCTTGGCAGCGGGTGCCTGTTCCTGAGGTGCCTTGGCAGCCGTTGCGGGCGCTGCAGCCGGGGCGGGTGCACTGCCTGCGACCTTGAGTTTGAGGATCAAGTCACCGGTGCCTACGTCGCTTTCCAGCTGGGCAATCACGCTTTCGACCACCCCTGCCTCAGGCGAGGGGATTTCCATGCTGGCTTTGTCGGACTCCAAGGTAATCAGCGACTGGTCTTTTTCGACGGTGTCGCCAGCCTTGACCAGCACTACGATGATCTTGGCCTTCCCCGACGAACCGATATCCGGCACGTGGATGTCTTTCACGGTATCGCCCACTGGCGCAGCAGGTTCAGCAGCCTTGGGTTGGGCCGCATCCGGTTGGGCCGCACCCGGTTGGGCCTGCGCAGGTGCCGACCCGGCAGAGGCCGGAGCAGCGTTCGAGCCTGAGCCTTTGAGCGTGAGAATCAGGTCCCCAGTGCCTACTTCATCATTGAGGTTGACGCTGATGCTCTCGACCACACCCGCAGCAGGTGACGGAATCTCCATGCTGGCTTTGTCCGATTCCAGGGTAATGAGCGATTGGTCTGCTTCAACCGTGTCGCCTACTTTTACCTGGATTTCGATGATCTGCGCCTTACCCGACGAGCCAATGTCTGGCACATGGATATCCTGAGACGCGCCCTGTGCGCTGTTGTCAGCCGCTGCGGCAGGTGCCGATGGGCGGGTTTGTTCAGCATTGTCCGGGGCATCGGCCGGTGCGGCTTCAGCTGCCTGTTCGGCAGGTGCCTGTGCCTGCTCAGCGCCTTCTACTTCAAGCTCGAGCAGGTCGTCGCCTTCTTTCAGCCGGTCCCCCAGCTTTACCTTGATGGCCTTGACTACGCCCGCCTTGGGGGCCGGCACTTCCATGCTGGCCTTGTCGGACTCGAGCGTTACCAGGCTCTGCTCGGCTTCGATACGGTCGCCGACCTTTACCTGAATCTCGATAACTTCCCCTTCACCGCTGCCGATGTCGGGTACGCGAATAAGCTCGCTCACGAATGTTCTCCTCAGCAGTCCAGGGGGTTGCGCTTGTCAGGGTTGATACCGAACCGGGTAATGGCTTCGGCCACGACCTTGGGCTCGATTTCACCACGGTCTGCCAAGGCTTCCAGGGCAGCGAGCACAATGAAATGACGGTCTACTTCGAAGAAGTGGCGCAGCTTCTTGCGGCTGTCACTACGACCGAAACCATCGGTACCCAGGACCTTGAATTCCTTGCTCGGCACCCACTGACGGATCTGCTCGGCAAACAGCTTCATGTAGTCGGTGGAAGCAATCACCGGGCCCTTACGGCCGGTCAGGCACTGCTCAACGTAGGTCTGCTCAGGCTTCTGACCAGGGTGCAGGCGGTTGCTACGCTCTACGGCCAGGCCATCACGGCGCAGTTCGTTGAAGCTGGTAACGCTCCACACGTCCGCACCTACGTTGAAGTCATCGCGCAGGATCTTCGCGGCTTCGCGCACTTCCCGCAGGATGGTGCCCGAGCCCAGCAGCTGCACGTGGTGCGCCGCTTCACGGGTATCGTCTTCGAGCAGGTACATGCCCTTGACGATGCCCTCTTCAGCACCGGCCGGCAGGGCAGGCTGGGTGTAGGCTTCGTTCATCACGGTGATGTAGTAGAAGATGTCCTGCTGCTCTTCCATCATCTGGCGCATGCCTTCACGGATGATGACAGCCAGCTCGTACCCATAGGTAGGGTCGTAGCTGCGGCAGTTCGGGATGGTCGCGGCCATCAGGTGGCTGTGGCCGTCCTCGTGCTGCAGGCCTTCGCCGTTCAGGGTGGTACGGCCTGCGGTGCCGCCTATAAGGAAGCCACGGGTACGGCTGTCACCCGCGGCCCAGGCCAGGTCACCGATACGCTGGAAGCCGAACATCGAATAGAAGATGTAGAACGGCAGCATGGGCTGGTTATGCGTGCTGTACGCGGTACCGGCAGCAATGAACGACGACATGGCGCCGGCCTCGTTGATGCCTTCTTCGAGGATCTGGCCCTTCTTGTCCTCGCGGTAGAACATTACCTGATCTTTGTCCACGGGATCGTACAGCTGACCTACGGACGAGTAGATACCAAGCTGGCGGAACATGCCTTCCATGCCAAAGGTACGTGCTTCGTCCGGGATGATCGGGACGATACGATGGCCTAGCTCTTTGTCCTTCACCAGTTGGGTGAGGATGCGCACGAACGCCATGGTGGTGGAGATTTCGCGGTCGCCCGAGCCATCGAGGATGGCCTTGAGGGTATCTAGCGGTGGCACCGGGACGTTGAAGCTCTTGGCGCGGCGTTGTGGTACGAAACCACCCAAGGCGGCGCGGCGCTCGCTGAGGTATTTGGCTTCGGCACTGCCAGGCTCTGGCTTGTAGAACGGCAGCTTTTCGAGGTCTTCGTCGCGAACCGGAACGTCGAAGCGGTCACGGAATTTGCGCAGGCTGTCCACGTCCACTTTTTTGGTGTTATGGGCCGTGTTTTTCGCTTCGCCGGCGCCGGTGCCATACCCCTTGATGGTCTTGGCAAGGACCACGGTAGGCTGACCGTTGTCGTTGTTCACCGCGTCATGATAAGCCGCGTATACCTTGTAGGGGTCATGGCCGCCACGGTTCAGCTTCCAGATCTCGTCATCGGACAGGTCTTTGACCATTTCCTTGAGTTCTGGCGAGTTGAAGAAGTGCTCGCGCACGAACGCGCCGTCTTTGGCTTTGTAGTTCTGGTACTCGCCGTCGATGACTTCGTCCATGCGGCGTTGCAGGATACCGTGGGTGTCCTTGGCCAGCAGGGGGTCCCAGAAACGGCCCCATACCACCTTGTTCACATTCCAGCCGCCGCCACGGAACACGCCTTCGAGTTCCTGGATGATCTTGCCATTACCGCGCACTGGGCCGTCGAGGCGCTGCAGGTTGCAGTTGATGACAAAGATCAGGTTATCGAGCTTCTCGCGGCCCGCCAGGGAGATAGCCCCCAGGGATTCGGGCTCGTCGCACTCTCCGTCGCCCATGAAGCACCAGACTTTCTGCTTGCCGGCCGGGATATAGCCACGCGCTTCGAGGTACTTCATGAAACGGGCCTGGTAGATCGCCTGGATCGGGCCCAGGCCCATCGATACCGTAGGGAATTGCCAGAAGTCAGGCATCAGCCAGGGGTGCGGGTAGGAGGACAGCCCTTGGCCGTCTACTTCCTGGCGGAAGTTGTCCATTTGCTCTTCGCTGATGCGCCCTTCCATGAAGGCACGGGCATAGACGCCTGGCGAGGCATGGCCCTGGAAGAAGACCAGATCGCCGCCGTGCTCGTCGGTCGGGGCCTGGAAGAAGTAGTTGAAGCCGATGTCATAGAGCGTCGCGCTTGAGGCGAAGCTGGAAATGTGCCCGCCCAGGTCCGGGTCCCGGAGGTTGGTACGAACGACCATGGCCAGCGCGTTCCAGCGCACCAGCGAGCGGATGCGGCGTTCCATGAACAGGTCGCCAGGCATGCGCGCTTCGTGGGTCACGGGAATAGTGTTGCGGTACGGCGTAGTAATGGCGTAGGGGAGTTGGGAACCACTGCGGGTGGCCAATTCGCCCATGCGGGTCATCAGGTAGTGAGCACGGTCTTCGCCTTCTTTGTCGAGAACCGACTCCAGGGCGTCCAGCCATTCCTGGGTTTCGACGGGATCGAGGTCTTGCATGGCTTGCTCCAGGGCGGAAAGGCCACCAGAATCGATGACCTGAGTTTTGCGACTGGCCTTGTGGGCAGACGACATGAATTCTTGGATCACCGGTCGGTTGGGCCCGGTGTCCTGTAGTTTTACTACAAATCGGCATTCATTTCATGCTTCGCGGTGCCGGGGACAACAGGAAAGCCCATGAGGTTAGCGACAAAGTGCCGCAGTGGCGTGCGGGTCTATCGCCTTCACTACATTAAAAAAGAGCATCGGAACCGTTACCCTTGATGGCCAATGCCAAAATTGAACGGGTTTCAGCTATTTCCAACCTTTGTTGGGCCGTTTGTTCACCCGCACGGTATTCCCCGTGCCTGCCGTGGCCGCGTGTAAGCGACCTCAAGGATAGACCATGAGCCGTCCCGCGCTGATCCCCTTACCCGACGTACTGCAGGTAACTGCCACATCCCGTGTTGCCCGCATAGAAGAAGCCTTTGCCGCGTTGAGCCCCGGCGCTGAGCAAACCCTCTCACCACATAAAGACCCGTTGGCTCACGTGTGCGCCGCCAGTGACTTCGTGTTCGAGCAGACGATGCGAGCCCCTGCCGTGTTGGCATCGCTAATCCAGAGCGGCGAGCTTGAGCGTGACTTCGCGCCGGGCACGATGCGCCAGCAGGTACAGGCCTCGATTGCTGGATGTGAGAGCGAAGAGGCACTGGGCGCTGCGTTACGGCGTCAGCGCACCCGTCAACAAATAAGAATCATCTGGCGCGACCTGCTGCGCCTGACCGACTTGCGTGGCACGTGCCAGGACCTCTCGGACCTGGCCGATGCGTGTATCGACGAGGCATACCAGTGGCTGTACGCCCGCCACTGCCAGACGTTCGGCACCCCGACGGGCCGGCACTCAGGCACACCTCAGCAACTGATCGTACTGGGCATGGGCAAGCTGGGCGCGGGCGAGCTTAACCTGTCGTCGGACATCGACCTTATTTTCGCCTACCCCGAGGGCGGCGAAACCCGTGGCGCGCGGCGCTCGGAAGACAACCAGGCGTTCTTTATCCGCCTTGGGCAACGGTTGATCAAGGCGCTGGACCCGGTCACGGCCGAGGGCTTTGTGTTTCGCGTGGACATGCGCCTGCGGCCCTATGGGTCGGTGGGGGCGCTGGTGCTCAGCTTCAATGCGCTGGAGCAGTATTACCAGGACCAAGGCCGTGACTGGGAGCGGTACGCCATGATCAAGGCACGGGTGGTGGCGGGCGACCAAACCGCCGGTGCCCAACTCCTCGACCTGCTCAGGCCGTTCGTGTACCGCCGGTACCTGGATTTTTCCGCCATCGAAGCCCTGCGCACCATGAAACAGCTGATTCAGCAGGAAGTGCGCCGCAAGGGCATGGCGGACAACATCAAGCTAGGGGCAGGCGGCATTCGAGAAGTAGAGTTCATTGCCCAGGCCTTCCAGTTGATCCACGGCGGCCGTGACCTCAGCTTGCAGCAACGGCCCCTGCTCCAAGTACTTTCAACGCTAGAGCGCCAGGCCTACCTGCCGGCTGACGCCGTGAGCGAGCTACGCGAAGGCTATGAATACCTTCGCTATACCGAGCATGCCCTTCAGGCCATTGGTGACCGTCAGACGCAGATGCTGCCTGAAACGGCGCTGGACCAGGCACGCGTGGCCTTCATGATGGGCGCTGAGGGCTGGGATGCCTTTCACGCCGCGTTGGCGCAATGGCGCGAGCGTATCGACTGGCACTTTCGCGGCATCATCGCCGACCCGGATGAAGACGAAGGCGACGGGGATGTGGTGGTGGGCGCCGAATGGCTGCCTTTGTGGGAAGAACGCCAAGACGACGAAGCCGCCTGCCTGCAACTGAGCGAGTCAGGGTTTGTCGCCCCGGCCAAGGCCTTAGAGCGCTTGGCCAGCCTGCGCGGCAGCAACCAGCTACGGGCCATGCAGCGCATGGGGCGTGAACGGCTGGATGCCTTTATTCCTCGCCTGTTGGCCCAGGCCAGTGAGCATGCCGAGCCAGACCTGGTGCTGGAACGGGTGCTGCCACTGGTCGAGGCGGTTGCCCGGCGCTCGGCCTACCTGGTGCTGCTGACCGAAAACCCAGGCGCGCTGCGCCAGTTGCTTACCTTGTGCGCGGCCAGCCCGTGGATCGCCGAGCAAATGACCCGCTTCCCCTTGCTGCTGGACGAGCTGCTCAATGAAGCACGGCTGTTTCATCCCCCGTTGGCCCCAGAGCTGGCCGCCGAACTGCGCGAGCGGCTGGCGCGTATTCCGGAAGACGACCTCGAGCAGCAAATGGAGGCGCTGCGCCACTTCAAGTTGGCGCATAACCTGCGCGTGGCGGCTGCTGAGATCGCAGGCACCCTGCCGCTGATGAAAGTGAGCGATTACCTCACCTGGCTGGCCGAGGCCATTTTGGCCGAAGTGCTGGCCCTGGCGTGGCGTCAGAGCGTTGCCCGCCATGGCACGCCCACGTCTGCCGATGGCCAGCCGTGCGACCCAGGGTTCGTGATTTTGGGGTACGGCAAGATGGGTGGCCTTGAGTTGGGGCACGGTTCGGACCTGGACCTGGTATTCATCCATGACGCGGATGGCCTGGCAGAGACCGATGGCCCCAAGCCGATCGACGGTGCTCAGTTTTTCACGAGGTTGGGCCAGCGCATTATTCATTTGCTAACCGCTCAGACAAACTCCGGCCAGTTGTATGACGTGGACATGCGCCTGCGCCCCTCCGGCGCGGCCGGGCTATTGGTGAGCGCGTTGAGTGCATTCGAGCGTTACCAGCAGCAGGAAGCCTGGACGTGGGAGCACCAGGCTTTGGTACGTGCTCGGGTACTGGTCGGTGATCCCAATGTCGCCACCGCCTTTGAATGTATTCGTGCCAGCGTGCTGCAGCGTGAGCGTGACCTGCCCTTGCTGCGCCAGGAAGTGTCGCAGATGCGTGCCAAGATGCGCGATAACCTGGGTACTCGGGCGACAGGGGCGGGCCGCGGCCCTACGGCCTTCGACGCGCAATCGCCCTTTGATATCAAGCAGGACGCCGGAGGTATCGTCGATATTGAATTTATGGTGCAATACGCGGCCTTGGCGTGGTCGCACGAACACCCCATGCTGCTGCGCTACACCGACAATATCCGTATTCTCGAAGGGCTGGAGCAGGCAGGCCTGATGGCCCAAGCCGATGCCAGCCTCTTGCGCGAGGCCTACAAGGCGTATCGCGCCGTTACACACCGACGGGCCTTGCAAAAGCAGGCCGTAGTGATCGCCGGTGACCAGTTCGTGACCGAGCGCCGTGAAGTCATGCGCCTATGGGCCGAACTGGGGTTGGCATGAGGGCAAGCACCTGGAACACGCGCCAGGTTAACCGTTACGCCCTGTACGAAAATCCAAGGGGAGGCGCCGGCCTCCCCGATCGTTTGCGGAATACCCATGAGAATTCTGATCATCGGGCCGAGTTGGGTTGGCGATATGGTGATGGCCCAGACGCTGTTTCAGTGCCTGAAGGCCCGCCATCCCGACTGCCAGATCGACGTGCTTGCCCCTGAGTGGAGCCGGCCCCTGCTTGAACGCATGCCCCAGGTACGCCGCGCCTTGAGCTTCCCGCTCGGCCATGGGGCATTCGACCTGGCAACGCGTCGCAAGATAGGCCGCTCGTTCAAGGGGCAGTACGACCAAGCCATTGTGCTGCCCAACTCGCTCAAGTCCGCGCTGGTGCCTTTTTTCGCAGGCATCGCTCGGCGCACCGGCTGGAAAGGTGAGTTTCGCTACGGGCTGCTCAACGACCTGCGGGTGCTGGATAAAAACCGCTACCCCTTAATGATCGAGCGGTTCATGGCCCTGGCGTTTGCGCCAGGCGAAGCGCTGCCTGCCCCCTACCCGCAACCCCGTCTGCGCATCGAGCCAGCCAGCCGCGATGCGGCCCTGGCACGTTTTGGCCTTACTCTCGATCAGCCCGTATTGGCGCTGTGCCCTGGGGCGGAGTTTGGGGAATCCAAGCGCTGGCCTGCCGAGCACTACGCGGATGTTGCCGAAGCCCGTATCCGCCAAGGCTGGCAAGTGTGGCTGTTCGGTTCCAAAAAAGACCAGCCCGTGGCCGAAGCGATTCGCGAGCGCCTGATCCCTGGGCTGCGCGAAGAGGCGGTCAATCTGTGCGGTGACACCTCCCTGGCCGAAGCCATTGACTTGATGTCGTGCGCGGGTGCGGTGGTGTCCAATGATTCCGGCCTGATGCATGTGGCGGCGGCGCTCAATCGGCCACTGGTGGCAATCTACGGCTCAACGTCCCCGGCCTTCACGCCGCCTCTGGCTGAGCAGGTAGCCGTGGTGCGCCTGGGGTTGGATTGCTCTCCCTGCTTTGAGCGTACCTGCCGCTTTGGTCACTATAACTGCCTGCGCCAGCTTGACCCCCAGCGTGCGGTGGATGCCCTCAAAGGCATGGAAGGGCCTACGGCCGTTCACCTGACGGCAGAGGCGGACTAAGTGCGGGTATTGCTAATCAAGACGTCTTCCCTGGGCGACATTATCCATACGTTTCCTGCGCTCACCGACGCAGCGCGGGCGATTCCGGGGATCCGCTTCGACTGGGTGGTCGAAGAAGGTTTCGCTGAGCTCCCCACCTGGCACCCGACCGTGGACCGCGTGATACCCGTGGCCATCCGCCGATGGCGCAAAAGCCTGTGGCAGACGGTAAGAAGTGGGGAATGGCGCCGCTTCAAGCAACAGATGCGTGAGCACACCTATGACCTGGTGATCGACGCTCAGGGGCTGTTCAAAAGCGCCTGGCTCACCCGCTACGTGAACGCGCCCGTGGCCGGCTTGAACAAAGCGTCCGCTCGTGAACCCGTTGCGTCCCACTTCTATGACCGCCAGTTGGGCGTGGCGCGCGGGCAGCATGCGGTAGAGCGTGTTCGCCAGTTGTTCGCACTTGCGCTCGGTTATGACCTGCCGCAAACCCTCGGGCAGTATGGCCTTAACCGCTCTCGGCAATTGGCGGTGCCTCATGCCATACCTTTTGTGGTGTTTCTTCATGGCACCACCTGGGACAGCAAGCATTGGCCAGAAGCCTACTGGCGCGAACTGGCCGAGCGGCTGGGCCTGGCCAACATCGGCGTGCGCCTGCCCTGGGGCAACGAAGCGGAGTTTCGCCGGGCTCACCGCATAGCCGCAGGCCTGAGTAATGTCGCCGTCTTGCCTAAGCTCAACCTGGCTGGCGTAGCCGAAGTATTGATCAAGGCGCGGGCCTGTGTGGCCGTGGATACGGGGCTCGGCCATCTGGCCGCCGCGTTGGATGTGCCTACGCTGTCGGTCTATGGCCCCACCAATCCGGGCCTTACGGGCGCCTATGGGCAGGCTCAGGTACACCTGGCCAGTGATTGGCCGTGCGCGCCTTGCCTGCAGAAAAACTGCACGTACACGCCGACGCCTGAAGACTTGCGCCGGCACGACATCAAGCGTGAGTGGCCACTGTGCTTCACCCGCGTGAACCCGGAGCGAGTGGCAGGACGCCTGAGCGCACTGTTGTTGGCCGAGGACCTGCGTTAATGCAACTGGCTTTCGTACTCTACAAATACTTCCCATTCGGCGGCTTGCAGCGCGACTTCATGCGCATTGCCCTTGAATGCCAGCGGCGGGGCCACCAGATACGGGTGTACACACTGATCTGGGAGGGCGAGGTGCCGGCAGGCTTCGACGTGCTGGTGGCGCCCGTTAAAGCGCTGTTCAACCATCGACGAAACGAAAAACTCACGGCCTGGATGAATGCGGACCTCGCCCGCCGCCCGGTAGACAGGCTTATCGGTTTCAACAAAATGCCCGGGCTGGACGTGTATTACGCTGCCGATGGCTGTTTCGAAGACAAAGCCCAGACGCTGCGTAACCCCCTTTACCGACGGTGGGCACGCTACCGGCACTTTGCCGACTATGAGCGCGCGGTGTTCGCGCCTAGCGCGCCTACGCAGATCCTGATGATCTCCGAAGTGCAGCAGCCGTTGTTCGTGAAGCACTACGGTACGCCTGCCGGGCGTTTTCACCTGCTGCCGCCGGGCATCTCACAAGATCGCCGAGCACCCGCCAATGCCGCAGATGTGCGCGCCGCGTTCCGTGAGGAATTCGGCTTGGGCGAAGAGGACCGTTTACTGGTGCAGATAGGCTCCGGGTTCAAGACCAAGGGCGTTGACCGTACGCTCAAGGCGCTGGCGGCACTCCCCGAGGCCCTGCGCCAGCGCACGCGGCTGTTCGTGATAGGCCAGGATGACCCGAAGGTGTTTCAGTTGCAGAGCACCACCCTGGGCCTCAATGAGCATGTCCGGTTCATGAAGGGTCGCAGTGACATACCCCGGTTCCTGCTGGGCGCCGATGTGCTGATTCATCCGGCTTATAACGAAAACACCGGCACCGTGCTGCTTGAAGCCGTAGTGGCCGGCCTGCCCGTCGTAGTGACGGCCGTGTGCGGCTATGCCCACTATATCGAGAAGGCCGACGCCGGCGTGGTGATTCCCGAGCCCTTCGATCAGAGCGCGCTCAACCGCAGCCTTCAGCGTGTGCTGGAAGACGACGAGCGCCGCGCACACTGGTCGCGCAACGGCTTGGCCTTCGCCGACACGGCAGACCTTTACAGCATGCCCGAGCACGCCGCGGATGTGATTCTGCAGGAGCGTGACGCATGAAAGTCATGCTGGCCGAGCCCTTCTCTCGCCTGTGGTCAGGCAAGGACCCTTTCCAGGCGGTAGAAGCCCTGCAGGGCCAGGTGTACCGCGAACTCGAAGGCCGGCGCACCTTGCGTACCGAAGTCGAAGGCCGGGGCTACTTCGTGAAGATCCACCGGGGTATCGGGTGGGGGGAAGTGTTCAAAAACCTGTTCAGCGCCAAACTCCCGGTACTGGGCGCAAGGCAAGAGTGGACTGCCATCGAGCGCTTGCATCAAGTGGGTGTGCCAACGATGACGGCCGTGGCCTATGGCGAGCGGGGCGCCAACCCTGCCGCGCAACATTCGTTCATTGTCACGGAAGAACTCGCCCCCACGGTCAGCCTGGAAGACTACAGCCTCGACTGGCGCAGTCACCCGCCGGCCCCGCGTACCAAGTGGGCGTTGATCCAGCGCGTTGCCGAGATGGTCGGCGGCATGCACCGTGCGGGTGTCAACCACCGGGACTGCTACATCTGTCATTTTCTACTGCACACCGACCGGGCGTTTGACCCGCAGGATTTCCGCTTGTCGGTGATTGACCTGCACCGGGCACACACCCGTGCTCGCATCACCCCCCGCTGGCGGAACAAGGACTTGGCCGCGCTGTATTTCTCAGCCTTGGATATCGGGCTTACGCGGCGTGACACGCTGCGGTTCCTGCGTGTGTACTTCCAGCGCCCGCTGCGGCAGATCCTGCGTGACGAGGCCACCCTGCTGGCAGCGCTTGAACGCAAGGCGGGCCAGTTGTACGCGCGCAAGCAGCGTTACGGGGATGCACTCTGATGGCAGGTTGGAATCTAGACCCAGGCTACGAAAATCTGGCGGGGGTGTTCGGTAGCCTGGATGCGGTCTTCGCGCTTAAAGGCGAACAGCTCACCCGAGACCCTATGTCCGAGCTGGTGCGGGTGATGCACGACGGCGTGGCCTATTACGTAAAGCGCTACATCAGTGCAGGCAAGGGCCTGCGCCGCTATCTGGGCAAGCCTCGGGTCAAGGCTGAATGGCAGAACCTCAAACGGTTCGCCAAATGGGGCATACCTACCGCGCAGGTGGTGGGCTTTGGGTTGGAACGCGAAAACGGCTCGTTCGAGCGTGGTGCCATGATTACCCGTGAGCTGCCAGCCAGCGAAGACCTGTGGCTATTGGTTCGCAACGCGGACCCTCGCCTGCGCGATCGGCAGTGGGTGAGCCATGTCAGCCAGCAACTCGCGCGCCATACCCGTAACCTGCACGACCACCACTTCACCCATAACGACTTGAAGTGGCGTAACTTGCTGGTAGATGCCGAAGGCGTGGTCTATCTCATTGACTGCCCAAACGGGGCGTTCTGGTGGGGCTTCATGCTCCGCTACCGGATCATCAAAGACTTGGCCTGCCTGGATAAAGTGGCCAAGTACCAGCTCTCGGCTACGCAGCGATTGCGGTTCTACCTGCAATACCGGGGTCGGCAACGGCTCAATGCCTCGGATAAAAAACGTATCCGGCACGTCGTCAATTTTTTCGAGGGCCGCGAATGACCCCGTTTATCGCGGCGCACGATGAGGCTGTGCTGGCCAGTCATGGCTTGACGGCCTTCGACGCCCTGTGGGCGCTGCCGCTCACCGCCGTGGACGAGGCCAACGTGGGGCGTGGCGGCTGGAGCCAAGTGTTCCGCCTGGACCTGGGCACCCAAGGTTATTACCTCAAGCGTCAAGACAACTACCTGATCCGCAGCCTGCGCCACCCGTTGGGTGAGCCCACGGTTGCCCGCGAGTTCCGCAACATTCGCCTCTATCACCAGGCAGCGGTACCTGCGTTGGAAGCCAGTTACTTTGCCCAGCGCCGTCAGGCGGGGCAGTGGCAGGCGATGCTGCTGACGCGGGCACTGGACGGCTGGAGTGAGCTGGGGGCCTGGCTTGCCCAGTGGCCCGTGCTGGCACCCGCACGCCGGGCCGCCCTGTTACAGGCCTGTGGCGTGTTAGCGCGTCAGTTGCACGCAGCCGGGTTAGTACACGGTTGCTTCTACCCCAAGCATATTTTTCTGCAGCGTCAAGGCGAGGGCTTCGAGGCGCGGTTGATCGACCTTGAAAAAACCCGACGGGCCTGGCTTGGTCAGCGTGATCGGGTTCGCGATCTGGAGCCATTGCTGCGGCGGGCAACGGTGTGGTCCGAGGCCGACATTCGTGGGTTCCTTGCCACGTACCTGCAGGTACCGACCATGGACCGGTCCGTCACCGACTGGCTGGAGCAACTGGTTGTTCGCCGTCGCCACAAGGAGGCACGTTGATGAACTTGCAGCAACTGGCGCGCATCGGGCGTACTCCTGCGTTGCCCCTTACGCTACCGCTGGCGGACGCCGCCGGGCCGGCTGAGTTGCAATTGCTGACGCTGCTCAGGGTGTTGCCAGGGCAGCGTTATGTAGGCGCTGCGGTATGGCGTGGCCGGGCTGTGCTCGCCAAGTTGCTGGTGGGGCCGCGTGCAGCTCGGCAGTTTCAGCGTGAGCGGGACGGCGCCAGGTCGCTGGCAACTCAGGGCGTGCCCACGCCCACGCTACTGGCGGAGGGCCTGCGCGAGGGTGAAGGCGGATGGTTACTGTTCGAATTCCTCGAAGGCGCACAAAGTCTCGCTGCGGCCTGGGCCGAGGTAGCGGCGCTGCCTGTGCTGGCGGATGCCCAGCGGGAAGTGCTGACAGAGGCCCTTGACGTTATTGCTCGGCTACACCTTAAAGGCCTCTGGCAAGAGGATCTGCACTTGGACAACTTGCTGCGCTACAACGGCCAGGTGTACGTGGTAGACGGCGGTGGGGTCCGTGCAGAGCAGCCAGGGCAGCCATTGTCCCGGGACGCGGTATTGAAAAACCTGGGCGTGTTTTTCGCTCAGCTGCCACAGGCATTCGACCCCTTCCTCGAAGAACTGCTGGTGTACTACCTGCTGAGCAACAGCGAGCACGCCCTGCCGCTTGAAGCCCTGGAAAAGCACATTGCAAAAGTGCGTGATTGGCGCCTGCACGATTTGTTGAACAAGGCCGGTCGCGATTGCAGCCTGTTCAGCGTCGAGCGTGGGCTTTCCAAGTTGCAAGCCATGCCTCGCGACGAGGAAGCGGCTATTTTGCCCGTATTGGCTCAAGCCGATGCACTGATCGAACAGGGGCATATGTACAAAACCGGCGGCGCGGCCACGGTGGCACAGGTCACCGTCAGCAACCGTGTATTGCTCATCAAGCGCTACAACATCAAAGGAGTGGGGCACTGGTTCAAGCGTTTCTGGCGCCCTAGCCGTGCCTGGCATTCATGGGTCGAAGCACAACGGCTGCGCTTTCTGGGCATTGCGACGCCCAAACCGCTGGGTGTATTGGAAACCCGAACCTTAGGGTTGCGCGGTGTGGCCTACCTGGTCACCGAACACCTTCAGGGCCCGGACCTGATGCAGTGCTTCAGTGCCCATGTGGACGACGCGAAGGTGCCGGAGCCTCAACTGCAGGCGCTGGATATGCTGTTTTCAAGGCTGATCGCCGAACGTATAAGCCATGGCGACCTGAAGGCCCATAACCTGTTCTGGGAGCAGGGCCAGTGGTGGATGATCGACCTGGACGCCATGCAGCAGCACGGCAGCCAGGCCGGTTTCGCGCCAGCGTATGCGCGCGATCGCGCCCGCTTCCTACGCAACTGGCCAGCGACCAGTGCGTTGCATCAGCTATTGGATGAACGCCTACCTAAACCCCTTACCTAGGCAAGCGTAGGCATGGGTGCCTTGGCTCAGAGGTCAAACCATTCGCTGCTCATGGAGGACGTTCGGGCTTTGGCTTGCCAGCCCTCAGAGGGTGTGCGACGCAAGAGCACCGTCAGGGTACCCTCGGGGCGCTGGCTGGCTGGAATCAGCACGGTATACCGCCCCGGTAACAGGCTAGGCCGGACCGCCAGCACAGCATCACCAAGGCGCAGGTAGTGCTGGCCATTGATGCGGGTCGGCATCCCAGGCGTAACCCCTTGCGGTGGATCAGTCAGGCGCACTTGCTGAAGCAATAAAGGGATGTCCGGCGTTACGCCGCGCCAGTGAAGCTCATCCACGGTTTCCCAATCACCGTCTCGGTTGCGCCGCACGATGGGCTTCACCAAAGCCTGAGGCATGCGGGCATCCACTACTCGCCAGTGCTCGCCATCATTGAGTACCTCGTACTGGCGCCCATCGCGGTCAGTGATGAAATACCCCGAGCTGCCTGTGTCCTTTTGGCCTTCATACACCCCTTCGGCATATTCAGTAGCCAGTCGATACCGTAGGTAGGTGCGCTCGTGCTTGATCGCGTAATGGGTATGCAGGGGCACCGGCGCGCCAAGGGGGAGCCTCCGCGTCAGGGTGCCGATCAAGGGGCTCGTGGAGAGTGAGACCGCAGCCTCGTACAGGTTGGCATAGCCGTCGAACGCATGGAGCAGCACCACGCTGGCCGGTTCTTCGCCGATGGCATTCCAGGCCTGTAGCAGTGACCAGATTGCACGGGTAAGGGATAACACGCCGGCGATCCGGCCAGGCAGCACCATGCAAACGATTTCGGTGAGGGTCACTGCCAGTTCGGCAATGGCCTGTAGATCAAGCTCTCGATTCGAGGCGCTCATGGCATCGGCATTGGCCATGACCAGTCGCGTTTCAGAGCGGTAGGTATTGTCGAAGAAGTCATGGGTAATCAGCCGTGCCTCTATATAGGCAGCCAGGGCCGGTTTGCCTAGCAATTTGCCGATAGGCTCGCGCTCGGCCAGGGCCACGCGCTGAAGAATGTAGTCTTTGAATGTTGCCTGGTTAAGCCATTCTCGGGTCAATGTCTGGCGATTGGCGAACCAGCGCCAGCTCTGTCTGGCCGGGCTTTCAGGTGTGTAGAGCAAGACAGGTTGCGCAGCGCGCGCATCGACGGGGCCAAACAGGTACACCCCTTCCACAGGCGTATTACGAATGATCAGTTGCCAGACGCCGATGCGCTGGGCGCCGACCTGAGGCCTATTGGCGTGCCCAGGGTAGGTCAGTACCTGATTGACCCATTCCCAGCCGTCGCGCCCTTCGCCCAGCTGGCCGCGATGCCAGGCCTTGAGTGCCTCCACCTGCAGTTTTGCGCGCAGCAGCTTGGCGTGGCGCTCCCGTCGCCACTGCGCTTCTGGCCCATAGCGTAAGCGCCTGAGCAGGTACCGCCCATAGCTTCCACCCACATTGGCTTGGCGTACTAGCCTTCGCACTGTTCCCGCGGTGAGGCCTGGGATCGGCTGGCCACTGCTGTCGCGTACCTGTGCCGTCAGCAGGTAATCGCGGTCCAGGGGGGAAATGTTTTCTATGGCCAGTTGCACCAGCGTGCGGGTGACGGTGGTGAGTTCGATCGTTGGCGTGGCGTGATCGGGTACGCGCGCCGGGATTGAGCTACTGGGGTTCAAGGGGTGAAGGATAGGCCCGCTGGGCGTGGCAGACGTCACGGTGACCATGATGTTATCCGGCGACATCGAAATACCCTGATCCCGCAGTAACCGAGTGAGCTCCTCCCGTGCGTACTGTCGCAGCCACTGGGAGTTGGCGAATTGCCTGGGTGAGGGAATGCCGGGCGCGATGGCATTGGCCGTGGCCAGCCCCAGCGCCCGCATCGCTATCACCAGTTCGAGCCGTTGCGCCTGTGACAGCCCGACCATCCAGGTAGGCATGTCCCGTTCCAGCAGCCTCACGTACCGTGTCAGGCGCGGCCCTTGGCTGGAAATGAGGGTGTCGAGGGCGGCCGCGCTGGCAAGGGTGTCACTGGCGGCATCCAGGTCGCGCAGTTCGAACTGCGCCTTCGCTTGCGCCCAGGCCTGTGTCACGGCTGCCAACTGGCGGCGTTCCAGGCTTACCTGGAGCGCGTCGAACAACGAACCGGTCAGCGGCTCGAAGGTGAGCTTGTCGCAACGCAGCGAGGCGTCCTGCCGTTCAGGGTCCAATGCAGCCAGCAGCGCGGCGCCTTGACGGTCGTCCTCCAGCCGCTCGGCAAGCTCCTGATACAGGGCAGGGAGGGACTCGAAGGGCTCTAGCCCTTGGGTCAATGTGCAGAGCAGCACGGGGAGGGTGGGCGCGTGGCGAGGATCCTGCTCACTGAATACAAAAGCCCCTGGTATCACCCATTTGGCCTGGCCACTGTGAAGCGTCACGGCTCCCTGCCACGGCAGCGCAGCGCCCGCGGGGCCACTGTCGGTCAGGCGCTCTATCTGTAACTTCGCCGTTTCGGGAAGTGTACCGTCGGCGTAGCGCAAGTGTGACTGGGCGCGAAGGTGTTCACGGCAGAGGTTCTTCAGCCACTGCCGGGCAGGCTGCTCGCCCACCGTGGCGAAGGCCCAGAACCGCCTGAGCCAGTCCAGGTGCAAGCGCAGCAGGTCGGTGCCGCTTTGCCTTAGAAAGCGCCGTGCCTGGTAGTTGTCGTCTTCATTTACTGGCGTGAAACCCTCAGCGGTAAGCTGCTGTACAGGGCCTTCCGGCAACGGCTCGCCAAGGGCCAGGGCACACAGCCAATGCGTCAGGGGCGCCTGATTCAGATACAGCTGGTCCAGCGGCACCTCTACCAGTGGGCTGAGCAGGGCGTCGCGGTAGCGCTGATCGATGGTGGACAGCAACGTGGGCACGTGTCGCAAACCCTCCTTGAGCGCGGCGTCCAAGGTGTTGAGACGGGACAGCGGGTCGACTTCGGTCATGGGCGGCTCCTTCGAAAAGAGCGCAGCCTGAAGCTTCTAATCGGTGCGTGGGCGTGCATAGGTATTGAGGCGCTGATGGTTGGGTTATACTCGCGCGTTTTCGATTAACACCAATAGTGACGCCCGCCTGGGCGCGTATTGAGTACACAGAGGCCCTGACCTTGGCATTGACGATTCTCGGGCTGTCCGGCGCCCTCAGCCACGATCCCTCCGCTGCGTTATATATCGACGGCAAGCTGGTCGCGGCGGCCGAAGAAGAACGCTTCGTGCGGGATAAACATGCCAAGAACCGCATGCCCTACGAGTCGGCGAAGTTCTGTCTTGAGCAGGCGGGAATCACGCCCGCTGATGTCGATGTGGTCGCCATTCCCTTTGCGCCCATCAGCCTGTTCGGCAAGGCACGTTGGCATTATGCCAAGCGCTATTGGTACGCCCCTGATCGTGCACTCGATGCGCTGCTCATGGGCAACCGTCGCTACAAGCGTTACCGCAACAAGATTGTCTGGTGCCTGGAGCAGCTCGGCTTCGATCCTAAAAAAGTGAAGATCGAGCCTGTCGAGCACCACCTGGCCCACGCCTCCAGCGCTTATCACTGCTCAGGTTTTACTGAAAAAACCGCAATTCTGGGCATCGATGGGAAAGGCGAGTACGCCACCACCTTCTTCGGCTATGGCGAAAACGGCAAGATCCACAAGCTCAAGGAGTTCTTCGACCCGGACTCCCTGGGCGGCCTGTACGGCGCGATTACCGAGTTCCTGGGTTTCGAGATGCTCGATGGCGAGTTCAAGGTCATGGGCATGGCGCCTTACGGCGATGCCACCCAGTATGACTTCTCCCGCCTGGCCAGCTTCGAGAACGGCGAGCTGGTCATCAACACCGACTACGCCAACGTCATCGGCCTGCGCCGGTACAAAGAGAAGGGCAAAGGGTTCTATTTCTCGCCCAAGCTGATCGAATGGCTAGGGCCCAAGCGCGAAGGCGATATCGCGGACGAGCCCTACATTCACTATGCCGCCAGCATGCAGGCGTTGTTTGAAAAGCTTGCGTTGCAAATGATCGATTATTACCTGGGTGATGTGCTCAAGGAGACGGGCAAGCTGGCGTTCGCCGGCGGCTGCGCCCTGAACGTGAAGCTGAACCAGAAAATCATCGCCCGCCCGGATGTGAAAGAGCTGTTCGTACAGCCCGCGTCGGGGGATGCCGGTACAGCGGTAGGCGCGGCGGCCTACGTTTCCCATGCCCGTGGCGTGCCGGTAGAAAAAATGGAGCACGTGTACCTGGGGCCTTCGTATTCCAACGAAGACGTGATCGCCGCCTGCGCGCGTCACCCCAGCAAGCCTGCCTGGGAACAGATCAGCGACATGCCCCAGCGCATCGCCCAGATCATGGTAGAAGGCAACCCGGTAGCCTGGTTCCAGGGCCGCATGGAGTTCGGCCCCCGCGCCTTGGGCGGCCGGTCTATCATCGGTTGCCCGAGCGTGCCGGGGGTGGCCGACCGTATCAACCACCAGATCAAGTTCCGCGAGCGGTGGCGCCCGTTCTGCCCGTCCATGCTCGATACCGTGGCGCCGCAGATGATCAAGGTCGATCACCCCGCCCCGTTCATGACCTTTACTTTCGAAGTGGCCGAGGAATGGAAAACCCGCGTACCCGAAGTGGTGCACGAGGACGGCACGTCCCGGGCGCAGGTGCTCAAGCGTGAGTACAACCCCCGCTACTACGACATGATGAAGGCCCTGGAGGGCCTTACGGGCAACGGCGTATCGCTCAACACCTCGCTTAACCGCCGGGGCGAGCCGATGATCTGCTCGCCAACCGATGCGCTGAACATGTTCTTCGGGTCGGACCTGCAGTACCTGATTATGGAAGACATTCTGGTGGTGAAGTCCGCGGGGCTTGAATGAGTTCCAGTGCCATCCTGATCAGCGTGGTTGTACCAACGTACAACTACGCGCATTACCTGCCTCGGGCGCTGGGTTCTGTCACGTCGCAGTTGATGGATGATATCGAAGTCATCGTGGTAGACGATGGCTCGCGGGATGGTACTGCAGCGCTGCTCGCCCAGTATGCTAACCAATGGCCGGCAATCAAGGTGATGCGTCAGGCGAACGCTGGGGCCGGCGCGGCGCGCAATGCAGGCATTCGCGCGGCGAGGGGCGAGTTCATTCTGCCGCTGGATGCGGACGATGAACTTACGCCTTCTGCGTTACAGGTGTTCAGACAGGCCATAGGCGCCACCCCGGATGCAGGGATGATCGTGGGGGCGCATTTGTCCGTAGGCCCCGATATGCGCGAAAAGCTCAGGCTCGCAACGCCCGTGTGCCCTGGTTCGCAGCGGGCCTTGGCGCAGCAATACTTGCTCCAAAAGCGTATCGTGATGTCCCATAGCTGCATGGTCGCCCGGCGTAGCCTGCTACTTGCGCGGCCATACCTGGAGAACCTCCGGGCAGGTGAGGATATCCCGGTATTTGCCTATTTGCTGGTCAATGGGCGCACGGTAACTGTTCCTCAGCCGACGGCCAAGATCCACAAGCATTGCGATAGCCTGCGTAATTTGCGAGACGAAGAGGTGTCGGCGATGATCATCGTCGATGAGGTATTTGCGTCGCTCCCGGCGGCGTGCCAGCCATTGCAGTCACGGTACAAGGCCCAGCGCTACCTTTCATTGTTCCGTGCAGCGGTGCTGGCAGGTGACTGGCATTCAGCCAAGCGGTTTTACCGCCTGGCGTTCAAGTACAGCCCGATTCAGGCGCTGCGCTGGGACTACTTCAGAAAATTACCCCGCGTGCTATTCAAAGGCTGAGCCACAAGGGCTAGCTGAACAACGCACCCAGGCGAGGCATCAGCTTACGAGCGCCATCCGCTGCCCCCAACTCCAGCCCGTACCCCTCTAGAAATGCCCGTGCGCCATCGCCGCCTGTTAGCCATTGCAGATCGTTCTGGTACCGCACCATGTGCTGGAAGTTGCGCAGCCGCTTGCTGACCGGCAACGGGCCGCGTTGGCAGCTGAGGTCAGCGATATCGATAAGCCCCAGGTTACGCTCCGGGGTGAATACCACGTTGCCTAGGTGCAGGGAACGAAAGTACACCCCTTTGGCATGCAGGCGAGCAACGAAGCGGCCTAGCTCGTGGCGCAACCCCGGCTGCGTCTCGTCGCCAAACAGCTGGCGAACGGTCTGGCCGGCCAGCGGGTGGTAGTGGACCGCGTCCCGCTCGATAGCCGCAATGCGGTACACCGCGATGATGTCAGGGCAGGGCACCTGCCGCTGGTGCAGGGCTCGGGCATTGCTGGCGAAGCGCTTGGCATAAGGAAACAGCAGGGCGGAACTGATTAACCGTTTGCGCCGGAAGAATTTCAGCATGCTGCCGTCGGCCAGTATCAGCACCTTGTCACCGGAGCCGTCGGCTTCGATCACACGCGCACCTTCGCGCAGGGCCAGATAGGCTGAGTGGTTGAGCGCTTGCATCGATGCTCCTCGAAAAGGGGTCGAACATCTTACCCGAGTTGCCACGGGTTGGCCCGCTGGCTTCATTCATGGCCTGGGTGGACTGTGCTAAAGTGGCCCTTTTTTCTGCACGGAACACCATGAGTAATCCGACCTCTGGGCCTCAGTCCACCCTCAAGATCTACCTGCGCCTGTTAACGTACGTGCGGCCCTATATAGGTCTGTTTTTGCTGAGTATTCTGGGCTTCCTGATTTTTGCCTCTACGCAGCCAATGCTGGCGTACATCCTCAAGTACTTCGTGGATGGGCTAACCAACCCGGAGGCGGCGCTGTTTCCTGGCAACCCCTGGCTAGGCGATCTACAGCTGTTACAGGCAGTGCCCTTGATGATTGTGATCATCGCGATCTGGCAGGGCGCGGGCTCCTACATTGGTAACTTCTTTCTGGCACGCGTCTCCCTGGGGCTGGTGCAGGATTTGCGGATCGTGCTGTTCAACAAGCTGCTCGAATTGCCCAACCGTTACTTCGACAACCACAACTCCGGGCACCTGATTTCCCGTATTACATTCAACGTGACCATGGTAACCGGCGCTGCCACCGATGCCATCAAGGTGGTCATACGGGAAGGCATGACCGTTGTCTTTCTGTTTGCGTCGCTGCTGTGGATGAACTGGAAGCTCACGCTGGTGATGCTGGCGATCTTGCCGTTGATTGCAGTGATGGTTAACAGCACCAGCAAGAAGTTTCGCAAGCAAAGCAAGAAGGTACAGGTTGCCATGGGTGACGTTACCCATGTCACGTCCGAGACCATTCAAGGTTATCGAGTCGTGCGCAGCTTTGGCGGCGAGGCCTACGAGCGGGCGCGCTTCCAAAAGGCAACCCAGAGCAATACCGACCGCCAGCTGAAGATGACCAAAACCGGCGCGGTCTATACCCCCATGCTGCAGTTGGTGACGTATTCCGGCATGGCCATCGTGATGTTCCTGGTGTTGTACCTTCGCGGCGATTCGTCTGCGGGTGACCTGGTGGCCTACATCACCATGGCAGGGCTGTTGCCCAAGCCTATCCGCCAGTTATCGGAGGTCAGCTCCACGATCCAGAAGGGCGTGGCAGGGGCTGAAAGTATCTTCGAGCAGCTTGATGAAACACCCGAAGTCGACAACGGCAGCTATGAAATAGACCGGGTCAGCGGGCGCCTCGAAGTGCGTGACCTGGGCTTTACGTACCCCGGCAGCGACCGGCGCGTGCTAGATGGCATCAGTTTCGTAGCCGAAGCAGGGCAAATGGTGGCGCTGGTAGGGCGCTCGGGCAGTGGCAAATCTACATTGGCCAGCCTGGTGCCGCGTTTCTATCAACACAGCGAAGGGCAGATCTTGCTCGACGGCATTGAGATCCAGGACTACAGCCTGCGCAACTTGCGCCGGCACACGGCGCTGGTTACCCAGGCGGTCACGCTGTTCAACGATACCGTCGCCAACAACATTGCCTATGGGGACTTGGCCGGTGCTCCGCTTGAAGACATCAAGCGCGCGGCGGCTGCGGCCTATGCGGATGAATTTATCGACCGTATGCCAGACGGTTACGAAACCCTGGTGGGTGAAAATGGCGTGTTGCTGTCTGGCGGCCAGCGCCAACGGCTCGCCATTGCCCGCGCTTTGCTCAAAAACGCACCCTTGCTGATTCTCGATGAGGCCACCTCTGCGCTGGACACGGAGTCCGAGCGGCATATCCAGGCCGCGCTGGACGAGGTCATGAAAAACCGTACCACCCTGGTGATCGCGCACCGCTTGTCCACCATCGAAAAGGCTGACCTGATCCTGGTCATGGACCAGGGCCGCATTGTGGAGCGTGGCACGCATTCGCAATTGCTGGAGCTCAATGGCTATTACGCCAGGCTCCACGCCCGGCAGTTCGAGAAAAGCGACGCCACCCCAGATGCGGAAGGCGAGCCGTGCTAAGGCTGTCGCGTGCATGGCGGGAGCGCGACTGGGAAGAAATCGACGCGCAGGCCTACGCCCAGGTGTGGGCTGCGTTCGGTGGCAGCGTGGCAACCCACCCGGCCTTCGTGGCCCGGCTGTCGGCAGTGGCGGGCATCGCGCCGCGCTACCTGGGGTATCGGCAGAACGGCCAGTGGGTGGCGGCAGTGCCATGCTGGGGCCGTTACCTGGCGCTAAGTAAAGAGGCGCTGAAAAAGGAGCGCAAGCGGGGCGTCTTCGACTTGGGCAATGCCGAGGTCATCCTGCCGGTGGCGCCTGAAGCAAAGGTGCCGGTACGGTTGAAGGGCCGCTACCTCTCTGCCCTGAACCAAGGCACCGTCACTACCTTGCGCGCTCAGCCCGAGACCCTGGCCATGGCACGCGCACCGGAGGAGTACTCCAAGAAGTTTCGCTACAACCAGCGACGCGAATTGCGCCTGCTTGAAGACGCCGGAGGTGAGGCTCGCTCTGTGGCCAGCTTCAGTGCAGATGCCCTGGCCACTGTTTACAAAGACCTGTTCCAGCGGCGGTGGGGCTTTCCTGCGCCAGGCGGCGAGCGATTGGCCGAGGTGTTTGGCCTGCTTGCCGAGTTCATGACGGGGTCGGTGATTTGCCTGGAAGGCGCGCCCGTGGCCGTACAGGTGCTGTACCGGGTAGAGAGCCCAGGCTGGGTGTCGGTGGAATACGTCAACGGCGGCGTAGACCCGCAAAGCCGGGCCTTCAGCCCTGGCAGCGTACTGAGCTTCCTGAACACTCAGCAGGAGTGGGAGCGTGCCCGAAGCCTGGAAAAGACACTGCGCTACTCCTTTGGGCGGGGCGACCGCGAATACAAAGACCGCTGGTGCCATAGCGTACCGGTGTTCGAGACCTGAGCCATGGCTAAACGTAAGCAGTTATTGTTGAAGGCCCACCGCAAGCGTAAGCGCCTGGCCCTTGTAGGGCTTGTGGTGGTCACCCTTGGCGTTGGCGCACTGCTCAGCCCCTGGGCAGCGCTGGCGTTCATCCTGTTGGCCTGGGTAGCGCACGAGGCCTGGTTCGCCGACCACTTGTTCTACCGGCCTACCGATGATTACCGTCATGCCTTTCCGCCGGAGGTCAGCCCGATCGCCCTGAGCATTGCCGAGGGCACGCCGCTGGCGCTGGAAGGGCCTTTGCCAACAGGGGACACCCTGGTGCTTGAGGTCAGCCTGCGCAGTAGCCTGATGGGCCGGCTGTTCGACCCTTGGGTGCGCATTGGCGATGACCGTCAGGATTTCGAGCGCGGGGTGCGCGGTGTGCGTTACCTCAACCTGTCAGGGCAGCGCGACACCCTGGTCGCAGGCCACCTGCAGGTGGCTGGGCAGCATTGTCGCCTGGGGCGACAGGCCCGTTTGTTTGTCATGAACAACCCGGACTTCACCCGCCACCGCATGATGATCGTGGCGCCCCATGCCGATGATGCGGAGCTGGCAGCCTTTGCTCAATACCAGCGATGCGATGACGTCAGCCTGGTCACCCTGACCCAAGGCGAGATCGAAGCCGAGGCCTACGAGGCCTTGGGGTTGTCGGCGCAACAGGCTGCACAGCTCAAGGGGCGCCTGCGTACGTGGGACAGCCTGGCGGCGCCTCTCTGGGGTGGGGTGCCGCAAACTCGCTGTGTTCAATTAGGTTATTACTGCCTTCGGTTGCCCGCCATGGCGGCGGCGCCCGAGACCGCGTTCGGGTCCATGGCCTCCGGTGAGGCAGACATACGCTTGGCCCGTAGCCATAACCCGTTGCTGCTACCGGGAGACCAGGATGGCCAGCCTACCTGGGCTAATCTGGTGGCGGACCTCGCAGCGCTGCTGGCACATTTTGAACCTGAAATCATCGTGCTGCCCCATCCGGAACTGGACCCTCACGCCGACCATATGGCAAGCACCCAGGCGGTGTTCGAGGCCCTGCGCGTCAGTACCTGGAAGCCCACGTATGCGCTGTTCTATGCCAACCATCTACATGACAACGACCGCTGGCCCATGGGGCCTGCGGGGTATGGCATTGCGTTGCCACCTGCCATCGAACCACTCCCGGCCTATGCGCTATGGAGCCCTGTGGTACCGGCCTCCCTTCAGCTAGACAAAGCCATGGCGCTTGGGCTGCAACATGACCTGCAAGGGCCACTCGCGTGGAAACGCAGGGTACGGCGCTGGATACAGCGATGCCTTGCGGGGCGCCGTTGGCCACGCACTGGAGAAGACGAGTTTTTCCGCAAGGCGGTGCGGCGGCATGAGCTGTTTTGGGTGAAGCGGTTATAACCTGCACGCCCTGGGCCCACCGGCCTGCTGTGCTAGACTCCGCAGCCATTTGCACGGCCACCACTGGCCCGTTTCCGTGAGGTAAAGAACCGACATGAAAGTCATGCTTTTGGTAATGGATGAGCAGCGCGTCATTCTGGACCGCCTGTACCAGATCCTCCAGCAGCATTGCCAGGCCTGCACGGTTCATCGGCTTAACAAACAGCAGCAGATGAACCTGGGTAGCTTCCTGGCCTCTGTCGATTACCAGGCGTTCGACCGTGTCGTACTGTTCTTCCGCGTCAAGCGCATAGCGCGCCAATTAAGCGTGCTCAAGTGCATACCGGGGTTGGTCTTCATCGAACACGACGCTTACCAAAACTACATGGACGGCAGCAAATACAAAGGCATGTATTCGCGCTTGTACCGCCAGTTGCCCTGGTGCCGTGCCTTGGTCTCAGGGGCGGTGATCGCCCGCAAGCTTCAGCAGGAAGGCATCGACGCCGTGTTCGTGTCCAAGGGTTACGACGAGGCCATGCTGCACAACCTCGAACAGCCACGGGACATTCCGGTAGGTTTCCTGGGCAGCCTGAAAAGCACGGAGTATGCCCAGCGTAAAGCGCTGCTTACGGCCTTGGCGGCACGCACCGGTATGTTGGTGACGCGCACCGCTTCAGGGGCCGAGTACCTGCAGATGCTCAACCGTATCGAAATCTTCGTCAGCGCAGATATCGGTATGGGGGAGTTCATGATCAAGAACTTCGAAGCCATGGCCTGCGGGTGCGTGCTGTTAGCCTGGAGCCAGGGCGAAGAGGACCGCTTGCTGGGCTTCGAGGACATGCACAACGTGGTGTTCTACAGCTCCGAAGAAGACGCTATCGCCAAGTTGCAACGGTTGCGCGACGACCCTGCGCTGGCCCAGCGCATTGCCCGCAATGGCCAGGCGTTCGCTGAAAGCCGCTACGCTTTTTCCAAGGTAGGGCAGGACCTGGCCCGCGAGATCGAAGCACCGCTACGGCCCTGCACGCCGCCTTCGGCCTTATTACGGGCGTGGGTAAAGTTGCGGTATGGGATGAAGGTGGCGGGGTTGTGAGCGAGCGCCGCGCTGACCCCATGCCCATGGACCTGACAGCACTGCCAGGTGGTGATCAGGACATCATCGCAGCCTTGCCGCCAGCCCTTGCGGATTGCTTGGCCATGGCGCGCCGGGTGATTCTGATTGCCAATAATCCGGCCATCAGCGCTGCCGATATTGAAGCGCTCAGCCTTACCGAAGATGACCTCGTAGTGTCGTTTAACACGTGCACCAAGTACGAGCTTATCCCTGAAGGCCCCGCAAACCTCTTCGTCCACGGCTTCAATGCCCCGGATCGCTATTTTTTCGGCTTACCTTACCGCCCCGAGCTACAGCGTACGCTGGAGCAGCGCCGACCTCGATGCTTCACCCTGCTCGTGGGATGCGCGACGCCTATGTCCGCCGTACCTGGCGTGATGCTATTACGGGAGCGAATTCCGCTCCCGGCGCTGTGGCACTACCCCATGGCCAGGGCTGACGGTAAACGCTTCGTGGGGCCCTCTACGGGCTTCAATACGCTGGTTGTGCTAGACACCTTGCGCCAGCAACTGGGTTATCGGTATCAGCTACTGGCGTTGGGCTTTGCTAACGGTGCAGGCAAGCTATGGGGCGGTCATGCCTGGCAATACGAGCGCGAATGGTTATCAGAGGCCGATATTCAAACCGTACCGCTGCGCAAGCGCGTTGACAGCGCCCTGGTACGTTGGTGGAAAACACTCACGCGTGATTTTCGCTGATCATTTACCGGCCGTGGCCGACCCTGAGGGAGAGCGGTGTTGAAAGTCGCTGTAGCGTTTTTTGGAATTCCCCGGCACTCGGAGCAATGCTTCCCTTCGATCAACACCAATATTATTGGCGCGCTGCCGGCAGGCTGCGAGGTGAAATGCTTCTATCATTTGTACAAAGTTGCTCATGTCCACAATGAGCGTTCCGGAGAAAGCGGCGCCCTGGCTGAGGACAATTACGCCGTATTTGAGGGGATGACCGGTACGTTGGCGAGCAACGAAGGGGTGTTGGAGCGTTGGGATTTCGAGCGTATCAAAGCGCTTGGCGACACTTGGGAGGATCAGCATGCGTCGCTACGTAACCTGGTTTACCAGCTTAATTCCCTCAGGGCCGTGACGGAGCAGGTGGAGCAGTGGGAACCAGATTTTGTCGTCTTCGCGAGGCCAGACCTGCTCTATCATGACCCCCTGCCGGCTTATCCCTTCACCCAGGCGCACGGGCGCCATGTCTATATTCCGGAGTGGCAGTGGTGGGGTGGGTTGAACGATCGCTTCGCAATCTGTGGGCGCGACATCTATCGGCACTATGGCAAGCGGATCGAGCAGGTGTTCGCGTTTTGCGAAGCTACCGGCCGTAAGCTTCACTCCGAGCGGCTCTTGAAGTTTGTGCTGCAGCAGTCGAAGGCACGCGTTCGCGTTCTGCCTACCCGCGCATCGAGGATCCGGATTGACGGCAGCAGGGTAGAAGAGTCCTTTTCGCCGACCTCGGGAATGGGCAAGCGTGAGAATCGCTTCTTCCAGCCCAAGGCCGAATTCATGACGTGGCTTGAGCGCCGTCGCTCCTGAGACGCACGCGGCGCCTGGGGCCAATGCCTGGGCTTATGCGTCCATTGCCGGCACTATTGGGTACTGCTTCCAGCCCATTCTGCTGCCTGTGTTACTATCGCCGCCTTTGTTAATTGGTAGATGGGTTGGGCCATGAAGTTGTCGATGCCGCGTTTCGATCAAGCACCTGTACTGGTGGTCGGTGATGTGATGCTCGACCGCTATTGGCACGGCGGCACATCGCGGATCTCGCCCGAAGCACCGGTGCCGGTGGTGCGGGTAGACCAGATAGAGGACCGTCCAGGCGGTGCCGCCAACGTGGCGCTGAACATCGCTGCTCTGGGCGCACCGGCGTCGCTCATAGGCGTGATCGGCGAAGATGAGGCGGGCGAAAGCCTGTGCGCCAGCCTTCAGGCTGCCAAGGTAAACGCGCGGTTCCAGCGCATTGCGCATCAGCCAACCATTGTTAAATTGCGCGTGATGAGCCGCCACCAGCAATTGCTGCGTATCGATTTCGAAGAGCCGTTCGCCACCGACGCACAGCAGATGAAGGGCGATGTAGAGGCAATGCTGGCGGGTGTGAAAGTGCTAGTGCTGTCGGACTACGGCAAAGGCGCGCTGCAAGATCATCAGGCCCTGATCGGCGCTGCTCGTGAGCGTAACATTCCGGTACTGGCCGACCCCAAGGGCAAAGATTTCAATCGGTACCGTGGTGCCAGCCTGATTACCCCCAACCTGAGCGAATTCGAAGCCATCGTAGGGCGCTGCCTGGACGAGGCTGACCTTGTAGCCAAGGGCGCTACCCTGATGCGCGAACTGGACTTGGGCGCACTGCTGGTCACCCGTGGAGAGCATGGCATGACCCTCCTACGTGCCGATCATCCGGCGCTGCACCTGCCGGCACGGGCGCGTGAGGTGTTCGATGTGACCGGCGCGGGTGATACCGTGATTTCCACCCTGGCGGCTGCCATCGCGGCTGGGGAGGCCTTGCCTCAGGCTGTGGCCCTGGCCAACCTGGCGGCGGGCATCGTGGTGGGGAAACTGGGTACGGCGGCGATCAGCGCACCTGAGTTGCGCCGGGCTATTTCCCGCGAGCAAGGCTCTGAGCGTGGCGTACTGACCCTCGAACAACTGCTGTTGGCAGTGGACGACGCCCGTGCCCATCAAGAAAAAATCGTTTTCACCAATGGGTGTTTCGATATCCTTCATGCCGGTCACGTGACTTACCTCGAACAAGCTCGAAGCCGGGGCGACAGGCTGATTGTAGCGGTCAATGACGATGCATCCGTGTCCCGGCTCAAGGGGCCGGGCCGGCCGATCAACAGCGTTGACCGCCGTATGGCGGTACTCGCTGGCCTGGGCGCCGTAGACTGGGTAGTGAGCTTCACTGAGGACACCCCAGAGGCCTTGCTGCGTTATCTGAAGCCCGACGTGCTGGTAAAAGGCGGGGACTACGGCGTGGACCAAGTGGTAGGGGCCGACATCGTCAGTGGCTACGGGGGTGAGGTAGAGGTGCTGAGCCTAGTACCCAACAGCTCCACTACTTCAATCGTGGAAAAAATCCGCAACCGTTAAGCCGCTCGGGAACCCGACGGGGACCCGATCACGCCGTGTTGTCGTTACGGCCTTTCCGGGCCAGGCGTAACAGTGCCTTGGCGCGTGTGGTGATGCGGCCGATTCGGCCTTTGGGCTTGAGCGGTGCGCTGATGCCCTGACGTGACAGCCATTCGCGCCAACGTACTCGCTCCTCGCGCACTATCCAGCCCTCCTGTCGCCCAAAGTGTTCGGCCAGGTACAGCCCTCGGGTAGGCGCGGGTATCAGCTTGCCTTTGCGCAAGGTATACAGCTCGGCCAGCGGTGCGCCGTTTTTCAGGGGGATCAAGTACAGGTCGGGATGGCTGCGGCGCAGCCGTGTGACCAACTCGCCTTTCTCCAGGCACTCATCCACGTGGTACAGGCTAAGGTCACGTGCTTCCTTGGGCACTTCCAGGCGCAAGTCGTACACCACTTGCAGCGAGGCCGTGGGCAAATGCACATAGGCGCGGGGCCGTTCGATCAAGGTCAGGCTACCGCTGCTGACCGGCAGGGCTTCACCGGTGTCCGGCCGCAGGATAAAGGAAGCGTTTTCCCGGTAACGCAACGCGCCGCTGTACGTCTCTGGAAGCCAGGTGTCCTTGAAGCGCCCGTTCAACCAGCCTTCGGGTGTTTCGAGCAGGCACTCTTCAGCCACCTCTTGCACGGCGGTGTGCAAGGGAAGGTTCAGCTCATGGGCCGGCACGTACCCGGATACCAGCTTGAGTACTACGTCGCCGCGGTCCACCCGCTGCTGGCGCACCAATACCCAATAGCTGCGCCCTTGCCACACGAGGGTAAGGCGCACGGATACACCCAGGTTCGCCAGCTCCAAGCTGAACCGCTCGGGGTCGGCCACTTCGATAGGCTGGCGTTTTTCAAGCGTTTGGCTGAAGTTGATCGGCATCCCGATGCCCCGATAGGACAGCCCTTCGGGGCTTGCTTCCACGGCCAGGGTCATGGTTTTGAAGTTGCCTGGGTTGCTGCGTCGAAGGGTGCGCGGCATTTGGATTCCCTTATTAAGGCCGCCGTGCCCTTAGCGTGTACGCAAGGCAGCGGCGGCGGTGGCCACGTTATGGGCCAAGTGCACGGGATTGATAGTGCCTACGATTGCAGCGGTCACGCCAGGCTGGGCAAACAGTGCTTCGAAGCTGGCCTTGACGGGGTCTACCCCAGGTGTCAGGCACACATGGCCGCTGGCCAGTGCTTTTTTGATCAATACGCCCTTGCCTGCTGACGCTGCGTATTCAATGACCGGCCGCTCCGCCTGTTCGTTCAGATTGAAGGTAACCATGGCACAGTCGCCATGCTCCAGCGCCTTAAGACCACCTTCCACGGTTTTTCCAGAAAACCCATAGGCGCGCAACTTACCTTCTTCCTTGAGGCGAGCCAGGGTTTCATACACCGCCGTGTGTTCAAGAATATGCAGGTCGTTGCCATCTGAATGCACAAGTACAAGGTCGATGCAGTCGGTTTCCAGGCGGCGCAGGCTACGCTCCACGGAAAAGCGCGTGTGCTGGGCGCTGAAGTCAAAACGTGACTGATTGTGTTCGAATTCCTCACCCACCTTGCTAACGATGACCCACTGGTCCCGTTGGCCGCGCAGCAATGGCCCCAGTCGGGCTTCGCTCTGCCCGTAGGCGGGCGCTGTGTCGATCAGGTTGATACCCAACTGTCGAGCCTGCCGCAGCAGCGCCTCGGCCTGCTGGTCGTCGGGGATGGTGAAGCCATTGGGGTACTTCACCCCCTGGTCGCGGCCCAGCTTTACAGTGCCCAAGCCCAAGGGCGACACCATCAGGCCGGTCTGGCCCAAGGGCCGGTGTAGGCCCTGCAAGGAGGGCAGGCTCATGGCATCGCCTCCCAGGCCGGTTTGCCCAGGGGGGGGCGGGGTAGGGCCGGCAACGGGGCGAAGGCGCCAGGCTGCAACCCGGCGTCGGCCAGGCTGGCGATTACCCGGTCGGCGAAATCCGGCGCCAGCGCAAGCTTGGTAGGCCACCCCACCAGCAGCGGCGGGTCATTGGCCAGGAAGGCGTTGTCTGGGCGTACCAAGCCCGACTGGGCAGGCTCGGCGCGGTCTACCCGCAGGGTGGCCCACTGCACCTGTGACAGGTCCACCCAGGGGAGCAGTTGGCTTACTTCATGGCGGGCGGCGACAATCTGCTCGGCCTCGCTGCGGGCCACACCGGCGGCTTCCGCCAGCTCGCCACCCAGGTACCACACCCATTGACCGTCAGGAGCAGGGTGGCTGGTCACGGTCATGCGAGGCTTGGGGCCGCCGCCCAGGCAGTGAGCGTACAGCGGCTTGAGGGCCGCGCCTTTGGCCATGACCATGTGCAAGGGCCGCCGCTGCATGGCCGGGTGAGGAATGCCGAGCGCAGCGAGCAAGGCTTCGTTGCCCGCCCCGGCGCTGAGCACCACCCGTTGTGCCCGTACCTCACGGCCATCGACGTACAGGCCTGCAACGTGGCCGTTTTCGCGCAGTGGCGCTACGGTTTGCGCGGCCATCAGGCTGCCCTCGGCCAATTCGGCCAAGCGTGCGATCAGGCTCGGTACGTCTACCACCAGCTCGGCCAGGCGATACACCTTGCCCTTGAAGCGAGGGTCTTGCAGCGCCGGGGGAAGTTGATCGCCTTTTACCGCGTCTACCCGCCCGCGCACGGCCTTGCTGGCAAAAAAGCTGGTGAGGTTGCCCGCCAAGGTGCCCGGAGACCACAGGTAATGAGCCTCAGAAAGCAGGTGTACACCGCTTAGATCGAGTTCGCCGGTGCCTGCCAAGGCTTCACGCCAGCGCCGCGGCATGTCCGCAATGGCCTCGGACGCGCCGGTCAGCGCGCCATGCAGGGCGTACTTGGCGCCGCCGTGGATGATGCCTTGGGATTTGAGCGTTTGCCCACCGCCCAGACAACCCTGCTCCACCAGCAGGGTGGACCAGCCTGCGCGGCGCAAGCGCGCATTGAGCCAAAGGCCGGCAACGCCAGCGCCGACAATCAGTACATCAGTGGAGAGAGGGGACGACATGGGCTACCTCAAAACGCAAACAGGCCCGCAGTATACCTGCCTGCCCCGCGATCAGTGGCCGGCGGTACGGGAGAACAGCTGGATCACCACCACACCTGCCACGATCAGCCCCATGCCTAGCACGGCGGGCAGGTCCAGGCGTTGCCCGTAAATAAACAGTGCCGCGATGCTGACCATCACGATGCCCAGCCCCGCCCAGATGGCATAGGCCACGCCCACGGGGATCGTGCGCACCACCAGGGTCAGCAGGAACAGGGCCGTGGTGTAGCCCACTACTACCAGGATCAACGGGATAGGCGTGCTGAAGCCTTTGACGGCTTTCATCGACGCGGTCGCGATCACTTCTGCGCAGATGGCGATTGCAAGGTAGTAGTAGGCGTTCATGCAAAATCCTTGTATTCCCTTCGGTTATCAAAGGGGCATTCGGGGGGCCAGTGTAGGCGACACGGGCAGAAAGCGGTACGTGTTGCAGGTGTCTAGTGGGGCGTCTGCGCAAGCCTCACGCCACACTTGCCCACTTGCGGTACACTCGCGCGCCATGAATAGAACGCTTTATACCGCCTTGTTTCACCTGGGGTTGCCGTTGATCGCGGCACGTCTGTGGCTGCGTGCTCGCAAGGCGCCCGCCTATTCGCAGCGCGTCGGAGAGCGCTTTGCCAAGGGGTTGCCGCCGATGGTGCCCGGTGGTATTTGGGTTCACGCCGTGTCGGTGGGGGAGAGTATCGCCGCCGCGCCCTTGGTTCGCGCCCTGCTGGAGCGCTATCCACAGGTGACCATCACGCTCACTTGCATGACGCCAACCGGGTCGGAGCGCATTCAGGCATTGTTTGCTAATAACCCGCGCGTCCAGCATTGCTACCTGCCGTATGACCTGCCGTGGGCCATGGGGCGCTTTTTGGACCACGTGCGCCCACGCTTGGGCATCGTCATGGAAACCGAGCTGTGGCCCAATCTGGTGAACCAGTGCGCGCAGCGGCGTATTCCCTTGGCCTTGGCCAACGGCCGCCTGTCCGCTCGCTCGGCCAAGGGCTATGCCCGCTTCGCTGGGCTCACCGGCCCGATGCTTGAGCAGATGAGCCTGCTAGCGGTCCAGACCGAAGCTGAAGCCGAGCGCTTCCGAAGCCTGGGCGCACGGCCCGATACGTTAACGGTGACCGGCTCGATCAAGTTCGACCTGGCCCCCGACCCCGACCTGCCAGCGCGCGCCCGGCATTTGCGGCAGCATTGGCAAGCCCTTGACCGCCCCGTGTGGATTGCGGCCAGTACACACCAGGGGGAGGACGAGATCGTACTGGCCGCCCACCAGCAGTTATTGCGCACCCACAGCGATGCTTTGTTGATCCTGGTGCCACGCCACCCCGAACGCTTCGCTGAAGTGGGCACCGCCATTGCCCAGGCAGGCCTGACCCTGGCAAGCCGTGCCACCGGCGCCCCGGTCACCGCCGCGACGCAGGTGGTGCTGGGCGACACCATGGGCGAATTGCTGTTGCTGTATGGGGTTGCCGATATCGCCTTCGTTGGCGGGAGCCTGGTACCCAACGGCGGCCATAACCTGCTTGAGCCTGCCGCGCTGAGCAAGCCTGTGCTCAGCGGCCCTCACCTGTTCAATTTCCAGGAGATTGCCGAGCGGCTGCGGGACGCCCATGCACTGACCGTAGTTGATAACGCCGGTGGCCTTGCTGATAACGTGCGCCACCTGATTGAGCTACCTCAAGAGGCCTGCCGCGTGGGCGCAGCTGGCCTGAGTGTGATGAGAGCTAATCAGGGTGCGCTAGGGCGGCTGCTTGAGGCATTGAGCCGCCTGTATGGAAGAAGCGCTCTACAGCGCGCCTAACGTTTAAAGCCGCGCCCTCATTATTTCTTGGGCGTTAACAACGCCTTGGCCTGGCGCTCCAGGTCCGGGGGGAGGAAGTCCTTATCCGGGTTGTAATCCGGCTTCAGGTATTGCCCAAGGTCTTGCAAGTCCTGAGGGCTGAGCGTACCGGCGGCTTGCTTGAGCCGTAGGTTATCCAGGATGTAGTCATAACGGCTGTTGTTGTAGTCCCGTACCGAGGCATACAACTGCCGCTGAGCATCCAGCACGTCCACGATGTTGCGGGTGCCCACCTGGTAGCCGATTTCAGTCGCCTCAACAGCGCTCTGGTTGGAAATGATCGACTGGTGACGTGCCTGCACCAGCTCCACATCGGTATTGACCGCCCGGTGCAGGTTGCGGGTGTCTTCCACCACTTGCCGGCGCAAGCCTTCACGGCGGTAGCCGCTTTGGCTGAAGCGCTGGTAGGCCTCGCGCACCTGGGAGCTGGTCAGGCCGCCGCTGTAGAGCGGGATGTCCAGGCGCAGGCCAATGGTGCGTCGCTCTACGTCGCCGCCGTAGCTGAGGCCGTTTATGCCGGTTGGGTTGCTCAGCTGGAAATTATCGTTGTCGCCTTTTTCGTACTGGGCAATGGCATCCAGCGTCGGGGCATGCCCGGCCTTGCGTTGGCGCAGGGTTTGCTCGGCAGCTTCCACCGCGAAGTTGCTGGCCAGCAGTTGCAGGTTCTGTTGGGTCGCGGTGTCTACCCAGGCGCGCGCATCGTTGGGCAACGGGGGCAACACTGGCAATGTATGCACCACGCCCTGCAAGGCGTTGTAGTCCCGATTGGTCAGCGTTACCAAGGCTTGAAAGGCGTCGTCCACCTGCCGCTGGGCGGTGCTGCGGTTGGCGCGGGCGGTGTCGTAGCTGGCCTGCGATTGCAAGGTGTCGGTCTTGTCGGTCAAGCCTACGTTGAAGCGCTCGTTGGACTGGTCCAGCTGTCGGCGGAAGGCATTTTCCTCTGCGCGGGCGGTGGCCAGGGCATCCTGGGCGCGCAGCACCGCAAAATAACGCTCGGCGGTTTGCAGGATCAGGTTTTGCTCGGTAGCGGACAGCTCAAGCCCGGCCTGCTCGTCGGCCGCTTGCGCAGCCTTGAGCTGGAACCAGCGGTCGGCGCGGAAAATCGGCTGGCTGAGCGTGGCCCGGTACGAGGTACCGCTGCGCTTGGCGGTAATGGCCGGTTGCTCCAGCGCCTGGCGGGTGTCGTTGACATCAGCACCGGCCGACAGGTTGGGCAACAACCCTGCCCTGGCCTGGGGTATACCCTCCTGGCGAGCGGCAAAATCGGCCCGTGAAGCCGCCAGGTCGGCATTGTTCTCTACCGCTTGCTGGTAAACGCTCATAAGGTCGTTCTGGCTGACCAGGGGCGCAATCGCAGCCTGGGCGCCGCTGGCCAGCAGCCCGGCTGCCACCATGGCCAGCAGTTTGGCGTGAAACATAATCAATCCTTTGTCGTGAATTCTGCCGGCGGTACGGCCGGGTGCTGCCCTGGCATCACGCTGATAAACGGGCAAGGCAGTATTACCTACGGAAGTTGGCGTTACCACAGGATAAGGCTAGACTCCTGCTTGTTCTTGTCGGGGTGCCCCATGTGAGGGGCTGAGATCGGAAATTTCCGGATCCCGTTGAACCTGATCAGGTTGATGCCTGCGTAGGGAACAAGATTTCTCGCTTCCCGGCGAGTCCTCTTTGTGCTCGGTCCGGGATGTGGTGTATGCCGCATGCTCTGTTCCGGCACAGCTGCGTTGTCGTTGTTTTCAGGTTCGCTCCGACGCCCCCTTAGCCTGGCTGGAGAACCTGTATGAGCGAACGACACGCCACCACGCCTCACCTGAGTGAGTCGGCCCAAGTAGACCTGCAATCCGTGCAGCCCTTCCCACGGTCCCGAAAAATCTACGTACAGGGTTCCCGCCCGGACATCCGTGTCCCCATGCGGGAAATCAGCCTGGACGTCACCCCTACGGATTTCGGCGGGGAAATCAACGCGCCCGTGCTGGTGTATGACACTTCCGGCCCCTACACCGACCCTGCCGCCTCCATCGATGTACGCAAGGGCCTGGCCGAGGTGCGCGCCGGGTGGCTCGACGACCGCGGCGACACCGAGCGCTTGCCGGGCTTGAGCTCCTCCTTCGGCCAGCAACGCCTGGCAGACCCTGCCCTGGCCGCACTGCGCTTCGCCCATGTGGGCAGCCCACGTCGGGCCAAAGCAGGCGGTAACGTGACCCAGATGCACTACGCCCGCCAAGGCATCATCACGGCGGAAATGGAGTACGTGGCCCTTCGCGAGAACCTTAAGCTCCAGGACGCCCGTGCTGCGGGCCTGCTCACCGCTCAGCATGCCGGCCATAGCTTTGGCGCGAGCATCCCGAAAGAAATCACTGCCGAATTCGTTCGAGACGAAGTGGCCCGTGGCCGCGCGATTATCCCGGCCAACATCAATCACCCGGAGCTGGAGCCGATGATCATCGGGCGCAACTTCCTGGTGAAGATTAACGGCAACATCGGCAACAGCGCCCTCGGCTCGTCTATCGAAGAAGAGGTGGCCAAGCTCACCTGGGGCATTCGTTGGGGCTCTGACACGGTGATGGATTTGTCCACGGGCAAGCACATTCACGAAACCCGCGAGTGGATCATCCGCAATTCACCCGTGCCCATTGGCACCGTGCCCATCTATCAGGCGCTGGAAAAAGTCGGTGGGGCCGCCGAAGACCTGACCTGGGAGCTGTTCCGGGACACCTTGATCGAGCAAGCCGAGCAGGGGGTGGATTACTTCACTATTCATGCCGGTGTGCTGCTGCGCTACGTGCCGCTGACCGCCCAACGGGTGACAGGCATCGTCAGCCGGGGCGGGTCGATCATGGCCAAGTGGTGTCTGGCGCACCATCAGGAGAACTTCCTATACACGCATTTCGAAGAGATCTGCGACATCATGAAGGCCTACGACGTGAGCTTCTCGCTAGGTGACGGCCTGCGCCCAGGGTCCATCGCCGATGCCAACGACGCGGCGCAGTTCGGCGAGCTGGAAACCCTTGGGGAGCTGACCAAACTTGCCTGGAAGCACGATGTGCAGTGCATGATCGAAGGCCCCGGCCATGTGCCCATGCAGCTCATCAAGGAGAACATGGACAAGCAGCTCGAATGCTGCGACGAGGCGCCGTTCTATACCCTCGGCCCGCTCACCACGGACATTGCTCCAGGCTACGACCACATCACCTCGGGCATCGGCGCGGCAATGATCGGTTGGTTCGGCTGCGCCATGCTGTGCTATGTCACGCCTAAGGAACACTTGGGCCTGCCCAACAAGGATGACGTCAAGACCGGGATCATCACCTACAAGATCGCCGCCCACGCGGCCGACCTTGCCAAGGGCCACCCCGGTGCCCAGTTGCGAGACAACGCGTTGTCCAAGGCGCGGTTTGAATTCCGTTGGGATGACCAGTTCAACCTCGGGCTGGACCCGGACACCGCACGGGCCTTCCACGACCAGACCCTGCCCAAGGAGTCTGCCAAGGTGGCGCATTTCTGCTCTATGTGCGGTCCGAAGTTCTGCTCCATGAAAATCACTCAGGAAGTACGTGAGTACGCCGCCCGGCAGATCCCCAGCGTGGACGTCAGCGCAGAGGAGGGCATGCGCCAGCAGGCTGAGCGTTTCCGGGAGGCTGGCAGCCAGCTGTATCACAAGCTTTGACCCCTACCGGCCCGGTTTGAACGCCGGGTCGCCTGTTCGTCTCATGCGAGTATGCTCAATTGACTCACTATTCACCTGACCTGCCTATCGCCCCCGAGGGGCGCGTATTGGGTACCCGAGACCTGTTCACCCTGTGGTTCTCACTGGGGGTAGGCTTGATGGTGTTGCAAACCGGCGCCCTGCTAGCGCCGGGGCTTGGCCTGGCCCATGGCGTACTGGCCATACTCTTGGGCACTTCTGTTGGCGTGTTGCTACTGGCAACCGTCGCGGTCATTGGCAGCGACACCGGCTTGTCGGCCATGGCGTGCCTCAAGACCAGCCTGGGGCGCTACGGCGTGGCGCTCCCAGCGTTGCTCAACGTGCTTCAGTTGGTAGGCTGGGGAGCGTTCGAGCTGATCGTGATGCGGGACGCCGCCAGCCTATTGGCTGCCGACCGCTGGGGAGAGGCCAGCGCTTGGGCCAATCCGTTGCTGTGGACGCTGCTGTTTGGTGCGTTGGCTACGGCACTGGCCTTCAGCGGCCCGTTGACCTTCGTGCGTAAGGTATTGCGTAAATGGGGTATCTGGCTGCTGCTGGCTGCCTGCACCTGGCTCACCTGGCACCTGTTCGCCTCAGCGGACCTGGCCTTGCTGTGGCAGCGTGCGGGTGACGGCTCAATGACGTTCGCGGCAGGCGTTGACATTGCGATTGCCATGCCACTGTCCTGGCTGCCCTTGATCGCCGATTACTCCCGCTTCGGTCGGGCTTCGGCTCGTGTGTTCAGGGGGACGGGGCTTGGTTTCTGGCTGGGTAACGTGTGGTTGATGTGCCTAGGGGTAGCCTATACGTTGGCGTTCGCGCCAGCGGGGGAAACCAACGCACTGCTGCTGGCGTTGGCCGGCGCCGGGCTTGGCGTGCCCTTGCTGCTGATTCTGCTGGATGAGTCAGAGAATACCTTTGCCGATATCCACTCCGCGGCAGTATCCATCGGGTTGCTGGTGCGCCTGAAAGTAGAACACCTGGCGATACTGGTAGGCGCAACCTGCACGCTGATCGCCGCCCTCGCGCCACTGGCCCAGTACCAGAATTTCCTACTGCTGATCGGGTCGGTTTTCGCGCCGTTGTTTGGCGTGGTATTGGTCGACCATTACCTGCTTCGCCAGCGCCGCGCCATGGCGCCTAGCCAGCGGTGGCATGGCCTCGCCTTGGTGGCGTGGGGCGCCGGTATCGCGGTGTATCAAGGGTTGGCGAGCCAGTGGCCTGACGTGGGTGCCACCCTGCCATCGCTGATCGTGGCAGGGGTGCTACACCTGGCGTTGAGCCGTGCCTTCAACGGCGCGGTCGTAACTCCGGCCGGATCACACCATTGAGCCGTGCGTAGGGGATCTTCAACTCAATGTGGCCCATGGCGTAAGGTGCGATGCTGTACACGTTGTATTTCAGCACCACCGCATCGGACGCCAAGGTGATGTTTTCCGTGCGCTGAAACGGCCAGTTCTTGACGAATTCAACATCCTGGTCCAGTTTCGAAGCTATCAGCCAGCCCTTGTGGGCTTCCTGTGCGGCCAGCCAGAAGGTCGGCTCCTGGCCCGGCATTACCATGTCGGCCAGGCTCAAGGCCTTGTGCTGTTCCCTTGACCAGGTTACGAAACCGCGCCCCGGCATCCCATGAGCGCCGCCGGTGTCCAGGTAGCTCGACAGCTCCACGATCACTAGTCCGTCATGCTGTTCCCTTACCTTGGCTTGCAGGTAGGTGGAATAGTTGGCTTGGGCGCTGCCTAGAAACTGCTCTTGGTAAGACTGCAGGCTAGTGGCTTGTGGCAGGTCCGGGTTGTTTGCGGTCATGGCCAGCAGGCGTTGCTGCACTACGCTGTCCAGGGCGGGTTCATCCGGGAAATGCACCGTGTCCAGGTTCACCAGGGGGCACTCGGCAGTGGTACAGCCGGGTTTGATATGCTCCCAGGCTTCACGCTCGGTTTTCAGCGGTTTGTCGTAATCAGGTTGAAAAAGGCTTTGGCAGGCACCAAGACTCAACGCCAGAAGCGCCATCGCTGAAACTTTCAAGGGTGACATGGAATTCCTTCGAGTATTAAGTCGGGGGTTGGACTATAACCCTTGCGATCGGTTCGTCACCATGAAGGTGGCACGGTAACAGGCACATGGGTTGCAACAGCCACGGCTGTGAGTGACCCTGAGAGGGGAAAAGAGGATTCGTATGACAGACACTAACCAATCAGTGCCCACACAGGTCGAGATCACTCGACGTGAGAATTGCTTTACCGGCTTCTACAAAGTGGACAAGTTGTTTCTGCGCCACGAACTGTTTTCCGGAGGCACCAGCAAGGAGATCAGCCGCGAGCTGTTCGTGCGCCACGACGCCGTGTGCGTGCTGCCTTACGACCCGCAACGCGACGAAGTGGTGCTGATCGAGCAGTTCCGGGTGGGCGCCATGAATAAAGTGGCGAACCCCTGGTTGATCGAAATGGTGGCCGGGCTGATCGATAAGGATGAGTCACCTGAAGAGGTCGCGCACCGCGAAGCGGAGGAAGAAGCGGGGCTCACTTTCAAGGCGCTATGGCCGATAACCAAATACTTCCCTTCCCCCGGCGGTAGTGACGAATACGTTCACCTGTACCTGGGCCGCTGCGAGAGCACGGGTGCCGGTGGGCTGCATGGCCTGGAGGAGGAAGGCGAGGACATTCGCGTGAAGGTCTGGGCATTCGAGGATGCACTGCAGGCCGTGCGTGACGGCAGGATCATCAATGCGGCTGCGCTGATTGCCATTCAATGGCTGGCACTGAACCGCGAGGAAGTCAGGGGGTTGTGGACGTGAATGTGCTGCGCGAACGCTATCGAGTCGACCTGGCCGCATTGCAGGCCGCCTGCGAGGCTAACTATGCACGCCTCATGCGCCTGTTGCCCGGCATGCGTGGCGAGCAGCGTTCGCGCCAGATCGGCATGACCCAAGGTGACCAGATGTTCGGCGTGCTGACCATCGAAGTGACCCAGGCCAGCCCCTACACCACTACGCTGAGCGTCAGCCAGAAGCACAGCCTGCCGTGGCTGCCGGTACCGCGGATGGAGGTGCAGGTGTACCACGACGCACGCATGGCCGAGGTGATCGGCGCCCAGTATGCGCGGCGCTTCCGGGGTATCTACCCCTACCCCAACGCGGCCATGCACCAGCCCGACGAAAAAGCCCAGCTCAACCTGTTCCTGGGGGAGTGGCTCAGCCACTGCCTGGCGTGCGGGCATGAGTATGAGCATGTGCGGTGAGGCCACACGTTGGCCTTTCTAAGGCTGATACCCGGTTCTACGCGGCAGCTCGGTTAGGCGGGGGAAGAAAAAAAGAAGAAGTCGAACTGGCACATCCCTCTCTCTTGCCATCGGTTTGTGCCACCAAATCTAGATAACAGGGCTGCACCCTTAGTATGAAAGGCTAGAAATCCCACCAATGTGTTTCTGCACATCACGACACGTAAATGCCTTGCGCTGATAAATGCGTTGTCTTGGACCGGGGTAAAGGACCGCGTTCCTATAATCCATAGAGCGCTGCATGCCGCTGTGTTAGCATGCCTCTGGAGCGTTTATCGGCTGAGCCCCATCTATTGCATTACATGGAGTGTTGCTATGAGTATTAAGATGGTGGTATTCGTATTTATTGCTATGTTAGGTAGGCGTTCGAGGGGGCGATCCAGGGAGGCATCGCCCAAAACATTCGAAGAGGCCGGCATCTTAATAGAAAAATCAATGAGGTGTCTAAGTGTATAATTTGGTACGGCGCGCAGCCAGGTAATACTTGGGGCGGCTGCGATTAAGCTGAGAATGCAAGGCATTAATACGGATCCATGGGTTGATTTATGGATAAAATCTATAGTAACTTGAAAGGCTATGATTTTAATTGCCTTCTCTTACAATGCAGGGGCCATTGGGATGCTTCGTAAGTTTAGTGTCTACGGTTTCAAATCGGTCCACGAGCAAAGTATTGAGCTGGGCCGTGTAAACTGCTTTATCGGTGCCAATGGCGTTGGGAAGAGCAATATACTAGAAGCGCTGGGTGTGCTTGGCGCTGCAGCCAATGGAGTAGTGGACGACGAAAGTTTGCTTCGTAGAGGCGTTCGAGCAGGCTTGCCACGACTCTACAAGAGCTCGTTCGCCTCAGAGCGAACACCTGCGCACATAGGGATCGGTATAGTTGGTGATGTAGACGAAGTTTACCGCGTTTCTTTACTCAATCCGCTTGATTCGCCTGAGCCTGCCTGGACCTACAAAACTGAGGTTTTATCAGACGGGACTGACGAGATTCTGTCCGATGGGGTACGGAACAAAAAAAATCTCAATCCGCAGTCGGGTCTGGCTGCCCTTAGATTGGTGGAGCTAAGTCCAGACAATATGGCCGCAAAACTAATGCAGGTTTTGCAAGAGTATGCGATCTACTGCCCAAATACGCCGTCTCTTCGCGGAACAGTTCCCGACGTCCAAACACGCCGTCCTGTAGGGCTGAGTGGTGGTCAGCTAGCAGAAAGCTTTGAGGCGTTGCGCAAGCATCTGGAAAATCAGGGTGATGATGGTGAGGAGATACTGGAACAGGTATTGGAACTGATCGACTGGGTGGCCGATGTTCAAGCAACTAGCCATGGAGCCTCTCTGGTGTCCAGCCAGGTACCGAGAACTAAGCTAATGCTGAAGTTTACCGACAGGTTCATGAATAAGTCTCGCAATGAATTGACAGCATATGACGCCAGTGAAGGTGCGCTGTATGTTTTGTTTTGTGCGGCTTTGTGTCTTTTGCCACAGTCGCCGAGAATTTTAGCGATCGACAATCTAGATCAAGCGCTGAATCCACGTTTGTTATCAAAATTGACAATGCAACTTAGTAGTTGGCTCACACATAACGATCCGGACCGTCAGTTGCTTTTCACGGCACATAACCCAGCGGTGCTTGATGGGCTGGACCTCACTGATCCAGAAATTCGGTTATTTGCGGTAGAGCGTAATAGTAATGGCCTTACCGTCGTAAGGCGTATTGAGCTTTCTAAAAGTCTTGCGAAAATGCATGAGCACTATCCGTTGTCCAGGTTATGGATGATGGGGCATCTGGGGGCGGTGCCGAATGTCTGATTTGCATATTGCTCTAGTTTCGGAAGGTGAGACCGATCTGGTCATAATTGAGGCTGCCCTCAGAGCTATTGTTGAGAGGCCCTTCATATTGACTCAGCTTCAGCCAGAAGCAACCACCCCCAAGATGGGAATGGGGTGGAGCGGTGTTTTAAAATGGTGCGCCGCATCTGGTGAAAGGCATCCAGCTTGCCTGGATATTGACCCGACACTGGAGCAGTTTGATCTTCTAATCATCCATTTAGATGTTGATGTTTCGAGCGAGGTATACGCAAATGCAGGAGCAGCGATAGAAAAAATGGCATTAGATAGGAACTGGGGCGCTTTGCCTTGCTCACACTCATGTCCGCCTATTACCAGCAGCGCTCTAGAATTAACTAATAGGTTGGATGGTTGGCTGCACCCAGCGAGTAGAGGAAGAAAAACAGTACTATGCTTGCCTGCCCAGGCGTCGGGGACTTGGTTGGCCGCTGCCTCACTTTGTGCAGAGCATCCATTATTGGTCGGAGCAGAATGCAATATTAATGTGGAATCGCATTTATCTCGTTTACCACTGAAACAGCGCATCCGTAAAAAGGTTCGTGAATACCGTCAGCACGCGAACAAAGTGACGAGTAATTGGCAACCAATCAAAGTAATTTGCTCTCAAGCTGGGTGTTTCGAGTCTGCCGTTCTGGCTGCAATCTAGGTCAGGCTAATGGAATACAGAGTATGTGCGTGAAGCCTGCCCTTACGCATCCGTTTCGCAACAGCTAGCGTAACTGCTTCCGCCCCCATGCTGTCTTTCCCTCCCCAACTGAACCATAATCGCCCGCAGCATCCGTAAAGGGAGACGGGCCTTGTCGAACCGCCACATCACGCGTGAATCTTCGGTCTTGCTGCTGCAATTGACCGACAGCCACCTCTTTGCCCAGGCCAACGGTACGTTGTTGGGCCTGAACACCGCTGACAGCTTGCGCCAGGTCGTTAGCCTGGCCACAGCCGAGCAGCCTGAGGTGGACTTGATGATCGCCACCGGCGATCTGTCCCAGGACGGTACGCTGGCGTCCTACCAGCGCTTCCAGCAGATGACCGCAGGCATCGACGCGCCGCAACGGTGGATGGCGGGTAACCACGACGAAGCCGCAGTGATGGCACAGCAGTTCGGTCATACCGAATTGATGGAGCAGGTGGTGGACATCGGCAACTGGCGTATCACGCTGCTGGATTCTTCAGTGTCAGGGTCCGTCCCCGGCTGGTTGGCCGATGACCAACTGCACACGCTTGAGGCCTCGCTCGAAGGCGCGCCGGATCGGCATCACCTGATCTGCCTGCACCACCACCCAGTGTCGATCGATTGCAAATGGATGGCCCCTATCGGCCTGCGCAATGCCGAGGCCTTCTGGGCGGTCGTCGATCGATACCCTCAGGTACGCGCGGTGTTGTGGGGCCATATCCACCAGCACTTGGACCATGAGCGCAAAGGCGTGCGGTTGCTGGCCACGCCGTCTACCTGTGTGCAGTTCAAGCCGTTGAGCGAAGCCTTCGCCGTGGACCGCCTGGCGCCTGGTTACCGTTGGCTGCGCCTGCACCCTGAAGGGCAGATGGACACCGGTATTTCACGGGTAGCGGATTTTGAATTCAGCCCCGACGTTGGTGGCAGCGGTTATTGAACGGGATACACTCGCTTGTCTTGATTTCACCGCAGGAGGCCGCGTGGCCCCTTCTTTGTTATACATCCATGGGCTCAACAGCTCCCCGGCCTCACGCAAGGCACGCCAGCTAGCGGCAGCCGTTGGCCAGCTTGGCTTGAGCGACCGTGTGCAGATGCCAGCGCTACATCACCACCCACGGCACGCCATCGCGCAGCTGGACGCGGCCATTGCCACCCTGGGTCAGCCACTGCTGGTCGGTAGCTCCCTTGGCGGCTACTATGCCACCCACTTGGCGCAACGGCATGGCCTGCGGGCAGTGTTGATTAACCCGGCGGTCAACCCGCACCGGCTGTTCGACGGCCGTTTGGGGACGCAGCGCAACCTTTACACTCAGGAAGAGTGGCAACTGACCCATGACCATGTGCAGGCACTGGCCGCCCTTGAAGTGCCGCCGCCTCAAGCCGGCGACCGTATCCGCGTGTGGCTGCAAACTGCGGATGAAGCCCTGGATTACCGGCAGGCCCAAGCCTTTTACCAAGGGTGCCTGGTCGAGGTAAGCGCGGGTGGCGACCACAGCTATCAGGGCTTTGCCCATCGCGTGCCCGAGTTGTTGCAGCTGGCGGGCGTTGAAGCCAACCGCTGCGCCAGTATTGATACTGCCGTTCTGTGACTTTTTATAACGATTGACGAAGAGAACCCATGGCCACTCCCAGCGCTAGCTCTTATAACGCCGACGCCATCGAAGTCCTCTCGGGCCTCGACCCGGTGCGTAAACGCCCGGGCATGTACACCGATACCCAGCGGCCTAACCACCTTGCCCAGGAAGTGATCGACAACAGTGTCGACGAAGCCCTGGCAGGGCACGCCAGCGCCATTCAGGTGATCCTTCACGCCGACCACTCCTTGGAAGTGAGCGACGATGGCCGTGGCATGCCGGTGGATATCCACCCTGAAGAAGGCGTGCCAGGGGTGGAGCTGATCCTGACCAAGCTCCATGCGGGGGGTAAGTTCTCCAACAAGAACTACCAGTTCTCCGGGGGGCTGCACGGCGTGGGCATCTCGGTGGTCAACGCCTTGTCCAACCTGGTGCGCGTGCGGGTAAAGCGCGACGGCCAAGAGTACGAAATGACCTTCGCCGACGGCTTCAAAGCCAGCGACCTCAGGGTCATCGGTACCGTGGGCAAGCGCAACACCGGCACCAGCGTCTATTTTGCGCCCGACCCGAAGTACTTCGACTCGCCCAAGTTCTCCATCAGCCGGCTCAAGCATGTGCTCAAGGCCAAGGCCGTGTTGTGCCCAGGGCTGTCGGTCACCTTCGAAGACAAAGCCAGCGGCGAGAAAACCGTATGGCATTACGAGGACGGCCTGCGCTCTTACCTGGCCGATGCGGTCAGTGATTTTCTGCGCCTGCCCACCGAGCCCTTCTGTGGCAGCCTGGCGGGTAATAAAGAAGCGGTGAACTGGGCGCTGCTATGGCTGCCTGAAGGGGGCGACAGCGTTCAGGAAAGCTACGTCAACCTGATCCCTACCGCGCAAGGCGGCACCCACGTAAACGGCCTGCGCCAGGGCTTGCTCGATGCCATGCGCGAGTTCTGTGAGTTTCGTAACCTGCTGCCGCGTGGCCTGAAGCTGGCGCCGGAGGACGTGTGGGAGCGCATTGCGTTCGTGCTGTCCATGAAGATGCAGGACGCGCAATTCTCCGGGCAAACCAAGGAGCGGTTGTCGTCGAGAGAGGCCGCGGCCTTCGTGTCTGGCGTGGTAAAGGATGCCTTTAGCCTGTGGCTCAACGCCCACCCCGAACTGGGCCTGCAACTGGCCGAACTGGCGATCAACAACGCCGGCCGACGCTTGAAGGCCAGCAAGAAGGTCGAGCGCAAGCGCATCACCCAAGGGCCGGCGCTGCCAGGCAAGCTGGCGGACTGCGCAGGCCAGGACCCGGCCCGTGCCGAGCTGTTCCTGGTGGAGGGCGACTCCGCCGGGGGGTCGGCCAAGCAGGCGCGGGACAAGGAATTCCAGGCGATCCTTCCCTTGCGCGGGAAAATCCTCAACACCTGGGAAGTGGACGGCAACGAGGTGTTGGCCAGCCAGGAAGTGCATAACATCGCGGTGGCCATCGGCGTAGACCCCGGTGCCGCCGACATGAGCCAGTTGCGCTATGGCAAGATTTGCATTCTGGCGGACGCCGACTCTGACGGCCTGCACATCGCTACCCTGCTGTGTGCGCTGTTCGTGCAGCATTTCCGGCCGTTGGTAGATGCCGGCCACGTGTACGTCGCTATGCCGCCGCTGTACCGCATCGACCTCGGCAAGGAGATCTACTACGCCCTGGACGAAGCCGAGCGCGATGGCATCCTCGACCGCCTGGTGGCAGAGAAAAAACGCGGCAAGCCTCAGGTCACACGCTTCAAGGGCCTGGGTGAGATGAACCCGCCTCAGCTGCGTGAAACCACCATGGACCCAAATACCCGGCGCCTGGTGCAGCTGACCCTGGACGACTTCGCCCAGGCCAGCGAAATGATGGACATGCTCCTGGCCAAGAAGCGGGCCGGCGACCGTAAGAGCTGGCTGGAGGCCAAGGGCAACCTGGCCGAGGTGCTCAGTTGACACGTGCTCTGCTCGCCGCATGGCTGCTGGCGGGGAGCGTGGCGGTTGCCCAGGGCGCCGCAGCGTTGCCCGAGCTTAGCCTGCTAGCCGAACACCCTGTGGAAGGCATGCGCGGCGGCAACCTGTCCGGGCTGGCGCTGTGTGCAGGCGAACTGTGGGCAGTGTCCGATCGCGACGACGATCAGGTGTACCGTCTCGACCGTTCGCAGACGGTGTGGAAAGCCCACGCCGTGACGTTCCAGGCTCCAGCCGCGCCGGATATGGGGTTGCCCTGGAACATCGTTGCTCAGGCCAAGGCCGCTGGCCTGGTGCGCGGCGGTAGCCTGGATTTCGAAGGCATCGCCTGTGACGATCGCCAGCAGGTGTACCTGGTGAGCGAGGCCAAAGCCAGCGTGTTGCGCATCGATACCGAGGGCGCCGCCCAGTGGCTGCCGCTGCCGGCTCAGCTGGTGAGCGAAGCGCTGGAACGGGGGCTGTTGCACCACTTCAACGCCATTTTCGAGGGCCTGGCCGTAACCCCGGATGGCCAACGGCTATGGCTCGCCGCCGAACGCGAACAACGCGGCCTGCTGGCGGTACACCTGGGCCCGGAGGGTTGGGCGTGCGGTGCGTCGTGCGTGCTGCTCAGCGAAGGTGGCTCGCTTGCCACCCCATTGGCCTCGCGCCTGGGCCTGAGTGCCGTGAAGGACTTTTCCGACCTGTACTTTTTCAAGGGCAAGCTGTTCACCCTGGAACGTAATGCTTACCGGGTGTGCAGACGTGACCCGGATACCGCCACCGTCGAGCGGTGCTGGTCGTTCGCCAAGGAAGGGTTGGCGCCTTCGCGACGTTATGGCAAACCCTACGGATTGACCGAGGCGTTTAGCCTGGATGACGACGGGGCCTGGGTCGGTACTGATAACAACGACTGGACGCGGGTGGACGGCGAGCGCCGGCCTGTAGTGTGGCGCTTCGCAGCACCTGCGGGTGGTTGGGAGGCACCGTGAGTACGCCGCCACCCCGCTCATCCTCGCCCCCTGGCCGTAAAGCCGGCCGCTGGTTATTGGCCCTGGCCTGGGTTGCGGGGCTGTTCCTGGCATCCCGCTTTTTTGGGGGCGTGGAGCAACGGCAGGAAAACCCTAACCCTGCGCCCAGCTCTACCCACGGCAGTGGGTTTGTCGAGGTTCGCCTGGCCGGCAATCGTCAAGGGCATTTCGTGGCCGATGGGCGTGTCAACGGCCAGGCCGTGACCTTCATGCTGGACACTGGAGCAACCGAGGTGGCGATCCCGCAGGAGGTCGCCCGCCGGCTGGCCCTGGAAAAAGGCCTGCCGGTTGCTCTTACTACGGCTAATGGTGCTACTCAGGGCTATCGCACGCGTCTGGCCACCCTGACGCTGGGGGATATCCACCTGGCGCAGGTCAGCGCGGTGGTCGTGCCCGGCCTGCCCGGCGAGCAGATTCTACTGGGCATGAGTGCCCTCAAACGTCTTGAATTTACCCTGCGTGACGGCACCATGCTGTTGCGCCAGAACACCACTCGATGAGGCTTGCATGAGCGAATCCACCGATCTCAGCCTGGATGGCGTAGAACGCCGATCCCTGGCTGACTTCACTGAACAGGCCTACCTCAACTACTCCATGTACGTGATCATGGACCGGGCGCTGCCCCACATCGGCGACGGCCTCAAACCTGTGCAGCGGCGCATCGTGTATGCCATGAGCGAGCTGGGGCTGGACGCCGACGCCAAGCACAAGAAGTCTGCCCGTACCGTAGGTGACGTGCTCGGTAAGTTTCACCCCCACGGGGACTCGGCCTGCTATGAGGCCATGGTGCTCATGGCTCAGCCGTTCAGCTACCGCTATACCCTTGTGGACGGTCAAGGTAACTGGGGCGCGCCCGACGACCCCAAATCATTCGCGGCCATGCGATATACCGAGGCGCGGCTGTCGCGTTATTCCGAGGTGCTGCTCAGTGAATTGGGGCAAGGCACCGCAGACTGGGTGCCCAACTTCGACGGCACCCTGGATGAACCCTCGGTACTGCCCGCGCGCTTGCCCAACATCCTGCTCAATGGCACCACTGGTATTGCCGTAGGCATGGCTACCGACGTACCGCCGCACAACCTGCGTGAAGTGGCAACAGCTTGCGTGCGTCTGCTGGACGAGCCAAGTGCGAGCATCGAGCAACTGTGCGAACACATGCCGGGCCCGGATTACCCCACCGAAGCCGAAATCGTCACGCCGCGGCACGAGCTGCTGAAAATGTACGAAACCGGCCGGGGGTCGGTGCGTATGCGTGCGGTGTACCGGGTAGAGGAGGGTGACGTGGTGGTCACCGCCCTGCCGCACCAGGTCTCAGGTGCCAAGGTACTGGAGCAGATCGCCTCGCAGATGCAGGCCAAAAAGCTGCCCATGGTGGCCGACCTGCGTGACGAGTCGGACCACGAACATCCATGCCGCATCGTGATCATTCCCCGCTCCAATCGCGTGGACGCTGCCGAGCTGATGCAGCACCTGTTCGCGACCACTGACCTGGAAAGCACCTACCGGGTCAACATGAACATCATCGGCCTGGACGGCCGCCCGCAACTCAAGAACCTGCGCACCTTGCTCACGGAGTGGTTGGCGTTCCGGGTGCGCACGGTGCGTCGGCGCTTGCAGTTCCGCCTGGATAAAGTAGAGCGTCGCCTGCACTTGCTGGAAGGCTTGCTGGTGGCTTACCTCAACCTGGATGAAGTGATCCATATCATCCGTACCGAGGAGCACCCTAAGGCGCGCTTGATCGAGCGCTTTGGGCTGTCCGAGATTCAGGCGGACTACATTCTCGATACTCGCCTGCGGCAATTGGCGCGCCTTGAAGAGATGAAAATCCGCGACGAGCAGGATGCGCTGGCCAAAGAGCGGGAAAAGCTCCTGGCCTTGCTGGGCAGCGAAGCCAAGCTGAAAAAACTGGTGCGCAGCGAACTGCTGGCCGATGCCAAAACGTATGGGGACGATCGCCGTTCGCCCATCGTCGAGCGGGCCGAAGCCCGGGCGCTGTCGGAAAACGAGCTGATGCCGACGGAGCCTGTGACCGTAGTGCTGTCCGAAAAGGGTTGGGTGCGCTGCGCCAAGGGCCACGATATCGACGCCACGGCGCTGTCTTATAAAGCCGGTGATGGGTTCAAGGCAGCTGCGCCTGGCCGGTCCAATCAATACGCCGTGTTCATCGACTCCACCGGGCGCAGCTATTCGCTCCCTGCACATAGCCTGCCTTCGGCACGGGGGCAGGGCGAGCCGCTCACGGGCCGGCTCACGCCGCCGCCAGGGGCTCAGTTTGAGTGCGTGCTGCTGCCAGACGACACCGCGCTTTATGTGATTGCGTCAGATGCCGGGTACGGCTTCGTGGTCAAAGGCGAAGACCTTCAAGCCAAGAACAAGGCCGGCAAGGCCCTGCTCAGTTTGCCCAAAGGTGCTCAGGTGATGGCGCCCCGGCCGTTGCTGGACCGCGAGCGCGAATGGGTCGCGGCGGTGACCACCGAGGGCCGGCTGCTGGTATTCAAAGTGGCGGACTTGCCTCAACTGGGTAAGGGCAAGGGCAACAAGATCATCGGCGTACCGGGCGACCGGGTGGCAAGCCGCGAAGAGTATGTGACCGACCTGGCCATCGTTGCAGAAGGCGCGACCCTGGTGCTCCAGGCGGGCAAGCGGACCTTGTCCCTCAAGCCCGATGACCTGGCCCATTACAAAGGCGAGCGTGGGCGACGTGGCAACAAGTTGCCGCGCGGCTTCCAGCGTGTGGATGCTTTGGTGGTAGAGCCCTCCGTCTGATTCTGGCCGGGCCACCGGTCGTTTTCAGATAGGCGCGCACGCCAGGCTGGAGTCTGATGCCGTATTCACGGATGATATGCCCCCTGTGGCGCTTGCATGTTCAAGCGCCCCTTGGCATCGGTATCACTGGAGCCCGCTTGAATGGGCCGCCTGGACGACATAATGAGCTTTCTGCGCCTGCCCCTCGTTGCTGTACTGACCGGTGTGCTCGGCCTTGCCGGTTGTAGCACCCATCAGCCAGTAACCCTGTACCAGCTTGATAGCGGCCACCCTGGCCAGCCCAAGCGTGCCAGTGGCGTAGCGGTCTTGCTGGGCCCGGTGCTGGTTGCCGATTACCTTCACCGTGAAACCCTGTTGCAGCGGCAAAAAGACGGCAGCCTGCTGGCCGCGACCGACGGCCGTTGGGCCGGTAGCCTTCCAGCAGATATCGACCAGTTGCTGCTGCGCCAGCTGGCCTGGCGCCTGGATAGCCAGCGCGTCATGCTTGCCCCAAGCCCAGGTAGCTTCACGCCAGACGTGAGGGTACAGCTGTCGATTACCCGGCTCGATTCAGGCGGCAAACAGCCTGCCGTGCTTGACGCTCAATGGCGCGTGCTGGACAGGCGTGGCCAGGTCCGTGACAGCCGTTTGGTGCACCTTGAAGAAAAACACGCAGGCGCAACCGCCGCTCAGGTTCAGGCACAAGGGGTACTGCTGCAGCGCTTGGCCGAGCAGTTGAGCCTCGTGGTCAAGCCATTGGCGAGCCAGTCGGCAAGCCAGTCGGCGAGCCAGTCCGCAATGGCGGAAGAGGCCCGCAGGGGCAACCCCGCTCAGGCCAAGAAAGACGAACCGGAACAACAAAAGATCCCGCAAGCCACGCCGGTGCGGGGGAATACGGAAGTGTTCAGGTTCTGATTTGGCAAGTGAGCTGCGCCTCTTAGATTCCGGCGGCACAAGGCATGCGCAGAAACGGTAGGAGGCCTCTTGTCCTGTGGAAAGCCAGCCCCGCTTCCCACAAGGCGCACTTTTGCAGTCAGAACAGCTTTGGCCTATAAAAGGGGCAATAGTCCTCAATCCGGCTGACTTACACATGGCGATCCTGCATACCCCCGCAGCTTTTAGAGCGGTGCTAACTTACCCTCTGCTCCAAGAACACTAGCGTTCCCCTTCGTTTAGCCTCGAATAAAATATTAAGTTACTAATTGGTGCTCTCTGTTTGCTCGTATTGCTCACGCATCTGTTGCTGGATGTTGTTTAAAAAAATCTTACATTTAAGTCTTTGTTGGTTTTTCAGAAAATCCCTAAAATCGTACTCCATTGAACGTTGGTGCGCTGAAAATTTCAGCGGTTTGCAAACTGCTTGAGTTTAAAAAGGTTTGGATTTCTGCAGGGGACTTTTGTGTGCGAACGTTGGAAAGAATAAAAGTAATCGATAACACTGTGACCCTTGAAGAGCAGCGGAAAATACTCGGCCAGTTGAAATCTGCAATCTGGCGTTTTGGGTGGCCGATAAATTACGCATATTTTGCAAAGCCTTGTTGGCACGCCTTCATAGCAGGTAGCCAACGGCCTGAGTGTGAAACGTGCGAGCCTGAACTTGAACAACACCCTTCCTGGGGCTTCTTGTACAACGTATGGGCACGGCTAAAGCAGGACCATCTTCCACATGCTACCCTGCTAGGTGTATATGCTAACGGCCAAACATTAGGGCAGGATTCGCCAATTCATCGGGATAATCGAGCAGGCGAGGTAAGTACTACTGTGGTGCTGTTCTGTAACGAGGTTTGGGCGACGTGTTGGGGTGGGGAGCTTGTCTTCTATGATAATAACAAGGAAGATTTGATCACAGCTGTTTTACCAAAACCTGGTAGGGTTGTTGTGTTTGATGGCCATATACCGCATAGCGCAAGATCTCCCTCTACGCTTTGCGATCAGTTAAGGATGACGATAGCCTTCAAGACAGCCACGCTGGCTTAGCCTTATGGAAAGTAATAAACAATCATCATCCGATTCCGAAGCCAACGATGAACAGCCTGAACATAAACCGCAAGCTGGAAAAGCCCAGGAATATTTTAAAATGGCCGCAGGTTTCGCGGCATTTGGAGCTTTTCTTTATATAGTGATGTTTTGTTTTATCGCCTCCGAACCGGTTTCCAGATTCCCAGGTCCAGGCACCTTGGAAAAAGGCGTGGTTGCTTCAGGGGGGTCATCTTTGAAAGATTCGCCCTGGATCCTTTCGTATACCGTGAAGGTCCCCAGTAAATACCCGGGTTATGTGGCTCTGCGAACTATTTATGCTCGGAAAGCTTCTTGTGGCAAAGCGAGTCTAGCGGTGGGAGATATCGTCTGGTTAACCAGCCATTTCAGAAATGACAGAAAGTTTCCGAGGCTTGCTGTTATGGAAGATGGGTGTGTCCTTCAGGACGAAGCCTTACTGGATGAGAAGCGAAAAGCCAGTGATCGAGTTGGCGTTATGGGGGTGTCGGTGTTCTTCTTGAGTGCTCTCTGTTGTGCTTTTTTAGGTATTGTCGAATGTTTTCGAACTAGAAAAATAAGCTAGATTTTGTATTGGGCACTGCCCAGGTGGCGGGTTAAAGGAACGACTCCGTCGGAACGCTACTTGTGGTCATATTCAAGCAAATATCCTAGGGGGGTAAATGACAAAAACAGTTGAGGTTTTTGCGGCTCATGTTGGTAAAAGCGTAGCTGCTACCGCACTAATTGATCAGTTTAATACGAATAAAGCTGGCTTTTCCCTCATTAATCAGTGTGCACAAGCATCGGCCGCCGTAGCAAGTGTGGCAAGCATTACAGCAGTAACTCCCGGGTTTATGCCGTTCCTAAGCCTCTCGACTCATGTGCTGGCTGGAACTACTACGTTCTTAAGATTGTTGCGGAATTTAATACTGATGACGGCCCTGATCGTGGTGATATATTAAACTTGGTCGGTAATGTTGCGGGGGCTGTAGGAAGTATCGTCCTGTTAGGAGGTATCACTGCTGGCGTTACGCCTCTCGCTTTTGCGGCGATAGCTATTGGGGGGCTCTCAATATTGAACTCCGACATGGCCAAAAATCTTTTCACGATCGTTATCATGCCTTTCTGGGAAAAGAATTTTAAAGACCAGCCGGATGCTACATATCCCGACCACTGGATTGCTCCAGACCTGAAGCTGGTCCCGCTCTTAGAAATCCAAAGCTACTACGAAAACAACATCGCGATGGTGGCGTGATCCTGCCACTGACGCCATATCGATCGGTAGGTTACCCTGGGAGCAGCGTCAGACAGCAAATAGCGTCGGTGAAAGTGAAATAACCCTACCTACCAGTGTATTGGCACCGGCAACCTGCCCACTATCGCCTGCCCCAGATGTTCAGCCAGAACCCTCGCCAGATAACAGCAGCGGCCTAGATCCTATCGTGGCTGGCAGCGGTACGGTGTCGGGCGTACCTCAAGGATTTGATCCGTTACTCCCGGGAGCTTCGGGAGTTGGGCAAGGTGCGGCTGTAAGCCCTGTTTCCGGCAGCGGAGAGGGTTTTGATCCGGCGCTGGGTGCGCCTGCACCGCCTCCTCAGCCGGGCGATGCCATAGTCACGATTGGTATCGAAGTGGTAAATGGCGGGCCTGGCTCTACCCCTGTGGAAGCTACCTTTAAAGTAGGCGAGCCGAACCCTGGCGAGCTGCCTGAGCCTCAGGATGATTACGGCTGTTGCACGGGCAGTCAGGATAGCTACAGCTAGCTCAGTGCTGGCCCCGACCTGTCCCGTAAAGCGCGATGGGCATACAGATGCTGTAGGAGGCGGGCAGAGTTGTAGGCGTAGCTCGCGAATAAGCGCTACACAACGGCCCTGATAAGAAAGCCTCTCGCCTCAGGGTTTACCACGCCGATCCGCCATCCGCACCAACTGCCGCTCTAGCAGCGAAGGGTAGGGTTCCAGCAGCCGCTCGACGCACGACGCGCCTTCCGGGCTGGCGATGGGGCGGATGCGGGCACGCTGGCGCACGAGGGCGTCATCGTTGACCTGGCGCTCTACCAAGAGCAGGTTTCGGCTGTGTTGAGAGAGGGCCAATGCGGCGCGAGCCGGCTCGGACGCCACTAACGCCTCTTGCTCCAACCCATGCAACGCATCTGCCAGGGCCAAGCCCAGCTGCAATTGCAGGGTAATGCCACTGTCCGCGACTTCTATCTGCAACTCGTGGCCCAAGGCGCGCAGCAGCTCGCCGCAGCAAATGGCGTTGGTGAGGTAGTCATCCCCTGCGTCGTTGCTGTGGAAGAGCACCAGGTTGCTACCATCGGCCAAGGCATGCACATGCCCTTGATAGAGGGACGCCGCCTGACCCAGGCATTCCCGGTAGCGATCGATCAGCTCGACCAAGCGTGCTCGTGGCAAGCGCCGCAGTTGCTCTTGTGAACCCAACTGCACTGCCAACACTGCGCTGTAGTGAGGAGTGACTGGCGCTACGGGCGCAATAGGGGCCTGCGCTACAGCAGTAGCGGGGCCTGGAACGGACAGGTCGCCCAAGTCCGCAAAAGCCGCGTCGTCTTCTTCGTCTTCGTCCGCCAGGACGCGACGCCCGGTGGGGGCAGGCTTTGCAGGCGTGCCGGTAAAGGGCACAAAGGCGGGCGTAGAGGCTTCCTCATGCTCGTCTTCAGGCTCAGGCTCCGGTGGTGCCTCAGGTGCATAGTTGGCGTGCAAGTCGCGGGCGATGTCGCCTATTTCATCCTGGCGCTCGGTGGCAGGGGTATAGGGCGTGATGTCCCGCAACCATACCCTCAGCTGTAGCAAGGGCGTGGTCAGGTGACGGCCGATACGTAAGCTGGAGGCTAACGCCAGTGCCAGGAGGATCAGGGCGAGAATGCCCATGCTCTGCAAGCTCAGGGTCATCGGCTGCTGGAACTGCTCCATGTTCAGGCTCACGCGCAGCGTGCCTGTGTTCACGTCCTGGAAGGCCAGGCGGGTTTCGTATACCCCGCCGGCCATGGTCAGCACGCCAGCCTTGGGCTTTTGCCCCGCCTCGGCGATGATCCGGTTGTCCCCGCTGGAAATGGACGCGTGAGCAACCAGGGGGTTTTTCGCCAGGTTGTTGAGCAGCACGTTCAGGCTGAGGATGTCGTTGGACACCAGCAGCTCGGTGGCAGACACGGCGGTTTGGCTGGTCAGGCTTTGCCCAAGGGCATCGGCCTGATCATGCATGGCCTGCTTGAACTGTAAGCCCATTACACACGCGTAGATCACCAGCGCCACTGCCACAAGAATGACGTTGTGGGTAGCAATGCGCAGGACGATCGGTACGCGGCGATGACGCAAGGCCCGAAAGATCAGCAGGAAGAAGTTATCGTTTTTGACTGGCGTGGGCCGGTTCACTGCGCTCGGCTCTTGAGGCTGGAAGTTGTCGCGCAGTATAACGATCGACCCCTGGCGTTCAAAGCGCCCCTGGGCAAGGAATCTGTTTAGAATGCGCTTTTTTTGCTGATATCGAGGTGAGTCTTGCGCGAATTCGTCCTGATCAACATCATCGGCCGTGACCGACCGGGGCTGAGCACTGAACTCGCCGCTGCGCTTGCCGAGGGCGACGCACGCCTCCTCGACATCGAGCAGGTGGCCACCCATGGCACCTTCAGGCTCAATGCGGTAGTCGCGCAAAGTGCCGCCGACGGCCTGCTCGGCGAGCGCCTTGAAAAGGTCTGCGAACGTTTGGGGGTTCAGGTCAGCCTTGAGCCGTTGAGCGCCAGTGCCTACCAGGCGTGGGTAGCGGCGCAGGCGCAACCGCGCCACGTGCTGAGTCTGCTCACCCAAGGCCTCACCGCTGGCCAACTGCACAGGGTCACAGCCATCGCCAGCCAGCATGGCCTTGAGGTAGAGCGCATCGACCGGTTATCTGCCCCGGTGGCGCTCAATGCCAGCGGCGTAACCCCCGCCTGCATCGACCTACGGCTGCGCGGCACTGCAATCGATGACCACGCCTTGCGCGCAGCCCTGCTGGCCGCCGGTGGCGAGTTGGGCGCAGACATCGCCTTGCAGCGGGACGACCTGTATCGGCGTCACCGCCGCCTGGCCGTGTTCGACATGGATTCCACGCTGATTCAGGCTGAGGTCATCGATGAGTTGGCCAAGGCTGCCGGGGTAGGCGAGCAGGTCTCGGAAATCACTGAAAGGGCCATGCGTGGTGAGCTCGACTTCCGAGCTAGCTTCACCGCGCGCATGGCGCTACTCAAAGGCTTGGATGTCAGCGTGCTGGATGAAATCGGCGCCAGCCTGCGCCTCACCGATGGCGCTGAAGCGTTGTTTGCAGGGCTCAAGCGCCTGGGCTACAAGACAGCGATTTTGTCGGGGGGCTTTACCTACTTCGCTCGGCAGATTCAGGCACGCCTGGGCATTGACTACGTCTTTGCCAACGAGCTGCAGGTAGAGGATGGGAAGTGCACCGGGGTGGCGGTGGAGCCCATCGTAGACGCCCAGCGCAAGGCTGACCTGCTGCGGGTATTGGCTATGAAAGAAGGGCTGAGCCTGGAGCAAACCGTTGCCGTGGGCGATGGCGCCAACGACTTAACGATGCTTGCCCTGGCAGGGCTAGGCGTAGCCTTCCGTGCCAAGCCACTGGTCAGGGCTTCGGCCCAGCACGCCATCTCAACCTTGGGGCTGGACGGCGTGTTGTACCTGCTTGGCGTGGAAGATCGGCTGCTTGCGCCTTAATTACGCCACTTTACCCGCTGAGGCAGGTGCCGCCGCTCGCATGGGCGTGCCCCGCACCGGGTTATCCCCGGCGACGTAGTAGGCAGCGGTGCTGCGGGCCAGTGGTGCGCGGCCGCGAATCCTGTCGGCAATTTTCTCTGCGATCATGATGGTGGGTGCATTCAGGTTGCCGGTGGTGATGATCGGCATGATTGACGCATCCACTACCCGTAAGGCGTCCATGCCATGCACCCGGCCCTGGTCGTCGACCACGGCCATGTCATCCGTGCCCATCTTGCAGGAACACGACGGGTGATAAGCGGTTTCAGCATGCTCGCGGATGAACCTGTCCAGCTCTTCATCGCTTTGCAGGTGCGCCCCTGGCGAGATTTCACGGCCACGGTAAGGGTCAAGCGCCGGCTGCGCCATGATCTCGCGGGTAATACGGATGCCATCACGAAACTCTTGCCAGTCCTGCTCGGTAGCCATGTAGTTGAACAGGATGCTGGGGTGCTGGCGCGGGTCGCGGGACTTGATCTGCACGCGGCCCCGGCTAGGCGAGCGCATGGAGCCTACGTGCGCCTGGAAGCCATGTTCTTTGACGCCCTTGCTGCCGTTGTAGTTAATCGCTACCGGCAGGAAATGGTACTGAATGTTAGGCCAGGTGAATTCTTCACGGGTGCGAATGAAGCCGCCCGCTTCGAACTGGTTGCTGGCGCCAATACCAGTGCCATTGAACAGCCATTCAGCGCCGATGGTCGGCTGGTTCCACCATAGTAGCGACGGGTACAGGGACACTGGCTGCGTACACGCGTATTGCAGGTACATCTCCAGGTGGTCCTGGAGGTTTTCGCCCACGCCAGGCAGGTCATGCACCAGCGGTACGTCCATGGCCTGCAACAGGGAAGCGGGGCCGACCCCGGAGCGCTGGAGGATCTGCGGTGAGGCAATGGCCCCTGCGCACAGCAGGACTTCCTTGCGGGCGCGTGCTTGCACGGTGTGGGTGCTGCCACCTTCGAGCCAGGCGACGCCTACGGCACGCTTACCTTCGAACAGGATGCGGTCGGTGAGTGCATGGGTCACGATGGTGAGGTTGGCGCGTGGTCGGGCCTGGTCCAGGTAGCCGCGTGCGGTACTGGCGCGTCGGCCCTTAGGGGTGACCGTACGGTCCATCGGGCCGAAGCCTTCCTGTTGGTAACCGTTGAGGTCTTCCGTGCGCGGATAGCCGGCCTGCACGCCTGCTTCGATCATGGCCTCGAACAACGGATTGTTCCCCGCCTTGGGGGTGGTCACGCTCACGGGGCCGTCGCCGCCGTGGTAATCGTTGGGGCCGATGTCACGGGTCTCTGCCTTGCGGAAGTAAGGCAGGCAATCCAGGTAAGACCACGCCGCCAAGCCAGGCAAATCGGCCCAGCCGTCGTAGTCCAGGGCGTTGCCGCGGATGTAGCACATGCCATTGATTAGCGAAGAGCCCCCCAGGCCCTTGCCACGGCCGCACTCCATGCGGCGGTTATCCATGTGAGGTTCTGGCTCAGTCTCGTACGCCCAGTTGTACCGGCGCCCCTGCAACGGGAAGGCCAGGGCGGCCGGCATCTGGGTGCGGAAGTCGGCGCGGTAGTCCGGGCCGCCCGCTTCCAGCAGTAGCACGCTAACGGCGGCGTCTTCGGTCAGGCGCGTGGCCAGCACATTACCGGCCGAGCCAGCGCCAATGATGATGTAGTCGTATTCTTTGCTCATACTCTGCCTCCAGGCTTAAAACACTGAGGCGTAGTCGCCCAGCTCTACCTGTATGGATTTGACCCGGGTGTATTGGGCAAGTGAGCTGATACCGTTCTCACGGCCCACGCCCGACTGCTTGTAGCCACCTACCGGCATTTGCGCAGGGGACTCGCCCCAGGCATTGATCCAGCAGATCCCGGCTTCCAGCTGATGAATGATGAGATGGGCGCGGTTCAGGTCTGGCGTGACCACGCCAGCGGCCAGGCCGAACTCGGTGTCATTGGCGCGGCGGATCACCTCGTCTTCGGAGTCATACGCCAGAATGCTCATGACGGGGCCGAAAATTTCTTCGCGCACGATGGTCATCTCGTCGGTGCAGTCGGTGAACACGGTTGGCGCTACGTACGCACCCTTGGCCAACGCGCCATCGGTCAGGCGCTCGCCACCACACAGCAACCGCGCGCCTTCTGCCTTACCCTTGGCCAGGTAACCCAGCACGCTTTCCATATGAGCAATGCTGACCATAGGCCCAAAGTTGGTGGTGTCATCCGTTGGGTCGCCCACGCGAATGCGCTTCACCCGCTCCAGTATCTTGGCTTCGAACTGGGCCTTCAGTGAGGCGGGTACGAACACCCGGGTGCCGTTTGTGCACACCTGGCCCGAACTGTAGAAGTTGGCCATCATGGCGATGTCTGCGGCTTTATCCAGGTCTGCGTCGGCGCAGATAATCAGGGGCGATTTACCACCCAGCTCCATGGTCACGTCTTTGAGCGATGAGCTCGACGCGCTGGCCATGACCTTCTTGCCGGTGTCGGTACCGCCGGTGAACGACACCTTCTCGATACGCGGATGCTCGGTGAGCCAGGTGCCAATCTCCCGGCCGCTGCCGGTCAACACGTTGAACACACCTGCGGGTAGGCCAGCTTCGGTATAGATCTCGGCCAGCTTGAGGGTGGTCAGGGACGTCACTTCGCTGGGCTTGTAGATCATGGCGTTCCCTGCCGCCAGGGCGGGGGCCGATTTCCACAAGGCAATCTGGATAGGGTAGTTCCAGGCACCGATGCCTGCGGTTACGCCCAACGGCTCGCGGCGGGTGTACACGAACGAGGTGTCGCGCAACGGGATCTGCTCACCCTCGATGGCTGGCACCAGGCCTGCGTAGTACTCCAACACGTCGGCCCCGGTGACGATGTCCACGTAACGGGTTTCGGAGTACGCCTTGCCGGTGTCCAGCGTCTCAAGCATGGCCAGTTCGTCATTGCGCTCGCGCAGCAAGTCCACGGTACGCCGAAGGATGCGCGAGCGCTCCATGGCCGTCATGGCGGCCCAGACCTTCTGGCCTTTCTCCGCGCTGATTACGGCCTTTTCAACGTCTGCCTGGGTGGCGCGCTGGACCTGGGCAAGCACTTCGCCCGTAGCTGGGTTGATGCTGTCAAATACAGCGTCGCCGCTTGCGCTGACGTAGCCGCCATCGATGTAAAGTTTTTGCAAGCCAAAGCGGGGCATGTCGTTCCTCATGAAGTTCGTCAAGGGGCCGGGCGGGCCGGGCGTTGGGTAAAAGGCCAGATTGCTCGCAAGGTTAGGCGGGCGTCTGTTTAGCCAGTTGGATGTCCAGGTACTCGTAAGCGATGCGTAGTGCTTGCTCGGTGTCGAAGGCATCGCCCGACAAGGCACCACGCAACCACAACCCGTCAATCAGCGCTGCCAGGCCGCGGGCCGCATGACGGGCCTGGGTGACTGGCAATGCGCGACGAAACTGGCAGCAGAGGTTCGAATACAGGCGGTGGTCGTTAATGCGTTGCAGCCGGTGCAGCGAGGGCTGATGCATACTGGCGGCCCAGAAGGCCAGCCAGGTTTTCCTGGCAGCGGCATTGACCTGACTGTCGTCGAAGTTGCCCTCGACGATCACCCTGAGGTGCGCACGCGGGCTGTCGTCCACCAGCGCCCGGCGGCGAGCCGCCACACTCAGCGCCAAGGCCCGCATGAGGTGCCCCATGGTGGCCTGGATCAAGCCATTCTTGTCTTGGAAGTAATGGCTGATGATGCCGTTGGACACACCGGCCATTCTGGCGATAACGCCAATGCTGGCGTCAGCCATGCCTACTTGGTCCACCGCCTGCAAGGTGGCGTCGATCAGTTGTTGGCGGCGTATGGGCTGCATTCCCACCTTAGGCATCGCGTGCTCCTTTGAGCGCTTAAGCATCAATGGAGAAGGAGTCTAGGTTATTTTGATTGATCGTTCAAATAAGAAAGTTTGTGCTGGGTGCACCGAGGCTGGCCTTGTTCGTCAACTGGCGTCGTCTCCTACCGGACAGGGACAAGCGCATCTGCCTGTAGGGGACAACGAAGTTGGCGAATAGGCTCTACGCTGCCTGAACGTGGGGTGCTGCTACAGATCAATTCACCTTGCGCAGGGGCACCACGGCGTCATTTGTGGGCGCGGCTTCAGCCGGGTGGCCCAGGCTCTTGCCCAGCAAGGCGTGGTACAGCTCCGTGTCGCCCAGAATACCCACGATCTGGTTTTGCTCTTGGAGCACCAGCTTGTGGCCCGTGTGGTAGCGGATCTCCAGCGCCTCACGCATGCCGATTTGCGCGCCTACCAAGGTAGGGCGGCGACCGAGCCTTTCCACCGGCTGACCAGGTTGCCAGGTTTGCAAGTCCAGTGGGATCTCTCCCAGGCGAGCGCTTTTCAGGCTATCGCCTTCGCCCAACCGCAACCAGGCTTGGCTGCCAGGGTCCAGGCACACTTCGCCATCGAGCCGCTTGCAGGCCGACAGTGGTCGCATCAGGCTGCGCCCACACAACACGTTCAGTGGGTTGGTATGGGCCACGAAGGTGCGCACATAGTCATCAGCAGGGTTGAGCACAATCTCCTCAGGGCTGGAATACTGGATAATCTTGCCATCCTTCATGATGGCGATCCGGCTACCCAGCTTGAGCGCTTCGTCCAGGTCGTGGCTCACGAAGACAATGGTTTTTTGCAGCTTGCGTTGCAGGTCTAGCAATTCGTCCTGCAAGCCTTGCCGGATCAATGGGTCCAGTGCGGAGAAGGGTTCATCCATGAGCAGGATGTCGGCATCCATGGCAAGGGCCCGGGCCAGGCCGACCCGTTGTTGCATACCGCCACTGAGCTCATCAGGCTTTTTGTTGCGCCACTGGGTAAGCCCTACCAGTTCTAGCTTTTCGTCCACCAGGCGGCGGCGCTCTTCCGAAGGCCGGCCTTGCATTTCAAGGCCAAAGCTGATGTTTTCCCGAACGGTGAGCCAAGGCATCAGCGCGAATTTCTGAAACACCATGGCAATACGCTTGGTGCGCATCATCTTCAGCTCTGCTGCGGAACACGAGGCAATGTCGATCTGGCTGCCTTCGTGCTCCACGAATAGCTTGCCGCGGCTTACTGTGTTCAAGCCATTGATGCAACGCAGCAGGCTTGATTTGCCTGAGCCGGAGAGGCCCATCAGCACACAGATTTCGCCCTTGTTTACTTCAAGGTTGGCTTTTTCTACCCCAACGACCAGGCCGGTGCGTTTGAGAATTTCTGGCCGGCTCAAGCCATCGTCCAGCAACTTCAGGGCTTCCTTAGGGTTACGTGAGAACACCACGTCAACGTCTTCAAAACGAATGATGCTCATGCGTCACCTCCAAGCTTAGCCTCTGGCTGTTTACAGATTCGGTCCAGCATGATCGCCAGCAGCACGATTGCCAGGCCTGCTTCGAAGCCCAGGGCAATGTCTGCCGTGTTAAGAGCGTTCACGACAGGTTTGCCCAGGCCGTCAGCGCCTACCAGGGCGGCAATCACCACCATTGACAGCGACAACATGATGCATTGGGTCACGCCTGCGGCGATGCTGGGCATGGCATGGGGCAGCTCAATGCGCGCCAGCAGTTGCCGACGCGAGCAACCGAAGGCCTTGCCAGCATCCATCAGCTCCTGAGGCACGTCGCAGATACCCAGGTAGGTGAGGCGAATAGGCGCGGCAATGGCGAAAACCACTGTTGAAATCAGCCCAGGCACTACCCCTAGGCCGAACAGCGTCAGCGTAGGGATCAGGTATACAAAGGTGGGTACCGTTTGCATGAGGTCGAGTATCGGCCGCAAGCAGGTATAGAAGAAGGGCTTGTGGGCCGCGACGATGCCCAACGGAACGCCCAGGGCCACGCACACCACGGTGGCGAAGGTGACCTGGGCCAGGGTTTCCATGGTTTCTTGCCAGTAGCCCAGGTTGAGGATCAACAGAAACGACACGGCAACGAAGATGGCCAGGCTGAGCTTGCGCTGGATGAAATACGCCAGCCCCGCGAAGATCACCACCAGCGCCAGTGGGGGGAACCACGTGAGCGCAGCGGTAAGGCCGTGAATCATTGCTTCAAGCGTTGAGGCTATCCAGTCGAATACATTGGCGCCGTGCTGGGTCAGCCAGTCGACGAAGGCGGCGATGTATTCGCCTAGCGGAAGTTTGTGGTCTGTCAGCATGGTATTGGCACCCACCTGCAAAGGAGTGATCTCGATGCCCGGCAGGTCAGCCTGCCGGACGTTCGGCAGTTACTGCGAAAGTGTGGCCTTGGCCGCGTCTAAGCCCGGTTTGCCATCGAGCGTTGTCACGCCAGCCAGCCAGGTGTCGAGCACCTGCGGGTTCTTTTTCAACCAGGCCTTCGCGGCAGCGTCTGGCTTCATCTTGTCATCCAGCACATTGCCCATCAGGGTGCTTTCCATGTTCAGCGTGAACGACAGATTCTTCAGCAGTTGGCCTACGTTGGGGCACGCCTGCGTATAGCCCTTGCGGGTGTTGGTGTAGATGGTGGCCTGGCCGAAGTTGGGGCCAAAGAAATCGTCGCCTCCGGTCAGGTACTTGAGCTTGAACCGCGTGTTCATAGGGTGCGGTTCCCAGCCCAGGAATACGATGCCGGTGCCTCGCTTCTGCGCGCGGTCTACCTGAGCCAGCATGCCGGCTTCGCTGGATTCCACCACTTTGAAGCCGGCGTCTTTCAGGCCGAAGGCGTTTTTATCGATCATCGACTGGATCAGCCGGTTGCCGTCGTTACCGGGCTCGATGCCGTAGAGCTTGCCGTCCAACTTGTCCTTGAACTTGGGTATGTCGGCAAAATCCTTAAGGCCTTCATTCCACAACGCTTCAGGGACGGCCAAGGTGTACTTGGCGTTTTCCAGGTTGGCCCGCACGGTGTCCACGGTGCCCGCTTCACGGTACGGCTTGATGTCGTTTTCCATGGTAGGCATCCAGTTGCCCAGGAACACATCCATGTTCTTGCCATCGGCCAGCGACTTATAGGTCACCGGCACTGAAATCATGGTGGTGCGGGTTTTGTAGCCAAGCGATTGCAGCACTGCGCTGGTCACCGCCGTGGTCACGGTAATGTCAGTCCAGCCTACGTCTGAAAAATTCACGGTGGCGCATTGCGCCGGGTCCGCAGCTTGGGCTGCCACGGGCAAACACAGCATGGCGGCCAGCAATAGCGATGGTGGTGCAGCTCTCATCGGGTGGACTCCTTGGTGTTTTCTACGGCGAATGCCTTGTTTTAGCCCATGGCGCCTAAGCCTGGCGGGGAACACGTAAAGGCTCAACCGCATCGCCGTACAAACGGGGCGGTTTCGATCATCCAACAGCGCCGGGCAAACGCCTACTGGGTGCGTCGCAACCAGTACAGGGAGGGTCGTATCCAGTACCAGTGACGTCGTATCCAGCGTTTCTGGGCAGCAGGCGCCCGCGGTGCACAGCTTCGACCGGCCCAAATGCGTCCTTGGGCCTAGGCGCTGGCGAGCAAGGACGGGTCGGTTGCAGACTCTCGGTGCTTGAGTAAAAGGCCAATCATGCCGCCCAAGGGAAGGCTGCCAGGCAAGCGATGGCTGGCCTGTTCAATCGGCGCCCCTGGCGCCCTCAGAGGGTTTGGCGACAATGGCTATCAGCGTGTTCGACCTGTTCAAGATCGGCATCGGGCCTTCCAGCTCGCACACCGTAGGCCCCATGCGTGCGGCAGCGCTGTTTGCTCAGCGGCTGGGCGAACACCAGGTACTGGCGCAGGTAAAGCGGCTGGAGGTGCGGCTGTATGGCTCGTTGTCTGCCACGGGCGTCGGGCACGGCAGTGACAACGCCGTGATCATGGGCCTAACCGGTGCTTGGCCCGATACCGTAGACCCTCATGCCATTGGCCCTACCATCACCCAGCTCAAGGATGATAAGCAGCTATGGCTTGCCGGCACCTTTGCCGTGCCGTTCGATTGGCAGCGGGACATGCGCCTGCTCGATGAAAACCTGCCCTACCACCCCAATGCCATGACCTTGGTGGCCGAGGGCGTCAATGGCGTGCTGCTGGAAGACACCTATTATTCTGTTGGCGGCGGGTTTGTCGTGGATGCCGCGCAAGCCAAGGCTGGTACGCTGGACGCGGACACCACTGAGTTGCCTTACGATTTCAATACCGCCGCCCAGTTGCTAACCCTGTGCGACCAGCATGGGCTGCGTATCTCCGAGCTGATGCTGGAAAACGAAAAGGTATGGCGTAGCGAAGCGCAGATCCGCGCTGGGCTACTGGAGTTGTGGCAAGCGATGCAGGCCTGCGTGCTGCAAGGCTTGGCGGAAGAGGGCATTCTGCCCGGTGGCCTGAACGTACGCCGCCGCGCCGCTCGCCTGCACCGTAGCTTGCTGGAGCTGGGCAAGCCTAATGTGATCGGTTCTACCCTCACGGCCATGGAGTGGGTCAACCTCTTTGCCCTGGCGGTGAACGAAGAAAACGCAGCTGGCGGGCGCATGGTCACCGCGCCCACCAACGGGGCGGCGGGAATCATTCCTGCCGTGCTGCACTACTACATGAAGTTCAGTGAGCAGCCCACGGACGACGACGTAGTGAACTTCTTTCTCGCCGCCGCGGCGGTGGGCATTTTGTGCAAAAAGAATGCGTCGATTTCCGGCGCCGAGGTCGGTTGCCAAGGTGAAGTCGGCTCTGCCTGTGCCATGGCGGCAGCGGGTTTGGCAGAGATCCTCGGCGCCACCCCGGCCCAGCTGGAAAACGCTGCGGAGATCGGCCTTGAACATAACCTTGGCCTTACCTGTGACCCAGTGGGTGGGCTGGTACAGGTGCCATGCATCGAGCGTAATGCCATCGCTGCGGTGAAGGCGATCAACGCGGCGCAAATGGCGCTGCGTGGGGATGGCACGCATTTTATCTCGCTGGACCGCGTCATCCGCACCATGCGCGACACCGGCGCAGACATGCATGACAAGTACAAGGAGACCTCCCGAGGAGGCCTTGCGGTGAGTGCGGTGGAGTGCTGAGGTTGGAATGACGCTTGCGCGTAATGTTTGCTGGAACTGATCTAAGGAAAAGGCGCTGCCCTCACGGGCAACGCCTTTTTATTGCGTGCTAGCCCTGCAAATTACGCAGGAATAGCCTTGGCCTTCGGCTCACGAGCCCATACCCGATGTTGCTGGATGGCTGTGAAGAATGCCTTGAACGAAGCGCTGTCAGAAACTGCCAGTAGCCCCGCATCCGCTTCCAGGCGCAGCAGGTCGATCAGTTTCTGTGCATCACCTGCATAGGCAATGGCTTTGAGGTGCTTGTAAGCCTCAAGTACATAATGCAGTGCTACGCCATTGCCGCTCAGGGCCTTGATCGACGCCTCGCCACCTGGGATGAACACGGCGTCGAACGCCACAGACGGCAAACCTTCCATGGATGCGTCAACCGCCAGAGAAGCGCCACTCGCGGTTTTGACCGGTGCAGACGTAGGGCCCAAGACCTTGGCATGTGCGCCTTCAGCCTCCAGCGCCGCCTTCATGGCCGCTACCGCTTTGTCATCGACACCATTGGCCACCAGCACAGCTACTTTGCGCGAGGCAATGTCGGCCGCAAGCAGGTTCGCCTGACTCAGCAGCGGCGACTTATCAACGGTTAATTTGCCCGCGCTTTGTGCTTGGGTAGTCGGTGCCGATGGCGCCGGCAAGCCTAGATTCTCGGCTACGCGTTGAGCCAGTGTAAGGTCGATATTCGCGAGAATCTCGTTCACCTGACGGGCGCGAATGTGCTCACGTTCAACCTTGCCGAGTTCGAAGCTGTATGCCGCGATAATGTGCTCTTTCTCGTGCTCGCTCATGCTATTGAAAAACAGAGTGGCTTGGGAGAAATGGTCACCGAATGAAGGGCTGCGCTCACGCACCTTGTGCGCTTCTACGCGTTCCTGATAGGTCTCGAAGCCGCCATCTTGTGGGCCGGCCGGTGTTTCTTTTGGCCAGCCACCGTCGATCGAGTTGGGCTCGTAGGACGCGCGGCCCTTATCGATGGTGGTGCGGTGCTGCGCGTCACGCTGATTGTTGTGGTTCGGCGACACCGGACGGTTGATTGGAATCTCGTGGAAGTTAGGCCCACCGAGTCGGCTGATCTGCGTATCGGTGTACGAAAACAGCCGGCCTTGCAACAGCGGGTCGTTGGAGAAGTCAATCCCCGGCACGATATGGCCTGGGCAGAAAGCGACCTGTTCGGTCTCGGCAAAGTAGTTGTCCGGGTTGCGGTTAAGCACCATTTTTCCCAGCGGCGTTACCGGGACTAATTCTTCCGGGATAATTTTGGTAGGGTCCAGCAAATCAAAATCGAACTTATGCTCGTCTTCCTCGGCGACGATCTGCACGCCCAATTCCCATTCTGGGTAGTCGCCCGACTCAATGGATTCCCACAAGTCACGACGGTGGAAGTCAGTATCTTTACCGGCAAGCTTCTGCGCCTCGTCCCAAACCAGAGAGCAGGTGCCGTACTTCGGCTTCCAGTGGAATTTGACGAACGAAGATTTACCTTCGGTGTTGATCATACGGAAGGTATGAATGCCGAAGCCCTGCATGGAGCGCAGGCTTTTAGGAATTGCACGGTCGGACATGGTCCACAGCACCATGTGCGCGGATTCCGGTACCAACGAAACGAAGTCCCAGAAGGTGTCGTGTGCCGAGCCGCCGGTCGGTATTTCGTTATGAGGCTCAGGCTTCACCGCGTGTACGAAATCAGGAAACTTGATTGCGTCCTGGATGAAGAAAACCGGCATGTTGTTGCCGACCAGATCGTAGTTACCTTCGCCGGTATAGAACTTGACCGCGAAGCCGCGTACGTCACGTACGGTGTCGCCAGAACCACGCGGACCCTGAACGGTAGAAAATCGAACGAATACTGGGGTTTGCTTACCTGGGTCGCGAAGGAATTCGGCTTTGGACAGCGCCGAATGGTTCTCGTAGGGCTGAAAGTAACCATGGGCTGCGGTGCCGCGCGCGTGAACAATGCGCTCCGGGATGCGTTCGTGGTCAAAGTGCGTGATTTTTTCACGCATGATGAAGTCTTCGAGCAGCGACGGGCCGCGCGAGCCGACTTTCAGCGTGTTCTGGTTGTCGGAGATCTTCACGCCCTGGTTAGTGCGTAACGCCTCGCCGGTAGCGTCGGAGCGGAACGTCTCCAGGCTCTCTACCTTAGCGTTGGTGTTAGCACGATCGAGCGTGTCGGTGCCGGCCATTTCACTGTTCGCGTTAGGGCTAACAGGCGGGTTAGTGGTGTTACTCATCAGACGAAACTCCTCGGTTCGGGCGGCTCCTTTTTTGCCCGCCAGGCGGGGGCAGCAGGGCTCGTTTACGTAAATGCCTGACGTATACAAGGCAGGCAAATTCACGCACTACGTAAGTGACTAACGATGAAAACAGCCGTTCCGTCTGTTTTGCTGATTTGTGGACGGATGCTGTCGAACTGACAGTCGGCCATGCGGAGTCCTCGATAGGGCATGGGCACTCCCTACTGGAAACGGTAGATCTGCACGTTTTTCGCCCATCGGCCATGCCGTCGCTGCCTTTTAGCGCGCTACCGGTGACAGCCTTGACGTGGCATGCACACTTTTCATGCGGTTGCTGCTACTAAACTGCTCAGTAGGGCTTTTTGCCGACTATCCTTGAGCCCAGGTACCGCTTGCCCAGACGCTCATTCCAGACCGTTTGCGACGTCGTTTTCGGAACATATTGAACGAGCATTCAAAATCCGGCATGGCAATTGCTCTAACACAACTATAAAAAAAGAGCCTGTTTCTGGGGCCGTCCTTGCGCTGATTCAGAGGAGATACCGAGATGACATCATCCAACACCGGGGCTCAAACCCAGGCCCGTACGCCTCAATCCATTGGTTTCCTGTTGTTGGATAATTTCACACTGATTTCTCTGGCCTCTGCGGTCGAGCCTTTGCGCATGGCCAACCAGCTGTCAGGCCGCGAGCTGTACCGCTGGACAACCCTGAGCGCCGATGGCGGGCAGGTGTGGGCCAGCGACGGCTTGCAGATCACGCCGGACTTCGCCATGCACAAGGCGCCCGCCATGGACACGGTCATCGTATGCGGCGGTGTAGGTATCCAGCGCACCGTGACCCGTGAACACGTGGGTTGGTTGCAGGCACAAGCCAGGCAGTCACGCCGCTTGGGCGCAGTGTGTACCGGTAGCTGGGCGCTAGCCTGCGCGGGCCTGCTCGATGGCTTCGATTGCAGCGTGCACTGGGAGTGCCTGGCTGCCATGCAGGAAGCCTTCCCGCGGGCCACCATGAGCACCCGGTTGTTCACCCTGGACCGCAACCGTTTCACCAGTTCAGGGGGCACGGCGCCGTTGGACATGATGCTGCACTTGATTAGCCGAGATCACGGCCGTGAACTGTCGGCGGCCATTTCAGAAATGTTCGTGTACGAGCGCATCCGCAACGAGCAGGACCATCAGCGTGTGCCACTCAAACACATGCTGGGCACCAACCAGCCCAAGTTGCAGGAAATCGTCGCGTTGATGGAAGCAAACCTCGAAGAGCCCATCGACCTGGATGAGCTTGCGGTGTACGTGGCGGTGTCGCGTAGGCAATTGGAGCGGTTGTTCCAAAAGTACCTGCACTGTTCGCCCTCTCGCTACTACTTGAAGCTGCGCCTGATCCGCGCTCGGCAACTGCTTAAGCAAACGCCTATGTCCATCATCGAAGTGGCCTCGGTGTGCGGATTTGTGTCTACGCCACACTTCTCCAAGTGCTATCGGGAATATTTCGGCATTCCACCCCGGGATGAGCGCGTAGGTTCGAACACCACTCAACAGGTTGCGATGTTGCCCATCCCTCAGTCGATGGTATTACCGCCCCTGTCCGGGCCGCTGGCGGCATTGGGGCAGGCGCGTAATGAGTCTACGTTTGCCAGTGTGAGGGTCTAGCGCTAAGGCCTGCTGTTGTTACGCGCTTCTGAAGTGCGCCAGGGCGGGCAATAGCGTTTTGTCGATGGCCTGGCGTACTGCAGGCAACAGCGTGGCACGGCCGCTGTATAGTTTTTCAACCAGCCCACGCAAGGCCTGGGCACGATACGTATCCAGGCCCCTGGCCGCACACTCGCAAGCCTGCTCGGCGGTAGAGCCTGTAGGCATATCAAAGCCCAGCGCACGCAACTGGCTTATCAGGTCTTCATGGTCGATCAAGTCGGCGTGCATCATGAGCGCAATCCTCATACGAAGGGTTGTGTCTGATTCTGTTGAAAGGCGGCCATGGCGGCAATAGCAGAGTGACCGGTTGGCTAGGGTGGGTATGAAAGCGTCGTTTTTCGAAAGCTATGGTAAAGCGCCAACACGTCTTGATGCTGGCCGCTTCACCAACTGCCATAGGGAATACCGTAGCGCTTGATGTAGGCCTTGCTGGCAGGTGACAGTGGCAAAGCATATCGGCCACCACTCAAGCCTTGGTCTGGCCCGAGCTTGACCACGGTAGCCTGTAGGCGAACAACGGGCACAGCATCCAGGCAGGGGGCGGAAATCCAAACTTGTGCGATACCGCCAGGGGCAAGGCCAATACCTAGGCCCCGTCGGTAGTCCGTTATCCATTTGCCATCAGCCGCGCAAAATGCTTTTTCTCCTCTCGACATCGCCTTTCTAGTGGCCTCTTCGATAGGAACCCACACTTCATAGGTTTGAGGCTCTACAAGAGATTGCCAGCGGACATAGATGCCTTTGGGCAATGCGGCGCCTCGGACGTATTTTCCTGCGCCCCAGCCACCTATCTGTGACCAGCCGTTTGGACTGGCCAGTAAGTTGGCGGGGCTATGAACCGAGGCCGTACCGCTTCCTGCGCGGATGAACGCTCTACCTTGAACATCGATCACATCAGCGGTTTCAATCCACACCTCCATATAGGCAGGTGCGGAAAACCCTAGACGCCAGGCAGGATACGGCATCCCACCTGGCCCCTTGGCACAGGCGCCGATGGGGAGCGTCATGCAGAGCAGCAGGGCAAACGCCAGCTTACGCATTGGGATGCTCGACACGCCGCCCCCTGGGCCCTGGCCGGTTGATATAGAACACCGCCACACCGGAGCGGTCATGCCCCGGTAGAGGGTTCCAGTGCGTGGACAGGTGAATGTAGCGGCGTTTAAAAGCTTCAGTTCACTGTCGTCCAAGGGGTTTCGGATATAGCCCAAGGCGTAAGCTGTTAGCTTCTCGGTAATGAGCTCTAGCTCCTCAGGCAACGCCAATGCCTGGGTATCAGGGATGGCCGTGAAAGGCACACCCGCTCGTACGCCCAGCTCGCGCATTACACGCAGGTACACCAGCGACAATTCCCCGCGTACCTGTCGCTCACTGTAGGTGGCGGCATAGACACGTTTGCGCTGAGGCGCGCCGCGCTCCGTTGGCAGGCGTTCGTGCCAGGTGTGCATGCGCAGCTGGCCTTCGAACGCGGCGTCGTAATAGGGGGGGTTGGCGATGCCGGGTACGGTGTCGAACAGGCCGATGAAATTGAGGATGAAGTCTGTGCCATGGCGCCAGCGGAAATTAGCACTAAGCAACGGCGAGCCAGCGGGTAATGCTTTCGCTAAGCCGCTTGTAGCGCCTTTAAGCAACTCATTGGCACAATGCCGTGCCGCTGCGGCCCCACGGCTAAACCCAATCAGATCGAATTCGATGCGCTGAATAACCAAACCGCTATTGTTGCTTTTGAAACGACGCAGTTCTTTCATGACAAACCCCGGCGCCTGCTCAACCCGCGCCGCTACCCCTGTGTCACCGATCCCGAAAGCCTGCGCCAGCAACGAATCAGCCTGACCGCTGCTAGTTCCGATGCCTTCTAGGTATACCTTGATACTGGCATCAGAAACTCGGGTCAGGTTGTAGCGCCTCATGCCCACCCCCTTTCAGGCAGAAGGGAAGGCGGACAGTGGAGAGTGGGCGAGGGCATAAGGCAGCTTCAGAGGCACGTAAACACGTGGGAGCGGCGAGACTAGGGCAGGCGGGCAGGGCAATGATGCCGGGCAATTCTGAAAGAGTTGTGGGAAAAATCTTTAAAACACCAGGCGGCCCAAAAGTTAGCCAATCGAGCCGTCACTCACTCGCCAGGTTTTCGAGCTACCCCAGGGTAATCCGCCGACCCACCCAGTGAGGTGGGGGCTGGGCCGCCTCTTTAGCATGCATCGTATGGAGTAACGCTTTTGCCTGCTCACTGAAGGGCGCCGAGGCGGCGTTGACGCCAGCGAGCCGCACATGCAGCAACATCTGCTCGGACGCTGCCAGCTCCGTAGGCTCACCAAGACGATGAAGGCTGTGGTACAGGTGTACGCGCTTGAGGTCATACCCTAGCACTCGCGTACGTACCTCGACCGTCTCGCTCTGCTTGACCTCATGGAGGAAATTCAAATGACACTCCAAGGTGAACAGCGAGCAACCGCTGGCAGCCCGTCCGGCCTCATCCAGCCCAATCTGCCCCATGAAGCCATCCGTGGCATAACTAAAAATCAACAGATAGTAAGCATCGCGCAGGTGCCCGTTGTAGTCGGTCCATTCGGGCAGCACAGGCCCCTGCCACGTGATCAGAGGCTCAGTCATTGGCGGCTATCCCATGGGCCTGCTTGGCGGCTCGCACGGCGGCCAATACGCCTAGTAAGGCGTCGTCACGGTAGCGTTCCAGCGCGGCGATGCTATGCGTGCCTAATTGCGCAGCGGTGCCCTGGACCACGTCCTCGATCAGGGTGTCGGTCAAGGCGGGGGCAGGAAGGTACGTCCAGGGCAGCTGGAGCGCCGGGCCAAATTGCTGCATGAAATGGCGCATGCCCGCGTCACCGCCTGCCAGCGTATAGGTCAGGAAGGTACCCATGAACGACCAGCGTAGCCCCGCACCGAAGCGGATAGCGTCATCGATTTCACCCGTGGTCGCCACGCCGTCGTTCACCAAATGCAGCGCTTCGCGCCACACGGCTTCAAGTAGACGGTCCGCAATGAAGCCAGGCACCTCCTTGCGAACGTGCAAGGGGCGCATGCCGAGCCGCTGGTAAACCGTTTTGGCCGTGTCTATCGCATCGGTAGAGGTATGCTGGCCGCCAACCACCTCCACCAAGGGCAGCAGGTACACGGGGTTAAACGGATGACCTACCAGGCAGCGTTGCGGGTGCGAGGCACGGGCGTAAAACTCGCTGGGTAACAGACCGGAGGTGCTAGAGGCAATGACTACATCCGGGCGAGCGGCGGCGCTAATGGTGGCGTGTAGCTCCAGCTTGAGGTCCAGACGTTCCGGGGCACTCTCTTGGATGAAATCCGCCTCGGCTGCACAGGCTTCCAGATCGCCTACCATGCGCAGCCGATCTTGGCTGGCCCCTTCGGCCAGGCCCTGTTTTTCCAAGGCCGGCCAGGCATTGGCGACGCGCTGGCGTAGCGTGCGCTCGGCCCCGGGGCCAGGGTCCCAGGCCACCACATCCAGCCCATGGGCCAGTGCCCTGGCCACCCAGCCGCTACCAATGACACCGCCACCGAAGGCGCCGAAGGTGTTTACGTTGCTCAAATACGTCATATCAGGTTCCTGCTCAGTGGCGGCGGGTAAGGTTCATGCGGGCGCGGCCCTCGGCGGGCGTGAGTATCCGCGCACCCAGGCGGGTCAGGATTTCGCTGGCCCGCTCCACTAGTTGCCCATTGCTGGCTAGCACACCTTTTTCCAGCCACAGGTTGTCCTCCAGCCCCACGCGCACATTACCTCCCAGTAGCACGGCCTGAGCCGCCATGGGCATTTGCATGCGGCCAATACCGAACCCTGCCCAAACGGCGCCCTGTGGCAAGTTGTCGACCATCGCCTTCATGGTGGTGGTGTCCGCAGGGGCACCCCACGGAATGCCTAGGCACAGTTGAAACAGCGGGTCGTGGAGCAGGCCTTCATGGATCATCTGTTTGGCGAACCACAAATGGCCGGTGTCGAAAATCTCTAGCTCGGCTTTTACGCCAAGCTCAGTGATACGGCGGGCCCCGGCGCGCAGTTGGTCAGGCGTGGACACATAGATGCTGTTGCCGTCACCGAAATTGAGCGTGCCGCAGTCCAGGGTACAGATTTCCGGCAGCAAGGCCTCAACGTGGGCCAGGCGAGCCAGTGGCCCGATCAGATCGGTGTTGGGGCCGAACGCCATGGGGGTTTCACCAGGGCCGACCTCTAGGTCGCCGCCCATGCCAGCGGTCAGGTTAACGATCACGTCTATGTCTGCTTCGCGAATGCGCTCCATGACCTCCTTGTAAAGGTTCACGTCCCGGCTGAAGCGGCCCGTCTCAGGGTTTCTCACATGGCAATGCACAACGGTAGCGCCGGCCTTGGCGGCCTCCACCGCAGCATTGGCAATCTGTTCAGGCGTGATGGGGACATAGGGGCTTTTGCCAGTGGTGTCGCCAGCACCCGTCAGGGCGCAGGTCAGGATCACGTCGCGGTTCATGGTTTTTCCTTGGGCGAGCGTGCCCGTGCGCCACAGGTGGCGCGGGGCAGTGGTCTGTCAGTGTGAAGTGAGGCTCAGGTGGGGCTCGGCAGGTTTGCCATCCAGGGTCGTCACTCCCTCGAGCCAGCGCCTGCGATCTTGTGGGTGGTCCTTGAGCCATTGGCGAGCGGCTTCGAGGGCATCCTTATGGTCAAGAAGCGGTTGCATCATTCGGCTCTCCTGTTCGGAGGTAAACGTCAGGTTGGTCAACAGGCGGTCTACATTAGGGCAGCGGCTGGCGTAGTCGGGCGCGGTGACCGTCCACACCGTGGCCTTGCCTTCGTCGGGCCCCAATGCATCTTCACTGCCCGTGAGGTAGGTCATGGCCAGGTTGACGTTCATGGGGTGAGGCGCCCAGCCGAAGAACACCACGGCTTCCTTGCGTTTAACTGCCCGCGCAACCGCCGATAACATCCCGGCTTCGCTGGACTCCACCAATTGGAAGTCGCCCAGGCCGAAACGGTTCTTGGCGATCATGTCCTTAATCTGGGTATTGGCCCCTGAGCCAGGCTCGATGCCATACAGCTTGCCGCCCAGATCTTGCTTGAAACGCGCAATGTCACTGAAGGTTTTCAAGCCTTTGTCGGCCAGGTAGGAGGGCACCGCCAGGGTTGCGCGTGCGTCGGCCAAGCTGGGCGCTGGCAATACCCGCACCTGTTTTTGCTCCAGGAATGGGGCCAGGGTTGCCGTCATTAGCGGGTTCCAATAGCCCAGGAACATATCCAGGCGCTGGTCTCGGATACCCGCAAAGATAATCTGCTGTGAGGCACTGGTTTGGCGGGTTTCATACCCTAGGCCATCCAGCAGGACCTGGGCCAGGCTGCTGGTAGCCATGACATCGGTCCAATTCACTACGCCCAGGCGCACTGTCTTGCAACTGGCGGGGTCGGCGGCGTGGGCGAGAGGCGCGGTGGCGGTAAGCAACAGCAAACAGCAGCGGATCAACCTCTTCATGGCGGTGGCTCCAGGGGCAGGCATTTATGAGGGCAGGTGTCTATGCACCTTGGCCCTGAGGTTACGCGGCAAGTCGCAGCCTCAATCGCACGGTGGCGACGTGGACTTGCACTGCGGCGACCGGCGGGTTAATAACCAGCCTCCTTCCAGCGGAGCCCGGTCGATGCCTCAGGTGTTCTATTTCCTCTTGCTGCCGGGTTTCTCAGCCTTAGGCTTTATCAGCGCGACTGAGCCCCTACGGGTCGCCAACCGTTTCAAGGCCGGTTTGTACCGCTGGGAGGTGCTGAGTGTGGATGGCGGGCCGGTGCAAGCCAGTAATGGCATGTCGGTAAATGCCGACGCTGGTCTGCACCTGTTGCCGCCGGGGGCCTGGGTCTTCGTGGTGGCAGGTTTCGAGCCGCTGAAGGCGTTCAGTCCTGCTTTGCGCACCTGGCTCAAGCGCGGCGCGAGTGAGGGGGGCACCTTGGGGGGAATAGACACTGGCGCGTTCGTGTTGGCTGAAGCAGGTTTGTTAACGCAAGCCAGGGTGACCTTGCATTGGGAAGCACTGGCGGCCTTCAAGGAACGCTGGCCTGCGGTACTGGTAACTCAGGAACTGTTCGAGATCGACGGGGCGCGTATCACCTGTGCGGGAGGTACAGCCTCTATCGACCTGATGCTTGATCTGATTGCTCAGGCCCATGGCAGTGAGTTGGCGATTGAGGTTTCAGAGCAGTTCGTGCTAGGGCGCATCCGCCCTCGGCAGGATCATCAACGCATGGCACTGGCGTCGCGTTATGGCACCCGTAATAAAAAATTATTACAGGCGATCGCTGCCATGGAGCAACACATGGAGCCGCCGCTGACCACGGCTGCCTTGGCGGACCTCGTGCAAGTAACGCGGCGCCAACTGGAGCGTTTATTCCAGTTGCACCTGCATCACACGCCTAGTCATTTCTACCTCAACCTGCGGTTGGATAAAGCACGGCAATTGCTCCACCAGACCGGCATGAGCGTAACTGAGGTAAGCATTGCCTGCGGCTTCGAGTTGCCGTCGTATTTTGCCAGGCGCTACAAGGCTCGCTTTGGAAGGCCGCCACGCGAAGACCGCGCGCAGCGACCTTGAGAGTTGCGTTAGAACTCAAAAAGCGAAGGTTCGCCTAATGCGGCTTCCTCGGCCTTGAGACGTTCAGGGTTGAAGCGTGTGCTGTCGAAGGTAGCCTCCCAACGCGTACGCGCCAGGGGTAGGCGAGTCTTAGGCGCGTCAGGGTCGGTGGCCCCTGCTAGCTGCACCACGCTGATGCTGACCGCTCCGTCTGCGGACACGTCAAGATGAGTAAGGATATGCGTTGATTTGTTTACGTCCGCCGGTGCCGAGGGCCAAGCCTTGGTGTCGTCCGAACGTGTATTTATGATGTGTTTGACCACTGTGCGGAAGCGAGTATTCGGGGCCTGAGGCGGCGGTATCTCACCCTTGAATATGGTTGTCCATAACCCAGGCGCAGGGGTATAGACGTGTTCCGATTCCTCTCGGGCGAACGTATCCCAGCCCAACACCTCCATAGAGCGGACAAACGTCGCTAACCAGGGCAGTGGCTCTCTCTCAGCGTCATGGTGGTGGTGTGCTATCTGAGTGCTCAGGCGCAAGGTCGCCAATACGTCCTCGCGGTGAGGCGTATCGAGGTCGGTCGATAGCAGCGTTGAAAGGTCAGGTTGGAAAACAAGTTGATCGGTCATTGTATGGCTCCTGGCAGTAGCGAAAAGGCCGCCCTGCTGGTAAGCAAGCGCTAACCCTACTGGCGTTGGCGCTTGCACAGTGGATTAGATGTCGAAGTCGAGTGCGACAATGTCGTCGGCTTTGGACGCCAGTTTGCTGCTTACCGCATTACGCAGTGCCTCGAACTGCCGTACGCTGAAGGTGCCTTGTTGCGACGCGCGGTACACGCGAGTAGAGGCCTTCTCAAACTCGCGGCCGATGGCGCCCGAAGAGATGGCGCGGTCATAGGCGATCTGGAAGCTTTTCATGTGCATGATCGGCATGCCCTGCGGGCTCAGCTCGCAGTCCACCGCCTGGAAGGTGCTGGATTGGCCTGTAGCGCTGGTCGCACTGCGTTCGAACAAGCGCTGCGCGGCAGGTGCATGCACGATGGCGCGCATACCGCGGTCCAGGCAGCGAGCCATGCGGTGACGCGGGCCCAGGTCGCGGGCGATGATGCTGATCGCGACGCTGGCCAGGGTGGCTCTTTCCTGCTCCATGGCCTCTTCAGCATGGGCCGCGCCGGTCATGGTCCAGCCCAGTTTGGCCAGGCCATTGGTGTAATACTTGTACCACTCGCGCTGCTGGGTCTCTTTGTCGAATGCCTTTTCCGAGGCCAGGCCGATCAGCCGCATGCTAGCGGCCACGTCTTCAGCAATGCCTACTGGCACGTTGTCAGCAAAGATGCAAATCGTGTTGCCGATCAGCAATACGCGCTCTTCACCTTCCTTTTTCAGCGCATCGATTGCCTGCTCTGCAGACGATTTAGGCACATTCAGTTGGTTTACAAAGGCGTCAGTCGTCATGGTGTCCATTCCTTGTGATAGGGCATGTGTATAGCCCGGGTTCACCAAACCCGCATGCAGGTTGGGTAAGAGCAATCCTGCCCAGAGTGGGCGGGGTAGGTAACCGGCGAATCTTTCCCCGGTAGCGCGTTATCTACAGGTTGCCTACCTAGCAGAACCGTCAGCTGCCCGCCTGTATGCACATTTGTTTTGCTATGCGAAACAACCGTGGGGTGAAGGAAATGGATATATTGGTATGGGCATTGAAAAACTGCCTCGGGCGCGCCCAATGGCTGTTTTATGCGCTGGTCGTGATACAGGGGTGTACGCCTGGCATGAAAGCCGGCGATACAACGCCGGCAACATTGCTGTTCACACTTGAGCCATCACAGGCACGCCAAACACTACAGCTTACGGCTGCGCCCTACTTGAAGACACTTCTCGAAAGCCCGGCCACCGTCGACGTACGCTTGATAAAGGTGGATGCTAGCCAAGTGATGGTGGAATCAAAGGCATTTTCAGTGCCATTACCCGATGGGACTATGCTCCAGTTTCAGTTGCGTAACTCAGACACCTACAGTGGGAGAGGGGTTGGCTGGATAGGTGACTTGCGTTCGGACCGCAAACAGCAATACATCTCAACGCAGGAAGTCGACTTCGACCCCCTTAACTATCTATCCATAGTGCGAGACGGCTCGTTGTTGGTAGGCACCTTGCGTGTGAAGGGTGAGCTGTATCGGCTCGAATACCTAGGCAACGGTCAACAGGCGCTGATTAAAATCGACGAAAGCAAGTTGCCGCCAGAGGCGCCACCGTTAGTGGCGCCAAACAGTGAAACTGCTGTAGCCAAGACGCCCAACTCCAGCTTCAGTAAAATTCGGCTACTTTTGGTGACGACTAACCAAGTGCGTGCAGCGAGACCCGCGTATTGGGCTGCGCTGCTCGAGACCTTCTGGTTAGCAAACACGATCATGCGCAACAGCGACGTGCAGATCGTTTACGAATTGGCAGGCATCTACGATGCGAACTACGACGAGACGGGACGTAGCTACAGCGAGCAGCTGTATGACCTCCGTGCTGTAGGCACGCCGCTTGGAGCCCAAGTATATAAATGGAGGGACGGGGGGAATATAGATATGGTCAGCATGTATTCAACCGCTACAGGGTTCTGCGGCCTCGGCTATGTAAATGCAACCAAAGCCACCGCTTACTCAGTGGTGTCCTGCCTGAGTTCAATGTCACATGAACTAGGGCATAACTTGGGGGCTAATCATAATTGGGAGGAAGGTAACGCGGAAGGTAAGCCGCCTTATATGTTCGGGTATCGGTATACCGGTACGCCTCGATTCAGCACCCAACTTTCTTATGCCTGCAGCCCCGCATGCCCGCGAATTCCCTATTTTTCAAACCCAAGGCTTGCCTATCAAGGTATTCCACTGGGTACGGTGGCGCATCACGACGTTGCCAGGCGCTTCAACGAACGCCGGGAAACCGTTGAGGGTTTCTACCCGCCTATGGAAAGCCCAGTGATAATAGAGTTTTTCAGCGAAGTTAACTTGAAGGGGGAATCCTGCGTGATCGGCGTTTCCCGTGGCACCGAGGTGGATCTGCCTTCAGTTGCTAATTGCGTCAATAGTGGTGTCAACCCACGCTCCGCTCGTGTTGGCGGTTATACCTATGGCCGGTCAATTTGCTTGAAGAACAGCCGAGGGGAGTCCCTAAGTTGCTATAGATCGGCGCAAAATGCGGATTTCGATATCAAGGACCTGGACTCATCAAATGGACTTCCTGGCTTTATCGATTACTCGCCGATACGAAGCCCTGTCAAAGGTAACGTGGGCAAGGTGAGCTATTCATTGTAGTCCGTAGGCGCTCCACAATAGGATCAGGAGCGCCTTATTGGCGTTACTGATCCGGCGCGTCGTTCTCTTCGCCTTGGGTACCAATGGTTTGCAGATATTCGCTGCGCTCGTCGCTGCGTTGCGCCATGCAATCATTGAGGGCGGTTTGGCTAGAGTTACCCTCCTTGTCTGCTTCGAGCATTTCGACCGCGCAGTCGGCGTCTCGCAGCTTACGCCACAGCTCTTGGGCGCCCTTGACCTTGGCAAGGTAGTCTTTTAGCACCCCAGGTTGGTCGCCGTACTGCCCCGAGATGCGCGCGTTTAGCCCATTGAAGGCGTCATTGAGCTCGCTTTCGGCGGTTTTACGGTTGTACGCCGAGCACTCCAGGCTCTGCTGGCTGGTTTCTACATTGTCACAAGGGGTTGGGCCGTCTTCATCGGCAGCCTGAGCACTCACCGCGATAAACGCCAATATCCATAACCACGATTTCATGACCGCGCCCTCGGGCTAAGCAAAGAGTAGTTCAGGAATTCTGGCTCAAGGCCGTGCGGAAGAACAGCAGAGGCTACGGATTTCATCTTTATCAGGTCAAACCTATGGTGCTTACCACGCCAAGGTGGTCGTTGACGCTTTCGGCAATTCCCTTGTCGTTTTTGCATCCGGCCCGCGCGCCTTGGGGGCATATGCTGGCCCCAAAGCGCCGGCAAACGATTCGGCGTAACGCTGATAAGGGGACTGCCTGATGAGCCCAGCCGAATTGCACGCCGATAGCATCGTCATAGACGGGCTGATCATCGCCAAGTGGAACCGTGAACTGTTCGAAGACATGCGCAAAGGCGGGCTGACTGCCGCCAACTGCACCGTGTCGGTATGGGAAGGATTCAAGGCGACGGTGGACAGCATTGCCGCCAGCCAGAAGCTGATGCGTGAGAACAGCGACCTGGTGATCCCCGTGCGCACCACGGCTGACATTCGACGCGCCAAAGAGCAGGGCAAGACCGGCATCCTCTTCGGTTTCCAGAATGCACACGCGTTCGAGGATCAGATTGGCTACGTAGAGATCTTCAAGCAGCTGGGCGTGGGCATCGTGCAGCTGTGCTACAACACCCAGAACCTGGTAGGCACCGGCTGCTACGAGCGTGACGGTGGGTTGTCAGGCTTTGGTCGCGAAATCGTGGCTGAAATGAACCGCGTAGGCATCATGTGTGACCTCTCGCACGTAGGCTCCAAGACGTCCGAAGAGGTCATCCTGGAATCGAAAAAGCCGGTCACTTATTCGCACTGCCTGCCCTCGGGCCTCAAGGAGCACCCGCGTAACAAGTCCGATGCCGAGCTTAAGTTCATCGCTGACCATGGCGGCTTCGTGGGGGTCACCATGTTCGCACCGTTCCTGGCCAAAGGCATCGACTCCACCATCGATGACTACGCGGAGGCCATCGAGTACGTGATGAACATCGTAGGCGAGGACGCCATCGGTATTGGTACCGACTTCACACAAGGTCATGGGCAAGAGTTCTTCGAATACCTCACCCACGACAAAGGCTACGCCCGCAGGCTCACCAGTTTCGGCAAGATCATCAACCCGCTGGGCATCCGCACCGTAGGCGAGTTCCCTAACCTCACCGAAACCTTGCTTAACCGTGGCCATTCCTTGCGGGTGGTACGCAAGATCATGGGTGAGAACTGGGTGCGTGTGCTGGCTGACGTCTGGCACGAGTAGTGATCAGCACTGCGGCCTACTGCGTACGCTGATAGCTGCGTCGTGTCCTCGGGTGAAGCTCGCCGTATCTCGGTACTGTCTTGCTTCGCGCTCCGGGCCTGCCTGCTCAACGTACTCGCTACGGCTGCGCCACTCATCACGATTGATGAAAACCTTTTTGATTGGAGTCAGGTTCCATGGCTAAGCACGCCCCCGAATTACCTATCGAAGTCGACAGCGAGACCGGCGTCTGGACGTCCGACGCACTGCCCATGCTGTATGTGCCGCGCCATTTCTTTGTGAACAACCATATGGGGATCGAAGAGGTGCTGGGCGCGGACGCCTATGCCGAGATTCTCTACAAGGCCGGCTACAAGTCTGCCTGGCACTGGTGTGAAAAAGAAGCCGAGTGCCATGGCCTTGAGGGCGTGGCCGTGTTCGAACACTACATGAAACGCCTGAGCCAGCGTGGCTGGGGCCTGTTCAAGATTCAGGACATTGACTTGGATAAAGGTACCTGCAGCGTCAAGCTGGAACACTCCGCGTTCGTCTATGTATACGGCAAGGTTGGCCGCAAGGTGGACTACATGTTCACCGGCTGGTTCGCCGGGGCCATGGACCAGATTCTCACTGCTCGCGGCAGCGCCATCCGTACCGTCGCCGAGCAGGTGTATGGCGGTTCGGAAGAAGGCCACGACGATGGCCTCTTCACTGTAAAACCGTTGTAAGTCGAGGAATAACCGTCATGGCTTTCGAAGCGATGTTTCAGCCAATTCAAGTCGGCAAGTTGACGATCCGCAATCGCGTGCTCAGTACCGCACACGCCGAGGTGTACGCCACTGATGGCGGTATGACCACCGATCGTTACGTCAAATACTACGAAGAGAAAGCCAAGGGCGGTATTGGCCTGGCCATCTGCGGCGGGTCCTCCAGTGTTGCCATAGACAGCCCGCAGAACTGGTGGAAATCCGTCAACCTGGCCACCGACCGTATCATTCCGCATTTTCAGAACCTGGCCGATGCCATGCACAAGCATGGCGCCAAGATCATGATCCAGATTACCCACATGGGCCGTCGCTCACGGTGGGACGGTGACCATTGGCCTACCCTGATGTCGCCTTCGGGCATTCGTGAGCCGGTGCACCGCGCCACTTGCAAGACCATCGAGCCCGAGGAAATCTGGCGAGTGATCGGCAACTATGCCAGCGCTGCGGCGCGTGCCAAGGCCGGTGGCCTCGACGGCGTGGAGCTGTCGGCGGTTCACCAGCACATGATCGACCAGTTCTGGAGCCCGCGCGTCAACAAGCGCACAGACGAGTGGGGCGGCAGTTTCGAGAACCGTATGCGCTTTGGCCTGGAAGTGATCAAGGCCGTGCGCGCTGAAGTCGGTGAGGATTTCTGCGTCGGGCTACGCATCTGCGGTGATGAATTCCACCCTGATGGCTTGAGCCATGAGGACATGAAGCAGATCGCGGCCTACTACGACGCCACCGGGCTGCTGGACTTCTTCGGGGTAGTGGGCTCGGGTTGCGATACTCACAACACGCTGGCCAACGTGATCCCTAACATGAGCTACCCGCCAGAGCCATTCCTGCACCTGGCGGCGGGCATCAAGGAAGTGGTCAAGGTGCCCGTGCTGCATGCACAGAACATCAAAGACCCCAACCAGGCCACGCGCATCCTCGAAGGTGGCTACGTGGACATGGTGGGCATGACCCGTGCCCATATTGCCGACCCGCACCTGATCGCCAAGATCAAGATGGGTCAGGTGGACCAGATCAAGCAGTGCGTGGGCGCCAACTACTGCATCGACCGCCAGTACCAGGGCCTGGACGTGCTCTGCATCCAGAACGCCGCTACCTCGCGTGAATACATGGGGGTGCCGCACATCATCGAGAAGAGTACCGGCCCCCGCCGCAAGGTGGTGGTGATCGGTGCCGGGCCTGCGGGCATGGAAGCGGCGCGCGTCTCCGCCGAGCGTGGGCACGACGTCACCTTGTTCGAGAAGAAGGAGCAGATCGGCGGCCAGATCAGCATTGCGGCCAAAGCCCCTCAGCGCGACCAGATTGCCGGCATTACCCGCTGGTTCCAGCTGGAGCTGGCACGGTTGAACGTGGACCTGCGCCTCGGCACCGCCGCAGACGTGGACACCATCATGGACTTGCGCCCAGATGTGATCGTGCTGGCCAATGGCGGCCATCCGTTCCTTGAGCAGAATGAACACTGGGGTGTAAGCGAAGGCTTGTCCGTAAGCAGTTGGAACATCCTGGACGGGACGGTCGCCCCTGGCAAAAACGTATTGGTGTACGACACCATTTGCGAATTCACCGGCATGAGCGCAGCGGACTTCCTGGCCGACAAAGGCTGCCAGGTAGAAATCGTGACCGATGACATCAAGCCAGGCGTGGCCATGGGCGGGACCACCTTCCCCACCTACTACCGCAGCATGTACCCCAAGGAAGTGATCATGACCGGGGACCTGATGCTGGAGAAGGTGTACCGCGAAGGCGACAAACTCATCGCGTTGCTGGAGAACGAGTACACCGGTGCCAAGGAAGAGCGGGTGGTCGATCAAGTCGTGATCGAGAACGGCGTACGCCCTGATGAGACCTTGTATTACGCACTCAAGCAAGGTTCGCGCAATAAGGGCCAGATCGACATCGACGCGCTGTTCGCCATTGAGCCTCAACCGTGCCTTAGCCAACCTGGCGACGGCTATCTGCTGTTCCGGATAGGCGACTGCGTGGCCCAGCGCAACATTCATGCGGCCATCTACGACGGGCTGCGGTTGTGCAAGGATTTTTAATAAATGGCCCGTAGGCGCTGGCGCTAGCCTGCTAACCGGGTGGGCCGCACCTTTCGCGAGGTAACGCTCGCGCCTACAGGACACGCGTTCGGAGCCTCAGGCCCATGCTAAACACGATCCTCCCGATTCTGCTGCTAGCTGCCGTAGCGCTCACCTTGTTGGGCGCGGTGCGTCGCGTGGCGTTATGGCGTCAAGGCCGGCCTGCCGAGGTGAGCCTACTGGGTGGCCTATTAGCCATGCCACGTCGCTACCTGGTCGACTTGCACCATGTGGTGGCCCGCGACCGCTACATTTCCAATACCCACGTTGCCACGGCGGGTGGCTTTGCGCTCGCTGCGCTACTGGCAATTGCCGTACACGGGTTCGGCTGGCACAACCGTGTGCTGGGGTATGCCCTGCTGGTGGCCACCGCCGTGATGTTTTGTGGCGCGTTGTTTGTGTACAAGCGCCGTATACACCCACCGGCTCGCTTGTCCAAAGGCCCCTGGATGCGGCTGCCTAAAAGCTTGCTGATGTTTTCCGCCACCTTTTTTATCGTAACGTTGCCAGTGGCAGGTCTATTGCCGGCGGACTTCGGCGGCTGGTTGCTGGCAGGCCTGTTGGCCCTAGGGGTGCTGTGGGGGGTGAGCGAGATGTTCCTGGGCATGACCTGGGGCGGCCCGATCAAGCATGCCTTCGCCGGTGCCTTGCACCTGGCGTGGCACCGTCGGCCTGAGCGCTTTGGCGGCGGCAGGTCCAGTGCCCTCAAAGCACTGGACCTCAACGACCGTAGCGCGCCGCTGGGGGTAGAAAAGCCTCAGGACTTCACTTGGAACCAGTTGCTGGGCTTCGATGCCTGCGTGCAGTGCGGCCGTTGCGAAGCGATGTGTCCGGCGTTCGCGGCTGGCCAGCCGCTTAACCCGAAGAAGCTCATTCAAGACATGGTGGTCGGCCTGGCAGGCGGCACGGATGCTCACTTCGCCGGCAGCCCTTACCCAGGCAAGCCTATTGGCGAGCACGGTGGCAATGCGCATCAGCCTATCGTCAACGGGCTGGTAGACGCCGACACCCTGTGGGCCTGCACCACCTGCCGCGCGTGTGTCGAAGAGTGCCCAATGATGATTGAGCACGTGGATGCCATCGTCGACATGCGCCGCTACCTCACCCTCGAAAAGGGCGCCACCCCCAACAAAGGCGCCGAAGTGCTGGAAAACCTGATCGCCACTGACAACCCTGGTGGTTTTGCGCCAGGTGGGCGACTGAACTGGGCCGCAGACCTGGACTTGCCGGTGTTGGCGCAGGTCAAGACCGCTGAGGTCGTGTTCTGGGTAGGTGATGGCGCGTTCGACATGCGCAATCAGCGCACCTTGCGTGCTTTCGTGAAGGTGCTCAGGGCCGCCTCCGTGGACTTTGCCGTATTAGGCATGGAAGAGCGCGACAGCGGCGACGTAGCCCGTCGTTTGGGCGACGAGGCAACCTTCCAGCAGTTGGCCAAACGTAACATCCAAAGCCTCGCTCAATACCGCTTCAAGCGCATCGTGACCTGTGACCCGCACAGCTTCCATGTGCTCAAGAACGAATACGGCGCCCTGGGCGGTCATTACGAGGTGCTGCACCACAGTACCTACATGGCTGAGCTGATGAGCGAGCAACGGCTAAAGGTAGGCACTCATAAAGGCGCCAGTGTGACGTACCACGACCCCTGCTACCTGGGTCGTTACAACGGTGAGTATGAAGCGCCCCGCCAGGTGCTGCGCGGGCTTGGCATTGAAGTGAAAGAAATGGAACGCTCCGGGTTCCGCTCCCGCTGCTGCGGGGGTGGCGGTGGCGCACCGATCACCGATGTGCCAGGCAAGCAGCGTATTCCCGATATGCGCATGAACGATATCCGTGAAACTCAGGCAGAGATCGTGGCGGTGGGTTGCCCGCAGTGCACCGCAATGCTCGAAGGCGTAGTCGCGCCGCGGCCAGCCATCAAAGATATTGCCGAACTGGTGGCAGAGGCCTTGATCGAGGAGCACGCCGGGCAGCCAGCCCAGGCCGCCAAGCGTAAACCGGCGGAGGTAGACCAGTGAGCGACATTATTCGTAGAGACCCACGTGTGGCATGGATTGGGCGCAACCGCTTGCACCCCTTGCACAGCGCGTTGCAACCGCAGCAGGCCAGTTGGGCGGGCCCTTCCGGTGTCATCCGCAAAAATCCTCATGCAGTAGGTTTTCTAGGCCCTAACAGCCTTCGCCGTATCGACCGCAGTGGCGCCCAGCAGGGTGGTAATGTGCGGCGCCTTGCTAGCGCTGAAGTACAGCGACCGCTACACACCGTGGCAACCCCGTCGTTCTACGTCATGGTGGTGCCGGACATGATCGGCGGGCGGCTTACATTGCATGACCGCGACTTACTAGGGCTGGCTCACCAGATGGTTGGCCAGGAAGGGGCCGTGGTGGCCGTGGTCTTTGGCGAGCATAAGGAGTTGGCCTTCGACCTGGCAGGGGTAGACCGGCTGGTCGTGCTGGCAGAGCATGAATATACCGGTTACACACCTGAGCAGCGCACGCAGGCGCTGCAAGCGCTGGAGTGTCAATTCAGCCCGCGCAACTGGTTGTTCCCAGACACCCGCGATGGTGGGGCAGAGTTAGGCCGGCGCCTGGCAGCGCGATTGGGCGAGCGGCCTGCTACACGTGTGTGGCAAGTCAAAGACGGCCATTGCACGGGCCGTGCGGGCGCAGGTCAGCAAGACATCAGCCGGCCCTTGCCTAAAGTGGTGTTGGCCACGCCCGAGTGCGCGGAGCCGGTGGACGAAACGCGGCATGAGGCGCTGCCAATGGCGCTGGAGGCTTCAGTTGCTCGCATGTTGCCTCGCATCGAAGACGCTGGCGCCGTGGCGGTAGACCCGGCGGCCGTGCCGATGGCAGAAGCAGAATTCATCTTGTCCGGTGGCAATGGCGTGAAGGATTGGGGCCTGTTCCAAGAGGCCGCTCTTGCGCTAGGGGCCACTCAAGGCGCCTCTCGGGTCGCGGTAGACGATGGCTTCATGACCCGCGACCGGCAGGTAGGTGCCAGCGGCACCTGGGTCACTGCTCGGGTGTATGTCGCAGTGGGCATCTCTGGAGCGATCCAGCACCTGCAGGGCATTGGCAGTTGCGACAAAGTGGTTGCCATTAACCTCGACCCCAACTGCGACATGATTAAGCGTGCCGACCTGGCCGTGGTAGGCGACAGCGCCGACGTGCTTCGAGCACTGATCGACGCGGTCGCTGCCTGGCGCGACGGTGCCAAACGTAATGCTGCCTGAGGCGCACCCATGAGCAACAAAATAGTGACCCTGGTTTCAATCGGTGCACACCCTGCCTCGGGCCGGCCGCGCCGTGCCGAGCAGGATGCCCGCGCGGTAGAGCTAGGGTTGGGCTTGGCAGGCGAGGCGCTTGAAGTGCTGCATGCCGGTGACGTAAACGAGCCGGCCCTGCGTGACTATTTGGGCATGGGGCTACCGAGCTTGCAGGTGTTGGAGCAACCTGCGGGCGCCGACGTGCTGCCGGTGCTGGCTGACTACCTGCGAGAGGCTGGCGCCCAGTTGGTGTTAGCCGGCAGCCATACCGAAATGGGCGAAGGCTCAGGCATGCTCCCTTATTTGTTGGGCGAGCGACTGGGCTGGCCAGTAGTAACGGGGCTTGCAGAAGTGCTAAGTATCGAGAACGGCGTGGCTCAGGTGCTTCAGGCGTTACCTCGAGGGCAACGCCGACGGCTGAACGTAAGGCTTCCGTTGGTGGCTACGGTAGACAGTGCCGCACCCAAGGCACGGCAAAGCGCTTATGGCCCGGCCCAGCGCGGTGAGCTGGCTGCTCACGACGTAGAAGTGGTACAGGATGAACTGCTTCAAGGCGACGCTTTGCAGCCGGCCAAACCTCGCCCCAAGCGCCTGAAGGTGATCAAGGCCAAAAGCGGTGCAGACCGCATGAAAGCCGCCACTGCCAAAGCGAGTGGCGGCGGCGGGCAGGTGATGAAGGGCGTCACTGCGCAGGTAGGCGCCGAAGCTGTGCTCAAGCTGCTGCTGGAGGAGGGCGTGCTGCGTTAATCAGGGTTAGCCGTGCGGCCGGGCCTAAAACGTTACGCTGGCGGTTAGCCGCGCCGTGCGTGGCTCGCCCACATTTACCTGTAGCTGACCGGTCCCTGTGCTGGAGGGGTAGTACTGCCGGTCGAACAGGTTGTCCACGTTCAGCTGCAATCGGGTTTTATAGCCTGTAGTGGGCAGGTCCCAGCGTAAAAACGCGTCTGCCACGGTATAGCTGCTCATCCAGAAGCTATTGGCGTTATCGCCTGCACGTTCGCCCACATAGCGAGCGCCGGCCCCCGCATGCCACTGGCCAGTGGGTTCAGGCACATTCAGGTGGTGGCTCAGGTACAGGCTAGCGGTGTGCTTGGGCGCGTTGTTCAGGCGGTTGCCTTGGTTGGTACGGTCTTCGGTGATTTCGGTATGGGTATAGGCATACGTCCCGATTATGTCCCAGCGAGGTGCCAGGCGCCCGGTAGCATCCAGCTCCAGGCCACGTGAGCTAACCTTGCCCGCAGCGTCGGCAGGCGCGTCGCCAACGCCTGGGTTTACGACGTTGGTTTTCTCGATATCAAACAGCGCCAAGTTCAGGTTCAGTGCCTCATTAGGCGTGTACTTGGCGCCCACTTCATAGCTGCGGCCTTTTTCCGGATCGAAGGTGTTGCCGAAGTCATCCACCGTGTCGTTGGGTACGAACGAGCGGCTGTAGTTGCCATACAGCGCCCAGCTATCACTGGGTTGATATACCAAGCCAGCGAAAGGAATGAAGGCTTCACCGTTATCGTCGCGGTTGGGTTCACTGGCACGCGGGATGCCCTGAACACTGTACTGGTCGTAGTGTTGCTGTCGGCCGCCCAACACCAGGATCCAGTGTTCATTCAAATACCAATTGTCTTTGAAGTACACCGAGGTCGAGGTCAGCTCGTTACGTAGGTTGCTGGTGCTCTCGCTTACTACATTGGGCTCGGCTAAACGCCCGTAAGCAGGGTTGTACACGTCAAAGCCATCCACGGCTTTATTGCGGTACGTCTTGCCTCGGTATTTATCGCTGGCTTCATTATCCACGCCCACCAGAAGGTCATGGCGCTGACCGAATAGGGCCTGTTGGCCCAGCACATCCAGGCTGGCGTAGCGGGTCTCGTAATCGTAATGACCGCCGTTGGCCTGTCGGCTCAGCACACCGTTAGCCAACGCTGAAGGCTGGGCGATCGCCAAGCTGTAGCGGTCGTTGTTCCAACCATAGGTGGCGCGGGCCTTCCAGTCATCGTTCAGTTGGTACTCGAAACGCGCCTGGGCGGTTTCCGAGATCCCTACGGTTTTGGCCCAGTGCTCGTCTAGCCGTTTGCGGTAGTTTACCGGTGCAGGGTGGCCCTCGATGAACACCGTTCCACGGTCGAAAGGCCCGCTGTAGTCATTGTATTCATAGGCAAGAAGCACGCTGGCACGGTCGCCCGTCCAACTCAGTGAAGGGGCTACCAACGAGTGCTCGTTGGTGCCGTAGTTACGCCAATAGTCTTCATGCTTGCGCTCGGCGATCAGCCGATAGGCCAGCCCTGTTTCCCCTATGGGCCCGGTGGTATCTAGGCCTAGCGTACCGCCACCTTCACTGAAGGCAGCACCTGTGAGCGTGGTGCTTTGCACATACTGAGGCTGCTTGCTGACGATATTGATCAGCCCGCCAGGGTCCAGCGCGCCGTACAGCAAGGACGCAGGGCCTTTGAGCACTTCAACGTGGTCGGTGGTAGGGCTCAGGTTATGGCTTACCACCGAGCGCACGCCGTCACGCAGGATCGAGCCATCATCGTTGGTGCCAAACCCCCGCTTGACCAGCGAGTCCTTGGTGTTGCCAAGCGTGTTGCCTTGGGACACGCCGCTGACGAACTTCAAGGCGTCGTCCAGGGAGCGGGCGTTGTAATCCTGCAAGGTCTGTTGAGTGACCACGTTGATGCTCTGCGCTTCATCGCGTATGGGCACCTCGGATTTGCTGGCGGTGCTGGCTTGGTTGCGAGCGTAACCCTCTAACGCTTTGACGATAGGTGCGTCCACTTGGATAGTGCCGAGTTCTACAGCGTTTTGTGCCTCTGACAAACTTGCCAAGGGTAAGGAAACAATAGCCAGCGTCCAGACACCGGGCGAGATGAAGCGAGTTGACATAGGAAAATCCGATTAGCGCGAATGAGAACTATTCTAATTAAATTGCCCTGTCATGCATAGCTGCTGCGGTTTGAATAGCTCGCTGATCTACTAGCTAGTGGGAAATGAAAGACACCCCTAGGCTGATAAGACGTTTTTAATTGAAAGTACTTTATGGCCTATTACGTCTTGCTGGCAGACCCTTATGGCACCGTGCTTAGGCAGCGAGGGGCAGGTGCCCGAGGACGGCTTAGCTACACACCGTTCGGCCAATTACCCAGTGTGCCTAGGCGTAGCTACACAGCATTCACAGGGCAACTATGTGAGGCCAACAGCGGCGTCTATCTGCTCGGCAATGGTTATCGCGCCTATAACCCTTCGTTGAGACGGTTCATTCAACCGGACCGGTTCAGCCCATTCGCTCAGGGGGGTATTAATGGTTATGTGTATTGCGCAGGAGAACCTGTCAATCGAACGGACCCTACAGGCGCTTACGTTGGCATGGTGGGAGTCATCGCGGCGGCAGCAGCAAATCTGGTTAGCGGGTTGAGTGTGGCTGTGCGCACCGCAACTGCGGTCGCCGATGACCTGATAGCAGGTGGAATGGCCGCTAACGTCACATGGACAAGGCGTCTACGGGATATGTTGGGTTTCAATGCCCAGTTGGGAAACCTTGCGGCGAGAGGGCAGCAGCTTCCGGTGGCCATCCACGCATCAAGGCCTATCGAGTTAGCGCTGTCGGCAGGCGTGACCGGGATTTTTTCGCAATTTACCGCCGCCGCTACTAATAGCTTCAATGTGTGGGACAGCGCAGTGAGTTTAAGGGAAGCGGTGCGTGCTCATAATTTACATTGGCGCACGGTGATGGCTGAAACAACTGCCGAGGTATCCGGTTTTAACCTGCTCAGTGGCCGCCCGAGAACAGGTAGGGTACGGCCCTCTGGGCTCACTGACGTTGTTATGGAAGTACCGCCTGTAAGGCGCCCCAGCGCTCAATCACACTCGGTAGTTGAGCTTCGATAATGAGCGCAGCGCTTGATATTTGCTTCTTTGCGGCAGAGCGATCAGGCACTGTGCTGATGCAGGGCCGCCAACGCTCGGCGTATTCACCTTATGGGGCCAATGGACAGCGGCTGCTCAGGCCTGCGCTTGGGTTTACCGGCCAAATTCGCGAGCCGGCAGGTGGGTATTTATTAGGCAATGGCAAGCGCCTGTACCTTCCTTCCCAGGCACGCTTCTGCCAGCCAGATCGCCTTTCACCGTTCGGTCGGGGCGGTATCAATGCGTATGCGTATTGCGAGCAAGACCCTATCAACCGCCATGACCCCTCTGGCAGCTCTTTCAGTTGGTTGCCCAATCTGTTGGGCGCAGGCACCTCAACGGTTTTTCTTACCTCTGTGTTCAATAGAACCGCTGATACCATCGTTGATCTGTCCATTGGCAGCTTGACTTCAGTGCCCGGTACGCTTGCTCGCTTTGAAAGCGTGGGTACTTTTTGGGGAGCAACCGCCGGGGTGGTAGCGAATGGGGCGGGCCTGGCTGTAGGGGGTGTAAGCGAGTTGGGGTCGGTGTCGGTCATAGGCGGGATGGTGGCGTCCACGGCTTATAGCGCGTCAGGCCTGGCGCCAGCAGTGAGGACCGGTGCGAACTGGGTTGGCAAGGCCCGCAGCAACGGGCTGAGCCCTGGGCGAGTGGCCTTGCTAGCGTTGGATGAAGCTAGCGGCCTTAGGCTTGCTACTGGGCGGAGTTTCCCCTCGCTCCAGCGCAATATCGAAGGAGCGATTGAGTTCGGAATACACGGCACTTGGACCTCGCCCGTGCACCACCTGTAAGCCTGCGCAGCCTTCCTCCAAGGCTGCGGGCGGCGCGAAGGTTATTCGTTAACTTTCACTTCTTTAAGGTAAGGAGCAGCCTCCGCGCCCAGGTTATTGAGCATGCGCGCGCTGTACCAGTCGATGAAGTTGACCACGCCAAACTCGTACGTCTTGGAGTAGGGGCCCGGTTGGTAGGCGGTGGAGTTGATCCCGCGCTGGTTCTCTTCGGCCAGGCGACGGTCTTGGTCGTTGGTGGCGTCCCACACCTGGCGCAGGCGAGCGGGGTCGTAATCCACACCTTCTACCGCATCCTTATGCACCAACCACTTGGTGGTCACCAAGGTTTCCTGGGCGCTGATCGGCCACACGGTGAACACGATCACATGGTCGCCCATGCAGTGGTTCCACGAGTGAGGCAGGTGAAGGATACGCATGGAGCCTAGGTCCGGATTCTGAATACGGCCCATGAGCTTGTTGCACCCAGGCTTGCCGTCCATGGTCATGGACACGGTGCCTTTTAGCAGCGGCATGCGCACGATACGGTTACGCAGGCCAAAGCTCTTGTGCAGGTAAGGGATTTTTTCAGCGTCCCAGGCTGCGGCAGACTCGGCCACGTGGTCCTTGAAGGCCTGGCTGGCGCGGGGGTCGTTGGTGTCATCCCATTCCAGCAAGGTGTTGAGCAGCTCAGGGTGGGAGCCGTTGCAGTGGTAGCACTCGCGGTTGTTCTCAAGCACCAGCTTCCAGTTTGCCTTCTCCCGCAAGGTGGTTTGTACCGCCACCTTGGTGTTCTCCATGTCGTAGGGCTCCATGTAATGCCCCAGGGTTTGGAGAAACTCGTCGATGGCCGGTGGGTTCTCCGCCAGGCTGATGAATATATAGCCGCCTGCATTTTTCACATGCACAGGCTTGAGGCCATAGGTTTTCATGTCGAAGTCATCGCCCATTTCGCTACCGGCGAACAACAGGCGGCCGTCCAGCTCGTACGTCCACTGGTGGTAAGGACAGACCAGTTTGGCAACCTTGCCCTTTTCACTCGTGCACAGCCGTGAGCCCCGGTGGCGGCACACGTTATGGAAGGCATGGATAGCGTTGTCTGCACCGCGCACTACCAGTACCGGGTTGTTGCCAATCTCCAGGGTAAGGTAGTTGCCCTTTTTGGGGATCTCGCAGGTCATGCCAGCAATCAGCCATTCCTTATGGAAGATCTCTTGCATGTCGATCTGAAAGACGCGCTCGTCGCTGTAGAACGGCTGCGGTAGCGAAAACGTACGCTCCCGGGTCTGCAGCATATGGGCAGTGGCGTTGCGCGCGGCTGCCAGCGGATCGCCAAGGCTCAGGTTCTGGGTGACGTCCATCGTTTAATCCTCGGGGCCGGCGCGCCGGCGAATGTAGGCTGTTGGGGTGCGCTCGATAGCGCTTCACGGCGTTGGCGCGGCTATCCCTGTAGGCCGTGCCTTTATGGGTGGAGTGTGCGTGCGAGCGATGACTGAACCTTATCCATGGGCGACATGGCCGGATCCGTTCCCGACCACCAACTCCAGTGCCAGCAAGGCTGGTTGCCATAAGCATGCGAATGTCGCGAATAGGCAAGCTGCCCACCCGGCCGACACGCAGAATCGCCGCAAAGAAGCCGACGATCGGCTGTGGAGGAACACGCATGTCCAGTAGCTTCCTGAACCCCGTAAACACTCAGACGTGGGCCAACGGTCGGCATGTGGTGCGCTGCGTCAAGGTGATCCAGGAAACCTGGGACGTGCGTACCTTTTGCTTCATGGCCGATCAGCCGGTGATGTTCTTTTTCAAGCCTGGGCAGTTCGTGACCCTGGAGCTGGAAATCGAAGGCCAGACGGTGATGCGGTCGTACACCATTTCCAGCTCGCCATCGGTGCCCTACAGCTTCTCGATTACCATCAAGCGGGTGCCGGGTGGGCGAGTGTCTAACTGGCTGCACGATACCCTGCATGAAGGCCAGGAGCTGGCGGTTCACGGGCCGGTGGGGCTGTTCAATGCGATCGACTACCCGTCGGAGAAAGTGCTGTACCTGAGCGGCGGGGTAGGCGTCACGCCGGTGATGTCCATGGCCCGCTGGTTCTACGACACCAACGCCAACGTGGACATGATCTTCGTTCACAGCGCGCGCTCGCCCAAGGACGTCATTTACCACCGCGAGCTGGAACATATGGCCGCCCGCATTCCCAACTTCGCACTGCACATCATTTGTGAGAAGCACGGCCTGGGTGAGCCCTGGGCGGGATACCGGGGTTACCTGAACCTGCCGATGCTGCAATTGATGGCCCCGGACTATCTGGAACGTGAAGTGTTCTGCTGCGGGCCAACCCCTTATATGAATGCGGTGAAGCGCTTGCTGGAGCAAGTTGGCTTCGACATGCGCCGCTACCATGAAGAATCGTTCGGGGCCACGCCCGCCGACGCTCGCGCGGATGCAGTGGAGCAGGCCGAGCAGGCTGCGGATGCACCCGAGGTGCCGTCAGCCGACTTGCACCGGGTGGACTTCGTAAGCACCGGCAAGAGCATCCGGGTTACCCCCGGTGAAACCGTTCACGCGGCAGCAGCCAAGTTGGGGCTGACCATCCCCAAGGCTTGCGGCATGGGCATCTGCGGCACCTGCAAGGTACTCAAGCTCAGTGGCGAAGTAGAGATGGAGCACAACGGGGGCATTACCGAGGAAGACGAAGCCGAGGGGTACATCCTGGCCTGCTGCAGCGTACCGAAGGGGGACGTTCAGATTGACTATTGAGATGCGTTGTAGCCGGTGAAGTGGAGGGCTCGCCTTAACTAATGACCGTCTGTCTCCTGTGGTTTTTTGTGCGGAACCTCACACTTTTATGACAGTCCATGGCCCAACGTGCAGTGTTGGGCCATTTTCATTTCTCAGCCCCTGTTTTCGCGCTGGCGACGCACGCGCTTTTTTCTTATCGTACGTGCTCTTCATATTTACCCCTGGTTTTGAGTACCCCCTCTCATGTTGGAAGCGTCCCTTAATAAGCTGGAAGCACTGGTTGGCCAATTGCTGGAGCAAAACCGTCAGTTAGCAGACGCTAACGCCACCTTGAACGAAGCGCTGGCCCAGGCACGGGATGAAAACGATACCCTTCAAATCAGCCTGCTGGAGCAAGAAGAGCAGCAAGGCGCCACCGCTGCTCGTATCCAGGCCTTGATCGAACGGGTTAGCCCCGAGCCGGTTGGCGCATGAGCCAGAACACGACGCGAGTGGTCGAGATCCTCGGCAACGACTACACCTTGCGCGCCCCTGCCGATCAGGAAGAAACCCTGTTCGATGCGGCCATGATGCTCAAGGCAAGCCTGGCCGACACCAAGAAAAAACACCCTACCCTGGTGGGCGACCGCCTGTTGGTGCTTACCGCCATGAACATCTGCTCGCAACTGCTCGACGCCCAGCGTGAGCACCGCCAGGCTATTGCCGAGTATGAGCAGCAGGTGAACGCGACTGTCGCGAATTTGGAACGCACCATGGGCAAGGCAGCGGAGTAGGGCGCCAAGCCTGCCCTCTGTAAGAGCCGACGGCAGTTGGCGAAATACGACGGCCAAACAGGCCGGTAGAGGCCTTTCGCCAACTGGCGTTGGCTCCTACAGATAGTAGGCAGGTGGGGCCGCTTAGGCTGCGCCTACCACCGCTTTTATGTCCTCCGCTAGCTCCCGCACACGCGCTTCGCTGGTATCCCAAGAGCACATAAAGCGAGCGCCACCCCCGATAAAGGTATAGAAGCGCCAGCCACGCTCACGCAACGCAGCGATGGCGTGTTCCGGCATGGTCAGAAACACCCCATTGGCTTCGACCGGGAACATCAGGCTCACCTGAGGCGTTTGTGCTATCAGGTCGGCCAGCAGACGCGCACAGGCGTTGGCGTGCTGGGCGTGGCGGAGCCAGGCGTCGTTTTCGAGCAGCCCGACCCACGGGGCCGATAGAAAACGCATCTTCGAGGCCAACTGCCCGGCCTGCTTGCAGCGGTAGTCGAAATCTTCGGCCAGCTCGCGGCGGAAGAACAAGATCGCCTCGCCCACGGCCATACCGTTCTTGGTGCCGCCAAAGCACAGCACATCTACCCCGGCCTTCCAGGTTAGCTCTGCCGGGCTGCACCCCAGTGACGCGCAGGCATTCGCGAAGCGTGCGCCATCTATGTGCAGGTTTAACCCAAACTCTTTGCAGGTGGCACTGATCGCCTTTAGCTCGGCAGGGTGATACAGCGTGCCTACTTCAGTGGTTTGAGTGATGGTGACCACGCGGGGTTTGGGGTAATGAATATCCTGGCGCTTGAGGGCCACTTCGCGAATGGCCTCAGGCGTAAGCTTGCCGGCTTCGCTGCGTGCGGTGAGTAGCTTGGAGCCGTTGGAGAAGAACTCCGGTGCGCCGCACTCGTCGGTTTCCACGTGCGCGGTGTTCGAGCAGATTACGCTGTGATAGCTCTGGCACAGGGCCGACAGCGCCAGTGAGTTAGCGGCGGTGCCGTTAAAGGCAAAAAACACTTCGCAGTCTGTTTCAAACAGCCGGCGGAAATGGTCCGCCGCCCGGGCAGTCCATTCATCGTCCCCGTACGCGCGCTGGTGGCCTCGGTTGGCTGCGTCCATCGCCGCCCAGGCTTCGGGGCAGATACCCGAATAGTTGTCGCTGGCGAATTGCTGGGTTTGGTCGTGCATGGGGGCATCCCTAGTCGTTGACCTGGCTACTGTACGCCGGGCGGGGCGGTAGGGGTATGGGGGTGTGCTGAGGGATATCGCTGTAGGCGGCGATCTTTAAGAAGTTTCCTATACGTTTCTCGGAAACGCCCTACATCGTTTTCAAGTGGCCAATAGTTAGCATTTCTAAAAGCCGAAAAAGTGATCGCAGGCCGTTCATGAGCAAAACCCTCCACGCACTTCTGCTACTGGTGCTGACCGCCGACAGCCTTTTGGTTTTTCTCATTCCCGTAGTGGTTTACAGCGTTACCAGCAGTTTGGCGTTATCCGGCCTTACCTATGCAATGGCGTGGCTACCACGGATCATCATTACGCCGTTGGTGGGTACTTCCATTGATCGTTAGGGAAGTAAGCATAAGCATGAGAGGTATATTTTATGAGCCTGCCCGCTCAGTGGCTTTGCGATAAACCTGCGAACGTTCACGCTTATCCACCGCGACTACGAACACAATGACTTCTCGCTCAGCTACTTGGTAGACCAAACGGTACCCACTGCTGCGTAACTTGATTTTATAGCAATTAGGTAATGCCGATAGCTTATTGGCTTCAATGCGTGGGTTGATCAATACAGCGGCCAGCTTTTTTTTGAATTGCTCTCGTACGGTATCTCCTAATTTGCGCCATTCCTTTAGGGCGCGTGCGTCGAATTCAAGGCTATAGGTCATCCAGCAAAACCTTTATCCGCTGAGGCTTAGCCAGTCGTGCTTTCACCGTTGAGATCAAGGCTTCATCTTCCTCGGTCATTAGCACTGGCCTAAAAGGAAGTTGGCCTCTCTCAGCAACGTACTGGAGTGCCTGACGCATTAATTCAGAAGGCGTAACCCCGAGCTTTTCTAGCTCGCGATAAGCTCGCATTTTCAGATCATCATCGATACGGATGTTGATGGAGGCCATAGAATAGATCTCTCTGTAATGACAGACGCCTTTACATTCACCTAAAAAGCTTTTCTTGGCAAGCCCCGATTGTCGTAATCGCGCCGCTGCGTGACGCCCGCAGGCATCTGGCGCTACGAGCCGGGCCCTACCATCGGTCCCAATGCACCTACAACAGGCGCCGCTCGCGCTGGGAGATCCGCGATGTTCAGCAAGCAAGACCAGATTCAGGGATACGACGATGCACTGCTGGCGGCCATGGATGCCGAAGAGCGGCGGCAGGAAGATCACATCGAGCTGATCGCGTCTGAAAACTACACCAGCAAGCGCGTGATGCAGGCCCAGGGCAGTGGCCTGACCAACAAGTATGCCGAGGGCTATCCGGGCAAACGTTACTACGGCGGCTGCGAGCACGTAGACGTAGTAGAGCAACTGGCTATCGACCGCGCCAAGCAACTGTTTGGCGCCGATTACGCCAACGTGCAACCGCACTCAGGTTCCCAGGCCAACGCTGCCGTGTTCCTGGCGTTGCTGCAGGCAGGCGACACGGTGCTGGGCATGAGCCTGGCCCATGGTGGGCACTTGACCCACGGCGCCAAGGTGAGCTTTTCGGGCAAGCTGTACAACGCCGTGCAGTACGGCATCGATACCGACACTGGGTTGATCGACTACGACGAAGTAGAGCGGCTGGCCCTGGAGTGCAAGCCCAAGATGCTGATCGCCGGTTTCTCGGCGTACTCAAAAACGTTGGATTTCCCCCGCTTCCGGGAAATCGCCGACAAAGTAGGCGCCTACCTGTTCGTGGACATGGCCCACGTGGCGGGCCTGGTTGCTGCTGGCCTGTACCCGAACCCGCTGCCTTACGCTGACGTCGTCACTACCACTACTCACAAAACGCTGCGCGGCCCGCGTGGGGGGTTGATTCTGGCCCGCGCCAACGAAGAGCTTGAGAAGAAGCTCAACGCCGCGGTGTTCCCAGGCGGGCAGGGCGGCCCGTTGATGCATGTGATTGCTGGCAAGGCCGTGTGCTTCAAAGAGGCGCTGGAGCCGGGCTTCAAGGCGTATCAGCAGCAAGTGATCGATAACGCCCAAGCCATGGCGGGCATTTTTATCGAGCGCGGCTTCGATGTGATCTCCGGCGGCACGGACAACCACCTGTTCCTGGTCAGCCTGATCCGCCAAGGCCTTACCGGCAAGGCGGCCGACGCCGCATTGGGCCGTGCCCACATTACGGTGAACAAAAACGCGGTGCCCAACGACCCGCAATCCCCCTTCGTAACCTCTGGCCTGCGCATCGGTACACCCGCCGTGACCACGCGCGGCTTTAAGGTCGAGCAGTGCCAAGTGTTGGCAGGCTGGATCTGCGACATCCTCGACAACCTCGGCGACGCTGACATGGAGGCTAACGTGGCCCGCCAGGTTGGCACCTTGTGCGCCGAATTCCCGGTTTACCGCTGAGCTGGAGTACCGATCATGCAGCGCTATTCAGGCTTTGGCCTCTTCAAGCACTCCCTCAGCCACCACGAAAACTGGCAGCGCATGTGGCACACCCCCACGCCCAAGCCGGTCTACGATGTGGTCATCGTCGGCGGCGGCGGCCACGGCCTTGCCACGGCGTATTACCTGGCTAAAGAGCATGGCATCACCAATGTGGCCGTTATTGAAAAGGGCTGGCTGGGTGGCGGTAATACCGCCCGCAACACCACGATCGTGCGTTCCAACTACCTGTGGGATGAATCAGCCCACCTGTATGAACACGCCATGAAACTGTGGGAAGGGTTGTCCCAGGACATCAACTACAACGTGATGTTTTCCCAGCGCGGCGTGTACAACCTCTGCCACACCCTGCAAGACATCCGCGACTCCGAGCGCCGCGTAAGCGCCAACCGGCTCAATGGCGTGGACGGCGAGTTGCTCAACACCGCCCAAGTGGCCGAAGAAATCCCCTACCTGGACTGCTCCAAGAACACCCGTTACCCGGTGTTGGGCGCAACCGTACAACGCCGGGGTGGGGTTGCCCGTCATGATGCGGTGGCCTGGGGGTATGCGCGTGCCGCAGACGCACTGGGCGTACATCTGATTCAGGAAACCGAAGTGATTGGCTTCCGCAAGGAAAACAACACGGTCATCGGTGTAGAAACCAACAAAGGCTTCATCGGCGCCAAGCGTGTGGGTGTGGTCACTGCCGGTAACTCCGGGCACATGGCGAGCCTGGCGGGCTTCCGCCTGCCGCTTGAATCCCACCCGTTGCAGGCGTTGGTGTCCGAGCCGCTCAAGCCCATCATCGACAGCGTCATCATGAGTAACGCCGTGCACGGCTACATAAGCCAGTCCGACAAAGGCGACCTGGTCATCGGTGCCGGCATCGACAGCTGGGTGGGCTATGGCCAGCGGGGCTCTTACCCGGTGATCGAGCACACCTTGCAAGCGATCGTAGAGATGTTCCCGGTGTTGTCACGGGTTCGCATGAACCGCCAGTGGGGCGGCATCGTGGACACCTCCCCGGATGCCTGCCCGATCATCTCCAAGACACCGGTCAACAACCTGTTCTTCAACTGCGGTTGGGGCACAGGCGGCTTCAAGGCCACGCCGGGGTCGGGCAACGTGTTTGCCGCCAGCCTCGCCAAGGGTGAAATGCACCCCCTGGCCAAGCCGTTTTCCATTGACCGCTTCCACAGCGGTGCGCTGATTGACGAACACGGCGCTGCCGCAGTCGCCCACTAACAGGAGAAAGCCCATGCTACAGATCTTCTGTCCCCATTGCGGCGAGCTGCGCTCGGAAGAGGAATTTCACCCCGCAGGCCAGGCACACATTCCCCGGCCACTGGACCCCGCAGCCTGCTCGGACGCCGAGTGGGGCGACTACCTGTTCTTCCGTGACAACCCACGCGGCATTCACCACGAGCTGTGGGACCACACCGCCGGTTGCCGTCAGTATTTCAACGTGACCCGCGACACCGTGACCTACGAGATTTTCGAAACTTACAAGATTGGCGAGAAGCCCCAGGTGACCGCCAAACCGGCAGCAGCCGTGCCCGAATCCGCGGCGCGGGAGGAGTAGCATGAGCCAGGTTAATCGGTTGTCCACCGGCGGTCGTATCGATCGCAACAAGAAACTCTCGTTCACCTTCAATGGCCAGACTTACGTCGGTTTTGAAGGCGATACCCTGGCCTCGGCCTTGCTGGCCAACGGCGTAGACATTCTGGGCCGCAGCTTCAAGTACTCCCGGCCGCGCGGCATCGTTGCCGCTGGCGCCGAAGAACCCAACGCGGTGTTGCAGATCGGCTCTACCGAAGCCACCCAGATACCCAACGTGCGGGCCACTCAGCAAGCGCTCTACAACGGCTTGGTTGCCACCAGCACCAATGGCTGGCCCAACGTCAATAGCGACATGATGGGGATCTTGGGCAAGGTAGGCGGCAAGATGATGCCGCCGGGCTTCTACTACAAGACCTTCATGTACCCCAAATCCTTCTGGATGACGTACGAAAAGTACATCCGCAAGGCCGCAGGCTTGGGCCGTTCTCCTCAGGAAAACGACCCTGATACCTACGACTACATGAGCCAGCACTGTGACGTGCTGGTGGTGGGCGCAGGCCCTGCCGGGCTGGCCGCTGCATTGGCGGCTGCACGTAGCGGTGCTCGAGTGATTCTGGCCGACGAACAGGAAGAGTTCGGTGGCTGCCTGCTCGATACCCGTGAAAGCCTTGATGGCCAGCCGGCAGCTGAATGGGTGGCCTCGGTTATCGAAGAGCTGTCTGCATTGCCAGGCGTTACGCTCCTGAGCCGCGCCACGGTCAATGGTTACCATGATCATAACTTCCTGACCATTCACCAGCGCTTGACCGACCACCTCGGTGACCGGGCGCCGCTGGGCATGGTGCGCCAGCGCGTCCACCGCGTGCGCGCTGGCCGTGTCGTACTGGCCACCGGCGCTCATGAGCGGCCGCTGGTGTATGGCAATAACGATGTGCCGGGCAACATGCTGGCAGGCGCCGTTTCTACCTATGTGCGCCGCTATGGCGTAGCGCCGGGCAAGAAGTTGGTGTTGTCCACCAACAACGACCACGCCTACCGCGTTGTGCTGGACTGGGTCGACGCCGGTTTGCAGGTGGTAGCCGTGGCGGATGCCCGCGCCAACCCACGCGGTGCGCTGGTGGAAGAAGCCCGTGCGCGTGGCGTGCGAATCCTGACGGGCAGCGCGATCATCGAGGCCCGTGGCATCAAGCGCGTAAGCGGTGCCCGGGTTGCGGCGATCGATGCCAAGGCCATGAAGGTATTGAGCAACGGCGAGTGGCTTGATTGCGACCTGGTAGTGACCTCTGGCGGCTACAGCCCCGTGGTGCACCTGGCGTCCCACCTGGGCGGCCGGCCGGTCTGGCGAGAAGAGATCCTGGGCTTCGTGCCCAGTGAAGCGCCTCAAAAGCGCGTGTGCGTAGGCGGCGTGAATGGTGTGTTCAGCCTGGCCGACGCCTTGGCAGACGGCTTCGAAGGGGGCGCCCGCGCCGCTGCCGAAGGCGGCTTCAAGATCGTTGAAGGTGTCGTGCCAAGCCTGCGTGCAGTGTCTGAAGAGCCTAGCCTGGCACTCTTCCAGGTCCCCCACGACAAGCCCAGTGCCCGTGCGCCCAAGCAGTTCGTGGACTTACAAAACGACGTGACCGCAGCCGGTATCGAACTGGCGACCCGCGAGGGGTTCGAGTCGGTCGAGCACGTTAAACGCTACACCGCCTTGGGCTTCGGTACGGACCAAGGCAAGCTGGGCAACATCAACGGTTTGGCCATTGCCGCGCGCAGCCGGGGCATCAGCATTCCGGAGATGGGCACTACCATGTTCCGCCCCAACTACACCCCTGTGACCTTTGGGGCCGTCGCTGGGCGCCATTGCGGCCATCTGTTCGAACCGGTGCGCTTCACCGCGCTGCATGCCTGGCACGTCAAGCAGGGCGCAGAGTTCGAGGACGTGGGCCAATGGAAGCGCCCTTGGTACTTCCCACAGCGCGGTGAAAACCTGCACACGGCCGTGGCGCGCGAATGCAAGGCTGTGCGCGACAGCGTGGGCCTGCTGGACGCCTCGACGCTAGGCAAGATCGACATCCAAGGGCCTGATGCTCGCGAGTTCCTCAACCGCGTCTACACCAATGCCTGGACCAAGCTGGACGTGGGCAAGGCCCGTTATGGCCTGATGTGCAAAGAAGACGGCATGGTCTTCGACGACGGGGTGACCGCTTGCCTGGCTGATAACCACTTCCTGATGACCACCACCACCGGTGGTGCTGCACGCGTACTGCAATGGCTGGAGCTGTACCACCAGACCGAATGGCCTGACCTGAAGGTGTATTTCACCTCCGTTACCGACCACTGGGCGACCTTGACGTTGTCTGGCCCCAACAGCCGCAAGCTGCTGAGCCAGATCACCGACATCAACCTCGATAAAGAAGCCTTCCCCTTCATGACCTGGCAAGAAGGCAAGGTGGCGGGGGTACCTGCGCGGGTATTCCGGATTTCCTTCACCGGTGAGCTTTCCTACGAAGTGAACATCCAGGCCGACTACGCCATGGGTGTGATCGAAGCCATCGCCGAGGCTGGCAAGGCGTACAACCTTACCCCTTACGGCACCGAGACCATGCACGTACTGCGTGCAGAAAAAGGCTTCATCATTGTGGGCCAGGACACCGATGGCTCAATGACGGCCGATGACCTCAACATGGGCTGGTGCGTAGGCCGTACCAAGCCGTTCTCCTGGATCGGCTGGCGCGGCATGAACCGCGAAGACTGCCTACGCGATCACCGCAAGCAGCTGGTCGGGCTCAAACCGGTAGACCCTAACCGGGTGATCCCGGAAGGCTCCCAGTTGGTGTTCGACCCCAAGCAGCCGATCCCGATGTCCATGATGGGCCACGTGACCTCCAGCTACATGAGCCCCACCCTGGGCCGCTCCTTTGCCATGGCCGTGGTCAAGGGCGGGCTCAAGCGCATGGGCGAAAAAGTCTGGGCTCCCATGGCCGACGGTAGCGTCATCGAGGCGGAAATCTGCTCTTCGGTGTTCGTGGACCCTAAAGGCGAGCGGCAGAACGTATGACCGGCAGCGGCACCCATTCCTGGTTTAAAGGGTTTTGAAATGAGCACAGCCAACGTGTATCAACAGCGCCCAGAGGGCGCGGTAAAGGCCGAGTCGCCGTTGCACCATGCCGACCTGCACAGCCTGGCCGGCAAGGGCCGTACCTCGGCTGGCATCACCCTGCGTGAAAAGCCGTTGCTTGGCCACCTGACCCTTCGCGGTGATGGCCACGACCCGGCGTTCGCTGGCGGTGTCCATAAGGCGCTGGGGCTGGAATTGCCCACGGCCTTGACCGTCGTAGGCAGTGGCGAGACCACGCTGCAATGGATGGGCCCGGACGAGTGGCTGCTGATCTGCCCTCGAGGCGAAGAGTTTGCCGCCGAGCAGCGCCTGCGTGAGGCGCTGGCAGGGCTGCATATTCAGGTGGTCAATGTCAGCGGTGGGCAGTCGGTCCTAGAGTTGAAAGGGCCCAAAGTGCGCGAGCTGATGATGAAGTCCACCAGTTACGACGTGCACCCGGATAACTTCCCGGTGGGTAAGGCCGTTGGAACGACCTTCGCCAAGTCTCAGCTGGTGATCCGCCACATGGCTGAGGACACCTGGGAGCTGGTGATCCGCCGTAGCTTCGCCGATTACTGGTGGATGTGGTTGCAGGATGCAAGCGCTGAGTACGGGCTGGCAATCGTTGACTGACTGCCTTATGCCTGTGTAGGAACGGGCGACAGCTTGCGAACCAGATTTACTTAATTCGCGAGCTATCGTGCCTGCAGGCCTTTTTTGGAGAACACCATGAGCCGCGCCCTTGATACCTGGATACTCGCCGCCGACTGCCCTAGCCGGTTGGGGACGGTAGACGCGGTCACTCGCTACCTCTTTGAGCAGGATTGCTACGTCACCGAGCACCATTCGTTCGATGACCGGCTGTCTTCGCGCTTTTTCATCCGTGTGGAATTTCAGCAGCCCCAAGGCTTCGATGAGCAAGGCTTTCGGGCTGGGTTGGTAGAGCGAGTGGAAGGGTTCGCGATGAACTTCGAGCTTACTGCCCCGCAATACCGACCCAAGGTGGTCATCATGGTGTCCAAGGCAGACCACTGCCTGAACGACCTGCTGTACCGCCAACGCATCGGCCAGTTACCCATGGACATCATGGCGGTGGTGTCCAACCACCCTGACCTGGAGCCTTTGGCGCAGTGGCACGGCATTCCCTACCACCATCTGCCGCTGGACCCAGCCGACAAACCGGCGCAAGAGCGTAAGGTGATGGACGTAATCGAGGCCACCGGTGCCGAGCTGGTGATTCTCGCCCGCTACATGCAGGTGCTGTCACCCGAGCTGTGCCGCCGCCTGGACGGGTGGGCTATCAATATCCACCACTCCCTGCTCCCCGGCTTCAAAGGCGCCAAGCCCTACCACCAGGCCTACAGCAAGGGCGTGAAGCTGGTAGGGGCCACGGCGCACTACATCAATAACGACTTGGACGAAGGGCCCATCATTGCCCAGGGCGTAGAGACGGTAGACCACGCGCATTACGCGGAAGACCTGATTGCCAAGGGCCGCGACATCGAGTGCCTGACCCTTGCCCGCGCCGTGGGCTACCACATTGAACGACGAGTGTTCCTCAACGACAGCCGCACGGTCGTGCTGTAACGGCTTTACCAGGCTGCCGCTCGGCAGGGGTGGGCAACACTCACTCCTGCGAACTCCATAACAACAACAACGAGGCAATCGAACATGGCTGACAATCGTGGCGTAGTGTACCTAGGCACCGGCAAGGTCGAGGTGCAATCCATTGCGTACCCCAAGATGCAAGACCCACGCGGGCGCAAGATCGAACATGCTGTGATCCTCAAAGTGGTGTCCACCAACATCTGTGGCTCTGACCAGCACATGGTGCGTGGCCGTACCACCGCACAGGTCGGCCTGGTGCTGGGCCATGAAATCACCGGTGAAGTGATCGAAAAGGGCAGCGACGTCGAGCACCTGCAGATCGGTGACCTGGTGTCGGTGCCGTTCAACGTGGCCTGTGGGCGCTGCCGCTCCTGCAAAGAGCAACACACCGGTGTGTGCCTCACGGTAAACCCTGCTCGTCCTGGAGGTGCCTACGGCTACGTAGATATGGGCGACTGGACCGGTGGCCAGGCCGAGTACGTGCTGGTGCCCTATGCGGACTTTAACCTGCTCAAGTTGGCCAACCGCGACAAGGCGATGGAGAAAATCCGCGACCTCACGTGTTTGTCCGACATTCTCCCCACCGGTTACCACGGCGCCGTCACGGCAGGCGTAGGCCCTGGCAGCACCGTATACGTTGCAGGCGCTGGCCCCGTCGGCCTGGCGGCCGCTGCCTCGGCACGCCTGTTAGGCGCGGCCGTGGTGATCGTGGGTGACGTGAACCCCACTCGGTTAGCCCATGCCAAATCCGTAGGCTTCGAGATTGCCGACCTGTCCCAAGACACCCCACTGCATGAGCAGATCGCCAACCTGCTTGGCGAGCCCGAAGTGGATTGCGCGGTGGACGCCGTCGGCTTCGAAGCACGTGGCCATGGCCATGCCGGTGCCCAGCAGGAAGCACCGGCCACCGTGTTGAACTCGCTGATGCAAGTCACCCGCGTGGCGGGCAAAATCGGCATCCCCGGTTTGTACGTGACCGAAGACCCAGGTGCACACGACGCCGCTGCCAAGATCGGGGCGCTGAGCATTCGCTTCGGCCTGGGCTGGGCCAAGTCCCATAGCTTCCACACCGGCCAAACCCCCGTGATGAAGTACAACCGCCAACTCATGCAAGCCATCATGTGGGACCGCATCAACATCGCTGAAGTGGTCGGCGTGCAAGTTATTACCCTGGACCAGGCCCCTCAGGGTTATGGCGAGTTCGATGCAGGCGTGCCGAAGAAGTTTGTGATTGATCCGCACAAGATGTTTAGTGCGGCGTAAAAAAGGGCTGCACTGTTGAGGCATGCCGCACATTGAGTGCGGTTTGCCTTGATACACATCTCAAGTGAAGGGCTTTGCCCTATCAGGGTTGAACCCTGCGCCCCTACCGCGTCCAATGGGAAGACTTTTACCTGTTGGAGCCGTACCTATGCGCATGTCCCCAAGCCTTTTGGCACTGTCGTTCACCTTGTTGGCCGGGCAGGCCATGGCGTTCAACCTCAACGATGCGGTAAACGCGGCAGCGACCTTGCAGAACGGCAAACAGACTGGCGCCCCGGTGGCCGCCGCGCCACAGGCAGCGAATCTGCTTAATACCCTCGGTACTCAGCTGAAAATCACCCCTGAGCAAGCCATTGGCGGCACAGGCGCCATGCTGGGCTTGGCTAAGAACCAGATGCCCGCTAATCAGTACGGCGAACTGACTAAGGCAGTACCGGGGTTGGACAAGCTCTCTGGTAACAACGCATTGGGCGGTTTGGTGGGTTTGAGCGGGTTGATGGGTAAGGCCGATAGCAGCAAAGTGAACGCCTTGAACAATGCCCTCAGCAACGTGAAAACCAAACAGGACATGAACAGTGCTTTCAGCCAGTTGGGTATGAACAGCGGCATGGTCAGCCAGTTCGCGCCTATCATCCTTCAATACCTGGGTCAGCAAGGCGCTACGGGGTCGGCGCTGCAAAGCCTGGCGTCCGTGTGGGGCGCCGCCAAGTAAGGTTCAGCCGTGTTGCGCCCGCACCGCTTCGATGCGGGCGTCCTTCTCGGCCCATAGCTGGTTCACCCACGTTTGCACCTGCTGGCGAAACACCGGGTCGTTCTCGTAGTCGCCTTCGATCAATGCCGGGTCGATAGGGCGCGCCTGGATATCCACGATCACTGTACTGACCCGACCGCACAGCAAATCCCAGAAGCCCGGCGTGCGCTGGCCGGGGTACACCACGGTCACATCCAGCAGTTGATTGAGTTGCGCACCCATGGCGGCGAGCACGAAGGCCACGCCACCGGCCTTGGGCTTGAGCAAATGGGTATAGGGTGACGCCTGCTGATCGTGTTTGGCCTGGGTGAAGCGAGTGCCTTCCAGGTAGTTGACCACGGTCACGGGCTGGCGCTTGTACAGCTCACAGGCTTTGCGGGTGATTTCCAGGTCTTTGCCCTGCAGGTGCGGGTGCTTGGCCAGGAAGGCCTTGCTGTAGCGCTTCATGAAAGGGTAATCCAGTGCCCACCAGGCCAGGCCTAGCAAGGGCACCCAGATCAGCTCCTTTTTAAGGAAAAACTTGAAGAAGGGCGCCCGGCGGTTGAAGGCCTGAATCAGCGCAGGGATGTCCACCCAGGACTGATGGTTGCTCACGACCAGGTAAGAGGCATCCAGATGCAGCGCCTCCAGCCCGCGGATATCCCAGCGGGTGGGCGTACAGAACGCGAAGATGGCTTTGTCCACTTCTGCCCAGGTTTCAGCGAACCACATCACCCCGCGAGAGGCCTTGTCCCGTAGCCGTGCAGGCGCCACCAGCTTGACCAAGGCCAGCAACACCAGCGGGCCGATCATCACCAAGGTATTGAGTAACAGCAGCGAGCCGGTCAGGCAGCCGTTAAGCAGGCGGAGCATGGGGGAACTCATTAGGATGGAGTAGGGGGCAATCATAAGGCCATGCGCCAGCTGCGCCAAATGCGGCAGGCTGAGTGGGACTTCACGAAAGTTTTACTTTATGTAACCGGCCATACCCTTACCTTACCGTTAGCGAACTAATCCGGGCGCAGGCATCTAACGCCTGCGCCCTCAAGAAGGAACCCCTCAGTGAAAGCTGCTTTAGCGCTGTTGTCATTGCTGTCGCTGCCCGTGTTGGCAGCCGAGCCTACCCTGTACGGCCGTTATGAATACTTCAAGCTGCCCGAGATCGGCCAGACCCTCAAGGCCAAGATGGACACTGGCGCCCTCACGGCGTCGCTATCGGCACGCAATATCGAAACCTTCACCCGCAACGGTGAGGACTGGGTACGCTTTCAATTGGCAACCCGGGATGCTGACAGCAAGGTGTATGAGCACAAGGTGGCGCGGATGAGCCGGATCAAAAGCCGGGCCGATGAGAACGATGGCGAGGAGGAGAACGTCGAGGTAGCGCACCGCCCGGTAATCGACCTGGACATGTGCCTGGGTGACGTCAAGCGCACCATTGAGGTCAACCTCACAGACCGCACCAGCTTCAATTACCCCCTGCTGATCGGCGCCAAGGGGTTACGCGAGTTCGGCGCGGCGGTGAACCCGGCTCGTCGTTACGTAGCGGGGCAACCAGAATGCTAAACAGCATTACTGCCTCGTAACGTTGTTTTCACCCAGGCGCTCGCTGTAGCGGTCAATTGCGCTATTTACCCTTCAACGCCCCGCAGCGCCGGGGCTTGTTGGGGATCAGTGTTTTCCATCGGCACCCTAGGCACTATGCTGCACCTTGAAGCGGCCAACCAGCGGCCGTAACGGCCCCCACGGTTGGTATGTTTGAATGTGATAGGTGGCCCTGCCGATGTCTGAGCTGGATATCCTCACCGATGAGGAGCGCGAGGCGCTCAACGAGTTGCTGCTGGCGCCTACGTTGGCGCCCCAGGCGGCGTTGGTTGTAGACGACGACGCGGACGCTCGTGACCTCATGGCCCAAGTGCTGACGCTACAGGGCATCACCTGCCGCACTGCCTGCGATGCCAACAGCGCGTTCAACCTATTGATGCAAGACCGTTCACTGGGACTGCTTATCACCGACTTGCGCATGGCCCCGGCCTCTGGACTGGACTTGATCCGCCAGGTACGCGCATCGGAGCGCGCCGCGTTACCCATCATCATCGTGTCAGGCGACGCCGGCGTGCGGGACGCTATCGACGCCATGCACCTCAGTGTCGTGGACTTCTTGCTCAAGCCTATCGACGCTTACGAATTAGTGCGGCTGGTTCAGCTTGAATTGGGCATAAGCTGAGTGGGCCTGCGTGTGCGGTTACCCATGAGCAGATGCAAATTTTTCACAACAACCGGCGTATAAAGCTCGGCAGTGGGCAAAGTTTCCTAAAAAGCGACGAAAGGTCACGGATTTCGACAAAGCCTTTTAGTTTCATAAGGTTAAAAAATCTACACATTCGTACTGTCAAATTACTAAACCGATAAACCTCAGTAAAAACATCGTTCATGCAGGAACTTTTGTTACTAGCGCTGCAACACACCGTTGCAAGGTCCCGTCGCGACTGATATTTATGCTCCCGCAAAAATTAGAAACACAATGGGGAGCACCAAATGACCGTTACCACCAAAGCCACACTCGGCGCGCTGGCAGCCCTCGGCGCCGGCCTCTGCCTGCCATCGTTGGCTTACGCTGATTTTGTCAAAGACAGCAAAGCAACGCTGTCTGCGCGTAACTTCTACTTCAACAATGATTATCGAGATCAAATCTCCACCGCAGGTAGCAAGGTAGAGGAGTGGGGCCAAGGTTTCATCCTGGACTATAAGTCAGGCTTTACCGATGGTGTGGTAGGTTTTGGCCTCGATGCTCAAGCATTGGTAGGTATAACCTTGGATAGCGGTTCGGGTCGCCACCAAGGTAGCGGCATGATTCCGTCTGAAAGTAACGGCGACCCCGTTGATTCTTGGAGCCGTGCCGGGGCCACTGCCAAGGCGCGCTTCTCCAAGACAGAGTTCCGCTACGGCAACCTGCAGCCCAAGCTGCCGATCCTGGTGTCCAACGATGGTCGTTTGCTGCCCCAGACCTTCGAAGGCGGCATGATCAACTTCAATGAAATTGACCACCTTAAAGTGGTTGCCGGCCGTCTTGAGCACGCTGTAGGCCGTGCCTCTAGCAACCGTACTGGCCTCGCTGTAGCGGGTGGTACTCAGGAAAGCAACGAATTCTGGTTCGGTGGTGCTGACTATCAGGTCAACGACCAACTGACCGTGCAGTACTACTACGCCAACTTGGAAGACTACTACAAGCAGCACTTCGCCGGCCTGGTACACGTGTACCCGATCAGCAAAGACCAATCGTTCAAGACTGACCTGCGTTATTTCAAGACTGACGCCGACGGGGCTAACGACTCCGCCTCTGGTCGTCTTCAGGGCTACAAGGCCAACGGTTACAGCAATGGTACGAACGGCAAGATCGACAACGACACCTGGAGTGCGATCTTCACCTACAGCATCGGTGGTCATGCGTTCACTGGTGGTTACCAGAGCGTGTCGGATAACAGCAACTTCATTCAGTTGAACCAAGGTAGCTTAGCCAATGAAGGCGCGGGCGGTGCCAGCGTTTATCTGTTCACCGACCGTTTGATTACTGCCTTTACCCGCGCTGGCGAGAAGACTCGCTTCGCCCAATACGCTTATAACTTCAGCACTATCGGTGTACCTGGCTTGACCGCTTCGGTCACTTACCTTAAAGGTAGCGGTTACGAAGTCGCCAGCACCGGCAGCAGCACTGAATGGGAACGCGACCTGGCAGTGGACTACGTGGTTCAGGGTGGCACCTTCAAAGGTGTCGGCTTTGGCTGGCGTAACGGCAGCCTCCGTACCAACGCTACGGGTGAATCCGATCAAGACCAAAACCGCCTGATCGTGAGCTACACCTTGCCATTGATGTAAGCACCGCCTGCTTACCGCTCCAGGTAAAAAGAACGGGGCCAGCCATACAGCTGGCCCCGTTCTTTCTGGTGCAATGCGTTTTTATTCTCCGATTCCACATGGCTGGCTGTAACTCAGAGAGTACCGTGCCTTTAAATAAGAGGCCTAGCCGCGCCTGCCTGCCACGCGGGAGGCCTTGTTCTCCAAGCGAAGCGCGTACGCGTCAAGTACTTGCGCCACCGCTTCGCAATAGGGTTCCAGACGGCCAGCGAGGTCTACTTTGCGCAGCTCCGTAGCACGACGTCTGGCTGCCATAGCGGTCGGTCGCGTACTTAGCGCCCCTCTGATCTTGGCGCTGCGATCATTTTGCAAAGCGCTGTGATTGAGGTTGAGTACTTCAGGAGACGAGGTTGCTCTCGCATCGGCTGTCTGTGGGTCCACTTCGCCGTTCTGACGGAAACGAAAGTGGGATGCCAGGCCTCGAGAGGTTGGGCTTACAAATGGGTTAAGGGAAGGGTCGTAAGCCGCTTTGCGAAGTGCGCCGAATTCACAATCGGTACCCGGCTGAGGCACGCAGGCAAGAAGGTTGGTCCATTCTACAGAGCTATCAGCGCTATGTACTGAGCGAGGAAGAATGTGTTCGATATGGGCTTGCCATTACCCAAGCATTGAATGATAGGCCTCATGGTATAAGCACAGAGCCCCGCCTGCTCTGCCACCAGTTGGTTTAGCATTGCCTCCTTGGTTACGCCGTTGAGATTGTCATAGTGGATATTCTGGGGCGACGTCCTGTTATCGCGTTTCCATTTCCTGAGTGCGGCGCACTCTCGCTGTTTTACGACAGTTTTCACGCCGCCCCTCCTTCAGGAGACTCAACTTTTTCAGTAGGGTCAAACCACTCCAGCATCTCGTCAAGGCGTAAGACTTCCGGCAAAAAGCCATACTGGTTTTTCAACTGCAAAAGGGATCGCCGAGCACTGCTGTATTGCTCATCTTCAAGATTGCGTTCTATCTGATGAACCTCAGCCTTGAAGTCCTTATTTCGGGCATCGCCTTCCATGAGTTCTTCCAGCACTTCGCCGCTGCTCAAACCCAGGGCGCGCGGTGCATGGCCAAGCAGGTGGCCACAGCGTAGCAACATTACTGACTCCGGCCTCAGCTCTCCTACCACTTGGGGGGAGTGGGTGGTGATCACGAATTGGCAGTTAGGAAATGTGTGTTCCAACTTCTCAACCGCTTCTCGCTGCCAGCGAGGATGCAAATGGAGGTCGAGTTCGTCTATCAATACGACACCTGAGCCGGCGTTAGGGTTGGCCAAGCCGGGGTTGAGTACGCTCAGCCTGCGGGCGAGATCCCCTACCAAAGCCAGCATATTACGCTCGCCATCGGAGAGCTGAAGCACATTGAATTCGTCACCTTGCTTGGTCACGGTCATTCGCATTTTAGGTTTGCGGCGTATCCGTACGCCTTCGAAACCGGTAAAGGCCTGTATTGCAGTACGGGCCGCTTCCAGGCCACGATCACGGAAAGCCGGATCGTCGAGGCGCATTTCATTCTCAGCGTCCTCGAAGTTTCTGAACCAGATGAAGAATCGCTTGAAGTCGGCGCCACCGTGGTCGAGTGCGTCCTGATAAATTTCGCCAGCGTCGTGCTTCAGTTTTTCGCGTACACGCATTGGTACATCTAGCACGGCACGATTTACATCGTAATAGACCGCAAGGGGGGCATTCTGAGCGTCAGCAGCAGATGATCCCATCAAGGTTTTGACTGCCTGATTGAGTGCTTCAAGGTCGCTTTTACGCAAAGGGTCCTGATGGAGGCCTTTCTTTCTGTTGGTCACAATGGCCCAAGTGATTGATGCGTCACCGAGTTCGGCCGTTATATCAATGCGTGCATACTCGGCACCATGACGAATATCATCCAGCGCAATGGGCCTTGCTTTCTGTGAGTGGCCATTGATCCGCCAGATCAACTGCGATAGCGCAATGGCCAAGGCGTCGAGTACGGTCGATTTGCCTACGCCATTGACCCCAACAAACGCAGTAGTGCGCTCGGTGAAATCGACTGAAAGCGTTTCAACGCCTCTGAAGTTCAGGAGGCGCAACTGCGTGACCTTCATGGCTAGTTCCCTAAGCCGCCTGTACGGCAGCAAAAATGGGTAGTAATTGGCGATGGTCTGTCATTTTACACAGCCTTAGGGTGAGGGCTATTGCCTGGCTCAGAAGAGTAGATGTAAACCCGCCTTCAATCGTACCGAAACAGTTTGCAAACCGTTGCCAGCTCCCCGCCTATACTCAGGCTTTGGCGACCAAAGGGGAGTGAACCGTGGAACAACTGGTATTGACCGTGCTGGCGCAAGACAAGGCTGGCCAAGTAGAGCGTATCGCCAACTGCGTGGCGGAGCACCAAGGCAACTGGCTGGAAAGCCGCATGGCACGTATGGCAGGGCAGTTCGCTGGCATCTTGCGGGTGGAAGTGCCCGTCGCCAACCGGCCGGCCCTGGTAGGCGCCTTGGAGCACTTGGGCGCGCTGGGCATCCGGGTATTGGTAGAGCCCAGCAGCATGCCTTCACCCACCGCCTGGAAGCTGGTCACGCTTACCCTGACCGCCAATGACAGGCCAGGCATCGTGAGGGATATTTCCCGCGCCCTGGCCGCTCAGGGCGTTAACGTAGAGCAGTTATCCACAGAGGTCTCGCCTGCACCTATGAGCAGCGAGTTGTTGTTCCGCGCGGAGGCCCAGTTGGGGGTGCCGGAGGTCTTGGGGCTGGACAGCCTTCAAACAGCGCTGGAAGGGCTGGCCGATGAGTTGATGGTAGATTTGCAACTGCGCACAGAGGCTTGAAGGTTATTCATTGAAAACCTGAACGAGGCTGTGGATAAGCTGGGGGGCGACGCTGGCAAGCCCCGGTCTTCCTGCATTACAGCAGTATGGTTAAAAAATGAGCAGTATGATTGAGGTTGTTCACAGCTGGCGTGCACCAGCCTGTGGATAAGCTTGGGGTGACTGGCTACAAGCCTTGCCCACCAAGGCCTGTAGCCTATTGCCTAATAAATGATCAGCGGCTTCGGCGTAATACCTGCCACACGTCCACGCTATAAATTGCCAGGGCTGCCCAGATAAACCCAAAGGCGATCAGGTTAGCGGCACTCAGGTGCTCATCATAAAAGCTGACGGCGAGGATCAGGACCAGCGTGGGTGCCAGGTACTGCAAGAACCCCAGTGTGGCGTAAGGGAGGTTACGTGCCGCTGCGGTAAAGCACAGCAGCTGTACCAGGGTGATAGGCCCGGCGGCCACCAGCAACAGCGCCACCGGGCCGCTCCAGAAGGCCGGCTGGGTGGTGACCGCCTCGCCATGCAGCAGCAACCAGCCGAGGGCCAGCGGCAACAGCAGCAGGGTCTCCACCAACAGCCCAGGCAGCGCGGCAACCGGGGCCTGCTTGCGAATCAGCCCGTAGAACGCAAAGGTCAGGGCCAGTGCCAACGACACCCACGGCAAGCTGCCGACCATCCACAACTGCTGCAGCACACCAATCAATGCCAGGCCGACCGCCACCCATTGCAAGCGACGCAGGCGCTCACGCAATAGCACCATGCCCAGCAACACGTTTACCAAGGGGTTGATGTAGTAACCGAGGCTCGCCTCAAGCATCCGCCCGTTGTTCACAGCCCACACGTACACCAGCCAATTGGCGGCGATCAACGAGCCGCTGCACATCAGCACCAGAAACCGTTTGGGGTTATCCACAAGGGCTCGCCACCAGCCGGGGTGTTTCCAGACCAGGATGGTGAGTACGGCGAACACCGCCGACCACAGCACGCGTTGCACGATGATTTCGAGTGCGGGAACGCTTTGCAGGGTTTTGAAGTAGATAGGAAATAGGCCCCACATCGCGTAGGCAATTACGCCCAAGATATACCCGCGCCGGGGGTTGGCAGTTTGCATGTGGATTCCTTGTCGTTATAGGTATAAGCGGTGTGATCAGAACAGCTTCAAGGGCTCCTCATCAAGGGCTGCCATTTGCTCTCGCAGCGCCAGCACCTGATCGCCCCAGTAACGCTCGGTGCCGAACCACGGGAAGCTATGGGGGAAGGCCGGGTCATCCCAGCGACGCGCCAACCAGGCGCTGTAATGCAACTGGCGCAAGGCCCGTAGTGGCTCGATGAGGCTGAGTTCACGCGGGTCGAAATCGTAGAACTCGTTGTAGCCGTCCATCAATTCGGCCAACTGCCCAAGGCGCTCGTGGCGGTCACCAGCCAACATCATCCACAGGTCCTGGACAGCAGGGCCCGTGCGGCAGTCGTCTAGGTCTACGAGGTGGAACACCTCTTCCCGGCACATGATGTTGCCAGGGTGACAATCGCCGTGCAGGCGAATGCTGTTAAAGCGGGTGCGTGCAAAGGCTGCTTCGATCTTCTCCAGTACATGACGGGCCACTGACGAGTAGGCAGGCAGCAAACCCTTGGGGATAAAATCGCCGTCCAGCAGGGTGGTCAGGGAAGCGCTGCCGAAGTTATCCACCGTCAGTGCTTCGCGGGCCTCGAACGCAAGGCTGGCGCCGACGGCATGCAAACGCCCCAGCAACTGCCCCAGCCGGTACAACTGATCCAGGTTGCCAGGCTCAGGTGCGCGGCCACCGCGGCGGGGGAACACGGCAAAGCGAAACCCCGCGTGCTCGAACAGGCTCACACCGTCGCGTACCAGTGGCGCAACGACAGGCACCTCGCAGTCCGCCAGCTCTGCGGTAAACGCATGTTCTTCAAGGATGGCTGCATCCGTCCAGCGGCCGGGGCGGTAGAACTTGGCGATCAGCGGCTGCTCGTCGTCGATCCCCACTTGGTACACCCGATTCTCGTAACTGTTGAGGGCCAACACGCGAGCATCGCTGAGGTACCCGATGCTTTCGATGGCATCGAGTACTCGGTCGGGGGTAAGGGTGTCGAAGGGGTGGGACATGTAAGCTCCTGGGTACGTCTGGCTACACATGGTAGCGCAGACGCACTGGGTTCAGGCGCCTATCAGACCGCCATCTTTACGGGTGATGGCCATTACTGAGGAGCGTGGCTTACCGTTGGGTAGGTGTTCGGGGAAGGTAGAGCCTCCGGCTTCGCCGGGGTGCTGGATGCCCACGAACAGCGTGCGGTAATCCGGGGCAAACGCGATCCCGGTCACTTCACAGCCCACTGGCCCAACCATGAAGCGGCGTATTTCCCCGGTGGCAGGGTTGGCGGCCAGCATCTGGTTGTTGCCCATCCCGGCAAAGTCCCCCGTATTACTGGTGTCGCCGTCAGTGAGTATCCACAGCCGGCCTGCCGCATCGAAGCCCAGGCCGTCAGGGCTGTTGAACATGTTCTGCGCGGTGACGTTCTGCGAACCTCGCTTGGCGCCTTCCGGATGGCTGGCAGGGTTGCCGGCAATCACGAACAGGTCCCATTCGAATGCCATGGCGCCATGGTCGCCCGCCTGCTCGTTCCAGCGCAGCACTTGCCCGTACACGTTCTTTTCTCGCGGGTTGGGGCCGCCCACCGGTTGGCCGTCGTCGCCGCGCTTGATGTTGTTGGTAAGGGTGCAGTACACGCGGCCGTCCAGCGGGCTGACCACGATCCACTCGGGCCGGTCCATGCGCGTGGCTTTCATGGCGCTGGCGGCCAGGCGTGCTTGCACCAGTACCTGGGCCTGGCTGGCAAACCCGACGGCGGCATCTAGCCCAGGCTGGCCGTGGGTGAGGGCGACCCATTCGCCTGTGCCCTTGGGATGGTCCGGGTTGCTGTCGCCGGCGTCGAAGCGAGCCACGTAAAGGGTGCCGTTGTCGAGCAGGTCGCGGTTCGCCCTCGGGTTGGCGTGGTCGATGCGGTCATGGCTGATGAACTTATAGATGAACTCGCCGCGCTCATCATCGCCCATATACACCACGGCGCGGCCGTCTCTAGTTTCGCTAACGGCAGCGTTCTCATGCTTGAAGCGGCCCAGGGCGGTGCGCTTGACCGGCACGGAGGCCGGGTCGAACGGGTCGATTTCCACCACCCAGCCGTGGCGGTTGAGTTCGTTGGGGTTGCGTGACACGTCAAAGCGCTCGTCATGGGGGTGCCAGCCTACGTCCTTGCTGGCCGGCGTCACGCCGTAGCGTTTCTGCGCCGCGTCCAGGGGTTGCTCGGGCGCGCTACAGCCGAAGCAATCGGTAAAGTTTTCTTCGCAGGTGAGGTAAGTGCCCCAGGGCGTCTTGCCGTTGGCGCAATTCTGGAAGGTGCCCAGCACCTTGAGCCCGCTCGGGTCGGCCGCCGTCTTGAGCAATGCATCGCCGGCCGCTGGGCCGCTGAAGCGCAGCTCGCTGTTGCCATGAATGCGGCGGTTATAACGCGAGCCCTGTACGAAGTGCCATTGGCCGCTCTTGCGGCGCACTTCGATGACCGATACGCCCTCGTTGGCCAAGGCTTTGTGCACCTCAGCCTTCGACACCGGCAGGCCGCCGTGGTCGAACAGGTAGCGGTAATTGGTGTACTCGTTGTTGATCGCCATCAATGCCCGGTCGGGCTCGGCGGGGAAGGGGAAGAAGCTCATGCCATCGTTGTTGTCACCAAACTGCTGCTGGTGGGTGTCCGCGCTGGCGTGGCCGCTGGGGTCGAACGCAGGGCCCTTGGCGTGCAGCGGCTGGCCCCAACTGATCAGTACCTGCGCGCTATAGCCAGGCGGCAGCGTTACGGTATCGCTGGTAGCCGCGGCAATGCTCTCAAAGCCCAGCAGTGTGCTGTTGCCCGCTTCTACGGCCTGGGCCAGGGTGCTGCGCGACAGCAGCCCACCGCCCAGGAATATGGCCGCGCCACACAGCGCTCCGGCGCCGATAAACCTGCGCCGGCTAAGCCCGGCGTAACGTTCCAGGTCGGTGGGGTGATCGTCTGCTTGGTACTGTTCCATGGTGTGACTCCCGGCGGTTCAGGCAGCCACGTTAAACAGCCGGTATGACGGTTTTGTGACCTTCGAACCCCCTGGAACGGTTTCAGCGCTGGCATCAGGGCGCGGGCGGGCGCCTGGTCAGCCTGGGCCTACTGATGGCGTGCGCGCCAGGCAGTACACATCCACGCGCCTCGCGCCTGCGTTTTTTAATATTTGCGTCAAGGCCCGAGCAGTGGCACCGGTGGTGAGCACGTCGTCTATCAAGGCCAGGTGCAGGCCTTCAACCTGGGCATGAGGCGCTAGCCTGAAGGCACCCTGCAGGTTGCGCTGGCGGGCCGCGAGGTCAAGGCCCTGCTGGGCATCGGTATGCCGAGTTCGGAGTAAGAGATCGCGCGCTGTCGGGATGGCAAGCCGGGCGGTAAGCCATTGAGCGATCAACTGCGCCTGATTAAACCCCCTGGCCCGCAATCGCTTGGCGGACAGTGGCACGGGCACCAGATACTGCGGTGGCGCCAGGCCTTCGTTGTAGCGGTAGGCCAGCCACACCGCCAGCCGCTCTGTCAGCAAGCGGCCCATGGCCCTGTCGTCCCGGTGCTTGAAGCCTTTAATAGCCGCATCCAAGGGGAAGTCGTAGGCCCATGGCGCTTGGGCGCAGGTGAACGGAGGGGGTGACCATTCACAGTGGCGGCAACAGGGGCCTTCGAATGTCAGCGGCAACGCACAGCATTCGCAGGCGCTGCGCACCCAGGGCAAATCGGCTTCACAGCCGCTGCACAAGGGGTAAGGGTTATCGCTGCGCGCTGCACAGAAATAACAAGATTGGTTAAATTTTGAACAGATGTTGACCAGTAGATCGCGTAGAGGTTGACAGTGCATAGGCCTTCCTTGACCATTTGTGTATTCCGTGACCCGCCAGCGTGTTCGCGCCGGCAGCCCCAGCATAGAACAAGGACCCCCCGATGAGCGCCAGCCTTAAAAGCCCGCTGCGTCATGACTGGACCCTGGCCGAAGTAAAGGCCCTGTTTACCCAGCCGTTCAACGACCTGCTATTTCAGGCCATGACCGTGCACCGTGCGCACTTCGACCCCAACCAGGTTCAGGTGTCTACCTTGTTGTCCATCAAGACCGGCGCCTGCCCTGAGGATTGCAAGTACTGCCCGCAGTCCGGGCATTACAACACCGGGCTGGAAAAAGAAAAGCTGCTGGAAGTACAGAAGGTGCTCGAAGAAGCTGCCAGGGCCAAGGCCATTGGTTCTACCCGGTTTTGCATGGGAGCAGCCTGGAAACACCCTTCTGCCAAGGACATGCCGTACGTGCTGGAGATGGTCCGTGGGGTAAAGGCCCTGGGCCTCGAAACCTGCATGACCCTGGGCCGCCTCGACCAGGAACAGACGGCGGCGCTGGCCACTGCCGGGTTGGATTACTACAACCACAACCTGGACACCTCGCCGGAGTTCTACGGCAGCATCATCACTACCCGCACCTATGGCGAGCGCTTGCAAACCCTGGCCTATGTACGCGAGGCAGGCATGAAAATCTGCTCGGGTGGCATTCTGGGCATGGGCGAGTCGTTGGACGACCGCGCCGGGCTGTTGATCCAGCTCGCCAACCTGCCTGAGCACCCTGAATCAGTGCCGATCAACATGCTGGTAAAAGTGGCGGGGACGCCCCTGGCCAACGCTGAAGACATCGACCCGTTCGACTTCATCCGTATGCTCGCGGTGGCGCGCATCCTGATGCCCCAGTCCCATGTGCGGCTGTCTGCGGGGCGCGAGCAAATGAACGAGCAAATGCAGGCCTTGGCTTTCATGGCGGGCGCGAACTCGATCTTCTACGGTGAAAAACTGCTCACCACTGGCAACCCGCAGGCCGACAAGGACATGCTGCTGTTCAAGCGCTTGGGCATCAGCCCCGAAGCCCGTGAGGAGCACGATGATGACGTGCACCAGGCGGCTATCGAGCAAGCGCTGGTAGAGCAGCGCAGCGGCGAGCTGTTCTACGACGCGGCGTCTGCCTAGCCCCATGGGGTTCGACCTGGAGGCGCGCCTCGCCGAGCGGCGCGCGGCGAGCCTGTACCGTCAGCGGCCCTTGCTGGAAACGCCGCAGGGGCCAAACGTTGTGGTAGACGGCCAGGCCCTGTTGGCGTTTTGTAGCAATGATTACTTGGGCCTGGCCAACCACCCAGAGGTCATCGCCGCCTGGCGCCAAGGCGCCGAGCGCTGGGGCGTGGGGGGTGGTGCGTCTCACTTGGTCATCGGCCACAGCTCACCGCACCACGCGCTGGAAGAAGCGCTGGCCGACCTTACCGGGCGGCCCAAGGCGTTGCTGTTTTCTACCGGTTACATGGCGAACTTGGGCGCGGTCACGGCCTTGCTTGGCAAAGGCGATACCGTGCTGCAAGACCGCCTCAACCATGCCTCGCTGCTGGATGCGGGCCTGCTCAGCGGTGCCCGCTTTGCGCGTTACCTGCACAACGACCCCGCCAGCCTGCGCGCCCGGCTGGGCAAGGCCAGCGGAGATACCTTGGTCGTCACCGATGGCGTGTTCAGTATGGACGGCGATGTGGCCGACCTGCCGGCCCTGGCCGGTGAAGCCAAGGCCCACGGCGCCTGGCTGATGGTCGATGACGCCCACGGTGTAGGCGTGCTGGGCACTCAGGGTGGTGGCGTGGTCGAGCAATACGGCCTGGGCGTGGACGACGTGCAGGTGGTGGTAGGCACCCTCGGTAAAGCCTTCGGCACCGCAGGCGCTTTCGTGGCGGGCAGCGAAGCGTTGATCGACTACCTGGTGCAGTTTGCCCGGCCATACATCTACACCACCAGCCAGCCCCCGGCACTGGCGTGCGCGACGCTCAAAAGCGTGGAGCTGGCTCGCCGCGAACACTGGCGGCGCGAACACCTGGCCGCCTTGGTGCAGCAGTTCCGTAGCGGTGCGCAGGCACTAGGGTTGACCTTGATGCCGAGCCATACGCCGATCCAGCCCATTGTGCTGGGTGACAGTGAGAGGGCGATGGCTTGGTCACAGCGGTTGCGTGAGCTGGGGCTGCTGGTCACTGCCATTCGGCCACCCACGGTACCTGCTGGAAGTGCCCGGCTGCGGGTTACCTTGTCGGCAGCCCATAGCGACACCCACGTTGCACGCTTGTTGGAGGCCCTGGCTCAGTGCCAGGCGATGGAACCGATTCATGGCTGAGACCCTTGTACTGTTACCGGGCTGGGGCATGGGCCCTGCCGCCATGGAGCCATTGGCCCTTGCGCTGCAGGCAGCGATGCCCGGCGTTCACACAGTGATCGAGCCATTGCCCCTGACCGAAGGGGTAGGCGAGGCCCTAGCGGTGCTGGACAGCAAAGTACCTGCTGGCGCCTGGCTGCTAGGGTGGTCGCTGGGCGGTATGCTCGCCACCGCGTTGGCTGCAAAGCGAGGGCACGCTTGCCCAGGGCTGATGACCTTGGCCAGCAACCCATGCTTTGTCGCCCGGCCGGAGTGGCCTGAGGCCATGCCGGCCCACACCTTCGATGCCTTTTCAGCGCTTTGTGCCACAGCCCCTGCCACTGCCCTCAAGCGCTTTGGCCTGTTGTGCGCCCAAGGCAGCACTGACGCCCGTACGTTGGCCAAATCCCTCACGCCCCCCACCAGTCGCTACGCCGACCCTGCCGGGCTTGCGCTACTGGAGGCGTTGGACAATCGTGCCACCCTGGCCAGCCTGACGGTGCCGCACTTACACCTGTTCGCCTCAAAGGATGCATTGGTGCCGGCACCTGCTGCCGAGGCACTGGCGCAGATCGCCCCGCGCGCTCAAATACGCCTGCTTGAAGGCAGTCATGCCTTGCCCCTGGAGGCCTGCGCCACGGTGGCTTCTGAGGTGACGGCCTTTATGGAGGGCGCACGATGAGCGAAGAGCGTGCACGCTTGCCCGGCAAGCGCCAAGTGGCGGCCTCCTTCTCTCGGGCCGCGAGCACCTACGACAGTGTGGCCGCGCTACAACGAGACGTAGGCGAGCATTTGATGACGTTGCTGGGCGCTGGCGTGGCCCCTGACCGCTGGCTGGACCTGGGCAGCGGCACTGGGTATTTCAGCCGTCAGCTCGCGCAACGTTGGCCAACGGCTGAAGGGCTGGCCGTAGACATCGCAGAAGGCATGCTCTCCCATGCTCGGCAACTGGGCGGGGCCACCTGGCACCTGGCCGGTGACGCGGAGCAACTCCCTGTGGCTGACGAGTGCGTAGGCCTGATGTTCAGCAGCCTGGCGGTGCAGTGGTGCGAAGATTTTGCCCAGGTGCTGACCGAGGCGCGTCGGGTATTACAGCCAGGCGGCCGCGTTGCGTTCGCCAGCCTGTGCACCGGTACCCTTGGCGAGCTACGCAGCAGTTGGGAGGCTGCCGACGGCCAGGTGCATGTCAATCGCTTCCGCGCGTTTACCACGTATCAACAGCGATGCGCAGCCAGTGGCTTGCAGGTGGATCATCTGACCTGCCAGCCGCATGTTGTGTATTACCCAAACGTTCGCGGCCTGACCCATGAGCTCAAGGCCTTGGGCGCGCATAACCTCAACCCTGGCCGGCCAGGTGGCCTCACGGGGCGCGCACGTGTTGCAGCCATGATGGCCGCTTACGAACGCTACCGCCAACCGGCCGGGCTGCCCGCCACCTATCAGGTGGTGTACGGCTTACTGAGCAAACCTTGATGACCCACGCGTATTTCATTGCCGGTACCGATACTGAAGTCGGCAAAACCACGATCAGCGCCGGATTACTCCAGGCCGCGCGCCGGGCCGGGCTTACGACGCTAGGTGCAAAACCCGTGGCTTCAGGCTGTGCGGTTACCCCTGATGGCCTGCGCAACAGCGATGCCCTGGCACTGATGGCTGAGAGCACCCTGCAACTGGCATACAACGCTATCAACCCGTTGGCGTTCGAGCCTGCCATCGCGCCCCATATTGCTGCTTGTGAAAGTGGTGTTGAGCTGACGGTCGAGGCCCTGCTGCCGGCGATGCGTGAGGCGCTTGCCCAGCAGGCTGATTTCACCCTGGTAGAAGGTGCCGGCGGCTGGCGAGTGCCGTTGAGTGGGGAGGGGGCGCTCTCCGACCTGGCCATTGCGCTCGGCCTGCCCGTCATCTTGGTGGTCGGGGTGCGGCTGGGTTGCATCAACCATGCACTACTCACCGCCGAAGCCATCGCCAGGGATGGGCTGACCTTGGCAGGGTGGGTGGCCAATATCGTCGATCCTCACACCTCAAGGCTTGAGGAAAACCTCGCCACCCTCACCGAGCGTTTGCCCGCACCCTGCCTGGGTCGCGTGCCGCATTTGGCAGATGCCAGTGCGAACAACGTGGCGACTTACCTGGACCTAAACAGGTTGAGCTGACCAACGTTGCTTTACGAAGCACGGGAAGGGCGTACACTGATGGCCAATAGCCAACGAGGTGCAGCCATGCAGATTTCCTCTTCCCTTACGTCCGGGCTCAGCGTCATTCAAGCCGCCGCTACCCGGTTCGACAACGCCGCCACCCAAGTGGCCGGTATCACCAATCACAGCAGTGCGCTGACTCAATCCACGGGGTTTCAAGCGCAGCGGCTGAACGCCGTGGACGCTAGCCAGCAGACCAGCCTTGCTGCCGCCACGGTGGGAATGACCCAGGCGGCCTTGCAGGTAGAAGCGGGCGCCAAGGTGGAAAAAGCCTCGGACCGTGCGCTGGGGACGATGATTGATACGTATGCCTGATTAGAGGTTGTAGCGTCCACCGTCGGTCGGCAGGTTGTTCAGCTGGCAGACGTTACCCAATGCCCCGCCCGCGCCACCGCGCAGGTGGGGCATTGTCGTTATGGGGAAGGGGCAGTTGCGGCCTGGCAGGCCTCTTGACACGTCACAGGCATAAACGTATGTTTCAAACACCTGTTTGACACGTCCGCCGCGGGTGGATGAGTCTCTTTGTGGTTCTTCCTCCCTACCGGTTTCAGCAGAGGTTTTCGTTATGCCCGACTACAAGGCCCCCTTGCGTGACATTCGTTTCGTCCGCGATGAACTGCTCGGCTACGAAGCCCACTACCAAAGCCTGCCCGGTTGCCAGGACGCCACCCCGGACATGGTCAACGCGATCCTCGAAGAGGGCGCCAAGTTCGCAGAGCAGGTGCTCGCGCCACTCAACCGTGTGGGTGATGTTGAAGGCTGCACCTGGTCCGAAAGCGGGGTGAAGACCCCTACCGGCTTCAAAGAAGCCTATAAGCAATTCGTAGAAGGCGGCTGGCCTAGCCTGGCCCACGACGTAGAGCACGGCGGCCAAGGCCTTCCCGAATCCCTGGGGCTGGTCATCAGTGAGCTGGTGGGCACGGCTAATTGGTCGTGGGGCATGTACCCAGGGCTGTCCCATGGCGCCATGAACACCATTTCTGCCCACGGCACCCCCGAGCAGCAAGACACCTACCTCACCAAGCTGGTTTCCGGTGAATGGACGGGCACCATGTGCCTGACCGAACCCCACTGTGGCACCGATCTGGGCATGCTGCGCACCAAGGCTGAGCCGCAGGCGGATGGCAGCTACACCGTCAGCGGTACGAAGATCTTTATCTCTGCGGGCGAGCACGACATGGCCGATAACATCGTGCATATCGTGTTGGCGCGCCTGCCGGATGCACCGCCAGGCACCAAGGGTATTTCGTTGTTCATCGTGCCCAAGTACCTGCCTGGTACCGACGGTGCCATAGGCGAACGTAACGGTGTGTCCTGTGGTTCGCTTGAACACAAGATGGGCATTCACGGTAACGCCACCTGTGTAATGAACTTTGACGGCGCCACCGGCTTCCTGATTGGCCCGGCCAACAAGGGCCTGAACTGCATGTTCACCTTTATGAACACCGCGCGTTTAGGCACCGCCCTGCAAGGGTTGGCCCACGCCGAGCTGGCCTTCCAGGGCGGGCTCAAGTACGCCCGCGAACGCTTGCAAATGCGCTCGCTCACCGGCCCCAAGGCGCCTGACAAAGCCGCCGACCCAATCATCGTTCACCCCGATGTACGGCGCATGCTGCTTACCATGAAAGCCTTTGCCGAAGGCAATCGCGCGATGGTCTATTTCACCTCCAAGCTGGTGGACATCGTCAAGTTCAGCGAAGACGAAGAAGAGAAAAAGCGTGCCGATGGCTTGCTGGCATTCATGACCCCTATCGCCAAGGCCTTCATGACGGAAGTAGGCTTTGAGTCGGCTAACCACGGTGTGCAGGTTTACGGGGGCCACGGCTTTATCGCCGAATGGGGCATGGAGCAAAACGTACGCGACGCGCGTATCGCCATGTTGTACGAAGGCACTACCGGCGTGCAGGCGCTGGACCTGCTGGGCCGCAAAGTGCTGATGACCCAGGGCGAAGCGCTTAAAGGCTTCACCAAGATCGTGCACAAGTTTTGCCAGGCACAAGAGGGCAATGCCGCCGTTGCCGAATTCATCGCGCCCCTGGCGCAATTGAACAAAGAGTGGGGCGAGCTGACCCTGAAAGTGGGCATGGCCGCCATGAAAGACCGTGAAGAAGTGGGTGCAGCCTCGGTGGACTACCTAATGTACTCCGGCTACGCCTGCCTCGCGTACTTCTGGGCAGACATGGCACGCGTAGCAGCGGCCAAGCTGGCCGAAGGCACAGCGGAGGAAGCGTTCTACACCGCCAAGCTGCACACGGCGCGGTTCTACTTCCAGCGGATCCTGCCCCGTACGCGTGGTCATGTGGCTGCCATGCTCAGTGGCGCAGGCAACCTCATGGCGTTGGAAGACGCTGCGTTCGACCTGGGGTACTGAGACCTCAAAGCCTCCTGTAGGGCCAAAGACCGCTGCCTTGTAAAGGGTGGCGGTTTTTTTTGCCCAAACGGGAGGCTGGTTGGGCGGCTATCGTGTATTTTTCCGACGGGATGCGCAGTATAGAGCGGGCCCTTTGCTACAGTTTTGCACCGACCTTTGATTGGTGCCTCATTTTTGCCAGGCGATGTCGAGATAAATAAAGGCACAATGCCATAACTTCATCGTTGGGCCGGAGCCAGTCCCCTTGCTGCGTTTATCCAGTTATCGCCTTAGCCATTTTCTGCCATCCGCCCTGTTGTTGGTGGCGGGGTTGGCCGCTGCCTACATACGCGACCTAAGTGTCTTTTTCACGTCGCTGTTCAATGTATTGCCCACTCTGGTGCTGCTGTTAGGCGGCGCGTATTGCGCGGTGTACCGCAGGCAGCGTGAGCTGTTCCTGATGATTACCGTGTATGTCGCCTATTTCTTACTGGACACGCAGACGGACTATTACCGTGACAACGGCAAAGTGCGTGAAGACGGCGCAGTGATTTTCCACCTCTGTTGCCTGGTATTGCCGTTGTTATACGGGTTGTTTGGCGCATGGCAGGAACGTACCCATTTGTTCCAGGACCTGGTGGCGCGCTTTGCCGTGCTGCTCGCGATAGGGGGCGTTGCGGTTGGCCTTGAGCAAAGCTTCCCCACGGCGCTGCTTGGGTGGCTGGCGGTGATCCATTGGCCGGCATTGCATGGGGAATGGATGAGCCTGGTGCAATTGGCCTACCCGGTGTTTCTATTAGGGTTTGTGTTGCTGGGATCCCAGTACATACGTCACCCACGGCCCTTGCATGCCGCTCAACTGGTTGGCCTGGTAGGGATTTTCTGGATGTTGCCTAAAACGTTCATCCTGCCGTTCACGCTCAACATCATGTGCAGCCAGGTGATGCTGATGATCGCCGCTGCCGTGGCCCACGAGGCCTATCAGATGGCGTTTCGGGATGAGCTGACCGGTTTGCCCGGGCGCCGTGCCTTGAACGAGCGGTTGCAGCGGCTGGGCCGCAACTATGTGCTCGCCATGACCGACGTGGACCACTTCAAGCGTTTCAACGATACGCATGGTCACGATGTCGGCGACCAGGTACTGCGCCTCGTCGCCAGCAAGTTGGCGCAGGTGGGCGGTGGCGGTAAGGCGTATCGCTATGGCGGTGAAGAGTTTGCCTTGGTGTTTGCGGGCAAAACCCTGGAGGAATGCTTGCCATACCTTGAAATGGTGCGGGAGACGATTGCTCACTATGTGATGCACTTGCGCGACCCGGAGCGCCCCACCAACGATCAGCAAGGCCGTCAGCGCCGAGGCGCGGGTGCGGCCTCTCAGGTGTCGGTCACGGTCAGCCTGGGTGTAGCGGAGCGTCAGGTTGACCACCGCACGCCTGAAGAGGTACTCAAAGCGGCCGACCAAGCCTTGTACGCCGCGAAAAACGCTGGCCGCAACTGTGTGGTCTGCCACGGACAAAACCGTCGAGGAGCTGTCAGAAGTAAAGCTGCGGCGTGACCATGAATAGATTTTTAGTCACACCATGACGCTACGTAGCTGATTTGGTGTTGGGCTACACTGGCGCGGTCCCTATTTCGTGTACGGTGAGGTTTCCATGGCTGAGTACAAAGCGCCCCTGCGAGACATGCGTTTCGTGTTGGAGAACGTGTTCGACGCCCCGGCCATGTGGGCCAGCCTACCTGGCTTGGCCGAGGTGGTGGATGCCGAAACCGCCATGGCCGTGCTCGAAGAAGCGGGCAAGCTTACGGGTACGGTGATCGCGCCCCTTAGCCGAGCGGCAGACGAAGAAGGCTGCCATTACGTAGACACCGTCGTCACCACGCCCAAAGGATTTCTTGAGGCTTACCACACCTACGCAGAAGGTGGTTGGGTAGGGGTCGGTGGCGACCCTGCGTTCGGCGGCATGGGCATGCCTAAGGCCATTTCCGCGCAGGTTGAAGAAATGGTCAACGCCGCCAGCCTGTCATTCGGCCTGTACCCGATGCTCACGGCGGGCGCCTGCCTGTCCATCAGCGCTCATGCCACCGAAGCGCTCAAGCAACGCTACCTGCCGAACATGTACGCTGGCCTATGGGCAGGCTCCATGTGCCTGACCGAGCCTCATGCCGGTACCGACCTGGGCATCATTCGCACTCGCGCCCAGCCTCAGGCGGATGGCAGCTACACCGTTAGCGGCACAAAAATCTTCATCACCGGCGGCGAGCATGACCTGACCGAAAACATCATCCACCTGGTGCTGGCCAAGCTGCCTGATGCACCGCCCGGCCCAAAAGGCATTTCGTTGTTCCTGGTGCCCAAGGTCCTGGTGAACGACGATGGCAGCCTGGGCGCGCGCAATACCCTGAGCTGCGGCTCCATCGAGCACAAGATGGGCATACAGGCGTCGGCGACCTGCGTGATGAATTTCGACGACGCGGTAGGCTACCTGGTAGGCGAGGCCCATAAAGGGCTGGCAGCCATGTTCACCATGATGAATTACGAGCGCCTGGGCGTGGGTATTCAGGGGCTGGCGTCGGGCGAGCGCTCGTACCAGAACGCAATCGACTACGCCCGTGACCGGCTGCAAAGCCGTGCCCCGACCGGCGCTGAAGCTCAGGACAAACCTGCCGACCCGATCATCGTCCACCCCGATGTCCGCCGCATGTTGCTTACCATGAAAGCCATGAACGAAGGTGGGCGGGCGTTTTCGACCTATGTGGCCCTTCAGCTGGACGTGGCCAAGTACGCCCAGGACAGCGAAGTGCGTACCCGGGCCGAACACTTGGTAGCGCTGCTCACGCCGGTGGCCAAGGCTTTTTTGACCGACGTGGGGCTGGAGGTCACGGTCCATGGGCAGCAGGTGTTTGGCGGCCACGGCTATATCCGCGAATGGGGGCAGGAGCAACTGGTGCGTGATGTTCGCATCACCCAGATCTACGAAGGCACCAACGGTATTCAGGCGTTGGACTTGGTCGGGCGTAAAGTTGTGGGCAGCGGCGGGGCCCATTACCGTTTATTTGCCGAGGAGATACGGGCGTTCGCTACAACGTCGGCTGATGAGCTGGCGGAGCTCACCACGCCGTTGATAGCGGCGCTTGATGTCCTCGATGCGCTGACGGCCTGGGTATTGGAGCGCTCTGCCAGCAACCCTCGGGAGATCGGGGCAGCGTCGGTTGAGTACCTTCATGCCTTCGGTTATACCGCCTACGCCTATATGTGGGCACGTATGGCCAAAGCAGCCCTTGTACCGGGCGACGAGGCGTTCAACGCCAGCAAATTGGGCACGGCACGTTTCTATTTCGCCAGGTTGTTGCCGCGGATTCACTCCCTGGCCGCCTCGGTAATGGCAGGCAGCGATACGCTTTACCTGCTGGCCCCTGATCAGTTCTAACGGGCTTACAGCCTGTAAGCCTGCGCTTACAGACCCTGGTGCAGATAGCTGATTGGCGCCCGCCAACCGCTTCGGTATCTTGCACACATGGACGTAGCGCAGGAAGCGCCGCATAGAAAAGGGACCCGCACAGGAATTACCGCCAAGGCTGGCGGGATGATAAGGACGTCAAGGGTACACGTCTGCAAACCCCGCCTCGGCGGGGCTTCTTGTTTTAGGCTCAAGGTTGAATCGCGCGCCCCGCCCTGGCTGAACCGCAACGGCGCGCCAAGGTCTGTGAGGTATACCCCTTAAAGGAATCACCTCCATGGACATCATTCGCATCATCTTCGCGATCCTGCTGCCGCCGCTTGGCGTATTCCTCCAAGTAGGTTTCGGCGGCGCGTTCTGGCTGAACATCCTGCTGACACTGTGCGGTTACATTCCAGGCATCGTGCATGCGATTTACATCATCGCCAAGCGTTAACCCTCGATAAGCGCCTTGTAGAACAACCACTCCTGCTCCAAGGCATGCGCCAGGTTCTGTGCCTGGCGAAAGCCGTGCCGCTCGTCTGCGTAATAGTGCGCCTGCACTTCAATGCCTTTGGCCTCCAGCGAGGCAACCATGGCCTCCGTTTGTTGCGGCACGACCACGGTGTCCAGCAGGCCTTGGAAGAAGATCACCGGCACCTTGATGCGGTCGGCATGCAGTAGCGGCGTACGCTCTGCGTAACGTGGCGCGTCGGGGTCGGGGTCGCCGATCAGCCAGTCCAGATAGTCCGCTTCGAATTTATGCGTTTCTCGCGCTAACGTCATGGGGTCGCTGACGCCATACAGGCTGGCGCCGCCGCTGAAGACGTCAAGGAACGCCAGGGCACAGAGGGTGGTATAGCCACCCGCGCTGCTGCCCCGAATAAACGCATGGCGGTCACCGACCCAGCCCTGCTGGCGCAACCAGGCCACTGCCTCGCCGGCATCTTCGACGTCCGTCACGCCCCAGTTGTGTTGCAACGCCATGCGGTAGGCCCGCCCATAGCCGCTGCTGCCACGGTAATTAAGCTCTGCGACTGCAAAGCCACGCTGGCACCAGTATTGAATGCGCGGCTCCAGGACGGGGTAGCAGGCAGACGTCGGCCCGCCGTGGATCACCACCAACAAGGGCGCCTGTGCAGGCGAACCCTGTGGCGGGTAGTAGAACCCGTGGGCCTGAGTGTCCGCGCTTGGGTAGGTGAAGGGTTGCGGGACGCTGATGCGGTCTGTCGCAAAGGGTGATTCGCCGCCTGCCAGCACCGTGACCTTACCACTGTCGCGGTCGATGGCTACCACAGCAGAGGGCAGAACTGCCGAGGCCGCAATGGCGTACACCTGACGGTCATCGGCGGCCACACCCCGAAAGCGCGTATACCCATTGGTATAGTCGCGCCAGTGGCCCTGTTTATCGACCACACCCAGCACACCAAAGCCTTCGTTCAGCCAGGCGGCCATATACGCACCATCCGCCAACGGCTGCCAACTGCTGGCACCCAACTGCCAAGGGGCACCAGCGTGATCGGCCGGCTCGCTGGGCAAGGCGGCCCAGCCTTCCGGGGCCTCCGCCCACGGCTGCCAGAAGCCCTTACGGTCGCTCAGGCACCACAGCCGGCCATGGTTATCAAAGCGCGGCTGTTGCAAGGACTCGTGGGCGCGGTTGCCCGCAACACACGTTGGCTTTTGCCAGCTACCTTCAGCCGATCGCTCCGCACACATCAGGCGCGTGCGCGTCCAGGGCAACTCCGGGCGACTCCACTCGATCCAGGCCAAGCGCTTGCCATCCGCGCTGAGGGTGGCAGCTGAATAAAAGTCAGCGCCCTCGGCCAGCACATGGCGCTCGCCGCTATGCTCGCTGAATCCCACCAAGCGGTGCATGGGGTAAGGCTCGCCAGGCTGCTCTTCAACCGCAAGCACCCAGCCAGGGTGCCAGGCCAGGCCTCCGTAATGGCTACCGCCCTGGCTGAGTAATTCGGGTTCGCCTTTGCCGGTCAGCGGCTGCCGGTAAATCTGTTGATCCTGCTCGTTTACAAAATACACCGCATCGGCGGCAGGGCAGAACGCACCACCGCCGTACTCGTACACTCGGCTGCGCGCGCTGTAGTTCGCAGGCGTCAGGCACCGGGCGTGGCCGCTTTTCCAGTGGTAGAGGCGGCACAGGCCATCCTCTGGACGGTACTCGTTCCAGAACAGGCCTGCCTCGCTTAACGCCAGCTCGGCAAAGTCTCGGCCAGCCGCTACCACTTCCGCCGCGCAGAGAGGCTCAGCCGCGTGCGATGAGTTTTGAGTTCCGGTCATTTCGGTAGGTCAACCCTTCGATGGGGATGGTGCTGCGTTCGGCGTCCTCGCGTGCAGCGAGGATCACCCCATGGTGTGGGGACTTGGCACACACTGGGTCGGCGTTGCTGGCGTCTCCGGTCAGCATGAAGGCTTGGCAACGGCAGCCGCCAAAGTCTTTTTCTTTTTCATCGCACGAGCGGCAGGGCTCAGGCATCCAGTCGAAGCCGCGGAAGCGGTTGAAGCCCAGCGAGCGGTACCAGATGTCATCCAGCGGCTGGTTACGCACATTGGGAAAGGCCACCGGCAGCTGACGGGCACCATGGCAGGGCAGGGCGGTGCCGTCTGGCGTTACCGTCAGGAACAGGCTTCCCCAGCCGTTCATGCAGCCTTTGGGGCGCTCTTCGTAATAGTCGGGCGTAACGAAGATCAGCTTGCACGGGTGCCCCTCTGCCTCAAGCCTGGCGCGGTACTCGTTGGTAATGCGCTCTGCCCGCTCAAGCTGTTCGCGGGTGGGCAGCAGCCCCACGCGATTGAGTTCGGCCCAGCCGTAGAACTGGCAGGTGGCAAGCTCTACGAAGTCGGCCTCCAAGGCCAGACATAGCTCGATGATGCGGTCGATGCGGTCGATATTGTGGCGGTGCGTTACGAAGTTCAGCACCATGGGGTAGCCGCGTGCTTTAACGGCGCGGGCCATGGCCAGCTTCTGTGCGAAGGCTTTTTTCGAGCCAGCCAGCAGGTTGTTCACGTCTTCATCGCTGGCCTGGAAGCTGATCTGGATATGGTCCAGGCCCGCCGCCTTGAAGGTGTCCAGACGTGCTTCGGTCAGGCCGATGCCCGAAGTGATGAGGTTGGTGTAATAACCCAGCCGCCGGGCCTCGCCGATCAAGTCGGCCAGGTCTTGACGGACCAGCGGCTCCCCACCCGAAAAGCCTATCTGGGCTGCACCCATGGCACGGGCTTCTGCCATGACCCTGAACCACTCCTCGGTGGTGAGCTCCTGGCCCTGCGCGGCGAAATCCAGAGGGTTGGAGCAGTACGGGCATTGCAGCGGGCAGCGGTACGTGAGCTCAGCCAGCAGCCACAGCGGCATGCCGATGTGATTGTCGGCTAACTTAGGCGAGTTGTAGCCAATGCTTTGCACGAGCAACCTCCATGAACTGTTCGACGTCGTCGCCCAGCTCGGGTACACCAGGGAATTGAGCATCCAGGCTGGCCACGATGGCAGCGACGCTGCGCTGCCCATCGATCAATGCGCCAATGGCACCGGCGCTTTCATTCAGCTTGATCATGCCTTCCGGATAAAGCAACACATGGCCTTGCTGCGCGGGCTCGTACTGGAAACGATACCCAGGGCGCCAGCTAGGCACCTGTTCGCGGTTGAAGCTCATAGGGCTATGCCTTTGTGCCAGACCCGCTCGCGGGTCACGCTGTGGTAAGGGGGGCGGTTCAACTCATAGGCCATGCTCATGGCATCAAGCATGCTCCAGAGGATGTCCAGTTTGAATTGCAGGATCTCCAGCATGCGCTGTTGGCCTTCTACCGTTGTGTAATGGGCCAAGGTGATCTGAAGGCCATGCTCGACGTCGCGGCGCGCCTGGCCCAGGCGGGTACGGAAATACTCATACCCTGCAGGGTCGATCCACGGGTAATGCGCGGGCCAGCTGTCCAGCCGGGACTGGTGGATCTGCGGCGCGAACAGCTCGGTGAGCGAGCTGCTGGCCGCTTCCTGCCAGTTGGCCCGGCGGGCGAAGTTCACGTAGGCGTCCACCGCGAAGCGCACGCCAGGGAGTACCAGCTCCTGTGAGCGGAGCTGGTCAGGGTCCAGCCCCACGGCTTGCCCCAGCCGCAACCAGGCTTCGATGCCGCCATCTTCGCCAGGGGCACCATCGTGGTCCAGCAAACGCTGAATCCACTCACGGCGCACCTCCCGGTCTGGGCAGTTGGCCAGGATTGCCGCGTCTTTCAGGGGGATATTCACCTGATAGTAAAAGCGGTTGGCCACCCAGCCCTGAATCTGCTCGCGGGTGGCGCGGCCTTCGTACATGGCCACGTGGTAAGGGTGATGAATGTGGTAATAGGCGCCCTTGGCGCGCAGGGCCTGCTCAAATTGCGCGGGCGTCATGGGTTGGTCGCTCATCGCAGCCTCCTTACAGCTCGATACTCATGCCATCGAAAGCAATCTCCACCCCTCGGCGCAGCACTTCAGCGCGCTCGGGTGAGTCTTCATCGAGGATCGGGTTGGTGTTGTTGATGTGAATCAGCACTTTGCGGGCGACGTTCAGCCCGTCCAGCACCTCCAACATGCCCCCAGGGCCGTTCTGGGCCAGGTGCCCCATCTCGCGGCCCGTGCGTGTGCCTACGCCACGGCGCTGCATTTCGTCATCCTCCCAGAGCGTGCCATCGACCAGCAGGCAGTCGGCCTCGGCCATGCGCTCCAGCAGGGCTGCGTCTACCTGGCCCAGGCCGGGCGCGTAGAACAGTCGGCCGCCCGTGTTCAGGTCGTCGACGATCAGACCGATGTTGTCGCCCGGGTGCGGGTCGAACCGGTGAGGCGAGTAGGGTGGCGCCGCGCTGCGCAAGGGCAGGGGGGTAAACCGTAGCCCAGGGCACGCCGGCACCACGAAGCGTTGGTCCAGAACGATAGGCTCCCACTGCAAGCCGCCATTCCAATGGCTGAGCATGTTGAACAGCGGGAAACCAGTGGTGAGGTCCTGGTGGACCATCTCCGTGCACCACACGGCGTGCGGGCAGCCTTCGCGAAGGCTCAATAGCCCTGTGGTGTGGTCAATCTGGCTGTCCATCAATACGATGCCCGCAATGCCGGTATCACGTAGCGCGCGGCCGGGCTGCAACGGCCCGAAGCCTTGAAGCTGGGCGCGGATGTCGGGTGAGGCATTGCACAGCACCCAGTTCACGCCATCGTCGGACAGCGCAATGGAGGATTGGGTACGGGCAGTGGCCCGCAAAGTACCCTCGCGCAGGCCGCGGCAGTTAGGGCAGTTACAGTTCCACTGAGGGAAACCGCCGCCCGCGGCGGAACCCAGGATTTGGATATGCATGGTGGCTCCGTCACAGGCGCACAAACAAAAACGCCCCGGCGAACCGAGGCGTAGGCTTACCGCTGATACTCAACGGTTGGCGAAATACATCGTCACTTCGAAGCCAATACGCAGGTCGGTGTAGGTAGGTTTGGTCCACATGGCAGTAATCCTCTGTGAGAAATAAGGGCTGGCATGATTTAGTCCGCACCAAGGCAAGGACGTTCACGCAAGATCAGGCCACATTGTACTCAAACGCCTGGAAGGGTCAGATGAAAAATAAAGGAAACCGTTTTACGGTTCCCGTAAGAATCGCCAGCACAGTGTTTTCGGCCTCCGTGCACGGCAAGCAACGCCAATAAACTCTACGTATGAGCCCCCTCCCATCCTTTCGGCGCTTCACCGCCGTTGGCCAGCACCCGCCACCCGTGATCGGCATTGGCCAGGCGCCAGGCAGCGCTGACCAGCTCGGGTGAACGCAGCTCGTCCAGGGCCTGACGCAGGCGCTTGAGGTAATCCACGCCATGGCCGCTCAAATGAGCTTGCCAAAGGGTGTCGGCCAGTTGGCTGGTGTCCATGTCCTCAGGGTCGAGCCGGCTCAGCACTGCCTGCCGCTGGCTGCGCAACGGTTCACTGCCCAAGGTGCCGATTACCCGCGGCAACTGCTTGAGAAACTGCTCCATATGGCCTAACAACGCGGCATGATCCGTGCCGGGCGACTGCACCCCAAACACCAACCCTGGCAGCCCGGCGATTTGCCGGAAGCTGCTGAACACGGCATAGCCCAATTGCAGCTCTACCCTCAAGCGCTGGTAGAACAGCGGCTGGGCGATCTGTGCGATCAACCGCCAGGCGGCGTCTTCGCGGATGGCGGCAGGGGGTGCTGGGCAAAACAGCAACAAGGCGTGCTCACTGCCGGCGCTGAGCGCCGTGCGCCAGTGCTTACCCTGCATGGGCCGGGCACGGGCGGCCATTAGCGGGTCTGGCTGGCCGGGCATCGTGCGCAAGACGTGATTGAGGGCGCTGCGGCTGGCGTCGCCTACCCCTACGGCCAAGCCTTCCCAGCGAGCGTTGTTCCACAGCGTTTGCAGGGTGCCGGGCTGGGCATCCACCAAGGGCGTACGGGGGTCGCCTTCGCTGCCTACGCAATATTCGGGCAATTGTCGCAGCAGTTCGCGAATAGGCGTTTGCGGCGGTGGGGGAAGGCCCGGCGCTTGGCGCCAGGCTTCGGGCGGCGGCGCATTACAGATTGCCAGCACCTGCTCAAGCAGGGCGGGCATGGGTTCGCCGATGCCGCTCAGGCGCAGTTGCCAATCTTCGCCCAAGCGAGTGAATAACAACTTCACGCCGGCCTGACGCGCCTCTTGCACCAACCGTTGCAGGCTGCGGTCCAGTACATGCCATAGGGCGGCGTATCGGGAGGCGCCTACTTGCCAGCGCAACAGCACTTCTACCTCCTGCCCGCCACGGTCGCCGCCTTCGGCATAGCCCATGGCGGGTACATCGGGCACGGGGCGGTCGGGCCGGCGGCTGGGCCGCAGGAAACGGTTACGTTGCGGTAGCCGCCAGGGTGCGGGGGCGCCAGGTGCAGCCTGCACAACGCCGGTGGGAAGCGGGTGCAAGACGCGCTCGGGGCGCAATTGCCCCAGCAGCGCCCGCAAGGCCGCCAGCCCTGGCTGATCAAGCACTTGAGCGTGGGCATCCGGTTGCGCTAGCCGTTGGGCCAGCTCAAGTGGCCCGCAGGTCAGGCCTTGGCGACGCTGGAGCAACGCGTACTCATCGCGCAGCATGGGCCAATCGTCCACGGCCTGGAAGAACTCCAACCAGTCGAAGGTCAGCGCGGTAAGGGTGGCCAGGGCGTGCTGGCCTGTGGCAGTGAGCTTGAATTCGATGTCCAGCAATACCTGGCCCTGGTACTGATATGGGACGTTGACCTGCATGCTTTCAATCAGCTCCCGCCGTAACAACTCGGCGTGCAAACCACCTGGTTGGGCGTTGGCGCACCAGGTACTGAAGAAGGCCACGGCCTGAGCGCTGGCGGCAGGCAGGCCCTCGCAGGCAAACGCCAGGTTGAAGCGCGAGCCGGGCGCTTGAGGCGTCGGTTCGCTGGTGGTGTCCAGCAGAGGGTTGGGTATGGGCCGCGGTTGCGCCTTGCCGCGTGGCAAGCCCAGGCAGGTTCGCTGCGCCAGGCGGATCAACTGGTCTTCAGGTTGTGGGCCTACCAGGGTCAGGGTCATCTGCCCGGTGTGGTAGTGGTTGAGGTGAAACTGACGCAGGGCCACCTGAAAGTCAGGCCGCCCCAATGGCAAGCTGTAACGGTTCCCAGCGTGGAAGGCCCGCAGCGGGTGCGCTGACGACAACGCACTGGTCAGCCAGGTGTGGTGGCGCGCTTCGGCGTCCTGGGCCCAACTGATGAACTCCGCGTGCAGCACCTCGCGCTCACGGCGCTGGTCAGTGGAGCTCAGGCGCGGGCTGGCCAGCATGTCACAAAGGCGCTCCAGCGCACCCGAAAAGGCAGGCACTGGCACCTCGAAGAAATAATCCGTGGTGCGATCTGACGTTTTGGCGTTGAGCAGGCCACCCTGGCGCTGCACGAACGGCATCAGTGCCTGGTCGTCTGCAAACCGCGTGGTGCCGAGAAAGAACAGGTGTTCGAGAAAATGAGCCAGGCCAGGCCAGGCAGGGTCGACATCGTGGCTACCAGCATCAACCCGCAAGAATGCAGCCGCGCGCTTGAGGCGCGGCTCGTGACAGATTCGTACACGTAGCCCGTTGTCGAGTACCAAAGTCTCGCTAGCGGCTGAATAAGCAGCAGACATAAGGATCCGATCCATAGGCAACAGGCCTTAATCGTAGCGGATCTCCACGTCGTTCGGGGGGGAATTTTCAGATAGTGGCAATTAGCCGCATCCTAGCCTGTACAAGGGTTTACACCGGGCTTAATTTCGAAACGCTGCGCCTGTGGCAACGACGCTCGCCGACGGCAACAGTTGGCTGATGAAACGGTTCCAGCGGGTGATGTTCGCCGGGCCCACGAACACCACGTCAGCGCTTTGCAGGTCGAACTGGCGGGCCAGCAGAAACGCAGTGGGCTTCTGGGCATCGAGGTAGAACACCGTCGGCGGCTGGTGACTATCGGGCTGGGCGCTACGGATCACGTAGATAGCTTCAGCGCTGGCTGTTTCCTGGCTGATACCGCCTGCATTGCCCAGCGCTTCCATCAGGTTGAAGGTGCTGGAGCCGTAGTTCATCACCTGAGGGTTGTGGACCTCGCCCAACACATACACCTTGTTGGCGCTGTAATTGCCCAAATGGAGCTGATCGCCGTCCTTGAGGTAGATGCGGTTGAGGGGGGAGCCCTCGCGGTTGAGGGTATCGATGTCGAGCAGGTATTCCTTGCCGTCACGCTTGAGAATCAAGCCGGCCAGGTTTGCGTTATCACCTTCGCCGCCGGCCTTGCCAATGGCGCTTACCAGCGACAGGGGCACATTGGTCAAGGGCTGTGGGCCAGGGTTTCGAAACGCGCCCGAGAGCACTACGCGCTGGCTTTCGTAACCCTGCACGTTGACATCCACCTTGGCCAGGTTCAGGTACTTGGACAACCCCGTTTGCAGGTCTGAGCGCAACTGTTCGATCGTCTTGCCGCCCGCCATCACGCTGCCCAAGTAGGGGTAATACAGCGTGCCGTCACCGCGTACCACGCGCGCGGCCGAGCTGCCTTGCTCCGGGCCTGAGGGTGTGTTGAGTTCCTCGTGCTCCCAGACGGTGACCACCAAGGCATCACCGGCACCGATGCGGTACTCGCCCGGCGTGTAGTCCAGCAGCTCATGGGCTACCGGCCGGGCCTGGTAGAGGGTTTTCTCTTGGTTGACGCTGCCGCTGGTAATTTTCACCACCCGTACCGGCCCGTCGAGGCCAGTATCGTCGGCGGCATCTTCTGGCGTCATGTGTTGCCCCGGGGCGAAGGCACACCCTTGAAGCACCGCGCTCAACAGCAGGGCAACCAACACATTGCGATTCATTTCAATCTTCCTTGGAAAACAGGTCACGGCGTAAGAGAAGGCCGGCCAGCTCAATAAGCGTTCTTGTTAAGGAAACCCTTGAACATCGTCAGGGCGATGATTTTAAGGTCCAGCCACACCGACCAGTGCTCAATGTAGTCCAGATCGTACTCAACGCGTTTCTGCATTTTATCCAGTGTGTTGGTCTCGCCCCGCCAGCCGTTGACCTGGGCCCAGCCGGTGATGCCAGGCTTGACCTTGTGGCGCAGCATGTAGCAACTCACCAGGCGCCGGTATTGCTCGTTGTGGGCCACGGCATGCGGGCGGGGGCCGACGATGGACATGTCACCCATCAGCACGTTGAAGAACTGCGGCAGTTCATCCAGGGAGGTGCGGCGCAGTACCTTGCCCAAGCGTGTTACCCGCGCATCTTCGCGGCTGGCCTGGCGCACGTCCGGGCCGTTCTCTTGAACGCTCATGCTGCGAAATTTCCACACCATGATGGGCCTGCCATCCAGGCCGTAGCGCAATTGGCGAAACAGCACCGGCCCCCGCGAACTGAGCTTTATGGCCGCCGCGATCACCAGCATGGGCACGGCGATCATCGTCAGGATCACGGCGCTGGCCACGATATCTTCCAGGCGCTTGATTATGCTGCTTGAGCCTTGCAGCGGGCTGTCCACCAGGCTGATGCTGGTCAGGCCGTTGATGCTTTCGCTGCGCGCGTTAAGCAGGTCGAACATGAAGATGTCGGGAATCAGGTACACCGAGGCGGTGGTATCGCTCAAGGCGCGCACCAGTTCGCGGATCAGGGGTTCCTGCGCCATGGGCAGGGTGATGTACACCTTGTCGATGCGCCCTTCGCGGGCGTGCTCCACCAGTTGGGTGAGCCCGCCGCGCACCACCGCGCGCCGGGCCAGGCCCGATAGGTTCATCTGCTGCGGCTGGTCGTCATAGAAGCCCAACAGCCGCAAGCCCATCCACGGGGCGTGCGCCATGGACAGCGCCAGCCGCTCGCCCACCTGGCCGGTCCCGACGATGGCCACGTTGCGGGTGTTGAAGCCGCGCTTGCGCAGCGCCTGCAAACTGCTGCGGATCATCAGCCGGTAGCCGCCTAGTATTGCCAGCACGAGGGCAAAGCATTGCAGCAGTTGGCGGGTAGGCAACGCCTTGTCTTGGGGTAGCAACTGATCGGCGACCACCAGGCATACGAAGGTCAGCGACCAGTAGGTCGCCACCCGGCGCAGCTCACGGCCTGCGCGCTCGCCCCGCCAGGAGCCATAGAGCGTGTGGTACTCGCCCAGCCAGTGGAACACCAGCACGGCCAGCAATACCTTGATCCAGGTCTCGCTGGTAGTGGGGTGCTGGTTCATCCAGTCGATCCACAGCAAACCGCCCACGATGACCGCAAGGTCCAGCAGGCGGTGGGCCAGGGAAAGAAACGACTGGTGGGCGTGGAGAATGCCCTTGTAAGCGGTTGACATGAGGGTGTCCTGGTGCAGTCGAGAAAGATTAAAAGGGGTATGGGCTAAAGCAGGCCTGCGGCTGCGGTGGCCTCGCCATTGACGGTTGCCAAGGTCAAGCGCGGTGCCGGCAGCGGGGTGCTCAACCCCGCCTCGATGCAGCGCACCTCGACGAAGTGCCGGAACTGACGTTCAAAGTGGTGCTCGCTGAACAGCTCGGCCTGGTCGCGGCAGGCCTGGGCACTGATGCGATGGGCTTCGCGTTCGAAGGTCTGCACTGCGGTGACCAAGGCCTCTGCGGTCTGCTGGGGGTAGAGCACTCCCGTAGGCTCGGGGTCGTTTAGCCCGCGCACCGTTTCCAGTACGCCACCACGTCCGAAGGCGATCACGGGCGTGCCGCAGGCCTGGGCTTCTACCGGGGTAATGCCAAAGTCTTCTTCAGCGGCGAACACAAAGGCCTTGGCGCTCTGCAAGTGTTGGCGCAGTACCTCAAAGGGCTGCTGCCCCAGCACTGTGACATTAGGCCCTGCCGCTGCCCGCACCTTGGCCATCTCCGGCCCGTCGCCAATCACTACCAAGCGCTTGTCCGGCATGGCGGCAAAGGCTTTAACGATCATCGGGATCTTTTTGTACGGGACCATCCGCGAGGCAGTTACGTAGTAGTCCTGCTTGGCGTGGGTCAGGCTGAACCCCTGGGTATCTACCGGCGGGTAGATCACCGTAGACGCGCGCCGGTAGGCTTTGTTGATACGGCGGCCGACGAACAGGGAGTTGGCCACGAAGTCATCCACCGCCGCCGACGTGCGCTGGTCCCACAGGCGCATGTAATGCAACACGGCCCTGGCGAGCATGCCTTTGAGGCCACGGTTGAGGCCGCTCTCGGCCAGGTACTGATGCTGTAAATCCCAGGCGTAACGGATAGGCGAATGTACATAGCTGATGTGCAACTGGTTCGGGCCGGTCAGTACGCCTTTCGCCACCGCATGGCTGCTGGAAATCACCAGGTCGTACGCGGACAGGTCCAGTTGCTCCACCGCCAACGGCATCAAGGGCAAATACTGCTGATAGCGGGTGCGGGCCTTGGGCAGGCGCTGGATGAAGGTGGTCTTGGCCTGTTTGCCACCCAGGCGCGCCCGGTCCTTATCGCTCAAGAAATCGATCACCGCGAAGAGGTCGGCCTGAGGCCAGAGCTTGAGCAAGGAGGCCAGTACCCGCTCCGCGCCGGCAAAGGTCACCAGCCAGTCATGGACAATAGCGATTTTCATTGGAATTCCTTGGCGCGGCGAGTGGCGCACTTGAGAGCGGTGGGCGGTAGCGCGCTTTTACCTTGCAGGGCGTCGAGGTAGTCGCTAACCCGCCGGGCCGACGCTTGCCAACTGAACCGGCCCACGTTGCGCAGCCCAAGGGTGCGCAAGTGGTCGCAGATCGCCGGGTTATCCAGTACCAGAGCCATGGCGCGGGCCATCTGGTCCACGTCCAGCGGGTCGAAATACAGCGCGCTCGATTGCAGCACTTCTGGGATCGAGGCGGCGTTGGCGGCCAGAACCGGGCAGCCACAGGCTTGAGCCTCAAGGGGCGGAATACCAAAGCCTTCGTACAGTGACGGGAAGACAAAGGCAGTGGCCAACTGGTACTGCTCGATCAACTGAGCGTCGCTGAGCCGGCCCAGGAGCTTGATCCGAGAGTGCCCCGCCACCTGCGCCTGTAGGTTCGGGTCAGCGAAGATGCCGTTGGCCGCGCCCACAATGCGCAACTCCACATGAGGGTGGCCCTTCAGGCTGAGAAAGGCTTCGATCAACCGGCCGAAGTTTTTATGGGCGCTAGGGGACGACACCGCCAGCAGGTAGGGCCGTGGGATTTCCAGGCGGCGCGGCCGGAACGCCTCGCTGACCGCGTTGGGTACCACGAGGATCTTGCTGGCCGGCACGCCATAGAACGCTGAGATCTCCTGCTGGGAGAATTCGCTGACGGTGAGGATCGCCTGGGCATGCTTGAGCATGGTGGGCGTGAGCAGGCGGTACGCCGTGCGAAACGCGCGGCTGTAGCTTTGCGGGTGGCGCACGTAGGTAATGTCGTGGTGAGTCACCACCTGCCGGTGGTAGAGCATCGGCGCCGTGGCGCACAGCGAGAGTAGCCAGGGGCTGGCGTTGCGGCGCAGGTACACCGGCAGGTCCAGTTGCTCCCAGAGGTGCCCCTGGTGACGCCCTATTACCTGAACATTCAGTTTCCTGGCGGTGTCTTGCATACGGATGCCGGGCGGTGAAACAAACACCAGGTCATCGCGCAAGGCCTTGAGCGACAGGCACATCTGCTCGGCAAAGCGTTGTACCCCACGGAGCTCTTGAGTCAAAAAGCGAGCATTGATGACGATCATCTTGAGTACATCCCTGTGTAGCGATTCATGGGGGCAGTGCCTGCCTGAACGGATAACGGTTGTGTGCCCGCTGGTGGGGCGTCCGGCACGTCTTGCAAGGTGACGATCACCGGGAACGCGCCTACGTGGAGCCGGGTAAAGCAGCCATTGGCGGTGCAGCGCCACATGGCGTGGGTGTTGTCGTCGGTGGGGCCGGTAGCGCTCAGTTGTACGGGGCCAATAGCCTGGCCGAAGGCCTTGAGCGTGATCACGCGGGCCGCACCCTTCGCCCACACCGCAACCACGCGCTGAGTGCCGTTGCCAAACACCAACCGCACCAAGTCGTCGTTGCCTTCAACGGCGGGCAGTTGCTCGTCGGGCAGGTAGCGGAAGCCGTTGAGTACCGGCGCAATACGGCTGAGCGCCCAGTAGGCAGGCTTGGGGCTCAGGTCCTGGCGCAGCAGGCCGAAATTATGTTCCTGCTCGGCAGGGCTGGGCCCGTCGTTGGCCAGGTCGTACCACCACAGGCCTTTGATGGCCGGCAGCGTTTTGGCCAGCAGGTACGCACGCGCCAGCCACGCGGCTTGGGTGGCTTCGTCCACGCCGCAGGGGTGCAGGGTACCGGTGCTGTGCCAGCCCATTTCAGTCAGGTACAGCGGCACGGGGCGGCCGGCCAGGGTGTCGAGGTGCGCGGACACTGCGCGCAGCCACTCGATCCAGGCTTCAGGCGTGTTGCCGTGACCGGTTTTTTCACAGTGTACGTAGGGGTGCAGCGACAGGCCGTCCACATGGTCGAGCAGCCCGCCTTGTACCAAACGGTCGGCATACCCTGCCTTGATGCCCTGGGTGGTGACGGTGCCGGCCAAAATGCGCGCCGCCGGGTCGATCTGGCGCAGTTGCCAGGCCGTGGTTTGTACCAGGTCAAGGTATGCCTGGGTGAACGCCGGGGAGGTGGGGTCTTCCAGGTCCCACTCGTTCCACACTTCATAAAAGCCCACCTGGCCCTTGAGAGCCTGGGCCACGTAAGCCACGAACCGTGCATAGCCTGCCCTTACGCCAGGGGCGATCGGTTTGCTGTCGTTGGCGTAAAAGCGGTTGCCATAGCCCAGCATCAGCACGTTGCCCTGGTTGCCGGCCTGTTGCTCGCGCAGGTACTTGAGCCAGTCCGGCGAGGTGTGCAGCACCCCAGGGGCCTGCTCCACGGTGGACCAGTAGGCGTCGTCGGCCACGGAGCCTACACCGGCTTCGCGCAATAACCGCAAAGGCGCGCGCACGTCACGCGGCTGGTCAAACAGGTGCGTGTGTACGCCTACGATGAAGTCGGTCGGGTCCGCCGGTTCAGCGCAGGCCAGCACAGGGCCCAACGCGCTCAGCGCCAACAGGGTGTTACGCAAGGCGCGGCGCATTGGCGCAACCCTCCCTGAAGGTGCCAAGTAAGCGTGGCGTCACAGCGGCGGGCGCAGGGCGCAGCCACAGGTGGGACACCGCCAGGCCAACGAACAGGGCCGCCACCGGCACCTCCAGCACATCGGTGGTCCAGCTAATCAAGGTGGTGCAAAAGGTGATGGTCATCAGCGCGCCGCTCATCCAGTCCCGGCGTGCGGCCAGGCCGCCGAGCAATGGCGCCAGGCCCGCGTACAGCAGGATTCCGGCCACGCCCAGGGTGCTCCACAGGTACAAGGGGGTGTTGTCGGTCACATAGGGCATTTCTACCGAGTACACCGGAAACACCGCCACGCTGCCCCCGATCAAGCCAACGCCTGCGCCGAAGACGCCCCAGCCTTCACGGTCGATGGCGTTGATGACCATGGGCCAGGTGTTGACCAGGCGGTCGTAGAAGGAGGCCCACAGGGTATCGCCCGTGGTGGCGTGGCCGTCGAAGTCCAGCACCATGGCCATTACGGGTAGCGCCAGGCCCGCACCCACGACGAGCCAGAACAGCGCTCGGCACAGCATCGGCTGCCGCAGCACCGGCAACAGCAGCAAAGCCAGGGCGAACGCCGCGGCGGTGGATTTATTGGTGGTCAGAAGGATACCGGCGAAGGTGGCTGCGAACAGCAGGCTCAGCAGCGTTTTAGAGCGTGTAAACGCAGTGAGGTAGAGCGCGTAAATGGCCATCATCATCGCGGCCGTGGTGGACATCCGCGCAAAGCCGGCCAGGCGGTCGGTGCCCCCGGCAGACCACGCCTGATTGCCCCGCAGCGTGGTGTCGCCCAGGGTATAGCTGTAGCCCTTCCACGGCACGCTGGTGTACTTGTCCAGCAGAATGCCCAGCATCGACAGCACCAGGCAGGCGCCGATGCTCCACGCCATGAGGCCGCGACGCGGTTGCAGGTAATGCCCGCAGAGCATCCCGAACAGCAAAGGGCTGTAGATGAACAGGCTAAAGCCTGCGTTGCTGAGGCTGGCGCCGTGGAGCATGCCCAACAGGCTGGACGCCACCAACAGCAACAGCGCCAGCCAAACGCCTCGACTCAGCCGTGCAGTCAGCAGCTCCAGGGCGAACAGCACCAGGCAGGCGACCTTGGGCAGGTACAGCAGGGCCGAGGCCCCGGCCATGTCCAGGTAAAAGCGTAACGCGCCCGAAAAACTCTCCACTGCCACCAGGCTCAAGGCCGTAAGGGCCATCAGCGTGGACTTATGGAAAGCCAGCGACCGGTGCTCAGTACTGGAGTACGGCAATGTCAGTGCCATGGTGTGGCCTTCCCTTGATAACGATCTGTTCGAAAAGGCCTTGGTACGCATCGAGCATGCGTTCGGCGTCCAGCAAGTGCTCCACGCTGCCACGCGCCTGATCGGTGAGCCGTTGGCGCAAGGCCAGGTCGTTGGTCAGGCGCGTCATGGCCGCTTCGAGCGAGCCCGGTTGCTCGGGGTAGCAGAGCAAGCCGTTCACGCCATCCTTGATGATTTCCGGCAAGCCGCCACGGCAGCTGGCAATGACCGGCACCGAGTGTGCGCAGGCTTCCACCGCCACCAGCCCGAAGGGCTCGTTCCACACCGACGGCACTACCGCGACGTCGATGCCTGGGTAGAACTGGTCAGGCGACTGATAGCCCACAAAGCGAATGTTCGGGGCGCTCCCGGCGAGAGCCCGCAACTGCGCCTCATAGTCGGCCTGGCCTTGCCCGGCGATGTCCAGCGTGGCCTCGAAGGGCAAGGCCTTGAACGCACGGATCAGCCAGGCCACACCCTTTTGCTCGGACAACGTGCCCAGGTAGCCGAAGCGAATGCGTGGGCGGCGGGTACTGGGTGCCGCCCGATAGGCCGGCAGGGTGGCCTCTGGTGGAGGGGTGGCGTTGTACACCACCTGGGCACTGGCCCGGCTGAACAACCCGACGGCGCGTACCCGCTGTAGCAGGTACTCACTTACGCCGACCACCGCCGCCACCTGGCGGGAGCGTTCGGCATGGCCTTGGCGCAGGCTGCGGCACAGGGTGCAGGGGCTTTTGCAGGCGCTGCCTTTCTTGAACATGTTGCTGCCGGGGCACAGCAGGTACAGGTCGTGGAGCACCTGAACGATGGGCAGGCCTACGGCGGTGACTTCATCCCAGGCCGCCACTGACCAGCCTGCCAGGTTATGGCACACCACCAGGTCTGGTTTTTCCCGTGCGATCACCTCGCGCACATACTGGCGCATGCCCGTGTTGTAACGGTCACGCAGGTGCCAGCCCAGGCGCAGCAAGGCGCCCGGCCGTTGCGGGCTGTAGTGCCAGTAAGCGTTGAGCAGCCCCGCGCGGTACACCTTCACGCCACGCACCTCGGTCAGGTGCAGGCCAGGCTTGGGCCCCGTGGCCAGCACGCTCACTTCAACGCCACGGCGCTGCAACCCTTCCACGGTACGCTGCAGCACGATTTCGGCGCCGCCGCCTACATGGGGGGCATACAGGCTGTTGAGAAACAGAAGTTTCATAGCGGGAAGGCCTCGTGGGTGCCCAGGCGGCCTGACTCGCCATCGCGAATGGCCTGCTCGATGAGGTTCAAGCGCGTCAGCGAACCTTTGCGGCGGGCCACCTGACGTAACAGGAATAAAAACAGCGAGCGGTTGACGGCATGCAGCCAGCCGGACGCTGCCCACACGTGCTTGTCGAACCAGGCCTGGTTACGCGCGGCGTAATAGGCCCTGAAGGGCGAGTCCCCCAGCAGGAAGGTTTCGTAGAGGCTGCTGGTGCGCGCCTTGATGTTCCAGGAGTGCTCCAAGTCTTCGAGCAGCGCGTCGGTGACGAGAAAAATCTCACCGCCCGAGGCGGTGATGCGCCAGGTGTATTCGGTGTCGTCGGCGTACAGCAGCAGTTCGCCCAAGGGTGTGCCGATCCGCTCGTACAGCGAGCGGTGGGCCAGCAGCCCGCCATAGGTGGTGAACGGCAACTTGATCAAGCGCGCCTGCTCGGCACGGGCCTTGGGGCGGCCCCAGGGCGTACGCCGCCACACTTTGTAAGGCAATTGCGCGATATGAAACCCAAAGCAGCTGGATCGCCATTGCACGGCGAACGGCCTTGGCACGCCTGCGGCGATGTCGGCCTGGTGGGTGGGGCGAAAGCCCATCACGGCGGCGTTGCCCAAGCCGCGCCCTTCAGTGCATTCGGCCAAGCGCTGGTGCAGCACGTCGATGGCGCCAGGGGTCGGCGCGTTGTCGTCGTCCATCAGCCAAAGGTACTCGGCGCCTCGGCTCAGGGCCGCTTCGATCCCCACGGTATAACCCACAGCGGAGCCGGTGTTGGTCGGCAGGTCGATGACCTCCACCCGTCCCGGCCAGGCCGCGCACAGCACTTGCAAGTTATCGCTGGACGCATTGTTGACAACGATCACCCGTGCGATCCGCTCATTGGCGAGGGCACGCTCGACCAACGTCCAGAGGTAGTTCAGCCGCTGCCCGTAGGTCAGGGTGACCAGGGTAGTGGTGCCACTCAGGTGATGCGTGCGCAAAGGGTCACTACGCATGACGGGCGTGTCCTAGGAAAGGGAAAGGGCGGTGTGGGCCGCCAGGCTGTGGGAGGGCGCCACCGGCGTGCTCGCCAACGGCGCGGGCAACGACAGGCTGTACTGACTTAGCCAGTGGCGCACCTGCTCGACCGGGTTGAACATCAGCACATCGATGATCGACAAGTGGGACACGAACGGCTGGTTGAACTGGGCGTAACGAATATCGTGCATCTGGTGAAAGCGCAGGCTCAGGCCCGCCTTGCGGAAGCGTTGCTCCTCGTACAGGCCGCGCCCGCCGATAGGGTTGACGTAGCGGTTGCCGCCGAGCCGGTGCAGGGTCTGGATCACCCGGTCCTGCTTGTCGGCGATAGGCTGAAGGTTCAACGTCGACGCCAGCAGGATCGGCGTCTCGATGCCCAGGTACACACACACCTCACGCAGGCTGTACTCAAGGTAGCGGGCCAGGTGGGCGTCTGGGTGACGTATCAAACGTTCCAGCAACGGCATTACCTGGCTGCGCTGTGGCGCCCGGGCATAGTGCAGCGCAAGGGTCTTGAGCAGGCTTTCCAGGGTGGCGCTGGCGGTATCGGCCAGGCACCGCTGATTGATGGGTAAACCATGGGCGGCCCGCGCCAATGGCAGGCTGAACAACCACGGCTTGCCGCCACACAGCACGCGGTTACGGTGTATCCAGCCATCCTTGACGTATTGCAAGTCATCGCCCAGCACGAACACGTCGGCGCCGGCGATCAGCTGGAAATAGCCCAGGTAGGGGAACCAGTAGGGCTGCATCATTGCAATGGTGGTGTTCATGCCGTGCATTCCGTGGCCGCTCATTGACGTGCGTCGCTGTAGTCGTAGCCATAGGCTGCGCAGTCGTATTCAGCGTTGGAGGCTTTGCGCACCACGCCATTGAAGATCGCGCCCTTGAGCGTGACGCCGTTCTGCGCCAGGCGCCGCCGGGCAACGTCCAGCTCCCTGACCGTGCTCTGGCCGAAGCGGCCCACCATCATGCACGTACCGGCCTGGCGCCCGACCAGGGTGGCGTCGGTCACCGCCATCACAGGCGGGGTGTCGATGATGACGAGGTCGTACTGGGGCGCCAGGGTTTCAAGCAATTGGCTGAAGCGCTCGTGCATCAGCAGCTCGGAGGGGTTAGGCGCTGCGAAGCCGCAGGAAATGAGCTGAAGGTGCGGCACCTGGGTGTCATGCACCACATCGTCGAAGGGCAGGGTGCCGGTAAGGGCATCGGCCAGCCCATGGCGGGGCTGCACGCCGAATTGCTGGTGCAAGTAGCCCTTGCGCATGTCGGCATCGATCAGCAGTACCCGCTTGCCGGCCTGAGCGCTGACCACGGCCAGGTTGGCGCACACGAAGGACTTGCCCACCCCTGGTGTGGGGCTGGTAACCATCAATACGTTGTTGGGGGCTTGCGCCATGGCGAAGTGCAGGCTCGTGCGCAGGCTGCGCAGTGCTTCCATCGTTGCTTCGCGGGGCGCTACTACACCCAGCAGGCGCGAGGCAGGCTGGCCCTTGCGGGTGTGCCCACGGTTAAGGCGCGTTTGCTGGCGGGACTGGGGCAGCGAGGCGTACACCGGCAGGCCCAGTTGCTCCACGCTTTCAGGGTTCTCTACCCCTCGGTAAAACGCCTGGCGCACGAACAGGGTGAAAATAGCCACCAGCGCGCCGAGTAGCGCGGCCAATGCGACGATCAGTTTGCGCATGGGTTTAACAGGCTCCTGCACATTGGCGTCGGCGGCGTCGATGATACGAACGTTGCCGATGTTGCCCGCGCGAATGATGTCTTGCTCTTGCACGCGGTTGAGCAGGTTGGTGTACGTCTGCGTGGTCACCTGCATGTCACGGGTCAGGCGCAGCAGCGCCTGTTGGGTTTCCGGCAACTGGCCCACCGCGCCTTGGGCCTTGGCCCTTTGCGCTTCCACCTGGCCGATCTGCTGGGCCAGCGCCACCGATTGCGGGTGCTGGCGGGTGTACAGCCGATCCAGGTCGGTGCGCTTGAGGCGCAGCTCGGTCAGTTGGTTGTCATACACCACCACTTGATCCAGCAGGGCGCGGGTTTGTTGGCCGATGTCCACCGAATGGGTGCGCAACTGGAATTCATGCAAGGCCGCTTCGGATTTCTCCAGCTCTGCCCTCACCACGGGCAGCTGCGAACGCAGAAAGTCCAGGCGCTGGGCCGCTTCTGCGGAGCTGCGCTCAATGTTCTGGCGCACGTAACGGTCGCTCACTTCCTTGACCAACTGCACGGCCCGGGCCGGATCCTGATCCTGAAACGACAGGTAAACGATGCCCGAATCCTTGCCGGCTTCGCTCACCTTGAGCTTCTCCTGGTACGCCAGTGCGGTGGCCAGCTCACGGTTGCGCACTACACGAAACTCAGTGCCGGGGTGTGCATGTAGCGCGTTGAGGATCAAGGTCACGCCGGCGCCTTCGGCAGGCTCGCCCACTTCACCGCGCAGCAGGGTTTCACCCTGTGGGCCTTGCAGCGTGTAGTGGCCGTTCTCGCCTGCAACCAGGGTCAGCGGCAGGCCTAGCAGCGGCTGGGGCACGTCCAGCGTGCTGACATCTATGCGTTCTCCGCCCCAGGCAAACCGTTCCAGGCCGGGCAGGGGGGTTGCCAGTTGACCTGCAGCGGGCCTGAACTGGCGCGCGTACCAAGCGCCGATCACCGGCAGGTAACGTGGATGGGCCGTGATGTCCAGGTTGAGGTCGGTGATAACCCGGCCCAACACGGCCCGAGACTTGATCAGCTCGATTTCGGTGGCGGCTTCGGACACCGACGTCGGCTTGCTGTTGAACACCGGCGTGGCATCCAGGCCGATTTTCTTAGGCTCGATCTGAATCATCGCGTTGGCCTGGTACACCGGCGTCGCCACGATGGCATAGGCGATGCCCGCCAGCGTAAAGCTGCCGACCACCCAGGCAATGAGCGCTTTATGATCGAACAGCATGCGCAGCAGGCTGGCAATGTCGATCCGGGCGTCCTGTTGGGGCTCCAGGCTGGAACGGTTGAAGTCGGTCATCGTGTAGCTCCTGGGCCAGGGTGGTGCGCGGTGGCGGTGATCCCGTCGAAAGGGGGCAGTGCTAGGGAGTGGTTAGGCTGCATGGCTAACGGCCCCCGCTGGGCAGGGCCAGGCGTCGGCACAGGTTGCGGCTGATGTTTCGCCCTACCAACGCCAAGGCACAGAGCTTGCGCACGGGCGAAATGGCTGCCAGGGACAACCCGAATACCTGCGTGAGGTAGTGCTCGTACAAGGCCTGATGGCCGCGTTGGTGGTAGTAGTTGGCCAGGCACGCGGCGGTCTGCAGCGACATGTGCAGTTTTTTCTTCTTCATGCGCATGGAGAACATTCCACCGTCGTGAACGCGATACTGGCCAGCGGTGATCTCAGGCATGTACTTGCCCTTGCCGTGGGCGCCAAGCATCGACCACCAGCACACGTCCATCAGCGGGGCCTGCTCCAGCTCACGTGGCAACTCGCGCAACACATTGCGGAAGCACACGGTGAGCGTCGAAATGCGTCGGCCTTGCATCAGCTCCAAGCTGCTGGCGTCCCGCTGGTAGCGACGGCCCAGTTGCACCCCCTGCGGGCCCCGCTCGCTAACCACAACCGCGTCGTGGTAGGTCATCACGTAGTCAGGGTGGCGCTCCAGGAAGGCCACCTGTTTCTGAAGCTTGAGCGGGTCGGTCCAGACGTCATCGCCATCGCAGTACGCCAGGTAGCGCCCTTTGGCCAGGTTGAACAGCATCGGGAAGAACAGTTTGCCCTGGCGGTATTGGTTTTGCTCATGTAGCACCGGGCGAATCAGCCCAGGGTAACGACGCGCATACTGCTCAATGATGGCCCGGGTGCCGTCGGTCGAGGCGTCATCGTTAATCAGGATCTCGAACGGGAAGCGCGTGCGCTGGGCCAGAAAGCCCTCGATCGTCTCGGCAATAAATGCCTGCTGATTGAAGGCAGGGCACACCACGCTCACCACCGGCGCGCACTCGCTGCCCCAGGCCTGCATAATGTCGTGCTCGGTTCGCAGGCTCATCGTTCGACACTCGGCTTGCTAAACAGGAGGGCGACACGGGAGGTCACCCAGCGGTCGCTGGCAATCACCACGGCCAGGGTGCCAAGGCCGCAAAGGGCCAGGCCGAACAGGGTTAGCGCTCGGTCTTCGCCAGCGGTAAGGCGTACCAGCGGCTCGGTTAAAGCCAGCCCCAACAGCGTCATCAGGCTGATCCGCAGGATGTCTTTGAGCCAGGCGCCATGCACGTCAGGCGCCAGGTGGCGGTGTACGACGCGCGGCCAGAGGGCGAACGACAACAGGCGCAACACGAACCAGGCCGCAGCGGCACCCAGGGCGCCACACACGTTGATGGCCAACAGCATCACCGGCACGGTGACGGCGGCCGAGACCACGCTGTACCACAGGTGCAGGCGAATCTGTCCATGGGCGTATTGGAGGTAGTACTGGAGGGTACTGGCCGCCATGATCGCGCTGCCCAAGGCATACCAGAACAACACGGGCTGGCCCCAGGCAGCCGCAGCATGGTCGCCGCTCCAGGCATACAGCAGGCTGCCGCCATGGGCAGCCATGACGCAGGCCAAGGGGAACAGCAGCGTGCAGGTGAAGCGGCTGGCGGTCAGGTACAGCTGGTGCATCTCCTCGACGCGGCCCTCGGCCAGCAGTACGGTCATGCGCGGCAGCAAGGTTTGCACCAGCGGGTTGATGAGCATCACGATCCCCGTGGTCATCAGGGCCACCAGCGAGAAGTAGCCGTACTCGGTGAGCAGCAACTGCTCGGACAGCAAGACCTTGTCCAGCTGGGTGAGCACGATCCACAAGATTGAAGTGAACGACAGGCTGAGCGCGAAGGGCACGATGGGCTTGACCAGCGCCCAGTTGAACCCGCTCAGCACGCGCGGCGCCGGCAGGCGGGCGTAGGCTTTGGTGGCAAATATCAGGGTTTCGAGCAGCGCTACTGCCAGCTGGAACTGGAAGAACACCAGGGCGTCCTGAGACACGAACGCGACCAGCGCCAGGCCACCGAAGTAGCGAACGGTGGTAATGACCACGTTGGCACCGTTGAGCCACCCGTGCAGTTCCAGCCCTTGCAGGCCGCTTTTGTACAGTGTGGCGTACAGGCGTAACGCGACCATGCACCCCATAAGGCTGATGCAGTGAACCAGGGTGTCAGTGCTCAGCGCTTGGGCGTTGAGCCAATGCGACGCAATCCAGGGGCTGCCCAGGTAAATAGCCACCAGCGTAGTGGCAGCGAGTGGAACAAAGATCAACTCGAACGAGCGCAGCAGCCAGCCGCTGTTACGGCCCGACGCGGCGCCTGCATGGCGGTGGTGGGCGATCTGCCGTACCAGTGACGGCGACAAGCCGACGTCCAGCAACTGCAACCAGCTTTGCAACACGGTGTAGAAGCCGATCAGCCCGTAGACCTCTGCCCCCAAGTGGCCCAGGTAAAACGGCATGATCAGGATGCCGATCAACAGCGCATAGGCTTGCCCAACATAATTGAGGGTGGTGTTTTGAGCCACCGACCGGCGGGTGCCCGGCACGGGCTTGAAGGCTGGCATCTAGACGGCCCTGCGCAAGGGTGCGAAGGCCAGGTAAGGCGCTTCACAGTGGCGCAGCAGCGTATCGACCACACGCTGTTGTACCTGATGGCTCAAGCCTGGGTAGATCGGCAGGCACAGTACGCGCTCGGCCAGGCCTCGGGAAATCGGCTGCGGCTGTTGCGGTTGCAGGTAGGCAATGGTGTCCAACGAAGGATAGAAATACCGGCGCGGGTTGATGCCCACCTGCTGCAGCGCGGCGCGCGCTTCGAGCATCTGCGAGTGGCTGGCCAGGGCCACGGGGAAGTAGCTGTGACACGTCTCGCTGGTAGCGGCTATCTGTTGCAGTTGCAGATGATCGCCTAGCTGGCGCTGATAAAAGTCACCGATTTCGGCGCGCTGCTCCAGGATCAGGGCGATGTCATCCAGTACACACAGGCCCATGGCCGCCGAAAACTCATTGAGCTTGGCGTTGGTGCCCAGCGTCTCGATGGTTTCGTAGTCGGCGATGCCAAAGTTGATCATCAGCCGCACGCGTTCGGCCAGGTCATCGTCGTTAGTCACGATGGCGCCGCCCTCGATGGTGTGGAACAGCTTGGTCGCATGGAAGCTCAGGGCGCTCACGTGGCCACGGTTGAGCACCGACTGGCCATCATGGCGCACGCCAAAGGCGTGGGCGGCATCGTAGACAAGCTTCAGGCCATGGCGATCGGCAGCCTGCTCAAGGCTGTCCAGGTCGCAGGGGTTGCCGAACACATGCGTGGCGACGATGGCCGAGGTGTCGGCCTGCACGCTGGCCTCGATGCGTTGTGGGTCAAGGTTCCAGCTATCGGCACAGATGTCTGCGAACACCGGGCGGATGCGCTCCCATTGCAGGGTGCTGGCGGTGGCCACAAAGCTGAACGGCGTGGTCACGGCACTTCCGGTTAGCCCCAGGGCACGGTAGGCCACTTGCAGCGCCAGGCTGCCGTTGTTCACCAGCACGATATTGCGCACGCCAAGGTAGTCCTTCAGGCGCTCTTCCAGTTCACAGCACAGCGGGCCTCGATTGGTCAGCCAGCGCGATGCGTAAATGCTGTCGACGTACGCCTTGAATTTTTCGAGGCTGCCCATGTAGGACTTGGTGACGTTGATCATGGCGAATCTTCCTTGCGCAAGCCCTGCGCGGGTAGCTGTCCTTGGGTCAGGCGACCTTGTTGGAAGGGGCAACACTGCGGCGCGCGCGCTGCTGGTTGAGCGTGAGGATCAGGCGTGTCGTTGCGCTGCCCGCATGGGGGTCGCCGTAGTGGAACAACGCGGTGGCGCGGGTGACCTCGGGGCTGCAAGGCTGGTTGGCGTGCAACGTGCGGTAGCCCCAGAACACGTACAGGTTGCCGGGCACCAGGGGCAGTGTGCGGGGCGTGAGCCACCCGGCGTCTATGGCGCGGCACAGCAGGCGGCGGCTGAGGCTGTTCTGGAGCAGTGCCTTTTCCAGCACGTTCACGATCACGCTGCGGCGTACCGGACGCAGGTTGGGAAACAACATAAGGTCCCCGCGCTGTTCGCCTTCCTGCGCAATCACGATGGGCACCAGTACCGTGAGCAGGGTTGCGTCATAGTGGAACGCGTTGGATTCACGCAGGCCGCTGCTCCCTTGCACACAGCGCAGCACAGGGAAGATCTCGTGGCTGGCCGCCGAAGCGCCGGTAGCGTGGCGATGCAACTGGTCGAGGGTAGCGGCCAGGGTTGGCGAGGCGACCAGCGCAGCAAGTGGGCTATTCGCCAAGGCCTGTACGCCGTGGTAAGCAAAATACTGCCCTGGGTGCTCAGCCGCTTCGTCTTGAACGTACTGGCGCAGCCCTTCAAGCACTTCAGGCGCGAATGCCTGCTCAATCACCGCATAGCCTTGGCGATCCATGTCGTCGACCATCAATGCAATGGACGTTGAGTCTTTTTGAAGTAACGGCGACATGAGAGAGCACTCTAAGCATAATTAAATACGTGCTGTTAAAACCGAAGCGATACACTTCGAACATTACTTTTACCAAGGCCGCCAGGCTGTTTAAGCCGAACGAGAGGCCATGTTTTAAATGCTGCTGATTAACAGGTCGCGGCCCGGAAAAGGGCGCGTGCCGGTCAAAATTCAGGCCGAGCGTTGGCGTCCCGGGCGATTCTTGATCGCGAAAGGCTCGCGGATCGAGGAATTCAGCCAGTAAAAATGGGTACTTTTTGTTGCGTGGCCATCTGCCACTTTCTGAGGCGTTTGCTCAGGTGGGTGATATATCCGGCTTTCTTTGCACCCTGTCAATCAATTCCGCTGAATTAACCGACAGCAGGTGAAGGTGGCGGGCTGTATATTTTTAAGTTATTGAAAAATAACAACTAATATTTTTGACGCCATCTTTATGATATCACTATGATTCCGCATGATGGCCAGGGCTGGATTTTAGCTGTGAAAATGAGTAAGCATATGATAAATAATGAGGTTTTAACGGAAAGACAGGAATTAAGGTTATTTATACTCCAAAATATTGGCGCCATTTTAATGGCTATCATTGTTTTGGAGTCGTCGCCTCAGTCGACATTTTGACTGGCGTCAGGGTTGACGGTATAGGTCAGTGCGGCGGTCTACTAAATAAGGGGTCGCTTGGCGTACGTCCTTCAAGTAAGCGGCATCTAAGTCTGTGAAGATCAGGCACTCTTCGTGCGCTGCTATCGCCTGCACCGAGCCGTCTGGGCCACTCACACTACTTAAACCACAATATTCCAAGTCACCTTCACTACCGCAGTAATTGGCATAGGCCAGGTAGCAGCCATTTTCGTAGGCACGGGCGCGCACGGTCACCCGCGCAACCACCTCATAGCCCACCATGTTGGCGGTAGGCACCACAATCAGCTCGGCGCCCGCCAGCGCCAACTGGCGCACCGCTTCCGGGAATTCTACGTCGTAGCAGATCAGCAGCCCGATTTTCCACCCGTCCAGCTCGGCAACGGCGAAGCCGCCATCACCTGGGCTGAACATCGCTCTGTCCAGGCCGCCGAACAGGTGAGCCTTGCGGTAATCCAGCACGCGCTCACCCCGGGCGCTGACTACTTGAGCGGCGTTGTAAACCCTGCCGTCTGGGCCGGCTTCAGGGTAGCCATAGGCAACGGCGATACCATTGGCCTTGGCCACGGCGGCAACCTGGGTGGGCAGGGCACCCTCGGGGGCATGAGCGTGGCTGGCTGCCGCCTCGGCGCCGATGTTGTAGCCGCTGCTGAACATCTCTGGAAAGACGATCAAGCCTGCGCCGCGGCGTGCAGCCTCAATGGCCCAGGTTGAGAGCCGCTCAAGGTTATGGGCCGGCTGGAGAGGCCCCGCAGGGCCTTGGTAGAGCGCGATACGCATGGGTCAGTCCGCAAGGGCGATGGGTCCCAGGGTATCAAACACGTCCCCCGGGCCAGGGTTATCGGGGCGGGTACGGCCGCCAAAGTGGTTCATGATGCCCCATACCGCGTTAAGCGATGTTTGCACCGCGCCCTCTACCCAGGCGGGCGTCCAGGACACGTCGTCGCCGGCGATGAATATCCCGCGCTGTTCGGCCGGCATGTCCTTTTGAATGAAATGGGCATACATCCGCTGGTTGTAACGGTAGTGGCCCGGCAGGGCACCTTTAAAGGCGCCGAGGAAGTGTGGGTCCGCTTCCCAGGACACGGTGATGGGGTCGCCGATGATGTGCCCGGCAATGTCCACGGTTGGGTAGATTTTCTTCAGGGCGTCCAAGGCCAGCTTTACGCGCTTTTCTACCGGGTGGGGCAGCATTTTCAGCGCATCGCTCATCCATGAATAGCTCAAGCAGATCACCCCCGGCTTGCCCTCGCCGTTATCGAACAGGTACGTGCCACGAGTCAGGCGGTCGGTCAGGGTCATGCTCATGGTGTCGCGGCCGGTGACCGGGTCTTTGTCTTTCCAGAACGGGCGGTCCACCATCACGAAGGTCTTGGACGACTGCATATAACGTGTGCGGTCCAGTGCCATCCACATTTTCTGGGAGAACAGCGACTCTTCGCATTCGATCTGGGTGGTCAGCAACCAGCTTTGGCAGGTCGCGAGCACTGCAGGGTAGTGCCGCACATGCCCCCACACGTCGGTTATGGCGAACTGGCCATTGTCGGCCCGGGCGACTTTTTGCACGCCGTTGCGCGGCGCCCCGCTGTGGAGGGTACTCAGGCTGGTGCCTTCCGGCCAATGGGCGCAGCGTTCCGGGGCGTGCCGCCAGATGCCAAGCGGGACCTTCTCCACCCCACCCACCACCAAGTGCTGATGGTCGTCACAGTTGGTCATCACCACCCGCAGGATTTCCAGCATCGAGTTGGGGAAGTCCGAATCCCAGCCGCCTGTACCAAAGCCTACCTGGCCGAAGATCTCGCGGTGTTGGAAGGTCAACCCGGCAAAGGACTTGGACGTGGCCACGAAGTCATAGAAGGTGCGGTCGTCCCAAAGGGGCACCAAGGTGTTCCACAACGCCTTCAGGCGGGTGACGTCGCGGTCGCGGATGGCTTGCTGAATCTCCTGAAACTGCGCGCGCTCTTCCAAGGCATCGGCCCAGGCATCGGCGACCTCATGGAACATCTTGGGCAGGTCACTCACGTGCTCGGCGTAATACGTTTGGCCTTCCAGGTCGATCACGGTGCTGCCGGACGCCGACGTCAGGGGGTTGGGGAAAGGTCGGGTTTCCAGGCCAAGCATGTCCACGTAGTGGTAGAAGGCCGTAGACGATACCGGGAAGCGCATGCCGCCCAGCTCTGCCACGATCCCCTCACCCCCCTCGAAGGTTTGTGAGCGCAGCCGCCCACCCAGGCGGGAGGCTTCATACACCACCGGGCGCAGGCCTAGCTTCATCAACTCATAGGCGGCCACCAACCCCGCGATACCGGCCCCGATGATGGCGACCTCTTTCCCGTGGTTCGCCTCTGGAATGCTGCCCAAGCCCTCTGGGTGCTCGATCCACTGGTCAAAAGCGAACGGGAAGTCCGGGCCAAACACCGTGATCGGTTTGTCGAAACCGGCAGGATGGCGGTTGAGCTTGGGCATGGACACCTCACAGGAATGCGCTAACGGAGTATAGAAAAGGTTGGCCAGCATTCTAGGGAGGGCGGCGCACGTTATTAAGGTGCAGAGTGCAGGCTTTATGCGCAGGTTTCCGTCATTGTGACGAAACCTGCTGACAGAGTGACCATGCTGCTGGCGACCGGCGTGATTACTGGCCGCGCCCGCGGTCCACTTTGGTGCTGAGAATGATCGAGGTCGTGGTTTTTTCGACTCCTTCCAAGGTGCCGATCTGGTCAAGCAGTTGGTCCAGTTGCTCGGGCGAGTCGGTACGCAGCCAGGCGACATAGTCGAACTCCCCGCTGACGGCGCACAGCTGTTGTATCTGCGCCATGGCGCCCAAGCGCTTGAGCACTTCCCGGCCGGCCTTGGGTTGCACGGTGATGCCCACGTAGGCCTGCAAACCACCGCTGACTGCACGCTGGGCAACACGCACCCCATAGCCGACGATGATGCCGCTGCGCTCCAGCCGAGCAAGACGGGAGGTGACCGTAGTGCGCGCGATGCCCAGGGTTCGGGCCAGGGTCGCCACGCTCTCGCGAGCGTTCACTTGCAGGGCTGCAATCAGTTGACGGTCAACCCCGTCGAGGGAAAAGGCACGTTGGTCGTTCATCTGGGCTCGCGGGTAGAGGCATAGGGCTATCCTAGTAAAGCGGGCCGGCTCAGTCACTCCTTATTGCGTTACACCCGCGAGCGCGTGGTGCTACCGCTTATCAGCGAAGTGGCAATGTGCCCTGAACGCCGCTTCGCCATCGTCTTCGAATAGGCATACGGGTTACGTTTTGCCCATTCCACCACTCAGGTCATCCCTGATCGTTGAGGTACGTCAGTATGCGTTCATCTCGTTTGCTCCGTTGTGCCCTGGTAGTGGCCGTTGCCGCTGGCATCGCCACTGTGACCGGCTGCGCCCGCGACCCTGAAAAGCCCACCTTGGGTGAATTGGCGGTCAGCTCTACCAAGAGCCTGTTCCGTACCGACAGCGACATGCAGAAAGTGCTGAATGCCCAAGCGGCGTTCGACCCCAAGGCCATCGAGAAAACCACGCCGCAAGAGGCGCGCAAGCAGCCTACGGTGGCGGATGCGGTCAAGCGGGTACTGGCCGATCAGGGGAAAGACAGCAGCCCTACCGCGCTGGTGCCAGGTGTCACCAGTAAAGACATCACTGTGACCGGGGCAACCGGCACCCTGCCTGCCACTGTGTATATGCCTGCCGGCACTGGGCCGTTCCCCGTAGTGCTGTACTTCCACGGCGGTGGCTGGGTGATCGCGGACCGTACCGTGTATGACGGCGGCGCCCGTGGCCTGGCCAAGCAAGCCAACGCCATCGTGGTGTCGGTGGACTACCGCCGCGCGCCGGAAGCCAAATTCCCTGCAGCCCATGATGACGCCGTAGCGGCCTGGAAGTGGCTGGGCGCCAATGCTGCCAGCCTGGGCGGTGACCCGAAACGCATGGCGCTGGCAGGGGAGAGCGCTGGCGGTAACCTTGCAGTGGCTACGGCCATCGCCGCGCGGGATAAAGGCCTGACCCAGCCCAAGCATGTGCTGGCGGTGTACCCGGTTGCACAAACCAACACCGACACCGCGTCTTACCTGAAGTACGCTGACGCCAAGCCGCTTAACCGCCCCATGATGCTGTGGTTCGTGGCGCAAACCACTAAAAGCCCTGCTGACCTGAAGGACCCCCGCCTTGACCTGGTACATGCGGACCTGCACGGCCTGCCCCCGGTTACCCTCATCAATGCCGAGATCGACCCCCTGCGTGATGATGGCGCCCAGCTTGAGCAAGCCCTGCGCAGCCAAGGCGTGCCTGTGGAACGCAAGCTGTACGACGGCGTAACCCATGAGTTCTTTGGCACCGCAGCGGTGGTGGAAAAGGCTCAAGAGGCCCAGATGTATGGCGGCCAGCGGTTGAAGAGCGCGTTCTAACGCGCGTTGCCGTAGACACAAGGCCTGTGCAATGCAGGCCCTCGTGTTACCCCTGTTCCAAGGTGCTTGCCGTTCATTCCCCAAGACCGACCGTTCAGCGAATAGCCATAAATCTGGCGCACGTATTTTGACGTCTAGTGTCATACTGCTATTAATGGCGCGATAACTACTGCTGCGCTGCGATTGTTGGCATTGTTCAGGGACATGTCATGCACAGCCTTATCCTCCAAATCGAGCGCGAACTCACTAAGCCTAGGCAGATAGAATCCTTCGCCCAGGCGCTGGAAAGCCGCTATCAGCAGGACAACCGCGCGAGCCGCCGCCGCCATCTGTTTCTTTGCCTATTGCTGGGGACAGTGAGCTACAACAGTTACCTGATCTGGAAGTTACTGCTACAGCCTGAGGATTTCCTATGGGCAGCGGCACAGATGCTTGGCATCTCGCTGCCATGCTCCTTGATGTGCCTGATGCTGATGCGCAAAGTCTCGGCGCCCTGGCTTGAGCGCATCGCGCTGATACCGTCTTACGTTGGCCTGATCGTGGTCTACAACGTTGTGATCAATGGGCTGCATGTGGGCACGGTCGATCAGGCCCTGTTCATCTTCTGCTGGCCTTTGATGACCATTTACGTGAACGCGTGCATGAAAAGCCCGTTCACGGTTGCGCTGCGTTTCAACCTGTTCGCGCTCGCCGTCACAGCGTTTGCCATCCATAAAGCCCACGTTTCCTGGAGCATGGGTGGCCTGATGTTCACCGCAGCCTTCTCGTCGTCGTTCTTTTCGCTGTTGGGTAACTACTGGGCAAGCATCGAAAGCCGTCGCAGTTACCTCTACCGCTTGAGGGAGGAGCTGCGCGGGGTGCTGCTGCGCAATGCCAACCATGACTTGCAGCGCCTGTCCGAGACCGATCCCCTGACCGGCCTTGCCAACCGCCGGCAGATGCAGCCACACCTTGAGCAACTGTGGGCACAACACCTGCGCCGCGAGGCCGAAGGCGCGGTACTGCTGATCGATATCGACCACTTCAAGCGCTATAACGACCACTATGGGCACCTGCTAGGCGACGATTGCCTGCGGACCGTGGCCGCTACCCTCAAGGCCGCCATGCGCCCGCAGGACGTTATCGCGCGCTTTGGTGGGGAAGAGTTCGTGGTGCTGCTGGCCGGCGTCAATGCCGACACTGCCCTACAGATCGCAGCGCGCCTGCTGCAAAACGTGCGTGACTTGAACATTGCCCACCTTGGCCGCCAAGACGGCGTCGCCACGCTCACGGTGTGTATCGGGCTGGCGCACAGCGCCATGGCTGATGTAGCAGACAGCGCCGACCTGCTTGAGCGGGCCGACCGGGCGTTGTACCGAGCCAAGCGTGGCGGCCGTGACCGCCTTGAGGATGCCGGTGGCCTGTATGTGGTCGCCAATGAAACCCTGCCCACCCCGGCCGATCTGCGGGTTGCCATCGCCGAGAGGCAGTTTGAATTGCATTTCCAGCCGCTCTATCAGCTTATGCCCCATGGTTTGACGGGCTACGAGTGCCTGCTGCGCTGGCACCATCCACGGCTGGGCCCGGTCACGCCTGATGTGTTTATCGAGCTGGCCGAGCGCAATGGCCTGATTGGCGAGTTGGGTGAGTGGGTACTGGAGCGGGCCTGTGACAAGGCCGCCCAGTGGCCACAGTCGCTGAGCCTCTCGGTAAATCTATCGCCTTTACAACTGGCCGACCCAGGCTTGCCCGCCCGGTTGGCGGCCGTACTGAAGCGTACCGGCCTTTCTGGCGAGCGTTTGGTATTGGAGCTGACCGAGGGCGCAGCGCTGCACATCAATGCTCAGGTGGAGGCTAGCGTGGCGCAGCTTAGGCAGTTAGGGGTGCGCCTGGCGCTGGATGACTTTGGCACCGGTCATGCCAACCTTGCCTATCTGCTGCAGTTGCCGTTCCACATACTCAAGATAGACCGCCAAGCCCTGTGCATCCCCGACCCGGCGCAACGGCGCAAGGTGCTGGGCGCGCTATTGGCACTCGGCCGTGCCTTTGGCCTGGAGGTGCTTGCAGAGGGCGTGGAAACCCTTGATGACCTGACGTTGCTGCGAGACTTGGGCTATGACCATGCCCAGGGTTACTTTCTGGGCAGACCCCAACCGATGATTACCTGCGTCGCTCAAGCGCGTATGGGTTAGCAGGGGCCGGCGAGCCGTCTACGACGGCCCTTTGTTAAGTTTTTGTGAACTCTGCTGGCAGGCAGGAACGCGATGAGCGTTTGAGTCACGTAGTAGGCACATGAAACGGTTAACCCGGACGTTACGATGCCTACCGCCGCTTACCGCTTGCTGGTCGATGATGTCTGTCGCCTCACGCTGCTCCCCAATCCCCATACCCTGTATGAGCGCACCGCGCTGAACATCGACGGGGTCGATTTCAGTGTGGTGGAGCGCGAAGCCCCCGCCTACGAAGTCATCATCCACTGTGACCTGGGCCCTGTGCCCAATCGTCAGCGCGATGCCGTATTGGCGCGATTGCTGGAAATCAATTTCCACCTGTTCGTGGGCACTGCCAGCCCTAGCTGCACGCTCAACCCTAAAACCCAGCGCGCCACCCTTGCAGCCGTCGTGTCATTGCAAACGATAAACGCTGCCGCGTTTTTGGAGTTGCTCGGGCAACTGGCGGACATGGCCAAGGCATGGCGTGAAAACTTCTTTCTTGACGCTGGGCCTGCACAGCACGCCAGCGCCAGACGAGGGCCGGTGCGATGACCCTCGGCCCGTTAGGTACCGCCACTCAGGCCACGCAGGCCGCCGCGCTGGCAGCCCACGCCGCCACGCCCGCCCATGGCGACCAGGTTGCCACCCGCACTGTTGCCCCTAGCAGCGCGCCTGCCTTGCTGCCCCAGCAGGCCGCTGCGCTTGGGCGACACGCCCCGACCGCGATAGGGCACTACGAGCAGGTAATACCGGGCCTTCGAGACCTGCGCCGCAAAGCCAGCGAGCTGGACCGACATGCCGCCACGGTTGCGCTAGACGATGCTGACGGGCAACTGTCTGTGGCCAAGCAGCGCATGGCCTTGGAAGGTGAATTGCTGAGCAAGCACCCCCAGTTGGATTTCCATGAAGCCGGGTACTTGCTGGACCTCAATCACGATGACGTGTCTGCGGCACGGGTGCCTCATGCAGATAGCCTCAAACAGTTGGAGGCTGATATCAGCGCCCTGTTCGCCAAGCCCGAGGGTGCGTTGCCCGCCCACGATGAGTTGAAAGCCACGCTGGAGAAAGGGCTGGCTGACATTGCCAAGCACCTGGAAGGCCATGAGGCGTTTTTTCACCAAGTGTTGCAGGGTAAGTTGACCCCCACTGAACGCACCCACATCGAGGCAGGGCGCCGTAGCCTGTGTCGCCTGGCCGAGCGGTGCAGCAGCAGCGTGGACCAGGTGCTTGAGGGCAGTTATGCGACCGCTCTCGCACGGTTGCAAACCGCGCGGGATGACCAGCGTGCGTTCGGGTCGCGGCCGCCGCCGCGTACGATGGCGCAAGCGCAGCCGATGCGCGACACCCAGACGGCGGTAGAGCACTGGCAGAAGGTGGCGGACTACTTCAAGGGCCAGGTGGATGAGGTTCATCGCGAAGGCCCATTGGCCACTGCCCTGGAACAGGTGAGCCTGGACGACCGGGTAAAGGCGCTCAATGACGCCCGGCACGGGCTGTTCACGCAACTGCGCAGCGCTGTTGGCGCAGGAGTGCCGGACGGTATCGCTTCAAGCCTCCAGTTTGTGCTGGCACGGGCTTACCTTGACCCTGAAGTGAGCGTACTGAGTTTCGCCACTCAGGCCTTGGCCAACGGTGCTGCGGTGGGCGGCGCCCACGAGACGCTGGACGTTACTGCCAAACCTGCCGTGCGCGAAGTGATGTCCAGCCTGGGTATGCGGGAGCCCAGCAAGGTGGACGTGCAATCGCTGATTCCCGACGCTGGGCGGGGCACGATGGTGAATGGCCGTTATCACGAGCGCACCGACGCTGAACTGGCCACCGAGCAAGCCCGTTTAGCGCAGGCCCGGTCAGGCCTTCGCATTGACCAGCAGGATTACAAGACGGGTACATTACGAGGCGATGGGCTGACCTTCCTCAGCCTGCCCAGCGCTCAGATGATGCGCCAGTTACTTGCAGTCACCACCTCGTTGAACACCGCTACCGTAGGCGCCCGGGCGCTGACCTCGTTTGGCGGCAAATTCGTGGCCAGTTCCAGCCAGGCGCTGGGCCAGCTCAACAAGACCTACCGTCACGATGGCCGTGACCTTCCGGCCTACGTGCCTAAACCAGCTGCCCAAGCCCACTTGGGGCAGCGCTTGAAGGGCGCGGGGAAGAACGCCGGACCTGCTCTCGACCCGCGCCAGAGCGATGCCCGGCAAAGCTATGCCAGCAAGGTGTGGAGCGGGACCGAAGGCATGTTCGCCTTCCATGCTGTGGACCGGGCGCTTGCCTTGATGAACGTCAACACCCTCGCAGGCGCCGCGGGGTCAGTGTTGCTTACCGGCGTGCAGTCGTTGGGGCTGCAGATGCCGTTCGAGGCCAACAAGCAATCTGGGGCGGAAGCCAAGGCAGACGGCAGTGGTCGGGTGCAGAGTGCGCTTACCAATATGGTGCGCCCAGGGCGGGAAACCATTGATCATGGCACTCATCCTGATACCGCCTGGCGCGCCGCAGAAAACGCCTACAACCGTTTACGCGGCGTCGAGCAGATGGCCCCTCAGGTCGCGACGACTGTTACGGAAACCCTTGCGGAGCCTGTTGTGCGTAACGTAACCAACGGGCTAAACGCAATGGCACGTCGCCTCGCCAATCCACAACCCACCCCAGTAGCGCCTCGGGCGACGGATAATGCCGCGCCTCGTGTCAGTTTGGGCAGCCTGGGTTCCCGGCTTAGCTTAAGCGCAGCGCCAACGGACGTGGAAGCAGGCCCGGACGCAGGCAACGCTAGCGCGCCGGCTAGCAGGCAGTGAACGGGCGGGCTGGAACCCATTGTTGACCCTCCACCACACAGGTAGCAGGCCCTGTGCGTATTTGCGTTTTCCCGGGGGCCGCCTTCTGGAGCCCTCATGGTCAGCGTCTCGTCCTCCTCGCCCCGCCCCATGGCCGTCTCGCCCGCGGAGGCGATGCCCTCAGAGGCCACTGCCGCCGCTGAAAGGATTGGCCCTCATAGCGTGGAGGAATTAACGCAGCGGGCAGCCAAGCGGCTCGACGAGGACATGCGGGCTACCTTTACCCAGTTGCAGCAGAACAACCGGGCGAAGCAGCGGATCAGTACCGCCGAGGCCTGCATGATCGCGACCTTGCAGGCGGCAAACGGCGCGCTCAAGGAGGCCGGTGTTCATTTGCCATTGGAGGGGCCGATTCCTCCGGCAGTGGAGGCATTGGTGCTGCGAACAGCGGCCTTGACGTCACAACGGCTGGCCAGCCATGCCCCACTTCTGGCGGAAGGCCTGGCTGAGGGCAGCCCTGAGGCTGAGGCGTCGACAATCCCCTTCGACTCCACGCAGATCAGGCTGCATATGGCTGATATCGATCGGTTACAGCAGCAGTTCAGTGACGACCCCTTTTCGCCGCTGGCGCGCATCCAGCCCTATCAACGCTGGCGCTTGTGCCTGGACCCTCATAAGGTTCGTTTCGTAGAAACCTACGTCACCGGGGCGCGTGATAACCCCTTGATGCCGTTTATGTTCGACAGCACGCCAGGCTATTTATATGGGGTACTGCATGGGTGGCAGTTTTCCCTGAATGACTTGGGCGTGCGTGTTGCCACAGGTTTCGTCTGCGGGCTGCATCAAGCCTGTAGCCAGCTGAGCCGCCCTTACGAACGCGAAACGTCCACCTGCCATCTGGCCCTGCATGAGGGCTGGAACATGACCGTCACGGGCGCCAGGCAACTCAGGGCGTTCGCCAAGGCGCTACGTACAACGCTGCCTACCTATGCGGTTGTGAAGTCGGAGCACGCCTATAAACGCTTCCTCGATCTGCGTAAGCACCAACCTTACGCTCAACCTGACGACGCTTTCACCGACTATGCCGTGTTGATGCAGGCCGGCGTGCCGTTTTCAGTGATGAGGTCGCAGATGACAGCGTTCATGTGTGCCTATGAAACGCAGCGCACCGCCACGCCTAGGGCAACGGCCTGTGAGCGGCAGCTTCAGATCATTCAGCTCTGCCAGTCGCTCAACCAGCTGCAACCCTTCCCCAATAACAGCGCGCACCTCTTCGGCAACCTGTTGCTGAACCATTTGCTAGCCCGCGAAAAACTGCCGTTGACGATGCTGGATAACCCTAACGTCCTGGACGGCTGGGCCGTGGACGAAATCGCCACGGCATTGGCGGAAGGGCAGGCCCAGGTTGAGCAGTGGTCAATCGCGGCAGTGCCACGTGCAGCTGGCAAGCCTGTGAGAGAGCCCACAGGGGGCGGCGCAGGTGGGCTGTCTCGGAAAAGTAACGCTCAGTGGTGACCCTGCAAACATGCCTGGCACAGGCTTAGTGGCATTCCGGGTTGGACGGTGAGCCGAATAAGCGGCATTATCGGCTCATTAAGTGAGCCGAATAAGGCCGCTAATCGGCTCATCGACGAGTATGCCTATGAACAACCTGTTATGGATCTGGCAACAGCCTGACTGGCCCGGCCTTACGTGGAAAAGCGCTCCACTGGAGCCGCTTCTGCGGTCTTGTACGCACACTCATGGGCGCTTGCTAGGCATGTTGGGCGCAGTGGGGGAAGACACCGAGGCGCAGAGCAGCCTGGATGCCCTGCTCCAAAACATCATCACCTCATCAGCCATTGAGGGTGAGTCTTTAAATGTAGGATCAGTGCGCTCCTCTCTGGCACGCCGCTTGGGCGTGAACGAAGCCGGCGCCATTAGCCCACGTTCCGAAGGGTTAGCGCAGTTGACGCTTAATGCTACTAGCGAACACCAGTCGGCCCTCGACCTTCAACGGCTGTATCGCTGGCATCGCTGGCTATTTCCTAGCGGCGATGGCGGTTTGGCTCGCCCGTTACGCATTGGCATGCTTCGCGGAGAAGATCCCATGCAGGTGGTTTCCGGCCGTCTTGATCGCCCCACTGTACACTTCGAGGCGCCACCGCGCGCCGAGCTTGAGGCGCAACTGGCTGACTTCATCACTTGGTTCGAGACTAGCCGTCATGACACCGGCCTCGATCCTCTGCTACGTGCAGGCATCGCCCACTTCTGGTTTGTCACCCTGCACCCCTTCGACGACGGTAACGGCCGCCTGACACGGGCCCTTACAGATCTGGCCTTGGCCCAGCATGAGCCAAAGACCATTCGTTTTTACGCCCTATCGGCCTGTATTCTTGAGGACCGTGCCGGTTATTACCGCATTCTTGAAGCCAGCCAAAAAGGCACATTAGACATTACCGCCTGGCTTCATTGGTTTATTGCCACGCTTCTAAAAAGCCTTGAGCAAGCGCTAATACGCATCGACCGCGTACTGGCAAAAGCTCGATTCTGGCAGGCTCATCGCGCAGACGGGCTCTCGCCCGAGCAGATCAAAGTGCTGAACCGCTTGCTCGACGGCGGTGAAAAAGGGTTCGAAGGGGGAATCAGTGCTGCCCAGTATCAAGCCGTGGCCCAGGTGTCAAAAGCAACGGCGACTCGCCATCTTAGCCACTTGTTAGAGAACGGCTGCCTGCTGCGCCTGCCTGGCGGCGGGCGCAGCACTCGGTATCGGGTGAACCTGCCAGATGCCGCTTCAGCAAGCTAACAGCTCTTGGGTTTTCTCAAGTGCTTTGCAACGCACACGGAACGGGTCGGGCGTATTGACCACTCAGTGTGACTAACCCCTTGGATGCGCTTGAGCAAAGGTACCCATGATTTCGCTCCAAACTTTTCGTCCCGGCCTTAACCCCCTCCCTTCAGTAGAGCCCCTTGGCCCAAAAGGCTCACCTACCCGAACGGGTGGCGTACCGCTTCCGGACAAGCTAGCGTCGGGCTCTGTCAACAGCGGCGTCTTGGATGTGCTCGCCCAAATCGCACGAGAATCGACTGATCCAGACCACCGTTTCTTAGCATCAACAGCTTTGGAGGCGTTGAAGACGCGGGAGTTGCCCTTGAATAAGCCCGGTGCTGATCAAGCGCAATACGGGATCAGGCTATGGGATACCAACAATAACTTCTTGGGAAAACTGACCCTCGATGTCAAGCGAGGTAATAATGGGCATGACCTGGCTGCGGTTAGCCTCAACCGCCCTGACCTTACTACGGTGGGGTTCTCACCTGCGTCTTATAATGCGCTGCAAAAAGGATCGGTTAGAGGGGGGCAGACGTTATCAGCCGCAAGCACGAAGGTGTCTCATACTAAATTGATTGCTGCGCGTTCGCAGATTGCGATGGCGGTCAGGCAATGTGCAATGCGTGACGCAAACACGTTAGCGCCTTGGGTAGTGCTGAAGCCTTAATGAGCTTTAGTGTGCGTGTTAGTTGGGTGGCTATGAGCCATATGCGTGAAGGGCTACCATAGGCCTTAGCTTTTCAAGGCCTCGTAAGCCGCCGAGAGTGCTTGAAACTGAGCTGTTGCGTCAGGGCTTTTATTGTGATCTGGATGTACCTTTAAAGACTTCTTATGGTATGCAACTTTAATTTCGCGTTGTGTTGCGTCTTTTTCAACGCCCAACACATCATAAGGTGTTGCTTCCTTCTTCTGCGTGCTTGCGGTATTAGCGGTTCCTGTCGGTTTAGCACCCGCCTGCTCTGCCGAGGGCTGAGTATTCTCAGGCGGCTTCCTTGGCGGAATCGGAGGTGGTGTGCCGGCCCAGGACTGCTTAGGAAACGCGTTGCCTGGCATTTCTTTAGGACGAGGCCGCGAAGCGCCCGCTAGTTGACTGCCCAAGCCCTGTAGTGCGCTATTCAAGCTTGTTCTACTGGCCAGGGCCGCACTGCGCAAGTGACTGGACTCAATCAGATCCTTGGCCTGTTGTGGCACGACGGCCATTGCATCCGCAAGCTTCTGGCCTAAGGAGACCATCTCTTTCTTTGCAGCATCCTTGATGCTCAAAAAGCTCATGACCGTAGGGTCATCCTTGTCACGCTCGTACTCGACATCTTTCGCACCATGGGCAGCCCCGGCCATTTTGAAAGAGCCGCCTGTTTCGTTTGGTGCAGAGTCCTTTACAGGTTGAAGCCCTTTCAGCGCCTCTAACACCATTTCCAGGGCCTTGGAGGTGGTACCAGCAGGGTCCCCTTTATATTGCTCCAGCAAGGAGCCTTTGACGTGCAAGGCCGCCTTGCCGGCGATATCGCTGGCAACCTGGAAGCCCTGCTTGACCTTGGCGGGGTCTATCTGGCTAAGGCCTAATTTGGCTGCTCTGGCTGCAGCAAACCCCGCGCTGACCATACTCATGTGCTACGCCCCGGAACGGTAGTACCGCCTGAGTGACGTGCTAGGTGATTGGGTTCCATGGGAAGGTCAAGAAAGCAGATCGACTGTGGCCTGCGCGCCCCATTCGATTCATACCGGCCTGGCAATCGGTGGTGTACTGCAAACGCCCAAGCCCGGCATCGAGTGCCGGGCCTATGTAGGTTTAGCGGTCTGTACGCAGCTCAGGGCCAAGCCGGTTGATGACTACATAGTTGATTGCGGTCCAGAAGGTGGACTGCTCGGCATCGGTAAAGGCCGCTTCCGCTGCCTCGATGTCTGCCCAGTCGCGGCTGGCCACGAAATCTTCCGCGTCGTTGAGTGAAGCAAACGAGAGCACCGTGATGCCGTCTATTTTTGAGCCTTCCGGGTCTTTCTGGGTAGAACCGAAGGGGTGCAACTGTACATAACGCCGGACGTAGGTTTGGGTCGCGGCCTTGGCCATCACCTGGTCTGCCAATTCATGCAGCCATTGCTGCTGAAAGGTCTCGCGGGGCACGCCGGGCTTGCAGAAGTGCAGCTTCACCAGGCTGATGGGCTCACGATGGCTGGCACTTGGAATCAGGATGTATTCGCGCGCCAGTTCACGGGTCACCATGCGGAAGGCGGTCTGCTCATCTGCAATGATGCGCTCGGCGTATTGCGCCTGGCTCAAGGTTTTCTCGATATCAGCCTGGTCGCGGTAGGCGATGTAGGCGAAACCATCCCACGCCGGGCGGTGGTAGGCCGGTACGTGACGAGCCGGCTGTGGCTGAAGGCGGCCGTCTTCCAGGGTCTGTGCGCGGTAAGGTGGGCGGAAGGCCGAGGATGGGCCCGAAGCGATCCGGTGTACCTGGTCATAACGCACGACCAGGTTGTTAGACGTATTCGGCTCCTCATAGGCGAACTTAGGCCCATGCACCTTGCGCCAGTATTCGTCCCAATGCTCGAAGGCCAGGTTAGGGTTGGGCTCCAGCGCCAGTCGCTCAGGGTGCTGGTCCGGGTGTTTCACCTCTCGGCCGTCCTTATCGACGCCCGAGCCTGCGTCGTGGGCACGCTGGTGCTCGGGCGTATTGTCGGTGCGGGACACGAAGGTCGGCGTCACGATCAGGGGCGCGCTGGTCGATGGGTGTACTGCGCCAAGGGGCGCGCGTTGAAGCATGTCGGCGTCGCGTGGGTCGATAAATTCAGGGGCGTTGTGATCAGTCATACAGGTAGGCTCTCGGTGTAGGGCACCCGCGCAGTAGGCGGCAGGTGCGGTGGAGGCACTCGGGGGGCGAAACATCGCCCGCGTATCACTCGCTCAGCGGGGCCGCTGCCGGGGTCTGTTTGGTCGTTTCGGCGGCACGTGTGACGTTGCTGAGGTAAATCAGCACCAAGGCGATGGCCAGTAACGCGAGGGCAACCATGCGCTGTGGGCCTAGCGGGATCACGGTATTGCCAAACCAGCCAAAGTTGTCGATCAACAGGCTCATTAGCAATTGCCCGCTGATAACCGACACCGTGGCCGCAGCAGTACCCACCCGGGGCATTGCGAAGACAATCACCAGCATGTAGATCACGCCGAAGAAGGCGCCCGCCACTTGCCAGCGCGGTACGCTGAACAGGTTTAGCGCATGTGGGGGTTCCAGGTAGAACGCCAGCAGGAAGCTAACCAGGGTGCCGAGAGTGAACGTAAGCCACGCGCTTTCCAGCACGCCAACCTCAGTGCCCAGGCGGCCATTGATCGCGGACTGCGCACACAGGACGGCCCCGCTGAACACAACAACCAGAAGCATCAGTACAACCATGGGGGTTAATCCTTAATGAATGAGCCAGAGGGCGGCGAGAATGGCGACCAAGGCGCCGATGCGGTAACGGTCCACATGGCGTTTGGCGCTGCCCAACAGGCCCCAGTGATCGATGATCAGGCTGGCCCCTACCTGGCCGAAGAGGATGCCGACCATGGTCAGGCCCACACCAATGTGCGGGGTGGCAATGGTCAGGGCTGCCACGTAGACCGGCCCGAGAATGCCGCCGGTGAGCAACCAGCGCGGCTTGGAGAACATCAGGCCCAGGCGGGGGCGGCCGAAGATCAGGCCAAAGGTCAGCAACAGCGAACCGATGGCAAAGATCCCGAGGGTGGCCCAGCTATGGCCCACTTCCGCCCCCAGTGGCCCGAGCAGCCCGGCCTCGACTGAAAGCCCCATGCCCGCCAGGACAACCAGAGGAATGATCCAGAGCTGTGTCATGTGTTATCGCCTTCCATACAAGAAGGGCACAGCTTAATTTCGTGCTGTAAATGGAACAATCCAGCTTCAGGGCAATTCATAGTTGTGATAAAAGCAATGCCGGCGGGATGGCATTGCATCAGGAGCGTCACATGCACCTCAAGGCTCACCGATATTTTGCAATGGTGGCGGCCACCGGCAGCTTTGCCGCCACGGCACGGCATTTTCAGGTGCCTGCGTCATCGGTTTCCCGTTTTATCGCGGCCCTGGAGCAGGAGGTAGGTCAGCAGCTGTTCTACCGCAACACGCGAGCGGTAAAGCTTACGGACGCCGGTGAGCGGTACCTGCTACAGATACGCGAAGTGATAGAGCTATTGGATTCTGCAACCGACGACGTGGCGGGGAAGGGCAACGACATTCGAGGCCTGGTGCGGATCAACGCCCCCGTGGCACTGGGGCGCCTGCACATTGCACCCTTGGTGAAAGGCCTGCACCGCGCCTACCCCGACCTGGTGGTAGAGCTGACCCTGACCGACCTGTTCATCGACCCTGTGCAGGAAGGCGCCGACGTCACCCTGCGTGTGGGCCACCTCGAAGATTCTGCCCTGATCGGCCGTAAAGTCTGCGATCAACGCTATGTGCTCTGCGCCAGTGCCGAGTACCTGGCCAACCGAGGTACACCGCGCGCACCGCAAGCGTTAACCGCGCACAGTTGCCTGGTGTACAAGGGCACCGGCGGGCAGCAGCGCTGGTACTTCCGGCAACAGGCTGGGGCCGTTTCTGAGGTAATTGATGTACGGGGCCCCTTTCGCAGCAACAACGCCGAAGCCCTGGTGGAGGCCGCGCTTGGTGGCCTGGGTATCGTCTTCTTCCCTACCTGGCTGTTCAAAGAAGAGAACTTCCGCTCGGGCGCGCTGGTGGAATTGCTGCCAGATTGGGCCGGCTCCATCGAGGCCAACCCCAGCCAGATTCACCTGATATCCCCAGAAAACCGTCTGCGCTCTCGAAAAGTCAGGGCCGTTACAGAGTTCTTGTTAAACGCCATTGGCAGCCCGCCTTATTGGGACTGGCAGGCGAGGGCGTAGCGCTTATCCAGTGGGGCACGGCTCCATACACGGGTGCCATTCGTCCCCTCCGACCATAAGCGGCTAGCAGAGAAGCACCTGTTTGCCGTTATACTGTATATCCATACACTGTCGACAGGATGCTCTTATGGACGCTCAGCTACCCACGCTCATGCCTGAACCAAGCCAGGACGACCGGTTTTCTCTCAGTGTGCCGTCGCTGCTCGATACCTGGAAGCACCATACGATCCTGCTTAACCGCGAGCTGGACATGGTAAGCCAAGAGCTGACCGCGTCCCGGCGAAGGGTGGCACTGTTAACCGCCCTGCACGACAGCGACCAACACCGCCTCAAGCGCCAGCAACTCACAATTGCCGAGCTTCAATGCGAAGTTAGCCGGTTGAGAGAAACCCTCGTGGTGGGGAGTGGGATGCCGGGCTTCAAGGCGCAGGTAGAGGTGATGGGTAGGGTGAATGCGTGAAGGGGGCGGGCATACCGTAACGGCGTCAGGCAGCGCCCGCCTGGCGTTGCTGTGTTATTCCAGTGTTTGTGCACTATTGGCTGTGGGCAGCGTGGCGGGCTGACGGGTTGTCTTGAAATAGGCCACGTAATACGCCAGGCCTACGAACACCGCGCCGCCTACCGTGTTACCCAAAAACACCGGAACGAAATTACCGCCGAATTGCGCCCAGCTTAGGGCGCCGGCAAAAATCGCTGCGGGTATGACGAACATGTTGGCGACGATGTGCTGGAAGCCGATCGCGACGAAGGCCATTACCGGAAACCACATGCCCACCACTTTACCGACCACGTCCTTGCTTGCGTAGCTGAGCCACACCGCCAGGCACACCAGCCAATTGCAACCAATGCCGTAGATAAAGGCCTGTTCGAAGCTGGCCCCCACCTTGGCATTGGCGATGGCCACGGTCTTGGCCATGAAAGCGCCTTCGGTCAAACCCACCAGGTGCCCGAAGCTATAGGCAACGAACACTGCGCCGATAAGGTTAGCCAGGGTCACCAGCGCCCAGTTGCGGGCTAGCTGACCGACGCCGATACGCCCAGCGAACAGTGCCATGGGCAGGCTCATCATGTTGCCGGTCAGCAACTCGCCGCCGGCGAGCACTACCAGAATCAACCCCACAGGAAACACCACGGCGCCAAGCAGGTTGCCCAGCGAAGCCCGCTCCTTGGGAATCATGGTGCTGACATGAATGTCGAGGAGAAACCCGAGGGCGATAAATGCTCCTGCCAAAAAACCTAGGATCATCAACGAGGGCAGGCTCAAGTGAGCCTTCTTGACGCCGCTTTCGACGGCAATTTCGGCGATTTGCTGCGGGGTGTTCAAAGACATGGCGGGCTCGTGCGTGATCGTGGGCTGAGCATGGGGACGATATGCTCAATGGTGCGCGCATCTGTCGCACCCAGCGAATACGTTACGGAGGGGCTGGAAAAATGGCCAATCGGCTGTTTTGATCGGCCGATTGAGAAGGTCAATGACCCCCGCAAAACCCCCGCACTGCCTGGCTCAAGGGTTTCAAGCCGGCGTGCGTGGTTTTGCCCAGGCCGACCGTTGACCGGTTATTGCTTTCGCAAGCGATCGTCGTGAAGGAGGAGGCGGTGAATCACCTAGCGATTACTGGAGTAGCTTTAGTACAGCGGCAGGGATTTGGTTGGCTTGAGACAGGACCGCAGTAGAGGCCTGTTGAAGGGTCTTCTGCTTGGTCAGCTCGGCCGTTTCGGACGCGAAGTCAGCGTCCTGGATGGTGGAACGCGAGGCCGTAGCGTTTTGGACGATGTTAGCGATATTGCTAATAGTGCTTGCCAGGCGGTTTTGCTTCGCACCCAGATAAGCACGGGTGGTATTGACTTGGTACAGCGCACTGTCAATGCAAGAAATAGCCACATCGGCGGCGATGTGAGCATCGCTTACATTGCCGCCCGTAATCGCCGTACCGGCAACCCACAAGCCGGAAATCGAGGCGTCCAAGTCGATACTAAGATCGATATGCTGGTCGTAGCCGGTCATAGCGCCGACTTGAAACATCAGGGCCGACGCCGAACCATCCAGCAACTTCATACCCGTGCCGAAAGTGGTTGAGGTGGAGATACGGGTCAGCTCATCCATCATCTGACCGTATTCAGACTGTAAGGCGGCACGGTCAGACCTGGTGTTGGAGTCATTGCGGGACTGAACAGCCAGTTCACGCATACGCTGTAAGACGCTGGTGGTTTCTTGCAAGGCGCCCTGAGCGATTTGCGCAATAGAGGTCGCGTCGTTGGCGTTTTTGGTCGCAACGGTCAAGCCCCTGATCTGGGTGGTCAGACGCGTAGCGATCTGCAAGCCGGCGGCGTCGTCTTTAGCGCTGTTGATTTTGAGGCCCGAGGACAAGCGGGTCATTGAGTTAGCAGTAGCGCTAGACGCCCTGTTCAGATTGGTTTGAACGGTGAGCGAAGCGATATTGGTGTTTACAGCTAACGACATGACGTATTTCCTCGGGAAATTTGAACGCGGTATCGGGTGGGAGAAGGGGGATGTTTTTAGGATGGTGGCATTATGCTTTCATTTTGTTTCAGGATCCCGTTTTTCCGACGAGGTGCGCTAAATTTATGTGTGCAATGTAATTTTGCAATTTGACTATTGGTTTTTCTTGTGCTTCTTGCCCTCGGCCTTGTTGGATTGTGAACGCAGCATTACCCTTTTCTGAGGCGTGACAGGTACGATTATGGTTGCTCTTACCTGTATCCTTGCTCGCAATCTGGCGAAACGGTACCATTCTGCGGCATCTTTCCCTTCCTAAGGGTCTGGAGGCAGTAGCTCCATAGCTCTAGAAAATGCCTCCCACTCCCGCTTCAGGCGCATTGGCTAACTCAATGAATTATAAGGAATCTATCCCGGTCGTTGACCTGTTCGCCGGGCCGGGCGGACTCGGAGAAGGATTCTCTTCTATTGGCGGCAGTGAGAAGGGAAGGCAAAAATTCCGACTCCGAGTGTCGATAGAGAAAGATGCTATTGCACACGCTACGCTGTCCCTTCGAGCGCTATTTCGCGCCTTCCCAAAAGGCGAAGTTCCTGAAGCTTACTATCAGTATGTGCGCGGGGAAATAAATCGCGCTGAGCTTTTCGCTCATCCAAGCATTCCAACTGAAGCGATAGAGGCCTCGCGAGAAGCGAAACAGGCTGAGCTAGGAAAAGTAGCGCCAGAGCAGGTGGATCAGTGGATCCGAGACGCTTTGAACGGCGCGCAGGAGTGGGTCTTAATTGGCGGTCCTCCCTGTCAGGCGTACTCCGTTGCGGGCCGAGCGCGCCGCACGAAAGAGAGCCAAGAGGCTTTCGAAAGCGACGAGAAGCACTTCCTATACAAGGAATACTTGCGAATCATCCAAGAGTTCAAGCCTACGATTTTCGTTATGGAAAACGTAAAGGGCATGCTTTCCTCTAAGCACAGCGGCTCGCATATCTTTCAAAAAATTCTCAGCGACTTGTCTGGTCCCGCAGAGGGGCTGGCTTATCACATCCGGTCTTTTGTGGTAACTGAAGATGTGGAAAAACTTAAACCTCATGACTTTGTGATTCAGGCCGAGCGCTATGGGCTTCCTCAAGCCCGTCACAGAGTAATTTTGTTTGGTATCCGTGCGGACGTTGCCTTGACTTGTCCTGCACTGTTGGAGCGCCCGGAAAATCTTGTTCTAGAGCGCAGTCAAGCACCCTTCACTGTTGAGCAAGCGCTATCTGGGCTTCCACCCCTTAGGAGCGAGATTTCGCGTGGCAAAGACTCTTTAGAAGAGTGGCTTGCTGCGTTACAGGAAGCGCACACACTTCTCCTACGACATTACGTTGCAGGCAATGGGAGCCTGCTAGACATAATGCAAAAAGCTGCGACGGACGCAAGCAGGCTTGCCTCGAGCGGCGGAAAATTTATTTCTTGGAGCGCAGTCACCAAAATGACGCCTAAACAGCGGGAGTGGTACTTAGACCGCCGGCTGAAAGGGGTTCTCCAGCACAAAGCCCGAAGTCACATGCGTTCCGACCTGCATAGATATATCTACGCAGCTAGCTACGCAAAGCTTCATGGAACGTCGCCAAAGATCCAGCAGTTCCCCAAGCAGTTTCTTCCTGCTCACGAAAACGTCACGTCCGAGTCTGTTCCTTTCTGCGACAGATTCAGAGTTCAGATGGCTGATGGACCATCAACAACGATAGTTGCCCATATATCGAAAGATGGCCATTACTACATTCACCCTGACCCAAGCCAATGCCGCAGTCTGACGGTACGTGAAGCTGCAAGGCTGCAGACCTTCCCTGACAATTACTTTTTCGAAGGCAACACCACACAACAGTACAATCAGATAGGAAATGCAGTCCCCCCGCTCTTGGCCCGTAAAATAGCGGCCATTGTGGCGACAGTCATTGATTCATATCGGGCGGGGAAAGTTCGCCAGAGCGCTCAGAGCCTCTGATCCACTCAGACAGAGTGTCGGGCAGAGCTTTCAGCCCATCTTTATCTCTTGTCAAGCACTCCCATACTACAAGTACTCTCCATCCTGTCTCAGCCAGGCGTATAACAGCTTTCCGATCCCTCTCGACGTTGGCACCAAGCTTCGCCGCCCAGAACTCCGTACGAGTAGCTGGAATTTTCGCGTTTGCGCATCCGGAATGCAGGTGCCAAAAGCAACCATGTACAAAGATTGCGACCTTCCATTTCGGCAGCACGATATCGGGGGCACCTGGCAAATCTCTGCGATGTAATCGAAAGCGGAAACCAACCTTGAAGAGAGCCCTTCTCACAAGAATTTCTGGCTTGGTATTCTTTCCCCGTATCCCGGACATCATGCGACTCCGGGAGGGTGCATCGACGATATCCGTCACTGGCCTCCCCGGCGCGCTTCTGGAATATCAATAACTGGCGAGGAGAAAGGTCGAGAGAACATGGCCTCAAGACACTCCGGACGCTTCGCCCACTCGGAAATCATTTTTCCATTTGCAGTTTCATGGAGACGGTCGTAGACCTCGCGAGCCCAAATCTTTGCTTGCTCTACAAGTTGAGGTGATACCGCTTGTCGGCTCCAGATACGATCGAGGTCAAACCACTCGCCGTAGGACTTGGATATTAATGCAACGGTATAGGCTGCGACGTTTGCGAGAAATGCCGGAACCAAAGGTCGCGCGGCCTTATGGACCGTTTTGAACAGAAGAGTCTTGGCAACAATCGATTTGAAATAAGTGACGTCAGGAGCATGCGCCCCCCATCCGGCTTCTGAATCAGCCATGCTCGACATGAATCGGTCAAAGCATTTCTGCGAGCCGAGGCTTACTACATCTGGCTGTCCGTCCCAAGCCATGAAGTACTTTGCCAGTTCGGTTTTGGTGATTCGTCTTCCAGCGGGCACGGAATCTTTCAAGACTCGCAGCTTCGCCGGAGTCACGCCCTCCCGTGCGAGAAGAGTATTGTAGCTGCCAGCGGCTCGTTCATAGAACCACCTTCCAGTCCCATTTGGGCAATAAACTGAAAGGGACAGTCGCTCCACATCAACATGGAAAGGCTTGTTAGCTGAAAGATCTGATTGGCGAACCGAATTTTGACTATTCGCATAACGCGAGATATCGGAGACGAGCGCCTCTTCTTTTGCGGGGTCCGCCTCTTTCATAACAATGATCTTTGCGGGAACACGAACCTTGGTCAGATCTGTATCAGAGTACTTCTTCTTCGCAAAAAAAATAGAGGCGGTAGTCTGACCACCGTTTACAATTTGCATACCACGGAGCCAAACAATTCCAGGCGAACCGTCGCTAGCACGATCAAGCCGCATCTCATCGGCAACTAAGACTATCCCGTTGTTGTAGGCCATGAACCTCTCCGGCGCATTTCGAAGAGTATTCTGTAGCCCGGCATTTACGCCTTTGGCCTTGACGCTCAAAAAAGAGCGGACGTTTGCTTCCAGCAGGCGCGGCCCGAACTTCTCATACACAAATCGAAGTGCCTCGCCTGGGATAGCAGTCAGCGCGTAATCATAATCACCAGTTTCCCCCGGTACGAAAACGCAGGGCAATGGCGATCCAGAAACCTCTTTGAAGTCAATCACCAGCTCGTCACGCGGCTTTCCTTCCGACTTGTGACGGAACAGGCGCTCGATATCCATGACTTCAAGTTTTACATCTTTACCACCAACATCTCTGGATTTGAAACTCTTCGACTTGGCAATCCCATCCGTAAGGACGTAAACACGAACCTGCTCAAGCTCGTCGTAAATCTCTCTGATGGTTAATGCCAACGAGTGGACGTCGCTGGAGGGATCCAGCTTATCCGCAATTCTTCCTGCAGCACACAACTCCAGGAAACGTACACACTGAGCTGCAGCGGTCTTCGCATCTTGGTCGGAGATAGAGCTTAGTACGTCGAACCCCTCATAAAGGCTCACGAATAAGTCGAGCTGGTCTGCGTCCTCAGACATTGCGTATCCGCTAAGACGCAAATTGGCATTGCCAATCTTTCCTTGGAAGTGGCAAATCACTGGCTCGAAAGTCATTCCAGCATCAACAAGGTGCTGCATAACTACTTCTGCGAAAACAAGCTCAGCGAAAGGGGATCCCTCATTCATCTGCACTGCGATCTCGCCCTTGGTCTCAGCGAGAAATTCATCAAGCGTCATGCGATAACTCCTAGAAGCTCCAGAGCCGCGTCGAGATCCGAGAGGAAGTCTCTAGCATGGTCCAGGTTGATTTCGTAAAGAGCTCGCATTACTCCATTGGGGACGGCCCCGGGAGTAAGGCGTGGAAAGCCCTCCGACACGGAAAGAACTCGAATTTCTCTCAGTTCAAATTTGCGGGTGTATTTGCTTGAGTGGGCATCGGTATAGCCGGCAGCCAAGAGTTTTTCCCGAAAGATATTCACTGCACCAGAATCACCGCTGAGTCGGTGCTCAACTCCTGAGATTATCTCGGGCACGCTGAGTCCTTCCTGTCTCGGCGCAAATCTCAGAGCGGCAAGAAATAATGGCGATGCAACAGTGTCATCTAATTGCTCTAGCGAACCTATCTTTACAGGCAACCCCGAGGAGGACATCGTAGCCTTGACCTCAACGGCCCCATATCCTAGTAAAAAGTCTTGCGGAGCATCATCAGGCCCCACCCAAGCGCTCAGCACCAGATCCGATGTGATGTTCAAATCCAGCAACATGGTCAAAAATGTGAGTTCTCCCGCTAATCCAAGCTCCGCTTCAGCTCCAAGATAGGGGTGTCCTCGTAACATAAATCGTTGCCAAGCAATTACCCGTCCGATTAATACACGTAACAACCTTGCCTCTGAGTCACCGCCAGCCACTGCCTCATCCAGTGCCCCGACGATGTCGCACACCATCGAGGCGAACAACTCCGGGCTGCCTTCCGATCTGCGGCTGAGCGCTAACCTCGCGCCCATACCTGCAATCGAGTCTGTCCTTTCGAGCGAGAATCCGTTCCCCTCGGGAAGCTTCTCAGATAGAGCGAGCGCGGCATACGGAAAGCAGAACAGAACGGCCTCCGAGTTCGTCGGAGAACGTCGACCAGCTTGTACTTCCACAGGGCCGGCAGGAGGCAGAGAAATGGCGTTCCATCCAGGTAACGACTCGTTACCTGAGAGCGATGACCATGCCAACAAAAACTCTTCACTCAGACGGGCCATATTCCTGCATCCAATAAAGGAGATTGACCTCATATTCCACGCTTATCGTGTTCTTGCTTGCGGGAAATGCGATGGCAAAAGCCATAATTGGCTTCGTCCAGCCAGGAACAATAGGCCTTTTGGAACTTTTGTCCTTATAGAAGTATGGAGTAAGCGGATAGAGCATCAGGACCCCTCGATCAGCCTCACCGCCCAGCTTTCCGCGAGCTTCGCGAATGCCCTTACCGCTGGGAAAATTCGGGATTGTATCTCTGCCTCGAGCAGGCTCTGGCTTCCAAGCCGCACGAGTCAAAGCCAGAGCTTCGCGCCATACATCATCACCAATATCGACTCCTTCGTCCTTCGGATCGGTGAGCACTCCAATAGCAAAATTACTAGGGTCTAATTTCTCTGGATTATCAGGGTCTTCAGTCTTGCGAATGGAGAAGTTTTTTGACGGTACGCCGCCCGGGAACGTGTGCTCGTCGCCAACCCCATTCCCCCCACCCAATAGCGCAACGCTCCACCTACTCAACTGTCCAATATCGACCATTTTCGTTATGAACTCGGACAAAAGAGCAGCCTTGGCACTGGTAGCATTTGGATGGGTCGTGTAAGCCTCTAGAAAGGAGAGCACCTTAGACGCATCGACGTCTTTCCAAAGGCGAGCATTTGGCCACGAGTCGGACTCACCGTTTCTGCCATATTTAGGCACTATACTTGGGCCTGAAAGGGACTCAATAAGCGCGTCAGTGGCGTCGAGATTCTGCTGTTGGATTCGAGCGTTGCGATGAAAAAGAATTGTCTGCGGTCGCGTACCGCTGTAGCTCAATGAGAGTGTCTGCGAGTTACGCATCTTCAACGGAGAGGTGACCGTGAGCACCTCATGCGACATTACTTTTAGTCCGTACTGCTCTGGAGTTAGCTTGGCTTCGGCCATAAAATCAAACTCATCCCTAAGCTCTTCCGACGCATCGGCGATGTGACAGAACCAACTAACCAAATCAGATGACGTATACAAACGACACAGGTCCAAATAACCGGGGCGGTAGCCGAACCAACGGCCCATTTGCATGAGCGTGTCGTACATTTTTGTAGTACGAACAAAGTAGCTTACGCACAACCCTTCTAAGGTAAGTCCTCGAGCAAGCTTATCGCCGCCTATCGCAATAACTTTCAGTGCAGCACCAAGCGTTGCATAGTCGAGCGCGTCCTTAGCGGTTCCATTGATTGACCTGACTTGAATGTCAGCAAGCACATTAGGCAAAATCGTTATTATGTCATCCCAGCTCGGCATGGTTGGCGGATGCTCTTCGACAGACGACAACTCCAACACTTGATCTCTAGTCGGAAGGAAGTCTCTATCCCAGAGCGAGCGAAGCTGACTTAACAAGTCATCCGCACCAAAGCCTCTGGTGATTTTTTGTCGCATACGGCGCACTGCTTCTTCGATCTGCTCCCGCACGTGATTCTGCACGTCTACGTAGCGAGTCACATGAACCAACATGGAGCTGTGCTGATCTTTTTGGTTACGCAGCTCGCGAACAGCACAGGCCAGCACAAAAGCACATACAGCTTCGTTCAATGACGGAGGGATGAGCTCCTGTCCGTGGTAGGTAGGGACGTGCGTTTTTTTGTGTTTCGGTGGCATCCACCCCGAATCACTTTCAGGATCATAGTGATCAAGAATGTCTCGAGAAAGCGGTAGCGCGCCCTTGCGACCCTCCTTGGTCATCTTCCCAAACATGCGGGCAGGCCCTACATAGTTGGAAGGAGCCGCAAGGTTGATGATGAATGATCTTGGAAATAGGTCTGGCCCTTCCTTAACCGTCGTCCCTTTGTGATGAATGAAAATGTTGGCGAAAGGTGTAGCTGTGTAACCGACGTAGGCTTTGCGCGTAAACGAGTGAAGTACTTGGCGAATAAGACCGTTGAGGGTCTTCGGTTGATGTTCTTCATCGGGGGAGCCTTCATCATCAAATATTTGCTCCCCTGTATCCACTGAGGCGTTATCAGCCTCATCATCAATAACCAAGAGAGGCAGCTTCGTCACCAACTTGCGACCATTGCTCGAATCGCTGCTATCGGCGACACGCTTCTGAATCCAATCAAGCAAAGCGGTCAGAACAGTTTTTTGCTTCTTAACCACAAATAGCCAGGGTCGCTCTTCAGGCGAAATTCCGTGAAAGTGCTTGGCAATAGCTTTATTGAAGTCTCCAGGGACTGTCAGAAATTTTGTGTTCGGGCATAACATGAGCAAAAGGAGCATGTATGCCGACCAAAAAGAAACCTGCGCGCCAACCACTGAGAGATCTGCCCAAAATCCCGAAAGAGCTGCTTGAGTCTTTCGGTGAAGGGTTGATGACCGCTGATGCCATCGAGATGGCCTCTGCGGCGTTTAAGAAAGCCTTGATCGAGCGCGCCCTGAGTGCCGAACTCGGTCACCATCTGGGCTATCCATCGGGCGCGCAGCGGCCGGAGGATGAAACCAACCAGCGCAATGGTAAAAGCGGCAAGACGGTTCTAACCGGCGATGGCCCGATTCGGCTGGAGATTCCGCGTGATCGAGATGGCAGTTTCTCCCCCATCCTGATTCCCAAGCACGAGCGACGTTACACCGGTTTTGACGACAAGATCATCGCCATGTATGCCCGTGGCATGACCGTCAGAGAGATCCGTGCGTTTCTTTGCGAGCAGTACGGCACGGACGTGTCGCCGGACTTCATCAGCTCTGTAACTGACGAGGTCATGGCAGAGATCGGCGCGTGGCAACAGCGGCCCCTGGAGCCGATGTATCCCGTTATTTTCTTCGATGCCCTGCGGGTCAAAATCCGTGAAGAGGGGCTGGTCCGTAACAAGGCGATCTACCTGGCGCTGGGTGTATTGCCCAACGGAACCCGCGATATCCTTGGCATCTGGATCGAAACCACGGAAGGCGCCAAGTTTTGGATGAAGGTCTTCAACGACCTCAAGACACGCGGCGTCGAAGACGTGTTGATCGCGGTGACGGATGGCCTCAAGGGCATGCCAGAAGCCCTCAGCGCCGTGTTTCCAAAGACGACCTTGCAGACCTGCATTGTTCATTTAATCCGCAACAGCCTTGATTACGCGGCCTGGGATAAGCGCCGCGAATTGGCCAAGGCACTTAAGCCGATCTATCGGGCGGTCACCGCCGAAGCGGCCGAGCAGGCGCTGGATGCCTTTGAACATGGGCCCTGGGGCAAGCAGTACCCCACAGTCGTGGCGGCTTGGCGACGCGCGTGGGATCGAGTGATTCCCTTCTTTGTGTTCCCGCCTGCCATCCGCAAAGTGATCTATACGACCAACGCCATCGAGAGCATCAATGCGCAGTTGCGTAAGATCATTAAAACCCGAGGTCACTTCCCGACCGACGAGGCCGCGACCAAGCTGATCTGGCTGGGGTTACGCAATATCACGGCCAAATGGGGCAACGCAGCCCATGATTGGAAAAACGCGATGAATCAGTTCGCGGTTCTGTACGGAGATCGATTTATCAGGCCGACCTGGTAAAGCATGGCTTGCCTAACGGCAGGCCGTTACCGGCCCGCACACAAAAAATCTGACAGGCCCAGTCTCCATTTTCGGCTCGCGTAGTGGCTGAATTAGTCTTTAAATCCTCTCCAAATTCTGCCACCCCAATAGGCATTCCGGGATCACGATCAACGGTCGTTTCATAACCAAGAAAACTTTCTTCTAATCGCATCTGTGTTTGCGAACGCAGATTGTTATGCATACCCGCGAGCACGATGATAATTTTGTAGCCCGCATCAGCCGCCTTACATATAAGCCCTGAGTAGTTGCTGGTTTTGCCCGACTGGACGTGCCCGACGACAAGACCTCTCCTATCCCAGCTATCTTCGCGCAAAGGGTCTTCCAGTAGACCAAGTATGTCGTCAGTAGCCTCATCGAGCCCTTCGACAACCGTATCCGAAAGTTTCGACTCCAAGTAGTCTCCGTAGCGCCTCCAGTAGTGCCAATCTTGTTTGCGGGCAGAAGTGAGCCAGTCAAAATGACCGGTGTTGTCCTTAAGTGTGGTCGCTTTGCCAACCCAATGACTGAAGCGCTGAATCAACGTAACAACCGCTTTTCCTTCATCCACATCAGGAAAGGATTCTTCCGCAAACATTGCCGTCGCAAGCTTGACCTTTTCAGCGATGAAAGCAGGCGTAACTTTTGACTTATCCTTCTCTGCCTTCACCAACCGCTGTGCAGTAGCTATAACGTTTTCCAACAGCTCTATTTGCGCTGCTGCCTCTTCCGCTGAAGTCATTCCGACCCTCCCAATTTGGCGACCAGCGCTGGGTATTTTTGAAATGGAACGGTTCTGAGCATCGACTTGCGCGCCTCTTCGAGGCTCAACCCTTTGCGATCCCTCAAGTCATTAAAAAAGACGCTTGCGACTTCAATGACGGCGGCATTCGGCTCTCCCTCAAAATCGGTTCTAGGCGTTTCCTTGTTTTCCGCAGTATCCAACCAGATGCGCTGGACTGGCACTGTCTCCTCAACGAGGCGAAGCATCGCTCGGACAAGATCAGCGCGAGCACCAACGGCTTCGATGACGGCCGCTACCGCGGGGTGGCCATTGTCGATGCGATAGCGCACGCCATCTTTGAGCCTCTCAACCCGCCATGCTTGCTCAAGCGGAGGGCCGGCCGAGACAGGCATCGACGCGCCACGGAAAGCGAACACCCTTCGGGCTCTCCCTCTCGTATCCTCAGCCAGCTTAGTGAGCCAAGCCCTAACAGTTACCGGGGGCCTGGCAGTCGATTTTTTAACGTCGATTTTCCAATCAGCATCCGCAGTGTTAGGGATATCCAGCCTTATCCGTGCAAGCCGATGCGATTCCTCTCGATTCCAGGCCCGTCCTTGTCCAAGGCCCAGCCAACCACCAGCGAGAAGGAGACGGCGGTTCCGATATACGTAGAAACCCTGCTGGGAAGTCCAGCCTTCCGGACCGCCTGTTCCACGAAACTCCTCCTCAGAGAGTCGATCCTTATGGGGGAGAACATGACATTGCGCCTCGACTGCCCCTGAGTTCAGCGAGATTTTGGCTACAGGCGAATGCCAAGGCTTAGCAGGATGCCCAATCATAAAGGGGTCCCAAGGGTTCACCTTCTGGTCGTTTATAAACAGTTGCAGGGAGGGGGTCGGTCCCTCAAGAAACCGATGGAAAACCATCGCCAGCCGCATTTCCACATCATCTATAAGGTCAGCGAAGTGATCTAGACTGTAGCCTGGTGTGACGATCCGATCTAGGCATTCCCACAAAACAAGCGTTCCGGAGGTTGCCGAACTCATTGAAGTAATCGATGCCTCGGAGCCATTAGCAGGCCCTTCAAACATTATCCAGCCAAGATCTGGTGCAGCAGCAATTGCGTCCAAATCCCACCGCAGGCAGGAGGCTTGTTCATTTAACGTCTTGGAAACGACGGTAAGGCGACGGCACTGTGAAAAAGACGCTGTTTTCAACCCCATACCAAAGCGGCCAAGATCTGAAGCAGAACGCTCTTCAAGCGGATTCCTTGCACCGAGGGTCATTGCAGACTCAAGCTCAGAGTCGCTCATTCCTCGACCATCATCCAAAATCGAAATCTTGCTGCGTTCACTAGCCCAGTCAAACCGCACATGGATATTGGACGCCCCGGCAGATATACCGTTATCTATAACATCTGCCAGCGCTGTAGCAGTTGTGTATCCAAGCCCCCGGAGCGCCTCAAGCATCGCGCCGGCTCTCGGCGGCGCACTTCTAGTTCTCTCGTTCATTTGAGGTAATCAACTCTAGGCAAAATGATGAGCCCTAAGACAAAAGGGCGCGCTCCGACGACAATTCTTGGGATGGTGCCTCAGCCAAATCATCAGGCTCTACCTCGGCATCTTCGGGCGAGCTACTGTCGAATTCTTTCATGTTCGCTCGCTTAGAAGCGGAAAGAATGGAGGTCATCTCTGGGTGAAGCAAGTCGCCTACGTGAGATATGTCAAAGTGATCGCCGATATAAGGGCGAAGATTGTCCCTCTTGGCTGGGGTAGACAGCTTTTTCAGGGCTTTCGACTCGATTTGCCTTATGCGCTCGCGGGTAACTTCAAACCGGCTTCCTATCTCCTCCAAAGTCATCGCATCTTCTTGCCCCAGGCCAAAACGGAACATGACAACGTCAGCAGAACGCTGATCGAGACCGTTGATCAATTCGAGAAGAATGGCTCGGAGGGAGGCATGTTCTGCGGCCAAAGCCGGATCAGACGTTTCCACTTCCGGAACGACCTGCACCAATGGTATGTCGGAGTTAGGGAGAAAATCGTCGAGACTGGTGATCTCCGTAACTGTGCTCAGCAGAAGTTTGAGCTTCTCCAACGGGATTCCGGAACGAATAGATATCTCCCGCTCGGTCTCTACTTTCCCTGTGCGCCCCTCCAGTTCGGCCCGCTCCTTGAGGGTCTTGCGGGCCAGCTCCTGCATATGTAACGGAACTCGAATGGCACGCGCTGTATTGGCAATAGAGCGCGAAATTTGTTGCCGAATCCACCAAGTAGCGTAAGTGGAGAACCTGAAACCTTTCCTCCAATCGAAACGCTCTACAGCCTTCATCAAGCCGATATTCCCTTCCTGCACCAAGTCATCGAGCGGAATGTCTGACCACAGGTATTTTCTAGCGATAGAAAACGCCAGCCGAAGATTGGCGAGGATCATCTTCTCGCGAGCAGCCTCTTGGCGACGAATAGCAGTAGAAAATAAGGAGCTTATAGGATCAGTGTCGGAGCATTTCGAGAGCTCCAGCAAGAACCCCCGGAGCAAGCCAGCGTTGCCTAAAGCAACTCGGACTTTTGCTTGGTCGCCAACAGCCAACCGTGCTTCAGAAACAGCTGCCACAAAGGCTGCCGCGTCCGGTTCAAGCTCCTCTTCTTCATCAGCATCATCGTCAAGCAACGCACTATCGAATTTGGCTTCGGCATCCGACGAGGCATCCTTCCCAGAACTGAACGTTTCGTAATCTGCCTCCCCGCTTACAACTTTTTCCGCTGCCTCAAAAGTGCGCGCAAGACCATACGGCCATGATGAAAGAGCATCGAGGGCGAGACTTTCGGCCTCCTCCATCTCTTTGCCTAAAGCAATCTCCTCATCGGCTCGAAGTAGCTTAGCCTTGAACGACTTGACGTAGTGTCGTAGGGGGTCGTTTTTGCCAGAAGCCAGATCCTTCGTATATCCCAATACCTCGGCCAGTAAATGCTCTTCGTCGCTTGTGGGGGTGCCCAGGAAAGAGGAGTTATCCAGGCCTTCTTCATAGATCCGAACACTGAGATCGTTCAGAACAAAGTGAAGTAGGTTTTCAAACTCCTCATTGCGAGATCCGTCTGGCCGGAGACATAGCTCTATAAGGGCTCCCTCTGGGACCCATCCTTCCCGTATGCCTTGAAATAGCATGCCTCGGATTCCCTCATCGTGTTCACGCACGAGGGGCAGGGATCGTTCAGGAAGGAATAGTTCGATGTCGTCCCAGCTTTCGTCTGTATCAATCGCCTTATGGAGACCGATAAGCACCTGCAGCTCGGTGACGCTGGGGGCAATAGAGTCATTCCCAGTCGGGGCGTCTGTCTCAGATTCAGCCTCCCAGAGATTTTCGAACCCCGACTCTAGAGGCTGATCGTCGAGCTCCAGAATGTGTGCTGGGGCGTTCGAACCATAAAAGTAGTCGGGGAAAGGACTCAAGACTTCAATCGCTCCAAGTACACCGAGATGCTTGAACTCACCTGCTATCCCGGAGCCTGTAGGCTCCTCAACTGTTGGTTCCAAAGCCGTAGTATCGAATTCATAGGAGCTTTGTATTACTGCAGGCATAGCTTCCGAGAGAAGCATTGAGCCTGGACCTAAATCCAGAGGGCCAGCTCCATCACCCCCTTGATTGAGCTCCTCCGGCCGAGGAAGACTTTCCAATATTGCGATACATTCTGGACAGCCTCCTTTCAACGCATGAGCGAGCGCGCTTCGGCCTTCAGCATCGATAAGTTCCAGGCTAGCACCTGCATCCAGCAGTAAACGAAGAACCCCCTTTTTCTTGCGGGCTGCGGCGAGCATTAAAGGAGTACAGCCGCTCCCGTCACGGGCATCGAGATTGTCACCTCTGGAGATGTGAAGCCTGACGGCGACCTCAACTCCAGCGATTGTAGCCATACGAAGCAAAGGATTCAGAGTAGCCATCTCAAATCCTAAACATTCGAGCCTCCTCCAGCTCCGAGCATTCGGCGAAGAAGGTCGGGCGGAAGAGTCTTAAGCAGGTCGTAATTCGATGAGCAGAGGGCTTCATGTCTATTTTTCAATCCTTTGCGGTATGAGTGCTCATGCCCACCCTGACCAGCGTGAAGGTGCCCATTGACGGGTTGTGGGTACCTATAGGTAGGGACTCGGCGCTCATTTCTGAGCTTGGAAGCTGTGGTAGCTAGCGGAGATGCGAATGTGGTCACAATATCCATTAGATACAAGCAGGTAAAGAATTTCACATCTGATCGTTACATCTTGCGCTATGCGCTGTATCGATTTCGTACCTTCGGACCTGGACTTGCCCCTACCAAACCGGACACCTACTCCCCGTTAAATTGATGCTGCCGCCGAGCGCCTGAACTCCCTCGGCGAGCGATATTTCAAAGCGCTGTGCGGATGCTGCTCGTTGTAGTGTTCGAAGGCAATCGCCAGGTTACGCAGCGCCGTTTCCCGATCCGGCTTGGGCATGTGCGCCACGTAATCACGCTTGATCGTCTTCACGAAACTCTCGGCCATGCCGTTGCTCTGCGGGCTACGCACGGGCGTGGTCACCGGCTGCAAACCGATCTGCCGAGCAAACAGGCGCGTCTGTTCGGCGGTGTAGGCGCAACCGTTATCGCTGAGCCATTGCACCGGCGTCGCGGGCAACTGATCGCCGAAACGCTTCTCCACGCTTTCCAGCATCAAGTCGCGGATATCATCGCCGCTGTAACCGGTCGGGCTCGCAACCCAGCCGATGGCTTCGCGATCACAGCAATCGAGGGCGAAGGTCACGCTCAGTTTGGCGCCGTCCTCGCAGCGGAACTCAAAGCCGTCCGAGCACCAACGTGTGTCGCTGGTTTTCACGGCGATACGGCCTTCGTGCCGACGTGGCACGCCGGGCTGTTTGATCCGGCGTTCAAGCAGAAGATTGTGGTCACGCATCACCCGGTAAACCCGCTTCACGTTGATCGCTGGCAGCAGCTGCGTTTCACGGGCGCGACGCAGCAATCCCCAGACACGACAGTAGCCATAGCTGGGGAGTTCACTGACCTGTTGCTGGATTTCAGCTACCAGATCAACATCGTCCACAGGCCTGCGTCGCCGTACTTTGGGCGATACCGATTGCTTGATTCGAACCGTTAATTGCGAGCGCGCTACACCGAGACATTCGCTGACCAGCTTCACTGGTCGTCCCCCGGCAACAAGGGTGAGTGCGCAATCCATTTTCGCGACCGGGCGATCTCCACGGCCTCTTTGAGGATTTCTGCTTCCATCGTTTTCTTGCCCAGCATCCGCTGCAGTTCACCGATCTGCTTGAGCGCATCGCTCAACTCGGAGGCAGGCACCACAGCTTCGCCAGCACTGACCGCCGACAGGCTGCCGTCCTGATACAGCTTGCGCCACAGGAACAGCTGGTTGGCATTGATGCCATTGCGCCGAGCCACCACCGAAACGCTTTGCCCCGGCTCAAGACTCTCGCGAACCATGGCCAGTTTTTGCTCTGGGCTCCAGCGGCGTCGCCGCTCCTGGCCCAAAAGCTCCCCACTCTTATCGTTGCTGTTAGTCATAAACATAACCGTTTGCCTATCCCTTATCGTAAGGGGGAAACGGTGTCCTATCTTTCATGGGGCTTGTTCACTCTTCAGCATCTGCATCGACTTATGACCACTGATTGATCTTACCCAGCCCAAGTGGACACCCCGTTAAGCGATACACTATAACGAGGAGAACCATGGCAAGCCAAGCAAAGACGATGAGGCAGACCCGTATCCGGCACTCGCAGACCTACAAAGATGAAGCCCTGGCCTTGGCCGATCGCATCGGCATGAGCAAGGCTGCCGAGCAGCTCAGCCTTCATGCGTCACAGCTTTATGGCTGGAAAAGCAAGAAGCATCAGGCCGAGGACAATACCGAGCGCGAGCAGTCGCTGGCCGAAGAGAATGCACGGCTCAAGCGGCAGTTGGCTGAGCAGGCAGAGGAATTGGCCATCGTAAAAAAGGCCGCCGCGTACTTTGCCAGGAACCTCAAGTGAAGTACGCCTTCATACAGGCGCAAACGCCGCATTTCTCGATCAAAGCCATGTGTCGTGTGCTGGGCGTTGCCCGTAGTGGCTACTACACCTGGCGCTCATGTGGGGCATCAGTGCGTCTGCAACGAAGTGTTGAATTGGACAAACAGGTTGCCCATGCATTCGTTGCTCGTAAAGGCCGGAGCGGAGCGCCACGGTTGTGGTACGACCTGCAAGACGCCGGGCGGCCCTGTAATCGCAAGACCGTTGCCGCTTCGGTGCGCAGGCAAGGGCTACGTGCCAAAGCCGCCAGGAAGTACAAGGCCACCACTTACTCGCGCCACACGTTGCCTGTAGCCGCGAATCTCCTCAATCAGGACTTCTCTGCCTCAGCACCGAACCAGAAATGGGTAGGTGATATCACCTATCTGCACACCGATGAGGGTTGGCTTTATCTGGCAATGGTTATCGACCTATATTCCCGAATGGTGATTGGTTGGGCCGTAAGTGAGCGTATGACTGCCGAGCTGGTCTGCGATGCCTTGCGCATGGCATTGTGGCGGCGTAAACAGCCTCAAGGTGTGATCGTACATAGCGATCGTGGCAGCCAATACTGCTCGGCGGCTTACCAGCAATTGATCGTCGCTCATCAACTCAAATGCAGCATGAGCGCTAAGGGCAACTGCTACGACAACGCGTGCGCGGAGAGCTTCTTCCACAGTTTGAAGATTGAATGCATCCATGGCGAGCGATTCAGCGGTCGTGCTCAGATACGTGAAGCCGTGTTCGAATATATCGAGATAGACTACAACCGCCAGCGGCGACATAGCTCGCTGGGGCATATCAGCCCGCTAGCCTTCGAGGCTCGGATGAGTGCTTAAACCCCTGTCCACTGATGCTGGGTGAGATCACTCTTTCATCTAACCTCTAACTACTACTCTTACGGCTTTCTCGCCTAGTTGATCTGGTTCGACTGGCTACCACTCATCTCCGGGCAATCATGCCAGCGCCGCCAAGTGCTCTACGGTTTCTGGATATTTTTGTACGAGGCGGATCAGGGTTGCAGCTTGGGCATTTGGTTTGGCACGGCCTTGTTCCCAGTTTTCTAGGGTGCGGGTATTGGTGCGCAGATACATCGCGAAGACCGGGCGGGACATGTTGAGCTGTTGGCGAATGCCGACCAGCTCATCGGCACTGACTTCTGGCAGCTCGTTGAGTCGTGCTTTGTGGGAGCGCAATGTGAGCTTCCCCTGATGCTCATCGGCCAAGGCTTCAAAGCCTTCGACCAGTTCAGCAAAAATGTCACGTTTCATGGTTCGTTCCTCGCCTCAATTTCGGTGTCTAACAGCTTCTTGAGAATCTTCTTCTGCGCCTCGCTCAGGTCGTCTTGGATGTCCTTACCATAGATGGTAAATAACCAGAACTGTGCGCCACTCAGCCACCAGTAATAAATGATCCGAATGCCCCCACGCTTGCCCTTCTGGCGCTTCTCATCGGCGAAGCGGATTTTACGTAAGCCACCTGTTCCTTGGATCACATTGCCCGCTTCGGGATTCTCAATTAGGACGGTCTGGAAAGCACGAAAGGCATCGTCATTCAGATAGTCCAGCCGGTACCGCTGAAACGGGGGAAGCTCAACAAACACTGCTTTCATTTTATGTACGTTATCTGCGTATAGTTTGTGGCGCGGTTGACGCATCGTCAAGGTGATCTAGGGTTCGTTGGGCAGCTTATCGAGTTTGGCGACTCAGTCTTGCTTTCGGTTTGGAAAATTTTGAGGTTGGCTGCCTAGCTTGGTTTGCTCCGCATGTGTACCCAACATACCAGCGCTCCACCATTCCGTACCTTCGCACCACAGGACTCTATCCGCAGCAATCCAACCGGACACAAAAAAGCCGCGCAATGCGCGGCTTTGAAGTTGGTGGGCCCACACGGACTCGAACCGTGGACCAAAGGATTATGAGTCCTCTGCTCTAACCAACTGAGCTATAGGCCCTTTAGAGGAGGGCGATTATAACGGGGGTTGGGGTTGGGTGCTATCTGAAATAGCGTTTGGATTGGTGCTGCCGCTTACCTAAACACCCTAAAACACGCGGAGACGAAAACCCCAGGCCAGGCCTGGGGTTTCGTGTAACGCAGCTTACGCGTGTGGCTTACTCATCCAGGAACGAACGCAGGTGTTCACTTCGGGTAGGGTGGCGCAGCTTGCGCAGGGCCTTGGCTTCGATCTGGCGGATACGCTCGCGGGTCACGTCGAACTGCTTGCCCACTTCCTCAAGGGTGTGGTCAGTGTTCATGTCGATACCGAAGCGCATACGCAGCACTTTGGCTTCGCGGGCGGTAAGGCCGGACAGGACTTCGCGGGTCGCTTCCTTGAGGCTTTCAACCGTTGCCACGTCGATCGGGGACTGCATGGTGGAATCCTCGATGAAGTCGCCCAGGTGGGAGTCTTCATCGTCGCCAATAGGCGTTTCCATGGAGATCGGCTCTTTGGCGATCTTCAATACCTTACGGATTTTGTCCTCAGGCATCTCCATGCGCTCGCCCAACTCCTCAGGCGTTGGCTCGCGACCCATTTCCTGGAGCATCTGCCGGGAAATACGGTTGAGCTTGTTGATCGTCTCGATCATGTGCACCGGAATACGGATGGTGCGCGCCTGGTCAGCGATGGAGCGGGTAATGGCCTGGCGAATCCACCACGTAGCGTAGGTAGAGAACTTGTAACCACGCCGGTATTCGAATTTATCCACCGCCTTCATCAAGCCGATGTTGCCCTCCTGGATCAAGTCCAGGAATTGCAGGCCACGGTTGGTGTACTTCTTGGCGATGGAGATCACCAGACGCAGGTTCGCCTCGACCATTTCTTTCTTGGCGCGACGGGCCTTGGCCTCGCCGATGGACATGCGACGGTTGATGTCCTTGATTTCCGCGACGTTCAAGCCGGTCTCAGCTTCAAGGTCGATCAGCTTCTGCTGGCAACGCTGGACGTCGGCCTGTACGCGACCGAGTGCTTCGGCGTACTTAGCCTTGCCCTTGGCCAGGAACTCGCTCCAGCCTTGGTCAACCTCGTTGCCAGGGAACAGGCGAAGGAAGTCGGCGCGGGGCATGCGGGCGTCCCGGACGCACAACTGCATGATTGCGCGCTCTTGGGTACGAACGCGATCCAGGGCGCCGCGGACTTTCTCGACCAGCACTTCGTACTGCTTGGGCACCAGCTTGATCGGCATGAACAACTCGGCCAGCAGCAGCATCGCCGCTACGCTTTCCTTGTTGGCGCGACCGTGCTTTTTCAGGGCCTTGCGAGTGACTTCCAGCTGGTCCGCTACCGCGCCAAAGCGCTGTTGCGCAATAACGGGGTCGGGGCCGCTTTCAACTTCGTCTTCTTCGTCGGTGCTGGCGTCTTCTTCTTCGTCCTCGTCGTCTTTAGCGGCGGCGACTGCTTTCGGGTCCACGGGAACCGGTGCGTCCGAAGGGCTGGCAATGGCGTCATCCGGGTCGATGTAACCGCTGAGGACGTCCGACAGGCGGCCACCTTCGGTGGTTACACGATCGTATTCGCTCAGGATATGGTCGACGGTACCCGGGAAGTGAGCGATAGCGCCCATGACTTCACGAATACCTTCTTCGATACGCTTGGCGATTTCGATCTCGCCTTCGCGGGTGAGCAGCTCCACGGTACCCATTTCACGCATGTACATGCGCACTGGGTCTGTGGTGCGACCGATATCGGTTTCAACAGCGGCCAACGCAGCGGCGGCTTCCTCGGCGGCAGCCTCGTCGGTGTCGGCCTCGGCCAACAACAGGGCATCCGCATCCGGGGCAGTCTCGAATACGTTGATCCCCATGTCATTGATCATGCGGATGATGTCTTCCACCTGCTCCGGATCTGAAATATCCTCAGGCAGGTGGTCGTTGACCTCGGCGTAAGTCAGGTAACCCTGCTCACGACCACGGGTGATCAACTCTTTGATACGAGATTGTTGTTGCGCTTTTCCGGACATAACACCCTATCCACTGAAGGTCTTGGCGGGCAAAAAACAAGCCGAGGATTATACCCGAGCTAGGACCTCACGCGCCAGTTGAGGTCGGGTTTTGTGCGTTTGCGTTGCGGCTAAGCAATTCGCGCAGCAGGTTTTTTTCCTCTGCATCCAAGTCGCCCAGCCTTGCCTTTTGAATCAATTTTTCCAGGCTGCGCTCACGTTGCCGCGCGGACAGACTAGAAATGGTGTCGAAAAACTGTTGTTCAAGGTTATCGGCGTCGATCAACCATTCTTTCTCGGCCAAAGCGCGTAAAAGGCGCCCTTGGTCCGTGCCGTGCCACCGTGCAATCAGTTGCAGCGAGCGCTGCTGAGGGTTCTTCTGCAAGGCCTCAAGCAGCGCCACCAGCAACTGCGCGTGTACATGATCTTCATCGGCCAGGTGACTGGCATCTTCAACTTTTGCCGCCAACTGCGGGTAGTGCAGCAGCGTACGCAGTGCCCCCAGGGTGAGCGTCTCCACCGTGGTAGGAATACGCGGTGCCCTGGGTTCGAACTCGCGCCGCTGGCCGCCACGGCCCCAGGTTTTGCCGTCGCGCTTTTTGCTTCCCACCTGGGGCGGTTGCCATTGCTGCTCCGGTAACGGGGCAGGGGCATCCAGGTAGGCCGGTGCATAGTCATCAGGCGGCTCGAAAGCCCCGTGGGCGCCCATCCCTGAGCCTTGCGATGTATTCGCGGGCGCCTGCTGCGCCAACTGGTTCATGGCCTCGCTACTCAGGCCAGTGATTTCACTGAGCCGTGCGCGCATCAAGGCTTTAAGGTTGGCCCCCGGTACTTTGTCGATCAAGGGCGCAGCAAGCGTCGCCAAGTGGGCCTTGCCTTCGAGCGAGCGAGGGTCGGCTTCCGCCGTCAGCTGTTCGAAGAAGTAGTCCGCCAATGGCTGTGCATGCTGCGCGATACGGGCGCGAAAGGCGTCAAGGCCCTCTGCACGTATCAACGTATCCGGGTCTTCACCTTCGGGTAGAAACAGAAAGCGCGCCTTGCGGCCATCCTGTAGGTTGCCCAATGCGGCTTCCAATGCCCGCCAGGCTGCGTTGCGGCCTGCCTGATCCCCGTCAAAACAAAACAAAATGCTGGGCACGATCCGGAACAGCCGCTTGATGTGCTCTTCACTCGTTGCCGTGCCCAAGGTAGCCACCGCGTTGCGCAACCCTTGCTGCGCGAGGGCGATGACGTCCATGTAGCCTTCGACCACGATCACTTCGTCAAGGTTGCGATTGAATTTTCGCGCCTCGAACAAGCCGTAGAGTTCTTGCCCCTTATGGAACACCGGGGTTTCTGGGGAATTCAGGTACTTGGGCTTGTCGTCACCCAGTACACGGCCCCCGAACGCGATCACCCGGCCACGGCTGTCGCGGATCGGAAACATCACCCGGTCCCGGAAGCGGTCATAGCGCTTGCCGCTTTCGGCGTTTTCTACCAGCAGCCCGGCATCGATCATTGCCCGTTGTTGCAAGATATCGCTGCTCAGGTGACGCAGCAGGTTATCCCAGCCTGGCGGTGCGAAGCCTAGGCCGAAGTCTCGGGCGATTTCACCGGTCAGCCCCCGGCCCTTGAGGTATTCAACCGCGCTTTTGCGTGCCGGGTGCTGGCGCAGGGCCTGACGGTAGTAGTCCGCAGCGGCAGTAAGCAGTGGATAAAGCGGCGAATCCGTAGGCTGGCGCGGCGTGTTGTTGCCGCGTCGCGACTCTTCGCGAGGCACTTCCATGCCTGCCGCCTTTGCCAGGTCCTCAACCGCCTGAGGAAAGTCCAGGTTGTCGTGGTCCATCAAAAAGCCCAGTGCATTGCCGCCGGCGCCGCAGCCAAAGCAGTAATAGAACTGCTTGTCTGGGCTGACGCTGAAAGACGGGGTTTTTTCTTTGTGGAACGGGCAACAGGCGGTAAAGTTTTTACCGGCTTTTCTGAGCTGTACGCGTGCACTCACCACATCGACGATGTCGGTGCGGTTTATAAGGTCGTCGATGAAACCTTGGGGAATAAGCCCGGCCATGTCATGCCCTCAACGGTGCGAACGCGATTGACGCGAGGGAGGGCGCGCGGCCGGCGCAGGGTGAACGGCAGGAGAGCCACTCGCCAATATTTTGTGAAGCACAATTGCCAATGGCCCGACTTTTTAGGGCCGGGCCAGACAAATGCTTGCAGCGAACGCTTGTATCAGTACAGGCGAACGGCGCGGCGCTGTTCGCGCTGGACTTTCTTGGCATGACGCTTAACTGCAGCTGCAGCCTTGCGCTTGCGCTCGGAAGTCGGCTTTTCATAAAACTCGCGGCTACGAACTTCGGCCAGTACACCGGCTTTTTCGCAGGAGCGCTTGAAACGACGCAGAGCTACGTCGAAGGGTTCGTTCTCTTTAACTTTGACGGCTGGCATCCAGGGCTACCTTATTTCATTACCGGGGCAACGTACCCCTGCATAAAGCGCGGTGGAATACGTCGGATTTCAAGGGTTGCGGATGTTACCCTCTGGCGCAACGGAATGCAAAGCCTCTGATCGAAAACCGCTGGTCGGCACGCTGGCTCACGACTATTATGCGCGCCTTCGTTACCGCCTCGGCAAAGGCTATAGACCCATGCTAGTACTGGGATTGGAAACATCCTGCGATGAAACGGGCGTTGCGCTTTACGACAGCGAGCAGGGCTTGCTGGGCGACGCGCTATTCAGCCAGATCGACCTGCACCGTGTCTACGGCGGTGTAGTGCCCGAGCTGGCCTCGCGTGACCATGTCAAACGTATGCTGCCCTTGATTCGCGAGGTGCTCGGCCAAGCGGGGCGTGTGGCAGGTGATATCAACGCCATCGCCTATACGGCAGGGCCGGGGCTCGTTGGCGCATTGCTGGTAGGCGCGTCCTGTGCCCGGGCCATGGCGTTCGCGTGGGGCATTCCTGCCCTGGGTGTGCATCACATGGAGGGGCACTTGCTAGCCCCCATGCTCGAAGCCCAGCCGCCGGCGTTTCCGTTCGTGGCCTTGCTGGTTTCAGGTGGCCACACTCAACTGGTACGGGTAGATGGCATTGGCCGCTATCAACTGCTGGGCGAAAGCCTGGACGACGCTGCTGGTGAAGCCTTCGACAAGACCGCCAAGCTCATGGGCCTGCCGTACCCAGGTGGGCCGGAAATCGCTCGGCTGGCGCTGCAAGGTACCCCAGGGCGTTTTACCTTCCCGCGGCCGATGACTGATCGACCGGGGCTGGATTTCAGCTTTAGTGGCCTGAAGACCGCTACCCTTACGGCGTGGCAGCAGTGCAAGGCGGCCGGGGATGACAGCGATCAAACCCGTTGCGATATCGCGCTGGCCTTCGAGCAGGCAGTGGTGGGTACTCTGGCTGTCAAGTGCAAGCGTGCGCTCAAGCAAACCGGGCTTACCCAATTGGTGATCGCAGGTGGGGTAAGTGCCAATGAATCACTGCGTACCACCCTCGAAGCCGTGACAGGCGAACTGGGCGGCAGTGTATTTTATGCCCGCCCGCGCTTCTGCACGGACAACGGTGCCATGATTGCCTACGCCGGGTGCCAGCGATTGCTGGCGGGCCAGCAAGAAGCGCTGGGTATTCAGGTGCATGCGCGCTGGCCCATGGAGCAGTTGCAGGCTGTGTAGGGCGCCGTTAAAAGTGACGTTCGCGGCCGGCGTACAAGGCCTTGAGGTTGCCGCGGTGGCGCCAGATCACCAGTAGCGTCAGCACGGCCATGGGTACCAGCGCCTGTGGTGCTTGCCAGGCTAGCACGGGCAGGGTCAGGGGGATCGCGATCAAGGCCGCCAGGGAGCTGGTGCGGGTGAGCTGGAAGGTCAGCGACCAGACCACCACTGCCAGCAGTAACGCGGGCGGGTAGAGGCCCAGCAGCATGCCTGCTGCAGTGGCAACGCCTTTACCGCCACGAAAGTTGAAGTACAGCGGAAACAAATGCCCGATCACCGAGCACAGGCCGATCCAGGCCTGGGCCTGCAGGCTAAGCCCTAAGGCCTTGGCCAGCAGCACGGGCACCAGGCCTTTGGCCAGGTCGCCCAACAAGGTCAGTATGGCCAGCTTGCGCCCTGCCACGCGCAGCATGTTGGTAGCACCGGCGTTGCCAGAGCCACTGGCGCGAGGGTCGGGCATCCCGGCGCGCCGGCTGAGCAGGATGGCGAAGGACAGTGAGCCGAGCAGGTAGGCCAGGGCGGCCAGTAACCAAGACATGCTAACTATTCCGGGCGTGGACGTTCGGATTCTAACGGCGCAGTGCGCCTTTGTCGTCAAGGGAGAAGCTACGTGGACACCGTGTTCATCGAGGGCCTGGAAGTCGACACCGTGATCGGTGCCTATGACTGGGAGCGCGCTATTCGTCAGTGCTTGCGCCTGGACATAACCGTTGGCTGGGATAACCGGCCCGCCGCCGCCAGTGATGACCTCACCCTGGCGCTGGATTATGCCAAGGTCGCCCAGGCCACCGAGGCCTTTGCCCAAGCGGCGCAGTTCGAGCTGGTCGAAACCTTCGCCGAGCGCTTGGCGGCCAGCCTGATGGCCGAGTTCGGCATACCCTGGCTGCGCCTGCGGGTAACCAAGCCCGGCGCCGTACCGGCAGCCCAGGGCGTTGGCGTGGAGATCGAGCGCGGATGCTGTTGACCCGAGTGTACCTGGGCCTGGGTAGCAATACCGATCGCTATGCACACCTCAATGCCGGGCTCGACGCGCTGGAAGGTATGCTGGGCGACCTGCGCTGCTCCCCGGTTTTCGAAAGCACGCCGGTAGGCATCCAGAGCGGGCCTTTCCTGAACATGGTGGTCACCGGCCTTACGGCCCTGCCGTTGATGGAGCTGGACCGCAAACTGAAGTTTATCGAGGCGAACAACGGCCGCTACACCCCTGATCGGCAGGGCCTGCCGCTGGACATCGACGTGTTGCTGTACGGCCAGCAGGTGGGCACCTTCGATGGCCTGGTCTTGCCACGCGAGGAAATCCTGCGTAACGCGTTCGTGTTGTGGCCCTTGGCATTGCTGGCCCCGAACGAGCTGCACCCCGGGGCGCAGCGCACGTTCGCTGCCCTGTGGGCCGACGCCACTATTGATCAGGCGCTTACTCAGGTGCCATTCGAGCGTGCTCGCTAACGAACGCCTGTAGCGCTTCGAGCCGGCGTTGACGCAGCGCTTCGCCTAGCCCTTGGCCGGTAAAGCCGGCCTCTACCAATGGCTTGACCTGTACGCCCTGTGCGGTGCGTGCGGCGTCGCGCAGGTAGTCGCTTTCGCTGACCCCGTCATTGCCTTGAGCCTTCGCGGCCATTTCACAGGTGCCGAGGAACCCTTCGAAGCGCTGGGGCCGGCGGTATACATCGAACGCGTGCAGCAGGGTCAGCAGCGCGTCTGCAGACAGGCTCCGGGCCTTCGGCGCGCAGCGTTGATAGCGCCCGGCCAACTGCGCCAGCTCTTGGCAGTCTTTGGGGATTTTAAAGCGCTCACCCACCGCTGCGATGGCCTCGGGATCGCCCACGTGCAGCAGCAGGCACGCCCAGCGCACAGGCAGTGGCTGATCGGCCAGAGCGGCCTGGTGGAGGGCATCGAGGTTGGCGATCTCTGGAAATAACACCTCGAGTGCATTGCAGGCCTTGAGGGTCTCGAAAAATACCTGGGGGGCGGCTTCCATCAAGGCCCGGGAAATCTCCTTCCAGCTGCGTTCAGGCGTAAGCGCCTGCAGCTCACCGGACGCACTCAGCTCGCGCATCAGCGTCAAGGTGTCTGGCGCTATGCGAAACCCTAAGGGCGCATAACGCGCGGCGAAGCGCGCTACGCGCAGCACGCGTAGAGGATCTTCGGCAAATGCAGCAGAGACGTGGCGCAGCCACCGTTGTTGCAAGTCGGCCTGACCGCCGTAGGGGTCGGTCACCTCGCCGGTGTCCACGTCCTCAGCCATGGCGTTGATAGTCAAGTCACGTCGTTGCAGGTCTTGTTCGAGGGTCACGTCCGGGCTTGCATGGAATACAAAACCGCCGTACCCACGCCCGCTCTTGCGTTCGGTGCGGGCCAGGGCGTATTCAGCCCCAGTGGTGGGGTGAAGGAAGACCGGGAAGTCTGCCCCCACCGGGCGATAGCCCAAGGCGTGCATCTGTTCGGCCGTGGCACCAACCACTACCCAGTCCACGTCGGCCACTGGCAGGCCTAGCAGGCGGTCGCGCACCGCGCCGCCAACCTTGTAAATCTTCATGAGGGTCTCCTTTGACGCCACAGGATATACCCGTGGCGGTTCAGGAAGGGAGGGGGCAGCCGGTTAGAGATGAACCACGGCCATGTCTACGCGGCCGTACTCGCCCTCGTGGTGGTCGGTGCGGGGCGGCACGTGGTGGGTTTTCACCACCTGATCGCCTTGCACGGTTTCCAAATGAACGTCGAAGCCCCACAGCCGGTGCAAGTGCTTGAGCACCTCCTCCGTAGACGCCCCTAACGGCTTACGGTCGTGCTGCTGGTGGCGCAGCGTCAGGGAGCGGTCGCCGCGACGGTCGATGCTCCAGATCTGTACGTTGGGTTCACGGTTGCCTAGGTTGTACTGGGCGGCGAGGGTTTCGCGGATCGTTCGGTAACCGCTGTCATCATGAATGGCAGGCACGAACAGGTCGTCCCGCTGGTCGTCGTCGAGGATGCTGAACAGCTTGAGGTCTCGAATCACCTTGGGGGACAGGTACTGCAAGATAAAGCTCTCGTCCTTGAAGCTGCTCATGGCGAATTTGAGGGTAGAAAGCCAGTCACTGCCAGCGATGTCCGGGAACCACCGGCGATCTTCTTCATCAGGCGCCTCACAAATCCGACGCAGGTCACGGTACATGGCAAACCCCAAGGCATAGGGGTTGATTCCGCTGTAGTAAGGGCTGTCATAGGCAGGTTGGAATACCACGCTGGTATGGGATTGCAGGAACTCCATCATGAAGCCATCGGTGACCAGGCCTTCGTCGTACAGGTCATTCATCAGCGTGTAGTGCCAGAAGGTGGCCCACCCCTCGTTCATCACTTGGGTTTGCCGTTGGGGGTAAAAGTACTGGGCGATCTTACGCACGATGCGGACGATTTCACGCTGCCAGGGCTCCAGCAGGGGCGCATGCTTTTCGATGAAGTAGAGGATGTTTTCCTGAGGTTCGGAGGGGAAGCGTGCATGGTCCTGCTCGGTGGACTTCCCCATGGCCTTAGGGATGGTGCGCCAGAGGTCGTTGATCTGACGCTGCAAATGCTCTTCACGCTCGCTCTGGCGGCGGCGCTCTTCTTCAGCGGAAATAGGGTAAGGGCGCTTGTAGCGGTCTACTCCGTAGTTCATCAGTGCATGGCACGAATCGAGTAAATCCTCCACCGCGTCGATGCCGTGGCGTTCTTCGCATTGCATGATGTACTGCTTGGCAAATACCAGGTAATCAATGATCGAGCTGGCGTCCGTCCAAGTACGGAACAGGTAGTTGCCTTTGAAAAAGCTGTTATGCCCATAGCAGGCGTGGGCGATCACCAACGCCTGCATGCACATGGTGTTTTCTTCCATGAGGTAGGCGATGCAAGGGTCCGAGTTGATGACGATTTCGTAGGCCAGGCCCATTTGCCCACGGGTATAGGATTTCTCGGTACTCAAGAAGTGTTTGCCGTAGGACCAATGGTGGTAGCCCAGCGGCATGCCCACCGAGGCATAGGCGTCCATCATCTGCTCGGCGGTAATCACTTCGATCTGGTTAGGGTAGGTGTCCAGTGCATAGCGTTCGGCGATGCGGCTGATCTCCCGGTCATAGGTGCGAATAAGCTCGAAGGTCCACTCAGAACCCACCGACAGGGGCTGGCGCTTCTGGTCTCTTGGGGTCATGTCACTAACCTGCGCTGGAAGAGTTCGCGGAACACCGGGTAGATGTCGCCGGCCGTCACCAGTTGCTGTTGGGCGAAGGTGTCCGGGAATTGATCGGTGATGCGCTCATATTCAAACCACAGGGCTTGGTGCTCGCGTGGCGTGATCTCTACATAGGTGTAGTACTGCACGTGGGGCATGATCTGGCGGGTAAGAATGTCGCGGCATACCGGGGAGTCATCGTTCCAGTTGTCCCCATCCGAGGCTTGGGCCGCGTAGATATTCCACTCTTGCGTGGGGTAGCGCGCCGCCATGATTTCCTGCATCAGCTTTAGCGCGCTGGAGACAATGGTCCCGCCCGTTTCCCGGGAATAAAAGAACTCCTCTTCGTCCACTTCCTTGGCACTGGTGTGGTGCCGGATGAACACCACGTCGATCTTGTCGTAGTTGCGCTTGAGGAACAGGTACAACAGGATGAAGAAGCGCTTGGCAACGTCTTTGGTGGCCTGCGTCATGGACCCGGACACGTCCATCAGGCAGAACATCACCGCCTTCGAGCTGGGGTTGGGGTGTTTGACCAAGAGGTTGTATTTGAGGTCGAAGGTGTCCAGAAAGGGCACACGGTGAATACGCGCACTGAGCTTTTCAATGTCATCTTCCAGCGCCTTGATATCCCCAAAGTTATCGGGCTCCTCACGCCTCAGGCGTTCCAGCTCGGCGCGCACTTCGCGTAGGCGCGCACGGCTGCTGCCGGAAAGGGCAATCCGGCGTGCGTGGGCAGAGCGCAGGGTACGAACGATATTGATGCGGGAAGGGTTGCCCTCGTTGGCGATCCCCGCGCGCACCGTCTTGAAGGTTTCTACTCCTGTAAGGTGACGCTTTACCAGGTTAGGCAACTCCAGGTCTTCGAAGAGAAATTCCAGAAATTCTTCCTGAGTGATCTGGAACACGAACTCGTCCATGCCCTCACCGGAATTGCCAGCTTTCCCGGCGCCCTTGCCACTGCCACCGCCCTGGGGGCGAGGGATGTGCTGGCCAGAGGTGAACTCCTTGTTGCCAGGATGAACGGTGGTCTGGGTGCCCCCGCGACCGTGGTGCAGCACCGGCTCGTCGATGTCTCGGCCCGGTATGCTGATTTGCTCGCCGTGTTCCATGTCAGTGATGGAACGGCGGCTTACGGCCTCTTCAACGGCCTTTTTAATGTGATCACGGTAACGTCGCAAAAAGCGCTGGCGGTTCACCGTGCTCTTGTTCTTCCCATTCAAGCGTCGGTCGATCACATAACTCATAAAGGCCCCTCCGGGGCAGCCTCAGGCCGTGGACATCAGGCTGCGAAAATTCGGCAAACACACGGCCGCCTGGCGGTGCCAGGCAAGTCGCGGCTTGGAGCTTGTGGTTGTCGCTTATTGAGACTTACGAACACGCAGGTACCACTCGGAAAGCAACCGCACCTGTTTGTCGGTGTACCCGCGTTCGACCATACGGGTAACGAAGTCAGTGTGTTTCTTCTGGTCTTCCTTGCTGGCCTTGGCGTTGAAGCTGATAACCGGTAGTAGGTCCTCGGTGTTGGAGAACATTTTCTTCTCGATCACTACGCGCAGTTTTTCGTAGCTCAACCACGTAGGGTTCTTGCCGTTGTTATTCGCCCTGGCCCGCAACACAAAGTTGACGATCTCATTGCGGAAATCTTTAGGGTTGCTGATGCCGGCCGGTTTCTCGATCTTCTCCAGCTCCTCGTTGAGTGCTACGCGATTCAGAATTTCGCCGGTTTCAGGGTCGCGGTACTCCTGGTCCTGAATCCAGAAATCTGCGTACAGCACATAACGGTCAAAGATGTTCTGCCCGTATTCGCTGTAGGACTCCAAGTACGCCGTCTGGATTTCCTTGCCGATGAACTCAATGTAGCGGGGCGCCATGTACTCCTTGAGAAAGCGCAGGTAACGCTCGCGCATTTCGGCGGGGAACTGCTCTTGCTCGATTTGCTGTTCCAGCACATACAACAGGTGCACCGGGTTCGCGGCGATCTCGTAGGCATCGAAGTTGAACACCTTGGACAGGATCTTGAACGCGAAGCGGGTAGATAACCCTGTCATCCCCTCATCTACGCCAGCAGAGTCCCGGTACTCCTGAATAGACTTGGCCTTGGGGTCGGTGTCCTTGAGGTTTTCACCGTCATACACGCGCATCTTGGAGTAGATATTGGAGTTGTCCGGCTCCTTGAGCCGCGACAGCACCGTAAACTGCGCCAACATTCGCAAGGTATCGGGCGCGCAATGAGCCTTCGACAGTGAGCTGTTGAACAGCAGCTTGTCGTAGATTTTGATCTCATCGCTCACACGCAGGCAGTACGGCACCTTGACGATGTAAATCCGGTCAATGAAGGCTTCGTTGTTCTTGTTGTTGCGGAAGCTGTGCCATTCGGATTCGTTAGAGTGAGCCAGCAGCACGCCATTGAAGGGGATAGCCCCTAGGCCTTCAGTGCTGTTGTAGTTGCCTTCCTGGGTCGCGGTAAGCAGCGGGTGGAGCACCTTGATCGGCGCCTTGAACATTTCCACGAATTCCATCATGCCCTGGTTGGCGCGGCACAGGGCACCCGAGTAGCTATAAGCGTCTGCGTCGTTTTGCGGAAACTCCTCCAGTTTGCGGATGTCCACCTTGCCCACCAGCGCAGAGATGTCCTGGTTGTTCTCGTCGCCCGGCTCTGTTTTCGCCACGGCGATCTGGTTAAGGATCGACGGGTACAGCTTGACCACTTTGAACTGGCTGATGTCCCCACCGAACTCGGCCAGGCGCTTGGTGGCCCACGGGGACATGATGGTGTTGAGGTAGCGGCGCTGGATGCCAAAGTCCTCTTCAAGAATGGCACCGTCTTCAGTCACGTTGAACAGCCCGAGGGGCGATTCGAACACTGGCGAACCCTTGATCGCGTAGAAGGGCTGTTTTTCCATCAACTGCTTGAGCTTTTCGGCCAGCGACGACTTGCCGCCCCCCACCGGGCCCAGCAGGTACAGAATCTGTTTCTTCTCTTCCAGCCCTTGGGCCGCGTGGCGGAAGTAGGAGACGATCTGATCGATGCACTCCTCCATGCCATGGAAGTCTCTGAAGGCTGGATAACGGCGAATGGTTTTGTTGGAAAAGATGCGGGACAGCCGAGAGTCCGCGGCGGTGTCGACCAGTTCGGGCTCGCCGATGGCCATGAGCAAGCGTTCGGCCGCAGACGCGTAGGCGCTGCGGTCTCGTTTGCAGAGTTCCAGGTACTCTTGCAGCGAGAGTTCTTCCTGGCGCGTGCTTTCGAAACGTTGTTGGAAGTGGCTAAAAATACTCATGACGTCACCTCGCTCGATACCGGAGCCGACGTCGGATCACTCAGCCGATGCTTGGAGGCAGCCGGAGCCAACCGGTTGCCCTTACCCCCCAGAACACCAAAACTACCCCACCGAGGACCCGCGCGCCGGTGTGCCGGCTCTCCCCTGATTTAGATGGCCTAGGGTTAAGGATAGTTGGTAATACAGAAATTCAAGGGCGACCCTGCACCGGCTGGCTAGGGTTCAGGCCCAGAACGGGCCAAGGCGCCCGAAACACGGGGTATTCACGGCTGCAAAAAAAATCAGTCAGCCATGCGCTGAGCGATTTCCCCTGGGTAGGTTTGCCGCCAGAGCTCAAAGCCGCCATCCAGGCTATAGACGTCGGAAAACCCTTGGCTGGCGAGGTAGGCCGCTGCGGACTGACTGGAGTTGCCGTGGTAGCACACCACGACGAGGGGCGCGTCGAGGTCGGCCTGCGTGATGAAGTCATGCAGGGAGTGGTTGTCCAGGTGACGCGAATCACTGACATGCCCCCTGGCGAAAGTATCGGGGTCGCGGATGTCTACCACCACCGCGCCTTTTTCTCGAAGTTGCTGGGCGTGCTCAGGGGGGATGCGCTTGAACTCAGACATCAATGGGCTCCTCGGCTTAGGGGTTGGGCGGGCACTTGCAGCCGTGCTTGTGCAGGGTGTCTACGTTCATCAAGGTCATGCTGTTGCCCCAGACACACCCGGTGTCTAGCGCAAACACGCCAGGCTCGTTGCAACGGCCTTCAAGTGCGGCCCAGTGCCCGAAAATAATACGAATGTGTTTGCTACGGCGCGTCTTATGGCTGAACCAGGGCGCGTAGCCTGGCTGGGCGCTATCGGCCCCTTCCTTGCCTTTGAGGTCCAGCTTGCCTTCGGGCGTGCAGAAGCGCATGCGGGTGAAGTAGTTGGTAATTACACGCAGGCGCGTGACCCCGTGCAGATCCTTGTTCCACTTGACCGGCTCGTTTCCGTACATGCCATCCAGAAAGGGCTCTATCAGGTTGTCGTCACGCAGGGCGTGCTCTACCTCGGCAGCCAGGCGCAACGCTTTACTCAGGGGCCACATGGGCGGTATGCCCGCATGCACCAGGGCTACGTTACGGGGCTCATCGTAATGCAGCAGCTTCTGGCCGCGCAGCCACTGCACTAACGCCTCGCCGTCGGGGGCCTCAAGAATCTCCGCAAGGGTGTCGGCTTTCTTCAGGCGCTCGACGTTGTACCAGGCAGCGATCAGGTGCAGGTCGTGGTTACCCAGGGTGCACACCAAGGCATCACGGATCGAGTACAAAAAGCGCAGGGTTTCAAGCGACTGAGGCCCCCGGTTCACCAGGTCGCCCACGGACCAGAGCTGGTCCTGGGCGGGGTCGAACGCTACCTCATCGAGCAAGCGCTTCAGGGGGTCGAGGCAGCCCTGCAGGTCACCTACCGCATACACTGCCATCAGTGGAGTGCCCCAGGCACGGCTAGCCTAAAGGGGGCAATCACGGCATCGAACGTGTTGCCGTCTTCGGCCACCATCTGGTAACTGCCCTGCATGGTGCCTACTTTGGTCGTCATCACGGTGCCACTGCTGTACGTGTGACTTTTGCCTGCGTTTATCCAGGGTTGCTGGCCCACTACCCCAGCGCCACGTACTTCCTCCACCTTGCCGTCGCCATTGGTGATGACCCAGTGGCGCGACATGAGCCTGGCAGGCACGTCGCCCTGGTTGCGCACCGTGACGGTGTAGGCGAACGCGTATCGCCCCTGGTCGGGGCTGGATTGTTCCGCAAGGAAGCGGGTGTCTACGGAAACATCGATGTGATAGCGCGGATCAGACATGCTGCGGCCTTAAAACGAAAGACAAGGTAATGGCTTGATTCTAGGCCATGGATCAGCCACTGAGCCAGGCGCTTGTCAGAAAGCGGCCGGAGCGTCGGCCAATTGGTCGGCCAGGCGTACGAACGCGGCGAGGTCCAGTTGCTCCGGGCGCAGGCTGCCATCCACACCGGCCGCTTCGATAGCCGTAACGGGCAACAGGGCCTTGAGGGTATTGCGTAGGGTTTTGCGCCGTTGGTTGAAGGCTTCGCGTACCACGCGCTCCAGCAGCTTATGGTCCTTGGCCGGGTGTGGCAGGGTGACGTGCGGCACTAGCCGTACGATAGCCGAATCTACTTTGGGGGGCGGGTTGAAGGCGCCTGGGCCTACGTTGAACAGGTGCTCGACCTTGCAGTGGTACTGCACCATGATCGACAAGCGCCCCCAGTCACCACCGCCGGGGCCGGCAGCCAGACGCTCGACCACTTCCTTTTGCAGCATGAAGTGCATGTCCTGGATGACCGGGGCGTTGTTGAGCAGGTGAAAGATCAACGGAGTAGAAATGTTATAGGGCAGATTGCCCACGACCCGAAGGCTGCGCGGTGCGGCGTCGAGCCGGGCAAAGTCGAACTTCAAGGCATCGCCCTGGTGCAGGCTGAAATTACCCCGCCCGGCGAACTGGTGATTGAGCAGCGGCACCAGGTCCTTGTCGAGCTCGATCACATCCAGCTGGGCGCCGCTGTCGAGCAGCCCCTCGGTCAGCGCGCCCTGGCCTGGGCCGATCTCCAGCACGCGCTCTCCTTCGCGTGCATGGATGGCACGGAGGATGCGGTCGATCACGCCAGCGTCGTGGAGGAAGTTTTGACCGAAACGCTTGCGCGCCCGGTGTTGGTAATGCTCATTCATCAACGTGCCTCGGCCATTTGATAGGCAGTTTCCAGTGCGACCTGCAGGCTGCCAGTATCGACCTTTCCGCTACCGGCAAGGTCCAGGGCAGTACCATGGTCGACCGAGGTGCGGATGATCGGCAGGCCAAGGGTGACGTTGACCGCCGCGCCAAAGCCTTTGTACTTCAGCACCGGCAGGCCCTGGTCGTGGTACATGGCAAGCACTGCGTCGCAGTGCTCCAGGTGTTTAGGGGTGAACAGGGTGTCGGCGGGCAATGGCCCGATCAGGTCAAGGCCCTCCGCCCGAAGACGGTTGAGCACCGGTTCGATCACGTCGATTTCCTCATGGCCCAAGTGCCCGCCTTCGCCCGCGTGGGGGTTGAGCCCGCACACCAGTATGCGAGGCGCGGCGATGCCGAACTTCTCACGTAGGGCCGTGTGCAGAATGCGGGTGATACGCGTCAGCCGCTCGTCGGTGATCGCATCGGCCACCTCTCGTAGCGGCAGGTGCGTGGTCACCAAGGCTACCCGCAAGCCACGGGTGGCCAGCATCATGACTACTTGGTCGGTGCCCGTCAGCTCGGCCAGAAATTCCGTATGCCCCGAGAAGGGCGTACCGCCCTCGTTGATCACGCCCTTGTGAACCGGTGCGGTGATCATGCCCGCGAACTCGCCGCGCTGGCAGCCTTGGCCCGCGAGGGTAAGGGTGTCGAGCACAAAGCGGGCATTGGCCGGGTTTAGCTCACCTGCAGTCACGGGCGCACTCAACGGCACGTCGAGGACGTACAGGCTACCGTCAGGGGCCGCGCAATCAGGCAGGGTGTCGAAGGTCACCGGCAGCAGGCTTACCGCCACGCCGAGCTGTGAGGCACGCTCGGCCAGCAGTGTATGGCTGGTAATGGCAATGAGGGGGTAGGGCTGAGCCTGGGAGGCAAGCAGCAGGCACAGGTCGGGACCTATGCCTGCCGGTTCGCCCGGCGTGAGCGCGAAACGCAGTGTACTCACTGCTTGATTTCGACGTAGGCCTCGTCACGGATCTGACGGAGCCAGGTTTGCAGTTCCTCGTCGTACTTGCGGTTACGCAACACATTGAGGGCCTGCTGTTCACGCGCTTGCTGGGTAGCGTCGGTGGCGCGACGGCCAAGCACTTCCAGGATGTGCCAGCCAAACTGGGTCTGGAAGGGCTGCGAGACGCTGTCGACCTGAGTTTGCGCCATCACTTCACGGAACTCAGGCACCAGCGCCTGCGGGTCCATCCAGTTCAGGTCGCCACCGTTGAGGGCAGAACCTGGATCTTCCGAGAAGCTCTTGGCAAGCGCCGCGAAATCTTCGCCATCCTTGATACGGGTGTACAGGGTGTCAATCAGGCGCTTGGTCTCGGCAGGGCTACGCACCTCGCTGGGCTTGAGCAGAATGTGGCGAACATGAACCTCTTCGCGCATCTCGGCCTGACCACCACGGGCTTCCAACAGCTTGATGATGATGAAGCCACCGGGCGTGCGAACAGGCTGGGTTACTTCACCGGCCTTCATGCCTGCCAGCATCTGGTCAAAAGGGGGTGGCAACTGCGCGGCTTTACGCCAGCCCATGTCACCGCCTTCCAAAGCGTTGTCACTGGCGGAGCGGGTAGTGGCCAACTGAGCGAAATCCGCGCCTCCTCGCAGTTGCTGGTACAAGGCACCGGCTTGCTGAGCGGCGGCCTGGATCTGCTGGGAGTTTGCCCCTTCAGGGGTGGGGATCAGGATATTGGCCAGGTGGTATTCCTGAGAAAGCTGAGCCTTGCCCATGTCCGACGCCAGGAAGTTTTTCACTTCCTGCTCGCTGACCTGAATACGCTCGGCTACTCGACGCTGGCGAACACGGCTGATGACCATCTCCCGGCGCACCTGATCGCGCGCCGCATCATACGACAAGCCATCATGTGCCAGGGCTGCACGGAACTGATCCAGGCTCATGTTGTTGCGTTGGGCAATAGTACCCATCGCACCATTGAGCTCTTCATCGGTAATGCGGATGCCGGAACGGTCCCCAATCTGCAGCTGCAGGTTTTCCAGGATGAGCCGATCGAGTACCTGCTTTTGCAGCTCCTCCATCGGAGGCTCGCCACCGCCCCGTTTGGCGATGGTCTGCCGCACTTCCTGCATGCGTTGCTCGAGCTGGCTTTGCATGATCACGTCGTTGTCGACGATGGCCACTACCTTGTCCAGTTGCTGGACCTGCGCATGCGCCAGGGTACCCAGAAACAGTGCGCCCAACAGCAAGGGGCGCAGTCGATCACATAGCTTGGTCTTCACGTTCACGATAACCCTGAATGCCTTGGTCGAGGAAACTTTCGACTTTAGTGCCTACTACGCCACCCAAGCCCTTGAGCACAATCTGGAGGAAGATGCCGTGGTCACCCTTTTCGTTTTCGGGGGCGTTCTGGCTGTACTCGTCGTAATCAACCCAGTAGCGGTTGATCAGGCGCAGTTTCCAGCAGCAATTGTCATACTCGAAGCCACCGAAGGCTTCCAGCGTGCGGTTGCGGTTGTAGTCGTACTGCCAGCGGCTGATGAGGTTCCACTGTGGCACCACCGGCCAGATGACCGAGAAGTCATGCTGCTGGATCTTGTAGTAGTCCTTCACGTAGTTGTCTTGGCCAGGTTGCCCGTAGTCACCCCCAAACTGCCAACGGCCGGTGCCGGTGTCGTAGTGGATGGTGTCGTCGCGGTAGCGGAAGCCTGCGTTGACCACTTTGTTGGGGTTGTCTTCAGGCTGGTAGTGGAACATCGCACTGCCCGAACGGGTGCTGCGGCTGTCCGGGTCCCAGTTGAAGTCCGACGTGAAGCGCCAGTCGCGGTTGAAGCGGTATTCATACTCCAGTGCGTACGGGGAAACATCCGATTGGGCGTCGTCACGGTCTGCGAAGGCGATATCCGGCAACTGCACTTTGCGGTCGCGGAAGTACAAGGCTTGGCCAATGCTGAAGCGCTGACGCTCGAAGCCGTTGTCTTCGATCCAGCGGCTGGTCACGCCCAGGGACAGCTTGTTCTCGTCGCCGATACGGTCCGAGCCACTGAAGCGGTTGTCCCGGAACAGCGACGCATAGCTGAACGTGCTCTCGGCCGTGTCGAATACCGGGATGTCGCTCTGGTCCTTGTACGGTACGTACAGGTAGAACAGGCGAGGCTCCAGGGTTTGACGATAGCGAGTGCCGAACATCGAAGTATCGCGGTCGAAGTACAGGCCGCTGTCGACGCTTGCGATAGGTACGCTGATGGACTGGGAACTGTCGAAGGTCTGGCCTTGTGCTAGCTGGCTCTTACCTGTGCCGTCCAGGTCCAGGTCATATTGGGTGTACTTGTACTTCAAAGTCGGCTTGACATAACCCCAGGCCCAGTCGATCGGCAGGCTTACGGCAGGCTCGGCATCAAAGCGGTCGCCGTTGGCGCGGTTCAGGCCGCGAACGTTTTCGTCCAGCCTGCGCTCAGTGAGCAAACCGTCACGATCAAGGTAGCCGCCGCTACGCAGGTCACGGTCAAAGCGAACCGCTTCAGTGTGGTAGCTGAACTCCAGCCCACCAGGGTTGTACGGCAGTCTGCCATCCAGGATGAGCTGGGGCAGGCGATCGTACGGGGTAATATTTGAGACGGTAGCCAGTTGGTAGGACTGCACGTTCAACTTGGCGGTGTAGCTTGGGCCGCGGTAGGTGAGGGCGCCCTGCTGGTTGACGTAGTCTTTGTCCTCTACGCCGATCTGGCCGGTTTGGAGGTCCTGGAAGTAGTAGGGGTCGCTGATGCGGGTGTAGTCCACCTCGCTCGTGAGGCGCGAATCCAGGCCACCCTTGTGCTGCCAGTTGATCATCCACCGGCGGTCTTTGTAGTCCGACTGACGTTTGCGGTCGTCGTTCTCATCGTTCAGGTAGGCTGCGCCGAACTGACCTTCGCTGCTAGGCGTGAGGTAGCGGAACTCGCCTTCCATCAACAGGCCGCGCTTGGCCATGTAGCGGGGGTACAAGGTGGCGTCGTAGTTGGGCGCCAGGTTGAAGTAATAAGGCGTGACCAGGGTTAGGCCACTGTCACTGCTGCTCGAGATGCCAGGCGCCAGGAAGCCGGATTGGCGACGGTCATCGATAGGGAAATAGAAGTACGGCGTATAAAGGATAGGAATGTCCTTTACGCGCAAGGTGGCGTTGGTAGCCGTACCGAACCCGGTGGTCGGGTTCAGGGTAATGTTGTTGCCCTTGACCGACCAGGCGTTGCTGTTGGGCTCGCAGGTGGTGTAGGTGCCGTCTTTCAAGCGGATGATCGCGTTTTCGGCACGCTTGGCGTACAAGGCCGAACCGCGGGCACGTTGCTTGTGCAACACATACTCGGCGTTATCGATTTGGGCTGCGCCGGTGTCCAACTGCACCTCGGCATGGTCACCGACGATCAGCGCGCCGTTGTCGCGGATTTTCACGCTGCCGTTGAGCTCGCCACGGTTCTCTGCCTGATGCAGTGCGGCTTCGTTGGCTTCCACCTGCATGCTGCCCTGGCGCATGATGACGTCGCCGGCCAAGGTGGCGGTTTGTGACTGCTCTTCGTAGCGAGAGGCGCGGGCGTTGATGTACGTCGGCGCGTCGGACTTGGACGTTTTGTCGCTCATGCCCGGGCGCAGCGGCTCTACGTAAGCACCCGAGCAATAAGGGCCGGTTTCGGCCAATTGCGCTGGCGTGAGCTTGTCACGCGGGACCCAGTCGAGGTGGCTGTAGTCTGCGCTGCGGGACTGCAGCCCACGGCCTTTGCTCTCCGTGACCAGCGTGGTAGCAGGTGCGCCACCCTCGCCGGTGTCGCCCGCCGCGGTACTCACGGAGGCTGCATCGTGCTGAGGGCGGGGCGGAAGTGCGGTGGCGGCATCACGGGTTTTGCAATCCCATGAACCGGAAGCGGACACTTGGCAGTCATACTGCGGCGCGGCGCTTACGAATTGCGAGGCAAAAGGTTGCATCGCCAGCAAACTGCCAGTGACCAGCAGCGGAAACTTTCTACGAAACGCGGGGGATTTCAATGCCATCTTATTAGTCCGGGCTTCCTGCGTGCCATCTGCCCGTGCGGGTGTGCACGCCTCTCGATGGTCTGAAAAAGATGCTGGATAATAAAGCATGACCCGCTTGACGGCTAGCGCCGTCGGAGACTCTGTAAATGCCCGACCACGATGTACGCCTAGAACACCTGCGCCCCTGGCTCCACGCCCATCTCCAGGGGCTGTATAGCGCCCGGGGCTGGGGCGAGGTGCCCGAAGGTGAATTGACCCCCGCCAGTAGCGATGCGAGTTTCCGGCGCTATTTCCGCTGGGCCACGCCTGAGCGCAGTTTTATCGTGATGGACGCACCACCGCCGCAGGAGAACTGCAAACCCTTCGTAGATATCGCCGCGCTGCTGGCCAGCGCAGGCATTCATGTACCGGAGATTCTGGCTCAGGACCTGGAGCGCGGCTTTTTGTTACTGAGCGACATGGGCCGTCACACCTACCTGGACGTGCTGAAAGAGGGTAACGCCGAGCGGTTGTTTACCGACGCCATCACTGCGTTGCTCAAGTTCCAGCAACTGTCCATGGACGCGCCCCTGCCCAGTTATGACGAGGCCTTGCTGCGTCGAGAGTTGGAGCTGTTCCCGGAGTGGTACGTAAAACAGCACCTGGGTGTGAGTTTCAACACCACCCAGCAGGCCCAATGGAATGCTGCCAGTCGGCTGCTGATCGATAGCGCCCTGGCGCAGCCCAAGGTGTTGGTACACCGTGATTACATGCCGCGCAACCTCATGGTGAGCGAGCCTAATCCAGGGGTGCTGGACTTCCAGGACGCGGTCTATGGCCCAGTGACCTATGACGTTACCTGCCTGTTCAAGGATGCGTTTCTCAGCTGGCCCGATGCACGGGTAGGCGATTGGCTCAGCAATTACTGGCGTGCCGCCCGTGAACAGGGCGTGCCGGTACAGGACACCCTTACAGATTTTTTGCGGGCCAGCGACCTGATGGGCGTGCAGCGCCACTTAAAGGTGATCGGGATCTTCGCCCGTATCTGTCACCGTGATGGCAAGCCCAGGTACCTGGAAGACGTGCCGCGGTTCTTTACTTATATAGGTGCAGTGGCCAAGCGGCGGCGTGAGCTGAGTGATCTGGTTGCCTTACTGGCGAGCCTGCCCCAGCCACAAAAGCCTGCGGGGGGCCATCCATGAAAGCGATGATCCTCGCCGCGGGCAAAGGCGAGCGCATGCGGCCCCTGACGCTTCACACCCCTAAGCCGCTGCTGCCGGCTGCCGGTACGCCCCTGATCGAGCACCAACTGCGCGCACTGGTGACAGCCGGCCATACCGAGGTGGTCATCAACCACGCGTGGCTGGGTGAGCAGATCGAAGCGTACTTGGGTGATGGCGAGCCATTTGGCGCATGCATTACGTATTCACCGGAAGGGGAACCACTCGAAACCGGCGGGGGTATCTATAAGGCGCTGCCGCTGCTGGGGCCGGCGCCTTTTGTCGTTGTCAATGGCGACGTCTGGGCAGGGTATGACTATTCGGGCCTTGCCTTGCCTGACGGTGCCTTGGCGCACCTGGTGATGGTAGACAACCCTGCGCATCACCCTGCCGGGGATTTTGCGCTGGACGCGGGGCGGTTGAGTGACCTTCCGGCCGCCGGCAAGGCACTGACCTACAGCGGGATCGCAGTGTTGGCACCGGCTCTCTTCGACGGCTGCGCGGCAGGGGCGTTCAAGCTGGCCCCGCTGCTGCGCCGTGCCATGGGCGAGGGCAAGGTGACGGGCGAATACTTCAGTGGGCCGTGGGTGGATGTAGGCACCCCGGCGCGGCTGGCTGAGGTAGATGAACTGCTGGCGGCTCGCTCGGCAGGGGCGCGTTGATGCTGTGGCCTGTCACACTGGTGGGCGCGGCAGCGGGGTTTGCGCTGGCGCATATTCCAGGGGCTATTCTCGGCGCGCTGATTGGCCAGGCGGCAGACCGGCGGCTAGAGGTACAGGGGTTGTCAGACCTGTGGGGGCGGCTGCGTGGGCGTGGTCGCCTGGCCGATGACGAACTGTTGTTCGTGTTGCTGGGGCGGCTGGCCAAAGCCGATGGCCGTGTGCTGGACAACCATATTGCCCAGGCCCGTAAGGAGATGGCGCTGCTACGGCTGGACGAGCCAGCACGGCGGCGGGCGATGGCAGCGTTCGGGCGCGGTAAGGCAGGGGGCGATCCTCTCGGGCGGTATTTGCGTCGGCTGCAAGGCCACTCCACCACGGCTGAGGGGCTTCTTCGCGCCTGTTGGCGAATGGCGTGGGCGGACGGGCATATAAGCCCGAACGAGCAACAATTGCTGCTGGAGTGGGGTGGCTGGTTAGGGTGGACAGCCCCGCGTGTCAGAGGGCTTGGAGCTGACTATGCGCCCGCCCGTAAAAAGCTCTCTAACCCCGAAGGGGCCTACGCCGAGGCATTGCAGCTACTAGGTGTGACTGCCGCCAGCGACCCTGATGAGATCAAGCGTGCCTACCGCCGGCTGTTGAGTCGCAACCACCCTGACAAGCTTCAAGGTCAGGGGGCATCGCCAGCGCAGGTGCGGGCAGCCACCGAACGTACCCGCGAACTGCACGGTGCCTTTGAGGCGATCCGCCGCCGTCGAGGGTTCTAGGCGGCGGGCGGCCCGGCTATTCAGGCTGAGGGCTGAGCCAGCCCCGCACACGGCGGTAAAGTTGTTCGCGCTCGCTGTCACGGTCCCCTGGCAGCAACGCCAGTTCGGTCTGGCTGTATTGGCTAGCGGCTTGGCGCTTGCTGGCCTGCAGGCGTTGCGAGGCGGCCGTGCGCAGGTTCGGGGTAGTGGCGTAATACAGGTCAGCCACCGGCACGCGCAATTGCGGTGCTAACTGGTCGAGCCCGGTAGGGGCCGCAGCAGGGGTTTTGCCTGCAACCATCACCAGCCGCTGGGCCCGTGAAGGTTGGCGCTCACTCAGGTAGCGGGCGGCCCAGTACCCACCGGTACCGTGACCGAGCAGCACGATGCTCCGTGCCTTGGCTTGTTGCGCGAACGCAATACCTGCGTCGATGCGGGCGAATATCCGGGCGGCGTCATCTTTGAGTTGGTCATCCGGGGTGCTGGCTTGCACCGGAGCGGTGGGGTCCGCGCCGTCAGCCGCCGCCTGTTCGATGGGGGCATTGGCATCGGCCGGGGTATCGGAGCTACCGGCGGCGGCTGGCGCGGGGGGCTCGATACCCCGTGGTTGCATGGCTTCGCTCAGCAGGTCTGGCAGCGTCAGGCTCAGGGTGCTCCAGCGGGCATCCGGCAGTTTGTTGCGCAGGGGCGCCACTGCATCGGGCCAGTTGGCCGTTTCGCCCGCGCCAGGCAGGATGATGACCAAGCCCACCGGCTCAGGGTCGTTGGCGGGCCGCCATAGCGCAAGGAACGTATCGCCGCTCGCCTGAAGCATTTGCTGCTCATCCGCGGGTAACTGGCGCGCCAGGGCCTGTGCCTCTTGCTCACTGCGGTCGAGCAAGGGCGGCCGCTCCATGGGCGCGGCCGCAGGCTGCGCGGGTGGCTCGTCGGCATGGGCGATAAAGGGCAGTGGCAGGGTAGCGGCCAGCGTTAACAGCATGGCGTGGTGAAAAGCGCGCATCGTGGATTCCCTATCGTTGGCGGGTAATAGCCTAGGGCTATTCAGCGGCCGCCGCTAGTGCCCATGTGCCCCTGCGCGCACGACCTGGCATCGGCTACAATGCGCGCCACCGTGTTCAGCTCAGCCTACAGGTCCAGCATGCAACCCTTCGCTATTGCGCCGTCCATACTCTCCGCTGACTTCGCTCGCCTGGGCGAGGAAGTCGACAACGTACTCGCCGCTGGCGCGGACGTGGTCCACTTCGATGTCATGGATAACCACTATGTGCCGAACCTGACCATCGGCCCCATGGTTTGCGCCGCGCTGCGCAAGCATGGCGTGACCGCCCCTATCGACGTCCACCTCATGGTCAGCCCGGTGGACCGCATCATTGGGGACTTCATCGAGGCGGGGGCTACGTACATCACCTTCCATCCCGAAGCCACTCAGCACATCGATCGATCGTTGCAACTGATCCGCGACGGTGGCTGCAAGGCCGGCCTGGTGTTCAACCCCGCCACGCCGTTGAACCTGCTCGAATACGTGATGGACAAGCTGGACATGATCCTGCTGATGAGCGTGAACCCTGGGTTCGGCGGCCAGAAATTCATCCCCGGCACGCTGCACAAATTACAGGAAGCTCGCGCCCTGATCGATGCCAGCGGCTACGACATCCGGCTGGAAATTGACGGCGGCGTGAACGTTCATAACATCCGGGAGATCGCCGCAGCGGGCGCGGACACCTTTGTGGCGGGGTCGGCCATCTTCACTGCGCCTGACTACCGTGCAGTGATCGACAGCATGCGCGCCGAACTCGCCCTGGCGCGCCCATGAACGGCCTCGAGCAGTTGTTCCCAGGGCGTCTGCCAGCGCTGGTGATGTTCGACCTCGACGGCACCTTGGTGGACTCCGTGCCAGACATCGCCACGGCCGTCGACCGCGCGCTGGTGCAACTGGGGCGGCCGCCTGCCGGGATTGCAGCGGTTCGCCTCTGGATCGGCAACGGCTCGCGCGTGCTCATGCGCCGGGCCTTGGCCGGTGATCTGGAGCATGCCACCGTGGATGAGGCGCTGGCGGAGCAGGCCCTGGCCCTGTTCATGACCGCGTATGCACAAGCTCATGGCAACACCGTCGTGTACCCCGGTGTACGCGACACCTTGAAGTGGCTTGCTGCCAACGGTGTTGAAATGGCCCTGATCACCAATAAGGCCGAGCAGTTCGTAGGGCCGCTGCTGGATGAACTGAAGCTGGGGCGCTATTTCCGCTGGATCATCGGTGGCGATACGCTGCCCCAGCAAAAACCCGACCCCGCCGCGTTGCTGCACGTGATGCAAATGGCCGGTGTGGTGCCGGGTGACGCGTTGTTCGTGGGCGATTCACGCAACGACGTGCTGGCTGCCAAGGCTGCCAACGTTGCGTGCGTGGGGCTGAGCTATGGCTATAACCATGGGCACCCTATCGCCGACGAGGCCCCTTCACTGGTAGTGGATGATCTGCGAGCGCTCCTGCCTGGTTGCTTCGAGCGATCCGCTGATATACCGTTGGGCCTTACCCCTACCTCTTCAGGTCGAGAATCCATCGTGGCGGTCACCTGCAAACTCTGGATGAAAGTCATCAAGGCCCTGGCCCGCTGGCGCTGGCGCGCCTGACTTCTTCTGGCCGGTCCGCCGGCGCGTTTGCTCGTTTTCCACCCTTCTGCTCCGCCACGAGGCAGCTATGAACCGCGATGAATTCCTGCGTTTGGCCGAATCCGGCTTTAACCGCATCCCGCTTGCGCACGAAACCCTGGCCGACTTCGATACCCCCCTGTCGATCTACCTGAAGCTGGCCGACCAGCCCAATTCCTACCTGCTTGAGTCCGTGCAGGGTGGGGAAAAATGGGGGCGTTACTCTATCATAGGCCTGCCCTGCAGAACGGTGCTGCGCGTCCACGGGCATGTGGTACGCGTTACCCGTGACGGGGAGGAGGTGGAGTGCCGTGAGGTCGAAGACCCGCTGGCCTTCGTTGAAGCCTTCAAGGCCCGCTACACCGTGCCTACACTGCCAGGCCTGCCGCGCTTCAACGGTGGCTTGGTGGGGTATTTCAGCTACGACTGCGTACGCTATGTGGAGCCGCGCCTGGGTGCGTGCCCCAACCCCGACCCTATTGGCGCGCCAGATATCCTGCTGATGGTGTCCGACGCCGTGGTGGTGTTCGATAACCTGGCCGGAAAGGTCCACGCCATCGTGCTAGTCGACCCCAGCGAACCCGAGGCCTATGAGCAGGGCCATGCTCAACTGGCTGCACTGATGGAGCAGCTGCGCCAGCCGATCACCCCACGGCTTGGGCTGGATTTCACTCAGCCTGCCGGGCCAGAGCCTGCCTTCCGCTCCAGCTTCAGTCAGGGTGATTTCGAGCAGACGGTGGCCACCATCAAGGACTACATCCTGGCTGGTGACTGCATGCAGGTGGTGCCGTCACAGCGCATGTCCATCGACTTCAAGGCGGCGCCTATCGACCTCTATCGAGGGCTGCGTTGCTTCAACCCAACCCCGTATATGTACTTCTTCAACTTTGGCGACTTCCATGTGGTGGGTAGCTCGCCCGAGGTGTTAGTGCGGGTTGAGGACAATCAGATCACGGTACGGCCCATTGCTGGCACCCGCCCACGAGGCGCCACTGAAGAAGCCGACCTGGCCCTTGAAGAGGATTTGCTCAGTGACCAGAAAGAGCTGGCCGAGCACCTGATGCTGATTGACCTGGGCCGTAACGATACGGGCCGGGTGTCAGAGATTGGCACGGTGAAGCTCACCGAAAAAATGGTAATCGAGCGGTATTCCAATGTGATGCACATCGTGTCCAACGTCACAGGGCAACTGAAGCAGGGTCTGACGGCAATGGACGCACTGCGTGCCATCCTGCCGGCGGGTACGCTGTCGGGCGCGCCCAAGATCCGTGCAATGGAAATCATCGACGAACTCGAACCCGTGAAGCGCGGCGTGTATGGGGGGGCGGTGGGTTATTTTGCCTGGAACGGCAACATGGACACGGCCATTGCCATTCGCACGGCAGTGATCAAGGACGGCCAGTTGCATGTGCAAGCGGGTGCAGGAATCGTGTCCGACTCGGTGCCAGCGCTGGAATGGGAAGAGACCTTGAACAAGCGCAGGGCCATGTTCCGCGCGGTGGCTTTGGCCGAGCAGGGCCAGGGCCACTGAGCCCTGCCCCCTTATCACGGCCAGCCACGGCGCTGCCTATCCCGGATTCAAGAGGTTCGTACCATGCTATTGATGATCGATAATTACGATTCCTTCACCTACAACGTTGTGCAGTACCTGGGCGAGCTAGGCGCCGACGTGAAAGTCGTCCGCAACGACGAGCTCACCGTGGCCGATATAGAAGCCATGGCCCCCGAACGTATCGTGGTGTCGCCCGGCCCTTGCACGCCGAGTGAAGCCGGCGTTTCTCTGGACGCAATCCTGCACTTTGCGGGCAAGTTGCCGATTCTGGGGATTTGCCTGGGCCACCAGGCCTTGGGGCAGGCCTACGGCGGTGAGGTGGTGCGGGCGCGGCAGGCCATGCATGGCAAGACCAGCCCTGTACATCATCAGGGCCAAGGCGTATTCGAAGGTTTGGCGCACCCACTTACCGTTACCCGCTATCACTCGCTGGTGGTCAAGCCTGACACCCTGCCAGAGTGCCTGGAAGTGACGGCCTGGACGCGGCACGAAGACGGCACCACCGACGAGATCATGGGCCTGCGCCACAAGACCCTGAACGTGGAGGGGGTACAGTTTCACCCAGAGTCCATCCTCACCGAGCAAGGCCATGAGTTACTGGCCAACTTCTTAAAACAAACCGGCGGCACGCGTCAGGGGTAAGCACAGGCAATGGACATCAAGACAGCCCTCGGGCGGGTGGTCAACCAGCTGGACCTGACCACTGAAGAAATGCGCGATGTGATGCGCCAGATCATGACCGGCCAGTGCACCGAGGCACAGATTGGCGCGTTCCTGATGGGGATGCGCATGAAGAGCGAGACCATCGATGAAATCGTGGGCGCGGTCTCTACCATGCGCGAACTGGCCGGGCGGGTAGAACTCGCCTCCCTGGACCGCGTGGTGGACATCGTGGGCACGGGCGGCGATGGCGCCAATATCTTCAACGTGTCCACGGCGTCTGCGCTGGTGGTAGCCGCCGCCGGCTGCACAGTGGCTAAACATGGCAATCGCGCGGTGTCGGGTAAAAGTGGCAGTGCCGACCTGCTAGAGGCGGCAGGCGTATACCTGAACCTTACCCCTGTCCAGGCCGCGCGCTGTATCGACAGCATCGGCATCGGGTTTATGTTCGCGCAGGCCCACCACGGCGCCATGAAGTACGCGGCGGGCCCTCGTCGGGATTTGTCCCTGCGCACGCTGTTCAACATGCTCGGCCCGTTGACCAACCCGGCCGGGGTGGTTCACCAGGTAGTGGGTGTGTTCAATCCGGCCTTGTGCCGTCCGTTGGCCCAGGTACTGCTGCGACTGGGTAGCAAGCATGTGCTGGTGGTGCATTCGCGTGATGGCCTCGATGAATTCAGCCTCGCCGCGCCTACCCAGGTGGCAGAGCTGAAGAATGGCGAAGTCATCGAATACACCGTAGAGCCTGAAGACATGGGCCTGGCCAGTCAAAGCCTGCATGGGTTGACCGTTGAAAGCCCTCAAGCCTCGTTGCAGCTGATTCGTGATGCGCTGGGCAAGCGCCAGACCGACAATGGCCGCAAGGCGGCAGAAATGATCATCCTCAATGCTGGCGCGGCTTTGTACGCCGCCGATCATGCGGCCACGCTCAAACAGGGTGTTGAGCTGGCCAGTGATGCGTTGCATACCGGCCTGGCTCGGGAAAAACTCGAAGAGTTGGGCGCGTTCACCGCTGTATTCAAGCAGGAGAATGAAGCATGAGCGTACCCACGGTGTTGGAAAAAATCCTCGACCGGAAGGCTGAGGAGGTGGCCGAGCGCAAGGCGCGCATTAGCTTGAGCGAGGTGCAAGCGAGTGCTCGCGCCGCTTCGCCTGCCCGAGGCTTTGCAAAGGCCATGCTGGCGCGGCAACACGACAAGCAGGCAGCGGTGATTGCCGAGATCAAAAAAGCATCGCCCAGCAAGGGCATCATCCGGGAAGCGTTCTATCCAGGAGAGATTGCCCAGAGTTATGAGGCCGGCGGTGCGACCTGCCTCTCCGTATTAACAGACGTCGACTTCTTTCTGGGGGCCGACCTGTATTTGCAGCAGGCACGCCAAGCCTGCGCCTTGCCGGTTATTCGCAAGGATTTCATGATCGACCCTTACCAGATCTTCGAGGCCCGTGCACTGGGCGCCGATTGTGTGCTGCTGATCGTGGCCGCGCTGGACGACGGGCGCATGGTTGAGCTGTCGAATGTGGCTAAAGAGGCTGGGTTGGATGTGTTGGTGGAGGTGCACGACGGTGACGAGCTGGAACGAGCGCTCAAGCACTTGGATACGCCCTTGATCGGCGTGAACAACCGTAACCTGCACACCTTTGAGGTCAGCCTGGAAACCACCCTGGAGTTGCTGCCCCGTATTCCCCTCGACCGGATGGTGATTACTGAGAGCGGCATCCTCAATCGTGCCGACGTAGAGCTGATGGAAATCAACGAAGTCTATGGGTTCCTGGTAGGAGAGGCCTTCATGCGCGCTGAGCATCCTGGCGAGGAGTTGGCACGGTTGTTTTATCCCGCGCGCTAAGGGGGCTGTCAGGGCGAAGCACATTGAGGGGAGGCGTTGGCATGGAAGGTGTGCAACGGTTAAGCACCGAGCAGGGCCTGCATGCGGAGCTAGCCTTGCTGGCCGACGTTTGTGGGGGTGTACGGGCCGATGGGTTATTGCTGTGGCAACCTACCGATCAGGCGTTGGTCATGCCGCGGCGCATGGCGCGCCTGCCAGGCTTTACCGAAGGCGCCGATGCCTCGGCGGCCTTGGGCTGGCCGGTACTGCTGAGGGAAACTGGCGGCGAGCCCGTTCCGCAGTCGGCCGCTACCGTCAATGTGGCCCTGGTGTATGCCGCCCCTAAAGTGGAGGGTGACCTCAATCGGTTGGAGCGCGCCTATCTACGGTTATGCAACCCGCTTTGCCAGTTGCTGGAAGGCTTGGGTGGCCAGGCCAGCCTGGGTGAAGTGCCAGGCGCGTTTTGTGACGGCCGCTACAACATCAATCTTGATGGGCGCAAGTGGGTGGGCACTGCCCAGCGTTGGCGGCAGTCTCGCCATCATGGCGGCCCTGTCGTGCTTGTCCATGGGGCCATGTTGATGCACGACCAGCGCGGCGCAATGATCGACGCCGTCAATGCATTCAATGCAGGCTGTGGTTTGCCGCAGCGATGCCTGGCAAGCAGCCATATCGCGTTCGAAGAACGTTTCGCCCAGGCCGACGGGATAGGGGCGTTGCAGGTTTCACTGCACGCCGAGCTGAGCCAGGTACGCGTGCTGCATCAACGCGTACCGTAGATCACCATCGTTTTGCCCTTCACCTGAATCAGCTGGCGCTCTTCGAGGTCTTTGAGCACACGCCCTACCATTTCGCGAGAGCAGCCCACGATACGGCCGATCTCCTGGCGAGTGACCTTGATCTGCATGCCGTCAGGGTGAGTCATGGCATCTGGTTCTTTGCACAAATCAGTGAGGCAGCGGCGTACCCTGCCGGTGACATCATAAAACGCCAGGTCACCGACCTTGCGGGTAGTACGCCGTATGCGGTTGGCCATCTGGCTGCTGAGGCTATACAAGATATCCGGTTCAAGGCGAACCAGTTCTCTGAAGCGCGAATAGCTAATCTCGGCCACTTCGCACTCGGTCTTGGCGCGTACCCAGGCATTGCGCTCGCCCTCCATCTCTGGCGGATCGAACAGGCCTAGCTCACCAAAGAAATCACCTTGATTGAGGTAGGCGATGACCATTTCACGGCCGTCACTGTCCTCGATCAAAATGGTGACCGAGCCTTTGAGGATGTAAGACAGCACGTTTGCTTTGTCGCCAGCGCAAATGATGTTGCTCTTGGCCGCATAGCGGCGCCGCTGACAATGGGCCAACAGTTTGTCGAGGGGGTTGAGCTTGGTGGCTAACGCGACCATGGGCAAGGTTCCGAGGCTAGACGACAAAGTAGGTGCAGTGTGAGTGGGAGCCATCAGATTGGCGCCAGCTTAACAGCACGTAATAGGTATCGCGATATTTGCCCAAAACTTGAGCGGCGTCTCACTTTTGCGCAAATTTTGGCCTACCAGCGGCTGTGCTAAGCTGCCCGCCTTTTAACGGAGGTCAATGATGAAGGCGCGTATTCAGTGGGCCGGCGGGGTCATGTTCATTGGTGAGTCCGGCAGCGGCCATGCCGTGGTAATGGACGGCGCACCCGAAAGCGGCGGGCGCAATCTAGGGGTGCGGCCCATGGAGATGGTGCTGATGGGCCTTGGCGGTTGCAGCAGCTTCGACGTGGTTACCATTCTTAAAAAGGCCCGACAGCCTGTGGAAAGCTGTGAAGCCTTCCTGGAAGCAGAGCGCCCGGACACCGACCCCAAGGTATTCACGGCCATTCACCTGCGCTTCGTAGTTAAGGGGCGTGGCTTGAAGGAGGCTCAGGTCAAGCGGGCCGTAGAGTTGTCTGCTGAAAAATACTGCTCGGCCTCTATCATGCTGGGCAAGGGTGGCGTGGCGATCACCCATTCCTATGAAATCGTAGAGTTGGGCGACACCGACATCCAGGCATCATAAAAGCCCTGCATACTCTGGCATACCGTGGCGCGGGTCTGCATAATGCGCCACTTTTTCAAGGCCACCCTTGAAGCCGGGCTACTCCCGGACAGACAACCAAAATCGCCAACGCGAAGAGGTGTAAATCGTCCTACGCAAGCGCCACCCGGCGCCTGACGGGCATGCTTGATCACGCGGCCAGGCCGCATATAAAGAGAGTTTTAAAACGGTGAAAAGCAAACTCAAGCTCCACGGGTTCAATAACCTGACCAAGACCTTGAGCTTCAATATCTACGACATCTGCTATGCGCAGACGCCGCAAGATCAGCAGGCCTATGTGGAGTACATCAACCAAGAGTACGACGCCGCACGCCTGACGCAGATCCTGACGGATGTAGTGGATATTATTGGGGCCAATATCCTGAACATCGCCCGTCAGGACTACGAGCCACAGGGCGCAAGCGTGACCATCCTTATTTCCGAGCAGCCGGTCACGCCTACCGACAGCCAGATCGAGGAGTCGCCGGGCCCATTGCCCGACACGATCCTGGCCCACCTGGACAAAAGCCATATCACGGTGCACACCTACCCGGAGATTCACCCGGACAATGGTATTGCTACCTTCCGCGTGGACATCGATGTGTCAACGTGTGGGGTCATTTCACCGCTCAAGGCGTTGAATTACCTGATTCACCAGTTCGATTCGGACATCGTGACCGTCGATTATCGAGTGCGCGGCTTTACTCGTGATATCGAAGGGCGCAAGCATTTCATCGATCACGAAATCAACTCCATCCAGAATTACCTCTCCGAAGACACACGTGATGCCTACCAGATGGTGGACGTGAACGTGTACCAGGAGAACCTCTTCCACACCAAGATGCTGCTCAAGCAGTTCGAGTTGGATAATTACCTGTTCGGCGATGCCACCAGTAACTTCTCTACTGAGCAGCGGGCTCAGGTAACCGAGCGGGTTAAGCACGAAATGCTGGAAATCTTCTACGGTCGCAACGTAGGGTGAACGGGTGGGCCCGCAACGGCCTTGCGCCTGTTGCGGGCACTGTCGCGTTACACGCGGTAGGTGCTCTTCGTCATTACCTTGGCCATCAGGCTCATTCCCAGCTTGATGGGCACGGGGAAGCGCAGCCCTCCGGCGTCTAGCGCTGCGTCGGCGTGGTGCGCCTCGTCCTCGCGCATCTGTTCAAGGATGGCACGTGACTTCTGGTCCTGCGCCGGCAGCTTTTGAAGGTGCTCATCCAGATGTTTGCACACCTGCTGTTCGGTAGCGGCCACAAACCCAAGGCTGACTTTGTCGCTGATAAGGCCTGCCACCGCGCCCATTCCAAAGCTCATGCCGTAAAACATAGGGTTAAGCAGGCTGGGGCGGCTGCCCAATTGACGAATTCGCTGCTCGCACCAGGCCAGGTGGTCGACCTCCTCATCTGCCGAGTGCTCCATGGCTTCACGGATTTGTGGCATTTTCGCGGTCAGGGCCTGACCTTGGTACAGCGCCTGCGCGCACACCTCGCCGGTATGGTTGATGCGCATCAAGCCAGCCACATGCTTGGCTTCGCTTTCACTCAAGGCCGTATCCGGCTTGAGCAGGGCTGGGGAGGGCCGGGCCGGCTGGCCGCTGAAGGGCAATAGCGTGCGAGCGATGTTGTCCGCCTGCAGGAGCAACTTGTCGACTGCTGAATAGTGACGATCGTTGGCCACATAAACCTCCTGAGTAGTGGAAAGACGTAAAGCCAGGGTGTATCAGCCTGGCGGCCATTGCATCTGACGCTGGCCGAGCACGTGCAGGTGAATGTGGTAGACCGTCTGGCCCCCTTGCTCATTGCAGTTCATGACCACGCGAAACCCCTTTTCGCAGCCCAGCTCCTTGGCCAGGCGCTGGGCCGTGAACAGGATACGCCCTGCCAGCGGCACGTCCTCTTCGGCAAGGTCGGTCAAGGTCTTGATCGGCTTTTTCGGCACGACCAGAAAATGCACGGGTGCCTGAGGGGCAATGTCATGAAAGGCGATGACCTGGTCGTCTTCGTAAATGATTTTCGCGGGTATTTCTTTTCGGATGATCTTGTCGAAAAGGGTATCCACAGCGTTCTCCCTGTTGTACGTACTTTGAAACAGTGTACTCAACCTCGCGCCGGGGCGCCGGTTGAAATTCAAGGGCGTGTATAGGCTCGGTTGACCGCCGCCAGGGTTTTTCGTGCCAGCCACCTGGGCGCCAGCCGGCCGACCCTGGATAACCAGCGCGTTCGCCAGCCCGCAATGATCAGCCCTTGGTTTCGCTCCAGACCAAGTACGGCATGGCGGGCGACTTCCTCGGGCCGAAGCGCCAAACGACCGTTGGATAATGCGCGAGGTAGCGGGGTAGGGGTGCGCAGCGGCCCTGGGCACAGAACGGACACCCGCACCCCGCTTTGCCGGAGCTCTTCACGTAAACCCTCTGACAGGTGAAGCACATAAGCGCTGCTGGCCGCGTAGCTGCTCATCCAGGGAACAGGCTGGAAGGCCGCAAGGGAGGCGACATTGAGTATCTGCCCACCTCCTTGTACCGCCATCATGTTGCCGACCGCGTGGCATAGGCGCGCCAGCGCCAGCACGTTCAGCTCGATGAGGTCTTGCTCTCCAAGCCAGTCTTGGGCCAGAAAATGCCCATGGCTGTGAAGCGCGGCGCAGTTGACCAGCAAATCGATACGCTGCTGGCTGTCTTCCAGCTCCAGCAAAAATCCGGTCAGTCGCAGGGGTTCGCTGAGGTCGCAGCCACGGAACAGCACCTCCACGCCAAATCGCTGGGTGAACTCTATGGCAATGGGCTCCAAGTCATCCCGGTAGCGGGCCACTAGCAGCAAGTTGCGGCCCCGGCGTGCCAGCGCTTCGGCCAAGGCCAGGCCCAAGCCGCTGGACGCGCCCGTTACCAGTGCATAGGCAGGCATAAACGTGCATTCAAACCTTGAGCGGATAGGCCGCACAGTTTAGCGTCCTGCCGAGTGGGATCACAGCATTCTAAGGAAGTATGGGGCCGCCGGGCTAGTGAAGAAGCTGTAAGCCATGACACCAACCAACGGTACGCACAGTACTGCTCCCCATATTTCGTAACTGGCAAGGGGCCTGGGCATTGGGCCATTTCTGTTAACGCCCTTGGTGCCCGGCGCGGCCATTAAAACAAGACTCAGGAAGCCGCCTATCAGAGGAAGCATGAAAGCGGCGTAGCTCCACCACGGCCAACCGATGTCCATTGTTCGCCGAATGCCGAACATACTGCCCAGAGCGGCCCCAGGCATCATCAGAAGAATCGCGGCATCTGTGCTTATGCCAGCGTAAAACATCTGCATCAGTAGCAGGTAGAGAGCGGCCAAGACACCGCTGTACAGCAGGTAGCGAACTCGGCCGATGCGGCCAGTAAAGCTAAATACGCCTTGAGGGGCATAAATAAGAGGTGCGGGCGTTGGGAGTGAAATGTCTGAGGTCATGGAAGGATTTCTTAGCTCTTCTTGAAATGGCCGCGCACTATAGTCAGTTGCCGCGGCCACCGCTTAGACGTTGTTTTACGGCATTTTTCAGAAGGGTTTCACGACAACCAGTGCAACGATTACCAGCAGCAGCACTACGGGCACTTCATTGAACCAGCGATAAAACGTATGGCTGTGCCGGCCTTCGTTACGCTCGAAGCGCTTGCGGTGTGCCCCGCACACGTGATGGTAGGCGATCAGCAGCACGACCAGGGCCAACTTGGCATGAAGCCAGCCCATGCTCATCCAGCTGGGGTTGAGGTAAATCAGCCAAGCGCCGAAGACTAAGGTAAGCACCATGGAGGGCGTCATGATGCCCCGGTAGAGCTTGCGTTCCATGACCACGAACCGGTCCCGGCCCGGCTGGTCCTCAGTCATGGCATGATAAACAAACAAGCGTGGAAGGTAGAACAGCGCTGCGAACCAGCACACCAGGCTGACGATATGCAACGCTTTGATCCAGAGATAGAGCATTAGAGGCTTCCCACGGTTAAGGACAGGGCGATAGTAGAGCGCAGCTGACGCCGAGTCATCCCGCAGTTGTGGCCGCGAGCCTGGGCCCCTATGATCGGGAGCTTCCAGTTTCACGCAAGGGTGGGCATACAGATGGTCAAGGTGGGTATCGTTGGGGGCACGGGGTATACAGGTGTCGAGCTACTACGCTTGTTGGCACAGCACCCGCAAGCTGAGGTAGCGATCATCACGTCCCGTTCCGAAACCGGTGTTTCGGTGGCTGATATGTACCCTAACTTGCGAGGCCACTACGACAACCTCAGGTTCAACGCGCCGGATACCACTGCCCTGGGTGCTTGCGACGTGGTGTTTTTCGCTACTCCCCATGGGGTAGCACACAGCCTGGCGGGCGAGTTGCTGGCGGCAGGTACGCGCGTCATCGACCTGTCGGCAGACTTTCGTTTGCAGGATGCCGAAGAGTGGTCACGCTGGTACGGGCAGCCCCATGGCGCGCCTGAGTTGCTAGGCGAGGCGGTGTACGGCCTGCCGGAAGTCAATCGCGAGCGGATCCGTGGCGCACGTTTGATCGCCGTGCCGGGGTGTTATCCCACTGCCGCGCAGTTGGGGTTTCTCCCTCTGCTGGAATCAGGCCTTGCCGACACGTCTCGTTTGATCGCTGACTGCAAGTCTGGCGTGAGCGGCGCTGGCCGTGGCGCGAGTGTAGGTTCGTTGTTCTGCGAGGCCGGCGAAAGCATGAGGGCCTATGCAGTCAAAGGGCATAGGCACCTTCCTGAGATCAGCCAAGGCTTGCGCCATGCAGCGGGCGGTGACGTTGGCCTGACCTTCGTGCCGCACCTCACGCCGATGATCCGGGGTATTCACGCCACCCTCTACGCCAACGTGGCAGACCGCTCGGTCGACCTGCAAGCGGTGTTCGAACGTCGCTATGCCGATGAGCCGTTCGTGGATGTCATGCCTACAGGCAGCCACCCTGAAACCCGCTCCGTGCGCGGCGCAAATGTGTGCCGTATCGCCGTACATCGCCCGCAAGGCGGCGACTTAGTCGTGGTGTTGTCGGTGATCGATAACCTGGTCAAGGGTGCGTCTGGCCAAGCGGTGCAGAACCTGAACATTCTCTTCGGCCTGGACGAGCGGCTTGGCTTGTCCCATGCCGGGCTCATGCCATAGGCCAACCCTTAGCCGCGACGCTGAGCAATTGTTGACCGTTTTGCTCGGATAAGCGGATAATGGCCGCATTTAGCATTAGCGTTCGGCTTGCGCCGGGAGAGTCAAATGAGTGTTGAAACCTTCACCCCCACGGTTTTGCAATTCACTCAGGGTGCCGCCCACAAGGTGAAGACCCTGGTTGATGAAGAGGGCAATGATCGCTTGAAGCTTCGCGTATTCGTTACAGGCGGCGGGTGTTCAGGCTTCCAGTACGGCTTCACGTTCGATGAAGAAATCGCCGACGATGACACGATCGTCGAGCGAGAGGGCGTAAGCCTGGTGGTCGATCCGATGAGCTTCCAGTACCTTGCCGGTGCCGAAGTGGATTACCAGGAAGGGCTTGAAGGCTCGCGCTTCGTTATCAATAACCCCAACGCCAGCACTACGTGCGGTTGCGGCCAATCGTTTTCGATCTAAACCCTATAGCAAGCTCGATCAACGCCGCGCATTGTCGCGGCGTTTTCGTTCATGCCGGGTAGATCGCGCCCAGTACCCTCAAGCCCTTGGCGCCGGTTACCTCGGGGCGATTCGAGGGTATCTTCGCTAGGCAGCAGTGTGCCAGCCACGCGAAGGCCATCGCCTCCATCCAGTCCGGCGAGACGTCCAGCGCTGCGGTACTGCGAACTGGGGCAGCGCTTACCAAGGCCTGCAAGCGGTTCATGAGCGTCTGATTATGAGCCCCGCCGCCGCATACGAATACCCCACTGGGCTCGGGCATTTCCCTGTGAAGGGCGTCAACGACCGTGCGTGCCGTCAACTCAACCAGCGTGGCTTGAACGTCCTCGGCGGCAACCCCTGGGTGTACGGCCAGATGCCCTCGTAGCCACGGGAGGTTGAACACTTCCCGCCCCGTACTTTTAGGGCCGGTGGTGGTAAAGAATGCGTCGCTGAGCAGGCTATGCAGTAAAGGCGCATGGGCAGTACCCGTGGCGGCCCAGGCGCCCTCCTTGTCATACGCCTGGCCGCGGCACGCGTTGATCCAGGCGTCTAGTAGGACGTTGCCAGGGCCGCAATCGAACCCCGTCACGGGCTGGCCTGGGCGAAGCAGGCTCAGGTTCGAAAAGCCACCCAGGTTCAGAACGGCAATAGCCTGGCCCTGGCTGGCAAACAGCGCGTCATGAAAGGCCGGTACCAGGGGAGCGCCCTGGCCGCCGGCGGCGACGTCGCGGCGACGGAAATCCGCAACCACGGTAATGCCACATAGCTCAGCCAGCAATGCAGGGTTGCCGATTTGTACGGTAAAGCCCCGAGCGGGTTCGTGCCGAATGGTCTGGCCGTGGCTGCCGATGGCCTGCACGGCATCTTTAGGCACGCCAGCATCACTCAATAACTGAGTGATCCCTTGTGCCGCCAGGGTGGCCCAGGCGTTTTCCGCCAACGCAACCCGAGCGACTTCATCCAGCCCCGGGGAACACAGCGCTAATAGATCTGCCCGAAGCGACTCCGGCAGTGGAACGTAATGGGACGCCACCAGCCGCGTGGAGGCGTCTTGAGACACCAATGCGATATCGAGCCCGTCCAGGCTGGTGCCCGACATTACACCGATATACAGCCCCATCAACGCTTGCTCGCAACCAGCGTGGCGCGCTCCTGGTCCATACGCGCCATCAACGGTTGTGACACCTGAACGAAGCGCTGGCGCTCGTTACGTGCGATGGGGTCGGCCATGGGGAGCTTTTGCCCCAGGGGGTCTACATGCACGCCGTTGACCTGGAACTCGTAATGTACGTGCGGGCCCGTGGACAGCCCCGTGGTGCCGATATAGCCAATAACCTGGCCTTGCTTCACTGAGCTACCGTCGCGAATGCCTTTGGCGAACCCTTGCATATGGCCGTACAGGGTGCGGTAAGTGTTGCCGTGCTGAATAACGACAGTGTTGCCGTAGCCACCTTTGCGGCCGGCGAGAATGACTTTGCCATCACCGGTGGCCTTGATTGGCGTACCCCGCGCTGCGGCATAGTCCACGCCTTGGTGAGCCCGGATCTTGTTCAGGATGGGGTGTTGACGGCTGCCAGAGAAGCGAGAGCTGATGCGCGCAAAGTCCACAGGGGAGCGAATGAAGGCTTTGCGCATGCTGTTGCCGTCGGCGGTGTAGTAGTTGGTGGTGCCTTGTTTGCTGGTGTAGCGCACGGCCGTATAGGTTTTGCCCCGATTGATGAAGCGCGCAGACAGGATATTGCCGGTGCCTACCACTTTGCCATCGAGGACTTTCTGCTCGTACACCACATCGAATTGATCACCAGGGTGAATGTCCTGTGCGAAGTCCACGTCGTATCCAAAGATGTTGGCCAGGTCCATGACCTGACCATGGGACAGCCCGGCGCGCTGAGCAGACGCTGACAGCGAACTGCTGATGGTGCCATGCACGTAAGCCGTGCGGACCACTGGGGTTTTACTGGCGCGCTGGAAGACAAAGCTGCCGTTGCCGTCGCGATCCAGGCGGATGGACTCCAGGCGGGACAGCTTAGTGTGCAGGGTTTGCAGGTTGCCGTCGGGCGTGAGTTCGAACTCGAGCACCTGACCTTTGCGAAGGTGAGCAAACTGCTTGGCTTGCTTGTCGCTGTCCAGGGCTGCTTGCACTTCGGCAGCGGACAACCCTACTTTCTCGAACAGAGACGACAAGGTATCGCCGCGACCTACCACGACCTGCCGGTGTACTTGTGCTACGACGGCGCGCTCGGGTACTGCCGGGTCGGGAGTTTGCGCTGTTTCGGTAGTAGCGGTATCGGTGTCGATCTGGGCGAACGGTGTTTCAGCAGGCGTGGTTGATGTTTCAGACACTGCCTGGGCCTGTTCCTGAAGTGTCTGGGTAGGTGGCTCGAGGTCCAATGCCAAGGATGTTTTCTTGGCTTCTACGTCACTGGTAGGGAACACCAGCAGAGCCAAGCTAAGCAGGGCGGCGATTCCGCTCGCGGCCAGAAGGTGGGTTTTGGGGTAAAAGGGCGGCGCTTTAGGTGAGGCGTCGGTCATAGATTTTGGCTTTTATAAGAGGAATGAAAATGAATTGGAAAAGATGAATGACATGATGAATATGAAATAACTGCCTAAAATATAACCAATTCATTCCCAAGGCAAGCTTTCCCAGACGCTTTAGGGCAGTGTCTGAGTCACATCACTGCGCTGCTTGGGTTTGGGGCGGCGATCTTGTATGTTGGGGACTTTTGAATCTCAGCTTTAATAGGTCTTATATGCACTCTGTTGACGAGCAGCTGGCGCTGATAAAGCGTGGGGCGGAAGAGGTATTGGTTGAAGCGGAGCTGATCGAGAAGCTCAAGCGCGGCCAGCCCTTGCGCATCAAGGCAGGTTTCGATCCCACCGCCCCAGACCTGCACCTGGGTCATACCGTGCTGATCAACAAGCTGCGTCAGTTTCAAGAGCTTGGGCATCAGGTTATCTTCCTTATAGGTGACTTCACCGGGATGATCGGCGACCCGAGCGGCAAAAGCGCCACCCGCCCTCCGCTTACGCGGGAGCAGGTACTGGAGAATGCCGAGACCTACAAGACGCAGGTATTCAAAATCCTCGATCCGGCCCGTACCGAGGTTGCGTTCAATTCCACCTGGATGGACCAGATGGGGCCAGCGGACTTCATTCGCCTTACCTCGCAATACACTGTTGCCCGGATGCTTGAGCGCGATGACTTCCAAAAGCGCTACAGCAGCAGCCAGCCTATCGCTATCCATGAGTTCCTGTACCCTTTGGTTCAAGGGTATGACTCCGTCGCGCTCAAGGCAGACGTAGAGCTGGGCGGAACCGACCAGAAGTTCAACTTGCTGATGGGGCGTGAGCTGCAGCGCAGCTATGGCCAGGAGCCTCAAAACATCGTCACCATGCCGCTGCTCGAAGGTTTGGATGGCGTGAAAAAGATGTCCAAGTCCTTGGGCAACTATATAGGCATCCAGGAAGCGCCTGGCGTGATGTACAGCAAGCTGCTGTCAATCCCCGATCCGCTGATGTGGCGTTACTTCGAATTGCTGAGCTTCCGTTCAATGGACGAGATCGATGCGTTCAAGGCCGAGGTGGCCGCCGGTGCCAACCCGCGTGATATCAAGATAAAGCTCGCTGAGGAAATCATCGCGCGCTTCCATGGCGAAGAAGCGGCTGCAAACGCGCACCGTGGTGCAGGCAACCGAATGAAAGAAGGGGAGCTGCCTGAAGACCTGCCTGAAATCACCTTGGTAGCCAGTGAAGCCATGCCTATTGCCGCTGTGCTGAACCAGGCAGGTCTGGTCAAGAACTCGGCAGCGGCACGGGACTTGTTGGGCGCCGGCAGCGTACGTATAGATGGTGACGTAGCTGATCGGGCCTTTATGTTCGAAGTGGGCGCTACCCATGTGTGCCAGGCCGGCAAGAAGTCATTTGCCCGCATTACGCTCGCAGCGGAATAAGTTTGTGATTAGCTATTGACGCCCTTCCTAAACCCCTTATAATGCGCCCCACTTCCAGCGACAACGGAACGGCAAACTTCTTGGATATCAATGAGTTAGCGGTTTGGTAAGGCGGGAAGTGGCTTCGGTCTCCGGATCGAACGCGGTGAAAAAGGTGGTTGACAGCAGGTTGTAGTGCTGTAGAATTCGCCTCCCGCTTCGAGAGGTCCTGAAGCGGTCAAGTGGTTGAAGTTGAACGAGAAATTCTGAAACTTCAGAAATAAACGCTTGACAGGATGCAAGGTTAGCGTAGAATGCGCGCCTCGGTTGAAGCGAACAGCTCAACCACCGCTCTTTAACAAATGAATCAAGCAATTCGTGTGGGTGCTTGTGAGTTGGACTGATTGTCACAATGATTATCAGCATCACAAGTACTCAGACGAAGAAATTCGAATGAGTGGCTTCCTTCGGGAAGTCTTGCGATTGCTGAGCCAAGTTTAGGGTTTTCTCAAAACCCATGCAGTATTGAACTGAAGAGTTTGATCATGGCTCAGATTGAACGCTGGCGGCAGGCCTAACACATGCAAGTCGAGCGGCAGCACGGGAGCTTGCTCCTGGTGGCGAGCGGCGGACGGGTGAGTAATGCCTAGGAATCTGCCTGATAGTGGGGGATAACAACCGGAAACGGTTGCTAATACCGCATACGTCCTACGGGAGAAAGTGGGGGATCTTCGGACCTCACGCTATCAGATGAGCCTAGGTCGGATTAGCTAGTTGGTGGGGTAAAGGCCCACCAAGGCGACGATCCGTAACTGGTCTGAGAGGATGATCAGTCACACTGGAACTGAGACACGGTCCAGACTCCTACGGGAGGCAGCAGTGGGGAATATTGGACAATGGGCGAAAGCCTGATCCAGCCATGCCGCGTGTGTGAAGAAGGTCTTCGGATTGTAAAGCACTTTAAGTTGGGAGGAAGGGTCGTTACCTAATACGTAACGGTTTTGACGTTACCGACAGAATAAGCACCGGCTAACTCTGTGCCAGCAGCCGCGGTAATACAGAGGGTGCAAGCGTTAATCGGAATTACTGGGCGTAAAGCGCGCGTAGGTGGTTTGTCAAGTTGAATGTGAAATCCCCGGGCTCAACCTGGGAACTGCATCCAAAACTGGCAAGCTAGAGTATGGTAGAGGGTGGTGGAATTTCCTGTGTAGCGGTGAAATGCGTAGATATAGGAAGGAACATCAGTGGCGAAGGCGACCACCTGGACTGATACTGACACTGAGGTGCGAAAGCGTGGGGAGCAAACAGGATTAGATACCCTGGTAGTCCACGCCGTAAACGATGTCAACTAGCCGTTGGGCGCCTTGAGCGCTTAGTGGCGCAGCTAACGCATTAAGTTGACCGCCTGGGGAGTACGGCCGCAAGGTTAAAACTCAAATGAATTGACGGGGGCCCGCACAAGCGGTGGAGCATGTGGTTTAATTCGAAGCAACGCGAAGAACCTTACCAGGCCTTGACATCCAATGAACGCTTCAGAGATGAGGTGGTGCCTTCGGGAACATTGAGACAGGTGCTGCATGGCTGTCGTCAGCTCGTGTCGTGAGATGTTGGGTTAAGTCCCGTAACGAGCGCAACCCTTGTCCTTAGTTACCAGCACGTTAAGGTGGGCACTCTAAGGAGACTGCCGGTGACAAACCGGAGGAAGGTGGGGATGACGTCAAGTCATCATGGCCCTTACGGCCTGGGCTACACACGTGCTACAATGGTCGGTACAGAGGGTCGCCAAGTCGCGAGACGGAGCTAATCTCACAAAACCGATCGTAGTCCGGATCGCAGTCTGCAACTCGACTGCGTGAAGTCGGAATCGCTAGTAATCGCGAATCAGAACGTCGCGGTGAATACGTTCCCGGGCCTTGTACACACCGCCCGTCACACCATGGGAGTGGGTTGCACCAGAAGTAGCTAGTCTAACCCTCGGGAGGACGGTTACCACGGTGTGATTCATGACTGGGGTGAAGTCGTAACAAGGTAGCCGTAGGGGAACCTGCGGCTGGATCACCTCCTTAATCGACGACACAGCCGCCCATAAGCACCCACACGAATTGCTTGATTCACTGTAAAGACGATTAGGTGACATGCCTCACGTTGGCCTGTAGCTCAGTTGGTTGGAGCGCACCCCACGCTTTTGGATAAAGAGCAGGGGGAGGTCGGCATGCGGCAACCCAGTATCTGGGTCTGTAGCTCAGTTGGTTAGAGCGCACCCCTGATAAGGGTGAGGTCGGCAGTTCGAATCTGCCCAGACCCACCAGTTTTGGCTGGTCAGATGCAGAGCGCGCCCCATGCTCCTGGATAAAGAGCGGTGAGGTGGCTTTTCTGCAGTTCGAATCTGCCCAGACCCACCAGTTTTTTTGGTTGGCATTATTGCGGGGCCATAGCTCAGCTGGGAGAGCGCCTGCCTTGCACGCAGGAGGTCAGCGGTTCGATCCCGCTTGGCTCCACCACCTTCACTGTTTGAAAGCTTAGAAATGAGCATTCCCCCACGCACCTCAGGTGCCGGGGCCTGAATGTTGATTTCTGGTCTTTTCCAGAATCGTTCTTTAAAAATTTGGGTATGTGATAGAAAGATAGACTGTTCAGACCAGTTTCACTGCTGGTGTGATCAGGCTAAGGTAAAGCGAATGTTGTTCTTCACACCTGTACTCCCCAGATTGCTTGGGGTTATATGGTCAAGTGAATAAGCGCATACGGTGGATGCCTTGGCAGTCAGAGGCGATGAAAGACGTGGTAGCCTGCGATAAGCTTCGGGGAGTCGGCAAACAGACTTTGATCCGGAGATCTCTGAATGGGGGAACCCACCCAGCACAAGCTGGGTATCTTGTACTCAATACATAGGTGCAAGAGGCGAACCAGGGGAACTGAAACATCTAAGTACCCTGAGGAAAAGAAATCAACCGAGATTCCCTTAGTAGTGGCGAGCGAACGGGGACCAGCCCTTAAGTTGATTTGAGATTAGCGGAACGCTCTGGAAAGTGCGGCCATAGTGGGTGATAGCCCTGTACGCGAAAATCTCTTGTCAATGAAATCGAGTAGGACGGAGCACGAGAAACTTTGTCTGAATATGGGGGGACCATCCTCCAAGGCTAAATACTACTGACTGACCGATAGTGAACCAGTACCGTGAGGGAAAGGCGAAAAGAACCCCGGAGAGGGGAGTGAAATAGAACCTGAAACCGTATGCGTACAAGCAGTGGGAGCAGACTTGTTCTGTGACTGCGTACCTTTTGTATAATGGGTCAGCGACTTATTTTCAGTGGCAAGCTTAACCGAATAGGGGAGGCGTAGCGAAAGCGAGTCTTAATAGGGCGTCTAGTCGCTGGGAATAGACCCGAAACCGGGCGATCTATCCATGGGCAGGTTGAAGGTTGGGTAACACTAACTGGAGGACCGAACCGACTACCGTTGAAAAGTTAGCGGATGACCTGTGGATCGGAGTGAAAGGCTAATCAAGCTCGGAGATAGCTGGTTCTCCTCGAAAGCTATTTAGGTAGCGCCTCATGTATCACTGTAGGGGGTAGAGCACTGTTTCGGCTAGGGGGTCATCCCGACTTACCAAACCGATGCAAACTCCGAATACCTACAAGTGCCGAGCATGGGAGACACACGGCGGGTGCTAACGTCCGTCGTGAAAAGGGAAACAACCCAGACCGTCAGCTAAGGTCCCAAAATCCTGGTTAAGTGGGAAACGATGTGGGAAGGCTTAGACAGCTAGGAGGTTGGCTTAGAAGCAGCCACCCTTTAAAGAAAGCGTAATAGCTCACTAGTCGAGTCGGCCTGCGCGGAAGATGTAACGGGGCTCAAACCAGGTACCGAAGCTACGGGTGTCACGCAAGTGACGCGGTAGAGGAGCGTTCTGTAAGCCTGTGAAGGTCAGTTGAGAAGCTGGCTGGAGGTATCAGAAGTGCGAATGCTGACATGAGTAACGACAATGCGAGTGAAAAACTCGCACGCCGAAAAACCAAGGTTTCCTGCGCAACGTTAATCGACGCAGGGTTAGTCGGTCCCTAAGGCGAGGCTGAAAAGCGTAGTCGATGGAAAACAGGTTAATATTCCTGTACTTCTGGTTATTGCGATGGAGGGACGGAGAAGGCTAGGCCAGCTTGGCGTTGGTTGTCCAAGTTTAAGGTGGTAGGCTGAGATCTTAGGTAAATCCGGGATCTTAAGGCCGAGAGCTGATGACGAGTGTCTCAGGACACGAAGTGGTCGATGCCATGCTTCCAGGAAAAGCTTCTAAGCTTCAGGTAACCAGGAACCGTACCCCAAACCGACACAGGTGGTTGGGTAGAGAATACCAAGGCGCTTGAGAGAACTCGGGTGAAGGAACTAGGCAAAATGGCACCGTAACTTCGGGAGAAGGTGCGCCGGCGAAGGTGAAGGGTTTACCCCGTAAGCCTATGCCGGTCGAAGATACCAGGCCGCTGCGACTGTTTATTAAAAACACAGCACTCTGCAAACACGAAAGTGGACGTATAGGGTGTGACGCCTGCCCGGTGCCGGAAGGTTAATTGATGGGGTTAGCGCAAGCGAAGCTCTTGATCGAAGCCCCGGTAAACGGCGGCCGTAACTATAACGGTCCTAAGGTAGCGAAATTCCTTGTCGGGTAAGTTCCGACCTGCACGAATGGCGTAACGATGGCGGCGCTGTCTCCACCCGAGACTCAGTGAAATTGAAATCGCTGTGAAGATGCAGTGTATCCGCGGCTAGACGGAAAGACCCCGTGAACCTTTACTATAGCTTTGCACTGGACTTTGAGCTTGCTTGTGTAGGATAGGTGGGAGGCTTTGAAGCGTGGACGCCAGTCTGCGTGGAGCCAACCTTGAAATACCACCCTGGCAACCTTGAGGTTCTAACTCAGGTCCGTTATCCGGATCGAGGACAGTGTATGGTGGGTAGTTTGACTGGGGCGGTCTCCTCCCAAAGAGTAACGGAGGAGTACGAAGGTGCGCTCAGACCGGTCGGAAATCGGTCGTAGAGTATAAAGGCAAAAGCGCGCTTGACTGCGAGACAGACACGTCGAGCAGGTACGAAAGTAGGTCTTAGTGATCCGGTGGTTCTGTATGGAAGGGCCATCGCTCAACGGATAAAAGGTACTCCGGGGATAACAGGCTGATACCGCCCAAGAGTTCATATCGACGGCGGTGTTTGGCACCTCGATGTCGGCTCATCACATCCTGGGGCTGAAGCCGGTCCCAAGGGTATGGCTGTTCGCCATTTAAAGTGGTACGCGAGCTGGGTTTAGAACGTCGTGAGACAGTTCGGTCCCTATCTGCCGTGGACGTTTGAGATTTGAGAGGGGCTGCTCCTAGTACGAGAGGACCGGAGTGGACGAACCTCTGGTGTTCCGGTTGTCACGCCAGTGGCATTGCCGGGTAGCTATGTTCGGAAGAGATAACCGCTGAAAGCATCTAAGCGGGAAACTTGCCTCAAGATGAGATCTCACTGGAGCCTTGAGCTCCCTGAAGGGCCGTCGAAGACTACGACGTTGATAGGTGGGGTGTGTAAGCGCTGTGAGGCGTTGAGCTAACCCATACTAATTGCCCGTGAGGCTTGACCATATAACACCCAAGCAATCTGCCAATGGCAGCGCGCAGGGGTGAAGACGCACCAGACGCTTGCACACTTACATACCCAGATTCGCCACGACGTGTACGCGCCGCGGCTACCGAATTTCTTGACGACCATAGAGCATTGGAACCACCTGATCCCTTCCCGAACTCAGCAGTGAAACGATGCATCGCCGATGGTAGTGTGGGGTTTCCCCATGTGAGAGTAGGTCATCGTCAAGATTCACACCCAAAACCCCTGATCGCATTGCGGTCAGGGGTTTTGTCTGTCTGGGCTAAAAAGCCTAGCCCCTTCCCGAGACTTTACCTCTGCGCCACATGGATCGGCCAGGCTGGTAGAGTGAGCGCTTACCCGTCAGCCCGCGACCAGGACGTTCGAATGTCAGTAACAGAGGCCATTACCCCTGGCTTCATGGTTATCCATGGAAACCGCCCCGATGACCTGCGCAGCTTAGTAGTGGAATGGATGCGCCTCTATCCGCTGGCACCTCTGGAAAATGAAGTAGCGCTGGTACAGAGCAACGGCATCGCCCAGTGGCTGAAAATGGCATTGGCCGAGGATCGCGACGCGGGCGGCTGTGGCATAGCGGCCGCTATCGATGTGCAGCTACCTGGCAGTTTCATGTGGCAGTTGTACAGGGCTGTACTGGGCAAGGCCCGCATCCCCGAAACCTCGCTATTGGACAAAACGCCGCTTACCTGGCGGCTGATGCATTTATTGCCTGCCGTAATGCGAATGCCAATGTTCGAAGGGCTGGCCCGGTTCCTGGGCGATGACACCGACATGCGCAAGCGGTACCAATTAGCCCAGCGCCTGGCAGACCTGTACGACCAATATCAAGTGTATCGAGCAGACTGGCTGGAAGACTGGGCCCATGGCCGGTTTCAGCTACGTAACGCCAAAGGCCAAACCATAGCGCTACCCGAAGCCAACCTGTGGCAGGCAGCACTGTGGCAAGCCTTGTTGGAAGATGTTGGCACCGAAGGCATGGCTCAAAGCCGCGCGGGTGTGCATAACAGGTACATGAGCGTGATGGGGGAGGCCAAGGCTCCACCGCCCGGCCTCCCAAAGCGCGTGATCGTATTTGGTATCTCGTCACTCCCTGCCCAGGTACTGCATGCATTAGCCGAGTTAGCTCGTTTCACCCAGGTGCTACTGTGCGTGCACAACCCCTGCCGCCACCACTGGGCAGATATCGTGGCCGACAAAGACCTCCTGCGTCGGGAGTATCGACGCCAGCAACGCAAGACAGGAATGCCTTTAGAGATCGATGCCCACAGCCTCCACCAGCACGCTCATCCGCTGTTAGCCGCCTGGGGTAAACAAGGTCGCGATTATATCAGCCTGCTGGATGAGTTCGATCAGCCGGACAGCTACCGAGGCGCGTTCAGCGAGGGCAAGATCGACCTCTATAGCGACGGCGAGACCGCAACCCTGCTCAATCAGCTACAGAACGATATTCTGGAGCTCAGGCCCCTGCATGAAACCCAAGAGCTGTGGCCGGCGGTCAATCCGCAGTCAGATGAGTCCGTTCGCTTTCACATTGCCCACAGCCCACAGCGGGAAGTGGAGATCCTTCATGACCAGCTCCTGCAACGGTTTTCCGAAGCCCCGTCGCTGAAGCCTCGGGACATCATCGTCATGGTGCCCGACATCAATACCTATGCGCCCTATATACGGGCGGTCTTCGGGCAAGTACAACGTGATGACAAACGCCATATTCCCTTCACCCTCAATGACCAGGGCCAGCGTGGCCGCGACCCGCTACTGATTGCGTTGGAACATTTGCTGCAGTTGCCGGACAGCCGCTTCGCCGTCGGAGAGATCCTGGACCTGTTGGACGTGCCTGCCCTGCGTGCTCGCTTTGGCATTGCGGAGCAATCCCTGGCCATTCTGCATGGCTGGATAGAAGGCGCGGGCATCCGCTGGGGCCTCGATGCACGGCAACGTACGGCGCTGGGCTTGCCAGAGGGCATGGAGCAGAACAGCTGGCGCTTTGGATTACGGCGTATGCTGCTGGGGTACGCAGTGGGAGGGGGCGAGGGCTTCGATGGTATTGAGCCCTATGACGAAGTAGGTGGCTTGGATGCCTCGCTGGTTGGCCCCTTGTACGCACTCATCGACCAACTCGACACCTGGTACCAGGCGCTGGCCACGCCTGCGCCTCCTGCAGAGTGGGGCGTGCGCTTGCAGCAACTGCTAACGGACTTCTTCCTGCCCGAAGACGAGCATGCGCAGTATGTACTGATTCAGCTGGATGAGCTGCGGGATCAGTGGCTGCAGGCCTGCGAACGGGTCGGCCTAACCGATGAGCTTCCCCTGACGGTGGTGCGTGAGGCTTGGCTGGCAGGGCTGGACCAAGGCAGCCTGAACCAACGGTTCCTGGCCGGTTCAGTCAACTTCTGTACCCTTATGCCGATGCGGGCTATTCCCTTCGAAGTGGTCTGCCTGCTCGGCATGAGCGACGGCGATTACCCCCGTGCCCAATCGCCCCTGGACTTCGACCTAATGGCACAGGACTACCGCCCGGGCGACCGTTCGCGCCGTGAAGACGATCGCTACCTGCTGCTCGAAGCCGTACTGTCTGCACGCAAGCAGCTGTACATCAGCTGGGTAGGCCGCAGCATCAGGGACAATACCGAGCGGCCGCCGTCTGTGCTGGTTGGCCAGCTCCGTGACCACCTCGCCAGCGGCTGGCGTCTCCAAGGCAAGGACGCCTACGGCGATGGGCTGTTAGCCGCATTGAGTATCGAACATCCGCTACAGCCCTTCAGCATTCGGTACTTCCAGGCCGATGACGCAGGCCTGTTCAGCTATGCCCGTGAATGGCAGCGCGTGCATGAGCCGGCCCCACCGGCGATGGCGGAGCAACAGCTTCCTGCCTACGAGCCAGAGGCGCCTATCGCCCTGGAGGTACTGGGTAACTTTCTACGTAACCCGGTGAAGCATTTCTACACCCAACGGCTAAAAGTGTACTTTGAGCACGTGCAAGGCGCATTGGAAGAGGCCGAGCCGTTCACCCTCGATGGGTTACAGCACTATGGCTTGAGCAAGTACTTGCTGGAGGCGGCCATCCAGGGTGAGGCCTCCGCACTGGACACGGTGTTGCAAGCGCAGGCCACCCGCTTACAAGCCGCCGGGCGTTTACCCATGGCCGGCTTTGGGCGCTTGATGCAGGCCGAACTGATCGCACCCTTGCCAGACCTGATCGAGCGTTATCAGGCGCTTGTGCTGCGTTGGCCTCATCGGCTGCACGGCACCCTGCCGCTCCACTACGAGGCCCATGGCGTAGAGGTCGAAGGGTGGTTGGGCAACGTGCATCAAGCGGAGGATGGGACGCTGCTCAGCGTTACCCTGGTAGCCAATGCCATCAGCACACGCGGCGGCCGCAAATGGCCGCGGCTGATCGACAGTTGGGTTCAGCACCTGCTCGCCAGCGCGGCTGGTTTGGGCTTGCACACCGCTATAGTTGCCACAGACACCACTTTGTTACTTGCGCCCTTGCCGCAAACGTCGGCTGAGCAGAGCCTGGCCGACCTGCTCCAGGCGTGGAGCCTGGGCATGGCGCGCCCGTTACCGGTGGCGCCGCGCACAGCCTTTGCGTTCCTGGCAGGCAAGGACCACGACAGCAGCCTGAAAGCCGCACAGGTCGCCTACGAGGGCGGTGACTTCAATGCCGCTACAGGCGAGCGTGCGCGGGACTTGGCGCTGGCTCGGCAGTACCCTGATTTTGCCGCACTGACCGAGGATGAAACCTTCGAAGGCTGGGTTGCAACCCTCTACCAACCCCTATTCGTCGCACCGTGGGTAGACCTTCAGGCACAGGAGCAGGCGCAATGAGCACCACCACGGCGCGCCCCTTGGCGTTGACCTTTCCCCTGCAAGGCAGCCAGCTGATCGAAGCCAGTGCCGGCACCGGTAAAACCTTCACGATTTCTGCGCTCTACCTGCGCCTGGTATTGGGTCACGGGCCAGACGGCACCGGCTTTGACCGCGAATTGTTGCCCCCTCAAATTTTGGTCGTGACCTTTACCGATGCGGCCACCAAAGAGCTGCGTGACCGCATCAGAACCCGCTTGGCCCAAGCCGCGCAGTTCTTCCGTGAAGACATCCCGGCCCCTGATGCACTGGTCGATCAACTCCGCGAGCAGTACCCCCCAGAACAGTGGCCGGCCTGTGCCAGCAAACTGGACGCCGCTGCCCAGTGGATGGACGAGGCGGCAGTCTCCACGATCCATGGCTGGTGCCAACGCATGTTGCGTGAGCATGCCTTCGACAGTGGCAGCCTGTTCACTCAAACCTTGGAAACCGACCATAGCGAATTGCTCGGTGAAGTCGTGCGCGACTACTGGCGACAGTTTTGTTACGACCTGGCGGGTGACACCTTGGCGTGGGTGCGGGACAACTGGCGCTCGCCAGCGCACCTGTTTGCGCGCGTTCGCGGTTTGCTGGGCGAAGCCGGCCCGGTAGAGGAGGGCGCACACCCTGGCCAGCATATTGAAGCGGGGCTACGGCAGCGGCTGGAAGCGCTGGCCCAGTTGAAAGCACCCTGGGGGGAATGGGTCGGCGAGTTACGCGAGTTGCTGCTGCAGGGCGTAGCCAGCAAAGCCGTAGACGCCCGGAAACTGCAACCTAGGTACTTCGAGCCCTGGCTTCAGGCGTTGTCCGAGTGGCACGCCGACCCTGATCAGGTATTGCTGGACATCGGCAAAGGGTTTGAGCGGCTTACCCCCGAGGGCATGGCTGACGCCTGGAAGGCCGAGCCACCGTCGCACCAAGCGTTTGAAGCCATGGCCCTGTTGCGCGACCGGCTGCATGGCCTACCAGACCCAGGGGCTGACGCACTGGGCCACGCCGTAGGCTGGATTGCAGCACGCTTTGAAAGCGAAAAGCGACGTCGGGCTGAGATGGGCTTTGACGACATGCTCCTACGCCTCAATGCCGCATTACGGGGGGCGTCGGGTGAAGCGTTGGCGCAGGTGATCCGCGAGCAGTTCCCGGTGGCATTGATCGACGAGTTCCAAGACACCGACCCCGTCCAATACAGCATTTTCGAGCGAATCTACCGGATTGGCGAGTATCGTCCGGACGTGGGTATTTTCCTGATCGGCGATCCCAAGCAAGCCATCTATGCCTTCCGTGGCGCCGATATTCATACCTACCTACGAGCACGCCGGGCCAGTGCCGGTCGGCTGCACAGCCTGGGCACGAACTACCGTTCAAGCGACGCAATGGTGACCGCGGTGAACTGCCTGTTCGAACACGCCGAGACCCGCGCTCAGGGCCGAGGGGCGTTCCTGTTTCGCGAGGGCGATGACAACCCGGTACCCTTCCTGCCCGTGGCGGCTCAAGGTCGCAAAGACCGCTTGCAGCTAAAGGGTGCGAACCTGCCTGGCATGACGTTCTGGGCGCTGGACAGCGACAAGCCCGTGGCCAACAGCGCCTACCGCGAACAGCTGGCACCGGCCTGTGCCAGTGAAATCGTACACCTGCTGGAGCAGGGCAAGGCCGGCGCGTGTGGCTTCGTGTCCGCCGATGGCACCCTGCGTGCATTGGTCCCAGCCGATATCGCCATTCTGGTGCGCGACGGTGGCGAAGCCCAGGCGATCCGCGCTCAACTGCGGGTTCGCGGCGTACGCAGTGTGTACTTGTCAGACAAAGAGTCCGTTTTTCACAGCCAGGAAGCGCTGGACGTCCTTGCCTGGCTGCGCGCCTGTGCAGAGCCCGACGCAGACCGCCTGCTTCGAGCGGCGCTGGCCAGCGTGACCTTGGCACGGCCATTGAGCGAACTGGAAGCTCTCAACCGCGATGAGTTGGTGTGGGAAGCGAAGGTCATGCAGTTTCGTGGCTATCGCGCCCTGTGGCGCAGCCAGGGTGTGCTGAGCATGCTCAGGCGCCTGCTGCATGATTTCGACCTGCCCCTAAGGCTTACCGGCCGCCCGGACGGCGAGCGCGTCCTGACCAACCTGCTGCACCTGACCGAGCTTCTTCAGCAGGCCTCCACCGAACTGGACGGTGAGCAAGCGCTGGTGCGTCACCTGGCGGAGCGCCTGAGCAGCACCCTGGCTGGCGGTGAAGAGCAGGTAGTACGCCTCGAAAGCGACGAACAATTGGTCAAGGTCGTGACCATCCACAAATCCAAAGGCTTGGAGTACCCGCTGGTCTTCCTGCCCTTTATCTGCAGCGCCCGCCCGGTGGATGGCAGCCGGTTGCCCGTGACCTGGCACGAACGTGGCGGTGAGGTGAAGGTGTCGATGACCCCGGACGAGCAGGCTATCACTGCCGCTGATGACGAGCGCCTGGGGGAAGACCTGCGCCTGCTCTATGTCGCGCTTACCCGGGCCCAGTATGCATGCTGGCTTGGGGTGGCCGACCTGAAGCGCGGTCGTGAAAACAAATCCGCCCTGCACCGTTCCGCCCTGGGTTATTTACTCGGGGGTGGCGAACCCTTGGCAGAGTCTACCCAACTAGAGGCGTGGCTCACCGCGGTGCCCGGCAACGCCGATGCGCTAGCGGTGACCGGTGTACCGGCCGTTACCCAAGTGGTCTATACCGCGCCACGTAGCGAGCACCAGCCGCAACTGGCCCGTGAGCCGGTCAGGCGTGCCACGGAGCATTGGTGGATCGCCTCCTACAGTGCCCTGCGCATCGCCGACAGCGTGGACGGCGGCCAAGCCCCGGACAGCCTGCAAGCACAGAACCTGGTCGACGATGAGCCCCTGGGCAGCGCAACGACCACTACCGCTTCCGCTGGGCCTATTCATCAGTTCCCCCGAGGGCCACACCCCGGCACCTTCCTCCATGGCCTATTGGAATGGGCCGCCCGCGAAGGCTTCAGTGTGCTGGCCGCGCAGCCTGAACTGTTGCGCGATACCCTGGCCCGACGTTGTGCGACCCGAGGCTGGACGAGCTGGATTCCTACCCTGGAGCACTGGCTGACCGACTTGCTGCACGTTCCGTTGCCCTTGGGTGAAGCCCCTGCGGTGCAGTTGATGGCACTGGTGACCTATCGCTTCGAGATGGAGTTCTGGTTCTCTAGCCGAGAGGTGGACGTGCACCGCCTGGGCACCCTGGTCCGCCACCATACCCATCAGGGTGTCGCCCGCGCTGCGGCTGAAGGGCATCGGCTCAACGGCCTGTTCAAGGGCTTTATCGACCTCTGCTTCGAGCATGAGGGGCGGTACTACGTGGCCGATTACAAGTCCAACTGGTTAGGCGCCGACGATGCCAGCTATTCCCTGGCCGCCATGGAAGCTGCCATCCTGGAGCACCGTTACGACCTTCAGTACGTGCTCTACCTGCTGGCCCTGCACCGTCAGTTGCAGGCACGCTTGCCCGATTACGATTACGACCAGCACATGGGCGGCGCGTTGTTTGTATTCCTGCGCGGCCTGAGTGCCCGGACCCGAGGCGTTTACTTCAGCCGCCCACCCCGTGCACTTATCGAGCAGCTTGACCTGTTGTTCCAAGGTAAGTTGGAGCAACCCCTGCCCGGCGCTCAAGCCGACCTGTTCAACGGAGCCACCCCATGAGCGACCCGGCTACCCCTACCCAGTTCGATACCCACCCGCTGGCCTCCAGCGAAGGCTTGTTCCAGTTAGTGCGGCGCTGGGCGGCGCGCGGCTGGCTAAGGCCCTTGGACGAAGCCCTGGTGCGGTTTTTTGCCGAGCGGGTGCCGTCTGCCGACCCCTTGGTGCTGCTGGCCACGGCCCTGGCCAGCCACCAGCTGGGCCATGGGCACGTGTGCCTGGACCTCGCCCAGGCCCTGCTGGAGCCCGACTTCGCGTTGTCGCTGCCGCCAGAAGGTGAGGCCAGCGAGCACAACGACATACTGCCTTCGGTGGTGCTGGCCACCCTGGACCTGCCCACCTGGCAGCGCAGCCTGCACGCCTCACCCTTGATTGCTGCCGGCCCGCAGGGCGACCGCAGCCGGCCTATGGTGCTGAGTGGCAACCGCCTGTACCTACGGCGTTACTGGAACTATGAGCGTGCCGTAGATGCCGCACTGCGTGGCCGGCTGGAAGAACCCTCCCACGTACCCGAAGGCTTGCCTCAACGGCTGGCGGCGCTCTTTCCTGACAGCACCGACAACAGCATCGACTGGCAAAAGCTCGCCTGTGCGCTGGCGACGCGCGCAGCCTTCAGCATCATCACCGGCGGCCCCGGCACGGGTAAAACCACCACCGTGGTGCGCCTGCTGGCGCTGCTGCAAGGGCCACGGGTCGAGGCCAACCGGCCCCTGCGCATTCGTTTGGCCGCGCCTACCGGCAAAGCCGCAGCGCGCTTGACCGAGTCCATTGGCTTGCAGGTGCAGGGCCTCAACGTCTCGGCTGAGGTCAAGGCGCGTATCCCTACCGAAGTCACTACGGTCCACCGGTTGCTAGGCAGCCGGCCGGGCACCCGGCATTTCCGGCATCACCGCGGCAACCCGCTGCCCCTGGACGTGCTGGTGATCGATGAGGCCTCCATGATCGACCTGGAGATGATGGCCAACCTGCTCGACGCGCTGCCGCCCAGTACTCGGCTGATATTGCTGGGCGACAAAGACCAGTTGGCGTCCGTGGAAGCCGGCGCGGTACTCGGTGACCTGTGCCGTGATGCCGAGCAAGGCTATTACACCCCGCACACCCAGGCCTGGCTCGAAACCGTAACGGGGCAGCCGTTGGCGGGCGCGGGCTTGAGCGAAGGCCAACCCGGCGAGCATGCACTGGCGCAGCAACTGGTCATGCTGCGTCACTCCCGGCGTTTCGGCGAAGGCAGTGGCATCGGCGAGCTGGCGCGTTGCGTCAACCAGCAGCGGCCAGACGACGCCCGGCGGTTATTGACCGGTCGCACTTTTACCGACATCGCTACCTGCCGGTTGCAAGGTGAAGACGACCACGCCCTGGAGCGGCTATTGCTCAACGGCGCGGCCCGCAACAGCACGGGTGCCCTTGGCTACCGGCATTACCTGACCTTGCTGCGCGACCACCGGCCTGCCGCCACTGCGCCCCTCAGCGACCCCGCGTGGCTGGCCTGGGCGACCGCTGTGCTCCACGCGTTCGACAGCTTCCGCCTGCTCTGCGCCGTGCGCAAAGGGCCCTGGGGCGTGGAAGCCGTTAACCAGCGGGCTACCCGCGCCCTCTATGCCAACGGCCTGATTGAGAGCGATTACCACTGGTACGAAGGCCGCCCCGTGCTGATGACCCGCAATGACTACGGCCTGGGCCTGATGAACGGCGACATTGGCATCGCGCTGCGCCTGCCCGAAGCAGAGGGCGCCTCCTCTCCACTCACCCTGCGCGTCGCCTTCCCCCGCAACGACGGCCAGGGCGGTGTGCGCTTCGTACTGCCCAGCCGACTTACCGACGTGGAAACCGTGTACGCCATGACCGTACACAAATCCCAAGGCTCGGAGTTCGAGCACACCGCGCTGGTACTGCCTGATGTGCTAAACCCCGTGCTCACCAAAGAGCTGATCTACACCGGCATCACCCGCGCACGACGCTGGTTCACGCTCATCGAGCCACGCGCGGGCGTGTTCGAAGAGGCGGTGCGGCGCAAGGTTCGCAGGCTGAGCGGGTTGATGCTTAACGCGGAGGCGTAGGCCGGCATAGTCACTGGATAGGCGCCCGGCTATGCTGGGCGGCCACTGACTATTCAAAGGATGAAATACAGTGACCTCCACGCCCCTTGAAATCGCGATACAGCCCCTCACCGAAGTGCACCTGGCGGGTATCACTCGCCTCTATAGCGACCCGGCCGTATGCCGGCAGGTGCTCCAAATGCCTTACCAATCAATCAATGTGTGGCGCAAGCGCCTGGAAGCAAGCACCGACCGGCGCATACCACTGATCGCGCTCTACCAAGGCGAGGTAGTCGGCAACATCAGCCTTGAGCAATATTCCCGCATCCGTCAAAGCCACGTAGGCACCCTGGGTATGGGCGTCGCGCTCGAATGGCAGGGCAAAGGCATCGGCACCCGCTGCTGGAGGCAGCATTGGCCGTAGCGGACGACTGGATGAACCTGCGCCGCGTGGAGCTGACCGTCTTCGCGGACAACGAAGCCGCAAAAGCCCTGTACCGCAAATGTGGCTTCGAAGTAGAAGGCCAGCTACGCGATTACGCCGTGCGCGATGGGGTATACGTGGATGCGTTGACCATGGCGAGAATTCGGGGGTAGGGCTGAGGCGTTTTAGCCGCTAGCGGACTGCGCTAATCGCTGGCATAAAAGCCTTTAAGACTCAAATCCACTTTTCCTACAGAACCTTCAGAAGCGAGCTGACAGCGCTGCTGGGGGCTTTGTGGTTAAATTGTTCCAACCTCTTCTGAACGGTTTTATTATGCAAACCTCTACGGTAGGAGTTCTTATAGTGCCCGCAGAAGCGGTCCTGCTTTTCCATTATCGTCATCTCGTGTTTATAGGTAGCCTGAGGCAGACTCAGCGATCGGGTCGCCTAGCTGAGCTGGCTGTGTAAACTATTAGTTCGGCACATATTTAATGTTGCTTTAATGCAAGGTTGTTCGGCAGACTTATAATATTTTGCTCACGCTTTCAGTAAATACTTTTTGATTAATGGAGTTAGATTCTTCCGGCATGGTTTTTAAAGTGGGGCGGCTAAGAATTTAATTTTAGACCTCATATGGTATGAGGTACAGGGCTTAACTTGGTTTCGCTCGTCGCGCGAGTAGCTTTTTCCAAAATGCAATCAGATAATTTTTACATAAATCAGTAGTTTTTATCTTATGACTAATTAGTGAGGGTTAAAATGGCTCAAGTGGTAAATCTTGGAGTTACTTATGTTAATGCGTCTGCGATTCCGGCTGTTATAGATGACGGTTGGGAGCAGGGAGCTAATTCCTTGCCTCCCTATTTGCAAGAAATATTTCGCATCCAGAATGCAGCAAGAAATATTACATACAATGGTGGCGAGGTTTGGAGGGCGTGCGAAAGTAATGACAGCTTAGCGACCCTTGATGCAGTTTTTAAAGGTCTAAGTGGTCAATCGATGGAAAATATCAAAAAACAGTTGATCATGCATTGCATGGTGAATCGGTATATGCAGGGTAATATAGTTTTGGATGGAGCGACTGATGCTTATATTGGGGACGGAAATGGGAAGACTACTGAGGCAATCTACGGCGTTATGACGCCTGCATCATTTAATTCAGTATTGCCCATCCCCTCGAAAAAATTAGATTTCTATGGAACGCCAGTAATGCCAGTAGCGGCGATTGCCTATTGGCTATTTGGAGGTGGGAAGGATCGTAATATGCATGTAGAATCCCTTAATCTCCAGATGGTAGGGGCTGACTTTGATCCTGTTGAGCGCATACTTTCAAATTCAGCAAACGGGCCAGGAAATTATAATATCCAGAGTGCCCGCTTTGAATATAATACCTTTGATAAGTCGCCGATAAATCTACCTGCCGCAGGTACTATTGGTCGTGTGTCAGGGGCTGTAAGTGGTAGGCTTGATATTGCTAGTGACGGCTCCTACACCTTCACAGGCGCTTATGGTTTAAATCGAGATAAGTATGACGCTGATATCGGTAATCGTACAATAATGCAGGAAGCTTTAACTACTTTTCTTCGGGGGTTAGGTGACGGTTTTGGGCATGCTGACTATTATATAAATTTCATAGGTGATAAAAAAATAATATTGAAAGGGAATCGATAATTAATGCTTTTAATAAAGATGGCGGCGGGGTTTGTTTTTATAATTTTGATTGGCGGTTGTAGTGATGGTAGTAAGGACATAGGCTGCCCTACGGCGGATCAAGCATACTTTAAAAAGTCTTTGGATCTTTATTTTATGAGCCATAATGCTTCCGATATGGAAAAATATAAAATCTTAAATGGATCTCGATATAATGATAGAAATAAATGGTGGATAGTCCCTTTTGATTTAGGTGGCGAAAAGTTACAGGCTATTTTAAGTTGCGATGGACGTCTTGAAATCACTGGCCGATAACTATGAGTTGCTTGGATGTCGGAGGTGTCTGGCCATGGTCAACGGTCTATCAACGGTTTCGTGAGGGGAGTAATCAAGGTACGTTCGATCAGGTGCGACGTCGGGTGCTCAAGCGCCTGCATGTTCGGCTCAATGAACAAGGACTTATCGACGTGCAGACTTGGATGATCGACTCCACAGCGATACGCGCCACCCGAGCTGCCAGCGGCGCCGGGGAAAAAGGGGGCTTGAAGAACCCGAAGACCATGCGCTCGGCCGTAGCCGGGGGTGGACTGACAACCAAGATTCACATGCTGTGCGACGCTAACTTCATACCGTTGCGCTTCCTGCTTTCAGGTGGGAACGCCAGCGACATCAGCTACACGCAACCACTCCTCGACGGGGCCTATGTCTCTACGCTGCGCGGCCTCCCTTGTAAGCGCTGCGTAAGTACTGTAACCGTTACCGCATGCAGCCGGTAATCCCGCTCAGGGTCATGAAGCGCAAGCCCCGGCCGGGGCTGCCTCGTTTATTTGTCAAATCTAAATATACGCAGCGAAACATCATCGAGCGGATGTTTGGTTGGCTTAAAGAGAATCGCCGAATCGGGACTCGCTACGACAAGCTGGCCAGAAGCTGGCCTGCAATGGTTTCACTCGCCTGCTCGCTGCGGTGTTTGCGACAGTCAATTTCGTACAGAGCCTAAGTCAATATTCCGAGCCGGCCCACCCATCAACACCCCCCGCTGTGCCTCGGTCTGCGCCCTGATGTAATCCCACAACAAGGTAATCCGCTTCAGCTTGCGCAAGTCCTCCCGGCAGTACATCCAGAACTGCCGGGTGACGGTGATCTGGTCTTGAAGTACGGGCACCAGGTTAGGCGCGGTGGCGGCCAGGAAGCAGGGCAGAATGGCCAAGCCATAGCCTTGCTGGGCTGCCACCATCTGCGCCACGACGCTGGTGCTGCGCAGCCGGGCGCTGGCGGCGGGCAGCAGGTGGTTGAGGTACAGCAGCTCAGCGCTGAAGGCCAGGTCGTCCACGTAACTGACAAAAGGGTGTGCGGGCAGTTGCGCCGCGTCGGTGATAGGCGGGTGACGCGCCAGGTACTCGGCGGTGGCGTACAGCCGCAGGTTGTAATCGGTGAGCTTGCAACAGACATAAGGCCCGTGCTCGGGGCGTTCCAGCGCGATAACGATATCGGCTTCACGTTTGGACAAGCTGATGAAGTGGGGCAGGGGCAGGATGTCCACCGAAATCGCGGGGTATTGCTCCACGAAATGGCTAAGCAGCGGTGTGATAAAAAAACTGCCAAACCCCTCGGTGCAGCCCATGCGCACATGGCCAGACGGCGCCAGCCCGGAGCCTGTGACCTGCTCGCACGCCATGTGCAACGTGCTTTCAATGGCCTCGGCGTAGCCCAGTAAACGCTGGCCCTCGGTGGTCAGGCTAAAGCCATTGGTGCGGGACTTTTCAAACAGCAGCGTACCCAGCGAAGCCTCCAACGCATTGATGCGCCGCGAGACCGTGGTGTAGTCGACGCCCAGGCGTTTGGCGGCGCTGCTTGCCTTGCGTAGGCGCGCCACCTCCAGGAAAAACTTCAAGTCATCCCAGTTCAGGCTGGCCAGAGAAGTGATGTGTTTTTGCATGATGATCCGGCTTATATCTGCGTTTTTATTGGAAATTTGCCTACCTATACTTCAAGCGGGTTTTACACGCCAGGCTTTCAGCCACGCCGGCCTGCGAATAACAACAATCACGCGGAGGCAACAGATGAAAGCGTCACTTCCCTCGGGCGATACCCAGGTCACGTCTGCACAGCTGCTCATCAATGGCGAGTGGGTAGCCTCCACCACTACCCAGTGGCAAGAGGTGATAAACCCGGCCACCCAACAGGTGCTGGCCAAGGTGCCCTTCGCCACCCCTGAAGAGGTCAATGCCGCCATCGCAGCGGCTGAAGCGGCCTTCGTACACTGGCGTGCCACGCCTATCGGCGCGCGTATACGCATCATGCTCAAGCTGCAGGCGTTGATTCGGGAGCACAGCTCACGCATTGCCGCCGTGCTTAGTGCTGAGCAAGGCAAAACCCTGGCCGATGCCGAAGGGGATATCTTCCGTGGGCTTGAGGTAGTGGAGCACGCCTGCTCGGTGGGTAGCCTGCAAATGGGCGAGTTCGCCGAAAACGTGGCCGGGGGCGTCGACACCTATACCTTGCGCCAGCCTATCGGCGTGTGTGCCGGTATCACACCGTTCAACTTCCCGGCGATGATTCCGCTGTGGATGTTCCCCATGGCGATCGTGTGCGGCAACACCTTCGTGCTCAAGCCCTCCGAGCAAGACCCGCTCTCTACGCTGGAATTGGTGAGGCTTGCGCTAGAGGCCGGTGTGCCGCCCGGTGTGCTGAACGTGGTCCATGGCGGTAAAGAGGTGGTAGACGCACTCTGCTCCCATCCTACGATCAAGGCCGTGTCGTTCGTGGGCTCTACCGCGGTAGGTACGCATGTGTACAACCTGGCCGGCCAACACGGCAAGCGGGTACAGGCCATGATGGGCGCGAAGAACCACGCAGTGGTGCTGCCCGATGCCAACCGCGAGCAAACCTTGAATGCTTTAGTAGGCGCGGCGTTCGGCGCTGCGGGCCAACGCTGCATGGCCACCTCGGTGGCGGTGATGGTAGGCAGCAGCCGTGAGTGGATACCCGCGCTTAAAGCTTTGGCGCAGCGCTTGAAGGTCAATGCAGGCAGCGAGGCGGGCACAGACGTCGGCCCGTTGATTTCGCGAAAGGCCAAAGCCCGGGTAGAGGCGCTGATCCAGAGCGGCGTGGAAGAAGGCGCCCGGCTCGAAGTGGACGGGCGGGGGGTGAGCGTACCGGGGTTCGAGCAGGGCAACTTCGTGGGCCCCACGCTGTTCACCGGTGTGACCACCGACATGCGCATCTACACCGAGGAGATTTTCGGCCCTGTGCTGGTGGTGCTGGAGGTGGCCACGCTGGACGAGGCGATCGCACTGGTAAACCGCAATCCCTTCGGCAACGGCACGGGCCTGTTCACCCAAAGCGGGGCGGCCGCGCGCACGTTCCAGAGTGAAATCGATGTGGGGCAGGTGGGCATTAACATTCCCATTCCAGTACCAGTCCCAGCCTTCAGCTTTACCGGCTCACGCGGTTCCAAGTTGGGCGACCTCGGCCCCTATGGCAAACAAGTGGTGCAGTTCTATACCCAGACCAAAACGGTGACCGCCCGTTGGTTCGACGACGCCAGCGTTAATACCGGTGTGAACACTACCATTCACCTGCGCTAGGAGGCGGCGATGAACATTGCATTCATAGGGCTGGGCAACATGGGCGCACCCATGGCCCGCAATTTGATTCAGGCAGGGCACAGCCTGCTGCTGGTAGACCTTGATCGCGCCATCGTGGCGCAGCTGAGTGCGCTGGGCGCGGAGGCGGCAGCGTCGCCGCGCCAGGCTGCGGAGCAGGCGGAGTTGGTGATTACCATGCTGCCCGCTGCGGCCCATGTGCGGGCGGTGTTCCATGGGCCGGAGGGCGTGTTGGCGGGTATCCGGGCGGGTACGCCGGTCGTGGATTGCAGCACCATCGATCCCCAGACCTCGCGGGATCTGCACGCCGTCGCTGAAGCCCAGGGCGTAGCGTTTGCTGATGCGCCGGTGTCGGGTGGCACCGGTGGCGCCCAGGCAGGCACCCTCACCTTCATGGTGGGTGCGAGCGAGGCCTTGTTCACGGTGTTGCAGCCGGTACTGGCGCAGATGGGTAAAAACATCGTGCACTGCGGCAGCGTGGGTACAGGTCAGGTGGCGAAGATCTGCAACAACCTGCTGTTGGGCATTTCCATGATCGGCGTGGCCGAAGCCATGGCGTTGGGCAATGCCTTGGGTATCGACCCTCACGTGCTGGCGGGGGTGATCAGCAGCTCCACCGGGCGGTGCTGGAGTGCCGATACCTACAACCCCTGGCCCGGCATCATTGCCACCGCGCCCGCCAGCCGGGGGTACAGCGGTGGCTTCGGTGCCCGCCTCATGCTTAAGGACCTGGGCCTCGCTACGGAGGCTGCCAAGCAGGCCAATCAACCCGTGATGATGGGTGCCTTGGCCCAGCAGCTGTACCAGGCCATGGACGTGCGCGGCGACGGTGGGCTGGATTTCTCGGCCATCATCAAAGGCTACCAGCCCGCTGCCAAACCAGGCCTATAGCGCGCTTAGAGGCGCTTCATCGACGCAGGGCTGAGCATGCGCACGCGCTGGATCTGAAAATCGCGCTCCAGGTACGTCATGCGGGCTTCGAAAAAAGCCTGCATGTGCGGCAGCCCCGAATGCACCTCCAGCGCGGCCTTGCTCTCCCAGACCTCAAAGAATACGAACAGGCTGGGGTCGTCTTCATCCTGCAGCATGTGGTACTCCACGCATCCCACCTCGCTACGGCTGGCCTCCACATAGCCTAGAAACAGTGACTTGAAGGCCTCCGCTTGCGCGGGGTGGGTCTTGGCTTGAAGGATAAAACCGTAGGGCTCACTCATGCACGCGCCTCCTCGAAAAGAGCCTAATGCTACCGCAACAATCGCCGTTTGATTTTTGCGTTCAGGGAACAACCGAATTGCGCCTCGAAGGGTTTTTCTTTACAGCGCCACTGGGTAGGCTGCGCCCCATTCCAGTATTCGATGAGGCTAGGCCGATGAACATCCTGCTACTCAATGGCGGCAAACAATTCGCACACTCCGCAGGCCGTTACAACGAAACCTTGCACGACGCCGCGCTGGCCTGGCTGGACCGCGCCGGCCATCACGTTCAAGCCACCTTTATCGACGGCGGTTACGACATCGCCGCCGAGGTAGGCAAATGGCAGTGGGCAGACGTAGTGATCTACCAGATGCCGGGCTGGTGGATGGGCGCGCCCTGGACAGTAAAAAAGTACATCGACGAAGTGTTCACCGAAGGCCATGGCAGCTTGTATGCCAACGACGGCCGTACCCGCTCGGACGCCTCCCAGCGGTATGGCAGTGGTGGGTTGCTTCAGGGCAAGCGCTACATGCTCTCGGCAACCTGGAACGCGCCCCAGCAAGCCTTCGATGACCCTCAGGACTTCTTCGAGGGCAAAGGTGTAGACGCCGTGTATTTCCCCTTCCACAAGGCCCATCAGTTCCTTGGCATGACCGCGCTGCCGACGTTCCTGGCGGTAGACGTCATGAAGCAGCCCAACATCGAGGCCGATGTGGCGCGCTATCAACAGCACTTGGCCGCTGTGTTAAAACAGGCGTAATTTTTTGCCAGGCGCCTGATGTGAAAGCCCGCTCCGACGAACTCCATCTCTTTGTGACTGTGATCGAAGCGGGCTCGCTGTCTGCGGCCGCCGAGCAGGCAGGGCAGTCACCCTCGGCAGTAAGCCGGGCGCTGGCGCGGCTTGAAGCCAAGCTGGGCACCACCTTGATCAACCGCACTACGCGGCGCATGAGCCTGACCGAAGAAGGCCGGTACTTCTTCGAGCGGGCCAAGGCCATTCTTCAAGACATGGACGCGCTGGAAGAACACCTCGCCTTGCGCCAGCAGGCCCCGTCCGGGCGCTTGCGGATCAACGCCGCCTCGCCGTTCATGCTCCATGCCATCGTGCCCCACGTGGCAGAGTTTCGAGCGCGCTACCCCGACATCATGCTGGAGCTCAACACCAACGACCTGGTGATCGACCTGCTCGAAGAAGGCACTGACGTGGCGATCCGTATCGGGCCCCTGGCCGACTCCACCTTGCACGCCCGGCCGTTGGGGTTCAGCCCCATTAACGTGCTGGCAAGCCCCGCGTACCTCCAGCGCCACGGTACGCCCCGGCGCGTGGAGGACCTGCTCACCCACCACCTGTTGGGCTTTACGCGCAACGATAATCTCAACCAGTGGCCCTTGCGCCACGAAGGCGGTGACCGCTGGCCCATCACGCCGGTGCTGGCGGCCTCCAGTGGCGACACCCTGCGCGAGTTGGCCCTGGCCGGCGAGGGCATCGTGTGCTTGTCCCACTTCATGACCCACCACGACATTCGGGAGGGCCGCCTGCGTGTGCTGCTGTCCCACGCCATCAGCGGCCAGGGCCAGCCCATCCATGCGGTGTACTACCGCAACACGCAACTGGCGCTGCGCATCCAGTGCTTCCTCGACTTCATCCAGGACACGCTCAAAGCCTACGCTCGCTAGCGTGGCACCTTTGCCGAAGGTCGGTTTATAGGCCTTAATTGAGTGCGGATACTTCACAACAAGGACACTCGATGCGTCTCGTACTTTGCAAAACCCTGGTTGCTACGGCGGTACTGGTTGCCTCAAGCGGGAGCTGGGCCAGTGCCTTGCCTGCGGGCGCGGTGGCCGCACCGGATCGCTATGGCGCAGAAGTGGCCGAGGCCATTCTCAAACGTGGCGGCAACGCAGTCGATGCTGCGGTCGCCACTGCCTTCACCCTGGCGGTGACCTACCCTGAAGCCGGCAACCTGGGGGGCGGCGGTTTCATGACCCTGTTCGTCAACGGCAAGCCCTACTTCCTCGATTACCGCGAGACCGCGCCACGGGCGGCCACCCGTGACATGTACCTGAACGACAAGGGCGAAGTGCTGCCGGATGCGAGCCTGGTAGGGGCCAGGGCGGCAGGTATACCGGGTACGGTGATGGGGCTGTGGGAGGCGCACAAGCGCTTCGGCAAGCTGCCGTGGGCAGAGCTGCTAACCCCTGCCATTGGTTATGCCAAGCGCGGATTCATCGCGGCGCAACAGCAGTACCAGTACCGTGAAGATGCCATCGCGCTGTTCAAGGGCAGCACCAATTTCTCTGATTACTTCGGCTCGCTGAAAGCCGGTGAGCGCTTTACCCAGCCAGAGCTGGCGCTCACCCTGGAGCGCATTGCCGACCACGGCGTGAGTGAGTTCTACCAGGGCAAAACCGCTCAGCTGCTGGTGGCACAGATGAAACGGGACAACGGCTTGATGACCGCCGCCGACCTTAAAGGCTACAAAGCGCAGTGGCGCGAACCGCTAAAAATCGACTGGCGTGGGAATGCGGTGTACACCGCGCCGCTGCCAAGCTCCGGTGGCATCGCATTGGCCCAACTGCTGGGCATCAAGGAGCGCCGCAGCAGTGACTTCAAGGGCGTGCCTCTCAATTCCGCACGCTATATCCACCTGCTGGCCGAAATTGAAAAGCGGGTGTTCGCTGACCGTGCCGATTACTTGGGCGACCCCGACTTCAACAAGGTACCCGTGGGCATGCTCACCGCGCCGGCCTACCTGGACCGCCGCGCCGCTGAAATCAACCCGACCCAGATTTCTGCGACCGAGCAGGTGCGCCCAGGGCTTGAAACGCACCAGACCACTCACTTCTCCATTCTCGACAAGGACGGCAACGCCGTCAGCAACACTTACACGCTCAACTTCGACTACGGTAGTGGCGTTGTGGTGAAGGGCGCAGGCTTTTTGCTAAACGATGAAATGGACGACTTCAGCGCCAAGCCTGGCGTGGCCAACGGCTTCGGTGTGGTGGGCAGTGATGCCAACGCGATTGCCCCTGGCAAGCGCATGTTGTCCTCCATGAGCCCGACCATCGTGACCCGCGATGGCAAGGTAACGCTGGTGGTCGGCACACCGGGTGGTTCGCGGATCTTCACCACGGTGTTCCAGGTGATGAACAACCTGTACGACTACCACCTCACGCCGGTCGAAGCCGTGACCGTGCAGCGGGTACACCACCAGTTGCTGCCCAAGGACACGATCTACTACGACGCCCTGGCACCTTTGCAAGGCGAGGCAGCGGATGACCTCAAAAGCATGGGGTATACCCTCAAAGACCAGGGTTGGTTGATGGGCAACGTACAGTTGATTCGGGTGCAGAACGGTCAATTGGAGACGGCATCCGATCCACGAGGGCGTGGGGAAGGGCGGATCGTCCATTAACTTCTCAGTAGGCAGCGAGCCTGCGAGCAGGGCCAATGTGGCCCCGCCGCAGGCTTGCCAGTGCTTAGGCTGTTCACGCGACGGGTTGGGTGCTCCACTCGCCGTTGACCAACCGTTGCAGGCCCAGCGGGTTAGCGTTTTGCAGCGCTTCGGGCAGCAACGCGTCTGGGTAGTTCTGGAAGCAGATCGGGCGCAGGTAGCGGTCGATGGCCAGAGTACCTACGGAGGTGCCACGGGCATCGGAGGTGGCCGGGAATGGGCCGCCGTGCACCATGGCGTCGCACACTTCCACGCCGGTAGGGTAGCCGTTCACCAGGATACGGCCCACCTTGTGCTCCAGGATCGGAGTGAGCCACTGGTAGGCGTTGAGGTCTGCCGCTTCACCGATCAGGGTAGCGGTCAGTTGCCCGCGCAGGCCAAGCAAGGCTTGCTTGAGTTGCGCATCGTCTTCCACTTCCACCACCACGGTGGTGGGCCCGAACACTTCTTCCTGCAGCAGTGCATCACCGGTCAGCAACAACGACACATCTGCCTTGAACAGTTGCGCCTGTGCCTGCTGGCCCTCTTGGGTGTTACCGGCCAGGTGGGTGATGCTTGGGTGGTTGTGCAAGTGCTCTACGCCCTTGCCGTAGCTGTGCAGGCCACCAGCGTTGAGCATGGTCTGCGCCGCCTGCCCACCGATCTCGGTTTTCAGCGCGTCCAGGAACTCGCTGAAGGCTGGAGACTTGACGCCGATTACCAAGCCGGGGTTGGTACAGAACTGGCCAGCGCCCATGCACACCGAACCTGCCAGCTCCTTGGCCACCGTAGCCCCACGGGCTTTTAACGCCTCAGGTAGCACGATCACGGGGTTGATGCTGGACATCTCGGCGAACACCGGAATGGGTTGTGGGCGCTCGGCAGCGATCTTGCACAGCGCGGTACCGCCACCCAGGGAGCCGGTGAAGCCCACGGCCTGAATGGCCGGGTGCTTGACCAAGGCTTCGCCGACACGGCTACCGAAAATCATGTTGAACACGCCCTTGGGCATGCCGGTACGCTCGGCCGCCTTGGTGATAGCGGTGCCGACCAGGTCAGCAGTAGCCATGTGGCCACTGTGTGCCTTGACTACGACTGGGCAGCCAGCGGCAAACGCAGAGGCTGTGTCGCCGCCGGCGGTGGAGAAGGCCAATGGGAAGTTGCTGGCACCGAACACAGCGACCGGGCCTACGCCGATGCGGTACTGGCGCAGGTCCAGGCGCGGCAGGGGCTTGCGGTCGGGCAAGGGCAGGTCAATGCGCGCCCCCAGGTAATCGCCACGGCGCAGTACCTTGGCGAACAGGCGCATCTGGCCACTGGTGCGGCCGCGCTCACCCTGGATACGGGCAGCAGGCAATGCAGTTTCGCGGCACACAATGGCCACGAAGTCGTCGCCCAAGGCGTCCAGCTCATCAGCAACAGCATCGAGGAACTCAGCACGGCGTGCGGGGCTCAACTGACGGAATTCGATATAAGCCGCTTCAGCGGCGGTGGCGGCAGCGTCAACTTCAGCCTCGGTGGCTTGGTAGAAGGCATAGGGCAGGGCTTCGCCGCTGCTGGCGTCTATGCTCTTGAGGCTAGGCTGGCCAAGGGCGCTACGGGCACCGTTGATAAAGTTGTGTCCGAGAACGTCAGGCATTGTTGTCTCCTTGTTCGATTAACGGTAAACGAGGGGTGCCACGAGGATAGCGGCATCCAGACGGGCAACGCTTCGATGGCCGTGTTGACGGACATCATACAACCTGACCCTCGTATGGCCAAGCGCAGCCATCACGGCAGCCCTCACAGGGCAGCACCTGGGCTGTTTTACCGTACTTTGTGCTGGATTTGATACAGATACCTTAAAGCGCTAGCGCTGTGCCGCCCACTCTGTTTACAGTGCCGCTGGTCCGCTTAATACGCATTACAACAGGGACACCCCTCTCAATGGCTGCTGTACCTTTGCTCATTTGCGACGATTCGAACATGGCCCGCAAGCAGTTGCTCCGCGCACTGCCCGAAGGCCTCGACGTCACCATTACCCAGGCCGAAAACGGCCGCCTCGGCCTGGATGCCATCCGCCGTGGCCAAGGTGCCGTCGTACTGCTCGACCTCACCATGCCGGAAATGGACGGCTATCAGGTGCTGGCGGCCATTCGTGAGGAGCGGCTACCGGCGCGCGTGATCGTAGTCTCTGGTGACGTGCAAGACGAAGCCGTTCGCCGGGTCATGGCCCTGGGTGCTACCACCTTCCTGAAGAAGCCAGCCAACGCCGATGAGCTGCGCCAGGCGCTCGCCCGCTGCGGGTTGATGGGGCAGCCGGGTACGACCGGCCCCAACGCCGCAGCGCAAATGACCATCGGCTTCAATGATGCCTTTCGCGAAACCATCAACGTCGCCATGGGCCGCGCCGCTGCGTTATTGGCCAAGGTACTGAACGTGTTCGTCGAGCTGCCGTTGCCTAACGTCAACGTGCTGGAAGTGGGCGAGCTGCACATGGCCCTGGCCGATGCTCAGCAAGGCAACCAGTTAACCGCCATTTGCCAGGGCTATATCGGCGAAGGCATTGCAGGCGAAGCCCTGCTGATGTTCCACGACAGCAACATGCTGGACATGGCGCGCCTGATGCGTCAGGAGCAAAGGGACAGCAACCAGTCCGAAATGCTGATTGACCTCTCTGCATTGCTGATTGGCGCCTGCCTCAGCGGCATTGGCGAGCAGATCGATGTGACCTTTTCCTTGAGTCACCCACAAGTCCTGGGTGAGCATGCGCACATCAGCGACTTGATTCAGCTCAACCGTCATCGCTGGAAGCAAACCCTGGCCGTGGAAATCAGCTACAGCGTGGAAGGGCACGATATCCATTTCAACCTGTTGCTGCTGTTTACAGAAACCTCCCTGGCTAAGCTCAAGGCCAAGCTCGCGTACATGATGGACTGACATGACTAATTCCGTTGACCTGACCGAGCTTCATTGGCTGCTGGCTATTACTCAAAGCATCGACGTAGGCGTGGTGGTGTTCGACCTCGACTTCACGGTGCAGGTATGGAACACCTTTATCGAAAACCACTCAGGCGTGCCGGCCCGGGATGCGCAGGGGCAGCCGTTCTTTACGTTGTTCCCCGAAGTGGATCAAGTGTGGTTCTCGCGCAAGGTCGCCAGCGTGGTCACCCTGGGCTCGCCCTCGTTCACCATCTGGGAGCAGCGGCCGTTTCTGCTTGAGTTCGAAACCTACCAACCCATCACCGGCTCCGAGCCGTTCATGTACCAGAACACCACCCTGTTCCCGTTGCGCTCCATCAACAACAAGGTGGAGCACGTGTGCCTGGTGATTTATGACGTGACCGAAGTGGCCAAGAACCGGCGTCAGCTTCAGGCCGTGAATGTGCAGTTACAAAAGCTGTCCAGCACCGACCGCCTCACCGGCCTGTACAACCGAGGGCACTGGGAAGAGGCCCTCAAGCATGAATACGCCCGCCACAGCCGCTACGGCCATGACTGCTCGCTCATCATGTTCGACATCGATCACTTCAAGCAGGTGAACGATACCTACGGCCACCCCGGCGGGGACCGCGTGATCCAGCGCGTGGCCGACGTGGTCAGGGAGCATGTGAGGGATTCGGACATTTGTGGCCGCTACGGCGGGGAAGAATTCGCCTTGCTGCTGCCCGACACCGACAAGGCAGGAGGGGAGGTACTTGCCGAGCGCCTGCGCGCGGCTATCGAAGCGGTGATCGTACAGCATGATGGGCAAGCAATCCGCTTCACCATCAGCCTGGGTGTGGCAGACCTGCGCCAGCCAGTGGCCGATTACCAAGAGTTGATCGAGCGCGCCGACCGGGCGCTGTACGCTTCCAAGCGCAGCGGCCGGAACCGGGTAACGGTGTTTGGATAGGTACGTTCGTCGATCCGCTTATAAAACCGATTAAACTTTCCGTGTAAGGCCCTAGTCCACCTAATACCTAGTGGCATAACGAGGAATACACATGAGCCTGTTCAAAGACATTCTGCACAAGTTGGGCCTTGGCGGCGACGACGCCCAGCCAAGCACCACCACCACGCCCACCGCAGCGCCTGTTGGCTCTACTACCTCTGCCCCTGTAGGCAGCGCGCCACCTGTCACCCAAGGTGGCCTGGCACCTAGCGCCACCACCCCTGCTACTGGCATGGGCAGTGTTGACATTGGCGCCAAGCTAGACGGCATGGCTAACTCCAGTGCTGAGAAGCTGAACTGGCGCGCTTCGATAGTGGACTTGCTTAAATTGCTGGGTATCGACAGCAGCCTGGAACACCGTAAAGAGCTGGCCACTGAGTTGGGCTACCCTACGGATAAAATGAATGACTCTGCTGCAATGAACACATGGCTGCACAAAGAGGTACTGCAAAAAGTGCAGGCCAAAGGCGGCACCGTACCTTCCGAACTGCTGTAAGGAGTACGCCCCATGGCTGTCACGATCAAGCGGTTGGAAGGCAGGGATATTCCCTGTGAAGCGCGCCGAGGCGATGAAGCCGACGCCCCTGTGTTCCAGATCACTGACGAGCATGGGCGCGATGAATACCGTTACGACGATATAGAAGCGGCCAAGCGTGTTGTAGAGCTCAGCGAGAAAGATCGCGCTGAGCGCAATGGCCGGCACTAAGTTGTCGTGAAGCAGCAAGGCGGCGACAGGCTCTGCCTGTACGCCGCTACTGCGTTTTAGTAGTACCCTCCGTACCTTTCCTGTACCTGCTTGCCTCTTTGAGGCTTCAAGCGCTTACATGTGAACTGCCCGGGCGCCCCGGGGGGAGATAGCCGACGCCTCTCGTCTCCAGTTACCCCCAGGTCGTCACCATGCACCAGGCGCCATGTAACTCCTCCGCGGTATTGTCCTCACCCCACCTTCACGAATTGGTGTTTAACAGCACCGGCGACTACGCAATTATCGTGTCCGACCTGCAAGGCGTGATCGTGGCCTGGAACCCCGGCGCCGAAAAAGTGCTCGGCTGGACGGCCGATTACGCGATTGGCCAACACATCGACCTGTTCTTCACCCCAGAAGACCGAGCCATCGGCCGCAGCGCAACCGAAATGCACCTGGCCGCCAGGGAAGGCTGCGCCATCAACGAGCGGTGGCATATTAAGGCCGACGGCGATTACTTCTGGGCCTTAGGGCAACTGTTGCCCTTGCGGCACGACGGCAAGCTGGTGGGGTACTCGAAAATTCTTCGGGACCGCACCCAAGAGCGGCTGATGGCCGAGCAGCTGCGCCTGACTCAGGACATCGGCGGCATTGGCACCTTCGAGATCTTCCCTGAAGAAGGGCTGGTGAGCGTATCGACACAGTTCTGCCTGATCTGGGGCCTGGACGCGCGCGAGATTTACCCCATCCGCGACCTGCTCGCCCGTGTGCACCCTGAAGACCGGCCCCTGCTGGACATCACTGCTGAAGTCTTCGGCGCCCACCCGCTGCACTACCAGGAGTATCGAATTCTGCACCTCGATACCCACGAGGAGCGGTGGATCGCGCGTCAGGGCGAGCCCATTGCAGTAGAAAGCCGCCAAGCCACCCGCTACCTGGGCCTGTGTTACGACATTACCGAGCGCAAGCGTGCCGAGTTATCGCTGGCCAAGCACCGCCAAGACCTGCAACACGCCCTCGCCGAGAAAACACTGCAGCGCGACCGCGTCTGGCGGCTGACGCAGGACTTCATGGTGGTGCTGAGCGCCGATGGCACGCTCATTAATCTGAACGCCGCCACTGAAAAAGCCCTCGACTGGGGCGACTACAAACGTAACGGCATGGCCATCCAGCAGCGCGTGCACCCCGATGACCAAGCCCGCGTCGCGCAAGAGCTGAACCGCCTCGCCCAGGGCGAGCCTACGGTGGACTTTGACGTGCGCGTTGTGGGCCGCGGTGGCGATTACCGCCTGATTGCCTGGACGGCCGTGGCGTATGCCCAAGAGGTGTACGCCATCGGGCGCGACGTGACCGACCAGCGCAACACCGAAGAACGCCTGCGCCAAACCCAGAAAATGGACGCCATCGGCCAGCTCACAGGCGGCATCGCCCACGACTTCAATAACCTGCTCACCGCCATCATGGGCACCCTGGGCCTGATGAAACGTGGCCTGGAGGCAGGGCGCACCCACAACTTTGATCGCTACCTGGACGGCGCACTTAACTCGGCCCAGCGCGCCGCCACCCTGACCCAGCGCCTGATGGGCTTTGCACGCAGGCAGCCATTGCAGTTGCAGGCCGTGAACCTCAACGGCTTAGTGCACTCGCTGGAAGACCTCATCCAACGCACCGTGGGCGAAGGCTATAGCCTCACCACCCACCTGGCCGAACCACTCCCCGACGTATACGGCGACAGTAACCAGTTGGAAAACGCGTTGCTCAACCTGGTTATCAACGCACGGGACGCCATGCCCACGGGCGGCAACATCCACATCACCACCGCCCTCGCGCCCGCCATGCAAGGCAGCGACGCCGGCACCTATATCGCTCTGTGCGTGAGTGATGCCGGCACCGGCATGCCCGACCACGTACAGGCCCGCGCCTTCGAACCCTTCTTCACTACCAAGCCCACCGGCAAAGGCACCGGCCTGGGCCTGGCCATGATCTACGGCTATGTGAGCGAGGCCAACGGCCACGTGGCCATTGCTGCCAGCGATGAAGGCGGCACCTGCATGTGCTTGTACTTACCCAAGGTGGCGGTTGGGGTGGAGTAGGGCGGGCGCAGTTGGCTTATAGCTGGGCCAGGCGCTCCTGTACGGCATCGTCGAAGAAGATGTACAGGCCTTCGATGCTGGTTTTCGGGAATTTCTTGTCGCTTTCCAAACCTTTCACGAACTCGATCTGGATCTCGGCTTCCTCGGCGACTTTCTCCGGGGTAGTGGCGTCGTCCAGGGCGCGGAGCAGCCGCTCGATGGGCGTGCGCTGGGCCTTGGGGATTCTCAGGGCGTCTAGGCGTTCGTCTTGCATGGGGTGGGGCCTTTAGAAGGGGAGCGTGGGGGTAAGGGTACTATGGATTGGGTGGGGGAATGCGCGTTGGGTTGTTTTGTGTAGGTTGTGGGCTTGGGCCGGGGGACTGTCAGAAATTTTGTGTTCGGGCATAACATGAGCAAAAGGAGCATGTATGCCGACCAAAAAGAAACCTGCGCGCCAACCACTGAGAGATCTGCCCAAAATCCCGAAAGAGCTGCTTGAGTCTTTCGGTGAAGGGTTGATGACCGCTGATGCCATCGAGATGGCCTCTGCGGCGTTTAAGAAAGCCTTGATCGAGCGCGCCCTGAGTGCCGAACTCGGTCACCATCTGGGCTATCCATCGGGCGCGCAGCGGCCGGAGGATGAAACCAACCAGCGCAATGGTAAAAGCGGCAAGACGGTTCTAACCGGCGATGGCCCGATTCGGCTGGAGATTCCGCGTGATCGAGATGGCAGTTTCTCCCCCATCCTGATTCCCAAGCACGAGCGACGTTACACCGGTTTTGACGACAAGATCATCGCCATGTATGCCCGTGGCATGACCGTCAGAGAGATCCGTGCGTTTCTTTGCGAGCAGTACGGCACGGACGTGTCGCCGGACTTCATCAGCTCTGTAACTGACGAGGTCATGGCAGAGATCGGCGCGTGGCAACAGCGGCCCCTGGAGCCGATGTATCCCGTTATTTTCTTCGATGCCCTGCGGGTCAAAATCCGTGAAGAGGGGCTGGTCCGTAACAAGGCGATCTACCTGGCGCTGGGTGTATTGCCCAACGGAACCCGCGATATCCTTGGCATCTGGATCGAAACCACGGAAGGCGCCAAGTTTTGGATGAAGGTCTTCAACGACCTCAAGACACGCGGCGTCGAAGACGTGTTGATCGCGGTGACGGATGGCCTCAAGGGCATGCCAGAAGCCCTCAGCGCCGTGTTTCCAAAGACGACCTTGCAGACCTGCATTGTTCATTTAATCCGCAACAGCCTTGATTACGCGGCCTGGGATAAGCGCCGCGAATTGGCCAAGGCACTTAAGCCGATCTATCGGGCGGTCACCGCCGAAGCGGCCGAGCAGGCGCTGGATGCCTTTGAACATGGGCCCTGGGGCAAGCAGTACCCCACAGTCGTGGCGGCTTGGCGACGCGCGTGGGATCGAGTGATTCCCTTCTTTGTGTTCCCGCCTGCCATCCGCAAAGTGATCTATACGACCAACGCCATCGAGAGCATCAATGCGCAGTTGCGTAAGATCATTAAAACCCGAGGTCACTTCCCGACCGACGAGGCCGCGACCAAGCTGATCTGGCTGGGGTTACGCAATATCACGGCCAAATGGGGCAACGCAGCCCATGATTGGAAAAACGCGATGAATCAGTTCGCGGTTCTGTACGGAGATCGATTTATCAGGCCGACCTGGTAAAGCATGGCTTGCCTAACGGCAGGCCGTTACCGGCCCGCACACAAAAAATCTGACAGGCCCCTTGTGATACATGAATGTGATTTCAATACACCCGATCTAACCCCTGAAACTACCCCTCCCCAACCCCCTGAACCCGCAACGCAACCTCCAGTTTTCCCCGCGCCATTTCAATCAAGTGCACCGCAGCAAACGCGTGGTCGCGCAGATCCCCTCTCTGGTTATCAGCGCTCTCATAAGCAGTCGCCCTCGCGCAGCGGAGGAGGTCGTCAGCCTCGCAAAGCAGCTGTTCGAGGCTCAAATTTGGAATGTCGTGAGTCATGGTGTTGCTCCCAGAGTTATGGAGCTGCCACGGGCCTTCCTACGGGCTTTGGGGTGGCAGCTATACGCGGGGTAGGAATACCGGAACTCTAGGCAACCGGCCACGCGTGAGCGTGCCCGCGCACAGCTGCCATAACGTGCTGCAAAAGCGAATGAACGCTTGCAGGCGAAACGGTTGGCACGTGCGCGCCTAGTTTTGTTCCGGGTTCCTACGCCCAGGTCGTTGATTTGGCAACGACGGGTGCAAGGGTAGCGGGGTGAAGGGGAGTGGGCAAGGTGGGTGTGGAGTAGGGCCCGAGGTATAGGCGCGGGCGGTCGCGGGCAAGCCCGGCTGCTACGGGTTGGTTGGTGACCAGCAAAACGCAGCCACAAAAAAAGGCACCCTAAGGTGCCTTCTTTCTGGATTTGGTGGAGCCGGGGGGATTTGAACCCCCGTCTAGATCGCATATGGCTTGGCTTGCGGGCAGAAGGCTGCCATAAAGCTGTCATTTTGAATCTTGCTGCCTTAAATTGTACGGTACGTATTTCATGGAGGGATAGGATGAGCGCCAAAGGACGGTTCGAGTCGAGCATCGAAGGTGCATTGCACCTTTACAAGATGTACACGGAGCTTAGGAAATCCCGCGGGCTCGGCACAAGGGGTAGATTGGACGCTGAAAATGAGGATCTGCTTTGGATGCCTCGATCATCTGTAGTCATGTCCATTTCAGCCCTGGATGCCTATATCCACGCGGTGATCATCGATCGCGCGCCGTTGTTACTCAAGTCTGGCAATCCTCCAGATGAAATGGCTAAGATTTTCTCAACTCTAGTCCAAGTCAAAGATGGAAGGGGTTTTGTTTCGGTCTTGGATTATATAAATAATCCGAATCCCGTTCAAAGACTGACTGAGAAGCTGCGAGAAAATCTGTCATATATATCTTATCAGGCTCCAGAAAAGATATTATTAGGTTTTCAGCTTATTGGGATAAATGACATATTTTTAGAGATTTCTAATATATGGCAGGGCCCTAAGACCTCATCAGATGATCTAAAAAGAATACTTTCAGGTTACGCGAGGCGTCGGAATCAAATAGCTCACGAAGGCGATATTGAGCAAAATAATTCCTCTCGGCCAATTTCGCCACGATATGCGAGAGGCTGCCATGACTTTATCCAGGGTCTTGTGTTTAGGATGAATCGGGTTGTCTATGGGGTTTAGTTTTAAAAGATTTTTAAACAGATTAATTAATATGATCTTAAGAGTTCGGCTCTAACGGTTTCATTAGAGTTATTCTAACTCGTTAGCCAGGGTCGGGATCTACAAAACTTGAACTGGATTACGAGGCTTCATGATGCAAATGGTAAATAGGGCCAAACCCTTAGCCCAACGGCGTATCGTTTTCAGTGATCTTGCAGTTATAGTAACGATCTTCCTGCCGTACGCTTACCTTTTGGGATTTGTGCAAATAATGTCGTTCCTCCGTCGAGCGGGAGCCAGTTGGATAAGTCCGCTCGTGCAGCCATCGGACATACTCTCACATAGTTTAACCATGATGTTTTCTGTTTGCGTTGCGGCTTTTATATTTATATATCTTTCTTTTTATGCTGAAAGCCTATTTGAGTGGATTAAGAAAGTAATGATCGCGCTAGGGTTGGCGCCTATAACTTTTAATACGGGGGATAAACCGGGAAGTGAGCTCTTCGATGGTGTGAAGTGGTTGCCTGTAAGCTATGTGAATAATACTTTGTGCATAACTACCGTCATTGTGATTTCTATTTGTTTTGCAATTCTTGCACGCTCCTGGCTATATTCTAATGGAGGTCTATCACGTCCTTGGAGCGTAATTGTTATAGGTTTTTTAGCTCTTAACTCCCTAAGCATGCCACAATATTTCGCAGCTGTTAGGGTAAGTAAAATATTTGAAGAAAAAAATCCAGAATTAATTTTTTCAGCTGAAAAAGATGCTTCTGATAAGAGATTGCTGCTTGACAAAATAGGCGGCTCTTATTTGGTTCGTATTGAGTCTCCTCCCGATAAAAAAGGTTTTGCACTTATGTCTAATTTAGACGGTTTTATTCTCAAGTAGCTGCTTTGGCATTATGCTTCCAAAAGCTGCTGTGGCCTTCGCGCCTGCTTTGTCGTCAGTAGCAGGCATCCAGCGACCATAAACCCGCGCGATCATCGTCCATGTCTGTTGAGACGACCGAACTCTGATGCATGGGCTCTCACCAGTTGATCATAGGCTTGGGCCGCGTCACCGGGAGTAGAAAAATACCCGCGCTTCCTGGCCACGCCACTGACGGTAAGTCGCGCGTACCACTTGGCTCTTTGAGCGTTCCAGAAAACTCCTTTGAACCCAGAACTGTTGGTAGAGGAACGATCACGGTTCAGACTGTTCTGGGCGCGGGTCGCGACTCGCAGATTGGTTCTTTGATTGTTAAGACCATTGCCGTCCTGGTGGTCGATGTCCATTCCTTCAGGGAACCCCATAAGTAGGCGATGCAGGTAGTGCTTCGGCTTCCGTGCTGCACCGGCGCCTTTTTCTTGCGCTCGGGCATACCAAGTCCCGCCACGTTGGTCCGCTACCAAGCTGTAGTTCTCTGCCACCCAAGCATCTTGGTCATCCAGCAGCAGGATCAAATTGCCCCTTAGCATTATTTCTATCATCTGGTTTCGCACTCCAAAGTTCTTCTGCCTTGTTACCGGCAGTGATATCCGCAGATGGCATCCAACGACCGTAGACTTGGGCAATCATCAACCAACTGGCATGCCCCATCTGCTTTGCGACCCACATGGGATGCTCACCAGCTGATAGCATCATCGACGCATACGTATGGCGTGTTTGGTACGGCCGACGATATCGGACGCCGGCCTTCTTCATTGCGGGCACCCACATCGTTTTACGAATCGGTCCGTCTCCAGCCCAGCGCTCAAGTGTGCGAGGATTCTGGAAAACCTCCGCATCTGCTAAGAACGTGTGTGCCTTCTGCGCTTTCAACGCTTCCAAGGCCGGCCGTAGCAGTTTCACGCTGCGCCGCCCGGCTGCAGTCTTAGTTGTCTCGGCCTGCCCCCGGGCCGCCTGGGTCATTGCGCGGGTTACCAGTACCTCTTCACGCAACCAGTCGATATCACCCCAGTCGAGCGCTACCAGTTCGCTAGTGCGCAGGCCGGTCCATAGCGCGAACTGCATCATGTTACGAGCCTGGCCTGAGAGGGCGCCCAGGACTGCCTGTTGTTCCTCGGGACTGAAAGGATCGACATCATCCACCCGCGGTGGCGTCTCTTTCCTTGAGTACGTCCAGCCGGCCAGCGGGTTGGTCTCGATCAGCTCTTCATCGACCGCATCGTTCAGCGCTGAGCGCAGGCAGCTCTGGACGTTGCTCAGGGTCTTGTTGCTCACCTGCAGCGTGTCTAGCCAGTCTCTGATGGTCTTCCGCTTGAGGTCGACGGTCATGTGGTCGCCCAGGGCAGGGATCAGCCGCTGCTGCACTACCTTCCGATAGCCTTCGAACGTACTGCTGGCTACGTGCTTGCGCTTGCCGTCTAGCCACCTGGTGAGAAACCCGTTGATAGTTTCCCTGGAGGCCTCCGGCGCAAACTTAGCTGCCCTGGCTGAGCGCGGGAAGGTCACCGCATAGTCGAAGGCGCCAATGGAAATCGCGTGCTCAATCGCCGCCTTGTGCTGCTCGGCCTTCTTCAGATTAGTGGGGGTGGGCTTGAGCGCGATACGCTCCCGGCACCGGACGCCCCGATACATGAACGTGATTTCGATACTCGTATCGGAGACAGCCCGAACTCCCCGCCCATCTCTACCCATCTTTCATACCCTTCCACGTCGATAAGGGTCCGGCCATCCGGCGCCCTGTTCCATATCTCACCGAGCCGCCAGATGCCATCACGGATCTTCGAGCGGATCGCGTCCTCTGTGTAGCCAGACTCCGTGGCGAATTTCCTGACGGTCATGTAGCGCATCGGTACCCCTCCTGCCTACGCTTCGAACGACACCAGCGCCAGGGCCCGCTGGTACTGGAAGTGGTCAGCTAGTACGCGCCGCCCATCAATGCCACAAGCGGCGGACAAGTCTAGGACCTGGGCAAAGGTGGTCTCGCGATGCTGTAACGCTTCCCACAGCGCGAGAAGGCGTTGGGTGAGAGTCATGCTGCACCGCCCTGGGCTGCACGGTAGCCTGCCAGGAAAATCAGATAGTCAGCATGGGTGCGATCATCGACGAAGCCAGTACGGTCCTTCCTGAGCTCTTCTAAGCTGCAACCGCAGGGGTTAACCTTGGCGTAGATGTCACGCGGATCTGGTTCGACTGCGCGCACATGAGCACGATTGGCAGCGGGCTCAGCAATACGTCGCTGGTGGATTTCCTCACGGTCAACCAGCACCCCCTGCGGTGCATCCACGCCCAGGCGAACCTGCTTGCCGCTGGACCCGATGATGGTCACGCGAATGCGGCCATCGATGACGATGGTTTCTTGTATATTGCGGCTGAGTATGAGCATGGCTTTCTCCAGGCAAGCCGGTGGCCTACCGCGATCCGTGGCTTTCGCAAAATAGGGTAGGGGTCACGACACTGGGTACCGCATGATGCCCACTGCACTGACGCCCTAAGCGTCAGGCGATAAAAATGTCCTGATTGGTTTGGGTCTTGTCGTGTGGATCTGGTGTAGGGCTGATGGCAAACCCAATAAGACCGAGGCGGATCGCTTCTGCGACTAGCGCCGAACGTTTGAATACGCCGAGTTTGAACATGGCCGATTCGATACGGCCTTTGATCGAGCGCGGTGAAAGACCGTCTTGGCGAGCAATCTCTTTGTCGGTGTAGCCTGCAGCCACGGCTAGAAGACAGCGCATCTCCCGCTCAGCCAGGCCCTTACCGAGCAGGCCGTGCCAGAGACCGCAAATGACATAGTTCATGATGGACAGCTCCATTAACCCTAGAAGATGGGCTAATAGTGCTGGCGGGACTTTTAATTGTCAATCCCTGCGGGATTATTTTTAAAGGCCTGGGATTTTTGCATCAACCACACGGCCGATGATTTTCCAGTCATGGTCCATGTCTACCGTCTTGAACGAAGGATTCAAGGGCACGAGATACTCCGACCCTGCGTCACAGACATAACGCTTGAAGGTCGTCTCTCCATCGCGGTGCTGCGCGATATAATACTTTCCACTGATCAGATCAAACCCTTCTGGTTGCACAAGAATCCGAGCGCCCTCAGGAAAGCTTGGGTTCGAAACTGACGTCATCGAAGATCCTCTTACCTCAAGCCAAAACCCAGAATCTCCAGCGTTTTCGGTCGAAAGGTAATACTGTTCCGCATTCTCTGGAACCAGGTTTGTAGGCGACTCGGCCCTGGCGCCTGCCGCAATCCAACTAATCAGTGGATACCTCCGGGGTAATCGCCAAGGTCTGTCGACGGGAACAACATTCGATTCGACGACCTGGGCGAAATCGTCGAGGTGCTTAAGCGCTTGCTCATTCAGGGTAGCGGCAACCTCGCCCATACCATCAATTACTTCTGCCAGCCTCGGGCTGAAATCCGAAACTTTCACCTGCAGCAAGCGGGCGGCTTTAACCGCAAATTCCACATTCAGGGCGTTTCTGGCATTCAGGTAGTGGCTGAACGAGCCTTGATTCATGCCAAGTGCCGCTGCCGCTTTTTCTTGAGTAAGCCCGAGCGTCTTGCGCTTCGCCATGAAGATTTCCTTCAGCGCTGAGCATTCATCGACGCGGTCGTGAGGCAATGGTTTCTTTTTCATGGCGCGACCATATGGCTAGCGGGATTCAAATTCAAATGCCGCTAGCATTGACATTGATAAATCCCGCAAGCACTATTTGTACAGCTCAGAGCTACGGAGTAGAGGACCGTGGAACGTACACCACTATCGAAATACGCCGCCAAGCGTCATGCGTGGACGGCTGCGCAGCTGGGTATGACCCAAGGGGCGCTCAGTAAAGCGATTCGTGAAGGACGGACGATTTTCATTGACGAGTCCGTTGACGGTTCGATTTCCGCTATCGAGGAGAAGCCTTTTCCAAGCCAACGCCGTTATCCACTTGGCCAAACTTGCGAACAGATTAGTTCCTCCGGTACTAAGGAGAAAGCGCCCAATAGACCTGTTCATGCATACAGCCTGGAGATCCGTTCGTGAATAGCTCCATTCCATATTTGCTGACTGGCTAGCTAAATCGCAGGCAGCAAAAACCCGGCTTGGCGGCCGGGCTCCTAATAGCCCATTGGCGTGGGCTTTTTCAAATCTTCGTCTGTGGAGGACGAACTGATGCACCCAAAAAATAGCATTACCCCTCACGGGGTGCAAGACCTTGCTGAGGTTAACGCCGACGTAGGGCTTCCAGCGTGGGCTCAAATCGAGTTTACCCCAGCGCAACGTTTAGTTGTCGTCGCCTTGCTGCAAGCTGAGCGTGCACACGCCTGCAGATGGTGGACCTTTTTACAAGAGGCACGGATTCATCAGCAGCTTCCTGATTGGATCGAGAGGCAGGCGGTCGGACGTCATTGTGACTATGACGATTGGAATGCTGACTGCCTGGCCACGAATTATAAGCTGCTGAGAATCGACGGACACTTGAACACCTTCGATGCTAGCCAGCTCATCGATGAGTCAGTGGGTACCTTCGTTGGCCTGGATCTTGAACCCGCGCCACAAAAGGTACAGGTGCGGTTTTGTGGCGCGCACGGGGGTGACGTATGAACGGTTCATTGATCATCGTTGGTCAGGTAGGGCAAGGGGGCGTTCAACCCTCGCTTGAGGGAGAAGTTTTGCGCGACGCGCAATTAGATGCTCGCGAAATGTGCTCAATGAACTTTGCCCGGCAGGAGCACGACAAGCTGTCGAAGATACTGTTGTGCCAGGTCATCCCGGCGATGGGAGGGTATGACAACCAGCTGGCTTGCGATATTGCTAGGCACCTCGAGCAGATTCAGACATTTAGCGGCAATTATTGCTGGCGACACCGCCACCTCGGCGCCTCGTATGGGGTCGTTGGAAAGCGCCCAGGTATCGACGATGACTATCGCGATACGGAGGGCGCGCAATGACCATGATCCCGTTCAATTTCCGTGGAACCAGCATCCGCGTGATCAGCGATCAACAAGATGAGCTTTGGTTTATCGCGAAGGATGTGGCCGAGTTGCTCGCCTATGCAGATACCGATCAGGCTGTCCGCGTTCACTGCAAGGCTGCTAAGACCTGTCCCGTTGAAATGACGGGTCAGGTTCGGCATGTAAAGGTGATTCCAGAGCGCGATCTTTATCGGCTAGTGATGCGATCACAGTTGCCGGCGGCTGAAGCATTCGAGGAATGGGTGGTCGGAGAGGTGTTGCCAACCATCCGCAAGACCAGTGGCTACCAGCGCCCGCTTACACCAGCAGAGCAGGCCCTTGCGCAAGCGCAACTGATGGTAGACATGGAGCGTCGTCAGCGGGTCAGCGAGCAAGCCATAGCCAGCGTAGAGACCCGCGTGGCTCAGGTCGAGCACACACGTTTCTTCGAAAGTACGCCTGCTGGTTTCGAACCCATCACCGGTATTCGTGCACGCATTGGGCTGCGCCACGGCATACCGCCCTGGGTCATCAATGAGGTGATGCGCGAGCTGCCGTATTGCCCAAGGCCTTATGGATTCGTGAAAAACAAGCACGCCGATGAGGGCGGTAAACCTTACCCGGTTTATGCCATCGCTGACGTAACGCGCCTTTTTGACCGTTTCGTAGCCGAGTGCATCCAGGAAACCGAGCAGTTCGCTACCCACCCCGATATCCAGCAAGGCCGGTTCAAGCTGTGCCGGAGGAAAGCCCTGTGAGCAAAGTCATCGATTTCCCCACGAAGCCAGCCATTGAAACAATCAACGAGGCCTATTTCGAGGGCTTCCCGGATGCAGCCCTCCTGCTGCACTGCTTCGAGTCAGTCAGCAACGCTGCTGATTTCATTGAAGAAGGTGGCAAAATCGAATTCCAGGATGAGACCTATCTTGAATTGATTGAGGCATTTTGGGCGCTGCAGGTGCTGTTCAGGCGCAAGACAGGCGGCTCTGCTACTGAAGCGTCGGCACGGCACTGGCAACTCATGCGGAAGCATCTCCTTGAAGGTGGGGCGCCTCCCGCTTTGCAGATCCCTGTAGCCACCGTTCCCTATTCACCGCAGCCACCAGAGGCATTTGAAGCGCTCACGCCGCTTGAGCTCGCCAGCGCGGCCTTCAACTACGCGGACAGGGTAAGAGAAGGGATCATGAGCCATTCCCCCCATGCCCTGCAGATGAGCGAAGCGCGCGTTGCCGTAATAGATGCGACCACTGTGCTCAAGAAGCTTGTGTTGAGCATGGGGCTGGTTGCGCACGTCCAGCGTCAGCCAGGGGAGACGCTGCAATGAGTATGGAGTTAATGGTCAAGGCCATGAAAACCAAAGTCGGCAATCCCCTCCGTAAGCTGGTCTTGATCAAGCTCGCTGACAATGCCAACGATCTGGGTGAATGCTGGCCGTCGTACCAGTATGTCGCCGACCAGTGCGAGATCAGTAAGCGCTCGGTCATGGCCCACATTGAGGCGCTAGAGAGGTCTGGCTTGCTGCGTAAAGAGTTCCGCAAGGGCGGCCCAAAGGGTAATTCGTCGAATGTCTACCACCTGTATTTGAGGGGTGAATCTCCTGCACTACCCCTAGTGCAAGAGATTCATCACCCTAGTGAAGCAGCCGCACCAGGTAGTGCAGGAGATTCACTAGGGGGTAGTGCAGGAGCTGCACCCAGAACCAGTCACTCTTCTGAACCAGTCAATGAACCTAAATCTTTGTGCACCACAGGCGCACATGAAGGGTTTGATCAGTTTTGGAAACTGTACCCAAAAAAGAAAAGCCGCAAAGACGCCGTGAAAGCCTGGGAGAGACTGAAGCCAACTGCCGAGCTTCGCCAAACCATGATGACCGCCCTGGCTTCTCACTGCGTTTCCCGCGATTGGACCAAAGATGACGGGCAATACGTGCCCAATGCCGCTACCTGGCTCAATGGGGAAAAGTGGCACGACGAGCTGAAGCCTGGGGCGCTCTCAGTAAAGCCGTCGCGACATACCGATTTAAACGATATCGACCACGAAGCCGGCCTTGTGCTCGACGCCAATGGTAACTACCGGATTGCGGGGACCGCCCAATGACTATTCGACCACGCTACACAATCGAAGCCCGGGCGGGTGATTGCAGTCAGCACGGCCAGTACGGTGACGCTCTTGTGGAGCAATTCGGTGGCCAGCCAGTATGGTACGGCTGCCCGCGGTGCCACTTCGACCGCCGGCACTCTGCCGACATCTCGATCCGGGCCGGCGGCGCCTTGGATCACGCCCAGCGCGCGCTGAACGAACGCCTGCTCGACGCTGGTATCCCATTGCGATTCCAGCGCGAGTCATTGGATACCTGGCGCGCGGGCGATGATCAGGCTAATGCCAAGGTATGGAGCCTCGCCACAGGCTACGCCCAGGCATTTGCCGAGAACTTTGAGGTAGGCCGTGCGGTAATGCTTCTTGGGCAGGTCGGCACCGGCAAAACTCACCTAGCCTGCGGAATCCTCCAAGACGTGATCCGCAACTTCGGGGCCCAGGGGGTGGCTGGCCTCTACGCAACGGCTGGCGGGATTATCCGCAGTGTGAAAGAGACATTCGGCGGCCACGGCAAGGCAGAATCTCAAGTGTATGTCGACCTGATGAAGCCGCATCTACTGATAATCGATGAAGTAGGGGTTCAGCACGGGACGGACTTCGAGCGGCAGGTACTGTTCGAGGTGATCAATGGCCGGTATGAGCGCGTACTGCCTACCATCATCGTGAGCAACCTTGGGGTGGCCGACCTTCGCCAGTGCATGGGTGATCGGGCCGTCGATCGCCTGCGCGAGCGTGGGGGCCTGGTGGCGCTGTTCCGGGGCGAGTCCCAGCGAGGTGCTGTATGAGCCGTGAGCTGTACAGCTTGGAGGCTGAATACGCGGTGCTGGGCATTGTCATGCAGTTCCCCGACCTAGTGGACCAGGTGCTGGCCAAGGTGCAAACCCGGGACTTCCATGACTTGGGCAACGCAGCGCTGTACGAAGCCATCAGGACCACGCACGCCGCCGATATGCCCGTCGATGTCGTCACCGTGGGTATCGAGCACCCGCAACTACCAAACGGGGATAGCCTGCTGGCCTACGCCGGTGAAATCGCTAAGAACACCCCCAGCGCGGCCAATATCAATGGCTTCGTACGAGTGCTGCTGGAGCGCTCGGCGCTACGGAAAGTGGTTGAGGCAGCGGAGATCATCCGCGACAGCGCAAGCGAAGACCGGCCGGTGGCAGAAATCATCGCCTTGGCCCAGCAGGCTACGGCCGACCTGCGCGACTTGGAAGGCGACGCCCCGGATTACGAGCCGCTGCGCCACTACGTGCTGGCTGCAGTGAACACCATCGACGACAAGCGCGCGGGCAGAGCCCCGACCTGGCAGACCACGGGCCTGGGGCATCTGGACCAACTGATGCAGGGTCTGCGCCCGAAGAAGGTCACGGTCATCGCCGGCCTGCCCGGTAGCGGGAAAACGACGCTAGGCCTTCAAATCGCGCAGCACAACGCTGTTCAAGCGCGCAAACCATGGTTGGTGTTCAGCCTGGAGATGCCTGGCGAGGAACTCGGCCTGCGGACCATCGCATCACTGGGCGGTGTGCACCTACGACGGCTGGATGATCCGAGCAAGCTGGCCGATGACGACTGGGCACGGATGAGCGGCGTGGCCGCCAGGGTGAGTGATGCGCCAATGTTCATCAACGATGACCCAGGGCTCACTCCCTCGCGGATTCGGTCCATCGCCCGCAAGTGTCAGCGCGAGCATGGCCTGGCCGGGGTGATGGTGGACTACCTCGGGCTGATCAAAGCCGACTCGCGTGGGCGGAGCCGTTCAGAAGAGGTTGGCCAGATCAGCAAGGCCCTGCTCAGGCTGGCCAAGGAGCTGGACATTCCAGTAATCGAACTGGCGCAGCTCAACCGCGACTCGACAAAGCGGGTAGGCAAAAAGCCTCAGTCCAGCGATCTACGCGACTCGGGCGAAATCGAGGCCGACGCCAGCTGCATTTTGATGGTTCACCGCGACCTTGACACTGAAGAAGGGCAAAACGGGGTGACCCAGGTCCTGATGACCAAATGTCGCCACGCCAAGGTCGGCGATTGCCTGCTTCAACAGGAAGGGCAGTATGGCCGGTTCGTGGACTTCAAAGGGGCTATGCCAAGTGACGAAGAGGCCGAAATGGGGCGCGGGCAGTTTTCAGATAGGTATTCGGGGAGGGGTAGAGCATGAGCAGCATCACAGCAGCGCTTCCGCGCAAGAGTCTGACCGGCGTAGAGCGGAAATTTCTCAAGGTCGGCAACCGGATGTTGCTGGAGGAAACCAACGGTCGGATAGCTTCCGCTGCCCTGATGGATATTGTCGCTGATTGGCACGGGACGCCTGGGGCGGTCGGCTTCGAAGCCTATGCCAAAGGCTGGATCGCCGAAGGCAACGCCAAGAACAAGCACGCCGACCGTCTCCTGCGCGAGTTATTCGGTCTGAACTCTGCGCCAACGCCCCGGAGGGCTGCATGAAGAAAAGAACCTACGTCGGCAAGGCCTTGGGCGATACAGAGTGGTTGCTTGAGCAGTGGGGGTGGTGGCGCATGGATGGGATGGGGGTGCCGCGGTACATATCACCCCTGTATGCGTTGATTCGGGATAACACCCCCTGTGAGGGCGGATTCAAGGAATACTCCTTGAGCGATGACCTGGCGCTTGTGCTCGACGGTGCGGTGGCTCGGCTTACTAAGCGTGACAGCCAAATGGGTGACTTCATCTGGCTCTACTTTGGCGCAAAACACCCTGCTCTGCGGATAGGCAGGATGGCCGGACTCAGTGAAGCGAAGACGCGGGAGCTGATAAAGGCGGGCGTGGCCTGGATCGATGCCGCTTTGGAGAGTATTCGCGAAGCTGCGTAAAAAAAGCTTTCCACGCGGATAAACACCTGTTTTCATAGCAACGTGTCCAGCATGTAGCGCATCACGACACCCAAGAACCCTGACCTAAGCAGTCGGGGTTTTTTATGCTTAAAGTTTTCTCCCGGGTCGGCGATAACGATGGCAAGTCTCTGGATTTGCGGAATGTGTGATAGGGGTTTTTTGAATTGCAACCGGCTTCCATTCACCAGCTGACAATTTAGAATCTGAGAAAAATATCCGCTTGATCTAGATCGCTATGGAGTGCGACATGAAAGAAGTAACAACAGCTGCGACGCAAAAGCGGCGAGTGGGTTTGGTACTCGGCTTGGGAATCTTCTTTTTCCCCGTTGTGTTTGGATGGTTCGTGCTTAGGAAAGGGCATTCCACCTTATCGCGAATAGTCGTCATCCCGTGGCTACTTTTTGGTGTGCTAATGTTCTTCATTATGGGTACTGCCATTAAAATGGCTTTTGACAGCACTGACGCTTCCTACGCGAGCACCGCCCAGTCTAGTGCTGTTCAAGCACCGGCCGACTCGCCGAAAGCCTATACGTCATCTCAAGTCTCTCATGAATGAAGCGAATCAGCGAAGCCGCTTGACAGGGATCGGGTGGCCGCGTTAATTTGCAGTCTGCGGTTCAGTGCGTGAGAAGATAATCGCTCTGAACATAACAACCCCGGCATTGAGTCGGGGTTTTGCTTTTATGGATTCCGGATCCATCCTGCGCTACCCTTTAGCGGCTTTTTATTCAGCAAGCTAAAGGACTACGCATGCACGATTTCCTCAGCAAAACTTTTGGCGGGCTCTCGCGGGCTTACTACTTCCGACAACTGTTTTTTGGGAGCTTGATTTTGGCGCTCTTCGTTTCGATCGCCTTAAAGTCTCAAAATACCCAGTATGGCGTGATCGCAATAGCAGTGGGCCTCACCCTTCTGTACCCATATTCGCGGTTCGTGTATGAGCGGGTTATTGGATTCGTGGTAGGTGAGAACGTATTTTTTGGCAATGCTTTGTTCATGTTGACGGCGAAGGCTTTCACCATGATGCTTTGCTGGGGCTTCGCGTACGTGATTGCCCCCGTCGGGCTTATTTACCTGTACGTATATCATTCTCGGCAGGTTGCCAGATGACTAAGCCCCGACCTTCGTGTCGGGGTTTTTGTTTGTGCCCTCTTCGAGGATCTAGAGCGTTGTACCGCGAAAGCGGTTGTGTTTTGATCCTGAGACATGGAGCTAAACCGAGGTGCCAATGTTTCGCATAGATGTGCTGCAAAGTCAGTTTGCTGAGCTGCGCGCGCGTGAAAACCATTACTGGAATGACTTGCGGGAGACCGTTCGTTCAATCGAGAGCGGATTCGCTGGCTATCTTGCTAGCGATGAGCGAACCAATGCTCAGGCACAGGTTATGCCGAATGTGAGTGTCGGGGTACTCGCTGATGATTTAACTATGTCTACTGACCTCGAGCATCTCCCTCGAAGCGGACGGCAGATGAGTTTTTCCTTGGTTCTAGACCTTGCTGAAACCAGGTCCATTGATCCAGACAGCTTCATTATGTTCTCCCTGTCAATCGAGAGAGGGGACAGTGCGAAGCTAGTCATAAAAGACTTGGTAGGCTCTCTCATAATCAACACGAACAAGGGCCTGACTCCGGTCTACGAGTATCTCTACGCCAAGTGCCAAGAGAAACTGAGCGGTCGTTGACCTAGAGTCTTGAGCTGTTTAGATCTCGCGTTCAGTCAGTCAAGCATGCAGCAGGCACAACAAGGGTTCGCCCAGTGCATTGAGGTGCGACCCTAGCCTTTGCTCTACGGGTGTAGTGCGGCACAGGTTTGCGATCACTTGCCCGGCCGCACCCTTTAGGATTCACACTGCTTCGGCGTGAATCACCAACCGTTTACCGAGCGCCGCGAGCGCCTTTTTTAATGCGTCCATCCTGCTTGGCATAGCAGGGCGTTTTTCGTCCTACACCGCATTTTTTTAAGTTCCAAGCCAAGCTCGTGAGCAATATGCGGCCGCGTCTTCCCATTTCATTTTTGCGTCGTATTGCAACCTAGCAATTTCGTCTCCGGCAGTGTTTTCGAGCGCGGCTCTCAGATGATTCAAAGCAGCAAGAGCTTCAAACTGGAGTTTTGCACATTGGTCCAGCGTGTCTGCGGAAGTGAAATTGAGTGCTAGCGGTGTCGTGCTCTGGGGCATTGGCTGTCCTTCCTATGTCGGTAGCTCTCAATGAGATCGCACCTCGAAGCCGATGATCCGTTCGGACTTCGCAATTATTAAAAATACAGAGATTTCCTATGGACCCAACCGACCTCGGCGCAGGCACTGCCACCTGGGCTACAGGGACTGTGGGCATCATCCTTGGTGGCTTTCTATGGTTGCGGCGCTTCCTCTCGAAGGATGCCGCTGACCGGGCCATGGACAATGCCGACATTGGCACTGTCCGCCGCCTGAACGAACTGCTCGACTCAGAGCGCACTGCTCGTTTGGCATCCGATGCCCGAGCCGATCAGTTTGCAAGAGAACGAAACGAACTCGCCGCCGCAGTTGGCCGGATGGAAGGCAAGATCGAATCCCTCACCAGCCAGGTAGCTCAACTTACTGAACAGGTGACCACTCAAAGCGCCGAGATTTCTCGGTTGCGGTCGCAACTTGGGGGCGCCGCCTGATGCATAGAGTCGCAATGGAATTTATCGCCCGCCTATGGTGGCGGCGCGCAGAGGTATGGCTGATCGCTGCTCTGTTGGTGGGTGGCGGAGGAATCTTCGGTTTCCAGGCTGCCCAGTGGTCCCTGGCCGCCGCCTACGTCAAGTCGGTAGACTCGGTGCGCTCTGCTTACGACGAAGCGCTGAAGCAGCGTGACCTGCGCCTCAGCACCCTTGCGGACAAGACCACCAAGGCCGCTGAAAAGGTCGAGGCTGCCGCCAACAGCGCCAACAAGGCAGCAGACACCGCAAATAAGGCAGCCGACAAGGCCGTAGAGGCGGTGGACCGGGTTAGCCAATAAATGACCTAGGCCGCGCGACCGAAGTCTCTAGTTACCTGAAAACAAATTCAACGCTCATCAGCGGTTGACCATCTACCGTTGCCTTGCAATCTCTACCGACCTCAACGCTTTTGTCTGCGTTGAAAGTCGGACTGCATTGCAAAAAGTATTTTTTGCCGTCGTAATCTTTTTCGACACCTTTAGTGGTTTCACTCGCAAGGGCTATTATCAGGCGCATGTTCCACGGGCCAAACTCGATTTTCGGTTCGCCGTCACCCATCCATCCCGATACGGGTGCGCCACACATCCCGGCCTGGATACGTTTGCCATCGACAATTTGTGCATCTCCCGCGCAGCTTATGAGCCCAGACTTCTTAGCCTCAACGACTTGATGCCCGCGGTTTGTCCAAGTGGGAGCCGCAACGCAGCCGCTCAAGATAGTCGTTACTACCAGTGTTACCACGCATGCAAACTTCTTCGTCACCACACAGCTCCTTGATAGCTCAACAAAAGCGTAATGCCAATCCACATATCGGCAGCTAAATGCTGAACTGAATCTGTACTTAGGCTTAAGCCAAGCCACTAGGAGAGTGTGATGAAACAGGCAGTGCTATAGCGTTCTTTCTGCTTTCCGATGCAACCGTCTCCACTCATCCGCTACGGCCCCCATTGTCGGAGGGGAGGAGCTTTTGATCCAGGCCATGAAAGGTCGATCAAACTTGAAGGCAGGACCGCACTGACCGATTAGGAATTGCCGGACCTTTTGTGTGTTCCGGTAATTCTTGTCCAGTGGCGTGTCCCTGGCTATTGGGCCGCTGTGCCAGTCGAAAGTCATATTCTTTCCTTGATCTATCGGTTGTGTTGCAGACCCAGCATAGCAGTGGTCTTTCCGCACTTCCCACCTGCCATTTCGTGCGCGCACGATGGAGCTAGCCATGGCAAGACTCAAGACACTGGCCAACCGTGTCAGTACCCAGGGCGATCGGGTAGGCACCGCTCCAGCTGCTACCTGGCGGGCTGGCAAGACCACCGCCAGCCAGCGAGGCTACAACTACGCATGGCAGAAGACGCGCCTGGTTCACCTGGCCGCTCAGCCGCTGTGCGTTTACTGCGGCCGGGCAGGCCTCATAGTCGCAGCAACCGTGGTGGACCACTCGGTGCCTCACCGCGGTGATATGAACATCTTCTGGGACAGAAGCCTTTGGGTTTCTCTCTGCGCCCATTGCCACTCTTCGGTCAAGCAGCGCGAAGAAAGCGCGGATCAACACAGGTAACCCTATGCAAGCTCGTTATCCCCAGCCGGCTCAGTGCCGTGTTGCTGGATGCATTGCTATGGCCAACAGAAAAGGCGCCGGGCTTTGCGAGAAGCACTACATGAGGCAGCGGCGGCATGGGTCTACCGACCGTGCCGTCGTAGTAAAGCCAGGGCTGATTGACCATTCACATGGTTACAAGTTGGCTTACTGTCCTGACCATCCCTTGCGTCGGGATTCGAGCAGCCGAGTGTATGAACACCGGATGGTGTACCACGCCCACCATGGGAATGGCCCATTCAACTGTCATTGGTGCTCCACGGTTGTAGGCTGGGATGACATGCATGTTGACCACCTCAATGATATGAAGAGCGACAACACCCCAAAGAACCTTGTCGCAAGCTGTGCCATATGCAACCAGAAGCGCGGATTCGGCAAGATGACCGTAACTCATAGATTGAAGTCAGAGCGCCGATACACAGCGCATGGCAAGACGATGTGCTTCATTGAGTGGGCCCGCCACTTGAACCTGTCCCGCAATGCTTTGGAGTACCGGCTAAGCGCTGGATGGAAGCTAGACGACGTGTTCTCTCCGAGGAAAGGCAAGTCAGGTCCACCAAGCCGCCCTCGGCGTGCGGCTGCAGCCTGAAGTCGGCCTGAGCAGCGGGCCAGCCATGCGTTTTGAACAATTTCAGCCAAATTTGCACGTTTTTGGTGCGAAATTTGGCCGGAGGAAGGGGGGGGTCAAAAAAATGGGTTTTTTGCCTTACTAGACCGCCCTCGACCGCACGCACAGATTTTTTTCCTTCCTGGATTTTTTGTTAATGGCTTTAACACCCAAAAAACGCGCTTTCGTGAAGGCGGTGAGGGAAGGTGCGTCCAATAAAGACGCAGCCATTGCAGCTGGATGTCCCGAAAAGACTGCCTCTGCCGCAGGATCACGGCTCGCCAAGGACAAGGATGTGATCTCTGAGCTGCACAAGCTCAACGCGCTGCATCCTGTTAAAGCAGCTGTTAAAACTGTTAAAGGTGTTAAAGCCCCGGAGGTCGAATCGACACCTGCGCAGGCTCAGCCAGAACCCGGAACTGAGGATGATGCGGAGCCATTCAACCTGCGCCAGGCACTATCCCATCGCGACCCCAAGGACTTCCTCCTTGCCGTCATGAACGACATGGAGCAGGAAGCAAAACTTCGGGTGGATGCGGCCAAGGCCCTGATGCCGTTCGTTCATCCTCGCAAAGGGGAGAGCGGCAAGAAGGAGCAGGCCAAGGACAAGGCGGCGCAGGTGTCGGCAGGCCGGTTCGGTACCCGTAAGGGCCCCTTGCAGTCGGTGAAATAATGGAGTGGTCGACTGCGTGTCCCGACTGGGAAAAGCGAATCGTCGCCCGCGAATCCCTGATCCCCTTCAAGCCTCTGTTCCCTGACCAGGCTGCGGAAGCCCTCGAGGTATTTGGTGCGCTGCGTATGGTAGACGCCACCGGCAGCCCGTTGATGTGTGAGACGGTGCGGCCTTGGGTGAACGAGTTTGTGGCTGCCATCTTCGGCGCTTACAACCCGGACACCGGGCGGCGGATGATCAGCGAGTTCATGCTACTGATCAGCAAGAAGAACGGTAAGTCCACCATCGCCGCCGGCATCATGCTGACGGCCCTGGTGCTGAACTGGCGGACCTCGGGTGAGTTCATCATCCTGGCCCCGACCAAGGAAATTGCGGACAACTCCTATATCCCCATCAGGGACATGGTGAAGGCGGACGAAGAGTTGTCTGCGCTATTCAAAGTGCAGGACCACCTGCGCACCGTTACCCATCATGAAACCGGCGCCACACTAAAAGTGGTGGCAGCTGACAGCGAGACCGTATCGGGCAAAAAAGCCATCGGCGTGTTCATTGACGAACTCTGGGTATTCGGTAAGCGTGCCAACGCTGAGGCAATGCTGCGTGAAGCAACTGGTGGCCTGGCCTCCCGTCCCGAGGGTTTCATCATCTGGGCTACGACCCAGTCCGACGCGCCACCCGCTGGCGTGTTCCGGCAGAAGCTGCTGTACGCCCGCCAGGTGCGTGACGGCGGCATCGTCGACAAATCGTTCCTGCCGGTGCTGTATGAATTTCCGAAGCACCTGCTGGACACCGGCGGGCACCGCGATGTGGCAAATGCCTACATCACCAACCCGAACCTTGGACTTTCGGTTGACGAGCCGTTCATTGAGCGCGGCTTTACCCAGTCGCAGATCGATGGCGAAGAGTCATTCCGCGGCTTTCTGGCGAAGCACCTTAATGTCGAGATCGGTCTGGCCCTTCGCTCGGATCGCTGGGCCGGTGCTGAATTCTGGGAAGTCCAGGCCAAGCTACCTGGCTTGACGCTGGATCAACTGATCGAGCGCTGTGAGGTGATCGATATCGGTATCGACGGCGGTGGCCTGGATGACTTGCTGGGCTTCGCGGCGATTGGCCGGGACAAGGCCACGCGTCAATGGCTGCTGTGGACCCATGCTTGGGCCCATCCTTCGGTGCTCGAGCGGCGTAAGGGCGAGGCACCTCGGCTGCACGACTTCGCCAAGGAAAGCCACCTCACCATGGTGGAGGTTATCGGCGATGACCTGGAAGAGGTCGCGGACCTTGCCGCCAGGGTCGAGAAGGCCGGATTACTTGACCAAGTCGGTGTCGACCCGGCCGGTATAGGCGGCGTGCTGGATGCGTTGGTAGCAGCCGGTGTACCCCAGGACAAGATCATCGGCATCTCGCAGGGCTGGAAGCTGGGCGGCGCGATCAAGACCACCGAACGCAAGCTAGCCGAAGGCGGCCTGATCCATGGCGGCCAACCCATGATGGCCTGGTGCTGCGGTAACGCCCGGGTCGAGCCCCGCGGCAACTCAATCTTGATCACAAAACAAGCCTCAGGCTCGGCCAAGATCGACCCGCTAATGGCCACCTTCAACGCGGTATCTCTTATGTCGCTCAACCCCGAAAGCAAAGGCGGGATGGATGACTACCTGAACAACGGTTTCTTCGGACTTGTAGGCTGACTATGGCATCTCATTGGTACAACCCGCTGTCCTGGCGGATGTTCGGCTATGAGGACCCGAAAACCGGCGACTACGTCGAAGTCGACATGACCGTAGGCGGCAAGGCCACCAAGGCAGGCGTAAAGATCACGCCAACCAAAGCGATGAACATCAGCATTGTCTGGGCCTGCGTGAAGATACTCAGCGAGTCTGTTGCCGGACTACCGCTCAAGCTGTACGACGACAAGGACGGCAAGCGCGAGCTGGTGGCCTATAAGGACCGCGCCAGCCGAATTATGCGCAAGCCTAACCCTTTCATGACGCGGCTCAACTTCCTTAAGGCCGTGGTCGTGAACATGGCGCTGCGTGGTAACGCCTACGCCATCATCGAACGCTCCGATTCCGGCGAGCCCATAGGCTTCACCCTGGTGTCACCCGACCAAGTTGTGGTCGATACCCTTGAGGGACAGCTGATCTATTACGTCACGCTGGACGGCAAGCGCGCGCCGGTGTCTCCGCTGAACATGCTGCACTTCAAGCTGTTCAGCACTGACGGTATCAACGGTATGTCGCCAGTCGAGCACCAAGCTGAAACCATTGGCCTTGCCAAGGCCGCACACGACTGGTCGGCGCGGTTCATGCGCAAAGGTGGCTTCACCGGAGGCTACGTCATTTACGACGGTTTCCTCACCAAGGAACAGCAGGCGCAGGTCATGGAGAAATTCCCTGACGTGCGCAAGGCCGATACCGAAGACCTGGGCAAGATTGCCATCCTTCAGGGTGGACCAAAGATAGTCCCTGCCGGCCTTACCCAGAAAGACAGCCAGTTCATTGAGTCGCAGCAGTTCCAGGAAGAGGCACTGGCCGGCATCTGGGGCGTTCCGCTGTACCTGGCCAACCGGGCCAGCAAGACCTCCATCATGGGTTCGAACCTGGAGCAGCAGACCAGCGGCTTTGTGACGTTTGGGCTCAAGCCGTACCTGGACGCCATCGAAGACGAGTTCAACGACAAGCTCTACGCCGATACCGATCGGTTTGTCGAGTTCGTCGTCGAGGGCCTTCTACGCGCTGACAGCGCGGCGCGAGCCTCGTACTACCAGGCGGCCCTGGGCGGCTCAGGCGGCTCAGGCTGGATGAGCACAAACGAAGTCCGCGAAAAGGAAAACCAGACGCCTCTCGCCGGCGATGAATACAACCGGGTTACCCGGTGGGAGATGCAGCCCAATGCTGACAAAAATTGAAGTGCCATTCGAGGTCAAGGCCGTCGACGACGCCGGTAACTTCGAAGGCTATGCCGCGGTGTTTAACAACGTCGACCTGGGCGACGACGTGATCCTGCCGGGCGCGTTCACAAAGGTGAAGACGACCCGGGCGGGGCGGCTGAAGCTGGCCCTGTTCCATGACCTGACGCGGCTGGTGGGTTCGGCAGACTTTACCCAGGACGCACACGGCCTTTACCTCAAGGGCAAGGTGAACCTGGGCGTTAGCTATGCACGCGACGCGTACGAGTTGATGAAGGAAGGCACGCTCGACAGCATGTCCATCGGCTTCAACACGCTGCTGGCGGCCTACGAAGAGCGCGAGGGCCGCAGCATCCGCATCATCAAGCAGGCCGAACTCTGGGAAGCCTCGCTTGTGCCTTTCGGCATGAACCCGGAAGCGCAAATCACCGACGTCAAATCGGACATCAGACTTTTCGAGAAGGCCCTGCGCGATCGCATGGGCCTTTCACAAAAGGAAGCGGCGGCGGTCGCTTCGCTCGGCTATTCCGCTGTTCACCGTGATGGTGGTACAGCGGCCACGGTGATCGTGGATGAGCTGAAAGAACTTTCAACACTGTTCACCCACCATTTTGGAGCCTCGCAATGAGCGAAGTGAAAGAGCTGCGCGATTCCCTGGACAAGCAACTGAAAGATGGCTTCCAGGGCCTTCAGCAAAAATACGACCACGTCACCGAGGAGTTGCAGAAAGGCAACACCGTGACGCTGGAAATGAAGTCCAAGATCGAAAACCAGAAAGGCGAATTGGAACGCGTCATCGAGCAGGTGCAGAAGCTCGAGGAAAAAGGCATTCAGCTGCGTACCCAGGGCGGTGAAAGGAAAAGCTTCATTGACTTGGTGAAGGGCAACGACGCCTACAAAGCGCTTCAGCAGAAGAGCCAGGAACGTGCTGAGATCGAAGTCACCAAATCAGACATGGCATCCATGTCTGAAACGAAGCTGACCAGCGCCGGCCTGGTGCCGACTCAGTTTGACCCGATCATCCAGGACCGTCCACGGCAGGATCTGGTTATCCGAGACCTGATCCCCACCACGCCGGTGACCGGCCAGAGCTACAGCTATTTCCTTGAAAAGCTACATACCCGCGGCGCGGGCATGGTGGCTGAGGGTGAGCGCAAACCATCCAGCGACGTGACCTTCGAGCAGAAGACCGACAACGTCCGCAAGATCGCGGTATGGATGCCGGTTACCGACGAAGCCTTGGACGATATCCCCCAGTTGTACAGCTACATCCAAGAGCTGCTTCGCTATGACCTGAAGCTCAAGGAAGAAGGGCAGATCCTGAAGGGCGACGGTACTGGTAACAACCTGAACGGCATCATGACCCAGGCTAGCGCGTTCAACGCCCAACTGAGCCAAACCGGTGATACCGCCATCGATACCGTGCGCCGGTCGATCTATCAGGTTCGTAAGCAGTCCCAGCGCCCAGCTGACGCGGTGGTCATGACTGACCTCGATTGGATGAACATCGAGCTGTTAAAGGATGCCGACAACCGCTACCTGTTCGCTAACCTGCAAGGTCTGGTAACTCCCATCCTTTGGGGCCGTCCGGTTGTGGTCTCCGACAGCATGGACGAAGGGACCCCTGCCGCTGGCGGCACCGCTGCTACCGGTGGCGAATTCCTTGTCGGTTCGTTCGCACAGGGCGCCCGTCTGTATGACCGCATGGCTTACACCGTGAAGGTGGGCTGGATCAACGACGACTTCGTAAAGAACCAACGCGTGGTTCTGGTGGAAGAACGTCTTGGCCTGGCTGTTCGCCGTCCTTACGCCTTCGTAAAGGGCCGCTTCACGGCCAAGTGATCGACCACTTCCAATACGGGGCCTGACGGCCCCTTTTTTTTTCTGAGGTATGTCATGAAGATTCGCACCCTGTGGGGGTTTGAAGGCAATGCAGCCAAGCTGGGCGCAGATACTGACCGCATACGCGCCGGCGTCGTACTCGAGAACGCAGACGATGAATACGCTCACGTTCTAATCGGCAAGGGCCTGGCTGTCGAAGTAAGCGACGGCGCCGCACCGAAGGAAAACAAGCAAGCGGGTGCGGCCGAGAAAAAGGAAGCCGCTGAAAAGGCCGCGAAAGAAGCTGCCGAAAAAGCAGCAGCAGAGAAAGCAGCTGCTGAAAAGGCCGCTAAAGAGGCCAAGTAATGATCGACTTGGCCTTGGTGAAACTGCACCTGCGTGTGGACGGTGATGAGGAAGACCAGCTTATCCAAGGCTACGTCGAAGCAGCGCTGGCACATGTAGAGCAACACTGCGACCGGCTGCTGGTTGAAACCGATCCGGTCGTTCCAGCTGAGATGGGCCTGACCCGCGATGTTAAACAGGCAGTGTTGCTACTGGTTGGGCATTGGTATGCGAACCGCGAAGCGGTAGTTATCGGCACTATCACAGCAGAGGTGCCGTTGGCGGTGGATCGTCTGCTCTGGTACAGGAAGCGCTTCTAATGAGAGCTGGTCCGTTACGTCACCGCCCAACATTACTCAAGCCCCAGCGGGTGAAAAACCGCACCGGGGGCTTCGATGAAACCTGGGTGGATGCCGGCAAGTTATGGGCGGAGATCACGCTGCCCACCGGCCGCGTTGAAAGTGTTGCCGAAGGCCTGCAGGCCGTGGTGACAGCCGAGATACGCATCCGGCCCCGTGCAGATGTGGTAGCCGGGTGCCGCCTGATTTACCAAGGCGCCACCTACCTAGTTGAAGCGGCCCTGCTCGACAACGAGCGGTCCATGCTCCGCCTGCTGTGTTCCAACGACCCCGCCCCTTGAGGACCCCTTATGAAAGTTCGAGCACTTGCCGATCTGTCCGGCGCTGTAGGCGATCGCGCCGCTGGTGATGAATTCGTGGTGGACGCCACCACAGCCCAGGCTCTGATCGACCGTGGGCTGGTCGAAGACATGCAGGAAAGCCCTAACCTGGCCAAGGCGGAGAAGCCGGCCAAAGCCAAGGAGTAGGGCATGGCCCGTCGCTCTCGGCTTTCAGGCGATTTCAAGCTGCGGCGTACCCTACGCAACATCCACCAGAACATGGACAACGAGCTACGCCCGGCCATGCAGGAAGCCGCCAATAAGGTGCTGGCCACCATGCAGGCCACTGTTCCGCGGGATACCGGCGCTGCCGCTGCGGCCCTTACGGCGTTTGTGTCCAAAAGCGGTCTTGATGCTGAAATCGGCATACGGGGTAAGAAGAATTACCGCCGCTTCTACTACCTGCGTTTCCTCGAGTACGGCACCAAGGGCTACAGCGGCTCCAAGCGGGCCGGCGGCAAAAATCGCTCAACCACGAACAAGGCTGACGGTGCGCACTTTTTTGGCAAGTACCCCAACATTCCGGCACTCCCTGCTCATCCCTGGCTACGCCCGGCCATCGATGTTAACCGTGAGGTGGTGCTGATGGATATTCGGGCTGCGGTATCCAGAACGCTGAAGAAAGCCAGCCAGGGGGTAACTGATGGCTGACCCCTCCGTAGCCTTGCAGATAGCGATAGTGGAGCGCCTGCAGGCCGAAGTGTCTTGCCCCATTTACGACGGGGCCCCCATGGACACCGTCATGCCTTACGTCTCTATCGATCGTGAAATCTCAACCAACATCAGCCCGATCGCGGGCCGCAAGCGACAGCAGCGTCTCATCTACCTGACAGTCTGGTCTGATGCCCATGGCCAGGCGGAGGTGAAGCGCTTGAATGCTGAAATCACAGCGGCCCTGGATGAGCGCCGCTTGCCGCTTGAAGAAGGCCGGGCAGTGTCCGTCCGGGTGGAGCGGGCCGACGCACAGCGTGACGCCGACGGAATCACCTACATGGGTTCGATCACCGTCCGCGTTATCACCACCCACTGAAACAACCTGGCCGCCCTGCGGCTTTATCCAATGCGCCTTTTGGAGGAAACCCCATGGCCGACAACTTGAACACCGCCGCCGGCTGCCGCTTTTCGCTGGGCAGCAAGACCGGCGCGGATACTGAAGCCGATTACAAGAAAGACACCTTCGTCGAGGTCGGCGAGATCGAAGACTTGGGCGAGTTTGGGGACACGTTCAGCAGCGTGACTTTCACGTCGCTCAGGGATGGCCGTGTGCGTAAGTACAAGGGTACCGCCGATGCCGGCGACCTCACCTTGACCGTGGGTCTAGACAACGGCGACGTAGGCCAGAAAGCCGTCAAGGTCGCCCACAAGGACCGCACCAAGGGCGACTACAACATCAAGATTACTCTCAACGACGGTGATCCTGGCGCCACTCCAGCGGTACTGCCGACCACCTTCTACATGCGCGGCAAGGTCATGAACAACACCGTAGCGCCCGGGGCGGCTGACAACGTGGTGCGCCGCAACATCACTATCGGGATCAACTCCGACATCATCGAGATCAACGCTGGTCCAGCGGCTTGACCCATGGGGCCTTGTGCCCCCCTTTGCAAGGTACTGATCCATGAGCAAGACCCTACATGGCGCAACTTCGGTGCAGGTGGGAGACGAAGTGTTCGATCTGACCATCACCCTGGGTGCTGTCCGCAAGATCGAAGCGCACTTCGGCGGCCTGCGCGGTGCGGCAGAATCACTTCGCGTGCTCAGCGTGGATGGCGTGGCACTGATCATTGCCGCCGGCGCCGGCCTGGATGCCAAGCAGGCGAGCGAACTTCCTGAAAAGGTATGGCAGGTCGGCGTTGCAGGGCTTGCTACCCAGCTCACCGGTTACCTCGGCGCGCTATACAACCCCCGTGGTGAAAGCGCGGGAAACGTCGAAGCGGGGAAGGCGTAAGTGCCGTCGAAGACGGTAGCTATGTAGACCGCTTATTTGCGGTGGCCACTGGCTGGCTTGGCTGGGCGCCGGAAGTGGCCTGGCGCACGCCTCTCCCCGAATTATTCATTGCCATGGACGCCCGGATCGAATGGGCGCGCATGACCCATCCCTTTGGCAGCAAGTCCACACCCGAAAAACCCAAGTCTTCGACGGTGGCCGAGAAACTGCGCCTGGCGCTGACGGCGCGGCGTGGGTAGCTGTTTCGTTTACTTCTAGCTGGAGAAGCCTATGGCTGACTCTGATATCCAGGGGATGCTGGTTCGCATCGAGGCGACCACCGCGCAGTTGCGCCAAGAGATTGCCCGCGGTGAAAGCGCGGTAGCGAAAGCATCGGGTCAGATCGACAACAGCCTGGGCGAAGTGGACAAGGCATTCGACCGAACCGGTGCCAATGCCGGCCTCCTGCAGCGCTCTATCAGCTCGGCATTTACCGGCATGGGCCTGGCCGCCACGGCCGCCGTTGCGGGTCTGGTGGCGATCACCACCAAAACGGCTGAATACGCTCAGGAGATACGCAACCTCTCGACGCTGTCGAACACCTCGACGACAGAGTTTCAACGAATGGCTGTCGGCGCCAGGACGGTAGGCGTCGAGCAGGACAAGCTCGCCGACATCTTCAAGGACACGACCGACCGGGCGGGCGAGTTCATCGCTCGCGGCGGCGGGGAAATGGCCGACTTCTTCAAGGAGATCGCGCCAAAGGTCGGCGTCACTGCACAGAGTTTTGCCAACCTGTCGGGGCCCCAGGCTTTGCAGCTGTACTACAACTCGCTGGAAAAGGCGGGCTTGAACCAGCAGCAAATGACTACCTACATGGAAGCCATGGCAGATGAGGCCACGGCTCTGATCCCGCTGTTGCGGAATAACGGCAAAGGGTTCAAGGATCTGGGGGATCAGGCAGAGGCTGCTGGCAACATCCTGTCGAGCATTCAGGTGGCCAGGCTGGTTGGGGTTAACCAGTCTATCAAGTCGCTTGAGGCTTCCTTCGCTGGAGCAACCCGCCAGCTCGTTTCAGGCATGCTGCCGGGTATTGAGAGTGTCACCCAGCGTCTAAACTCAATGTCGAAGAACGGCATCATGGACGGGCTAGGTGCAGGCATCGGCTTCCTTGCCGACAACCTGAACATCCTGGTAGCGATCCTTGGCGGCAAGGTCGCTGCAGCATTCGTTGGGTACATCTCCAGCCTGGCGGCGAGTACTGCGGCAAGCGTTGAGTCCCGTTCAGCCAACATAGCCCAGGCCGCCAGTGCTGCGCAGGTGGCTACGGCCAACCAGATCGCCGCCCAATCAGCGGTTATCCGTGTGGAAAAGGAAGCCATCGCTGCCCGCGGTACTGCTGTACAGACGCAGATGTCAATCCAGTTGGCAGAAGCTCGGATGGCGGAGCGCGCTGCTACTGCTCAGGTCGCGGTAGCTCAGGCTTCGCTTAAGGGCGCATCCAGTGGTTTGCTGTCGCTGCTAGGTGGCCCGGCGGGTATCGCAGCATTGGCAGTAGGCGCAGGTATCGCGTTTCTTACCATGCGCGACAACACCGTTGCCGTGGCCAGCAGCCTGGACGCGTTAAAGCGCCCTTTGAAGGAAATCCGTGAGGAGTTTCGAAAACTCACCCAGGACCAGCAAGGTGCAGAGCTGGTCAAGATTGCTCGTGACCAAGAAGGCGCTGTGTCTGCGGCGGATGAGGCTTATAAGGACTTTCAGAAGACGATTCGGCAGAATTTTGGATCGACTGTAGGGACACGGGTTGGCGCCGAATTCGATGCTGCTCGCGCCTCAGGACAGCAGTTGTCCACGGTGGTGGATGATCTGGCCAAGCGCTTCAATATACCGGAAGACAACCTGCGATCTATCCGCGAGAGCGCAGGCGCGTACAGCACGGCTGAGCAGGCCGCCGCCAAGTTAACCAAAACGCAAGCGGCCTTGGCCAAGGAAATGGCAGGCGGTGGTGAGAAGCCTAAAGCCCCTGATAACACCGCTGCTATTAATGCCGGCAACACCTACCTGCAGCAACTTGATAAGCAGCTGCAAACGCTAAAGGACAAAACGGCCCTCGAGCAGGCCGAAACGCTCATCCTCAAGGAGAAGATTGCTCCCGAAAGTGCGTTGGCTACCAAGATCCGCGAGCGGGCCAAAGCCATTGATGCTCTGAAGGAATCTGATAAGGCCGCGACTAAGGAAGAGTCAGCAGCCGAGAAAGCCCGGAAAGCTGCCGACACTGCGCTGGCACAGCGTGTCAAGACGGCGCAGGCTTCCTTCGATGCCCTGAAGAAAGCATTCGACCCAGCAGGCGCTGCGGCGGACGAACTCAAGACCAAAACCGAAGAGCTCGACCTCCTATTTCACGACAGCAAGATTACCCTGGAGGAATACAGCAAGGGTCTGGGCTGGCTGAAGGATCAATACGACACCACTGTTGCTTCAGCCAAAGGCCTGTCGCAGGCCATGCAGTATCAGGCGGATCTGGAGAAGCAGCTTAACAACGCTCGAGATTCCTATAGCGCCATGGCCTCGGCAGTGGGAATGGGCGACAAGGAGGCTGAACGTACTCAGGCGCGGCTGGAATTGGAGCGGCAGACCAACGACAAGTTACTGTCTTTGCGCACTGAACTGGCCACTGCTACGACCGAGAAACAACGCCAGGCGCTGGAGCAGCAAATCGCGCTCACCGAGGAATACGGCGCCAAGCAGGTCCAGGTCATCACAGAAGGCTGGCAAAAGGTCGATCAGGCGCAAAGCGATTGGGCCAATGGTGCTACCAGCGCTTGGCAGAACTATGCCGACCAGGCCGCTGACGTTGCTGGTCAAACCCGTTCTATGTTCACGGATGCCTTCAGCGACATGGAGGACGCCGTCCTGAAGTATGTGAAGACCGGCAAGGCGTCGATCAAGGACATGGCTGATTCGATCATTGAAGACCTGATCCGCATCCAGATAAGGCAGGCCGCAGTGGGCCTGTTGGGCTCAGCCTTCGGGTTTATGACCGGTGGCGCGTCCGCGTTGGGCCAGGGAGTAATGACTGGCTCCAGCACGCCATTGGCGCCAGTCATGAATGCCAAGGGCGGGGTGTATGACTCACCGAGCCTTTCGACCTTTTCCAATGGTGTGTACAGCTCGCCTCAAACCTTTGCATTTGCCAAAGGTGCTGGGATCTTCGCCGAGGCGGGGCCGGAGGCAATCATGCCTTTAACACGTGCTGCGGACGGTTCACTGGGAGTGCGGATGGTCGGCGATAGTGGTGGCGATCCAGGCTCGAGCGGGGCCAGCACGCCCTCAGGCGTCACGCAGCACTTCCACTTCAGCGGCAATGCCGATGCGGTTTCCAGAGCGGAGCTAAAGCAGGCTGCTCAGGATGGCGCGCAGGCGGGTTACCAGATGGTGCTGAGCGATTTCAAGCGAAATGGAGCGGCCCGACAAATGATCAACCGCCGGTGACCGGCGTTAGGAGTAGACATGGCGCTTGAGTGGCCTGAATCGCTGGAGCCGACCGAGACGTCGTGGGGCATGACCTACAACAACCGGGCGTTTACGTCGACGCTGTCCAATGCCCAACAGATCGTTGGATACCCCGGTGCCTTCTGGGTATGCACGCTGACCTTCGGCGTGCTGTTTGATGAGGATGAGCGCCAACTGACGGCCCTGCTCGGGCGCCTCCACGGCATGTTCGGAACCGTGAATATCCCTGCGCTCACCCGTACCCGCATCGATGATATCGGAGCGGCAGTGGTTGTTTCCGGTATCGCGCAGGCCACTGCAATGGTCATTGGCGGTGTGAAGGCGGGAGTCAGGGCGTTCTCGATAGGCGATTACCTGACCGTTGCTGGCGAGATGTTCGAGGTTGTGCAGAACGCCACCGCCAATGTCCAGGGCCAGGTCACCGTAAACCTGAACAAGCGAATTCGCCGCACGCTCACCCCCGGCACAGCAGTGGAGTACCGCAACCCCTACTCAGAGATGCGACGGATCGACGACTCCCACCAGGTGGCGATTCAGCCGGTAGTGTCCAACTGCACTGTTCAATTCCGAGAGGCCTTCTGATGCCCGCAGCCTTCCCCTTCAGTCAGCCTGTTGTCGACATCCTGGCCACTGGGCGTTTCATGGTGGTTCATGCCTGCCAGCTCGACTTCGCCGATGGCATGGTGTTCGCGCATACAGGTACTGGCCAGCTCGTCATCGACGGGATCACCTATGACGGTGTGGGCACGTTCGGTGAAATTGGACAGACCCAGGAGAGCGACAACTCCGGGTCGCCCATGTCTATCGACCTGAAGCTGACGGGCCTGGATGCCTACATCCTCAAGGAAACCAACATTCGAGGATGTCGAGGGCGGCTAGGCAAAGTGCTCTTTGTGGTGTTTGACGAAGCTGGAAACTACGCCTCTGACATCTTGTTTTCAGGGCGCATGGATGCGGCGCAGTTTTCCTTTGGCGGGAATAGCGCAGACGGCAACAGCATCACGGTGCCCGTCATCGACCGCATGGCCGAGTGGAATCGGACTGGTACCGAGCGATGGACAGATGAGAACCACCGGGCGCGCCACGACGGCGATCGCTTCTTCTATGCCGTGGCTCAGATGTCGGAATGGCCTCTTTACTGGGGCTCGACAAAGGATGCGCCTGCCTTCACCTACGAATAGTGACCCCATGCGAAATCGAGATTGGACTACCCGTCTGTACCACGTCATCCAGGCCGCCTTAGAGCGGCCTTTTTCATGGGGCGAGTTTGATTGTTGCCTGTTTGCTGCCGATTGCGCGATCGCGGTGTGTGGCACTGATCCGGCCAAGCTTTACCGGGGCACCTACAAGACCGAAGTAGGGGCGAAGCGTGCTTTGAAGAAAAAGCATGGAAGCCTCGAGGCTGCTTGGGATGCGTGCTTTTCCAGGGTGCCACCTGCCTTCATTCAGCGAGGTGACATCGCGCTTTACGACGCGCCCACGGGCCGCGCGGTTGCGGTGTTCTGGGCCGGTGATTTCTGGTGCGCCACGGATGAGGGTGTAGGTCGTGTGGACTGCACACCTCTGGCCGTGTGGAGGGTTGAGTAGTGAGCAGTGGTGTAAAGAAAATTGCCCAGATTGCTGTGGGCGCCGCCATCGGGTTCGCCCAGGGCGGGCCTATCGGCGCGGTCATTGGTGCGGGGCTGGCGTTCTATGCAGCCTCCCAGCAGGAAGCGTTGACCAACACCTCATCGTTCAAGGCAAACGAGCCATCAGCTCAGACCGTACGTTCATCCAAGGCGCCTATTCGTTTCATCCTTGGCCGCGTGAGCACAGGCGGCGTTCTGGTATGGGCGCAGGAGCAAAGCGGGGGAGCAGCAAATGGCGAATGGGTTCACCTGGTCTATGTTCTGAGCGAAGGCCCAGTGAGCAAGCTGGAGGATATTTTTCTTGGTGAGGAATCCATCAGCGCCTTCGGCACCTACGCCACTTATGAGCTCGTTGTCGATCCGACGACAGTCAATGCGTTCCTCAAGGCCAACTGCCCGAACTGGAAAAACGAGCAGATAGGGCGCGGCCTGTCATTCGTGCGCCTGTCGCTGCAATACAACGCTGAGAAGTTTCCTTCAGGCATCCCCGATGTGCGCTTCGTCGTGCGCGGCCGAGACGACGTCTATGACCCCCGGTCGGGCACGACCGGTTACACGCAGAACACCGCGCTTCATATTCTCTGGTATCTGCGCAACCGCTGTGGGATTCCAGACGATGAGATCGTATTCTCCACGTTCGCAAGCGCGGCCAACGTCTGTGACGAGACGATTACCAATGCGGACGGCTCGGCGAGTCAGCGTTACACCACATCCTGCGTCATAGGCGCCGATGAGCAACGCACCCAGGTAATCCAGAAGCTTGAGGCTTCATGTGCTGGCAAGCTCATTCGAGTTGGCGGTCGCTGGATGTTGCAGGCTGGTGCCTATTACGGCCCGTATGACTTCGAAATTACCGAAGACATGGTGATCGGAACCATCACTGGCGGTACCGAAACCACCAATGATTCAGCTATCAATACCGTTCGGGGGACCTTCATTGATCCTAGCCAGGCCTGGGCTGAAACCGATTATCCGGAGGTGGTCGTTGGGCAGTGGGTGACGGAAGACGGCGGCGAAGCCGCTGAAACGCTCAGCTATAGCTACGTGACTGACCCCTATCAGGCCCAACGCCTAGCCAACATCGAATTGCGCCGGCGTCGAGCTGGCGGTGCGATCAGCATCCCCATGAACTTCGCGGGATACAACTGCCGGCCGGGCAGGGTGGTGCGGGTCAATTTGCCCTCGCTAAATATCCTGGGCGAATTCATTGTCACGAACTGGTCGATGGGGGCAAAGGAAGGGTGCACGGTATCGCTGGCGCAGTATGAGCAGGCAATATTTGGTGACGCGGTAGGGCAGCCCTATGACCCGCTGGGCTTCATAAGCCTGCCTGCTGGTGGGCTGGGATCTCCGACCGGTTTGAAATGGAGCACCGATCAAAACGCGGAGGTAATACAAGGCGTGCTTTCCTGGGTACCACCTGGTGGCATCGTATCCGAATACGCTGTCGTGGTTCGCCAGGAAGGGGCGGCGGTTCAAGCGCATTCCATTCCCGCCAGTAGCGCGCAGTGCAGCATCAACGGACTGCCAGCAGGCAACTACACGATGAGTGTTGCCGCGGTGGGCCCCATGGCCCGCTCTGGTGAAGCAACCATCACGGTGAACATCGATGGCCCGCCGGTGCCGGAGACGTGCGCGGTCCAGTCATCGATCGACACCATTATCTTGATTCCTGGCAATCCGCTCCACGGGCTGAATGGGGGTACCTACGAGTACTTCTTCACGCTTGATCCCAAGGCAACGGCCGCCCAGGCGGAGTACGTGGGCCAAGGCTTAACGCTTACCCATACAGGCTTGGCGTTCTACACCAATTATTATTACTTCATCCGCTCAAGGAATGCCTACGGGGTCAGTAGCTTCTTGAAGGTGCCGACGTCCACGTCCAATGACGTGTCGGCCTTCCTGGCGGCCATGGCAGGCAAGATTGGTCAGACCGAGCTCAGCAAGGAACTGAACGAGAAGATCACCGACATCGAGGACCAGATCGCGGCGCTGGACGGCCTATCAGCCTACAAGGCGGATCAGGCTTATGCTCAGGGCGATATGGTGGTGCAAGATGGCCGGATCTACCAGGCGACGAAGGCGGTACCCAAGGACACGCCACCCCCGAACACGGCCTACTGGCTGGACGTGGGGCAGTCTATCCAGGCCGCCAATGGCTTGGCCCAGCAGGTGCAGAAGAACACGGCCGATATCACGGACGTGGCCGCCCAGGCCGGCAGCCTCCAAGCCCTACGTGCCGCGTATCGCGCTGACAGCGGGGAAGGCGACCTCAACGACGCACTGAAGATGTGGGATACCCAGGCGGCCTACGCAAAAGAGGTGGTTGTCCGAGCCAGCCAGGATGAGGCGCTGGTACAGGCCACCGAGACGTTGCAGGCCCAGGCCGGCAATAACACGGCAGCCATCCAGCAGGTGGCCACCGCCCAGGCCAGCGCTGACGGCAAGCTCTCGACCATGTGGTCGGTGAAGATGCAGCTCAACGCTAACGGGCAGTACGTGGCGGCCGGTATTGGACTGGGTATCGAAAACACGGCAGCCGGGCTACAGAGCCAGTTCCTTGTGTCGGCGGATCGCTTCGCCGTCGTGGGCACGACAGCAGGCGGGGCGGTCTTCACCCCCTTCGTGATCCAGAACGGCCAGGTGTTCATCAGCCAAGCCTTCATCGGTGACGGCACTATCACCAGCGCGAAGATTGGGGACTACATCCAGTCGACGAACTATGTGCCAGGTGCAACGGGCTGGCGTTTCGGCGTGAAGGACAACACTTTCGAGTTCAACGGCTATGTTGCTGGCCAGGGGCGCCTCACGATTACAAACCGCGCCGTCAAGGTGTTCGACGCCAACAACGTGCTGCGTGTGCAACTGGGGGACTTAACAGCATGAGCTACGGGATGAGGATCTATGGTGCCGACGGCGCCCTCCAAGTTGACGAAAACTCATTTACGGTACGGGTGGTGCTTTCGCTGCTGGTCACCTTTCCCAATACGGCACCCAAAGGCAGCCAGGATTTTGCGGTGCCTGGGGTAGGGCCTGGGAATGGAACGGCCATTGTCATACCAGAAGGGGCCTATGGTCGGGACCAGATCCAGTTTGAAACGGAAATGCTCGAAGGAGTCGCCCGGGTCTACAACCACACGCGCACCTACGCTGCTAGCAGTAAGGCATATGGAACCATGCGTCTTATTGTAATGCGGTGGAGCTGATGTCCTTCGGTCTTCAGTTCACAAATAACAGCGGCTCGGTAGTTATCGACTCTGAATACGCCCGACTTGTGGTTATCTCTTCAGGAAGATATGCGCCCACGGAGGAGTCAGGGCTCGGCTCAACGACGTATTTCAGCAGGCCGGTTACAAGCCAGGAACCACCTCTGGTGTTTGTTAGGCCTGACACCGTAAATGCGGTGGCCGGCCTTTGCCAAATGCGTTTGATAGGCTCAGCCGGTAACTGGACGGGATTCTACGTGCGGGGGTACAACGTTAAGACGGCTCCGCCGAATGGCAGGTATTTCGTAGCAGCGTTTGTGGCGCAGGCTGTGGCTCAGTTTGGCCTTAGGCTGTGGGATGGGGCGAGCAAGCTACTTTTCGATTCCGGTACATCAGTCGCGAACTTTACCAGGGCTTTCCAAAGCTGGACTCATGTTACCTACGATTATGATGACCAAGGCTTGGTAAGGGTTTACTACTCGGTTCCGTTCGATTTTCCAGAAAACGAGCACATGCTTATAAACAACTTCGGAATGCCCATGGCGGCCGGCAGTGCTATCAATAGGTACCTCTATTGCTGGTGGGACTTTCCGAACAGAAAACTTTACGCAATTACCGTGGCCGCCTCCAATCCCACTGCTTTCTTCTTGCCTGCTCTGTTCGCCAAAATGAACGCCTAACTTCAAAGGACACTTCGGATGCCCTGGCTTCGATCCGGCACGGTTTCGTGCACCCAAAATTCAAACACCATCACCGGCACGAACACCGGCTTTGCTGCCAACGCCAGGGTAGGTGATGCCTTCCTGGGCCCAGACGGGCGCTGGTACGAAGTGGCGAACATTGCCAGCGATACGGTGCTGTCGATCCTGCCTGCTTATGTGGGCCCAACCGTGGCCGCTGGCACGTATGCGCTGGCGCCCATGCAGGGCTACGTGAAGGACTCGGCGGACGCGCTTCGGGCGCTGGTCAACAAGTTCGGTGCGCTAGCGGCATCTGTGCCGGTCAACGCATTGGCGGCGTTGACCGGCGTTACTGGGAAGTTCCCTTACTTCACTGCGCCCGACCGGATGGCACTGGCAACGCTGGCCGACTATGCGAAAAGCGGGGTGAACGGTGACATTACTGCCCTGAGTGCACTTACCACGGCGATATCATTAAGCCAAGGCGGGACAGGGGCTAAGTCTGCGGCGGATGCTGTCATTAACCTAGGCCTTCTTAATAACAGCATACGCGCTAGGTTTATTACTTCAATGCTGGCCTCTCAGCAATTAAACTCGGTAAGCCCACAAGGGCTTTATGCTGGGTGGAACGGGAGCAATGGGCAAGGGGAAGGAAACTTTATCTGTAACAAGGGCGGCGGCATTGGAGGTTTCAGTTGGCGTACAGTCAATAGCGATAATACCGCCACTGGTCCCGAGATGTTTTATCGGTATGGTGGGAATCTTGAAGTTCCTGGCACGGTAACGCAAGGCTCAGACCGTAGGCTTAAAATCAACGATGTTGAAATCACGGATGGGCTTGAAAGGATTATGCAGGTCCGGCCGGTGATCTATGATCGGAAGATTATGCTTAATTCGTCTGAGTACGAATCACACGAAGCAGGAATGATTGCTCAGGAACTTTTCGAGAGCATCCCTATTGCGGTGACTCCAGGGGATGATAGCGCGCACAACGAGATTGACCAGATATGGAAAGTCAATTACATGGCAGTAATTCCTTATCTTGTTTCTGCGATCAAGGCACTTAAATCGGAGGTGGATAATCTCCGGGAAGAGGTCGCAGCCCTACAGAAGTAAGAGCAGTTCCACCTCTATATCAGCTAGCCCGCCCTGTGCGGGTTTTTTTATGTCTGGAGAAAAGCAGCACGATGGAAATCCCTGTCGAAACAATCAAGCAGGGCCTGGCCCTCTTGCCCCAAAAAATGAGCGGCTGCCGTGCCATGACCATGCTGATTGCTATCGGCCTTCAGGAATCCGGTTTCCTCGTCCGGCGTCAGTATGACGATGGCCCTGCCCGTGGGCTCTGGCAGTTTGAAGAGGGGGGAGGGGTGAAGGGCGTCATGACCCACCCCAACACCACTTCATACGCAGCCGCTATCTGCTCACTGCGCGGCGTGCCCTTCGAGCGGGACAAGGTATGGGCCGCGCTGGAGACTGACGACATCCTGGCAGCAGTGTTCGCCCGCCTATTGCTGTGGAGCGACCCCTTGCCAATGCCGGCCGTTAGCGAGCCCGACGCGGCCTGGCGCCTGTATGCACGTACCTGGCGCCCAGGTAGGCCACATCCAGAAAAGTGGCCCGACTGCCATACCCAGGCAGTGGGAGCACTCGTATGAACTGGGCAGACGTAGGCCGAATCATCGGCGCCGCCGCCCCCACCTTGGGAACACTGCTCGGCGGGCCAGCCGGTGCTGCCGTCGGCGCGCTGGTGTCGAGCGCACTCAACGCCCCCAACGATCCCGAGGCGGTTGGCGCCATCCTGGCCACCAACCCCGAGGCCATGGTGAAGGTTCAGGAGCTGCAGACCAATGCCAAGGTGCAGCTGCAGCAGCTGGCGGTCACCGCCGAAAACAACCGCCTTCAGGCTGAGGCCTCGCAGTACGCCGCCGAGGCAGCCGACCGTGATAGCGCCCGCAAGCTGGCGGCCGCGCAGCCCCGTGATCTGATTCGCCCGATCGTCACCGGTTTGGTGCTGCTGGGTACGCTGCTGATCATTGCAGCCGTGTTCATGGGGTGGAACAAGGAGATCCTTACCGACCCCACGGCCAGCCTCACCGTGGGCACCGTCATCGGCCTGTGGTTCGGTGAGCTCAAGCAGGTGATGGGCTTCTGGTTCGGCATGACCAAGGAATCGCAAAAGCAGAACGCGGCAATCACCGAGTTTGCGGTGGCGCCCGGCACCGTCACTAGAACGGACAGGTAGAAAGGGGAAGTGATGCAGACCACAACGAAAGAAGAGACCTACAACCGCGCCATGCGGGTCACGCTAGGCGTGCAGGCCAACGGCGGCAGTGTGGCCATACAGATCAAGATGGGCACCAGCTGGGTCACCGCCGATACCCTCTGGACTGACGGCGCGTTTCCTCTTGATATCCCTCCGGCCACGGTACGTTTCGTGCCTGCTGGCGGTGCTGCCTTTGAGGTGTATGCATGAGCCTGCTTGCCAATCAGCGCCCGGCCCGGCTCCGTATCCGCCGAGGCCTGGGCTTACTGGGGGATAGCTTTAGCGCCAACTGCCACACCATAGCGGCCACGGCCTGGGGCACGGAGGCTTATGGCTATGCGGGGGCCGTTGCGGCAAAGACGGGTTTGTTCCCCGACTGGCGGGACAACCAGGGGAAGGTGGGCGACCATACTGGCCAATTCATGTCTCGCATGCCCTCGGCCCTGAACTCGCTGACCGCAGACCTCTGGCTATGGCTGTCCCGCACGAACGACAGCACTACCCCTGGCATGAGCCTGGCGGACTCCAAGGCCAACGTCATGAAGGCCATCAGCGCGTTCGAAAACACCCCGGGCAAGTATTTGATGGTCGGCACCGGCACGCCGCGCTTTGGTACCAAAGCGCTCACCGGCACAGCTCTGGATGAGGCCATCGCCTACAAGGACTGGGTGCTGAGCTACGTCAGCCAGTTCGTGCCTGTGGTCAACATCTGGGATGGCTTCACCGAAGAAATGACGGTGGAGGGGCTGCACCCGAACCTGCTGGGCGCTGATTTCATCCAGTCGCGGGTAGTGCCCGGGATCCTTGCCAACTTCGAATTCTTCGGCGTACCGCTGCCCACCGATGCTGCTGACCTGTACTCAGCGATCCGCCCGTTCGGCTGCCTAAACGCCAACCCGCTGATGCTGGGTACCGCTGGCACACTCAACGCCTCGGTAAACGCAGTCGCTGGATCGGTTCTAGCCGACGGCTACAAAGCCACGGGCTCTGGCCTGGCTGGCATCACCACCAAGTGGTACAAGGAGCAGGCCGCCTATGGTGAGGCCCAGTGCATCGAGCTGGCTGGCACCATGGCCGCCGCCGGTGGGTACATCTACGTTCAGCCCATCGCCAATGTGTCCATCACCAACTTGGCCGTGGCCGATGTCCTGGAAATGGTATCGGCGCCGGAGATCATAGGAAGCAGCCGAGGCATCCTGAGCTGGGAGGCGGAGATGATCATCAACAGGCCGGTAAACGGCACGGCGACAACTATTTATTACCGCTCGATGGACAAGTACCAGGAGCCCTTCACGCTGCCTGCGAGCTGGAGAGGCGCTCTGGAAACACAGCGGCACACTGCTGACCTAACCGAAACGACAGTGACCTGTCGTATGGGTCTCTATCTGGCTACTGGTATTGCTCAGGCATCAACGGTCAAGGTTAGCCAGTTTGGCCATCGGAAGGTCTGAGCACCTCTGTTCGTAATAACGCCGCTAGATCCCGCCAAGGCATTTGCGTAGCCGCTTTGTTGGTAATGCATCCGTTCTCATGCACGAAAGGACGTCGTGCTTCCCAAAAGCCCTGTGTAGCTTCGCAGTGACGACATATCACCATTTCGCCATCCAGATACCAAAGTTCTTTCCAGTCCACCAATCTTAGATTCATCACAAGCTCGGTATCGCTGCTCGACACTCGTAGCCTAAGGCAGATCTCCATGCGAAGGTAAAAATCATTTTTCGCCCATCAAAGCGGTAAAGGTTGATCGACTTCGATGCTCCTGGCCTGTGGATCGGCTTTAGCTATTGCCTAGCGTTCACGAGCGCGAGTGAGTCACCGCAGAAAAGTTCTGTCGCATCGCAAAGGAAGTGACGATAAGCAATGCAAGCCAGAGTCTCAGCATGCAAGCTTTCTTCCAGTTAATCCCAAGCAAAAAGCCCGCTAAAGCGGGCTTTCGTGAAAATGTTTTTTTATCAATTGAGCTCGAAAAGCCCATTTCGGTAGGTGCCCGACATCCCCTTCATCTGAGATGCAGGTTGGACCGGCTTGCAATCTTGCGCAGAGGGGATAGCGCCGCTCCGGTCGGAATACACAAAACTGCGCTGAACCTGATCGTGATCCGAGTAAGGGGTCGAAGCAATCTGCCCAGAGGAGTCTCGATAGCTATAAGTCATGTGAGTAACCTGTATGGTTGTGTACCAATTTTGGCTCATTGAGCATGGCGAATTTTTCGCCTCGCTTGAGCACACCGATGTGAGTCCGTCCACCCACGGTGGCTACGCCTGTTGCAAACCGTTGCACGCCCGATTGAAGATTAACCAACAGCTCAGCCAAATCGACCGCGTATTGAGTAGGCAAATTCCCAAAATCGATGCTGGCGACGTTTGCAAACCACGGTAGCGCCAGCTTGAGTTCAGGTATGTCAAACGAAAAACCTTCAGGAATTGCGACCCCTTGTGACTGAAGCTTGTCGAGCAGTGCCTGAATCGTTGCCTCATTTTGTGCCTGGACAAGTTTCAAAATGGCAGCTTCCACATCTCGAATCACTTGATGGTCCACTCCTACTAGGAGTCGTTCAACAAAATCTGATTGGCCTGCAAAGCAGGTTCCAGATTTCGATCGCCAAGCGAATTGCTCTTCAATCGTCATGGAACTGACGGAAAGCTTGAATACCATTCCAGAAGCATCATCTGTGCCATATCCACCGACAATGAATTGCACATCTGGAAAATACGGTCTCAAGTCCTGCTCTGTGGTAGTAAACCCTACTTCTAGTTCCCATTCATTTCGAACATGTTTCAAAAAAGCGTCTGCGACATCCCGCACGGACCCGAATCTAGTCTGTACAGCAGCATTCTTTTTGCGAAATCTATGGGCGATGCCTGCAATCGTCAAGCCGCCAAGGGTTGCCATTCCGGCAGTCACAGCGGCTACAGAGGTATCGTCATCCTCATAAAGGCAGAACATTTTCTGGGCTCCGCCGAAAACGTTTGTGACATAAGGCTGAAGATTTCCAACCGATACCACTCTGTTTCCCATAGCATCAATAAGCTCGTTGCCATCAGCGTCGCGCGCAAAACCGACCCCATGTCGAAATGGAAGGATTGCTTGCTCGACTTGGCTAGACAAGCTGTCACAGCCCAGCACGATGGCATCATATGTTGCGATTGCTATGTTAATGGTCAACTCAGCTCTCCCTAGCCCAGAAAGGGCAGGGATTATGCGGAACTGCCATTTTGCTATCAATAGACATCTGACCAATTGTCGATGTTGTCATCCAGCTTGCAAACGAGCTTGCAACAGGCAGGCTTCCGCTAGCATGAATAATCGTTGAAGTCAGGTCGGGGTACATGATGGTTTATCGGCAAAGTGGTGTGATTCTGCACCCTCAGTCACAACGTGTCCTCCATCACACGTTTCGACTTCCATGGTATAGAGCTGAGCACACACGCCAAGAAGCAAGCTGTGGCTTCGATGCTGTCATAATCCTGCCATTCCTGAGCCAAAACAGCCCATTCAGGCACAAAAAAGGCACCCGCGAAAATCGCTAAGTGCCTGATTTGTAACGCTTGTTTGGTGGAGCCGGGGGGATTTGAACCCCCGTCCGCCAGTACTCCGCTGTCGGTACTACATGCTTAGCCCGTTCTACTGAGTTAACCCGCGGCCGCCCGAGGGGCAGGGTGCGTTGGGCGAGTCGTGTAAGTTTTAGCTGCGTCGCCCACGACATACTAGGCAGCGATCCTGTTCTATCTGACAGTCGGTTTGGGTTTACAGGCATCCCCTAGCGACTGCTGGTACCGAAGTAACCAGAAGCTCAGGTTCTAGTCGTCGCAATTAAGCGGCGAGTGCGAATTCCTGGCCGTAGTTTTCGTCATTGGCAACTATAAAAGTTGCAACAGTGGATTTACGAGTTCTGTTACCAACTCGGCATGCACCTAAAGTTTCGTTACCGGCGTCGAATCCTGATCGGCCCCGAACCTGCTACCAGTGGCGGCAGGTGTGCTGCGCAGTATACGGGCTCAGGCGGCAAAAGTCGACTGCCTGCGCCACGTCGCATCAGTTACCGGCTGCGCCGCCTTTCTTGGTGAAGTTGTCCAGCTTGGTGATGATTTTACCGGTGAGGGCGATGCACTCTTCTTTCTTGCCAGCGGCTTGGGCGGCCTTGGCCTGATCGATTTCACCGTCCATCCCTTTTGCCAGGGAGGGGTTGGTGGAGGCAGCAGTGGTCATGGTGTCTTTGATTTTCTGCAGGTTGGCGGCGCACAGGTCATCGCTTGCAGCGAAGGTCGGGGCGGCCAGCAGGGCGCTTACACAAAAGGCGAGAGCGGGAAGGGCGAAACGGGTCATGGCAATTCTCCTTGAAAGCTAGTCACGCTCATTGGCCGATGCCAAGGCGCCAGATTCGCCCGCGCAGCTGGGCTTACTGCATTGACTGCAATCACTGCTGGCAGTTTCGAATTTTTTTGTACACGAATAAACGCGACAGCGTTTTATCTAAAGGCGACCTGCTGCGTCGCCTTACGAGGGCAGGGCCTTATTCGTCGCCCTTGCCTTTGTTGCGCACTGCGCGCTGCATCTCGCGGTTGGAGTCGCGCTCGCGCTCGGTGTCGCGCTTGTCGTATTCCTTCTTGCCCTTACCCAGCGCGATTTCGCACTTGATGAGGTGCTTGCTCCAGTACAGGGCGGTACACACGGCGGTGTAGCCCTTTTGCTGGACAGAGGCGTGCAGGCGCTCTAGCTCTTTTTTGTTCAAGAGCAGCTTGCGGGTGCGGATGGGGTCGGCAATCACATGCGTGCTGGCGGTGGTAAGCGGCGTGATGTGCGCGCCGAACAGCCAGGCCTCGTCGTTTTTCAACAGCACGTAACTGTCGACCAACTGGGCCTTGCCTGCACGCAGGCTTTTGACTTCCCAGCCGGCAAGCACCAGCCCCGCCTCAAGGCGTTGCTCGATGAAATAGTCGTGACGCGCTTTCTTGTTTAGCGCGATTGTCCCAGTGGGATGCTTCTTTTGCTTAGCCATAGGGCGCGCATTATAGGGGCAAGTTTGCTCGGCGGCTACGGTTGCGAATTGTTTCACCAGTGTGAGGCGGATTGAGCCGCTGCGGTGAATCCCGGACAATGCCCGCTCTTTTTTTCGGGTGGTTGGTAAACGGATGTCGAGTGAACAGGTGTCCGTCCATGGAAGCTGGGCAAGCCGCTGGGTGTTTATCCTCGCTGCTACCGGGTCTGCGGTCGGGCTGGGCAGTATCTGGAAGTTTCCCTACATGGTTGGCATGTACGGCGGGGGCGCCTTCGTACTGGTGTTTCTGGCCTGTATCGCGCTGATCGGCGTGCCGGTCATGCTGGCCGAAACCCTCATTGGCCGTCGTGCCCGGCAGAGCCCCGCCAATGCCTTGGCCGCCTTGGCTAAAGCGGCAGGTCAGCCGACCACCTGGTCCTGGGCGGCCTTTGCCGGCATGCTCACGGCCTTGTTGATTCTTTCCTTTTACAGCGTGGTGGGGGGCTGGTCGTTCGATTACATCCTGAACATGGGCAAAGGGGACTTCAACGGCGTAACCCCCGATCAGGTGGGTGCCTATTTTGGTAACGTCATCAGCGACCCGCTGCGGCTGATCTTCTGGCACAGCGTGTTCATGCTCACTTCGGCGGTGGTTATCGCCAAGGGTGTGGTCGGTGGGCTAGAGCGCAGCTTGCGGATCATGATGCCGCTGCTGTTCGTGCTGCTACTGGTGCTGTTGGGGTACAGCCTCACCACTGGCCACTTCATGGAAGGCGTGCATTTCATGTTCGACTTCGACGCCAGCAAGGTGCTGGAAGGGTTGCTGCCCGCCATGGGGCATGCGTTCTTCTCCCTTAGCGTGGGCGTGGGCTCCATCCTGATCTACGGGGCCTACATGCCTAAAAGCGCGTCGATCACAGGCACTATCGTGTCGGTGGCGTTGCTCGACACCTTCGTTTCGCTGCTGGCCGGCATGGCGCTGTTCCCGATTGTGTTCGCGGCGGGCCTTAACCCCAGCGAGGGGCCTGGCCTGATGTTCGTCACCCTGCCGTATGCCTTTGGCAGCGTAGCCTTCGGTCAGGTCATGGGCGTGGTGTTCTTTATCCTGGTGGGCGTGGCGGCCTGGAGCTCTGCCATTTCGCTGCTGGAGCCCATGGTGGCGTACCTGATAGAGCGCAAGCGCATGTCTCGTCCAGTGGTGGCTTCGTTGCTGGCACTGGCGTGCTGGGTGTTCGGTTTAGGTACTGTGTTCTCGTTCAACCTGTGGAAGCAGGCTAAATTTTTCGTGAACGATGACGCGGGCTTTCACCTCTATCAATGGGGTGCACAGGCCGGGTTAGACTTCTTTGGCGTGATCGATTTCCTCACCTCCAGGATCATGCTTCCCCTGGGCGGCTTGTGTTTTGTGGTCTTCGCCGGGTGGGTAATGGGGCGAGAAGCCGTACGTGACGAGCTGGCGATTCGCAGGCCAGTGCTGTTCAAACTCACCTTCTTTTTGATGCGCTATGTAGCGCCGTGCGGCATTCTGGTCGTATTTGCCGCTCAGCTTTGGAAGTGACGCGTTCATGACAACCCATATTCAACGTTCCGCCCTGCTTCCGTACCCGGCCAAGGCCTTGTACGACTTGGTCAATGATGTTGCCCGCTACCCTGAGTTTTTGCCGTGGTGTTCGTCTACGCGGGTGCTCTCGGCAGACGAGCAGTCCATGCGCGCTAGCCTGGAGGTGGCCAAGGCGGGTTTGAGCCAAACCCTGATTACCCGCAACGCGCTGACCCCAGGGGAGAAGATCGAAATGAACCTGGAGGAGGGGCCCTTCAAGAAACTCAATGGCGTGTGGGTGTTCAAGCCGTTGGGTGAGAAAGCCTGCAAGATCAGCCTGGACCTTGAGTTCGATTACGACGGGCCTATTGTGCGTGCCACCCTTGGCCCGCTGTTCAACCAGGCTGCCAATACGCTGGTAGATGCCTTCTGTCAGCGCGCCAAGCAGCTGTATGGCTGAATAGCAACAGGGCATAAAAAAACCCAGGCGCTCAACGAGGCCTGGGTTTTTTGTGAGCAGCGCCTTTTACTGAGGCGAGCTTTGGATCGGCGCAGGGCTAGGCACGGGTACGGGCTTGGCCTGGTCTACGTCACGCTGAATGTCTTCGAGCAGCGAACCGGGTTGTGCCGGTGCCTCGGGCTGTTGCTGTGGCTGCTGAGCGGGGGTGGCATCTGGCGTACTGTTGTCTTTGCCGAGGATGGCATCGTCACGGCTTACGCCCGGCATGAAGTCGCCTGACAGGCTTGCCAGTAGGTCCTGTTCATTGAACAGCACGCTTACGCGCTCCTGCTGCCGAGGGGCACCACCCTGCTGCATGCTGTAGAGGTAATCCCAGCGATTTGGGTGGAATGTGTCCACCAGCATCGGGTTGCCCATGATAAACCGCACTTGCCGGCGGGTCATTCCAGGCCTCAACTGGTCTATCATGTCCTGCGTGACGACATTGCCCTGCTGGATGTCGATCTTATAAACCCCGGGGAATGAACAACCGGCGAGTGCGAGCAGGCCCACGAAGGTGAGGCTGGTAAGCAAGTGCTTGGTGTTTTGCATCGGTGGGCGACTTCCACTATCTTGGCTGGGTCAACAAAGCCCCGATCATACCCGCATTGAATCAAGCTGCGAAGCAGCATCGGCGAGAAAGCTGACCATGGTTGAAAACAACGAATTACGAAAAGCAGGCTTAAAGGTGACCCTTCCACGGGTCAAGATCCTGCAAATGCTTGACTCGGCCGAGCAGCGCCATATGAGCGCTGAGGACGTGTACAAGGCCCTTATGGAAGCGGGTGAAGACGTAGGTTTAGCCACTGTTTACCGGGTGCTGACGCAGTTTGAGGCGGCAGGCTTGGTGGTTCGCCATAACTTCGATGGCGGCCATGCGGTATTTGAACTGGCCGACGGTGGGCACCACGACCACATGGTGGACGTGGACTCAGGCGAGGTGATCGAGTTCTTCGACAGTGAGATCGAAAAGCGCCAGAAAGAAATCGTGGCAGAGCACGGTTTTGACTTGGTGGACCACAACCTGGTGTTGTACGTCCGCAAGCCTAAAACCCCGCTCTGATATCCCTTGATCCCGCTGCAAGGCGGGTTTTCTATGCGCGAGATGAGCCAGGGCGGCAGTATCAGCCCTTGGCGCTGACCACCATCTTGCGGGCGTGAGCCAGGGATTCTTTGGTGAGGTCTACACCGCCCAGCATTCGCGCTACTTCTTCAATACGCTCTGCCTTGGCAAGGCTACGTACGGCTGTGCGAGTTTCGTCGTTGCCGCGTAGCTTGTGGACGAACAGGTGGTGGTGACCCTGCGCGGCCACTTGAGGCAAGTGGGTTACCGTGAGCACCTGGCCGTTGTCGCCCAGCCTGCGCAACAGCTGCCCAACAATTTCGGCGGTAGGGCCGCCAATGCCCACATCCACTTCGTCGAACACCAGGGTAGGGGTGCGGGACGTTTGAGCGGTAATGACCTGAATCGCCAGGCTGATCCGGGACAGCTCACCGCCTGACGCCACTTTGGCCAGCGACTTGATCGGCTGGCCGGGGTTGGCGCTTACCATCAGCTCTATGTTTTCCAGGCCATTGGGTTGCAAGTCGTTGCCAGTATGTGGCTTGAGCTCGATACGGAAACGGCCGCCCGGCATGCCCAGGCGGTGGATTTCCTGTTCCACCGCGCCTTCGAGGCGCTTGGCCGCTTCTGCCCGCAGGGCGCTAAGCTCACCCGCCTTCTGCTGGTAGTGCCGTGCGAAAGAGGCCAGCTCGCCTTCAAGGCGCTCGATGGATTCATCGCACGCCGCCAGGCCTTCTACTTCATCGAACAGCTTTTGTTGCAAAGCAGCGACTTCGTTGGGTTGCACGCGGTGTTTGCGCGCCAAGGTATAGATGGTGTCCAGCCGCTCCTCAACCAACTGCAGGCGAGCCGGATCTGCTTCGAAGTTGTCCACGAAGCGATTGAGTTCACCTACTGCTTCTTCTACCTGGATCTGCGCGCTGGAGAGCATGTTCGCTGCTTCCTGAAGGGCGCGGGGCGGGTTGGGCACCGCGCCGAGGCGGCTGAGGCAGGCGGCCAGGGCGTCGAGAATGTTCCCCGAGTCGCTCTCCGAGCACTGCTCTACCACTTGGCGGCTGGTGGCAAACAGGCCTTCGGCGTTGGCCAGGTTCTTTTGTGCGTCTTCCAGCTCTTCCAGCTCGTTTTCACCCAGCCCGAGGTTTTCCAGCTCTTCAAGCTGATAGCTCAGGAGTTGATGGCGCGCGCGCTGCTCGTCGCTGGTGCTGGAAAGGCGGTTGATCTCCTGGCGGGTTTGGCGCCAGCGCTGGGCTGCGAGGTTAACCTGGCGAGACAGGTCTGCCGCGCCCGCGAATTCATCCAGCAGGCGGCGGTGAGTGTCGGGCTTGAGCAGGGATTGATGCTCATGCTGGCCATGGATGTCGATCAGCAGCTCGCCCAGCGCTTTCAAATCCCCCAGCGGGCTGGGGGCGCCATTGATGTAGGCGCGGGAGCGGCCCTCGCTGGTGATCACCCGGCGCAGGATGCAGTGGTGGTCTTTATCGAGGTCACGCTCGCCCAGCCAGGCGCGTGCGTCGGGGATGTCCGCTACGTCAAAGGTTGCGAGGATGTCGGCCTTGTCTGCACCGGGGCGCACCACGCCGCTGTCTGCACGATCACCGAGCGCCAGGCCCAGCGCGTCGAGCATGATGGACTTGCCCGCCCCGGTTTCACCGGTGATCACGCTCATGCCGTGTTCCAGCTCGAGATCCAGGTGTTCGACGATGGCGTAGTTGTGAACGGACAGATGCACCAGCATGGCCGCAATCCCCATAAGTGGAAAAAGTCTGGTTATTTATACAGTGCTTGCGGGGCGCCTGACAATGCCAAGTGTCGGCAAGTGAGGTGGCCGCTGCGCTCAGTCTCCCTAAAATTTGCAGGGGTTCATGCCTTGAAGCGGGCGCGGGCGGCCCCATATACCCGGCAAGCATGAGCGAGTGACTGCTCGCCGACGTATCAAGAGGAGAATTTCATGGCTGAAGACAAAACTCTGGACGAACAGAACCCGGACGCAACCCCGGCCCCAGAAGCCACCGGCGACGACCTCGCTGCACAGGTTCAGGCGCTCGAAGAGCAACTGGCCGCAGCCAAGGATCAGTCTTTGCGCGTGGCCGCCGACGTGCAGAACATTCGCCGTCGCGCTGAACAGGATGTAGAGAAGGCCCACAAATTCGCGCTGGAAAAATTCGCCAGCGACTTGCTGCCGATCATCGACAGCCTTGAGCGTGGCCTGGAAATGTCCAGCACCGAAGATGAAGCCCTGCGCCCCATGCGTGAAGGCATGCAGCTCACGCTGAAAATGTTCTCCGACACCTTGCAGCGTTATGGCGCCGAAACGGTAGACCCGCACGGTGAGCCCTTCAACGCTGAGCACCATCAAGCGATGGCCATGCAAGAGAGCGCTGATGTCGAGCCCAACACCGTACTGAAGGTGTTCCAGAAGGGTTACCAGCTCAATGGCCGCCTGCTGCGCCCGGCCATGGTGGTTGTGAGCAAGGCGGCCGCCGCGCCTTCGCCTTCCATCAATGAAAAGGCTTGAAATCTTTAAAGCAACCCCCATTTAGTTACCAAGCGTTCGAGTGCTACCGCGTACAGCCACCACTGGCGCGGCAACCAAATTCAAAGTTTCCGGAGAGTTTCATACATGGGCAAAATCATCGGTATTGACCTGGGGACAACCAACTCCTGCGTCTCTGTGCTGGAAAACGGTAAGGCCAAGGTCATTGAAAACGCAGAAGGCGCGCGTACTACGCCTTCCATCATCGCGTACGCCAACGACGGCGAGATCCTGGTAGGTCAGTCGGCCAAGCGCCAAGCGGTCACTAACCCGCACAACACCCTGTACGCCGTAAAGCGTCTGATCGGCCGCAAGTTCGAGGAAGACGTTGTTCAGAAAGACATCAAGATGGTCCCTTACAAAATCGCCAAGGCTGACAACGGCGATGCGTGGGTAGAAGTGAATGGCCAGAAAATGGCACCGCCGCAGATCTCTGCTGAAGTGCTGAAGAAGATGAAGAAAACCGCCGAAGATTACCTCGGCGAGGCAGTGACTGAAGCAGTTATCACCGTGCCTGCCTACTTCAACGACAGCCAGCGCCAGGCCACTAAAGACGCCGGGCGTATTGCAGGCCTGGACGTCAAGCGCATCATCAACGAGCCTACCGCGGCGGCATTGGCGTACGGCATGGACAAGGCCAAGGGCGACCACACGGTTATCGTGTACGACCTGGGCGGCGGTACCTTCGACGTCTCCGTAATTGAAATCGCAGAAGTAGACGGCGAGCACCAGTTCGAAGTATTGGCCACCAATGGCGATACCTTCCTGGGTGGTGAAGACTTCGACATTCGCTTGATCGACTACCTGGTAGACGAGTTCAAGAAAGAAAGCGGCATGAACCTCAAGGGCGACCCCCTGGCCATGCAGCGTCTGAAAGAAGCCGCCGAAAAAGCAAAAATCGAGCTGTCTTCTTCGCAGTCAACCGACGTGAACCTGCCGTATATCACTGCAGATGCCACCGGGCCGAAGCACCTGAACGTGAAGATCTCCCGCGCCAAGCTGGAATCGTTGGTAGAAGACCTGGTTCAGCGCACCATCGAGCCTTGCCGTATCGCACTGAAAGACGCCGGTATCGATGCCGCGACCATCAACGACGTGATCCTGGTAGGCGGTCAAACCCGTATGCCATTGGTTCAGAAGCTGGTCAGCGATTTCTTCGGCAAAGAAGCACGTAAAGACGTCAACCCTGACGAAGCCGTTGCCATGGGTGCTGCCATTCAGGGCGCCGTGTTGGCCGGTGACGTTAAAGACGTACTGCTGCTGGACGTTAGCCCGCTCACCCTGGGTATCGAAACCATGGGCGGCGTGATGACTGCGCTGATCGAGAAGAACACCACGATTCCTACCAAGAAATCCCAGGTGTTCTCGACCGCTGACGACAACCAGAGCGCTGTGACCATTCACGTGCTGCAAGGTGAGCGTAAGCAGGCTGGCCAGAACAAGTCCTTGGGCAAGTTCGACCTGGCCGAGATTCCGCCATCTCCACGTGGTGTGCCACAGATCGAAGTCACCTTCGACATCGACGCCAACGGCATCCTGCACGTAGGTGCCAAGGACAAGGCGACTGGCAAGCAGCAGTCCATCGTGATCAAGGCCAACTCCGGCTTGTCCGAGGAAGAAATCCAGCAAATGGTGCGTGACGCCGAGGCCAATGCCGAGGAAGACCGCAAGTTCGAAGAGCTGGCCGCTGCACGCAACCAGGGCGACGCACTGGTTCACTCCACTCGCAAGATGATCAGCGAGGCGGGTGACAAAGTGAGCGCTGACGAGAAAACTGCCGTTGAAGCGGCGGTCTCGGCACTGGAAACCGCAGTCAAAGGCGACGACAAAGCAGCCATCGAAGCACGCATCGAAGAGCTGTCCAAGGTCACCGCGCCTGTGGCTCAGAAGATGTACGCCGACGCAGACCAGCCTGAAGCGGCGGCCCAGCCTGCTGCTGAAGAGCCTAAAAAGCATGACGATGTCGTCGATGCTGAGTTTGAAGAAGTGAAAGACAACAAGTAAGTACTGCTTGTGATCGGCCGGTTCCCCTTCTTATGGGCGGTGACTGGTAGCATGTCACCGCGCGGGGGCCTTGGCTCCCGCGTTGGCGTGTCTGGAGTACAGGAATTTGTAACACCCTGCGTGCGGGGTATTCCGGCTGGCTAATCGTACGGCGCGCATGGCCTTGGTGGCGGGCGCGCGCCCTTAGCTGGAAGGCTGGTGCCAGTAGCCTGCCGGGCTACCGGGCACTGCTCGCCCAAGCCTGCACGCCCGCCCTGTATGGCTCAGCCTGGGCGGCGGGCATTGGCGAAACTTATTCAGGATGTGAAAGAGGCATATGGCTAAGCGTGACTATTACGAGGTACTTGGGGTAGAGCGAGGCGCAAGCGAAGCCGACCTGAAGAAGGCCTATCGCCGCCTGGCGATGAAGCATCACCCGGACCGCAACCCTGGCGACAAGGCTGCGGAAGAAAACTTCAAGGAAGCCAACGAGGCCTACGAAGTGCTGTCTGACGCCAGCAAGCGGGCCGCGTATGACCAATACGGGCACGCTGGCGTAGACCCGCAAATGGGTGGCGGCGGTGCTGGCTTCGGCGGCGCCAACTTCTCCGATATCTTCGGTGACGTGTTCAGCGATTTCTTCGGCGGTGCCCGGGGCGGCCGTGGCGGTGCCCAGCGTGGCAGCGACCTGCGTTACACCCTGGAGCTGGACCTCGAAGAAGCTGTTCGCGGTACCACGGTCAGCATTCGTGTGCCTACCTTGGTCAACTGCAAGGTGTGCGACGGTAATGGCGCCAAGAAGGGCTCGTCCCCCGTAACCTGCCCCACCTGTGCTGGTATTGGTCAGGTACGGATGCAGCAGGGCTTCTTCTCAGTGCAGCAAACCTGCCCGCGCTGCCATGGCCAGGGCAAGATCATTTCCGACCCGTGCGAGGCCTGCCACGGCGAAGGCCGCGTTGAAGAATTCAAAACCTTGTCCGTCAAGGTGCCGCCAGGGGTAGACACCGGTGACCGTATTCGCCTGTCGGGTGAGGGCGAGGCGGGCGCTCAAGGCGGCCCTACCGGTGACCTGTACGTAGTCATCAATGTGCGCGAGCACTCGATCTTCCAGCGAGACGGTAAAAACCTTTATTGCGAAGTGCCAATCAGTTTCACCGATGCGGCGCTGGGCGGCGAGCTGGAAGTGCCCACGCTGGATGGGCGGGTCAAGTTGAAGATCCCGGAAGGTACCCAGACTGGCAAGCAGTTCCGCCTGCGTGGCAAAGGCGTAGCCCCTGTTCGCGGGGGTGCGCCGGGTGACTTGCTGTGCCGTGTGGCAGTAGAGACCCCCGTGAACCTGGATCGTCGTCAGCGCGAGCTGCTGGAAGAGTTTCGTGCGCTGCTCGAAGGTAATACCACGCACTCGCCCAAGGCCAGCGGTTGGTTCGAAGGGATGAAGCGCTTCTTCGGCGATCTGTGACGCTGGCGATTAAAAGGATTCAGGAATGCGACGTATAGCTGTAATGGGTGCCGCCGGGCGCATGGGCAAGACCTTGGTCGAAGCGGTACAGCAAGCCCAAGGCGCGGGCCTTACCGCGGCCATCGATCGGCCCGACAGTACCTTGGTAGGCGCGGATGCGGGGGAGTTGGCCGCACTGGGCCGGATCGGTGTGCCGCTCTCAGGCGACCTGGCGCGGGTGGCAGAGGAATTCGATGTGCTCATCGATTTCACCCACCCCTCGGTCACGCTGAAAAACCTGGCCTTCTGCCGTAAAGCAGGCAAGGCCATGATCATCGGTACCACAGGCTTCAGCCCCGAGGAAAAAGACCGCCTGGCAGACGCTGCGAAAGACATCCCTATCGTGTTCGCCGCAAACTTCAGCGTAGGCGTGAACCTGTGCTTGAAGCTGCTGGATACGGCGGCCAGGGTGCTGGGTGATGACGTGGACATCGAAATCATGGAAGCGCACCACCGGCACAAGGTGGACGCCCCTTCCGGGACCGCGCTGCGCATGGGTGAAGTGGTTGCCAGTGCGCTCGGGCGCGACCTCGAACAGGTAGCGGTGTACGGCCGGGAAGGCCAGACCGGTGCCCGTGACCGCAAGAGCATTGGCTTCGCTACGGTACGCGCCGGTGACGTGGTAGGTGATCACACGGTGCTGTTTGCCGCGGAAGGCGAGCGTGTGGAGATCACTCACAAGGCTTCGAGCCGCATGACCTTCGCCAAAGGTGCTGTACGCGCTGCGCTGTGGCTGGAAGGCCGCGCGCCTGGGCTATACGACATGCAGGATGTCCTTGATTTGCGCTGATTTGTAAGTAGATGTGCGTGTTGAGAATCAAGGTGCATTGCCTTGTTCTGGCGAAAAGAGCAAGGCCTACCCAAGCAAAGCGACCTGGCAGTTCTGCTAGTTTTTGATCAGGCGGCTATAAGGTTTTAATGGAGTACACCTCATTTGGAGTACTCCTCAATGCCCACATGCAGCCCCCCTGGTGCACTGCTAGCGGTCGATATGGCCGAGTCTGTGTTATGGCGCGTTCAAACCCCGCGCACCTACATGCCATTTGGTTATCTGCAAGGCCAGCTGGCCGAGACTGCCTTCACTGGACAAAGACGCGAAGGTGGCTTGTATCTTCTAGGTAATGGCTACCGTGGCTACTTGCCTGCGCTTATGCGTTTCATGTCTGCTGATCTGGCTAGCCCCTTCGGACGGGGTGGAATAAATGCCTATGTTTATTGTGGGGCTGAGCCAGTAAATAGGCGGGACGTTAAAGGGGCTAGTTGGAGCAAGCTGCTAGGTAGGCTTTTTTCGGAGACGCCTCATAGCGCACTGACGTTACGCTACGCCACAAGCGATAAGGAAGCGGTGCTGCAATTCGCTACCTCTGAAATTGCGGACGCTACGCAAATGTATAAGGCGCTTGGCGCGCAGTTGACGGAAACGCAAGGTGTTTTCGGGGTCATGGTCCGTAACGGAGAGCGTGTCAAAGCGGGCACTAAAAACTTCGAACAAATCCCAGGCTATGCGCCTCTGCGTGACACTTCGCTGTTCGAGCGGGCTATCGAGAGCCACCATGCGAGGCTTTGGGATAGTAGAGTTATCAAGCCTGTCGGGCCGGGTGATTGGCCAAAATTGAGGGGCGGTTCGCTAGATGTAGAAAACAGCCGCGACGCACGGCGTACTGTACTGAGCTATCTGTATTATCAAGAGCTTGCTGATCCGAATGTCGTGAGGGCCCGGGGCCGGATTGACCCTTGGCGTCCTGCCGGAGCGCGACGCAGTTAAAGGCATGGTTTGAGTTGTATCGTTATCTCCAAGCTTCTGGTTGTATGATTCCTTAACGCTAAGCAGCCGGATACCAAATTTAAAGCGCGCGGGGAGTGGACCAAAATGTCGCTTTTCTGTAAGCTACAGCTTTAGTGTGTCCACTAAAAGCGCGCAGATAATTCAGTGAATGAGCGGGGTGACGTGTCCATACGTCTCTCCGCTTTTTTACAGCCTGCGTTCGCCCCCAGGTTCCTTTCAGGTTTGATTTATCGGAGGTCTTCTTGACTAAGCCAGCCATACTCGCCCTTGCCGACGGCAGCATCTTTCGCGGTGAGGCGATCGGAGCCGACGGCCAGACCGTTGGAGAGGTGGTTTTCAACACCGCCATGACAGGCTATCAGGAAATACTCACCGACCCCTCGTACGCCCAGCAGATCGTTACCCTGACCTACCCCCACATCGGCAACACAGGCACCACTGCCCTGGACGCCGAGGCAGACCGCGTCTGGTCAGCTGGCCTGGTCATTCGAGACCTGCCGCTGGTCGCCAGTAACTGGCGTAACACGCAGTCGCTGTCCGACTACCTCAAGGCCAATAATGTCGTGGCCATCGCTGGGATCGACACTCGCCGCCTCACTCGTCTGCTGCGTGAAAAAGGCGCACAGAACGGCTGCATTTTGGCGGGCGAAGATATCTCTGAAGAAGCCGCCATCGCCGCCGCCCGGGCGTTCCCGGGCTTGAAGGGCATGGACCTGGCCAAGGAAGTGAGCACCAAGGAGTCCTATCAGTGGCGCGAGGGTGTATGGGCCCTGGCCACCGACACCCATGCGGTGATGAAGGACGAAGATCTGCCTTACCACGTGGTCGCCTACGACTACGGCGTGAAGCTGAACATCCTGCGCATGCTGGTGGCGCGCGGCTGCCGCCTGACGGTAGTGCCGGCGCAAACGCCCGCCAGTGAAGTGCTCGCCCTCAAGCCTGACGGTGTGTTCCTGTCCAACGGCCCCGGCGACCCCGAGCCCTGCGACTACGCCATCAAGGCTATTCAGGAAGTCCTCGAAACCGATACGCCTGTCTTCGGCATTTGCCTTGGTCACCAATTGCTGGCCCTGGCCGCTGGCGCACGTACGGTGAAGATGGAAACCGGCCATCATGGCGCCAACCACCCTGTCCAGGACCTGGACACAGGCGTGGTCATGATCACCAGCCAGAACCACGGGTTCGCGGTGGAAGAGAGCACCTTGCCGAGCACCGTGCGGCCGATCCATAAGTCGCTGTTCGACGGCACGCTGCAGGGGATCGAACTCGTCAACAAAGACGCTTTCAGTTTCCAGGGTCACCCTGAGGCCAGCCCAGGCCCGACGGACGTTGCGCCCTTGTTCGATCGCTTCATCGACTCAATGGCCAAGCGCCGCTGATCGATACCAGCACCGGGCTTGCCAGGCCAGCGACTCGCGGCCTGGCGCCCTCTGAATGTTCGAGGCGGTTCGCCCCTTGGCGAGCCTGCCCACCGACCTGCGGATGTGAGTGACCACCATGCCAAAACGTACAGACATTAAAAGCATCCTTATCCTGGGCGCAGGCCCAATCGTGATCGGCCAGGCGTGCGAGTTCGACTACTCCGGCGCCCAGGCGTGCAAGGCGCTGCGCGAGGAGGGCTACCGGGTCATTCTGGTGAACTCCAACCCCGCCACCATCATGACCGACCCGGCCATGGCGGATGCTACCTACATCGAGCCGATCAAATGGCAAACCGTTGCCAAGATCATCGAAGCCGAGCACCCTGACGCACTCTTGCCGACCATGGGCGGCCAAACGGCCCTCAACTGCGCACTGGATCTGGAGCGCGAAGGCGTGCTGGAGAAGTTCGGCGTAGAAATGATCGGCGCTAACGCAGACACCATCGACAAGGCTGAAGACCGTTCGCGCTTCGACAAGGCCATGAAAGCCATTGGCCTGGCCTGCCCGCGCTCTGGCATTGCCCACAGCATGGAAGAAGCCAACGCGGTACTCGAAACCCTAGGCTTCCCGTGCATCATTCGCCCCTCATTCACCATGGGCGGCACCGGCGGCGGGATTGCTTACAACCGTGAGGAATTCGAAGAGATCTGCGCACGTGGGCTGGACCTCTCGCCTACGAAAGAGCTGTTGATCGATGAATCCCTGATCGGCTGGAAAGAGTACGAAATGGAGGTTGTCCGCGATAAAAAGGACAACTGCATCATTGTCTGCTCCATCGAGAACTTCGACCCGATGGGCGTTCACACCGGCGACTCCATCACTGTAGCGCCGGCGCAAACGCTGACCGACAAGGAGTACCAGATCATGCGCAACGCCTCGCTGGCGGTGCTGCGTGAAATCGGCGTAGAAACCGGCGGCTCCAACGTACAGTTCGGTATCTGCCCAGACACCGGCCGTATGGTCGTGATCGAGATGAACCCACGGGTGTCTCGCTCGTCTGCGTTGGCCTCCAAGGCCACCGGCTTCCCGATTGCCAAGGTTGCTGCCAAGCTTGCGGTTGGCTACACCCTGGATGAGCTACAGAACGACATCACCGGCGGCAAAACGCCTGCGTCGTTCGAGCCCTCCATCGATTACGTGGTCACCAAACTCCCGCGCTTCGCCTTCGAGAAATTCCCCAAGGCAGATGCACGTCTCACCACCCAGATGAAATCCGTGGGTGAAGTGATGGCTATCGGGCGCACGTTCCAAGAGTCCCTGCAAAAAGCGCTGCGTGGCCTGGAAGTGGGTGTCTGCGGCCTGGACCCTAAGGTTGAACCGAGCAATCCCGAGTTCCATAGCATCCTCAAGCGCGAGCTGACCGTGCCGGGCGCCGAGCGCATCTGGTACGTGGCCGACGCGTTCCGCGCGGGCATGACCTGCGACGAAATTTTCGCCCTGACCAGCATCGATCACTGGTTCCTGGTGCAGATCGAAGACCTCATCAAGGAAGAAGAGCGGGTTAAAACCCTGGGCCTCGCGGATGTCGACAAAGCCTTGATGTTCCGCCTCAAGCGCAAAGGCTTCTCCGACCAGCGTCTGGCCAAATTGCTGGGTGTCACGGATAAGAACCTGCGCCGTCACCGCCACAAGCTGGAAATCTTCCCGGTCTACAAGCGGGTTGATACCTGCGCGGCGGAGTTCGCCACCGACACCGCCTACCTGTACTCCACTTACGAGGAAGAGTGCGAGGCCAACCCGTCGAATCGGGACAAGATCATGATCCTGGGCGGCGGGCCAAACCGCATCGGTCAAGGTATCGAGTTTGACTACTGCTGCGTCCATGCGGCCTTGGCGCTGCGCGAAGATGGCTATGAAACCATCATGGTCAACTGCAACCCTGAGACCGTGTCTACGGACTACGACACCTCCGACCGCCTGTACTTCGAGCCCCTCACCCTTGAAGACGTGCTGGAAGTGGTACGGGTCGAGAAGCCCAAGGGCGTCATCGTGCAGTACGGTGGGCAAACCCCGCTGAAGTTGGCGCGCGCCTTGGAAGAGGCCGGCGTGCCTATCATCGGTACCAGCCCGGATGCCATTGACCGCGCCGAAGACCGCGAGCGTTTCCAGCAAATGGTGCAGCGCCTGAACCTGCTGCAGCCGCCTAATGCCACCGTGCGCAGCGAAGAAGAAGCCATTCGGGCAGCGGGCGTGATTGGTTACCCGCTGGTAGTACGCCCGTCCTACGTATTGGGCGGCCGCGCCATGGAAATCGTCTACGAGCTGGACGAGCTCAAGCGCTACCTGCGCGATGCGGTGCAGGTGTCTAACGACAGCCCCGTCTTGCTTGATCACTTCCTAAATTGCGCCATCGAGATGGACGTCGATGCAGTCTGCGACGGCAAAGACGTGGTGATTGGCGCGATCATGCAGCATATCGAGCAGGCCGGCGTTCACTCGGGTGACTCCGCGTGCTCGCTGCCCCCGTATTCGCTGCCTGCGCACGTTCAGAACGAGGTGCGTGAGCAGGTCAAGAAGATGGCCCTGGAACTGGGCGTGGTGGGCTTGATGAACGTGCAGTTGGCGCTACAGGGCGACAACATCTACGTGATCGAAGTCAACCCGCGTGCCTCCCGGACCGTTCCCTTCGTGTCCAAGTGCATTGGCATTTCCCTGGCCATGATTGCGGCGCGGGTAATGGCCGGCAAAACCTTGCAAGAGCTTGGCTTCACCAAGGAAATCATTCCCAATTTCTACAGCGTGAAAGAAGCGGTATTCCCCTTCGCCAAGTTCCCAGGGGTTGACCCCATCCTTGGGCCTGAGATGAAATCCACCGGTGAGGTGATGGGCGTGGGCGACACCTTTGGTGAGGCGTTCGCCAAGGCTCAAATGGGTGCGAGTGAGGTACTGCCTACTGGCGGCACAGCCTTTATCAGCGTTCGCGACGACGACAAGCCTTTCGTGGCTGGTGTGGCACGGCAGTTGATCGAGCTAGGCTTCGAGGTGGTCGCGACCGCTGGCACGGCCAAGGTAATCGAGAGCGCGGGCCTTAAGGTGCGTCGCGTGAACAAGGTTACTGAGGGCCGCCCTCACATCGTGGACATGATCAAAAATGATCAGGTAACGCTGATCATCAATACCACTGAAGGCAGGCAGTCGATTGCGGATTCTTACTCCATTCGCCGTAACGCACTGCAGCACAAGATTTACTGCACCACCACCATTGCCGCAGGCGAGGCCATTTGCGAGGCGCTGAAATTCGGCCCCGAGAAAACCGTACGTCGCTTGCAGGATCTACACGCAGGGCTTAACGCATGATCAAATACCCCATGACCGTCCAGGGGGCACGCGCCCTGGAAGAAGAGCTCGCCCACCTGACCAAGGTTGTGCGCCCCAAGCTGAGCCAGGACATCGGCACTGCACGGGAACTGGGTGACCTCAAGGAGAACGCCGAATACCACGCTGCCCGTGAACAGCAGGGTATGGTCGAAGCGCGGATTCGTGACATCGAGGGCCGCATGCAGAATGCCGTGGTCATCGACGTGACCACGATCGAACCGACCGGCAAAGTGATTTTCGGTACGACCGTAGAGATCGCCAACACTGAAACGGACGAGCGCGTCACCTATCAGATCGTTGGTGAAGACGAAGCGGACATCAAGGCTGGCAAAATCTCGGTAGGTTCGCCTATCGCGCGTGCACTGATTGCCAAGGAGGAGGGCGATACCGTAGTGGTCAAAACCCCTGGCGGCACGATCGAGTACGAGATCGTCGAGGTGAAACACGTGTGACGGATGTACCGCTGCGGGCTGTCGCTTGCTCCTGTAGGAGCGAGCGAAGCTCGCGAAAAGCTCAGTGAAGTCTTACTGGAACCGGTGGATGTTCGACAGCTGCTTATTAGGCTGCGCGTTACGCCGGTACACCAGGGCCATCTTGCCAATCACTTGCACCTGCTCGGCACGCCCGGCCTGGCACAGTGCGGCAATCATCTTCAGGCGTTCATCACGGTCCAGGATATTCACCTTGACCTTGATCAGCTCATGATCGGCCAGCGCGCGCTCCAGCTCGGCCGCCACACCTTCGGTAATGCCGTTGTCGGCTACGATCAATACTGGCTTGAGGTGGTGACCGATGGATTTGTATTGCTTCTTCTGCTCTGAATTGAGCGGCATAATCTGACCCTTTGATTGAAACCGTATGAAACGGCGGCCATTTTACCCGAGCGCCCGGTATTAAGCCCAGCGACATACAACGCCGTCTTACTTAGAGGTGCCCAGTGGCCCGTTCCAAGACTAGCCATAACTGGCTGAAAGAACATTTTAACGATCCGTATGTAAAGATGGCGCAAAAAGACGGTTACCGCTCTCGCGCCAGCTATAAATTGTTAGAGATCCAGGAAAAAGACCGGCTGATCCGGCCCGGCATGTCTGTGATTGACCTCGGTGCCGCGCCAGGTGGTTGGTCTCAGGTCACTAGCCGGTTGATCGGTGGCCAAGGGCGCTTGATCGCCTCGGATATCCTTGAGATGGACAGCATTCCAGACGTGACCTTCATTCAGGGTGACTTTACCCAAGAGTCAGTGCTGGCACAGATCCTCCAAGCAGTGGGCGGTAGCGAGGTAGACCTTGTTATTTCCGATATGGCCCCCAATATGAGTGGGGTAAGTGCGGTAGACATGCCCCGCGCCATGTTCCTGTGCGAGCTGGCACTGGACCTGGCCGACCGAGTGCTCAAGCCTGGCGGCGATTTCCTTATCAAGATCTTCCAGGGCGAGGGGTTCGACACCTACCTCAAGACCGTTCGGCAGAAGTTCGACAAGGTGCAAATGCGTAAACCGCTGTCGTCCAGAGACCGTTCTCGCGAGCAGTACCTGCTGGGCAGGGGCTTCAAAGGCTAACGGCTATACCCATTACAGGCTCTAGGCGACCGATAGTTTTTTTCGAATGGTGGTTGCTGCGGAGCATAAGCGACTATTACGCAGTCAAAAGTTTCACAAAGCGTTACAAGCGGCGTCTGCGCATGCCTAGGGTTGTGTAGTAAGTTAGGCCGATGGACATCATACGAAGCCTGGCGCTAGGTCCCCGAGACCGGCTTCAGAGGGTAGCGAATTGAACGATATGGCAAAGAATCTCATCCTGTGGCTCATCATCGCTGCCGTGCTGGTAACGGTGATGAATAACTTCTCGAGCCCCAACGAGCCGCAAACCCTCAACTATTCCGATTTCATCCAACAGGTGAAAGACGGCAAGATCGAGCGTGTGCAGGTCGATGGCTACGTGATTACCGGCAAGCGCAACGATGGCGACAACTTCAAAACCATCCGGCCTGCCATCCAAGACAATGGCCTGATCGGCGACCTGGTCGACAACCGCGTCGTGGTCGAAGGCAAGCAACCTGAGCAGCAAAGCATCTGGACTCAATTGCTGGTGGCCAGCTTCCCGATTCTGGTGATCATTGCTGTCTTCATGTTCTTCATGCGACAAATGCAAGGGGGTGCCGGTGGTAAGGGTGGCCCCATGAGCTTTGGCAAGAGTAAAGCCAGACTCCTCTCCGAAGATCAGGTCAAAACAACCTTGGCAGACGTGGCCGGTTGCGACGAAGCCAAGGAAGAAGTCGGTGAACTGGTTGAGTTCCTGCGCGACCCTGGCAAATTCCAGCGCTTGGGCGGTCGTATTCCACGCGGCGTGTTGATGGTAGGCCCGCCTGGCACTGGTAAAACCCTGTTAGCCAAGGCTATCGCGGGCGAAGCCAAAGTGCCGTTCTTCACGATTTCCGGTTCGGACTTCGTAGAGATGTTCGTAGGGGTCGGTGCCAGCCGAGTTCGCGACATGTTCGAGCAGGCGAAGAAACACGCCCCGTGCATCATCTTCATCGATGAAATCGACGCCGTTGGCCGCCACCGTGGTGGGGGTATGGGCGGTGGTCATGATGAGCGCGAGCAAACTTTGAACCAATTGCTGGTTGAGATGGACGGCTTTGAAATGAACGATGGCATCATCGTTATTGCTGCCACTAACCGCCCTGACGTGCTGGACGCCGCGTTGCTACGGCCAGGTCGCTTCGACCGCCAGGTCGTGGTAGGGCTTCCCGACATCCGTGGCCGTGAGCAGATCCTCAAAGTCCACATGCGCAAAGTGCCTGTAAGCGAAGACGTTAACGCTGCGGTCATTGCTCGCGGTACGCCAGGTTTCTCAGGCGCAGATCTGGCAAACCTGGTGAACGAAGCTTCACTGTTCGCGGCCCGTGGTGGGAAGCGCACGGTAGAGATGAAAGAGTTCGAGCTGGCCAAAGACAAGATCATGATGGGCGCAGAGCGCAAAACCATGGTCATGTCGGATAAAGAGAAACGCAACACGGCGTACCACGAAGCAGGTCATGCCATTGTTGGCCGAATCGTTCCGGAACATGACCCGGTTTACAAAGTCTCGATCATTCCTCGCGGCCGAGCATTGGGCGTGACCATGTTCCTACCGGAAGAAGACCGTTACAGCTTGTCCAAGCGTGCGTTGATTAGCCAAATTTGTTCGTTGTACGGCGGGCGTATCGCCGAGGAAATGACCCTTGGCTTCGATGGTGTTACTACCGGTGCCTCCAACGACATCATGCGTGCCAGCCAGATCGCTCGGAACATGGTGACCAAGTGGGGCTTATCCGAGAAACTAGGCCCGCTTATGTACGCGGAAGATGAAGGTGAAGCCTACCTTGGCCGTGGCGGCGGTCAGAGCGGCAATATTTCCGGTGAAACCGCTAAAGTCATCGATTCGGAAGTGCGCAGCATCATCGATCACTGCTACGACACTGCAAGGCAGATCCTGACGGATAATCGGGACAAGCTCGACACAATGGCCGATGCGCTGATGAAATTTGAGACGATTGACGCTGATCAGATCGAAGACATCATGGCTGGCCGCCCCGTGCGTGAGCCGCGTGATTGGACGGGTGGGTCTGGTACCTCAGGCGGTACGGCAGCAAAGGGCAACGAACGTCCTGAAGCGCCTATCGGCGGCCCCGCAGCTCAACTCTAAGGTTTCACATGAGTAACCTGCTACACCCAACCCGGTTGCCTTGCGGCAACCGGGTTCTTGATTTATCGCATACCCATGTCATGGGTATCCTCAACGTGACGCCCGATTCGTTCTCGGATGGCGGGCGCTTCAAAGCTCAATGTGTCGCCCTTGATCACGCGCGTGCCATGGTTCAGGCAGGCGCTACCCTCATAGACATCGGTGGCGAATCCACCCGGCCAGGCGCCTCACCTGTTTCCCTCCAAGAAGAGCTTGATCGGGTCTGTCCAGTCGTAGAAGCCGTGGCAGCTGGGCTGGACGTGATCGTTTCGGTGGATACGTCCTCTCCCGAGGTCATCCGGCAATGCGCCATGCTAGGCATGGGCATGGTGAATGACGTGCGTGCTCTAAGGCGTCCAGGGGCGCTGGAGGCAGCTGCAGCCACTGACGCCGCTATCTGTCTGATGCACATGCTGGGCGACCCGCAAACCATGCAACAGGCCCCCAGTTACCTCGACCTGATGGGTGAGGTAACCGATTTTCTCGCGGCCCGCGTGCAGGCCTGTCAGAATGCAGGCATCGATGCGTCGCGAATCATCCTCGATCCTGGCTTCGGCTTTGCCAAAACCCACGCCCATAACTTGAGCTTGTTCAAACAGCTAGAGGCGCTTCACGTGCTAGGGCAGCCGCTCTTGGTAGGGGTGTCTCGCAAAAGCATCGTCGGCCAAACCCTCGACAAACCGGTGGGTGAGCGGTTAGCGGGCAGCCTGGCGTTGGCGGCCCTGGCCATGCTCAAGGGCGCACGCATCTTGCGCGTACATGACGTTGCAGAAACGGTGGACGTGGTACGCATGATCGCGGCAGTGAACGCGGCGCAATAAGAATTGACGGAGCACCTATGAACAAAAAATATTTTGGCACCGATGGCATTCGGGGCCGGGTAGGCCAATACCCAATTACCCCAGACTTCATGCTCAAGCTGGGCTGGGCGGCAGGCATGGCCTTCCGGAAGATGGGCGCATGCAGGGTACTTGTCGGTAAGGACACGCGTATTTCAGGCTATATGTTCGAGTCAGCCCTGGAGGCGGGATTATCGGCCGCAGGCGCCGATGTAATGTTGCTAGGCCCAATGCCTACGCCTGCGATTGCCTACCTCACCCGCACCTTCCATGCTGAAGCCGGCATCGTAATCAGCGCATCGCATAACCCTCACCATGACAACGGCATCAAGTTCTTTTCAGGGCAGGGGACCAAGCTGCCTGATGCTATCGAGCTGATGATCGAGGAGCTGATGGACCAGCCCATGACCGTTGCGGAGTCTGGCAACCTGGGCAAGGTCTCTCGCATCAACGATGCAGCAGGCCGTTACATCGAATTCTGTAAAAGCAGCGTACCCAGCAGCACCGACTTTGCCGGCCTCAAGCTAGTGGTCGATTGCGCACATGGCGCCACGTACAAAGTGGCCCCCAATGTGTTCCGCGAACTGGGTGCACAGGTGACGGCTATCTCTGCCCAGCCAGATGGCCTCAATATCAATGAAAGCTGCGGCTCTACCCACATGGAGTCGCTTCAGGCAGCCGTGCTGTTGGGCCACGCCGACCTGGGCATTGCCTTTGACGGTGACGGTGATCGGGTATTGATGGTCGATAACACCGGTGCGATCGTCGACGGGGATGAGCTGCTGTTCATCATTGCCAGGGACCTCAAAGAGCGCGGCCGCCTGGAAGGCGGTGTAGTCGGTACGCTAATGAGCAACCTGGGTCTAGAGCTCGCGTTGAAAGACCAAGGCATTCCGTTTACACGGGCGAACGTCGGTGACCGATATGTCATTGCCGAGATGGCCGAGCGCAACTGGCCGCTCGGCGGAGAAAATTCCGGTCATATCGTCTGCTCGCAGCACACCACCACGGGCGATGCGATCATCGCGGCCTTGCAAGTGTTGCTGGCGCTAAGACGCCGTGGTGAAACCCTTGCGCAAGCTCGCCACGGGTTGCGTAAGTGCCCTCAGGTGCTGATCAACGTGCGCTTCGGCGGCGGTGAGAACCCTGTCGATCACCCTGCCGTGGGTGAAGCCTGTGAGCGTGTGACCCAGGCCATGGGCGGGCGGGGGCGTGTTTTGCTGCGTAAATCCGGCACTGAGCCATTGGTACGCGTAATGGTCGAAGGCGACGAGGAAGTACAGGTTCGACGCTATGCCGAAGAGCTTGCAGCGCTCGTTAAAGAAGTTTGTGCATGATGCCTGCATCCAAACGCTTGCCTCTCGCGGTTGTTCTGGGTAATATCTGCGCCCACTTTGACCGACGAGGTGAAGCATGCGTCGCCTGATGGTAGCTGGTAACTGGAAAATGAACGGTACCTGCGCCAGTGTGGCGGAGCTGCTCAAGGGGTTGAAAAGTCAGGAGTTTTCAGCGACAGTAGATGTCGCGATTTTCCCGGCCTTCCTCCACCTCAGCGAAGCGGTGCACGCGCTGAATGGCACAGGTATCGCAGTAGGTGCGCAAGACGTAGCGACTCAGTCCGGGCCGGGTGCCTTGACCGGAGAAGTTGCAGCTAGTCAGCTGAAGGACGCCGGCTGCTCCCACGTGCTCATAGGGCACTCGGAGCGTAGGCAGATTCTCGGCGAAGGCGAAAGCGTGCTGGTCGATAAATTCAAGGCTGCGCAAGCGTCTGGTCTGATTCCAGTGCTCTGTGTAGGCGAAACGCTCGAAGAACGTGAAGCTGAGCGTACGCTTGCGGTAGTAGGTGGTCAGTTGGACAGCATCATTGATGCGCTAGGGATAGAGGTATTCTCCCGAGCCGTCATCGCGTACGAGCCAGTCTGGGCGATTGGCACAGGTTTGACGGCCACGCCAGAGCAAGCGCAAGAAGTGCATAAAGCTATTCGCGCGCAACTGGCTGCCAGAAATGCCGAAGTTGCACAAGGTGTGCAGCTTTTGTACGGCGGCAGCGTGAAGTCTGCCAACGCGGCTGAGTTGTTCCGCATGCCGGATATCGACGGGGGGCTGATTGGTGGTGCCGCCCTGAACGCAGATGAGTTCGGTGCGATCTGTCGCGCCGCGGGAAACTGACAAGATGCTGGAAAATGTCGTAGTAGTGTTTCACCTGTTGGGTGCGTTGGGCGTAGTTGCCCTCGTACTGTTGCAGCAGGGGAAGGGTGCAGAAGCAGGAGCATCTTTCGGCGCAGGCGCATCAAATACTGTGTTCGGAAGTCAAGGTTCCTCTACCTTTCTTAGCAAGTTTACTGGTATACTCGCTGCATGTTTCTTCATTACCAGCCTGGGCTTAGGTTATTTTGCTAAGGAAAAGGCTCATCAGTTGGTACAGGCAGGTTTGCCTAATCCAGCGGTACTTGAAGTACCTCAGCAGAAACCGGTTACAGATGATGTGCCGGTGCTCCAAGAGCAAAAAAGCGGTGTGAACACTAATGATGTTCCTCCGGCTCAAGAGCAGAAGTAAAAGATTTTAAGGTTTTGCCGAGGTGGTGGAATTGGTAGACACGCAACCTTGAGGTGGTTGTGCCCATAGGGTGTAGGGGTTCGAGTCCCCTTCTCGGTACCAATAAACAAGGAGGCCCGCACTTAGCGGGCTTTCTTGTTCCAGCGCTGTAGATTGACCGTTTGAGGCCGAAGTTGTATACTTTCAGGCCAGCTTTGTCGCGGGGTGGAGCAGTCCGGTAGCTCGTCGGGCTCATAACCCGAAGGTCGTTGGTTCAAATCCAGCCCCCGCAACCAGTTTTCAGCGGAGCCCCTGTTCAGGGGCTTTTTGTTAGCTGATCAGCACACGCGTCGCATTAAGGCGGCGCTTCCAGGGTGGGCGTTTCGCCCATTTTTTATTTGCACAGCATGCACGAGGGGGTTCAGTTGTCGAGCAAGCTAGAACAGTTGCAGGCCTTACTGGCCCCAGTGGTCGAGGCGCTTGGTTACACATGTTGGGGTATCGAATACATATCCCAGGGGCGTCATTCGCTGCTGCGTATTTTTATCGACAAGGAAGAAGGGGTGCTGGTTGAGGATTGCGAAATCGTCAGCCGCCAGGTGAGTAGTGTGCTTGATGTCGAAGACCCTATTGCCGTGGAGTACACCTTGGAAGTCTCTTCTCCAGGTATGGATCGCCCGCTGTTTACGCTAGAGCAGTTCGCTAAACACGCCGGGGAGCAGGTCAAAATCAAATTGCGTATTCCTTTTGAAGGGCGTCGCAATTTTCAGGGCCTGCTTCGTGGTGTGGAAGAACAGGATGTGGTGGTCCAGGTCGATGACCATGAATTCTTGTTGCCGATCGATTCCATCGATAAAGCAAACATTATTCCCAGTTTTGACTGAGACGTTTCGGGTTCCGCTCAATGGCGGATCCAAAAGGCTTGCGAAAGGCGAGGCGTACGATGAGTAAAGAAGTACTGCTGGTTGTTGAATCGGTATCCAATGAAAAGGGCGTACCGGCGGGTGTGATATTTGAAGCGCTGGAAATCGCCCTCGCGACCGCGACCAAAAAGCGGTTCGAAGACGAAGTGGATTTGCGGGTGGAGATTAACCGTCACACCGGTAACTACGAAACTTTCCGGCGCTGGACCGTTGTCGAGGACGAGAATTTCGAGGATCCCGCCCATCAGCTGGCCGTGGACCAAGCTCAGGCGCGTAAGCCAGATGCCGTCGCTGGCGATGTGTTCGAAGACAAGATCGATTCGATCGAGTTTGGCCGTATCGCGGCGCAAACTGCTAAACAAGTTATCGTGCAGAAAGTGCGCGAGGCTGAGCGGGCCCAAGTAGTCGATGCTTACCGTGAGCGCGTAGGCGAGATCATTTCCGGCACCGTAAAAAAGGTCACCCGGGACAACGTTATCGTCGACTTGGGTAATAACGCCGAAGCACTGCTGGCGCGTGAAGATATCATTTCTCGCGAGACTTTCCGGGTAGGTGTTCGTTTACGCGCACTGCTCAAGGAAATCCGCAGCGAAAACCGTGGGCCTCAGCTCATTCTTTCTCGTACTGCACCGGAAATGCTCATAGAGCTGTTCCGTATCGAAGTGCCCGAGATCGCCGAAGGGCTGATCGAAGTCATGGGTGCTTCGCGCGATCCGGGGTCTCGTGCAAAAATTGCCGTTCGCTCCAAGGACAAACGCATTGACCCGCAAGGTGCCTGTATTGGCATGCGTGGCTCTCGCGTACAGGCAGTGTCCGGTGAGTTGGGCGGCGAGCGTGTCGACATTGTGCTCTGGGACGATAACCCAGCACAGTTCGTCATCAATGCAATGTCTCCGGCGGAAGTCGCGGCCATCATTGTGGATGAGGACGCGCATGCCATGGATATCGCCGTCGCTGCCGACAACCTGGCTCAGGCCATCGGTCGCGGTGGTCAGAACGTTCGCCTTGCCAGTCAATTGACGGGCTGGTCGCTCAACGTAATGACCGAGTCGGATATCCAAGCGAAACAACAGGCCGAAACTGGCGACATCCTGCGCAATTTCGTCGAGCAGCTTGAAATTGACGAAGACCTTGCCCAGGTGTTGGTAGACGAAGGTTTCACCAGCCTGGAAGAAATCGCCTACGTGCCTTTGGAAGAAATGCTCAACATCGACGAGTTCGATGAGGAGATCGTCAATGAGCTTCGTGCTCGGGCCAAGGATCGCCTGTTGACCGCAGCCATCGCGTCCGAGGAAAAGCTGGCCGACGCCCAACCGGCGGAAGACCTGCTGTCCCTCGAGGGTATGGATGCTGACCTTGCGAAGGAACTGGCGGTACGCGGTGTCATTAACCGCGAAGACCTGGCCGAGCAGTCTATTGACGATTTGCTCGACATCGACGGCATCGACCAAGAGCGAGCCGGCAAGTTGATCATGGCCGCCCGAGCCCATTGGTTCGAGTAACTGGCGCGGCCTGAGGAGAGAAGTGCATGACGCAAGTCACGGTGAAAGAACTGGCCCAGGAGGTCGCCGCACCGGTGGAGCGCCTGTTGCAACAGATGCGAGAGGCGGGATTGCCGCATACCGACGCTGGCCAGGTTGTGACCGATACCGAAAAACAAGCGCTGTTGGCGCACCTGAAAAGCAGTCACAAGGCAAAAGTGGAAGAACCCCGCAAGATTACCCTGCAGCGCAAGACTACTAGCACGCTTCGCGTAGCTGGCAGCAAAACCATCAGCGTCGAAGTTCGTAAAAAGAAGATCTTCGTCAAGCAAAGCCCTGAAGAGATCGAGGCTGAACGTCGTCGCGAGCTCGATGAGCGCCGCGCCGCCAATGACGCTGCTCGGGCGAAAACCGAAGAGCAGGCTCGTCAGCGCGCTGAGGAAGAGGCCCGCAAGGCCGCGCCAGCCGCCGACGCTGCTCAGCCTGCGGCCGCGACTGCTGCCGAGCCTGTAGCGGCTCCGGCAACGCGTGCCACCGAGCCTGCCGCAGCGAACGACCGTGCGCCGACGCCGACGCAAACGGCGGAAGTGCGCAAGCGCGACGACGCTCGTCGCCCGGACAAGCCCAAAGCTAGCACCGACGACGACCGTCGTAACGAGCGTAAAGGTCAGCCTCATCGCGCAACCGTTAAAGAAAAGGCGCCTACTCCGCGTGCGGCACCGCGTACCACCGACGAAGAGAGCGATGGCTTCCGTCGCGGTGGTCGTGGCAAGTCCAAGCTCAAGAAGCGCAACATGCACGGTTTCCAGAGCCCAACTGGCCCGGTAGTCCGTGATGTGATCATCGGTGAAACCATCACCGTGTCCGACCTGGCACAGCAGATGTCCGTAAAGGGCGCTGAAGTCGTCAAGTTCATGTTCAAGCTGGGTACACCGGTTACCATCAACCAGGTACTGGACCAGGAGACCGCACAGCTGGTCGCCGAAGAGCTTGGTCACAAGGTCAAGCTGGTCAGCGACAACGCTCTGGAAGAATCCCTGGCCGAGTCCCTGCGCTATGAAGGCGAGACGGTTTCCCGTGCGCCAGTGGTTACCGTCATGGGCCACGTTGACCACGGTAAGACGTCCTTGCTCGACTACATCCGTCGCGCCAAGGTAGCGGCAGGTGAAGCGGGTGGTATTACCCAGCACATCGGCGCTTACCACGTGGAAACCGATCGTGGCATGGTCACTTTCCTGGATACTCCGGGTCACGCCGCGTTTACCGCAATGCGTGCCCGTGGTGCCAAGGCGACCGACATCGTCATCCTGGTCGTGGCCGCAGATGACGGCGTTATGCCGCAGACCATCGAAGCTGTCCAGCATGCCAAGGCAGCAGGCGTGCCCTTGGTTGTCGCAGTGAACAAGATCGACAAGCCCGGTGCAGACCTGGACCGTATTCGTAGTGAGCTGTCGGTTCACGGCGTTACGTCGGAAGAGTGGGGCGGTGATACCCCGTTCGTACCGGTCTCGGCGAAGATGGGTACAGGCGTGGACGAACTGCTCGAAGCCGTTCTGCTCCAGGCCGAAGTCCTTGAGCTACAGGCAAGCCCTGCAGCACCTGGCCGTGGCGTAGTGGTTGAATCGCGCCTCGACAAGGGCCGTGGCCCGGTCGCTACCGTGCTCGTACAGGACGGTACGCTGCGTCAAGGCGACATGGTGCTGGTTGGCTCGAACTTCGGTCGCATCCGCGCCATGCTCGATGAGAATGGCAAGCCGGTCAAAGAGGCAGGCCCATCCATTCCGGTTGAAATCCTTGGCCTGGACGGCACGCCTGACGCTGGCGACGAAATGAGCGTGGTCGGTGACGAGAAGAAGGCACGTGAAGTTGCCCTGTTCCGTCAAGGCAAGTTCCGCGAAGTCAAGCTTGCCCGTGCTCACGCCGGCAAACTCGAGAACATCTTCGAGAACATGGGCCAGGAAGAGAAGAAAACCCTCAACATCGTCCTCAAGGCCGACGTACGCGGTTCTCTCGAAGCCCTTCAGGGTGCCTTGGGCGGCCTGGGTAACGACGAAGTGCAGGTACGCGTCGTGGCTGGTGGCGTAGGCGGCATCACTGAAAGCGATGCCAACCTGGCGCTGGCGTCCAGTGCGGTGCTGTTCGGCTTCAACGTTCGTGCGGATGCCGGGGCTCGCCGGATCGTCGAGCAAGATGGCCTGGATATGCGTTACTACAACGTCATCTACGACATCATCGAAGACGTTAAGAAAGCCCTCACCGGTATGCTTGGCAGCGATGTTCGCGAGAACATCCTGGGTATCGCTGAAGTGCGTGACGTGTTCCGTTCGCCGAAGTTTGGCGCGGTCGCAGGCTGCATGGTCCTGGAAGGTGTTGTACACCGTAACCGTCCGATTCGCGTACTGCGTGAAGACGTGGTGATCTTCGAAGGCGAACTCGAATCGCTTCGCCGCTTCAAGGACGACATGTCCGAAGTGCGTGCAGGGATGGAGTGTGGTATTGGCGTCAAGAGCTATAACGACGTCAAGGTCGGGGACAAGATCGAAGTCTTCGAGAAAGTCCAGGTGGCGCGTACGCTTTAAGCTGTACTCAGTCACGAGCCGCGTGCCAGTCACGCGCTCTCCTACGCAACGCCCGGTCTGGCATCCTGTCAGGCCGGGCGTTTGCCGCTTTCAAGCTACTCGCAGCGCGGGTAGCCGATACAGGTAGTCTTGTCATGGCAAAAGAATATAGCCGTACCCAACGCATTGGTGACCAGATACAGCGCGAACTCGCGCAGCTGATTCGCCGCGAGGTTAAGGATCCACGCGTGGGCCTTGTCACCATTACCGCCGTGGAGGTGACCCGGGACGTGGGCCACGCCAAGGTTTACATTACGGTGATGGGCGACGATGGCGGCGAGCAGGTCAAGCAGAGCGTCAAGGTGCTCAATGCTGCAGGGAGCTTCCTGCGTACCCAGCTTGGCCGTGAGATGAAATTGCGCAGTGTTCCGCAGTTGCATTTCCATTACGACGAAAGCGTGGCGCGAGGCGCTCATTTGTCGGCGCTGATTGAGCGCGCGGTCGCCGAGGACAGCCAGCATGAACCCGCAGCCCCTCAGCCCAACGGCACGGAAGAGGGTTGATTGGTGGCACAGGTCAAGCGTATTCGCCGTAATGTCAGTGGGATCATCCTGCTGGATAAGCCCCAAGGTTTCACGTCCAACGCCGCCCTGCAAAAGGTGCGTTGGCTGCTCAATGCTGAAAAAGCCGGGCATACCGGTAGCCTCGACCCGTTGGCTACAGGCGTGTTGCCCCTGTGTTTTGGTGAGGCCACTAAATTTTCCCAATACCTGCTTGATTCCGACAAGGCGTATGAGACCGTCATGCAACTGGGGGTCACTACGACTACAGCCGATGCCGAGGGTGATGTACTGCGTGAGCGGGAAGTGGCGGTCGGTCACGCCGATATCGAAGCGGTACTGCCTGCCTTCAGGGGCCCTATCCAGCAGGTGCCGCCGATGTACTCGGCCCTCAAGCGCGATGGCCAGCCGTTGTACAAGTTAGCCAGGGCAGGGGAAGTAGTGGAGCGCGAGGCGCGTTCTGTTACTATTGGCAGCCTGGAGTTGCTCTCGGTGGACCAAACCCGCGCGACACTGGCGGTTCAGTGCACCAAGGGCACGTACATTCGTACCTTGGTGGAAGACATTGGCGAGCAGCTAGGCTGTGGCGCTTATGTAGCTCAACTGCGGCGCACCCAGGCAGGGCCGTTTGGCCTTGCCCAGACAGTCACGTTGGAAGCGCTGGAGCAGGCGCACGCCGAGGGTGGCAACGAGGCACTGGACCAGTTCCTGTTACCGGCTGATAGCGGCCTTCAGGATTGGCCATTGCTGCAGTTCTCAGAACACAGCGCATTTTACTGGTTGCATGGGCAGCCGGTGCGTGCCCCGGAAGCCCCGGCTTTCGGTATGGTGCGCGTACAGGATCACACCGGTCGCTTCATCGGTATCGGTGAAGTGGGCGAAGACGGGCGCATTGCGCCGCGTCGACTAATTCGGTCTGAATGACCGAACGAGGGTGGCTGTCAGTAGGCGCGGTCATTCCTCTTATATAACGCAGGGCACTGTCCCTGGCCTATTGGAACCGCATTGCGGTTCCCTGAAAGGGAGAAAGCCTCATGGCACTCAGCGTTGAAGATAAAGCTCGTATCGTTGGTGAATATCAGCAAGCAGCTGGCGACACCGGTTCTCCGGAAGTCCAGGTTGCCCTGTTGACCCACAACATCAACAAGCTGCAAGACCACTTCAAGGCCAACGGCAAAGACCACCACTCGCGTCGTGGCCTGATCCGTATGGTTAACCAGCGTCGTAAGCTGCTGGACTACCTGAAGGGCAAGGACGTTTCGCGTTACAGCACCCTGATCGGTCGCTTGGGCCTGCGTCGCTGATAGCGGCCTGGCAGTGGTGGGCATGCCCCGTCAGCTTTCGTGTTATTGCGCGGTCGCTGTACGTGGCATGCCACTCAATGAGGTTGGCGGTCCGCTGTCTGAGCCCTGTGCTCGGGGAGCGGGCTTCCAGCCTCAAGTTTTATCCGGACATGGAACGGGACGAACCCCGTAGATGCCCACTTATTCATGGGCCTGTATGAAATGGTTTGGCGCGCTATGTGCCCCGGGCTGTGTGCCCCAGGCTGCGAGCCCCGATTCATCTCATACAGGCTTGTTAAAGATTTCCCCAAGTGAAAATAGAAGGTAGGAAGCCGTGAACCCGGTAATCAAGACGTTCCAATTCGGTCAATCGACCGTAACCCTCGAGACTGGCCGTATCGCCCGTCAAGCCAGCGGTGCTGTATTGGTCACCGTCGACAATGACGTGACGGTATTGGTCACTGTTGTGGGCGCCAAGCATGCCGACCCCAGCAAAGGCTTTTTCCCGCTTTCGGTCCACTATCAGGAAAAAACCTACGCTGCGGGCAAGATCCCAGGTGGTTTCTTCAAGCGTGAAGGCCGCCCTTCCGAGAAAGAAACCCTTACCTCGCGCCTGATCGACCGGCCGATCCGCCCGCTGTTCCCTGAAGGCTTCATGAACGAAGTCCAGGTCGTCTGCACCGTGGTATCCACCAGCAAGAAAACCGATCCAGACGTTGCTGCCATGATTGGTACCTCTGCGGCCCTGGCGATCTCCGGCATTCCGTTCGAAGGCCCGATTGGCGCAGCCCGCGTTGCCTTCCACGAAAGTACTGGCTACCTGCTGAACCCTACCTACGAGCAGTTGAAGGCGTCGAGCCTGGACATGGTCGTAGCCGGCACCTCCGACGCGGTGCTGATGGTAGAGTCCGAGGCCAAAGAGCTGACCGAAGACCAGATGCTGGGTGCCGTGCTGTTTGCGCACGATGAGTTCCAGGTTGTTATCCAGGCCGTTAAAGAGTTGGCTGCCGAAGCGGCCAAGCCTACGTGGGAATGGAAAGCGCAAGCTGTTAACACCGAGCTGCTCAATGCCGTGCGCGGTGAGTTCGGCAGCGGTATCTCCGACGCCTACACCATCACCATCAAGGCAGACCGGTATACCCGTCTGGGTGCGCTGCGTGATCAGGCCATTGCCCGTTTCGCCACTGAAGCCGAAGGCGCTCCAAGCGCTGGCCAAGTGAAAGAAATCTTCGGTGAGTTGGAATACCGTACCGTTCGCGAGAACATCGTCAACGGCAAGCCACGTATCGATGGCCGCGACACCCGTACCGTTCGCCCGCTCAATATCGAAGTGGGTGTACTGCCCAAGACCCACGGTTCTGCGTTGTTCACTCGTGGTGAAACTCAGGCGCTGGTCGTGGCTACCCTCGGCACTGCCCGTGACGCGCAGCTTTTGGACACCCTCGAAGGCGAGAAGAAAGACCCCTTCATGCTGCACTACAACTTCCCTCCGTTCTCGGTAGGCGAGTGTGGCCGCATGGGTGGTGCAGGCCGTCGTGAAATTGGTCACGGCCGCCTGGCCCGTCGTTCGGTTCAAGCCATGCTGCCAAGCGACTCGGAATTCCCGTACACCATCCGCGTGGTATCGGAAATCACCGAGTCCAACGGCTCCAGTTCCATGGCGTCGGTGTGCGGTGCCTCCCTGGCATTGATGGACGCTGGCGTTCCCATGAAGGCTCCGGTTGCCGGTATCGCCATGGGCCTGGTCAAGGAAGGCGAAAAGTTCGCCATCCTGACCGATATCCTGGGTGACGAAGATCACTTGGGCGACATGGACTTCAAGGTTGCCGGTACTGCCAAAGGCGTGACCGCGCTGCAGATGGACATCAAGATCAACGGCATCACCGAAGAGATCATGGAGATCGCACTGGGCCAAGCCCTGGAAGCGCGCCTGAACATCCTCGGTCAGATGAACCAGATCATTGGTCAATCCCGCTCCGAATTGTCAGCTAACGCGCCGACCATGCTGTCGATGAAAATCGACACTGATAAGATTCGTGACGTGATCGGCAAGGGTGGCGCCACCATCCGCGGTATCTGTGAAGAAACCAAAGCTTCCATCGACATCGAAGACGACGGGTCCATCAAGATCTTTGGCGAGACCAAGGAAGCGGCTGAGGCTGCACGCCAGCGCGTACTGGGCATCACTGCCGAGGCCGAGATTGGCAAGATCTACGTTGGTCGTGTTGAGCGTATCGTAGACTTCGGCGCCTTCGTTAACATCCTGCCGGGCAAAGACGGCCTGGTACATATCTCCATGCTCAGCGACTCGCGCGTGGAGAAAGTGACGGATGTATTGAAGGAAGGTCAGGAGGTTAAGGTATTGGTCATGGACGTGGACAACCGCGGCCGTATCAAGCTTTCCATCAAGGATGTACCTGCTGCTGAAGCCTCCGGGGTCTAATTTCCTTTAGGTCCGGTCGCTCACAAACCCCTGCCTTCGCGCGGGGGTTTGTCGTTTAAGGGCCTCTGTACCTGCAACTTGCACGCAAATTTTCATCGCACGTTGCAGGTTGCACGATGGCCGAAACCCACTAATTTTTTCAAACTATTGATTAATATAGATTTTATTGAAAGCGAGACGTTGGCATGGGAGGTGCAACACTTCTATCACTCAGCGGCCAATGGGCTGCGGACTATCCAAAAACCAGGAGTGACTCCCATGAAAAAATTCGCTATCGCTGCCGCCGCTGCTTCCGTTCTGGCAATGGGCCTGACCACTGGCGCCTACGCTCAGTCCACTCAAGCTGCACAAGCACCTATGATGCTGGCAGCCGGTGAAGTCACCGAAGCCAAAGAAGCGACCTCTGACACCTGGATCACCACCAAAGTCAAAGCTGACCTGGTAACCGAGAAAGGCATCCCAGGCAGCGACATCAAGGTAGAAACCAACAAGGGTGTTGTTTCCCTGTCCTCCACCATGGCAGTAAGCAAAACCCAGAAAGACACCGCCGTCATGATCACCAAGAAGATCAAAGGCGTGAAGGCCGTTTCGGCTGATGGCTTGAAAACCAACTAAGGTTTAGCGGCTATATAGAAGCCCCGCTCAATGCGGGGCTTTTTCTTACTTGGAAAACAACGCTATTGCACAGCGCTGATTACACCTGAGCCTGCCAGATCGCCCAGCCTCAAGGCGCTACATCAACCTGCAGCACACTCACTACCTTGCCATCAGGCCGGGGCTCTGCCAGACGGGTATCGATCAGGTAGACACGGTCATCCGGGAGCTTGCCTTGGTCAACCATAAAGTCCTTGATACTGGACGCCCGCGCCTGGCCCAGTTGCCGGAGCAAGCTATTGCTATCTTTCCAAGAGTCGATCACGGCGGCTTGTAGCCTGGCGGTACGCGCTGCGGGCTCTAGCCCTTGCCACTGCACAGGCGGCTGCTGTTTGAGGCGGGTGCGGTAGATACCTTCGAGCAGGGCGGGCTTTTCTTCCTGAGGCACCGTCACTTGTGCCGCTTGCGCCGGTACCTTATCACCACGCCGCTGGAGCATTTTGTACCACATGGCCTGGTATTCGCGCTCCAGCCGCTGGGTTGCGATCAGCGGGCCATCAGTGGCCGACGCACTGGCGCCTTCAACCTCCAAACGTAACTCAGGCTTTTGCTTCAAGGCCGCTGCTACCTTGAGCAATTCCGCCTGCGCCTTTGCATCGAGTTCGTTGCTGCCGGCCGCGAAGACCACCGTGCTTAGGTCTTGGTCATTCCCTGCATGCACGAGGTTGCCCAGAAGCCGGAAGGGCGCCTGTGCCGCGCGAACCAACAGGTTACGGAATGTCTGCCACACCACAGGCATTACGCTGAACTGAGGGTTGTTGAGGTCACCCGATACCGGTAGCGCCAGCGAGATGCGCCCATGGCTATCTTTGAGCAGAGACACCGCCAGCTTGACCGGCAAATCCAATGCATCGGGGCTGTCGACTTTTTCGCCTAGCTCCAACTGCTCGACTGCCAGGTTATTGTCGGCCTTCAGCTGGCCTTTGCTGATCCTGTAATGCAGGTCCAGGTCCAGCCGGCCCTTGCGGATGCGATAGCCTGCGAACTTGCCGGAGTAAGGTGTGAGTGTGGTGAGTTCGACCCGCCTGAAGTGCGTGGCGATATCCAGGCTGCTCAAGGGGTCGAAAGGCACTAGGCTGCCTTCGATCGTGACTGGGGCGTACTTGTCGACACGGCCCTTCACGTCAACCCGGGCGGCCAAGGGTTTGCTAGTGTCCAGGGTGCCGATCTTGCCGTTAAGCTGCTGGATTACCGTGGCAAAGTTGGGCGTCAGGCTGAAGTCTGCGAAGTTCGCTGATCCGTCGCTAAAGGTAACGTCGCCCACGCGCACGGCCAGGGGCATTGACTTTTCGTTCGTCGCCTCCGGGTGAGGCGTAGGCGTGACAGGTTGCGGTACCAGGAGGTCATCGATGTTGGTGCTGCGGTCCTCGTTGATCATAAAGCGCGCATAGGGTTGGGCGATCATCACGTGGGCAATCTCCAGCCCCTCACCGTGGCGGTAGTTGATGCCGTCCAGGCTCAGGCGCGCCCAGCGCACGAAGTCGCGAGACTTCAACGTGTCCAGGGTGTGAAGTTGGTTAACGTTCGCGGTTCCGGCCACGTCGAAGGCCAGGGGTGAGGTGCTGCTTAGCTTCAAGGCAAGATCGCTGTCCAGTAGGCCGCTTCGCAACTCCAAGCGTATGAAGGGCGTGATATAGGGCTGGGCCATGCGCAAATCGATATCACGCGTGGTAATAGCCATCTGTGCACTGACGGGGCTCAGGCTCACCTCACCCATGGCGGTTAACGTGCCCTGCCGGCCAACGCCGGTGTCTAGCGCCAGGGAGAAGGGCTTGGCGTTCAGGGTGTCATAGCCGGCCAGCCGTAGGTTCAGGGGTGCCAGGTCCAACGTTACAGGCTCTGCCTGGCTATTATCGGCCAAGTGTACGTGCGCGCTTTTTAGGCGCGCTTCCCCTAGCGTCACCCGCCATGGCTGACTCTCAGGCTGAGAAGGGGCCTTCGGGGTGGTTTCCGAGGAGGCGAACAGGCGTTGCCAGTCAAGCTCGCCATTGGCATCAAGCGCCGCCCAGGTTTCCATCTCCTGCACGGCGATTGTGCCCACTGCAACCTGTCGCTTGGCCAGGTCGAAGGCGGCATCCTTGACTGTTAGCGTGGAAAGCCGCAGCAGTGGCTTACCGTCCAATGCGGCAATCGCGAGCGGCGACACTGACACCTCTGCTTTGGTGACCTGCACCTGTGCGTCGCGGCTTAAGTCGATACGGTAGGCAAGCTGTGCGCTTACCTTGCCTTTTTCCAAGGCGATCGGTGCGGCAGCCTGTACATAGGGCCACCAAGTGCTCAGGGGCGCGTCTTTTACAGTCAGGTGCCCTTCGGACGTGAACGGGAATAACGAAAAGCGCCCGGTCCAGGTTAGGTCGCCTACCAAGGCACCGTGTGCCTTGAGCTCCATTTGCGCATCGCCCTTGGGCAAGGTCGTGAGGTGACGGAGTTGGAAATCCAGGGCGTCGTAAGTAAATTCAACCGGGTCAGAGGCGCGCGCATCACGAAAGTGAACGTGGCCCTCGCTGAAATTGAGTGCATCAATGGTGACCGGGAACGGCGTTTCGTCAGCGCTCTGTGGTTGCGCGGGTGCAGTGGAGGGCTTGAACAGGCTGCTGAGGTTCAATTGGCCTTTAGAGGTGATCAGTGCCTGGACCTTAGGGCCAAGCACCTCCAGTCTGGCCAAGTGTACCTGTCGCCGCCACAGGCTATCGAATTGTAAGTTCGCATACAGCTGCTCGAATGCCAGTTGTTCGTCACCTTCTTTACCCAGCCTAAGCCCGTGTAACCGAAGTTCTAGAGTAAAGGGGTTAAAGGCGATGGCTTCCAAGTGGGCTGGAACGGTGGCCAAGGCGGCCAACTTGTCGTTGGCAAGACGCAGGCCTACGGCTGGGGCGACCCAGAACCCCAGCGCGGCGTAAAGCGCGACTGCGATCAGTATCCCGGCTGCGAGACGTAGCAGCCGTTTGGGGGATAGGTTCGGCATGTCGGCTTCGCTTACTCAGTTAAAGGTGGATTGGAGTGTGCGGTGCCAGCTGGGTTCAGTAAGGCACCCGGCACTCACGGCCGCTCGATCGCCAAGGCTACGCCCTGGCCGCCACCAATGCACAAGGTAGCCAGGCCCTTTTTGACGTCCCGGCGGATCATTTCGTGCAGCAAGGTTACCAAGATCCGGCACCCCGAGGCGCCGATGGGGTGGCCCAGCGCGATGGCGCCGCCGTTCACGTTTACCTTGTTCAAGTCCCAGCCTAGGTCATGAGAGACGGCCAAGGCTTGGGCAGCGAAGGCTTCATTCGCTTCGAACAGGTCCACCTCATCAAGCTGCCAGCCGGCTTTATCCAGGCAACGCCGCGTGGCGCTGACCGGGCCAATGCCCATGAATGCTGGATCTACCCCGGCATTGGCGTAACCGGCTACACGGGCGAGCACAGGGAGCCCCAATGCGGCAGCCTTGTCACTGCTCATGAGCATCACGGCAGCGGCACCGTCGTTGAGTGAGGAGGCGTTGCCGGCAGTGACGGTACCGTCCTTCTTGAACGCGGGTTTCAGCTTGGCCAGTGCCTCTACGGTAGTGCCGGCCCGTGGCGCTTCGTCATCGAGGATCAACAGCGGATCGCCTTTGCGCTGGGGCACGCTGACCGGGGTGATTTCGGTGCTGAAGCGTTTGGATTCGATAGCTGCGGCCGCTTTGTGTTGGGAGGCGGCGGCGAAGGTGTCCTGTGCTTCCCGGCTAATGCCGTAACGCTCGACCAGGTTTTCGGCGGTAACACCCATATGGTAGTCGTTGAAGGCATCCCACAGGCCATCACTGATAAGCGTGTCTACCAGTGTGGAATGGCCCATGCGCAGCCCTGTGCGCGCCCCTGGTAACACATAGTTGGCAAGGCTCATGCTTTCTTGCCCGCCCGCGATGATCACCTCTGCGTCACCACAGCGAATGGCCTGGGTTGCCAAGTGCAGCGCTTTGAGGCCCGAGCCGCAGACCTTATTAAGGGTCATGGCCGGCACCGCAGCCGGTAGCCCGGCGTTGATCGAGGCTTGGCGTGCCGGGTTTTGGCCTGCACCAGCAGTGAGCACCTGGCCTAGAATCACCTCATCTACCTGCGCCGCATCAATCCCGGTTTGGTTGAGTAGCTCACGGATGACGGTCGCGCCCAGTTCCACTGCGGGAACGCTGGCAAGCGCGCCTTGGAAGCTGCCCACGGGTGTGCGCGTTGCAGCAACGATGACAACCTCTTTCATGGTGCTCATTCCTCTTTATTGTTGGCACGGCCACGCACGCGTGACCTTGGAAAGCAAGGTGCGCCATGGTGGCATAGTTGGAGGAGGGGCGGCATCAGGAAGGCGACAAGGGCGGACAGCTAAGCTACCGCCCTTGCAGAGGGCCTTTGACTGACGTAAAGCGTCAGCCGCGATGACGGCTGCGGAAGAAGTCGATAAGGCCTTGGGTGGATGCGTCCTCGGCAGGCTCTTCGACATCGCCGATCAGCCGCTGGTAAACGTTCTTGCCCAACTCCTTACCCAGCTCGACGCCCCACTGGTCGAACGCATTGATGCCCCAGATCACGCTTTGTACGAACACCTTGTGCTCATACATGGCCACGAGCGCCCCAAGGCGACGAGGGCTGATGCGTTCCACGACCAAGGTATTGCTGGGGCGGTTGCCCGGAATCACCTTATGGGGCGCAAGACGTTCTACTTCAGCTTCAGCCACGCCTTTGGCGCGCAGTTCAGCTTCCGCTTCTGCCCGCGTTTTACCCAGCATCAGTGCCTGGCTCTGAGACAGGCAGTTGGCGAACAGCCACTGGTGATGGTCGGCCACGGGGTTAAAGCTGACCACGGGGACGATGAAGTCCGCAGGGATCAACTGGGTGCCCTGGTGCAGCAACTGGTGATACGCATGCTGGCCATTGGCGCCTACGCCGCCCCAGATGACCGGGCCGGTTTCGGTTGTGGCTGGCGTACCATCTTGGCGTACGCTCTTGCCATTGGATTCCATGTCCAACTGCTGCAAGTGCTTGGTGATGTTACGCAGGTAGTGGTCATAGGGCAGGATCGCGTGGCTTTGCGAGCCCCAGAAGTTGCCATACCACACCCCGAGCAATGCCAGCAGTACAGGCATGTTCTGGGCGAACGGCGCGGTCTGGAAATGCTCGTCCATGGTATGAGCGCCAGACAGCAGCTCTTTGAAGTTGGCGGTCCCGATGGACAGCGCAATGGGCAGGCCAATGGCCGACCACAAAGAATAGCGCCCGCCGACCCAGTCCCACATGGGGAAGATGTTTTCTTCGCGAATACCGAAGGCCACGGCGGCAGCGTTGTTGCTCGACACTGCGATGAAGTGCCGGTGCAGCTCTGCTTCCGACCCACCTTGGGCCAGGTACCAGGCGCGTGCAGCCTGCGCGTTCTTGAGTGTTTCCAGGGTGCCAAACGATTTGGACGACACAATGAACAGCGTGGTTTCAGCTCGCAGCTTGGCCGAGAGTTCGTGGAACTCGCTGCCATCGATGTTCGCCAGGTAATGACAGCGCACGCCTTTCTGGCTGTACGGCAGCAATGCCTCGGATACCAGCTCCGGCCCCAGGAAGGAGCCACCAATGCCGATATTCACGACATCGGTAATGGGCTTTTCGGTGTAGCCGCGCCACAAGCCGTCGTGGATGCGGGTAACCAGTTCGGTGATCTGCCCCAGGACCTTGTGCACCTCGGGCATGATGTTGGTGCCCCCTACCTTCAGCTTGTCGCCGATCGGGCGACGCAGCGCAGTGTGCAGGGCCGGGCGGCCTTCCGAGGCGTTGAGGATTTCCCCGGCAAACATGGCTTTGATCGCTTCGGACAGCTTGACCTCGTCCGCCAGTTGCACCAGCAGGTCGCGGGTGTCCTGGGTAATCAGGTTTTTGGAGTAGTCGAGAAACAACCCACACGCGCTGAGGGAAAAATTGCCGAAGCGGTTATTGTCGGCATTGAACGCTTCGCGCATGCTGAAGTGCTGCATGGCCACGCGGTGGTCTTTGAGCGCCTGCCAGGCGGGAAGGGTGGTCACGTCGTGAGGAGTGCGGTAGTACGCCATCTCTGCAAGATTCCTTGTGCTTGGTCAGCTTCTTGGACCCTTGGGGCCCGGCCAGGTTGCTTAGTATTTTTGTGTCAGATCACGCCGGCGCATCGAGATCAACTTCAAGGTTGTCGATCAGCCGGGTGCTGCCCAGGTAAGCAGCGGCCACTATCACCAGATGGCGGTCCTCAGGCGTGGCTGCGCGGAGCGTGCCAGCATGGCGCAGTTCCAGGTAGTCCAGCCTAAACCCATGGTCTGCGATCTGCTTGCGTTGTTTATCAATCAAGGCCTGCTGATCATGCACACCCTTGCGCAGCCCGGTGGCAATGGCTTGCAAGCTACGGTGAATGACCGGGGCCAGTGCGCGTTGCTCTGGGGTCAGGTAACCATTGCGCGAGGACAGCGCCAGGCCATCTTCGGCCCGAACGGTAGGCTCGCCAATCACTTGTATAGGCATATTCAGGTCGCGCACCATGGCGCGAATCACTGCCAACTGCTGATAGTCCTTTTGGCCGAAGACCGCCACGTCGGGCTGGACCATGTTGAACAGCTTGCTGACAACGGTTGCTACGCCCTCGAAGTGGCCTGGCCGGCTGGCACCGCATAGCGCATCAGACAGCGCTGGCACGCTGACGCGGGTCTGAATGTCGGGGCCGTCGGGGTACATCTCACTTACCGTAGGCGCGAAAACCAGGTTGCACCCGGCCTGCTGCAGGTTGTTCTGGTCGGTCGCCAACGTGCGGGGGTAGCTGTCCAGGTCTTCATTGGCCCCGAATTGCAACGGATTGACGAAAATGCTCGTGACCACGAAGTCGGCATGTTGCCTGGCCCTGGCGACTAGGGCCATATGGCCACTGTGCAGGTTGCCCATGGTCGGTACGAAACCTATACGCTGGCCTGCGGCACGGGCATGAGCTACTGCTGCCCGTAGTTCGAGTACCGTATTTACAGTGTTCATGCGTTGAATCCATGTTCGCTGGCGGGAAAGCTGCCAGTTTTGACAGCGTGGACATAGGCAGCCAGCGCGCCTTGAATATCAGGCTGGCCCGCCATGAAGTTCTTCACGAACTTAGGCACTCGGCCGGTCAGTGACAGCCCCAGCATGTCGTGCATCACCAGCACCTGGCCGTCCGTTTCGGGGCCTGCGCCGATACCGATCACCGGCACCCTTACCGCTTCAGTAATGCGCGCGGCCAATTCGCTAGGCACGCATTCGAGCAGCAGCATGGCGGCGCCGGCCTCCTGCAATGCTATCGCGTCGGCCTGCATCTGCAACGCCTGACCCTGTTCGCGGCCCTGCACTTTATAGCCACCCAGTACGTTAACGGTTTGCGGGGTCAGGCCCATGTGAGCGCACACCGGTACGCCTCGCTCGGCCAGCCGGCTGATCGTCTCGCATAGCCACGCGGCGCCTTCTACTTTCACCATGTGTGCGCCCGCTTGCATCAGCGTTGCACAATTGGCAAAGGCGTGGTCAAGCGTCGCGCACGCCATGAACGGGAGGTCGGCAAGGATCAGGGCGCCAGCGTTACCTCTCGCCACGCTAGCAGTGTGGTAGGCCATGTCAGCGGTTGTGACAGGTAGCGTACTGTTATGGCCTTGCAGGACCATGCCCAGCGAATCCCCGATGAGCAATACCTCAATCCCGGCATTGCTGGCTGCCCGTGCGAAGGTCGCGTCATAACAGGTCAGCATTGTTATTTTTTCACCCTTGGCCTTAAGGGCCTGCAGGGTGGTCAGGGTGATCTCTGGCATGAAAGTGTTCCTCGGTTGCCGCCATCAAACGCAGGCAACAGCTATGTCTCAATGGAGGCGCTGCGCTGCAATACCAGCAGGCGTGGGCAGCCGCCACCCGCCACCGGTGTGTACCCAACGGTTTGAGCGGGCGGCCTATAGTCGTGAGCCGCTAACGGGAAGTCAATGCAGGGCGCCTATAACGGGCAGCTAACAGGGCTAGCCGTCCAGCAATGCGCTGTTGCCCACTCGCTCTAGCCCAAGGAATGGGCACGCTGCCAGCAACGCTTGCAAGGTGCGGCCATCAGGCAATACGAAACCCTCGTCAACCAGCTCGGCCAGAGGGTAAAGCACGAACGGCCGGGCCTGGAGGTGGTAGTGCGGCACGGTCAGGCGCGGCTCATTCAGCACCTGATTACCCAACAGAATGATATCCAGGTCTAACGTCCGCGACCCCCAGCGCTGCGCCCGCACTCGGCCCTGGTCGTTTTCGATTCCCTGCAGTGCGTCGAGCAACGACAAAGGTGGCAGGTGGGTGTCCACGGCAGCCACAGCATTGCTGTAACGTGGCTGCCCTGGGAGCAGCGAATCGCTCATGTAGAGCCCGGACACCCCTACCCAGTTACAGCCGGGTAGCGCGCGAAGGCTAGCCACTGCTTGGCGCAACTGGTGGGTTGGCTCGGCGAGGTTGCTGCCAAGCCCTATGAATGCACGTTGTGCCTGGCTCATTCGTCAGCGCTGTCGCTCTTGCGGCGCGTGTTGCTACGGCGCTTCTTGCGTACGGTGGCGCCGGTGGCGGTGTCTTCCCGGCTACCCAAGTCGCGAATCATCGCTCGGCGCTCGCTGTCGGACGCCTCCTGGTACTCGGTCCACCATTGGCCCAAGCCTTCGGTGTGCTCCCCCGCGCTTTCGCGCAGCAAGAGGAAGTCATAACCGGCACGGAAGCGGGAGTTGTCCAGCATCACGTCAGCGCGTTTGCCAGTGCGCCGAGGCAGCCGCTCCTGCATGTCCCAAATTTCCTTGATGGGCAAGGTAAAGCGTTTGGGGATCGCTATAGACCTGCATTGTTCAGCGATCACGTTATGGGCCGCCTCCTGCATGGCAGGAATAGGCGGCATGCCACGGGCCTGCAGTGCCAATGCACGAACGGGCAGGGCAGGCCATAACAGTGCTGCGAAGAGGAAGGCCGGGGTAACGGGTTTGCCTTCTTGTACCCGCAGGTCGGTGTTGACCAGCGCATTGCGGATCAGCGTATAGGTGTAGGTCGGGTTATGCTCAAGGGCCTCGGCGCTGGCCGGGAACATCTGCTCGAACAGGTTCAGGTCAACGAGCATCTCGAAGGTGTCAGTGGCGTGGCCCGACAGGAACAGCTTGAGCACTTCCTCGAACAGGCGGGCGCCCGGTATGTCTTTGAGCAGCACTGCCAACTCGCGAATAGGCTGCACGCTGTGGCGCTCTATCCCGAAGTCGAGTTTGGCGGCGAAGCGTACTGCTCGCAGCATACGCACCGGGTCTTCCTGATAACGCTGTTGCGGATCACCGATCAGCCTGATGAGCCGGTTGCGTACATCCCGCACGCCATTGGCGTAATCGAGGATATGTTCGCTGACCGGGTCGTAGTACAGCGCATTGATGGTGAAGTCGCGCCGCTGCGCATCTTCTTCCAGCGTGCCGTAGACGTTGTCGCGAAGGATCAGCCCACTTTCGTTACGTGAGGAGTGGTTGCTGGGTGCTTCGTCGCCTTCAGGGTGGTTGGCTCGGAATGTCGCCACTTCGATGATTTCGCGCCCGAAGTGAATATGCACAAGCTTGAAGCGCCGCCCGATGATCCGGGCATTGCGAAACTCTGCACGGATTTGCTCGGGTGTTGCGCTCGTGGCGACGTCGAAGTCTTTCGGCGTCAGGTTGAGCAGCAGGTCGCGGACACAACCGCCAACCAGGTACGCCTGATAACCGGCTTGCTGCAGGCGCTCGACGATGCCCACTGCATGACGGCTGAATTGATGGCGCTGCAACGAATGCTCGCCACTGTTAAGCACTTCGGGCGTGGTGTGTTGATGAGAGGCCTGACGGCCCGGTGGACGAAAAGACTGGAACAGCTTCTTCAGCATGGGATGCACTGTATGAAGGAATGATCGGCCATACCAGGAGTGACCGCACGATGGGCGGGGATTCTAGCATTTAGTGACGAGATGGTGTAGGAGGCCGCGAATGGGCTTTGTTGGAAACGACAAGGGGAGCCTAAGCTCCCCTGTAAGTCGTTGCTTGCTCGTTTTTATTGTTGGTGCGGGCTTTTTGTTTTTGTTGAGTGCCCAACTCCAGGCAGTGCTGGAGCATCTCCCTAATGGGGAGCAAGAGCAAACGGATTGCTTTGAACGCCGTACTGTACGACCCGAAGGCCCAATCAGTTCATGTGCTGCTGTATCGCAGTTTTATTCTTCTAAGCCTGATTGCGGAAACCCGAAACAATACCTCTCCAAAAGAATCAGTTAGCTGCGCCTCATGCCGTCTTGTTTTTATTATGCGTGAGCCGATTCGTGTTGTTTTTATTATCTGTCTTAGCGCTTGTTTTTGTTCTTGTACCGTAGCTATAGCAGGTGCTGTGCCAACTTTTTAAAATCATTAATTTTCAATGACTTAGCGTGACGTGTAGTGCTTTGTTGGCAGCGCTACATGGAGGAATTGTTACCGTATGCCCCGGTGCCTGTTACACCTTGCCGCACCACGGTAACACCTGCTTACCCTTCGCTGACCACACTGGATTTGCGGCGGGGGATGCCCAGCCGTTGGCGGCGTTCCCACAGGCATTTGCGGCTGACACCTAGCTTGCGCGCCAGCTCTGTTTCGGTCATGTGGTCCTGATGTTCAAGTACGAAATGCTGGAAGTAATCTTCGAGGGACAGGTCCTCGGTAGGCTCGTGGCCAGCGGAGGGTGCGGTTGACGCCAGGAACTCGCTGTCCTGTTCTATTTCACTCAGCTCTATATCGATACCCAACAGGTCGGCAGACAACAGTGGGCTTTCACTCAGGATGACGGCGCGCTCCACAGCATTTTCAAGCTCCCGCACGTTACCTGGCCAGCCGTACTGACGGATGGCGCTCTCGGCGTCGGGGCCAAAACGCATGCCTTCGCGCCCAAGGCGGGCAGACTGGCGTGCCAGGAACACATTGGCGATTTCAAGCACATCGCCACCGCGCTCACGTAGAGGAGGCAACTTGAGCGCAATCACGTGCAGCCGGTAGTACAAGTCCTCCCTGAACTGGCCTACCTTGGCCAAGCTCTTGAGGTCTCGGTGGGTGGCCGCAATCAGCCGCACGTCCACCTTTTGTGATTGCACGGAGCCTACCCGGCGAATTTCACCTTCCTGCAACACACGAAGCAGCCTGGCTTGGGCTTCCAGGGGCAGCTCACCGATTTCATCCAAAAACAACGTGCCGCCGTCAGCTGCTTCTACCAGGCCAGCACGCCCCGCGCTGGCACCGGTGAACGCACCTTTCTCATGGCCGAACAGCTCGGACTCGATCAGGGTTTCAGGAATGGCGGCGCAGTTGACGGAAATCATCGTGGCCTTGGCACGCCGAGACAGGTTGTGCAACGCGCGGGCGACCAATTCCTTGCCTGTACCTGACTCTCCCTGAATCAAGACATTGGAGTCGGTGGGCGCAACCTTGCGGATTTTGCTGTACAGGTCTTGCATGGGCGGGCAAGAGCCGATGATCCCGATTTCACCCTGGGCAGGGCCGACGGGCTTGTCCGCAACCTTGGCCCCTGGTTTATCCCGTTCAGCAAACGGCACGATGGGCTGGCGATCCCGCAAGATGCGAGAAATCGCCTGCAGCATTTCGTCGTGGTCGAACGGCTTGGCGATGTAGTCGACCGCGCCCATCTTCATTGAGTCCACGGCCGAGCGCAGGCTGGCGTAGCTGGTCATGATCAGTACAGGCTTTCCCTGACCAAGCTTGATCAGCTCCGTGCCTGGGGCACCCGGCAGGCGCAGGTCACTGACGATCAAATCAAACGATGCGACGGTGAAACGCTCTTGCGCTTCCTGTACCGAACCCGCTTCGCTGACTTGATAGTGGTTGCGTTCAAGCAAGCGACGCAGGGCAGAGCGAATAATAGTTTCGTCTTCGACGATGAGAATGTGCGGCATGGGGTTCGGTTCTCTCGACGGTCTCAATTGGCAGCGGACGTCGCTTCGACATGGCGGGGCAGGGTCACGCGTATACGGGTGCCCAGTTGCCTCTGTACGTCAGCCGGGCTGTCGATGGTGATCTGTCCATAATGCTCCTCCACAATGGAATAGACCAGCGCAAGGCCGAGGCCGGTGCCTTCGCCGGGATCCTTTGTGGTGAAAAAAGGTTCGAACAGGCGGTCCATAATGTTCTTGGGAATACCGCTGCCTTCATCCTCTACGATCAGGGCCACGGTGTGCTCATTCGCTTCGCTGCGTACCCGTACCGCGCTGCCTGCGGGAGACGCGTCCCGGGCGTTGGACAGCAGGTTGATGAGCACCTGCGCCAGGCGCTGCGGGTCGCCGTCCACCCAATGGTCTGGGTCACACAGGTTGAAGAACTGCACCTCGAAGTTGCGGCGGTTCAGCGCCAGCAAGCCAATCGCGTCCTGGGCCACTTCAGCCAGGCTGACGGGTTCCTCGCTGTGCTGGTGCGTACCGGCATGGGCGAAGCTCATCAACGACTGGACGATCCGGGAGACTCGCTTGGTTTGCTCCAGGATCTGGCTAGACAGCTCAGTGATCTCATTGTCGTCTTCGCGCTCTTCTCGCAGATTCTGAGCCAGGCAGGCAATGCCGGTAATGGGGTTGCCTATTTCATGGGCCACGCCTGCGGCCAGGCGGCCAATGCTGGCCAGGCGCTCGGAGTGCACCAGTTTGTCTTCGAGCATCTGGGTTTCGGTAAGGTCTTCGACCAGCAGTACCAGGCCACTGTTGCCAGGCGCCAACGGCTCGTCGATAGCGGCTTTGTGCAGGTTTAACCAGCGGGTCTGGCCGTCCAGGGCCAACCGTTGTTTATGCAGGTGTTCATCCGCCCCATGGATAAAGCCTTGCAGCAAGCCCTGCCAGGGCTCGGCAATGGTCCCCAGTCGCGAGCCGACCACACGCTGGGCAGAGATCCCGGTCAGCTCCTCCATGGCTTTATTCCACATCAGAATTTCCCGGTCCGTGGCCAGCGAGCACACCCCCATGGGTAGCTCTTGCAAGGTTTGCCGGTGGTAGCGACGCAGTGCATCCAACTCCGCCGCCAGGCCAGTCAGCCGAGAGTGGTAGTCTTCGAGGCGGCTTTCAATGAAGTGAATATCTTCGGTGACATAGGTTTCACCGCCGGACTTGTACGGCAAGAACGTCTCGACGATGTCTTGCGCGACGCTCGGCCCCATCAGGCCTGACAGGTTGGCTTCGATACGGTCGCGTAAGCGGCGCAGCGCATAAGGCCGGCGTTCGTCGAACGGCAGGTACAGGTCACGCAGGGCTTGCTCCACTTCTTTTTGCGCGGCACGGGCACCCAGGGGCTTGGCCAGTTGAGTGGCAAATTCTTGAGGCGATGTCGCGTGCAGCTCACGGCGTTGCGGCCTGCGCACGTTATCTACGGCACACGCTTCTGCAGCGCTGGCCTCTTCAGGCCCTGCATCGGTGAACAGCGACACCAAGGTGAATAACAAAACGTTTGCCGCCAGGGAAGCGATGGCCGCCATGTGCCAACTGGTGTCATCCAATACGTAGATGACGTCCAGCACGGGAATATAGAAACCTGCTACGTCACCTACCAAAGGCATTAGCATGGTGACCGACCACACCGCGACACCGGCCAGCAACCCCGCGATGAAACCTCGTCGATTGGCCGTGGGCCAGTACAGCACTGATAACACCCCGGGCAGAAATTGCAGGGTTGCCACAAAGGCGACGATCCCTAGGTGCGCCAGGTCCTGGCGGTTACCCAGCATCAGGTAAAACGCATACCCGGCCATCAGGATCGCGACGATCAGGCCGCGACGGGTCCACTTCAGCCACCGGTAGATACTGCCACCCGCTGGCGGCTGGTAAAGGGGAAGTACCAGGTGGTTCAGCGCCATGCCCGACAACGCCAGCGTGGTGACGATGATGAGCCCGGTCGAGGCTGACAAGCCTCCTATATAGGCCAGAAGCGCAAGGGCCTTGCTGTTGGAGGCAATGCCTACGCCTAGCGTGAAGTATTCAGGTGACGTAGGCGCACCCAGGCGCAGCCCTGCCCACAGGATCAGCGGTACCGCCAGGCTCATCAGGAGCAGGAACAACGGTAACCCCCAGCTGGCGCTGACCAGGGCGCGCGGGTTGAGGTTCTCGGTAAAAGCCATGTGGTACATGTGCGGCATCACGATGGCAGAGGCAAAAAATACCAGTAACAAGGTACGCCATGGGCCTTCCTGGAGCGGCGTGTGCAGGGCCGCCAGGGCCATCTGATTTTGCATGAGCCACAGCTCCAACTGGTGTGGCCCGCCAAATACCCCGTACAAGGCATACAGGCCCAGCCCGCCCAGCGCGATGAGCTTGATGACGGATTCGAATGCAATGGCGAACACCAAGCCTTGGTGTTTTTCGCGCGTGGCGATGTGCCTGGAGCCAAAGAAAATCGTGAACAGCGTGATCAGGACGCAAAAACCAAGGGCCACCTGGTCTTTCATGGGCTCCTGCGTGAGGATGCTGATGGAATCCGCCACCGCTTGTATCTGCAGCGCCAGCAAGGGAAGTACGCCGATCAACATGAATAGCGTCGTGAGGGCGCCGGCCCATGTGCTCCGAAAACGGAACGCGATCAGGTCTGCCAGCGAGGATAACTGGTAGGTACGCGTGATTTTCAAGATGGGGTACAGCAGCACGGGCGCCAGCAAGAATGCCCCGGACACCCCCAGGTAACAGGCGAGGAACCCGTAGCCATATTCGTAGGCCAAGCCCACCGTGCCATAAAACGCCCAGGCGCTGGCGTATACGCCAAGCGAGAGGGTGTAGGTCAGCGGGTGGCGGATGATCGATCGAGGTATCAGGCCGCGCTCGCTCACCCACGCCACGCCAAACAGTACCGATAAGTAGACGACGCTGACCAGGAGTATCTGGGTAAGGCTAAAGCTCATCGGCGTCTCTCTGGCTTTGCAGGATAAAGGCGACCACGATGAGGATCAGCCACAGCAAGTAAGGGCGGTACCACGCACCCGTAGGTTCGATCCACCAGTCCATGATGGCAGGGGAAAACAGGTAGATGCCGACGACCAGCAGCAACACCAAGCGATAGATATACATGCTGGCCTCGTCACACAAAGGGCGGCGGATAGGTGTGCCGCTTCAGGGCTGCCGGGATGGTAGCGGATGCCTGCCTGGCTGCCTACCGCTTCAGCGCAGTGCCGCCTCGGCGAGGGTGCGGGCGCGTGGCAAGGCGTTGAGGTTCCAGTGCGCCACAGCCCAGACCAAGATATCGCACGGGGCGGCACCCTCCAGGGCGGGTACCGGCGCCTGCCCCAACGCCCGCAACGCTCGCAATAACTGCGCGCCCGCGTCCTGTGTATTCAAGGGGGCAGAGCGGTAGGTTTTGCCCAGCTTGTGCCCATCGGGCTGCACCACTAGCGGCACATGCAGGTAAGTAGGAGAGGGCAGGCCTAGCAATTCCTGTAAGTAAAGTTGCCGGGGCGTAGAGTCCAGCAAGTCGGCGCCACGCACGATATCGGTGACGCCCTGAGCGCCGTCATCCAACACTACGGCCAGTTGGTAGGCATAAAGGCCATCCCGGCGCCGGATCACGAAGTCTCCTACCTCGTTACCCAAATGCTGTGCGAAACAGCCTTGAAGACGGTCTTGGACGCTATAGCGCAACTCAGGCACACGTAACCGAATGGCCGCCCCTTCAGGGTCATGGCCTGCGTCACGGCAAAACCCTGGATAGATACCCTTGAAAGGCTCCAACGCCTTGCGCGAGCAGGTGCAGGCGTAGGCCAGCCCGTGCTGCAGCCAGCGATCTATCACGGTCTGGTACACCGTGTGGCGCTCACTTTGGTACAGCACGGGCCCGTCCCACTCAAAGCCGTAGTCGGCCAGGGTGCTGAGAATCGCTGCCTTGGCACCGGGCATTTCACGGGGCGGGTCGATGTCTTCCATGCGTAGCAGCCATTGGCCGCCGTTGGCACGCGCATCGGCAAAGGACGCCACTGCGGCCACTAAAGAGCCGAAGTGAAGAAGACCACTGGGGGTTGGGGCGAATCGACCGATGCGCGAGGGCGTCATGATGAGGGCGTGCCAGGGGTGGAAGGGTCGCGCCAGCCAGGCCAGGGCGCGTGAGCGCGCCCCAGCACAGCTTATTTACCGACTTGCTTCTCTTTGATTTCAGCGAGGGTTTTGCAGTCTACGCACATGTCAGCGGTGGGACGGGCTTCCAGCCGGCGAATCCCGATTTCCACGCCACACGAATCGCACCAGCCGTACTCTTCGTCTTCGATCAACTGCAGGGTTTTGTCGATTTTCTTGATCAGTTTGCGCTCACGGTCACGTGCACGCAGTTCGAGGCTGAACTCCTCTTCCTGGCTAGCCCGGTCGGCGGGGTCCGGGAAGTTGGCTGCCTCGTCTTTCATATGATCGACGGTACGGTCAACTTCCTGCATCAGCTCTTGCTTCCACTGATTCAGGATTTTAGTGAAGTGAGCGCGCATTCCTTCGCTCATGTATTCCTCGCCCTTTTTACCTTCATAGGGCTTGAAACCATTCGCCAGGCCTGTGCTTTGTTGCTGGTTTTCTTTGGTGGGCATGAGTGACCGCCTCTCGCTCTTCTAATCCACTGCGCGGGATGATCCATCTCCGGCGACCGCCGGCCCCGCGACTGCAAGCGGGCGAACTTACCAGATCAAATCGGGGTGCGCTACTCCCGGTTGTCTTGCCTGATTTGGCTGTGCAAGGCGGTTGGACAACCGCGACGGCGGATCATTCCACGGCCGCATGACGCCGCGCATTCAGGCAAAGGATTACCGTAGAATCGGGCTTTGCCACGCCACCCGAGGCAGCTCCATGGCCACGCTCTACAGTGCGCGAAGCCGCGCGATCGAACCCTTTCATGTCATGGCCCTGTTGGCTCGTGCCAACGAGCTGCAGGCGCAAGGCCATGACGTTATCCATCTGGAAATAGGCGAGCCGGACTTTGTAACTGCCGCGCCCATCGTGGCAGCGGGCCAGGCGGCGCTTGCCGCCGGCCATACGGGGTACACCGCTGCCCGCGGGCTACCTGCGCTGCGCCAGGCCATTGCCGGGTTTTATGGCACTCGCTATGGGCTGGACATCGACCCTGCGCGCATTCTGATCACGCCCGGCGGATCTGGTGCATTGCTATTGACCAGTGCGCTGTTGGTAGATCCAGGCCAGCACTGGTTGCTCGCCGACCCTGGCTACCCCTGTAACCGGCACTTTCTTCGCTTGATCGAGGGCGAGGCGCAACTGGTGCCGGTAGGCCCGGCCGAGCACTACCAGCTTACCCCCGAGCGGGTGGCGGCGTGTTGGAACGAGAACTCGGTCGGGGCGTTGGTGGCTTCGCCCGCCAACCCAACCGGCGCTGTGCTTGGGCTGGAGGCGCTGGGTGGATTAAGCCAAGCGATCAGCGAGCGGGGAGGGCACTTGGTGGTGGATGAAATCTACCACGGCCTCACTTATGGCATGGAAGCCCGAAGCGTGCTTGAGGTCGACGACAACGCTTATGTGCTCAACAGTTTCTCGAAATATTTTGGCATGACCGGCTGGCGCCTTGGCTGGCTGGTGGCTCCGACTGAAGCGGTGCCTTCGCTTGAGAAGCTCGCTCAGAACCTCTACATCAGTGCGCCGAGCATGGCGCAGCATGCCGCGCTTGCCTGTTTCGAGCCCGCGACGCTGGACATTTTCGAGCAGCGTCGTGAAGCGTTTCATCAGCGTCGCGATTTTCTGCTTCCTGCCCTGCGCAGCCTGGGCTTTGACATTGCCGTGGAGCCTGAAGGCGCGTTCTACCTGTATGCCGACATCAGTCGGTTTGGCGGTGACGCGTTTGAGTTCTCTCAGTTCTTCCTTGAGCAGGAGTACGTAGCCTTTACGCCAGGGCTGGATTTTGGCCGACATTTGGCCCGTCAGCATGTGCGGTTTGCGTATACACAGGCGCTCCCCCGGCTGGAGCAGGCCGTAGAGCGAATCGCCCGGGGCTTGCAGCGGTGGAAGGGCTGATGCGCTTTGACCCTCCATTGGAATCCGGTGTCTTGTTGCGTCGGTATAAGCGGTTCCTGGCCGATGTGCAGCGTGCTGACGGCAGTTGCATCACGCTGCATTGCCCCAACACCGGCTCGATGCTCAATTGCATGAAGCCGGGTGGGCAGGTGTGGTTCAGCTGGTCCAACAATCCTGCGCGTAAATTGCCGGGCACGTGGGAAATCGCCGAAACCCCTCAAGGCCGGCTGGCCTGTATCAATACGGGGCGCGCCAATCAGCTGGTGGAAGAAGCATTACTGTCAGGGCGCATTCCTGAGCTTGCCGGTTTTACCGCACTGCGCCGGGAAGTGCGGTATGGGGAAGAAAACAGCCGGGTGGACTTTCACCTCCATTACCCCAACGGTGAAGCCTATGTCGAGGTAAAGAGCGTTACCCTGGGGTTCGGCGACACCAGGGTAGCGGCATTCCCAGATTCGGTCACCCAGCGCGGGGCGCGGCACCTGCGTGAATTAGCTACGCTGGCGCGCCAGGGCGTTCGGGCCGTGCAGCTATTTTGCGTCAACCTCACAGGAGTAGACGCGGTAAGGCCTGCACATGAAATCGACGATGCTTACGCGCAGGCATTGGCGGCGGCTGTGGCTGAGGGCGTAGAGGTGCTGGCCTATGGTGTGCAGCTCACGCCCGAGGCCGTTGTTATAGACCGACGGCTGCCCGTGCATTTCAGATAAATGCCCCAAACGTTAGCCGCTGCTTATGGCTAAGCAAAAAAAGACCCGGCATGTGCCGGGTCAATAACCGTGATTAGCCTGATGAGGAGATAAGCTGAGTCCGAACCACCGGGCTGCTTATCGGCTGATCTCGCGACCAGTTGCGATAATCATAACGATTCTCATTTGAGAGTCAAGTGCCAGATGAGAATTATTGCTTTTAATTTCCTGGTCGAGTGAGTTGCTGGTTCAAGTGGTTGATTTTCCTGGTCATGCTCTCAATCAAGCTATGGGCAATACCGGGGTTGGTCGCGAGCAATGCCATGAACTGCTCACACGGAATGGACGCCACCCTGCATGCGGTGCTGGCAACTACGGTGGCGGTGCGTTGTTCTTGGGTAAATACCGCCATGGCCCCGAAAATTTCTTCCTTTGTGACATCGCCTACCTTCACACCATCCACAAATGCCTCGGCATACCCTTCTACGATGATGAACACATGATCGGGTGTGTCCCCTTGCCGAATAAGCACTTCACCTGCTGCAAACTGCCTGATGTCATTTGCCCCTTGAAGGTCGGCAGGCCTCCAGCGAGTGACGGCCTCTGCCAGTAACCACGCCTGGCCACTCAAGTACTCGGTCAATAAGCCTACCCGCCCTGCCGCAGCGATATGGGCCAGGGCATGCGAGCGTTCGTAGACGTGCAGGCGAAGGGCCGCAGCGGCTCGATACTGGCACAGCACCTCTTTGGGCAGGGGCGCCAGGTTCAGCACGTCACCGGCACTGAGAAAGAACAGGTTGCGCCCGTTCAGGCTTAGCTCTACCGAACCGGCTTCCACCAGGTACAGGAACGTGTGGGCCAGATGGCTATCGAGTGGTGCGCCAGCGGCCACTTCAAGCACCTCGGCGGCCGGCTGCGCGCCCTCCAGCAGTTGCGCACCGGTGCGCTGTAGCCGTGTGACCCATTGCTCGGCAAGCGCCGATTGCTCCCCGATGACATACATGGTTCGTTCTCACGCGGTACGCGGTGGAGGTTAGGTTTTTTGGTGTGAAGGCATTCGAGCTTCGAACGCTTTGTTGAGCGCTTCTTTACGCTCGGAAGGCAGGTCGTTCCAATGGATACCCAGCAGCGCGCCTTCGATGGCGTATAAAAGCACTTTAGAGGCTCGAAACCCACGCGCCTTGACCGCGCGGTATGCGTCCACCGCACCCAGGCGACGAAGGTCCGCTGCACTGTGTATGCCTACGGCGTGCAGCCACTGGGCAGAGGTTTTGCCAAGGTTTGGCAGGTCCTGCAGCTCGTCGTTCATCCACGCTCCTGGTTGAGCGGCCACACTGCGGCCTTGAGGGCAGTTTAGCGGGCCTTGCTTACTTCGTGCGATAGCGCAGCCTGGTGCCGAAGTTCACTGACATGAGGATTTCATCTGCGCTTAGTTCGGCTGGGAAGTAGGCACCGGAAATCTGCGCATGGGCCAACGAGGCGCCTTCCAGGCAGGCTTCGCGGAAGTCAATGCCACGCAAGTCGGCCGAGCGAAAATAGCCATTGCTGAAATTCACGCCTTCTGCATCAAGCATGCGCAGGTCAAGGCCTCGAAAATCACCGCTGGTGAAGTCCACCGTTCCTGCAAGGCGCTTTTCCTCGTTGAACGCCTGAATGTTCTCGTCTTTGACAAGCTTGAAAAGCGGGGAATCGATCAAGCGAGGCTGGGTCATGGCAGTGTCTCTGGTGAGTAGGTGGCGCCATCATAATGACACCACCCTGGAGGCGAAGGTGTGAGCTGGTTCACGCCCGGCTCAGGTCATAGGCCCGGCAGTCGCTGACGCATGGTCTCAAGCACCGCGTCTACGCTATGTGCATCATGGGTGGCTACCGTGCGGGCCGCCAGTCGTTCTTCGCCAGAAAGGGGGTCGCGGTCACGTTCCTGAGCGAAGATGACCTCCAGCGTAGCGTCTGATGGGTCTGGGTTGGCCTGTGCCTGACGTTGGCTCAGCCAATTTTCGATCACCGGCTGAGGCGCGCAGCAATCGAGAATCACGAAGGGAACGGCCTGGGCCTGGGCGATGGCTTGGGCTGCGGCCCGCTGTGGTTGCTTGAGGTAGGTAGCGTCAATCACCACCGGTATGCCGGCCGCCAGAATAGAGGTGGCCAGCTCATGCAGCCGGGCATAAGTAGCCTCACTCGACTGAGCAGCATACAACGCCTCGGTATCGGCAACTGCGGAAGAGAACAGGCGTTTACGCTCTACATCGGAGCGCACGCGGATAGCCCCGAGCCCTTCGACCAGGCGCAGCGCCACATGGCTCTTGCCCACTGCCGACACGCCGCTGGTGACTGCCAGGAAACGTGAAGGAATAGCGCTGTAGCGTTCGGCCAAGGTGGCATAGGTGCGGTACTGGCGCATGGCGGTAGCACGCTGCAAGCCATCGGCATTGGCTGGCATGCTGAACAAGGCAACCTTGGCCCTGACCATGGCACGGTAGGCCTTGTAGAAGTTGAGCAGCGGCAAGCCGGCGTAATCGCCGGTCAGCTCCAGGTAGTAGGAGATAAACCGCCATGCCAGGCACTTGAGCCCCCGGTCTTCCAAGTCCATGGCCAGGAAGGCGATGTCTGCGTACACGTCGGTCATGCGGAAAGGGTCATTGAATTCGATGCAGTCGAAAATCACCACGTGGCCGTCGATCAATGCGGCATTACCCAAATGAAGGTCGCCATGGCATTCGCGTATGAAGCCGCCTGCCTTGCGCTGGGTAAGCAAGGGTAGCAAGCGGCTGTATTCAGCCTTTGCCCACGCCTCCAAGGCCTCGAGCTGCAGCCTGTCGGCGCTGTCTGACAGGAAGGGGCGAACCTGTTCGAAGTTTTGCAGCACTGGGGCCATCACGCTATCGGGTGACCCCTCGCTGCGTTCGAAAGGCACCTTGGGCGTAGCCTCATGAAAGGTTGCCATCTGCCGGGCCATGTCATCGATGTGCCCACTGCTCAGTTCGCCCTGTGCCTGAAGGGTGTTGAGCAGTTGGCGTTGTGGAAACTGGCGCATCTTCACCGCATAGTCGACGACCTCGCCGGCACCGCCCAGCACAGGCGCGCTGTCGCTTCCTGTAATCGGCACTACTTCCAGGTACAGGCGCTGCGCAAGACGCTGGTTCAGGCGCAGTTCTTCCTGACAAAAGTGCTGGCGTGCAGAGAGGGTGGTGAAATCAAGAAAGCCGAAATTGACAGGCTTCTTGATTTTGTAAGCGTATGTACCTGTGAGCACTACCCAGGAAATATGCGTTTCGATCACGTCGAACGCCTCTACCGGATGCGGGTAAAGCGCCGGGTTCTGCAGCGCGGCAATGAGGGCTTGGCTCACGAGAAATCCTTATGCGGTCTAGGGGCTTTGCCGTTCATTATGGCGGCTTGAGCCAGTGCTGCAAACCGTCATGAGGTTTCTGTTTGCCGTTGCGCAAACTGCGTATAATCCGCCGCCATGACACGTAGCCGATCCCCTCGCAAACCCTCTCGCCCCTCCTCACGGCGTGCCCGTACCTGGCTCGGTTGGGCCATGAAACTCGCCTTGGTAGGGCTCGTAGCCCTCGCGGGCGTGGCCATTTACCTCGATGCCGTGGTGCAGGATAAATTCTCTGGCAAACGCTGGACGATCCCTGCCAAGGTCTACGCACGGCCGCTTGAGCTGTTCGTAGGGCAAAAGCTTGAACTCAAGGATTTCCTCACCGAGCTGGATGCCCTTGGCTATCGGCGTGTAAACGCCGTGGACGGGCCGGGGCAGGTGGCGGTTTCAGGTAGCACGGTGTCCCTCAATACCCGTGGCTTTCAGTTCTATGAAGGGCTGGAGCAGGCCAGGCCGGTACGGGTGCGCTTCTCCGGGAGCTATGTGGCCGAGCTGAGCAGCGCCGGAAACGCCAAGCTGCCTGTGGTTCGCCTTGAGCCCTTGTTGATCGGCGGTATTTACCCGAAAAATCTTGAAGACCGCATTCTTATCAAGCTCGACCAGGTTCCGCCGTACCTGGTCGAAACCCTGGTTACGGTCGAGGACCGGGATTTCTACCATCACTTCGGCGTCTCGCCCAAGGCCATTGCGCGCGCGGTTTACATAAATACCACGTCCGGGCACGCGCGCCAGGGTGGCAGTACCCTTACGCAGCAGTTGGTCAAAAACTTCTATCTCACCAATGAGCGCAGCCTGAGCCGAAAGCTGACCGAGGCGATGATGGCCGTGCTGTTGGAGATTCACTACAGCAAGCAGGAAATCCTTGAGGCGTACCTTAACGAGGTGTTCATTGGCCAGGACGGGCAACGTGCTGTCCATGGCTTCGGGCTCGCCAGCCAGTTCTTCTTCAGCCAGCCGCTGTCCGAGTTACGCCTGCATCAGGTGGCCTTGCTGGTAGGGATGGTTAAGGGGCCATCGTCTTACAACCCGCGGCGCAACCCGGAGCGGGCGCTTGAGCGCCGTAACCTGGTCCTGGACCTGCTACAGGAGCAAGGCGTCGCGTCGGCCGAAGCGGTGGCTGCGGCCAAGAAAATGCCCTTGGGCGTTACCCAGCGCGGCAGCCTGGCCGACAGCTCTTTCCCAGGGTTCCTGGACCTGGTCAAGCGTCAGCTCAAAGAAGACTACCGCGATGAAGACCTCACGGGCGAAGGGCTACGTATCTTTACCAGCTTCGACCCTATCTTGCAGATGAAGGCCGAAGCGGCCGTGAGTGAAAGCTTCAAGCGCTTCTCTGCCCGCAAAGGGGGCGCTGCCATGGAAACCGCCATGGTGGTTACCAACCCAGAAAGCGGCGAAGTACAAGCGCTAGTGGGCAGTCGTCAGCCAGGGTTCGCAGGGTTCAATCGCGCGCTGGATGCAGTGCGGCCCATCGGCTCGCTGGTCAAGCCTGCGATCTACCTCACCGCACTTGAAAAGCCCAACCAGTACACCCTCACCAGTTGGATAAAGGACGAGCCCTTCTCGATCAAGGGGGCGGATGGCCAGGTGTGGTCGCCACAAAACTATGAGCGCGGCTCCAACGGCACCATCTTCCTGTATCAGGGCTTGGCGCATTCCTACAACCTCTCAAGTGCTCGCCTTGGGTTGGACGTTGGCATCCCTAATGTCTTCAAGACCCTTGGCAAGCTTGGCGTAGACGTTGACTGGCCAGCTTACCCCTCCATGCTGCTGGGGGCAGGGGCCATGAGCCCGATGCAGGTGGCAACGGTCTATCAGACCATTGCCAATGGGGGGTACAACACACCCATGAGGGGCATCCGTAGCGTGCTAACTGCCGAAGGTGAGCCCCTCAAGCGCTATCCGTTCCAGATCCAGCAGCGGTTCGACCCTGGGAGCATCTACCTGATCCAGACTGCGATGCAGCGTGTGGTACGCGAGGGTACGGCGCGTTCGGCTTACAGCGTATTGCCTTCGTCGCTGAACCTTGCGGGTAAAACGGGGACTACCAACGATTCGCGAGACAGTTGGTTCGCAGGCTTTAGTCAGGACCTGCTCGCCGTGGTATGGATGGGCCGTGACGATAACGGCAAGACACCCTATACCGGCGCTACGGGTGCCCTGCAGGTATGGACCAACTTCATGCGCAAGGCCGACCCGCTACCCTTGAACATGGCTGTGCCGGATAACATTGTGCTGGCCTGGGTGGATGCCCAGACCGGCCAGGGGTCGGCCGAGGGGTGCCCAAACGCTGTACAGATGCCGTATATCCGCGGTAGCGAGCCCGCCTCCGGCGTGGCCTGTAATGCCGGCCAGGATGCGCCAGCACCAGTCATGGACTGGATTAAAGGGTGGCTCAATTGATTCGAGGAGCAAACGTGAACAAGTGGTGGTTTCCTGTAGTAATCGCAGCCCTGATGCTGAACGGTTGTGCCAGCGTGCCGCGCGGTTCGATTCCTGTCGTGGATCAGGGCTCGGCGGTGTCGAATAACGAGCGTGTCTCAGCGAAGCGCACCTCGACGTATCGCGCGCCAGTGCCTGTCGCTCCTGTACAGGCTGCGCCACAAGACAGTGGCGTGATGGTCATGGTGCCTACGTCCAATGCACCTATCAGTACCAGTGCGCCTATCAGCACCGGCCCCATCGTGCCTGGCCCGGTTACCAGCGGGCCTGCAGCCGTGGCGCCAAGCCCCAGCGTTGCACCGCCCTCGGTAGGCAGTTATGCACCGGCCCCTGCCGCTCCCAGTGGCATCCCTTCCAGCAATCGCGCCAGTGGTGGCCTGTCAGCGGACGAGCAGCTCGATGGCCCGGTATTGGCCTTGCTGACTACCGCCCAGCAACAGCAAGGCGGGGGCGACCTGAACGGCGCCTCTTCCAGTCTTGAGCGGGCACAGCGCATCGCCCCGCGCGAGCCTCAGGTGCTCTTTCGTCTCGCTCAGGTAAGGCTTGCCCAAGGCGACGCCGCTCAGGCGGAACAGTTCGCGCGCAGGGCCATGAGCTACGCCAATGGCCGGCCAGACTTACAGGCGCGCCTGTGGGAAATCATTGCCCAGGCGCGCGAGAAACAGGGTGATGCCGCTGGCGCCGCCCTGGCCCGCAAGAATGCGCGGGGCTGATCGACATGGACAGCCGGTTGCCTGCTATCGCTGATCAACTGCTGCTCATTGAGCAGGCCCTGCGGCAAAGCGGCGAGTGGGAGGAACAATCGCCCAGCCCTGCAGCCTTGGCGAGCCAGGAGCCCTTCAGCGTCGATACCTTGTCGTTCGAGCAGTGGTTGCAGTGGATTTTCCTGCCCCGCATGAAACTCATCATTGAAAACGGTCTGCCCCTGCCTGCAACCTCCGGCATCCTGGCCATGGCGGAGATGGTTTACGCCAGCCGACCAGGCCAGGGCCACGCGCTGATGACCTCCTTGCGCCAATTCGACCTGCTTATCACTGAGGCAAGGCCCACCTGAATCCATCCAATGCCGCTGGCTGGCTTAGCGGCATTGATCGGCGATGGCCTTTCGCGTATCGGCAATCTGGGTTTTTCGCTCTTCCTCGGTCAGACGCCTTAACTCGCCGTCCACTTCCTGACGTACCCGCGGGTTGTTATTAAGCTGCGCAAGGTTGGTACGTGCCTGTTGGCAGAACTCCTTGGTTTTCTCTTCCTGTTCGGCCACCTGCTCCCGCACCTGAGCATTAGCGGCTTTTTGCTCTGGGTCGTTGTCGACGTTGTCCTCGTCCCCGTCCTGGTTGGTCTTGGGTGGGCTTGCCGGCGGCGGAGCATGGGTATCGATAGGTGTAGCGGCTTGGCCGATGGGTGGCTTGGCGTCGAAGTGGGTCACGCCACTGCTGTCTACCCATTTATAGACCTGGGCCGCGTATGACGGCCCTGTCATCAACAGCAGCAACGTGGCTGCCAGGCAGGTGAGGCGCATGTCTGCTCCATTCATTCAAAAGGCTGCGAGCAAATTACCACAGAAGCAGAAAGCCAACAGAGCGCTTGACTTGAAGGGGGCTATTTACAACAATCCAAAGTCCGCTGTGAGGGACTGCCAGAAGCAGGCCCGCCCAGCAGATCATGAGGCGCATACCCGCGCCGACCTGTTACACCCGCAACGCGTTACCTCGCGCTGGGTGGGAACCCCCCGCAACACTTGGGGAAGTCCCAATACTTGCTCAGTCAGTGCTGACGTAGTCGGCGACCACCGTCGCTCATGCTCTGCTTGGCAGTAAACCTAATAGATCCGCCACCCAGGCGGTACTCTGGCGTTTTAGAGGTGAACAACGTGGAGCTCTTATCCGGCGCTGAGATGATCGTCCGCTTTTTGCGAGACGAGGGTGTCAAGCACATCTATGGGTACCCTGGCGGTGCTCTCCTTCATGTCTACGATGCCTTGTTCAAGGAACCCGCGGTCGCGCACATTCTGGTCCGCCATGAACAGGCGGCCACGCACATGGCCGACGGTTACGCCCGCGCGACCGGTAAAGCCGGCGTCGTGCTGGTAACGTCCGGCCCTGGCGCTACCAATGCCATCACCGGTATCGCTACCGCCTACATGGACTCTATTCCCATGGTGGTGTTGTCCGGGCAGGTGCCTAGCACCATGGTCGGTACCGATGCGTTCCAGGAAACCGACATGATTGGTATTTCCCGGCCCATCGTGAAGCACAGCTTCATGATCAAGCACGCGTCGGAAATTCCGGACATCTTGAAAAAAGCATTTTACCTGGCTGAATCTGGCAGGCCGGGCCCCGTGGTGGTCGACATCCCCAAGGACATGACCAACCCTGCTGAAAAGTTTGAATACGTGTACCCCAAGAAGGCTAAGCTGCGTTCGTATTCGCCGGCGGTTCGGGGGCACTCGGGGCAGATCCGTAAAGCCGTCGAGATGTTGGTGGCAGCGCGCCGTCCGGTGGTGTATGCCGGCGGTGGGGTTATCCTGGGCGGTGCTTCTGCGCCCCTGACGGAGCTTGCGCACCTATTGAATGCGCCCGTCACCAATACCCTGATGGGCTTGGGGGCGTATCCAGGCACTGACCGTCAGTTCCTCGGCATGCTGGGCATGCACGGTAGCTACACGGCCAACATGGCCATGCACAACGCAGACGTGATCTTTGCCGTTGGGGCTCGCTTCGACGACCGCGTGATCAACGGCGCGGCGAAGTTTTGCCCGAATGCCAAAATTATCCACGTGGACATCGACCCGGCTTCCATTTCCAAGACGATCAAGGCCGACGTGCCCATCGTTGGCCCGGTGGAGAGCGTGCTAACCGACATGGTCGCGGCCTATAAAGAGTTGGGCCAGGCGCCCGACCAGGCTGCAGTCGCCGCCTGGTGGAAGCAGGTCGAGGAGTGGCGCGGTGAGCACGGCCTGTTCCCTTACGAGCAGCCCGATGGCCCGCTCATCAAGCCTCAGACGGTTATCCGTACCCTGTTCGAAGTGACCCACGGTGATGCCTTCATCACTTCGGACGTAGGGCAGCATCAGATGTTTGCCGCCCAGCACTACCCGTTTGACAAGCCTAACCGCTGGATCAACTCAGGCGGTCTCGGCACCATGGGCTTTGGTTTCCCTTCAGCCATGGGTGTGAAGCTCAACTTCCCTGAAGACGACGTGGCGTGCGTTACCGGCGAAGGCAGTATCCAGATGAACATTCAGGAACTGTCCACCTGTATGCAGTACGGCTTGCCGGTGAAAATCGTCAACCTGAACAACGGCGTTCTGGGAATGGTTCGCCAGTGGCAGGACATGATCTACAGCAGCCGTCATTCGCACTCCTACATGGAGTCACTGCCCGACTTCGTCAAGTTGGCTGAAGCCTATGGCCACGTTGGTATGCGGATCACTGATCTCAAAGACCTCAAGCCCAAAATGGCCGAGGCGTTTGCCATGAAGGATCGCCTGGTGTTCCTGGATATCCAGGTTGATACCAGTGAGCACGTCTACCCGATGCAAATCAAAGACGGCGCGATGCGTGACATGTGGCTGAGCAAGACGGAGCGGACCTGACCATGCGGCACATTATCTCCCTGTTGCTGGAAAACGAGCCTGGCGCCCTGTCGCGGGTAGTTGGCCTGTTCTCTCAACGCAATTACAACATTGAAAGCCTGACGGTGGCAGCGACGGAAGACCCTACGCTGTCTCGTCTCACCCTGACCACCTTCGGTCATGACGAGGTAATCGAGCAGATCACCAAGAACCTCAACAAGCTGATTGAAGTGGTGAAACTGGTCGATTTGTCAGAAAGCGCGCACATCGAGCGGGAATTGATGTTAGTGAAGGTCAAGGCAACCGGCGCTCAGCGCGCCGAGGTCAAACGTACCACGGACATCTTCCGCGGCCAGATCGTGGACGTCACTAGTAGCGTTTATACCGTGCAACTGACCGGTACCAGCGACAAGCTCGACAGCTTTATTCATGCAGTGGGCACTGCCTCGATTCTCGAGACCGTACGCAGCGGCGTTACGGGCATTGCACGCGGCGATAAAGTACTCAGCATCTAATCCAATTTTGTAAATGGCTTGCGGGCCAGCATAACCAGGGGAATTTCATGAAAGTTTATTACGACAAAGACTGTGATCTGTCCATCATCCAGGGCAAGAAAGTCGCCGTCATCGGTTATGGCTCCCAGGGCCACGCACAAGCGTGCAACCTGAAAGATTCCGGTGTGGACGTCGTGGTGGGCCTACGTAAAGGCTCGGCTACCGTAGCCAAAGCTGAAGCCCACGGGCTCAAGGTAACTGACGTAGCCAGTGCCGTTGCGTCTGCCGACCTTGTGATGATCCTGACGCCAGACGAATTCCAGTCGCGCCTGTACAAGGACGAGGTCGAGCCTAATCTCAAGCAGGGCGCTACCCTGGCCTTCTCCCATGGCTTTGCAATTCACTACAATCAGGTCGTTCCACGTAGCGACCTGGACGTCATCATGATCGCGCCCAAGGCGCCAGGCCATACCGTACGCTCCGAGTTCGTCAAAGGCGGGGGTATTCCTGACCTGATCGCGATCTACCAGGACGCGTCTGGCAATGCCAAGAACGTTGCGCTGTCCTATGCTGCGGGCGTGGGTGGTGGCCGTACCGGCATCATCGAAACCACGTTCAAAGACGAGACCGAAACCGACCTGTTCGGCGAACAGGCGGTGCTATGTGGTGGCGCGGTCGAGTTGGTCAAGGCAGGTTTCGAAACCCTGGTCGAGGCAGGCTACGCGCCAGAAATGGCGTACTTTGAGTGCTTGCACGAGCTCAAACTGATCGTTGACCTCATGTACGAAGGCGGTATCGCCAACATGAACTACTCGATCTCCAACAACGCGGAGTACGGTGAATACGTCACCGGTCCTGAAGTGATCAACGCTGAGTCCCGTCAGGCCATGCGCAATGCGCTCAAGCGCATCCAGGACGGCGAATACGCCAAGATGTTCATTGCTGAAGGCGCAGCTAACTACCCGTCGATGACCGCCCGTCGCCGTAACAACGCGGCACACGGTATCGAAGTGATCGGCGAACAGCTGCGTTCCATGATGCCGTGGATCTCGGCGAACAAAATCGTCGACAAAGCTAAGAACTGATTCATGCGATGACCGGGAAACGCGGCCTAGGCCGCGTTTTTTCGTTTCAGCGCCGCCTTCTGGTATAAAGCTGCAACGTTTGTAGGCGAACCCTCGTCTCCTACGCAGGTCGATATTTTTCACATGTTGCAAGGTACTCTGTATATGAGCGAACGCCCTGAAGAGCCGAACCCGGCCTACGATGCCGATAGCCTGCTGCCCATCGACGAGCACGTTGAAGAGGGCCAGGATGCCGAGGGGCGTAAAGTCCGTCACCGCGGTATTTACCTCCTGCCCAATCTCTTTACCACCGCCAACTTGTTTGCTGGCTTCTACTCGATCATCAACTCGATCACTGCCCAGAGCGCGCTTAGCGCAGGGAATTCGGTAGAAGCTGTTAAATACTTTTCCTTCGCTGCCATCGCCATTTTCGTGGCCATGGTGCTGGATGGTCTCGACGGCCGGGTGGCCAGGATGACCAATACCCAAAGCGCGTTCGGTGCTGAATACGATTCGCTGTCCGACATGATTGCCTTTGGCCTGGCGCCCGCGTTGCTAGCTTTTGTCTGGGCATTAGGGGCCATGGGTAAGGTGGGCTGGATGGTGGCCTTTATTTATGTGGCTGGCGCTGCGTTACGCTTGGCGCGCTTTAACACCCAGGTAGGTAAGGCTGACAAACGTTATTTCATTGGGTTGGCAAGCCCTGCGGCTGCAGGTGTGGTAGCGGGCGTAGTCTGGGCATTGAGCGACCTTGAAATACCCGGAGCCAAATTGTCGTTCCTGGTGGCCATTCTGGTTGCAGGCGCTGGCATGCTGATGGTCAGCAATATCAAGTACAACAGCTTTAAAGAGCTGGACCTCAAAGGCCGTGTGCCCTTTGTTGCTATCTTGGCTGTGGTCCTGGTCTTTGCCGTCGTATTCATTGACCCTCCGAAGATCCTCCTGCTGATCTTCCTGGTATATGCCGCCTCTGGGCCCGTACAACATTTGTTGCGTGTTCGTCGGCACAAGTGAAATAAATCAGCGCACACTCCGTCCTACGGTTCTAAAACTGTCAGAACGGAGCGTGCAACATGATTATCAAGGTTCCTCCAGCCTCGGCGTGCCACGAGTCCGAGGTTACCCCTGAGGCGATTTACCTTTCACGTCGAAAGATGATGGCCAGCAGCGCTATGCTGGCCGCTGGCGCCGCGCTTCCCTCATGGGCGAGCGCCGCTGATGCCTCCAGCTATGAAGGCGTTACCGCAGGCAGCCCTCCGGCATGGTTCAAGAGCAAGCTGGAGCATGCAGCCTGGCAGGCGGTGACTGCAAAAGGGGAGAGCATCACGCCGTTCAAGGATGCGTCTACCTATAACAACTTCTACGAATTTGGCACTGACAAAAGCGATCCGGCCAAGAATGCTGGAAGCTTGGTGACCGAGCCTTGGTCCCTTGTCGTCGACGGAGAGGTTGCAAAACCAGGCAAGTTCGCCCTGGAAGATTTCGTCAAACCCTATCAGCTCGAAGAGCGGATCTACCGTCTGCGCTGTGTTGAAGCATGGTCGATGGTCATCCCATGGCTCGGCTTCCCGTTGGCCAGTATCTTGAAGCAGGTAGAACCTACCGCTCAAGCCAAGTATGTGCGGTTCGAAACCCTGCAAGACCCTGCGACCATGCCGGGTCAGCGCTCCAGCTTCTCTTATATAAAGTGGCCCTATGAAGAAGGGCTTCGGCTGGACGAAGCCATGCATCCGTTGACGATCCTGGCAGTGGGTATGTATGGGCAAGAACTGCCTAACCAGAATGGCGCGCCTCTTCGGTTGATTGTTCCTTGGAAATACGGCTTCAAAGGTATCAAGTCGATTGTGCGCATCAGCCTGGTAAAGGAGCAGCCCAGTACCACATGGCAAGCCATTGCGCCTGATGAATACGGCTTCTATGCCAACGTCAATCCTCAGGTTGATCACCCACGCTGGACGCAGGCCAGGGAGCGCCGTTTACCCAGTGGTTTATTCGCGCCTAATGTAAGGGAAACCATGATGTTCAATGGCTACGCTGATGAAGTTGCCTCTCTGTATGCGGGGTTGGACCTGAAGGTGAACTACTGATGCGTTATCCGCTTTTTCGATTGGGGGTGTTTATAGTGATTGCGGTATGGCCATTGCTTTGGCTGTACCAAGCGTGGGTTTTCGCATTAGGGCCAGATCCCGGAAAGGTACTGCTGGAGCGGCTCGGCCTTGGCGCGCTTATCCTGCTCCTGATTATTCTGGCCATGACCCCTTTGCAGAGAGTCACAGGTTGGAGTGGGTGGATTGTCGTCAGGCGTCAACTGGGCCTGTGGTGTTTTGCCTACGCGGTGCTCCACTTGGCAGCCTACCTGTTTTTTGTGCTCGGCCTGGACTTCGGTCAGCTGGGTGTAGAGCTACGCAATCGGCCCTATATCATCGTTGGTGCGCTGGCATGGATCACGCTGTTGGCCCTGGCGGTAACGTCCAACCGGGCCAGTCAGCGTAAACTGGGCTCTCGGTGGCGAACGCTGCATAAAGCTGTATATGGCGCGCTTGGGTTAGCGCTGCTGCATTTCCTCTGGATCGTGAGGGCCAACTGGGCAGAGTGGTCAGTCTATGCGTCAGTAGGGGCGGCGCTCATGGCGTTGCGTATTCCTGCAGTGGCCCGATTTATCAAACGTCGGCCAAATAAAAAGACGAATTTGAAAACAGGTGCTTGACGCCCTCCTGAAACCCCTTATAATGCGCCCCACTTCCAGCGACAACGGAACGGCAAACTTCTTGGATATCAATGAGTTAGCGGTTTGGTAAGACGGGAAGTGGCTTCGGTCTCCGGATCGAACGCGGTGAAAAAGGTGGTTGACAGCAGGTTGTAGTGCTGTAGAATTCGCCTCCCGCTTCGAGAGGTCCTGAAGCGGTCAAGTGGTTGAAGTTGAACGAGAAATTCTGAAACTTCAGAAATAAACGCTTGACAGGATGCAAGGTTAGCGTACAATGCGCGCCTCGGTTGAAGCGAACAGCTCAACCACCGCTCTTTAACAAATGAATCAAGCAATTCGTGTGGGTGCTTGTGAGTTGGACTGATTGTCACAATGATTATCAGCATCACAAGTACTCAGACGAAGAAATTCGAATGAGTGGCTTCCTTCGGGAAGTCTTGCGATTGCTGAGCCAAGTTTAGGGTTTTCTCAAAACCCATGCAGTATTGAACTGAAGAGTTTGATCATGGCTCAGATTGAACGCTGGCGGCAGGCCTAACACATGCAAGTCGAGCGGCAGCACGGGAGCTTGCTCCTGGTGGCGAGCGGCGGACGGGTGAGTAATGCCTAGGAATCTGCCTGATAGTGGGGGATAACAACCGGAAACGGTTGCTAATACCGCATACGTCCTACGGGAGAAAGTGGGGGATCTTCGGACCTCACGCTATCAGATGAGCCTAGGTCGGATTAGCTAGTTGGTGGGGTAAAGGCCCACCAAGGCGACGATCCGTAACTGGTCTGAGAGGATGATCAGTCACACTGGAACTGAGACACGGTCCAGACTCCTACGGGAGGCAGCAGTGGGGAATATTGGACAATGGGCGAAAGCCTGATCCAGCCATGCCGCGTGTGTGAAGAAGGTCTTCGGATTGTAAAGCACTTTAAGTTGGGAGGAAGGGTCGTTACCTAATACGTAACGGTTTTGACGTTACCGACAGAATAAGCACCGGCTAACTCTGTGCCAGCAGCCGCGGTAATACAGAGGGTGCAAGCGTTAATCGGAATTACTGGGCGTAAAGCGCGCGTAGGTGGTTTGTCAAGTTGAATGTGAAATCCCCGGGCTCAACCTGGGAACTGCATCCAAAACTGGCAAGCTAGAGTATGGTAGAGGGTGGTGGAATTTCCTGTGTAGCGGTGAAATGCGTAGATATAGGAAGGAACATCAGTGGCGAAGGCGACCACCTGGACTGATACTGACACTGAGGTGCGAAAGCGTGGGGAGCAAACAGGATTAGATACCCTGGTAGTCCACGCCGTAAACGATGTCAACTAGCCGTTGGGCGCCTTGAGCGCTTAGTGGCGCAGCTAACGCATTAAGTTGACCGCCTGGGGAGTACGGCCGCAAGGTTAAAACTCAAATGAATTGACGGGGGCCCGCACAAGCGGTGGAGCATGTGGTTTAATTCGAAGCAACGCGAAGAACCTTACCAGGCCTTGACATCCAATGAACGCTTCAGAGATGAGGTGGTGCCTTCGGGAACATTGAGACAGGTGCTGCATGGCTGTCGTCAGCTCGTGTCGTGAGATGTTGGGTTAAGTCCCGTAACGAGCGCAACCCTTGTCCTTAGTTACCAGCACGTTAAGGTGGGCACTCTAAGGAGACTGCCGGTGACAAACCGGAGGAAGGTGGGGATGACGTCAAGTCATCATGGCCCTTACGGCCTGGGCTACACACGTGCTACAATGGTCGGTACAGAGGGTCGCCAAGTCGCGAGACGGAGCTAATCTCACAAAACCGATCGTAGTCCGGATCGCAGTCTGCAACTCGACTGCGTGAAGTCGGAATCGCTAGTAATCGCGAATCAGAACGTCGCGGTGAATACGTTCCCGGGCCTTGTACACACCGCCCGTCACACCATGGGAGTGGGTTGCACCAGAAGTAGCTAGTCTAACCTTCGGGAGGACGGTTACCACGGTGTGATTCATGACTGGGGTGAAGTCGTAACAAGGTAGCCGTAGGGGAACCTGCGGCTGGATCACCTCCTTAATCGACGACACAGCCGCCCATAAGCACCCACACGAATTGCTTGATTCACTGTAAAGACGATTAAGTGATGCATGCCCTGATATTGGGTCTGTAGCTCAGTTGGTTAGAGCGCACCCCTGATAAGGGTGAGGTCGGCAGTTCGAATCTGCCCAGACCCACCAGTTTTGGCTGGTCAGATGCAGAGCGCGCCCCATGCTCCTGGATAAAGAGCGGTGAGGTGGCTTTTCTGCAGTTCGAATCTGCCCAGACCCACCAGTTTTTTTGGTTGGCATTATTGCGGGGCCATAGCTCAGCTGGGAGAGCGCCTGCCTTGCACGCAGGAGGTCAGCGGTTCGATCCCGCTTGGCTCCACCACCTTCACTGTTTGAAAGCTTAGAAATGAGCATTCCCTCACGCACCTCAGGTGCCGGGGCCTGAATGTTGATTTCTGGTCTTTTCCAGAATCGTTCTTTAAAAATTTGGGTATGTGATAGAAAGATAGACTGTTCAGACCAGTTTCACTGCTGGTGTGATCAGGCTAAGGTAAAGCGAATGTTGTTCTTCACACCTGTACTCCCCAGATTGCTTGGGGTTATATGGTCAAGTGAATAAGCGCATACGGTGGATGCCTTGGCAGTCAGAGGCGATGAAAGACGTGGTAGCCTGCGATAAGCTTCGGGGAGTCGGCAAACAGACTTTGATCCGGAGATCTCTGAATGGGGGAACCCACCCAGCACAAGCTGGGTATCTTGTACTCAATACATAGGTGCAAGAGGCGAACCAGGGGAACTGAAACATCTAAGTACCCTGAGGAAAAGAAATCAACCGAGATTCCCTTAGTAGTGGCGAGCGAACGGGGACCAGCCCTTAAGTTGATTTGAGATTAGCGGAACGCTCTGGAAAGTGCGGCCATAGTGGGTGATAGCCCTGTACGCGAAAATCTCTTGTCAATGAAATCGAGTAGGACGGAGCACGAGAAACTTTGTCTGAATATGGGGGGACCATCCTCCAAGGCTAAATACTACTGACTGACCGATAGTGAACCAGTACCGTGAGGGAAAGGCGAAAAGAACCCCGGAGAGGGGAGTGAAATAGAACCTGAAACCGTATGCGTACAAGCAGTGGGAGCAGACTTGTTCTGTGACTGCGTACCTTTTGTATAATGGGTCAGCGACTTATTTTCAGTGGCAAGCTTAACCGAATAGGGGAGGCGTAGCGAAAGCGAGTCTTAATAGGGCGTCTAGTCGCTGGGAATAGACCCGAAACCGGGCGATCTATCCATGGGCAGGTTGAAGGTTGGGTAACACTAACTGGAGGACCGAACCGACTACCGTTGAAAAGTTAGCGGATGACCTGTGGATCGGAGTGAAAGGCTAATCAAGCTCGGAGATAGCTGGTTCTCCTCGAAAGCTATTTAGGTAGCGCCTCATGTATCACTGTAGGGGGTAGAGCACTGTTTCGGCTAGGGGGTCATCCCGACTTACCAAACCGATGCAAACTCCGAATACCTACAAGTGCCGAGCATGGGAGACACACGGCGGGTGCTAACGTCCGTCGTGAAAAGGGAAACAACCCAGACCGTCAGCTAAGGTCCCAAAATCCTGGTTAAGTGGGAAACGATGTGGGAAGGCTTAGACAGCTAGGAGGTTGGCTTAGAAGCAGCCACCCTTTAAAGAAAGCGTAATAGCTCACTAGTCGAGTCGGCCTGCGCGGAAGATGTAACGGGGCTCAAACCAGGTACCGAAGCTACGGGTGTCACGCAAGTGACGCGGTAGAGGAGCGTTCTGTAAGCCTGTGAAGGTCAGTTGAGAAGCTGGCTGGAGGTATCAGAAGTGCGAATGCTGACATGAGTAACGACAATGCGAGTGAAAAACTCGCACGCCGAAAAACCAAGGTTTCCTGCGCAACGTTAATCGACGCAGGGTTAGTCGGTCCCTAAGGCGAGGCTGAAAAGCGTAGTCGATGGAAAACAGGTTAATATTCCTGTACTTCTGGTTATTGCGATGGAGGGACGGAGAAGGCTAGGCCAGCTTGGCGTTGGTTGTCCAAGTTTAAGGTGGTAGGCTGAGATCTTAGGTAAATCCGGGATCTTAAGGCCGAGAGCTGATGACGAGTGTCTCAGGACACGAAGTGGTCGATGCCATGCTTCCAGGAAAAGCTTCTAAGCTTCAGGTAACCAGGAACCGTACCCCAAACCGACACAGGTGGTTGGGTAGAGAATACCAAGGCGCTTGAGAGAACTCGGGTGAAGGAACTAGGCAAAATGGCACCGTAACTTCGGGAGAAGGTGCGCCGGCGAAGGTGAAGGGTTTACCCCGTAAGCCTATGCCGGTCGAAGATACCAGGCCGCTGCGACTGTTTATTAAAAACACAGCACTCTGCAAACACGAAAGTGGACGTATAGGGTGTGACGCCTGCCCGGTGCCGGAAGGTTAATTGATGGGGTTAGCGCAAGCGAAGCTCTTGATCGAAGCCCCGGTAAACGGCGGCCGTAACTATAACGGTCCTAAGGTAGCGAAATTCCTTGTCGGGTAAGTTCCGACCTGCACGAATGGCGTAACGATGGCGGCGCTGTCTCCACCCGAGACTCAGTGAAATTGAAATCGCTGTGAAGATGCAGTGTATCCGCGGCTAGACGGAAAGACCCCGTGAACCTTTACTATAGCTTTGCACTGGACTTTGAGCTTGCTTGTGTAGGATAGGTGGGAGGCTTTGAAGCGTGGACGCCAGTCTGCGTGGAGCCAACCTTGAAATACCACCCTGGCAACCTTGAGGTTCTAACTCAGGTCCGTTATCCGGATCGAGGACAGTGTATGGTGGGTAGTTTGACTGGGGCGGTCTCCTCCCAAAGAGTAACGGAGGAGTACGAAGGTGCGCTCAGACCGGTCGGAAATCGGTCGTAGAGTATAAAGGCAAAAGCGCGCTTGACTGCGAGACAGACACGTCGAGCAGGTACGAAAGTAGGTCTTAGTGATCCGGTGGTTCTGTATGGAAGGGCCATCGCTCAACGGATAAAAGGTACTCCGGGGATAACAGGCTGATACCGCCCAAGAGTTCATATCGACGGCGGTGTTTGGCACCTCGATGTCGGCTCATCACATCCTGGGGCTGAAGCCGGTCCCAAGGGTATGGCTGTTCGCCATTTAAAGTGGTACGCGAGCTGGGTTTAGAACGTCGTGAGACAGTTCGGTCCCTATCTGCCGTGGACGTTTGAGATTTGAGAGGGGCTGCTCCTAGTACGAGAGGACCGGAGTGGACGAACCTCTGGTGTTCCGGTTGTCACGCCAGTGGCATTGCCGGGTAGCTATGTTCGGAAGAGATAACCGCTGAAAGCATCTAAGCGGGAAACTTGCCTCAAGATGAGATCTCACTGGAGCCTTGAGCTCCCTGAAGGGCCGTCGAAGACTACGACGTTGATAGGTGGGGTGTGTAAGCGCTGTGAGGCGTTGAGCTAACCCATACTAATTGCCCGTGAGGCTTGACCATATAACACCCAAGCAATCTGCCAACGGCAGCGCGCAGGGGTGAAGACACACCAGACGCTTGCACACTCACATACCCAGATTCGCCACGACGTGTACGCGCCGCGGCTACCGAATTTCTTGACGACCATAGAGCATTGGAACCACCTGATCCCTTCCCGAACTCAGCAGTGAAACGATGCATCGCCGATGGTAGTGTGGGGTTTCCCCATGTGAGAGTAGGTCATCGTCAAGATTCACACCCAAAACCCCTGATCGCACTGCGGTCAGGGGTTTTGTCTGTCTGGGCTAAAAAGCCCAGCCTCTGGCTGAGTCGGCCTGACCCTCATGGCCAGGCCGCTACAGTGCGCCCGCTACTTCAAGGGTTGAGGCGCAGGCTCGTGGCGGTTGATAAACGTCCAGTCAGCCTCATCAATGTAGATGCCGTTCGGCCCACTTCCCCCTTCAAGGTCGATAGCCACATGAGCTGAGACCTGCGGTTTGACAGACGCCAGGATAGGCGTAAAGCCTAACTGCTGACTGGTTTCAAGCAGTGCTGCCTGGTTACGCTCATCGATATCTGCGGCTTCATCCAGGTAATAGGGCAGCCGAATTTGCCCGGCGCGTTCCCGGTCCATCAGGTGAAGCAGCAGGTACATGTTGGTCAACGCCTTAATGGTCATGGTTGTACCGTTAGAAGCAGCGCCATCAATGTCCGTATGTACCACCGGTTGGCTATTGACCTTGGTGATCTCAAACGTAAGCTCGAAAAGGTCCTTTAAACCCAACTGATTGTGATTGGCGCCTACCAAGCGCGCCAAGTACTCCTTGGCCTCTTCATTCTGGGTATCCTGCTCAGCGCTCTGTTGCAGATCAAAGACTGAAAGGGTTTCGCCTTCTTCATACTGGCCAGCGCTGTGGATGATCTGGTCAATGTGCTTGAGTGCCTCCCGGTTGGGCGCCAGCACGATACGGAAGCTTTCCAGGTTTGATACTTGCCGCTTGTTGATCTCTCGATTGAACAACCCCAGTTGTTGTTCAAGGCTGTCGTAATCCGTACGGATATTACGCAAGGTGCGTGCGATATCGGTGACAGCTGCGCGCCGCGCCTTGCCCAAGGTCAAGGCTTCATCATGAGTATGGGCATAGGCGTTGATGAGTAACTGCAAACGGCGTTCGGCATCGTCCTCGTTATCGAACTTGGCAACCCCCTTGAGCCTGACTTGGGCATACAGGGCCTCTATCTGCCCCTCAACCCGTACCAGCGCCTGCCAGCTGTCTTGGTAGTCATTGAGTAAAGGCAGCAAGTTGTCCATGGCATCGTTCACGGGCTCCATGAAGGGAGTGCCGAAGGGCATATCGGCTGGTAACAGGTGACGACGACGCACCGCATCGTCCAGCGCGCGTTGTTGGGTTTCCAGGTCGCCCAATTGGCGGCTGACCAACTGCAATTTGGCAGACAACTGCTGAACCCGCTCAGCGAAGGTGTCACTTGAGCGCTTGAGCTCATCCTGGGCCGCTTCCATCTGCGCCAAGGCTTCGAGCTTGCCGGGCTCGTCAACGGCAAGGGCTTGGCAGCGTTGAAAATCTTCCAGTGCGTTCTGTGCGTCCATGACCTTTTGATACAGCTCATCCGCCTGGCGCTTACTGGCCGTGCGGTCTGAGGTGACCACCTGCTGCGTCTTCAACTGACGTAGTTCTTTGTCCAGCCGGTCTTTTTGGTCACGCAACCCGGTGCGGTCTGCCAAGGCATGCAAGGCAGGAGGGGTGATGCCTGACAGGTCGATACCCAAGCCGGCCAGGTGGAAGCGCTCCCCTTGGAAGTGGCGCAGCAACGATTCCAACGGCCTTACCCAACCACCGCCCTCATCCAGGCTGATGCCGTGCTCTCCTAGCGGCAGGCTGAACACTTCACCATTGAACAGGCGCATCAAGCGTTCAACGTCCTGCTGACAGAATTCCTCACGCAAGCGGGCATAACTGTTGTTGTCCGCATGATCAAGCTGCTGCTGAATAGCTTTTAGTCTGTGTTCCAGTTCACGAACGCGAGCATCCAAGTCATCGCTGCTGAATTGACGCGCATGGGCCAGTGCGCCTGCCAATTCCTCATGAGCCTCTTTGGCAGCCATTAGCTGTCGCTCTAGTACCTGCGCATCCTGAACGAGCGCAAAGCGATGGCGTAGGGCGCTGAGTGCCTCCTGCCACCGCTGAAGGCCGCTGATCTCACGCTCAAGCCGCATCAGCTCCTGGGTTGTGCCGCGTTGCTCCTGCTGTAGCACATCCTGCTGATCGCGGTAATGCTCCGCTTGAATCAACAACGCTTCCCGCCGGCCGCCTGCATAGGCTGACCAGGTGCCTAGCAAATGGTCCAGCACAGGCGAAAGGCGGTGCAGCTTGCCGCGCAGGTGGTCACGCTGGCGTACGCCATTGCTCAGGGTGTCGATCAGTGGCCCAGCGGCCATTAACGCGTTGTAGTCTTGTTCTATACGCCGAACGTCACGGAACGCCTCTTCGCACGCGGCAATGTAATCGACGCTACCCGAGCGCAAGCTATGCTCGAACGCATCGAGAAAAAGCTGCTTGAGCTTGGCGGCTGTAATCTCACGCATGTGCAGCAGGTTAATAAACAACGCCCTGAAGGTTTTGAGGCTTTGCTCGCTGGTTGAGCGCAACGGGATAAGTGTCAGGTCCAGTGGAATGGACGTGTGGCCGCCTACGAGCAGCCTGCGTAGTTCATCAGGCTTGAGCTCGTACGCCTTCAAACCGTGGCGTTCCAGGTTGGCGAACAATGCCTTTTGGCGTAAGCAGGTGTCATCCTGCTGGTAATGAGCCAAGTCCAATGCCCCGGCATAGGCGAAGAACTGATGCCCAAAACCGCCCCCGGGCCCTCGCCCCACAACTCCTATAACGTGAGGGCCATGCGCAAGCTGCACTTCGCAGAGGATGTAACTGGTATCGCTGGCAAAGTAAAAACGCCGCGATTGCTCCAGGCTGTATTTGCCGAAGCTCATGTCGGACATGCGGGCCAGAATAGGAAATTGCAGCGCGTTGATCGAGGCGCTTTTACCCAGGTTGTTGGCACCGTACACCGACAGCGGGTGTTCGAGCGGGAACAGCCCCAGGCTGTAACCTGCCGTGTTCAGCAGGGCAAAGCGACGGATACCGTAGCGTTCCTGACTCATGGGGTGTTCTCCTCCTGTTCCAGGGCAATGGCACGTGCCAGCGCCCTGGCCTCGTCGTCGAGCGCTTCTGTTTCAGCCCCATTGTTCGCCAGATTGTCAGCGTCTTCTTCAACCAGTGCCGGGGCCGGTAGCGGCAAGTCAGTGTGCAGGCTGGCGGCTAAATCGCGGTCCTGCTGTACGGCCAGGCAGACGTCCAGGAAGCGATGCATGGGCGCAAGGAATCGGTAAACGCCTTGGTCTTCGTGGGCAAAGCCCAGGTGCGCCATACGACGGAGTATTTTTTCTTCCAACTCTTCGGCGGTTTGTACGTCAGCCTGGCTGAAGAGGTCCCGGTATTTCTCTAGTAGAGGAGGCAACTCGTCGCGCCCCAGGCTGCCACCGTCCAATACGGTGACAGGGTCGCGCCCCAGGTCAGCCAGATGCTCTACTAGGATAAAGGTGAACAAAGAAAGCCGCTGTGCCGTCTTGTTGACCTGAACAGCGGCCTGCTCGGGAACAAAGTAGTAAAACCCACGCGGGTCGCAGACCAGCTCGAACCCCAGTGCCTTGAACAGCGCCCGGTAAGCGTCCTGAAGGTTTGACAACTGTGCGTACAGCTCGGGGTCGCGGCGGCTTACGTGAAAGCCTTTGAACAACTCCCGGAAAATAGGCGCCAAGTGGGTTAGTTCGCTCAGATCAAGCGTCATGGGTGGGGCTCACGGTAGGCTGATCGGCCGCCAGTAGAGGTGAGGCGGCCGAATACAAGGCAAAGGAATGTAGGCTCAAGGCATGTTCATGGGTACGGTAATCTCGCCGCTCCAAGCGACGACGAACGAAGCGCTTGTCACGCGAAAGCCGGGAAAACCAATACAGCACTTCATCGGTATGGCCTTCAGGGGCTTGCTCCAGCAGCCAAGTCATCAGGTCTGGCAGCGGTAACGCCTGCTCACAGTGCGCAACCATCTCGCGCACCGTGCGCGGTGACTGGCCTGGTACGTCAGTGCCGGGTGCTTTCTCGGACCGAGGAAAGGGGGCCGGTTTGGATTCGAACCGCGCCAGGGCGTATACATAGGCTTCTACCTGACTGGCATTGCCCAGGAAATTACTTTGCGGCCGGCTGAACAAAGGCAAGGCCGCCTGAGGTACAGCGTCCAGGCCCTTACGTCGTATAGCGGCCAGCGCCAAGGCAGCGCCACGTGTGACAGCGCTATGGCGGCGGGCCTCCTCGCGCAGCGGCAGTAGCAGTTCACGAGCATGACGCAGCGCCAGTTGGGCATTGCTCTGCATTTCCAGGATACGGGCGTGTGTCCGTATCAGCATGTCATCGTCGACCAGATGGCCCAGCCGCTGCTGGTCACCCAGCAACCGTATCAGCACGGTCTCGACGTTGCACACCCCCCGCTCGAAGGCGCCGTCCGCGCTCACCAGCTCAATCATTGGCTCTACGTATTCGTCCCACGTGGCTAGCACTTCGGCATAGCGTTGGCGTAGCGGTATATGACGATCACGCGTCTTGGCCCGCTCGGCCACTGCCACCAAGGCTTGCTCATCGTTGGCGAGCTTTTTAAGGACGTCCCGCACGCGCATGTCGAGCAGCCGCAAGTGGCGCGCCAAGTCATCAGCGTCGCGGTTGTCGAACGCCTCCTGAATATGAATCGCAAGGCGCTCAAGGTGGCGCAGGTAGGCTTCTATTTCCAGGCACAGCCCCAGGCGGTGTTCGCGGCGGAGGTAGGCCAGAAAGTCATGAATCTGTGCATTGAGTTCAAAACGGTTCGGGCTACGCGCTACCGGTACCAGGATATCCAGCCGGATCCACAGATCGAGCAAGGCTGTGATCTCTTGGGCAGTGCTGCCCCGTTGCTGCGCAGCTAACTGCAGGCGCAGCTCTGCCAAGCCTAAAGTGCCTTGGTCGAAGCGTTCACACAGAGGCTCTAGCAACGTCCAATGTTCGGCGAGGGCACGCAGCACGCGCTTGGGTTCTATCATGGAGTCTGCTGATCGGTTGCTGGAAAAAAGCCCGGATTGTAGCGCATCCCTGCTTCAGTAGCGGCTCCCCCGATCACGCGAAAAGGGTGGGGAAGGGTGGTCGTGAAATAGCGGCAACACAGGTAGAATCGCTGCCCTACATTTCCTACCGATGGCTTGCTTGTGCTAACTGAACCTCGCCGCCGCGCTTACCTGGATGCCATGCAAGTGGTGCAATGGTTGCCACGCACCGAGTTGCCGTTTGCGGCACCCTCACGCCCAAGCCTGTCGGCAAGCCTGTTGGAGTGTGTCGAGGTCCAGGCGCCTGAGGTACCACCCCTCTCGGCGGCTCCAGCCCCCCAGGCAGTCGCGCCTATGGTGCGGCCCAAGCCTCAGCCGGAGCGGCCCAAGCTAAAGCCGGAGCTGCCGCGGCCGTCCGCTACCAAGTCACCCCTTGCGCGGGTTGAGGCAGCAGCCCCCAAGGCACCAAAGGCTACTACCACGCCTGTGCCTCGCTTCGCCCTGCAGCTATTACGCGCAGGGCGTTGCCTGGTGCTGGCGGAGCTGCCCACGGGGGATGCCTTTCAGTCGCGTGACCCTGGCTACTTGTTGCTCAAGGACATGCTACGGGCCGCAGGCCTACCGGACAGCCCGCAGCTGATCGGGGACCCAGTGCGTTGGCCACTGCTGGTCAAGGGCACGCTTGACCAGGGGCCAGAAGCCGCGAAGGACTTCGTGCAAGGGTTCGTGTCCGCGCAGCTGGAAACCGCCCCCTGCGATTGCCTGTGGCTGGTGGGCCTGCCCGCTCTTCGTTTTGCCGGGGGCCTGGACGACAGCAGCCTTTACCGCTACGCACCCATTGACGGCCTCTGCAACGGTTGGGCGTTGCCTGGGCTGGAAACCCTTATGGATGAGCCGCATAAGAAGGCGGACGTCTGGCACGCGATGCGTCGCGTGATGACGCACTGGATACCTGCTGAATGAATAACGCTGTCACCTTTCGCTTGATGACCGAAGCAGACCTCGACGCCGTACTCAAAGTCGAGTACGCCGCCTACACGCACCCCTGGACGCGTGGCATTTTTCTGGATGGGCTTAAAAGCTACGAAATCTGGCTGATGTACGAAGGGCAACAACTGGTGGGCCACGGGGTTATCAACGTCATCATCGATGAAGCTCACCTGCTTAACCTCACGGTAAAGCCAGAGAACCAAGGCCGTGGGTTAGGCCTACAACTGCTTGAGCATTTGATGAACAGGGCCATGGCCCTGAATGGGCAGGAATGCTTTCTGGAAGTCAGGGCGAGCAATCAGTCTGCATACCGGCTTTATGACCGTTATGGCTTTAACGAGGTGGGTAGGCGGCGGGATTACTACCCCGCCGCGGGTGGGCGTGAAGACGCCCTGGTCATGGCCTGTACGCTGGTTTAATCCGCTTCGCCGTCCCACTTCTTGCCATCGAGCGGGTCGAGGTGCGCCAGCTCCGCCTCGTCCAGGCCATCCCCGCCACCGATCTCATCTTCATCCACCGTGTTGAGTTGCAAGTCGTTCGGGGCGCTGCTCAGCTCACTTTCTTCGGGCGACTCGGCGCCGTCCTCACGGATCAGCGTTTCAGGGCTCATGTCATCCATGGTCTGATGATGATCGTCGGTCGAGGCGCCGGTCAGCCCGGCTTCCATCACGCGTTCGGGTGAAGCATCAAAGTCATCCCCCAACCCGTCCCCGGTGAAACCGGCGGGGCCATTGTCGTTAGGGTCATTGAAATCCAGAGGGTGGACGGAGCCGATACGGTCTTCGGTCGTGTCGATTTCGTTAGGTTGCGGCTCATGCAAGCCGCGGGTTTTGGGTTCCATGGTGATTCTCCAATGAGTGCGCTTAAGGGGTGGACTCGCCCCGCTTGGCAAGATTCAATCAACTGCCCGCTGGCGGTGACGTGACTTGTCAAAGCAGCGCAGAGTCATACTGGCGCATCGTACTGGAGGCCTGACCATGAACGACTTACAACAACTGATCGACAACAACGCCCGGTGGGCGGACGCCATTACCCAACGGGACCCGGACTTCTTTGCCAAGCTGGCCAGACAACAGACACCTGAGTTTCTCTGGATCGGCTGTTCGGATGCGCGCGTGCCGGCCAATGAAATCGTTGGCATGCTGCCAGGCGACCTGTTCGTTCACCGCAACGTCGCCAACGTGGTCCTTCAAACGGACCTCAATTGCCTGTCGGTCATCCAGTACGCAGTGGATGTACTCAAGGTAAAACACATATTGATTACAGGGCACTACGGATGCGGAGGTGTGCGTGCGGCCATGCAGGACCGCCAACTGGGGCTCATTGACGGCTGGCTAAGGTCTATCCGTGACCTGTACTACGACCATCGCCATGCCTTGGCCGAGCTTGCTACCGAAGAGGCACGGGTCGACCGCCTGTGCGAGCTGAACGTGATTCAACAAGTAGCGAACGTGGGCCATACCAGCATTGTTCAGAACGCCTGGCACCGCGGCCAAAGCCTGTCGATTCACGGGTGCATCTATGGCATCAAAGACGGCCGCTGGAAGAGCCTGGATACCACCATCAGCGGGCTGGAGCACCTGCCACCCCAGTACCGTCTGCGACCATTGACATAATTGGCTACTAATACCCCGCGAACCTCTGGCCTCAAAGCCCACTAACATGAAACTGAATGCAATAACCCTGGAGGCAATATGAAAGCATCTGCGTGGATGGCGGCCCTGCTGATGGCAGGTACCGTAGGCGCACAGGCGGCCAGTAAAACCGTCACCCTGAATATGGCCGGCCCTGAGGGGCCGTTGCAGTCAGTGGGCGAGGTCAAGGTAGAAGAAACAGCCTACGGGTTAGTGTTCACGCCCGCCCTCAGAGGCCTGCCCGCAGGCGTGCATGGGTTCCATGTACACCAGAACGGCAGTTGCGCCCCTGCCATGAAGGACGGCAAGATGTCCCCCGCCGAGGCCGCAGGCGGGCACCTGGACCCTGCCAAGACCGGCAAGCACCTGGGCCCCTACGGTGAAGGGCACTTGGGGGACCTGCCTGCGCTGTACGTCAATGCCGACGGTACGGCCACTTACCCAGTGCTGGCCCCTCGGTTGAAAAAACTCAGCGAGGTCGAAGGCCATGCATTGATGGTGCATGCGGGCGGCGACAACCATGCGGACATGCCTCAAGCCTTGGGCGGTGGCGGTGCCCGTATGGCATGCGGCGTCCTGTAAAGGTGCAAGGTAATCACGCAGCCAGCCCCTAAAGCGTAGCGCCGTGGAGCGAATGTACAGCGTGCCTGTCACAGTTGATCAGGCGCGGCGCTCTGCGGGCACAAGGCGATAGGAGTTAAGAATGACGTGGTTGGCTGACCCTACACTGTGGGCATCCTTGCTACAAATCGTACTGCTGGATCTGCTATTGGGAGGCGACAACGCCATCGTGATTGCCATGGCCTGTCGCCAGCTCCCGCCTCATCAGCGGCGCAAAGCCATCTGGGGCGGCATGGTGGGTGCCATCGTTCTGAGGGTAGCCTTGCTGTTCTTCGCCATGCATTTGCTACAACTGCCCTGGCTCAAGCTCGTAGCTGGCCTGCTACTGCTGTGGATTGGCATACGCCTGATTGCGGCTACAGATGACGACCCCGACGTAAAAAGTAGCGCTCACCTATGGGCTGCGATCAAAACTATCGTTGTGGCCGACGCGGTGATGTCCCTGGACAACGTATTGGCCGTTGCGGCAGCGGGCAATGGCAACCTGTACCTGGTGGCGGCGGGGGTGTTGCTAAGCATCCCGCTTATCCTGATAGGAAGCCGCGTCATCCTGGCGTTGATGGAGCGCTTTCCGGCGGTGGTTACCCTGGGCGGCGGGTTGATAGGCTGGGTTGCAGTTAGCCTTGCCCTGTCAGACCCGACCATAGCCCGGTGGGTACCCTCGGCTGGTTCTCTGCTTGACTACCTGGCCAGTGCCCTTGGCGCAATTATCGTGATGGGCGTAGGTGCAGCCATGGCCTATTACCACGCCCGGCCAAAGGCGGATTTCGATTAACACGGCTTATTAATCAACAGGCACAAAAAAACCCGCACTAAGCGGGTTTTCTTGTGGTTGTCACTGCATTGCAGATTAAACCGTGCTTGGTGGCTACACAGGGACTTGAACCCCGGACCCCAGCATTATGAATGCTATGCTCTAACCAACTGAGCTATGTAGCCAAGTGGCGCGCATTATTCGTGTCAGCGAGCTATGTGTCAAGCGCAAGGAACGTTTTTTTGAAAAAAAGCGCCCTAAACGCTTGATCTGTATGGCTACCCCACGTGCGCTTGAGAGCAGATCGCCCCAACGGCAGCGTAAGCCGGGGCTAGTAGGGTGCCAAAAATCTTGTACAAAACTTATTTTGTGTAGGGCGCTTTTACCACCAAGGCCTAGACACCCAGTGCCATTCAAAACATTGGATCCATAGAGATTTTATACAAGAACCCCACTTGACCGCTTTGTCTTAGCGCCGCGCCCGAGCGTAGAGGGTATGTATAAGTAATGTAACTTTGGTGACGAACGGTCAATTGGCTTTGTAAAGTTTTATGGGCTAGTAAAGATAAACACAGTACTTATGGCATTGCCGCCGGTATGAATCCAAGGGGCTTTCGATGGACAGGAACGACGTGCCGCAGGCGCCGGGGTATACAGGGCCAGCGTTTGTCCTGGGCGCACTCGCCACAGTGGTGTCTGTAGGCGCCTTGGTGGTCTTCGCGCAGCCTGCCGCCTTGTGGGTCACCGTGGCGGCGGTTGCGATTCCCACGATGGGCGCTGCTCTGTTGATTGCCCGTGGTGCACGGGCATCTGCCCAGCGGGCACTTGCAGCCCTGCACGCCCAGCACAGCCAATCGAGCCCGGCGGGTGACGCGTTGGAACGCTCCAGCGTTGAACAGTTATGTGCCGAAGCCTTGCCGGTCTGGGTTCGTCAATTGGACACCTCACGTACACAAACCGAAGACGCCGTCACGGCGCTTACCCAGCGTTTCGTAGACATTGCCTCACGTTTGCACGAAACCGTACGGGCTTCACAGCAGGCCGCTGGCAGTTTCGGGGAGGGTGGCCGTACCGGCGAAGGCTTGGGGCAGAACGACGCAGACCTGCACCAAGTGGTCGACACGCTACGCACCTCCCAGCAAAGCCGGGATGAAATGCTAGGCGAAGTACGCAACCTCACCAGCTACACCGGCGAATTGCGCGCCATGGCCGCAGAGGTTGCGGCTATTGCTGCGCAAACCAACCTGTTGGCCCTTAACGCCGCCATCGAGGCTGCGCGTGCAGGCGAAGCGGGGCGTGGCTTTGCGGTGGTCGCAGACGCGGTGCGTTCGTTGTCGAGCCAGTCTAGCGAAACAGGCCAGAAGATGTCCGCCAAGGTCGACATCATCAACGGTGCCATTACCCGCCTGGTTGATGTGGCAGGGGAAAACAGTGAGCGCAACAGCGACATCGTCACCCAGGCCCAAGGCACTATCGAAGGCGTACTTGCCCGTTTTGCCGCCATTACCGAAGAGCTGCGCGGCTCTGCCGACCTGTTGCGCAACGAGAGCGTAGGTATCGGTGCGGAGGTCAGCGAGGTGCTGGTCGCGTTGCAGTTCCAAGACCGTGTGAGCCAGATTCTGGCCCAGGTCACCGACCGTCTGAATGACCTGAACCGACAAATTCAAGACAGCAAGGCTGCGGGTGTGCCGCTGCACATTGATGTGAAAGCGTGGCTCGCTCAGATGGAACGCTCCTATGCCATGCAGGAGCAGCGCAACAACCACCGCGGCACTGCCGCCAGCGCGCCCCAGGATGATTCGATTACGTTTTTTTAGGAGGGCCCAATGGCTAAGACAGTACTGGTAGTAGACGACTCGGCAAGTATTCGGCAAGTCGTAGGCATCGCGTTGAAAAGCGCAGGCTACGATGTCATCGAGGCGTCGGATGGCAAAGATGCGCTGGGCAAGCTGAAAGGGCAGAAAATCAACTTGGTCATCAGTGATGTGAACATGCCCAACATGGATGGCATCACGTTTGTGAAGGAGTTTAAAAAGCTGCCGGCGTACAAGTTTACGCCCGTCATCATGCTAACTACCGAGTCTCAGGAAAGCCGCAAGCAGGAAGGCCAGGCAGCCGGTGCACGCGCGTGGGTGGTCAAGCCGTTCCAGCCTGCACAGATGATGGCCGCTGTCGCCAAACTGATCCTGCCATGATCGACGTTCGCAGCGTAGACGGATCACTGCAGGTGGCGGTGCAATCGGACCTGACGATCTACACCGCCCTGGAGCTGCACGGCGAGCTACGGCCTTGGCTGGAGCAACCCTGCGCGTGGCAGTTAGACCTCGCCGACGTGAGCGAACTCGATGGCGCAGGGTTACAGCTGCTGCTAATGCTGCGCCAGCACCTGACAACCACGGGCCATCACCTGACGGTGACGGGGCGCAGCCCTGCTGTGAACGAAGCCTTGACCTTGTGCGGCCTCAACGCCGCTTTCGATGACCACGTCGTGGCCTGAACCGCTTAGCAGGATATCGCCGTGCCGCTGAACCTCGACGCTGCCCTACAGACCTTTATCGCCGAAGCACGGGAGCTGCTCAACGACATGGAGCAAGCGCTCCTGCTGTTGGAGGCTCAGCCGGACGCTGACAGTGAGTTGGCGGCGATTTTCAGGGCCGCGCATACCATCAAAGGCTCTGCAGGGCTTTTTGGCCTAGACCCGGTCGTGGCCTTCGCTCATGTTGTCGAGGACCTGCTCGACCGGCTCAGGGCCGGCAAGCTGGTGGTCTCCCGCGACATGGTGGCACTGTTGCTGGCCTGTAAAGATCACCTGGGCGAGCTGCTTGAAATCGTGGCGGTAAACAATCAGGTGCCTTCGGCCGAGGTACTGGCCCGCGAGCACAGCCTACGTGAACGCCTCAGCCAGTTTGGCGCGGCGCCAGGCGCTGGCGCAGCCCCTCAGGCGGCTCCCCAGGCAGCCCATGAAGCTACCGGCACCCTCGCGGCCTGGCACATTTCGGTGCGCTTCGGCACTGACACCTTCCGTAATGGCATGGACCCGCTGTCCTTCCTGCGCTACCTCGATACCCTCGGTGAACGCACCGGTACCGAGGTGTATCAGCAGCCCGAAAGCCTGCTCACGCTAGACCCTGAAAGCTGCTATCTGGGCTTTGAGATCGCACTGCGCTCCGACCGCGACGAGCAAACCATTGCCGAAACCTTTGAGTTCATTCGTGACGAATGCCGCCTGCGCATCTTTGCGCCTCATACGCCCGCTGAGCAGTATGAGCAATGGCTAAGCGAATTGGGCGATGAGGCCGCCTGGACGCAAGCGGCGTTGCTGCGCTGTGGCACCTTTCCGATAGCGCAGGCGTTATCTGCAGCGCCAGCACCAGTAACTACTGCGGTTGCTGTGCCGGCTGGGCCAACAGCCAGCCCGGCGGCCCGGGAGTCGCGCGCCGGGGGGTATATCCGCGTGCGCGCAGACAAGCTTGAAGAACTGATCAACCTGGCGGGCGAGCTACTCACCGCCGGAGCGGGTGCGCAGCTGCTGGCGCGGCAGGTCGGCGACGAGCAACTGATCGAAGCCAACAGCGAAGTCAGCGCGCTGCTCGAAGCCCTGCTGGACGGTGCGCTGGCCATGCGCATGGTGCCCATTGGTGAAACCTTCAACCGTTTCCAGCGGGTGGTCCGCGATGTAAGCCAGGAGCTGGGCAAGGAAATCGAACTGATCGTCAGTGGCGGCGACACGGAGCTGGACAAGGCCCTGATCGAAAAGATCGGCGACCCCCTGATGCATTTGCTACGCAATGCCATGGACCACGGTATTGAAAAGCCCGACGTGCGCCTGGCCGCCGGCAAGGCCGCCCGTGGGCACTTACGCCTCAATGCATTTCATGACGCAGGCAGCATCGTGCTTGAGCTGGCTGACGACGGCGCCGGGCTCAACCGCGACCGCATTCTGCAGAAGGCCCGCGAGCGTGGCCTGATCGGCGCCACCGAACCTACCGAACGCGAACTGTACGCGCTGATTTTCGAGCCTGGATTCTCCACGGCCGAAGCCGTGACCAACCTCTCCGGGCGGGGCGTGGGCATGGACGTGGTCAAGCGCAACATTACCAGCCTTCGCGGCACCATCGACCTGAGCAGCGAGCCAGGCCAAGGCACACGGGTGCGGATTCGATTGCCCCTTACCCTGGCCATGATCGACGGGTTATTGATCGACAGTGCAGGCAGTGCCTACGTCGTGCCGCTGGACGTGGTGCAGGAATGCATCGAGCTGCCCCCAGCCAATCGCGCGCAATTTCGTGAGCAGGGCCATGTAGCGCTGCGCGGAGAAGTGTTGCCCCTCGTCTTCCTCCGGGACTACCTGGGCTTGAGCGGAGAGCCTGCCAGGCGCGAGAACATCGTTGTGGTGAAGGCCCAGGGGCTCAAGGCTGGCGTCGTGGTCGACCAGTTGATGGGCGAATACCAAACCGTGATCAAGCCGCTGGGCCCCCTGTTTGCCCAGGTGCGCGGGATCAGTGGCTCAACGGTGCTGGGCAGTGGTGCCGTAGCCCTGATCCTCGATATACCCGCATTGCTGAAGAACCTGATCGAGCAGGGAGGCCAAGGTGCAGGCCCGGCAGATCAATCCAAGATCATTCGTCAAGCCGTTTAAGGCCAGGGATCGTCCCGAGGTGTCAACATGAAGTGGTTTTACAACATGAAAATCTCCGTGAAGCTGCTGGCTTCCTTTGTGCTGGTGCTATCGCTGTGCGCGGTACTCGGCGTGTTCTCAGTGCTGCAGTTGGGCGCCGTGAACAACGCCAGCCGCGAGATGACGGATAACTGGATACCTTCCATGCGAGTGGCGGCTGCGATGCGCTACAACCTTAGCCAGTACCGTACTCGCGAGGCGCGGCACATTCTGTTTGATAGCGATGCTGATATGCAGGAGATGGAGCAAAGCCTGGCTCAATCCAAAGCTGCGGTGGACGATGGCATTGAAAAGTACAAGGGACTGTTGTCTGGGCCTGATGAAACTGAGCTGTACCAGCGGTTCGTTACCCAATACGGTAATTATCTGGCGCTTAGCCAAAAAGTGCTGCAACTGTCTCGTCATGGCGATAAAGAGTTGGCCAGGACCATGCTGGCGGTGGACTCCAAGCCCGTGTTCGACGGTACTGCCAACACCCTAAGCAAGCTGGTCGAGCTCAACGATACCGGCGCTGCGCAAGGGGGCATCCAGGCCGAACACACCTTCGACACCGCCCGCCGCGCCATCATCGCCGTGCTGTTGTGCACCATCGCCCTTGGCTTGTTCCTGGCATGGTTCGTATCGCGCAGCATCTCCCGCCCACTGGGCGTGGCGGTCGACATTGCCACTCGCCTGGCCAAAGGTGACCTTACCGGCGAGGTTGAAGTACGCAGTCATGACGAAACCGGCAAGCTGCTGCTGGCCATGAAAAACATGTCGGGCCAGTTGGGCCGCATCATCGGCGAGGTGCGGCATGCTGCCGACAGCCTGGCCAGTGCCTCCGAAGAGCTCAGCGCCACGGCTCAGTCCATGAGCCAGGCCACCAGCGAGCAGGCGGCCAGCGTCGAGGAAACCAGCGCCTCCATCGAACAGATGACCGCGAGCATCAACCAGAACACCGATAACGCCAAGGTCACCGACGGCATGGCGAGCAAGGCTGCACGCGAGGCATCCGAGGGCGGCAAGTCGGTAGAGGCCACGGTGTCGGCCATGAAGAAGATCGCCCAGCGCATTGGTATCATCGATGACATTGCCTACCAGACCAACCTGCTCGCGCTCAACGCGGCCATCGAAGCAGCCCGCGCGGGTGAGCACGGCAAAGGCTTTGCCGTGGTGGCCGCCGAGGTACGCAAGCTGGCCGAACGCAGCCAAGTGGCCGCGCAAGAAATCGGCGAGCTGTCCGGTAGCAGCGTAGAGCTGGCTGAACGTGCTGGTGGCCTGCTTTCTGAAATGGTCCCGTCCATCAACAAGACATCGGATTTGGTACAGGAAATCAGCGCAGCGTCTGAGGAGCAATCGGCAGGCGTGGCCCAGATCAACCTGGCAATGGTGCAGTTGAACCAGGTCACTCAGCAGAACGCCTCCAGCAGCGAAGAGCTGGCGGCCACTGCTGAGGAAATGAGTGCGCAGGCCGAACAGTTGCAGGAAGTGATGAGCTTCTTCATCGTCTCCAACGATGCAGCCTTCTCGCCGCCGTCGTCTCGTCAACGCCCCAGCGCACCGCAGCAGCCCGCCAAGGCGCCGCGTCGCCGCAATGGCCCGGCCCAGGATGTATCCGAAGCCGAATTTACCCGCTTCTGAGGTGAGCCATGACCGCACAGCCGCCTACTTCGATGGCAACGGCCGGGACCGATGCCCAATACCTGACCTTCAGCCTCAACGGTGAGTTTTATGCCCTGGCCATTCAAGGCATCAAGGAAATCATAGAGCTCACCCAGATGACCGTGGTGCCCATGATGCCCGTGTACGTGCGCGGGGTAATCAACCTGCGCGGCGCGGTGGTGCCCGTGGTAGACCTGGCCGCACGCTTCGGCCAACCCCCCGCCGTGGCAGGGCGGCGCAGTTGCATCGTGATCCTGGAAGTCGCTGCCGAGGAAGGCCCGGCGCTGGTCTTCGGGCTGCTGGTGGATGCGGTGTCCGCCGTGGTAGAGATTCCCGCCTCCGCCATCGAGCCACCGCCCAGCTTCGGCTCGCGCATTCGTGTGGACTTCATCGCTGGCATGGCCCGGATCGACGATCGCTTCGTGATTGCGTTGAATGTCGATCAAGTGCTGAGCGTGGACGACATGACGGCGATTGCACATGCCACCGACGGCCAGGGGTAACCCGTGGAAACATTGAGCCAAGGCGAATTCAAGCAGTTTCAGACCTGGCTCTACAGCCGTGCGGGTATCTACCTGGGCGATGCCAAGCAGGCGTTGGTTGCGTCGCGCCTGGCTAATCGGGTGCGGGACCACGACCTGCCCGACTACGGCGCGTATTTTCGGCTGATTACCAGCGCGCAGGGGGTCAGCGAGGCGCAGGTCGCGCTAGACCTGCTCACCACCAACGAAACCTATTTTTACCGTGAGCCCAAGCATTTCGACTTCCTTCGCGAGCAGTTGCCTACCGGAGCGCGGCCGGGCCGGCCATTCCGGATCTGGAGCGCGGCCTGTTCTTCCGGTGAGGAGCCTTACACCCTGGCCATGACACTGGATCACGCGCTCGACACCGGCGCCTGGGAAGTGGTGGCGTCGGACATCAGCACCCGCATGCTGGAAAAAGCTGCACGCGGGCATTACCCCATGGAGCGTGGGCGTAACTTGCCCCGGGAATTGCTTGAGCGCTATTGCCTCAAGGGCATAGGTAACCAGGCCGGTACCTTTCTGGTAGAACGCAGCCTGCGCGAGCGGGTGAAGTTCGTGCAGGTCAACCTCAACGCGGCACTGCCTAAGATGGGTGAGTTCGACGTGATTTTCCTACGCAACGTATTGATTTACTTCGATATGCCTACCAAACGCAGGGTCATTGATCGGCTGGTGCCGCACCTGCGCCGTGGCGGGCACTTCATCATCAGCCATTCCGAAAGCCTCAATGGCGTAAACGACACCCTTGAATTGATTTCGCCCTCAATGTACCGCAAGCCATGAACGTTAACCGCGCCACCATCGGGGTGCTGATCGTGGATGACTCAGCGGTTGTGCGTCAGGTCATGCAGGCCATCCTGGAGGATGAGCCGGACATGGAAGTCATAGGCGCGGCCAGCGACCCCTTGTTTGCACTGGATAAAATGGCCCGGCGTTGGCCCGACGTCATTGTGCTGGACATCGAGATGCCTCGCATGGATGGCCTGACCTTTTTGCGCAAGGTGATGGCTGAGCGTCCGACGCCCGTGGTGATTTGTTCCACGTTGACCGAAAGCGGCACCGAGACAGCACTGCAAGCCATGGCGGCGGGTGCAGCAGACATCATCAGCAAACCCAAGGTAGGGCTTCGGGATTTTCTGTTGCAGTCGTCAGGCGAACTGGTCAGGGCAGTGCGCTCGGCGGCCAAGGCCAACGTGCGCGCCTTGCGTCCGCGGCCTACCGCCGGCGTGGTACCCCAGCGGCTCAGCGCCGATGCCGTCCTGCCTCCATGTGGCCCTGCGCAGGCCATGGCTCGCACCACTGAACGAGTGGTCGCGATCGGCACGTCAACCGGCGGTACCCAAGCGCTGGAGCAGGTGTTGCTGGCCTTGCCGCGCACGGCACCGGGTATTGTGGTGGTGCAGCACATGCCGGAGAAATTCACCGCGTCTTTCGCCCAACGCCTGGACAGCCTGTGCGCTGTCAAAGTGCGTGAGGCCTCGAACAACGACCGGGTGCTGCCTGGCGAGGTGTTGATCGCGCCGGGAGGGCGGCACATGGTGCTCAAGCGCAGCGGCGCGTTTTACCACGTACAGATCATGGACGGGCCCCATGTGAATCGCCATAGGCCGTCGGTGGACGTGCTGTTTCGCTCGGTCGCCCGGTGTGCCGGCGCCAACGCCACCGGCATCATCATGACCGGCATGGGCGATGACGGTGCACGAGGCCTGAAAGAAATGCTGGAGGCAGGCGCCGACACCTATGCTCAGGACGAAGCCAGTTGCGTGGTGTTTGGCATGCCGCGTGAGGCGATCAAGCTGGGCGCAGCCCGCCAGGTGCTGAGCCTGGACTCGATTGCAAGAGCAATCATGGAGAGTGCACGCGTCCGATCCTAATATGGCGATATGATATCGCTGTTCGGGCGGCCATAAGGTGTGATTTTTGCAACGTTTAACCAGTGTGCCGCCCAGCCGGGCTTAGCCGTTGTCCAGGAGCGCTATCGGACATGTACAGTTTGCTCTCACCCGGAATCCGCCTGCTAGGCCGATTCACGTTCGCCGGTAAGTTCCGGCTGCTATTCCTGCTGTTCGTGCTCCCACTTATCGCCAGCCTGATCCTGCTAGGCAACAGTTACCATGCACGCCTGACCGTGATTAATGGCGAGCGTAATGGCGTTAAACAGCTGGAAGCGCTGGAAGCGGTAGACCAGGCCTTGAACCAACAGCGGCTGCAAGCCGCGCGTTGGAAGGCTGTGGATATCCTGCGTGAGCCTACGCCAGCCGCGAAGGCTGCCATCAGCGCCTTAGAGGCTACTGGCCCTCAACTCACCCACGCCCTGGAACAGTTAGGGCAGGTGTTGAGTGATACCGGTGCCAGCCCTGATGCGCTGAATCGTTACAAAGCGCTACAAGAAGGGGCAGTGGGCGTCGATTTGAAGTCCCTGCGTGGGTTGGGTTGGTGGCCTGATGGGTTCGACCGCTTCACCGGCTTGATCAATGTGCTGCAGCTGCTGCGCGAGCAGCTGACCATGGACAGCGGCCTGATTCTGGACCCTTGGATGGAAAGCTACCTGTTGATGGAGATGGCCACCCAGTGCGCCCCTGACCTCAACGAGCGCGTAGGCAGGTTGGCTGCCGTGGGTGAGGCGTCCGTGGCCTCAGGGCAGTTCACCATGCAGAGCCGGTTACAACTGCGTGACCTGCGCAGCCGGATCAACGATGCCCGAGAGCAGGTGTTGAAAAGCGGTACGGCTCTGAACCAGCGCCTGCCAGGCAACATGGCGGATTGGAAAACCCAGTACGGGCAGACCACGATGACGCTGGACAGCGTGCTCAAGCTGCTGGACGAGCGGCTGTTCGGGGGTACGGTGAATTTGACCGCTGCAGAGTTCGACACCGCGATCGACACGCTAGGCCAGCAGGTAGCGGCACTGCGGGTGGCTTCCTTGACGGCACTGGATCGACAGCTTGCGTATTACCACGCTAAAACACTTGGCGAGTTTATTCCGATCGCGGTTGGGTTTGCCGTCTTGCTGCTAGCCTCGCTGTACCTGTTCATTTGTGTGCAAGTAGCGATCCGCCGCAGCGCGGCACGCATTACCACGTTGGCAGAGTCCTTGCGTGATGGTGACCTCCGCGTGCAGGTGCCGGTAGAGGGCAGGGATGAATTGGCTGCCATCTCTCAGGCATTGAACAGCGCGGTACTGCAATTGCGTACCAGCCTGGGGGGCGTGGGGCGAGAAACCGACGCACTGGGCGGCTCGGTGTCTACGCTGGCCGCACAGGCCAGTGACACCTTGAGGGACGTCGAGCAACAGCAGTTGCAGGTCAGCCAGATTGCTACGGCCGCCACCGAACTGGCGGCGACGTCCCAGGGCGTGGCCCGCAGCTGTGAAGAGGCGGCCAGTAGCGCGCGGCACACCCAGCAAATCGCGGTGGACAGCACACGCCAGAGTGAGCAGACCACGCGCAATATTCAGCAGCTCAACGAACGCTTGGGCGCTACTGCACAGGCGCTGGGCCGGGTCAGCGAGCAGGGCCAGCAGATCCAGTCAGTGGTCGATGTGATCGGTGGCATCGCCGGGCAAACTAACCTGCTTGCCCTTAACGCCGCGATCGAAGCGGCCCGTGCAGGCGAGCAGGGGCGCGGCTTCGCGGTAGTGGCCGATGAGGTACGCAGCCTGTCCCAACGCACGCAAGCCTCGACCTCCCAGATCGTGACCACGGTAGAAAGCCTGCGGGCGACCGTGCAGCATGCCGTGGACCTGATGCAAGCGGCCTGTGCGCAGGCCGAAGGGGACGCCGCAGCCGTGACCGGCCTTGGCACAAACCTGGTGGAAATCGCCCGTGCAGCGCAGGCAGTGAACGATACCCTGGCGCAAATCGCTACCGCCGTGGACGAGCAAGCAGCTACGGCAGACCAAGTGAGCAGCAACATTCAGCAGGTGGACCAAGCGGCGCTGCGCTTGCTGGATGGGGCGCGAGAGGTTCACAACGCAGCAGACCGGCTAGGCGAGGGCAGCCGGGCACTGCGCGCCAATACCGCTCATTTCGTCACAGGGTAATGCACCCGCCGCTGTAGCAGCCCGGCTTGCCGGCGACCGGCCTTAACACCGAGTCATGCCGGTCGCCAGCAAGCTGGGCTGCTACAACAGCGTGATGCGTTAAATCAGCAACCCGCCCTTGAATGTGCGCTGCACACCAACGCCGCTTATCCGCCCCTCGTAGCGGCCGGCTTGCCGGCGACCGGCCGTAACACCAAGTCATGCCAGTCGCGAGCAAGCTGGGCTGCTACAGCGGCGTAATGCTTTAAATCTGCCCAGCAACCCGCCCTTGAATGCGCGCTGCACACCAACGCCGCTTATCCGCCCCTTGTAGCAGCCCGGCTTGCCGGCGACCGGCCTAACACCGAGTCATACCAGTCGCCAGCAAGCTGGGCTGCTACAACAGCGTGATGCGTTAAATCTGCCCAGCAACCCGCCCTTGAATGTGCGCTGCACACCAACGCCGCTTACCTGCCCTTTGTAGCAGCCCGGCTTGCCGGCGACCGGCCGTAACACCCAGTCATGCCAGTCGCCAGCAAGCTGGGCTGCTACAACAGCGTGATGCTTTAAATCTGCCCAGCAACCCGCCCTTGAATGTGCGCTGCACACCAACGCCGCTTATCCGCCCCTTGTAGCAGCCCGGCTTGCCGGCGACCGGCCTTAACACCGAGTCATGCCGGTCGCCAGCAAGCTGGGCTGCTACAACAGCGTGATGCGTTAAATCTGCCCCAGCAACCCGCCCTTGAATGCGCGCTGCGCGCCAACGCCGCTTACCTGCCCTTTGTAGCAGCCCGGCTTGCCGGCGACCGGCCGTAACACCCAGTCATGCCAGTCGCCAGCAAGCTGGGCTGCTACAACAGCGTGATGCTTTAAATCTGCCCAGCAACCCGCCCTTGAATGTGCGCTGCACACCAACGCCGCTTATCCGCCCCTTGTAGCAGCCCGGCTTGCCGGCGACCGGCCTAACACCGAGTCATGCCGGTCGCCAGCAAGCTGGGCTGCTACAACAGCGTGATGCGTTAAATCTGCCCCAGCAACCCGCCCTTGAATGCGCGCTGCACACCAACGCCGCTTATCCGCCCTTTGTAGCAGCCCGGCTTGCCGGCGACCGGCCTTAACACCGAGTCTTGCCAGTCGCCAGCAAGCTGGGCTGCTACAACAGCGTGATGCGTTAAATCTGCCCCAGCAACCCGCCCTTGAATGCGCGCTGCACACCAACGCCGCTTATCCGCCCCTTGTAGCAGCCCGGCTTGCTGGCGACCGGCCTTAACACCGAGTCATGCCGGTCGCCAGCAAGCTGGGCTGCTACAACAGCGTGATGCGTTAAATCTGCCCCAGCAACCAGCCCTTGAACGCGCGCAGCGAGGGCAACCCCTCGTTACGTGGCGGGTACATCAGGTAATAGCTGCGCTTGCTGGCGAATGCCGGGCCACTGGACGCCAATGCCCCGCTGGCCAGTTCTTCCTCCACCAGTACGCGAGGCACCAGCCCTACGCCTATGTCGGCACGCACGGCCTGGACCAGATGCGAGGTCAACTCGAAACTTGGCCCCAGGCGCATGCTTCGGTGGGCAAGGCCGTGGTGGCTGAACCATTCAGGCCAGGCCTGTGGGTTGTTGGCCACGTTAAGCAGCACTTGCTCCGCTACCCTCGACGTGGTCATTGACGCACGCTCAGGGGCGTGAATGATCACCAGTTCTTCTGTTTGCAACCGATGGCAGGTCAGGCCGCGCAACTCGCCAGTGCCCACTGCAATGGCCGCATCAATTTCACTGGTAGCGAAGTCGATAGGCTCGATACGTGAGTGAAGGTGTACCAGCATGCCTGGGTGCGTGCGGTAAAACAGGTGCAGCCGAGGCAGCAGCCACTTGGACCCGAACGTGGGCAGGGTGGCCAGGCGCAACGTACCGGTACCTGACTGAAAGGCGAGCGCTTGCAAGGTGGCACTGCGGATCTGCCCCAGTGCTTCGGCCACCTCCCGGTGATACAGCCGGCCGATATCCGTCAAATGGACCTGACGGCCTTCACGGCGAAACAGCGTAAGCCCCAGGCTTTGCTCCAGGGCCTGTACCTGCCGGCTCACCGCGCTTTGGGTCAACGACAACTCTTCGGCCGCACGCGTGTAGTTTTCGTGCCGGGCAGCCGCCTCGAAAGCCAGTAGCAGCGACATCGAGGGGGTAAGGCGTCGGTGATTCATTCAGAAAAGTCATCGATAGCAGGCCAATTATCCGTTTGTCCTGCCCCACTAATCGCGAGAGCATGACAACCTTGAATGAGAGAGGCTGCCGCAGCCACTGCCTGATGGCAAGCGCGCCCGTGTGTTTCACGCTGACAGAGGCCATTGCCTGATGATGATTGCAGCCTTGCAACCGGCCACCGCCAAGGCCGACTACCGTGATTTTCTTGCAGCGCTGCGTACCGGCGGCTTCAAGGGTGAAATCAGCGCGGACTACGCCAGCCGTACCGTGCTCGCCACCGATAACTCCATCTACCAGCGCCTTCCTCAAGCCGCCGTGTTCCCGCGAGATACCGCTGACGTCACCCTGGTCGCCCGCCTGATGGGCGAGCCGGCCTACCGTGGCGTGACGCTCACCCCGCGCGGGGGCGGCACCGGTACCAACGGGCAGTCCCTTACCGAAGGCATCGTGGTAGACCTCTCCCGGCACATGAACCACATCCTGGAGATCGACGTCACACGGCGCCGCGTGCGCGTGCAGGCGGGGGTGGTAAAAGACCAGCTCAATGCAGCGCTCAAACCCCATGGGCTGTTCTTTGCGCCCGAGCTGTCCACCTCCAACCGCGCCACGCTGGGCGGCATGATCAACACCGATGCCAGCGGCCAAGGCAGCTGCACCTATGGCAAAACCCGCGACCATGTACTGGAGCTGCATTCCGTACTGCTGGGCGGGGACGCGCTGCACACTCATGCCATCGACGACACGGAGCTGGACCGCCAGTGCGCCCGCCAAGGCCGCCTAGGTGAGGTGTACCGTGTGGCGCGCCACATCAACGAAACCCAAGCGGCGTTGATCGAGGCACGCTTCCCTAAGCTCAACCGCTGCCTCACCGGCTACGACCTCGCCCACTTGCGTGAAGCGGACGGCCGCTTCAACCTCAACAGCGTGCTGTGCGGCGCGGAAGGTTCGCTGGGCTTTGTGGTGGAGGCGACCCTCAACGTATTGCCCATTCCCAAGCATTCGGTGCTGGTCAACATTCGCTACGCCAGTTTCATGGATGCCCTGCGTGATGCCCGGGCCTTGATCCAGCACAAGCCGTTGTCCATCGAAACGGTAGACTCCAAAGTGCTGCTGCTGGCCATGAAGGATATCGTCTGGCATGGCGTGGCCGACTATTTTCCCTCGGACCCGAACCGCGCCACCTTGGGCATCAACCTGGTGGAGTTCTCCGGTGACGACCTGGCCGATGTCGAACAGCGAGTCACCGCGTTCGTTAACCACCTGCAGGCAGATTCAAGCGTAGAGCGCCTGGGTCACACCTTGGCCGCTGGCAACGACGCTGTTACCCGGGTGTACGCCATGCGTAAGCGCTCAGTGGGGTTGCTGGGCAATGTGGAGGGTGAAATTCGCCCGCAGCCCTTCGTGGAAGACACCGCTGTGCCGCCGGAGCAACTGGCCGACTACATCGCCGAGTTCCGGGCCCTGCTCGACAGCCATGGGCTGGCCTACGGGATGTTCGGGCACGTGGATGCCGGCGTATTGCATGTGCGCCCCGCCTTGGACATGAAAGACCCGGCCCAGGCTGCGCTGGTGCGGCCAATTTCCGACGCAGTTGCCGCCCTGACGCAGAAATACGGCGGCCTGCTCTGGGGTGAACATGGCAAAGGCGTGCGCTCGGAATACGTGCCCGCGTTTTTTGGTGACCTGTACCCCTCGCTGCAGGCCCTCAAGGCCGCGTTCGACCCTCACAACCAACTCAACCCCGGTAAAATCTGCACCCCTTCAGGCAGCGCCGACAGCCTGTTGCGCATCGATGAGGTGCCCCTGCGCGGCGACCTCGACCGCCGTATCGATGAGCGGGTCTGGCAAAGTTACGGCACGGCCATGCACTGCAATGGCAATGGTGCCTGCTACAACTACGACCCTAACGACGCCATGTGCCCCTCTTGGAAGTCGACCCGCGAGCGCTCGCAGTCGCCTAAAGGCCGGGCGTCACTGATGCGCGAGTGGTTGCGCCTGCAAGGCGAGGCGGGGGTCGATGTACTTGCCGTCAAGGGCCGCACTGCAGGCTTCTGGCAGACCTTGCCACAGCGGTGGCGCAACAGCCGCGCGCAACAGGGCGGGCAGGGTGATTTTTCCCATGAGGTGTATGACGCCATGGCCGGCTGCCTGGCGTGCAAGTCCTGCGCAGGCCAGTGCCCGGTCAAAGTGAACGTGCCAGAGTTTCGCTCTCGCTTCCTTGAGCTGTACCACACGCGTTATCTGCGCCCGGCCAGGGATTACCTGATCGGCTCGCTGGAGTTCAGCTTGCCGTACCTGGCAGGCGCCCCAAAGGTGTACAACGCCGTGATGAACGCACCGGTGGTCAAGCGTTTGCTGCACCGCCAGCTGGGTATGGTCGACAGCCCCTTGCTCAGTGATTTCAACCTTCATGCCAGCCTGCGCCGCTGGAAAGTGCAGCCTGCTACAGCTGACCGCCTGGTGGGGTTGAACGCAGCGCAACAGGCGCGCAGCGTGATTCTGGTGCAGGATGCGTTCACCCGGTACTTCGAAACCCCGCTGCTCGCCAACCTCATCGAGCTGATGTCGCGCCTGGGCTTCCAGGTCTACCTGGCGCCCTTCTTCGCCAACGGCAAGCCGTTGCACGTCCAAGGGTTCCTGCGGGCCTTCAACAAGGCAGCGGTGCGCAACGCCAGCCAACTGCAGGCACTGAGCGCCTTCGGGGTACGGATGGTGGGCCTGGACCCGGCCATGACCCTGGTGTACCGCCAGGAATACGCCAAGGTGCCGGGTATCGCCCAGTTGCCCACTGTGGAGCTGCCGCAGGAATGGCTACTTGATGCGCTGCCTGACACCCTGCAAGCCCAGGTCCCTGAGCGCTACCGCCTGCTTGCGCACTGCACCGAAAAAACCAACGCACCTGCCAGCACCGGCCAGTGGGAAGCGCTGTTCAAGCGGGTAGGGCTGAGCTTGACCACCCAGGCCACCGGTTGCTGCGGCATGTCGGGTACGTACGGGCACGAGGCGCGCAATCAGGACAGCTCGCGTGCCATATTTCAGCAGTCGTGGGCCGCACAGGTTGCAGCGCCGCTGCAAGAAAAGGGCGAGGCCCTGGCCACGGGCTATTCCTGCCGCAGTCAGACCAAACGCCTGGGCGAGCGGGAGCTGCGTCACCCCCTGGAGGTATTACTGGCGCTGCAACGCGTCAACGGGTGAATTGATAGGCCAGGCCGTTCTGCTGTCCCAAGCTCATCACTTGTGTCAGGAGAGCGACATGGCCCACCCCACCCAGGCTTTTATTCACCCACTGGACGTACGTCTCGCCGTCGGCAGCCTGCCGATGCTGGCTGATGGCACGCTGGCCACCGTTGAGGCCGTTCGCTTGGAGCGCAACGGCTGGGTGCCTAATAATCCGGAGCTGCCGGTGATCTTATACCGCCAGGTCCTGTCGCAAATCAGCGACCTCGCCACCGCGTTCGAACAACTGCTCGAAGTGAACCACTGGCCCGCGCAGTGGCGTGACGGGGTGTTCGACTACCACCACTACCATTCCACGGCGCACGAGGTACTTGGCATCGCGGCAGGGGAGGCGCGGCTGATGCTGGGCGGGCCCAAGGGCCATGAGCTGAGTGTAAAGGCGGGTGACTTGTTGCTGCTGCCCGCAGGTACCGGTCATTGCCGTATCAGTACCAGCCCGGACTTTTTAGTGGTAGGCGCGTACCCCGCTGGCGCGTCATTCGATATCTGCCGTGAGGCACCTAGCCCTGAGCAGTCACGGGCCATCCAGCAGGCCGACTGCCCGGCGTCCGACCCGGTGTTCGGTGCCCAAGGCCCCTTCCATGCGTTGTGGCAGGTCTCGCCATGACCCAGGCGCGTTTAGGCTTTGCCTGCATGTACCGCCACCCTCACCGCAGCCTGGCGCTCAAGGAGCTGGAGGCAGTAGAGCGGGCCTTCAACCCGCGGACCACCACCTTGCGCTGGATCAACAGCGCTACGGTGGACGCGGCGCGTGAAAAACTCTTGATGCTGATCGAGCATAACCTGGACGCGCAGTTGCGGCTGCTGGGCTACGTCGCCCAGTTACCGCCAGCGCTGCGCATGTTGAGGCTCAGCAGCGACCTGTTGCCGCTGTACAGCCACCCCCAGGTCGCGAACTTTTATCAAACCGCCGAGTTGCAAGCGCACCTGTCCACGCGTTTTGCGGCTATCGGCGATTTCGCGCGCGCCAACGGCATCCGCTTGTCGTTTCACCCAGGGCAATACTGTGTGCTGGGCTCTGACAGGCCTGAGGTGGTCAGCAACAGCGTGGCCGAGTTCGAATACCACGCCGACATGATCCGCATGATGGGCTATGGCCAGCGTTTCCAGGATTTCAAGTGCAATATCCACGTGGCCGGCCGCCGGGGCGTGGAAGGGGTACGGGCGGTCTGGCCGCACTTGTCGGAGGTGGCACGCAATACCCTCACCTTCGAAAACGACGAGAAAACCTACGGCGTGAACGACTGCCTCGCGCTGGCCGACCTGGCACCGGTGGTGCTGGACATTCATCACTGCTGGATCAACGAATCCGAGTACATCGCACCAGACGACCCCCGGGTGGAGCAGATCGTGGCGAGCTGGCGAGGCGTCCGCCCGGTGATGCACTACTCCCAGCCGCCCGAGCATTTGCAAACACTGGGTTTCACCCCTGAGATGAAACTGGACATGACCGCGCTGCTACAGAAGGTCAATAAGCGCGACCTGTACCTGCACAGCGCCCGCATGTGGAACCACTGGACCAACACCTACGCACTGCAATTCATCGACCGGTTCGACATCATGTTCGAAGCCAAGGACAAAAACCTGGCCACGATGGAATTTTATGAGCGGTACCTGACGTAGGTGTTGGGGGCTTTCCCAGTGAACTTCCCCTCCGCGCAAGGGCTCAGCTAAAGGGCAACCGATGAATGTTTATGTCAGAGGAGACCAACATGCCCGATGCACAAGGCCGTATTCGTTATGCCGTGGTAGGTGGTGGCTGGATTTCACAAGGCGCCTTCATGCCGGGCGTGGCCCAGACAGGTAATTCCACGATCACGGCCTTGGTGACCGGCGATCCCATCAAGGCTGATCGCCTGGCCGCGCTGTATCAGATTAAAAGCTACCGCTATGAGGAGTACGCAGCGATGTTGGCCTCTGGTGAGGTTGATGCGGTGTACGTGGCCACCCCGAATTTCCGGCATTTGGAGTTTGTAGTCCCTGCGCTAGAGGCGGGCATCCACGTGCTGTTGGAAAAACCCATGGCCACCAACGAAGCCGACTGTCAAGCCATGCTTGAGGCACAAAAGCGCTCTGGCGCGAAGTTGATGGTCGCGTATCGGCTTCACTGCGAGCCCGGTACGCTGGAAATGATCGAGCGCGTACAGGCCAAAGAATTTGGTGAGCCCAGGCTGTTCACCGCCACCTTCACTCAGGCCGTGAAACCTGGCAACCACCGCATGCACAACGGCTTTGGGGCAGGGCCGGTCTTTGACATGGGGCCTTACCCCTTGAACATGGTGCGTCAGCTGTTTGCCGACGAGCCTATGGAAGTGAGCGCGGTGGGCGTCAAGACACCGGGCTGCCAGTTGAACAGCTGGGACACGGTCACGGTTGCCCTGCGCTTCCCCAACGAGCGGCTGGCCAGTTTCACCGTCAGCTACAGCCTGGCCGGTACTGAACGGTTCCAGCTCGTGTGCACCCAAGGGGAAATCGAAGCATCCCCCTGTTTTGGCTTTGGCGAAGGCGTAGGGATTAGTTATCGCGCTACCCTTGGCGACGATACCCAGACCCATGAACACCCCGTGGTAGATCACTTCTCAGGGGAAACCGCGTACTTCTCCGACTGCATCCTCAACAACCAAGCACCAGAGCCGGACGGCGACGAGGGCTGGAGGGATGTGAGGGTGGTGGCCGCGGTCGAAAGGGCCCTGCAAACGGGCCAGCCGCAGACACTCGACCCGCTGCCACCCAAGCGCTTGCCTGCGCGCGATCAAGTGCGTCATTTCCCCTTGGCTAAGAAGCCTGAGTACATCAACACCGAGTCAGCCACTGAGTAACGTTTGAATGCCCGCTGCCAGCGCGGTAGCGGGCTCAGGGCCTCAGGCGGTTACTAAATGTTCGAAGAAGCGAGTGAGGTCTTTTTGCTCATCCAAACGCCAGGCAACGTCAAAGAATGCTCGCGATTGTTCGGCTGACCAGACGCCTTTGACCGTGCGCAGGAATTTCTCCTCCGTGCCCTCGCGTGTCAGCGGTGCGCCACCAAAGCCTGGCAAATCATTGACCTGCTCGGTAATCACGTGCCCATCCTTCAACGTCACGGTCACCCGGTTGGGCAACTTCTGTGGCGTCAGTGCCGTTAATGCGTCGTCCTCTTCTACCGTGAGCTTTCCAAGCAGCGCCACTAAGCGTGGGTCCTTCAGTGCGTCATCCGAGTAACTGGCGTCTTTGATTTCGCGATCGATCAAGGCACGGGCCACGATATAGGGCAGGCTGTGGTCGGCAGTTTCTCGAGTCTTGGGGGCAAACTTCTCTGGGGATTCTGCTGAATACTGGCGGCCTACATGGGAGGTCGACACCAGGATGGATTTAACCTGATCTGTGTCAGGAACGGCTTGCCCCACCTTGGCAGCGGCGGCGATTGCAGTTTGTAATAGCGCTTGGGCAGGGTAGGGCTTGACCTGGCACTCTGCGATTTTAAACGTGCCTCCACGGCCGCCGAATTGCGCGGTATCTAGCGCAAACGGGCCGGACACCTGTTTGAAGAACCCCGCATTCCCTTCGAAGGCAGGTGCCGGGCCTGTGAGGCCTGCCTGCGCAAGCTGTGCTGCGAATACGGCGTTGCGACCGGCCTCGGCATCCGCCAAGCCCTTCCAGTTAGAGAGCACTTGTAGGCGAGTCTGGTTCATCGCCAGATGCCCCGCCAACGACAAGTTGATGGCCTGAACCAGTTGTTCGGTGGAAAGCGCCATCAGGCTGCCTGCTGCCAACGCGGCGGCGGGCAAGCTGTAGTTAGGGTGGTCCCAGCCCTTGGTGCTGATCTGCACGGCGTCGAGCAACCGGCAGTCGATTTCATACGCGAGCGCGATGGCAAGAATAAGCGCCTGCCCCGAACGCTGCTGCGCCTCAGCCACGGCCAGGCAGGGCGTGATGTTGTCGCTGGGGTGCCCCACCTCTTTGCCTGCGTAGGTGTCGTTGAGGTCGAAGTAGCGCACGGCCGCGCCGTTGGCGAAAGACGCCAACTCCATACTGGTTTTGCGCGCGGTGCCAATGACTGTGGAGGCGCCGCCTGCAGTGGCCAGGGTGAGGGTGCGCACTTGTTTTACTTGGGGTTGGTTAAGTGCGGCAACGGCGCACCCCAGGGCGTCGATAACGTGCGCCTTGACCCGTTCTACGATGGCCGCCGGTAGGTCGTCATAGGTCAGCCCAGAGGCGTATTCGGCCAGTTGCCGGGCCAGCGGTTTGGTAGCGGCTGGGGCCTGCGGCGTAGTACTTTCCACAGCGAATACGCGCGAGGGCATTACCGCCAGGCACGCCATTGCGCCCAGCAGGCGGCGTCTTTCGATCCGATAGGGCATACACACTCCGACAGGGTATCGCTCCCAGAAATGGGGGCCTTCAATGGGCTAATCGGTAAAGCCATACAACTGAGCAGGATTGGTCACCAGAACGGCGTGCCGGTGCTCGCCTGCCCAGTCGGCGAGAAGGTTGGCCAGGTGCGTATCGTCCGGCTTGTGCTGCTCTGTCACATGCGGCCAGTCGCTGCCCCACAGCATTCGAGTGGGGGCCCATTGCACCAGGGTGCGGGCTGTCTGAGAGGCGGGCGCGTAGCCTGGCCCGCCTGCCGTGCTGTTCAGGTAAGCACCGGATAGCTTGATCCAGGTCGAGCCGCGCTCCAGCCAGCGGCGCATCAGGCGCGAAGCAGGGTGGGCCAGGCCCTGATCGGGTGGAAGGCGACCCATGTGGTCGATCACCAGTGGCGTGGGCAGTGCCTCGATCAGCCGCGCGTGGGCGACCAGTTGATCTGCGGCCGCATGCAGTTGCACATGCCAGCCCAGCTCAGCGATTCGCCCCGCCAGAGGCGCAAGCGCCTCCCACCCCACTACGGCGTTATCGGGGTTCCATAGGCTAAACCGTAGACCCCGTACACCGCCCTGATGCAGACGTTCAAGCTCGGCATCGCTGACGGCGGCGTCCACGACCGCGACACCGCGTGCCTGGCCATTGCTGCGGGCCAGCGCATTGAGCAGGCAAGCGTTGTCGACACCATAATGTTTGGCCTGCACGATCACGGCCCTGCAGCACCCCAAGTGCCGTTGCAGCAGGCCGTAATCGTCCCAGGTCATGTTCGCAGGCGTAGGCGTGCTGGCCTCGGCAGGGGTAAAGCCTGCGTCCAGGATATGCAAGTGAGTGTCGCAGGCGTTGGCGGGCAATACCGGGTGAGGGCGGTCTACGCAGGTGGAATGAGGTACGGGAAACAGGGCCATGGTGGGCCTCCTTTACGCCGGTGGCAGTTGCGAGAACAGCAGCAACGCCAGCATGACGGTGATCGCACCGCCGATACGCGTGGAAATCTGCGCAAAAGGCAACAGCTGCATACGGTTGGCGGCCGTCAGGATCGCAATGTCGCCCGTCCCGCCCAGCCCGCTATGGCAGGCATTGACGATGCCGACCTCTACCGGGTACATGCCCAGCTTGCGTGCCATGACGCAGCCCGTCAGTACCAGGACGCTGATGGTCGTCAGGATGGTCAGCAGGTTGCCGAGGTGAAATGCCGAAGTCAGCTCACTCCAGTGAGTCACGGCAATGGAGTTGGCAAACAGCAGCGGGTAGGTTACGCAGGTGGTAAAGAACCTGAACAGGGTGCGTGCGCCCTGTTCGAGCCGGGCGGGGATCAGCTTGAGCAGCTTGAGCAGCACGGCCAAAAACAACATGCACACAGGGCCAGGCAGGCCGAACAGCGCGTGCATCATCACGCCTGCCAGGTACAGCGTGATGGCGCACATGCCTGCGGCGATCACATCGTTTACCACGTCTCCCGAAGGGGCCGCCTCGATTGGCTGTTCCTCAGTCAATTGTTCGTTGAGCTGTAAGCGGCCATTGCCGGTCAGGCGAGGGTAACGCCGGCCCACCATGTCTAGCGCACCGCATAGCATGATGGCGCACAGGTTACCCAACAGGATGATCGGCAGCAGTTGCGCCAGGATGCGTCCTGAATCCACCCCCATGATTTCGCCATAGCCTACCGAGAGGGGGATAGCCCCTTCACCAAGGCCGCCACCCATCACTGGAATAATCACAAAAAACAGTACCTGGCGTAGCGGCATGCCACAGGCCACCCCTACTGCCACCCCGGCTGCCAGAGCAAGTACCGACCCCACCACCAACGGGAGGAAAATCTTCGCAAAGCCCTTGATAATCAGGGTGCGGTCCATGGTGAAGATACTGCCCACCACCACGGCGGACACGAACAGGTAAATGAAATTACTGGCCTTGGTGAAGTCGGTGATCGGCTTGATCAGGTCGGCGTGAACCCAGCCGAGGCTGACCAGGTAGGAGGGTAGAAACGCAGACACAATCGCCGCCCCGCCCATTTTGCCTAGCACGGGAATGCGCTTGCCGATTTCGGCGCAGGTCGCCCCGCCCATGCCTATCACGGCAATCATGATGGGCAGGTCCGCCTTCAACTGTTGGGTCAGGATCAAGCCGCCGATCAGCAATGCGAGTGGCACATAAATGATCAGAGGAATGAACCCGACACGCACCTGCAACCAGGCTGCAGCAGGGCGGCCCGCCGAGCCTGGATGGGGCGTGGCAAGTGATGGGGCATTGCGCATAGCCACCTCTTTATTGTTGTTGTCGTTCACGGCCTCGGGTGTAAGCCGTGTTGGGTCACTGCGGTTAAATCAGCCCTGCGCGGCGCGCTGACGCGATGACGGCCTGTGCGCTGCGTACAAATGGCCCGTCGATCATCTGCCCATCCACCAGGTAGGCCCCAATCCCCGCCGCTTCGGCCTCGGCTGCCGCTGCGGTCACGCGTAACGCATGGGCGATCTGGGAGGGGTCCGGCGCGAAGGCTTGGTTGGCCAGTGAGATTTGCGAGGGGTGAATACAGGATTTGCCGGCGTAACCCAGCTGCTTTGCCGCCATGGCCTCGGTGGTAAAGCCCTCCGGGTCCTTGACGCGAGCGAAGGCGGTGTCATAAGCCGCCACCCCTGCTTCACCTGCGGCAAGGCGCAGCGCCAGGCGAATGTGATGCAGCGTCCAGGCATTCAGGCGGTCAATGCCCAGCGGCTCCAGAAGGTCGGCAAGGCCTAATTGCAAACCGACGACACGAGGGCTTGCCGCGCCAATGGCCGCAGCGTTGCGCAGGCCTTTAGGTGACTCGATGGTGGCCAAAATGCCAATGGGCACGGTGAGGCCCTGTTGGGCTTCAAGTTCGCGCAGCCGGTGAGCCAGTGCCTGGACCTGCTCGGCCGACTCCACCTTGGGTAGGTTGATCACCTGAACCTTCGGGCCCACCAAGGCTGCCAGATCAGGCTCGTGGTGTGCTGAAGCAACCTCATTGACCCTGACAACGATGATTTTGTCCGTGGGCTCAAGGCTGAACAAAGCCGCAGCCAGCTGCTCCCTGGCCTGGGCCTTGGCGGATGGCGCCACCGCGTCTTCCAGGTCGAAGCTCACGGCGTCTGCCTCGGAGGCCAACGCCTTGGCAAACAGTTCTGGGCGCGAGGCAGGCACGAAGAGTTTGCTGCGCATTTAGGGCCTCCGTTCTTTTTCTTATCGCCCACGGTTGACGTAATCGCGGGGAGGCCTAGTTTGCAAAGCAGCGAAAGATAACTAAAGTGACTATTAATTAAATTAGAGTCCAAAAAAAGTTCTGTATGGACACGCGCTACCTCGAAAGCTTTTTGCAAGTTGCACGCTTGGGTTCCACGGCCGCGGCAGCACGCGCTCTGAACCTCACCCCCACAGCAGTGGCGCAGCGGATCAAGGCGCTGGAGCATGAAATCGGCGCTACCCTCTTGACCCGCGCGGGCCGCAACATGCAAGCCACGGCGGCGGGGCTTGCACTGGTCGAGCCGGCCAGGGAGTTGTTACTTCGAACACGAGAGCTGAGTGCCATCGCCGCGCTGGATGTGATCGCCGGCGATTTGCGCATCGGCTGCATCTCCACGGCGCTTGCCTACCTGGTGCCCCGGGTGCTTTCAACGCTGATCCTGCGTTACAAACACCTGCATACCCACCTTGAGCCAGCTGTGTCCACATCGCTGTACCGCAAAGTGGTGGCGGGGGAGATCGACGTCGGCTTGATGGTGCGCCCTGCCTTTGAACTCCCTAAGGAGTTCACCTGGCGGCCCCTTCGAGAGGAGCCCTTTATCGTGCTGGCACCCGCGGGCTTCAGCGGGCGTGATGCGCATGAGGTGTTGGCCAGCGAGCCGTTCATTCGTTACCACCGGCGCTCTTGGGGCGGTTTGCTTGCAGACCGTTACCTGCTAGAAACAGGCATTGCCCCGCAGGAGCGCTTTGAGATCGATGCGCTGGAAGCCATTGCCGCGATGGTGGCCGGCGGGCTGGGCGTTTCGTTGGTACCAAGGTGGCAGCCGTTGCACGCCAACCTCGGTGCGTTAGCTCAACTGGCGCTGCCAGGCCCTGGTATTTCCCGGCCCATCGGCCTGCTGTGGAAGCGCAATTCGGCAAAGATCAAACTCATCGAGGCGTTCTGCGAAGTGCTGTATGACGGCCCGACCCCATCGATATAGCTCATAATTTTGAAACTTTGAATTCACCAAAAACTATTTTTAATATCTTGTCCCACCGCTCAAGCTCATTCGACGCCTGCACCCTCAATTCGACAGAGCAGGCCATCAACGAATAAATGCAGCAGTGGGGAAGTGTTATGGGTGAGCGTTCAATAGCCGCATCTAACGGTGAGCCCCAAGTGCCTGCCGGGCCTTTGAGTGGTGTAAAGGTGTTGGACCTTAGCGCTTACATCGCCGGGCCATATGGGTGTTCTTTGCTGGCTGACCAAGGCGCTGAGGTGATCAAGGTCGAATCCCCGGCAGGCGATAACCTGCGCAAATACCCCTCAACCTTGCCCAGTGAAAGCCGCGCTTTCTTGGGCGTTAACCGCAGCAAGCTCGGCATCGTGCTGGACCTCAAGCGCCCTGAAGGCCTTGAAGCCTTGTACCGCCTGGTACGTGAGGCCGACGTCCTGGTGCACAACTTTCGGCCCAGCGTCCCGGCCAGGCTAGGGATCGACTACGACCAACTTATTGCCATCAACCCCCGTTTGATCTACTGCGCGGTGACCGGTTACGGCGACAGCGGGCCGCTCAAAGACAAGGCAGGCTACGACCAGGTGCTGCAGACCATGACTGGAATGTGCGTTGCCCAAGGCAAGCCGGGTGGCCCGCCTGAAGTGCTCTACGGCTCTGTCGTCGATTACTACGCTGCCGCCCTGGTAGCGGGTGGCGTGTCGTCGGCCCTGTATCAGCGAGAAAAGACCGGAGTGGGGCAGTACGTAGGCGTGTCGCTGTTGCGCAGCGCCTTGACCATGCAGTCGGCGCGCTTGATCTGGGCTGAAGGCGAGCCAGCGGACCTGGACCGCGACATGCGTTCAGGAGGCATTACGGGCATCCATCCTACTCGCCAGGGCTACCTGTACCTGTCCGCGAACACGCCGCATTTCTGGCAGGCGCTGTGCGAAAAGACAGGCCTGGACCACTTGATCGATGAACGCTACGACACCGTGCGCAAGCGGGCCGAACACCAGGCGGTGATCGTGCCGCAGCTACATGAAGCCTTGCAGCGGCGCTCAGCACTGGATTGGGAAGGGCTGTTTGGCGATGCGGTGCCCTGCGCTGCGGCACGGCGGGTCGAGGATATGTTCGACTATCCCCAAAGCCAGGCTGAAGGCCTGATTGCCGACTATGAACATCCTGTAGTAGGCCGCTACCGTGGTTTCACCGGGCCCATACGCTTCGGTCGCTCAGCAGGCCCCGCGCCCTTCGCGGCACCAGTCTTTGGGCAGCATTCAGACCAAGTCATGCAGGCTCACGGTTTTACTGACGAGCAAATCAGCGGCCTGCGTGCGTGTGGCGCCTTGCTGTAACGACCGCATTGTCAGCCCCCTTTTAACGTCGTCCATAACAATCACAATAGGATTCACGTCATGCCCAACGACCAGGCGTACACCCCAGGCTCGCCAAGCGCGATGCGGAGGGCCTCCCAATGACCGTCGCCAAACCCACTCCGCGTAGCCTGCGCACGCGGCTGACCGATAACACCATCCGTGTGTTTGAGCGGACCATACCCGACCCCTTCGTGCTGGCCGTGTTCCTGACGTTCCTGATCGCCCTGGCGGCCATGGTCTGGGGCCCGCAGGCCTCTTTAGCCACGGTGTTGTCAGGGTGGTACAAAGGGTTTTTCAACATCTTCACCTTCGCCCTGCAAATTACCCTGGTATTGGTGCTGGGGCACGCATTGGCTCATGCACCCATCGTGCAGCGGGTGTTCACGCGGCTTATCAGCCTGGCCCGCACGCCGGCCCAGGCGGGGGCGCTTATTTTTGTCAGCGTTGCAGTGACCTCATTTTTCAATTGGGGCTTTGGCCTGGTCATGAGTGCGTTGCTGGCACGGGAAATCGCTAAGCGCATGCGTGTTGATTTTGCCTGGATCGTGGCGGCGGGGTTCTCGGGTTGGGTGGTGTGGGCCGGGGGTATGTCTGGCTCCATCGTGCTGGCGCAGTCCACAGCGGGTAATCCGATGAACGTCGTGGAGAAGGTCACCGGGCAGGTGTTGGGCGTGGGTGAAATGGTCTTCGCGCCGTTCAACCTGGTGCCGACCGTGGTGATGCTGGTGGTCATGCCCTTTGTATTGGCGGCGTTAAGGCCGCGCGGGGATGACGTGATTGCCTTGGACATCACGAAGCACCCTGACCCTGTGCGTGAACAGCCTCCCGAAGGCCCCTGGACCTTCGCGCAGCGGTTGGAATACTCATGGCTAGGCAGCGTACTGATGGGGCTAGGAGGCGTGGCTGTCATCGTGTCCGCCTACTTGGGGCACTTGCCGTTCAGCGGCGTGAATGCCGTGATCTTCGTGATGTTTACCTTAGGGATTTTGTTGCACCGTTACCCGTTGGCCTACGCCAATGCTGTGAAAAACGCGGCGAAGCAAAGTGGTTCGATGATGCTTCAGTACCCGCTCTACGGCGGCCTGATGGGCATCATGGAGGCCACGGGCCTGCCGGGTGTGATCGCCCACGCCTTCGTCGCGATTTCCAATGCCCACACGCTGCCTTTTTGGAGCTACGTCTGCTCGCTGGTAGTGACCTTCCTGATACCCAGTGGGGGCGGCCATTGGGCCGTGCAAGGGCCGTTCGTAATTCCCGCGGCTGTTACCCTGCATGCCTCCTTGCCTGCCACCACCATGGCCGTGGCCATGGGTGAGCAGGTGTCGAACATGCTGCAACCCTTCTGGGCTGCACCCGTGGTTGCGATGGCAGGGGTAGGGGTGCAACGGGTGCTAGGTTTTACCTTCGCGACCTTCCTGGTAGGCGCCATCGTCTACGGGGCTGCGCTGTTGTTTCTGTTATAGCGAGGGGGAATGGCACAGGCCTCTGCTGGCTGGTAAAAAAACGCGTCCTCTGTATCCTACGCCTCAACATAAGGGGGTAGGTTTGAGAGCGTTGAAGCAGATTGCACTGGGCGTTGTGTTGCTGGTGCTGGCGGCCTGTAGTCATCAGCAGCAGCCTACGGGCCCTACACCTGAGCAAGTGCGCAGCAGTGTGCAGCGCCTGTTGCCTGCCTCAGCCCGTGACCCTCAAGGGTGGGCAACGGATATCCAGGTGGCGTTCGAGGCGCAGGCGCTGGCGCCTACCGCACAAAACCTGTGCGCGGTCATTGCGGTTATCGAGCAGGAATCCAATTTCAACCCCGACCCGCAAGTGCCTGGGCTGGGCCGCATCGCCCGCCAGGAAATCGACCGTCGAGCGAGCAAGGTGCATGTGCCGGGCTTTCTGGTAGATGCCGCACTCAACCTCAAGTCACCCACCGGTGATACTTACGCGCAGCGTATCGCCAGAGTGCGTTCCGAGCGAGAACTCAGCGAAGTGTTCGATGACCTTATCGGCACGGTGCCGCTGGGGCAGCAACTGTTCGGTAGCTTCAACCCTGTGCATACGGGCGGGCCGATGCAGGTGGCCATTGCCTTTGCAGAGCAGAACGCCCGAGGCTACCCCTATTCACGCGACGGGTCGGTTCGCCAGGAAGTGTTCAGCCGTCGAGGTGGCGTGTATTACGGTACGGCGCACCTGCTGGGTTATCCGGCCCCCTATCCTGCATTGCTTTACCGTTTTGCAGATTACAACGCCGGTCACTACGCCAGCCGCAACGCGGCCTTTCAGGCAGCGCTCAACCGGTTGGTACGTGCACGCCTGAAGCTAGACGGGGATTTGGTCAACTACGGCTCCTCCACCCCCGGCCAGACTGAGCTGGCAGTACGCTCCCTGGGTAAGCGCTTGAACATGAGCGACGACGACATCCACCGCGCGCTGGAGAAAGGTTCGCAGCCTGATTTTGAAACCACTGGCGTGTATCAGCGCGTGTTCAGCCTGGCGGACCAAGTGGCTGGCCGGACGCTGCCGCGCGCCGTACTGCCCGGCATTACCCTGGAAAGCCCCAAGATCACCCGCCACTTGACCACCGCCTGGTTCGCTCAGCGCGTGGACGAGCGCCGTGCACGGTGCGTAGCACGCCAGTAACCAGGTAACGTAGTGCATTGTGCCTGCATACGACTGTCACAACCCTATGCTGCACTAACGGCACCTCTTCTTACCTGGAAGCCGTTCAATGCCAGCACGCAGCCCCCGCATTAACCTTGAGCACCGCCCTAGGCTTGCCGACTTACGCCCTATAGTATCTGCCCTTGCGCCCCACACGCTGCTTAGCCCACCGGCCACGCTCAGCGTGACGCCCGCCAAGGCATTCAAGAGCCGTCTAGGCTACTCGGACACCTTTCTAGGCGATTTCGTGGTGCCCTGGCCCACTGTCGGCGAAGCGAGTGCGGACGATGTGTCTGTGATGAAGGGGGGAGGCGACCGTCTGGATTACCTGCACTTTTCCATCACGATGTCGCGCTCGCGACGGCTGGCGCGGTGTGTCGGCGTGAACATCAATGGCGCGCATGCCGTGGCAGTGCCACGTAGCAAGGATGTGTGGGCCTATGACGGCCGTTTACCTACTGATGCTCAAGTGGGTGAAACGCTCTACGCCGCCAATGGCCTAGACCGTGGCCATCTGGTGCGCCGACAAGACCCTAACTGGGGCAAGGACGCCAGCACTGCTAACGCGGACACGTTCCATTTCACTAACTGCTCGCCGCAAATGAGCGCATTTAACCAGAAGACCTGGCTTGAACTGGAAGACTACATTCTGGACAACACCCAGCGCTGGAAGGCGCGCGCAACGGTGTTCACGGGGCCGGTATTCGGGGCGGATGACCCTCTTTATCGAGGTGTGCGCATTCCCAAGGCCTTTTGGAAAGTTGTGGCGTATCTAGGCGAGGACGGCAAGCCCTCAGCCAGCGCATACATGATCGACCAGAGCCGTGAGCTGGGCCAACTCAACCTCACCTTTGGCCACCTGCGTACCTACCAGCGCAGCGTGCTGCAGATCGAGCAACTGACCGACCTGCGCTTTGGCGACCTGGCCCAGTACGACGGGTTCAGTAACGAAGAACGCACCACGGGGACGCGTATCGAGGCGCTGATCAATGGGCCAGAGGATATTCGTGTGTGAGCAGGGAGCGGCTGCGTGCGATCGATCTGCGCCCCAGCGAGACGCTACAAACGAAACTGTGCCACTGACCCGCGCAGTTCACGTGCCAAACTCTCCAATGACTGAACATTGCGATTGGCGGCCTTGGTAGACACCGCTGAGTGCTCCACCATATTGGCGATACGCTCCACGTTCTGCGCCACGCTGGTACTGGCCAAGCTCTGCTCGGAGGTCGAGCCCGCCACCTCCTGCACCTGTACCAGCGTAGCTGAGGCCTCGGCATTGATCTCACGCAAGGCCGCAGCGGCTTCATTGGCCAATGCCACGCCGCTTGCCACCTGCGGCGTCACCTCCGTCATGCCTTTAACCACTCGCCCAGTGTCAGCCTGAATCGCGCTGATCATGGTCATGATTTCCTCTGTGGCCAGGGCAGTGCGCTGCGCAAGGTTACGCACTTCATCGGCTACGACTGCAAAGCCCCTGCCTTGCTCTCCGGCCCTGGCCGCCTCGATGGCTGCGTTTAAGGCGAGAAGGTTTGTCTGGCTGGCGATGTTTTTAATGGTACTGGTGATCCCATCGATCTCCTCCGTGCGCTTGACCAAGCCGGTAATAAGCCCAGAGGCATCGGTAATCTGAGTGGAGACTTTCTGGATCGCGCCCGTCATTTCATCGACCAGGCGCTCGCCGCGCGCGGCCAATTGCACCGAACGCTGCGAGTTGCGTTCAGTTTCTTGAGCGTTGTTCGAAATATGGTCGATGGTCACCGACATTTCTTCGATGGCCGCAGCGGTCAGGGTGGTCGCTTCCGACGTCTGTTGAGAAGCGCTGTCGATGTCGTGCATTTGACCGGTCAAGCCTGCTGCGGCAGTGCCCAAGTGATCGGCGCCACGCTGGATGCCCAGAATCATTTCGCGCAAGCTGGTCTGCATGCGTGCCACGGCTGCCAACAGGCTGTCGGGCTTGAAGCGGCCTTCCACCACCCGGCTAAGGTCACCATCGGCGATGGCACGAGCCACCTCGGTGGCATACTGCGGCTCTCCGCCCAGGCTTTGATAAATGCTGCGTGACATGCGGTAGGCCAGGAACGCAACGGCGACCAACACTAACAGGCCGATGGCGCCAAAGTTTATCGCCAGGCGCCAGTAAGCTGCATTGATGTCGTCTACGTAGATGCCATAACCCACATACCAGTCCCACCCGTCGATTTTGGTTAGGCCATTGATTTTAGGGACCACCGCATCCGAGCCTGGGCGCTTGGCCAGGTCGTCGAAATACGCGAAGTGAGTGCCTTGCAGATGATCCAGGTAGTTCTGCCAAGTGGTCTTGCCGTTCGGCAGTGTCGCACCCACGTCTACCTTGCCAATGAAGTTAGGGTTGGGGTGTACCAGGCTCAATGCGTTTACAGTACGTGCCCAGACGTAGGCGTTACTGCCGTCCCGCAAGCTGCTCAGGGCCTCGATGGCTTTGGCCTGAGCCTGCTCACGCGTCAGTTGGCCGCTCTTTTCTTGTGTCTGGAAATAATCAACCTGATGAGCCGCCAGGTTCAGTACCGAATGTATTTCGGCTCGTTTATCTTCCAGCATCGTTGCACGCAAGGTGGTCAGCGCGAACGCTGAAATCACCAGCAGTCCTAGTAGCGCACAGACGACGATCAGCAGCAGACGGTGGGCGAGCTTCATAACTACGGTTCCTAGTGCGGCCTATGTCGTGAGCCTGCATTCGGGAAGATGCACCTACGAGCGGCGAGTGATGGTAATTCCACACTATCGGCGCTGTAAGGTTTAGCTTGAGCCATATTCTGGTAGGCCGCCTCTATAGTGCTTGTTAAGAGAATGCATCAGGGCCGAGGCCGTTCGAGGTTATGTGCTGGAAATGTGAGGTCTCTGACAGGCTTGCTTGGCCTGGGGGATAAAGAGGTAAAAAAGATCACGAACAAGACCACCAGTGCGGTGTAAAACAGCTGCAGGGTGTGACGCTGACAGAACGCATGCAGCGGCGCGTGTGCCTTTGCATAAACGTAGGGGTAGCGATACGGGGAGCAGGTCACCCACAAGGCAAGCACAGCCAACAAAACCGCGACAGGGCGCGGTTTTGCGGGGCGGCTTATGCAGGCGTGTTACGGCGCTGAGCCTTTTAACGGTAGATGTGGGTTAGACGTTAAAGCGGAAGTGCATCACGTCGCCATCCTTGACGATGTATTCCTTGCCTTCCAATCGCCACTTGCCCGCTTCCTTGGCACCGGCTTCGCCGTTGTACTGGATGAAGTCGTCGTAGGCGATCACTTCGGCACGGATGAAACCTTTCTCAAAGTCGGTGTGGATCACGGCCGCTGATTGCGGGGCCGTGGCGCCGATGCGTACCGTCCAGGCCCGCACTTCTTCCACGCCAGCGGTGAAATAGGTTTGCAGGTTGAGTAGCGAGTAGCCCGCCCGGATTACGCGGTTCAGGCCCGGCTCTTCCAGCCCCAACGACTCCAGGAACATGTCCTTTTCTTCGCCATCGTCTAGCTCAGCGATTTCCGCTTCGATCTTGTTGCACACCGGCACCACCAGCGCGCCTTCTTCTTCGGCAATGGCCTTGACCACGTCCAGGTGCGGGTTGTTTTCGAAACCGTCTTCGGCCACGTTGGCGATGTACATCACCGGTTTGCTGGTCAGCAGGTGGAAACCGCGTACCAGCTGCTTCTCTTCGGTGCTCATGGTTTTCATGAGGCTGCGTGCTGGCTTGCCTTCGGTGAAGTGAGGCACCAGTTGCTCAAGCACAGCCTTCTGCGCCAACGCTTCTTTATCGCCGCCCTTGGCGTTACGCGTGACCTTTTGCAGCTGCTTCTCACAGCTGTCCAGGTCCGCGAAAATCAGCTCCAGGTCGATGATTTCGATGTCGCGCTTGGGGTTAACGCTATTGGAGACGTGGATAACGTTCTCGTCTTCGAAGCAACGCACCACGTGGGCGATGGCATCGGTTTCGCGAATGTTTGCCAGGAATTTGTTACCCAGACCTTCGCCCTTGGAAGCCCCTGCGACCAAACCTGCGATGTCCACGAACTCCATCGTGGTAGGAACGACGCGCTTTGGCTTGACGATGGCCGACAAGGCATCCAGGCGGGTGTCGGGCATGGGCACGATGCCGCTGTTCGGTTCGATGGTGCAGAACGGAAAGTTTTCCGCAGCGATGCCGGATTTGGTCAGCGCGTTGAACAGGGTGGACTTGCCGACGTTAGGCAGGCCGACGATGCCGCAATTGAAACCCATGGTACAACCCTCTTCGTGGAGTCAGGCCTTTTGGCTGTGCAGTTCTCTCATCGCCCGGGGCCATTCCCCGGCGAGAATATCTGGCAGCACGCCGAGGGCGAAGTCGATACTGGTGTCGAGTTTATCCTGCTCGGCGCGAGGTGCTCGCCCCAACACGAAGCCCGACACCTTGCTGGCATCGCCTGGGTGGCCAATGCCTAGCCGCAAGCGATGAAAGCCGTTCTGGTTGCCTAGCTGCGCGATAATGTCACGCAAGCCATTGTGCCCACCGTGGCCGCCGCCCTGCTTGAGCTTGGCGACGCCTGGCGGAAGATCGAGTTCGTCATGGGCCACCAGTATCGCGTCCAGCGGAATGCGATAGAAACCGGCAAGGGCGGCCACTGCCTGCCCGCTCCGGTTCATGTAGGTGGTGGGGATCAACAGACGAACGTCCTGCCCCTTATGGCTGAAACGCGCCACAAGGCCAAAGAATTTGCGCTCCGCGACCAGCGTGATGTTCTGGTCACGTGCAATACGCTCAACGAAAAAAGCCCCTGCGTTATGCCGGGTCTGTTCGTATTCGGAGCCTGGATTTCCCAGGCCGACGATCAACTGGATGGCGGTCACGTCAGGGGCTCTTTCTAAACGCTTGGGAAGGGCAGCCATGCTGCCCTAACAAGGCCGCTGATTACTCAGCAGTGCCTTCTTCAGCAGCTTCGTCTTCGTCCTGGATGCGCGGAGCATGGACGTTGGCAATAGCCAGGTCATTGCCGTGGGCCAGGGCGACGAACTCAACACCTGCCGGTGCTTTGATTTCCGACAGGTGAACGATGGTGCCCACTTCGGCGTCGGCCATGTCGACTTCGATGAACTCAGGCAAGTCTTTAGGCAGGCAGGTGATTTCCAGTTCGGAAACGACATGCGAGATCTCGCCGCCTTTCTTCCCGGCAGCTTCCTGGTTCATGAAGTGAACCGGAACGGTGGCGGTCAGCTTCTGGCCAGCGACGACGCGAACGAAGTCAGCATGCAGTACATGGCCTTTGGCCGGATGACGCTGCAGGGCTTTGATGATGACGCTCTGCTTGGTGCCACCAACGCTCAGCTCGATCACGTGAGCGTAGGCCGCTTCGTTTTCCAGCAGCTTGGCGACTTCTTTGGCCATCAGGGTGATGGACTCAGGCGCTTGCTCGCCACCGTAGACGACGGCAGGCACACGGGACAGGGCTTCACGACGCAGGCGGCGGCTCGCACCTTTCCCCAGGTCGGAACGCACTTCAGCATTCAGGGTAAAATCAGTCATTTCGTTTCTCCAAATTAGCCCTGGCCCACTCAGCGTTTGCGACCAGCGCAGAGTGGTAAGGGCAAAAAGCCCCGCCCGGACAGAGGTCGGGGCGGGGCAGGTTCGCTAGCGAGGTGGTCGCGAAGGCTAAGCCTCAGCGGAACATCGCGCTAATCGATTCTTCATTGCTGATGCGACGCATCGCTTCGGCAACGACGGGTGCGATATCCAGTTGACGGATACGCGAGCAAGATTGTGCCGCAGCGGACAATGGAATGGTGTTGGTCACCACCAGCTCATCCAGCACGGAATTTTCAATGTTTTCGATGGCACGGCCAGACAGTACCGGATGGGTGCTGTAGGCATAGACTTTTGCCGCACCGTGGTCTTTCAAGGCCTTGGCCGCGTGGCACAGGGTGCCTGCGGTATCGACCATGTCATCGACCAGAATGCACGTACGGCCTTCCACGTCACCAATGATGTGCATCACTTCGGAATGGTTGGCTTTCTCGCGACGCTTGTCGATGATGCCGAGGTCGACGCCCAACGACTTTGCAACGGCACGCGCACGCACCACGCCGCCGATGTCCGGAGACACGATCATCAGATTTTCGAAGCGTTGGTCTTCAATATCGTCAACCAGTACGGGCGAGCCGTAGATGTTGTCGACGGGAATATCGAAGAAACCCTGAATCTGGTCGGCGTGAAGGTCTACGGTGAGCACACGGTCGATGCCGACTACAGTCAGCATGTCCGCGACCACCTTGGCACTGATCGCTACTCGGGCCGAGCGAGGACGACGGTCCTGCCGGGCATAGCCGAAGTAGGGGATCACCGCAGTGATACGCGACGCAGACGAACGGCGGAAGGCATCTGCCATCACGACCAGTTCCATCAGGTTATCGTTGGTTGGAGCACACGTCGGCTGAATAATGAAGACGTCTTTACCGCGAACGTTTTCATTGATTTCAGTACTGATTTCACCGTCGGAGAATTTTCCGACAGAGACATCACCCAGTGGAATATGAAGCTGACGTACAACACGCCGAGCCAGATCGGGGTTAGCATTCCCCGTAAAGACCATCATCTTGGACACGCGCAGTACCTGCCGGCTGGGGTATACCTGGATGAGTATAGAAAATGGCAGGGGCGGCTGGATTCGAACCAACGCATGGCAGGATCAAAACCTGCTGCCTTACCGCTTGGCGACGCCCCTGTGGCGGATCAACCGAGTGCCGAGCACTCGTTTCTTTAGAACAGAGTATCTAGCTTGCGATGCAACATTGAAACATTGCTTCCCTTTGCTACAAACCCTGTAAGGGTCTCTGTCAGAAGGGCCAAAACTTTATCAGCTTCAGCTTTGTTTGGGAAGGCCCCAAACACACAACTTCCAGTGCCGGTGAGTTTAGCTGAAGTAAATTTACTTAGCAAACTCAAAGCGTTACGTACCTCTGGATAACGCCTCTCAACCACCGGTTGGCAGTCATTTCGACTGTTTCCCCTGAGAACGGAGCGCACTTTAATGGCGGGAGAGTCTCGTGTCAACAACGGATCTGAAAAAATTTCTGCTGTACTTACAGACACTTGCGGAACGAGCACCACATACCAAGGCTCAGGGGGGCTGACAGGGGTCAGTTTTTCACCCACGCCTTCTGCAAAAGCAGCCTGGCCGCGCACGAATACCGGTACATCGGCACCCAGGGTCAGGCCCAGCGCGGCCAGGCGATCGGCCTCCCAGTTCAGGCCCCACAGGTGGTTTAGCGCAAGCAGGGTAGTGGCGGCATCCGAGCTGCCGCCGCCGATGCCGCCGCCCATGGGCAGCACTTTGCGCAGCCAGATATCAGCTCCATGCGAAGTGCCCGCTTCAGCCTGCAAGCGCCTGGCAGCCTTTACGATCAAGTTGCTATCGGGGGGCACACCTTCCAAGTTGCTGTGGAGTGAAATCACTCCGTCGTCACGCACGGCGAAATCCAACTCATCGCCATGGTCGAGAAATTGGAACAGTGTCTGCAGTTCGTGATAACCATCCGGGCGGCGACCCAGAATGTGCAGCATCAGGTTCAGCTTGGCAGGGGCAGGCAGGGTCAGCCGAGGCCGATCCATCTCAGCGCCCCAGCTGGCGCGGCTGCCAGTCTTTAATGACCAGTGTCACGTCCAGGTCCTGGCCGTGAAGCTTCAGGCGCTCTGGTAGCCAATAGGCGCCTTGCTGGCTATAACGCGTGTATTCGATGTTCCAGCCTGCCTGCTCAAGGTGAGCGAGCCGGCTATCTGCATCCAGCACCACCGTGCTCTTGCCTTCGGGCGCAGGCAACCCACGTACCCAATACACCAAATTGCCCACCGGCAGGCGCCAGCCCAGCTGTTGTTCCAATAAATCTTCTGGGCTGGTGGCCTGGTAACGGCCCTGATTGGCGACTTCCAGGCTCACATCACCTGGGCGGCCGGTCAGGCGCGCGGCGCCACGGCCCAACGGGCCCGACAGGCGGATGTCGTAATAATCGTTGCGCTGCAACCAGTACAGCGTGCCGCTGCCCGAGTCGCTGGGCGCGCGGATGCCCACCTTTCCGTTGATTTCCCAGCCATCCACCAGGGCGATCTGGGCTTTATGATCCCGCCAGGTCTGGGCGTTACCCTGACCTTCTACGGCCTCTTTAGGGCCAAGGCCGGCACAACCGGCGAGGAGGGTAACTAAGGCGAACGTCAGGCAATGGCGCAGAAACATGGATCAGGGCTTCTCGGAACCGGTGAGGCGCAGCACTGTGCTGCGCAGGAGGGGGCTGTCTGGCTGGGCTTTAAGGGCCTCACGCCATACCTGGCGTGCTTCCCGTTGCTTGCCTTCTGCCCACAGTATTTCGCCCAGGTGGGCTGCCACTTCGTGGTCAGGGAATTGCGCCAGCGCCTGCCGTAACAGCCGCTCAGCCTCATCAAGGTTGCCCAGCCGGTAATTGACCCAGCCCAGGCTATCCAATACGGCGGGGTCTTCAGGGTTCAGGGCGTGGGCTTTCTCGATCAGCGCCTTGGCTTCCACATAGCGATTGGTGCGGTCCGACAAGGTGTAGCCCAGCGCATTGAGCGCCATAGCGTTGTCAGGCTCGCGTTGCAGGATGCTGCGCAGATCGCGTTCGAGTTGCGCCAGGTCGCCGCGTTTCTCGGCCAGCATGGCGCGAGTGTAGAGCAGGTTCGAATCGGTGGGGAACTGCGTAAGCGAGTGCTCAAGTACCGCCCAGGCCTGATCTACCTTGTCATTGTTGGACAACGTTTCGACTTCAACCAGGTACAGCTGGGCGGCGTAGTCGGGGTTTTCAGCGCGGCCCGCGGCCAGCCGCCGTGCGGCTTCATCAGCGCGGCCATTGGCGACCAGGATATCCGCCTGGCGCAACTGCGCGGGCAGGTAGTCGGTACCGGTGCCAACCAGCGCATACTGGTCGAGCGCCCGTTGGGGGTCGTTACGTTCTTCGGCTACGCGGCCCAGGTTCAGGTGAGCGGAGTCTACGTGCGCACCACGCTCGATCAGGTCATTCAAATACCCTTCGGCTTCGTCCCACGCTTTGGCTTCCAGGCACACCAACGCCAGGGAGTAGCGCAGCTCATCATCATCGGGGTTTTGCTGCAGCAGTACCTGGAACTGTACCTTGGCGTCTTCGATGCGGTTCTGCTCTACCAGGGTGCGTGCGAGCGCCAGGCGCAGCCGCTTATCGTCGGGCGCCTTGCGCACGGCCTTATCGAGCAGCGGAACGGCCTCGTCGCCACGGTCAAGGCCTTGCAGCAGCCGCGCCCGCAACAGCAGCGGCGCGACCTCGCCGTCTTGCGGCGGGTTGCGTTCAAGCAGGGCCAGGGCCTCTTGAGCCTTGCCATCTTGCTGAAGCAAGAGCGCCTTGCCAAAAATCAACTGGCTGTTGCCGGGGTACTTTGCCAGTAGTCGCTCAAACCCATGCAGCAGCCCGTCACGGGTGGCCTGGTCGGTTTCGGCTGCAGAAAGTGCGAGGAAGTCGAAGTGTGTATCGCCCTTGCCCTGAAGCACTTTCTCCATGTACACCATGGATTCGTCGTAACGGCCGCCCCTGGCCAACTGGATGGCCGCGGCCCGTTGGGCATCCAGGTCGGTGGGGGCTGTACGTGCCCACACCAGTGAGGTTTGCAGAGCCGACTGGTCTGCGCCCATGTACTCGGCAATGCGGAAGGCGCGCTCGGCCACACCTGGATCTTGGGTTTTAGTGGCCTGGGTGACGTAGTTGTCCAGTGCAATGTCGAACCGATTGCGCTGGCCAGCCAGCTCTGCGGCCAGCAGGCTGTAGAGCGTTTCCTCGCTGAACGAGCCGTAGACCACAGGCGGAGCCGGTGGCGGGGTCGGTGCTTGAGCGGCAGTGGCCGCAGGTGCCTGAGGCGTGGCCAGGTGTTGGCACCCGCCGAGCAGGGCGAGAGCGAGAAGCAACGCGGGGGATTTTTTCATATAAGGAGCAATCGAGCGGCTAACCTTCGGTGGGGCGCATGATGACACAAGCGCAAGGGCAAACCCACCGAGGTGGGGTTATCTCGTTCGTCTATTGGGACAATAGAGTGCGGTGGTTGTTCTGAACCTGATGAAGTAGGACAATTGGCGGCTCAACACCTCCTTCAGCGACCGTGCATGGCCTTCCTCGCCCTTGGCATCAACCACAAAACCGCTTCGGTAGACGTTCGCGAGCGCGTGGCGTTCACCCCGGAGCAGTTGGTCGAGGCGTTGCAGCAGTTGTGTCAGTACACCGGCACGCGAGAAGCAGCGATCCTCTCCACCTGTAACCGCAGCGAGCTCTATATCGAGCAGTCGAGCGCACGCGCCGAAGCGGTGCTGCAGTGGCTGGCCGACTACCACCACCTCAGCGCCCAGGACCTGCGTGCCTGCGCGTATGTGCACGAAGACGCCGACGCGGTTCGGCACATGATGCGTGTTGCCGCCGGGCTGGACTCCATGGTACTGGGCGAGCCGCAGATTCTTGGCCAGATGAAGTCCGCCTACGCGGTAGCTCGCGAGGCCGGTACCGTCGGGCCCATGTTGGGCCGGCTGTTTCAGGCAACCTTCAATGCTGCCAAGCAGGTGCGTACCGACACCGCGATCGGTGAAAACCCGGTATCGGTAGCCTTTGCTGCCGTCAGCCTTGCCCGGCAGATCTTCTCGGACCTCCAGCGTAGTCAGGCGCTGCTTATTGGCGCAGGTGAAACCATCACGCTGGTCGCTCGACATTTGCACGAGCAGGGGGTACAGCGGATTGTCGTGGCCAATCGTACATTGGAGCGTGCCAAGGTGTTGGCCGAAGAGTTCGGCGCCCACGCGGTGTTGCTGTCCGACATTCCCCAAGAGTTGGTCAACAGCGACATCGTGATCAGCTCTACTGCCAGTCAGTTGCCGATTCTGGGCAAGGGGGCGGTGGAAAGCGCGCTCAAGCAGCGGCGCCACAAGCCCATTTTCATGGTCGATATCGCCGTGCCACGGGACATCGAGCCCGAAGTGGGCGAGTTGGACGATGTGTATTTATATACCGTGGATGACCTCCACGATGTGGTGGCCGAAAACCTCAAGAGCCGACAGGGGGCCGCCCAGGCCGCTGAAGAAATGGTCTCCAGTGGCGTGAATGACTTCATGGCCCGCTTGCGCGAGCTGGCCGCCGTGGATGTGCTGCGCGCCTACCGCCAGCAAGGCGAGCGGCTGCGCGACGAGGAGTTGCAAAAGGCCCAGCGCCTGCTCGCCAATGGCGGCAATGCCGAGGACGTGCTCGCTCAACTGGCGCGCGGCCTCACTAACAAGTTGCTTCACGCACCCAGCGTGCAGCTCAAGAAGCTCTCCGCCGAAGGCCGCCTCGATGCGCTGGCCATGGCCCAAGAATTGTTTGCCCTCGACGAGGGCGCTACGGACAGACCCTTGCAATGAAAGCGTCACTGCTGAACAAACTCGAAATCCTTCAGGAGCGCTATGAGGAAGTGACCGCGCTGCTTGGCGATGCAGAAGTCATCGCCGATCAAAGCCGCTTTCGCGCGTCTTCCCGCGAGTACGCTGAGCTTGAGCCCGTGGTCGGTGGTTTCCGCCAGTGGCGCAAGGTGCAGGATGACCTGGAGGGGGCGCAGGCCCTGCTCAAGGACAGCGACCCGGACTTGCGCGAGATGGCGGTGGAGGAAGTGCGCGATGCCAAGCAGCGCCTGGCCGAGCTGGAGCAAAGCCTCCAGCGCATGCTCCTGCCTAAAGACCCTAACGACGGCCGCAACGTCTTTCTTGAAATCCGCGCCGGCACCGGCGGCGATGAAGCCGCCATCTTCTCCGGCGACCTGTTCCGCATGTACTCGCGCTACGCTGAGCGGCGTGGGTGGCGGGTAGAGGTGCTGTCCGAAAGCGAAGGCGAGCACGGTGGTTATAAAGAGGTCATCGCCCGGGTCGAGGGTGACAGCGTCTACGCCAAGCTCAAGTTCGAGTCCGGCGCTCACCGCGTACAGCGGGTTCCGGAAACCGAATCCCAGGGGCGAATCCATACGTCGGCCTGTACCGTGGCGGTGCTGCCCGAGCCGGACGAGCAGGTCGCGGTGGAGATCAACCCGGCAGACCTGCGGGTAGACACCTACCGCTCTTCCGGCGCAGGCGGCCAACATGTGAACAAGACCGACTCCGCCATTCGCATTACTCACCTGCCCACCGGCATCGTGGTGGAATGCCAGGAAGAGCGCTCGCAGCATAAGAACCGTGCGCGCGCCATGTCCTGGTTGTCGGCCAAGCTCAACGACATGCAAACCAGTGCCGCGCAAAACGCCATCGCCAGCGAGCGCAAGCTGCTGGTAGGCTCCGGTGATCGTTCCGAACGCATCCGTACCTATAACTTCCCTCAGGGGCGGGTCACGGATCACCGCGTCAACCTAACCCTTTACTCCCTGGACGAGGTACTTGCCGGCGGCGTCGACGCGGTCATCGAACCCCTGCTCGCCGAATACCAGGCGGACCAGTTGGCAGCGCTGGGTGATTGAATGACCATCATTGCCAGCCTGTTACGCGATACCCAGCTTCCAGAATCGCCTAGCGCACGGCTCGATGCCGAGTTGCTGCTAGCCGCTGCGTTGGGCAAGCCGCGCAGTTACCTGCGCACCTGGCCGGAGCGAATCGTGGGCACTGAGCCTGCGCGTGTCTTTGCCACGTACCTTGCGCGCCGGCGCCAGGGCGAACCGGTAGCGTACATCCTTGGGCATCAGGGGTTTTGGTCGTTGGACCTCGAAGTGGCCCCGCATACCCTGATTCCACGGCCCGATACCGAGCTACTGGTCGAGCTGGCGCTGCAACGGCTTCCCCCCACGCAGGCCAGCGTGCTAGACCTGGGCACAGGCACCGGCGCCATTGCCCTGGCTTTGGGCCAGGAACGTCCTGGCTGGCGTGTGATGGCGGTCGATCGCGTGCCGGAGGCCGTGGCACTGGCGGAGCGAAACCGCCTGCGGCTGGGGCTTGATAACGTTCAGGTGAAGGCTAGCCATTGGTTCACCACCGTGGCCGGGGAGGCGTTCGACCTGATTGTCAGCAACCCGCCGTACATTCGGGCGCACGATCCGCACCTGAGCGCAGGCGATGTGCGCTATGAACCGTCCAGCGCGCTGGTGTCCGGGCCTGATGGGCTGGATGACATCCGGCAGATCATCACCCAGGCACCTGCCCATTTGCTCACGGGGGGCTGGCTGTTGCTGGAGCACGGCTACGACCAGGCCGCCAGCGTGCGGGAATTGCTGGTCAGGCAAGGCTTTGAACACATCGAAAGCCACAGCGACCTTGGTGGTCATGAGCGAGTCACAATGGGGCGCCACGCGTGCTAACGGATACCGAGCTGTTGCGCTATAGCCGGCAGATTTTGCTGGCCCAAGTGGACATCGCTGGCCAATTGAAGCTCAAAGACAGCCGCGCGCTGATCGTGGGGTTGGGTGGGCTGGGCTCTCCGGTGGCGCTCTATCTGGCAGCCGCCGGGGTGGGCGAGCTGCACTTGGCAGACTTCGATCAAGTAGACGTCACCAACTTGCAGCGCCAAGTCGTGCACACCACGGCCAGCGTCGGTCAACCCAAGGTGGCCTCTGCCGAGGCCAGGCTTCGAGCCCTTAACCCACTGGTCGAACTGGTTAGCCACCCTCACGCCCTGGACGGCCACGCGTTGGTAAGTGCTGTGCAGGCTGTGGATGTGGTGCTGGATTGCTCCGACAACTTTGCAACCCGTGAAGCAGTGAACGCCGCCTGTTTTGCTCAAGGTAAGCCCTTGGTTAGCGGCGCTGCCATTCGCCTTGAGGGTCAGGTATCGGTCTTTGACCCTCGCATAGCGAGCAGCCCCTGCTATCACTGCTTGTATGGCCATGGGGGCGACGACGAGTTGACCTGCAGCGAGGCCGGCGTCGTCGGCCCGCTGGTCGGGCTGGTAGGTAGCCTGCAAGCCCTTGAGGCCCTCAAGCTGTTGGCGCAGTTCGGTGAGCCCTTGGTAGGGCGCCTGTTGCTGATCGATGCCTTGACCACGCGGTTCCGCGAGCTGCGCCTTAAACGTGATCCGCAATGCGCAGTGTGTAAAACACGTCATGCATAAACAGTCCGATGCCCCCGTTGGGGTGTTCGATTCGGGCATAGGGGGCCTGTCGGTACTGGCAGAAATACGCACCTGCCTGCCAGCGGAGGCTCTGCTGTACGTGGCCGACTGTGGGCATATGCCTTATGGCGAAAAAACCCCTGCTTTTATCCGGGAGCGCTGCGCAGTCATCGCTGACTTCTTTCACCGCCAGCACGCCAAGGCTTTGGTCATTGCCTGCAACACGGCCACAGCCGCCGCCGCTGCCGACCTGCGGTTGCACTACCCTGATTGGCCCATCATCGGCATGGAGCCTGCGGTCAAACCCGCTGCGCTGGCGACGCGTAACGGAAGTGTGGGCGTGCTGGCGACGACCGGCACCTTGCAAAGTGCGCGTTTCGCAGCGCTCCTGGACCGTTTCGCCAGCGACGTCACCGTGGTGACCCAGCCCTGCCCAGGGCTGGTAGAGCTGATCGAACAAGGGGATCTGCACAGCCCTAGGCTGCGCAGTGTGGTGATCGAATACCTGCAACCGCTACTGGCTGCGGGTTGCGACACCATCATCCTGGGGTGCACCCACTACCCCTTCCTGAAACCATTACTGGCCACACTGCTGCCGCCGGGCGTAACGCTAGTGGACACCGGGGCAGCTGTCGCCCGTCACCTGCAACGGCGGTTGGCCGAACAGGGCCTGCTGAGCGCTGGGTACCTAGCCTCGGTGCAATACTGGACCAGCGGAGATCCGCAGCATTTTCGAAACGTCCTACAGGGCTTTGGGATATATTCAGACGCCGTGCTGGCGCTTGAAACGTGAAAAAGTCGTGAAAAAACGGCGTTCATGCCTGAACTAACGAAAGGTTCCGGATTTCCAAGTACCAGTTTTCGAAAAAATGCCTGAAAAAAACCAGAAGAAGGGATGTCCTCATGAAGAGAATGTTGGGTCTGGCCGCCATCGCAGCCATGGTTCTTGGGCACAGCGTGTCCGCTCAAGCGGCTGGCGTATCGTTTTCCGTAGGCCAGACGGGCGAGTCCACCATGGTCTATCGCTTCGGCTTGCAGTCCGATTGGGATAAGACGTGGTGGCAGAGTAGCGTTGGTCACCTGACAGGTTACTGGGATGGAGCCTACACCTACTGGGAAGGTGACGAGCATTCCGGCAACAACAGCCTCTCCTTTGCTCCCGTCTTCGTCTACGAATTCGGCAACGGCTCGGTAAAACCCTTCGTTGAAGCGGGTATCGGCGTGTCGGTCTTCTCTCAGACTCAGATCGAAGGTAACAAGTTGGGGTCGGCCTTCAACTTTGAAGACCGCTTGGGCTTGGGTGTGCGCTTCGGTGGGGGCCATGAAGTCAGCGTTCGCGCCATTCACTATTCCAACGCTGGCATCAAAGAGCCCAACGACGGCATTGAGGCGTATTCGCTCAACTACCACATGCCTATCTAAGCGCGTTGCGCTGGCCTCGGCAGGTTCTTGAATGCTGACAACGCACGCGTGCGGCTTTCGCTGAGGTCGACGATAGGTACGGGGTATTCCAGCTCGCCATAGAGGTGCTTGCCTCTCGGCGGGTTATGGATGTCCTTAGGGCTCAAGTGGCTCAGCTCTGGCACCCATTGCTTGATGAACACACCCTGAGGGTCAAAGCGCGCTGACTGGCTTACCGGGTTGAATATCCGAAAGTAGGGCACCGAATCCGTGCCGGTAGACGCACTCCACTGCCAGCCACCGTTGTTGGCAGCCAATTCACCATCGATCAAATGCTGCATGAAGTACTGCTCGCCGCGCCGCCAATCGATTAACAGGTTCTTGCTCAAGAACATGGCGGTGATCATTCGTAGCCGATTGTGCATCCACCCTATGGCCTTCATTTGCCGCATGGCGGCATCGATGATAGGAATGCCTGTCCGGCCCGCTTTCCAGGCTTCGAAATCATCTTCGGCGTTACGCCAGGGGAGTGCCTCAGTGTGCTGGCGAAAGGCACGGTGACGCGATACCCGAGGGTAGCCCGCCAGAATATGCGTGTAGAACTCTCGCCATAACAGTTCGCCAATCCAGGTGGTGGCGCCCACGCTGCCGCTGTCGAGCTCACCCTGGTTGCTGGTCAGCGCGGCATGCAAGCATTGCCTCACAGACACCACACCCGCATTGAGGTAAGCGGACAGCTCGCTGGTGCCGGGGCGTGCCGGTAAATCTCGCCCGGTTTGGTAATCGTGAATGGTGTCGTCGGTAAAGGCGTCGAGCCGTCGCAGTGCCTCGTCCTCACCCGCAGGCCACTGTTCGCGGAGGGCGGTTGAGGGCAATTCGAAACCCTCTACCTGTGTAGGAATGGTGTCACTGGGTGTATTCAGCGGTGTCTGAGGCGCTGGTTTGCCGCCGGGTGAAGGCGGGCCAGCGCGCAGCTGCTCAAGGCATGCACGGCGGAACTGGCCAAATACCTGGTAATAGCCACCCGTGCGGGTAAGCACGGTACCCGGGGCGAACAGGGGCTGGTCAAGGTGGCTGACAAAGCCTATGCCTTCACCACTCAGCAAATTCCGAGTAGCTGCGTCTCGCTGCCGCTCGTTAAACCCGTATTCCTCGTTGCAATGCACCGTGTCGATGTTCAGTGTCTTGCACAGCGTCAGCAAGGCAGCGGGTACGCCATCCCAGTTGGATACCGTTCGCACCAAGAGCGGGATGTTCAGCTTGGCCAGGCGTGTGCTCAACGATGCGAGTGAGCGTAGCCAGAAGTCTACTTTGCACGGGGCATCATCGTGCGCTCTCCACTGCTCGGGCGTGATCAGAAAAGCCGCAAAGGTGGGCCCTCGGCCGCAGGCTTCCAGCAGGGCCGTGTTGTCATCGGCGCGCAGGTCTGTACGTAGCCAGACCAGTTGATGAAGTACAGGCATGAACGTCCTAGATAAGGTGATGCGACCGCAACGTTATTTGAGCCGCCAATGGATCGCTGGCCAACAGCAGCTTGGTCAACCCCGCGCGTTCGCGCAGGTCTTGCCCGTTGATCAGTACTGCCGGGCCGGCCAGGATGATGGGGCATGGGCACTGCTGCAGGTGTCGGCTCAAGCTGTCCAACGGCACCGGGCGGCTGGCGTACAGCACCAGGCCTTTAGCCGATAGGCGCTCTACGGCGAGCAGTAGTTCGCTAGCAGGCACCGGCCAGTCCAACACTTCAACGGGGCAATCGGCACTGCTGGCTAACCAGGCGGTGAGCCAGAGCTCTGGGTCGAAGGCAATGTCGCTGTGCTTGACCAGTAATAGCGGCGCGCCGTTGAGCTGGCGGTTGTTGTGGTACAAGCGGGCGCCCAGCTTGCTGCGCAGCCAGCCATGGAAGAACGCTTGTTCGAGCTGGGCGCCAAACTGCTGTTGCTGCCAGCGCACCTGCAGGTCGTCGAGCAGCGGTAAGAGCAGGTGCTCGCACAAGGTGCTAGGTGGGTACAGCGCCATGGCCTGGTTCAAGTGATCGTCCAGACGGCGTTCACCCAGTTCAGCGATGGCCTGCACCAGGTTTTCCCGCAGTGGCAACCAGTCATTCTGGGCCAGCATCTGTGGCCGCGGTTCGGGTGCGTCCAGCAGCGCCTTGACTTGGCTGACCGCAACGCCGCGGTTCAGCCAGGTGATGACCTTTTGTACGCGCTCCAGATGGTCGGGCGAGTACAGCCGATGCCCCTTGGGCGTACGATGGGGCACTATCAGGCCATAGCGTCGTTCCCAGGCTCTGAGCGTCACCGGGTTCACCCCGGTGCGCCGTGCAATTTCCCTTATAGGCAGCCAGCCCATGGCGACAGCATTCTTGGGCAGCGTCTGGTTGTTCTCATCCAGCAGATCAGGGTCTGTATGGGCTGTCATAAGTCATATCGCATTGCGGAGGCTCAACTTTTCAGGGTGCGGCTGCAGGTAAACCTGACCAGCGATGTATGGGTGCGGGTGCAACCGGAACAAGTGCTTGAGCAGCGTGAGCGGTACCACAAGCGGCACGATGCCAGTCCGGTACTGAGTAATCAACTGATGCACCTCTTGGCGCCCTGCATGATCCAGCGCGTCGCTCAGGTAACCCGCGATGTGCTCAAGTACGTTGCTGTGCGTACCGCGAGTTGCGCAGCGACGCAAGGCCACCATCAGTGCGGTGAAGTAGGTTGACGCAACGGTCTCAATGGAATCGTCCAAGGTGCCAAGCAGGCGGCCAAGGGCTTTGTACTGCTCAGGGTTGTTTGCCATCAACTGGTACTTATAGCGCGCGTGGTACGCCGTGACCTTGGCCTTGGTTAACCCACTGGCTACGAGCTGTTGCCACTGCGCGTAGGCGTAAACCCTTACCAGAAAGTTTTCTCGTAGCACCGGGTCGCACAGGCGGCCATCTTCCTCGACAGGCAGGTCTGGCCTGGCGGCGCAAAACGCCTGCGCATACAGGCCCCGGCCGCCGTCCTGTGAGGGGATGCCGTTCGCTGCGTACACTTTGACGCGTTCAAGGCCGCACGAGGGGGACTTGTGCATAAAGATGTAGCCCGAAATGTCCGTCAACGAGGCGGCCATGTGCTTCCCGTAATCGAGAAGCGGGGCAGTCACATCCAGGGACGAGGTCATGCTGCCTACGGCGCGGGGTAAGGAGGGGTCCCCCACCAATCGGATAGGTTCGCGTGGTACCCCTAACCCTATGGCCATTTCTGGGCACACCGGTACGAAATCGACATATTCCCCCAGTACGCGGGTGCAAAAAGTGGAATTTTTGTGACCACCGTTGTAGCGAACTTCTTCGCCTATTAGGCACGCACTGATGGCGAGCTTCGGACGATACCCTTCAGGTAGCGACGGAAGGTCCGTGGATGTGCAGTCCCGCATAGCGGCCTCGAAAAATGTTGTACACGTTAATCTATTTGTAAAGCACGCGCGCTATAGGTTCCACCGATCAGTTGTAATAAATACCCTGACGGTATGGCGCCAGACCCTGTGTTACTCCAAGTGCTCCAGTAAGCGCCGAGCGCTGTCCTGGCCACTTAACCATGCACCTTCAACCCGGCCTGACAGGCACCAGTCACCACAGGCGTACAGGCCCAGATCAGCGTCAGCCAGAGCGCCCCACTCATGGTGACTGCCAGGCTTGGCATACAACCAGCGGTGCGCTGCAGTGAAGTCTGCTGCTGGCACGGCGCACCCGATCAATTCCGCAAAAGCCCCATACAGGGCCTCAATCACGCCCTCGCGGCTAACATCCAAATGTTCGCGGCTCCAGTCACTGGTTGCGTGCAGCACCCAGGTATCCATTGGGCTCTCTCGTCCTGGCTTGCTGCGGTCACGGGCTACCCAATCCAGTGGGCTGTCTTGTACAAAGCAACCCTGCAAGGGTGTGTGCAATGGTGTGGTGAAGCCCAGTGCAACGGACCAGGTGGGCTCCATTTTTACCCCGGCTGCCACGCTTGCCAGCTTAGGCGCGGCGGCGAGCAGCGGCGTTGCCTGAGGGGCGGGTACGGCACAGATCACATGGCTGAAGGGCCCATGGCTGGCACCCTCGGCATCGAGCAGGTGCCAGTGATCCTTGCCACGAAACACCTCCGTAACGCGGCAGTTGAACAGCGCCGGCAAGCCTTCTGCCAGGGTGCGGGTAAGTGCGCTCATGCGCGGCGCACCCACCCAGCGCGCTTGCTCGTCTGGGGATGGGCTTAATTGACCGCCGCGGGCGTTGTACAGCACAGGTGACCATTGCGCGACACAGCCCAAGGCTTGCCACTGCTGCAGTTGCGCTACAAAGCGGCGGTCCCTCGCTGTGAAATATTGCGCGCCCATGTCCAGTGGCCCGGCTTCGCTGCGCTTGCTGGCCATACGGCCACCGGGGCCTTTGCTCTTCTCGAACAGGTGTACGGTCTGGCCGCCTGCGGTCAACGCGCCAGCGGCGGAAAGCCCGGCCATGCCGGCTCCGATTATTGCAATAGGTAGAGTCATGTTGCCCTCTTTACACGTTTGCGATTAGCGAGCAAAGGCTTACGAAGCCTGTACAATCGACGCAACGAGTATAAGTACACATCCTGGTCTTTTCTGGGGTCGTCCTATGGCTATTCTGAGATCGGTCGGGATCATTAGTGCCTTGCTCTCAAAAAAATAGAGCAGCAGCCGTTGTCCAGCTATTCGGAGCACCACAGCCATGCATGTGTTACTGACCGGTGGTACAGGCCTGATCGGCAGTCAGTTAAGTCGCTACTGGCTCAGCCAAGGGCATAGAGTTTCCGTATGGAGCCGAGAGCCTGCGCGCGTCCCTCAGCGTTGCGGCGAGGGCGCGCATGGTATTGCCAGCCTAGACGCGCTGGGCGACGAAACGGTAGACGCAGTGATCAACCTGGCAGGGGCGCCTATCGCCCAGCGGCCTTGGACGCGCCACCGACGCAAACTGCTATGGGCCAGCCGCGTCGGCCTTACTGAGCACCTGCTGGCCTGGATGGAGCGTCAGCCGCAACGCCCAGGCGTATTGATTTCCGGCTCTGCCGTGGGCTGGTATGGCAATGGTGGGGAGCATCAACTGAGCGAGCAGTCGCTGCCGGTGAGTGAAGATTTCGCCAGCCGGCTGTGCATGGCTTGGGAAGAAACCGCGCTTCGCGCCGAAGCACTGGGGATGCGCGTGGTACTGGTGCGTACCGGCCTTGTACTCAGCGCTGAAGGCGGCATGCTCACGCAGTTGCTCAGGCCTTTCAAGCTGGGCCTGGGCGGGCCCATTGGCAGCGGCCGTCAGTGGATGCCGTGGGTTCATATCAAGGATCAAATAGCCTTGATTGATTTTTTGTTGAACTGCCACACCGCTAACGGTCCTTATAATGCCTGCGCGCCGCAGCCTGTGCGCAATCAAGACTTCGCCCGCCAACTGGGCAAGGCCCTGCACAAGCCCGCGGTGTTGCCGTTGCCTGCCTTCGTACTGCGCACGGCCTTGGGCGAGATGTCAGGGCTGTTGCTCGGCGGCCAGCGAGCGCAGCCCGCTCGGCTTGAGGCGGCCGGTTTTACCTTTGCTTTTTCAGATCTGCAAGGCGCGCTGGATGACCTGGTGCGCCGCCCCTGATTTAGGATGATGCATGACCACTCACGCACTGCTGCTAATCAACCTGGGCTCCCCAGCTTCGACCGAGGTCGAAGCGGTGCGGCGTTACCTCAACCAGTTCCTGATGGACCCTTACGTGATCGACCTGCCATGGCCCTTGCGTCGGCTGCTGGTCTCGCTGATCTTGATCAAACGGCCTGAGCAGTCGGCTCATGCCTATGCCTCCATCTGGTGGGAGGAGGGTTCTCCGTTGGTGGAGCTGACCCGCCGCCTGCAGGCACAAATGGCCGAACGGTGGGCGCATGGCCCGGTGGAAATCGCCATGCGGTATGGCGAGCCCTCCATTGAGGCCGGTTTGAAGGCATTGGCAAGCCGGGGCGTCGATACCGTCACCCTGGCCCCGCTTTACCCTCAATTCGCCGACAGCACAGTCACTACAGTGATTGAGCAAGCCTCCAAGGTGGTAAAGGAGCAAGGGCTCAACCTCAAACTGCGGGTATTACCGCCTTTCTACGACCAGCCAGGGTACTTGGATGCGTTGGTCGCCAGTGCCCAGCCCTGGCTGGAACATGACTACGATCACCTGCTGATGAGTTTCCATGGGCTGCCGGAGCGGCACATCAAGAAGCTGTTACCCAAGGACAGCCAGCATTGCCTCAAGAACGGCGACTGCTGCCGCAACGCCAGCACCGCTGAGCTGGCAGTCTGTTACCGCGCGCAGTGCTTCTACGTGGCAAGAGCGTTCGCATCACGTGCGGGTATACCCGAGAGCAAGTGGTCAGTGTCCTTCCAGTCACGCCTGGGCAGGGACAAGTGGATCGAACCCTATACCGAGCCTACCTTGGAAGCGTTGGCTGCCAAGGGCGTGAAGCGACTGCTGGTCATGTGCCCGGCCTTCGTTGCCGACTGTATCGAAACCCTTGAAGAAATCGGCATTCGTGGGTCAGAGCAATTCCGCGAAGCGGGTGGCGAAGAGTTGGTGTTGGTGCCTTGCCTCAACGACAGCCCACAATGGGCTGACGCGTTGAACCAGCTCTGTGAAACATTGCCGGCTTGACGCACGCCGGGTGTCGCACACCGGGTGTCGCACACCGGTACGGCCAGCAGGCGGTCGTACCCTAATAACCTTTCATTGGCCGCTCAAGCAGCCTCCCGCTGGCGCGGCAGCAACAGGTTGAGGGCAACCGCTACCAGCGCGCACAACGCAATGCCCTTCAAGCCGAAATCATCCGGGCCCGGGCCGGTTGCAACCAGTACCCCACCGATACCGAACACCAGGGTCACCGATACGATCACCAGGTTCCGCGCCTCGCTCAGGTCCACCCGATGGCGAATCAGGGTATTCATCCCCACTGCGGCGATCGAGCCGAACAGTAGGCACAAAATCCCACCCATCACCGGCACCGGGATGCTCTGGAGCAGGGCGCCGAACTTACCGATAAAGGCGAGGGTGATTGCAAAGACCGCAGCCCAGGTCATGATCTTGGGGTTGTAGTTCTTGGTCAGCATGACCGCCCCGGTCACCTCGGCATAGGTGGTATTAGGTGGCCCGCCAAACAGCCCCGCAGCCGTGGTGGCGATGCCGTCGCCCAGCAGTGTGCGGTGCAGGCCTGGCGTGCGAAGGTAATCGCGCCCTGTGACGCTGCCCACGGCAATAACTCCACCGATGTGTTCGATAGCGGGTGCCAGGGCCACCGGTACGATAAACAGGATCGCCTGCAGGTTGAACTCCGGTGCCGTGAAGTGCGGCAAGCTCAACCAGGGCGCTGCTGCAATGTGCGCGGTGTCTACTACCCCGAAATAAAAGGACAGCGCAAAGCCTACGAGCACCCCGGCAATGATCGGCACCAGACGGAAAATGCCTTTGCCGAACACAGCAACGATCAAAGTGGTCAGCAGGGCAGGCATCGAGATCAGCATTGCCGTGGTATAGGGAATCAACTGCGTGCCGTCGCCTGACTTGCCCATGGCCATGTTCGCCGCGATGGGGGCCATGGCCAGGCCGATAGCGATGATCACCGGGCCGATGACCACGGGTGGCAGCAAGCGATCAATGAACCCTGTGCCTTTGACCTTCACCGCCAGGCCAAGGAAGGTGTACACAAAGCCTGCGGCCATCACGCCCCCCATGGTCGCCGCAAGGCCGAACTGCCCCTTGGCCAGGATGATCGGAGTGATAAAGGCGAAGCTTGAGGCCAGGAACACCGGCACCTGGCGGCGCGTCACTACCTGGAACAACAGCGTGCCCAAGCCTGCCGTAAACAGGGCCACGTTGGGGTCGAGCCCGGTAATTAGCGGCATCAGCACCAAGGCACCGAAGGCCACGAACAGCATCTGCGCGCCAGACAGTACCTGGCGCCAGAGAGGCTCGTTGAAGGGCTCCGACATGGTCAGGCGTCCTTCTGCTTGGTGCCGAAGATCTTGTCACCGGCATCCCCCAGCCCAGGGATGATGTAGCCATGCTCGTTGAGCCGCTGATCGATGGAGGCCGTATAAATCTGCACCTCGGGGTGTGCTCGCTCCACTGCCGCGATGCCTTCAGGTGCCGCGACCAGCACCATGGCCCGGATATCCCGGCACCCAGCTTTTTTGAGAAGGTCGATGGTCGCGACCATGGAGCTGCCGGTCGCCAACATGGGGTCAATGATCATGGCCAGGCGCGACTCGATACCGGTCACGAGTTTTTCCAGGTACGTATGCGCTTGCAGGGTTTCTTCATTGCGCGCAACACCCACCGCGCTCACTTTCGCGCCAGGGATCAGGCTGAGTACACCCTCGAGCATGCCAATGCCTGCGCGCAAGATGGGCACCACGGTGATTTTCTTGCCAGCGATTTTTTCGACTTCAACCTGGCCGCACCAGCCTTCGATTTCATAGCTTTCCAGCGGCAAGTCCTTGGTCGCCTCGTACGTCAGCAGCGCAGCGACTTCCTGGGCAAGTTCGCGAAAGTTCTTGGTGCTGATATCGGCCCTGCGCATCAAGCCAATCTTGTGGCGGATCAACGGGTGGCGGATTTCGCGAATGGGCATAGGATTATGGTTCCGAAGGGCGTTCAAAAAAGTGCGCGATAGATTAATGCATCCGTTACGCGCTGTAACGGACGTTAGTTCAGAAACGCTTGATTCGTCGCGCCCGGATGCGTACCTTTGCCGCCTTTTACCCGCACCCCCTTGGAGAGCGTCATGTCCGCAGATCTCGAGCACATCCGTCAAGTCATGCGCGAGGCCGATTGCCTGTACACCGAAGCTGAGGTAGAAGCCGCCATCGCCCAGGTGGGCGAGCAGGTATGCACGCAGCTGGCTGACCGCAATCCTGTGGTGTTCTGCGTGATGAACGGCGGCCTCATTTTCGCTGGCAAACTGCTCACCCATTTGAATTTCCCTTTAGAGGCCAGCTACCTTCACGCCACGCGTTACCGCAATGAAACGCGCGGCGGCGACCTGTTCTGGAAAGCCAAGCCTGAAATTTCCTTCATCGACCGCGACGTGCTTATCATCGATGACATCCTCGATGAAGGGCATACCCTGAGCGCTATCATCGATTTTTGCCATCATGCCGGTGCCAGGGCCGTCCATACCGCTGTGCTGATCGACAAGCAACATGACCGTAAGGCCAGCCCAGACCTCAAAGCAGATTTTGTCGGCTTGCCCTGCATCGACCGTTTCATTTTCGGTTACGGCATGGACTACAAAGGTTACTGGCGCAATGCAGCCGGTATCTATGCGGTAAAGGGTTTATAAGGCGCACTGCTACGGCGTGACTACGCCCTTCCGGCGTTGCGGGGTGATACAGTGGCGGCCCGTTCTGGAGCCCGCCATGCGCCTGATGCTGCCCACCCTGATGCTTCTCGTCTGTTGCACACCGCTGGTAGCAGCGCCCATGCATAGCCAGTACCTGCCGCCTGACGAGCAGGGCCTGCGCCAGGAAGCGCCAGAGCAGCAGCAATTGTTACAAGTGACCGAGTTTTCCCTGGTGGCGGGTAACCAGCGCTTGAGCAACCAGCAGCCCATCCCCGTGACCGCCCCGGTCACCTTGCAATTGAAGGGGAAACCCCTGAACAAGGGGGCACGGCTCTCTCAGGTGGTGGTGTCCTTCGATGCTGAAAGCAAGAGCCTCAAGCGGCCCACCTTCGATGAAGCCAGCGGCACCCTCCTGCTCACCTACCCCTTGAACCAGTACCGCGTTCTGCTGGATATGCTGCGCAATGACACGGTGTACGTGCAATTTTTGGCCTACCCCAATGGCCATGTCTGGGCAGACCTGCATACTCTGAGTATTAAGGCGCGTTGAGCCGCAGGGAGCAGCCGGAGTAAACTCCGGCCCCTCGGGTTATCCACAAGGTGAGCAGGCAGATGCGTAAAGACAAGCAGCAGGTGATCGGTGACGAGATCAGCGATGAGCAGATAAAGCTGTTCCTGGCTGTAGAGCCCGCCGACGATACCCCGGCCCCACTGCATAAGCTGATAAAGGCCTACCGTGGGCTGCGCGTGGACGACTTCGAACGGTTCGTAGGGTTGTTCGTGGCTGAAGGCTTGGACCTGCACGCAACGAATGCAGAAGGCGAGGACTTCATTGCGCAGATCAAGGATCAACGCAATGCGCAAGATTACATCGAGATCATTGAGCGGGCAGGGCAGGCCTAACGCGCTTTACGTGACTGCAGCCGCCTAACCCAGGGCGAGGCGGCTGTGGTCACCCGGTTAAGCGTAGCGCTCGTCAGTCACGCGTTCAGACGTCACTAGCCCCAATTGAGCGTTGTTGCGATTGAACACGTCCCGGTACAGGGCCGCATCGGTGGCCAAGGCCGTTTCACGGGCAGGGAACATGTCCTTTAGCTTCGCCGTCCAGGCCTCGGACCGGTATTGCTCAGGGAAGCAGCGTTCAATCAAGTCGAGCATGATCGACACCGTCACCGATGCGCCAGGGCTGGCGCCCAGCAAGGCCGCCAACGAGCCATCACGCGCTGACACCAACTCAGTGCCAAACTGCAGCACACCGCCTTTTTTCGAGTCCTTCTTGATGATCTGCACCCGTTGGCCTGCCACTTCAAGACGCCAGTCTTCAGCCTTGGCCTCAGGGTAAAAGCGGCGTAGCGCTTCCAGGCGCTGCTCCATGGACTGCATCACTTCGCTCATCAGGTAGCGGGTGAGGTCCATGTTGTCCCGGGCGACCGCCAGCATCGGGCCAATGTTGCCGGCACGGACCGACAGCGGCAGGTCCATCAGCGAGCCGTGCTTGAGGAATTTGGTCGTGAAACCCGCGTAAGGGCCAAACAGCAGCGACTTTTTACCGTCGACCACACGGGTATCGAGGTGAGGCACCGACATGGGGGGGGAGCCTACAGCTGCTTGGCTGTACACCTTGGCTTGGTGCCTGTTAACGATGGTCGGGTTGTCACAGCGCAGCCACTGGCCGCTGACCGGGAAGCCGCCAAAACCTTTGCTTTCGTCAATGCCTGACATTTGCAGCAACGGCAGGGCCGCACCACCCGCGCCGAGGAACACGAATTTTGCCTCTACCTGGCGCGTGTTACCGCTGCGCAGGTCTTTGATGTCTACGGTCCAGCCACCGGCACGGCGGCGCAGGCCTGTCACTTTAGAGGTGTACTTGACCTGCGCAGTGGCGTCACCGGCGAGATGGCCCAGCAACTGGTTGGTCAGTGCACCGAAGTTCACGTCTGTACCTTCGGCTACGCGGGTAGCGGCCAGGCGCTCGGTAGCGGGCCTGCCATCCATCATCAGCGGCATCCACTCCACCAGCGTAGCGTGGTCCTCGGTGTACTCCATCTGCGCAAAGGCGTGATGGGGCTTGAGGCTTTCGAAGCGCTTTTTCAGGAAAGGAATGCCGCTTTCTGCCACGTAACTCAGGTGTGGCACCGGGCTGATGAAACCCTTGGGTGAGCTGAGCGCGCCTTTATTGGCCAGGTACGCCCAAAACTGCTTGGACACCTCGAACTGAGTGTTGATCTGAACGGCTTTCTTGATGTCGATCGAGCCATCGGCAGCCTGAGGGGTGTAATTCAACTCGCACAGGCCAGCGTGCCCGGTCCCGGCATTGTTCCAGGGGTTGGAACTCTCGGCTGCGCCGGAGTCCATGGCCTCGACCACTTCCAGGCGTAGTGTGGGGTCGAGTTCCTTGAGCAGCACCGCCAGGGTGGCACTCATGATGCCAGCCCCTACCAGAACCATGTCGACTGCTTCGTTCTGCGCCATTTAACGCATCTCCAAATCTTCTGCATAAAATAGACAGCCAGGGATCCCAGTAGCTCCGCGCGCTCGCTGCGTGGCGAGGAAAAAGGGGCAACTGGGCCACCATGGCCGATTTTTCTGCGTTCGCGCCGCCCAAGGCCATCGACCCAGGGCATGCCCCATGAACGCATGAGTGCGCGTGATGGGCAATAGACCAATGGTCGGAGGCGAGCGGCGAGAAGGGATCACCGGTGGCAGGTACCTGGGCGCGATGATAGAAGCGGGTATGTTCGGGCTACTGTTGACGCATTGTTATTCATGTTGTGCTCGCCACACTCTTGTGAAGTAGTGAAAACCGGTGTTTCTCACGCTCTTTTGGAGTCGTAAACCTCAAAGACCTCAAAGGAGGTTCGCCGCACAGCTGAATGGCGAGCCTCTAGGCCAGGCGGGCGTTCAGGCACGACGCACCGCTGACCTGTAGGGAAGGCCTCTCTGTGGGCGCGGCACGATTCGACGGTTGGGTCGGCAAGGCGGCGAAGCCCGATCAGGAGACATCCTTATAATCGGGGCCAGATTATAGCGGCCTAACCACGCAAAATGCTTCAGGAACCGGTAATTCTTGCGCGATGTCCGAACAGCATCTGTGGTTGCTGCACCAGACCGGGTCACCTGACTGGGTCACCAGACCGGATCGTGTTGAGCCTAGGATACGGCGGCTACGCCCGTTGTGGGCCATTCCGCTATACTGCCGCCTCGTTATTTTTCTTGGAGAGCTTGCCCATGTTGCCACGCCTGTTGTTCGGTTTGATCGCGGGTTCCGCCTTGGTTTTGGCCGGTTGCGCCAACAGCCCCCAGCAACTCAACCCACAACCCAAGATTACCGAGCAGCTGGCGCCCGTAGGGCAGGGGCAGGCCGTTGTGATTCGTGTGGTGGATGGCCGCGCATCGCCTGCGCTGGGAACACGCGGTGGCTTGTACCCTGAGACGAGCCAGATCTCGGTCAACGGTGCAGACGTCTTGCCCAAGCTACAGGCACAGGCTGAGGCGGCGGTTCGTTTGCTGGGCTTTACCCCAAATGCGAGCGCCTTCAATGCGCCGCAGTTGACCGTGACCTTGACCGATCTCAAATACCAGTCGCCCAAAGACAAGATGTACGTCACCGAGGCAACCATCGGTGCCACCTTCCGTGCAGACGTGCAGAATGCTGCCGGGCGTTACAGCGGCCGATATAGCGCATCGCTGAATCAGCGCTTTGGCATGGCGCCGAACCAGGACACCAACACCAAGCTGGTGAGCGACGTCTTGAGCGATGCACTCACTCGCTTGTTCAAAGACCCTACCATCGGGCAGAAGCTTTCACAGCAGTGAGCCGTAGTGCGTGCCGGAGCCCATCGGGCGTGCCGGCACGGCTAGGCCGCTTCGATGTGCCAATCCAGCAGGCTGATGCCCGTGGTGGCGTCCAGGTCTGGCCAATCCAGGTGCTGGTGCCCGCCAAGGGCGCAATACACCAGCCAGCTCTGGTCTTGTACGTTAACGGCAAACCCATCGATGAGCGCTTGCTGTTCATCGCTGGGGGCAATCAGGTAAAGGCGATCCTGGTTAGAGGCGTGCAACATGCCGGGCTCCGTCGAACTGTGCGTCTTGAGGTGGGCGCACAGCCTGACGTGCCTTTATGACCTGTGTATGACAGCCGCGATTCAAGCGTCCAGTGGCAAGCCGGATTGGATGCGGTATTGATTACGCACCGGGCAGGCATACTGCGCTACAAGCCATGGCCGATGCTCGGGAGGGCAGGCTTCCAGGCGCCGTAGCCATTCGCCTTGCGCCTTGTTCAGCTCCTCTTCGCCGAACAGGCTTGCAGCGGGCGGCACGGGCAAGTTGGCGTCCGCGCCTTCCCATTGTGCGTAGGCCAGGTAGTGGACCGGGAACAGCCGATAGCCGCCGAGTACCCGACGGTCGACCTCCGCCGCCAACTGCCGGGCGTCGTCGAAGCCGTCGGTTATGGGGGGTGAGAAGTTGATATGCACCCGGCCCTTATACCCCGTGATGCCTTGCGCGATGCTGATGTCGTCTTCGCCTGGGGCTTTCACGTAGCCCCCCGTCGTTGCACGGATGTACAACTCCCGCGCTTTGGCAAGGTCACACGGATCGTACTCGTAGCTGATCGAAACCGGAGTAAGGTTAAGCGAGCGGATGACGTCTGCGAAGGGCTCGTCCTTTCGGCTCATGTGGAACATCTTGAGAATCGCCGAATCGGTACGGTCATCTCCGTCCTTTGCACGCCCCTCGGCTTGTGCGATCCAGATCGACTGGCCGTCGGTACGAATGGAATGGTTGATGTAGGCCGAAAGCAGCTGATAAGCGGCGAGCTTTTCTCGCCGCCCACTGATGGACCGGTAGACGATAAAACTTTTGTTCAGGCGCATCAGGTCGCTGACGAAGGGCTTTTGCAGCAGGTTGTCGCCGATGGCAATACGGGGCGTGACAAGCCCGGCGTGATACACGGCATAGTTGACGAAGGCCGGGTCCATGACGATATCCCGGTGATTGGCCAGGAACAGGTGGGCTGTGTCGCGGCGCAGCTGGCCCACACCGGTATAGGTGATGCCGTCAGTGGCGCGCTCGATGGTGTGATCTACGTACACCTCGACTTTGTCCTGCAAGGCCGCCACGCTCTCGATGCCTGCGAACTCCTGACGCAGCTTATGAGCGATCAGGGGCCGTAGTGCCCACCCCAGTGGGCCGGCAAAGCGCGGGAAACGAAAGCGCGTGAGGATCTTGAGAAATTCCGGGTCGCCCAGCAAGCGGCTGAGAACGGCCTTCACCTCGGAATCGTCGTAGGGCCGGATAGTATCGAATTCGCCCATATGTGCTCTTGTTGGAAACGGCTAGGGTTATAAACAAACGCGGCATTATACGCATAACTTGCAGGGGTAACCTGATGCTGGAAACCGAGCGTTATCAATGCCCCTGTTGCGGCGAGCCGGTCGAAGCCGTACTCGACCTGTCCGCAGGGGATCAAGACTATGTAGAGGACTGCCCCGTCTGCTGCCGGCCCCTGGTGTTCAGCCTGCAAACCGATGGTGATCAATGGACGCTCGATGTGCGTAGTGAGAACGACTGATGCGCCGCGTGTATGAGCCAGAAAGCCTGCTTGAAGCCGAGTTGCTGGTGAGCATGCTCAGTAGTGAGGGTATCCATGCTCATCTCAGCGGCAGGCATTTGCTGGGGGGTGTTGGCGAGCTGCCTGCGCTGGGCTTGCTGGGGCTGATGGTCGCTGACGAGCAGGCCAACCGCGCACAGGATCTGATCGGTGCGTACAATGCGGCCTTCGTGCTGCCGGCCGACGAGCCTGACAGCTACCCCGGTAGCTTGTTGTGTTGAACGGGAGCCCGGTACATGTGTGGTCGCTATGCGTTGTTCAGGTGGGCCCCGGCCTTCGCTGCCTTGCCAGGGTTCCCCGCACAGCAGCGGTCGCAGTGGAACATCTGCCCTGGCCAGCAGGTGCTCATCGAGCGACAGGCTGAGGGCGGGCGTGAATTGGCCATGGCCCGGTGGGGGCTCACGCCACCCTGGCTCACGGATTTATCGCGCACGCCCTACCATGCCCGCGCTGAAACCCTGGCGGAGCAACCAATGTTTCGCGAGCCGTTCATGGCGCGTCGTTGCCTGATCCCCGCCAATGGCTTCTATGAGTGGCGGGGAGGGGTCCGCAAGCGCCCCTACTGGCTCACCCCGGCGCAAGGGTCATTCCTGCACTTTGCAGCTATTTGGGAAGTATTCCCGGTACAGGAGCAGGTATGGCTGAGCGTGGCGATTGTGACCCAGGCCGCGGCGAGTCAGCGTCGGCCGCTGATACTGGACGCAGAGGCTCAAGCTGCCTGGCTGGACCTCGCCACCCCACTGCCGCGGCTGCACTCCCTGCTGGCGCAGCCTGCCACCGCATTGCTGGAGCGGCCCCTGGCTAACCTGGTGAACGATCCAAAGCTTAACGCCCCCGAGTGCCTGACCCCCGCGTAATGTCCCCATCCAGGCCGTTGCAGTAGCCCGGCAGGTTGTCTGGCCGCATGTGTTTGCCATAGCCATTGCTGCTAGCATGAGTTACCTGGAAACCACAGAGAACCTCCAATGCGTAACTCGTTTGCCACACTGGCCTTGAGCAGCACCCTGCTGCTCGCAGCCTGCCAGGCCGTTAATACCACCAGCGGCGATAGCGTAGGTGTGGAGCGCAAGCAGTACATGTTCAGCATGTTATCCACCGCTGAAGTGAATCAGATGTACGCACAGTCTTATCAGCAGACCCTCACCGAGGCCTCAGGCAAGGGTGTATTGGACAAAACCAGTGCTGAAGCCAAGCGTGTTCAGGCCATCGCAGACCGTCTTATCGCCCAGGCACCCAAGCTGCGCCCGGATTCGGCCCAGTGGAGCTGGGAAGTGAATGTGATCAAGAGCGATGAGCTGAATGCCAACTGTGGGCCAGGCGGCAAGATCATCGTGTACACCGGGCTGATCGACTCGCTGAAGCTGACCGATGACGAGCTTGCCGCAGTGATGGGGCACGAAATTGCCCATGCCTTGCGTGAGCACGGGCGCGAGGCCATGTCCAAGGCCTATGGGATTCAAATGGCGCGGACCGGCGCCGGTGCCTTACTGGGCCTTGGCCAGGATAGCCTCGCCTTGGCCGACACCGTGGTGGAGTACAGCCTGACACTGCCTAACAGTCGCGCCAACGAGAACGAAGCCGACCTGCTGGGCCTGGAGTTGGCCGCCCGTGCCGGCTTTGATCCCAATGCTGCAATTAGCCTATGGAATAAAATGGCAGCGGCCGAAGCGGGCAAGGCGCCACCGGAGTTCACCAGCACTCACCCCTCAAGCACGCATCGCATCGCCGAGCTGCAGGCCGCCATTCCAAAAGTGCAGCCACTGTATCAGGCCGCCAAGAAGGGCTAACGCAGGTCAGAACAGGGGGCTATAGGCTACTATCGGATGCCGCTAGCCCCTTGGCCTGTTGTTCCAAGTGCGCTTTCAACTGCGGTGCCAGCCCCAACGCGGTTGCCAGTTCATCCAGGTAGGTACGTTCGGCAGCCTGCTGATCATCCACCACCAACACGCTGGCCAAGTACATTTCGGAGGCTATGCCAGGGTCGGTAGCATAGCGGGCAACGTCCACTACGCTCAGGGGCTTGGCGATTTCAGCTGCCAGCCAGCGTTGCAGTTCGGGGTCGTCCCCCTGTTTTTCGATCTGTTCTGAAATCTTTTGTTGCTCGTCGGCGTCAATGTTGCCATCGGCCTTGGAGGCGGCAATCAGTGCAAGCAGGATAGCGCGGCCGTGTAATTCGGCAGCAGGCCCTTCAAGGGTATCGATAGTGCTGAACGCCTGTTGCGAGGCTGACGGCTGTTGACGCTGCCAAGCCTGATACGCTTGAAACGCCATCATGCCCAGCGACGCCAGTGCAGCATATTTTCCGCCAGAGCGACGTTGCGAACCCGCCACGCCACCACCGAGCAGGCCGCCCAACAGGCCGCCCAGCCCGCCGAGGCCGCCACTAACGCCCCCGGTGCTGGTGGTGCCAGGGGCACCGCCGCCCAGCAAACCCCCTAGCAAACCACCAAGGCCTCCGGCGCCTTTAGGGCTGCTAGTGCCTGAGGCCTGGCTGCGGCGTAACAGTTTTTCGAGTAAGTCACTGGTATTCATGTGCAGTATCCAAGGGCAAGTGATAAGAAATGGCCAACCTTCGTCGCTATCGACTTAACGTCTTGACCCTCGACCGGAGCGGGTTGTTGCATCCAGGCGGCGCTATGACCACGCCTAGCCGTAATGGTGGAAGGGGCTGTTGCCCCTCAGCCCACCCAACCACTGACCTTCATCGCCTTATAGACCGCGAACGCCGCCAGTACAAAGAATGACAACGCCGCTAACCGGCGAATCATGGTGAGTGGCAGTTTGTCTGCGGCAAAGTTGCCCGCCAATACCACCGGTACGTTGGCTGCTAGCATGCCCAGGGTCGTGCCGATGATGACCCACAGCAGGTGAGGGTACTGGGCCGCGAGCATGACCGTCGCCACTTGGGTTTTGTCGCCGATTTCTGCCAGGAAGAAGGCGATCAATGTGGTCACGAAAGGCCCATAAGACTTACCGGTACGGCTCTCGTCGTCGTCGATCTTGTCAGGCACCAGGGTCCAGAGGGCCGTGGCGGTGAAGCTGGCTGCCAGAATCCAGTGCAGCACGGTGTCGGAGAGGACGTTACTGACGAAGGCGCCCAGTGCCCCGGCGGCCGCATGGTTGGCGAGGGTCGCGGCAACGATGCCTGCAATGATGGGCCAGGGCTTGCGGAAACGCGCGGCAAGAATAAGCGCCAACAGTTGGGTCTTGTCACCGATTTCGGCTAGGGCAACGACCCCGGTTGGGACAAGCAGGGATTCAAGCATCAGGCTTCCTACAGGGGCGGGTCAACACGACTATGACACGTACTACCTCCCCGCCCCGGGTAAGGTGAACGTGTCATAGGTCTGGTCAAACCGGCCGGTGCCGCTGATGGGCACGGGGGTCGCAGCGCCATGGCCTTCTGGCCAAGTATGTTGACGCATGCCTGTGAGCCAGGCTCACGGAGACTACTCCCCTAGGACGGTGCGGATTCTGCCTAGCCTGTGTCAGGAGTGCAAGACTTACCGTTATCGCAGCGCGCGGTACACCTTGAAGCCATCTGCCTGCGCCAGCACCGTGCAGTGGCGCAGGTGCGCCTCTATCAAGGGTTGGTAACGCAGGAAGCTGTTAGCAACCAAACGAAGCTGGCCGCCCGGCACCAGGTGTGCCGAGGCCCGTTGCAGAAGCGCCTCGCTAGCACGGTAATCGGTATGTACGCCGGTGTGAAATGGAGGGTTGGTGACGATTGCGCTCAGGCCTTGTGGCGCCGCTTCGATACCGTCGGCGCACAGTAACTCGGCCTCCAGGCCGTTGGCGGCCAGTGTAAGGCGAGCACTGGCGATGGCGAACGCATCCACATCCAGCAGGGTGACCCGTGCCTCTGGATAACGTCGCTTGAGCGCTGCGCCCAGTAGGCCTGCACCGCAACCGAAGTCGAGCAGGTGGTCGCCTGCCAGGCCGTTGAGGTGGCCCAGCAGCAAGCGCGTGCCACGGTCCAGGCGGCCATGGCTGAACACGCCCGGTAAGGTCACCACGTCAAGCGGGGCGGCCTCTGGTAGATCCAGGGTGAACCGTTGGGCGAGGCTGTTCAGGTCGGGTGCGGTCGGCGGCTGCACGACCGTGACTTCCCATAGCTGGCAATGGCGGGCGCTGTCCAGCTTGCGCGCCTTGCCAAAGGCCGACAGTTGGCGAGCAGCCCCCTCGATGCCACCGCGTTTTTCGCCTACCAGAAACAGGCTGCGCCCTTCCAGGCGGCTTGCCAAGGCTTGGAGCAGATAGGCTGTCAGCTCTCGCGCCTTGGGTAAAAATAGCACCGCAGCGGTAAGGTCGGTGTCAGGCGCAGTGACGCCGAAGCTCACGCGCTCAGCATGACGCTGAACCAACCCTGCATGGTCAGTGGCGTTCCAGCTCCACCCCAGCGCAGCAGGAAGCTGATCCAGCAGGCCGTCGGCGGACAGCCCGGCGATCAATACCTGACCCTCAAACAGATGGGCCTGGCGAAGCAGCACTTCACTGCGCGGGTCCATGGCAAGCTCCTGGCAAAACGCCAAGTCTACCAGAGGGGCGAGGTCAACTGGCACTGGCGGCGCCAGGGGAAGGGCAGTGATCGGCCGCTTCGCGGCTAACTGTATCTGTCGGCAGGGTACACGAGCAGATAAGCTAAACTGCTGGCGCGTGAAAGCACCTTAGGAGAGAGGCATGTATTGGAGTGAGTTCTTGGCGGTGGCCGCCATTCACCTGCTGGCCGTGGCCAGCCCTGGCCCGGACTTCGCCGTAGTGGTACGCGAGAGCGTGACCCATGGCCGCCAGGCCGGCACTTGGACCGCCCTGGGCGTAGGCTCAGCCATTTTCTTGCATGTGGGCTATTCGCTGTTAGGGATTGGCCTGATCGTTTCGCAATCGATCGTGCTGTTCAATGTCCTTAAATGGATGGCCGCCGCCTACCTGGTGTATATCGGCTTCAAAGCATTACGTGCGGGCCCTGCTGAAGCGAATGCGTGCGCGGCCCAAGGCACTGGCCCGGCCCGCACGCCCAAGGCTGCGTATGCTGCCGGGTTCATGACCAACGGGCTCAACCCCAAGGCGACCTTGTTCTTCCTCTCGTTGTTTACCGTGGTCATCAACCCGCATACGCCGCTGGGCGTCCAGGCGGGGTATGGGGTGTACCTGGCGGTGGCTACCGCTGCCTGGTTTTGCCTGGTTGCCCGCGTGTTTAGCCATCAGCGGGTACGTGATGGCTTTGCGCGCATCGGCCATTGGTTCGACCGTATCATGGGGGCCGCCTTGATCGCATTGGGCGTGAAGATAGCCACCAGCGAGCTGCATTGAGTTGCCGCTCAGCCCCTAGCCACGCTGGCAGCCCCTGGCCGCCTCGTTAACACGCATGCCCCGGAGTACTACCGATGATCCGTTCCTTGTGGCAGCGAGGCAGGCTGCCGCTGGCCGTGAGCCTTGCTTCTACCATTGCCTCACCCGCCTTCGCCGTGAGCTTTAACGTGGGGGAAGTGGAAGGGCAATTTGACTCTTCCTTGTCTATCGGCTCCAGTTGGTCCACCGCCCACCCCAATGCGCGCCTGATCGGCGTAAACAACGGCGGGCATGGCCTGTCGCAGACGGCTGACGATGGTCGCCTGAATTTCAAGAAAGGCGAGACCTTCTCCAAGATCTTCAAAGGCGTGCATGACTTGGAACTCAAGTATGGAAACACGGGGGTGTTTCTGCGCGGCAGCTATTGGTACGACTTCGAACTCAAAGACGAAGGCCGGCCGTTCAAAGCTGTTAGCGAACATGGGCGCAAAGAAGGCGCGAAGTCATCCGGCGCGCAGCTGCTGGATGCCTTCATCTACCACAACTATGCCATTGGCGACCTTCCCGGCACCGTGCGCCTCGGCAAACAGGTGGTGAGCTGGGGAGAAAGCACGTTCATCGGTAACGCCATCAACAGCATCAACCCGATTGATGTGTCTGCGTTTCGCAGGCCTGGTGCAGAGATCAAAGAGGGCCTGATCCCCGTCAATATGTTCTACCTGTCACAAAACCTGACAGACAACCTCTCCGCCGAAGGCTTCTACCAGTTGGAGTGGGACCAGACCGTCGCGGATAACTGCGGCACCTTCTTTTCCCAGTCAGATGTCATCGCCGATGGGTGCAGCAATAACCTTGCGGTATTGCGCAGCCGTTCGGCCCTCGACACCTCCCTGGCGACGACGGGCCTTTCACCTGCCGTGCGTGCCTCTGTGCTGAACAGCTTGGGCGGGCAGGGCGCGGCCTTCAGCGAAGAGGGGCTGGTGGTAACGCGAGGCCGCGACCGTGATGCACGTGACAGTGGCCAGTTCGGCGTGGCAATGCATTACAACGTCGAGCCGTTGGCGACCGAATTCGGCGCCTATTACCTGAATTACCACAGCCGCCTGCCGGTGTTCAGTGGCCAGGCCGGTGGCGCCAGTGCCTACAGCGCCGCCAACCTGGTGGGGTCGCTGGCCGGTGCAGGGGTGCCCACCGCCACGGCACGGGCCCTGGCCGCCACCTTGTTGCCTGTAGCCGTGAGCGGCAGCGGCCGCTACTTCGTGGAGTACCCCGAAGACATCCATTTATATGGCTTGAGCTTTTCTACCACGCTACCCACCGGAACCGCTTGGAGCGGCGAGCTGAGCTACCGCCCCAATGCGCCTGTGCAGATCAACACCACGGACATCCTGTATTCGGCGCTGTCGCCCCTGAGCCCAAACGTCTCGCAGCTGCAGGGTACGCCTGGGGCAGAGCAGTCTGGCTACCGCCGCAAAGAGATCACCCAGTTACAAACCACCTTCACCCATTTCTTCGACCAAGTGATGGGCGCAGACCGCCTGACCCTGGTGGGAGAGGTGGGCTGGACCCACGTGGGCGGTTTAGATAGCACCTCGTCGCTGCGCTATGGGCGCGACCCCAACTACGGCCCCGGCCCTTTGCCCAATGGGCAGTGCCAGGCGCTGAACGCCGGCACGCTGGCGGGAGGGCCGCAACAGGGCCTGAGCCGGTATTGCGAGAATGATGGATTCACCACCACCGACGCCTGGGGCTATCGGATGCGGGCGATCTGGGACTTCAACAACGCGATTGCCGGGATCAATCTCAAGCCCAGCCTGGCCTGGTCGCACGATGTAGACGGCTATTCGCCTGGCCCCGGAGGCAACTTCGAAGAAGGGCGCAAGGCGGTTAGCCTGGGCCTGGATGCCGACTATTTGCACACCTATACGGCAAGCCTGTACTACACCAACTTCTTCGACGGCAAGTACAGCACGGTGGATGACCGTGACTTCGTGGCCATGAGCGTCGGCATCAACTTCTAAAGGGATAACCGCATGAGTGCAATGAAGCCTGTGCTGTGGGCCTGCGCCTATGGCCTGACAATAATGGCGAGCACCGGGTGGGCGGCAGTACCTGAGGGCGAAGCCGCCAGGCTGGGCACTACGCTGACCCCCATGGGGGCCGAACCTGCGGGCAACGCCGAGGGCACGATCCCTGCCTGGGCACCGCTGCCCAAGACCGCAGGCGCGGTAGACGGCAAAGGGTTTCTCGCCAACCCCTATGGGCACGAGCAACCGTTATGGGTCATCGATGCCGCCAACGTTGATCGATACGCCAACAGGCTGTCGCCTGGGCAGGTGGCGATGATCAAGCGCTACCCGGACACCTACCGCCTGCCGGTGTACCCAGGGCACCGTGGCTCGACGGTGCCTGAGGCGGTGTTTGCTGCAATCAGGAAGAACGCTAGCCAGGCCCGGCTGGTTGCCGACGGTAACAGTGTGGAACACTTCAGTGCGGCCATACCGTTTCCCATTCCGCACAACGGGCTGGAGGTGGTGTGGAACCACATCACCCGGTATCGGGGTGGTGCCATCAGCCGTACGATCAATCAGGCCACGCCTCAGCCCAATGGCGCTTACACCTTGGTGTCGTTCAAGGATTCCTTCGTGTTTCGTGAGCGTATGAAGGGGTTCGACCCGGCCAACCCTGGCAATGTGCTGTCCTACTTCAAGCAGGAAATCACCGCGCCTGCGCGGCTGGCCGGCACGGTACTGCTGATCCACGAAACCCTTGACCAAGTGAAGGAGCCCCGCAACGCGTGGGTGTACAACGCCGGTCAACGCCGCGTGCGCAAAGCCCCGCAGGTCACCTACGACAGCCCCGGCACGGCGGCCGACGGCATGCGCACTGCCGACAACCAAGACATGTTCAACGGCGCCCCCGACCGTTACGACTGGGCACTGATGGGTAAGCGGGAGATGTATATCCCGGTCAATAGCTATGCACTGGACGCGCCTTCATTGACTTACGCCGATATCCTCAAGCCAGGGCACATCAACCAAGACCTGACCCGCTACGAGCTGCGCCGGGTATGGCACGTGGTCGCCACACTCAAGCCCGACGCTTCGCACCTGTACGCCAAGCGCGACTTTTATTTCGATGAGGACACTTGGCAAGCTGCTGAAGTAGACCACTACGACAACCAAGGCAAACTCTGGCGCGTGGCCGAGGCCCATGCTCAGGACTACTACAACTACCAAGTGCCCTGGACTACCCTGGAAACCCTGTACGACCTCAGTAATGGGCGCTACTTGGCGCTTGGGATGAAAAACCAGGAAAGGCATGCGTATAACTTCGAATACACGGCCAACCCCTCCGATTATTCGCCCAATGCGCTGCGCCAGGAAGGCATCCGCTAACACTCCGAGCAGGCCATTACAGCGGGTTGCCAGTAGGTGCAACCCGGCAATGTCCTAATGCCATGTTTTAAACAGACTGTCATCAAAAGGTCACATTCAAAGCATTAAATCAGCACGGCCAACTTCCGTGGAATGACTCCACCGGACCCAACTGAGGTGTTGCCGTGAATTTGCTGACCAAAAATCGCCTATCGATTTTGCTGGCTTCGCTGTGCCTTTCTGGCGCTGCCCATGCGACCGACGTTACCGGCGCGGGCTCAAGCTTTGTTTTCCCCGTACTCTCCGACTGGAGCAAGGAATATTCCAAGGGCAGCGGCAACCGTATCAACTACCAATCGATCGGGTCGGGTGGTGGCATCGCTCAAATAAAGGCAGCAACCGTAGACTTCGGCGCCTCCGATGCGCCGCTGAGTGCTGAAGACCTCAAGGCCGGTGGCCTGGGTCAGTTCCCTGTAGTGATCGGCGGGATCGTGCCGGTCGTTAACGTTGAAGGCGTAGAGCCCGGCCAGCTCAAGCTGGATGGCGATACCCTGGCCAAAATCTTCCAGGGCACCATCACCACCTGGAACGACCCGGCCATCGTCGCGCTTAACAGCGGCGTCAAGCTGCCAGGCGACAAAATCACTGTCGTGCATCGCTCCGATGGTTCCGGCACCTCGTTCAACTTCACCAACTACTTGCAAAAGGCCAGCTCCGACTGGAAAGCCGGCGCAGGCAGCACCGTGCAGTGGCCAGTAGGTGTGGGCGGCAAGGGTAACGAAGGTGTTGCTGCTTACGTGAAGCAGATCAAGGGTTCGATTGGCTATGTGGAATACGCGTATGCCAAGACCAACAAGATGGCCCATACCAAGATGAAGAACGCCGCTGGCAAGTTCGTAGCCCCGGATATGAAAAGCTTCCAGGCGGCCGCAGATACCGCGGACTGGGCCAACGCTCAGGACTTCAACCTGCTGATGGTCAACGCCCCGGGCGACGACGCCTGGCCTATCGCCGCAACCACGTGGGTGATCATGTACAAGCAGCCGAAAAACGCCGAGCAGAGCAAGGCCGCTTTGGACTTCTTCAAGTGGAGCATGGAAAAAGGCCAGGCTCAGGCTGAAGCCTTGGATTATGTAGCGCTGCCGGAAGGCTTGGTAAAACGCATCGAAGGCTACTGGCAGTCAGAGTTCGCCAAGTAACCGCAACCTGAAGCCATCCCTCAGCCGGCCCCGCGCCCGCTGGGGGATTTGCCATGAGTGGCCCTGACCGATGACCGACAACTCTCACGTGCTAACGTCCATGACCGCCGACCGCCATAGCGCAAGCGAAGCGCGCGCGGCAAAGGATCAACGTCACGACATCTGGTTCCGCCGTACCGTCTGCGGCGCGGCCATGCTGGTGTTACTGCTGTTAGCCAGTATTGCAGGCTCTACCCTCTGGGGTGGGAGCGAAGCCTTTCGTACCTTCGGGCTGGATTTCCTCACCACCACTGACTGGAATGCCGTAACTGGCCAGTTTGGTGCGGTAGTGCCGGTGTACGGGACGCTGGTGACCTCTTTCCTCGCGCTGCTGATCGCCGTACCGGTGAGCTTCGGCATCGCGATCTTCCTGACCGAAGTTGCGCCGCCTTGGTTGCGCATGCCGATCGCCTCCGCCATCGAGCTGCTGGCAGGGATCCCTTCGATTATCTACGGCATGTGGGGGCTGTTTGTGTTCGCGCCCTTCATGGCGCAACACCTGTCCCCCTGGATCAATGACAATTTGGGCGCGATTCCCGGCATCGGCGCGCTGTTCCAAGGGCCGCCGCTGGGTATCGGTACGCTAACGGCCGGTATCGTACTGGCCATCATGATCATTCCCTTCATTACGTCGGTAATGAACGAGGTGTTCCGCACCGTGCCTGTGGCCCTGAAGGAATCTGCCTACGCCTTGGGTGGCACCACCTGGGAAGTGGTGTGGGACATCGTGCTGCCTTATACCCGCACCGCCGTGGTGGGCGGCGTGTTCCTTGGCCTGGGTCGGGCACTGGGCGAGACCATGGCCGTAACCTTTGTACTCGGCAACGCCCATCAACTGTCCGCCTCGTTGCTGATGCCTAGCAGCTCTATCGCCTCGGTCATCGCCAACGAATTCAGTGAGGCCTATACCGACCTGCATCGCTCGTCGCTGATTGGCCTGGGCTTCCTGTTGTTCGTCGTTACCTTCATCGTGCTGGCCTGCGCCCGCCTGATGCTGATGCGCCTGTCGCGCAAGGAGGGTTTGTGAGTTCACCCAACGAAAACCTCTACCGGCTGCGCAACTTCAAGAACAAGCTGGCCATGGTCCTGAGCTGCGGCGCTACCTTGTTTGGCCTGTTGTGGTTGGTGTGGATCTTGTTCACCACCCTGATCAATGGCTTCGAGGCGCTGGGCACTGCACTCTTCACGGAGATGACGCCACCGCCAGGCAGCCCTGGCGGCCTGGCCAACGCGTTCTTCGGCAGCGCCTTGATGTCGTTGATTGCCCTGGTGATCGGTACGCCCATTGGCTTGATGGCCGGTGTCTGGCTGGCTGAATTCGCCCGTCACAGCAAGCTGGGCACAGCGGTGCGCTTCATCAACGACATTCTGTTGTCCGCACCCTCCATCGTGCTGGGTTTGTTCATCTATACCGCCTTCGTATTGCCGGTCAGTGCCCTGACCAATCACCAGGTAGGCTTCTCTGCCCTGGCGGGTGCGTTGACGCTGGCCCTGCTGGTGATCCCGGTAGTGGTGCGCACTACGGACGAAATGCTTCAACTGCAACCTTCCACCATGCGTGAAGCGGCACTGGCGTTAGGTGTGCCGCAGTGGAAGCTCACCCTGCAGATCGTTCTGCGCGCGGCCCGCGCGGGCGTAGTTACCGGCGTTCTACTGGCCCTTGCCCGCATCACGGGCGAAACCGCGCCGCTACTGTTTACCGCATTCGGTAACCAGTTCTGGAGCAGTGACATCTTGAAACCCATGGCCAGCGTACCTGTGGTGATTTTCCAGTACGCCATGAGCCCCTTCGACGACTGGCATGCCTTGGCCTGGGCGGGCGCCCTGGTGCTCACACTGTTCGTGCTGACGCTCAGCCTGCTTTCTCGTCTTATTCTTTTGCGCGGTAGGTCCAATTGATGAATACCCTCGCCCCCACACGAACCAAGATCCAGGTGCGCGACCTGGAGTTTTTCTACGACAAGCAGCGCTCGCTCAAGTCCATCAACATGGACATCCCCGAAAAACACGTGACCGCCATCATTGGCCCGTCGGGCTGTGGCAAGTCTACGTTGCTGCGGGTGTTCAACCGCATCTATGCCATGTACCCCAAGCAAGAGGCGAAGGGAGAAGTGCTGCTCAATGGGGAAAACATCCTTGCGCCGGGCTATTCCATGAACCGCTTGCGCAGCCACGTGGGCATGGTGTTCCAAAAGCCGGTGCCGTTCCCGATGTCGATCTTCGACAACGTTGCCTATGCAGTGAAGCACCATGAGCGGCTGAACCGTCGCGAGATGGAAGAGCGGGTAGAGCAGGCCCTGCGCGGTTCGGCCTTGTGGGACGAAGTGAAGGACAAGCTCAAGCAAAGCGCGCAAAGCCTCTCTGGCGGCCAGCAGCAGCGGTTGTGCATCGCCCGCACCATCGCGTTACGGCCACAAGTATTGTTGCTGGACGAGCCGACATCTGCCCTGGACCCCATCTCCACCGGGCGCATCGAGCAGCTTATTACCGAGCTCAAGGAACAGTTCACGGTCATCATCGTGACCCACAACATGCAACAGGCCGCCCGGTGCTCGGACTACACCGCTTTCATGTTCCTCGGTGAGCTGATCGAGCATGGCGACACCGACACCATCTTTACCAAGCCCAACAAGACTCAGACCGAAGACTACATTACTGGGCGCTTCGGTTGAGTTAAGTACAGGTCAGGGCCAGTCATGGCCTAGTGTTAGCAGGTAGTTTGCTAGCTTGTCGCTGCGTTGAGGGTGGGTAAGGTAAAGCACGGCTTTACCCTTCCCACCTATGCGGAGCGAACACTGATGGCCAGCGTCGACCTTTCTCCCTATGACATCACTACCGCCAAACCCAAGGCTGACGGCTGTACAGCGCTGACCGTGCCTGGGCACCGCATCGCTGAGGTCAGCGAGTTCGCGCGTTATGAGGACGACTGCGCAGTGTTGTGGGCGCCCACTAGCGGAGCTACCACAGAAAGTGTCAAGCGAACCCGCTGTGAGCTAAAGGGCAAGCCCTTCTGGCTGGCCGACGGGGCACAGCACATCGCAGAGCTAACCACCCAGGTGAACAAAGTGAACTGGGAAGGCAGTTTCGTGCTGATCCAGGCTCATTGTCACGACGGCAACGACCCAACGCTCAAAGGCTTCATCGAAACCACGAATGGCCGGGAGGCCACCTTCAAACTCGGCTTGCGGACTGGGGCGAGCACTGAATCGCCGACCAAGCAGGTGGTGTATGAAGGCATCGAGCTCGCACAGCCGTTTACCGTGCGGGTGAGTTTATCCCGTGAAGGCGAAGTGTGCGTCAGCGTGCAGCAGGGTGGCCGTGTGCAAGAGGTTCACGGCCAGTTGAGCGAAGGCCGAGAGGCGCGGCCCCACGTGTTTCATTGGGGGGCGTACAACCAGGTGGACCAGGGCGACCCTTCCGAGCCTGACTCGGATGGGACCCTGCTCAAGGTGCTACACGTCGGTGAAACCCACCTGCCCTTGAACGAAACACCGCCCCCTGAAGGTGCGGCCTTCGCGGCTTTGATTGAGGCTGCCGCCCTGCTGCCGCGGCAGCCCAAATTGATCGAGTTGAATCGCATTACCGACCTTATTGATGAGGCCGAATTGCCCGACGCTGTTTCCGGCGAACTCTACCAACGGATCAAAGCACTCAAGGCCGCAAGTTAAAGGCGGCCCGCCCCTTACCGGTGGCTCAGTTCTAGCCGGGTATAGGTCACTTTGCCGCCTTCGGTGGCGTAACCCACGTTGTCCAGGGTATAGACGCCGGCCTTGAAGTAGAACGCATAGCTGTACCAGGAGGGGGCAAGCTGGATCTGCGGGCCGGCGTTGTTGATCAGTACCGTGAGCTTGCCTTGCTTGTTCATCTGGATGGCGTAGGCGAACGGCTTGTCCAGCGGCACATTGGGCACCGTATAGGCCACAGGGCTTTTCTGGTCGGCGGGGTTTACCCGGTACTCCAGGTCAACGTTGCCGATGCCGTTGGCGTAGCGGTAGACCACCTTGAGCAACGGCGTCACGGCATTCTTGGCATGAATCTGCGCCACGACTACCCGCCCTGTCGAAGGCACTTGGTTCACGGACACCGTGCCTTTGAGGGTATTGAGGCCACTGTCGTAGGTCCAGTTGCGTGCCTTGCCGTCGTCCGAGGTTTCCCGCAATTCTGAACGTGGGTAGTCGCTGGTGCCTGAGTGCGCGCCTGTCACCGGTGCCCAGAACACCAGTTTGTCGCCGGTATTGCTGAAGTACGGTGTTTGCAGCTTGGGCAGGGCCGCAGTGGCAACGGTTAAGGCCGGGGCAGCCACTGGCAGTGTGAGGTTCCAGGGGGCGAGGTCGATCATGTCTGTAGCGCTCGGGTGGGCTGTGCCTTGTCCTGAGGGAGCAGCCGGTCAGGTGTAGTATTATTTTGCCATCCGTGGCGCTACACGAGGGTTAACGGCGGCATCGGGGCACCCTTGATGTCAATCTGACAAGCGGTACGGCAGGCGGGCGCTGGCGTGGGTCTTGAGCCTCACCACACAGGGTGAAACAATCGTCATTGGAATTTCCTCCTATGGGCAGGCTCAAATCCCACCTTGCAGAGGTCTTTCCGTACTGTCTCGTATTACCCACCAGGAGCTTGCCATGCTAACCCCCAACCGCCTGATTCTCGCCGCGACCGCCCTTGCCGTACTCTCCGGGTGTGCCAGCCAAAACCCTTATACCGAACAAGGTCAGGCCAACCAGGGGCAGGGTGAGCAAGGCATGAATAAAACCGCCAAGTACGGCGGCATTGGTGCTCTTGCGGGCGCTGTGGCGGGTGCCGCGATTGACCACAATAATCGTGGCAAAGGTGCACTGATCGGCGCCGCCGTGGCCGGTGCGGCTTCTGCAGGCTATGGCTATTATGCCGACCGCCAGGAAAAGGCCCTGCGCGAAAGCATGGCTAATACCGGGGTGGAAGTGCAGCGCCAGGGCGACCAGATCAAGCTGATCATGCCCGGCAATATCACGTTTGGCACCGACTCTTCTGCGATCGCACCCAGCTTCTATGCACCCTTGAATAACCTGGCGGGTTCATTCAAGCAGTTCAACGAGAACATCATCGAGATCGTGGGCTATACCGACAGCACTGGCGCGCGCCAGCACAACATGGACCTGTCGCTGCAGCGGGCGCAGGCGGTCAGTACTTACCTTACGTCCCAGGGGGTAGAGGCCTCGCGCCTGACGGTCCGTGGTGCCGGGCCTGACCAGCCTGTCGCGAGCAATGCCGACGCCAATGGCCGTGCTCAGAATCGCCGGGTGGAGGTTAACCTCAAGCCTATCCCTGGCCAGCAGTACCCGCAGCCTGCCCAGTAACCGGCAGGCCTGCCCTAGGCTTGACCGGCGTCAGGGTTCCTGATGCCGGCTGGCCTGGATGGCAGTCAAGGCGATGGTGTAAACGATATCGTCAACCTGCGCACCACGTGGCAAATCATTGACCGGTTTTCGCAGCCCTTGCAGCATGGGCCCAAGGCTTACGCAATCTGCACTGCGTTGCACCGCTTTATGGGTAGTGTTGCCCGTGTTCAGGTCCGGGAACACGAACACCGTGGCCCGCCCCGCCACGTCGCTGTCCGGGGCCATTTGGCGGGCGATTGCACCATTGGCTGCAGTGTCGTACTGCAGAGGGCCGTCAATCAACAAGTCACGCTGCGCTTCACGTGCAAGCAAGGTGGCTTCGCGTACCTTTTCCACTTCCTCCCCTGGGGCCGACTGCTGGCTGGCGGAGCTAAGCATGGCAACCCTGGGCACGATACCCAGCGCCTGAGCGGAGTCCGCGCTTTGCAAGGCAATCTGTGCCAGTTCGGCGGCATCGGGGTGAGGGTTCATCACGCAATCGGCGTACATGACCACCTGGTCCGGGAACAGCATAAAGAAGACCGATGACACCAGGCTCCAGCCTGGGGCGGTCTTGATCAGCTGCAAGGCAGGGCGAATGGTATTGGCTGTGGAGTGAACCAGGCCGGAAACAAGCCCGTCCACTTCATCAAGGGCCAACATCATGGTCCCGATCACCACCGGGTCTTCCAGCTGTTGCTCTGCCATGGGCGCGTTGAGGTTCTTGCTGTTACGCAGCTCTACCATGGGCTCTACGTAGCGGGCCCGGATGCCGTCGGGGTCGATGATTTCCAAACCCTCGGGTAGAGCTATGCCCTGGGCTCGAGCCACGGCCTCGACATCAGCAGGCCGCGCCAGCAACACACAGCGCGCGATGCCTCGGGCCTGACAGATGGCAGCCGCTTGAACGGTGAGAGGTTCGCTGCCTTCGGGCAATACAATGCGTTTGTTGGCCTGCTGGGCACGCTGTATCAGCTGATAACGGAATACCGCAGGCGACAGCCGAAGCTCGCGTGGCGTACCGCAGCGTTGGTGCAGCCAGTCGGCGTCCAGGTGGCTCGCCACAAAGTCGGTAATGGTTTCGGCCCGTTCACGGTCATCCACGGGGATTTCGTTATTGAGCTGATTCAGCCGGTTGGCGGTGTCATAAGAGCCGCTGCTCACGGACAGCACGGGCAAGCCTGCTTGCAGCGCGCCCTGGCACAGCTCCATTACCCGTGGGTCAGGCCGTGTATCGCTGGTGAGCAGCACCCCCGCAAGAGGCACCCCATTGAGGGACGCCAGGGCTGCCGCCAGCAGAATATCGTCGCGGTCTCCGGGGGTGACCACCAGTACTCCTGGCTTGAGTAACTGCAAGGTGTTCAGCACGGTGCGGGCGCAGATGATAATGCGCGACATGCGCCGCAGTTCGTAATCGCCCGCGTTCAGCACCTGGGCACCCAGCAGCTCGGCGATGTCCCGTGTACGTGGCGCGTTCAGGTCAGGCTGGTAGGGGATGCAGCCGAGCAGTCGGAAATCCCCGCCCCGCAGCAGCGGCGAATGCTCGCGCAGCCGCGTAGCAAAGCGGTCGATACTTTCATCGGTGCGCACCTTGTTGAGGATCACACCGATCAGCTTAGGGTCGCCGGCCCCTCCATATAACCGTGCTTGCAGATCTACACGCCCTGACAGCTCAGCCAATGCTTCGCTCTCCGGCGCGGAAACCAGGATCACATCCGCGTCCATGCTTCGGGCCAGGTGCTGATTCACCCGGGCGGCATAGCTTGCCTGTCGAGTGGGCACCATGCCCTCGACCACCAGCACGTCCTTTCCTACACCTGCCATCTGGTAGAGCGTAATGATTTCTTCGAGCAGTTCGTCAAGCTGCCCGTCTCCCAACATGCGCTCTACATGACCGAGGGCAAGTGGGGGAGGGGGCTTGAGGCCGTGAGTACGCGCGACCAGTTCGGTCGAGCGTTCTGGCCCGGTGTCCCCAGGGTGCGGCTGGGCGACGGGTTTGAAAAAGCCAACCTTTAGGCCGGCGCGCTCTAGCGTGCGAATCAGCCCCAGGCTGATGGAGGTCAGGCCTACGCCGAAGTCTGTGGGCGCAATGAAAAACGTTTGCATGATAAGTCTCGGTCAGCAAAACAGGCGGCGGTCTGCCTTTACCGCCCGCCAGGATCAACCAAGGGTACCGCTATTGTCAGCGCGAGCACACCAGCCGCATGCAAAGGATTGGCCGATACGTCGCTCCCGCTCAAGCGCTTGCATCACCCAGGGTCGTGACTGCCATGGCGGGTCATGGCGCAGGTGCTGGGTATGGCCACAACTCAGGCGCACGAACCAGCTGCCAGCGCTGTCTTGGTCAAATGTTGTAATCACACAGTCGTCGGCGCGCGGGCCTCGGGATTCGCAATCGTCATCGTGCTTGTTTACACTGGGTTCTTCCAATCTCTTGTGCAAAGGTCTTGCCCCATGCTCATTGCCGCCAAAAAGGCTGTGTCCATCGACTATACCCTCACCAATGATGCTGGAGAGGTGATCGACAGCTCGGCCGGCGGTGCCCCGCTGGTTTACCTGCACGGCGCCGGCAACATCATTCCCGGTCTGGAAAAAGCCCTGGAAGGCAAGCAGCCTCAGGACGAAGTGGATGTCACCATCGAGCCGGAAGAGGCGTACGGTGAGTACTCCGCCGAGCTGGTCAGTACGCTGAACCGCAGCATGTTCGAAGGCGTAGACGAACTGGAAGTGGGTATGCAGTTCCATGCCTCCGCGCCAGACGGCCAGATGCAGATCGTGACCATCCGTGACCTCGACGGCGAAGACGTAACTGTCGACGGTAACCACCCGTTGGCCGGCCAGCGTTTGAACTTCAAGGTCAAGGTCGTCGACGTGCGTGATGCCAGTGAAGAAGAAGTCGCTCACGGCCACGTACACGGTGAAGGCGGTCATCAGCACTGATGCCTGTTAATGCCAGGGTTGGCCAATAATCTGGCCAACCCTGGTTGAAAGGCCTGCCTGGTCAGGCCTTATCAGGCGTGGTGGGTAGCGTGCCGCGTTCCCTTACCCAAAACAACGTAGCGCCCGCTACGGCCGCTGGCATCATCAAGATGTTCACTAGCGGTATCAGCAGTACCAGGTACACTACCCCACCGAAGCTCAAACTGGCCCAACGCTTGCTCCGCAGCCAGGCAAGCATGTCATGCCAGCTCATTTTGTGGTTGTCCGCCGGGTAATCGATGTACTGAATGGCCATCATCCATACCCCGAACACGAGCCATAGCGGCGCTGCGATCACATTCACGCCGGGGATGAACGACAGCACCAGCAAGGCGGCGGCGCGTGGCAGGTAGTAACCCAGCTTGCGCAGCTCGCGGCTAAAGGTACGCGGCATGATCGCTAGCAATTCGGCCCAGCTGAAGGGCGGGAAATCGTCGGTACCCCTTACAACCACTTCCACTTTTTCCGATAAGAACCCGTTAAAAGGGGCAGCGATGATGTTGGCCACCATGGTGAAGGTAAAAAACACCATCAGGGCTACCAGCACCACAAACAACGGCCACAGGATGTAATTCAAAAACCCTAGCCAGCCTGGAAGGTTGGGCATCAGTTGAGTGACCCATAAGCTGAATTGATGCCCGGCAAAGTAAACCAGGGCTATAAACAGCACCAGGTTGATCGAAAACGGCAGCAGTACAAACAGCCGAAGGCCTGGGCTTAGCACCAGCTTCAAGCCCTGGCGCAGGTAGTGCGGGCCAGAGAGGACGGGCGGTAGCATTAAACATGAACTCCTAAGCAATAAAAAACGCACGGTACCGGCTTTAGGCTGCAGGTAAAAGCCGCGTTGGCAGGGTCGCAACATCAACATACTCATGGGCTGTGCATGCCGGGCAACGTTTGCCGGGCAACGTTTGCCGATGGGCATAGGCGCCCCCTATAGCAGGAATTGCCAAAGGGTATTTCCTTATAAGCGCAGTCCTCGTTAAGCTTTGCGCAGTAAGTACTTTTACCTTAGCCGGCTATACCGGTACTACGACGCGGCCCCGCGCCGGTCGACAGGAGTGTGTCATGTCTGCAACGCGTCATTCCCGAGTGATTATTCTGGGTTCCGGCCCCGCTGGTTACAGTGCGGCGGTCTATGCTGCCCGCGCCAACCTCAAGCCGCTGCTTATCACGGGCATGCAGGCGGGTGGCCAACTGACGACCACCACCGAAGTAGATAACTGGCCGGGCGACCCTCATGGGCTGACAGGCCCTGCGCTGATGCAGCGTATGCAGGAACACGCGGAGCGCTTTGAAACCGAAATCGTGTTCGACCACATCAATGCAGTAGACCTTGCAGGCAAGCCCCTCACCCTCACCGGCGACAACGGCACCTACACCTGTGACGCCCTGATCGTTGCCACGGGCGCCAGCGCCCGTTACTTGGGCCTGCCGTCTGAAGAGGCCTTCATGGGCAAGGGCGTGTCTGCCTGCGCAACCTGCGATGGTTTCTTCTACCGTAACCGTGAGGTGGCGGTAGTGGGTGGCGGCAACACGGCCGTTGAGGAGGCCCTGTACCTGGCCAACATTGCCAGCAAGGTCACCTTGATCCACCGCCGCGAAAGCTTCCGTGCCGAAAAAATCCTCATCGACAAGCTGCACGCTCGTGTCGCTGAAGGCAAAATCGAGCTCAAGCTCAATGCGGTACTGGATGAAGTGCTGGGCGACAACATGGGCGTAACGGGCGCACGGCTCAAGCACAACGACGGCGCTACTTCCGAGCTGAAGGTAGATGGCGTGTTCATCGCGATCGGCCATACGCCGAATACGTCGCTGTTCGAGGGCCAGCTGGCGCTCAAGGATGGCTACCTGGTCGTGAACGGCGGCCGTGAAGGCAATGCCACCGCGACTAACGTGGAGGGGGTATTCGCCGCAGGCGACGTAGCCGACCACGTCTACCGCCAGGCTATTACCTCGGCCGGCGCCGGCTGCATGGCTGCGCTTGACGTCGAGCGCTACCTGGACGGTCTGCAGAACGCCACCTTCGAATAAGGTGGCCAGCGGGCGGGGCCTGTCAGGCCTTCGCCTCTTTGCGTGTCAATGGTGGCGCGTCGAATGAAACACCTCCCAAGCCGCTAGCCATCAACGCGCGGATGTTGCCGTGGTCACTGCCCTCAGAGGTGGCCACGACGGCGCGGTAATGTTCGCCGAACGCCTGTAATGCCTCCAGGTCGCTTAGCCCTTCCAACACAGCCACGCCCAGTGTTTTGCACGAGCCTTCGTTCTGGCCGGCGGCATTATTCACCTCGCCATTACGAAATGCCTGCGGGCAGTAGTCGTAATGCTGCGCTACGAACGCCAGGGTGTCGGCAAACGTATGGGTGCCGCTGCCCAGGCTCGCCTTGAATGCGCTTAGATCAGTCATTGGGCTTTTCCTGGGCAAACGCCGCTGCCTGGGCGGGGCTGGCTTCGGTTTGATAACGCCGCTTCCACTCGTCATAAGGCATGCCGTAGACCGCTTCTCGGGCGTTATCCAGACTGAGGTCGACGCCTCGTTCATCCGCTGCCGCCTTGTACCACTTCGACAAGCAGTTGCGGCAGAAGCCAGAAAGGTTCATCAGGTCGATGTTCTGTACATCCGTGCGCTTGCCCAAGTGCTCCACCAAGCGGCGAAAGGCCGCGGCTTCCAATTCCAGGCGCTGTTGATCGTTCATAAGGAGGTTCCTGCCTACGTGAGGTGCGCATGATAGAAGCCAGGGGCGCTGTGGGCAACGGTGCCCTTGAGCCACCTGGCGTCGTTTACCGGCGTGGTGTTATTCAGTGGGCAAGCTTGCTTTAAGCGCGCCAGGGGGTTTTGGCGCCGCGTTGAGCCAGGGGGCAAGCAGCCGGGTAGACAGCGGTATGAAGATGAACACCATCAGAGGCGTCAGGGCCAACGTACTGACCAGGATCCTCGGCGCGAGGGTCAGGTCAGCCAGCCAGGGGCCTGCAAGGAAATTAAACGCCAGCGACACTGGGAAAAAGGCTAACCATATCGCCACCGCTTGTTTCCAGCGAGGCGGGCGAGGGGCTTGTGCGGCCATCGAAGGTGCTGCGAACCAGCCATCCATGCCGTGTATCCGGTGCTCGGAGGGCTGGGCGAACAACCCGTCACCGCGGCGTAACCACGCCTGGCGCGAGGCTGAATATTCCCAGGCATGCAGAGTGGCGGCACTGGCGAAGCGGAAGATCATTTGAAACTCGTCATCCCCCGTGGGCGGCGCCAGGATGCCGGAGCCCAGGTAGCCCGGAAAGTCGTTGGCCAGGTGTTCGCCTTCCTGAAGCCAGGCGATGAGTTCGGTATAGCGCCCGTGCGCGGCGCGGCGAGCCACAAGCATAGTGACGGGTGGGGACATTGTGTATCTCCAGGCTGCGGGCAGCACCTAGGGTAAAGGCACTACGGCCAGGCCCCGGGGTGATGGGGCGCGGCACTCGTTAAGCCGGGATTATTCCTTATTCATGCCGACGTGTGTGCCTTGTTCGATGTAAGGCACACGGGCAGCTGTCGCGGTCGTCATTTGGATTGGACGTTCCCCGGATACGCAGGTCTCAACAAGCAGTTACAATCCCACTACAGTTCGTAACGTTCGGCTTTCCTCACAATGAGTGCTAACGAAGATCACAGTGCGGCCATCCGTACACGCGACCACGAAGAATTGTTCCCCATTCGTGAAGTGGCACGCCTCACCGGTGTCAACCCCGTGACGCTGCGCGCCTGGGAGCGACGCTACGGGTTGATTCAGCCTACCCGGACCGACAGTGGCCATCGGCTGTACTCACCGGCAGACATCGCTGAGGTGCGTGCCATTTTGGGCTGGCTGGAGCGAGGGGTTGCAGTCAGTAAGGTAGGCAAGCTACTGGCCCGCAACCAGGCTGCCAATATCACGGTGCTCAGCGAACCGGCCGCTGGGGCCAGCGAATATGCCCATTGGCAGGATCGCCTGGCTAAGGCCGTGCAGGGGTTCGACGAACTGACGCTGACACGGCTGTATGGTCAGGTGTTCGCGACTTACCCTCTGGCGCTTGCCTTCGAAGAAATCTTCATGCCGTTGTGGGAGCACGCCCGCCTACGGCAGGATGGTTTTGGCATTACCAGCGAATGGGCATTTCTTGACCACTTCTTACGGGGCCAGGTATTGCGGCGGCTTCAACTTGTGCAGCGTGAAGCCATAGACACCCACGTACTGCTGTGTTCAGTGCCTGGCCAGTGCCATGAGCTGGAGTTGCTGGTGGCGGCCTCGCTGCTGGGCAGTGACCGGGTATGGGTGCAGCCGTTGGGCATGACGCAGCCGTTGGATGAGTTAAGCCTGGTGTGCGAGCGGGTTCAACCCCACGCCGTGGTGCTGTTCTCCAACCATTCGCCTGCCGCCGATGCGGCCAGGCGGTTCATGAAGCTCGCCCTGCACCTGGACTGCCCGTTGCTGGTAGCGGGAGAAATGAGCGACATGATTCAAGACCAACTGATTAACTCGCCCATTGCCTGCCTGGGAGGCGACGCGCGCTTGATGCAGCGACGCTTGACGCAGTACGTTGCGGGCCATCTCGACACGTAGAGGACGAGGGTTCAGTCAGCGTGCAGTTGGGGGTGGGCCAGGCGGTGTTGCTCCAGGATGTACTGCCGCAGGCGCTCTGTCTCGTCCGCGGAGTGGGTAATCAACCGGTAGGCGAGCAAGCCCGGGGCGATCTGCCGCTCAAGGCTGCCGCGTAGTGCAATGGGGGCGTAGCCTGCTGGCGCGAACCATAGCGAGAACACTTCTGGCGCTTCGCCGCCTTCCCGTACCTGCACCACTACCCCATTGATCGAGATCTCCACCACCCAAAGGGCGCAGGCCCGACCATGGCGGTCTTCCAGGGGCAATGCATCGGCCAGGGCAAGGCGCCAGGGACGAACCATGGGGCCGTCTTCGTAGATGGTCGGGGCGCCGAGTTTGATGTGCTGCTCATGAAATTCGTCTTCCACCAGCCGCAGTGGAAAGCTTAGCTGCTGGTTTTCATACTGCGCCTGGATCGTGACATGGTCATGGGCGACCAAGCGAGTGAGCAATTCCTGCAACTGGCTGTTGCCATTGACCATCAACCCGGCATTGACCTCGCCACCCTCGGCTTGAAGGTTTTGATGCATATTCTGGATGAAATCCAGCTCATCCTGGGTCAGCAAGGAGTCAGGGCGCATGGCGGCTTAGCCGATGGTCAAGCAGTGAAAAGGCATTAGGCACCTCGGAGTACTGTTAGGCATTACTTGGAAGAGTCAGTGAGCCGGACAATTTCCTGACGCGCCCGCGCCAGTTCGTGTTCCAGTTGCACGATCCGTTCCCGTCTAGCCATGTCCTCGGTGACATCTTTCTGGATTCCGATGAAGTAATGGCGGCCGTCTGCTTCGTTGAACATTGGCGCAATGGACAGCTCATTCCAGAAGGTGGTGCCATCCTTGCGATAATTCAACATTACCTGGCGACAGGGCTTTCCTTCGGCAATGGCGCTACGTACCTTTTCGCGGACGGTTTCGTCGCCTTCGCCATTTTGAAGAAAACGGCAATCGCGGTACAGAATCTCTTCCTGGGGGTAGCCTGTCATCGACTCGAAAGCCGGATTCACGTAGATCAGGATGTTATCAAGGCCTTCTTGCTCGGCAATGATAATGCCGTCATTGGAGGCTTCTACGATGAGTTGCAGCAGCTTGGCGTTGATCATGTGCCCTCCGGCAACCATGGGCGAGTCGGCATTTTAACCTACCCTGGCCGGCCGGGCACGCTGCTACGAAGTTGCTTCGGCGCACGCCGCTACCGCACGCCGCTACCGCGCGCCAACTGTTAAACTGCCTGCAGTCCATTAACGAGGTTTGGCATGAGAGTTGCCCTGTTTTCCGGTTCAGTCTATGGCGCCGCCGAAGACGTTGCCCGCCACGCCGTCAAGCGCTTGGAGGCGGCAGGCCACACCTGCTATTTCACGCCGCGGGGCGAGGTTGATGTGCTGCTTGGCCACTCCCCTGACGCCCTCTTGGGCATCACCTCAACCACCGGCATGGGCGAGCTACCGGATAATCTCGCGGCCCTGTATGCCACACTGCGCGACACCCTGCCGGCTTCGCTGCGCGGCCTGCCAGGCGGCGTGATTGGTTTGGGCGACTCTAACTATGGAGACACCTACTGCGCAGGAGGAGAGCAACTGGCGGAGTTGTTCGATGAGCTTGGGATTGAGCAAATCGTGCCAATGCTGCGCCTGGATTCCAGCGAAACGGTGACCCCTGAAACGGATGCCGAGCCTTGGTTGGATGCTTTCGAGCGTGCAATGCGGGAACGCCAGCGGGCATAAAAAAAGGCCGCTGCGTACACAGCGGCCTAACAAAGACGTTGGTCAGGAGCTACCAAACAACGTCGGGGGTAACGTTGAACACGACCGCTGAATGCTGGCGGTTACCGCTTAAGCCAGCATTAAGTTGAACGCTATTCGATGGTTGGCAGCATACCCATGTCACGCCTGTTGATAAACGGGGCGGTGCGACAATCACTGTTGCGCCACTAGCAACAATCTGGTGCAGGCGTGTCGTAGCCCATACGCCAACTCACCGCGCCCGCTGCTTGTTTTACCAAGGCTGCGGCCGTTGGATTGGCCTGGGCTTGAAAGGCTGAACTGGACCCGACCACTGTCATTACCGCAACAATTTGCCCCGTTGCGTCGAACACCGGTGCGGACAATGCGTCTACGCCTGGCAGCAGCAACCCATGTACGGCGTGCAAGCCTGCATCACGAATACCCTCCAACACCGACGGCAGGGCGATGCGTGATGCTTCGTCTAGCCCAGGCAGCTCGGCGTCGCGCAGCGCGCTGGACTCCCGCTCCGGCAGAAAGGCACAGAACACCCGGCCGGTTGATGAACTCAACAGCGGCAGCACTGAACCCATTTGGGTAACGACGGTAACTTCCCTGACCGCCGGTTCGATGCTGACCACCGTGGGCCCTTGATTGCCCCACACCGCTAGGAAGCAGGTTTCATTCAGTTGGTCGCGCAGTTTGGAAAGCGGCGAGGCCGCCTGTTTGTGAACGTCCAGCGAAGCCAGCGCCGCCAGCCCTATCCGAAGGGCCTCGCGCCCCAATGAATAATGGCTAGTAGTGGGGTTCTGCTCGGCAAAGCCGCCCGCAATCAGCGCCTGCAAGTAGCGGTGGGCTTTGCTAGGGGGCATCTGTACATGCTCCGCCAACCGTGACAGGGACGTAGACGGCGACAGGCTTGCCAACGCTTTGAGAATGTCCGTACCGATTTCGGCCGAACGTACCTTTTGCTTGCTGTCGGTGCTGCGTGGAGAGGTGGCCATGGGTGCGAAAGGGCAAGAACGGAGGGGCAGCCTTTATAACTTGACCGCTTAGTGCCGGCAAATTACGTTATTCGTAATCCAGTTACGAAAAAAATAATAGCTAACGTTGTCCGGAGGTTTTATGGCTGATGCCCACTCTCCGCTATGCGGGTTCGGCAACCATTTCAGTAGCGAGGCGCTACCCGGCGCACTACCTGTCGGACAGAACACCCCCCAACGTGCGCCAATGGGGCTGTATGCCGAACAGTTCTCAGGCACGGCGTTCACGGTACCGCGCGCAGAAGCTAGACGAAGCTGGCTGTACCGCATTCGGCCTTCGGCGCTGCACCCAGGTTTTGAGCGGCTTCCACAGCAATTACCTGGCCTGGCCATGGGGCCCGTAAACCCCAACAGGTTGCGGTGGGACCCGCTCCCGTTTCCTGTCGAGCCTACGGATTTTCTCGACGGGCTGCGGCCCATGGCGGCCACCGCTGCACCCGACGCTGCCAGCGGGGTAAGCCTGTATCAATGGTGTGCCAACCGCTCCATGGAACGCGTGTTCTTCAGCGCAGACGGCGAGTGGTTGTTCGTGCCTCAAGCAGGAGAGCTGCGGCTGGTTACCGAACTGGGCGTACTAAGCGTATGCCCGGGAATGATTGCAGTGATCCCTCGCGGGCTTAAATTCCGCGTAGAGCTACCCCGCGGCGCATCACGCGGATACGTGGCAGAAAACCATGGTGCGCCCCTGCGCTTGCCGGAGCTGGGCCCGATTGGCAGCAACGGTTTGGCTAACCCACGCGACTTCATCACCCCCCAGGCTTGGTTCGAACGCAGCGGGCCTACCGTGCTGGTGCAGAAGTTCCTAGGCGAACTCTGGGCGTGCCCGCTGGCGCATTCACCCTTGGACGTGGTGGCCTGGCACGGTAATAACGTGCCCTACAGCTATGACCTGGCGCAGTTCAACACCCTGGGCACGGTAAGCTATGACCACCCCGACCCGTCTATTTTTACGGTGTTGACCTCGCCCGGCGCGGGCCAGCCCAACATGGACTTTGTCATCTTTCCTCCCCGCTGGCTGGTGGCGGAGCGCACCTTCCGCCCGCCCTGGTTCCACCGCAATGCCATGAACGAATTCATGGGGCTGGTCGAGGGTGCCTATGACGCCAAGGCCAGCGGTTTTCTTCCTGGCGGTGCGTCACTGCACAGCTGCATGAGCGCCCATGGCCCTGATGCGGACACCTGTGCCCGAGCCATGGCAGAAGAGCTCGTACCAGTGAAGCTCAACGGCACACTGGCCTTTATGTTCGAGACCAGTCAGGTACTCAGGCCCAGCCGCTTTGCCCTGGAGTGCGAACAGCTCCAAGGCGACTACGACACCTGCTGGGCCAGCCTACCCGACCACTTCACGCCTGGCGGTGCCTGATGAGTACCGGCGCTGCACCTGCCAGCTGGTGGGCTGAGGCCAACGGCCATGAAGACTTCCCCTTGCACAACTTGCCCTTTGGGGTCTTCAGCCAAGTAAACCAGGCGCAAAGGGTCGGTGTTGCGCTAGGCAATCACATTCTGGATGTGCAGGCGCTGCGCGCCACCGGGTTGCTCGGTGGCCTGGCCGATGAGGCGGCTCTCGCGTGCGCCGACGGCAACCTGAACGGGCTGTTCGCGTTAGGCCCGCGCCCTCGCCAAGCGCTGCGTCAACGATTGCTGGCTTTGCTCGGCGAGGGCGCCACCGAGCAGGCCCTCGTGCGCCCGTGCCTGTTGCCGGCTGACAGCTGCACGCTTCATATGCCGGCGCGCATCGGGGACTACACCGATTTCTACGTGGGTATTGAACACGCGCGTAACGTAGGCGCACTGTTTCGCCCGGACGCACCCCTGTTGCCCAACTATAAACATGTGCCTATTGCCTACCATGGGCGGGCGTCAACCGTGCACGCGTCGGGCACCCCCGTGCATCGTCCGGCTGGGCAGCGTCTGCCAGCTGGTGCGCACGCACCGGTTTATGGGCCCTGCGCACGGTTGGATTTCGAGCTGGAGCTGGGCCTCTGGATCGGGCAGGGCAATGCACTGGGCGAGCCGCTTCCGGTAGGCCGTGCCGGGGAGCATGTCGCTGGGTTTTGCCTGCTCAACGACTGGTCAGCGCGAGACCTTCAGGCGTGGGAATACCAACCGCTCGGGCCATTTTTATCCAAAAGCTTTTTAACCACAGTGTCGCCCTGGGTCATCACACCTGAAGCGCTGGCCCCGTTTCGCTGCGCGCAATCCCCTCGGCCAGAGGGTGACCCAGCACCCCTGCCTTATCTGTGGGACGAAAAGGACCAGCAAGAAGGCGCCTTGGACATCGCACTGGAAGTCTATCTACACACCTCACAGTTGCGGGACCAGGGTAGGGCACCCGTGCGCATTACCCAGAGCAACACCCGATACATGTATTGGACGGTAGCTCAGATGGTGGCCCACCACACCAGCAATGGCTGTCAATTGCAGGCAGGTGACCTCTTTGGGTCCGGCACCTTGTCAGGGCCTGAGCCCGCTCAATGGGGCAGCTTGCTGGAGATGACCGCAGGGGGCACACGGCCATTGCAGCTGCCCAATGGAGAAACGAGGTGTTTCCTGGAGGAGGGCGATGACGTCATTTTGCGTGCACGTTGCCTCAAGCCGGGTTGGGGCAGCCTGGGTTTCGGTGACTGTCGGGGTCGTGTCAGCGCCGCCTAATGCAGTTGTCTGGCCGCGCCTGGCAAGTGTTGTAGCCGATCAGTCAGACGCAAGCGCTGTACCGGGTCCTCGGTCAGTAGCAGTGCATGTTCCAAATCGAAGCGTTCTGCCTGAGGGCAGTCCAGTTGCCGGTACAGGGCCGCACGCGCCAGGTAATCGGCCGCAACACCAAGGCCTAGTTCGACTACCCGCTCGGCGTCTTTGAGCGCCGACAGGTACTGGTCGTGGCTGGCATGTAACTGGCGAAGATTGCGCGACAAGCGTTGCAGCATTTGGGTAGGGGTGGCTTGGACCAGATGCTCTGCGCGCAATGCTACCCCGCTGCCATACTGGCGGGCCAGTAGCTCGCGGCAATCCTGAGGGTAGAGCCGACGGCCGCCACAAGGGTCAAGTACATGGTCAGCGCCAGGCACCTGAAGTAGGAAGTGCCCAGGAAAATTGATACCGACCAGCGGGATGTCCAGCCTGGCCGCCAGTTCCAGGGCCAGCAGGCCAAGCGACAAGGGCTGGCCGCGCTTTCGCACCAATACCTTGTGCAACAACGCGGCATCTGGCCGCAGTGGTCGGTATTCCTCTTGTGCAAAGCCGGCCGTGCTCAACGCACGCAGGAGTGGCTGTGCCAACTCCCTGAGAGGCACCATGGGCAGCTGCGCACTGATACTGACCTGCAAGGCATTCAGCTCACGCATAACCTGAAGGGGGTCGAGGGCGGGGTCGTGTTCCGCTGCTGCCCATAGCGCTGCCTCGAACAGCGCGCTAGGGGTTCGCTTCAGGCAGTCGAGGCAAGCTTGCCGTGGGTTCATGGGTAACGCTCCGCTTACGCTACAGCCGGGTCAGTGGTACAGGCACTGCCCTTCAGCTGTTTTAGCCCCGTGGTGCGGTTTAGTCCAGTGCTGGCGATGGGCAGGCAAGGGAGCAGGCGCTGCCTATACTGAGGGACCACACCCCTTGCCCGGACGCCTCTTATGCTCGCCCTGATGCAACGCACCCGCGTAGAAACGGTACATATGACCGTCGACCCGAAGACGGGCTTGCGGGCAATCATTGCGATCCATGGAGGCAAGGCAGCGCCCGCACTGGGTGGCTGTCGGTTTCTCGCGTACCCCGATGATGAAAGCGCACTCACGGATGCGATCGAATTGGCTGAAACGATGAGTTACAAAGCAGCGCTGGCTGGTTTGCCGTTCAATGGTGGGGATGCCGTGATCTTACGCGGGCCCCATGTCGACGACAGGGCACTGCTGTTCGAAGCCTTTGGCCGCTTCGTGGAAACCTTGCAGGGCCGCTATATCACCTCTGTGGACAGCGGCACCGGCCCTGCGGACATGGACTGTATCGCCCAGGCCACCGCCTATGTCACTAGCACTACGCAAGCGGGTGACCCGTCGGCCTACACCGCCTTGGGGGTGTTCGCGGGTATCCGCAGCACGGCCATGGCGCGTTTGGGCAGTGAAAACCTGGAAGGGTTGCGCGTGGCTATCCAAGGCCTTGGTCATGTGGGCTATGCGTTGGCTGAACACTTGCACGGGGCAGGTGCAGAGTTGCTGGTGTGCGACACCGACCCCGGCAAAGTGCAATTGGCCGTCGAGCAGCTCAATGCTCGCCCGGTCGCAGGCGATGCCTTGCCGGGTACACCCTGCGATATCTATGCACCCTGCGCCTATGGCGGCGTGCTGAGCCCCAAAAGCGTAGCGCAATTGCGATGCGCGGCCGTGGCAGGGTCAGCCAATGCGCCCCTTACCGGGCTTGAGGCAGCAGAGCATTTGGAAGCCCGGGGCATCTTGTATGCTCCTGACTACGTCATCAACGCCGGTGGCCTGATTCAAGTGGCGCTCAACTACCAAGGGGCGAGCGCGGGTGTGATCAGCACTCACCTCAGCCAGATCGGTACGCGCCTGACAGACATTTTCGCCCAGGCCCAGGCTACTCATCGCTCTCCAGCCATGGTGGCTCATGCCATGGCAGAAAAGCTGGTGTACGGCTGAGACTGCATTATCTAGTGAGCTGCGTTCCTTCCTTTGGAAAACGGCATGTACGCCGTCATCACGCTCGCTAAAATGACGAGTGCGGCACCGAGTAGCATGCGAAGTGTGGGGGCGTCGTGGAATAACCACCAGGCACAGGCAATGGCATACACCGGCTCCAGCGCGATGATCATTCCGACGTTGCGTGCCGGTAGCTGTTCGAGGCTTTTAACAAAGAGGTACTGAGAAAGCCCAGTACAGACGATACCGAGCAAACCAAGATGTATCCAATCACTGGGTTCAAGGTTAATACCGCGGAACGTTCCTACCGTAAATGGAAGCATAAGTACGGCGACCACGATGTTTTGCCAAAAGGCTATTTGCATAGCCGGCATGCCTTGGGTAAATCGGCGGTTCGCCACAGAGAGCAGGGCGAAGGAGAAGCCCGAACCTAGTCCCCATAGCAATCCCAACGTGCCACGGTCAGCTATATCAAAGGCGGGAACTACCAGTATCAGCCCGAGGCTAACCAAACCTAGTTGAATAACATCCGCCATGCCCAGGCGCTCACGGAAGACCACGAGGTCCAGTAAGGCAATGAAGGCCGGAAAGCTAGCGAAACCCAAGGTAGCCACTGCCACCCCGCCTACCTCGATGGCCACGAAGAAGGTGACCCAGTGGGCAAGCAGCATGGTGCCGCACATTGCCATGGTGCAGGCTCTGCGTAGCGTCAATTCTTGAACCAGAGACCTTTCCTGGAAGGCGGCGATGACCAGCAGGGTGCAGAGCGCGAAGACTGCCCGCCCGGCAGTGATGACCGTAGCGTCTGCAGAAATGAGAGCGCCCAGAACTCCCGTCATACCGAACAGTACGGCGGCAAGATGAGCATTGAACAGAGCAGTGCGGTGGCGACGGGCAGGTGCGCGCGCCCCTGAAACATTAGAGATGACCATGGCAGTTTTCCAAGTTTTTGCGTGCGACCCATCCCTATGACCGGTTGGCCGGTTCGTATGGTAGAGGGAGGTTGTCTGGCCTGCCAAAGCAGTGCCTACGTCGCCGCAGCCCTTGTTATCACGCCTCTCACGAAGCTGCGCTGCTTATACGCCGTACCGCGGTTATATTGATACCCTCGCGCCTTTGGCTTAGCGTGGGGATGCAGCGAATTGGCTAACGGATGCGTCTTGGATACTTTATTCAGCGCTTGAGTAATTTAGCGAAAGGCCGGGCCGGCATCTCGGCCAGGACCGACCAAGTGTTGTCCCAAAGCGTCGTGGCAACTACCTCGAAGCGGCCGTTGTGAACGTGTTTGGGACAACGTCAGGCGTCAGCTGAATACAAAATACTTTCGTACGGTCTCGACCACTTCCCACGTACCTTTCATGCCTGGCTCGACTACGAAGACATCGCCTGCCTTGAGATGGATTGGCTGCTCACCCTCTGGGGTGATAATGCAGTACCCGTCGAGAAAGTGGCAAAATTCCCATTTGTCATAATTTACCTCGAAGGTCCCTGGCGTGCAGATCCAGGTGCCCATGATCTTGCTCCCATCTGCCGAGGTATAAGCATTCAAGTTAATGGTGTGGGGATCGCCCGCAATACGCTTCCATTTGGTCGCATCGAGCACGGGGACGGGGCAGGTTTCGCGCAGCACGGTAATGAAGTCAGACATTGATTACTCCTTGTGTGTAGGCCACGAGCCTAGCGCCAGGCAAGCCCTTTGGCTTGCCTGAGAGCGACTTCAAAGCGTCTGCCCACTCGTGAACGTTAAGCCTCAGGACGCATCGATCCAGATAGTCTTCATCTCAGTGTATTGGTCATGAGCCCAGATGGATTTGTCCCGTCCGCCAAAACCGGACTGTTTATAGCCACCGAACGGCGTGGAAGCATCGCCTTCACCGAAGCAGTTCACGGTGACGATCCCGGCGCGGATCTCCCGCGACAGGCGTAGGGCGTTGCGCAGGTTCCCGGTATAGGCTGAGGCCGCCAGGCCATAGACGGTGTCATTGGCCAACGCGATGGCTTCGTCCAGGGCAGTGAAGGTGGTTACGCTGAGCACCGGGCCAAAAACTTCTTCGCGGAACAACTGATGGTGTGCCTTCACGTTATCTACCACAGTGGGCTCGACAAAAGTGCCAGAGGTGTTGCCACCGAACACAATGCTTAACTGATCCCCTGCGGCCTGTTGGATATAACTGCGAACCTTTTCGAAGTGTGTCTTGCTGACCATCGACCCAAGGCGATTGGCAGGATCCAGTGGGTCGCCCAGGCTCCAGTTACGTAATTGTGCGCCTATCAGCTCCAGCAACTGGTCTTTGATATCGGCCTGCACGATCAACCGCGAGGAGGCGGAGCAGTTCTCTCCCATATTCCAGAACGCACCATTGACCACATGGCGTGCGACCTGCTCCAGGTCTTCGACGTCGTTCATCACCACGGCCGGATTCTTGCCACCGCATTCCAATACCACGTGTTTGAGATTGGATTCAGCTGCGTATTGCAGGAATAGCCGACCGGTCTCGGTAGAGCCGGTAAAACTCACCATCGCCACGTCCTGATGACGGCCCAGTGGCTCCCCGACGTCGCGGCCGCTGCCGGGAACCACGTTGAACACGCCGGCCGGAATTCCGGCCTGATGTGCCAACTCGGCGACACGTAGCGCCGTAAGGGTGGTTTCTTTCGCTGGTTTGACCACGATGGAACACCCAGCCGCCAGCGATGGCCCGATCTTCCAGGCCAGCATCAGCAGCGGGAAGTTCCAAGGCAGTACCAGGCCTACCACGCCCACAGGCTCGCGCACGACCAGAGTCATGGCGCCAGCACCCACTGGCGCTGTGCTGTCGTAGATCTTGTCGATCAGTTCGGCGTGCCAGCGCAGGGTGTGAATGGTTTCAGGTACGTCCGTTGCTTGGCATTCGCCAACGGGCTTGCCGCTGTCCAGGCTCTCCATTACCGCCAGCTCATGGGCATTGTCTTCCAGCAATTGAGCAAAGCGCAGCAGAATATGCTTGCGCTCGGCCGGCGCGAGCGAATGCCAGCGGCCGTCCTCGAACGCTGCGCGCGCACTGGCCACGGCAAGGTCTACATCTTCGCTATCGCAGGCACTGATCTTTGCCAGCAGCTCGCCGGTGGCAGGGTTGAAAGTGTCAAAGGTGTTTCCCGAGCAGGCCGATAAAAACTGCCCGCCAATGTAGGCCTTGACGGGAAACTTCAGCTGCGCCGCGATGGCGGCGTATTCGGCACGAGTGAGTACATCAGCCACGGGCGTTCCCCTTTACGATGCTGGCGACAGTTTGCTTGAGCGTGGTCACGATAGTTGCCAACTGCTGAGCTTCGGCCTTATCGAGCCCTTGCAGCGGGGCGCGTACACCCCCTGTGCTCAGGCCATTGAGGCTGCAGCCGTGCTTGATTGATTGCACAAACTTGCCGCCTTCGAGGAAGGTCATCAGCGGCATCATCGCGGCCATGATCTGGCGACCTTTACGGAAGTCGTGTTGCAGCACGCATGCCTCGTACAGAGCGATATGCTCGGCAGGAATGAAATTGGAGCCGGCACACACCCAGCTGCGTGCGCCCCAGGCGAAGAATTCCAAGGCTTGGTCATCCCAGCCGCACGAGAGAGCGATGTGAGGGTAGCGCTCGGCAAAATGATGTACGCGGGTAATATCGCCCGAGCTTTCCTTGATCGCCACGATGTTCTTGCTACCTGCTACAGCGGTAAAGAAAGACTCGCCCATGTCCACGCCCATTCGCGCCGGGTAGTTGTAGAGCATGATCGGCAGGCCCGCAGCGCGGTCTACTGCCAGGACGTGGTTGGCAATTTCTTGCTGGGTCGGCAATGCATAAGGTGGCGAGCCTACCAGGATCGCGTCGGCGCCAATGGTTTTGGCCGCTTGTGCGTAAGCCACGGAATCTTCAGTGCGGGTGGCGCCGGTGCCGATTACCAGAGGTGCACGGCCATTGATCACTTCCTTGGCCAGGGTGGCCAGTTCAAAGCGCTCTTCGGCGGTATGGGCATAATATTCGCCGGTGGAGCCGCCAATGATGATGCCATGTACCTTGGCCTCGATCAGGTATTCGAGCACGTCGGCAAAGGCTGCAGAGTCGATGCTGCCCTGGGCTGTTAGCGGCGTGATGGCGGGAGTAAAAATGCCGTCGAAGTTCAAGGTATGTCTCCAGTTAAAACGAAGAAAAAGGGTGGCCGCGCGGGCGTGCGTGGCGCCCGGCAGCCGGTGGAACTCAGTTGAGGGAAGCGGCTTGTTGCAGGTTAAGCGCCCGGGTTTCCGGTGCCAGCGCCCATGCGAACCCCAGGCCGACCAAAGTGACAGCCGCTGCTGCATACATGGTCTGCTCAATGCCCAGATGTTCCAGCGCTGCCGGCACCAGCCAGGTGCCCACCGCAGCGCCTACTCGGGACAGGGACGTACCAACACCCACCGCGAGCGCACGGATTTCGGTGGGGAAAATTTCGTTCGGATATACCAGTTGCAATACCTGAGCGCCGCCGATAAAAAGTGCGTAAGCGCCGAATAACGTGAGAATCAACACACTGGGGCCGGCGTGGAAAGCGCCTAGGGCAAATAACGCCAGGCCCGACCACAGGAAGCTGTGAATCAACATATTGCGCCGGCCCAAGCTGTTGATCAGGCGGCTGGCTATCACACAACCGACCACGAACAGCAAAGTGATCACCACCGAACCCACCGAAGCCCAGTCGCCTTCCAGGTTTAGCGCCATCAATACCCTTGGGGCGAAAGCATAAACCGCGAACACGGGGATCACTGAGCACATCCAGAACATGGTCACGAACAGCATTCGCTTGCCGTACCCGGAATGCAGCAGGTCCCATACCGACCTCTTGCGAGCCCTGGGTTCCTCAGGCAGGTTGACGCAGCTGAACGTAGGGCCGTAGATGGTACGGATCACCGCGTCGGCTTCTTCCCGGCGGCCCTTGCTAAGCAGCCAGCGCGGGGATTCCGGCGTACCGATACGCAGGGCCAAGAGCACCGCGCCAATGACAGCGGCGCTAGCCAATACCAGGCGCCAGGCGTCGGCACCCCCTACGCGCAGTAGCAGCTCACCGGTAAGGTAGGCAAACGCAGCGCCGGCGAACCACAAAATGGTCAAAGTCGCCAGGCGAGGGCCACGGAACTTCCTCGGTAAGAACTCCACCAGCAAGGCAGTCGCTACTGGGTATTCGATACCAATGGCTACACCCAATAGGAAGCGAAAAGCGAAAATGGCTTCTCCTGAAGCAGCGTTGTATTGCGCCAGAGAGCAAAGAATGAAGAGGACAGGGCCTACGAAGAAAATTCGCTTGCGACCGAAGCGGTCGGTAAGCCAGCCGCCTAAAAAACCTCCAAAGAAGATCCCGAGCAGCGCAGATGCTGCAATCAGCCCCTGCCAAAAAGCGGTCAATTGCAATGCGGCGGACATGTGTACCATCGCTACACCGACGATGCTTAGTACGTAGCCATCTACGAAAGAACCGCCGCCTGAGCGAATGGTGAGAAGCTGATGAAACCCATTGAGGGGCACGTCTTCGATCGAATAATTATTATGTGTCACTCGCGTTCTCCTGGTTGAGTCGTACATAGCTTTCGGCCCTGTTAGGGTGCCGGTGCTGCGCCGATCAGTTACAGCAGGGAAAAAAGCAGCCCGATTTGCTCAGATGAACCGCAATAGTTTTTATTATGGAAAGGCTGGCTCAGCTCTCCATACCTGCCCGGTATTGGCCCCAGCGCAGGTTCGCGTTGACGCCCATGGAAAGGAAAGGCTGTGGAGGATTGGCCGTTGGGCTGGGGGCATTGAGAAGAAAATCGATCAACTCGTTTCGTTGACCAGTTAGCCAGTCGCCTAACAACATGCCTGTTGCGGTACCACGGGTAACACCCAGCCCGTTGCAGCACAGGGCGCCATACACGTTCGGGGCAAGCTGCCCGAAATAACTCGAGTGATTGCGCGACATCCCCAATGCGCCGCCCCAGGTGTACTCGAAGTCGACGCCAGGCAGCATCGGAAAGCGCCTTTTGAACGACGCCTTGTGACGTTCCATGAAAAGGGTGTTGTAGCGGCCGTTGCTACGGCCGTCTGGGTTGTAGCTAAAGCTGTTGCGGATCAGCAGGCGCTGGTCGGGGGTGCGCCGCACAGTGGTGCCGAATGGGTCGGCGGGAATTAGGCCCCAGTACGGCCGGCCGCCCAAGCGTGCCTGTTCATCCGCAGTGAGGGGGCGGGTGAGGCTGGCATAAGTAAAGATAGGTAGCATTCGGCCTTTCAAAAATCCGAAGCTCATTCCAAACGTGTTATTGGCCAGCACCAGCCGATCAGTGACGATGGTACCGTGATCGTGCTTGAGGGTGATTTTAGGCCCGTACTCGATCTCGCTGATCGGTGTATGTTCGTACAAGGTTACATTGGAGGGCAAAGCGTCAGCCAAACCCTTCACCAACGCCGAAGGCTGGATCAGCGCCGTGCCTGGGGTGAACAGTGCCTGACGGTAGAAACTGGTGCCGATCTGCTCGCGCAGTGCGTGGGCGTCAAAGACTTCATAGGCCTCACCGAGCTTGTCCAGCCCTCGCCGGTAAGCCTCCAGCACCATAAGCCCGCGGCCTTCGACGGCCGCCTGGAACTTCCCGCAGAAGGTCATCTGTGCATCGATGCCATAAGTGTCCACTAGCGCTTTAAGATAACGCTGCCCTGCGAGGTTGAGTTTGAGCACCGTGCGGGCAGTGTCTACATCACCGATGTAATCATCAGCACCGATATCGTGAGGCAGATCTATCGCGAAGCCAGCATTGCGGCCAGAGGTGCCGAAACCTACTTCCTGCGCGTCGAGGAGGACAATCTCTTCATTGGGATAGCCGAGTGCAAGTTGTCGTGCTGCCGCCAGGCCGGTGAAGCCGGCGCCGATCACTACCCAGGGTACTGAGCTATGGCCAGCATGTGCAGGGCGTGGGATACGTGCCTTACTGAGGTGATACCAGCCGCAGGTAGTGTCGTCCGCGGGCAGCGAAGTGATCTGGACCATGAAAGACGCCTGATTGTTATTGACCCGTTTAAAAGGGCCTAGTGACGTATGTATACAATCTGTACACAGAATATAGAGGCCGATTCTAAATCGTGTCCAGAGCACGACTGTCGCCAAAGCGGCCAAACCGGGCAAAACGTCGCTAACAGGCGATTGCTAGTCGCAGATGAACCTGCCAGATACAGGTTGATAGTGTGAGGAGCCGAATAACCGCCATCGATACGGAGATGGGAATCTGGATTCTAGCCGTAGCGCTTACTCGTTGCCGACAGTTTCATATCTAAAACCGACGCTTCTCATAAGCGGTCGGTTCAATTAATCCATTGTTGCAAAAGGAAATTTTTCAAATGCAGCGTGTATTTATAATGTGTACAACTCAAATACATAAGGTTGACCCTACGTGTCACACGTGTGAATCTGAGTTCAATCAGGTCATTGGCAGCAGTGATCCGTATACCGGAGACGTCCTGTGAAAAACGGCAAGGCTGGGCTGTACGAAGACCTCAAGCGCCGGATCCTCACAATGGAGTTGGGCCCGGATCACGTGCTGGATGAAGCCACCTTAAGCGAGAGCTATGGGCTGTCGAGAACACCGGTAAGGGAAGTATTCCGTCGGCTGGAAGGCGAGGGTTATCTGGACATCCGCGAGAACCGCGGTGCGAGGGTTATCCCCATGAACCACTCCACTTTGCGCAACTTCTTTCTGGCAGCGCCGATGATTTATGCGGCTATTGGGCGGCTGGCAGTGCAGAACTATAAAGCCGTGCAGTTGGTTGAGCTCAAGGACAGCCAACATCGCTTCCGCCAGGCCACCCTGGCCCATGATCCTTTGGCCATGGTGGTCGAAAACAACCGATTCCACGAAATCATGGGAGAGATGGCTGGCAACCCTTACCTGGAAGCAAGCCTTAGCCGATTGCTGATCGATCACGCACGCATCGGCCATACCTTTTTCCGACCTCGAGACGAGGACATGCAACAACGCTTGGACCTGTCTGTAGAACACCACGACGATTTTATCGAAGCTATTGGGCGTCACGATGAAAGCCGAGTTGTGGACTTGGTATTCGAACATTGGGAACTGTCGAGAGCGAACATGCAGATGTTCATTGCACCGCAAGGGCTGAAAGCAGATTCGTAGAAGTCGGGTCCCGCACTTTTCGTTACAAGGAGAGCGCATCTTGAAATTCGAAGGGATATATACGCCGGCCATCACGCCATTGAATGCCGACGGCAGTATTGACAAGTATGCGTTTGCTGACGTGCTGGAATCGCTCATCGAGGCGAAGGTGCATGGAATCATCATTGGAGGCTCCACGGGCGAATACTATGCCCATACGGCAGAAGAGCGTCTGAGCCTGGCGGCCTATGCGAAGGAGGTGATCGGTACCCGCATGCCATTGATCATCGGCACCGGAGCTATCCGCACCGAGGATGCGGTGACGTATGCCCAGGCGGCCCGAGATATCAAGGCGGATGCCATTTTGGTAACCACGCCTCCGTATGCGCTGCCTACCGACAACGAAAACGCTATTCACGCGCTTACCGTAGATCGCGCGGCCAACCTTCCCATCATGCTCTACAACTACCCAGGCCGGATGTGCGTATCCATGGGTGAGGCGTACCTCTCCCGGGTAGGCAAGTCGCGAAACGTGGTAGCGATTAAAGAAAGCTCAGGCGATATGAGCCGCGTGCATTTGATGGCCCGCGAGTACCCGCATATTGCGCTGTCCTGCGGCTGGGATGATCAGGCACTGGAGTTCTTCGCTTGGGGCGCGCGCAGTTGGGTGTGTGCCGGCTCCAACTTTCTCCCAAGCGAACACATAGCAATGTACGAAGCCTGTGTGGTGGAAAAAGACTTCGACAAGGGCCGCAAGATCATGGCTGCGATGATGCCGCTGATGAATGTCCTTGACGGAGGCAAGTTCGTTCAATCGATCAAGTACGGCTGCGAGTTGGCAGGCCTCAAGGCCGGCCCGGTCAGGGCCCCGCTGCGCGGCCTGAACGAAGACGAGCAGCGCGCTCTGAACGCCGTCATCACCACCGTAAAGCGCACCGTTGCCCACATCGTCTCGGAGAGGAATCATGAGTGACCTGCTGACTGCCGCCGAATACGCCGCCATCGCTAAAGGCATTAGCTTCCCCAGCGGTGCCTTCATTAACGGCACATTCCGCCCCGCCGCCTCTGGCGCTACGCTAGACACCTTCAACCCGGCGACCGGCAAACCCTTGACCACCCTCGCGGCCTGTGCGGCCGAAGACGTGGATTACGCGGTGGTCAAGGCGCGCGCGGCATTCGAAGATGGCCGCTGGCGACTGCGCCATCCCGGTGAGCGCAAGGCCGTGTTGCTCAAACTGGCGCGATTGCTGGAAGAACACCGTCACGAATTGGCCGTGCTGGAAAGCCTGGACAGTGGCAAGCCGGTGAGTGAGTGCCAGAACGTGGACGTGCCGGATACCATCAATACGCTGCGTTGGCACGCTGAACTGATCGACAAGCTCTATGACAACACCGCGCCTGTAGGCAGCAATGCGCTGACCATGGTGGTGCGTGAGGCCATTGGCGTCGTAGGCCTGGTGCTGCCCTGGAACTTTCCACTGCTGATGCTGGCCTGGAAAATCGGCCCGGCGCTGGCTGCCGGCTGTTCGGTCATCGTAAAACCTGCCGAGCAAACGTCCCTGACCACCTTGCGAGTAGCCGAACTGGCCCTGGAAGCTGGTGTACCGGCCGGTGTGCTCAACGTGGTCACAGGCACCGGCCAAGCGGTAGGGGAGTCCATCGGTTTACACCCCGATGTGGACATGGTCTCGTTTACCGGTTCTACCGCGACCGGCCGCCGCTTTTTGCGTTATGCCGCTGACTCCAACCTTAAACGCATCGTACTCGAATGCGGCGGCAAGAATCCTGCCGTGGTAATGAACGACGCCGAGGATCTGGACCTGGTTGCCGAGCAGATAGTGAACGGCGCCTTTTGGAACATGGGAGAGAACTGCTCGGCCACTTCTCGACTAATCGTGCACGCCGACGTGAAGGATAAATTGCTTGAACGCATGGCTGCTTATATCCGCGAATGGAAAATGGGCGACCCACTAGACCCGGTGAACCGCGTAGGCTCGCTGATCAGCGGCGACCACTTCGATAAGGTGAACGGCTACCTGGAAAAAGCCCGCCAGGAAGGGCTTCAGGTCGTGCATGGCGGTGATACGGAAGGCGGCATCTTCGTGCAACCCACGGTGATTGATGGCGTGGGCCGCGACAGCGCGTTGTTTCAAGAAGAGATCTTCGGGCCGGTACTGTCCGTTACCACCTTCACCTCTGTGCGCGAAGCGATCGCCCTGGCCAACGACACGGTGTATGGCCTGGCGGCTTCCGTGTACACCGGCAACCTGCGCACCGCGATCACCCTGTCGCGCGAGATTCGAGCGGGCATCGTCACTGTGAACTGCTTCGGTGAGGGAGACGCCAGCACGCCGTTCGGTGGGTATAAACAGTCCGGCTTCGGTGGCCGCGACAAATCAATTTTTGCGCATGACCAGTACACCGAACTCAAGACCGTGTGGATCGACGTGTCCGACCGTTCAATAGACGAGAGCGTGAGATGACCATCGTCAAGCGCCTGCCTGTGGACACGGGTACCTCTGGTTGGGAGGCGACCTGTGCCCGCTCCACGCCCGTGCGGGTGTTAAACGAGGACGTGAATGCGGATTGGTTGATCATCGGCGCCGGGTTTGCCGGTCTTACCGCCGCCCGGCGTCTGTTCGAGCTATGTCCCGGCAGCCGCATCGTGATAATGGAGGCCCGGGAAGTGGCCAAGGGGCCGGCGGGGCGTAATTCGGGTTTCATGATTGATGTGCCGCATAGCTTGTCCTCGGGCGAATACTCGGTGGGCGGTCACGAAGCGACTGCCCTTGAGATTGTCCAGAATCGGTCTGCCATTGCCTACGCCAGCGCCGCAGCATTGGCATATGGCATGCCTACCGAGGTGTTCGATCCGTCGGGCAAGATCAACGCGGCCGCCACTGAACGCGGCGCTCGCCTGAATACGAACTACGCGGCATCGTTGCAGCGGATTGGCGAGCGGTTCGAGCGCTACGACGCTTCGCACATGCGTGAAATCACCGGCACCTCTTATTACACCGATGGCTTGTATACCCCAGGCGCAGTGCTTATTCAGCCCGCTCGTTACATTCGCGCGCTGGCGGAAGGGGTGGCGAAGGATGTGACGATCTACGAACACAGCCCGGTGATCGACTTGAGTAGGGTGGGGCAGGTGTGGCACGCGAAAAGCCACGGCGGCTCGGTGCGCGCGCCCAAGGTTATTCTGGCGGTGAACGGCCACATCGAGGACTTCGGTCACTTCAAGGACCGGCTAATGCATGTGTTCACCTACGCGTCCATGACTGCCCCCTTCACAGACCGGCAGTTCATGCGCCCTGCAACGGGCCAGCCGCGCTGGGCGCTACTGCCGGCCGACCCGATGGGCGCCACAGTGCGTAAGTACACAGAGGCGGGAATGTCGCGGATCGTTATACGTACGCGCTTCACCTACGATCCCACGATCCAGGTGAGCCCTCGGCGGGTAGCGGTGGTTGCCGAGGACCAACGCCGATCCCTCGACGCACGCTTTCCCGAGTTACATGGAGTGCCGTTTGAGTTCAGTTGGGCCGGGCGCTTATGCCTCAGCCGTAACAGCACGCCCGCGTTCGGAGAGGTGGAGGAGGGGCTGTACTCGGCGTGTTGTGAAAATGGATTAGGCACAGTGAAAAGCACCTTGGCCGGCATGATGGTCGCAGAACTGGCCTCAGGCTTTACCACCGACGCGTTGCGCAAGTATCAAAAGACGCCCGGCCCTAGCCGTATGCCGCCTGAGCCGTTCGCCTGGTTAGGCGTGAACTCACTGATTCGCTGGCAAGAAATGAGGGCTGGTAAAGAGGGCTGATAAATCGAAAAACAATAAAACGTTTCAAACGCTTGTTCTGCCGTTCCAATAATCATCCTAATCGGGGAACTACCATGAAGACATTGAAAAAAGCGTTCTGCGCCTTGGCGTTGGCGGCATTGGCCGTATTGCCGGTACATGCCGAAGAAAAAACCATCACTATGGGCACGCTGTCCTGGGAAGACCTTACGCCCATCACGGGCATCACCAAGAAAGTACTGGAGGATCAAGGGTACACGGTAAAAGTTACCCAATTTTCCGAATGGGGCATTGCTTATGCCGCGCTAGGTAAAGGTGATGTGCAGATCCTCGCTTCGCAAATTGATTATGTAGCTCAGGATTATTGGAACAAAAACAAGAATCGCCTTGAGAAAATCTCACCCGTTTCTCATGGCCTCTATCAAGGCATTGCCGTACCGAAGTACGTGCCGATCAACTCCATTGAGGAACTCAATGCTAATGCCGATAAGTTCGGCGGGAAAATCGTTGGTATTGAGCCCGGTTCGGGGCTGATGAGCGATGCGACCAATGCAGTCAAGGCCTACGATCTCAAGCTCAACCTGCTCGAAGGCAGCAGCGCGGCCATGACCGCGGCGCTTAAATCCGCTGTGGACCGTAAAGACTGGATCGCCGTCACTCTTTGGGATCCGTCCTGGATGACTCAGAAGTTTGACGTGAAATACCTTGCCGACCCAAAAGGCATCTTCCCGCCTCCACAGGGTTATTACTGGATTGGCCACAAGGGCTTCTCTGCAGAGAACGCTCGCGCACGTGAAGTGATTGCCAGCGTCTACGTGCCTATTGCCGATATCAAAGCGATCAACGGTGATGTGAAAGACGGCAAGACAATGGATGAAGCGGTGAAGGTATGGACGGATAGCCACGCTGAGCTGCTCAAGCGCTGGGAAAATATCAAGAAAGACTAAGCAGCTGCCGCTTGCTCCACTGCCGCACATGAATGCACTAAAGCCAGAACAAACTGGTTGTAAGGGAACGATATGAGTACGCAGACGATAGACGCAAATGAAGTACTGGTAAGTTGCCAGTCGGTGTGGAAAGTGTTTGGGGAGAACGCTGCCGACGCGATGAAAGCAGTCACCGAAAAAGGGTTCTCGAAGAAACAAATACTTCAAGACTTCGGCTGTGTCGTGGGCGTGTCTGACGTTAACCTTGATGTGCGGCGTGGTGAGATTTTCTGCATCATGGGACTATCCGGCAGCGGCAAGTCAACCCTTATACGGCTATTGAACAGATTGATCACGCCCAGTGCCGGCAAGGTGCTGGTAAAAGGGCGTGAGTTGTCCTCCCTGAGTGCAGCCGAGTTGCGCGACATCCGCGCGAAACACATCGGCATGGTATTCCAGAGCGTGGCCTTGTTGCCCCACCGTACCGTACTGGAAAACACCGCATTCGGCTTGGAGGTGCAGGGGGTGCCCAAGGCTCAACGGCTGAAGGTTGCCGAGCAAGCGCTGGCCAAGGTAGGCCTCACTGACTGGATCTCGCGTTACCCTAATGAACTATCTGGTGGGATGCAACAGCGCGTGGGCTTGGCCCGCGCGATCACCGCAGACCCTGAAGTAATTCTCATGGATGAACCCTTTAGCGCCCTTGACCCGTTGATTCGTCGACAATTGCAGGACGAGTTTCGCCAACTCACCAAGGAGCTGGGCAAGTCGGCGGTGTTCATTACCCACGATCTGGAAGAAGCCATTCGCATCGGGGACCGCATCGCTATCATGAAAGACGGGGTGATCATCCAGGTGGGTACGGCCGAGGAGATCGTGCTCAATCCGGCAGATGATTACGTGGCCGAATTCGTAGCGGGCATCTCGCGTCTGCACTTGGTAAAAGCCCATTCGATCATGGCGCCCTTGCAGGTATACATCGCGGCGCACCCTACCGCAGATCTCAGCTGCCTGGCGCAGGTGCCACTGGAAGCCGATCTGGACGAGGTCATTGGTGTGGCGATCAAGGGTGACCGCGACGCCGTGGCAGTGGTTCAAGGTGGCGGTGTTGTGGGTGTGATTACAGTACGCGACCTGTTACGGGGCGTGCAGGGCATCCCCAACGAAGCCTTGGCCAATCCCGGCGAACGCCTGAAGAGGGCATGACCATGGGCATCGAACAATTTCCTGACAGCTTCGACGCAACGGTGGACAGCGCGCTGGAATGGCTCTCCGATCACGGCTCATCAATCTTCGACGCGATCAATGCTGTGCTAGTGGGCGCCTATGAAGGGCTGTATTGGCTGCTTACGTTTCCACCCTATTACGTGATAGCGGCGTTGATCGCCTTGCTCGGCTGGCGCCTGGGTGGGCTGCGGTTTGCGGCAGGAGCGCTGGTTGCCTTGCTGTTCTGCGCCGTGATGGGGCTGTGGGCGGACACCATGAGCACGCTGGCACTGGTAGTCGCTGCGACGGTAATGGCTTTAGTGATCGCAGTACCGCTGGGCATCCTGGCCGGGCTGATGCCCACCTTGGATCGTGTGGTAGAGCCGGCACTTGACCTTATCCAGACCATGCCACCCTACATTTACTTGTTGCCTGCGATCGCATTGCTTGGCTATGGGCCGGGCACGGCCTTGATCGCTACCTTCATCGTGGCGTTCCCACCGGCGTTTCGGCTTACCTCATTGGGCATTCGAATGACGCCGAATGCCTTTGTGGAACTGGGGGAGGCCAGCGGCGTGACCCGTTGGCAGATGTTCGCCAAAATCCGCTTGCCGTTTGCCCTGCCTAGCATCATGACCGGTGTCAACCAGAGCCTGATGATGGCCTTCGGCATGGTGGTGATTGCCGGCATCGTCGGCTCAGGTGGGTTGGGCCAGGCTATCTATAACGCCATCCGTACCCTGGACATCGCTACTTCCATCAATGCAGCGATCGCGATCGTGATCCTGACCATGGTGCTGGACCGTCTGGCCCAGAGCGCGACACCCAAGCCACGGGAGAGCCGCTCATGAGCCTTACCGATCTGCAGTTTTCCCCTGGACGCTATATCGCCCCCGTGGTGGATTGGTTGAACACTAATTTCCACGGCTTTTTCAGTGTTGTCAGTACGATCATCTCCGCAGTGCTGGGCACTGTCGAGTCGGCTTTGCTCGCGTTGCCACCGCTGGCGGTGATTGGCATCGTTTTTGTGGTGGCGGCGTTCACCATTCGTTTGGGGGTAGCGTTGCTTGCCGCGACGATGTTGGGCTTTTGCCTGATCGCAGGGTTGTGGACGGCTTCCATGCAGACCATCGCGCTGGTATCGGTTTCTGTACTGATTTCTGTGGCCATTGCGTTCCCGCTAGGCATCCTGGCTTCTCGCGTCAAACGGTTTGCCGCTGCCATCGACCCTGTGTTGAACGTAATGCAAACCGTGCCGCCATGGGTATACCTGATCCCGGCGGTGATGATCTTCAGCCTTGGTCGGGTGCCAGCGATCATCGCTACAGTGATCTACGGCATTCCACCGATGCTGCGGCTGACCACTTTGGCGTTCAACCAGTTGCCCAAAGAAATGCTTGAACTCGGTAACGCTATGGGCGCATCTCCCAGGGCAATCCTGCTCAAGATTGAAATACCCCTGGCTACGCCAACGCTGCTGGTAGGCCTCAATCAGTGCATTTTACTCTCGCTGGCAATGGTGGTGCTGGCTGGACTGGTCGGCGCTGGCGGCCTTGGCGCTGAGGTCACCCGAGGCTTGACCCGAATGGAAATGGGCCTGGGCCTGCGCGCCGGATTGGGCATCGTGGCGGTAGCGCTACTGTTAGACCGCCTGTCCCGTGGAGCGCTGGACCGTAGCAAACGCAACCGTCGCACAAGGTGAACGCTCTATGAAAAACACGTTTTTCTGTATCGACGCCCACACCTGTGGCAACCCCGTGCGCCTGGTCGTTGGCGGTGCGCCCAATTTACCTCATGCACCAATCGCCGAACGCCGTGCCCTGTTCGTTGAGCGCTATGACTGGATACGTCAGGCCTTGATGTTCGAGCCGCGCGGCCACGACGTGATGTCTGGCGCCATACTCTATCCGCCCTACCGCGAAGACTGCGACGTTGCGGTGCTATTCATCGAGGTGAGTGGCTGTCTCCCCATGTGTGGCGCGGGCACTATCGGCCTGGTTACTACAGCCTTGCAGGAAGGCCTGGTGCGGCCTCGGGTGCCGGGCCAAGTAGCGCTTGAAACGCCAGCAGGGCGAGTGGATGTGCGCTACACCATGGAAAATGGCAGGGTGAGCAGCGTGCAAATGCTAAATGTGGCGAGTTACCTTCATGCCACGGACATTGAAGTGCACTTGGCAGGGTTAGGCACACTCACGGTCGACGTGGCATACGGTGGCAATTTCTATGCGGTGGTAGAGCCCCAGGCGAACTGGGCAGGGTTGCAAAGTGCCCGTGCAGCTACGTTGATCCAGCTAAGCCAGCAGTTGCGCCGTGCAGTCGCGGAGGTAATCGAACCGGTCCACCCGCTGGATGATCGCATCCGAGGTGTGCATCACGTCATCTGGTGCGATCAACCTGATATCGATGGAGTCGATGGCCGCTGCGCCGTGTTTTACGGCGAACAGGCCATCGATCGCTCACCTGGCGGCACTGGCACAAGCGCCCGCATGGCCCAATTGCATGGTCGCGGGCGCTTGCCGGTAGGCCAGGATTTTTGTCATCAGAGTCTGATAGGCACGCGATTCGTGGGACGTGTGGAAACCGAAACGCAAATCGGCGCGCATACGGGCATTTTGCCCAGCGTGACCGGTTGGGCGCGGGTCACCGGCTATAACACGCTCATTGTGGACGATGAGGACCCCCTCGCCCATGGTTTTCAGATCACCTAATCGAATGTTCAATGATCGACAGACGTCTGTTCAGTGGAGGGATGCAAGGCAAGAATCTCCGCTATTTACAAAACGCGAAGGCTAACGCCAGCCCGCAATCACGGGTTGGTTTTGTCCTGCTTGAGCATTTTTCGCTGCCCGCCTTCACTCAAGCGTTGGATACTCTTGTCACGGCCAACCTCCTGGAGGCCAAATTATTCACTACTTGCACTTTCACGCTCGATGGCCAGGACGTTGTGAGCGACCTTGGGCTAGTGATTCGTCCTGATACCGCGCTGAATGATTACCCGCTTGAAAACGTGCAACTCCTGGTGGTGTGCGGTGGTTTGCGTACACCACTGTGCGGGCAGCCAGAGTTATGCGCCGTGATCAAGCGCGCTGCTCAGAAAGGCGTTGCGCTTGGGGGGTTGTGGAATGGGGCCTGGTTTCTGGGGCAGGCAGGGTTGCTAGATGGTTATCGCTGCGCCATACACCCGGAGCACAGGCCGGCGTTAGCAGAAATTGCCCAGCACAGTCAGGTAACCAGCGAAAGTTACGTGGTGGACCGGAATCGCTACACTGCTGCCAGTCCCCAGGGGGCATTCAGCATGGTGCTGGAGTGGATTGGCCAAAGCCATGGTGCAGCGCTAGTGGAGGGTATTATCGACATATTGGCTTTCGAAGCCTCTCGCTACAAACGCGTGAACCCCAAGTTACAACTTGGGCTTGCCGCACCCTTGCGGGAAGTCGTGAAGCTGATGGAGGCCAATTTGGAAGAACCGCTAGACCTTACGCAAATATGCAATTACGTCAACCGCTCACGTCGGCAAATAGAACGCCTATTCCAGCAGCAGCTCAACACTACCCCTTTACGTTATTATCTGGAACTTCGAGTAACCGAAGGGCGGCGTCTGCTACAGCATTCCAACCTCTCCGTGGTGCAAGTGGCAGTTGCATGCGGGTTCGTGTCTCCTAGCCATTTTAGCAAATCTTACACCGCGTACTTTGGCCATTCACCTTCTAAAGAGAAGCGCTTGGGGTGAAGGAAAAAGCTGATGCTGTCTAGGCAATATAGTCGGGCAATGCGTAAGTTCTCGTCCTAATTGCCGGCACGATAATCAAGGTCGGATATGATCTTGTAAGGTGCGCTGGTGTGCATTCCAGGCTTCGATATCATCCAGCCTTAGACCTATCACTACCTGGCCATACGCGAAGAGATTGCGCACCTTCCAGCCGTTGCCTATTTAAAGGACTGGATAACTAGCCTGGCATCCTGAGATCAGGTGCGTGCCAGCACCTGTTCGCAGTACCAGTCATCGAACTGGCACACGTTACTTTCGGCAATAGTGGAATAGGGGCCGGGTTCGTAACTGGGTGACATCAAACCCGCTTGGGTAATTTCCACCAGTTCGCGATCTTGATTATTGGTTGCTAGCCACACTTTTTCCAAGGTATCCAGGTTGTAGTCGCTGCCTTCTACCGCATCCTTGTGAACCAGCCATTTAGTGGTAACCAACGTCTCGGTCGGGCTAACCGGCAATACACGGAAACTCATTACTGGTTGTCATCGCCCCTCCGGCTTCCGTGTCCTGCCTGGCAGGACATAAGGCAGCTAACAATAATTCGCACTACATCAGTGAGCCTTTTTGCTGAGCTTAATCTAGGTCAGAGAGTGGTAAGGGTCAATTTACATTTATTTAAGATTTCCTCGAAAACTAGGTAACAAACCGAGGACCATGCCTGATCCCTACTGCTGGTTTAGCGATGTTCGCACTGTAGTGAAAGGCTCATTCCGCGCGCCTTTTTTAGCTCAGACGCAACGCCAGAATACGGGTATCAGATCAGCGCAAAGAGATCTGGGCCAGCTATTTGATACAGCGTCACTGATTGCTGTCACCCTGCTTAAGGAGTTGGTCCAGCGTATTGACACCATTTTTGAAAGCCGCTGCAAACACTGCCCTATTCTTCGCCATGAATATACTTGCGTCTTCCGCCTGTTTTTCACTGAGGTCGGGTACGTTTTTGATCAGCACTGCAGTCAAAACCTCAGCGAGCTCAAGCATTTGGTCGTGCGCGTCAGCTAATTTACGATCCAAAAATACTACCTCCAAGTCACGTGTGCTCCGGTACAGGACTTCTACTGCCATGGCTGGCCTCTCTTTGATTTACGACGCACCGCCGCAACAGGCGGCAATGCTGTGAGAAATGAAGTGTCAATCCCTCAGGGGGTTTACGCGCCTGGCCGCCCTCATATGCGCAGCTACCGCCGGCCAGCCCACCTGATGGATAGCTGGTTATTTATACAGTGTCATTAGCGCGCAGGCAAGGGGACGTGCTTGAATCTACGTCGGGCTTCTGGTGTAACAGGTGCTCAGGGCACGCGTGCCTACGTCGAGAAGGATGAAGACAGTGAAGACCAATTGGGCCGACAGGGTACGCGGGCGGGTGCATGATTTAGCCGAGTCGCTGGGTAACCTGCTGGTGGACGGGTTCCATTACCTGGCGCTGTTCGCCATCGGCGCGGTCACTGCCTGGGCGGCGGTGATAGCGTTCCTTCAGATGCTGGAAAAAGGCGCCATCAGCGTGGACGATATCCTGCTGCTGTTCATCTACCTGGAGCTGGGTGCCATGGTAGGGATCTACTTCAAAACCAACCACATGCCAGTGCGCTTCTTGATTTATGTGGCAATCACCGCCCTCACGCGCCTGCTGATCTCGGACGTTTCACACCATGCGCCTGCGGGCCTTGGCGTGGTGTACCTTTCAGGTGCGATCCTGCTGTTGGCGTTTGCGATCCTGGTGGTGCGTTATGCGTCGTCGCGGTTCCCTTCGATCAAGGTCGAAGGGCCGCGACGTCGGCAGGCCGGAAAGGCCGACGAGGTAGAGCTGGAAAAAGGCGAGACCTGAGTATCAACGACCCGCCGCGCGTACGTCTGCCTGCCATCCCGTAGCAGCGTTAGCGACGCGAGGCGTTTTGTGGCTTTCGGTCATTGCAGCCAGCATTTCCATGGCGCTGTCGCCGTGTTCGATGGCAATGCCGAACTTGATGCTGTCGATCAGACGCTGCAAGCGTACAGGATCGTTGCGCTGGGCCAAGCTGATCATGCGCTTGGCAACCATTCCCTGGTCATTGGACAGGGTGAGCATAATCGTACCGTCCAAGCCCTGAATGCTCAGGTTTACCCGGTACGTCGGCTGAAAAGCCTTGCTGATGGTTTGAAAAGGGTTATCCATACGTTACCTGCCTTGGTCGAAACTGCACGTATTGACTGAGGTGGCCAATGTTAGTTCTTGCGATCCAGACCGCCGGTTTAGCGCCTGGATTTCCCTTGCTAGAGGGCCACGTGGCCCTTCCTGGCTGTAGCAAGGTGCGTGCCGCTGGCGTATGCGCACAAAGGTTTCGTGCGCGGCGAAGGCCGTCAAATGCCCGGTCCAGAGCAGTCTGCCCGTGCAAACGGGGCAGTGAGGTGTGCCACCAAGCCCTTGTTGCTCGGCCAACGCCCTGCGACCCTGTGGCGCGTCGCACCACCGCAGTGCGTACGTTCCCTCTATCAGCCTTTGCGTATGAGAATGTTTATCATTAGAATCACGTTCTTTACTCTGCGCACCGACCGCCATGAAAAAGCCCGCCGCCGTGCCCCTGCGTTACCGGTTGAACGTCCTATCGCGGTGCCTGGCTGCCAGCGTCGGAGGGTATGCACTGGCCAGCGCCTGCAGCGCCTTAATTGCAGGGCTCATACCCGCTGCTCCAGCACAGGCCGCCGTCACTGGCATGATGCTGGGGTTTGTGGTGTATACGGTCGCGGTGTTGTGGGTATTTGCCTGTAGAAGCGCGTGGCGCGCCTGGCTGGGTTTAGGGGTCAGTACACTGCTGTTGGCAATCGCGGATGCGGCCCTCTACCAGGTAGCTCAGGTATGAGAGAGGGTTTTCGTCAAGCCATGGCCTGGCTGCACACCTGGCTGGGCCTCACCTTTGGCTGGTTGCTGTTCGCTATTTTCCTTACCGGTACGCTGAGCTACTTCAAAGAAGAGCTGTCCCGCTGGGCCCATCCCGAGGTGCCGGTGCGTGCACTGGATGCACGGGCCTCGCTGGATCACGCGCAGACTTACCTAAGTCGGGAGGCCCCCCATGCGCCGGCCTGGTACATCAAGCTGCCAGACCAGCGCCAGCCCATCCTTGAGGTGATGTGGCGAGGCATGGAAGGGGCGCGTAGAGGCTTTGTCAGTAAACCGCTGGACCCGCTTACAGGCCGGTTGGTAGACACCCGCGATAGCCGAGGCGGGGATTTCTTCTACCGCTTCCATTACGAGTTGCAGTTGGGCTACCCCTGGGGCCGCTGGGTGGCCAGCCTCGGTGCCCTGGTGATGCTGATTACGCTTATCAGCGGAATCATTACCCATAAAAAGTTCTTCAAGGAGTTCTTCACCTTTCGCCCTGGCAAGGGCCAGCGTTCCTGGCTGGATGGCCATAACGTCGTAGGCGTATTGGTGTTGCCCTATCATCTGGTCATTACCTACAGCGGGCTGGTCATTTTCATGGCTATGCTACTGCCTGCTACCTTCGCCACCGTCTATAAAGGGGGCGTGAATGGCTACTATCAAGACGTGTTCCCCAACGCCTTTCCCGCGCCACCCCAGCACACTGCTGCACCGCAACAGGCGCGCGTTGCACAGCTGTATGACCAGGCCCAAGCCCTATGGCCGGGTGCGCGCTTTAGCCGTGTCGAGGTGCAAAACCCAGGCGACACCGACGCACGTGTAGTGTTTTACCGGCACGGCGGTGACCGCATTGCTTACCTGCCCAGCAACATGCTGGCCTTCGATGGCGTCAGCGGCGAGCTGTTGAGTAGCGAAACGCCAAGCGCTGGTGCCTTGCTGGTAAGCGGCAGCTTTTATGGGCTGCACATGGGCCAGTTTGCAGGCCCGGTGGAGCGCTGGCTCTACTTTATATTCGGGTTGTCAGGCACCGCTATGATCGGTACGGGGCTGGTGATGTGGCTGAGCAAGCGTCAGCTCAAGCATGCCAATGCCCCGCGCCGGCCGTTTGGCCTGCGCCTGGTGGCCACCTTGAACCTTGCCAGCATGGTCGGGCTCGTTGCAGCCGTAGGGGCCTACCTGTGCGCCAATCGTGTATTACCCCTGCACCTGACCGAACGCAGCGGTTGGGAGGTGAAAGCCTTTTTCATCACCTGGCTGGCAAGTGTGTTGCACGCCGCACTGCGCCCCCACCGGCAGGGTTGGGTAGAACAGCTTTCCCTGACCGCAGTGCTGTACCTGTCACTGCCCCTTCTGGGCATGCTGACTACACACCGAGGGCTGCCCACGGCGCTAGCGGCCGGCGACTGGGTGATTGCCAGCGTAGACCTTAGCTTGCTGGCGTGCGCGCTCATCCTGGGCTGGCTGGCCCGCAAGCTGGCGATTAAAGGCACCGCGCTCAGGTTGCCCGCCCGTGCAGCCAGGGTAACGCCATGATGCTGATGGGTGCCTTGCTGTGCTACCCAGCGTTTACGGCACTGTGCCTGGCCATGGACCGCCACCACCAAGCCTTGCTAGGGGTAAAGCTTAGCAAGCCACGGCGGTGGGCCCTTCGTCTGGCAGGCGTGGCGCTGTTGCTCATGACCGCTGCATGGTCCATGGCCACTGCGGGCTGGGCGATAGGCATCCTGCGCGCCATTGGCACTGCCATGGCAAGTGCCAGTCTACTGGTGTGGCTGCTGCCTTATTGGCCTACCTTGGCGTTACGCCTGGCAACCCTGGCCGTGCCGGGGGCATTGGCGCTCTGGGTGTATCGGCTGCTCTAGCCCAGCGCGCGCTGCCCTTGAAGGGAGTAGATATCAGCCCTTGAACACTTCCGGGTTCACCAGGTCGGTAGGCCGTTCACCCTTGAGTGCTGCGGTCAGGTTCGCCATGGCTCGCTCCGCCATGGCCTGGCGGGTTTCCCCTGTGGCCGAGCCGATATGGGGCAGGGTGACGGCGTTTTTAAGGGAGAACAGGGGGGATTCTGTCAAGGGCTCGCGCTCATACACGTCCAGCCCTGCCCCTCGGATAGTGCCGTTTTGCAGGGCTTCGATCAGGGCCGGTTCATCGACCACCGGGCCTCGGGACAAGTTGATCAAGAACGCTGATTTTTTCATCAGCCCCAGTTCCCGCTCGCCAATGAGGTGGCGTGTCTTGTCACTCAGCGGTACGACCAGGCAGACGAAATCGGCCTTGGCCAGCAATTCGTCGAGGCTAAGGAAGGTTGCGCCCAACTCGGCTTCCAAGGCTGGCTTGCGGCTGTTGCCGCTATAAAGGATAGGCATGTTAAAGCCCAGGCGGCCGCGCCGCGCGATGGCTGCGCCGATGTTGCCCAGGCCTACGATACCTAAGGTCTTGCCGTGTACGTCACTGCCAAACAACTCGGGCCCTATGCTGGCCTTCCATTGCCCGGCCTTGGTCCAGGCGTCCAGCTCGGCGGTGCGGCGAGCACTGGCCATGATCAGGGAGAATCCCAGGTCGGCAGTACTTTCAGTAAGCACATCCGGGGTATTGGTCAGGGCAATACCCCGCTGGGTCAAATAGCCCACGTCGTAGTTGTCATAGCCCACCGACACCGAGGACACCACTTCCAGTTGGGCAGCCTCTTTGAGTTGCGTCTCGCCCAGCGGGCGCCCCGCGCCAATCAGGCCGTGCGCCCGTGGCAGCGCCTCGCTGAACTGCGCGTTGATGTCGCCGTGCTTAGGGTCGGGGACGATGACTTCAAAGTCCTGCGCCAGGCGCTCGACCATCTGTTGAGTGATGCGGCTGAAGGCTAGTACGGTCTTTTTCATTGGAGGGTTCCAGGCAAGGGGTTCGCACACGCTACAAGTTGTGAGCCACAGGTGACAAGCATCACACCCTGATCGGTGAGCACACTGCTCGCCGGGTGCCTATGGTTGGCCCGAAAACGCCTGCTCGTGGCTGCGCAGGGCGGTGTCTTGAGCGGCAAGCAGGTCCGGCAGGGTACCGCGCAGGTACTCCACCCAGGTTTTGATCTTCGCATCCAGGTACTGGCGGGACGGGTAGATCGCATACAGGTTCAGTTCCTGTAACCGGTAATCGGGCAGCATTCGCACCAAGGTGCCGTTACGCAAGCCGTCGATGGCGGCGTAGATGGGCAGCACCCCAACGCCCATGCCACTGGAGATAGCGGTTTTCATGGCGTCTGCCGAATTCACCTGAAACGGCGCATTGGTGATGTTGAGCATTTCCTGGCCATCGGGGCCGTCAAACAGCCAGCGCTCCAGTTGCACCACAGGGCTCACCAGGCGCAGGCAGGCATGGCTGCGCAGTTCGCTGGGCGTGCGCGCCACGCCATGGGCACGTACGTATTCAGGGGAAGCGCAGACAATGCTGTAGGTGATCCCCAGGCGTTGTGACACAAACCCTGAGTCGGGTAGCTCGCTGGCCAGCACGATTGACACGTCGTAGCCTTCGTCCAGCAGGTCCGGTACCCGGTTGGCCAGGGTAAGGTCGAAGGTTACGTCGGGGTGGGCCTTGCGGTAACCAGCGATGGCGTCAATAACGAAGTGTTGGCCGATCCCGGTCATGGTATGCACCTTGAGTTGCCCCGCCGGCCGGGCGTGGGCATCACTGGCCTCGGCTTCCGCCTCTTCCACGAAGGCGAGAATTTGCTCGCAGCGCACCAGGTAACGCTTGCCGGCTTCGGTCAAGGCGATGCGCCGGGTGGTGCGGTTGAGCAGGCGGGTTTGCAGATGCGCCTCAAGGTTAGAAATGGCGCGGGAAATATTCGCAGTGGTGGTATCCAGTTGCACCGCCGCTGCGGTGAAACTGCCGGCTTCGGCTACGCACGTAAACGCGCGCATGTTTTGCAGGGTGTCCATGGGGCGCTCTCTAAATGAACGGCCTGATTGTCGCATGAAGTTACATAGTGGTAACCCATCGCGCGCATGGGCGCTGAAGATTTCACCTGCAATCCTAGGCTATGTCGCCTGAAACAGTGTGCCGATCGACGTGCGTCAAGGCCTTATTGTTTCTAACGGGGTAATAAAGAATCACGCCCGGCCTCGCTTATCGCCTCGCCGTAGCCCCTCTAGAATGCCAGCCCCAACCTTCCTCCTCGTTTGTCTATTTCGGAACTTACCGCGGTGCCGTCTCGCTTTTCTACAGTGTTCAGGGCGCTTAGTGCCTGTGCGTGTCTATTGGCCTTGAGCGGCTGCATCAGCACCGGGGGCATTACGCCCGAGCAGCACATGCCTCAGGCGAATGAATGGGCCACGGACGCGGCGATTGACGCCGCCGCGCAGGAGGCTCAGTGGCCCGACAACCAGTGGTGGCAGGGATACGGTGACGTGCAACTGAACCAGTGGGTTGCGCAGGCGCTGGCGGGTAGCCCTAGCCTGGCAATGGCCCAGGCCCGCCTGAGGGAGGCGCGTGCAGCTGCAGGGCTTGCCACGGCTCGCGAGCAACCTCAGTTGACGGCCAATGCCAGCCTGCATCGGCGCAACTGGCCAGCCGACGGGTTCTACGGGCCTGGCGACCTCGCTGACCGCACCACCTGGGACAACTCCGCAGGCCTGGGCCTGAGCTACGATCTGGACCTCTGGCACCGTGAGCGAAGTGCCAGCGAACGCTCACTGGATGTCGCCCATCAGGCGGCTGCCCAAGCGCGTCAGGCTCGGCTGGCCCTGACCCGAGACGTCGTGCGGGTATACATCGGCATGGCGTTGAGCTACGCCCAACAGGCCGTCCTTGAGGCCACCCTTGAGCAACAACGGCAGGTGCTTGACTTGGCTAACCGCCGTTTCGCCGCGGGTCTCGGGACCCAGGTAGAGGTAAGCCAGGCCCAGACCTTGCTGCCCGAGACCCAGCGCCAGGTGGACGCGCTGGAGGAACGGATCGCCCAGGCACGTAATCAATTAGCGGCACTGGCGGGTAAAGGGCCTGGCGCTGGCGCTGGCATACGGCGCCCTGCGTTGCAGCTACAGGCCCAAGTTGGCCTGCCCGCCCCGCTACCAACGCAGTTACTGGGGCAACGCCCTGATGTCGTCGCCAGCCGCTGGCAAGTGGCTGCACAGGCGCGGGGCCTGGAGGTGGCGCACGCCGGTTTCTACCCTAACGTGGACCTGACCGCCAGCCTGGGCTACATGGCAACCAGCGGGGGAATGCTGAGCTTTTTGACCGGATCGACGCTGGGCTACCGTGCGGGGCCTGCGTTGAGCCTGCCCCTGTTTGATGGCGGGCAATTACGTAGCGCGCTGGGTGAGGCGGCCGCAGGCTACGACCTGGCTGTGGCCCAGTACCGCGAGGTAATCGCCAATGCGCTCAAGGAGGTGTCCGACCAACTGATTCGCAGGCAGTCGCTGGAACATCAGGCGGCCTTCGCCGAGCAATCGGTTGCCAGTGCGCAACGGGCCTGGTCTTTGGCCAAGGTCGGTTGGCAGTGCGGGCTGACCGGGTACCTGGAAGTACTGCAGGCGCAGACCGCACTGCTCAGGCAGCGCACCGTAGCGCAAGAGGTATGGGCGGCGCGGCTATCGGCGCAAGCAGACCTCATTACCGCACTGGGGGGCGGGCTGAACGCCGGCGGTGACAGCCCTGAGCAGGCGCAGCTGGTCGCACCTGCACCGCCTCGCCTGCCAGGCATGTGGGATCGCCCGCACGCTTCGGTGCAGCCATGAGGGTAATAACCGCCGCGCCGTGCCTTGGCCTGCGCCAAGAGGCCCTGGCCTGGGCCCGTAGCGATGGCGTGACATGGGTCTTTATCGTCAAGGTGCTGCTGGCCGCGTTCCTCACCCTGTGGCTGGCCATGCGGTTTGAGTTACCACAGCCACACACGGCACTGGCAACCGTTTTCATCGTGATGCAGCCGCAAAGCGGTCAGGTGTTTGCCAAAAGCCTGTACCGCCTGCTCGGCACCTTGGTGGGTTCTATAGTCACCGTTGCGCTGATAGCGCTGTTCCCCCAGAACACCGAACTGTTCCTGGCCAGCCTGGCCCTGTGGGTAGGGCTGTGTTCGGCCGGTGCCATGCGCCAGCGCAATTTCCGCGGTTACGGCTGTGTGCTAGCGGGGTATACCGCTGCGATGGTGGGTTTACCCGTGCTGGCGCACCCCGACCAGGCAATGTTTGCGGCCCTGTGGCGGGTACTGGAGATAGGGCTGGGGCTGTTGGTAGCCACCGGGGTCAGCGCGGCGGTGTTGCCACAATCGGCCAGCGCAGCCATGCGCAACGCCCTGTACCAGCGATTTGGTACCTTCACGGCCTTCGTGCTGGATAACCTTGGCGGTGCGGTTAGCGATGCGGCCTTCGAACAGGCCAATGCGCGCTTTTTGGCAGAGGCGGTAGGGCTCGAAGGGCTGCGTAGTGTTACGGCTTTCGAAGACCCACACATGCGGCGGCGTAGCGGCCGGCTCAGCCGCCTAAACAGTGAATTCATGACGCTCACCACGCGCTTCAATGCGCTGCATCGCCTACTGCAGCGTCTGGGCCAGGCGTCGCCCATACCGTCCCTATTGGCCCCTGCCTTAAAGGCCTTCAGTGCCTGCCTGGCGCCTTTTGCCGGCCACGCCCTGACCCTGGAAGCCGCTGGCCGGCTGGCGGCTGAGTTGGATGCTTACCAGACGGCGTTTGCCGATCAGGTGCGTCCTGTAAGGGCAGCGTTTCTGGATACGCGCCCTGATGACAATGACCTGATGGATTTGCATACGGCCTTTGAGCTGTTGTTCCGCTTCGTCCAGGCGCTGCACGATTACGCGCTTACCCACGCAGCCCTTGTATCGCCGCTACCGGCGCATAGCCCACCGGGCCATCGCTACGCAGCGCATACCCATTGGTTGGCTTCGCTGGCCGCCGGAGTGCGTGGGGCGTTGGTGTTGTTGGGTTTGGGCAGCTTCTGGCTAGCCACCGCTTGGCCCAGCGGAGCGACTATGACGCTGGTGGCAGCTGCCACGGTTGGTTTGTCAGCGGCCACGCCCAACCCGCGCCGAATGGCCTTTCAGATGGCCTGCGGTACCTTGCTCGGCGCCTGCGCAGGCGTCGTGGAGTACTTTTTCGTCTACCCGCAAATCGACGGTTTCGTGCTGCTGTGCGTGGTATTGGCGCCGGTGTTTGCCTTTGGCGCGTTCCTGGTGTCTCGCCCCGCTTGGGCGGGGTACGGCCTGGGCTTGCTGATTTTCTTTTCCATTGGGTCAGTGCCCGACAACCTCACGCAGTACAACCCCTATGGGTTTATCAACGATTACATCGCCATGGTCCTGGGCATGGTGGTCTGTGCGGCGGCCGGCGCGGTTATCCTGCCGCCTAATGCGACCTGGATGTGGCGACGGCTTGAAGCCCAGTTGCGCCAACTCATGGTATTCGCGGTCACTGGCCCTGCCCGGCGGCTGGGCAGTTTCGAAAGCCGGGCTCGGGATATCGTCCATCACGGCTATGGCCTGGCCGCGTCGCAACCCAAGGTACAGCGCGAACTGCTGCGCTGGATGCTGCTAGTGCTTGAAGTGGGGCACGCGGTCATCGAGATCCGCCAGGAGCAGGACGCGTTGTTCGTTCACCCTGCCTATGCCCAGGGCCAGCCCTGGCGGCAGGCCATTCGCGTCATGGGGCGTGCGCTGGTTCGTTTATTCCTGCAGCCAGACGTCGCCAACCGAGTACGTGCCCTCACGGCCGTAGAAACGGCACTCGCCCGTGTTCAACAGGCTGACGAACCCTTTGCCCGCCATTTCGACACCTCGGTACTGCGCCGTGTGCAGAGTTACCTGCATTTCATTCGAAGCAGCCTGCTCGACCCTCATTCGCCCTTGCCCTTGTCAATATCACCCATTGGAGCGTCGCATGCCTCGTGAAGTGGCCCTACTGGGTGTGTACATGCCGGTGCTGACGCTGCTGTTGCTCGTGGCGATAGGGCTGGCCTGGGGCTTGGACCGGCTGTGCGCCCGGTTCGACCTCTATCGCAGGTTTTGGCACCCGGCGCTGCTGCGCTTGAGCCTGTTTTTTTGCCTGTTCAGCGCGCTGGCGCTGACGGTTTACCGCTGAGAAATTGTCATGAAAAAGCTGTTCAGCATCGCAGGGACCCTGATCGTGTTTTGCCTGGCCGTGTGGCTAGGGCATCGGCTGTGGGTGCATTACATGGACAGCCCCTGGACCCGCGATGGCCGCGTGCGCGCCGATATCATCAATGTCGCGGCCGACGTGCCCGGTTACGTGGTGGCCGTACCGGTCAATGACAACCAGCGGGTGCGCAAAGGTGACCTGCTGATTCAAATAGACCCTGCACATTATGAAATCGCCGCCGCTCAAGCGCGGGCCGAGGTCGCTGCGCGCAAGGCAACGTGGGAGATGCGCACGCTCAATGCCCGGCGGCGGGCCGACCTGGACGCCCTTGTGATCTCCAAGGAGAACCAGGAGGACGCCGGCAGCGTGGCGGCCATTGCCCGCGCGGCGTATCAACAGGCCCAGGCCCGTCTGGCGGCAGCCGAATTGAACGTAGCGCGTACGCGGATAGTGGCCCAGGTCGATGGCTATGTGACCAACTTGAACGTTCATCCGGGTGATTACGCCAAGGCAGGCGAGGCCAAGATGGCAGTGGTGGATGAGCATTCGTTCTGGGTGTATGGGTTTTTCGAGGAAACCAAGTTGCCTTTTGTACACATAGGCGATGCTGCCGAGCTGCAGATGATGAGCGGTGAAACGCTCCAGGGGCATGTGGAGAGCATTGCCCGAGGGATCTATGACCGTGACAACCCGCAGAGCCATGAGCTGTTGGCGGACGTGAACCCAACCTTCAATTGGGTACGGTTGGCGCAGCGCGTACCTGTACGTATTTCACTCGACCAGGTACCGGCAGGCTTTGCCCTGGCGGCAGGCACCACCTGTACGGTGGTGATTCATTAATAGCAGAGGGCGCGGGCAGGGCTCGCCGTCAGCGAGCCTCGCCCGGCCGGTGGCCGTTACAGATGGGACTCGGCGTACTCCGCCAGGATTGAGCGGGGCACGCCTTGCAGGGTGATATGAACGCCGTGGGAGAAGTCCTTGAAGCGTTCGGTAAGGTACGTCAGGCCTGAGCTGGTAGCTGACAGGTAGGGTGTATCGATCTGCGCCAGGTTGCCCAGGCACACCACCTTCGAGCCTGTGCCCGCCCGCGTGATAATCGTCTTCATTTGATGAGGGGTCAGGTTCTGGCACTCATCGATCAGGATCAGGCTTTGCTGGAAGCTGCGCCCACGGATGTAGTTCAGTGACTTGAACTGCAACGGCACCTTGCTGAGGATGTAGTCCACGCTGCCGTGGGTGTTTTCATCGTCCATGTGCAGGGCTTCGAGGTTGTCCGTGATCGCGCCAAGCCAGGGCTCCATTTTTTCCGCCTCGGTGCCCGGCAGGAAGCCGATTTCCTGGTCCAGGCCTTGTACGCTTCGGGTGGCGATGATGCGCCGGTAGCGCTTGCTCACCATGGTTTGCTCGATCGCAGCCGCCAGCGCCAGGATGGTCTTGCCCGAGCCTGCAGCGCCAGAGAGGTTCACCAGGTGGATGTCAGGGTCGAGCAGGGCGAACAGCGCCAGTGCCTGGTGGATGTCCCGCGGCTTGAGCCCCCACGCCTCTTGATGCATCAGAGGCTCCTGATGCATGTCCAGGATCATCAGCTCGTCGTGCCGGACGGCTTTGATCCAGCCGACAAAGCCTTGTTCATCGATGATGAACTCATTCACGTGGGCGGCCGGGAGCATTTCGCTCAATTGCACCCGGTGCCAGGTACGCCCATGGTCTTGACGGGTGTCCACTTTGAGCACGCGGTCCCAGAACGACCCGGTGACAGAGTGATAGCCACGCGACAGCAGGGAAACGTCGTCAACCAATTGGTCGGTGCTGTAGTCCTCCGCGGCGATCCCACAGCCGCGAGCCTTGAGGCGCATGTTGATGTCTTTGGTGACCAGCACGACATTCAGCTCGGGCCGACGGGTATGCAGGTCGATCAACTGGTTGATGATGACATTGTCGTTAAGGTGGTCGGGGAGGGGGCTCTCCAGCGCCCCGCGTTTGGTCATGAGGATAGACAGGTAGCCTTTGGGGTCGCCTTTACCGCGTTGAATCGGCACGCCTTGTTCTACGGCCTGAGGGGTGGCGTCGCCAAGCACGTTATCGATCAGGCGAATGGCCTGTCGGCACTCGGCGGCGACCGACTGCTTCCCTGCCTTGAGCTTGTCCAGCTCTTCGAGCACGGTCATGGGAATAGCGACGTGGTGTTCCTGAAAATTGAGCAAGGCATTGGGGTCGTGGATCAGGACGTTGGTGTCCAGCACATAGAGGATAGGCTGGGGGGAGGAGCGTGTGCGTCCTTGTTCATCCATACTCGGTCACCTTTCGTGGGAGCCAGTGGACGCAATACCTGAGCGGTGCTGCGCCTCGAACGGCCGCCGTTGCTCCAAGAAGAGCGCTGGCGACATCAAGCGGAGGCCAAGGTGGACGCCACCTGTGTCGGCAGGGGTCGGCGGTCTGCTTCTTAGTACCGCAAAACCTGTGTTTAAACAAAGCACTTTGAGTGGCGTTTAGACTTTATTTTCCGGTGTGACGAATAGCCCTTGGCGGCGTGGTTGCCTACCGCTAGAGTCGGAAGTCACCCATTGGCTGCGCGGCACTGCCTGGCAAGGTTCAGGGGAAGTCGCGACAGTCCTCCCAGGCAATCCCGCTCTGTGATGTAGCTGCCAGTAATGCAGGTACCAAGGTGCGCGCCTTGGGCTGGCTGTCATGCAGCTGGATGATCCCGTGGCGCCACAGCAGCATCAGGGTCAGCACACGGTCGGTACTGTCCTCGGCACTGATTTGAGCATTGTTGTCTTGGGCGTCGATGTCCCATAGCACAACGTCTAACTGCTGCGCTTCGAAGAACGCACCGCTGTCCTGCCTGCGCTGCCCATAGGGTGGGCGAAACTGAGGTACATAGGTATCGGGTAGCTGGCTTTGCACCAGCGCCACGCTTTGCAACACCGAGTGCTGCCATTCCAGCCACTGACTATGCGAGCGGTACTGCCAACCCTGCACGCCGACGCACTGGTCACGGTATAGGTTGTCAAGGTGCTCGGCGGTCTGGTTCTGCAAGCGCTGCTCCACGCTATTGCCCAACACGAAGAACGTGGCATTCACGTGTTGCTCGCGCAGGTACGCTGCCAACCAGTCGGTGTTGCCCTGGGCAGGGCTGGGCCCCGCGTCGAAGGTGAGCAGGAACATCCGGTCAGTGAGCGAATCACCGTTGTGCTCAACCTTGGCAAAGGTTGCCACTTCACTGCTTATATCGGGCAACAAGGCCGCCTTATGCAATTGCTCGTCCAAGTAAGCACGGCTGAACACTCGGCCCGGCTCGGCCCAGCCTGCATAAAAAGAATCGTCGTCAATGCTGAACTGGCCGGCCTGGGCCTTGAGGTCGTCCAAGTCGTCCACCGCATAGCAAAACGACGCATCCTGGGCACAGCTCTGCTGAGCATGGTCAAAACCGGCCCAAAGGCGTTGCCACCAGCCCTCCCGCAAGGCGTTGATAGCGGCCATGTTGATTTGCCGTAACCCCAGGCGGGCGGCGAGGGTAGGTTCGTCCAAGGTTTCGCTGGCCACCAACTCCCGTGCAAAACTTAGAATCTGCGCGCGCGAGGCCACATCGAACAGGGCAGGGGTATTTATGTCTTCCGGCCACAGGCTGCGGTCCAGGGTCGCCACCTCCGCCTTGGCCGCCTGAGCAATAGGTAGCCCAAACACCAGCGCCGCAGTGAGCATCAAAGGGGATAATCGCAACGCACGTTCTCCATGGCAGTCATCGGCGCATGATAGCAGCGGGTCCGCACCTGTCGCATTTATCGGTCGGATAGGGCCAAGGGTGTTGAAGGCCTAAACAGAAGGCCGCAAGCTCCACGTTTTTTATAGGAGCCACTTTATGTTGTTAGTGATCTCGCCGGCCAAGACTTTGGATTACGACACCCCGTTGGCCACCGAGCGTTTCACCCAGCCCGCCTTTATCGAGCACTCCAAGGCGCTGGTCGAGGTGCTACGTGAGCTGTCTCCAGCGCAGCTGAGCGAACTTATGGGGATTTCGGACAAACTGGCAGGGCTTAATGCCGCACGTTTCGGAAGCTGGGCTACCAGGTTTACCCCCCACAATGCCCGCCCGGCCATCCTCGCCTTCAAAGGTGATGTGTACACAGGGCTACAGGCCGAAAGGTTTTCTGAAGCAGACTTCGACTATGCGCAGCAGCACCTACGCATGCTCTCAGGGCTGTACGGCCTGTTAAGGCCTCTGGACTTAATGCAGCCCTATCGTTTGGAAATGGGCACTGGGTTAGTGACCAACCGTGGCAAGGACCTCTATGCCTTTTGGGGCGAGCGAATCAGCGAATGGTTAAATATAGCGCTGGAAGAGCAGGGCGATCAGGTGCTGGTCAATCTGGCCTCCAAGGAATACTTCGGCGCCGTGAAAAAACGCCTGTTAAAGGCTTCAGTGATTGACTGCGAGTTCCGCGATTTCAAAAGCGGTGAATATAAAATCATCAGCTTTCATGCCAAGAAAGCCAGGGGTTTGATGGCGCGCTATGTGATCACCCAGCGCATCGACCAGCCGGAGGGCCTGAAGGGGTTCGAGGAGGCGGGCTATCGGTACGCAGCGGACCGTTCCACGGAGGCGAACCTGGTTTTTCTGAGAAAAACTGAAGTGTGACATTTATCACAGGTAACTAAGGGTAACAGCGGGTGCAAAAACAGCGGTTAAAACCTCGTGCAAGGTGCAGTTTGACGAACTAATGGCGCCAACAAATGGTCATTTATACGGTCTTCCCTTCAACTACCCCTCCGACCTGTTACCGGGCCCTCTAAAAAGCCAAAATTTATTTAAATGCTGGCTTTCTGTGGGTTACGGTAATTATCTTATTGATTAATAAGATTTTTTATGCTGAAAAGTAGCTATGTGCTACTACCGTTCGTAGGAAAAGTCTGAACAGAAATGGTACGAGTGGTACCCTCCTTCAGGAACTTCCCAGGGTATCTGTAGCTCATACGACGCGTACTGATTCAGGATCTTGTGAGAGATGACGTACACGGCAGCAAAAGGAGGCGTCTGAAAGCGGTAAACAGGCGTTTGAATCGAAGGGTTTGTACAGCCAGCCCGAAGGTTAATCTCAGGAGAGACGTACGATGAATATCCTCGACGCAAGGCCAGTTTCGAGTTTGCCAGGCAAGCTCATGCATACGGCTTGATGCTTGATTCGCAAGGCATAACAAACGCCGCGAAAGCAAGTAGCGAAAGTAAGTGAGCCGTTTTGTAATAAAGGCTGGCTACATTCCAGGGCGAGCCTGATTTATTTAGGGCGCAATATGCTCTAGTTGAGTGCGCATTCCAGAGCACTTTGACTGATTATGCCTGCATTAGGTTGTGCGACAGTCGGAACGACACATTAGCTGTCACGCATCCGAGTGCCCGAATACTGCTGGATAATTAACCCCCAGTCTAGCTCCTGAGTGAGCTGGCGTGATAAACACATGAGGTGAATGCGATGCGTATCAGCATCTTTGGTTTGGGCTATGTTGGCGCGGTATGTGCGGGTTGCTTGACAGCTCGTGGTCACGATGTTGTTGGGGTTGACGTATCCCAAGTCAAGATCGATCTGATCAACAACGGCAAGTCCCCCATCGTCGAGCCTGGCCTCGAAGAACTGCTGGCCAGCGCAGTGAGCAAAGGCAAGCTGAGCGGTACTACCGACTTCGCTAAAGCCGTCCGTGAAACCAACGTCTCGATGCTGTGCGTACCTACGCCAAGCAAGAAGAATGGCGACCTGGAACTGAACTACATCGAAGCAGTGTGCAAAAGCATCGGTGAAGTGCTGAAAGAAAAAACCGAGCGCCACACCGTGGTCGTTCGCAGCACTGTGCTGCCAGGCACCGTGAAAAACGTGGTAATCCCTACCCTCGAAAAATACTCTGGCAAAAAAGCCGGTGTTGACTTCGGCGTAGCGGTAAACCCTGAATTCCTGCGCGAAAGTACGGCTATCAAAGACTACGATCACCCGCCTATGACCGTTATCGGCGAGTTCGATAAAGCGTCTGGTGACGTACTCGAAGAGCTGTACAGCGAGCTGGACGCCGAGATCATCCGCAAGCCGGTCGAAGTGGCCGAGATGATCAAGTACACCTGTAACGTATGGCACGCCGCCAAGGTGACCTTTGCCAACGAAATCGGCAACATCGCCAAGGCAGCCGGCGTAGACGGCCGTGAAGTGATGGAAGTGGTTTGCAAGGACAAGGTGTTGAACCTGTCGGCCTACTACATGCGCCCAGGTTTCGCCTTCGGTGGCTCTTGCCTGCCCAAGGACGTTCGCGCTCTGACCTACCGTGCCAGCGCCATGGACGTGAAAACTCCACTGCTCAACTCGCTGATGGTCAGCAACGAGCAGCAAGTGCAGAACGCGTTCGAAGTCATCAATGGCTACGGCAAGCGCAAGATTGCACTGCTGGGCTTGAGCTTCAAATCCGGTACAGACGACTTGCGTGAAAGCCCGCTGGTTGAGCTGGCTGAGCGTCTGATCGGCAAAGGTTTCGAGCTGAGCATCTTCGACAAGAACGTTGAGCACGCCCGTATCCTGGGTGCCAACAAGGAATACATCGAATCCAAGATCCCTCACGTTTCGTCCCTGCTGAAGTCGGACTTCGACGCCGTGGTAAACGACGCTGACGTACTGATCCTGGGTAATGGTGACAAGGCCTTTGGCGAGCTGCTGCAGAACCCGCCAGCTGGCAAGCAAGTCTTCGACCTGGTTGGTTTCTTGAAGAAAGAAGCCACCGATTCGAACACGAACTACGAAGGTATCTGCTGGTAACAGCCGTGACTGCGGCGGGCCTTGCGGCCCCCGCGGTTCTTTACGCCTGCCTTAATACTTTCGAGCGCCGATTCGGGCGGTCGATGAAGAGACGGATGCGGATATGTCGAGGCTAAAGCACAGCCTGCTTCAGGCTGCTGGATGGCTGTTTTACTTGGGTCTGTTGATGGGCCTGGCGCTTGCGCTCCCCCCATCGCTGTTCAATTCTGACTCCAAGGATTTCATATTTCTGATTGGCGCCGTGGGTATCTGGCGCTATTCGATGGGTGCTACGCACTTCGTGCGCGGCATGCTGTTCCTGTACGTGGTCTATCCGCTCCTGCGACGCAAAGTGCGTAAGCTGGGCCCGGACGCAGCCCCGTCACATGTGTTCCTGATGGTCACAAGCTTCCGTATCGACGCCAGCACCACGGCTGCCGTCTACCAGTCGGTGATTCGCGAAGCGATCGATTGTGGCTATCCCACTACCATCGTTGCCTCACTCGTGGAAATGAGCGACGAAATGCTGATGAAGTCGCTCTGGGCCAAGATGAACCCGCCTGAGCGAGTGAAGCTGGACTTCGTGCGTATCGCCGGTACCGGTAAGCGTGACGGCCTGGCCTATGGCTTCCGCGCGATCTCTCGGCACATGCCCGACGAGCACGCAGTGGTCGCGGTGGTCGATGGCGATACCGTACTTAACGAAGGCGTAGTGCTTAAAACCGTGCCTTGGTTCGCCTTGTGGCCGAACGTGGGTGGCTTGACCACCAACGAATTCTGCGAAGTGCGCGGCGGTTACATCATGAGCGAGTGGCACAAACTGCGCTTCGCCCAGCGTCACATCAACATGTGTTCCATGGCCTTGTCCAAGCGAGTGTTGACCATGACCGGGCGTATGTCGGTGTTCCGCGCCTCGGTAGTGACCGACCCGATGTTCATCGCCGACGTGGAAAGCGATTCGCTCAAGCACTGGCGTCTGGGTACGTTCCGCTTCCTTACCGGCGATGACAAATCGAGCTGGTTCAGCCTGATGCGCCTGGGCTACGACACCTTCTATGTACCGGATGCCGCCATCAACACGGTTGAGCACCCGCCAGAGAAGAGTTTTGTGAAGGCCAGCCGCAAACTGATGTACCGCTGGTACGGCAACAACCTGCGTCAGAACTCTCGTGCCTTGGGCCTGGGTATCGGCCGGTTGGGCCTGTTTACATCTGTCGTGCTGTTTGACCAGCGTGTGTCTATGTGGACGTCACTGCTGGGTTTGACCGCGGCCTTGATCGCAACGCTCAAATATAGCGTTACCTTCCTGTTCGCATATTTGCTGTGGATCGGCATCACTCGCCTGATTCTCACCATCCTGCTGAGGTTCAGCGGGCACCCGGTGGGGCCAGCGTATCCGGCCATCCTTTATTACAACCAGATCGTTGGCGCACTGATGAAGATCTACGTCTTCTTCCGTCTCGACCGGCAGTCCTGGACTCGCCAGCCGACGTCCACCAAGCGCGATCTGGCCAGTTTTCAACAGTGGTTCAACACCTGGTCTTCTCGGACCATGACGTTCTCGGCAGGCAGTATCTTCGTCGCTTTCCTGTTTGCGATCGTCTGACCAGCCCTCAATGGATTAAGTAGGAACAATTGCCATGAATACAGCCGTCAACCCCAATGTGGTCCATGAGTCCGAAGCCCAGCGCCAGCACGCACGGGTTCGCTTGCCAGCGAAAATCCGTTTCATCGGCCCGAACCGTGAAACCCAAGAAGCCCGTGTAGAAGAACTGTCCGCTGGCGGCTTCTCGTTCATGCCTCAGAAGCCGTTGGTAGAAGGCGAGCTGTACCGTGGCCGGTTGATGTTCGTCATCGACAACCTGGGCCTGGGCATGGATGTGGAATTCCAGGCGCGCTCCGTGGAAGGGAACGGCCGCGTTGGCGCCCAGTTCCAGAACCTGGAGCAGGCAGACATCTCTACCTTGCGTCACCTGATCACCTCTCACCTGTCTGGCGAGTTGGTCACCATGGGCGACGTCCTGGGCACGCTTCAGCGTGACAACTTCACCAAGGCTCGCAAGCGTAAGGCCGCGGGCAACGACATGAGCTTCTTCGGTCGTGTGCGTGCAGTCGCCTTCAGCCTGGGTATCTTCCTGATCGGTCTGGTTGCATTCGGCTATATCTTCAAGTCGGTCTACAACCTGTACTTCGTGACTCATGCCGAATCCGGCCTGGTCAGCGCACCGGGCATGAACATCACCATGCCACGTGACGGTACCGTGTCCAGCCTGGTTGGCGCGAACGGCCTGGCCCCCAAGGGTTCGCCCCTGGCTAGCTTCAGCACCAGCATGCTCGACGTGCTCAAGGGCCACCTTGAAGAACAGGACCTGACCCCACAGAAGGTCACTGAACTGTTCGGCAAGCAAATGACCGGCACCCTGACCTCGCCCTGCGACTGCATCGTTGCACAGCAACTGGTTGCCAACGGCCAATACGCTAGCAAGGGCGACGTGATCTTCAACCTGGTGCCACGCAATACCAGCGCCAACGTAGAAGCACGTTACACCTACCGCCAGATCGACGACGTTCGTCCAGGCACCAAGGTTGATTTCCGCGTAGCCGGTGACGACCAAATGCGTTCGGGCATGGTAGTAGGCGCGACCAACCTCAAGAGCGACGACCTGTCCACCGACATGCGCGTGACCATCAAGCCGGATCAGCCTTTGGACATCAAGTTCGCGGGTCGCCCTGTCGATGTGTCTAGCACCCATGGTCCTTCCCTGGACTGGCTGATCGACAAAGCCATGGCCCACGGCTTCTAAGTGAGCGCCAGGAGAATGAGCGTGGCTGACACTCTACGACACTTGCACCGGCCCTTGGTATTGGGCCTTGCCGTGGCCCTGGGCCTGGCGGGCTGCGCTGGCCTGCCAGACCAGCGCCTGGCCAACGAAGCCATGAAAAATGGCAACGTTGCGCTAGCGCAGCAGAACTATCAGCAATTGGCAGACTTGGGCTATGCCGATGCCCAGGTTGGCTTGGCCGACATCTGGGTACAAAGCGGCGACCCCGCGCAGTTGGCCAAGGCCGAAGCGACGTATCGCGCCGCCGCCGCCAGCTCGCCGCGCGCCGCCGCGCGCCTGGGCAAGCTGCTGGCCGCCAAGCCTAACAGCACCGAGGCCGAGCGCCAGGAAGCTGAGCGCCTGTTGAAGGACTCCTTCAACAGTGGCGAGGGGGGCACCTTGATGTCCCTGGCCCTGCTGTACATCCAGTTCCCGCAGAGCTTCCCCTCTGTGAACGCGCAGCAGAAGATCAACGAATGGAAAGCGGCCGGTTACCCGGAAGCGGGCCTTGCGCAGATCATTCTGTACCGCGTGCAGAATACCTACGATCAGAACCTGGCCGAAGTAGAGCGTATCTGTAAGGCCGCGCTCGATACCTCCGAGCTGTGCTACATAGAGCTGGCGACCGTCTACCAGAAGCAAAACCGCGCTGACGACCAAGTAGCGCTGGTCAAGCGCCTGCAAGACAACTTCGCCGCTGGCCGCGTACAGCCCGCGCGCGTAGACGCGGTAGCACGGATCATTGCCAACCCTGAATTGGGGACGCCGGATCCGAAGACCGCTCACGACCTGCTTGAAAGCGCGACTGCTACCTACCCTGGGGCGTACATCAGCCTGGCGCAGTTGCAGTATGACTACCCAGACCTGGGCGATACCGACCAGTTGCTCGATTACATCAGCAAAGGGCACGACGCCGATCCAACCCGCGCCGAGCTGCTGCTGGGCAAGATCTACTACGAAGGCAAGGTCGTACTGCCTGATGCCGCCAAGGCTGAGCAGCACCTGAAGGGCGCCATTCCAGACCAGGTCAGTGCCTACTATTACCTCGGCCAGATCTACCGTCGTGGTTACTTGGGCAAGGTCGAGCCGCAAAAGGCCGTAGATAACCTGCTGATGGCCGCCCGTCGTGGCCAGAACAGCGCCGACTTCGCGTTGGCCCAGCTGTACTCGGGTGGCCGCGGCACCCTGCCCAACCCTGTGAACGCCTATGTGTTCATTGAGTTGGCCAAGGCTCAGACCATGGCTCAGCCTCAGCCGCGCCAGGAAATCCTGGACCTGGCCACCACCATCGAAGCACAACTACCACCGCAACTGCGGGCCCAGGCCCAGCAACTGCTCCAGCAAGAATCCGCGGCGCGCGGTACTCTGCCGGGTCAAAGTAACTCCGCAGTGGCGCAGCACGCGTTGCCGGAAACAGCAGTCGGTGAGGATCAATCGCTATGATTTTGAACAAATGGATGTTGGCCGGTGTGGGCCTGGGCTTTGCTACCTTGTGGTCCTGCCCTACCTTGGCGGCCTTGACCGCCACGGATAACTTCGGCCTGGAAGTGAAAGTTACCGGCCAGTCCGAAGATGACCGCGACCTGGGCACCCGCTCCGGTGGCGACGTCAATGGTATAGGTCTCGACATTCGCCCTTGGGCTTATGGCGAATGGGGCAGCTGGAGCGCCTATGTCATGGCTCAGGCGGTGACAGCGTCCGACACCATCCAGACTGACCCCCTGTTGCAACCGGACGATAACGTCAGCGGTTCCAGCAACAGCCGTTACTACAGCAAAGACCGCGAAGCAGACGACAGCTACCTGGCAATGCGTGAGTTCTGGGTAGGCTACAGCCGCCTGCTGACGCCTTATCCGGGTGAGCTGCTCAAGTTCGGTCGCCAGCGCCTGCGTCAGGACGATGGCCAGTGGCACGACAACTACATCGAGTCCCTGACCTGGAACCTGGACACTACACTGCTCAAGGCAGACGTAGGCGTGGGCCAGCGCTTCAGCGATTACCGCACCGACTTTTCTCGCTTGTCGCCTAACGATAAAGACCGTACTCACGTGTGGGGCGACGTCGCGTATCAGTGGGCGCCAAGTCAGTGGGCGGGCCTGCGCGTGCACCACGTGCATGACGATGGCGACCTGGCCAACGCCGGTGAAGAAATCGACGACCTGGACAAGACCAGCAATGGTGAAATGACCTGGTTGGGCCTGGAAGCGACCAGCGATGCGTACAACCATCGCAATACCAACCAGCTCAACTACTGGGGTAGCCTGACCTGGCTGACCGGTAACCGCGACACCTTCAGCCGTACCGACAACAACGGTATCGTCACCGCAGGCGAAACCGAAAGCGACCATGTCAGTGGCTGGGCGACTGACCTGGGCGTACGCCTGCGTCTGGACCCTCAGTGGCAAGTAGGCGCGGCCTATTCGCGGGCGAGCAAGGACTACGAACAGAACGGCCTGCAGAGCAACCGCTCGAACTGGACCGGTACCCGTTCGCGTATCAGCCGTTTCGGCGAAGCCTTCCAGGCTGAGCTGGCCAACGTGCAAACCGCCTCGCTGTTCGCCTCTTGGGAAATCCAGGAAGACTACGACGCCAGCCTGATCTACCACCGCTTCTGGCGGGTAGACGGTGACTCGCGGATCGGTGGCAGCAATATCAATGCCGCTTACGAATCCGCCGACGCCACCACTGGTGATCTGTCCTTGTCGACCTTGCCGCTCAATGACGGCGAGAAAGACTTGGGTCAGGAAATGGACCTGGTCGTGACCAAGTACTTCAAGCAGGGGCTGCTGCCCGCAAGCGTTAGCCAATCGTTCGATGAGCCGTCCGCGCTGGTTCGCCTGCGCGCCGGCGTGTTCAAGCCCGGCGACGCCTATGCCGGTGGCGTGGACACCTATATGCACCGGGCCATCGTCGACGTCATCTGGCGTTTCTGATGGGTTCCGCCAAGGGAGTGCAATGAGATGAAGCATTCATATAGCAAGGAGCGGCCGCAGGTGCGCAAGCGCGCCTGGCCAGTCGCATTACTGGCCGGGGCCCTGCTGGTCGCCGGCGGCACTGCCCTGGCGGCAACCACGCCTGCAACACAGGCTGTGGTCAAGCCCAGTACCACCAAGGAATTGCAGCCTGCGCAAACCTACAGCGTAGCCAGTGCCCCCATCGAGCCATTGAACCTGGCGCCCCCCAAGCTGCCCGACCTCAGCGGCTACACCGCTGCGGCCGCGCATGCCAAGGTGGACCGCAGCAAGCAGGGCAAGGTGAGCATTCGGCGCATGATGCAAGAGTTGCCACTCAAAGCCTTCATTGGCGGTGACAACAAGATGATGGCGTGGGTCGGTAAGCAGCGTGGTATCCCGGAGGCGATTTTCGTCGACGAGGGTTACGTGAATTTCGCCGATCTGAGCAAAACCGTGCCCAAGCAATACCTGCGCGAGACTTCGCCTGGGGTATGGCTGGCCCGGTTGCCGATCGTGGTCGCTCACAAGGGCATCCTTGAAATCGACGGCCGCGTGAAAGAATTGCGCCTGTCTCAGGATGGCGGTTCGTTCATCGTCAACGACGGCAAGCTGTTTACCTTCGATACCAAGGTGACGGGCTGGAACGAAGCGAAGAATGACCAGGCCTGGTTCAAAGAGAAAAACGAATTCCGCCCGTTCCTGGTGAGCTGGGGTGGCACCGAGACTTACCTTGTGAATACCGAGATGAAAAGCTTCGGTTATAACGAGTCCAAGTCTTACGGCGTGAGTATTTCCCAGTACACCCCGAGCATGAAGACGCAGATGGGCCGTAGCGAGCCTACCGGCTGGATCATTGGCTCCACCTTCTCGGACATGTGGTACGGCTATTACTGCTATGAAACCGAAAGCTTTGTGGTCAAGAGCAACACCTACCATGACAACATCATCTACGGCATCGACCCGCACGACCGTTCGCACGGCCTGATCATCGCGGACAACACGGTGTACGGGACCAAGAAGAAGCACGGCATCATCGTCTCGCGTGAAGTGAATGACAGCTTCATCATCAACAACCGTAGTTATGACAACCACTTGTCTGGCGTGGTGCTTGACCGTAACAGCGTGGGCAACCTGGTGGCTTACAACGAGATCTACCAGAACCACACCGACGGTATCACCCTGTATGAAAGCGGGGACAACCTGCTATGGGGTAACAAGCTGGTCGCCAACAAGCGTCACGGCATCCGGGTACGTAACAGCACCAACATTCGCCTATACGAAAACATGGCGTTGGGTAACGGTTTGACGGGTGTCTACGGGCACATCAAGGACCTGAGCGATACCGACCGCGACGTCAAGCTGGACCCCTTCGACGCCGAAGTATCGATGATCGTGGTGGGCGGTGAGCTGTCCGGTAACGGTACCAACCCCTTGGCAATCGACTCGCCGTTGAGCATCGAGCTGTATCGCGTGGCCATGCTGGCGCCCACCAAGCAAGGTGGCATCAGCCTGACCGGGATCCTGGGTGCTCACCAGACAGAAATTCTGGACCTGCTGATTCGCCAGAAAAAAGCAGTGTTGATCGACCCGGTCGAGAAACAGACCGACATGGCGCAGGATTAAGGACCATTTCCATGCATTCACATTTCATCAAGCTGCTGAGCCTGTCAGGCCTTGCCGCTGCCCTGTATGCGTCGGGTAGCGCGCAGGCCGCTGACGCGCAGCCGCCTAGCTTCACCGCGCAGCCCTGCTGCCAGTTGTGCCCGGCCGCCGCCGATGCAAAGAATTACGTGACCCGTTACCAGCGTAACTTCACCACCCTGATCGAAGGGGAGGGTGACTGGCTGTTCCGGACCGTGGAAGACCTGCGTACCGAGTTCAAGACCTCTCCTGAAGGCTACCGCCGGATGAAGGAGTTGCACGATGCCTTCAAGGCACGTGGCGTGGAAGTGGTCATCGTCTATCAGCCCACCCGTGGCCTGGTTGACCGTGCCCACATGCTGCCGGCAGACCGTGAGCGTTTCGACTACACCACTGCGCTGAAAAACTACAAAGACATGCTCGGCCGTTTCCAGGCCATGGGTTATCACGTGCCTGACTTGTCGCCGCTCACCAACGAGCAGCAGGCCCATGATTTCTACTTCCGTGGTGACCAGCACTGGACCCCGTACGGTGCCGACCGTACCGCCAAGATCGTAGCCGACACCATCAAGCGTGTGCCGGGTTATGCCGCCATCGCCAAGAAAGAATTCGAGACCAAAGTCTCGGGGCGCATGGGCAAGACCGGTACCCTGCAGAACATGGCCGGCCAGTTGTGTGGCACCAGCTATGCGATCCAGTACATGGACACCTTCAGTACCGAGCCAAAGGGCGAAGCGGCCGATGGCGACCTGTTTGGCGACACCGCTACGCCGGAAGTCACTCTGGTGGGTACCAGCCACAGCGGCAAGAACTACAACTTCTCCGGCTTCCTCCAGCAGTACACTGGGGCAGACGTGCTGAACGTGGCCTTCCCGGGCGGCGGTTTCGAAGGTTCGATGCTGCAGTACCTGGGCAGCGAAGAATTCCAGAAGAAACCACCGAAGATTCTGGTGTGGGAATTCTCGCCACTCTACCCGCTGGACCAGGAAACCACCTATCGCCAGATGATGGCGCTGATGGGCAATGGTTGCGAAGGCAAGGCCGTGGAGTTATCCGGCAGTGGCGTCGTCAAGCCTAACCAGGCGACCGAATTGCTGGTCAACGGGCGCAATGGCATCAAGGAACTGGAAAACTGGAACCATCAAGTTGATATCAAGTTCGCTGACCCTTCGGTCAAGGATTTCAAGGCGACCCTGTGGTACATGGATGGCCGTCACGAAGACATAAAGATCGAAAAGCCTACCACCGCCGACACCGATGGGCGTTTTGCCTTCGAGCTACGTGATGACACCGACTGGCCAAAGCGTAATTTGCTGGCGGTAGAAGTGCATGGCCCGGAAGACCCCAAGGCTGCGCCGCAAAAAGTTGAAGCAAAGATCTGCAAACGCAACGTGTTCCCCGGTGTTGCTACGCGTAACGCGCAAGCCGGGCTCTGAGGGCTGAATGCATATGTTGACTTCTCGCTTGAATCCCCGCGCCGTCCGCCGCCTGCTGGCACCGGCGTTGCTGGGCATCGCCATGTTTGGCTCCGCAGCTCACGCTGCGGGCCTGGTTCCACCACACGGATACTACGACGGCATCGAGAAGCCAGGGAAAGGCGGGAGTTACGATTGCCCAGCTGCGCCAACGCCGTACACCGGCTCGCTGCAATTCCGCAGCAAGTACGAGGGCTCGGACAAGGCACGTGCCACGCTCAATGAGGTGTCAGAGAAAGCATTCCGCGACTCTACCAAAGACATCACCACCATGGAGCGCGGCATCAGCAAGCAGGTTATGCAGTTCATGCGCGACGGCAAGCCCGCTGAGCTGGATTGCGCGCTGAACTGGCTGGCGACTTGGGCAGACGCCAATGCACTGATGTCCAAGGACTTCAACCACACCGGTAAATCGATGCGCAAGTGGGCCCTGGGCAGCATGTCCTCGTCCTACCTGCGCTTGAAGTTCTCCCAATCGCACCCGCTGCAAGGTCATGAAGCTCAGACCCAGAAGATCGAAGCCTGGTTTGCGCGCATGGCCGATCAAGTGGTCAGCGACTGGAGCAACTTGCCGCTGGAGAAGATCAACAACCATTCGTACTGGGCTGCCTGGTCGGTGATGGCCACTTCCATCGTGACCGACCGGCGTGACCTGTTCGACTGGGCAATCAAGGAATTCAAGGTCGCGGCCAACCAGGTCGATGACCAGGGCTTCCTGCCCAACGAGCTCAAGCGCAAGAAGCGCGCCTTGGCGTACCACAACTATGCCCTGCCGCCGCTGGCAATGATTGCTAGCTTCGCCCAGGCCAACGGTGTGGACCTTCGCCCGGAAAACAACGGCGCGCTCAAGCGCTTGGGTGATCGCGTACTGGAAGGCAGCAAGGAACCTGAAGAGTTCGAGCAGAAGAATGGCGAAGAACAGGACATGACCGATCTGAAGATCGACAGCAAGTATGCCTGGCTCGAACCCTACTGCACCCTCTATGACTGCAGCCCGGACACCTTGTCGCGCAAGCATGACATGGAGCCGTTCAAGACCTTCCGTCTTGGTGGCGATCTGACCCGTACCTTCGACCCGCAACACGAGAAGGGCAGTAAAGGCGACAAGGGCGACAAAGACGACGAGTAAGTCTGAAACATGTGCTGCTGCGGCAGCGGCTGCGTTGTCAGCCGCTGCTTCGGTAGTTAACGAGCGAGGGGGTCAGTTAAGGCGTATGGCCCTTTCGTACTTCCCCCCTGGCCGCGGCTGGGGGGTATGGGGGGGCTATAGAGGCCCCCATTGTGCAAAAACAAGGAGAGATCGGGATGGTTTTTTCATCCAACGTGTTCCTGTTCCTGTTCATGCCGATCTTTTTTGGCCTGTACTACCTGAGCGGAACTCGCTATCGCAACTTGCTGCTGTTGGTAGCGAGCTACATATTTTACGCCTGGTGGCGCGTCGACTTCCTCGCGCTGTTCGCTGCGGTTACGTTGTGGAACTACTTCATTGGGCTACGCATAGGCGCGAACGGTGTTCGCACCAAGGCTGCGCAGCGCTGGCTGTTGCTCGGGGTAGCGGTGGATCTGGTGGTGCTGGGCTACTTCAAATACGCCAACTTCGGCGTCGATAGCCTGAACCAGATCATCACCTCGTTCGGCCTTGAGCCGTTCATCCTCACCCATATCATTTTGCCGATTGGTATCTCGTTCTACACCTTCGAGTCGATCAGCTACATCATCGACGTGTACCGTGGCGATACGCCCGCTACCCGTAACCTGATCGACTTCGCAGCGTTCGTTGCGATCTTCCCGCACTTGATCGCAGGCCCGGTATTGCGTTTCAAGGACCTGGTCGACCAGTTCAACCATCGCACACATACCTTGGATAAATTCTCCGAGGGTGCGACCCGATTCATGCAAGGGTTTATCAAGAAGGTGTTCATCGCCGACACCATTGCGGTGGTCGCCGACCACTCCTTTGCCTTGTCGGACCCCACCACCGGCGATGCTTGGCTTGGGGCACTGGCCTATACCGCTCAGTTGTACTTCGACTTCTCCGGCTACAGCGACATGGCCATCGGCCTTGGCCTGATGATGGGCTTCCGTTTCATGGAGAACTTCAAGCAGCCGTACATTAGCCAGTCCATCACTGAGTTCTGGCGTCGCTGGCACATCAGCCTGTCGACCTGGCTGCGCGACTACCTGTACATCACCCTGGGCGGCAACCGGGGCGGCACCTTCGCCACTTATCGCAACCTGTTCCTGACCATGCTGCTGGGCGGCTTGTGGCACGGGGCGAACTTCACCTACATCATCTGGGGCATGTGGCATGGCCTGTGGCTGGCCATCGAGCGTGCGCTGGGCATCGATGCCGCACCTCGGCGCTTCAACCCTATCAAGTGGATCTTTACCTTCTTGCTGGTGGTGTTGGGCTGGGTGATCTTCCGCGCTGAAAACGTTCATGTGGCCATGCGCATGTACCACGCGATGTTCAGCTTCGGCGAGTGGAGCTTGTCTGAACTCAACCGTGCCAACCTGACGGGCCTGCAGATCGCGACCCTGGCAGTGGCCTACGTCACGATGGCGATATTCGGGCTGCGTGATTTCTATCAGGCACCTATCAACGCCCGCGCTCAAAAAGCCGAAGCGCAGCGTCAGCGAGCGATCGAAGCCAACGGCCCAGCCACCGCGCAACCTGGGCAGATCAAGGCGGTCCCCGGGGACGAGCCGGCCATCGTTCAGGCTCATGCGGCAGGCCACCAGGTACAGCCTGCCTACTGGGTAGCTGACTGGCCACGTTACTTCATGCGTGCGGCGATTCTGCTGTTGTTCGTGGCTTCGATCCTGAAGCTGTCGGCGCAGAGCTTCTCGCCTTTCCTTTACTTCCAGTTCTGAGCGAGCCGACCATGACACGTTCATTACGTATCCTCTATATCGCCCTGTTCTTCGGCATTCTGGTGCTGATGGGGCTCTGGTCACTGGTGTCGTTCGGTAGCTTCGAACGAACGGCGCAGATGACCTTCTTCAACGGCAGGCTTACCAAAGCCGTGGAAACTCATTACGACGAAGAGTTTCCCATCAAGCGCCTGGGCACTAACCTCTGGGCGGCGGTGGATTACACCGTCTTCCACGAGGGGCGCCCAGGTGTGGTGCTGGGCAAGGACCAGTGGCTGTTCACTGACGAGGAGTTCAAGCCCGTCGCTAACGTTGATCAGGTCGAAAAAGAAAACTTCGACTTGATTCGCGGTGTACGCGACCGACTGCAACAGAGCAACGTCAAGCTGGTGATGGCAATCATTCCGGCCAAGGCACGTCTCTACCCTGAGCATTTCGCAGACAAGCAGCCTGCTACCTTGCATAAAGACCTGTATGAGCAATTCCATGCCCAGGCCAAGCAAGCGGGTATCCTGGCCCCTGACTTTATGGCTGCAATGCAGCAGGCGAAGGCTCAAGGCCAAGTGTTCTTGCGGACCGATACGCACTGGACACCACTGGGTGCAGAAGTTGTCGCGCGCAACCTTGGCGCCGTTTTCTCGGCACACTCTTTGATTAATGTGCAGCCCGTCACATATGTAACCGAAGCGGCACAACCCAAACCTTATAAGGGTGACTTGACTACATTCCTGCCTCTGGACCCGCTCTTCACAAATTTGCTTCCTGAGCCAGATAGTTTGCAACAAAAGACAACTCACGCTGTCGAAGGCGCAGTGGAGAATGAAGACAGCCTGTTTGGCGACAGCGATATCCCGGTTGGGCTGGTAGGCACCAGCTACAGTGCCAACCCGCACTGGAACTTCCTGGGGGCCCTGAAGGAGTCGCTACACAGTGATGTGGTTAACTACGCCGAAGAAGGGCACGGCCCTATTCTGCCCATGCTCAACTACTTGCAGAGCGACGGCTTCAAGAATAACCCGCCGCAAGTAATAGTTTGGGAATTCCCTGAGCGCTACTTGCCGATGAAGAATGATCTCAGCGGCTTTGATCCTGCATGGATCGCTGAACTGAAGAAGTCTCAAGAAAGTAATCAGAGCCTGGCCGTTGGTCAGAACAACTGAAATTAATTGATAACGGCTTATGTTTTTATATAGCCGAGAGGAACGCACATGACCGCTAAGACTTTCAAGACTGCCCTTCGCACTTCCCGCATCGCCAAGGCATGCGCAGTGGCTGTAGGTTTCGGCTTGCTGTCCACCCAGGCATTCGCGGCCGGTGATGGTGCTCTGTACGGCCCTACTGCCCCTAAAGGTTCTGCGTTCGTTCGTGTGTTTAACGCAAGCAATGCCGAGCTTACGTCGACCGTAGGCAATGGCAAGCCTGCAGAAATCAGCCCGAAAGGCAGCAATGATTTCGAGTTCATGCCAGGCGGCCAATACACCGCAAAATTGGGTAGCGAAAGCTTGCCGGTGAACCTCGCTGGCGATCACTACTACACCATCGTGAAGATGGCATCCGGTACGTCCAAGCTGGTTGAAGAGAAAGCCTTCAACAACAAGCAGAAGTCCCTGGTACGTGTACAGAACCTGAGCGACAAACCGCTCTCGCTGAAAACTGCCGATGGTAAAGAAGTAATTCCAGCCGTTGCGCCTAACGCCAGCGGCGACCGTGAAATCAATCCGGTCAAGGTGTCGTTCGCGCTGTTCGACGGTGCCACCAAGGTTGCAGATGCTCCAGCCGTTACCCTTGAGCGCGGTGAAGCTACCGTGCTGTACGTGACCGGCCAAGGCAGCAGCTTGACCCCAGTATGGGTCAAGCGTCCAGTTTCCAACCGCTGATAGCGGTGGTTGCGCGGCCGCTCTCAGGGCGGCCGGCATGGAACAACAAGTAGACGAAGCGGTAGAAATAACACAGTCATCTCATTACGTAATTCTTGGAGAAACACTATGATTCCGGTGATCTTGTCAGGTGGTAGCGGCTCCCGTCTCTGGCCGTTGTCGCGCAAGCAGTTCCCGAAGCAATTCCTGGCGCTGACGGGAAAGCACACGCTTTTCCAACAAACCCTGGAGCGTCTGGTGTTCGAAGGCATGGATAAGCCGATCGTGGTCTGCAACAAGGACCATCGCTTCATTGTCAACGAACAACTTAGCGCGCTGAAGCTCGAAACCCAGGGCATCCTGATGGAACCCTTCGGCCGCAACACCGCACCCGCCGTGGCCTTGACCGCCATGAAACTGGTAAACGACGGCCACGATGACCTGATGCTGGTACTGCCGGCTGACCACGTGATCGAAGACCAGAAAGCCCTGCAGCGCGCCTTGGCCTTGGCCACCGTTGCCGCAGAGCGTGGCGAAATGGTCCTGTTCGGTGTGCCGGCTACTCGCCCGGAAACCGGCTATGGCTACATCAAGTCCACCAACGATGCCTTGCTGCCTGAAGGCGTGAGCCGTGTGTCTCACTTCGTCGAGAAGCCTGATGACAAGCGCGCCCAGGAATTCGTAGACGCAGGCGGTTACTTCTGGAACAGCGGCATGTTCCTGTTCCGTGCCAGCCGCTTCCTGGAAGAGCTTAAAAAGCACGATCCGGACATCTACGACAACTGCCTGCTGACCCTTGAGCGCAGCCAACACGAAGGCGGCAACGTTGACATCGACGAAGCCAGCTTCGCCTGCTGCCCAGATAACTCCATCGACTACGCTGTGATGGAAAAGACCCAGCGCGCTTGCGTAGTGCCGCTGACCGCCGGCTGGAGCGACGTTGGCTGCTGGAACTCCCTGTGGGAGGTTCAGGCCAAGGACGAGAACGGCAACGTCACCAAAGGCGACGTGGTTATCCAGGACAGCCGCAATTGCATGATTCACGGCAATGGCAAGCTGGTCTCGGTAATCGGCCTGGACAACATCGTTGTGGTTGAAACCCGCGACGCCATGATGATCGCCCACAAGGACAAGGTCCAAGGCGTGAAGAACATGGTTGCGACCCTGAACGACATGGGCCGTAGCGAAACTCAGAACCACTGTGAAGTGTACCGCCCATGGGGTTCGTACGATTCTGTGGATCAGGGCGGCCGCTTCCAGGTCAAGCACATCACCGTCAAGCCAGGTGCTTGCCTGTCGCTGCAGATGCACCATCACCGTGCAGAGCACTGGATCGTTGTATCCGGTACTGCCGAAGTCACCTGCGACGAGAACGTGTTCCTGCTGACCGAGAACCAGTCCACCTATATCCCGATTGCGTCGGTTCACCGTCTGCGCAACCCGGGCAAGATCGCACTCGAGCTGATCGAAGTGCAATCGGGCAGCTACTTGGGTGAAGATGACATCGAGCGTTTCGAAGACATCTACGGTCGCTCCAATGTCGCCACCCCAGGCGTGTCGGTGAAATCCATCACCCAGTGATGGCTTATCCTTGATAGCTGGCCTTGGCGCGACTGTTGTCAGTGTCGCGGGCAAGCCCTGCTGCTACGGGATGATTTCAAAGAGGCCCTGTGCCAAGCCCTTGCCGGCTTGCCACGGGGCCTTTTGCGTTACACTGACCATCGTTTTTTGCAGGAGCGAGCCATGCTCACTCATCTAGATTCTCAAGGCCGGGCCAACATGGTGGACGTGACCACTAAGGCGGTCACCGAACGCGAAGCCGTGGCCGAAGCGCGGGTACGCATGTTACCTGCTACGTTGCAGATGATCGCCGAAGGCGCCCACCCTAAAGGTGATGTGTTCGCCGTAGCGAGGATTGCCGGTATTCAGGCGGCGAAGAAAACCAGCGACCTGATTCCGCTGTGCCACCCCCTGATGCTTACCAGCGTAAAAGTAGAGCTGGCAGGGGAGGGCACCGATACAGTGGTCATCCGGGCTCGATGCAAGCTGGCAGGGCAGACAGGCGTAGAAATGGAAGCCTTGACGGCCGCTAGCGTAGCTGCACTCACGCTCTACGACATGTGCAAGGCCGTGGACAAAGGCATGGTTATCGAAGCGGTGCGGTTGCTTGAAAAGCGCGGTGGCAAGAGTGGCGATTTCAAGGCGGTGCCCGCATGAAGTTTACAGTGCTGTACTTCGCACGGTTGCGCGAAACGCTCGGTCGCGAGCGCGAGCAGGTAGAGGGTGAGTTCACTACGGTACGCGCGCTGCGAGATCACCTCACCACTGACGGTAACCACGCTGCGCTGGCTGCGGGTAACCTGATGTGCGCACGCAATGAAGCGCTCTGTAGCCTCGATGAGCCATTGCTCGATGGGGATGAAGTGGCGTTCTTTCCTACTGTGACAGGAGGCTGAGATGGTTATCAGCGTGCAGGCCTCGCCCTTCGATCCAGGGCTTGAGCTCAACGCCATGCACCAGCAGCAGTTGGGTATCGGTGCCGTAGTGAGTTTTGTGGGGTATGTACGGGACTTCAACGACGGCCACGACGTGGCCGGGCTGTTCCTGGAGCATTATCCTGGCATGACGGAAAAAGCCTTGGCAGCCATTGTGCTGGAGGCAAAGGGGCGTTGGCCGCTGGTGGGGGTGAGGGTGATTCACCGGATTGGCGAGCTGCCCCCTGGCGAGCCTATCGTATTCGTGGCCTGCGCGAGCGCCCACCGGCAAGCCGCCTTCAGCGCGTGCGAGTTCATCATGGATTACCTCAAGACCCGTGCGCCGTTCTGGAAAAAAGAAGCTACAACCGACGGCCCCCGCTGGGTCGAAGGCCGGGCAAGCGATCAAGACGCGGCGGGGCGTTGGTGAGGCCTGGGTTTAGCCCTTTTCGCTAGCTCCTACGTGGTAATCGACGGTAGGAGCCAACGGCAGTTGGTGAGTGCAGTCAGGAGGTCAAGCTTTGCGCGGCACCGCGGCAAGCAACGTCTCCGGCGGCATCTCGCAGCTGATCTTACGGCCCAGCAAGGTTTCGATGCCTGGCAGCTGGTACGAGTCGTCTTCGCCTGCAAAGCTTATGGACACGCCACTGCTTCCAGCCCGCCCGGTACGGCCGATGCGGTGAACGTAGTCTTCCGGGTCTTCCGGGAGGGTGAAGTTGATGACATGGCTGATGCCGTCGATGTGAATCCCACGGCCTGCGACATCGGTTGCCACCAGCACCTGAACCTTGCCTTCGCGGAACGCTTCCAGGGTTTTGATGCGCTTGTGTTGGGGAACATCCCCGGACAGCTGCGCAGCATTCACACCGTCGCGTACCAGGCGCTCTTCGATCCGTCGTACTTCATCCTTGCGGTTGGCAAAGACCATGACGCGGCTCCAACCTTCGCTGTTGACCAGGTTGTACAGCAGCTTGTATTTATCGCTTCCCGCCACCGCATACACATGCTGCTCTACGGTATCGCTGGCGACCTGTTCTGGCTCGATCTCAACAATGGCCGGCTCGACGGTCCACTGCCGCGCCAGGTTCATCACGTCCTCGGTAAAGGTCGCGGAGAACAGCATGGTTTGGCGTTCAGTTTTAGGCGGCGTCTGGCGAATGATCTGCCGCACCTGGGGGATGAAGCCCATATCCAGCATGCGGTCGGCTTCGTCCAGCACCATGACCTCGACCATGTCCAGGTGCACTTCACCGCGCTGATTGAAATCCAGCAGGCGCCCGGGTGTGGCAACCAGGATGTCGCAATGGCGGGCTTCGAGCTGCTTGCGTTGTTTATCGAAATCCATGCCGCCGACGAAGGTCATCACATTCAGGCCCGTGTACTTGGTCAGCCCAGCAGCGTCCTTGGCGATCTGAACCACCAGTTCGCGTGTGGGGGCGATGATCAAGGCCCTGGGTTCGCCCATATAGCGCTCGGCCGGAGGTGGCGTTTGCAGTAGCTGGCTAATGGTAGAAACCAGAAAGGCAGCGGTTTTGCCGGTGCCGGTCTGAGCGCGGCCAATGGCATCGCGGCCTTTGAGGGTATAGCCCAATACCTGCGCCTGAATCGGCGTGCAGTAAGGGAAACCCAGGTCGTGAATGGCGTGCATCACTTCGGGGCGTAATACGAAATCGTGAAAACGGGTTTTCCCTTCTTCGGGGGGCACCTGAAAATCATCGAGCGACCATTTGACCGGCACCGGCCGGGGTACGGGCTTCACGGGGCGGCGAGGCCGTTCGTGCGTTGCGGTATCCAGAGCAATGGACGCGGCGGCGCTCGTGGACGCCGGAGCAGGGCGGTGAATTTGCGTATCAGGGGTGTAAGCCGGTGCGGCGGCGAGCGGCTCAGCCTCGCTTTTGCCGAACATTTTCTTGAGTGCTTTGAGCACGGTCATCTCGTCGTTGGCTGTAAGTAATTGTTCGCTGGCAGTGTAATGCAAGAATCGAGCGCGGCGTAGTGCCGCGCTCGGCCGCGCTCAGCCGAGGCGGCCCTTCAGCCAGGTGGCGATGTCCCGTATCTCTGTCTCGTTCACAGCGTGTTCCATGGGATAGTCCCGCCATTGGGCCGCCACGCCTGCTTCCTTGAGCCTGTCGTGGGCGGCGCGCCCCATGTCGGGAAGCACGATGCCATCCTGGGTGCCATGCAGGTTCAATACTGGCACGGCCTGCTGAACGGTCGTCACTGCAAGCTGCTCACCAAAGCTGGGCGCGTAGGTAGACAACGCGATAACGCCTGCCAAGGGGCGAGACGCATGGACATAGGCCGCATGCAGTACCACCGCGCCTCCTTGGGAGAAGCCTGCCAGTACTACCCGGTTGTCCGCGATGCCGTTGGCATTTTCAGCATCGACCAGCGCGAGTACCTGTTCAGCCGAGGCGTCCAGTTGCCCGCGATCGATGGCGCGCGCAGGCGTCATGGCATGAATGTCGTACCAGCTCGCCATGTGATAACCCCCATTGATGGTCACCGCGCGTGTCGGTGCCTGAGGCAGCACGAAACGCGTGCTCGGCAATACGGCCTGGAGCAGTTGCGCCACAGGTTGGAAATCGAAACGGTCGGCCCCCAGGCCGTGCAACCAGATGACACAGGCATCGGCTGGTTGGGTAGGCTCAAGAATCAGTGTTTCGGTCATGTTTGCTCCATCTTGGTGCTAATGGGATCGAATCGGTGCGCCTGATCAGGGCGGCACTTGTATATTCGTGAACAAAACGTCGCCTGGCTGAACGTTTGGGCCTTGACGACGTGTGAATCACTTAAGGGTGGCAGTATGGTACGCCGTTTGCTAAAACTATTGGCGAATGGAGCCGCACCTCACTATCGGTAACACCTGCGAAGGGGGAAGGCCGCCCTAGCGACCCTAGACGTCGCGGGTGACCTGTATCGCAGGCGGTGGCGCATAGGCTGCATTCACTTGCAGGTTACCCCGTTCGACCCAAAACGAAGCCAACCCGGATTGAGGTCGCCTCACAAAGGTGCGGGGTAACACACGCTTGGACACAACAAGAGCCCATTGGAGGTTTGAATGAAGATGTTGAAATCCACCCTGGCAGTACTGACTACTGCGGCGCTGTTCGGTGCCGCAGGTTTCGCTCAGGCAGGGGCTACCCTGGATGGCGTAAAGAAAAAGGGTTTCGTCCAGTGCGGCGTGAGTGACGGCCTTCCTGGCTTCTCTGTCCCAGACTCCACCGGCAAGATCATTGGCATCGACGCAGACGTCTGCCGCGCCGTCGCCGCTGCTGTATTTGGCGACGCCAGCAAGGTCAAGTTCAGCCAGTTGAACGCCAAAGAGCGCTTCACCGCGCTGCAGTCCGGCGAAATCGACGTGCTGTCGCGCAACACCACCTGGACCAGCTCCCGCGACGCAGGCATGGGCATGATCTTCGCCGGTGTCACCTACTATGATGGCGTAGGCTTCCTGGTGAACAACAAGCTGGGCGTGAAAAGCGCTAAAGAGCTCGACGGCGCCACCATCTGCATTCAGGCGGGTACCACCACCGAGCTCAACGTGTCCGACTACTTCCGGTCCAACGGCCTGAAGTACACCCCTATCACCTTCGACACCTCCGATGAATCGGCCAAGTCGCTGGAAAGCGGCCGTTGCGACGTGCTCACCTCCGACAAATCGCAGTTGTACGCACAGCGCTCCAAGCTGGCGTCCAAGGCTGACTACGTCGTATTGCCTGAAACCATTTCCAAAGAGCCGCTGGGCCCAGTGGTCCGCAAGGGCGACGACGAATGGCTGAACGTGGTGAAGTGGAGCCTGTTCGCCATGCTCAACGCTGAAGAAGCTGGCGTAACGTCCAAGAACGTTGAAGAGCAAGCCAAAAGCACCAAGAACCCAGACGTTGCTCGCTTGCTGGGTGCTGACGGTGAATACGGCAAGGACCTGGGCTTGAACAAGGACTGGGTTGTGCAAATCGTCAAGCAAGTCGGTAACTACGGGGAAATCTTCGAGAAGAACCTGGGCAAGGGTTCGCTGGAAATCGACCGTGGGATGAACGCTCTGTGGACCCACGGCGGCATCATGTACGCACCACCTGTGCGCTAACCCTGGAGCGCTGGCCTAACTCGCCAGCGCAATAGTGGCGCAATGGATACCAAGGCAGGCGCAGTTCGCGATCGATTCGCGCCGGCGCCTGCCTTGGCGTTTCCAGTCAGCCCTTGGCGCTTAAACCCGCTGTATCGTCCGTTTTCTCTCGGGGCATTTCATGCAAAAACACATCGGCGCACCCAGCGCGAAAACCGGCCGGTTTTCCCTGACTGATCCACGAGTGCGTGCGTGGGTATTCCAAGTCATCACCGTAGTAGCGGTGGTCTCCTTGGGTTGGTACCTGTTCGACAACACCCAGACCAACCTGCAGCACCGCGGTATCACCTCAGGTTTCGACTTCCTCGACCGCAGCGCAGGGTTCGGTATCGCCCAGCACCTGATCCCGTACGTGGAATCAGACTCCTATGCCCGCGTTTTCCTGATCGGGCTACTCAACACCCTGCTGGTGACTTTCATCGGGATCGTGCTGGCCACCTTGTTGGGTTTCCTGATTGGCGTGGCGCGACTGTCCAACAACTGGATGGTCAACAAGCTGGCCACCGTCTATATAGAGATCTTCCGTAACATCCCGCCGTTGCTGCAAATCCTCTTCTGGTACTTCGCAGTGTTTCTTACCCTGCCGGGGCCAAGAGGGAGCATCAATATTGGTGACCACTTCTTCATCAGCAACCGTGGCTTGAACATGCCCGGTGCCAACCTGGCAGAAGGGTTCTGGGCGTTCGTTGCAAGCGTGGTCGTGGCGTTGATCGCCGTCTATGCCATGGTGCGCTGGGCCAACCGTCGATTCGAAGCCACTGGCCAACCTTTCCATAAAGGGTGGGCGGGGCTTGCGATCCTGGTGGTCATCCCCGGCTTGAGCGTGTTGCTGTTCGGTTCGCCGTTCCACTGGGAAGTGCCCGCCTTGCGGGGCTTCAACTTCGTTGGCGGCTGGGTGATGATCCCCGAGTTACTCGCCCTTACCCTTGCCCTCACGGTGTACACAGCCGCCTTTATCGCTGAAATCGTGCGGTCAGGCATCAACTCGGTCAGCCACGGCCAGACCGAAGCCGCGCGGTCGCTGGGCTTGCGTAACGGCCCTACGCTACGCAAGGTCATCATCCCGCAAGCGCTGCGGGTGATCATTCCGCCCTTGACCAGCCAGTACCTGAACCTTGCCAAGAACTCATCGCTGGCCGCCGGTATCGGCTACCCGGAGATGGTTTCGTTGTTCGCCGGTACCGTACTGAACCAGACGGGCCAGGCCATCGAGGTGATCGCCATCACCATGAGCGTCTACCTGGCCATCAGTATCAGTATCTCGTTGCTCATGAACGCTTATAACAAGCGCATCGCGCTGATCGAACGCTAGGGGCCAGCCCATGACTGCTTATGTTTTCAAACCCGACCAGCCGCCACCGGCCAAGGCCGTGGGCGCGGTCGCCTGGATGCGCGCCAACCTGTTCTCAGGGTGGTTCAACACGCTCCTTACCCTACTTGCGCTCTACCTTATATGGGTGATCGTCCCGCCGGCCCTGAACTGGGCCATTTTCGATGCCAACTGGGTGGGTACGGTGCGGGAAGACTGCACCAAGGCCGGTGCCTGCTGGGTCTTCATCGAGCAGCGTATCGGCCAGTTCATGTATGGCTATTACCCTGTTGAGCTGCGCTGGCGCGTAGACCTCACCGTGTGCCTGGCGGTCATCGGCGCTGCGCCGTTGTTCATCAGCAAGGTGCCGAACAAGGTCAAGTACGGTATCGGCTTCCTGATCCTGTACCCCATCATCGCCTGGTGCCTGCTGCACGGCGGCGTGTTGGGCCTGACCAACGTACCTACCACCCGGTGGGGTGGCCTGATGCTCACCCTGGTGATCGCCACCGTCGGTATTGCCGGGGCGTTGCCGCTAGGTATCGTGCTGGCGCTGGGGCGTCGTTCGAAAATGCCCGCCATCAAAGTGGTGTGCGTGACCTTTATCGAGTTCTGGCGGGGCGTACCGCTCATTACCGTGCTGTTCATGAGTTCGGTTATGTTGCCGCTATTCCTGCCTGAAGGCATGAACTTCGACAAGCTGCTACGGGCCCTGATCGGGGTCATCCTGTTCCAGTCCGCCTATGTGGCGGAAGTGGTGCGCGGCGGCATGCAAGCCATTCCGAAGGGGCAGTACGAAGCTGCGTCGGCGATGGGGCTGGGGTACTGGCGGAGCATGGGGCTAGTGGTCTTGCCTCAAGCGTTGAAGCTGGTGATTCCAGGTCTGGTGAACACCTTCATCGCACTGTTCAAGGACACCAGCCTGGTCATCATCATTGGGCTGTTCGACCTGCTCAACAGCGTCAAGCAAGCGGCTGCCGACCCTAAGTGGCTCGGCATGGCTACCGAGGGCTATGTGTTCGCGGCCCTGGTGTTCTGGATTTTCTGTTTCGGCATGTCCCGCTACTCCATACACCTGGAGCGCAAGCTGGATACCGGTCATAAGCGTTAAGCGTCAGGAGAGAACATGAACAACCCTATCAAGCACGTCGCCAGCGCCGAAGGCATCATCCGCATGACCGGCGTAAACAAGTGGTACGGCCAGTTCCACGTACTGAAAGACATCAACCTCAACGTTCAGCAGGGGGAGCGTATCGTGTTGTGCGGCCCGTCCGGCTCGGGCAAGTCCACTACCATCCGTTGCATCAATCGGCTGGAAGAGCATCAACAGGGCAGCATTGTGGTGGACGGCGTTGAGCTGACCAATGACCTCAAGCAGATCGAGGCCATTCGCCGTGAAGTGGGCATGGTGTTCCAGCACTTCAACTTGTTCCCTCACCTGACGATCCTTCAAAACTGCACGTTGGCGCCCATGTGGGTGCGCAAGATGCCCAAGCGCCAGGCTGAAGAAATTGCCATGCATTACTTGGAGCGTGTGCGCATTCCAGAGCAGGCGAACAAGTTCCCCGGCCAGCTTTCGGGCGGGCAGCAGCAGCGAGTAGCCATTGCCCGGGCCTTGTGCATGAAACCCAAGATCATGCTGTTCGATGAGCCCACCTCCGCACTAGACCCTGAGATGGTCAAAGAAGTACTCGACACCATGATCGGGCTGGCCGAAGACGGCATGACCATGCTGTGCGTGACCCATGAAATGGGCTTTGCCCGTACCGTGGCCAACCGCGTGATCTTCATGGACAAAGGCGAAATCGTCGAGCAAGCCGCGCCTGACGACTTCTTCGACCGCCCACAAAGCGACCGTACGCGGTTGTTCCTTAGCCAGATCATTCACTAAAAGCTCTGGCAACGGCACTCGCCAGCAGGCGCTGGGTCCTTCACATGCACGAGGTAGGAGCTAGCGACAGCTGGCGAACAGGACTAGCCACGAAGCCTGACCATTGATCCTTTTCACCTCGCAGGCGTAAAGTGCCGGGTTTGCGCATTTGCGCAACCCTTCACTGCCTGCCGAGCCCTTCTATGCCTGCCGATACCTCCTCGCCGAACATCGCTTCCGCACGTGGTGCCTGGGCACCTGCGCTGTTGATAGGGGCGCTGGTGCTAGTGGCCTTGAATCTGCGGCCTGCCTTGTCGAGCTTGTCGCCTTTGCTTCGGCAAGTGTCCGCAGACCTGGGCATGAGTACCGCCACAGCAGGCGTGCTGACCACGTTGCCCGTACTGTGCCTTGGGTTATTTGCCCCACTGGCGCCGCTACTGGCACGCCGCTTTGGTGCTGAACGCACCATTGGCGGGGTACTGCTGGTACTGGCGAGCGGGATCCTGCTGCGTACTCAGTTAGGCACTGTAGGGTTGTTTGCCGGTAGCGTTGTAGCGGGGGCAAGCATTGGCATCATCGGAGTGCTACTGCCAGGTATCGTCAAGCGGGATTTCCCGGCCCATGCCGGCACCCTGACAGGGGTCTATACCATGGCCCTGTGCCTGGGTGCTGCGTTAGCATCAGGCGGTAGCGTTCCCCTGAGCCAGGCGTTCGACGGCAGTTGGCGGCTCGGGCTTGGCGTTTGGTTGATCCCTGCGGTGATCGCGGCTATCGCTTGGTGGCCTCAAGCTCGCCACCCCAATCACTTGGGCAAGCCCAGGTATAAAGTGCAGGGCCTGCTGCGTGACCCTTTGGCGTGGCAAGTTACGCTGTTCATGGGGTTGCAGTCCTCGCTGGCCTATATCGTGTTCGGCTGGCTTCCCTCCATTTTGATCGATCGCGGCTTATCCCCCGCTCAAGCCGGGCTGGTGACATCGGGCTCGATCATCATGCAACTGGTCAGCTCGCTCAGCGCGCCCTGGTTGGCCACGCGGCAACGCGATCAGCGGGTGGCGATCCTCTGTGTGCTGGCGCTTACCTTGGCGGGGCTGTTCGGCTGCCTCTATGCGCCGCTCGGTGGGCTATGGGGCTGGGCGTTTGTGCTAGGGCTGGGGCAGGGCGGGCTGTTTGCCGTCGCGCTTACGCTCATCGTGCTGCGTTCGGCCAATGCTCAGATTGCTGCAAGCCTTTCAGGCATGGCGCAAGGGGTAGGGTACACCTTGGCATCCATGGGCCCTCTGGCGGTAGGGGTGGTACATGACGCCAGCGGAGGCTGGGCTGTGATGGGGTGGGTGTTCGGCGGCATTGGAGTGGCAGCGGCCTTGGCCGGTATGGGGGCAGGCCGTGCCCGCCTGGTAAACGCACGCAGCGAGCGCACCGATGGATGACGCCAGCCCTGCGCCTTGGTCCGTGTACCTTGTGCGGGCCCAGAACGGTGCGTTGTATTGTGGCATCAGCAACGACCCCCAGCGGCGTTTCGCCGCTCACCAGCGCGGCAAGGGCGCACGGTTCTTCCGTTCCAGCCCGGCCGTAGCGTTGGTGTATGTCCAGCGCTGTGGTGAAAAAGGTGATGCGTTGCGCCTGGAGCGCAGCATCAAACGCTTGCCCAAGCGGGTGAAGGAGGCAATGGCGGTGCAATGGCAGGGCCCTGAGCACGCGAGCCTGGAAGGTGCCCTGCCAGGCAGGTAGGCTTGAAGCCCTGGGTCAGGCTAAGCTGTCGCTTCTTGAACCTGCCTGGGATGCCGCAATGACCGCTTTGATCCTGCACCACTATCCAACGTCTCCGTATGCCGAAAAAGTCCGCCTGATGCTGGGGTTCAAAGGCCTGGCCTGGCATTCGGTGCTCATTCCCGCGGTAATGCCCAAGCCTGACCTGACGGCGTTGACCGGTGGTTATCGCAAAACCCCCGTGCTGCAAATTGGCGCAGACGTGTACTGCGACACCGCGCTGATTGCTCGGCAGCTGGATAAGGTACAGCCCACGCCGGCCCTGTTTCCGGCCGACAAACAAGCGGTGGTTGCGACCTTCGGCGCATGGGCCGGCTCTGTGGTGTTCCCGCACGCCGTGAGTTTTGTGTTCCAGCCAGAATCCGCCGCTGCGCGTTTCGCGCGGCTGACCCCTGAACAGCGCGAGGGCTTCCTGGCAGACCGTGCCAAACTGTTCAGTGGGGGCACGGCCAGCCGGTTGCCGATCGAGATCGCCCGTCATCAATGGCCAGCGATCATTGGCCGTGTAGAGCAGCAACTGCAATCGGCGGGTGCGTTTCTGTTTGGCGAGCCCAGTTATGCCGACTTTGCCCTGGCTCACACCTTGTGGTTCCTGAGGGCCACCCCGGTCACCTCAGGCCTGGTAGAGGGCTACCCCAGCGTAGTGGCCTGGCTTGAGCGGGTGATGGCGTTCGGTCATGGCACCTCATCGGACATGACCGGCGCCGACGCCCTGGCAGCGTCCAAGGCCGCTCAGCCTGCAGCGTTCCCCGAAATCGACTTCGTAGACCCTAGCGGCTTCAAGGCCAGTGACGCTGTTAGCGTTGCAGCGACCGACTACGGTGTGGAAGCGGTGACAGGCGAGCTGATGTTCTGTGACCAGGAAGAAATCGTTATCCGCCGCGAAGATGAGCGCGCGGGCGTGGTACATGTGCATTTCCCACGCATGGGCTTCGGCATCAAAGGCGCTTAACGCAACCCTGTGTGGCGGTCGGGCCACGCTGGTCGGGCCACGCTGGTCGGGCCCGACCTTGCTCAATCTTTCCTACGCTTGAGCTGGTCGGTGAGCTGCGTAGGCAACCCTTTGATGATCAGCGTGCCGGCCGCCTCGTCGTATTCGATTTTCGAGCCGAGCAGGTGTGCCTCGAAACTGATGGACAGGCCTTCGGCTCGGCCTGTGAACCGGCGAAATTGATTAAGGGTGCGCTTGTCCGCTGGGATTTCCGGTGACAGGCCGTAATCTTTATTGCGGATGTGTTCATAGAACGCACGCGGGCGGTCTTCATCGATCAAGCCAGAAAGCTCTTCCAGTTCTACAGGCTCGCCCATCCGGGTTTGAGAGGTGGCGTAATCGACCAGCGCTTTGGTTTTCTCGCGGGTAGCGTCTTCGGGGAGGTCTTCGCTTTCTACGTAGTCACTGAAGGCCTTGAGCAGCGTACGGGTCTCGCCAGGGCCGTCCACGCCCTCCTGGCAGCCGATAAAGTCACGGAAGTAATCCGACACTTTTTTGCCATTTTTGCCTTTGATGAAAGAGATGTATTGCTTGGACTGACGATTGTTCTGCCATTCCGACACATTGATACGGGCCGCCAAGTGAAGCTGCCCCAGGTCCAGGTGCCGGGAAGGGGTGACATCCAGATCTTTGGTAACAGCTACGCCTTCGCTGTGGTGAAGCAGGGCAATGGCCAGATAATCGGTCATGCCCTGGTTGTAATGGGCGAACAGCACATGCCCGCCCACCGAGAGGTTGGACTCCTCCATCAGCTTCTGCAGGTGCTCGACCGCCTCGCGAGTGAAGGCTGTAAAGTCGCGCTCCTCCTCAAGGTACGCTTTGAGCCAACCACTGAAAGGGTAGGCCCCGGACTCCTCGTGGAACAGCCCCCACGCCTTGCCTTGCTTGGCGTTATAGCTTTCATTGAGGTCGGCCAGCATGTCATCGAGCGCTTGGGAATGCTCAAGTTCGTGATCACGGGCGTGCAGTACGGCCGGAGTGCCATCGGGCTTTTTGTCGATCAGGTGAACGATACAGTGACGGATCGGCATAAGCGCCTCGGGCGATAGCGGAAAAACGCCAAGTGTACCGTAAGTACTTGAGGAGGGCGTGATAGGGCGAGCCCGTTGGCGCTATTGCAGCGGGGCAAGGGCTGCGGCAAGGTGCCTCGCTTGAGCAGGTATTTGCCTGTTTTTTAATCAAAAAATCAATAAACCTTAATATTTACTGCCTTTGTGGCGGATATTTATCTGGCTCTGTGCTAGTTTTGCCGGCTCTTGCGCTAGTGTGCCAACGGCCTGTCCGATGGCCCTGGCGTTGGCCCGCTTTACCGGCAGCGGTTAGCTCGAACCAAACAAGGATTTGGGCATCTACATTTGCCGATTGGCGTGGCTGTACCCAGACGCCGGGCCCCGCTGGGGCCGGTCCGACGGCTGACGTTGCTCTGGCAACCCAAACGAATTTGAAAGGGAAGGAACACCACAATGGCACTTACCAAAGACCAACTGATCGCTGACATCGCTGAAGCTGTGGACGCGCCTAAGGCTACCGCCAAAAACGCACTCGAGCAGCTCGGTCAGATCGTTGCCGATCAGTTGGAAAACGGCGGCGAAATCACTCTGCCGGGCATTGGCAAGCTGAAGGTCTCCGAGCGCCCAGCGCGCACTGGCCGTAACCCATCCACTGGCGCAGCAATCGAAATCGCTGCCAAAAAAGTGGTGAAGTTCGTTCCAGCCAAGGTGCTGACCGACGCAGTCAACAAGTAAGTTATTGCTTGTTTAAAGGCCGTGCCCTTTTTGGGCACGGTTTTTTTATGGGCGCCGTTCGCGCTGCTCAGGCGCTTGGAACGTCCAGGCCAGGAAGCGGCTCTGCTTCTGCCCCTGCCCCATGGCAACCTCGCGGGTGTCCAGGGCGCCTGCGCGACGAAGCCCGGTCAGTAGGGCAGGCAGGTTAGACGCTTTCGAGACCAGCGTGGTGAACCACTTCACCTGCTGGGCGTAGGCGCCGCTCTCTGCGATCAGCTGGCTAACGAAGCGCAATTCCCCGCCCTCACACCACAACTCGTTGTTCTGCCCGCCAAAATTGAGTACAGGCAGCTTGCGTGAAGGGTCTGCTTTGCCCAGTGCTCGCCATTTGCGTTGACTGCCAGCGACCGCAGCGTCAGCCGATGCATGGAAAGGTGGATTGCAGAGGGTGACATCGAAGCGGTCCGTTTGCTGGATCACGCCGTCGAGAATACAGCGCGGCTGCGGTTGATGACGAAGCTCCACGGCGTTTGCCAACCCATTGGCGGAGAGGATGACCTTGGCCGATGCCAGCGCCACCGGGTCGATATCGGACGCTACGAAACGCCAGCGGTAGTCCAAGTGGCCTAGCAAGGGGTAAATGCAGTTGGCACCCGTGCCGATGTCCAAGGCTTTTATACCTGGGCCCCTGGGCAACGTACCTTGGGCATCACTGGCGAGCAGGTCGGCCACCCCGTGTATGTAATCCGCGCGCCCAGGGACGGGTGGGCAAAGGTAGCCTGCTGGGATGTCCCAGAACTTCACGCCATAGAGCGCTTTGAGCAGGGCGCGGTTGAAGACCCGCACGGCCGCAGGGTCAGCGAAGTCAATGCTGGGCTTGCCGTAAGGGTTGGTGATGACGAAGCCTGCCAATTCTGGCGTGCCTTGTATGAGCATGGGGAAGTCGTAGCGCCCCTGGTGACGGTTGCGCGGGTGGAGCGTGGCTTTCATGAGGGTGCCCTGAAGAAAACGGCGGGTCAGGGATGACCCGCCGCGAGGGAGGCGTTACAGCGCGCTGATCCGCGTATGTTGCTCGGCCAGCTTGGCCAGGGCCTGCTCGGCTTCGGCCATTCGTGCGCGCTCTTTGTCGATGACGGCAGGTGGCGCCTTGTCAACGAAGGCTGCGTTGGACAATTTGCCGCCCACCCGCTGAACTTCGCCTTGCAGGCGCTGGATTTCTTTATCCAGGCGAGCCAGCTCGGCGTCTTTGTCGATCAGCCCGGCCATAGGGACTAGCACTTCGAGCTCACCTACCAGCGCGGTCGCGCTCATGGGCGCCTGGTCCTCGGGCCCCAGCAGCGTGAACGACTCGATCTTGGCCAGCTTGCGCAACAGGTGCTCGTTCTCGGCCAGGCGGCGGCGATCTTCGCCGCTGGCATGGTTAAGGAACAGTTGCAGCGGCTTGCCCGGGCCTATGTTCATTTCACCGCGAATGCTGCGTACGCCAAGCATCAGCGCTTTCACCCACTCGATGTCCCGCTCGGCGTGCTCATCGATCCGTGCGTCCACGGCCACCGGCCAGGGTTGCAGCATGATGGTCTTGCCTTCGACGCCGGCCAACGGCGCCAGGCGCTGCCAGATTTCTTCGGTGATGAACGGCATGAAGGGATGGGCCAGACGCAGCGCCACTTCCAGTACCCGCACCAACGTGCGGCGAGTGCCACGCTGGCGCTCCACGGGCGCGTTTTCGTCCCATAGCACAGGCTTGGACAGCTCCAGGTACCAGTCGCAGTACTGGTTCCAGATGAACTCATAGAGGGCCTGCGCCGCCAGGTCGAAGCGGAACTGGTCCAACTGGCGGGTGACTTCTGCCTCGGTGCGCTGAAGCTGGGAAATGATCCACCGGTCTGCCAGGGACAGCTCGACCGGTTCGCCGTTCTGGCCGCAGTCTTCGCCTTTATCCAGGACATAGCGCGCCGCGTTCCAGATCTTGTTGCAGAAGTTGCGGTAGCCCTCTACCCGGCCCATGTCGAACTTGATGTCACGCCCTGTGGACGCCAAGGAGCAGAACGTGAAGCGCAAGGCATCGGTACCGTAGCTGTCGATACCGTCCGGAAATTCAGCGCGGGTCTGCTTGGCGATTTTATCCGCAAGCTTGGGCTGCATCAGGCCGGTGGTGCGTTTTTCCAGCAAGGCGTCCAGGGTAATGCCGTCCACGATGTCCAGTGGGTCGAGCACGTTGCCCTTGGACTTGGACATTTTTTGGCCCTGGCCGTCGCGTACCAGCCCATGCACGTACACCGTCTTGAAGGGGACTTGAGACGTACCGTCGGGGTTTTTCACCAAGTGCAGGGTGAGCATGATCATCCGGGCAACCCAGAAGAAAATGATGTCGAAGCCTGTGACCAGCACGTCGGTAGGGTGGAAGGTCTTGAGGAACTCGGTTTGCTCAGGCCAGCCCAGGGTCGAGAACGTCCATAGGCCAGAGCTGAACCAGGTGTCCAGTACGTCGTTGTCCTGCTCCAGCTTCACCTCGGCGCCCAGCCCATGCTTGCTGCGCACTTCGGTTTCGCTGCGGCCCACGTATACCTTGCCGCTGTCGTCATACCAGGCGGGAATCCTGTGGCCCCACCAGAGCTGACGGCTGATGCACCAATCCTGGATGTCGCGCATCCAGGAGAAATACATGTTCTCGTACTGTTTGGGCACGAACTGGATGTCGCCGTTTTCCACCGCAGCAATCGCAGGCTCGGCCAAGGCCTTGGTAGAGACATACCATTGGTCAGTGAGCCACGGCTCTATCACCGTACCGGAGCGGTCGCCCTTGGGCACCTTGAGTGCGTGGTCGTCCACACTTACCAGCAGACCGGCTGCGTCGAAATCTGCAACGATCCGCTTGCGTGCCTCGAAGCGATCCAGCCCGGCGTAGCTCGCAGGCAGGCTGGCATCGAGTTGGGTATTGAGGCTGCCGTCGAGGTTGAATACCTGGGCGCTGGCCAGCACGTTGGCATTCTTGTCGAAAATGTTCAGCAGGGGCAGCGCGTGCCGCTTGCCCACTTCATAGTCGTTGAAATCGTGAGCCGGGGTGATCTTGACGCACCCGGTGCCAAATTCCGGGTCGCAGTAATCGTCACCGATGATCGGGATGCGTCGGCCCACCAGCGGCAGCTCTACGAACTGGCCAATCAGGGCCTGATAGCGTTCGTCCTTGGGGTTAACGGCCACCGCGGCGTCGCCCAGCATGGTTTCCGGGCGGGTAGTCGCAACGATCAGGTAGTCATGGCCCTCGGCGGTTTTCGCGCCGTCGGCCAGCGGGTACTTGAGGTTCCACAGGAAGCCTTTCTCGTCGTGGTTTTCCACTTCGAGGTCGGAGATGGCCGTGTGCAGCTTGGTATCCCAGTTCACCAGGCGCTTGCCACGGTAGATCAGACCATCTTCATGTAAGCGCACGAAGGCTTCTTTCACAGCCTCGGACAGGCCATCGTCCATGGTGAAGCGCTCGCGGGTCCAGTCTACCGAAGAGCCCAGGCGACGGATCTGCCGGCTGATGTTGCCGCCGGACTGGTCTTTCCATTCCCAGATTTTTTCCAGGAATTTCTCCCGGCCCAGGTCGTGACGGCTTTGCCCCTTGGCTTCGAGCTGGCGCTCGACCAGCATTTGGGTCGCGATGCCGGCATGGTCGGTGCCAGGCTGCCACAAGGTGTTGCGGTCCTGCATGCGGCGGAAGCGGATCAGGGCGTCCATGATCGCATTGTTGAAACCATGGCCCATGTGCAGGCTGCCGGTGACGTTTGGCGGCGGGATCATGATGGTGTAGGGGTTACCAGACCCCTGGGGCGCAAAGTAATTCTGGGCTTCCCAGGTCTGGTACCAAGTAGTTTCAATGGCGTGCGGCTGGTAGGTCTTGTCCATGCGCGGCAGGGCCCTGTAAGGCAAGTATTCGAATAAGCCGGACAGTATAACGGGAAGGGCGGCCAGGGTGTAGGCGGCGTCGGCCTGCCGGGCCCGTGCCCAGCAGCCGGTTGGCTGGAACGTTAGCGGCGTTGGTCTTCTGCCTGCTCGGCCTGCTGGCGCTTGCGCAGCCCGTCCAGGCGCAGGTGTTCGCGGCGCTGGGCAGCGCGCCACTGCTGTTGCCGGTATTCCGCTGCCCGGTTGGCCTGGCGGGCGTACTCAGCGGAGCGGCGGCGCTGCGTTTCGAGCTGCTTGTCCACTGCCACCACGGCATAGGGCTCGGCAGCGAGTGGGTGTGGGGTAAACGGAGCCTGTGCCAGCGTTGGCAGGCTTAGCACACTGAGTAGCAGGGCAAGGCAGGTAGGCTTCATCACATCCTCAGCACGTTGGGGTGTCTAGGCGTTGTATGAAAGGTAGTGGCGCGTGGTGATGCTGCAGGCTCAAGCGCCACCTGGGAGGTCCAGCAGGCGTTGCATCCGTGCCTCCAGCCGCCGCTTGATCTCGGTTTCGATGTGGGGCGCGAAGTCGTCGATCACGTCCTGCATGATGCGTTTGGCCGCTTCGCGTAGCTCGGCGTCCAGGTGCAGCAGGGTGTCCTGGCGGTTCTGCGCGGGTGAGGCCTGTACCGGCGCAACCGGTACCAGAGGTGTAGCCTCAGCCTGGGTCAGGGTGGGCGGCTCGACGGGCTCGGACAGCAAGGGTATGGCTTCCGGCGCCTGGTTTTCCACAGTTTCAGTGAGCACCGGTGGTTCGAGCGACTCATCCCCTAGCAAGCGGCGGATGGACTCCAGGTCGTCGAGCAGCTTGTGGGAGTTAGGCAATGGCGTGGGTTTATCCATGGGGAGGAACTCAGATACGCGTCAGGCGGTGGTCCTGTAGAGGATAGCCCTGTTCGCGATAGAAGCGGAAATTCTCCCGGGCTTGGTTGCGCACGGGCGGGTCGGCAATGACGATTTCTGCCACGCGGGCAAAGCGCCCTACGAAGCTTGGCACGGCCAGCGTGAGGTTGATGAGCAGGTCATCCTGTTCGCCAACGGGTTCATGCAGGCCAAGGGTCACAGGCGCTTCGCCCAACTGTTCGGCCTCGCTATGGGGCACGAAGCTTTCGCCTTTAAAGGCCCATAGGCGGGCATCCAGGGCTGCGCGTTGCTCTGCGTCCATACAGTGAATGTGAACCTGATGGCCAAGGCGCCAGGCCTTTTCGGCCAGTTTGCAGGCGAAATCCAGCCGCGCCGACGGCAGCGGGCTGGGCAGAATGTAGAAGTCGACTTGAGTCATGGCGGCAAGGCCCCTGGCCGGCGAGGGCGCCGGCCAGGGGCGTCTACTCAAACGGTGGCGCGGTCGAGCAGGTACTGGGTGAGCAGCGGGACAGGGCGGCCAGTGGCGCCTTTGTCTTTACCGCTGACCCACGCTGTGCCGGCGATGTCCAGGTGCGCCCAGTCGTAGCTCTTGGCGAAGCGCGACAGGAAGCAGGCTGCGGTGATCGTGCCGGCCTTGGGGCCGCCGATGTTGGCGATGTCGGCGAAGGGGCTGTCCAACTGTTCCTGATATTCTTCGAACAGCGGCAGCTGCCAGGCGCGGTCATCGGCGTTACGGCCAGCCGAGAGCAGGTCCTGGATCAGGCCGTCGTTATTACCCAGCAGGCCAGAGGTATGGCCACCCAGGGCTACCACGCAGGCGCCGGTAAGGGTAGCGATGTCCACCACTGCCTTGGGCTTGAAGCGCTCGGCGAAGGTGAGCGCATCGCACAACACCAAGCGCCCCTCGGCGTCCGTATTGAGGATTTCCACCGTTTGCCCGCTCATGGTTTCCACGATATCGCCTGGGCGAGTGGCCGTGCCGCTGGGCATGTTCTCGGCGCAGGCCATGATGCACACTAGGTTGATGGGCAGTTGCAGCTCCAGTACCGCACGCAGGGTACCGAATACGCTCGCGGCGCCGCACATGTCGAACTTCATTTCATCCATGTTGGCGCTGGGCTTGATGCTGATGCCGCCGGTATCGAAGGTGATGCCTTTGCCCACCAGCACGTAAGGTTGTTCGCTTTTGCCGCCCCCCTGGTACTGCGCGACGATTAGCCGTGGCGGCTGGGCGCTGCCTTGGCTGACTGCAAGGAAAGACCCCATGCCCAACTGCTGGAGTTTTTTCTCGTCATGCACCTCGACCTTGAGGTTTTTATGATCCTTGGCCATGCCTTTAGCCAGCTCGCCCAAGAATGTCGGGTGGCAGATGTTGGGTGGCATGTTGCCCAGGTCGCGCGTAAGGGTCATGCCCAGGCCGATGGCGCGTGCGTGCTGAAGGGCGCGCTCTACGTCCTCGACGTCAACTTTGGCGGTGACCAGTGTGATTTTCGTGAGGGCACGAGGGTCAGCTTTCTTGCTTTTATAGCGCTCGAACACATAGAAGGCATCGAGTAGGGTCTCGGCCAACAGGCGGGCCTTGGCGTAGGCACCACGCTCGGCGACCGTCACTTCATCCAGAGCCAGTGCTGCGTCGGCGCCACCCAGGTTTTTCAGGATCCCGGCCGCTGCGGCAATTGCCTTGCGCCATTGCCGGTCGTTAAGGGCGCCCTTGCCGACGCCTAGCAGCAGGACGCGCTCGGCTTTTACGCCAGGCAGGCTGTGCAGCAACAGGGTTTGGCCAGCCTTGCCTTCCAGGTCGCCGCGCTTGAGCACTGCGCTGATCGCACCGCTGCATTGCTCGTCCAGCTTGCGGGCAACAGCACCCAGTGCACGGCCTTCGCTGATTGGTACTACCAGGGTGGCGGTTTTTAGCGTTTCGGCGTTCAGGCTTTTTACAAGCAGTTCCATTTAGCGTCCTCAATCAGTTGTTCGACGTCCGCGGGGCGTATCGCACCGGTTTGCGCAGGCATAAGCGCTCAGTGTGAGCCTGAGCCTCTGCCGCTGACAACCCCGAGACGCGTAGCCAAGTGACAGCAACCCCTATTCACAGGATAATGCGCGCACTTTTTCCGTTGGGCCTGCGTACGCCACGCAGGCACATGGCCGCTGAGCCTGGTAACCCCGGAGTGTCTCGTTTGATCGTTTTCCGCTATTTATCCCGCGAAGTCTTGGTGACCCTCAGTGCCGTAAGCGCTGTGTTGCTGGTTATCATCATGAGCGGGCGCTTCATCAAGTACCTTGCGCAAGCCGCCAGCGGCGCCCTTGATCCGGGGGTGCTGTTTCAGATCATGGGCTATCGCCTGCCCGGCTTTTTGCAGCTGATATTGCCGCTGGGGCTGTTCCTGGGCATTTTGTTGGCTTATGGGCGGCTTTACCTTGAAAGCGAAATGACCGTGCTGTCCGCCACGGGCATGAGCCAGCAGCGTTTGCTGGCGATCACCATGGCCCCAGCTGCTGTGGTGGCGGTGCTGGTGGCCTGGCTCAGCCTGGGCCTGGCCCCGCAGGGCGTGGCGCGTGTGGCACAGATCCTCAACCAGCAGGACGCACTCACGGAGTTCGACACGCTCGTGCCCGGCCGCTTCCAAATGTTGCGAGACGGGTCTCGCGTGACCTATACCGAGGAGCTGTCAGAAGACCGGGCTAACCTCGGGGGGGTATTCATCTCCGAAAAGCGTGAGTCTGGCGACGGCAAGAAAGACCGGGGCATTTCCGTGCTGGTGGCCGATAAGGGCCGCCAGGAAGTCGACCCCAACGGTAACCGTTACCTGATTTTGGAAAACGGCTACCGCTATGACGGCAACCCAGGGCAGCCTGATTACCGCGCCATTCGCTATGACACCTATGGCGTCATGCTGCCGCGCCCTGAAGTGAGCGAAGAAATCAGCGAGCGCGAAGCCATTCCTACCCGCACGCTACTGGGGTCCTCCGAGTTGCGCGACCGCGCCGAGCTGCAATGGCGCTTGTCACTGCCCTTGCTGGTGTTCGTGGTCGCGCTCATGGCGGTTCCCCTGGCACGGGTCAACCCACGCCAGGGCCGCTTCCTTAAACTGTTGCCCGCGATTCTGTTGTACATGGCCTACCTCACCATCCTGATTTCCTTGCGCGGCGCCATTGAAAAAGGCCGCGTGCCCATTGGCTTTGGCTTGTGGTGGGTACACCTGCTGTTCCTGGCCATTGGCGTGGGCCTGATGGGGTGGGGGCCATGGCGGTTGTCGCGTTCACGCCAGCGTAGCCCGGTGGGGGTAGGCCAATGAGAAAACTCGATGGCTACATTGGCCGCAGCGTGTTCGTGGCCATCCTGGCGGTGCTGGGCATCATCCTGGGGTTGGCTTCGCTGTTTGCGCTGATCGACGAGTTGGGTGACCTCAGCGACACCTACGCCCTGGGCGACGCGGGCTGGTACGTGCTCCTTACCGCACCCCGCCGCCTGTACGAGCTTTTGCCCATGTCGGCACTCATCGGGTGCCTGATCGGGCTGGGCAGCCTGGCCAGCAGCAGTGAATTGACCATCATGCGCGCGGCTGGGGTGTCGGTGCCGCGTATCGTTTGGGCCGTCATGAAACCCATGCTGGTATTGATGCTCGCAGGTGTGCTGATTGGCGAGTACGTGGCGCCTCGTGCCGAAGACCAGGCCCAGGCTGCGCGCTCACTGGCGCAAGGCGGCGGCGATGCGCAAAGCGGCAAGCATGGCTTATGGCACCGGCAGGGCAACGAATACATCCATATCAACACCGTGCAGCCGCAGGGGTTGTTGTATGGCGTTACCCGCTATGAGTTCGATGATCAACGGCATTTGCTGCAATCGAGCTTTGCTCGCAAGGCGGTGTATGAAAATGGCCACTGGGTGTTGAGTGAAGTGACAACCACGCTGTTCAAGGGTGACCACACTGAAGTGGTGCCCGCAGAGACCGAGCAGTGGAATGTGGCCCTCACGCCTCAATTGCTAAGCACCGTGGTCATGGCCCCTGAGTCGCTGTCCGTCACCGGCCTGTGGAGTTACATCCATTACCTCAGTGCCCAGGGCCTGAATAGCGGCAAGTACTGGCTCGCCTTCTGGACCAAAGTGTTGCAGCCCTTGGTTACGGCTGCCTTGGTACTCATGGCGATTTCCTTCATCTTCGGGCCCTTGCGTTCCGTTACCCTCGGCCAGCGTGTGTTTACGGGCGTGCTGGTAGGTTTCGTGTTCCGCATTGCTCAAGACCTGCTAGGGCCTTCAAGCCTGGTGTTCGGGTTCCCGCCGCTGCTGGCAGTCGCCTTGCCCGCTACCGTGTGTGCGGTCGCAGGTGCCTGGTTGCTGCGCAGGGCAGGGTAGTGCGAGGGGCGTCGCGGTCTATGGGCAGTGGCGCCACGCAGGCGTAAAAAAGCCCCGGCTGTTTCCAGCCGGGGCTTTTCTATGAAGGGGTCAGGCTTCGGCTTGAACTTCGTCAGCCTGCATGCCTTTTTGGCCCTGCACGGCAACGAAGGTAACTTTCTGGCCTTCTTTCAGGCTTTTGAAGCCATTGCCTTGGATGGCACGGAAGTGTACGAACAGGTCCGGGCCACTTTCAGGAGTGATGAAACCAAAGCCTTTTTCATCGTTAAACCACTTGACGGTGCCGCTCTGACGGGTGCTCATATCTTATTCCTTGGAACTCAAAATTAGTGTCAGCTGTTCTTCGACATTGAATGAACGCTGTTGCTGGTTGCAGGAAAGTAAGAGCCGTCGAACGGGTTGTAGCAAAGCCTCGCGCTACTGCCCAGGTCACGAACCATAGCGACCCATGCAAACACAGTGGGGCTGACTCTACGCTAACTTCAGCTGGAAAAACAAGCCCTGAAAGAGCCCGCAATCACGCGTTTTTCCTGCTTTTTCGATGCCCTTATTCCAACTTTGCTACACAACAACGGCTTCGTTATTCCGGATCGCAAACAGCTGAAACGAATATGCAAACATAGCGCCATGACCCTTTGGTTACAGCGCTTGGACAGGCGACCACTTGTACAACCTCAGCCTCTGTAATAACGCTGCGGTACAAAGGGCGTACGGGCAACTTTCACGGCGACAGGTTTGCCCCGGACTAGTGCATGCAACTCTGTATCCAACCCACTGAGGTGCGTTTCTATCAAGGCCATGGCAACAGGTGCGTTTAACGTTGGGCCAAAACCACCGCTGCAGACTTGGCCAACTACCCTGCCGTTGGCATCGACCACCTCAGCGCCCTCACGAACAGGCATCCGGCCTTGTGGCAATAGGCCCACGCGCTTGCGTGTTACACCCTCTCGTTGCTGTGCATAAAGACGTTCGGCGCCTGGAAAACCACCCGCGCGTAGGCCATCAGCTCGGCGCGCCTTGGAAATTGCCCAGCCCAGGCTGGCTTCGATAGGCGTAAGGCTGGCGTCCATGTCATGGCCGTAGAGGCATAGCCCGGCTTCCAGCCGCAAGGAATCGCGCGCACCCAAGCCAATGAGTGCCACTTCAGGCGCTTCCAGCAAGCGTTTGGCGAGGCGCTCGGCCTGCTCGGCCGGCACAGAGATTTCAAAACCGTCTTCGCCGGTATAGCCCGACCGGCTCACGTAGCAGGCCGCGCCGTCCAGTTCCACGGCAGCGAACTGCATGAACGTCATGGCCGCAACCTCTGGCTGCAGGCGGGCCAATACGTCGACGGCCTTAGGGCCTTGCAGCGCGAGTAAAGCCCGCGCTTCGAACAAAGGCTCTATCTCGACGCCAGTGCCCAGGTGTGCTCGCAAATGGGCCAGGTCAGCGTCTTTGCAAGCAGCGTTGACGACAAGAAACAGTTCGTCGTCGGCCAGTTTTGCAACCATCAGGTCATCGAGGATACCGCCCTGCTCATTGGTGAACACGGCATAGCGCTGAGTGCCGATGGGCAGGTCAATGATGTCTACCGGCACCAAGGCTTCCAGGGCAGCCGCCACCTGGGGGCCGCGCAGGCGAATCTGGCCCATGTGGGACACATCGAACAAGCCCGCCTGCTCGCGGGTATGGAGGTGCTCCTTGAGCACGCCCAAGGGGTATTGCACGGGCATGTCGTAGCCCGCGAAGGGCACCATGCGTGCACCCTGTTCCAGATGAAGGGCATGCAGCGGTGTTGTTAACAAGACATCGGGCATTGCTTGACTCCTTGCGCCGCAGCCGTGGCTGTCAGCATTCGATAATGTTTACCGCCAGGCCGCCGCGAGCGGTTTCTTTGTATTTGCTTTTCATGTCGGCACCGGTCTGGCGCATGGTGCGTATCACTTTGTCGAGCGATACAAAGTGTTGCCCGTCACCGCGCAGTGCCATGCGCACCGCATTAATGGCCTTGACCGATCCCATGGCGTTGCGCTCGATGCACGGCACCTGCACCAGGCCGCCAATGGGGTCGCAGGTGAGGCCAAGGTTGTGTTCCATGCCAATTTCGGCAGCGTTTTCAACCTGATGCACATTGCCGCCCAGCACCTCGCACAGGGCGCCTGCGGCCATTGAGCAGGCCACGCCTACCTCACCCTGGCAGCCCACTTCCGCGCCGGAGATTGACGCGTTCTCTTTATAGAGGATGCCGATGGCGGCGGCGGTTAGCAGGAAACGGATCACCCCATCCTCGCTGGCGCCGGGGACAAATCGCCGGTAGTAATGCAGCACGGCTGGCACAATTCCAGCTGCGCCATTGGTAGGTGCAGTGACAACGCGGCCGCCGTTGGCGTTTTCTTCGTTTACCGCCAGTGCATAGAGGTTCACCCAGTCCAGCACTGACAGGCTATCGCGCAGGGCTGCTTCGGGATTGCTGCGTAATTGACGGTACAGCCCGGCGGCGCGGCGCTTTACTTTCAAGCCGCCTGGAAGGATGCCTTCATTCTCGCAGCCTGCGGCCACGCACTGCTGCATCACTTGCCAGATATGCAGTAGCCCGGCGCGGGTCTCGGCCTCGGGTCGCCAGGCCGCTTCGTTAGCGAGCATCACGTCGCTGATGGACAGCTGCTGCTCTGCACAATGGGCCAGCAATTGCTTGGCAGTGGTGAACGGGAAGGCCAGCGGTGTGACGTCAGCGACGATGCGGTCTGCCCCTGCAGCGCTTTCATCCACTACAAAACCACCCCCGACGGAATAGTATTCGCGGCTGCGCAACTGAAGGCCGGCGCTGTCGAATGCGCGGAAAATCATGCCGTTGGGGTGATAGGCCAAGGGCTTGCGAATCATCGCCAAATGCTGTTTTTCGACGAACTCAATAGCGTGTTCGCCCAGTAACCGCAACCGGCCACTAGCACGAATGGCCGCGAGCCGGGCATCGATAGTGGTCGTGTCAATGGTGTCCGGCTGTTCGCCTTCGAGCCCCATCAACACCGCCTTATCGCTGCCATGGCCCTTGCCTGTGGCACCCAGCGAGCCGTACAGCTCCACTTTGACGTGGGTCACGCTGGCGAGCAGGCCGTCGCGGCGCAATCCTTCCACGAAGCGCACGGCCGCACGCATCGGGCCCACGGTATGAGAGCTGGACGGGCCAATACCGACCTTGAACAGGTCGAACACACTCAGGGACATGAGCCCTCCAAAGACAAACCGGTGAAGACCAGAAAGGGGCGGCGCCTGCCGCCCCGTGGAATCACGCTTCCTGGTACGACTCGATGGGCGGGCAGGCGCACACCAGGTTACGGTCGCCGTACACGTTGTCTACCCGGCCCACCGGCGGCCAGTACTTGCTTGGGCGCAGGCTCGCGAGCGGGTAGGCGGCCTGCTCGCGGGAGTAGCTGTGAGACCAGTCGCCCATCAGCTCTTCGGCCGTGTGTGGCGCGTTTTTAAGCGGGTTGTCCTCAGCGTGCAAGGCGCCGCTCTCGACCGCGCGAATTTCTTCACGGATGCAGATCATCGCGTCGCAGAAGCGGTCCAGCTCTTCCTTGGCTTCGCTCTCGGTGGGCTCGATCATCAAGGTGCCTGCCACCGGGAAGGACATGGTCGGGGCATGGAAGCCAAAGTCGATCAGCCGCTTGGCTACGTCGTCCACGCTGATCCCGCTGCTGTCCTTGATAGGGCGCAGGTCCAGGATGCACTCGTGAGCGACCAGGCCGTTACTACCGGTGTAGAGCACGGGGTAATGTTCCTCGAGCCGCCGAGCGATGTAGTTGGCATTGAGGATGGCCATTTGTGAGGCACGCTTGAGCCCTTCGCCACCCATCATGCGGATGTACATCCAGGTGATCGGCAGAATGCTTGCGCTGCCGAAGGGTGCCGCACACACGGCGCCACCCTTGCGTTCAAGCTGGGCATGGCCGGGCATGAAGGGCGCCAGGTGCGCCTTCACGCCAATGGGGCCTACGCCTGGGCCGCCACCACCGTGGGGGATGCAGAAGGTTTTGTGCAGGTTCAGGTGGGACACATCACCGCCAAACTTGCCCGGTGCGCATAGGCCCACCATGGCGTTCATGTTGGCGCCGTCGATGTACACCTGGCCGCCGTTGTCATGAATGATCTGGCAGATTTCACCAATGCCTTCCTCGAACACGCCATGGGTGGACGGGTAGGTAATCATCAAGGCTGCCAGGTGGTCCCGGTGTTGCTGGGCCTTGGCGCGCAGGTCGTCGATGTCCACGTTGCCGCGGGCGTCGCAGGCAGTGACGATCACCCGCATACCGGCCATGTGCGCCGTGGCGGGGTTGGTGCCGTGGGCGGAGGAGGGGATCAGGCAAAGGTCACGCTGGCTGTCGCCACGGCTCTGGTGATAGGCACGGATCGCCAACAGGCCTGCGTACTCACCTTGGGAACCGGCGTTTGGCTGCAGCGACACGGCGTCATAGCCGGTAGCGGCACACAGCATGGCTTCCAGCTCTTGGGTGAGCGTCTGGTAACCCTGGCTTTGCTCGGTGGGTGCAAACGGGTGCAGGTTGCCGAACTCTGCCCAGGTCACCGGGATCATTTCGCTGGCGGCGTTGAGCTTCATGGTGCACGAGCCTAGCGGGATCATGGTGCGGTCCAATGCCAGGTCTTTGTCTGCCAGGCGACGCAGGTAGCGCATCAACTCGGTTTCAGAGTGGTAGCGGTTGAACACCGGGTGGCTGAGGATTGCGCTCTGGCGCAGTTGGCCCTTGGGCAACGCGCTGTCGGTTTGGGTGGCCAACTGAGCGAAGTCAGGTTGCTGGCCGTTGCCGAACAAGCCCCAGAGGGCTTCGACGTCAGCCTGGCGGCTGGTTTCATCCAGGGACAGCCCTACGCGTTGCTCATCGACCTGGCGCAGGTTGAACCCGGCAGCGCGCGCTGCGGTGTGCAGGCGTTCGGTGTTGCTACCGGTACGCAGGGTCAAGGTGTCGAAGAAGCAGGTTTGCTCCACCTCAACGCCTAGCTCGCGCAGGCCAGCGGCAAGGATGGCCGTAAGGGCATGGGTACGTTTGGCGATGCGTTGCAGCCCTTGTGGGCCGTGGTATACGGCAAACATACTGGCGATATTGGCCAACAGTACCTGGGCCGTGCAAATGTTGCTGGTGGCCTTTTCCCGGCGGATGTGCTGCTCGCGGGTTTGCATCGCCAAGCGGTAGGCAGGCTTGCCATGGCGGTCGATGGAGACCCCCACCAGACGGCCAGGCATGTCCCGCTTGTAGGTATCGAGTGTGGAGAAGTACGCCGCGTGCGGGCCGCCGAAGCCCAGCGGGACCCCAAAGCGTTGCGCGCTGCCAATGGCGACGTCTGCGCCAAACTCACCAGGCGGCGTTAGCAGGGTGAGGGCCAGCAGGTCAGCGGCGACCGCCACCAGGGCCTGGCTGGCGTGAAAACGCTCCACCACGGCAGCGTAATCGAGCAGATCGCCGTTGCTGGCAGGGTACTGTAGCAGCGCGCCAAAGAAGCGGCTGGTGTCTTCAAGGGTGTGTTCATCAGCCACCACCACCTCGATGCCCAGTGGCTCGGCACGGGTGCGCAACACGTCCAGGGTTTGCGGGTGGCAATGCACCGAGGCAAAGAACGCATGCGCTGCACGGTTCTTGGACAAGCGTTTGCAGAAGGTCATGGCCTCGGCGGCGGCGGTGGCTTCGTCCAGCAACGAGGCGTTGGCGATGGGCAAGCCGGTCAGGTCGCTGACCAGGGTCTGGAAATTAAGCAGGGCTTCGAGACGGCCTTGGGAAATTTCTGGCTGGTAGGGCGTATATGCGGTGTACCAGGCCGGATTTTCCAGCAGGTTGCGCAGGATAGGGGCTGGCGTGTGGGTATTGTAATAACCCTGACCGATCAGGCTCTTAAGCAGCTGGTTTTGCCCGGCAATGGCTTTGAGTGCGGCCAAGGCATCGGCCTCGCTCTGGCCGGCGCTGTCACCGAGCACACTGGTGCCCTTGATGCTTTCCGGGATAACCGCAGCGGTGAGTGCATCCAGGCTGTCGAAGCCGAGGGTGCCAAGCAGGGCCTGTTCGTCGGCCGCGCGTGGGCCGATGTGGCGGCCAATGAATTCGTTGTCGGTAGTCAGTTCAACGTCAAACGGCATGTGTATGTCCTCAACCCTGGCGAGCGATCAATTCAGCGTAGGCGGTCTGGTCCAACAGGCGGTCTAGTTGCGTGGCGTCGGTCGGTTTGAAGCGGAAAAACCACCCATCGCCCAGTGGCGCCTCGTTGACCTTCTCAGGTGCGTCGTCCAGCGATGGATTGACGTCGATCACCTCTCCTGCCAATGGCATGTACACGTTGCTGGCGGCTTTCACGGATTCAACCACGGCCACTTCGTCATGTTCGGCATACCCGCCAAGCTCTGGCAACTGCACGAACACCACATCACCCAGGGCTTCTTGAGCGAAGGCCGTGATGCCAACGGTGTAAGTACCATCTGCTTCCGCGCGCAGCCATTCGTGGTCCTGGGTAAAACGCAAACCGCTCATCAACACTCCTAAACGCCTATTGGCACAAAGACAGGTGCGCCCGCGAGGCAGGCAAGTGACTGACTGCATTGCAATTTAATTGCCAACACCGCCAATGCCCGCAATTACAGGGGATTTGAGTCACTGCGCGAACAGTAACGCGGACGACTGTAGCGAAATGCGTACAGGCATTTTTTGAAAAGCCATAAACACTGGGTACACAGCTGTAAAGAAGTCGATACGGCGTAACGGGAACGTTCCGCTCAGTCAGGGCGGTGGGCGCCTGGGATACCGTATTTGCGCAATCGATTGGCGATGGCGGTATGGGAGGTGTGAAGACGGGTCGCGAGTTGGCGGGTGGACGGGTAGTCCACATAGAGTTTTTCAAGCAAGGTGCGTTCGTAGTCTTCCATGGCCTGCTCCAGGCTGAGGATCTCGCGGTCGCGTTGTTGGGCGACTGACGTGCCGGCGATGTCCAGGTCACCGATGTCTACCAGGGTGCTCTCGGAAATCGCCGCCGCGCGGAAGATAACGTTCTGTAACTGCCGCACATTGCCGGGCCAACGGTTACCCAGCAGGGCAGGGTAAGTGCCGGGGGCCAAGCGACACACCGGCCGGCCGATCTGGGCGCACGCCTGGCGCATGAACCAGCGGGCTAGCAGGAGAATGTCCTGACCACGGTCACGCAACGGCGGCACATTCAGGTTGAGTACGTTGAGGCGGTAGTAGAGGTCCTCACGAAACGTGCCCTCATTGACCATCTTGCCCAAGTCCCGGTGGGTAGCGCTGAGGATGCGTACGTTCACCTTGACCTCCCGCTCACCCCCGACCCGCCTGAAACTGCCATCATTGAGAAACCGCAGCAGCTTGGCTTGCAGGTACAGGGACATCTCGCCGATCTCGTCCAGAAACACCGTGCCTTGATGCGCCAACTCCATCAGGCCAGGCTTGCCTCCCCGCTGCGCGCCGGTAAACGCCCCAGGGGCGTAGCCAAACAATTCGCTTTCAGCCAGGTTTTCGGGCAAGGCGGCGCAGTTCAATGCGAGAAAGGGCGCGCTGTGCCGGGCGCTGGCCCCATGACAGGCGCGGGCGACCAATTCCTTGCCGGTGCCTGTTTCGCCTTGGATCAGCAGCGGCGCGTCGAGGGTCGCGATGCGCTGCGCCCGTGCCTTTAGCTGACGGATGGCTGCTGATTCTCCTAGTAGCGCCTCGAAGCCCTCGGCGTGGTCATGGTGCAGTGCTGCCAGGCGCTCACCGATCCGATTGGGCGGATACAGCGTTAGCAAGGCGCCCGCATTGGCAATGGGCGTTGCTTCAAGCAGCAGGGTTTCACCTTCGATGGACACTTCTCGCAAGGGCATGCGAAAGCCATTGTCCTGTAGCGCTGCCAACAGGGCCGGGTCGTCGAACAGTTGATCCACCGGCAGGCCCGCTGGCTCACTGCCATACAACGACAGCATGGCCGGGTTGGCGAGCAACACCTTGCCTGAGGAGTCTACTGCCAACACCGGATCGCCCATGGCTGCCAGCAAGGCGTCCAGCTGCAAATGCCGGCGCTGCCCCGGCAGGATGTCCACCACCGTCACGGCTTGTACGCCGTTTACGCTGAACAGCGCACCGCGTAGTTCGTCGAGCACCGCTGGGCTTAGCGTCGGGGCGTCGATGTAGACGTTGGGCGGCACCATTTCGACTGCATCAAGGTTCAGGTGGCGGGCGCCCAACAGGGCTAGCACCTCTTGGGTGATGCCGACGCGGTCTTGAAAGCTGACGTGTATACGCATGAACAGAGGCAGGCCTGGACGGCTGAAGGCAGGAATTATGCCTCGCCGCTGGCTGGGAAGGAACCGTTGCCGGTTGGCCTGTCATAGGTGCGGCAAATGCGCTGTCGCAATGGCGTCGCCGCTGTGTCGTCCTAGCGTGCGCTGGATGTCGCTGAACATTGCGTCGTATTCATGATGAGCGCGTAGCGCCAGTGCCTGCGTGGTGGGCAGGCCATGTTGCCGGGCCAAGTGCTCAAGGTCGCTGGCGAAGTTGTACGCCAGGTCGCTGGGGAGGTCGAAGTGTTGGTCCAGGGGCGCGCCAGCAATGTCGCCTGTGACCTGAAAGTGCATGACCGTGCCTTCACTGGCCTGTTGGGGCGCGTAGGTGATGTCCAGGCGGTAAGCAACCTCTGGCGTTTGCACGGGCGTGTGTTCCAGATGCAGGTGGCCAGGTTCGAACATGACGGAGCTCCTTGATAGGGTGCCCCGAGGGCAACGGGGCATTGCTACCCAGCATAGCTGCCCGCACGAAAAACCGTTTACGGCGTGCATGGCACCGTCAGTTGCTTCTGATTCAGCTTCTCCCGAGAAAGGGTTACTAAGGCTCGGAAACTTTTAGAGCTTCTGGACGAGACCAGATCCACAGGTTGACCAGCACCATGCCGCCGATCGCGGCATAGATCGGCCAATAATGCCGCAGCATCAGCCACATCAGGGCGGCACAGACCAGCATGCTCAAGGTGGCTGCGAGCTTGGATTTGCGGGTGATGACTTTGCCGTTGCGCCAGTTACTGATGATGGGCCCAAACACTTTATGGCCTTCGAGCCAGGCCGCGAGGCGAGGGGAGCTGCGGGTAGCCGCCCAGGCGGCGATCAGGATGAACTCGGTGGTGGGCAAGCCAGGAATGAAAATCGCGACGATGCCGATGCCAAGGCATACATAGGCGAGCAGACCGTAGAGGATACGGGCCAGACGGGAACGCTGAGAGGGAAGCTGGTGGGCCATTGATACCGAAGGCTTGTCTGTCCGGCCCCGCCCATGACGGGGCCCAGTGGTGAGTCCAAGCCTAGGCATGCGCGAAGGCCGCTTGAAGCAATAGCGTGAAGCGTTCAAAGGCCGCCAAGGCACCTGCCTCGGCCAATGCATCTTCCTGATCGGTTAGCACCAGGTTGTCCAGGACCTGTGTAAACGCCTTCCAGCCTGCCGCACGGCCCCCATCAGGCTCGGCCAAGTGTCGCGCACCATGGTCAGGGCCAAGCCCTAGCGCTTGGGCTCGTTTTATAAGGAATGCGGCGCCGAGTTTCGACCCTTCCGAAACAAAAAGCCAGCCTATCGCCTCACCAATGTCCAAGGCGAAGGGCGCCCCAGGCAGTGGGCCAGGGACCTCAAGGCCTAGGTCCGTCAAGTCGGCCAGGGCCTGCCTGGCTCGGCAACGCGCCGGTAAATCGCGGAAAAAGGCCATCAGGCGGGGGTCGTTGTACAGCGGTAGCAGCTCAGCCTGAAAACTGTACTGGGCGCAGACGAAGCGGCCGAACCCTGCTAGGTCGTCGAAAGGAGCGTAGGCCTTGACCAGGCGGTCCAGTGCCGCATGCGGCCCATGGGTAGCGCTGTTCAGGCGCTGAGAGCGAAGCGGGTTTACGGCAGGTTCAGCGGTGATGGCAGTTGTGCTAGTCATCGAAGAGGCTCCAGGAAGTGACCAAGGAATCAGATGTTCCACACCAGGTTGAGAGAGAGGTTGCGCCCTGGCTGAGTCAGGCGGCCCAGGTTGGCGGGGGCGGTGACCGAGGCTTCGCCAACGCTGTCGTAGCCGCGCACGTCGTCCCATAGCCAGTATTTTTTATCGGTGAGGTTGTACAGCCCGGCGCTGACGGTCAGGTCGCCGGTCAGGTTGTAATAACCGGAGAGGTCCAGCACACCGAAACCAGGCGTAGCGAACAGGCCGCCGCCATCGGGGGTATTGAATGTGCTTTGATCTACCCGAGTCTTGCGCTTGGCTACTGTCCAGGTCAGGAGTGTGCCGTAACGAGGTTGCTCATAGCCCAGGCCCACTATGGCGGTGAGAGGGTTGATGCTGTTGAGGGGCTTGCCGTTATCGTCGTTGCGCCCATAGGCATAGGCGAGCGAGCCTTGGGTATACAGGCCACCGGGCGCGCCGAAGGAGGCCAGGTTCAAGCGCCCTTTGGCTTCGGCGCCGCGAATCGTGGCGTGCTTGATGTTGTTGCTTTGGAAGGTAAGGTCGCTATAGCCCGGTTTCAGGGCTTTTTCGTCGATGAAATCTCGATACGTGTTATAGAACACCGCCAGCTCGAAATGGCCGATGTCGAAATAACCTCGCAGGCCTGTTTCGAAGCTTTGGCTTTTTTCCGGCTCCAGATTGGGGTTGGGTTCGACGGTATATGAGCGGTCGGCGCCTTCGAAACGCCCGTACAAGGCCTTGGCGGTGGGCGTGCGGAAACCTTCGCCGTACTGGCCATACCAACGCGTATGTTCGGTCAGGGCATAGGTGATGCCCAACTTGGGAGACAGCCGCGCCCAGGCTTTGTGTTGGTCGCTGTACTGGGCAGGGTTGTCCAGCGTTCGCAGAAATGCATCGGTCAGGTGCGGTTGTAGGCGGGTATAGTCGTAACGCGCCCCAGGCAGGATTGACCAGTCGCCCAGGCGGATCTCGTCTTGGGCGAACAGGCTGAACGTGTCTACGGTCGGGTCTGGGAAATCGCTTTCCGGGGCCAGGTAGTCCGAGCTGCTAGGTGCCCCCGGGCTGCATTTCGCGCCCGCTGCCACACAGATGCCGTGGCCGGAGCGTAGCCCGGTAACCTTCTGCCGCTTCAGGCTCAAGCCATAGGTGAGGTCGTGGTCGAGGGTACCGAGGGTGAAGGCTTTTTAAAGCTGGCTCTCGAAAGCCCACTGGCGATCCTGGTAGCGCGTATTCCGGTATCGCAGCACCTCGCGGGTGTATGGCGCATACAGCTCGGCGGTGGCTTGATCGGTGTTTGCCTGTTGATAATTCAGGCTCCACGCAACTTGGTCCGCCCACACGCTATCGAACGTAGTGGTTTGGGCGATGCCGAAGCGTTCGCGTATCAGGGTGTCGTCCGTGTTGCGCCAACGATAAAACCCCAGCGGCCTGCCATTGGCGAAGGGGCCGCCGTAAACGCTTTTGATATCGCCTTCGGTAATGCCTTTGTAGCGCTCGTAGGTGAGCGCCAGGCGGCCCTCTTCGCTGTAGTCCCAGCCTGCCTTGGCCAATACGTTGGTGCGGCGCACGTTTTCAGGGTTGGCGGCGGTACGGGCGAGGCCGGTGCCGTGGTTCTCGCCAAAGGCTTTGGTTTGGTGGCCGTCGTGTTGGCTTAGGTGCAGCAACGCATCGAATTTGCCATGACGCCCGGCGAAGGTCCCGGATTTCAGCCAGCTGTTGTCCCTGGAGCTATAGCCGGCTTTCAAGCGAGCGCCGGCCTGTTCGCCTGGCTTGATGATGTCTTCGGGGTCGAGGGTGAAGTAGCTTACAGCGCCTCCGATAGCGCTGCTGCCATACAGCGAGGAGTTCGGGCCGCGCAGGATCTCCACGCTTTTGAGGATCTCGGGGTCGACGTAATTGCGTTGGGTCTGGGCGTAGGGGCCGAAGAAATAACTGTCTGGAATGGCCACGCCGTCGATCTGGGTGAGCACGCGGTCCCCATCGATACCGCGAATATTGAAGCCGGTGATGCCTGATCGCTGCCCGGTACCGCCCACGCTGATGCCGGGTTCGTAGCGTACCAGGTCCTGGATCGTGTTGACGTTGCCTCGATCCAGCCCCTGGCGGCCAACTACACTGACACTGCCAGGCACTTCCGTAACGGCTTGAGGGCGACGGGTTGCGCTGACAGTGACCGGGGTCAGCTCTACCGCCATGGCGCGTGCTGGAGCCTCAGCGCTACCGCCGTCGCTAGGATCCGCGCTGGGCTCGGCCATTGCTGGCACCGCCACGGTGATAGCGGCGGCGAACAGGGCGCCAGGAAATACTGAGTAGTGCATTGAAATCTCCGTCTTGATGCGAATAAGTTTCATTGGCAGGAAGACGAGACGAACGAGTACACCAATCGCGTAAATTTTTATAGCAACGCTGGTAGCAATGGTCTGTTGCCCAGCGTGCCAGCGGGCACGACCGGGTCATTCATCCAACGCCTCTGTACACAACTGCATGATGAGCTTGAGCTGCTTTTGCACGGTGCTGGTAGACACACCAAGCGCTTGGGCGATGGCCACGCTGGGCTGTGCGTTAACCCGGCCACGCATGAAAATGTCCCGTTGGCGCGGGGTAAGGCACGCTACTTTCTCGCTTACACGTCGCAGGGCCCGGTCAGCGTGGGCAATCTCTTCGGCGCCGCTGCGTGCTTCAGGCAAGTTGTGCAACTGCTCGACCGGTATGTCTTCGTCCAAGGCGCGGGCGTGCCGCCGCTGTGCCCGAAGATAGTCAAGGGCCAGGTTGCGTGCGGTCTGGAAAATGAAGGGTTCGAGGTATTCCACCGGGCGCGAGGCCAGGGCGCTGGATACCCGCAGCCAGGTTTCATGCAGCAGCTCTTCGGCCACCCCGTGATTACGGACGATGCCTTGGAGGGTGCGTAGAAGGCTTAGGCGTTGGTCAATAAAGACCGTGTTGAATTGAGACTGGCGCACAACGGTGACCTGACTAAGGCAGAAGATGATAATCCTTCTCATTCTTCATCCTGGTCAAGCCGCGACGCTTGAGGTTGACTCTGTTTTTATTTCAGCATGTTGATAGAGGTGTCGGCTACCTCAGGGCGAGGCAGCCGGGGGTGTGCAGCCATGGCCGCTTCAGGTCATTTGGCGTTCATCAGCGCCAGGCAGTTGTCGAGCATGCGGTTAGAGAAGCCCCACTCGTTGTCATACCAAGCCATGACCTTGACCATGCGGCCGTTCACCTTGGTGTGGTTGGCGTCGAAGATCGACGACAGCGGGTTGTGGTTGAAGTCGCATGACACCAGCGGCAGCGTGTTGTAACCCAGCACCTTGGACTCTTGGGCCTCCGCCTTGAACAGGTGGTTGATTTCCTCGGCAGTGGTATTCCGGCCTACGTTCAGGGTGAGGTCTACCAGGGAGACGTTGATGACCGGTACCCGTACGGCCATGCCGGTCAGCTTGCCGGCCAGTTGCGGAAGCACCAGGCCCACGGCTTCTGCTGCGCCGGTTTTGCTCGGGATCATCGAGTGAGTCGCCGAGCGTGCACGGAAGGGGTCGCTGTGATACACGTCGATGAGGTTCTGGTCATTGGTGTAGGCATGAATGGTCGTCATCAAGCCCTGCTCGATGCCCAACTCGCGATCCAGGATTTGCGCCACTGGTGCCAGGCAGTTGGTGGTACAGGAGGCATTGGAGATCACCTGATGCGCCGCGGTCAGGGTGTCATGGTTAACCCCGTACACTACGGTGGCGTCTGCGCCTTTGGCAGGGGCGGAAATAATCACTTTGCTAGCACCGGCCGTAAGGTGGGCTGCGGCTTTTTCGCGGCTGGTGAACAGCCCGGTGCACTCGAAGACCACGTCTACGCCTTGGGCCTTCCACGGCAACTCGGCCGGGTTGCGGATGGCCGATACGGAGATTTTGTCACCGTTGACGCTCAGGCCGTTTTCGTCATGTTCCACCGTCGCGTCGAAAGCACCGTGAACAGTGTCGTACTTGAGGAGGTGGGCGTTGATCTCGCTGTCCCCCAAGTCGTTGATGGCAACTACCTGTAGGTCTTGGCGGTAGCCTTGGGTATAGAGTGCACGCAGTACGTTGCGGCCGATGCGGCCAAACCCGTTGATCGCGATGCGAATAGTCATTGGCAGTACCTACTGTCAGATTGTGAGCATCCCTGGCAGGTGATCGAAAAACCTGTCGCAGGGCAGCGGTGTTGTCAGAAACAGCCTAGCCTAGGTTTTTGAAAGGCCTGCTAGCCAGTAAGCCGTGTCGTCAAACTCTGTTTTGTTGTTGGAATTACAAGATTATTCGCATGAAAATAGAATACAAGCCTTTTTAATGGCAGAATTTTGTTTTATCTACAACGCGTGACCGGTACGGCTCTGTCTTTTGATCGACCTCTGGCAGTTAAGTTGAAAGATTTGCCAGGTCGACCGCCATGCAGCCTTCGAACGGTCCCCACCTAAGCCTGGAGTCATACATGCATCCCCGCGTCCTCGAGGTTACCCAACGGCTGATCGAACGCAGCCGCCCCACGCGTGAGCGTTATCTGGCCATGATCCGTGGGGCCGCCACCGAGGGGCCCCAGCGTGGCAAGCTCCAGTGCGCGAATTTCGCCCATGGGGTGGCAGGTTGTGGCGCGGAGGACAAGCACCAGCTGCGCTTGCTCAATGCCGCCAACGTAGCCATCGTCTCGGCCTACAACGACATGCTGTCTGCGCACCAGCCTTACGAGCAGTACCCCGCCGTGATCAAGGCTGCCTTGCGCGAAATGGGGTCAGTAGGGCAGTTCGCGGGCGGTGTGCCTGCGATGTGCGACGGTGTAACCCAAGGCGAGCCGGGCATGGAATTGTCCATTGCCAGCCGCGAAACCATTGCCATGGCCACGGCCGTGGCGTTGTCCCACAACATGTTCGACGCCACATTATGCTTAGGCATCTGCGACAAAATCGTACCTGGGCTGATGATCGGTGCATTGCGCTTTGGCCACCTGCCCACTATTTTCGTGCCAGGCGGCCCCATGCCTTCAGGCATTTCCAACAAAGAAAAAGCAGACGTGCGCCAGCGCTACGCGGAAGGCAAGGCCAGCCGGGAGGAGCTGCTCGAATCTGAGATGAAGTCCTACCACGGCCCTGGCACTTGCACCTTCTATGGCACTGCCAACACCAACCAGTTGGTGATGGAAGTGATGGGGCTGCACTTGCCGGGCGCCTCCTTTATCAACCCCAATACGGCCCTGCGCGAAGCCTTGACGGTCGAGGCCGCGCAACAGGCGGTGCGTATCACCAAGGCGAGTGGCAATTTCATGCCGCTGGGCGAGATCGTCGATGAGCGCGCGTTGGTCAACGCTTGCGTGGCACTTCACGCCACGGGCGGCTCTACCAACCACACCCTGCACCTGCCGGCCATCGCCATGGCGGCGGGCATCCAGTTGACCTGGCAAGACATGGCCGATCTTTCCGAAGTGGTGCCTACCCTGTCGCACGTCTACCCCAACGGCAAGGCGGACATCAACCACTTCCAGGCGGCCGGCGGTATGGCCTTCCTGATTCGGGAGCTGTTGGGCGCGGGGCTGCTGCATGAAGACGTCAACACAGTGCTGGGCAAAGGCCTGACGGCCTACACCCGTGAGCCGTTCCTGGATAACGGCAAGCTGGTATGGCGCGATGGCCCGCAGGCCAGCCTTGAAGAGACTATTTTGCGCCCGGCAAGCCGGCCGTTTTCCACTGAGGGCGGGTTGCGCGTCATGGAAGGCAACCTGGGCCGTGGGGTGATGAAGGTGTCTGCAGTGGCTCCGGAGTTTCGTGTGGTAGAAGCACCGGCCCGGGTGTTCGAGGACCAACAGCAGTTGGCGGATGCATTCAAGGCCGGTGAGCTGGAGTATGACCTTGTGGCCGTGGTTCGTTTCCAGGGGCCGCGCGCCAACGGCATGCCCGAACTGCACAAGATGACCCCTTTCCTGGGCGTGCTCCAAGACCGAGGCTTTAAGGTCGCGTTGGTTACCGATGGACGAATGTCGGGTGCTTCGGGCAAGATCCCGGCCGCGATTCATGTCTGCCCCGAAGGAATTGATGGCGGGCCCTTGGCGCGAGTGCGCGACGGCGACGTCATCCGCGTGGACGGCACCACAGGCACATTGCAGATCATGGTAGACGCCGCCGAATTGGCAGCGCGTGACGCGGTCTTACCGAGCGTCGACAGCAGCCAAGGCTGTGGTCGCGAATTGTTCAGTTTCATGCGAATGGCGTTCAGCTCGGCCGAACAGGGCGCTAGCGCCTTCACTTCGGCTTTGGGAGCCCTTAAATGACATTGGCACTGGTAGGTGATATCGGCGGCACCAACGCACGTTTTGCCCTATGGGAAAACGACGAGATGCGTGAGGTACAGGTTTTTTCCACCGCTGACTACACCAGCCCGGAGCAAGCCATCGCACACTACCTGCAAGGGCAGGGGTTGGAGGTGGGCGCAGTGACATCGGTCTGCCTGGCGGTAGCGGGCCCGGTGAATGGTGACGAGTTCCGTTTCACCAACAGCCATTGGCGCATCAGCCAAAAGGCCTTCTGCGCAACCTTGAAGGTAGATCGGCTGTTGCTTATCAATGACTTTACGGCCATGGCGCTGGGCATGACCCGGCTGCAGCCCGGAGAATACCAGGCCGTGCGCGAAGGCCAGGCCGACCTAGCCCGGCCTGCCGTGGTGATCGGCCCCGGCACCGGCCTTGGGGTAGGCACTTTGCTAAACCTGGGCAGCGGGCACTTCATGGCACTACCGGGTGAGGGCGGGCATGTGGACCTGCCTGTGGGCAGCGAGCGTGAAGCACGCCTTCGCCAGCATATTCAGAATGAAATTGGTCATGTAAGCGCTGAAACCATTCTTAGTGGCGGCGGGCTGTTGCGCCTGTATCAAGCGATTTGCGCACTGGACGGGCGCCCCGTGACTGCAACCAAGCCTGCTCAGGTCACTGAGCTGGCGCTCGCAGGGGATGCGGTGGCACGTCAAGCCATCGACCAGTTTTGCCGCTTTCTGGGCCGCGTCGCGGGCAACAATGTACTGACCGTAGGAGCGCTGGGGGGCGTGTATATCGTGGGCGGAGTGATCCCCCGGTTCATCGAGTTGTTCCTGGCCAGTGGCTTCAATGAAAGCTTCGCAGACAAAGGCTGCATGAGCGGTTATTTCTCAAATGTGCCGGTTTGGGTCGTGACTGCCGAGTTCTCGGGGCTTATCGGGGCAGGTGTGGCCTTGCGGGAGGGGCCGGTCTAGGCGTCTAATCGGCGGCGAACGGGCGACGACCCGGGCCCACAGGAATTACACCCTTGAGCACTGCCGGTAAAACCATCCTCCTGGTCGACGACGACCAGGACATTCGCGAACTGCTGACCGCCTACCTGGGCCGGGCCGGCTTTCAGGTCAATGCGGTCAGCGATGGGCACAGTTTTCGCGAGGCCTTCAATGGCGCCAGCTTCGATTTAGTGATTCTCGACATCATGCTGCCTGACGAAGACGGCTTCAGCCTGTGCCGTTGGGCGCGGCAGCACCCGCGTCAGGCTCAGGTGCCGATCATCATGCTGACGGCCAGCTCCGATGAGGCCGACCGGATCGTGGGGCTGGAGCTGGGCGCCGACGATTACCTGGGCAAGCCCTTCAACCCGCGCGAGCTGCAAGCACGCATCAAGGCCCTGCTACGTCGGGCGCAGTTTGGGAGTGAGCGAGCGGGGGAACTGCTGGCCTTCGATGAGTGGCGGCTCGATGTGGTCAGTCACCGCCTGTTTCATGTGGACGGCGAGGAAGTGATCCTTTCCGGTGCCGATTTCGCCCTGCTCAAGCTGTTCCTCGACCACCCTCAGCAAATCCTCGACCGCGACACGATCGGCAATGCGACCCGGGGGCGTGAACCCATGCCGCTGGACCGTATCGTAGACATGGCCGTAAGCCGGCTGCGGCAGCGGCTGCGCGACACCGAAAAACCGCCCCGCTTGATTCGTACGGTGCGCGGTAGCGGTTACCTGCTGGCAGCCAACGTTGTCACTGCTTAGGCGTTTGCCACTGCCTCGCTCGCTGCTCAGGCGCATGTTGCTGCTCACGTTGCTGGCTGTGCTGCTGGGCCAGGCGCTGTCGAGTGTGATCTGGTTGTCCCAGCTACGGGAAACGCAACTGGAAGGGCTGGTGACCAGTGCCCGCAGCCTGGCCCATTCCATGTCGGCCAGCGCCAGTTACTTTCGCTCACTGCCGCTGGCTTATCGCCCGTTGGTACTGGACCAGTTGCGCAGCATGGGCGGCACGCGGTTCGTGGTTTCTCTCAACGATAAGCCACTGGAAATGCGCGTGCTGGGGCCAACCCTGCGCCGCAGCGCCGTCATCGAGGCGGTGACTGATGTACTCCACCAGCAGTTGCCCGCCAACGTCGAGTTGTCGGTGCAGTTCGTGCATCCACAAGACCTGCGTATTTTCAACAGTGGCCTGAGCCTGGACGAGTTACCCCGCTCGTGGGCCCACTATGCGTTGACGCTGGAACCCGTGAACCCGCCGGTGATGGTGACCCAGATTCGCCTGGGGGAGGGCGAGTGGCTGTACATCGCCTCGTTGCTGCCCGAGCCCTATACCCTGCTGCAAGAGGAGGGGCTGCCTACCCAGCAGGTGTGGTTTATTGCGCTGACCAGCGCGTTCTTGCTGCTGTTCATCGGCCTGCTGGTGCATTGGCAAAGCCGCCCGCTCAAGCGCCTGGCACGGGCTGCGCGTGAGCTATCGCTGGGGGCTGAAGTAGACGAACCGCTGGTAGAAGGCGGCGGTAGCGAGGTGGTGGAAGTGAGCCGAGCCTTCAATGCCATGCGTGCACGTATCAGCCGTTACCTGACCGAGCGCAGCCAGCTGTTCAGCGCCATCTCGCACGACCTTCGTACGCCCATCACGCGGTTGCGGCTACGGGTCGAGCTGTTGGAAGACGAGGCGCTGCAGGCCAAATTCAGCCGTGACCTCGACGAGCTCGAGTTACTGGTCAAAGGCGCGCTGCAATGCGTCAAAGACACCGATATCCACGAAAATATCGAACCCGTGGACCTCAATCAGGTGCTCGACTGCCTGGTTGAGCCTTACACCGCCCTGGACGGCTCAGGGCGCGTGACCCTGACTGGCGAGGCCCGGCGGCCCTACGCAGGTAAACCGCTAGCCCTTAAGCGGTGCATGGGTAACCTGATCGACAATGCCCTCAAGTATGGTCAGCGCGCCCACGTGTCGGTCGTCGATGACGCGCGCTGTTTCGTACTGCATGTGGATGACGAAGGTCCTGGTATCCCGCCGCAGCGGCTAGAGAAAGTATTTGAGCCGGATTTTCGGTTGTCCACCAACCAGCAAGGGTATGGGTTGGGCTTGGGCATCGCGCGCAACATCGCTCACAGCCATGGCGGCGAACTCAGCCTGGAAAACCTTCCGCAAGGCGGGTTACGCGTCACGTTGGCGCTACCAAGGGCATGAGTTGACAGGTCACCGGGCGGTGACATTCACGCACGCTTCGTGACCCGTAGGGCGGCCCGGCGTGAGTAGACTTGTGTACTGAACAAGAACAATGAGGAATGTATGGAGAGGTTAACCCTGCACTTCAGCAGCTGGCTCAATGCAGCCGGCCACCACCATTGGCTAGCGAACGAGGGCCAGCGTTTGTTGGCCTTCGCCAAGGCTGCACGTTTGCCGGAGGGTTTCGGCTACCTGGATGAGCGCGGGCAACTCACCGCTGCGCCTGCTCAATTGTTGATCACCACGCGCATGGTGCATAGCTTTGCGCTGGCAGATCTACAGGGGCTGCCCGGCTTTGCGCGGCTGGTCGATCACGGCGTAAGCGCGCTGTCGGGCTGCCTCAAAGATCATAGCCATGGCGGCTGGTACGCCACGGCCAACGCCGTGGACGGTGATACCGGCAAGGCGGCCTACCTGCATGCGTTCGTGGCGCTGGCTGCCAGTTCCGCTGCGGTGGCCGGCCGGCCGCGTGCTCAAGCGCTGCTCGCCGAGGCCCTTGAGGTCATCGAGCAGCGCTTCTGGTGTGAACAGGAAGGTGCAATGCGCGAGCACTTCGACCAGGCTTGGGGCAACGAAGAGGCTTACCGTGGTGCCAATAGCAACATGCACAGTGTAGAGGCGTTCCTGGCCGTCGCCGACGTGACCGCTAACCCGGTCTGGCTGCACCGTGCCTTGCGCATCTGTGAGCGGATCATTCATGGCCATGCGGCCCCCCAGGGGCATCGGGTATTGGAGCATTTCACGGCGCAGTGGCAGCCCCTGCTGGACTATAACCAGGCTACTCCGGCCGACCCCTTCCGCCCTTACGGCAGTACACCAGGCCATGCGTTTGAGTGGGCCCGTTTGCTGCTGCACCTGGAGGCGGCGTTAACGCAGGCTGACATCACCCCGCCCGCCTGGCTGCTGGAAGACGCCTGCGGCCTGTTCAGAGTCGCCTGCCGCAGCGCCTGGAAGGCGGATGGCCAGGAAGGGATCGTCTATACCCTCGATTGGCAAGATCGCCCTGTGGTTCGCCAGCGCATGCACTGGGTCCATGCCGAGGCCATTGCCGCGGCGGCAGCACTGCTGCGGCGCACGGGTGAGGAGGGCTATGAGCACTGGTATCGGCTGTTCTGGGCATTTACGGCCGAGCACCTGATTGATGAACAGCAGGGCAGTTGGCACCATGAGCTGGACTGCACTAATGCACCGTGCGCCCAGGTCTGGGGAGGCAAGCCTGATCTCTATCATGCCTTGCAGTCGGTGCTGCTTCCCCGGTTACCGCTGGCCCCCAGCCTGGCGACCAGCCTGGCTCAACACCGATGTATGTAACTAAGCAGTGACATTCGCGCATCCATTCGTTACCTGGGGCGCTAATGACCTTGCCTACACTCCCCGCAGCGCAAGCACAAGACTTGCAATGCATAACAACAAGAAGGTATTTCAATGAACGCGATCAATCGCCTAGCTGCTGTCATTTCCCTCGCCACGCTTGCACCCTTCGTTGCCCATGCTGCTGATAGCAAGGGTACGGTCGAAGTGGTTCATTGGTGGACATCCGGTGGTGAAAAAGCGGCTGTTGACGTACTCCGGGCGCAGGTCGAGAAAGACGGTTTCACCTGGAAAGACGGCGCTGTAGCAGGCGGCGGCGGTTCCACTGCCATGACCGTACTCAAAAGCCGTGCCGTTGCCGGCAACCCACCCGGCGTTGCCCAGATCAAAGGCCCGGATATTCAGGAATGGGCCAGCACCGGCCTGCTCGACACCGATGCCCTCAAAAACGTAGCCAAGGAAGAGAAGTGGGATTCGCTGCTCTCCAAGAAAGTCTCGGACACCGTCAAGTACGAGGGTGATTATGTGGCCGTGCCAGTGAACATTCACCGGGTGAACTGGCTGTGGATCAACCCTGAGGTGTTCAAAAAGGCCGGGATCGCCAAGGCGCCTACCACCCTGGAAGAGTTCTACGCCGCGGGTGACAAGCTCAAGGCCGCAGGCTTCATCGCCCTGGCCCACGGTGGTCAGCCGTGGCAGGACAGCACGGTGTTCGAAGACGTAGTGCTGTCGGTCATGGGGCCCGAAGGCTTCAAAAAAGCCCTGGTAGACCTCGACGAAAGCGCGCTGACCGGCCCAGAAATGGTCAAGTCGTTCACCGAGCTGAAGAAAGTTGCCACCTACATGGACGCTAACCGTGCCGGTCGTGACTGGAACATTGCCGCCGCTGATGTCATCAATGGCAAGGCCGGTATGCAGGCCATGGGCGACTGGGCCAAGAGTGAATGGACCGCTGCCAAGAAAGTAGCAGGCAAGGATTACCAGTGCGTGGCATTCCCTGGCACCGAAAAAGCCTTTACCTACAACATCGACTCCTTAGCCGTGTTCAAAATCAAGGATAAGGGTGCCCAGGCTGCTCAGCAGGACCTTGCCAAGGTTGCCCTGGGTACTGATTTCCAGAAGGTCTTCAGCATCAACAAAGGGTCGATTCCGGTCCGTACCGACATGCAGAACGACATGGAAAAACTCGGCTTCGACGCCTGCGCTCAGCAGGCGGCCAAGGACTTCCTGGCAGACGACAAGAGCGGCGGCCTGCAGCCAAGCATGGCGCACAACATGGCCACCTCGCTGGCCGTCCAGGGTGCGATCTTTGACGTAGTGACCAACTACATCAACAACCCAGGTGCCGACCCTGCCGCTACCGCCAAGCAACTGGCTAGCGCCATCAAGTCAGCCAAGTAATACGTCAACCCCGCCGCGCCCCTGGCAACCAGGGGCACTGGTTTCAACTCGAATGCTTTTAGCGGACCCTTGTTTATGAGCTCTGTAGCGGTCTTGAGCAAAGCCTCGCCCCTGGATGCCCTACAGCGCTGGCTGCCCAAGCTGGTGCTGGCGCCGAGTATGCTGATCGTGCTGGTGGGCTTCTATGGTTACATCATCTGGACGTTTGTACTCTCGTTCACCAATTCCACGTTCTTGCCCAACTATAAGTTCGTTGGCCTGCAGCAATATGCGCGGCTGATGGACAACGACCGCTGGTGGGTCGCGAGCAAGAACCTGATGATCTTCGGCGGTATGTTCATCGCCATCAGTCTGTTCATTGGAGTGTTCCTGGCAGTATTGCTGGACCAGCGTATTCGCCGCGAAGGTTTTTTGCGCACGGTATACCTGTACCCCATGGCCCTGTCGATGATCGTCACCGGCACGGCCTGGAAGTGGTTGCTCAACCCCGGCCTGGGTTTGGACAAAATGCTGCGCGACTGGGGCTGGGAAGGCTTTCGCCTGGACTGGCTGGTAGACCAGGATCGGGTCATCTACTGCATTGTGATCGCGGCCGTATGGCAGGCCTCCGGTTTCGTCATGGCGTTATTCCTGGCAGGCCTGCGCGGGGTAGACACCTCTATCGTGCGCGCGGCTCAGGTGGACGGCGCCAGCCTTCCAACCATTTACCTGAAAATCGTATTGCCCAGCCTGCGCCCGGTGTTCTTCAGCGCCTTCATGATCCTGGCGCACATCGCGATCAAGAGCTTCGACCTGGTGATGGCAATGACCGCTGGTGGCCCAGGCTACGCGTCGGACCTTCCTGCAGTTTTCATGTATTCGTTCACCTTCAGCCGTGGGCAAATGGCAATCGGCTCGGCCAGCGCCATGCTGATGCTGGGCGCCATCCTGGCGATTCTTGTGCCTTATCTGTACTCGGAACTGCGGGGCAAGCGCCATGACTGACACTCGCCTCAAGCAAGGACTGACCTGGGACCGCATTGCCATTTATGCGGTGTTGATCGCCGCCGCCGCGGTGTACCTGGTGCCGTTGGTGGTCATGCTGCTGACCAGCTTCAAGTCCCCGGAAGACGTGTTCGCTGGCAATCTGCTCAGCCTGCCGGCCAGCTTTACCCTGGCCGGGTGGGGCAAGGCCTGGGGTGCCGTGGGCGGGTTCTTCTGGAACTCTGTGAAAATCACCGTGCCTGCGGTATTGATCTCCACCTTCGTGGGCGCGCTCAACGGCTATGTGTTGTCGATGTGGCGGTTCCGTGGCTCACAACTGTTCTTCGGCCTGTTGCTGTTCGGCTGCTTCTTGCCGTTCCAGACCGTGCTGCTACCTGCCTCCTTCACCCTCGGCAAGATCGGCCTGGCCAACACGACCGCTGGCTTGGTGTTGGTGCATGTGGTCTACGGCCTGGCCTTCACCACGCTGTTCTTCCGTAACTTCTACGTCAGTGTGCCCAACGCACTGGTGCAGGCGGCACGCCTGGACGGCGCAGGCTTCTTCACGATTTTCGGGCGCATCCTGCTGCCCATGTCCATCCCCACCATCATGGTGTGCCTGATCTGGCAATTCACCCAGATCTGGAACGACTTCCTGTTCGGCGTGGTGTTCGCCAGTGGCGATGCCCAACCGATTACGGTCGCGCTGAACAACCTGGTCAACACCAGCACCGGCGTGAAGGAATACAACGTGGACATGGCCGCGGCAATGATCGCCGGGTTACCAACATTGCTGGTGTATGTACTGGCGGGCAAGTATTTCCTGCGCGGGCTCACAGCCGGCGCGGTCAAGGGGTAAGACATGGCAACGCTTGAACTGCGTAATGTAATCAAGAGCTACGGCAGTGGCCTGCCGGACACGCTCAAAGACATCCAGCTGTCCATCGATTCAGGCGAGTTCCTGATTCTGGTAGGTCCTTCCGGTTGCGGCAAATCTACCCTGATGAACTGCATCGCAGGCCTGGAAAACATCACGGGCGGCGCGATACTCGTGGACGGTACCGACATCAGCGGCATGAGCCCGAAGGACCGCGACATCGCCATGGTGTTTCAGTCCTATGCGCTATATCCCACCATGACCGTGCGCGAGAACATTGCGTTTGGCCTGAAGATCCGTAAGATGCCGGCCTCTGAGATCGACGTAGAAGTCGCGCGCGTGGCCAAGTTGCTGCAAATCGAACACCTGCTGACCCGCAAGCCTGGCCAATTGTCAGGCGGCCAGCAGCAGCGTGTGGCGATGGGGCGTGCCCTGGCCCGCAGGCCAAAGATTTACCTCTTTGACGAACCTCTGTCGAACCTGGACGCGAAGCTGCGGGTAGAGATGCGCACCGAAATCAAGCTGATGCACCAGCGGCTGCGTACCACGACCGTCTATGTGACTCATGACCAGATCGAAGCGATGACGCTGGGCGACAAAGTCGCGGTGATGAAGGACGGTATCATCCAGCAGTTCGGTACGCCGCGTGACATTTACAACGATCCGGCGAACCTATTCGTTGCCAGCTTTATCGGTTCGCCCCCGATGAACTTCATCCCGCTGCGCCTGCAGCGCCGTGGTGCGGAGTTAGTGGCTGTACTCAAGAGTGAGCAGGGGCAGTGCGAAGTGCCATTGGGTGTACAAACCCCAGGCCTCGAAGACCGCGACGTGATTCTGGGCGTGCGCCCGGAACAGCTTATTGTCGTCAATCAGGCGGGCAGTGTTTTTCCAGGGTTACCGGCACAGGTGCAGGTTACCGAGCCCACCGGACCGGATACACTCGTGTTCGTCACGCTTAACGACACTAAAGTGTGCTGCCGCGTTGCCCCAGATGAGGCGCCCAATGTAGGCGACACACTGGATATACGCTTTGACCCGAACAAAGTGTTGTTGTTCGACGCCGCGACCGGTGCTCGTCTGGGCCTGGCTGCCGCACAGGTAACACCATCGAGCAGTAATAACGTGGCCCAGTTAAGTGGCCGCTGAACAATCGGGCAGTAACGCCCGTGCAACTATAAGTTTAATAACAAGAAAACGAGGGAAGCCAGGGAATGAACAAGCACAGAACCTCTAAAGTGAGCACGTTTAAGCTGGTCAAGCACCTGTCGGTGCTGGGCGCAATGGGGCTGGCAACCACCGCCTACGCTGCCAAACCTTATGATGCCTCTCAGTACGGCACCGGTGACTGGGGTGGCTTGCGTCATGAGTTGTACGACAAAGGTTATGACTTCACCCTTGAGTATGTCGGCGAAGCTGCAACCAACCTCAACGGCGGCTACAACGACGACCGTACAGCCCGCTACTCCGACCAGTTCGCCTTGGGCGTGCAGCTTGACCTGGAGAAACTCTTCGGCTGGCACGGCGCAGAGTTCAAGCTGGCCATTACCGAGCGTAGTGGACGTAACATCAGCAACGACCGCGTCGGCGACCCACGCGCTGGCACGCTCAGCTCCTCCCAGGAAGTCTGGGGCCGTGGTCAAACCTGGCGCCTGACTCAAATGTGGGTTAAGCAAACCTTCATGGACGACAAGCTGGACGTCAAATTCGGCCGCTTCGGTGAAGGCGAAGACTTCAACAGCTTCCCTTGCGATTTCCAGAACCTGGCGTTCTGTGGCTCGCAGGTGGGTAACTGGATTGGTGATGTTTGGTACAACTGGCCTGTCTCCCAGTGGGCCCTGCGCGTGAAGTACAACATCACCCCTGAGTTCTATGCCCAGATCGGCGCGTATGAACAAAACCCGTCCTACTTGGAAACCGGCAACGCCTGGAAGCTCAGCGGTAGCGGTACCAAAGGCGCAATCCTGCCTGTGGAAGTGGTGTGGTCGCCGTCGGTCAACGGCCTGCCAGGCGAATACCGCCTGGGTTACTACTACAGCACTGGCAAGGCTAACGATGTGTCCGAAGGCGAAGACGGCCAGTTGCAAGCAGCCAGCGGCGGGGACTACCGCAGCCACGGCAGCAAGCACGGTTGGTGGATCGTGGCGCAGCAGCAACTGACCAGCCACAACGGTGATGCGAGCCGTGGTTTGAGCATCTTTGCCAACGCCACCGTGCACGACAAGGCCACTACCGTAGTGGACCAATACCAGCAGGTTGGTTTCGTCTATAAGGGCCTGTTCGATGGTCGCCCGAAAGACGACATTGGCGTGGGTATCGCGCGCATTCATGTGAACGACGACGTTTCCGATAACGCTCGCCTGGCGAATGCCTTGAACGGCGTCGAGGACTACGACAACCCGCGCTTTACGCCGATTCGCAGCAGCGAATACGACGCTGAAATCTACTACGGCTTCCACGTGACCAACTGGCTCACCGTGCGCCCCAACCTGCAGTACATCAAGCGCCCAGGCGGCGTGGACGATGTTGATAACGCGTTGGTGGCTGGCCTGAAAGTGCAGTCGAAGTTCTAAAGGTAGACAGCCTTACTCTGCCGCGCCATCACGTCCTGTGGTGGCCGCGCCGGCCTCAGCCCTCTTCCAAGGGGTAGCGGCTGGCGTTGAGGCTCTCTTTGATCTTGCGTAAATGCGGCTGGAAATCCGAGCCGCGGCGCAGTGTCATGCCGGTTGCCAATACGTCCAGCACAGTGAGCTGAATGATCCGCGAGGTCATGGGCATATAGATGTCGGTGTCTTCCGGCAGCGGTATGTTGAGGCTCAAGCTGCTTGCCAGCGCGAGAGGAGAGCCGGCTGCCGTCAACCCCAGCACAGACGCGCCGTTCTCGCGCGCAATCCTCGCCACATCGACCAATTCCCGTGTTCGCCCCGTGTAGGAAATAATCACGAACAGCTCCCCGGTGTGCGCCACTGAAGCCAGCATCCGCTGCATCAGCACATCCGCATGGGCCGAGACCGCCAGGTTGAAGCGGAAAAACTTGTGTTGGGCGTCCAGGGCCACAGGGGCTGAAGCCCCTAAGCCAAAGAAGTGGATCTGACGTGCCTGGATCATCATATCTACGGCGCGGCTGACCAACTGCGGGTCCAGCTGTTTACAAACGCTGTCCAGCGAGGCAATGGCGCTAGAAAAGATCTTTTGGGTATACGCGGCAGGGTCATCGTCCGGCGCCACTGCGCGACAGACGTAGGCTGCGCCGCTGGCCAGGCTCTGCGCCAATTGAAGCTTGAGCTCCGGGTACCCACTTACAGCGAAGGAGCGGCAAAAGCGATTCACTGTGGGTTCACTGACCTTGGCGGCCTGGGCCAAGGCAGCGATACTAAACCGCGTGGCTTGTTGAGGGTTGCTAAGAATCACCTCGGCCACCTTCCGCTCTGCCTTGTTAAGCTCTTCAAGGCGACCCTGGATTTGTTCCAGAAGGTTGCGCACGCGATCCATGTATTCTCCTGCTACGTGAAGGGGGCTCGCACCGTGGGTGCCACACCGAGGGTGCCTCACCGTGGGTGCCGCGGGTCGATTCCGGCACAGCTGCCGTGAGGGTGGTCTATCGTACTGATGGGCCAACGGGATCACCAGCGGCGTGGCAGTAAAGGTCGTATTTGTTGTTTTATTACTACATTGCGACTTGATCGTAGGGCCATAAACCCGTAATACTCGTCCAACTTGATAAAAGAACCCATATCATGCTGTCAATTTCCGAACCTTGCACTTTCGCTCTTTTCGGCGCCCTGGGTGACCTGGCGCTGCGCAAGCTGTTTCCTGCGCTGTATCAATTGGAGCGCGCAGGGCTATTGCACCCGGCCACCCGCCTGTTCGCCTTGGCCCGGGAGCCGGGAGGCCCACCAGCGCACTTGGCGGAAATTGACGAGCACCTGCATGAATTCGTGCCAGCGGCCGAACTGGATGCCGACCACCTGGCGCGTTTCAAGGAGCGCCTTCATTACCTGCATGTGGATTTTCTGCTGGCAGAAGACTACGCCGTATTGGCCGAGCACATTGGCCCGGCCGCCCAAGTGATTGCCTACTTCGCCACGCCCGCCGCGGTATACGGTGCCATTTGTGAGAACCTAGCCAAAGTGGGGCTGGCCGAGTGCACCCGGGTAGTACTCGAGAAGCCCATTGGCCATGACCTTGAGTCTTCGCGCCGGGTAAACGATGCCGTTGCGCATTATTTCCCTGAGAACCGCGTGTACCGTATCGACCATTACCTGGGTAAGGAAACGGTACAAAACCTCATTGCTCTGCGATTCGCCAACAGCTTGTTCGAGACGCAATGGAACCAGAACTACATTTCCCATGTAGAAATCACGGTTGCCGAAAAAGTAGGTATTGAAGGGCGTTGGGGCTACTTCGACAAGGCCGGCCAACTGCGTGACATGGTTCAGAACCACCTTTTGCAGTTGTTATGCCTGATCGCCATGGACCCGCCAGCGGACCTGTCTGCTGATGCCATCCGCGACGAAAAAGTGAAAGTGCTTAAAGCGCTGTCGCCTATCACCGGCGAAGGCTTGAGCACGCATGTCGTGCGAGGCCAGTACATCGCGGGCTATAGCGAAGGCCGTGCCGTGCCGGGGTACCTTGAAGAAGAGAACTCTAATACCCAGAGCGATACAGAAAGCTTTGTGGCCCTGCGCGCAGACATCCGTAACTGGCGTTGGGCGGGTGTACCGTTCTACTTGCGTACCGGCAAGCGTATGCCAGAGAAGCTCTCGCAAATCGTGATTCACTTCAAAGAACCGCCGCACTATATCTTTGCCCCCGAGCAGCGACTGCAAATCAGCAACAAGCTGATTATCCGGTTGCAGCCTGATGAAAGTATTTCGTTGCGGGTGATGACCAAAGAGCAGGGGCTCGACAAGGGCATGCACTTGCGCAGCGGTCCTTTGCAGCTGAATTTCTCCGATACCTATCGCAGTACCCGGATTCCCGATGCCTATGAGCGGTTGTTGCTGGAAGTCATGCAGGGCAACCAGAATCTGTTCGTACGCAAGGATGAAATTGAATACGCCTGGCGTTGGTGTGACCAGTTGATCGCCGGCTGGAAGAAGTCAGGCGATGCGCCCAAGCCTTATGCTGCCGGCTCCTGGGGGCCCATGAGTTCCATTGCGTTGATTACCCGAGACGGCAGATCGTGGTACGGCGACATTTAACGCCCTGTAGTTGCGTCATTTACTTTCAATAACCCACCGGGCCCGCACCGGTGCCTATGAGCCAAGGATCAGCCGTTATGACGCCTGAACAACACGCCCGCATGGCGGACAAGGTTAAACGCATCGATGAGATAGCGCTGAAGGCGCGAATCTTGCCGGTGATCGTCATTAATGCCGAACGCGAAATTCTACCCATGGCAGATGCACTGGCAGCTGGCGGGCTGACCTGCCTGGAAATCACCCTGCGGTCCCAGTACGGGCTCAAGGCGATCAAGATGCTGCGTGAGCATCGCCCAGAGTTGATCGTGGGCGCAGGCACTGTCTTGGACCGGGACATGCTGTCCGCCGTCGAACAGGCGGGTGCGCAGTTTGTGGTGACGCCGGGCGCCACGCAAGCCATGCTCGAGGCCGGGGTAGATAGCCCTGTTCCTTTGCTGCCAGGCATTGCTACAGCGTCGGAAATCATGATGGGGTATGCCTTGGGTTATCGGCGCTTCAAGCTGTTTCCAGCCGAAATCTGTGGCGGCGTAGCGGCGATCAAGGCCTTCGCCGGGCCCTTCGGCGATGTGCGTTTCTGCCCTACAGGTGGTGTGAACGTAGGGAACGCCAAGACTTACATGGACCTCCCCAATGTCATGTGTGTGGGTGGCACTTGGATGCTCGACAAAGCGTGGGTTAGCGCGGGTCAATGGGCGCAGGTCGAGCAGAGCAGCCGTGAGGCCGTAGCCCTGTTCTAAGCCAGCTGAGGTGACGGTCACACTTGAAAAGGTGCGCGTTAGCGCACCTTTTACTGCAGGGCGGGCGCCGCGTGTTTCAGCCTCAAAGGCTGTAGTAGGTCACTTAGCCCGTTGTGATCAATTTCATACATCAGGGCTAACAGTGCCCCAAGCTCCCCATGGGGGAATCCTTGCCGTGCGAACCATCCCAAATAAGGGCCTGGCAAGTCAGCCAGCAAACGGCCTTTGTATTTTCCGTAGGGCATACGCATTGTTAGCAGCGATTCCATCTTCTGGAAATCCATCTGTGGTGTCCTTTCAAGGTGAATACGTGCATTTTGCAACGTGCCGAAGGCACTGCGTTGCATTCGGAACGGTTCGCTTAAATTTAATTCATCTTAAACCATTGATATTTAATGGCTTTTAAAATGTTTAAGGGTTGGCACGTCATCTGCAAAACGTTTTCCATAGTCTACCTAATGGAGAAGTGAACATGACGAAGTCCGGTGAAGATGTTGTAAAGGTGCTGAACCACCTGATCGAAACGTGCAAAGACGGCCAGGAAGGGTTCAAAGCCTGTGCAGAGGACGTCAAGAATCCGGAGCTTAAAGCGCTATTTCTCAAGCATGCGCAAGAGTGCGGTACTGCTGCAGGCGAGCTGCAGACTGAAGTCACTAACCTGGGCGGCAGTCCTGAAGATTCCACCAGCCTGAGCGGCGACCTGCACCGTCGTTGGGTAGATCTCAAGTCGTTGGTTACCGGCAAGAGCGAAGAAGCAGTGCTTAACGAAGCTGAGCGCGGCGAAGACGTGGCCATCAAGGCCTATAAAGAGGCTTTGGCCGAACCACTGCCGGCTCACGTGTATGCGATCGTTGAGCGCCAGTTCCATGGTGTGCAGCGTACTCATGACCAGATCAAGGCGCTGCGTAATATCGCCCGCGCCAGCTAAGACAAGCATCCCACTCGCGCCAGCTACAGGCTGGCGTTTTGAGTGGGCGTTTAGAGCAGGTAGGTGAATAGGTTAATAACCTGGCAGCAGATTAATCCGTCCGCCTCAGGTGCCGTTTCCTACAGAATCTCCAGATACGGCTTATAGAAAGGCACGATAGGCAAAGACACACTAAGACGCAAATACTCAGTAAGAGCGTCTGTATGCCCACTGCCTACCCTTTCACCGCCGGGCTGCTTGTCCTTGGTTTTGCTGGTGCGGCCCAGGTGTTGTCCCCGCAAGGTGCTCAGGGCGCCGAGGGCTGGCTAGCGCAATTGTGCACATTGTTCGTACGGCTTTGAGGCTCAACTGCGCGGATGCGCGCGCTTGCCCTTGGCCACGATATCCGCTGCACGTATCAAACACTCGGTCAGCTCAGGTGACGAGAACTTCGTCAGCACTGCATCCGCACCGGCATCGGCTGCCCGGCTGCCATTCATCGCGCTGTCCAGGGACGTATGAAGCAAAACATACAAGTGGTTGAAGTCCCCCGCGTCCCGCAAGGTGCGGGTTAGCGCATAACCGTCCATCTCTGGCATCTCAATGTCCGATACCACGATATTGATTTCCCCTGGCGTACCCTGAAGTTCGAGCAGACAGGCCATCGCCTCCTTGGCACTACGTGCCGTCCGGCACTCAAGGCCCAGGCTGCGTAATGCCAGCACCGACTGCTGCAATGCAACCTGGCTGTCGTCCACGACCAGGATCTTGGCACCGCTCAACAGGCGCAGCTGTTCTGGCGTAAGGTCGTCGTTGCTGGTCTGAGGCCTGGCCGGGGTAATGCCATGGATGACTTTTTCGATATCCAGTACTTGCACCAGCGTCCCTTCCACCTGAGTGACGCCGGTAATAAACGAACGTGCTCCGGAACCATGAGGTGGCGGGCGGATATCTGTAGAAAGGCAGTGGATGATTTTGCTTACCGCCTGCACGTGCAGCCCCTGCCGTGAGCGGCTGACATCCGTAACGATGAGGCATCCGCTGGAGGGGTCGTCCAGAGGGCGTTCGCCTATGGCGCGGCTCAGGTCTATCACTGAAAGCGAGGCGCCCCGCAAGGTGGTGACGCCCCGCACGTGTGGATGCGAATCTGGCAATCGAGTCAAGGTTGGGCAGGGAATGATCTCGCTTACCTTGAGAAGATTGATTGCCATCAACTTGCCGCTGCGCAAGGTAAATAATAGAAGCGAAAGTGATTCAGCGCGTGGGTCGGACATGGCTACCTTCTAAAGCAATGACGGCGCAACCGCCGAGACGTACACACTGTTATCGGCAGGGGAGGGCAGGCCTTGAACCCTTTACGCTTCCAGCCAGGCCTGTCTCTCGCAGGCAGCATCTTTGTAGGCGCTCCAGCTCAAGCAATGGGCGATCAGCCAAAGCGAGCTTTATCCATTTCGGTTAACCTCTCTTTAATCTCTACAGCCTTACATAGCGGCTGATGAACGGTGCTACCCTTATGCCGCGCAGCGAACCGGCCAGGACTCTCCATGACCCAAACTCAACACCCACTAACCCGCGAACGGCGCTTTCTCGTGCTGCTTGGTTTTATTTGCATCGCACTGCTGGGCGGTGCCTTGTATTTGCAAGTAGTGCTCGGCGAAGCACCGTGCCCGTTGTGTATTCTTCAGCGCTACGCGTTCCTGTCCATCGCGGTATTTGCGTTCGCAGGGGCCGCGATGGCTGGGCGGCGCGGCCTTACCGTTTGTGAAGTATTGGTGGTGGTCAGCGCCATGGGCGGACTGGCGGCGGCGGGTAAGCATGCCTGGGTATTGGCGCATCCTTTGTCTAATTGCGGCGTGGATACCCTACAGCCCATTGTGGATGGATTGCCCTTTGCAAAGATTCTTCCATCCGTCTTTGAGGTTCAGGGCTTTTGCACTACCGCCTATCCGCCCATCCTCGGCCTGTCACTGGCGCAGTGGGCGCTAGTCGCCTTCGCGCTTACGCTGGTTCTTGTGCCTTTGGGTATCTGGCGTAACCGGCGCCAGTCATGAATCGTGCCGGGCATTGCCCTGAAAGCGGCCTAGCCACTTCTGCCTTAAGTTGTGCAAACGCCTGAAAGCCATACATTGCACAGCTTTCAGCCGTTTCGGCTGCGGTGCGACATCATGTCGCAAGGGGTTGTAATAGGTCTGGATTGTTGCATAATTTGCAATGTACTGTTGCTATATAAGTCATATTCATCGTGGGGCTAGCTCACTACAATCGCGGCAATTTCCGTTTGCCCACCTCTCCAGGCCCTTGGAAATCAAGGCATAAGCCTTTTTTTCCAATCAGCGCGAGGCGCTTGCAGTGTCCGGTTGTCTATCCACACGGTATCCGCTTCAACGGAATGCAGCATGATCGGGCGACTTGCCTATAATCGACAAGTCAAAGCAATTTAAGCGCTCCGCGAACACAGGTTGCCTACACCAGTGTCTGGTCGTCAGGTAGCCGTGGTCGAACTTGGAAAAAATGCTAACGCTTGGCGGCACAAAGTGTTGGCGATCACAACACACATTGCATTGAAGCAAGCTTTAGAGGTCGTGAGATGAGTAAAAAGCGTTACCCCAGACTGTTAGGCATATTGCCCTTTTTCGGCATGCTTTTTCTCAGTGGGTGCGACTGGACCCTGCTCAATCCAAAGGGGCAGGTAGGCATCGATGAGAGAAACCTGATTCTCCTGGCCTTTGGCTTGATGCTCACTGTCGTTATTCCAGTGATCGTCATGGCCTTGTGGTTCGCCTGGAGATATCGCGCGTCGAATCGCAACGCCACCTACGCGCCTGAATGGGCTCACTCCACCAAGATCGAAGCCGTGGTGTGGGGTGTTCCACTCATCATCATCGCCGTTCTGGGCTATGTGACGTACGTCTCTACCCACCACCTGGACCCTTACCGCCCGCTGGACTCCGACGTTAAGCCCGTGCGCATTCAGGTTGTGGCCCTCGACTGGAAATGGCTGTTCATCTACCCGGACCAAGGGATCGCAACGGTCAACAAGATCGTCTTCCCCTCGCATACGCCGATAGCATTCGAGATCACTTCGGACGCCGTGATGAACTCCTTCTTCATTCCAGCGCTGGGCGGCCAGATCTACGCCATGGCGGGTATGCAGACCAAGCTTCATTTGATCGCCAACCAAGATGGCGACTACCAGGGTATCTCTTCCAACTACAGCGGCGCAGGCTTTACCGGCATGACCTTCCAGGCGCAAGCCACGAGTCAGGAAGGCTTCAACAGCTGGGTTAACGAAGTCCGCAATTCACCGAAAAAGCTTGATTCGGCCGAATATGCAGCACTGGTCAAGCCAAGTGAGAAGAACCCTGTCGCACTGTATTCCTCGGCTACGCCTAATCTGTTCCACACCATCATCGATAAGTATGAAGGCATGAACAGCGGCAAACCTGGAATGCATGAGAAGGGTGTGCTTGGCAAGGAAGGTAAGGAAGTAAGTGAGAATTCAGCTGCTGGGGCAGAGGAGTAAAAGATGTTCGGTAAATTAACTCTGGAAGCGGTACCCTTCCACGAGCCGATAGTGATGGTGACACTTGCCGTCGTTGCCGTGCTTGGGGCTGGTGTGTTCGCGGCGATCACCTACTACAAGAAGTGGGGCTATCTCTGGAAAGAGTGGTTCACCTCTGTCGACCACAAAAAAATCGGCGTGATGTACATCGCGGTTGCCATCATCATGCTGATCCGTGGCTTCGCCGACGCCATCATGATGCGTACGCAGCAGGCCATGGCTGTTGGAGGCTCCACCGGCTACCTTCCGCCTGAACACTATGACCAGATCTTTACCGCTCACGGTACGATCATGATCATCTTCATGGCCATGCCATTCATGATCGGCCTGATGAACATCGTCGTGCCGCTGCAGATTGGCGCCCGTGACGTTGCCTTCCCGTTCCTGAACTCGGTGAGTTTCTGGTTCTTCGTGGTAGGCGCGTTGTTGGTAAACATCTCTCTGGGTGTTGGCGAATTCGCAAAAACCGGTTGGGTAGCTTATCCACCGCTGTCAGGGCTGCAATACAGTCCGGGCGTGGGGGTCGACTACTATATCTGGGCCTTGCAGATCTCCGGCCTGGGGACATTGCTTACCGGTGTGAACTTCATCGTTACCATTCTGAAGATGCGTGCCCCTGGCATGACCCTGATGAAAATGCCGGTGTTCACCTGGAACTGCCTCTGCACTGCAATCCTGATCGCTGCATCGTTCCCGATCCTTACCGCAACACTGCTGCTGCTGTCGCTTGACCGTTATCTGGGTATGCATTTCTTCACCAACGAGCTTGGTGGCAACCCGATGATGTACGTCAACCTGTTCTGGGCGTGGGGCCACCCTGAGGTATACATCCTGATCCTGCCGGCATTCGGCGTGTTCTCGGAAGTCACCTCTACCTTCTCCAAGAAGCGGTTGTTCGGCTACGTATCACTGGTATGGGCCACGATCGCGATTACCGTACTGTCGTTCATCGTATGGCTGCACCACTTCTTCACCATGGGCGCCGGTGCCAACGTCAACGCCTTCTTCGGCATCATGACGATGATTATCGCCGTGCCGACGGGTGTGAAGATCTTCACCTGGCTGTTCACCATGTACCGTGGCCGGATCGAGTTCAAGACGCCGATGCTATGGACCGTGGGCTTTATCGTGACCTTCAGTATCGGTGGTATGACCGGCGTGCTGCTGGCCGTACCGGGTGCAGACTTCGTGTTGCACAACAGCCTGTTCCTGATCGCTCACTTCCACAACGTGATCATTGGCGGTGCAGTCTTCGGCTACCTGGCAGGGTTCACCTTCTGGTTCCCGAAAGCCTTCGGCTTCAAGTTGAACGAGCGTTTGGGTAAATACTCGTTCTGGTGCTGGCTGGTCGGCTTCTACTTCGCCTTCATGCCGCTCTACATCCTGGGCTTCATGGGCATGACCCGTCGCCTGAACCATACCGATAACCCGGAATGGACGCCTTGGTTCTACGTAGCCATGGTAGGTGTACTGTTCGTAGCCGCCGGTATTGGCTTCCAGTTGCTGCAACTCTATGTGTCGATCCGTGACCGTCACAAGAATGTGGACGTAACCGGCGACCCATGGGATGGCCGTACACTGGAGTGGTCCACCTCGTCGCCACCACCGTTCTACAACTTTGCCGAACTGCCAGTGGTGTCTGACTTGGACGCATACTGGGGCATGAAAGAGCGCGGTGAAGCGACTGCAAATGCCGCTGACTACAAGCAGATCCATATGCCTCGCAACACCGGCATGGGCTTCGTCATCGCAGCGTTCAGCCTGATCTTTGGCTTTGCCATGATCTGGCACATCTGGTGGGCGGCCGCAGTAGGGTTCGTGGGCATGATCGTTACCTTGATCATTCGCAGCTACGACGACGATATCGACTACTACGTTCCCGCAGCCGAAGTTGCCCGTATCGAAGGCGAGCGTCAGCGCGCCCTGGCCAATGCCAATGCAGGTATTAACAGCGGTACTCGTGTGAACTCCACGTTGGAGAAGGTTTAACCATGACTAATACCGTTTTGCACGGTGAAGTCGCCCATAGCCATGAGCATGGGCACGACGATCACCACGATGCCGGGGGCATGACTGTCTTCGGCTTCTGGATCTACCTGATGACAGACTGCATCCTGTTCGCGTCGATTTTCGCCGCGTACGGGGTGTTGTCCGGCAACTTCGCAGGGGGGCCTTCGGGGCACGAGATTTTCGAGCTGGATTACGTCCTGGTCGAAACCTTCCTGCTGCTGTTCAGCTCCATTACCTTCGGCTTCGCCATGCTTGCGATGCACAAGGGTGACAAGAGCAAGGTAATGATGTGGTTGTTCATTACCTTCCTGTTTGGCCTCGGCTTCATCGGCATGGAACTCAATGAGTTCCACAAGCTGATTGAAGAAGGCTACGGGCCTCAGCGCAGCGGGTTCCTGTCAGCGTTCTTCACCTTGGTAGGTACCCACGGGCTACACGTGTCCAGTGGCCTGCTGTGGATGGCAGTGATGATGGCTCAGATCAGCAAGAGCGGCCTGACCACCACCAACCAGACCCGGATGAGCTGCCTGAGCCTGTTCTGGCACTTCCTGGACGTCGTCTGGATCTGTGTGTTCACCGTTGTCTACCTGATGGGGACCTTGTAATGGCTGATAACCATTCCGCTGGTGGTGCAAGCCACGGCAGTACCAAGTCATACATGACCGGCTTCATCCTGTCGGTCATCCTGACAGTGATTCCGTTCGGCCTGGTGATGTTCCCCTCTATGGGCAAGGACACCATCCTGGCCATCGTCCTGGCATTCGCAGTGATTCAGGTGATCGTCCACCTGATTTACTTCCTGCACCTGGATCGGTCGTCAGAGCAGCGTTGGAACGTGATCGCCTTTATTTTCTCGGCAGTGATCATCGCGTTCCTGGTGGGCCTGTCGTTGTGGATCATGTTCAGCGTTCATCACTTCATGCTAGCTAAGTGAGGTAGCTTGCATGTCCGTTAAGCACTTTATCCAAATCACCAAACCGGGGATCATTTTCGGTAACGTGCTTTCTGTGGCAGGCGGCTTCTTTCTTGCCGCGCAAGGGCATGTCGATCTCGGCGTGTTCCTTGCCACGGTGATCGGTACCTCACTGGTAGTGGCGTCCGGGTGTGCATTCAACAATTGCATCGACCGCGACATTGACGTGAAGATGGAGCGCACCCGGAACCGGGCCATCGTTCAAGGCTTGGTTTCGATCAAGGTCGCCTTGATCTACGCCACGGTACTGGGCGTGCTTGGGCTGGGCTTGCTGTATACCCAGGCCAACCCGCTGGCGGCGCTGTGTGGCTTTATCGGCTTCGCCATTTACGTAGGGCTTTATAGCCTTTGGTTGAAGCGCCGGTCGGTTCATGGCACGTTGGTAGGCAGCCTATCGGGGGCCATGCCGCCCGTGATTGGGTACGTGGCGGTGACAAGTCAGTTCGACATCGCCGCGTTGACCCTGCTGGTCATGTTCAGCCTGTGGCAAATGCCACATTCCTATGCCATCGCGATTTTCCGCTTCAATGACTATCGCGCTGCTTCCATTCCGGTACTGCCGGTGGAGCGGGGGATTCTCGTGGCCAAACGCCATATCCTCTACTACATCCTGGCTTTTGTCGTAGCTACCCTGATGCTCACACTGTGCGGTTATGCAGGGCTGAGCTACATGGCGGTTGCAGCAGCCATGGGCATGTATTGGTTGTACATGGCGTGGACGGGCTACAAGGCTACTGACGACCGCGTATGGGCACGCAAGCTCTTTGTGTTCTCGATCTTCACGATCACTGCGTTGAGCGTGATGATGTCGGTGGACTTCAAAGTATCAGCAGGTGTATTGCTAACGTCTGCCTTGCCTTAAACAAGGTGGTAACGAAAACCGGGCCCTCACACAGGCCCGGTTTTTTTTGCCTGAATATTTTCTGGACTTTGCAAGGTTACTGCCCTTATTGTCGCTGCGAGCCAGCGATCTGGCTCACGTCGCTCGGACGGTTCCGGGCGCTTACGTACGCTGAGGACACCATGGCCGAACTCCGTTCGCCGCGCCGGTTTGCGCGCATTGACCGCCTTCCCCCCTATGTATTCAACATTACTGCCGACTTGAAGATGGCTGCGCGTCGCCGCGGTGAGGACATCATCGATCTGAGCATGGGCAACCCTGATGGCGCAACCCCGCCTCATATCGTCGAGAAACTGATCAGTGTTGCTCAGCGCGACGATACCCATGGTTATTCCACCTCCAGGGGTATTCCTCGTTTGCGCCGGGCTATTTCCCGGTGGTACGCGGACCGTTACAGCGTCGACATCGACCCAGAGCATGAAGCCATTGTGACCATTGGCTCCAAGGAAGGCCTGGCTCACCTGATGCTGGCCACGCTTGATCAGGGCGACACGGTATTGGTACCCAATCCCAGTTATCCCATCCACATTTACGGTGCGGTCATTGCCGGGGCCCAGGTACGCTCTGTACCGCTGGTACCGGGTGTGGACTTCTTCAATGAGCTGGAACGGGCCATTCGCGAGTCCATTCCCAAGCCAAAGATGATGATTCTGGGGTTCCCGTCCAACCCCACGGCGCAGTGTGTGGAGCTGGACTTTTTCGAGCGTGTGGTAGAGCTGGCCAAGCGGTATGACGTGTTGGTTGTACACGACCTGGCGTACGCCGACATTGTGTATGACGGCTGGAAAGCCCCTTCCATCATGCAGGTGTCTGGTGCAAAGGACATTGCCGTCGAGTTTTTCACGCTGTCTAAGAGCTACAACATGGCCGGCTGGCGCATAGGCTTCATGGTCGGCAACCCGGAACTGGTAGCGGCGCTGGCGCGCATCAAGAGCTATCACGACTATGGGACCTTCACCCCGCTTCAAGTGGCCGCTATCGCAGCCTTGGAAGGCGATCAGACCTGCGTGAAGGACATCGCCGACCAGTATCGTCAGCGCCGCAACACCTTGGTCAAAGGCTTGCACGAAACCGGTTGGATGGTAGAAAACCCTAAGGCATCGATGTATGTATGGGCCAAGATACCTGAGCCGTATGCCGCCATGGGCTCACTGGAGTTCGCCAAAAAACTGCTGGCCGAAGCAAAGGTGTGCGTCTCGCCAGGTATAGGCTTTGGAGATTACGGTGACGACCACGTACGGTTTGCCTTGATTGAAAACCAAGACCGAATCCGCCAGGCGGTACGTGGCATACGCCAAATGTTCCGTAATGACGGCCTGCTTCCCAAGCCGCCCAAGGTATAAGACGCGGGCCATTATTGCCTGCTGGGTAAGGCACTTTTCTGCTAAAGCCGCTGTTTGCAAAACAAGCAGCGGCTTACCCTCCACCTTGCTTAGTAAATAACCCCCTGTCCTGTTCTGCACGCCGAGCCGCCTTGCAGCCGAACCACCCTATTGTCTTGCTATCAAATGATAGTCACTACACTGCCATGTACTTCCCATCAGGAATCTATCCATTAGATAAAACGTTCGGACAGGTGATAGCTATGCAAACCAAGCTTTCAGGTTCACCCGCTTCCTCTGTGTCTCATGATCATGCGTCCAGCTCTTTACAGTTTGCCCAGCAATTGTTAACCCGAGCAGGTATTGGCATGCATGGCGTACAGCCTTGGGACTTGACGCTGAATAAACCCGGTGTACCGGAACGGGCGTTGGCTGAAGGCAACCTTGGCCTTGGCGAAGCCTATATGGACGGGGACTGGGAAGCAGAGCACCTGGACGAATTTTTTGCGCGGCTCCTGCGAGCAGGTGTGGCGGACATGGTCAGTCCCGCGGGGTTATTACTGCATGCCGTCAAGGCCAAGCTATTGAACCTACAGAATAAAGACCGTGCCTGGCAGGTGGGGGAACAGCACTACGACTTGGGCAATGATTTTTACGAGGCCATGCTTGACCCTCGCATGACCTATACCTGCGGGTACTGGAAAGAAGCCACAACGCTGGAAGAGGCGCAGAACGCTAAACTCGACCTGATATGCCGCAAGTTGGATTTGAAACCTGGTCAGCGGGTGTTGGACATCGGATGCGGGTGGGGCAGCTTCATGTCCTATGCCACTGAGCATTACGGCGTGCAGTGTGTAGGCGTGACGATTTCCCGCGAGCAGTGCGAGTGGGCAAAAGCCCGTTACCCGCACCTCCCGTTGGAGTTCCGGCTGCAGGATTACCGCGAGGTGGACGAGCAGTTCGACCATATTGTCAGCGTAGGCATGTTTGAGCACGTAGGTCGCAAGAACCACCGGGTGTACATGGAAGCTGCTCACCGGTGCTTGAAGGACGATGGGTTGTTTCTGCTACATACCATTGGCAAGAATCGCCGCAACAGCACCACCGATCGCTGGGTCGATAAATACATTTTCCCCAATGGAGATTTGCCCTCCATCGGGCAGGTGGGAGATGCGATCGACGGTTTGTTCATTGCTGAAGACATGCATAACTTTGGCGCCGACTACGACAAAACCCTCGTCGCCTGGTGCCGAAACTTTGAAGCGGCCTGGCCGCAATTCGCCGAGCGCATGGGGGAGCGATTCTTCCGTATGTGGCGGTACTATTTGCTGTCCTGCGCGGGTGCGTTCAGGGCACGTGACATTCAGCTCTGGCAGTGGGTATTGTCCAAAAAGGGCGTACTTGGTGGTTACCAGCGTATTAGTTGATCTTAAAAGGTAAAGACATGAGCAATGTGTTCCCCGTTAGCCGCCCGCGTCGTTTACGACGCTCGGACGCCCTGCGTTCGGTATTCCAGGAGACGGAGTTTCAACTCAAGGATTTGGTGCTACCGATTTTTGTGGAGGAAGGCATCGATGACTTCGTGCCCATCACCAGTATGCCAGGGGTCAACCGTATCCCCGAGTCGCGCCTGGCGAGCGAAATCGAGCGTTACGCACGGGCCGGCATTCGCTCAGTGATGACCTTCGGTGTCTCGCACCATCTGGATGACACGGGCAGTGATACCTGGAACGAAGAGGGCCTCGTCGCGCGCATGGCTCGAATCTGCAAGGACACCGTGCCGGAAATGATCGTAATGTCTGACACCTGCTTTTGTGAGTACACCTCCCATGGACACTGCGGGGTCGTTCACGGCCACAATGTCGATAACGACGCTACGCTGATCAACCTGGGCAAGCAGGCGGTCGTGGCGGCCCGTGCCGGAGCAGACTTCATCGCGCCTTCCGCTGCCATGGACGGTCAGGTACAAGCCATCCGCAGTGCGTTAGATGCTGCAGGCTTCACCGACACCTCGATCATGGCCTACTCCACCAAGTTTGCCTCCTCGCTATACGGGCCGTTCCGGGAGGCCGGTGGCACTGCGCTCAAGGGGGACCGCAAGGCGTACCAGATGAACCCTATGAACCGCCGCGAGGCGGTGCGCGAATCACTGCTGGATGAGCAGGAAGGCGCAGACGCCCTGATGGTCAAACCAGCCGGTGCCTACCTGGACATCATTCGGGATATTCGCGAGGCTTCCCGGCTGCCATTGGCGGCTTATCAAGTAAGTGGCGAATACGCGATGATCAAGTTCGGTGGCGCCGCAGGAGCCATCGACGAGGCCCGTGTGATGCGTGAAAGCCTGGGCGCCATCAAACGCGCTGGCGCAGACATGATCCTGACCTACTTCGCCATGGATATCGCCCGCGATGGTCTTTGACTAAGAAGGGCAGGCTACCAGCGCTACGATAGCGCTGGTAGAAGGTTATGCGGGTCAATCTCGGCTGGTGGTGGCTTGAAGTGTTATGTGCATGTGCACATGCACATAGGCGTGGCCTTCGCGGTTATCGAACGCCACGTGAGCGCCACAGCTTTCGCACAGGGCCTTGACGATAGGCAGCCCTAGCCCCCACCCCTTGGTCTCGCTTCGCGTGGAGATGAAGTAAGGGGTAGCCAAGTTGGTAAGCACCTCTTCAGGGAAGCTGCCTTTATTGGCCACGCTGAAATGAACCTGACCGCTCTCCTGCCACTGGTTCACCTTGATAGGGTGATCGGCATCGCCATGTTTACTGGCATTGATTACCAAATTATCAAGGATGCGTAGAAACGCGTTGCGGTCCCAGTGAACCACCAGGTCGGTAATGGCGAGTTGAGCCTCGATCGCCTGAGGTACATGCAGGCGCAGGTTTTCCAATGCGTTTTCGAATAGCGGGCCTACGGGCATGGATTCGGGCGCAAGTTTTATACCGCCCCCCATGGCAACGTGAGAGATGTCCAATACATTGCCGATCATCCGGTCGATGCGCTTAAGGTTATCTTCAAGTATCTGAAGCAACTCTTCGGTGCGCCGTGCAGGGTTTTTCTTCATCAAGCCGGTGACCATGGTCGCTGCGGCAAGGGGCGAGCGCAGGTCGTGACTGAACGAGCGCATGAAACGCTCAAGCATGATTTTCTCGGCTTGCAGGCTCTCACTTCGGGCAACGGCCACTTGACGGTGGCGCTCTACACGCTCCAGACGGTTGTCTGATTTCACCAGGCTGGCAATCGTCGCCAGCATTTCTTCGGCGTCGATCGGGTGGGTCAGATACGCACGGGCGCCCTTGTTCAGCCCCATGGCCTTATCTGCACCACTGATGAAGGTGGCAGAAATATTGATGATGGCAGGTACGTGGTCGCTGCCCAGCTTGCGCTCAGCTTCCCTGATCAGTTCGAACCCGCTCATGTCGGGCAGGTTGATGTCCAGGATGACCAGGTCCACGCTGGTGTCCAGAAGCGCCAGGCCATCGGCCCCGTTGCCTGCCTCAAGCACCTCGTAGCGGGGTTCACTAGCCAGGATCTTACGCAGCACATACCGATTGGCGTGCATGTCGTCGATGATCAGAATCCGTCTAGTGCGCATGACGAAACCCCGCGCTAAGTCTCAGCAAGTGCCGCAGCACCGACTCTGAATAGCCAGGCTGGCCTTTGAGCAAGACGCCCGCAGACTGGCCAGCCAAGGCCAGGTGTTCTGCCTCTACGAGTGGCTTGGCGGTATTGATCAGTACGCGGGCATGCATGGCCCAATCCATGCTTTCGAGCAAATCCCCTCCATAGATATCCGGCAGTTCCAGGTCGAGGAAAATGACATCGGGACGCACGGCGTGCAGTTTATCGATGCTATCGGCAGCCGTGGAGGCTTCGATGATCACAGGCGTGTAGGGCTCCAGTAAGTGGCGCAGTAGGTAACGGTCACCTTCGTTGTCGTCGATGATAAGTACCGTTAGGCCGTCAAGGGTGAGGCTATGCAAGTCTTCTTCCTCGCCCTTGTGTAACTGCCGGGCGATGTCTACCGTGAACCGGCTGCCCTGTTCAGGCACGCTGGTCACACGGATGTCTCCGCGCAGCAGTACCGCCAGGCGCTGGGCCAGGGGCAACCCCAGGCCGTTGCCTTGTACCTGAGTCAACCCTGGCATACGTACCCTGGCGAACTCTTCGAAAATGCGGCCTAAGTTGTCTTGTGAAATACCAACCCCGGTGTCTTCTACCACAAGCTCGATGTTCTTATCGTTGGGCTGGAACACTCGCACCGTCACTGAGCCTTCCGGGGTGTACTTGAAGGCATTGCTGATGAGGTTGCGCATGATCTGGAACAGGCGGTTACGGTCGGTTTCCAGCATCACCGGGTGTTCGAGTGCAATGACATCCCACGTCAGGCGCGGGTAACGCAATGCCAGCGCGGCCATGAATTGCCGGAGTTGCTCGACGAAGGTGTCCAGCGAAAATGCTGACGCCACGACCTCCATGCGGCCGGACTCGGCTTCGGCCAGGTCCAGTAGCTCATTGACCATTTCGGCCAACTCTGCCGCAGCGGAGCTGATAAAGCCCATCTGCTTGAGCTGTTCAGGGTTGAGTTCCCCATCGGACCCATTGAGCAGCAGCTTCGAAATGTTTTCGATGATATTGATAGGGGTGCGGAACTCGTGAGTCATGTTGGAAAAGAAGCGGCTCTTGGATTCACTGGCGAAGGCGAGTTCCTGAGCGGTCTTTTCCAGTTCCGAGTACAGCGCCACCACGCCCTTGTTGGTGGTTTCCAATTCAAGGTTGGTGGCTTCCAGCTCACGCTGCTTATTGGTGAGTTCAGAGGTGGTTAGCAGTAGCTCCGAGCCTTGCTCTTGCAGCGCTATGAACGGGTCGGCCAGCCCTGCACTGGATAAAGCACGCTGCAAGGCGGCCAATTGACCGGCCTCCGGGAAGGGGCGTTCGGGGTACACCCGCTTGCCGGCCTGAATGCGTGTTCCCTGTGCGCCAGTGTCGATAGCCCAATGGTCCAAAAGCCGCTGCGCGCCCCCTAGGCCTACACCCATGCCAGTAGGAGAGACATAGCTGCCGTCGAGTATGTGGTCCAGATGGGGGATGCCAGGGCCCTGGTCGATTGCGTCGAACATAATGGCACTGACCTTACCCTCGGCCGTGCGCGCCAGATAGAAATGAAACACACCGCTGCCTGCGTACTGGTAAACGTTACGGGCAAGCTCGGACACCGCCGTGGCCAGCCGAATCTGGTCCAGCGAAGGCAGCTTTAGCCAGCCGGCAATGTGCTTGGCGCACTGGCGGCACGCGACAACGTCGGTTTCAGCCTGAATGCGCAGGCTGGTGAGGCGCTGGAGGTCAGTCAATTCGTGCTACCACCACAGTCACGTCATCGTTGGTGCGGCGAAAATCCCGATGCAGCAACGCAGCGATGATTTCCGGGTGGCGTATCCGCAGCCCCGCATACTGATCAGTCTCAAGACGCGTCTTGATTCCATCGCTGGTCATGACAAGCACGGTTCCGGGCTCCCAAGGGTAAGAAAAGGTCTGGGTTCGGCCCATTTTGTAACCTACGGTGCCATTGCTGGACACCATGCTCCTATTCTTTTCACCCAGCAACAGCCCTGCAATGTTGCCCATGCCGCAATACATCACCTGGCGGGTGTGGGGACTGACTTCGGCAATGCCCACTGCCCCTCCGCGGGTGGCAAGCAATGCGCGGTGAAGCCGCTCCATCACTTGTTCCAGCGGCACCTGCGTGTCGTGTTCCAGAAACACTTCACGTGCACGTCGGCTGGCTTCGCCGGCAGCATGACCATGACCAAGGCCATCGCAGATCAGTACGCGATGCCCTTTGACCGCCCAGGCATCGCCCGATACCACTTCGCCCGGATAAGGCACGCATACCGCGCCGTAGTGCAAGTCAGGCTCCGGTTGAGGTTCAGGGGCGGGCAGGTTGAACTGGGCGAACACCACGGTGCCGTGGTCAGGTTGTGAATACACATCGAACGTATCGGCCATGCGCCGCACCGAGCCCAGCCCTACACCCATGGTGCCAATGGAAGAATAATGATCTGCCAGGCATTGGCTGAGGTTGGCCATGCCAGGGCCGTCATCCACCGCCAGCAGGCTCAGATGTCGCTCGCTCTGGCGATAGATCAAGTAGCCTTCACCGGCATGTAGCACCAGGTTGCGGCCTAACTCCTGCACCACGATAGTGAGCTTGCCCAACTGCTGTTCATTACTCGTCAATCGGCTGGCCTGGCGCACGACGGCACGCCGCGCCGCATCGACATGCGCAAGGTCGTTCACAGGCAGCACCAGGCTGCAGGCCTGGCTGTCTACTTCCATTTCCACAATTCCACCGTCGTCCCTGAGCCGGGTGTGCTCTGAATACTGAAGTGGTCGACCAAGCGCCGCGCGCCGCTCAACCCTAGGCCCAGGCCGCTGCCGGAGGTATAGCCATCGACCATGGCCTGGTCCAGGTCAGCGATGCCTTGACCCTGGTCGGCCACTACCAGGCGAACGGCCGCCCGCCCTTCGCGCAGGGTGCGCTCCAATTGGCATTCGCCACCACCACCGTAAATCAGCGCATTACGGGCAATTTCACTCGCGGCGGTGACGATCTTGGTCTGAGACACCAACCCAAGACGTGCTTCTTCCGCAGCCTTGCGCACCCGTTGGCGGATGATGACGATGTCAGTTTCCTGTTTCAGCGGGAGTGTCTCTATGTTCGTCACTCTCGACCTCTGCGACCAAATCATCGTTCACGTTTTGTTCCAGCCAGCGCATGCCTTTCTCGACATTCAGCGCGGTGGCGATCCCTGACAACGACAACCCGAGTTCAACCAGGGTTATGGCCACAGCCGGTTGCATGCCAACCACAATGACCTTGGCATCGAGTATTCGAGACACATTGGCAATATGGGACATCATGCGGCCAATGAAGGAATCGACGATTTCAAGTGAGGAAATGTCGATCAACACCCCTTTGGCACTATGCCGCACAATCTGCTCGGTAAGGTCTTCCTGAAGGTCCATGGCCAATTGGTCATGCATGTCCACCTGAATGCTTAGCAACAGGTAGCGACCCATCTTGAGAATCGGAATTCTGTCCACCATCAAGCGTACCTCAGCGTGGATTGGCGCTAACGAGACGAACGTTCAGCTCTTTGAGTGCGAGTTGGAAGGCATCTGCCAGCGAGGCCTTGGTCACCACGTCCCCAAGCTCCACGCCCAGGTGAACGATAGTGGCTGCAATTTGCGGGCGAATACCGCTGATGATGCAGCGAGCCCCCATCAACTTGGCGGCAGTAATGGTCTTGAGCAGGTGCTGTGCGACCATGGTGTCTACCGTGGGTACCCCGGTGATGTCGATGATCGCGATGTCCGATTCGGTCTCGACGATCTTCTGCAACAGTGCTTCCATCACCACCTGGGTGCGGTTGCTGTCGAGTGAGCCAATCAAAGGGACTGCCAACACGCCTTTCCATAATTGGACCACCGGCGTGGACAACTCCAACATGCTCTCCTGTTGCTCCCGGATCACCTGCTCACGGCTGGAGACGAAGCGTTCCATGCTGTACAGGCCTAGTTTGTCCACCAACTGACTGACCCTTAGCAATTGCTGGCTGGCAAAGGCACCCTGCTGTTGCAGCAGGTTAAACAAGGGCCCTTTGAGCGACAGGATGAAGGTAGCGGTTTCGCTAGGAGTAAAGCCTTGGCGGCTCTGGGCCTGACTCAAGCGTTCAAGAAAAGACTTGACGGGGTTCCAGCCGGAGTGAGCCACGTCATCGCCGCTCTCTGCCAGTGCTCGAAGAAACGCCTTCAACAAGTCCTGGGAATTCTCGACCATGGCAGCGTCATTGGTCAGATCCAGCCTTACGCCCGCTGTGCGCTGGACGTCGACCCATTGGTGAAGAATGGCGCTTTCGTGCTGTTTAAAAATGTCGGCAAGCGCAACGGCGGTCATGGAAGCCTTCCTATAGGAGTAGTCTTAAAACACACCACAGTAGCAAGAAGGCTTCACAAACTGAAGGGCGAGGGCATGCAAACCCCCCGCCCTTGGGCGTTATACCAGTTGGTCGCCCACGTGGAGGATTTTCATCCCGTTGGTTCCGCCGATGGTGTGGTAGCTGTCACCCTTGGTGAGGATGACCCAGTCACCGGTTTCAACCAGGCCGCGCTTGATCAACTCATCTACCGCTGCCTGGCTCACCTTGCCTACTTCATAGTCGGAAGGGTCGAAGGGCACGGTGTACACGCCTCGAATCAGAGCCGCGCGCGCCTGGGTTTCCCGGTGCGACGAGAAGGCGTAGATCGGCACGGAAGAGCGGATACGGGACATGATCAGCGGTGTGTAACCACTCTCGGTCAGGGCAATGATCGCCTTGACGCCCGGGAAGTGGTTAGCGGTGTACATGGCCGCCAGCGCAATGCTCTCGTCGCAACGGGTGAACTGGGTGTACAGCCGGTGGCTCGATTTTTTGCTGGTAGGGTGCTTTTCAGCCCCCAGGCAAATGCGCGCCATGGCCTGCACCGCCTCGATGGGGTAGGCACCTGCGGCGCTTTCCGCCGAGAGCATTACCGCATCGGTGTAGTCGAGCACGGCGTTCGCCACGTCTGACACTTCAGCGCGGGTCGGCATGGGGTTCTGGATCATGGACTCCATCATCTGGGTCGCCACGATCACCGCCTTATTGTTGCGCCGGGCATGCTGGATGATCTTCTTCTGGATAGCGACGAGTTCCGCATCGCCGATTTCCACGCCAAGGTCCCCACGTGCCACCATCACTGCGTCGCTGGCACGGATCAGGCCGTCGAGGCTTTCGTCGTCAGCCACCGCTTCGGCACGCTCGATCTTGGCCACCAGCCAGGCAGTACCGCCTGCGGCATCGCGCAGCTCCCGTGCGTACTCCATGTCCTTGGCGTCCCGAGGGAACGACACGGCCAGGTAGTCCAGCTCCATTTCAGCGGCCAGCTTGATGTCGGCTTTGTCTTTTTCGGTCAACGCAGGTGCAGTAAGCCCGCCCCCACGACGGTTGATGCCCTTGTGGTCCGACAAGGGGCCGCCGATCAATACCACGCAATGCAGGGCGTCGGCATCAGCACGCTCCACGCGCATTACCACACGGCCGTCGTCCAGCAACAGCTCGTCGCCCACACCGCAATCCTTGACCAAGTCGGGGTAGTCAATGCCTACGACCTGCTGGTTACCGTCGGTCAGTGGGTGGCTGGTAGAGAACGTGAAGAGGTCGCCTACCTTGAGCTCGATACGCTTGTTGGTAAATTTGGCGATACGGATCTTCGGGCCTTGCAAGTCACCTAGCAGCGCTACGTGACGGCCATGACGTGCGGCAATCTCGCGTATCAGGCGCGCACGTGCCTTGTGTTCGTCAGGCGTGCCGTGGGAGAAGTTAAGGCGAGCTACATCGAGCCCAGAGAGGATCAGTTGTTCCAGTACTTCAGGTGAATTACTGGCTGGGCCAAGGGTGGCGACGATTTTAGTACGGCGTACGGTCATGCACTGGCTCCTTAATTGACACGCCAAGGAAGGCTACTCCTCAATCGTGGTGTAGTCATCGACGGTTTGCACTACCTGAGCGAAGACATGTTCACGCAGGGCTGAAGATTTTCGTGGGCAGGCCGATACACTTAAGGCGTACAGGAGATCTCCATGCGAACCCTCATCATATTGACAATGCTGGCCTCGGTGGCCGGTTGTACCCGCTGGTCCATGGACCAGCACCTTAACAGTGCCTACCGTGCGTATGACGACGGTGACTGCAAGAAGGTCATGTTGGAATTGTCACAGGTAGACCGCAAGAGCCGGGCCCGGCCTTATATCAGGCCCGAAAGCGCGATGTTGCGGGGCCAGTGCCTGGAGCGTCAGAACCTGTTCCCCGATGCGGCTCAGACCTATCAATTCATCATGTACCAGTACCCTGGCACTGAATATGCATTCCGTGCCCAGGCCCGTTTGCAAACGCTGGCCAAGTTGGGCCAGTACCCACTCAGAGGCAGTGCCATGACTCAACCGGTACCTAACTGAGTGACCAGCGGTACAGCAGCGGTCGGCAGAGCGCCAGCCTTGCGTTAAGCTTAGGCAACTAAGCATTTTGGTGTCGGGTACCGCGTACCGCGTACCGGGTACCGCGTACCGCTTATAAATACCGCAACCGTACGGCAGTCATCATTTTCATCGTTACAAAACAGTGAGCAGGCCATGTATATCGAGCGTCGCATAGAGCGGCATCAATTGCCGTACTACCTCAAGGTGTACAACCGATTTACCGACCGGCCCATCGGTTACTTGGGCAACGTGTCCGAAGCCGGGTTAATGTTGATTAGCAATGTGCCATTGCTGGTGGGCCCTGATTTCGAATTACAGCTCAAGGTGCCTGGGCATGACGGTGAGCTTCAGCTTATTGACCTGACAGGCAGCTGCTTGTGGTGCCAGGAAGACACAACGCCAGGGTTCTTCGATTCCGGCTTCATGCTGCTGGATGTCCCTGTGGAGTATGAACAGCTGGTAGGCGCGCTACGCCGTTACTTCAGTTTCCTACCGTTCAGCGCCTCGGCGTAGGCCCTCATGGTCTGTGGCAAGACGCGCCAGTAGGCGCTGTGCCACGGCATTACCTGGCGCCTTTATCACCTCGATCCCTTGTTGCGCCAACGGTACTGCCGCCTGTTCATGCAGCTCAAGCGAGTGGACGGCCCGGCAGTACGCCCGGGCCTGGGCGGCGGTGCGCACGGCGAGGGTCGGAAGGTGGGTCAGGGCTGTGTCGATAACGTCTACAACGATCAAGCGATGTATCTGGGCCAAGACGCTGAGCGAGGCGGCAATCGCTGCGCTGTCCGCGGGTAGCCGGGTGATCAGCACAATCAACATCGGCCCCTGAGGGTTCGCCAGGAGCCAGGCTACTTCTGCGGCAGTGTCCATAGGTTGTTGGCTTGGAGGGCAGGCCTCTAGCAAACGGTGCAGTTCAGCAAGCTGCTGTTCATTGGCGCTGGCAATCAAATGTCTGGGGCCGCTACCGGCATTCAAGTGCAGGCCCACCGGGGTCTGTTCAGCGACCGCCATGAAACCCACGGCCAGGGCCGCATCGGCGGCATGGTCGAATGCGCGGTTGCCCGTACCCCCGGCTAGCATGGCCGGGCCGGTATCCAGCCACAGCAGCAGCGAGCTAGCCTTGGGCAGGTTCTCCATCGTGCACGCCCTGGCCCCCAGGTGCGCTCGACGAAGGCTGGCGGCCTCACGCGCCATGCGGTCGATCGCGTCCAGGTCTGGGCCTACAGACGCTCGCCCAGGCAAGGGCACCTGGCGGGTGACTTCCCATAGCCCTAGCGGCCCGCTCACCTGAAGCTTGCAGCCTGCAAGCGCCCACACGCCACGTTGCAAGGGGCGCATGCGATAGGTAAAGCACGCGGCCTGATGCGCAGGCAGGTCAAGGGTTCGTGGCAAAGCGTCCACTGCTACCGTGGGTGCGCTGGAACGGTCACCGCCTTCGTCGTAGCGCAGCCTGATTCGATAGCCCCGTGGGTTTTCTACAGTGACCTCTACCTCGTATACACGACCAATCGAGAGCCGTTCGGGTACCTTTCGGCGCACGTTGGGAAGGGGTAGGCGCCACGCCAGGTAAAGGTCAAGGGCGCTGGCCAGCACGCCGAGCACTAGCGCAGCCTCGCAGAGGCCCACCGCTAGGCCGGACCCATCCAGGCCGGACCCATCCAGGCCGGACCAAGCTGCATCGATCAGCGACAACAGCAATACAAGGGTAAACAGCCCGACCACGCGTAAACGAGGGCGCATCATCCGCGATGACTCATGGGCGAGGCGCGGTCACCTGGTTGATGACCTCTGCCAAGGTGTCTTCCAGGGTAACGCCTTGAAGCCGTTGCGCAGCCGCAGCCTTCACCCGATGACGCAACACCGCGGGGGCGCCCTGTTTGATGTCTTGAGGGCTGGCGTAGGCGCGGCCCTGCAACAATGCCCTGGCCTGGGCATAGCGCACCAGGGCGATGGCCGCGCGCGGCCCGGCACCCTGACCCAGGTGCGGGGTAAAGCGAGTGGCGCGAACCAGGCGGACGGCGTAGTTCACGAGTTGCTCATCCACAGTGACCTTACTGCGTTTTGCCTGCAATGCTGTCACCTGCGCCGCCGTAAACAACGTATGGGGGGACACCACGTCCAACATGTCTCTGGCGCTAGAAAGGCCTACCTCCCGGACCAGGCGGGCTTCATCGTCCTGGCCTGGAAAGGGCACGGTGACTGCAAGCATGAACCTATCAAGCAGTGCCTGCCCAAGCGTAACTGCGCCCATGGGGTCGAGCAGGTTGCGGCTGGCGATAAAGAGGCACGGCGCACGTGCGGCGCCAGCCTGCGCTAGCGCGTGCTCGTCGGTCGCCTGCAGCGCGAACTGCAGTGCCGCTTGCCCGCCCGGTGAGACATGCTCCAGGCCGCTGACCCATACCACCTCGCCCGTCGGCAAGCGCGCACCGGTATGACCAAGCCGGTTACCCACAGCAGTGACCGGGCAGGGTAGAGGCGTGAAGGTTGCACCGAATGACGCCGCCAGGGCGCGGGTGATCAATCCTTTACCCACGCCCGGTGGGCCCTCAAGCAACACATGCCCGCCACTGATTAAAGCGATCAACAGCGCCTCGGTCACCGCCCCTTGGCCGATCAATACGGTATTAAGCTCGGTGGCCCAGTGGGACAGGGCGTCGTCGGTGGTTGCAGGGAGTACAGGGCCGTTCATGCGTGACGATGCTCTATGGCGGCTACGTTGGAAGTATGATCAGGCAAAGATACCTGATTTTGTCGTGAACACGGGAACACGGGAACACGGGAACACGGGAACACAGGCGCTCACAAGGCATTCCTGATCGCCTGCAGCTGCGCCACCTGCCGCCTGAAGGCGCTGGCATTGATTCGAGGCTCTGCAGGCGGCAGCAGTGCCTTCGCCACCGTGACCGTAGGGATACCGGCATGCCTGGCCAGCAGGTTCCATTGTTCAGCGACCGGCCGCTGGCTGAAGCCGGGATGGCGACGGTTCGCGGCGCGCTGGATGTCCTCGCGCAGCCCTTTAAGTAGGCTGGCGCGGTGCGATGCACGCAAATGGCTGCCACCCCGCCGCAGCTCTGGCCTTCTGGCAGGGTTGACAGCTGGCCATCGTGTTGCCATGAGCCAGGTCATCAATAGCAGCACAATCGCGCCGTACAGCCCTATGGGTAAACGATGGTCTGAAGCAGGCAGAGGGGCGTGATCGGGGGCTCGGTACTGCATGACCACCTGCCGGCCCTGGTTGAGGTACCACAACAACCAGGCGTTATCGAACTGGCCTATGGCTCCATTGCGCCATAGGTTGGTGTCGCTCACCACCGTCAAGGTGCCATTGCCCATGTTCACTTGTACCATGTGGGTGCCTTGCGGGCTGTTGGCCCAAGACTGCGCCAGGTCATCGGAATCCTCCAGGTGCCGACCAGGGCCAAAGCCCAACAGCAAAGGCGCATCCTGAACCTCCAGGTACAGCTCGGTCAGGGTACTGCGGGCAGCGATAGGCGCAGCGCCGGCGCTGACGTAAGCATTGAGTGCGTGGATGCCTAGCGGATCGAGCAAGGGGTCCTGGCTACTGCCAGGCGTCCAAAAGCCCTGAACGGTGACTAATAATCGCCCGCCCGCGTAGACCCAGGCGAGCAACGCCTGCGCCTGTTCAGGGCTCATGCGTTGGCGCTCGCCCAGCAGCATCAGGCTTAAGCTGGGCGCAGGGTGGCGACTAAGGGCTCGCAGGTCTTGGGTGCGCGTGACGTCCAGGCCTTGATGCCTCAAAAAGCGCTCAGCCGTTGCATAGGGGTACTCAGCCGTGCCCACCTCGGTAAAGGCTATCCAGAGCGCGCCGGGTATGAAGAGTGCGACGCACAGGGCCCAGCGTGCTACCCGGCGCTTCATGGGGCCACCTCATTCGGGAACACGCCCTGCCATCCCCGGCACAGTTCAGCCCATTGTTCCTCACTCGGAGTGGCGCCCGCATATCGAGCCTGTTGCCAATGCCCCAGCAGCGAACGCGCAACCTGTTCCAAGCCGCCAAGGCGTAATGCCGCTACCCGTTGGAGGACGTCGGGCTCGGTATCGCTAGGCGCAACAACCACGCTGTAATCGCTGGCGAGGCGCTCAAGCAGGCCTTGGTACAGCCTGCCCAAGGCTGCGACGGGTGCGTGTGGCCACAGTGCCTGCGCTTCTTCAAGTGCAGGGTGCTTGGCCGAGTTGCGAGGCAGTGCCCGGTAGGTGACCGGCGATTGCCTGGTACGGCGTCGCTTGGCGAGCTGTGCAGCTATTGCCCAGGCGGCGGCTATTAAGGCTGTGATTGCGAGCGCCTCTGCGCCTAGTAGCCAGGCATCAGGCGCCGTGGGGGTGGCGACTACCTGGCCGATTGCTACGCGCGCTGCTTCGGCGGTTAGCATGGTTTGCTCTGCATGCGCCGAGGCGGGCGTGCATTCGACTGCCAGAGCGGCTAACAGTAGGCTGGCAGGGCGCACAACGCCACCGCGAGGAGGGTGTAAACAGGCAGGCATCGTTTGAAACAACATAGCCCATTCACGTGAGGAGGAGGAGGGGTGATGCTAGCCATGCGCGGCCATTCAAGCAACTCACCTGCGAACCTGCGAACCTGCGAACCTGCGAACATGCGAACCTGCGTCTCGCGTAAGTGGCAGGCGCGCCTTAAACTGTGCAATGGCGTTCAGTAAGGACCTTTCGTGACCCATAGCGTGTTCTGGTATGACTTTGAAACCACCGGCATCGTCCCTAGCCGCGACCGACCGGTACAGGTAGCCGGTATCCGCACGGACCTCGCCCTCAATGAAATCGACACGCCGGTCAATCTGTATTGCCAACTGGCTGACGACATCCTGCCGCATCCGGCGGCCTGCCTGGTTACCGGCATTGATCCCCTTCGGTTGCGCGAACGTGGGCTGAGCGAAGTGGCGTTCATGAATCGGGTACAGGCTGAGCTAGGGCAACCGGGAACCTGCGGGGCGGGCTATAACAACCTACGCTTCGACGACGAGGTCACTCGATACAGCCTGTACCGCAACTTCCACGACCCTTATGCCAGAGAATGGCAGGGCGGGAACAGCCGTTGGGACCTGATCGACCTGGTAAGGGCTGCTTATGCCCTGCGCCCGCAGGGTATTGAATGGCCGAGAGTAAACGGCCAGGTGTCGCTGAAGCTAGAGCTGCTGACTCAGGCCAATGGCTTGGAACACGGCCAGGCGCATGATGCGTTGTCTGACGTGCGCGCCACCATTGCGCTGGCCCGGTTGATACGCGAGCGGCAGCCCCGCCTGTACAACTGGATGTTCGAGATGCGCAGCAAGCATAAAGTCATCGAGCGTATTCAATTAATGCGGCCCATGGTGCATATCTCCGGGCGGTTTGGGGCAGCGCGAAATTACCTGGGTATCGTTTTGCCCTTGCGTTGGCATCCCCGCAATCGTAATGCACTGGTGGTGTGTGACCTAGATCACGACCCACGACTCTTGTGGGAGGAGGATCAGGAAGTACTGGCGAGGCGGCTATACACTCGGCGCGATCAATTGGAAGAAGGGCAGTTACCCGTTCCGTTAAAGTTGATCCATGTGAACCGCTGCCCCGCTATCGCACCTTTGTCGGCACTCACCAAAGAAGATCGCGAACGTTTGCAATTGGATTTTTCTGTTTTTGAGCGTCGAATTAAAGGGCTGCACGATGCCCAGAATGTCTGGGCACAAAAACTTGAGCACATTTACAGCAGCGACGAGTTTGCGGTCAGTGATGACCCTGAGCAGCAGCTGTATGCAGGTTTTATCGGCGACCGGGACCGGCGGCTGTGTCAGCAAGTTAGGGAAACCGCCCCTCAAGCCCTGGCGAGTCATACCTGGATGTTTGATGACCCACGGCTGCCTGAGTTGTTGTTTCGTTATCGAGCCCGCAACTATCCGGCGACTCTGGACCCAATCGAGCGTGCTCAATGGCAAGCCTTTTGTAAGGGGCGTCTGACCGATCCAGCCTATGGTGCGCCTCATACACTGGCAAGCTTCGAGACAGCCCTGGCGCACGCGCTCAAGGGCGCCACTGAGGCCCAGCGTTCACTGTTGGGGCAGTGGCAGCAGCATGTAAACGCGCTCCGGCTTAAATTCCAGATATAAAAAAACGCCAGCAAGGCTGGCGTTCGTCGCAAAGCGGGGTATTTAGCCCAGCAGGGTTGCCCAGCTTTCCACTTCGTCGCCGCCCCACTTGGCTTTCCACTCTTTCAAGGTTTTGTGGTTGCCGCCTTTGGTTTCGACGATTTCACCGTTGTGGGGGTTCTTGTACTGTTTAACCTTACGGGCGCGCTTTGTGCCAGTAGTTTTAACTGGGGCACCACGAGTAGGTTTAGTGTTGCGTGCTTCCGGATCCAAAAGTGCGATGATGTCGCGCAGCGACTTTTGATATTCGCCCATCAGGTCACGCAATTTACCTTCGAATTCCAGCTCGGTTTGCAGGTTTTTGTCTTGAGACAGGCTTTGCAGGCGAGCTTGCAGTTCCTTGATGGTTTCTTCTGTGGTGCGGTATTCGTTGATGAGTGACATGACACTACCTATGAAGGGGTTGATGATCTGGGCCAATAATAAACATCTGGGTTAATAGAGTAAAGATTAAGCTGCATTAGGCTCATTTATCTTATAAATACTCAACGCCGCATTGTATGTCTTTATATTTATGTGAATCGGGGCCGTGGGGCCAGGGATCGTGCGAGATTGCCGTACCAGGTAGCGCGCTCAGCGGCATTATGGCTACTGCAGATTTGTGCTGCACTGGTTAGAATGGCGCTCTTTTTCGATGTACTGGAGCTTTACCGATGCGCACTTTCCGGTTGGTGATAGCCTGCCCTGATGGGGTTGGCATTGTCGCCAAGGTCAGCCATTTCCTTGCCTCGCACAATGGCTGGATCACTGAAGCAAGTCATCACTCGGATGAACAGAGCGGTTGGTTCTTCATGCGCCATGAGATCCGCGCCGACAGCCTGCCGTTTGGCCTGGAGGAATTGCGCGCCGCCTTTGCACCCATCGCCGCCGCTTTTTCGATGGTTTGGCATATCAACGATTCCGCCTGCAAGAAACGTGTAGCGCTGATGGCAAGCCGCGAATCCCATTGCCTGGCCGATTTGCTGCACCGGTGGCATAGCCAGGAGCTGGACTGTGACATCGCCTGCGTTATCTCCAACCACGAGGACTTGCGCAGCATGGTGGAATGGCATGGCATTCCGTACTACCACGTTCCTGTCGACGCACAGAATAAACAACCGGCGTTTGCCGAAGTGTCTCGACTGGTCAGCGAGCACGCCGCTGATGTGGTGGTATTGGCCCGCTACATGCAGATCCTGCCGCCTCAGTTGTGCAGCACTTATGCTCAGCGAGTGATCAACATCCATCACAGCTTCTTGCCGTCTTTCGTAGGGGCCAAGCCTTATCATCAAGCGGCCGCCAGGGGCGTCAAGCTCATCGGCGCCACATGCCACTATGTGACCGAAGAGTTGGATGCCGGGCCGATCATCGAGCAGGACGTGGTGCGTATCAGCCATAGCGATAGCACTGAGGATTTGGTTCGGCTAGGCCGCGATGTAGAGAAAATGGTCCTGGCCCGTGGCCTGCGCTACCACCTGGAAGACCGTGTACTAGTCCATGGCAACAAGACCGTCGTCTTCGATTAACCCTGAGGGGCACGGCATGACGCATCCGCTAGACCGCGCCACCGCTTTCCCACCGGCTACGGTGGGGGAGGGCTGCACCTTGCGTTACGACCCTGATGCCCTGGATGAGCAGGCCGGTACGGAGTTTCCAGGCGCTCGTGAGCTATGGGAAGCGGTGTATCCATCTCAGCCAGGCGCGCCTAAGCCTGCTTGAATGCCATTAACCGGCGTAGCAAAGGCTTGCCGACCATCAGCACGAACACGGGTGCCCCGGCCAACAGGTAGAAGTAATAGGTCACGACCCGCCATATCAGGATGCCTGCGGCCGCAGTGGATTTGCCAACCATCGGCGCGAGCAGCGCCGCACTGGTCAGCTCCGCAGCACCCGCTCCACCGGGCAGTAAGCTGAATTGCCCCGCGCTCAGCGATAACATTTGCACCAGAAAACTCCACGCCCAGTCCAACTCTGCGCCCAGCCCTCTCAGTGCCAGCCAAAGAATACTGAAGCGCAGGCCCCAATGCGCGCACGTTAGCGCAAAGGCCAATACAAGCAACGGCTTTGGCATGCCCAGCGTATCCTTGAAGGCATGCACGAAGTGCAGCCAGCGTCGGGCCCAGCGCCAACGATGGAGGCGTGACATACGGCAGCGGGCAAGCAGGTAACCCGACAGCGCTACGAAACGCCGTTGATGACGGCCTACCGCCCAGCACGTGCACAGTGCCAGTGACATCAGCAAAGCACTGCTGCCCAATAGCCATTCCAGCCGGCTATTAAGGTTGTGAAACAGCGCGTAAAGCAATACGCCGCCTACGGCGAGGCCGAAAAACAGCAGGTCACTGAGTTGATCGGTTGCAAAGACCGCGCTGCTGCGGGCGGCGCTTATACCTTGACGGTTAAGCAGCGCTACCAATGCCAACGGCCCCCCACTGCCGCCTGGCGTAGCACAGATGGCGAACTCCGTTGCCATGACCATACCCACCGTACGTGACAGGCTCAGTGTTTTGCCTTGGGCTTGCAGCAATAGCCTCAAGCGCAGAGCGTTGAGTGTCCAGCACAGGCCGATCATTGCAAACATCAGGATAAGCAAAGGCAGTGGAAAACCACGCAGCCTGCCCAACAATTCGCCGCCGCCCAGTGCCCACGGCAATGCAATGGCGATGGCAATGGCCACCGCCAACCAGGCGAGGCGTTTCATGCCGCCTGGGCCAGGCGTGGGTAGGCGGCCAACCATTGCTGCTTGGTTTGCGCCACGCGTCCTTGCTCAAGTAAACGCCGCAGGGTGGACAGCCAGTATTCCCGTGAGTGGGAATGACGCATGTCAACGGGGTGCAAGCCCAGCCTGACCGTTGGCGCCTCTTGCCACCGCCTGAGTTGCCATTCGCTAATGGCTTGAGACAAGCCGCGGCGCCAGGCGCTTCCGGCACTCCACACCAGGCCAGGGGCCTTGATCTTCTCGAACGATGGCAGCCGATAGAAGTGCTGAGGGTCGCTGGTGTACGAGAAGGGCAAACGTTGCAGCGCCTGACGCGTGCCTTCGCTCATCAGCCAGGCCGGCGCCACAAAGCCTTCCAGGGGCCAGTCGAACCCTTGGAACAGTTCGGCGCCTCGGCTGATACGTTCAAGGGCCTGTTGCTCGGCCAAGGTATAGAATTCGCCTTCCCAGGTGTACACCCTGCGCATGAACCACTGCTTGGGCGTACGAGGCGCTGGTGCGTCATCGGCGTGGTAAAAGCCATGCAGCGCCAACTCATCACCGCGCGCCAAGCGCTGGTCCAGAAGCTGCCTGAAGCCAGGGTGCGCGCCCAGTGGGTTACGATGATGGAAGTCTGGCACTACCAGCAGCGTCATAGGCACATTGCCGAGCGCATCGACGGCCTCGACGAACGGCTGGTAATCCTTCCAGGTTTCTGGCGCTACGTCGTGCAGCACCAAGAGAACGCTGGGCCGGGCTTGCTGTGCATCAACCATGGGCAGCCACCGGAACGCCATAACTGTTTTGTACCGCGCGATAGTGACCTAGCAGGCCATTGACTACCGCACCCCATGCATACTCTCGCTCTACATAGGCGCGGGCACGTTGGCCCCAGGCCGCTGGGTCGGCGCCGAACAGCTGGCGCACGCACTCGGCCATGGCGCCGGGGTCGCCTGCAGGGCAGCGCAGGCCGCCTTCGTCGGTGATCAGTTCTTTGAACGCACCGGCGTCCACCGCCACTACGGGGATGCCGCTGGCCATGGCTTCCAGTATCACCAGCCCAAAGGTTTCCTGATTGCCTGCGTGCAACAGTGCGTCGGCGCTGGCCATCAGCCGCGCCACTTCGGGGATAGGGCAGAAGTTGTTGATTACGGTGACGTTGGGCGGCACGTTCGCAGGCATGTTAGAGCCCACCAGCACCAAGTGATAATCCGAGCCCAGGTGCCGCATGCAATCGAGCAGCACTGGGATGTTTTTTTCTTTAGAGCCACGCCCGGCGAAAATCAACAAGTGCGCGTCTTCGTTTATACCCAGTTGCTTGCGTAACAACGGGTCACGCCGCGTAGGGTTGAAAACATCGACATCCACGCCTAAGCGCTGCACGTGCACGTCTCGTATACCCAGGCGGCGAAGTTTATCGGCCATCACTCGACTCGGGGCAAGCACGCGATCGAAGTTTCCATACAGCTTGCTGACATAAGCTTCTACATTAGGCGTAAACCAGTTGCCCATGCGATTGCTGACCAGCAAGGGCAAGTCGGAGTGATAAAACCCTATGACAGGTACATCCAGTTGGCGACGCGCATCCAGGGCCGCCCAGGCGGTCAGGTAAGGGTCACCTACCTCGATGACATCGGGTTGCAGGCCTTTGAGCACCTTGCACCAAGGGGCGAGCCTCACCGGAAAGCGGTAACCGTTCCCAAAGGGGAGCGCAGGCGCGGGGACTTTATAAACGCCATTGTCTTCGCTGAGGTGGGGGCCGGGAATCAACAGGCTGTGGCGAATACCGGCCCTGCCGGTCAGGCGACGATGTTTGGCATCAAGGTACGTCCTGACCCCACCGCTGGCTGGGGCGTAGAACATGGTGATGTCAGCAATGTGCACGATCAGCTTCCTTCCGGGCCGTGGTCCCTACCATGGACCCTTATGAACTTTATATGTTCGATCTTGCGGCTTCGGTTATCAGGTAAAGAAAAGGGCACGCCTGTGCGTGCCCTGATGTAAAGCAGTGTAGCGTCAGGCGACCATGAGGGACGCCAGCCAGAACAGACCGGCCGCTAGGCCCATGGCCACCGGGAGCGTCAGCACCCAGGCCAGCATGATGTTCTTGACGGTACTGCCTTGAAGCCCGCTGCGGTTGGCGACCATGGTGCCAGCCACGCCGGAGGAGAGTACGTGGGTGGTGGAGACGGGCAGGCTGAAGACGTTGGCCAAGCCAATCGCCAATGCAGCGGTGATTTGAGCCGACATACCTTGAGCGTAGGTCATGCCCTGTTTGCCGATCTTCTCACCGATGGTGAGCACAACCCGACGCCAGCCCACCATGGTACCTACGCCCAAGGCCAGGGCCACTGCGAAGATGACCCAGAACGGTGCGTATTCAGTCGTGCTGGTAAGGTCTTTGCGCAGTTTGTCCAGGTCGGCTTTTTTCCGTGCATCCAGGCCTGGAAGCTTGCCTACCTTGCGCGCGGTATCGTCCAGGCACAGCAGGAAGCGCCGGGTCTCGATGCGTTTATCAGGCGAGACGCTGTGGTAGTCCGATACACCGCGCAGGTTTTCCTGCAGGGCTGCCAGGGTAGGTTCAGTCTGCAAGGGGTTGCATTCGAATTGCCCTGGCAGGTCGCCCGGGGCGGCTTTGCCCAATGCCAGGAATTCCCCCACAGTGTCGCTGTTGCGCTGATAGAACTGAGACAGGTGCAGGGTCGCGTCGCGGGTGCGCTCGATTTCGTACGTGCTGCTATTGAGGTCCAGGACGAACTGGTTCGGTACGATACCGATAAGCACCAGCATGATCAGGCCAATGCCTTTTTGGCCATCATTGGAGCCGTGCACGAAGCTCATGCCCAATGCCGACAGTACTAGCACCAGGCGATTCCAGAAAGGCGGGTGCTTCTTGTCATCGAGCTTGCGCCGCTGGTCTGGCGTTTTATGCATCTTGGACAGAGGGCGCCAGCGTTTGAGTGCTATCAGCATCAGCGCCGCTACGCCAAATCCGACCAAGGGCGAGACAACCAGAGAAGCGCCGATATCGATCGCCTTCTGCCAGTTCACCCCATCACGCAAGGGAATGTCGTTGATCAGGGCATTGGCCAGGCCTACGCCAAGGATTGACCCAATCAGAGTATGCGAACTGGAGGCTGGGATACCGAAGTACCAAGTACCCAGGTTCCAGGCAATGGCGGCTGCCAACAATGAAAACACCATGATAAGCCCATGGCTGGTGTTCACGTTGATCAGCAGCTCTACCGGCAGCAAGTGGACAATCGCGTAGGCAACGCCCACGCCGCCCAGCAAGACGCCCAGGAAGTTGAATAGCCCGGACAGCAGCACCGCAAGGTGCGGCGGCATGGCCTTGGTATAAATGACGGTCGCCACCGCATTCGCGGTGTCATGAAAGCCATTGATGAACTCAAAGGCAAGGACGAAGGCCAAAGCCAGGAACAGGCTTATAAGGACCCAGGCGTCCAGTCCGCTGAATAGATCGATCATGAAGGTTTTGTGACCAGCCGATAAGGGGGCGCGATTATGACAGAAAAAAGCGCGCTTCGATGCTTTCGCCTGTCGATCCGACAACCCTACCGTTCAAGGCCCCGAGATGGCGCGCGTGTTAAGCGGCCAATAGGCCTTGGGGCTCATGACGCTTCTGGCGATTTGAGCTCTTTTTCGATTTTTTCGAGTTCATGCTGAAACGCTTGGTCCAGCAAGCTGGCGCGCTTTCGCCATGGTTTGCGTTCAGGTTCGGGCTGTGCGGCGTACGTGGTGATTTCACCACCATAAACATCCTTGTAGCGTTTTTCCTGGCGCTCAAGTTCGGCGCGCAGTTCATCTTTAGTCACGTTCTTACCTTGTGCGGAGTGTAAAAGTAAAGGTGCTAGCGCTGGTGATCGTGGCTAGCGCATCACAGTAATCCAGGCTGCTATAGAGCGGGCGGGGAATCGATGCGCAACATTAGCGCTATCCGTTCAGAACAGTCAACTTGCTATTGGTTTCGAAATATAGAAGAAAAATTTACATGCTCACTTTTGCACTGCCCGAGGTGCGCCCAAACTTAGGGTTGTTTGGATCCTCAGTGCACATTCACACGTAGATGTGAAACGTGTGAATGTCAGCTATGCGTATGTTCCGGCCTTTTTATACGCGCTTCGCCAGCCGTGTTTTCGGGCTTCGCAAGACAGTGCACGGCCTTGTGCAGGCAGCGGCGATTATCGGTCGGCTGTTCGGTAATCGGCCTATACTGGCCTCCACCCGTTTCTGGAGGCTCACCATGAATGATCAATTGCGTACTTCGTTCAGCGCGCTGGCGCCCCCTATCGTCGCCTCTCCAGCCAAACGTATTCAGGCGCTGACCGGCGATCCCGACTTCATGACTTCTCTGGCCCGAGGGCTTGCGGTGGTGCAGGCCTTCCAAGAGCGCAAGCGTCATTTGACCATCGCTCAGATCAGCCACCGCACCGAAATTCCGCGGGCTGCTGTGAGGCGTTGTTTGTATACCTTGATCAAACTGGGGTATGCCACCACGGATGGGCGCACCTACTCGTTACTGCCCAAAGTACTCACCCTGGGGCATGCTTACTTATCGTCTACGCCGTTGGCCGTATCTGCCCAGCCTTACCTTGACCGGATGAGCGAGCAACTGCATGAGGCCTGCAATATGGCGACGCTGGAAGGGGACGACATTCTTTACATTGCTCGCAGTGCAACCACTCAACGGCTTATATCAGTCGACCTTTCCGTAGGCGGGAGACTGCCTGCGTACTGCACTTCGATGGGGCGAATCCTGTTATCGGCGTTGGATGATTTTACCCTCAAGGAGTATTTGCAGCAGGTGGAGTTGCAGGCCAAGACACGTAGAACACTGACCGATCAAACTCAGCTGGCCGAGTGCCTTCAGGCAGTGCGCGAACAGGGCTGGTGCATTGTCGATCAAGAGTTGGAGCAGGGTTTGAGGTCTATTGCTGTACCGGTTTACGACGCCTCTGGCCAGGTACTGGCCGCGTTGAATGTAAGCACTCATGCCGGGCGTGTCAGTCGTACCGAGTTGGAGCAGCGCTTCTTGCCGATTATGTTGGCAGCAAGCCGGGAGTTGAGCAGTCAGCTATTCGCATAAGGCGCGGTCAGCGACTTGGCGGTATCGTTCGATCATCGAACAGATAATCGATAATCGAATTGTTTGGCAGCGGCCTCAGGCTTAACCTCCTGCCAACAGAGGAGCACCAGCCACCGGTGAAGTGCTTTTCATCTATCCGATACCGATGACACGAGGCCGGGCCCCATGGCTGAACTTCTCTCGCTCCACGACGCCGTGAAGCAGCACATAAACGACGGCGATACGGTCGCCCTGGAAGGCTTCACTCATCTGATTCCTACGGCCGCCGGTCATGAAATCATTCGCCAGGCCAAGAAAGACCTGACCCTGGTGCGCATGACCCCCGACCTTATCTACGATCAGCTGATTGGCGCAGGTTGCGCACGTAAGTTGATTTTTTCCTGGGGGGGTAATCCAGGCGTGGGGTCGTTGCATCGGCTACGCGATGCCGTGGAAAAACAGTGGCCTCAGCCGCTCGAACTGGAAGAACACAGCCATGCCGACCTGGCGAATGCCTATGTGGCAGGGGCCTCTGGCTTGCCCTTCGCGGTATTGCGCGCGTATGCAGGCTCCGATTTGCCAAAGGTAAACCCGCTGATCAAGACCGTGACCTGCCCTTTCACGGGTGAGGTGCTGGCAGCGGTGCCCTCGGTGCGGCCCGACGTGACCGTCATCCATGCACAAAAGGCTGACCGCAAGGGCAACGTGTTGTTGTGGGGCATCCTGGGCGTACAAAAAGAAGCAGCGTTGGCAGCCAAGCGGTGCATCGTGACCGTGGAAGAGATCGTGGACGATCTTCAGGCGCCCATGAATGCCTGCGTGTTACCCACCTGGGCGCTCACGGCGGTGTGCCTGGTGCCGGGCGGGGCCCACCCATCCTATGCTCACGGGTATACCGAACGGGACAACCGCTTTTATCAAGCGTGGGACCCGATCGCCCGGGACCGCGATACCTTCACCGCCTGGATCGACACCCACATACGCGGCACCCGCGACTTCGCCGAGTTCCGCGCCACACTCAGCCAGGAAGGGGGGGCTGCCTGATGAACTATTCCACATCCGAAATGATGACCGTCGCCGCAGCTCGTCGCTTAAAGAACGGAGCGGTGTGTTTCGTCGGCATCGGCCTGCCTTCCAAGGCGGCCAACCTGGCACGCCTGACCTCGTCCCCGGACGTGGTGCTTATCTATGAGTCGGGGCCTATCGGCGCAAAGCCCAGCGTATTGCCATTGTCGATTGGCGACGGCGAACTGGCGGAAACCGCTGACACCGTGGTGCCGACTGGCGAGATTTTCCGCTACTGGCTGCAAGGGGGGCGTATCGACGTGGGCTTCCTGGGCGCCGCCCAAGTGGACCGTTTCGGCAATATCAACACCACGGTCGTGGGGGACTACCATAGCCCCAAAGTACGGCTACCAGGCGCGGGCGGCGCCCCTGAGATCGCAGGCTCTGCCAAAAGCGTGCTGATCATTCTCAAGCAGTCACACCGCAGCTTCGTAGAAAAACTAGACTTCATTACCTCCGTGGGTCATGGCGAGGGGGGCGATTCCCGTAAACGCCTCGGCCTGCCAGGTGCCGGGCCGGTGGGCATTATCACTGACCTGTGCATCATGGAGCCGGAGGCAGGCACCCACGAGTTCGTCGTGACTGCGATCCACCCAGGCGTGACTCGGGAGCAAATCACTGCCGCTACCGGTTGGCCGGTGCGCTTCGCTGAACAGGTGACCGCTACCGGTGCGCCTACGCAAGAAGAGCTGACCGCGTTACGTGAACTTGAAGCACGCACTGCGACCGCTCACGGCCAGACCCCAGGAGAGGCGTGATGAGAGACGTATTTATCTGTGATGCCATTCGTACCCCGGTAGGTCGGTTTGGCGGGGCCCTGGCTGCTGTGCGCGCTGACGACCTGGCAGCCATTCCGATCAAGGCATTGATGGCCCGCAACCCCCAGGTGGACTGGAGCGCGTTGGACGAGGTGTTCATGGGCTGCGCCAACCAGGCCGGTGAAGACAATCGCAACGTGGCGCGCATGGCATTGTTGCTGGCAGGCCTGCCTGAAACGGTACCGGGCATTACCCTGAACCGCTTGTGTGCGTCGGGGCTGGACGCGGTGGGCAGTGCGTTCCGGGCCATCGCCTGTGGCGAAATGGAATTGGCCATCGCGGGCGGCGTTGAGTCCATGTCCCGTGCGCCTTTTGTGATGGGCAAAGCCGAGAGTGCGTATTCACGCAGCCTGAAAATGGAGGACACCACCATTGGCTGGCGCTTCATCAACCCGCTCATGAAGACGCACTACGGTGTGGATTCCATGCCGGAAACCGCCGACAACGTCGCACAGGACTACCACATCTCGCGTGCGGATCAAGACGCGTTCGCCCTGCGTAGCCAGCAGCGCTATGCCGCCGCCTTGGCCGAAGGCTTTTTCAAGGGCGAGATCGAGCCGGTGCGTATTGTCGGCAAAAAAAGCGACACGCTTGTTGACGCTGATGAGCACCCACGGCCAGACACTACCCTGGAAGCACTTGCGCGGCTCACGCCAGTAAACGGCCCAGATAAAACCGTGACTGCCGGTAATGCGTCGGGGGTCAATGACGGCGCCGCCGCGCTGATCCTGGCCTCGGCCGACGCCGTTCAGCAGCAGGGTCTGACGCCGCGAGCACGCGTATTGGGCATAGCCAGTGCAGGCGTGGCACCGCGGGTGATGGGCATCGGCCCTGTGCCTGCAGTACGCAAGCTCAATCAGCGGCTAGGCCTGAGCATGGAAGACTTCGATGTAATTGAGCTCAATGAAGCCTTCGCCGCACAAGGCCTGGCCGTGCTCAGGGCTCTGGGCGTGGCGGACGACGCTGCGCACGTTAACCCCAACGGTGGTGGCATTGCGCTTGGGCACCCTTTGGGCATGAGCGGCGCGCGCATGGTCGTCACGGCGATCCGCCAATTGGAACGCAGCGGCGGCAGGCGCGCCCTGGCCACTATGTGCGTGGGCGTGGGGCAGGGCGTTGCACTCGCCGTGGAACGGGTATAGCCCTTCGAACCACACAGGGGGTGGGCGCCCCGGTAAAACGTTGTCCACGCGTTTCCCAACCCGCCACCGACGCGGTTATAGGGGGGATGGGCGAATGCGTGCTGTCTTGAATGTTGCGGCGGGCGCCCGTACTCATTTTTCAAGAGACTCACACAATGACAACGACGCATTACACCAGCGAAGAGCGACGCAAGCGGATTTTTGCAATTGTCGGTGCCTCATCCGGCAACATGGTCGAATGGTTCGACTTCTACATCTATGCGTTCTTTGCGCTTTATTTTGCGCCTGCCTTCTTTCCTTCCGACGACCCTACGGTTCAGTTGATACAGAGCGCCGGTGTATTCGCCGCGGGCTTCCTGATGCGTCCTGTGGGGGGCTGGCTGTTTGGGCGGATCGCTGACCGCTATGGCCGTCGCACCTCCATGATGATTTCCGTGGTCATGATGTGCGTAGGCTCGTTAGTGATCGCCTTCTTGCCGACCTACCAGAGCATTGGCCTGGCGGCGCCTTTCCTGCTGTTACTGGCTCGCATGTTCCAAGGCTTGTCAGTGGGCGGTGAATACGGCACCACCGCCACCTACATGAGCGAAGTGGCCCTAAGCGGCCAGCGTGGGTTCTTCGCTTCCTTCCAGTACGTGACCTTGATCGGCGGCCAACTGCTGGCAGTGTTGGTCGTGGTGGTCATGCAAAAGCTGTTCAGCAAGGCCGAACTGATGGATTGGGGCTGGCGCGTGCCCTTTGTGATCGGTGCCATGGCCGCAATCATCGCTTTTTTGCTACGCCGTTCGCTGGATGAAACCCTGAAACCGCAAAGCCGTGAAGACAAAGAAGCGGGCACCCTGCGCAGCCTGTTCAAACACCACCGCCTGGCCTTTATCACCGTACTGGGCTACACCGCTGGCGGTTCGTTGATCTTCTACACCTTCACCACCTACATGCAGAAATACCTGGTGAACACCGCCAAGATGAGCGCCGAAACGGCCAGCTTCATCATGACGGGCGCCCTGTTCCTGTTCATGTGCATGCAGCCGCTGTTCGGTGCCCTGAGCGACCGCATTGGCCGCCGCAACTCCATGCTGTGGTTTGGTGGGTTAGGTGCCGTGTGCACCGTGCCGATCCTGATGACCCTCAAGACCACTACCAACCCCGTGATTGCCTTCATACTTATCACCCTGGCCTTGGCCATCATCAGCTTCTACACCTCCATCAGCGGGCTGGTGAAAGCCGAGATGTTCCCACCTCAAGTAAGGGCACTGGGCGTCGGCCTGGCGTACGCCGTGGCCAACGCTGTGTTCGGCGGGTCGGCTGAGTTCGTGGCCCTTAGCCTGAAAAGCGCCGGCAGCGAAAACGCCTTCTACTGGTACGTGACGGCCATGATGGTGGTGGCGTTCCTGTTCAGCTTCCGACTGCCAAAGAAGGCAGCGTATCTGCAGCACGATGATCACTAGCACGATATCGCTGGTGTCTTTGAGCTCGCCGTCCAGGATGCTCGTCACCCGATCCGCTTCGTGGGCCTGTTGAACTATTGCCATTCGGAACAGGTAAGACGGGGCCCTGCCCAGGGCAAGGGCCCCAGATGGGTACTGAATCTCCAATTCAAAGATCAACTGCGGGAGGTGGTTTCTATCCACACCTGCCACACACGGTGCTCGTGTTGATCGGTGTAGGCGAAGTCAACATGCTGAGTGCTGGAACCGGGCCGGTCTGGCAAGCGCCCTAATAGGCTAGAGTCTACCCAGTTGCCATTAAGGAACTGCTCATAGAAATGTTCGCGCAGGCTGTGTGGCTGATCCTGGGCCAACAGCCCTCGCTCGACTATCACAGGCTTCAGGATGATGGTTTTACTGGCCAATACTTGAGGAAGCTGAACTTGGACCCAGAAGCCCGCATTCTTCCAGGCACTTCTGCCCCACTGCTGTATTAAGGCTTTGCCCACTGGTATCGGTATAACCAGAGGCGAAGGCCCTCGCGTTTGTAACGGTTGGCCAAGAGTGAGATCACGAGGTAGGCGATGCCTAGTACCGCAATAATGATGGTCACCGGTGTAGACATTAGCCAATTGAAGGTGAACTGGTGGCCGAACGCTGCGCCTGTTAGTTGGAATGAAGAGACAGTTGACGTTCCTATCACTGCCCATTGCTTTATATTTAGCAAAGCGGCTTCGTCCTCACCGGAGGCATGACTGATTTTCTTCTCTAATTGCCACGCTTCAAGGCCTGCTGCAATCGCGCCTAGTGCAGCCCACGTGGCGGTTCGTAATATCAAACCTTTGGAAATGGTAGCGAACTCGTTCGCAGTGACGGCCTTAAGTAGGTCTCCCTCGCCAGCCAAACGCCCCGCTTTGCGTAACCACCTCGTATAACCGGCCTGGGCCACTTTCATTGAGTTCGGGAGTGTGGCGTTCAAGCGGGTGTGCCCGGACACGCTGGCGGTGATCTGTAGCGGGCGCTTGAGGAAAAGGGCGTCCATCTCCTGATTCAGGTGGTGCTGCTGGATACGCGCGGCGTGGTGGTCACGGGCGGGCGCGGGGCGCTGCGAGACGGTGTTGAGGCCGTTGATTTTGGTCTGCAGGCCCTTGAGTTGCAGCATCCAGCGTCCCCATCAGGATGGCGCCGATCCCGTGCCAGGCCTTTGCCGCCTGGTCATTGGCCACTGTAATCAAGGTGGTGAAACTGGCCTTGGCCGCCTCACTCATGGCTTTATAGAGTTGGCTATCGCGCACCTGTGGCAGGTTTAGTACGGCTTTCAGTTCATTAGCGCGGGTGCCCAGGTTGGTAGCATCGCTGGGGTTGTTCAGGCTCAGCCCTGGGGTGCTGCCCTCCGGCGTGCCAGTGCTGCTGAAGCGCCGGGCCACGGAGGTGAGCAACTCGGCGATTTCAGCGTTGAAGTTGAAGCGTGCCAGGCCGAACAGTGTGGTTGGCTGCCGGGTTTGGTGTTGTAACCAGGCTTGCCCACCCGTGCACGTGCTCAGTAGGTGGTAGAGAGCATGAGCGGTGTCCATGAGGGCGGCGGCCTGGGCCCGCCGGCAGATGGCCCCATGCCGCCTTGGAGCGTGCGTCGGCCGCTTGTGTGGTCGCCAGCCACTCTACTGAAAGAGTGGGTACCTGTGAGCGCAGGTCGTCATAGGTGTGGAGCAACCCATACAGATCATCCGCATACGCCTGCCGCTGCACCGGGTCCTTGGGCGTGGTAGGCGTCAGGGCCTCGGTGTCGATCCCGCACAGTTGCTCCACCACCGCAGCGCTCTGCATCCGATACTGGTGCTCGTTCTGGAATTGCTGCAACTCCTGCACCCGGCTACTCAGGCTCATGGTCAGGTCGTCGATCAGGGCCAGGGGGTCGTCCAGGGCCACGAACAGGGCGGTGTCCTGGAACTGGGGCAGGCTCAGGCTTCTGGTTCAGTGCGCCTGCTCGGGGTGCTGGCGAAAGCGCTCGCACAGGCAGGTGGCTTGCCCAGCCTTTAGGCAGCGGGTGCGGGCCCTGTGGGCTGCCGGGCTGGCTGGGGGCTTCGTCCAGGGCATGGCGCACCGGGAAGATCGCCACCTCCGCCGATTGAAGTGGGCACAGGCCCATGCCGAAGGGGGCGTTGCTGAAGGCTTGGTTGCGCCTGACCCGGCGTAATTGGGCGCGGTATTCAGGGTCGTTCATTGGACCTCCTTGGTCAGTTCGGTGCACAGGCAGGCCTTGTCCAGGTGCGCGAGGCGGTGTTCAGGGGGAAGGGTGCGGGCGTGTGGCGTGCAGGCAAGCCAGTGTTGATAGGGGCCATCAGGCTGCGAAGCGAACCCCTCGCCCCAGCGCAGGCTGTACTCGGCCCACAGGGCAAGCCCTCGCTCGCTGGTAATGCCCCAGTCCTGGGCCTCGTTCATACGCGCGTCGAACCATAGGGCCAGTTGGTTATGGTCAATACGGGCCAGTGGCTCAGGAAGCGTATGTTGAAACCCGGTGTACAACCGCTCCGCCAAGGGCAGGCGTGTGGCCTGGTCCAGCGCGTCGAGTTGCGCCTGCCCCAGGCGCGCTTGGGCTTCTGCCCAAGGCGGTGGCGGGGCAGCCCTGCGTAAGCTGTGCCAGGCCCAGACATCATTTGCTGCCCACACCGGTGGGCGCTCGGGCAGGTGCCAGGCGTCTATAGGCCCCAGCAGCGCATCCCGGTGAACCCCCTCGTAGCTGTTGAGCCAATGAAGCGCCACCCACGGGTCGGCAAAACGCAGCAGGCCGCTGCCGCCCAGTACGTCCGGCGGCGCAATGAATCGGCGCAGGTGGTCGGCCACCGCTTTTAGTGGCGCAGCGCTGTGCAACAGGCCGACTGCGGCTGGTGCGGCGGTGGTGTGATAGGTGTCGCTCACCAGAGTGGAGGGGGGCTGAACCGCGACCAGTATTGGCCCCAGGTCATGCAGGTCGCTCCAGCGGGTGCCCAGGTAGAGGGGCTCGATCTCCAGCGGCTCGGGGCGTTGATACAGCTCGAACAGCGCATTGGGGCGCAGTACGCCGTCAATCAATAAAAAGTTGGCGTAAGGGACAGTGCTCATTGTGCGGCCTCCTTGGCAGCTTGTTCGCAGACTTCGCAACGAGGGGTAGCGCGTGCCAGCGCCTGGCGCTGAGCGGGTACCAGCACCGCCCCCGGTGTATCGGTGTCTGCCGGTTGCACAGGCCCCGGCAACAAGGGCTTGGCCCCGGAGCCTTGCCCTGGGTTGCCCCCTGTGTTCACCCTTACCGTTGGCCCGCTCAGGGTGACGCCACTGGCGTCCAGCTTGATAAAACTGCTGCCGACCTTGAGTGTCAGCTCACTGCCGGCCTCAATCACCACCTTCATCCCGCTGCTGAGGTGGATCTCGCGCCCAGCGTTTACCAGCTGGCGGGTGCCTACCTTTACGTGCTGGGTGTCGCCCACGGTCAGGTGGTCGTCGGCATGAGCGTGTACCTTGCGGTCAGCCTGTACGCTGTGGTGTTCCTCAGCCTCGAACGCCTGGTAGCTGTTGTGTACTACGGTCTCGTGCCGCTGGTGGCCTATATGGGTGACCTGGTCGTGCTCGATGTGCAGGTCCAGGTCGCGCTGGGCATGCAGGAAGATCTGCTCCGAACCCGCCTTGTCCTCAATGCGTAATTCGTTATAGCCAGCGCCCCCTGGGGAACTCAGGGTTTTGAACGTGCTACGGGTTTTGTGCGCCGGCAGCTCGTAGGGCACCAGGTGCTCGCCATGGTGGAGGCAGCCCGTGATGATTGGCTGGTCAGGGTCGCTGTCTACGAAGCTCACCAGCACCTCCATGCCTACGCGGGGGATGGCAATCCCACCGTAGCCCGCGCCGGCCCATGCGGACGACACCCGCAGCCAGCAACTGGTCTTGTCGTCTGCCTGCCCGGCGCGGTCCCAGTAAAACTGCACCTTCACCCGCCCATAGGTATCGCAATGAATGTCTTCACCCACCGGGCCGGTGACCACAGCACGCTGGCTGCCCAGCATCCGGGGTTTAGCGTGCCTGAGCGGTGGCCGGTAGGGCACGGCCCACGGCGTGGCCTGAAAGCGGTTGCGGTAACCTTGCTCAAAGCCCGCGTTGGGGCTGGCGTCGTGGGTCACGAACTCTTCCAATACCTGAGGCTGTTTGCCTTCATGGGTGACCTGGGTAATCAGCCAGCGGTCGTTCCATTGGGCCTTCGGGTGCTGGGTCAGGGGCATGAAGGTGCCACTGGTGAGTAGCGGCTGATCGCTATCGCCTTCGGCCAGTTGGGCATCGCTTTGGTGCCGCTCAAGCGCGCGGGTAGCCAGGTGCTTGCCCCAGGTCCGGTGGGTAAAGGGGCCAGGATAGCGGTAATCTTCCAGCTGGCGCGGGCCGGGGCCGCGGTGCTCACTTTCCAATGTCAGGCGCGGCTTTTTGAAGTCATGGTCGCGGCGGGTGACGTGGCTGGTACGCGTTTCGAGGCGCACGCTGAAGTGTTTGACCACAGGGTGCTCAGCGACCATGCCGGAGCCTTGGTGATAGGCCACCGGAGTGAGTGTGGTGAACAGCGCCTGGTGATCGCCAAACACCAGCACATGGCCGGTAGCGCTGTGCTGAAAGTGGTAGTGAAGCCCTTCTTCCTCGCACAGGCGCTCGATGAACTGCAGATCCGATTCGTCGTACTGAACGCAGTAGCGTCGCTTGGGGTAGGTGATCCGTGTATTGAAGGTATAGGCGTTGCTCAGGATGCCGTGCTCCTTGAGCAGTGTTGCGATGATGGCCGGCACGCTGAGGTGCTGGAAGATACGCTGGTTGATGCGGTGGCTCAGGTAGTACAGGCGCGGCCGCAACGTAAGCGAATACCGGGTCAGGCGCGTGCCGGAGTCACCTTGGCCAACACGATAGACCTGCCCGTGAATACCACGGCCGCAGGGTGACAGCTGGAGGAAGGCAGGCGTATGTAGCCAGTGCTCAAGGTCGAGTGCACTGTGCTCACTGACCAGGTCGATGTCAAACATGAAGGGTTCGCTGATCGCCTCCCGGCCATGAAACGCCAGGACCTGAGCCTGCGCGGAAAACCCCTGGAAGGTGAGCGTGAAACGGGTGTGATGGGCTGGCGCGAACATTCCTTGATCCTTGTGCTAGCCCCGACAGGTATCAGGGCTTGAGTCAGCAACGTGAGGCAATCAGGCCCCTTGGCGGGCCTGGCTGTGATCAAGGGATTAACAAGTAACATGCCAACTAACGCGGAGCCTTTAAGTACAAGGATTAAACCCGCTTCTAAACAAATGCCTACAACGTATCTCTATCGACAGTTGTGATAAGTGCGCGATAAGTTGCGCAACTATAGATGGGTTATTGCACACCTCACTAGAACCAGTTAAACGTAAGGCGCCAAGTAAAGTGTGCACAGGGTTATTCACAGCCCACTGCGCAACTTACTGCCAAAGGCGTAGGCCGCGTGGCGTAGATGAAGGCGAGCGAAGGCTGACGACGGAGGGGAGGGAGCGGGTAGATGAGCGTTCAGGCCCCGGCGCGAGGGACGGGCAGGGGCCTAAACGTAGCGCAGAAGAGGCAGGGTTAGAGGAATCCGCCCTTGGGGGCTTTGGCCGGTTGCGGGCCGGTTTGGTTGGTGTGTTCATACCAGCCACCGCCCAGCGCACGGTACAGGTTCACTTCAGCGGTGAGCTGTGCCAGCCGATCACTGATCAGCGACTGTTGCGCACTGAACAGTGAGCGTTGCGCATCGAGCAGGGTGAGGTGGCTGTCGACGCCGATACGGTAGCGGCGGTCCGCCAGGCGGTAATAGTCTTCGCTGGACTTGACCAGATCACGCTGAGCCTGCAACTGATCGGTGTAGGTCTTGCGCGCGGTCAGCCCGTCCGAGACTTCCTGGAAGGCCGTCTGGATCGTCCTTTCATAGGTGGCGACGTTGATGTCCTTTTGGATTTTTGAATAATCCAGGCTCGCTTCCAGCGCACCGGCATTGAAAATCGGCAAGCTGATGGATGGGCTGAACACCCAACGCCCAGAGCCCCCCTTGAACAACCCGTCGAGGTCTGCGCTGGCAGTACCGGCGCTGGCCGTCAGGCTGATGCTGGGGAAGAACGCCGCCCGGGCGGCACCGATATTGGCGTTGGCAGCCTTGAGGTTATGCTCGGCCTGCAAGATATCTGGGCGACGCGCCAGCAAATCCGACGGCAGCCCGGCCGGGACTTCGGTGAGCATATCCGCATCGAGCCGCTGAGTAGCGGGCAGGTCGGCCGGTAGTGGCGCCCCTACCAGTACCGTGAGGTTGTTCAGGTCTTGCGCCACTTGGCGCTGGTACCGTGCCAGGTTGGCGCGCGCGCCTTCCACGGCGGTACGCGCCTGGCTCAGGTCCAGAGCCGAAGACACGCCAACCTCAGCGCTGCGGCTGGTCAAGCGCAAACTCTCGTCATACGCCTTGAGGGTGTCTTGCGTTAGCTGGTACAGCTCTTTATCGGCCTGCCAGGTGAGGTAAGCATTAGCCACGCTCGCCACCAGGCTGATTTGCGTGGAACGGCGCGCCTCTTCCGTAGCCAGGTAGCTTTCCAGGGCTTGCTCACTGAGGCTGCGGATGCGGCCGAACAAGTCCAGCTCGTAAGCCGATATACCCAAGGTGGCCGCATAGGTGCTTGAGATGCCCGAACGCCCGGTAGCAGAGAGGTCGGCGGGGGTACGCTGGCGCGTACCGGCGGCATCGGCTGAGATCGCTGGCAGCAGATCGGCGCGTTGGATGCGGAACTGCGCGGCATACGCATCCACGTTCAAGGCGGCGACCCGGAGGTCGCGGTTGTTCTGCAGCGCTTGCTCCACCAGCTGTTGTAGCGCCGGGTCGCGGAAGAATTCCCGCCAGCCTTGTTCGGCGGCGGCAACCTGTGCGGCGTCCGCCGGGGCGTAGGCCGCCCCTTGCGGGTACTGGCTGTCGACGGGGGCGGCCGGCTGTTTGTACTCAGGGATCAGCGAACAGCCGCTGATGAGGGCGGTAGCGACCGCCAGGGCAATCAGGGACTTGCTCATTGGCCAGCCTCCTCAGGTTTAGGGTCGTGGTGCTTGTCGTGCTTATCGCGACCTTTGAATAGAGACGATACCGCTACGAAGAACATAGGCACCCAGAAGATAGCCAGAATGGTTGCCGTGATCATACCGCCGATAACACCTGTACCGATGGCATGCTGGCTGCCGGACCCTGCGCCGCTGGAGATGGCCAGGGGCACCACACCCAGAATGAACGCCATGGAGGTCATGACGATCGGGCGCAGACGCATGCGGCACGCCTCTACGGCAGCGTCCAGCAGGCTCTTCCCCTGTTCGTGCAGCTCTTTGGCGAATTCCACGATAAGGATCGCGTTCTTTGCCGCCAAACCTACAGTGACCAGTAAGCCTACCTGGAAGAAGACATCGTTGGACAAGCCGCGCAGGCTCGTGGCGATCAAGGCACCGACCACACCCAGGGGCACTACCAGGATGACCGCGATCGGAATCGACCAGCTTTCATACAGGGCCGCCAGGCAAAGGAACACTACCAACAGGGACAGCGCATACAGCGCAGGGGCCTGGGAGCCGGACAGGCGCTCTTCGAACGACAAGCCGGTAAAGCTGTAACCGATACCTGCCGGTAGCTGTTTGGCCAGATTGGCTACCTCGTCCATGGCTTGGCCCGTACTGTAGCCAGGCGCTGGCGTACCCAATACTTCCTCAGCCGCCACGCCGTTATAACGGGACAACTTGGGCGAGCCGTACGACCACTTGCCGGTCGCGAAGGCCGTAAAGGGCACCATCTTCCCGCTGCTGTTGCGTACGTACCATTTTTCGAGGTCTTCAGGGCTCATGCGGCCGCTGGCGTCCCCCTGTACATACACTTTTTTCACTCGGCCACGGTCAATGAAGTCATTGACGTAACGGCCGCCCAGCGCCACTGACAAGGTACTGTTGATATCCGACAGGCTCAGGCCCAGCGCGCGGGCTCGCTCGTCGTCGATCAGCAGCTGGTATTGAGGCTCATCGCTCAAACCGTTAGGGCGTACGCCGGTGATGATCTTGCTTTGCGCCGCCAGCCCCAGGAACTGATTGCGCGCTTCCATTAGCTTGGCATGGCCCACGCCACCTTGGTCCTGCAGGTAGAAGTCGAAGCCGGTAGCGTTACCCAGTTCGAGCACTGACGGCGGCACCACAGCGAAGGTCATGGCGTCGGCAAAGCCCATGAAGTGCGCTTGGGCGCGCTTGGCCACTTCGAACACGCTCATGCTCGAATCACGCTCGTCCCATGGCTTGAGCATCACGAAGGCCAGGCCCGAACTCTGCCCACGGCCCGCGAAGTTGAAACCGCTCACGGTAAACACAGACTTGACCGCCGCGCCTTCACCGTTGTCACTGTCAAGCAGGTATTCCCGAGCGCGGTCCAGCACCTTCTGGGTGTTTTCGGCCGACGTGTTGGGCGGTGTCTGTACTTGCGTGAAGATCACTCCTTGGTCTTCTTCGGGAAGGAAGGCGGCGGGAATGCGCGTGAACAGCCAGGCCATAACCGCAACGATCACGATGTACACCAGGAATGCGGGCAGGCGGTGGCGGATCATATGGCCCACGCCGCGCTCGTAGCTCATCACACCGCGGTCAAACGTGCGGTTGAACCAGCCGAAGAACCCACGCTTGGGCTGGCCGTGCTTCTCGGGGTCGACCGGCTTGAGCAGCGTTGCACACAGCGCAGGCGTGAACACCAGGGCCACGAACACTGACAGCGCCATGGCCGACACGATGGTGATGGAGAACTGCCGGTAGATCACCCCGGTAGAGCCCCCGAAGAACGCCATGGGCAACAGTACCGCTGAGAGCACCAGCGCGATGCCCACCAGCGCCCCTTGGATCTGGCCCATGGATTTGCGGGTCGCTTCCTTGGGCGACAAGTGCTCCTCGGCCATTACCCGTTCGACGTTCTCCACCACTACGATGGCATCGTCCACCAGCAAGCCGATGGCCAGGATCATCCCGAACATGGTCAAGGTGTTGATGGTAAAGCCTGCGGCCGCCAGGATACCGAACGTGCCTAGCAGCACCACCGGCACGGTCATGGTGGTAATCACCGTGGCCCGGAAGTTTTGCAGGAACAGGTACATCACCAGGAACACCAGGATGATGGCTTCGACCAGGGTATGCATGACGCCCGAGATCGACTCTGTTACTACCGGGGTGGTGTCATACGGGAACACCGCCTCTACGCCTTCGGGGAAGAACGGCTTGAGGTTGTCGATGGTTGCGCGGATCGCCTTGGCGGTATCCAGGGCATTGGCCCCGGTCGCCAGTTTGATCGCCATGCCCGAGGCCGCTTTGCCGTTGTACTGGGCGTTGATGCTGTAGTTCTCGCCACCCAGGCCAATGTCGGCCACGTCGCGCAAGCGCACCTGTGAACCGTCGGTGTTTACCTTCAACAAAATGTCGCCGAACTGTTCGGCGGTTTGCAGGCGCGTCTTGCCGATGATGGTTGCGTTGAGCTGGGTACCTGGCAGCGCAGGCAGCCCGCCCAGTTGACCAGAAGACACCTGTACGTTCTGGGCTTCGATCGCGGACGTGACGTCCAGCGGCGTGAGCTGGAAGTTGTTGAGCTTGCCCGGATTGAGCCAGATACGCATGGCGTACTGAGCACCGAACACCTGGAAGTCACCCACGCCCGACGTTCGGGAGATAGGGTCTTGCAGGTTGGACACGATGTAGTTGGCCAGGTCGTCCTTGGTCATGGCGCCGTCGTTGGAAACCAGGCCGATCACCAGCAGGAAGTTCTTCACCGCCTTGGTCACCCGCAGGCCCTGTTGTTGCACTTCCTGGGGCAGCAGTGGGGTGGCCAGGTTCAGCTTGTTCTGCACCTGTACCTGAGCGATGTCCGGGTTGGTCCCCTGGTTGAAGGTCACCGTGATGGTCATGCTGCCGTCGGAGTTACTTTCCGAGGAGATGTACCGAAGGTTGTCGATGCCGTTCATCTGCTGTTCGATGACCTGCACCACCGTGTCCTGCACGGTTTGAGCCGACGCACCGGGGTAGTTCACCGCGATGGCGATGGCCGGTGGTGCGATGGCGGGGTATTGGTTAATAGGCAGCTTGAGGATGGACAGGCCACCCACCAGCATGATTACCAGGGCGATTACCCAAGCGAAGATCGGTCGATCAATGAAGAACTTCGACATGGTTTACTCCTTCTGGCCTCCCGAGGCCTGGCCGGGCGCTGCCGGGTTGGCGGGCGCGCTGGCGTTCACTTCATGAGGCTTGACCTCTGCCCCAGGCTTTACGTACTGCAGGCCTTCCACGATCAAGCGATCACCGGCCTTGAGGCCGTCTTCGATCAACCAGGCATCCCCTACGGTACGGCTGGTCTTGAGCTGGCGCTGCTCGACCTTGTTGTCGGCAGTCACCACCATGGCGGTGGGAGTGCCCTTGAGGTCGCGGGTCACACCGCGTTGAGGTGCGAGAATCGCCGCCTGGGCTACACCCGCCATCAGTTCGGCATGTACGAACATCCCGGGAAGCAAGGTATGGTCAGGGTTGGGGAACACGGCGCGCAGGGTCACGGAGCCCGTGGTTTCATCGACCGAGACTTCCGAGAACTCCAACGTACCTTCCTGGGCGTAGGTCGTACCGTCTTCCAGCTTGAGTTGAGCCTTGGCTGAATTCTGCCCGGCTTTTTGCAGCTGCCCGTTGTCCAGTGCGCGACGCAGCTTGAGCATGTCGGCCGTGGACTGGGTAACGTCTACATAGATAGGGTCAAGCTGCGAAATGGTCGCCAGGGCCATTGTCTGGCCATTGGTGACCAGCGCGCCCTCGGTGACCGAGGAGCGGCTGATACGCCCGGAGATAGGGGCGAACACCTTGGTGTAACGCACATTGATCTGGGCACTTTTCAGCGTGGCTTCTGCTTGCAGTTGCTGAGCCCGGGCCGTGTCGTATTCCTGTCGGCTCACTGCTTGCTCCTGGATCAACTGCTTATAGCGGTTGGTCAGGGAACGGTACTGCTCGACGCTTGCCTGGGCATTGGCCAGGGTGGCTTCGTATACAGAGGGGTCGATCTGGTAGAGCTGCTGCCCAGCCTTTACATCGCCGCCTTCCTTGAATAACCGCTTGAGGACGATCCCGTCCACCTGTGGGCGTACCTCTGCCATTCGGAAGGCACTGGTGCGGCCAGGCAACTCGTTGGTCAGGGTAACGGTCTGCGCTTTCAGGGTCATGATGCCCACCTGAGGCGCTTGCGGGGCGGGAGCGGCTGCCTCTTGCTTCTCGCAGCCACTGAGCAGCGTGGCCAGGGCGACGGCGGATACCAAGGCGGTAACGGCTGGCTTGAATTGCATGAAGATCCTCGGGGCGGAACGCGGAAGACGCTCAAGAGTAAAGGAACGGAAGATTTGTAACATCTAGATAAATAGCTTACTAACGAATATACTTACGTTCGCGGCTGTTTGTAAATAGGTGTTTTAGCCTGTAACCAGCCGTGTATCGATCATGTCCGGCTCGCCATCACAATAAAAAGCGCCGGTTCGCTTCGCCGATGGCGAGGTATCCCGTGAGGTCACTGCCATGGTTCGCCGCACCAAAGAAGAAGCACTGGAAACCCGAAAACACATTGTGGATGCTGCCGAGCACGCTTTTTACGAACGCGGCGTCGCTAACACGACCCTCGCAGACATCGCCGCGCGTGCAGGCGTGACCCGTGGCGCCATCTATTGGCATTTCAGCAACAAGGCCGATGTGCTCCAGGCGTTGCTCGATAGCCTCAGCGAACCCTTGGAAGACCTTGCCAGGGCAAGCGAGAGCAAAGACGAACCGGACCCGCTCGGGTGTATGGAAGCGCTCCTTATTAAATTGTTTCAAGGCGTGTCTCTGGACCCCAAGACCCGCCGTATCAACGAGATCCTGTTTCACAAGTGTGAGTTCACCAACGAAATGTGCGACCTGCGCCAGCAGCGACAGGCGGTGACCAGTGAGTGCAACGACCGGATCGAGCTTACCTTGCGCAACGCCGTCAACCGCGGGCAGCTTCCTGAAGCCCTGGACACCCGCCGTGCGGCGTTGGCCTTGCATGCCTTTATAGATGGCCATATCAGCCTCTGGTTGCTGCTGCCCGACAGCCAGCCCCTCGACCAAGAGGCACCCCGCCTGGTTGCGAGCTTGTTCGACATGCTCAGGTTCAGCCCTGCACTCAGGCGTGAACCCTTTCTTTCAGCTACGGCCGCGCAGTAACCGGTCAGGCATCGCCAGGGCTGCGATCAGGCCAAACAATGAAAACCCTGCACTGATCCAGAACAGTTGGCTGAACACGGTCCCCAACTGTTCCCGACCACCACCCGCCTGGCTGTTCGCGGCAGCCAGGCTATCAAGCAACAGATTGCCGTGCGCGCCCTCGGCCAACCCTCCCGAAGGCGCACCCGTCCCTAACAAGGCCAGCAGTATGGCGGACATCAAGGCAACACCAACCGCACCCCCCAGCGACCTGAACAGGTTGGTGGTACTGGTGCTGACGCCGATATCCTGGGGCTGCGCTGCATTCTGTGCGCCTACCAGCGAGGTAGGAAATTGCAGCCCGCAGCCGATGCCTGTGAGCAACATGAACACGCAGCTGACGGGCAGGTGAGTCACTGGGGTCAGGGCCATGCCGGCCACGCTCAAGGGCACCAGTACCGCGCCAGTGAGTATCACAGGCTTGAAACGACCGCTGCGGGCGGTATGGCGCCCGCCACAAAAGGCACCAATGGGCAGGCCCATGGCCAGGGGCAACAAGAACAAAGCAGCCGTGTCGGCGCCGCTTCCGGTCAACGCCTGGTAGCGCAGGGGGGCGAGCATTGACATGGCGATTGCCTGGAAGCTGGTGAAGAAGATAGTGACCCAGCACAGTACGGCCGAGCGGTCGGAAAACAGCCTCAGCGGCAGCAAGGGCTCTACAAACCGCCGTTCATGCCAGACAAATAGCATCAGCGCGAGCACGCCGCTGCCAAACTTACCCACTACCGCTGTGCTGTTCCAGGCCAGGCCCTGGCCCACGTCGGTGATAGCCAACAATACCGCGCCGAGCCCGACGATCAATAACAGAGTGCCCAGGTAGTCAATCTTGGCCTGTCGCCGGGTGTTCGGCAGGCCCGCAAGGGTTTTGCGGATGAACAGCCACGCCGCCAGGCCCAACGGCAGGTTGAGCCAGAATACCCACCGCCAGGACCAATGCTCGGTCATCAAGCCACCGATGACCGGGCCGGCTACGCTGGCGGCGGCGTACATGCTGCTGAAATATCCCTGGTAGCGCCCGCGTTCACGAGGAGGTACCACGTCGCCGATGATCGCTTGGCTCACGGAGATCATTCCGCCTGCGCCGATGCCTTGAAGAATACGGGCCAGCACCAACTGCTCCATGCTTTGAGCCATGCCGCACAGCAACGAGGCACCCGTGAATACCCCCATGCCTATCAGGATCATCAGCCGGCGGCCGTAAAGGTCACCCAATTTGCCGTAGATAGGGGTGGCTACGGTCATGGCAACCATATAACCGGAAATAACCCAGGCCAGGAGTTCCACGTCCGCGAATTGCGCAGAAATGGCCGGCATGGAGACCGCGACGATGGTTTGGTCCAAGGCGCCAAGGAAAATAGCGCTCATCAGGGCAATCAGCACGTCGCGCAAGGCAGGGGCGGCAATAGGGGGGCTGGAAGCGTTCACAAGGTTGCCATGTGTGCAGGGAGTGCCAAGGAAGGGGGCTTGAACAAGAGTCTACCCAAGCCCGCGCAATGCCCGCTATGAAAAATGAGGCGCAGCCGCATTCATAAGCTTGAGCCGGGCCAGGTCTCGGCTGGGCGGCGCCCCGAACAGTCGACTGTATTCCCGGCTGAATTGCGACGGGCTTTCGTATCCCACCCGATAGCTGGCCACTGAAACGTCCAGGCCATCGCTCAGCATTAGCCGTCGTGCTTCCTGAAGCCGCAGTTGCTTTTGGTACTGCAGCGGGCTCATGGACGTCAATGCCTTGAAGCGGTGATGCAGGGTAGAGGCGCTGAGGTTCACCCGGCGCGCCAGTTCGTCGATGCGCAAGGGCTCGCCGAAGTTGCCATTGAGCCAATCCACCGCCTGCGTCACACGGTGAGCCTGGCTGTTGGCCTGGGCGATTTCATGCAACCGATACCCCTGTGGGCTGCGCAATAAGCGGTACAGCACCTCACGCTGGATCAGTGGCGCCAGCACGGGAATGTCCCACGGGGTATCAACCAGCCGGGTCAGGCGCAGGAGGGCGTTCAGCAAGTGCGGGCATAGGCGACCCACATACAAGCCCCTACTGGCGGGCCTCGACGGCATGTTCAAGGGGCCGGCTTCGGCAATCAGGGCGGTAATGTCCGCAGGGTCGATATCCAGGCGGAGCGACAGGCTTGGGTTGTCCTCAGTTGCGTCAAGGATGCACCCACTGATCGGCATTGCGACCGACACCACCAGGTAGTTGAGTGGATCGTAGGTGTATCGCTCGTTGCCCAGGGTCACTTCCTTGCTGCCGTGCGCCAGTACGCAGAGCGCCGGTTGCGCCAGCGCTGGCAGCGACCGTGCTTGGTAGTTGTACCGTATAAGGTGTAGGTCGGGAACCGAGCTCAGGCATAAGGACTGGCGTTCGGTATGCCGGCGAATAATGCCAGCCAGTTCAGCACGTTGCTGCTCTAGCGTAGCCTCCAGCGGATCGAGCGCAGCGGCGAGTTGGTTCAAGGCATCCACTCCGGCGATTAGGTGATGACAGGCTACAAACGAGCAAGGACCAAGCCTAGTCCAATCCTGCGTGATGGTTGCCTGATCCTGCGCATATTCACGTGACGTTTCGGCATTGATGCTGCTTCGCCTTTACCGGGCTTGCCCAAAACGTTCACCCCTCAGTGGGGCGTTGAGGCATTTTAGTGAAGCAAATAAGTGAGCGCTTCGCAGGATCAGGCAATCTGCTGGCAGGATCGGTGTAACGCGCCGGGCCCCACGCTCATTAATGTAGGCGGGGTAAGCCAATGGATTTTTGGGAGCATCGCCATGACCTACCAGCCGCTGATCAGTCACCGAGTCGTTATCCATGCTTGGCCGCGCCACTCACGCATGGTCGGTCAATACCTGGGCCGTCTGGTAAGCGCTACACAGCCATTGAAGGGGTGCCTCAGCATCGCGGCCAGTGCCGGCCCTCAGGACCTTCAACGTTGGCAGCTTAGCCTGTGCTGGAACAACGAACATGCCTTCGGCGCTTGGTTGGCGGGGCCTGCGGCCGACCTGTTCGCCAGCCTGGTGACCGAGCATCGCGTTACACGGATCGACTTTGAGCCGGGCGTGGCCATTGGCTCGCACACGGCCTTGCTCCAGGCCGGATGAGTCAGGCCTTGGGCCGACTCATCTTGAACAGGTTGCCCAACTCGAAGTAATCCGCCGGGCCACCGCCGCGTAAAATAGGGCGCGCGGCCGCGGTATCGTAGACACCGTCCTTGAGCAAGTCGCGGCGGATATGCACGGCCACCACCTCGCCCAACACCAGCCAACTAGGCACCGTTTGCCCGTCAGCGCGCTGCAACTGCACGATCTGCGTGAGCTTGCACTCGAAGGACACCGGTGTCTCGGCCACTCTCGGCACGGTGATCAACCGGGAAGGGGTAGGGGTCAAGCTGCTGAGGCCGAACTCATCCACCTCAGGAGCTACTGCCGCGCAGCTCTGGTTCATGGGCTCTGCCAAGTCGAAGGTGGCCAGGTTCCACACAAACTCCCCGGTTGCTTCAATGTTATTCAGGCTGTCCTTACGGCCAACACTGCAAAAGCCTACGATAGGCGGCACATAGTTGAAGGCATTGAAAAAGCTGTAGGGTGCGAGGTTCAGTACCCCGTCCTGGCTCTTGGAGGAAATCCACCCAATGGGCCGGGGGCCAACGATCGCGTTAAAGGGATCGTGCGGCAGGCCATGGCCTTGGGCCGGCTCGTAATAATGAAAGTCGTCTTGCATGGTATGTCCTTGCAGCGGAAGGTTTACCGTAGAACACGCGCGCGCGCTTATTGTGCAACCGATGTGTGGTTTAGGTGCCCGACGGCTGCTGCTAGCGCGCAGTACCGCCGGTGCCTGCTTACAGCAACTCGAACCTCGCCTGCTTGACTGCGTCGGAGTCCAGCCCCACTTGCACGTCGAACGCGCCTGCTTCGGCCGCGTATTGCAGCTGAGCGTTGTAGAACTTCAGGTCATCTTCGCCGAGGGTGAAGTTGACTTCTTTACGCTCACCCGCCTTGAGAAACACCTTTTGGAAGTTCTTGAGCTCCTTCACCGGGCGGGCCATTGAGGCCGTTACGTCGTGCAGGTACAGCTGTACCACTGTTTCGCCGTCCCGCTTGCCGGTGTTATGCACGGTCACGCTGGCGGTGAGGGTATCGCCACGTTTCAAGCGATGGCTCGACAAGCGCACATCTGACGTCTCGAACGTGGTGTAGCTCAGCCCATAGCCAAACGGAAATAACGGGCTGGTATCTTCATCGAAGTATTGCGACGTGTAGTTGCCGGCTTTGCCAGGGGTGAAGGGGCGGCCAATGGTGAGGTGGTTGTAATACATAGGTACTTGCCCCACGGAGCGGGGGAAGGTGACCGGCAGCTTGCCGGACGGGTTGAAGTCCCCGAACAGCACGTCGGCGATGGCGTGACCCCCTTCGGTGCCGCTGAACCAGGTTTCCAGCAACGCGTCGGCCTGTTCGTTTTCCCGCACCAGCGACAACGGCCGCCCGTTCATCAGCACCACCACCAGCGGCTTGCCGGTAGCCCTTAGCGCTGCTAACAACTCCCGTTGCGGTGCGGGGATTTCCAACGTGGTGCGGCTGGCCGACTCATGCGACATCCCGCGAGACTCACCCAAGGCCGCCACGATCACGTCCGCGCTTGCGGCCGCTTTGAGTGCTTCGTCAATCAGCGCTTGGGCAGGGCGGGGGTCCAGTTCTACTTCCGTGCGGTCGAAGATGATCCGGTTCAGGAACGCAACGCTATTACGGTCGTTAGTCACATTGGCGCCTTTGGCGTAGACCACCTGTGCCTGGCCGCCCACGGCGTCGCGAATACCTTTGACCAGCGTCACCGACTGAGCGGGTTGCCCTGCAGCGGACCAACTGCCCATCATGTCGATGGGCGCATCTGCCAAAGGGCCAATAACCGCAATGCTACCGGCCTTTTTCAACGGCAAGGTCTCGTTGGCATTCTTGAGCAGTACCATCGAGCGGCGGGCGACCGAACGGGCCTCCTCGCGGTGCAGGCGGCTTTCGGCGTTGGTGTCGGCCGGGTCATCGGTAGCCTTGCCCAAGCGCCGGTAGGGGTCGGCAAACAGGCCCATGTCGTATTTGCTTGAAAGCACCTCACGCACGGCGTTATCCACTTCCGCCTCAGGCACCTCGCCACTTTTCACCAGCCCTGGCAGCTCCTTGCCATATACCGCGTCGTTCATGCTCAGGTCGATGCCTGCACGAATCGCCAGCCGAGCGGCCTCGTGCCCATCGGCAGCAACACCGTGCTTGATCAATTCCAGAATGGCGCCGTGGTCACTGACAGTCAGGCCCTTGAAGCCCCAGTCTCGGCGTAGCAGGTCCTGCATCAGCCACGTGTTGGACGTAGCCGGTACGCCGTTGATGGAGTTGAGCGCTACCATCACCCCGCCAGCCCCGGCATCCAGCGCCGCGCGATAAGGCGGCAGGTAGTCCTGGTGCATCCGGGTGGGGCTCATGTCCACGGTGTTATAGTCACGGCCACCTTCAACGCCTCCATAGAGGGCAAAGTGCTTGACCACGGCCATGATGCTGTCCGGGGCGGCAACATCGCTGCCCTGGTACCCTTTGACCATTACCTTGGCGATGCGCGACACCAGGTAGGTGTCTTCGCCAAAGCCTTCGCTGCTGCGCCCCCAGCGAGGGTCGCGGGAGATGTCCACCATGGGCCCGAAGGTCATGTCCAGGCTGTCGGCGGCAGCTTCTTTAGCCGCCGTGCGTGCGCTGAGGGCGATGGCATCCATGTCCCAACTGGACGCCAGCCCCAGGCCGATAGGGAAGACGGTACGGTGGCCGTGGATCACGTCATAGGCGAAGAACATCGGGATCTTCAGGCGGCTGCGCATCGCCGCGTCCTGCATAGGGCGGTTTTCCGGGCGAATGACCGAATTGAACGTACCGCCAATGCGCCCTGCGGCGATTTCCTTGGCGATCTGCTCATGGGTCATGTCCGGGCCGATGCTGATCAGCCGCAGCTGGCCGATTTTTTCATCCAGGGTCATTTGCCCTAGCAAGTTGTTGATAAAGGCTTCTTTGCCCGCGACGTCCGTGGCTGGTGTGGCGGCCGATACCGATGGGCAAGCCACGGTGGCGGCCAGGCCAACAAGTAGGTACAGCATCTTCATGAAAGTAGTCCTGGGCAGGGCGCTGCGTCGCTAAACGTACAGCTGATCGCATTACATAATTTTTTTTAAAATTGGCAAGGGTCGTTGTAACCCATTGGCCGCTGCCGATCTAGTAGGCGGGCAGGGGTGTTGATGTTTTCCCCACGGGCCAGGCTGGCCTACAATGGCGCCCCGCTGTTTTTCGAGACCTGCCCATGCCTGCCGCTTCCGATGTGCCCACCCCTGCTGACGATTCCCGTGCTGCCTTCATGGCGCACGTCTCGCAGGCAGCAGCGCAAGGGTGCTGGGTCAAGTTGGTCCTGGCCCGCCCCACAGGTGGCGAGCCGGACCTCGAACGCATCACCTTCAAGCCGATGGTGGTCAAGGGGGAGCCTCGTTTGGGCGCCGTGCTGCGTTACCGCACGCGAGACATCACCCAGCACTACGCGTACGAGGAGGGGTTGGCACAGATAGACGCCGCGCTGCCCGCGCGTTTTCGCAATGCCCACCTGCAAACCACCACCGAAGCCGTGCAGTTGGAGTTTGGTAAAAAGGGCAAGGCGCGCTTGCATCGAGCAAAGGCCGCGCAGCCTCAGGCACCGGCAAGCGTTGAACATGACCGCGCCAAGCAGCGCTGGCTGGACCTGCAGCGGCCCTTCCTGATGGCCTTGGGGGTGACAGACAGCCAAGGCGCGTTGATTCCAGCCATGTCGCGCAAATGGAAGCAGATCAACAAGTTCATCGAAGTCTTTGCCCATGCGTTTACCCAGTCAGGGTTAGCGCCCGAGGCCTCGATCCAGGTAGCGGATTTCGGCTCCGGCAAGGGCTACCTCACGTTCGCCATTCATGATTACCTGCGCCACGGTCTTGAACGTGACGCCTGGGTAACAGGGGTGGAGCTGCGTGAGGACATGGTGCAGTTGTGCAACCAGGCAGCTGCTCAACTGGAGCACCCCGGCCTGCGCTTTGAGTGCGGGGACGTACGCTCCGTGGTACCGCCACGTATCGACGTGATGATTGCGCTGCACGCCTGCGACGTGGCCACCGACTACGCCATTCATACGGGCATTCGCAGCCAGGCGGCGATCATCATGTGCTCACCCTGCTGCCACAAGCAGCTGCGGCCTCAGATGGTCAGCCCTGACCCGCTGGGCCCGATGCTGCAATTCGGCCTGCACATGGGCCAGCAGGCCGAGATGCTGACCGACAGCCTGCGCGCCCTTTACCTGGACGCATGCGGCTATGAAACCAAGGTGTTCGAGTTTGTTTCGCTAGAGCACACCAGCAAGAACAAGATGATCCTGGCGGTCAAGCGCCAGGCGCCTGTAGACCCTGCGCTCAAGCTGGCGCGCATCAGCCAGCTCAAGGCGTTTTACGGGGTCAGCGAGCACTGCCTCGAAACCCTGCTGCGGGCCGATGGTTTGTTAGGCTGATTCAGCTTCGGGCCCGCACGGGCGGCTGGGGCAGGTACAGCGAAGGCAGGCCCAAGGGGTGTTGCGTAGTGTCGAAGAACTCCAGCGTCATGCGGTCGCCCAGTAGGTGCTGGTAGCGCTGTTTCTGACTCATCACCCAAGGGTCGCTCATGGGGAAAATCCCCACGGCCATGTGCCCGATAGGCGCCTGGCGTAACGCGGCGAGGATGTGGGAATCCTGTTCGTTGAGTTGGTGGCCGAATAGGCACAAGGGGCCCTGATGGTGGGCCAGGGTAGCCAGGCAACTGGACAAGTAGTCCGACCCGCGAATGCCACGCAGCTTGTCGGCACTGGTGCCCTCATTCACGAACAGGGGCACGTCACCTGGCGTGTTGATGGCAAAACCGTCGAGCAACTCGCTGCCACTGGCCGCCCGGCGTCGTGTGGCACCGTCGCGGTCTTTGAGCAAGTGCAGGCCACCATGCAGGTAGAACAACTGGTGCTCGCCTGTAGGGGGCTTGCGCAGGTCAAAGCCACTGTCCGCGTCCAGGCCGTCGTCGAAACCTTCAGGCGCTTCCCATACTGCCCAATGGCACAGCAGGTCATAGTTGGTGGAGTAGACGCGCGGGTAGTCCCGTAAAGCCGTGTTCATAGCCAGGCGAGTGCTGGTCGGTACCAGGCCCCACGGCACGTGGACACGGCGCATGGCGTGAATCAGCGCTTCTTTAATAGCGTAGTAGCGGTTTAGCGGCCCGGAAGCGCCGATGGCCAATGCAGCATTGACGCGAGTGGTGGCGTTAAGGGCACTGAGTGCTTGCTCGAAGCTGCGGCTACCCATGGCTTTGAACAGCGCCAGGTCGGTTTGCCCCAGGGGGCGGTTGCGTACGGTTTGCGCCAGCTCGAACAGCGAGTCATAGGCGAAGCCTCGCCACAGGGCGCGGCTGGCACCGTTGCCAAGGAGCAGGCCGGGGCGGTGGCCAGCCAGGCGGGTGTCGGTCCAGGCGGGGAGAAAAGCGTCAAAGGTCTGAGCAGTCATAGGTGCAGCAATGCAGAGGGTTTGGCGTACGACTGTAGCACGTGAGTGCAAAATTTTTGCCGTGTACGGCCCTGCTACGGCCGTGGTGCAGTACAGGCGAGCGTCGGCCTGGCGCTGCGTTATGCTCGTATCTCATACCTAAAGAGAGGGACCCTTGTGAACGTGAATGGAAAGTACCTCTGGCCCAGCGCGCTGTTGTGCCTGGCCTTGGCGGCTGGCCCTGTGCTGGCCGCCGCGCCATCCCCCGAAGCGCTGGCGCACAAGGCCAACATCGCTTACCCCGCCGTGATCGCTCACCGTGGCGCCAGCTATGACGCGCCTGAATCTACACGGCCTGCTTACCTGGCCGCCCGCGAGGTAGGCGCGGACTACCTGGAAATGGACCTGCAGCGTACGCGTGACGGCCACCTGGTAGCGTTTCATGACGATACCCTGCTCAGAACCACCGACGTCGCCACCCGGTTCCCCGAGCGCCGCGATCGGCCCATCAGTGACTTCACGCTGGCTGAGCTTCAGCAACTGGACGCTGGCACCTGGTTCAACCTCAACCACCCCCAGCGTGCCCGGCCCAGTTTTGCAGGCGCCAAGGTGCTTACGCTGGATGAAATCATCGACATTGCCGAGGCAGACCCTACTCATCGAGCAGGGCTATACATCGAAACCAAAGTGCCCAACCTGTACCCAGGCATTGAGGCAGACCTTAAAGCGAAGCTGATTGCGCGAGGCTGGCTGACGCCCACGGGCGAGGTTGCCGAAGGCCGCCGCGTGGTGCTGCAAACGTTCGAAAAGGCCAGTCTGGAATTGCTCGCCAAACAGATGCCCAAGGTGCCTAAGGTACTGCTGCTATGGGTAGGGGAGGGCAGTATCGAACCCAAGACCAAGGTGAGCTTTGCAGATTCGGAAGTGAAGGATAAAGCGGTGTGGTATGCCAGCCAGCAACCGGCTAGCAAGGAAGCGTTCACGGAGTGGGTCGATTTCGCTCAAGCCCATGGCGCCGTGGGCACTGGCCCTTCAGCGGCGCTCACCCAGGGAGGCGATCAGAGCTACATGGACCTGGTGCAGCCTTGGATGAACAAAGTCACCCACGCAAAAGGCCTGTTGGTGCATGTATACACCGTGGACGAGCCTGTTGACTTCGAGAAGGTCAAGAAGGCGGGCGTGGATGGAATATTCACTAACCGCGCCGCTGAACTGCTGAAGTTCTACGGCCGCCCGGCCCCGCGCTCCATACAGGCCATTCTAGCGGCCCAGGGCTACTGACCCGCACCACCGGTGTGCAGCGCCGAAATCCAGCGGCTCAAGGGTTCGGCGTTGCGATCGAGGGTGTCCAAGGCGTCACGCACGCTGCCTGCAGTGGCAGCGTCTTCGCCGCGTACCTCGACCCACAAGGCGAGTTCCTCAATCGCTGCTGCGAGGGCAATCTGGTTCTCATAGATTTTTTCCAAGGCATGGTGCAGCGAATCGGGCATAGCGCTTACTCCTAGGGCCTGCGGGTAAAAGGCTGGCTATTTTTGCTACCGGGTATAGCTGTGATAGGCCGGCGGCTTCTCAATTCAAATAAACCTTTCGTCGCTTCGCTGCTCCAAGCAAGAACACGTATTTGTAAATCATAGTCAGTGGAGAGCAGCCATGCAGGTACAGGTCAATAGCAACCAGGTAAATGCCGGCGTAGGTTTGCATGACTGGGTTGGCAGCACCGTAGAAAGCGCTTTGGAGCGCTTTGATGATTTCTTGACCCGTGTCGAAGTTCACGTCAGCGACGAGAATGCCAACAAGGCAGGTGCGGAAGACAAGCGTTGCCAGATCGAGGCACGGCCCAAGGGCCATTCGCCCGTGTCAGTTACCCACAAGGCAGACTCCATGGAGCTGGCCGTTGACGGTGCTGCCGAAAAAATGCGCCATGCGCTAGAGCATTTGATGGGCCGGCTGGATGAGCCCGTGCAATCCACCGGGCACCTAACCGCACCGCCCGTGCTGGAAGACACCCCAGCCGAAGTAGACGCCATGCTGGAAGACGACTTCCTGGCCCGCCGCGAAGCAGCAGGCAAAGAATAAAGATTAAGCGTCCGGGCCCGGCATTTCAGGTCGGGCCTTGCCTCCGCGTATTTTCCATACCATTGCCAACACCACCAGCCACCCCAGCCCTGCCCAGCAGGCTGCACGGGTATCCGGGTAGTAGCCCAGCGCACCCAGAATGAACAGCATGAACCCGATAGCCGCCAACGGCCCCAATGGCCAGAAAGGCACCTGATAGGCCAGGTTAGCGCTCCCTTCCTTGCCCAGCCGCTGGCGCATGGCGTGGTGCGACAGCAGAATCATCAGCCATACCCATACGGTGGCAAAGGTGGCGATTGCCGCAATCAGTAAAAACACGCCTTCTGGAATCAGGTAGTTCAGCAGCACCCCGGCCAGCAGCGCCCCTGCCATGACCAGTACTGTCGCCCATGGCACCCCGCGACGCGACACGCGGGCAAAGGCAGCCGGCGCCATCCCTTGTTTGGCCAGCCCGAATAGCATGCGGCCCGCACCGAAGACATCGCTGTTGATCGCCGAGATGGCAGCGCTGATTACCACAATATTCAGTAACGCCGCCGCCCACGGGAACCCCAACCCGCTGAAGATCTGCACGAAGGGGCTGCCCTCGCTGCCGATGTTTTGCCATGGGAACAGCGCCATCAGGACCAATAGGGTGAGCACGTAAAACAGCAAAATACGCAACGGCACGCCATTGATGGCCCGCGGCAGCGCACGTTGCGGGTCTTTGGCTTCGCTGGCCGCCAGCCCGATGATTTCCACGCCGCCGAAGGCGAACACCACCACAGCCAGGGACGCCGCCAGCCCCGAGACCCCGTGAGGCATGAAGCCGCCATGGGCCCACAGGTTGCTCAGTAGGCCGTCGGCAGGCGGGTGCAGCAGCAACAGTGCCGTGCCGCCCACAATCATGGCCACGATGGCGCTGACCTTGAGCAACGATAGCCAGAACTCTAGCTCGCCGAACATTTTAACCGAGCACAGGTTAAGTGCCGCGACCACGCCGATAATCGCAAGCACCCACACCCAACGGGGGACGTCTGGAAACCAGAACCCCATGTAGATCCCGAAAGCAGTAACGTCTGCAAGGCACACGATCACCATCTCAAGGGCGTAGGTCCAGCCGGTGACATAGCCTGCAAAAGGCCCAAGGTAGTCGGTTGCATAGGCGCCAAACGAGCCAGGGGCCCGGTTGTGCAGGGCCATCTCACCCAGTGCGCGCATGACCATGTAGACCGCTGCGCCAGCAATCAGGTAAGCCATCAATACGGCAGGGCCTGCCAAGGTAATGGCCGATGCCGAGCCATAGAACAAACCCGTACCGATGGCCGAGCCTAAGGCGATAAAACGGAGGTGGCGAGCGCTGAGGCCGCGTTGCAGGGAGGGGGTGTGGGGCATTGAAGGTCATTCCGGATCAGGTGCGTGGTGCGCGAACGCTAGGACGTCATGGAAGGGGTGGTTAAACGCTGAGAGCGGCTCAAAGGGGGGAGATCGTAGCAGGGTCGTTCTAGGTAGTTAACTGCAAAGCGCGCTGAAAGGCCCGTGCCAGTCTTGAGAGGTCTAGGGCTGAAAGAGGGATCCGTCGCTGTCGCAGTGCACCCGTGCAAACCAAAAACAAAAGGGGGAAGGTGTTGATACATCAGCGATAGACAGCCTTGAGCTGGCCTTTGGCGTCATAGACACCAGTCCTCATACGGAAAGCCTGGGCTTCAATAGGATCCTGCGCCAGGATCTGAGCCAGCTGACGGAAGCGCTCGGCTGCTTCGAGGTAGGGGTTTTTAGTCTTGCTGGCATTCTTAGCTTTTGCGGGCATGTCGACCTCCTGTAGCGGTCGGCGAAACATGCGCTGATTTTATAGGCAAGATAGCGGCAAAAACTGAGTGCAACACCTGACCTTTCCGGTACGGTATGCCTATGTCCTATCAAGAGCTCAACATCGAAGAACGCGTGACCATCCAAATAGGCACTCTTCAGGGCCTGAGCCTGAGGGCCATTGCCAGGATGCTCGACCGAAGCCCTTCGACCATCAGCCGCGAAGTGCGCCGCAACAGTCTGACCGCTCATCGCTATTCAGCCAGCCAAGCCCAGCAACACATGCGCTCTCGCCGCCAGGTCTGCCGCCCTGCGCTAAAGCTGGTCCCAGGCAGCGACCTGTTCGATCTTGTGGTCTATCTGTTGCGACAACGCTTTTCCCCACAGCAAATTGCAGGCAAGCTCAGGTCCATGGAATTTCCTAACTTTGAAGACACCTTCGTCTGTCGCGAGACCATCTACAACGCCATCTATGCGCTGCCAGTGGGCGAGCTTCGCAAGGAACTGATCATCTGCCTTCGCCAAGGCAACACCACCAGGCGCCCACGGTCTGGCGGTGTTGACCGGCGCGGTCAAATCCCTGATCTGGTCAGCATTCACGTACGACCGCCAGAGGTAGAGGATCGGCAAATGCCGGGCCATTGGGAAGGCGATCTCATAAAGGGCAAGGCCAATGCATCGGCTGTCGGGACCCTGGTGGAGCGAAGTACAGGCTATCTGATGCTGGTCAGGATGAACGATGCGACGGCCACCTCGGCTGTTGAGGGCTTTAGTGCGGCATTGAATCGTATGCCACTGGCGGCGCGTAAAACGCTGACGTATGACAGGGGTCGTGAAATGGCGCGGCACGCTGAAATCACCCAGCGCACTGGCGTGGCGATCTACTTCTGCGACCCGCACAGCCCTTGGCAGCGGGGCAGCAACGAAAACATTAACGGATTGATCCGCCAGTATTTGCCTAAGGGAGCCGATCTGTCAGGTGTAAGTCAGGAGCAACTGGATGCCATTGCGTACCAGTTGAACATCCGTCCGCGTCAGCGATTTGATTACAAATGCCCCATTGAAATGATGACGGCTATGATGGCTAAGCATCACCAGCCCCCCTCCTTAACTCAATAGCTGTGTTGCACTCAGCCTTGGCAACCGCCCAATTGACAGGTTTGTAGGTCGACCTCCCAGGTTTGTGAGTTGATATTGCCCCTTGCTCAGGTTTCCGAGTAAAGCATTCTCCGATCCTACACCGTGAGATGAGCGGCAGCACTGTAAGGCTAGACTCCGTGGTCTTCCTCCGACTCAGCCTGGAACACTTCAATCAGCTTCTGATTGTAATCGTCCAGATAAGTTTGCAAGCCCTCCCGATCCACCAACCTCACACCTGCAGTAGTTGCCAGCTCTGTGGCCGCCTTGGTGTAGTACGAGTTGGTGACTACCATCGCTTCGTCGCAGCCATAAAAGGCTTTTGCCGAGATTGCCTGCTGGACGGCAGCATTGCCCACCGAGCCTGTGTAGTTTTTTGCCTGGATCACCATGTTCTTTCCGAACCGGCTCACAAACAGGTCGGCCCCTTGGTCGGCGGTCTTCTTGGTCTCCTTTACGTCGAAGCCTATGGTCTGGAAGATCTCGACCAAGAATGCCTCGAATTGAAAGCCATCCATCGCGTCAACCAGATACATGGTGATAAACCGGTTTGGATTGAAATGCTCAAGCTGGCTAGCAAGACGCTCGACGAGGATGTCGAAGTAAATAGCCTCGCACAGACTCAGCCCACTACGAAACCCAGGCAGTGTCATTAATGGGGTACTTGCTGCGGCAATCGCTTGGGGGTTGAATTCCACCTCTGGATAAGCAATATCGTTTTCCCATAGGTAGTAGTAGAAGAGGGCAAGGTCAAAGCGGAAGGTCGTTCCTGCTTCATCGATCCATGAGCGAAGAGTCTCGTTTAGATCTGCTTTGATGTGCCGGTTGAGTTCTCTAGAGAACCCCAAATAGGTTGAGTTGAACACTGTAGTCAGCAGCAGTTTGTCCAGAAGCGACGGCAAGCCTTCAAGCTCATCGAACCCCTTTCTAATCAGCACTTCCCTGAACAGTTCACGCTGTGTATACGCGCCATCTATCCTTGGGCCAGGGACACCTGCGTCAGTCGAACCAGACGTGATTTCTCGGGTGGTATGAATGAAGTTCGTAAAGTATGGCTGCCGGAGCTCAGCATATTTACTCAGCACGTTCTTGAGCAGATCGTTCAATTGCGCCTGTTCCTTCTTCTTGCCTAAAAAATCCTTGATAAGTCCCTTGGACTGGTATTGGAAATCAGGGTAGAAGGAGGGGTCAAGCGGCGTCAGGTGATGAGCACGAAGCTCTGATGACGAGGAAACCTGCGGGCTATTGCACCAAGGGCAGGCGGTTTCGAACGTGGTTTTGTGGCATCCGTTGCATTGATAAATCATGAGCGTCCGTACTGGGCGAGGGGCTAAAGGCAATAGGTGCCTGGGTAGCCCTGATTAGCTATCGCCAACTCATGAGCAGCCTACGAGCACCGTTGCGTGCGCCTGAACGTTAGCTCAGTGTCTTATAGGCGTCCATTTTCATTCCAATGATCTGGCAGGCAGGCGATTAGCAGCACGCATTAAAGACGCTTGGCTTATGAAGGATCTGCGATGAAGGAAGTACGAGGCGCGCTTAACGGCGCTAAGACCAGAACGGAAATCGGCAGAAAAATCCGAAATGCCGCGAAAGAAACTGGAGCGGGTGGAGGGAATCGAACCCTCACCTAGAGCTTGGGAAGCTACCGTTCTACCACTAAACTACACCCGCTTGAGCGGTGTACTTTTTACCAGAAAGCTTTCCAAAAATGAACCTCTTTTTTGAGGCAGCGAAACGGCAAGGGTTAAACCGGCGGATGGAAGCAATCTGCCATGCGTTGTAATTCAGCCTCGCTCAGTGGCCGGTATTGCCCTGGTGCCAGGGCCGGGTCCAGTGTCAGCGGGCCGATGGCCAAGCGGTGCAAGCAGGTAACCTTGTTCTGAAAGTACCCAAACATGCGCTTTACCTGATGGTAGCGGCCTTCTACCAAGGTAAGGTAAGCCTTGCGTGGGCCAAGCACCTCTAGCAGGGCGGGCTGGGTGGTCAGCCCCTCGAAGGCAAAAAACACCCCCTCATGAAATACCGGTGCGTATTCGGGCTCGATGGGCTGCTCGGTTTCCACGTAGTACCGCTTGGGCAGCTTGCTGCCGGGGAGGGTGAGCCGCCTCGACCAGAGGCCGTCGTTGGTCAGTAGCATCAGGCCGGTGGTGTTGTAGTCCAGGCGCCCGGTCAGGTGCAGTTCGGCACGCTCGGCGTGAGGCAGCAACTCCATCACCGTGGGGTGGGCAGGGTCTGAGGTGGCGCTCACGCACCCAGCGGGCTTATGCAGCATCAGGTAGCGGGCAGGGCGGCCTCGCTGAACCTCCAGCCCGCGTAGGGTAACAGTGTGAACGCTGCGCACGTCCAGGCGCGGGTCGGTTACCCGCTGACCGTCCACTTCTACCTGCCCCAAGGCCAGCGCCAATTGCGCCTGCTGGCGGTTGAACGTAGGCAGGTTGGCTACGAAACGGTCAATCCGCATGGTTGGCGGGCGCCCTGGCAGCAACTACGCCGGCGGCGCAGCGTGGGCACAGGCAGGTAAGGTTACGCTGCGCCTCAGGCAGTGCCGCCAGAGCCTCGGGTGCTACCTGTGTGGTAAAGCACCAGCAAGGCGTTGTTGCGCCATTGGCCATTGCGCATTGGTTTGGGTCGCCACAGGTAGGGCAGGCGGTAGGGTGGCTCATAAATGCTTACTCACAGGCGCACAACACAGGGCCGAAACGTGGCCGAGCATTCTCGCACAGGCTCAGGCGGTAACGCGCAGGTTCTGCAAGACGATAGGGCGCGTCCAGCCGGTATCGAAGTCCAGTTCGTATTGCTGGTGAATCAGAGTAGGCGCGTCAAAGGGCACGTTTGGCGGCGGTAGCAGGTCGGCATCGAATTCCGCGATAGGCAGGTAGAGCGCGCGCGGCTTGGGCGCCGGGCCTGGCTCGGGTATGGGCTGGCCATTGTTGAGCACCTTCGGGCGGTGCCAGCCGGTGTCCAGGTCCAGCTCGAACTGTTGCGCCTGGAGGTCTTCTGGCGGATAGGGCAGGGCCGGGGCGGGCAGCAGGTCTGTTTCGAATTCCGCGATAGGCAGAAACAACGGCCGCGCCGGGTTGAGCGCGCGATCGTCCACGTCACAGTCGCGCTGCGCATTCACCTGCGCCAACCAGCGGCTGGCCGCAATGGGCTCGCCTTCCTGTGTAGTGACCGCCATGGGGTGAAGCAGTGGCGGCGCAAAGCCCCCTTCGCCGCTTTCCTCGCCGTTCTCTTGGGGTTTGAGCGCGGTGGCAAAAAAATCCTGCCACAGCTGGCTGACCCCGCCCAACGTCTCGGTATTGCGCCGGCTGAAGTTGCCAACCGGGGACAGGTAACCAATAGGTGGAGAAATGAGATCGGTCATGGCGTTCAGTGGGCTGCGTGGCTCTGGCAAAATACCGGATACCCTGGCTATCGGCCGACCTTGGCGAAGATTTAATTTTTTGAGAGCACTCTATGCAAGAGCTACCTGCTGCCTGCCGCATTCAGGTCACGCCGTTAGGCGCGGCCTTCGTCGAAGCGGCCCAAACCCTGGCCGTTGCGCTGGGCTTGCCTTTGGGAGAAGGGGAGGCAGACTTCGCGCTTGAGGTGGGGCCTGCGGGTGTGCGTTTGCAGCAACTGGGCCCTGGCGCGCCTGGCCCGGTGTGGGTGGACTTTCTCGAAGGCGGGGCCGCGCACCGGCGTCAGTTCGGCGGCGGCAGCGGCCAGATGATTGCCAAGGCGGTAGGCCTGCAGCCCGGGGTTCGCCCCCATGTGTTGGACGCCACCGCAGGGCTGGGTCAGGATGCCTTTGTGCTGGCGTCTCTGGGTTGCCGCCTGGACATGATCGAGCGCCAGCCGATCATCGCTCAACTGCTCAGCGATGGCTTGCTGCGGGCGCGCGCCGATGCGCATGTCAGTGTGATCGTTTCGCGCATGACCTTGCATCAAGGGAATGCCATTGACGTAATGCGCCACTGGCAAGGTGAGGTGCCTCAAGTGATCTATCTGGACCCTATGTTCCCGCACCGCGAAAAAAGCGCCCTGGTTAAAAAGGAAATGCGCGTGTTTCGCCCCTTGGTCGGTGACGACCTGGACGCCCCTGCGTTGTTGGAAGCTGCCTTGGCCCTGGCCACCCACCGGGTTACGGTGAAGCGCCCGCGCAAGGCCCCGCCCATCGAGGGGCCAGCCCCCAGCCTTACTCTCGAAGGCAAGTCCAGCCGGTATGACCTCTACCCGAAGAAGTCCCTCAAGCCCGGCGCCTGACCCGCCGTTGCTCAGCGCATCGGGTTGACCATTACCTGATCGACACGTACGCGCAAAGGCAGCGGGTCGCTGCCATCGAGCGCCACGGGTACGGCTTCTGTATTGATCCACAGTAAGCGCCCGGCAGCCTCGATGCGCGCCGTTACGGCATAGCGGTGGCCAGCGGTTACACGCCCGCGGTCGTAGGTCAGTTCGAACGGCAGAGGCACCTGTGCACCGGACGGGCCGGTGTAGTGAGCCAGAGGCTGCGCGGGCGCATCGGCAAGGGACACGTCGGCCAACGTAACGCTCAATACTGCGTTCGGCGGCAAAGCAATGCGCTGCAGGTAAAAGGCTTCGCCCCGCAGGATGTCGGTTGCGGGTCCAGTGCTGCAGGCACTAAGGGCGAGGGTCATGACTAAGGTAGCAAGGCGTTTCACTGGCACACTCCGTTTCGCAAAAGCCGCTACTGTACTGGATGGCTGAAAGGCACGCAGCTAAAGGCCCCTTGCAAGGTAAGCCGCGCCCTCAAGGAAAGCGCGGCCTGTGTATCAACTACGGTCGTCAGTGAGTTCTGGCAGTTTTACTATGTCTTCCAGTATGGCTAGATCAGCCAGGTCCTTTGGGTTGCGACGGGTCGGGCCGATGCCGCGTTCCAGGTCAATTAAGTTGCCGCCATGAATACCGCCCGTCTGAGCAGAGGCAAGTTTGATGTCCATGCGGGTTGCTTCCGGCAGGGCCACCGGTTGGTAGGTGTCGGTTACTTTGTACAGCCGGCCTTTATGATGCAGGGTAGCGGTGAGGCTGTAGGTTCTGCCGTCAACCAAACTGGCCAAGTCGTATTCCAAGGTATAGGTCAGTGGACCGTTATGGGACACCTGGCGTGTGGTGCTGGCCAGCGGGGTAGCCTCAGCGTCTTCAGGCGGGTCCTCCCACAAGTCCACCTTTAAGGTAACCGCAGGTAAAAATTCGCGGGTGAGGTAATACAGGGTGCCGGTTAGTGTGGCTGTGCTCATGGTGCTCTCCTTGCGTGAATAAGCCCGGCATCATTGGCCGGGCGCTCACCATAGGAGGAAATCACTAGGCCGCCGTGGTGGTTATTTATCCGCAGGCGGCGCGTCGGGCAACAAGGCTTCTGGCACCCCTCCAAGCTCACTGGCCGCGAGTTCATCGCTACGGTGCAGGGTGACCTGGCGAATGGACAGCCTTACCTCTGCGGACAGCACGCGTTTGGCCGCCCCTTCAGCCAATTCGCCCAGTCGGGCGTGATAGCCCAGCTTGCCCTCCGGATTGCGGTGCACCACCTCGGTATCGATCAATGCCTGGATAAAATGGCGGAACAGGCTTTTGTCGAAAAACTCCGGGGCATTAAGGCCATGGAGGATCGACAGCCGCTGCGCCATGACCGTAGCCAAATCTTCCAGCGCTTCGGCAGTAAGGCCGTATTGGCCATGGTTGAGTAGCAGGGCTGTGGCCATATAAAAGCGCTGCAAGGTTTGGGTAATGCCCCGCGCCAGCAACGTAAGCAGCACGAACTGTCGGGTACTGGGTGCCGGGCGCAAATAGCTGTCGCCTTCCTGGCGCAGTAGCCCCTGGGCCACGAAGGCGCTCAGCCATTGGTCCATTAGGGCGTTTAGCTCATCCACGGGCCAACGGATAAACAGCTCGGCTTGCAGATAAGGGTAAAGCGCCTTGGCAAAGCGCAGCACCTGCAGGCGGTCGATACGCGCGGAACTCTGGAACAAACTGGCCAGCAGGGCGGGCAGGGCAAACACATGCAATACGTTGTTGCGGTAGTACGTCATGAGCACGGCATTTTGTTCATTCAAGTACAAAATGCGGCCCAAGGCATCGGTTTGTTCGGCCACTAACCCCATGCCTTTGACGTGGTCGATTAACGCCTGCCCGTTACCATCGGGCACTGTGGTGTAGAGGGAGTAAGGCACCGTTCGTAGCAGGCTCAGGAACAGGTCCAGTACACGGGCCAGCGCTTGTTCATCCAAGGCTTGGCGGGTGGTAGACAACAGCGCCAGCGCCACCAGGTTGGCAGGGTTGATGGCTGCGGCCTCGTTGATACCGCGGGCGACCTGCTGCCCCAGACGGTGGGTGACCTGGTTCAGCCAGGCAGGCTTGAAGTCTGCCGCCATAGGCTGGGTGCGCCAGCCTGGCTGTTGCTGCTCAAGAAACTCGGTAAGTTTGATGGGGCCGCCGAAATTGACCGACACCTGGCCAAATCGCTGCTTGAGCGCCCCTATCACCTTGAAGATATCCAGCACCGACTCTTTCTTCTTGCTGGCGCCCCGCAGCTCGCCCAGATAGGTACGCCCCTCCAGCACGCGCTCGTAGCCAATGTACACCGGTACGAAGACGATAGGGGTACGGGACGAACGCAGGTAGCTGCGCAAAGTAATCGCCAGCATGCCCGTTTTAGGTTGCAGCATGCGCCCGGTGCGCGAGCGCCCCCCTTCGACGAAGTACTCCACCGGGAAACCCTTGGTAAAGAGGGTGTGCAGGTACTCGTTGAAGACCGCCGTGTAGAGAGGGTTGCCCTTGAAAGTGCGGCGCATGAAAAACGCGCCGCCACGGCGCAGCAGGCTGCCGATAACCGGCATGTTGAGGTTGATGCCTGCGGCGATGTGCGGGGGCGTGAGGCCGTTACGGAAGAGCAGGTAGGACAGCAGCAGGTAGTCGATGTGGCTGCGATGGCAGGGGACGTAGATCACCTCATGCCCTGGCGCGATCGCTTGTACCTGCTCGATCTGGCTGACCTTGATGCCGTCATAGATCTTGTTCCAGAACCAGCTCAGGATCACTTCAAGAAAACGAATGGCCGTGTAGGTATAGTCCGAAGCGATCTCGTTGCCATAGCGCAGCGCCTGGGCCTCGGCACGCGCTACGGTAATATGTTGCCGCGCCGCCTCCTCAGCGATGGCCTGGCGTACCAAGGCTGAGTGCACCAGGCCTTTGACCAAATGCCGGCGATGAGAGATGTCTGGCCCGATCACGGCAGCGCGTTGCTGCCGGAAATGCACCCTGAGCAACCGTTGTGCCATGCGTACGGTGCGCTCGGCACCTTTGCCCGTCTCGACCAGGCTACGTAAGGAAATAGGCGGCGCGAACTGTACTCGGGTCTTGCGGCCCAAGATTAACACAGTGATTAGCCGTCGCAGGCGGCCGGTGACCGCCCAGCTGTCCGCAAACAGCAGTTTCCAGGGGCTCGATTCGCTTTCAGGCGAAAGCCCCCAGAATACGCTTACCGGTACGATGAGCGCGTCCTCAGAAGGGGCTGCCATGCAGGCGTCTACAAGCCGTTTCAATACTGGAGGCGCGCCGCGTTTGTCGCGGCGGCCCAACCAGTCAGCGGCAGGGGTCAGGTAAAAGAAAGCCCGTCGTTCCAGGCTGGGCCCTAGCGCTACCGGCAGCGCAGGCCGTGGCAGGCCCAAGCGAGTGCATTCGTGATCGACGACTGCAAGGTCTGTGACTGCCGGGCTGTCCAGCACATAGATAATGGCCTTGCTGCGGTCGAGCGTGGTGCTCACACCCGGATTGATGGTTTCCGAGCGGACCCATAGAAACAGGATCCGGCGCAGTGCACTGAATACCACGCGGTGCAATACAGAAGGGGTCATACGAGCGAGCTCAGGTGAACAAGGCGCTAGTGTGACAGATCATCGAAAAAAAGCCCTGTCAGGGCTTTATCTGTAGCACCTTGAAACGGTTACGTGCGCCAGGTGATTTCCTGCTCACCTTCGGCACTGACCCGGATCCAGCGGTCCGCGCTGTCTTCGCCTTCCTCTTCGATCCAGCTGCCGGGGGAGCACCGTACCTCTACCCCAAGGGCCACATGGGCTGCTCGGGCGCAGGCGATATCGTCCACCCATGGGGTCTGGTCGCTTTCGAGGTAAAGGCTGTTCCACTTGCCGACGGCCAGCGGCACCCAGGTCACAGGGACCGGCCCCGCAGTGCACTGCCAGGCCTGGCCTTTCTGCGCCCAGGGGCTGCAGGCCCCAAGCGCCTGGGTAAGCCACGCCGTGATTGCCTTGTGGTCGACCTCGGTGTCCTTCAGGTAGATCTCGATGTCCGGTTGCTGCATGGTGGGCTCACTAGGTGGAAGGGTGACTGACCGGGAGGGCTGCGCCTGGCTCGAAGGTGAAGTAATCGTAACGCATGGAGACGGTTACCGCGAAAGGCCCCGGATGATCGATCACCGCTTGCCGCCGCTGAGCACTGGCCCGCCAGCCGTGGGGGGTCATGGCGAGCAGGTTGGCGCGGCTCGTGCCATCGATCAGGCGCAGCCGATAGCTGAGCACTTCGGTGTGGGTCAGGCGCATGCCGTCGGGCACCCGGGCCAAGTGCTTGTCGTCCACGTAGTCACGCACTTCGTCATACAGCTCCTGGCGCAACTCCATCAAGTGATCGGTGGTGGGGCCAACCCGCATCAGACCACCCCCTGGGCTTAACACGCGGCGGGCCTCGATCCAGTCCAGAGGGCTGAACACACTGGCGATGAAGCTACAGGACGCCTCGGCCAGGGGAACGCGGGCCATGCTTGCCACTAGCCAGTTCACCTGAGGCGCCCGGCGGCAGGCACGCTTGACCGCCTCACGGGAAATATCCAGCGCGAACCCTTCGCTGTGGGGCAAGGCCTGGGCCAGTTGTGCGGTGTAGTAGCCCTCGCCACAGCCGATGTCCAGCCACCGGGCGGGTTGATACTGGCGCGCCAGCGTTGCAAGGCGTTCGGCGACAGGCGCGTAATGACCTTCTTCGAGGAAGGTACGACGGGCGTCCACCATGGCCTGATTGTCACCCGGCGCCCGGCTGTTTTTATGCTGGACCGGCAACAGGTTGAGGTAGCCCTGGCGGGCGCGGTCGAAGCGATGCCCGGCAGGGCAGGCGACGCCATTGTCGGCTGTCGCCAGAGGGGCTGAACACAGTGGGCAGGTAAGCATCAGGCGAGCAGCTTCACGAGGGTGTGGTAGTAGATCTCGGTGAGTAGGTCCAGGTCGCTCGCCAGCACACGTTCATCCACTTGGTGGATGGTTGCATTGACGGGCCCCAGCTCTACGACTTGAGCGCCCAGGGTTGCGATAAAGCGGCCATCGCTGGTGCCTCCGCTGGTGGAAGGCTGGGTGTCCAGGCCGGTGACCGCCTTGATCGCGCCAGCCACCGCGCTCAACAGTTCGCCAGGCTGTGTCAGGAAGGGCAGGCCGGAGAGGGCCCAGTCAATCTCCCAGTCCAGCCCGTGCTGGTCGAGAATGGCCGCAACGCGTGACTGCAAGCCCTCAACTGTGGACTCCGTGGAAAAACGGAAATTGAACACAGCGGTCAGTTCACCGGGAATCACATTCGTCGCGCCGGTACCGCTATTGAGGTTGGAGACCTGAAAGCTGGTGGGCGGGAAAAAGGCATTGCCGTCGTCCCAGTGCTCGCTGGCCAACGCGGCCAAGGCGGGCGCGGCCAGGTGAATAGGGTTGCGCGCCAGGTGAGGGTAGGCCACATGGCCTTGCTTGCCACGTACGCGCAGGGTCGCCCCCAACGAACCTCGGCGGCCGTTCTTGACCATGTCGCCTACCTGCGCGGTGCTTGACGGCTCGCCCACGATGCACCAATCCAGCCGTTCCTGGCGGGCCGCCAGGCGCTCCACCACCGCCTTGGTGCCATGGTGGGCCGGGCCTTCTTCATCGCTGGTGATCAGGAATGCAAGGCCACCACGGTGAGCGGGGTAGTCGCTGACGAAGCGTTCGGCGGCCACTACCATGGCAGCCAGGCTACCCTTCATGTCAGCGGCGCCACGCCCGCAGAGCATGCCATTGTCATCGATCAACGCGTCGAAGGGCCCATGCTGCCACGCCTGGGTAGGGCCCGTTGGCACCACGTCCGTATGGCCAGCAAAGCACAGCACCGGGCCGTCGTTACCACCGTGGTAGGCCCAGAAGTTGTCAACGTCCTGGATTCGCATGGGTTCCAAGGCAAACCCGGCGTGCCCCAGGCGTTGCATCATCAGCGCCTGGCAGTCGGCATCCAGTGGGGTGACGGATGGGCGCCGGATCAGCTCGCAGGCCAAGGCTAAGGTGGGCGAAAGATCAGCGGTGGCCGTCATCGTGGGCTCCGGGCAGGCGTAAAAGGGGCTGCGTATGGTAAAGCAAAACGCCATGGTGTGCCGCCGCCGCAATGCTGCACAGGCCCTAACCATCGCTGAGGGCGACTTTGGCTGCCTGCGTAAGCTGCGGGCCGGCAGAGATAATGGCCAGTGTCACCGCTGCCAGGTAAGGCAGCGCCTGTACCAACAGCATCCCAAGCCACCACCGGGCATCGGAACTGGGAATGCCTTGGGTCAGGCAGATGCCGGCGGCTGCGCCCCATAGCAACGCCAATAGGTACAGTTCTTCCCGTGCTTCTGCCATGGCGCGTACGCTCCCTGAGCGATGAGCCAGCTTAGGCGTGCGAACGAACGGCATGCTTTGAGTGAACGCGCCGTATAGCACAGCCTTGCCGATCGTATGGGACAGCGCCAGCCCCGCTACCGCCGCGGAGGCCGCCTGCCCTAAGGACACGCCCAGGGTGCGCCGGTAAAGAAACAGCATCTTCCCTACCTTGAAACTGAACAGGGCCAATGGGGGAATGGCAAACACCAGCAAGGGCGGCTCAATCCGGTTCGGCACGATGATCATCGCGCCCGACCACAGCAGCGCCCCGAAGGTGAAGAAGATGTTCATGCCATCCGCGATCCACGGCAGCCAACCTGCCACGAAGTGATAGCGCTGCCCTCGGCTCAGGCACGCACCGGGGCCCAGCAATAACGGGGCGGCGTGGCGCTTGAGGATTTGCATGGCCCCATATGCCCACCGTGCCCGTTGCTTTTTGAAGGCGCTGAACGTGTCGGGCATCAGGCCCTGACCATAGCTGCGTGGGTGATACGCTGCCGACAAGCCAGCCTCGAATACCCGCAGGCCCAATTCAGCGTCCTCGCAGATGCACCATTGTGCCCAGCCAAGGCGGTCCAGCACGTCGCGCCGGACCAGGGTCATGGTGCCGTGCTGGATAATCGCGTCGCGGTCGTTGCGGGTCACCATGCCGATATGGAAAAACCCGCGGTACTCCAAGTAGCACAGTTGCTTGAACAGGCTCTCGTGGTTGTCGCGGTAATCCTGTGGGCTTTGCACGATAGCGATGCGCGGGTCGGCGAAGTGCGGAACCATGTGCTTGAGCCAATCGGGTGCCACGCAGTAGTCGGCGTCGACCACGGCGATCACCTGCGCATCGTCAGCCGTTCGGGCAAGCAGGTAATTGAGTGCACCCCCCTTGAAGCCTTCCAAGGGCGCCACATGGAAAAACCTGAAGCGAGGCCCGAGGGCGGCACAATGGTCGCGGACCGGCGCCCAAACGGCCGGGTCCTGCGTATTGTTATCGATCACCAGCACTTCGAAGTCGGGGTAGTCGAGCGCCGCGAGCGCATCCAGGCTGGCGTTCACCATGCTTGGCGGTTCGTTGTAACACGGCAGGTGAATGGACACCTTGGGCCGGGGGGCATCGGCATACTCTACGGGCGTGAAGGGCCGTCGACGCTTGCGGGTCCACACCGCTTCGGCCAGTTCATGGGCTTCTGTCAGCAGTACGATGGCAACGCCGATCACACCCAGAGCCAATAGGCCGCCTACGATAAGGCTGAACCACGTGCTGTATTGCTGACTGTAGTCGTAGGCAATCCAGACCAGTACCGATCCGCACAAGAAGGCAACGAAGGTCAGGAAGGTACGCCCACGTTGGCGCAGTGCAGAGCCGTCGATAAGCAGCAGGGCCAGTGCAACCAGCGCAAGAACGGCCGATGCCGTGGCCAATATCCGCCATTGGGGGATCGCGACCACAGGCCCGGTAAAGTTGAACTTGGGCTGCCTTGCAGCGTTGAATACGCCCCAGTACGCGCCCACCGAGCCTTCGTCATCGGCTTTCCACGGTTGGTCGTACGCCTCAATCACGAAGTAGTCATAGCCTCTTCGGTTAAGCGTGTTCACCAGCTTGCGCAAATACACAGCTTGGTCGGCCTGGGTAGCGTCGGCGCCGCCGCGCATATGACCATTGCTGGGCCAGCCTACCTCGGACAGCAGCAGTTGCTTTTTAGGAAACTGCCGGCGCAGGTCTTTGGCTCGCTCCAGTACGAACTGGCCGGCCTCTTCCATGGGTACGAACTCCCAATAGGGGAGTATGTGCGCAGCGATCAGGTCTGCATGATCGGCCAGTTCGGGATGATGGGCCCAGACGTGCCATTGCTCAGACGTGGTGACCGGCACCTTGACAGCAGCACGCACGCGGTCCAGGTACCCTGTCAGTTGGGCTGAAGTTACCTCTTCACGAAACAGCGACTCGTTGCCTACGATCACCCGCACGACGCTGCGGTAGCGGTTGGCCAGATCAATGCCGATAGCCATTTCACGCTCATTGCGGGCAAAGTCGTTACCGATCCAGATACCTAACGTGACCTGTACCCCGGCTTCCTCGGCCAAGCGCGGGATGTCGGCCTGGCTGCCGGCAACGGAATAGGTGCGCACGCTGTCGGTGTACTGGCTCAGTTGCATCAAGTCCTGAAGCAACTCTTCGTCGCTAGGGTAGCGGTTTACCTGCGGGTTCTGCCCCAAACGAAAAGGCGAGTATGAAAACCCCGAGATCCGGTCTGGCCAGTTAGGTGCGGCGACGGGGCGATTGATCAGTGCCCAGCCCCCAATAAATAATGCGGCGATAGCCATGATGGTTATCAGGTTCAAGCCTAACGTGCGGGTGGGCATTGAGTGCTACGTCCTTGCAGATTCTCAACAGCTGAAACCGAACGGCCAGGAAAGTTGCTCCTGCGTTTCGAATATCGCCTTTCGCTTCGCCTTATCGGCCACGTCCGTATAATCGGCGCCTTAGCGACGAGGGGTGGCAATGAGTTCTGAGGATCCAAGATTTAGCGGAGTAGCCCGTCTATATGGGGCCACGGGGCTGGCTCGGCTGCAGGCAGCCCACGTGGCAGTGGTGGGCGTAGGCGGTGTGGGGTCGTGGGCCGCTGAAGCCTTTGTGCGAAGCGGTGTAGGCGAAATTTCACTGTTCGACCTGGACGACGTCTGCGTGAGCAACACCAACCGGCAATCCCATGCGCTGGAAGGCAACGTGGGGCGGGCCAAGGTCGAGGTACTGGCAGAGCGCCTGCAGGCAATCAATCCGGCTTGCACCGTGCATGCGGTTGCGGACTTTGTAACGGCCGACACTTTGGCCCACTACCTCAACGATTCACTGGACTTCGTGCTGGATTGCATCGACAGCGTGAACGCCAAGGCGGCTGTGATCGGCTGGTGCAGGCGGCGAAAGCTGCCCATCATCACCACCGGTGGCGCAGGCGGGCAGGTCGACCCTACCCAAGTAAGCGTGTGTGACCTGAACCGCACCTGGAATGACCCTTTGGCATCCAAGGTGCGTTCATTGCTGCGGCGCGACTACGGGTTTTCACGCAACACCTCGCGCAGTTATGGCGTGCCTTGTGTGTTTTCTACCGAGCAAATGAGGTACCCCACCGCCGAGGGCGGTGTGTGCTTGAGCAAAGCCTTTGTCGGGGAGGGGGTGCGCCTGGATTGCGCCGGGGGCGTTGGCGCCGTGATGATGGTCACCGCCACCTTTGGAATGGTCGCGGTAAGCAAGGCTGTGGAGAAGCTGGTGGCAGGTGCGCGGCGGCCTTCGGAGCGCTCGCTTGTTCAGGCGCCAGGGGAGTAGGGCACCTCCGCCACCTGCTTGCGCATCTGACCCAATACCGCGTTAAGCCCGTTGCTGCGCGACGGCGTGAGCTGGCGTTGCAGGCCCAGGTCGGCAAACCAGGGCTGCAGGTCGAGCTGCAACAGGGCTGCCGGGGTTAGCCCATTGACCCTTGCGAGCAATACCGCCAACAAGCCGCGTAGCAGGCGTGCATCGCTGCTGGCCCGAAACACCCAATAACCGTTCAGCGCTTCGCCTACCAACCACACCTGGCTTTCACAGCCGTGAACGCGGTGGGCATCAATCAGCTCGTCGGGGCCAAGCGGGGCAAGGCGTTCGCCCTCCTGCATCAATAAACGCGCCCTGGCTTCCCACGAGGTACAACCCGCGAAGCGGGCCTGAACCTCCAAGGCGTCGGCAGGCAGCGTCTTCATCGCAACACCGCCAGCGCACTGTCCAAGGCTAGAAAGAAGCGCTTGAGGTCTTCTGAATCGTTGTAGAGGCCAAGGCTTACGCGGATGGCCCCGCTCAGGCCCAAGGTAGCGAACAGCGGCTGGGCGCAGTGCGTACCCACCCGTACCGCGATGCCTTGGTCGGTGAGCAAGTGTGCAAGGTCCGCGTGATGGACATTGGGCACCACAAAGCTTGCCAAGGCGGTATCTGGGTTGCCCAGTAGCTGAATGCCTTCCCGATCACCCAGCCCGCGCAGCAGTTGTTGATGCAGCGCATGCTCATGGTCGAGTACCGCCTGCTCATCCAGCGAACTCAGCCAATCCAGCGTGGCCCCCAGCGCAATCACGTTGGCGATGGGCGGTGTGCCGGCTTCGAAACCCAATGGGGCGGGATGAAAGCTGGCGTGGTGATAATCGGCCTGGTGAACCATCTCGCCACCAAACTGTGCATGGCGTAATTTACCCAAGGCTTCACTGCGCCCATACAACACGCCTACACCGTCGGGGCCGTAGAGCTTGTGGCTGGAAAACGCGTAAAAGTCGCACCCCAGGGCTGCCAGGGCCTGACGCCCATGGACCACGCCCTGAGCACCATCAACCACTGATAGTGCCCCCTGTTGGCGTGCCAGGGCCACCAATGCTTTCACCGGTTGACGAGTACCAAGCACGTTGGACAGTTGGCTAACGGCGAGGAGTTTGGTGCGTGGGCCAATCAGCGCGTGGGCGCTGTCAACGCACACACGCCCTGATACATCCAGGGGCAGCACAATCAGGCGAGCGCCTCGACGGTGGGCCAATTGCTGCCAAGGCAACAGGTTGGCGTGGTGCTCCAAGGCGCTGACCGCAATTTCGTCACCCTGGCTGATCAGGTGTTCAAGGCCGTAGGCCAGCAGGTTGAAGGCTGAAGTCGCGCCGTGCGTGAAGATGATCTGGGCTGGCGCTGCCACCTGCAGCCAGTGAGCGACCTTCTCGCGACACCGCTCGAACGCCTGAGTAGCCAGCGCGCCTGGCAGGTGTTGCGCGCGATGAACGTTGGCGGCCCCGTGGGCATAATAATGGCCGAGTGCCGCCAACATGGCCTGGGGCTTCTGGGCCGTGGCCGCGCTGTCCAGGTAGGTTTGCTGCTGGCGCTCAAGCGCGGCAAGCGCGGGAAACTCCCCGCGCCACGGAGAAAGCTGAATCATGCTTGGGCCCCGTTACCGGCGGCTTGCGCCGCCACGGCAACCTGATCAGTTGTGCGCGTGCAGCGCGTCGTTGAGTTCGATGGCCGACTTGTGGGTTTTGCATTCGACCGCGCCGGTTTCTGAATTGCGGCGGAACAACAGGTCGGTTTGCCCAGCCAGGTCACGCGCCTTGACGACTTTCACCAATTGATTGGCATCATCGAGCAGTGCGACCTTTGTGCCAGCCGTGAGGTACAGGCCCGCCTCTACGGTGTTGCGGTCACCCAAGGGAATGCCAATCCCGGCATTGGCGCCGATCAGGCAGCCTTCGCCTACCTTGATCACGATATTGCCGCCCCCTGAGAGCGTACCCATGGTGGAGCAGCCACCGCCAAGGTCCGAGCCCTTGCCAACGAACACGCCTGCCGATACGCGGCCTTCGATCATGCCAGGGCCTTCGGTACCGGCATTGAAGTTGACGAAGCCTTCGTGCATCACCGTGGTGCCTTCGCCAATGTAGGCACCCAGGCGAACCCGGGCAGCGTCCGCGATACGCACGCCTGTAGGCACCACGTAATCAGTCATTTTCGGGAATTTGTCCACGGAGAACACGTCTAGCAACTTGCCTTTCAGGCGAGCCTCAAGCTGACGCGCCGGCAGCTCCGCCAAGTCGATAGCGCCTTCGCTCGTCCAGGCCACGTTAGGTAGCAGGGGGAAGATACCGCTCAGGTTCAAACCATGAGGGCGCGCCAGGCGGTGGGACAGCACATGCAGCTTGAGGTACGCCTCTGGCGTGGAGCTTAGCGCGGCGTCGCTTGCCAGCAGCGTGGCGACCAAGGGCTTTTGGCTTTCAGCCAGGCGCGTGAGCAATGCGGCCTGGGTCGGGTCAATGGCTTTGAGGGCCTCAGCCATCTGCGACGCCTGTGTAGCGCCGAACGTAATGGCTTCATTGCCACCGCTGTAGCCCAGCACTGGGGCAATGGCTTCAACCAGCGCTGCCGAAGGTGCCATCAAAGGCTGCGCGTAAAAAACTTCCAGCCATGCACCCTGACGGTTTTGAGTGCCGACGCCAAAGCCGAGGCTGAACAGAGAAGTGGTCATACATAGTCCTTTTTGAGGCGGGGCCGGCTGATTAGCTCAGGGCCGCCGCATAGTGATCGGGTTTGAAACCCACCAGGGTTCGGTCGCCAAGCTCTAGCACCGGGCGCTTGATCATGGATGGCTGCGCGAGCATCAGTTCGATGGCCTTGGCTTGATCCAGGTTGGCCTTTTGGGCGTCTGAGAGCTTGCGGAAGGTTGTACCTGCACGGTTGAGGACGGTTTCCCAACCATGGGTGCTGCACCAGCGCTGAAGGTGTGCGTGGTCGATGCCAGCGGTTTTGTAGTCATGAAAATCATAGGCAATGCCATGCTCATCCAACCAGCCGCGGGCTTTTTTCATGGTGTCGCACGCCTTGATGCCATAAAGAGTGTAAGCCATGTAAGTGAAGCGGCGGCCCTGGGCCCCAGCTTGTGCTCCGAATGTAAGGGGTTGGGAATTATGCGGCATCGTTCAAGGCTACGCCATGACCACGTGGTTGCAATCTGTGCCTTCAGCAAACCAGACGTGCCTGGGCAGGTCGGGATTTCCTATGGCCGACTGAAAATATTTCTTCAAATTATTTAAAGGTAGTTATGGTAAGTGAATGATTAAAGCATTACGCGCGCGATTGAATAAGTTGCTCTAGTGGTCTTCTTGTTACTTAATCTTTCTCTATTCGGGTTATAGGGCTTTTCAATTACAGTTCTAAAGCGTTGGCTCTCTAGGATTGAATGGCTCATCACCAACGAATCCATAAGGGATCACATGAAGCTCACTCGTTTAAGTGGCCAGGCGCTAGGTGTCGTGGCCTTCGGCGCGTTGACCGCCACGTCGGTCTATGCTGACACCTTGACTCGCGACAATGGCGCCCATGTTGGCGACAACCAGAACTCGCAGACCGCTGGCGCTACTGGCCCGGCGCTGCTACAAGACGTTCAATTGATCCAGAAGCTCCAGCGCTTCGACCGCGAGCGCATTCCAGAGCGCGTCGTGCATGCCCGGGGTACGGGGGCCAAAGGCGAATTCACCGCCACCGCCGACCTTGCCGACCTGACCAAGGCACGGGTTTTCCAGGCGGGTGAACACACGCCGGTATTCGTACGCTTCTCGGCCGTAGTGCATGGCAACCATTCTCCGGAAACCCTGCGTGACCCCCGTGGTTTTGCTACTAAGTTTTATACCGCCGACGGTAACTGGGACTTGGTAGGCAATAACTTCCCGACCTTTTTTATTCGTGACGCCATCAAATTCCCAGACATGGTCCATGCGTTCAAACCGGACCCACGTACCAACTTGGACGACGACTCTCGGCGTTTTGATTTCTTCTCCCATGTACCGGAGGCGACCCGTACGCTGACCCAGCTATACGCTAACGAGGGCACCCCGGCCGGTTACCGTTTCATGGACGGCAACAGCGTTCATGCCTACAAGCTGGTGAACGCCAAGGGTGATGTGCACTACGTCAAATTCCACTGGAAGAGCCTCCAAGGAATCAAGAACCTGGACCCGGCTGAAGTCGCCAAGGTACAAGGCAAGGACTACAGCCATATGACCCACGACCTGGTCAATGCCATCAAGCAAGGGGACTACCCCAAGTGGGATTTGTATGTGCAGGTGCTCAAGCCTGAGCAACTGTCCACCTTCGATTTCGACCCACTGGATGCCACGAAAATCTGGCCAGACGTGCCGGAGCGTAAAATCGGGCAGATGGTGTTGAACAAGAACGTGGATAACGTCTTCCAGGAAACCGAGCAAGTGGCCATGGCGCCCGCGAACCTGGTGCCGGGGATCGAACCCTCCGAAGACCGTTTGCTGCAAGGGCGGATCTTCTCCTATGCCGATACCCAGCTGTATCGCGTGGGTACCAACGGTTTGAGCCTGCCGGTTAACCGCCCCCGCGTCGCGGTGAACAATGGCAACCAGGATGGTGCTATGAATAGTGGCCATACCACCACAGGCGTCAATTACGAACCTAGCCGTTTGAACCCTCGCGCTGCTGACGACAACGCCCGTTATAGCCAACTGCCACTTGAGGGGACGACCCAACAGAAGAAGATTCAGCGCGAGCAGAACTTCAAGCAGGCCGGTGATCTGTACCGTTCGTACAGCAAGAAGGAGCGTGCGGATCTGATCCAGAGCTTTGGCGAGTCCCTGGCAACCACTGACACCGAAAGCAAGCACATGATGCTGTCTTACCTGTACAAGGCCGACCCTGAATACGGTACGGGTGTTGCCAAAGTGGCTAAGGGTGACCTAGCCAAGGTGAAAGCCCTCGCCGCCCAGCTGAAGGACTGATCCGCCCCAGGGCCCGTCGCGATTGCACGGGCCCGCACACGGACATACCACTATGAAACCTTTGATTCTATGGCTGCTGCTGGCGGTGCCCGCGGTGGTTCTGGCTGAGCCTGTGTCGAGTGACACTGCCCAGGCTCAGTTGCGCCAGTTGTACTTCGAAGCGGCTCGCGAGGGTAACGCCGACATGATAGGGGCCTTCATCGAGGCTCGCTTCGACCTCAACATTCAGGATGAGAAGGGCTACACAGGGTTGATTTTAGCCGCCTACCACGGCCATCGGGCGACGGTGGAGCAGCTACTCACGGCAGGCGCTGACCCTTGTGCCCAGGATGCCCGAGGCAATACAGCGCTGATGGGCGCGATTTTCAAAGGGGAGCTGAGCATTGCCCGGCGTTTGGTTGACGCCAATTGCTCGCCTGACCAACGTAACCGCAACGGCCAGACCGCTGCCATGTACGCGGCGCTGTTCCAGCGGCAGGATGTTCTAAATGCCCTGGCAGCTAAAGGCGCGGACCTCAAAGCCCAAGACGCAATGGGCAACAGTGTGGAAGGGTTGGCTCAGGGGCAGTTCCAACCACTGCCCCCGCGCTAACGCGCTTAGCGGGATTGCACGAACGCGCGGATGCGCTCGGCGGCTTCGATGCACGCTGCCAACGGTGCGACCAGCGCCATGCGCACGCGGTTGGCGCCTGGGTTTACACCATCGACCTGTCGAGACAGGTAAGAGCCGGGTACCACGGTTACATGCTGCTCGGCAAACAGCTCACGGCAAAATACTTCATCACTCATGGGCACGCCGGCCCATAGGTAAAAGCCGCCGTCAGGGCGTAGTACATCCAGCACGGGGGCAAGAATCTCCAGTACCGCGTCGAATTTTTCTCGGTACAGGTCACGGTTAGCCCGCACATGGGCCTCGTCTTGCCAGGCTGCGATGCTCGCCAATTGGGTAGGGATGGACATGGCGCACCCGTGGTAGGTCCGGTACAGCAGGAACGCTTTGAGGATATCGGCGTCCCCCGCCACGAACCCGGAACGCAACCCCGGCAGATTGGAGCGCTTGGACAAGCTGTGGAATACCACGCAGCGCTTGAAATCTTCCCGGCCTAGCTCGGCGCAGGCGCTCAACAGCCCAGGAGGCGGAGTGCTCTCGTCGAAATACAGCTCGCTGTAGCACTCGTCGGCAGCAATGATGAAGTCGTGCTCATCAGCCAGGGCAATGAGGGTTTTCAAGGTGTCCAGGGGAATCAGTGCGCCAGTAGGGTTACCCGGCGAGCACAAGAACAGCACTTGGCAGCGTGCCCAGGTATCGGCCGTTACGGCACTGAAATCCGGGTTGAAGCCGTGGGATTGCACGCAGGGCAGGTAATGCGGTTGCGCCCCTGCCAGAATCGCTGCGCCCTCGTAGATCTGATAGAAAGGATTGGGGCTGATGATCAGACCATCCTGTTCGCGCTCGACCACGGTTTGCACGAACGCGAACAGCGCTTCACGGGTGCCGTTCACCGGCAGCACATGGCGTGCAGGGTCTAGCCAATCACTGGGCACCCCAAAGCGCCGGGCGCACCAGCGCGTGATCGCTTCACGCAAGGCCGGCAGCCCTGCGGTGGAGGGGTAGACCGCGAGCTGGTCCAGGTTATCGGCCAGCGCTTGGGCTACGAACGCCGGGGACGCATGCTTGGGTTCGCCGATGGACAGCGCGATAGGCGTTATATCGGTAGGTGCAGGCACCCCCGCGAGCAATGCGCGCAGCTTTTCGAACGGGTAGGGCTGAAGGTGGTTGAGGGCTTGGTTCATGAGGTCAGATGCTCAAACGGGTCAGTTCTATGGCCACGGGCTGGCTGACGCTCAGTTGCTCGACGATGGCATCCTGCAGGCGTGCGCACAGTTGCGGGTCTGATAAGGGCTGGTTATTGGCGTTGGTAAGGAAGAATACGTCTTCCACCCGTTCGCCCAAGGTGGCGATTTTAGCGTTTTGCAGTGACAGGTCGAACTCCAGGAATATCTTTCCCACGCGCGCCAGCAGGCCAGGCCGGTCCGGGGCGCTGAGTTCGAGAATGGTCACTGGGCGCTGCGCGTCGGTATGAATCGTGACTTGCGGTGCAAAGGCGAAGTGTTTCAACTGACGAGGCACCCGGCGCTGGATGATGGTGGGGTAATCGTCCGGATTGCGCAGCGCTTCGGTCAGCCCGTCGCGGATCTGCTGGATGCGCTTGGGGTTATTACCGATAGAACCGCCGTCGTTGTCCAGCACGATGTAGGTGTCCAGGGTGAACTGGCTGCTGGAGGTGATAATGCGGGCGTCATGGATGTTGAGGTTCAGTTGGTCCATGGCCGCCACGGTGACCGCAAAGAAATCGTGCTGGTCAGGCGCGTAGATAAAGATCTGGCTGGCGCCTTCGAAATCCCGTTGGGTGGTTTCCCGGATCAGTACCAACGGGCCGCCCTCGGCCGGCTGCAGCAAGATGGCGTCGGTGTGCCAGGCCACGTCAGCGGACGTATGACGCAGGAAGTAATCGTCCCCCAGTTGGCTCCATAGTTGTTCTACGTCGTCGGGGTCATTGCCGCCGCGCACCAGAATGTCCAAGGCAGCCGCCTGGGTGCGGCGGATCTGCTCTTCACGGTCCAGCGGGTTTTCCAGGCCTCGGCGCAGGGCGCGCTTGGTTTCTGTATACAACTGGCGCAGCAGGCTGGCACGCCATGAGTTCCACAAGCTGGGGTTGGTGGCGTTTATGTCCGCCACGGTGAGCACATAGAGGTAATCCAGGTGCACCTCATCGCCCATCAGGTTGGCAAAGTCATGGATCACCTGCGGGTCGGACAAATCCTTGCGCTGGGCCGTAGTGGACATTACCAGGTGGTTCTGTACCAGCCAGGCGATCAGCCTACTGTCCCACGGCGGCAGTTGGTGCCGCTCGCAGAACGCTTGTGCGTCTATGGCGCCCAGTTCGGAGTGATCCCCGTTACGGCCCTTGCCGATGTCGTGGTACAGCCCGGCGATATAAATAAGCTCAGGCTTGGGCAGCCGCCCCATTACTTTGCTGGCCAACGGGAACATCTCGGACACAGGGGTGTACTGCAGTTTGCGCAGGTGCTTGATCAGGTTGAGCGTATGGGCGTCCACCGTGTAGATGTGGTACAGGTCGTGCTGCATCTGCCCTACGATATAACCGAACTCTGGAAGGTACAGGCCAAGGATGCCGTAGCGGTTCATTCGGCGAAGGTTGCGGTGGATGCCGTATTCGCTTTTGAACAGCTCGATGAACAGGCTGGTGTTACGAATGTCGTGGCGGAAGTTATCGTCAATCAGGTAACGGTGCTCACGCAGCAACCGGATCGTATCAGCGCGCACGCCCTTGATCTCCGGGTTTTGTGCCATGAGCACGAAGATTTCCAGCATGGCGAAGGGGCAGCGACGAAACACCGTAGGCGCCGTGGCTTCGATATAGCCATCGTGTAACTGGAATCGTGCGTTGATTGCCTGCACCGAGGCGCCAGTGTCTGCGGCCAGTAAGGTCTCTTCAAAGTGCTGGATTACCAGCTCGCTCAGCTCGGCGATGCGCATGACCACCCGATAATACGCCTGCATCATCGCTTCGATGGCAAGCTTGGCGTTGCTGTCTCGGTAGCCCAGCAGCTCCGCCATTGCGCGCTGGTAGTCGAACAGCAGGCGATCCTCGGATCGCCCGGCCAGCATGTGCAGGGCGTACCGAACTTTCCAGAGAAACTCCTGGGAGGCCACCAGCAGGTCGCTTTCGTCTTCCAGCAAAAACCCTTGGCCCGCCAGCGCCTGCAAGTTGAGGGTGCCGTATTGACGACGCGCTACCCAGAGCAGGGTCTGGATATCCCGCAAGCCGCCAGGCGAGCCTTTAACGTTGGGCTCCAGGTTGTACTCGGTATCGTTGTACTTGTGATGACGAGCTTTTTGTTCGGCCTGCTTGGCCAGGAAGAACGCCTTGCTAGGCCACAGGCGATCGGGCGCGGTCACCTCCAGCATCCGCTTGCGCAGGTGCTCGGGCCCGGCGATGGTGCGGCATTCCATCAGGTTGGTGATCACGGTCAGGTCGGCACGGGCCTCTTCGGCGCACTCCTGAACCGACCGCACGCTTTGCCCAACTTCCAGGCCGATGTCCCAGAGGAGGGTAAGGAAGCGTTCAATGGAATCGCGAAACTGCTCCTGTTCCTCGTTCTCCAGCAGGATCAGCAGGTCGATGTCCGAATACGGGTGTAACTCACCCCGCCCATAGCCGCCGACGGCGACCAGTGCGATTGCGCCCTGCTGGCCCCAGTCGAATTGGCCCCATGCCTGTTGCAGGAGGTTGTCCACGAACCAGGCACGGTCTTCAACCAGGCGGCGAACATTACGCCCGGCAGCGAAGCGCCCATCGAGCACCTCGCGCGCCTGGCGGATTGCCTTTTTGAACGCAGCCACAGGGCTGGCCTTGAGCGCCAGTTCTGCCTGGAACTGGCCGCGATCGAACAACTCCGGATCCACCTGCGGCATCGTACGCCTTCCTTTATAAAGCCAAACGCAGCGTTAGTGCGCCGAGGTGCGCGGCAGGGTGTCATCACTGCGCAGCGTGAATACCTCGTAACCATCAGCGGTGACCAGCACGGTGTGCTCCCACTGGGCCGACAGCTTGCGATCCTTGGTGATCGCGGTCCAGCCGTCGCCCAGCAAGCGAGTGTCAGCCTTGCCCTGGTTGATCATGGGCTCGATGGTAAACGTCATGCCTTCCGTAAGCTCAAGGCCTGTACCAGCACGGCCGTAGTGCAATACCTGCGGCTCTTCATGGAACACCTTGCCAATACCGTGACCACAATATTCGCGCACCACTGAGAAGCCGTTCTTTTCGGCATGTTTCTGGATGACTTCACCGATGTCGCCCAGCCGAGCGCCAGGGCGGACCAGTTCGATGCCCTTGTACAGGCACTCCTGGGTGATCTTCGACAAGCGGGTGGCCCATTCCGGCACGTTGCCCACATGGAACATGCGGCTGGTGTCGCCGTGGTAGCCATCTTTGATAACGGTGATGTCGATGTTCAATACATCACCGTCTTTCAAAGGCTTTTCGTTGGGGATGCCGTGGCACACCACATGGTTGATGGACGTGCAGATAGACTTCGGGAAGCCCTTGTAGTTGAGCGGGGCGGGAATAGCCTTCTGCTCATTGACGATGTAGTCGTGGCACAGGCGGTCCAGCTCTTCGGTGGTCACGCCAGGCTTGACATACGGCTCGATCATTTCCAGCACTTCAGCGGCCAGGCGGCCGGCCACGCGCATTTTTTCGATGTCCTCGGGGGTTTTGATAGTAACTGTCATACAGGCTCTCTCGGCACTTACGGCGCAGGTCAATAATGCAAGGGCGCAATTCTACCATAGCCCGGCACAAGGGCGGCCGTGGGGGCAGGGTGGGCATTGCCGCAGGGCCAGCGATTACCCTGACGCGGGGCGAAACGCAGGGCGCTTTTAGCCGGTTTATCTTTGCTGCGTTGTGTGATATAAAGTGCGCCGCTTTGCGGGGGAGTGCCCGCGCAAGGCTTAACCCACACACGTATCGACACAATGACCTGGGTGCCCGGGCCGAAAGGCGATGGGTTGGATCATTGGGATACGTGGAGGCCTAACCCGACTTATCAAGGAACTATCATGTCCCAAGTCAACATGCGCGATATGCTGAAGGCCGGTGTGCACTTCGGCCACCAGACCCGTTACTGGAACCCGAAAATGGGCAAGTTCATTTTCGGCGCGCGCAACAAGATCCACATCATCAACCTTGAAAAAACCCTGCCGATGTTCAACGAAGCCCTCAGCTTCGTCGAAAAACTGTCTCAGGGCAAAAACAAGATCCTGTTCGTTGGCACCAAGCGTTCCGCTGGCAAGATCGTCTCCGAAGAAGCAGCACGTTGCGGCTCGCCTTACGTTGACCATCGCTGGTTGGGCGGCATGCTGACCAACTACAAAACCATCCGCGCATCGATCAAGCGTCTGCGTGACCTTGAAACCCAGGCTGAAGATGGCACCTTCACCAAGCTGACCAAGAAAGAAGCGCTGATGCGCACCCGCGATCTGGAAAAACTGGATCGCAGCCTGGGTGGTATCAAGGACATGGGCGGCTTGCCTGACGCACTGTTCGTGATCGACGTTGACCACGAGCGCATCGCTATCACCGAAGCCAACAAGCTGGGCATCCCGGTCATCGGCGTTGTCGATACCAACAGCAGCCCGGAAGGCGTTGACTACGTGATCCCAGGTAACGATGACGCCATCCGCGCCATCCAGCTGTACATGGGTTCGATGGCAGACGCCGTCATCCGTGGCCGTAACAACGTAGCAGGCGGCACTGGCGAATTCGTCCAGGAAGCTGCTGCAAGCGAAGCCGTAGAAGGCTGAGCCACCGCGCCTTAACAGGGCACGGTACGCAAAAAGGGGGCTAGGCCCCCTTTTTGCCACCCGCTGGTGCGGTAGCCTCACCAGCGGCACGAATTTCAATGCCCCTACGCGGGCGGTATGGCCGAAAACCTGTTCGAGAGGATTTTGAAATGGCAGAGATTACTGCAGCGCTGGTTAAAGAACTGCGTGAGCGTACCGGCGAAGGCATGATGGATTGCAAGAAGGCCTTGACCAAGGCCGGCGGCGACATCGAAAAAGCCATCGACGACATGCGTGCCTCTGGCGCCATCAAGGCGGCTAAAAAGGCCGGCAACGTAGCGGCCGAAGGCGCAATCGCCATCAAAGACGACGGCAAAACCGCCGTACTGCTGGAAGTCAACTCGCAGACCGACTTCCTTGCCCTGCAAGACGACTTCAAGGCCTTCGTTGCCAACGCCGTCGACAAAGCGTTCGCTGACAAGCTGACCACCGTCGAGCCGTTGATCGAAGCCATGGAGTCGGATCGCCTGGTGTTGGTAGGCAAGACCGGTGAGAACGTCAACATCCGCCGTCTGGTGCGTGTAGAAGGCGACGTAGTCGGTACCTACCTGCACGGTAACAAGATTGGCGTTGCGGTCGTTCTCAAGGGCGGTAGCGTCGAGCTGGCCAAGGACATCGCCATGCACGTAGCGGCCAGCAACCCTGAGTTCCTGCTGCCATCGGAAGTGTCCGACGAAGCCATCGAGCGTGAAAAGGGCGTGTTCATGACGCTCAACGAAGAAAAAATCAAGGGCAAGCCTGCCAATATCGTGGAAAACATGGTGGCAGGTCGTATCAAGAAGTTCCTGGCCGAAGCCAGCCTGGTAGAGCAAGCGTTCGTCAAGAACCCAGAGCTCACCGTAGGCGCTCTGGCCAAGCAGGGCGGCGCTGAAATCGTTTCCTTCACTTACTTCAAAGTAGGCGAAGGCATCGAGAAGCCGGTAGACAACTTCGCTGATGAAGTTGCCGCACAAGTGGCCGCTGCCAGCAAGCAGTAAGACAGGTTCGTCACTGTCACCCAAAGAGGCTGCCCGCTCACGCGCGCAGCCTCTTTGTCAAATTAGGTCCCGGTAGGTCCCGGTAGGTTTCTGTAATACCCCGTGAATGCCTTGGGCATCGCGGTAGGCGCCAGATGCGCATGTGTGAACAGGCCCCGGCCTGAATATTCAAGAACGCCGCAGGAGTGATACGCAATGGCCCAGCAGGTGAGTAGTCGTCAACCTCGCTATAAACGCATTTTGCTCAAATTAAGCGGCGAAGCCCTGATGGGGTCCGAGGAGTTTGGTATCGATCCCAAAGTCCTGGACCGCATGGCCCTGGAAGTCGGTCAGCTGGTCGGCATCGGGGTGCAGGTTGGCCTGGTGATTGGCGGCGGCAACCTCTTCCGCGGCGCAGCCTTGAGTGCTGCCGGGATGGACCGAGTCACCGGTGACCACATGGGTATGCTCGCCACCGTGATGAACGGGCTGGCAATGCGGGACGCACTGGAGCGCTCCAACATCTCGGCCATCGTCATGTCCGCGATCTCTATGGTCGGTGTTACCGATCACTACGATCGTCGCAAAGCGATTCGTCACCTGGGCACGGGCGATGTGGTAATTTTCTCCGCAGGTACGGGTAACCCCTTCTTCACCACCGATTCGGCCGCTTGCCTCAGAGGGATCGAGATCGGTGCGGACGTCGTGCTGAAGGCGACCAAGGTCGATGGTGTGTACACTGCCGATCCCTTCAAGGATCCGCACGCCGAGAAATTCGACCGGCTGACCTATGACGAAGTACTGGATCGCAAGCTGGGCGTCATGGACCTCACGGCCATTTGCCTGTGTCGCGATCACAACATGCCATTGCGCGTGTTCAACATGAATAAACCCGGCGCCCTGCTGAACATCGTAGTGGGCGGGGCAGAAGGAACATTGATCGAGGAAGGCGAATAATGATCAACGAAATCAAGAAAGACGCCCAGGCGCGTATGCAGAAGTCCCTGGATTCGCTGAGCCATGCCTTTGGCCGTATTCGCACCGGCAAGGCCCACCCCAGCATTCTGGAAGCGGTAATGGTCCCTTACTATGGGGCCGATACGCCTATTAACCAGGTGGCCAGCGTTACGGTAAAAGACTCCCGAACCCTGCAAGTGGTCGCGTTCGAGCGCAACATGCTCAGCGCCGTGGACAAGGCTATCCAAAGCGCCGGTTTGGGCTTTAACCCTACCAACCTGGGTGAGTTGTTGTTGGTGAGCATGCCTGCGCTAACCGAGGAAACCCGCAAGGGCTTCACCAAGCAGGCGCGTGAAGCCGCTGAAGACGGTCGCGTGGCTGTTCGCAACATCCGTCGCGATGCAATCAGCCAACTCAAGGATCTGGTAAAAGAAAAAGAAATCAGCGAAGACGAAGAGCGTCGCGCGGCGGACGATATACAGAAGCTGACTGACAAGTTCGTGGCTGAGATTGAATCGGCTGTCAAAGCCAAAGAAGCCGACTTGATGGCTGTATAAGCAAAGGCCTGGGCGTTTCCATGCAAAAAACTAAGCCGGCAGCGCCTGCGTCCGTTCCCCGGCACGTGGCGATCATCATGGATGGCAACAACCGATGGGCTAAAAAACGCCTGTTGCCAGGTGTCGCCGGTCACAAGGCGGGTGTGGACGCGGTACGCGCCGTGATCGAAGTCTGCGCTGAAGCCCATGTAGAAGTGCTGACGCTCTTTGCCTTCTCCAGTGAAAACTGGCAGCGGCCCGCCGAAGAAGTCGGTGCGCTGATGGAGTTGTTTTTCACCATGTTGCGCCGCGAGGCGCGCCGCCTGGACGAAAACAATATCAGCCTGCGTATCATCGGCGACCGTAGCCGCTTTCACCCCGACCTGCAGGCCGCCATGGCCGAAGCGGAGGGGTTGACGGCGGGTTCGGGCCGCTTTGTGCTTCAAATCGCCGCCAATTACGGCGGGCAGTGGGATATTGCACAGGCTGCCCAGCAGTTGGCCAGGCAGGTGCAGGGCGGCATGTTGCGGCCTGAGGACATTACGCCGGAGCGTCTGCAGGCCTACTTGTCCACTGGCGAGCTGCCTCTGCCTGACCTGTGCATCCGCACGGGGGGCGAGCACCGCATCAGCAACTTCCTGCTATGGCAGTTAGCCTACGCGGAATTATATTTCTCCGACCTGTACTGGCCGGACTTCAAACACGATGCCATGCGCACTGCGCTGGCTGATTTCGCTTCCCGCCAGCGTCGCTTCGGTAAAACCAGCGAGCAGGTCGAAGCTGGAGCCCGTGCCTGATGCTTAAACAACGCATTCTCACTGCCCTGGTGCTGCTGCCCCTGGCCCTCTGTGGTTTCTTCTTGCTCGATGGCGGCGGCTTTGCATTGTTCATTGGCGCGGTGGTGACCTTGGGCGCATGGGAATGGGCACGTCTGGCAGGCCTGGTATCACAACCCTCACGGTGTCTGTTCGCTGCTGTGGTAGCCGGCATGCTCGTGGTGTTGTACATGGTGCCAACGCTGGCCCCCTGGGTGTTGGGGCTGGCGGTAATCTGGTGGGCCGTGGCCACCTGGCTGGTGATGACGTACCCGGGCAGCGCCCATTATTGGTCCAGCATCGCTTGCAAGATTCTCATTGGCCTGCTGGTATTGCTACCGGCCTGGGAAGGGCTGTTGCTACTCAAGCGCTGGCCGTCCGGCACTGGCAATTGGTTGATCGTGGCGGTGATGGTGTTGGTGTGGGTAGCCGACATCGGCGCGTACTTCTCAGGCCGTGCCTTCGGCAAGCGCAAGCTGGCACCGGCGGTCAGCCCTGGCAAAAGCTGGGCTGGCGTGTACGGTGGGCTGGGTATCGCCCTGGTCGTGACGCTGGTCACCGGCATGGTGCGCGAATGGTCTGCCGGGCAGGTGATCGCTGCCCTGGTCGCAACGGTTGTGATCGTGCTGGTCTCCATCGTGGGTGATCTCACCGAGAGCATGTTCAAGCGCCAGGCCGGTATCAAGGACAGCAGCCACTTGTTGCCAGGCCATGGTGGCGTGCTAGACCGCATCGACAGCCTGACGGCAGCCATCCCGGTGTTTGCCGGGCTGTTGTGGGCTGCTGGCTGGGGCATGGTGTGAGGGCCGTGCAGCGTATTACTGTGTTAGGGGCGACTGGCTCGATAGGGCAAAGCACCCTTGATGTCATTGCCCGCCACCCCGATCGCTATGACGTGTATGCCCTAACAGGCCATACCCGACTCGACGAGCTACTGACGCTGTGCAAGCGCCATCTGCCTCAGGTGGTGGTGGTGGCTAACACTGCAGATGCAGGCGCGTTTGCCCAGCGCCTGCGTAACGCAGGGTTGGCCACGGACGTCCTGCATGGCGAGGCGGGGTTGTGCGACGTAGCCGCTGCACCCGAAGCAGATGCCGTAATGGCAGCCATCGTGGGTGCTGCGGGCCTGCCCCCGACATTGGCTGCCATCAGGGCAGGGAAGAAGGTACTGCTGGCCAATAAAGAAGCGCTGGTGATGTCCGGCGGCCTCTTTATGCAGGCGGTTCGCGACCACAATGCGGTGCTTCTGCCCATCGATAGCGAGCACAACGCTATCTTCCAGTGCCTGCCCAGTAATTATGGTCAAGGTCTGGGGCCTATCGGAGTTCGTCGCATATTGCTTACGGCCTCCGGTGGGCCCTTTCGTGATACGCCGTTGGCAGCGCTGGAGAGCGTTTCACCCGAGCAGGCGTGTGCGCACCCTAACTGGTCCATGGGCCGCAAGATTTCCGTGGACTCTGCCACCATGGCCAATAAAGGCCTGGAGCTGATAGAAGCCTGCTGGTTGTTCGATGCCCGGCCTTCCCAGGTTGAGGTGGTGGTACACCCTCAAAGCGTCATTCATTCGCTGGTGGATTACATCGATGGGTCTGTGCTCGCACAACTGGGCAACCCGGACATGCGCACACCGATCGCCAGTGCCTTGGCCTGGCCTGAGCGGATCGATTCGGGCGTACCGCCGCTGGACCTCTTCAGCATCGCACGGCTGGATTTCCAGGCACCTGACGAGCAGCGCTTCCCCTGCTTGCGCCTTGCACGGCAAGCCGCCGAAACCGGGGGCAGCGCGCCGGCTACGCTTAACGCCGCCAACGAAGTGGCGGTGGAAGCGTTTCTCGCACGGCGCATCCGTTATACCCAGATCCCGAGTATGATCGAATCTGTACTTGACCAGCAGCCTGGAAAGGCACTGGAAAACCTCGAAGCTGTGTTTGCTGCTGACGCTAGCGCCCGCTGCGCTGCCGAGCAGTGGTTGACTCGGCGCAACCTATGAGTTCCGATTGGTTCGCCCTACGGGCAGTCAAACGCCCCCAGGTACTGCGGAGAAGCCTATGAGCGCGCTCTATATGTTGGTAGGTACCCTGGTTGCACTGGGCGTACTGGTAACGTTTCATGAGTTTGGCCACTTCTGGGTGGCTCGGCGCTGTGGGGTCAAGGTCTTGAGGTTCTCGGTAGGGTTTGGTACGCCCCTGCTCAAATGGTCTGACAAGCGCGGCACGGAGTACATGGTGGCGGCCATTCCGCTGGGTGGCTACGTCAAGATGCTCGACGAGCGTGAAGCCGAGGTCTTGCCCGCCGAGCTAGACCAAGCGTTCAATCGTAAGCCTGTCGCTCAGCGTATTGCCATCGTTGCTGCGGGGCCTGTCGCAAACTTCCTGCTGGCCATCGTGTTTTTCTGGTTCCTGGCCATGCTGGGGAGCGAACAGGTACGCCCGGTCATTGGCGCCGTCGAGCCTGGCAGCCTGGCGGCGAACGCGGGTTTGCAGGCGGGGCAGGAAATCATTCAGGTGGATGGTGAGCCGGTTTCCGGCTGGTCGGCTGTCAATATGGAGCTGGTGAGAAGGCTGGGTGAAACCGGCAATCTGGCCATCCAGACCCGAGATGAAAATGGCATAGCCAGTGATCACAACCTCAGCCTGGTGGCGTGGCTCAAGGGCAGCGAGGAGCCCGACACGGTGCGCTCCCTGGGGGTGCGCCCTTGGCGCCCAGCGTTAGAGCCAGTGTTGGCCGAAATCGACCCCAAGGGGCCTGCCAAGGCTGCGGGGCTCAAGTCTGGGGACCGCCTGGTTGGGTTGGAAGGTGCACCGCTGGTCGATTGGCAGCAGGTGGTAGACGGTGTACGTCAACGTGCAGACAAGCGCGTGACCCTGACGGTCGAACGTGACGGTCAACGCATCGATGTGCCAGTGGCCTTGGCCCGTAAAGGGGAGGGCGATGCGGCTACAGGTTACCTGGGTGCAGGTGTTGCTCAAGTCCAGTGGCCCGCAGACATGCTGCGGAAGGTCCGCTATGGCCCGCTGGAGGGAATTATCGAGGGTGCCCGTCGTACCTGGGAAATGAGCATACTGACCCTTGATTCGTTGAAGAAAATGCTCTTTGGCGAGCTGTCGGTAAAAAACTTGAGTGGACCGATAACCATTGCTAAAGTGGCGGGCGCTTCGGCCCAGTCGGGCCTTGGGGATTTCTTGAATTTCCTGGCTTATCTGAGTATCAGCCTGGGAGTTCTCAATTTGCTTCCTATTCCCGTCCTGGATGGGGGGCACTTGCTGTTCTACCTGATCGAATGGGTTCGGGGTCGGCCGGTGTCCGATCGGGTACAGGGCTGGGGGGTCCAGATCGGTATCAGTCTCGTGGTTGGGGTTATGCTCCTCGCGCTGATAAACGACCTGGGTCGGTTGTAATGAGTCGCACAATTGCGAACCTGCCGCTTTTGCGGCAGTTTGTTTATTGCCAGTTGGAATAAGAAAGGACTTCATGAAACGTCTGCTGCTAACTGCGGTGTTGTCCGCACTGATGATCGCCGAAGTTCACGCCGAGTCCTTCACCATCTCCGATATCCGAGTCAACGGCCTGCAGCGGGTGTCCGCAGGCAGCGTGTTCGGTGCACTGCCCCTTAACGTGGGCGAAACAGCCGACGACCGCACGCTGGTGGACTCCACGCGGGCGCTGTTCAAAACCGGGTTTTTCCAAGACATTCAACTGGGGCGCGACGGTAACGTCCTGGTCATCGACGTTGTTGAGCGGCCCTCGGTCGCCAGCATCGATATCGAAGGCAACAAGGCCATCTCCACGGATGACCTGCTCAAGGGTCTGAAGCAATCGGGCCTTGCAGAGGGCGAGATTTTCCAGCGTGCTACTCTCGAAGGGGTACGTAACGAGTTGCAGCGCCAGTACGTTGCGCAAGGCCGTTACTCTGCCACCGTTGACACTGAAGTGGTTTCCGAGCCGCGCAACCGCGTGGGTCTGAAAATCAAGATCAACGAGGGTACCGTTGCCGCGATCCAGCACATCAACGTGGTCGGCAACACGGTGTTCCCTGAAGCAGACCTGGTTGACCTGTTCGAGCTAAAGACCACCAACTGGCTGTCGTTCTTCAAGAACGACGACAAGTATGCCCGTGAAAAACTGTCCGGTGACCTGGAGCGGTTGCGCTCGTACTACCTGGACCGTGGCTACATCAACATGGACATTGCGTCCACGCAGGTGTCGATCACGCCTGACAAAAAGCACGTCTTTATCACAGTGAATGTGAACGAAGGCGAGAAGTACAAGGTACGTGACGTGAAGCTCAGCGGTGACCTCAAGGTCCCTGAGGATCAAATCAAGAGCCTGTTGCTGGTCAAACCGGGCCAAGTATTCTCGCGCAAGGTAATGACCTCCACCTCGGACCTCATCACCCGCCGCCTGGGCAACGAAGGTTACACCTTCGCCAACGTCAACGGCGTGCCTCAGCCCCATGATGATGACCACACCGTGGACATCACTTTCGCGGTAGACCCAGGTAAGCGCGCTTACGTAAACCGGATCAACTTCCGCGGAAATACCAAAACCGACGATGAAGTACTGCGTCGCGAAATGCGCCAGATGGAAGGGGGGTGGGCTTCTACTTACCTCATCGACCAGTCCAAGACCCGCCTTGAGCGGCTGGGCTACTTCAAGGAAGTGAACGTCGAAACCCCAGCCGTACCGGGTACGGATGACCAGGTAGACGTGAACTACACGGTCGAAGAGCAACCGTCCGGCTCGATTACCGCCAGCGTGGGCTTTGCCCAGAGCGCAGGCCTGATCCTGGGTGGCTCGATCAGCCAGAGCAACTTCCTGGGTACCGGTAACAAGGTGAGCATCGGCCTTACCCGTTCTGAGTACCAGACCCGTTACAACTTCAGCTTCGTCGACCCCTACTACACGCCTGACGGTGTGAGCCTGGGTTATAACGCCTTCTATCGCAAGACCGACTACGACGACCTGGATGTGGACGTAGCGAGCTACGCCGTAGACAGCCTGGGCGCGGGCCTCAACTTCGGCTACCCCATCAGCGAAACGTCGCGTCTTACCTTCGGTTTGACCGTACAGAAGGATGAGATCAACACCGGTACCTACACCGTTGGTGAAATCTACGACTTCATCGACCGTGAAGGCGATAGCTTCACCAACTTCAAAGCCTCGGTGGGCTGGTCTGACTCTACCCTGAACCGGGGTACGCTACCGACGCGCGGGCACTCGCAGAGCCTCACCCTGGAAACCACTACACCAGGCAGCGACCTGTCATTTTACAAGCTTGACTACCGTGGCCAGTTGTTTGCACCAATCACTGAAAACTACACCATGCGCCTCCATACTGAGTTGGGCTATGGCGATGGCTACGGCTCCAGCGACGGCTTGCCGTTCTATGAAAACTACTACGCGGGTGGCTTTAACTCCGTGCGCGGTTTCAAAGACAGCACGTTGGGCCCGCGCAGTACGCCCGCCACCAACGACCCGGATCAGGACAGCCTGGCCTTCGGTGGTAACGTGATGATCACCGGCGGCGCGGAGATTCTCTTCCCCATGCCGTTCGTGAAGGATCAAAAATCGTTGCGTACTTCGTTGTTCGCCGATGTGGGTAACGTCTTCGACTCCAAGTGCCAATACTCGACTGCGAGCAAAGAGTATCCGGTCAGAACCAAAGACTGTGGCTCCATCGACTTCTCCAATGTGGCGGCGTCGGTAGGCCTAGGTGTGACCTGGATCACTGCACTGGGCCCGTTGAGCTTTAGCCTGGCAATGCCGATCAAAAAGCCCGAAGAAGCCGAAACCCAGATCTTCCAATTCTCGCTGGGGCAGACGTTCTAAGCGTCGTGCCTTGGTACTCATAACAACGAATTCGCAGGAGTGTATCGTGCGTAAGCTGACCCAACTGGTTGTACTGGCCGCTGCCATATTCGCTACCCCGGCCTTCGCCGACATGAAAATTGCGGTGCTCAATTACCAAATGGCACTGCTCGAATCAGATGCCGCCAAGAAATATGCCGTGGATGCCGAGAAGAAGTTCGGCCCACAGCTGAGCAAACTGAAGTCCCTCGAAAGCAGCGCCAAGGACATTCAGGACCGCTTGGTAAAAGGCGGTGACAAGATGCAGCAGCCTGAACGTGAGCGGTTGGAGCTGGATTTCAAGCAGAAGGCCCGTGATTTCCAGTTCCAGTCCAAGGAACTGAACGAAGCCAAAGCCTCTGCAGACCGCGACATGCTCAAGCAGCTCAAGCCCAAACTCGACGGTGCAGTGGAAGGTGTGATCAAGCAGGGCGGCTTTGATCTGGTGCTGGAGCGCGGCGCAGTAATCGATGTCAAGCCTCAGTACGACATCACCCGCCAAGTTATCGAGCGCATGAATCAGTCCAAGTGATGATGACGTCGAGCCTTACCCTCGGCGACATCGCCGACACTCTGGGCGCCGAGCTTATCGGCGCCCGAGCGCACAGAATTGACGGGCTGGCCACCTTGCAGGAGGCCGGCCCTTCTCAGTTGAGCTTCCTGGCCAACCCGCAATACCGCAAGCACCTGGCGACTACCCAGGCCGGCGCGGTGATGCTCAAGCGCGAGCATGCTGAAGGCTTTGACGGGAACGCCTTGATAGTGCCCGACCCTTACCTGGCCTACGCCCAAATATCTCACTCATTTGATCCCAAGCCCCGCGCGCCGGTCGGCATACACCCCAGTGCGTGCATTGCCCCAGATGCCACAGTGGCCCCGACTGCCAGTATTGGCCCGTTTGTGGTCATCGAGAGTAGCGCGGTCATCGACGCGGGCGTAACCCTCGGTGCTCACTGCTTCATCGGCGCGCGCAGCGTGATCGGCGAGGGTGGTTGGCTTGCGCCCAGGGTCACCCTCTACCACGACGTGCGTATCGGTAAGCGTGTGGTTATTCAATCGGGTGCGGTACTGGGCGGCGAAGGCTTCGGCTTTGCCAACGATAAAGGCGTCTGGCAAAAAATTGCCCAGATCGGTGGAGTGAGTATTGGCGACGACGTGGAAATCGGCGTCAACACTGCCATCGACCGAGGTGCGCTAGCTGACACCCTCATCGGCAACGGGGTCAAGCTCGACAACCAGATCCAGATCGCTCACAACGTCCAGATCGGCGACCACACCGCCATGGCGGCCTGTGTGGGTATCTCGGGCAGCGCCAAAATCGGCAAGCACTGCATGCTGGCGGGTGGTGTGGGGCTGGTCGGCCATATCGAGCTGTGCGACAACGTGTTCGTTACCGGCATGACGATGGTCACCCGTTCCATTACCGAACCGGGTGCTTACTCCTCTGGCACCGCCATGCAGCCTGCGGCCGAGTGGCGTAAAAGTGCGGCGCGCTTGCGCCAGCTGGATGATATGTACCGGCGGCTCGGCCAGGCAGAAAAGCAAATCGAAGCGGTGACCCGTGGTGACCACGGGGCATCAGATGGCTGATCCTTTTTCAATATCAGCAGTGTCCTGCCGCTAGACGGCGCTGCTGAGGCAAGGAGTGCCGCACCTGCGCGGCCCCGCACGCGTGCGCGCTCCCTCTCTTTTATACAGGCTTCCCCCCGATATGATGGACATCAACGAGATTCGCGAATACTTGCCTCACCGCTACCCTTTCCTGCTGGTTGACCGGGTAGTGGAACTGGATGTCGAGAGCCAGCGCATTCGCGCTTACAAGAATGTCAGTATCAACGAGCCTTTCTTCAATGGTCATTTTCCGGCCCACCCCATCATGCCGGGTGTGCTGATCATCGAGGCCATGGCCCAGGCCGCGGGCATCCTGGGCTTCAAGATGCTGGACGTCAAACCGTCGGACGGCACGCTGTATTATTTCGTAGGTTCCGACAAGCTGCGTTTCCGCCAGCCTGTGACCCCAGGCGATCAACTGATCCTCGAGGCGCGCTTCATCAGTTGCAAGCGCCAGATCTGGAAGTTCGACTGCCAGGCCTCCGTAGACGGTAAGCCTGTGTGCTCCGCTGAAATCATTTGTGCGGAACGCAAGCTATGAGTTTGATCGACCCTCGTGCAATCGTCGACCCTTCGGCCGTGCTGGCCGAGGGCGTTGAGGTAGGCCCGTGGTCGATCATCGGCGCAGGGGTTGAAATCGGCGAAGGGACCGTCATCGGCCCTCACGTGGTCATGCGCGGGCCCACCCGAGTGGGCAAGCACAACCGGATCTACCAGTTCTCGTCCATTGGCGAAGATACCCCGGATTTGAAGTACAAAGGCGAAGCCACCCGGCTCGTCATTGGTGACCATAACGTGATCCGGGAAGGCGTGACCATCCACCGCGGTACGGTGCAGGACCGGTTTGAAACCACATTGGGCGACCACAACCTCATCATGGCCTATGCTCATATCGGGCATGACAGCGTGATCGGCGACCATTGCATCCTGGTAAACAATACGGCGTTGGCCGGGCACGTTCATGTAGGGGACTGGGCTATTCTGTCCGGGTATACCTTGGTCCATCAGTACTGCCATATCGGGGTCCACAGCTTTTCCGGCATGGGGACCACCATCGGCAAGGATGTGCCTGCCTTCGTAACGGTCTTTGGTAACCCGGCCCAGGCCCGCAGCATGAATTTTGAAGGCATGCGGCGCAGAGGGTTCAGTGACGTGACCCTGCACGCGCTACGCAACGCCTACAAGGTGGTGTACCGCCAGGGCCTTACGATTGAGCAGGCACTGACTCAACTGGACGTGATGACCGAGGAGTGCCCGGAAGTGGCGCTGTTTGCCGCGTCCATCCGCGATTCATCCCGCGGCATTACCCGCTGATGACGGCAGGCTCTACCCCGTTGTGCGTGGCCCTGGTCGCCGGCGAAGCCAGCGGTGACATTCTGGGTGCCGGCCTCATGCGAGCGCTCAAGGCGCGTAGCCCTCAGGTGCGCTTCATTGGCGTAGGTGGCCCCTTGATGGAGGCCGAAGGGTTACGGTCCTCATTCCCAATGGAGCGCCTAGCGGTAATGGGGCTGGTAGAGGTCCTGGGGCGGCTGCGTGAGTTACTGGGCCGGCGCAAGGTTTTGATTCAGGATCTGCTACAGGCCAGGCCTGACGTGTTCATTGGCATCGACGCCCCTGATTTCACCTTAGCCATCGAAGCCCGTATGCATCAGGCAGGCATTAAGGCCGTCCATTATGTGAGCCCGTCAGTGTGGGCGTGGCGGCAAAAGCGGGTGCAAAAAATTCGCCAGGGCTGCGACCTGATGCTTACCTTGTTCCCCTTCGAGGCTCGCTTCTACGAGGCGCAAGGGGTGCCCGTGCGTTTTGTCGGGCATTCCCTGGCAGACCAGATACCCCTGCACGCCGATCGTGCAGCGGCCCGACAGGCCCTCGGGTTTGCTGACCAGGACCAAGTAATTGCCTTGATGCCCGGCAGCCGTGGTGGCGAAGTCAGGCGCCTGGGCACTCTGTTTTTCGAGACGGCGCAGCGGTTGCTGATGGCCCGCCCCGGCCTGCGGTTCGTACTGCCCTGTGCCAGCCCTGAGCGCCGTACCCAGCTAGAGACACTGCTGGAAGGCCGCGATCTACCTATTGCGCTGCTGGATGGGCGCTCGCATGAGGCACTGGCGGCCTGCAATGCCGTGCTTATCGCGTCGGGCACCGCTACGCTGGAAGCGCTGCTCTACAAACGACCGATGGTTGTGGCCTATCGCCTGGCGCCGTTGACCTGGTGGGTACTCAAACGTATGGTCACAAGCCCGTATGTGTCCTTGCCCAACTTGCTCGCCCAGCGTGCGCTCGTGCCAGAAATCCTGCAGGACGCCGCCACGCCAGAGGCACTGGCGCAAGCAATGTTGCCTTTGCTGGAAGCCCCCGAGGCGCAAACAGAGGGTTTCGATGCGATTCATCGCACCCTTCGGCAGGATGCCTCCAACCAGGCCGCCAGCGCGGTGCTGGGCCTGCTGTCACGCTGATTGGAACCTCGCTATGCAACCTGCACAATTACAGATGGGCCTGGACTACACCTTGGTGGAAGCACTGGTCGCGGGCGTCGATGAAGTAGGGCGTGGCCCCTTGTGTGGCGCGGTGGTTACAGCTGCGGTCATTCTCGATCCGGCGCGCCCGATTTTGGGCCTGAATGATTCGAAGAAACTCACCGAAGCGCGACGCGAGGCCCTCTATGAGGAGATCTGCGAAAAGGCCTTGAGCTGGAGTATCGCGCGGGCCGAGGTGGATGAAATCGATCGCCTGAACATCTTGCACGCCACGATGCTGGCCATGCAGCGCGCCGTTGACGGGTTGCATATCACACCGTGCAGGGCGCTCATCGACGGCAACCGCTGCCCGGTGCTGTCAGTGCCCAGTTCGCCGGTTATCCAGGGGGACGCCAAGGTGCCGGCGATCGCCGCAGCCTCGATCCTTGCAAAAGTCAGCCGTGACCGGGAAATGACCGCGTTCGAGCTGATCTACCCTGGGTACGGAATGGGCAGCCACAAAGGCTACCCCACTCCGGTGCACCTCGAAGCACTGGCGCGGCTTGGCCCTACGCCTATTCATCGGCGCTCCTTTGCCCCGGTACGCGCGGCGTACCAAGCACGTGATACCGATTACGCTGACGCCTGACGCTCATGCATTAGGCGCCTTGCCTCGGTACAATTCCCCGCTCTCGTCTTAATCGCCCACGGAACGCCCATGCCGGTTTCATTCGTTCACCTTCGCTTGCACACCGAATATTCCCTAGTTGACGGCCTGGTACGGATCAAGCCGTTGATCAAAAGCCTGGCCGGGATGAACATGCCGGCCGTGGCAGTTACCGACATGAATAACATGTGCGCGTTGGTGAAGTTCTACAAGGCGGCCATGGGGGCAGGGGTCAAGCCTATCTGTGGTGCCGACCTGTGGTTGGCAGGCTCTGCCCCCGACTCGCCCTTGAGCCGCATCACGCTGCTGGCCATGGATGCTGAAGGCTACCGCAACATCACCGAGTTGATTTCCCGGGGTTATACCGAGGGCCAGCGTAACGGCGTGATCGTGATCGAACGGTCGTGGATTGCCGAGGCCCGTGCAGGCGTCATTGCCTTGTCTGGGGCCAAGGAAGGGGAGATCGGGCAGGCGTTGCTGGGCAATGACCCGGCACAGGCAGAAGTGCTGTTGCGCGAGTGGCTGGCGCTATTCGAGGACCGCTTTTACATCGAAGTACAGCGCACCAACCGCGCCGGGGACGAAGACTACCTCCACGCTGCGGTGGCGTTGGCTGATCGCCTGGGCGCTCCCCTGGTGGCAACCAACGACGTGCGATTTATCAAGGCCGAAGACTTCGAGGCCCATGAAACCCGAGTGTGTATCGGGGAAGGCCGTGCCTTGGACGACCCGCGTCGCTCACGTAATTACAGCGACCAGCAGTACCTCAAAAGCCCCGAGGAAATGGCGGAGTTGTTCAGCGACCTGCCCGATGCCCTGCAAAACACCGTAGAGATTGCCAAGCGTTGCAGCATCGAGGTGAAGCTGGGCAAGCACTTCCTGCCGGATTATCCGATCCCGGACGGGATGACCATCGATGAGTACTTCCGCAAGGTGTCCTTCGATGGCCTCGAAGAGCGGCTGTCGGTCTTGATGCCTCGCGACACCACGCCAGACTACGAAGCCAAGCGCCAGGTGTACGTAGACCGGCTGAATTTCGAACTCAACATCATCATTCAGATGGGGTTCCCCGGGTACTTCCTGATCGTGATGGACTTCATTCAGTGGGCCAAGAGCAACGGGGTGCCAGTAGGGCCTGGCCGGGGGTCGGGCGCCGGCTCGCTGGTGGCCTACGTGCAGAAAATCACCGACTTGGACCCGCTCGAATATGACTTGCTGTTCGAGCGCTTCCTGAACCCTGAACGGGTGTCGATGCCCGACTTCGACGTGGACTTCTGCATGGATGGCCGCGACCGGGTCATCGAGTACGTGGCCGACAAATACGGCCGCAACGCGGTAAGCCAGATCATTACCTTCGGCTCCATGGCTGCAAAGGCCGTGGTTCGCGACGTGGCCCGTGTACAGGGTAAGTCCTATGGGTTGGCGGACCGCCTCTCCAAGATGATCCCTTTCGAAGTGGGCATGACCCTGGAAAAGGCCTTCGCGCAGGAGGAGATGCTTCGAGACTTCCTGGCCACTGACGAAGAGGCCGCAGAGATCTGGGCCATGGCCCTCAAGCTTGAAGGCATTACCCGTAACGTAGGCAAGCACGCAGGGGGCGTGGTGATCGCGCCTACCAAGCTTACTGATTTCTCGCCCATTTATTGCGATGAAGCCGGCGATGGCTTGGTCACCCAGTTTGACAAGGATGACGTAGAGGCAGCGGGCCTGGTGAAGTTCGACTTTCTCGGCCTGCGTACCCTGACCATCATCGACTGGGCGCTGAAGACCATCAACCGCGACCGTGCCAAGGTGAACGAGCCGCCGCTGGATATCGCCTTCATCCCGCTAGACGACAAACCTACGTATAGCCTGTTGCAAAAAGCCGAAACCACGGCAGTGTTCCAGCTTGAATCCCGGGGCATGAAAGAGCTTATCAAGAAGCTCAAGCCTGACTGCCTGGAAGACTTGATCGCACTGGTCGCACTGTTCCGCCCGGGCCCGCTGCAGTCGGGCATGGTGGACGACTTCATCAACCGCAAGCACGGCCGTGCCGAATTGGCCTACCCGCACCCCGATTACCAGTACGAAGGGCTCAAGCCGGTACTGGCGCCTACCTACGGCATCATCCTGTATCAGGAACAGGTGATGCAGATCGCTCAGGTGATGGCCGGCTATACGCTGGGTGGCGCTGACATGCTGCGTCGTGCCATGGGTAAGAAAAAACCCGAAGAGATGGCCAAGCAGCGTGGCGGCTTCATTGAAGGCTGCGCGCAAAACAACATCGACGCGGACCTGGCAGGCAACATCTTCGACTTGGTCGAAAAGTTTGCAGGCTACGGCTTCAACAAGTCTCACTCCGCGGCCTACGGCCTGGTGTCTTACCAAACCGCCTGGCTCAAGGCACATTACCCTGCGCCCTTCATGGCAGCGGTGCTGTCAGCCGACATGCACAACACCGACAAGGTCGTGACCTTGATCGAAGAAGTGCGCAGCATGAAGCTTCGGCTCGACGCCCCTGACGTGAACACTTCGGATTTCAAGTTCACGGTCAACGACGATGGTCGTATCGTCTATGGCCTGGGTGCGATCAAAGGCGTTGGCGAAGGGCCAGTAGAGGCGATTGTCGAGTCGCGCCTGGCGGGGCCCTTCAAGGACCTGTTTGATTTCTGCGCAAGGGTGGACCTCAAGCGCATCAATAAGCGAACCCTTGATGCCCTGGTGCGCAGCGGGGCGCTGGATCGCCTCGGGCCGCATTTCCATGATGAGCCCAAGGCGTACCAGGCCAACATTGACCGCAACCGTGCCGTGCTGTTGACCGCCATGGAAGAAGCGATCAAGTCGGCTGAGCAAACGGCGCGCACCCAGGATAGCGGCCACGTGGACTTATTCGGTGGGGTGTTTGCCGAGCCGGACGCCGATGTCTACGCCAACCATGGCAAAGCCCGGCCGCTGTCGCTCAAGGATCGTCTCAAAGGTGAGAAAGACACCTTGGGCCTGTACCTCACAGGCCACCCTATCGACGAATATGAAAAAGAGATTCGCCGGTTTGCCCGTCAACGCATCATTGACCTCAAGCCGGCCCGCGACACCCAGACCATTGCCGGCATGGTCGTGGCGCTGCGCGTGATGAAAAACAAGAAAGGCGACAAGATGGGCTTTATCACCCTCGATGACCGTTCCGGGCGCATCGAGGCTTCGCTGTTCGCCGATGCCTTCCACAGCGCCCAAGCCTTGTTGCAGACCGACACGGTGGTAGTGGTAGAAGGGGAGGTGAGCAACGACGACTTTTCCGGGGGCCTGCGCCTGCGCGTGAAGCGTGTGTTAAGCATGGAAGACGCCCGCACCCAGCTTGCCGAGAGCCTACGCATCAAAGTCAATGTTGATGCCTTGGGTGGTGACCGTATTACCTGGCTGGGCACGCTGCTGGGCAAGCACCGAGGCGCCTGCCCGATTACCCTCGACTACAGTTCCAACGAGGCCCGTGCCTTGCTGCAGTTGGGGGAGGGGTGGCGTATCGACCCGGCGGACAACCTGATCCAAGCCTTGCGTGACCAGTTTGGGCGCGAGAACGTCTTTCTGAATTATCGATAAGCAGGGTGCCCGATCCTGCCCTGGCCCGCGCCGGTGCCTATCCTGTACCCTGCGCTTTTTTTACCTCTCGACCTCAAGGCGCCACTTCCGTATGGTATGGCGCCAAACGGATCAACCGGCCGACTGGCCGTCGACCCTAGACGGAAGCCTATGAACCCGAATTTCCTGGATTTCGAACAGCCTATCGCTGACCTGCAAGCCAAGATCGAAGAGCTGCGCCTTGTGGGTAACGACAACTCACTCAACATCAGCGATGAGATCTCTCGCCTTCAGGAAAAGAGCAGCACGCTGACCGAGAGCATCTTCGGCAACCTGACCAGCTGGCAGATCGCTCGCCTGGCGCGTCACCCGCGTCGCCCCTATACCCTGGATTACATTCCGCAGATCTTCACCGAGTTCGAAGAGCTACACGGAGACCGTCACTTTTCCGATGACGCGGCCATCGTGGGCGGTGCCGCGCGCCTGGACGGCCAGCCAGTGATGGTGATCGGTCACCAGAAGGGCCGCGAAGTCCGCGAAAAAGTGCGCCGTAACTTCGGGATGCCCCGGCCAGAAGGCTACCGCAAGGCGTGCCGCCTGATGGAAATGGCCGAGCGTTTCAAAATGCCCATTCTCACCTTCATCGATACCCCCGGTGCCTACCCTGGTATCGATGCCGAAGAGCGCAATCAGAGCGAGGCAATCGCCTGGAACCTGCGCGTAATGGCGCGCTTGAAAACCCCGATCATCGCCACGGTGATCGGCGAGGGTGGATCGGGTGGTGCGCTGGCTATCGGTGTATGCGATCAACTGAACATGCTTCAGTACTCCACCTATTCGGTGATCTCGCCTGAGGGCTGCGCTTCCATCCTCTGGAAAACCGCCGACAAGGCGCCGGACGCGGCCGAAGCCATGGGTATCACTGCCGAGCGCCTCAAGGGCCTTGGGATTGTTGACAAGGTTATCGACGAGCCACTGGGCGGCGCCCACCGCGATGTCGCGTTGGCCTCAGGTACCTTGCGGGCGACGTTGATCGAGCAGTTGGACATGCTCAAAGGCTTCGATACCCCTGCGTTGCTCGACCGTCGCTACGAGCGGCTGATGAGCTACGGCCTGTAAATCTGCATGAAGGTGCCAGCCTTGGCTGGCACCTCAGGCAACAGGGGAGGGCTAGCCGGTGACGCTGACCAGCCAGCTGTTACACCAGCTAAGCCCGTGGCGCTCCTCGCCGGGCTGGGTCATTGCGTTGTCAGGTGGCCTGGACTCCTCTGTATTGCTGCATGCCTTGGCAACACTCGCACGCCAGCACTCCATGCCGCCACTTCGCGCCATTCACGTGAACCATGGCTTGCAAAGCCTTGCAGCGGCATGGCCCGAACACTGCGAGCGCCTCTGTGAGGCCTTGAGCGTACCCTTGACCGTCGTGCATGTTCAGGTCAGCCATACCGCGAGCCTGGAACAAGCCGCTCGCAATGCCCGCTATGAAGCTTTTGCCGCTGAGTTGCAGCAGGGCGAGGTGCTGTTTACCGGTCAACACCTGGATGATCAGGCTGAAACCCTGCTGCTGCGCCTTATGCGGGGGGCCGGCGTGCGAGGGGCTGCCGCCATGGCTGAGCAACGTGCGCTGGGCCAGGGTGTGGTGTGCAGGCCCTTGTTGGAGGTAGCACGCAGCGCGTTGTTCGAGTATGCACGCCGTGTGGATCTGGAATGGGTCGAAGACCCGTCAAATGCCGACACACGGCATGCCCGCAACTACCTTCGTCATCAGGTGATGCCTCAGCTACACGCGCGCTGGCCTGCTGCATCAGCCAATCTGGCACGCAGTGCAGGGCATTTCGCCGAAGCCCTGGCCTTGCTCGACGAGGTTGCCGACCAAGACCTCGCCCCGGCGCGCGTAGGTGCGCCATTCCCTTGGTTAACCTTGCCGTCGCTGGCCCTGACACCGCTGCGAGCATTGAGTGAGGCCCGGCAGCGTAATGCGTTGCAGGCCTGGCTTGCTCCGTTAGGTCGCCTACCGGACACCCATCACTGGGCCGGATGGGTTTGCCTGCGCGATGCTGCCTTGAAGGCAGCCCCTGAGTGGGTATTGGCCGACGGCGTAGTGCGCCGCAGTGGTGACCGCCTGTGGTGGCTGGCGGGTGCGTGGCTAATCGAGCCACCTGCATTAGGTGAGCGCACCGTACTGGCGGGCGACAGGGTATGCCTGCCTGGCAATGGAGAGGTCCATTGGCAAGGGGTAACACCGGGGGTGGGCGCACAGGTGCGCTATCGCCAGGGCGGCGAGTGCATGACGCTACCCGGCCGCGGACGCCGGGATTTGAAGCGGCTGCTCAACGAAGCTGGCGTACCCGGTTTTGTACGTTCACGCCTGCCCCTGCTGTGGGTAAACGGGCAATTAGTGGCAGTGGCGAACGTCCCGGCGCTCTCTGTTATCCCTGGCGAACTGCGCTGGCGACCACCGACGAACGACCGGTGTTTGAGATGAAAGCGGGTTTCCGGTAGACTACCCTCCCTTCTTGATACAGCTTCTGCGTGTTCCCAGAACCGCATAAGTTGCCGATGACCCAGCAATCTTGTCGAGTGACTGAAAACCTGTAGCGGCTCCCGCCGGCGCTCTTCGCTGGCACAGCGAGCGCAGCCTGTGTTGAACTTCACTCGGCTCGGCCGCTGGTCTCGGGGCCTACGCTGCCGGAACGCCGTTCCGCGCGCCGGGCCTTCCTTCGCTTTCCCCGGCGGCTCCGACCGCTTTAACGCAGACTTCTAGGGTTTTTCATGACGCGTTACATCTTCGTCACGGGCGGTGTTGTTTCTTCATTGGGGAAAGGCATCGCATCGGCTTCACTGGCGGCCATCCTGGAGGCGCGGGGGCTGAAGGTCACCATGCTCAAGCTGGACCCGTACATCAACGTGGACCCAGGGACCATGAGCCCCTTCCAGCACGGTGAAGTGTTCGTTACCCACGATGGCGCCGAGACTGACCTGGACTTGGGCCACTACGAGCGCTTCATTCGCACCACCATGACCCAGAACAACAACTTCACCACCGGCCGTGTGTACGAGCATGTACTGCGCAAAGAGCGTCGGGGTGATTATTTGGGCGCAACCATCCAGGTGATTCCGCATATCACCGACGAGATCAAGCGCCGCATCATCAAGGGTGCTGGCGACGCCGATGTGGCCCTGGTAGAAATCGGCGGTACCGTCGGTGACATCGAGTCACAGCCTTTCTTGGAAGCGATCCGCCAGTTGCGAGTCGAAGTGGGCGCGCGCCGCGCCATGCTCATGCACTTGACCCTGGTGCCTTACATTGCCACGGCCGGCGAAACCAAGACCAAGCCTACCCAGCATTCGGTGAAAGAGCTGCGCTCCATTGGTTTGCAGCCCGATGTCCTGATCTGCCGTTCCGACCACCCCGTGGACGTATCGTCGCGCCGCAAGATCGCGCTGTTCACCAACGTTGAAGAACGTGCGGTCATCTCCCTGGAAGACGTAGACACCATCTACAAGATTCCTGGCGTGCTGCATGCTCAGGGGCTGGACGATTTCGTTATAGAGCGCTTTGGCCTGCAGTGCGCAGGTGCCGACCTTGCCGAATGGGACAAGGTCATCGATGCCAAGCTAAACCCCGAGCATGAAGTCACCATCGCCATGGTCGGCAAGTACATGGAGCTGCTCGATGCGTACAAGTCACTGATCGAGGCCATGAGCCACGCGGGCATCCAGAACCGTACCCGGGTCAACCTGCGCTACATCGACTCCGAAGACATCGAGAACCAGGGCACCGGCCTGCTCGAAGGCGTGGACGCGATCCTGGTACCTGGCGGCTTCGGTTTGCGCGGCGTTGAAGGCAAGATTCGGGCGGTCCAGTTCGCCCGCGAAAACAAAGTGCCTTATCTGGGCATCTGTTTGGGTATGCAGGTCGCGGTGATCGAGTTCGCTCGCAACGTACTGGGCTGGGCTGATGCCAACTCCACCGAGTTCGAGCGTAACAGCGCTCACCCGGTCGTGGGCCTGATTACCGAATGGGCCGATGCCACCGGCGCGGTCGAAACCCGCACGGAAACGTCCGACCTGGGCGGGACCATGCGGCTAGGTGCGCAGGACTGCCTACTGGAGCCTGGCTCCAAGGTGCATGACTGCTATGCCAAAGATGTGATTATCGAGCGGCATCGTCACCGCTATGAAGTGAACAACAACCTGTTGCCTCAGTTGCTTGAGGCGGGCCTGGTGGTGTCGGGTCGCTCTGGTGATGGGGCGCTGGTGGAAGTCGTCGAGGGCAAGGACCACCCGTGGTTCGTGGCGTGCCAGTTCCACCCTGAATTCACCTCCACCCCGCGCGATGGCCACCCGCTGTTCAGCGGCTTCGTCAAAGCGGCACTGGCACATCGGAACAAGGGCTGAACCATGGCACAGAAAGTGATTCGCGTCGGTAGTATCGAACTGGCCAACGACAAACCTATGGCACTGTTTGGTGGCATGAACGTGCTGGAGTCGCGAGACCTCGCCATGCGGGTGTGCGAAGCGTACGTAAAGGTGACCGAGAAGCTCGGCATTCCTTATGTGTTCAAGGCCAGTTTCGACAAGGCCAACCGCTCCTCGGTCAACTCCTACCGTGGGCCTGGGTTGGAAGAGGGCCTGAAGATCTTCCAGGAGATCAAGCAGACCTTCAATGTGCCGGTGATTACCGATGTGCATGAGCCCTACCAGGCAGCGCCGGTCGCCGAGGTGTGCGACATCATCCAGCTACCGGCTTTCTTGTCTCGGCAAACCGACCTGGTGGTGGCCATGGCCCGCACCAACGCGGTCATCAATATCAAGAAGGCGCAGTTCCTGGCGCCCCATGAGATGAAGCACATCCTGACCAAGTGCGAGGAAGCCGGGAACGATCAACTGGTGCTGTGCGAGCGCGGCTCCAGTTTTGGCTACAACAACCTGGTGGTAGACATGCTCGGCTTCGGCCTTATGAAGCAGTTCAAGTACCCGGTCTTCTTCGACGTCACCCATTCGCTGCAAACCCCTGGTGGCCGAGCGGATTCAGCCGGTGGTCGTCGTGCGCAGGTCACCGACCTGGCCAAGGCAGGCATCAGCCAAGGCCTGGCCGGGCTGTTCCTCGAGGCCCACCCAGACCCTGACAATGCCCGCTGCGATGGCCCGTGCGCTCTGCGCCTGGACAAGCTCGAACCCTTTTTGAGCCAACTCAAGGCCTTGGATGAACTGGTCAAGGCTTTTCCGATCATAGAGACCGCCTGACCAGGGTTTCGCCGGTCGGCATCGGTATCGTGCAGGTGCCCCGCGCAGTGATGCTGGCCTCGCGGGGCTAGGTGCAACCCTTGGTTGCGTCGTTTCGTCCAATCTGGAGTGTGTATAACAATGGCAAACATCGTCGACATCAAAGGTCGTGAAGTTCTGGATTCCCGTGGCAACCCGACCGTGGAAGCCGACGTGCTTCTGGACAACGGCATCATGGGCCGCGCCTGTGCGCCGTCCGGTGCGTCCACTGGCTCGCGCGAAGCGCTGGAGCTGCGCGATGGCGACAAGAGCCGTTACCTGGGTAAAGGCGTGCTCAAGGCGGTAGCCAACATCAACGGCCCTATCCGTGACGCACTGCTAGGCAAAGACCCGGCTGACCAGAAAGCGCTCGATCACACGATGATCGACCTGGACGGTACCGAAAACAAAGCCAACCTGGGCGCGAACGCAATCCTTGCGGTGTCGCTGGCTGCGGCCAAGGCGGCTGCCGAGGACCAGGACCTGCCCCTGTACGCCCACATTGCCAACCTCAATGGCACCCCGGGCCAGTACTCCATGCCCGTGCCGATGATGAACATCATCAATGGCGGCGAGCATGCCGACAACAACGTGGACATCCAGGAATTCATGGTGCAGCCGGTCGGGGCTAAAAGTTTCGCCGATGGCCTACGCATGGGCGCTGAAATCTTCCACAGCCTCAAGGCGGTCTTGAAGGCACGTGGCTTGAGCACCTCGGTGGGCGACGAAGGCGGCTTCGCGCCGAACCTGACGTCCAACGAAGACGCCCTCAAGGCCATTGCCGAAGCCGTTGAAAAAGCAGGCTATAAACTGGGCACCGACGTGACGCTGGCACTGGACTGCGCTGCCAGCGAATTCTATGAAGACGGCAAATACAACCTGTCGGGCGAAGGCCACAGCTTCGATGCCGAAGGGTTCGCCGAGTACCTCAAAGGGTTGACGCAGCGCTACCCCATCATCTCCATCGAAGACGGCCTGGATGAGTCGGATTGGGCTGGCTGGAAGATCCTCACCGACAAGATCGGTGAAAAGGTGCAATTGGTCGGCGACGATTTGTTCGTGACCAACACCAAGATCCTCAAGGAAGGTATCGACAAGCACATCGGTAACTCTATCCTGATCAAGTTCAACCAGATCGGCAGCTTGACCGAAACCCTGGAAGCCATCCAGATGGCCAAGGCCGCCGGTTATACCGCTGTCATCTCTCACCGCTCGGGTGAAACCGAAGACTCCACCATTGCCGATCTGGCAGTGGGTACTGCGGCTGGCCAGATCAAGACCGGCTCGCTGTGCCGTTCCGACCGGGTGTCCAAGTACAACCAATTGCTGCGTATCGAAGAGCAGTTGGGCGAGAAGGCACCTTACCGTGGTCGGGCCGAGTTTCGCGGCTGAGCAGGAAGTGGTAAAAAGGCGGCTGGAAACGGTCGCTTGATCGCTCCTCGGTAATGCTTGAATGCACCAAGCCTGGCAGACGCTGGGCTTTGTGCTATCTGGCAAGCAGTTAGCCATTTTTTCGGATGTCTCGATGCGCAGTCCCTATTGGTTGTTCCTGGTTCTTATCCTGTTGCTCGCGGGGCTGCAGCACCGGCTATGGGTAGGCACGGGTAGCTTTGCCCAAGCGGCAGAGCTCAAACAACAGATCGCCGACCAGAAGGCTGAAAACCAGGGGCTGCAAGAGCGCAACCGCGTACTGGATGCTGAAGTGCTTGAGTTGAAAAAGGGTATGGAAACCGTCGAGGAGCGTGCCCGGCATGAATTGGGCATGGTCAAGGATGGCGAAACCCTGTACCAGATCACCCAATGAACCCGGCACCTGTCACCTTCTGGGTCGTTATTCCGGCGGCTGGCGTAGGCACCCGGATGGGCGCCGATCGCCCTAAGCAGTACCTCGTTCATGCGGGCAAGACCTTACTCGAACACACCCTTGACTGTTTTTTGGGCCACCCTGGCCTGCGTGGCCTTGTGGTCAGCCTGGCAGGGCACGACCCTTGGTGGCCTACGCTTGCGTGCGCTGGCTTACCTCAGGTGCATGAGGCCACCGGTGGCGGCGAGCGCTCTGACTCCGTTTTCAACGCATTGCTGGGCCTGACCGAGCTGGGGGCAGGCAGCCGGGATTGGGTACTGGTGCACGATGCCGCGCGCCCTAATCTCGCTGCTGCAGACCTGGACCGGCTGTTGGTTGAACTGGCCCATGATGAGGTAGGGGGCTTGCTGGCCGTGCCTGCCAAGGACACCCTCAAGCGCGTAGGCGCAGATGGCCGAGTCAGCGAAACCCTTGACCGCAGTGTGGTGTGGCAAGCGTTCACGCCTCAGATGTTCCGCCTTGGGCCGCTACAGCGCGCGTTGGCCGATGCCCGCGTCGCGGGCGTAAACATTACCGATGAGGCATCGGCTATGGAGTGGGCGGGCCACGCCCCTCGGTTGATCGAAGGGCGAAGCGACAACATCAAGATTACCCGGCCGGAAGACCTGGCCTGGCTCCGGCGCTAGCCAGCGTACTCGTGTCGCCCCGCCAGCCCCTGGCGCAAGTGCTCTATGATCCCTCTCACCTTGGGTGAAAGGTGCCGCTGTTGCGGGTATACCGCCCACACTGCCGTATTGGGTGGCTGGTGCGCATCGAGCAACGACACCAGCGCCCCGCCGCGCAGGTGCTCGAGCACGTAATAATCCGGTAGCTGGCACAGGCCCATGCCCTTGAGTGCGGCGTCCAGCACCGCCTGGCCACTGTTGCACCGCCAATTGCCTTGCACGCGCAGGCTCAGCTCGCGGCCATCGACTTGCATGGACCAGTGGTCGCTGCTGCCGACCAGGCAGTTATGCCGCGCCAATTCCGACACACTGTGAGGCCTGCCGTACCGCTCAAGGTAGCGGGGCGCTGCGCACAGGTACATCCGCCGTGGCGCCAAGCGGCTGGCGACCAGGCGAGACGCGTGTAGGCGGCCCAGGCGTACGGCCAGGTCCAGCCCCTCGTTGACCAAGTCAAGCGGGCGGTTGGTCAGCTCGATGTCGACTTGAAGCTCGGGATAGCGCGCCAGGTAGTCTGTGACCAAAGGCACAATGAACCGCTCCCCGTACGCCACCGCACAGGTCATGCGCAACAAGCCCTTTGGGGCACTGGCCAGGTCGTGCACCGCACGCATGGCTTCTTCGCGGCCATCATGCAGCCGCCGGCAGTGTTGAAGGAAGGTGTGGCCAGCCTCGGTCAGGCTGACCCGCCGGGTACTGCGGTAAAACAGCCGCGCCTGAAGCCGCTCTTCCAGATTCGCCACTTGCCGGCTCACATGCGAAGACGAAGTGCCCAATTGGATGGCCGCCGCGCTGAAGTGGCCCAGCTCTGCTACCGCCACAAACTCGTCTATGCCTTCCCAGCGAAGAAGCGACATGATTATCCCTCTATAGCAATAATGTTTCCCTTATCACTCGATTATCCATTTAGAGGGCATGAATTACACTGGTGTTTTCTCTGGCTCTCAAAAGGAACCTCCAATGATCAAGTCACGTGCTGCCGTTGCATTCGAGGCGAATAAGCCGCTGGAAATCGTCGAAGTAGACGTTGCCATGCCCAAGGCTGGCGAAGTGCTGCTCAAGATCGTCGCTACCGGTGTGTGCCATACCGACGCCTATACCCTGTCCGGTGCAGACCCCGAGGGTATTTTCCCGACGATTCTGGGCCATGAAGGCGGCGCTATCGTTGAGGCAGTAGGTGAGGGCGTGACCTCGGTCGCCGTGGGCGATCATGTGATTCCGCTGTACACCCCCGAATGCCGGCAATGTAAGTTCTGCCTGTCGGGCAAGACCAACCTCTGTCAGGCGATTCGCGCTACCCAGGGCAAAGGCCTGATGCCCGACGGCACTACCCGTTTCGCCTACCAGGGCAAGCCGTTGTTCCACTACATGGGCACGTCGACCTTCTCCGAATACACCGTGCTGCCTGAAATCTCCGTGGCGCGTATCCCCAAGGAAGCGCCTTTGGAGAAGGTCTGCCTGCTTGGCTGCGGCGTTACTACCGGCATTGGCGCGGTGCTCAATACCGCAAAGGTAAAACCCGGTGACACCGTAGCGATCTTCGGGCTGGGCGGGATCGGCCTGTCGGCCATTCTGGGGGCCGTCAAAGCCAAGGCCAGCCGCATCATCGCCATTGATATCAACCCCGGCAAATTCGAAATCGCCAAGCAGCTGGGTGCAACCGAGTGCGTCAACCCTAAAGACTTCGACAAGCCAATCCAGGAGGTCATTGTGGACATGACCGACGGTGGAGTGGATTTCTCGTTCGAATGTATTGGCAACGTGCAGTTGATGCGTGCCGCCCTGGAGTGCTGCCACAAAGGTTGGGGCGAGTCGGTCATCATCGGGGTGGCAGGTGCCGGTCAGGAAATCGCAACCCGGCCGTTCCAATTGGTCACCGGCCGCGTCTGGCGCGGTAGCGCCTTTGGTGGCGTACGTGGCCGTACCGAGTTGCCGAGCTATGTAGAGATGGCCGAGAAGGGCGAGATCCCCCTGGACACCTTCATCACCCACACCATGCCCCTTGAGGACATCAACAAGGCTTTCGACCTGATGCATGAAGGCAAGAGCATTCGTAGCGTGGTGCATTTCTAAAGGAGCCTGAGCATGAGTCTGGAAAACCTGTCGTGCCAGAAAAGCTTCGGCGGCTGGCATAAGCGTTACAAGCACCGCTCTTCCACCTTGGGCTGTGACATGACGTTTGCCGTGTACTTGCCACCGCAAGCGGAGTCGGGGCAGAAACTGCCCGTGCTGTATTGGTTGTCGGGCCTGACGTGCAACGACGAAAATTTCATGCAAAAAGCCGGGGCGCACCGAATTGCGGCCCAGTTGGGAATGATCCTGGTTGCACCTGACACCAGCCCACGCGGGCCAGACGTAGCAGATGACCCGGACGGCGCCTGGGACTTCGGACTAGGCGCGGGGTTTTACCTCAATGCTACGCAGGCCCCGTACCTGAAGCATTATCAGATGCATGACTACGTTGTGAGCGAGCTACCAGCGCTGGTCGAGGCTAACTTTCCGGCCAGTGATGAGCGTGCCATTGCCGGTCATTCCATGGGCGGGCATGGCGCGCTGGTCTGCGCCTTGCGTAATCCCGGCCGGTACCGCTCGATTTCAGCATTCGCACCGATCAGCAACCCCGTGGACTGCCCTTGGGGTGAGAAGGCGTTTCGTCTTTACTTGGGCGATGACCGCAGCCGCTGGCGTGAATGGGACAGCAGCCTGCTAATGGCTACCGCCAGCGAGCGCCTGCCCTTGCTGGTAGACCAAGGCGATCGAGACGACTTCCTGAGCACGCAACTCAAGCCCGAGGTGCTGCAAAAGGCTGCGAACGATGCAGGTTACCCGCTGACCTTGCGATTGCAGCCCGGCTACGACCATAGCTATTACTTCATCGCAAGCTTTATCGAGGATCACCTGCGCCATCACGCATCCGCCCTCGGGCTTATCCCTTAGCGGCATGCCAGAGCCACGGCGGTGCCCAAGCAGGCCTTGGCAAGGTAGAATCGCGCCCTGACTCAAACAGGGCGTTTTTCTATGCGTATCGGCCACGGCTACGATGTTCACCGCTTTGGTGAAGGCGACTTCATTACCCTCGGAGGGGTGCGCATCGCCCATCGCTCTGGGCTGGTGGCGCACTCTGACGGTGATGTACTGTTGCATGCATTGAGCGATGCGTTACTGGGCGCTGCAGCGCTGGGTGACATTGGCAAGCATTTCCCTGATACCGACCCTCGCTTCAAAGGGGCAGATAGCCGAGCGCTGCTGCGTCATGTCGTTGCACTGGTACGCGACAAAGGCTGGGCCGTGAGCAACGTAGACGCCACCATTGTCGCGCAGGCACCCAAAATGGCGCCCCACATCGAGGCCATGCGAGCATTGATTGCCGAGGACCTACAAGCGGCGGTCGACCAGGTCAACGTCAAGGCGACTACCACTGAAAAACTAGGCTTCGCCGGGCGTGAGGAAGGGATTGCCGTGCATGCGGTTGCCCTGTTGCTTCCCGCATGAGCGATGACCACCTCCTAGGCCCGCGCGCGTCGGGCGCCTCGCTCGGTACCGCAGTACTCAAGGCCACTGCCGAAGATTTTCAAGTCAACGAAGTGCTGGATATTCCCTTGTCGGGGGAGGGCGAGCATGTGTGGCTGTGGGTCGAAAAGCGTGAGCTTAATACCGAGGAGGCTGCTCGGCGCCTGGCACGCGCGGCTGGAGTTCCGCTTAAAGCCATCAGTTATGCGGGCTTGAAAGATCGTATGGCGCTCACGCGGCAGTGGTTCAGCCTTCATTTACCGGGCAAAGCCGATCCGGACCTTACCAGCGCCCAAGATGCCAGCCTGCGTGTGCTGCAGGCCACCCGCCACGCGCGCAAGCTTCAGCGCGGCGCCCACTCGGCCAACGGCTTTTCATTGCGCCTGACCTCCTTGAGCGCTGACCCACAGGCGATTGAGCAGCGGTTAACCTGGCTCAAGGCTCATGGCGTGCCCAACTATTTCGGCCCTCAGCGCTTTGGTCACGAGGGTGCAAACCTGGTTCAGGCACGGCACTACGCCGCCAACGAGCGCCTACCGGAGCAGCGCAACCTGCGCTCACGCCTGCTTTCTACCGCGCGCAGCCATGTGTTCAATCAGGTGCTGGCTCAGCGGGTAGCGCAGGGCACTTGGAACCAGGCACAGCCGGGTGATGTGTTGGCCTTCACCGACAGCCGCAGTTTTTTTGTCGCCGGCGAGGCAGAGTGTGCTGACCCGCGCTTAGCAGTGCTAGACCTCCACCCCACTGGCCCTTTGCCAGGGCGAGGCATTTCGCCCGCCACCGGGGCGACCGCTGCGCTCGAACACGAGGTGACGGCCCACGAGGCGCAGCTCTGCGCATGGCTGAACGAGGCGGGGCTGGACCACGAACGGCGTATTCTGCGGCTGCCCATACGAGAGCTGTCGTGGCATTATCCCCAGCCTGACATTCTGCAACTGGATTTCATCCTGCCCACCGGGTGCTTCGCGACCGTCGTGGTCCGCGAACTCTTCGACCTGGTGCAAGCGGGGTAGACGGAAAGCCCATGCGTATCTTGATCTCCAATGACGACGGGGTCACCGCCCCAGGCATCGCCGCGCTTCACGCTGCGCTGGCGGAGTTCGCCCACTGCACGGTGATCGCCCCCGACCAAGACCGGAGCGGCTGCAGCAGTGCCTTGACCATCGATCGTCCGCTGCACCCGATTACACTGCCCAACGGCTTTATCAGCCTCAACGGAACACCCACCGACTGCGTACACCTGGGTATCAATGCACTGCTGGAACAGGCGCCAGACATGGTGGTCTCCGGTATCAACCTGGGTGCGAACCTTGGCGATGACGTGATTTACTCCGGAACCGTAGCCGCCGCGTTGGAAGGCCGATTCACCGGTCATACGGCGTTTGCGTTTTCGCTGGTCTCCCGACAGCCAGACAACCTGCCCACGGCTGCCTGGTATGCCCGCAAGTTAATAGAAGCGCAATCAGACCTTACCCTGCCACCCCGTACCCTGCTAAACGTGAATGTGCCAAACCTGCCCTTGGCAGCGGTGCGGGGTATTCGCCTCACCCGCCTTGGGCACCGTGCACGGGCCGCACGGCCCAGCCTGGTAGTAGACCCGCGCGGCCGGCCGGGCTACTGGATTGGCGCGGTAGGTGACGCCGAAGACGGTGGCGACGGCACGGACTTCCATGCCGTGCTCCAAGGCTATGTATCGGTGACGCCGTTGCAGCTGGACCGCACTTTTCAGCCGGCCTTCGAAGGGCTGGGTCATTGGCTTGAGGCATTACAATGATGCGTGGGCAAGATGACTTGCTGCATCGCGGCATTGGAATGACTTCCCAACGTACCCGCGAGCGACTGATACAGCGCCTGTGCGAGGAAGGCATTAGCAACCAGCATGTACTGGATGTGGTGCGCAAAACCCCACGTCACTTGTTCGTGGATGAGGCGCTGGCTCACCGCGCTTACGAAGACACCGCGTTGCCCATCGGCAACAACCAGACCATCTCCCAGCCCTACATGGTGGCCCGCATGAGCGAGTTGCTGTTAGCGGCAGGCCCCTTGGACAAAGTGCTGGAAATCGGCACCGGCTCGGGTTACCAAACGGCAGTGCTGGCCCAATCCGTAGAACGGGTGTTTTCCGTAGAGCGGATAAAAAGCCTTCAGGACAAAGCCAAAGAGCGCCTTCAGAGCCTCAACGTACGCAACGTTGTCTTCCGCTGGGGGGACGGCTGGGAAGGCTGGCCTGCGCTGGCCCCGTATAACGGCATCATCGTCACGGCGGTGGCCGCCGACGTGCCTCAGGCGCTGTTGGATCAATTAGCGCCGGGCGGCAGGATGGTCATTCCCGTAGGGGCAGGGGACGTGCAGCAATTGATGCTGATCATTCGCGAGGAACATGGCTTCGCGCGACATGCGCTAGGTGCGGTACGCTTCGTGCCCCTGCTCACCGGGCCTCTGGCCTGAGGCGCCTGGGCGGGAATTCCAGGCGCTGGTACAGGTCATAGGAAGGCCTTGGGTTTCGTGACGCATCTTTTTGTTTAGTAAGGCTTTCCGGCATGGCCGGCGAGTGGGCTCGGTTATAATGCCGGTTTTGTGTGATCCATCATCCAAAGGGAGTAGCGGGTGAGTCTGAGAGTTATTGGCCGGCCAACACCCACGCGCGCCCAAGGGCGCCTTCTTGTTGCGCTGGCTATCGCAGCCCTGCTTGCAGGGTGTTCCAGCTCGCCGAGCAGTGGCGTTCGCGTGGTCGACCGGGCCAACCCTCAACGCCCACAAGTCACTACAGGCCAATATGTCGTCAGGCGGGGCGATACCTTGTATTCCATCGCGTTCCGCTACGGCTGGGATTACAAGGCGCTGGGGGCAAGAAATAACATACCGCCGCCCTTTACCATTCATCCGGGCCAAACCTTGCGCTTCGATGGGCCAGGGGGTGCTGCTACGCCCACTGTGGGGTCGCCTACCACAGTGGTTACTCGCAGCAACTCTACGTCGTCTTCCAGCACTACCACCATTACCCGGCGCCCTACACCTGGCACTGTCGTCGTCAGCCCCGGGTCTTCTAGCGCACCGGTGGGCAACGCGTCTGTCCCTACGCCTACCCCTGTGCCAGCAGGAGAGGTCATAAAGGGCGGATGGACCTGGCCTGCCAACGGTGTACTCATAGGAAAATTCGCTTCAAACGGTAGTTTGAATAAAGGAATTGATATCGCCGGGGATTTGGGACAGCCTGTTTTCGCTGCGTCTGATGGATCCGTGGTATACGCCGGGAGTGGGCTGCGGGGCTACGGCGAGCTCTTGATTATCAAACACAGCGATACCTACGTGAGCGCCTATGGTCACAACCGTAGGTTATTGGTTCGGGAGGGGCAGCAAGTCAAAGCCGGGCAGACGATTGCCGAAATGGGCTCCACGGGTACGGACCGGGTGAAACTGCACTTCGAGATTCGCCGTCAGGGCAAACCGGTAGACCCCATGCAATTTCTGCCGCGACGTTGAACAACGCTGTAGCCTGTCGCTGACTACGTAGTAGGGACGGGCTCTGGTGCGGCCATGGAAGCAGGCGGCGCCTGGGCTTGAGGTCGAACTCAGCAAGGGACTATAACAATGGCTCTTAACAGAGAAGCGCCGGAGTTTGACATCGACGATGACGTGCTCCTCGCGGAAACCGGTATCGTATTGGACGCCACGGCCGATCAGAGCGTTCCGCCACCCGCGGCCCGCGCCAGGCCACGGCAGCCCGCGCTCAAACAACACAAGTACATTGACTACACGCGCGCACTGGATGCGACCCAACTCTATCTAAACGAAATCGGCTTCTCGCCTCTGTTGTCTCCCGAGGAAGAAGTGCACTACGCCCGGCTATCGCAAAAAGGCGACCCTGCTGGCCGTAAGCGGATGATCGAAAGCAACCTTCGCCTTGTGGTAAAGATTGCTCGCCGCTACGTGAATCGCGGCCTTTCACTGCTGGATTTGATCGAAGAAGGCAACCTGGGGCTCATCCGCGCAGTCGAAAAATTCGACCCCGAGCGGGGGTTCCGCTTCTCAACCTATGCCACGTGGTGGATCCGCCAGACCATCGAACGGGCAATCATGAATCAGACCCGTACCATTCGCCTTCCTATCCATGTGGTCAAAGAGCTGAATGTCTACCTGCGGGCTGCGCGTGAGCTGACCCAAAAGCTCGATCATGAGCCGTCTCCCGAGGAAATCGCTGCGCTCCTTGAAAAGCCTGTATGTGAAGTAAAACGCATGCTTGGGCTCAACGAGCGGGTGTCATCGGTAGACGTGTCCTTGGGGCCGGATTCAGATAAGACACTGCTGGACACGCTCACAGATGACCGCCCCACCGACCCCTTCGAGCTTCTACAGGACGACGACCTGTCTCAGAGCATCGATCAGTGGCTCTCGGAGTTGACCGACAAGCAGCGAGAAGTTGTGGTGCGCAGGTTTGGGTTGCGAGGTCATGAAAGCAGTACGCTGGAAGACGTTGGGCTTGAGATTGGCCTTACCCGGGAGCGGGTGCGGCAAATTCAGGTAGAGGGCCTGAAGCGTCTGCGTGAAATCCTTGAGCGTAACGGTTTATCCAGCGAGTCCCTGTTTCGCTGATCAAGCGTTCTAACTCAAGCCTCACAGGTCAATAGCCCGTGGGGCTTTTTTATGAGGAGCAGGACGTCAGTCTCAAACTGCCGTAGGAAATTGCTTACAAAGGCTGTAGGTAAACCGCTGTATAAGTTGTGAAAATTTCGTAAGGTGGACTACGAATTTACCTAACTCGCTGATAGTTATTAGTTTTATTGCGGAAACCTAAATTTACTGACGTGTTTTGCAAAACCACGGGCCCTTGCCCGGTTCTGACAAAGCCCTATGATTGGGGCGTGCACAGGGATCAGCACAGGCTACCAGGACGGAAGCCAGGACATCGCAAGAGGCGATTCATCAGGATGATGATAGGACTACAAGGACTAGGGAAGACCATACAGGGGGCTTAAGGCCCCCTTTTTTTACGCCTGAAATTCAGGATGGCCATGCTGACTGAAGCATGGCCCAGGTCTTAACGTTCCAGGTCTGCGATCTTGCCTTTGACCCCGTCTGCTGCTTCAGCGCCTTCCATCTTGTCCTTGCGCTCGGTAATGTTTGGCCAAACGTCGGCAAGCTCAGCGTTGAGTTCGATAAAGGCCTCCATGCCCTCAGGCACTTCATCTTCCGAGAAGATGGCCTGCGCAGGGCATTCAGGCTCGCACAGCGCACAGTCGATGCACTCGTCGGGGTGAATGACCAGGAAGTTCGGGCCTTCGTAGAAGCAATCCACCGGGCACACTTCTACGCAGTCGGTGTATTTGCACTTGATGCAGTTGTCGGTGACGACGAAGGTCATTTCTAATTTTCTCCTCAGGCGGCGGCCCCACGGCAAGGGCTCGACGGGTTCGGTGCAGGGTAAGGCAGTAGTGTTGGCCGGCCCCGGCGAGCGGCGTGGTGGTACGCCAGACCGCGCGGGATTCTATCAGCTTGCGTGCGTTGACGTTAGACCCGGTTTTTGAGTGTATAAAGCAGCTCAAGTGCCGCGCGAGGCGTCAGGTTGTCCAGGTCTGCCTTGGCGAGATCATCGAGTACCGGATGTGGCAGTTGAGCGAACAGGTCGCTCTGGTGAGGCACGGGCTGCTTGCCAGCACTCAATGCTGCAGGTTCTTTGGGCAGACTGGCGGTTTCCAGCCTGGCCAAGTGATCTCGAGCGCGTTGTATTACCGGCGCAGGTACCCCTGCCAGTTGCGCCACCGCCAAGCCATAGCTTTGGCTGGCGGGGCCTGGTAGCACGTGGTGCAGGAAGACGATGCGTTCATTATGCTCAGTGGCATTGAGGTGCACGTTGGCGACCACCGGTTCGCTGTCAGGAAGTACCGTCAGTTCGAAGTAATGGGTAGCGAACAGGGTAAAAGCTTTGAGTTGCGCCAGGCGCTCCGCGGAAGCCCACGCCAGCGACAGCCCATCGAACGTACTGGTGCCTCGGCCTACTTCATCCATCAGCACCAGGCTGGCGTCGGTTGCATTGTGCAGGATATTCGCCGTCTCACTCATCTCCACCATGAAGGTAGAGCGGCCGCCCGCCAGGTCATCGCTGGAGCCAATACGGGTGAAGATACGGTCCACCAGCGACAGCTCGCAGCGCGCGGCCGGCACGAACGCGCCAATATGCGCCAACAGCACGATCAGCGCGGTCTGGCGCATGTAGGTGGATTTACCGCCCATGTTCGGGCCGGTGATCACCAGCATCCGGGTAGTATCGTCAAGGCTCAGGTCGTTGGCCACGAAGGGTGTGGTGAGTACCTGCTCTACCACGGGGTGGCGGCCCTGCTCGATACGGATACAGGGCTCTTGCACGAAGGTAGGGCAGTTCAAGTCCAGGGTTAGCGCACGCTCGGCCAGATTGCTCAGTACGTCCAACTCCGCCAAGGCCGCAGCGGTGTCCTGAAGGGGGGCCAGATGGCCGATGAGGTTTTCCAGCAACGCCTCGTAGAGCATTTTCTCTCGGGCGAGGGCCCGGGATTTGGCCGACAGTGCTTTGTCCTCGAACGCCTTGAGTTCAGGCGTGATGAAGCGTTCGGCACCTTTGAGGGTTTGTCGACGAATGTAGTCGGCGGGTGCTTGCTCGGCCTGTTTGCTCGGCAGTTCGATGAAGTAGCCGTGTACCCGGTTGTACCCCACTTTGAGGTTAGACAGGCTCGTACGTGTCTTTTCTCGGGCTTCCAGATCGATCAGGAACTGACCGGCGTTCTCGCTAAGGCCGAGCAGCTCATCGAGTTCACTGTCGTACCCGGTCTTGAGTACGCCACCATCGCGGATGATGGCGGGCGGGTTATCGATGATCGCCCTGGCCAGCAAAGCGGCCAGTTCAGGGTAGGTGCCGGTGATAGCGGCCAACTGCGCCAGGTGCGGCGCTTCCAGGTCAGTCAGCTCGTTTTGCAGCTCCGGCAGGGCGGCCAAGGCATCGCGCAGCCGCGCCAAGTCCCGAGGCCGGGCATTGCGCAGGCCAATCCGTGCCAGGATCCGCTCCAGATCACCAATGTGTTTGAGCTGAGGCTGTAAGCCTTCGAAACGATACTGCTCCAGCAGGCAGCGGATTGAGCTTTGCCGTGCCGCCAGGGTTTTAAGCTCGCGCAGTGGGCGATTCAGCCACCGGGTCAGCATTCGGCTGCCCATGGCCGTCTGGCAGCAGTCCAGTACCGATTGCAAGGTATTGTCGCGGCCACCCCCCAAGTTGATGTCCAATTCCAGGTTGCGTCGCGTTGCGGCGTCCAGCACGACGGTGTCGTCCAGGCGCTCCTGGCGCAGGCCGCGTAGGTGGGGCAGGGCGGTGCGCTGGGTTTCTCGCGCGTAGGCCAGCAGGCAGCCTGCAGCGCTGACGGCCAAGGTAAGCTGCTCACAGCCAAAGCCTTTGAGGTCCTGTGTGCCGAATTGCTGGCACAGCAGTTTTTTTGCGGTATCACGCTCAAAGTCCCAGGGCGCTCGGCGCTTTACGCCACGGCGCTTCTCTGCCGGCAGGCCTTGGGGCCAGTCGTCAGGAATCAACAGCTCTACCGGGTTGATGCGTTCCAGTTCTGCCAGCAGGTGCTCCCAGCCTTTGAGCTCCTGCACAATGAACTGCCCGCTGTTGATGTCCAGCACCGCCAGGCCAAACAGGCGCTCGTCGCCGAGCAAGGCAGCGATGAGGTTATCCCGGCGTTCGTCGAGCAGGGCCTCATCACTGACGGTACCCGGCGTGATGATCCGCACCACCTGACGCTCCACCGGCCCCTTGCTGGTTGCCGGGTCACCGATCTGCTCGCAAATGACCACGGACTCGCCCAGCTTCACCAGTTTGGCCAGGTAGCCCTCTGCGGCATGGTAGGGAATGCCACACATGGGAATCGACTGACCTGCCGACTGGCCCCGTGCCGTCAGGGTGATGTCCAGGAGCTTCGCGGCCCGCTTGGCGTCTTCGTAGAAGATCTCGTAGAAATCGCCCATGCGGTAAAACATGAGTTGGTCTGGATGTTGGTTCTTCAACCTCCAGTACTGTTGCATCATCGGGGTGTGGCTTGAGAGGTCCGTCATTAGTGGCCTAGCGGGATGCTGTCTATTAGACAAAGGGAAATTGTCCAATACTACAGAGATTTTCCGGGTATCGCTGACGGTTAAGGTCAACGAGCGTGACGGCGGCCACTGCAAGGCTTGTCTGAGACATTCCATGACTACGCCCCTGGGCACTTAAAGGCATTGGCGATAACTAAAGCAGTGGATCTATCTGAGAGGGCGCTGCCTTGACCAAGCTGTTCAGCAACGCGTGGTGCGTAACCAGTATTCCGTTTCTGGCGCTGGGCGTTGCGTTACAGGCGCCTCAGTTCCTTCTCCCCGGCCTTGCGATGGTAGTGATCGGGTGGGCTGTGAGTCGCAAATCTTCTAGCGCCTTATAGGCCTAATAGCCCTCAGCACACGCTAGCAACCTCCCGTTGCCTATTGCAGGTAGACAGCAGCGCCTAGGCAAGGGAAAGTCTTCCCGGTCGGCTAAGCCGGCCCTTGCTCATGTTTACACGAGGACCTTTCATGGATGACATCACCCTTTTGGCCACTGCGCTCGGGCAGCGTCTTCAGCAGACAGGCGCTATGGTAACCACCGCAGAATCCTGCACCGGTGGCGGTATCGCAGAAGCGATCACGCGGGTGGCCGGCAGCTCTGGCTGGTTCGAGGCTGGCTACGTAACCTATTCCAATCGGCAGAAGCACCTTCAGCTCGGGGTGCCCGAAGCCCTCTTCGATCAAGTCGGGGCGGTCAGCGAGGAGGTCGTGCAGGCCATGGTCCGTGGCGCTCAGGCTCACGCTGGTGCGCGCTTCGCCGTTGCTGTCAGCGGTGTTGCAGGGCCTGGCGGCGGCAGTGAAGAGAAGCCCGTAGGCACTGTCTGGCTTGCCTGGGCCGACGGGAAGCAAATAATTACGGAACGCCAGCAATTCAATGGTGATCGACAAGCTGTAAGGCAATACACAGTGAAGGCAGCGCTGGAGCGTTTGCTGTCCTTGGCAGACGGAGAAAACCCAAGCCAGGGGTAGGCGAGGCGTGGAAGGTGTGGAATAATACTGGCTACTTATACAGTTATTGGCCAGTGCAGGTCGCGCGCCACGCGTCAGCGGCCTTGTCGAAATCATGAGGAATTCAATGGACGACAACAAAAAGCGTGCCCTGGCTGCGGCCTTGGGTCAGATCGAGCGGCAATTCGGTAAAGGCGCCGTTATGCGCATGGGCGATCACGAGCGCTCAGCCATCCCTGCTATTTCAACCGGTTCGCTGGGGCTGGACATTGCCCTGGGTATCGGCGGTTTGCCCAAGGGGCGGATCGTTGAAATCTACGGCCCTGAATCATCCGGTAAAACCACGCTTACGCTGTCGGTCATCGCACAGGCTCAGCGCGCTGGCGCTACCTGCGCCTTCGTGGACGCCGAGCACGCGCTAGATCCGGAATATGCGGGCAAGCTGGGCGTAAACGTCGATGACCTTCTGGTCTCTCAGCCCGATACGGGCGAGCAGGCGCTGGAAATCACCGACATGCTGGTGCGCTCGAATGCGGTGGACGTGATCATCGTGGACTCCGTGGCCGCGCTGGTACCCAAGGCTGAGATCGAAGGCGAAATGGGCGACATGCACGTGGGCCTGCAAGCTCGTTTGATGTCCCAGGCCCTGCGTAAAATTACCGGTAACATCAAAACCGCCAACTGCCTCGTGATTTTCATTAACCAGATCCGTATGAAGATTGGTGTGATGTTTGGTAGCCCGGAAACCACCACAGGTGGTAACGCGCTGAAGTTCTATGCCTCGGTCCGCCTCGACATCCGCCGTACCGGCTCGGTAAAGGAAGGTGATGATATCGTCGGCAGCGAAACCCGCGTCAAGGTCGTGAAAAACAAGGTATCGCCTCCCTTCCGCCAGGCCGAATTCCAGATCCTTTACGGGAAAGGGATTTACCTGAATGGCGAGATCGTCGACCTGGGTGTAGCCAACGGCTTCATCGACAAGTCCGGTGCGTGGTACGCCTATCAGGGTAATAAGATCGGCCAGGGTAAAGCCAACGCTGCCAAGTACCTGGAAGAAAACCCTGAAGTGAAAGCCGCGCTGGAGAAGCAAGTTCGCGACAAGCTGCTCAACAGTGGCGCTACGCCGGAGCCTAAAAAAGCTGCCGTGGCCGCCGCTGATGAAGCGGTAGACGCTGAAAACGACGCATAACGAGGTGTAAGTAGCGGCCATGGCAACCATGATCCTTGATACGCCGGTTGCCGTGCGCCGTACGGCGATGGACCTTCTTGCCAGGCGTGAGCACGGGAGGGTAGAGCTCGAGCGCAAGCTCAAGCAGCGCGGCGCTTCCCCGGAGCTGATTGCTTCCGCACTGGATCGCTTGGCTGAGGAAGGGTTGCTGTCCGAGGCCCGTTACCTCGAAAGCTTTATCCATTATCGCGCCAGGTCCGGCTACGGCCCTGCCCGTATCCGTGAAGACCTTACTCAACGAGGCTTGGCGCGTGCAGATGTCGAGCAAGCACTACGGACCTGCGGCCATGACTGGGCACTGTTGCTGCGCGAAACCTGGAAGCGGAAGTTCTCGGGCGAGATCCCGGCCGATATCAAAGAGCGCGCCCGCCAAACTCGATTTCTAGTGTATAGGGGCTACCCTATGGACTTGGTCGGGCGCTTGCTCAGTGGGCGTGATTAGCGTTGATCCTGCCAATTGTCCGGCTGATTGATGAAGTCTACTAATTCTCTTAATCGGCCCTGATTACGGCCGCTAAACGTGAACACCAGGCGAGCCAAGTGAAACAGCTCCGGTTCGTCCTGATGCTCAGGCACTGCAGTGTGCTGCTCGAAAGGGCCCCCAATGTTGATGTCTGCGAATGCGCGCTGTATCGCATCGAGGGCCTTTGGCGTTAAAGGGTGATGCATGCGAATGATGAATAGCGTCTTCAGCCAGCGGGTGGAGTGGAAGTTTGCGTAAAACTGGTTAACCTCGTTTACCGCTGTTTCAGCGTCGTGTACCAATCGCATAAGCTTCAGGTCACTGGGAAGAATATAGTGGTTCGCGTCCAGCTGATTACGAACAAACGCCAACGCTTCTGTCCAAAAGGTGCCGCCCGGCACGTCCAACAGCACAATGGGTACTAACGGGCTTTTGCCTGTCTGGATAAGCGTCAGCACCTCCAGCGCCTCATCCAGCGTGCCGAACCCGCCAGGGCAGAGCACCAGTGCATCCGCTTCTTTTACAAAGAACAGCTTTCGAATGAAGAAGAAATGGAAAGGCAGCAATCGGTCGGTACCCTCCACCGTTGCGTTCGCGTGCTGTTCGAAAGGTAGCCTGATATTGAATCCCAGGCTGTGCTCTCGGCCGGCGCCTTGGTGGGCTGCCGCCATGATGCCGCCTCCGGCGCCGGTAATCACCATAAGGTCTGAGGCCGCCAGTGCCTGCCCCAGCGCTTCAGCCAATGCATACATCGGGTGTTCTTGAGGCGTGCGCGCCGACCCGAATACGGTGACTTTGCGACGGCCTTTGTGTGCCTCTAATACCCGAAACGCCTGTTCGAGTTCACGCAAGGTTTGCAGGGTGATTTTCGCATTCCAGCGGTTGCGGTCCTCTTGGGCCATGCGCAACACCGTAAGCATCATGTCCCGATACAGCGCAATATTAAGGCTGTCTGGGTTAAGACGCTTGAGCTGGGCCTCTACTGCTTCAGGCACGTTGTGGTCTGAGCGGTCGAAGTGTCGGGCAAGGGTTTCGTCAGGCAGGTAAGGCATGCGATCTCCATGGGCATCGATAAGGCCGCTTGTACGCAGGCAATCTACAGAACGGCCTCAGGCAGCACACCGATCAGGCGGCGAATGACATCAGGGCTTGAGGCCGCAGTCGGTAGCGGTGTAACGGTGAGTGGCCACGTGTTTCTTGGTCTTTATCTCGTTGAACTCAACACGCATTACGGCGCCGCGTGCAAGGAGCTTGCGGTAGCCTTCGTTGCGGCAGACGCTGGCGCCCAACTGCAGATAAACGTCATTGGGGTTATCGCGCATTTGCTGGGCATAGCTTGGGCGCACGGCCAGGTGGTTGACCAGCTCCGTGCCTTTGACGGTATAGCCTTGATCAAGAATGTCTTCGTTGATGGCTCGTGGCGTACCCACACTGCTTTGCTTGGCAACGTTTTCCAGAGTCTTGGTCAGCTCGTAATCCTGCAGTGAAGCTGCCTGAGCAATACCGAGCGGCATGGCCGCCAGTAGGGAAAGGGCAAGGGTGAAGCGTGGCATGAAACCTCCTCGATCAAAGAGCGCCCTGGGCGCAAGCCCGTTGGACCGGGCACACCACTGGGTGTTCCAGTAGCGCCCAGGCAGTATATACCGAGGGCTTTGGGCCCTGCCGTGGTGGCTGTGTAGAATACGGCTTTATCCAAGTGGGTTTTTCCATGCCTCATGCTGTATCCCGCCTACGGGCTGAGCGCCTGGCGCGCAGTACCCGGCCCTTCACCGCAAGAGGATCTAACACACCGCGCTGCCCGCGCTGCCGGGTCAAGCCCAGCCATTGCCTGTGCGCCTATCAGCCTCAGGTGTCCAGCCGGGCGGCGGTGTGCCTGCTGATGCATGACGTTGAAGCCCTCAAGCCCACCAATACCGGTTGGCTGATCGCTGATGTGATTACCGATACCTATGCGTTTGGTTGGCAGCGCACAGAGGTAGACCCAGGCCTGCTGGCCTTGCTGAGCGACGAGCGCTTTCAGCCGTGGTTGGTATTTCCGGGTGAGTTCGTGGAGCCGGCAGACCGTGTGGTTCACCAGATCACGCCGATAGCTGGCAAGCAGCCATTGTTCATTCTGTTGGACGCTACCTGGTCTGAGGCGCGAAAAATGTTCAGGAAAAGCCCTTACCTGGACCGGTTCCCCGTGCTAAGCCTGGCGCCAGAAGACCTCTCCCGCTATCGGCTGCGGCGGTCTCGGCGGGAAGATCACTTTTGCACGGCAGAAGTGGCGGCGATGTGCCTTGGGTTGGTAGGCGATGCCGAGGCCGCCGAGGCGCTGGACGGCTGGCTAGACCGGTTCAGCGCCCACTACCTGGCAGCAAAGCGTGGGTTGCCCAGCCCATGCGCCTGAGGTGGGGGCTGTTCTAAGCCAGCGCAGGGCGTGTGCGGTATTGCCATAACTGTGCAATGAGCATCCCGGCTAGCATGATGCCACACCCTAAGTAAGCGCGTGGGGTAAGTACTTCGCCAAGGAACACGGTCGCGGCCAGGGCAGCGAACACGGCCTCAAGGGAAAAAATAACGGCGGCGTGAGAGGTGATTGCATGGCGCTGCGCAACCACTTGCAAGGTGTAGCCCAGCGCAGCTGCAACCACGCCTCCGTACGCCACAGCCGGCAATGCCGCCAGGATGGCGGTGAGGTTCCAGGGTTCGAACACCATTGCCAACCCCAGGCTGGCGACTGCGCAGACCACAAACTGCATGAACGCCAGCCTGACGGCGTCGTGACGGCTAGCGAAATGCCCCACCAAGAGCACGTGGCCGGCCCACACAAATGCCCCCATCAATTGCAACCAGTCCCCGGGCGCCACTTCGAATCGCTCGTTCACGCTCAACAAGTACATACCCACCACCGCCAGACAGGCACCGATCCAGGTCCCTGCGCCGGTCGTGTGCCCCAGCGCCAGCCCAACGACCGGCACGACGATCACATAGAGGCCTGTGATAAACCCGGCGTTAGTGACCGTAGTGAATTGAAGGCCAAATTGCTGGAGGTTGATGCCCACAGCCAGCGCCAGGCCAACGGCTGTACCTGCTGCCCAGAGTTCCCGTGTGCTGCCGGGCGCTTTGGGCCGCTGCCGGGCACGCCAGTAGAGAAGAGGCGTCAGGCATACTGCGCCCAGGGCGAAGCGCAGGCCCGAATACAGAAACGGCCCGATATGCGTCATTCCGGTGGTTTGGGCAATGAAACCCGTGCCCCAGATCATCGCGGTAAACAGCATCAAGAGGTCTGCACGCAAGGCTTGGCGGTGCATCGTTCGCTCCCTGAACATCACATAAACACCAAAGGGCACAGACTGTGCCGTATCGCCGCCAACTTGACCACCCCCGTGCGCCTCGGCATGCTTGGCGCCGGTCAAGCCGCACACCCCTTACAGGATCAGTACTGAATGCCCAGCCACCCTATTCTGATCGCCGACGATCACCCTCTGTTTCGTAGTGCGCTGCGTCAGGCGCTGACGCTTGGGCTGGGGGCGTCGGTGCAGGTGTCAGAGGCTGAAAGCATCGCTGAATTAGAGAGATGTCTGGCCGCCAGGCAGGACTGGGATCTGGTATTGCTGGACCTCAACATGCCGGGCGCGTACGGCTTCTCGGGTTTGGTGTTGTTGCGCGGTCAATACCCGCAGGTGCCAGTGGTCATGGTGTCTGCCCAAGACGACCCGGCTGTGGTGTCGCGCGCCCGGGAGTTCGGCGCCGCAGGCTTCATTCCTAAGTCCAGTGCCTTAAGCGTTATCCAGCAGGCTATCCAAGAGGTGCTTGAGGGTGATGAATGGTGGCCGCCCGTCGCGGCGCACGCAGTAGAGGTCAGTGCCCAGGCGCGGGCGGCGGGAGAAGGTTTGGCAAACCTTACGCCTCAGCAGTTTCGCGTCCTGACCATGGTGTGCGAAGGGCTATTGAACAAACAGATCGGTTTTGAGTTGAGCGTGTCTGAAGCCACTGTGAAAGCCCATGTCACGGCAATCTTTCGCAAGCTTGGTGTTCGCACACGTACCCAGGCTGCCTTGCTGCTACAGCAATTGGCGTCACTTCCCACCGGTTAAATCCCATGCGCCCTGGCTGCGCGGTGAGCGCTGATCGGGTAAGGTGCAGCACCTTAAATTCAGGGCCCGCCCATGTCCCCCTTCAAAGGCCACCGTGGCTTCAAACGGATCTTCAACGCCACTGGCTATTCAATGGATGGTCTGCGAGCGGCGTTCAAGGGAGAGGCTGCCTTTCGCCAACTCGTGCTGCTCAACGCCGTACTGATTCCGCTAAGCTTCTTGTTGCAGGTCAGTAAGGTGGAGCGCGCCGTGCTCATTCTCGCCTGCCTGGTAGCGTTGATCGTAGAGCTGATCAACTCGGCTATCGAGGCGACGGTAGACCGCATTTCGCTTGAACGTCACCCGTTATCCAAGAATGCGAAGGACATGGGCAGCGCAGCGCAATTCGTGGCCCTGAGCCTTATTGGCCTGGTGTGGGCTGTGATCCTGGTGTGAGCTAAGCCACCGGGCGGAGCACGATTTCGTCGCTGCGCCGAACGCCCGCAGTGAAGGTGCGGCATAACTCAAGGAATTCGCGCATGGCGCAGGTTTGGTACTTCTGCTTGTGCCAGATGAAGAAAAACTGCCGAGCCAGGTCTAGTTCTGGGGTTGCGACGTACACCAGGCTGCCCCGCCGAAAGGCATCGCGCAGGGCAAGTCGAGACACACAGCCGATGCCCAAGCCCGACTCCACGGCGCGCTTGATGGCCTCGGTATGCTCCAGCTCCAAGCGTACGTTCAGTAACGAACGGTGATGCCGCATGGCCTGATCGAAGGTTAGCCGAGTACCAGAGCCTTGTTCTCGGAGTATCCAGGCTTCGCTGACCAGCTCGTCAAGGGTGGCTTCGCCCCGTGCTGCCAGGGGATGGGAGGGCGAGCAGAACACGGCCAGCTCATCTTCTACCCAGGGTTGCACGGCAATATCGCCGTGGTGGCAGTCGCCTTCGATCAAGCCCAGGTCCAGTTCATGCTGGGCCACCTGTTGAACGATATGCGCGGTGTTGTGTACGTGCAGTTTGACCTGGCTTTCAGGATGACGCTGCATGAAGCTCCCGATCAGCAGAGTAGCCAAGTAATTGCCGATGGTAAGGGTGGCGCCCACTGCCAGTGAACCGAAACCGGACTTACCCTTGAGCAAGTCTTCGATCTCTTTGGCCTGATCCAGCAGTGCTACGGCCTTGGGCAGCAACTGGTGCCCAAGGGCATTGAGGCTCAGCCGCTTGCCTGCGCGATCAAAAAGCTGGCAGCTCGATTGGCGCTCCAGTTCTGTGATGGAGGTGCTGGCCGCTGACTGAGATAACGCCAACAGCGAGGCCGCCCTGGACACACTTTGTTGTTGTGCAACCGCAACGAATACTTGGAGTTGGCGTAAGGTAAATCGCATATCTATATAACCGATTAGGTATATCTTGATAATTCATTTAACAGATATTGTCACTGCATTTAGAATACTGCGCAATCATGCCGCAGCGTCGGCACCTGCCAGGCAGGGTACCGAGTTTTCAGGAGCCTTTCGTCGATGAGTAACTTTAACCATGAGCGCGTGCTTAGCGTTCATCACTGGAACGATACCCTGTTCAGTTTCAAGTGTACCCGAGACCCGGGCCTGCGCTTCGAGAATGGCCAGTTCGTGATGATCGGCCTCCAGCAGACCAATGGCCGGCCGCTGATGCGTGCCTACTCCATCGCTAGCCCCAACTACGAAGAGCATCTGGAGTTTTTCAGCATCAAGGTGCAAGACGGTCCGCTCACGTCCCAGTTGCAGCACCTGAAGGAAGGCGATGAGATCATCATCAGCAAAAAGCCTACCGGCACCCTGGTGCTGGACGACCTGCTCCCCGGCAAGCACTTGTACTTGCTCAGCACCGGCACTGGCCTGGCGCCCTTCATGAGCGTCATCCAGGACCCTGAAACCTACGAGCGATTCGAGAAGGTCATCTTGATCCATGGGGTGCGTTATGCCAACGAGGTGGCGTACCACGACTTCATCACCGAGCACCTTCCCCAGAACGAATACTTTGGCGAAGACCTCAAGGGCAAGCTTATCTACTACCCCACCGTCACCCGTGAGCCTTTCCGTAACGAAGGCCGGCTCACGGACTTGATGCGCAGCGGCAAGTTGTTTAGCGACATAGGCCTGCCGCCGATCAACCCTCAGGACGATCGTGCGATGATTTGCGGTAGCCCGAGCATGCTGGATGAAACCAGCGAAGTGCTGAACAGCTTTGGCCTGAAGATCTCTGCGCGCATGGGTGAGCCAGGCGATTACCTGATCGAGCGTGCCTTCGTCGAGAAGTGAGTACAGCCGTGAAGGCAACGTGAGCCGCCCGTAGGGCGGCTTTTTTACGCCTGGGCTACGACGTCCAGCACTTCAATGACCTCGGCGCATGGGTAGCGCCAGCGCACGTCAACGTCCCAGAACCGAACGCCGTAGTGGCGCTCGGGGGAGGGCGTCTGGTAGGCCGGCCGGGGGTCTTGCGCCAGGCACTGTTCGATCAACTCGACCAGGGCCTCGCCCAGGCGTAACCCATGAGCGGTAGCCTGCACATGGGCTTGCGCAGCCCATGTGACGGCTACCTGCGCAGGGGGGGCGCTGGCGAATGGGTTGACGGCATCGGGTACTTGATCGGCATAAGGCACGTAGGGCTTGATATCGATCACCGGGGTTCCGTCCAGTAGGTCGATACCTGAAAGCCATAACTTGCCGGGTTCAATGCGCTCAAGCCTTACCACAGATTGCCCTATGCCGTTGGGGCGGTGGGTTGCGCGGCTTGCGAACACGCCAATGCTGCGATTACCCCCAAGGCGAGGAGGGCGTACCTTGAGCCGAGGCTGCTCTTCGAGCGCTTGGTGGAAGATGAACAATAGCCAGACGTGGCTTACCCCTTCGAGCCCCTGCACGGCCTCGGCCCGATCGTAGGGCGGCAACAGTTCCAGGCAGCCACGTGCAGCGCTGGCCAAGGCCGGCTGACGCGGAATGGCAAACTTTTCCTTGAAGCAGGAGCGCATATAGCCCACCGGCGTCACGCAGTGTTGCATGTCAGGGGCGCTGCCGAATGGTAAGGCCTTTGAGGAAGTTACGAAGCAACTGATCGCCACACGGCCGGTAGTTGTCATGGCCCATCTTGCGGAACAACGCGCTCAGCTCGGGCTTGGACACCGGGAAGTCCACGCTTTGAAGAGTCTGCCGAATGTCATCTTCGCGCAGCTCGAAGGCCACCCTGAGTTTTTTCAGGATGTCGTTGTTGGTAACCGGCACCTGAACAGGCTGAGGCGGCCGGCTGTCATCCTTGCCCCGTCGCTCGATCACCAAACCATCAAGGAAGTGCCCCATCACGGTATCGGGGCACCGAGTGAAGCCGGGCTCTTCTTCTTTTTTCAGGTACAACCGCAGGGTGTCGAGGGGAACGTCCAGGCCGCCCAGGCGGATGATATCGGCCAGCTTCCCGTCGCTGACATTGAGCAGGTAGCGCAGGCTGCGCAATACATCGTTATGAATCATGAGAAAGGCACACCGTTAAGCAGAAGCGCAGGGACACAGGTGGCGGTTATTACCCGCCACGCCACGGTTGGGTTTAAAGCGCCGTGGCCCACAGGTCGTATTCGTCCGCTTCGGTGACCTGGCACATGACTTTATCGCCAGGGCGCAACAGGCGGTCGGCGCTCACGTACACGTTACCGTCGATCTCCGGCGCGTCATAGAAGCAGCGGCCGATAGCGCCTTGCTCATCGACTTCGTCGATCAATACCTCGATCTCACGCCCCACACGGGCTTGCAACCGGGCGGCACTGATCGCCTGCTGGTGGGCCATGAAGCGGTCCCAGCGGCTTTGCTTGACGTCATCAGGGACCGAATCGGCCAGCGCATTGGCTGGTGCGCCTTCTACAGGGGAGTACTGGAAACAGCCGACACGATCAAGTTGGGCTTCTGTGAGCCAGCTCAACAGGTACTGGAAGTCCTCTTCGGTTTCCCCAGGGAAGCCCACGATGAAGGTAGAGCGAATGACCAGCTCCGGGCACAGTTCGCGCCACTGCTTGATGCGGGCGAGGGTTTTATCCTCGAAGGCCGGCCGTTTCATCGCCTTGAGCACGTTGGGGCTGGCGTGCTGGAAGGGAATATCCAGGTAGGGAAGGATTTTGCCCGCCGCCATCAACGGGATGATTTCGTCCACATGCGGGTAGGGGTATACGTAGTGCAGGCGCACCCACACGCCCAAGGTGCTCAACGCAGCACACAGCTCGGTGAGGCGGGTTTTGACCGGCTGACCGTTCCAGAACCCGGTGCGGTACTTCACGTCCACGCCATAGGCGCTGGTGTCCTGAGAGATCACCAGCAGCTCCTTGACGCCGGCCTTGACCAAGCGCTGCGCTTCGTCCAGCACGTCGCCCACGGGGCGGCTTACCAGTTTGCCACGCATGGACGGGATGATGCAGAAGCTACAGCTGTGGTTGCAGCCCTCGGAAATCTTCAGGTAGGCATAGTGGCGCGGCGTAAGCTTGATACCTTGCGGCGGTACCAGGTCAATCAGGGGGTTGTGGTCCTGGCGCGGCGGTACCACGTCGTGCACCGCATTGACCACTTGCTCGTATTGCTGTGGGCCGGTCACGGCCAGCACGCTGGGGTGTACGTTACGGATGGCGCTTTCTTCAACGCCCATGCACCCAGTGACGATCACGCGCCCGTTTTCAGCGATGGCCTCACCAATCACTTCGAGCGATTCAGCTTTTGCACTGTCAATGAAGCCACAGGTATTGACCACCACCACGTCAGCGTCTTGATAGGTCGGGACTACTTCGTAGCCTTCCATGCGCAATTGAGTGAGGATGCGCTCGGAATCCACCAGTGCCTTCGGGCAGCCCAGGGAAACGAAGCCGACCTTGGGAGCGGCGGGCACGGTAACAGTAGACATGACTTACCTCGGTGTAGGGTGCAGCCGTGGCTGCCCAGCGCTCGCCGGGCGCGGCTGATCAAAAAGTGCGCAATTCTAGCGATGAGTGCGCTGCATTGCCAGTGTTAAACCAGGGAAATACGACCGGCGCTGCGCTATGCTTCGCCACCGCGCGCAACCGGCACTGCGCCAGGCACATACGGCGATAGAACACACACACCACTTGGCGTTCGCCGAGATAAAGGGTAGCAGGAGAGGTCGATGGTTCAGGCAAGCAGTCAGGCAGAAGGTGGCCACGCCCCCGCGAAGCCGCTGGGAATGCTGGTAGCGGCGGTAGGTGTGGTGTACGGCGACATCGGCACAAGCCCTTTATACACCCTCAAGGAAGTGTTTATGGGGGGCTATGGGGTGACCGTCAGCCACGATGGTGTGCTGGGGGTGCTGTCCCTGATTTTTTGGGCACTGATCTGGGTGGTGTCCATCAAGTACGTGCTGTTCGTGTTGCGCGCCGATAACCAAGGTGAAGGCGGCACCATGGCGCTGTTGTCCCTGGCCCGCAAAGGCGCGGCAGGCCACCCAAGGCTTACATCCGTGCTCATAGCCTTTGGCCTGGTAGGGGCCGCCTTGTTTTACGGCGATAGCATGATTACCCCAGCGGTGTCGGTGCTGTCCGCCGTCGAAGGCCTGGAGCTGGCCTTCGACGGCGTAGAACGTTGGGTGATACCTATTTCGCTGGTGATCCTGATCGGGTTGTTCGTGCTGCAAAAGCACGGTACCGCCAACATCGGCAAGCTGTTCGGCCCGATCATGGTGTGCTGGTTCGTGGTATTGGCGGCGTTGGGCGTGTTGGGTATCTCCAACCACCCAGAAGTGCTGCATGCCATCAACCCGGTGTGGATGGTGCGCTTTTTTGCGAGTCACCCCGGTATCAGCGTGGCGGTGCTAGGCGCAGTGGTGCTGGCGCTGACAGGGGCCGAAGCGCTTTATGCAGACATGGGGCACTTTGGCCGCAAGCCGATTGCGCGTGCGTGGTTTGCGCTGGTGCTGCCAGCGTTGGTGCTCAATTACTTTGGCCAGGGCGGGTTGTTGCTGGACAACCCGGACGCGGCGCGCAACCCGTTCTACCTATTGGCACCGGGGTGGGCACTGGTGCCTTTGGTAGGGCTGTCTACCCTGGCAACGATCATTGCCTCCCAGGCGGTGATTTCCGGTGCGTTTTCCCTGACTCACCAGGCCATCCAGCTCGGTTACATACCGCGCATGCATATTCAGCACACCTCCAGTAGCGAGCAGGGTCAGATCTACATCAGCGCGGTGAACTGGTCGTTGATGGTGGGTGTGATTTTGCTGGTGCTGGGCTTCGAGTCTTCCAGCGCACTGGCTTCGGCCTACGGCGTAGCAGTGACCGGCACCATGTTGTGTACCACTGTGCTGGTGTCGGTTGTAATCATCCGGCTGTGGAAGTGGCCAGTGGTGGTGGCCGTGCCGCTGATGTGCAGCTTCTTGTTGGTTGACCTGCTGTTCTTCGCTGCCAACGTGCCGAAGATTGTCCAGGGGGGGGCCTTCCCGGTGCTGGCAGGCAGCGTGTTGTTCGTGCTGATGACCACCTGGAAGCGTGGTAAGCAACTGTTGGTCGAGCGTTTGGATGAAGGCAGCCTGCCGCTGCCGATTTTTATTGGCAGTATCAGTGTGCAGCCGCCGTTCCGGGCTCAAGGCACTGCGGTGTTCCTTACCGCACGCCAGGATGCAGTGCCCCATGCGCTGTTGCACAACATGCTGCATAACCAGGTGCTGCATCAACAGATCGTGTTGCTGACGGTGCTGAGCGAGGAAACACCCCGTGTGCCTGAGGAACGCCGTGTGGAGGTCGAAGCCTTCGGCGAGGGGTTCTACCGGGTGATCCTGCACTACGGTTTCATGGATGAGCCAGACGTACCGGGTGCGCTTGCCTTGTGCCAGCTCGAAGACTTGGATTTCAACCCAATGCGCACTACGTATTTCCTGAGCCGGGAAACGGTTATTCCCTCCCGCCTGCCTGGCATGGCGCGCTGGCGTGAAGCGCTGTTCGCCTTCATGCTCAAGAACGCCAATGGCAACCTGAGGTTCTTCAGGTTGCCGCTGAACCGGGTGATTGAATTGGGCACACAGGTAGAGATGTGACAGAGGCTGGCCCCGGCAGCGCGCCGGGGCCGCAGTGAGCGCCTAGTGCTTACGTTGGTCGATGGCCTTCATTAGCCGTTGCGCAAGGGCAGGGTAGTCCTCGTCAAAGTGATGGCCGCCGGGCAACTGGAGTTTTTCGCCCAGGTCAGTGGCTTCGGTACACCCGCTTTCCTCCGCCTCCTCGGCACCGTAGATACAAAACACCTTAGCAGCGGGCACCTTAGCAAGTTCGGGGCCGGTAGGCGCCTCTTTGCCCTCTTGGCCTAACCAGCCTTCTACTGCAATCTCGAAACTGCCGCTGCGGGCAAACGCCAGCAGGATCATGGTATCGACGCGCGCTTGGTCTTCCGCTGGCAAGCGGTTGTAGATCGCCGGCAATACGTCAGCCCCAAACGAGTAACCGGCCAGTACGAAGCGCTTGGCGCCCCATTTCTGGCGGTAATACTGCATCAATTCAACCAGGTCTTCGGCGGTCTCTTCAGGCGACTTGTGCTGCCAGTAATACCGCAGGGTGTCGATGCCTACCACTGGGTAGCCGGCTTTGGCCATGTCCTCTGCAACCACTTTATCCAGGTCACGCCAGCCGCCGTCTCCTGAAAGGAACAGCGTAACGGTATCGTTGTGCTGAGCCGAAGGCACCTCGACAACGGGGAGCTTATGGCCTTTGTCGTCTTTGCCCATCATCGCTTGGGTCAGCTGGGTCTTGAGCAATTGCGGCAGCTTGACGTCGTAGTCGCTGATGCTGTTCTGGGCGTTGGCTTGGCCACGTACGAACGTCGCGCTGGCATCATCCGGCCAGTCGTTCCAGGCCACAGACCAGGTGCCGTGGGGGGCGGCCTTGGGAACTTCCGCGTTGCAGTTGGGTTGATCGACCACAAAGTCTACTGATACGGCGCGGGCCTTATCACTGCTCTGGCCCGCCAGCCACTGCCATGCCAGCGAGGCGCCCGGCCCAATCCCGCCGACTACATCGGGGGTGCTACCCAGTTGCTTGAGGGCGGCGTCGAAGGCGCTGCGCTGAGCCACGCAATCATCCTTGGGCACTACCACTTGCAGGATACGTGCGGCACCCGTACGGCTAAGGTCTGCCAGTTGTCGCTCACTCAGCGGCTGGTCTGCGGGTACAGCCACGGCGAGGGTTACCCGAGCGTGCTGGCCAGGCGTTGCCAGCACGGCATCGCTGCCGTCGCTTAGCCTTATGGCCTCGGTAGTGGCAGGTGGAACAGGGCGGGTCGCCCACCAGAAGCCTGCGGCAGCCAGTGCCAGTATGATCAGCAGCGCGATCAGCGCCGGGCGCCAGTAACGTCGAATCATCAGCGTTTCACCAGTCCAGTCAAGCCGCCCGCAATCAGGGCGGCGGTATCAGCCAATGCAACCAGCGGGTCGAGGCCCGCAGGCACGGCCATGTAGCGAGGCTCCCAATCCGGCTGGAACTTGTCTTTGAACCGGCGAAGCCCCTGGAAGTTATAGAGCTGTTCCCCTCGGCGGAATACCATTGACCCCAGGCGTTGGGTCAAGGGCGCGCCCCGGCGGGGTTGCAGCCCGGACAGCGGCACCATCCCCAGGCTGAAACGCCCGTAGCCCTGCTGTTTATAGTGTTGGATCAGCCCGACCATCATGAACTCCATGGTCAATTTGGGCGCTTCAGGGTGAGCTCGCATCAGGTCCAGGCTCGCCAACTCATGGCCGTTGGTTTCGAGCAGGTTGGCGAACGCAACCGGCTTGCCTTGGAAGTGAATGATGACGATTCGGAAATGCTTGAGGTAATCAGGGCTGAAGCGCCCCAGCGAGAAGCCTTTTTCACGGACGTTCTTGCCTGCCAGCCAGGCATCGGAGATCACTTTCAATTCGTCCAGCGGCGCCGTGCCGGGCTCGTATATTTCCATGCTAAGGCCATCGCGCGTGCCACGGTTCCAGGTGTAGCGCAGGTCTTTCATCTCCTTGCCTTTGGCCTCCAGGTCGAAGCGGCGCAAATCCACGCGGGCCTCTTCCCCCAGCTTGATGGCCGTCAAGCCGATGTCCATGTAGAAGGGCAGGTTCTCGGCGCGCACCTGATAGAACACCGGGCGGGCGTGGTGGAAATCGCAGAGGTCGCGGAACTGCCAGATCATCTCGGCCCTGGGTTGCGTGGGCCCTATGGGGTCATACAGCGCCACCAGGCTGCGGCCTCGACGGGCGTACATCAGGAAGGCTTTGTCGTCAGGGTGGAACAGCAGCGCTTTATCCCCAGTCAATGCCAAGCCGCCATCTGGCTGGTGCGAGGCCATGAGAATCGCACGGGCCCGTGTCAGCTCTTCCTGGCTGGGCAGGTGTATCACCGGGCGGGCAGTGCGCAGAAGCCAGGTAAGCGTCACCATTACCAGCAACACCGCACTGCCCAGCGCCGAGCGCAACCCTCGCGGTGCATCTGCGTCCAGGGTGAACTGCCACCACAGCCGATTGCTGTAGGGCACGTCTTGGTAGGCGAAGAACAGTAACCAGATCGACGCACCTACCACGCAGGCTGCCGCCATCAGGTAAAACGGTGAAAAAGGCAGCTCCATCAGCCGGCTAGGGCGATAGAAGGAACGGCGGAACACTGCAAGCAAACTGGCCGTGAGGGCCAGAATGCTGGCCTCTTCCCAATCGAAGCCCTTAAGCAGCGAGAGCAAGGCACCCACCAGTAGCAGCACCATGGTGAGCATCCAGGCTGCCGACAACCGACGCCGCAGCCCTTGGGCCAGCAATAGGCAGAGCACACCAATCAAGCTCGCGGCAAAGTGTGAGGCATCGATCAGGCGGTGGGGCAACAGGAACCCCATGTGCTTGAGCCGCGAATCGATTTCAGGCGTTGCGCCTGAAAACAGCAGCACCATGCCTGACAAAAATACCAGTACTGCCAAGATCGGGGCAGCCAGGCCAGAAGCCACACGAATGGCTTGGCGGGCGAACAGCAGGCGACGCGCTTCGGTGGCCAGCAATAACAGGCAGGCCAGCAAGAAGGGCAGCATGACGTAGATCAAGCGGTACAGCAGCAAGGCCGCCGCCAGAGGTGCGGCGCCCAGTTGATTGGCGAAGGCGGCCAGCAGAATGGCTTCGAAGACGCCAACCCCGCCGGGCACATGGCTCAATACGCCTGCGGCCAGGGCCAGCAGGTACACCAGCAGGAAGGCCCCGAACGGCGGCGCTTCAGGCAGTAGGCTGTACAACACGGCAGCGGCCACCGCCACATCGAGTGCAGTGAGCAGCAGTTGCAAGCCGCAAAGCCGCAGCGAGGGCAGGCGCAGGGTGCTGCGCCCCGCCCGTACGATCAGGTTGTGCGGGAAGGGTTGTACCAGGGCGCGACGACGGTAGACACCGATGCCCAACACTAGGGTCAGCAACAGGATGGCTGCAGCCACCGTGCCTAACAAGCCAGGCGAGAGGCCCAAAGCCGTAGACGCGGCAGGCAGGTCGCTCAAGCACGCCAATGCTGCCAGAGGCGGGAGTGCACAGCCCAGCGAAAGGCTGGCGAACAGGGTCATTCGCGCGACCTCTGCGGGGCCCACGCCTTCTCGTGAATACAGGCGGTAGCGCACCGACCCACCCGACAGCAGCGACAAGCCCACCGCATTGCCAATCGCAAAGGCCGTAAAGCCACCGGTCACCCAGGCGCGCGTGGCTAGTGTAGCGCCGGCATAGCGCGCAGCGGACCATTCATAGCCCAGCAGTACCACGAAACCCAGGGCAGTGAAGCCCAAAGCCGCCAGCAGGGCAGTGGTTGGGGTCGCCGTTACAGAATCATGCAGGGCATAGAGGTCCAAGTCGCTGAGCATGCGCCGGCATGCGATGAGCGCTATCGAGAACATGGCAAGCGTGAGGCCTACGCCCAGAGGCTGCCGATAACGGCTGATGAGTTCCAGCCAACGCAGGTGGCCGGAGGGGAGCGGTGGAGGTAGGGGTGCAGTGTCGTTCACTTCAGACATTTCGGGGCGCATCAATGACCTCGCCTATTGAGCGCGACAGGATGGAGGTATCTGACCAACTTACCAATCCCTACAAAATGAAATTTTTGAGAACCGTCAGGTACCTGCCTATTCTTCGAGCAGACGCTGGGGTTTGCCTAGACACTTCATGATCCCAACACGGTATGCGCTATATGAAACTCTAGCCGGTGCGGCCAGTGTTGCACGCCACCTTCCAGCAGGGTGGCACAGGCTCGAACGGTAAGCCAAAAAAAAGGCCACTTTTTCAAGTGGCCTTTCTCTATGTGGTTGCGGGAGCCGGATTTGAACCGACGACCTTCGGGTTATGAGCCCGACGAGCTACCAGACTGCTCCATCCCGCGTCTGTGGTTGCGCATTATAGAGAGCTTTTGGCAGCTGTCAACGTAAATGTCGTGATCCGTCCTAAAAGGGGTATTGAAGCCTGGATTTGCCACGTGTTCAACGCGCTCATTGGCAAGCGGTAAGCTAAAAAAAAGGCCACTTTTTCAAGTGGCCTTTCTCTGTGTGGTTGCGGGAGCCGGATTTGAACCGACGACCTTCGGGTTATGAGCCCGACGAGCTACCAGACTGCTCCATCCCGCGTCTGTGGGGTGGATTCTACGCCTTACACGTGGGCTGTCAAGCATGCGATTCAAAAAACTGCTTCCTAGTCAGGTATTTAGGTCTGCCAACGGCGCTTCGAAGGTTTAACAGCAGTTTGGCGACAGTGCGCGCTGTCAGGCCTAACGCCGGACAGGCAGGCGAATGGCAGGAAAAGACTGTATATTCATTCACCTGTAACCATAGGTTTCGAGTAGCGATGGCACAGCGGAAAATCCTTCATATTGATTGCGACTGCTTTTACGCGGCGATCGAGATGCGCGATGACCCTACCCTCTCGGGTAAGCCCCTGGCCGTTGGGGGATCGGCTGATCGACGAGGCGTCATCGCCACCTGCAACTATGAGGCCCGTGCCTATGGCGTGCGGTCAGCCATGTCCTCCCGGCATGCCTTGAAGCTGTGCCCAGACCTCACCATCGTCCGGGCTCGCTTTGACGCTTATAAACAAGCGTCCAAAGAAATACACACCATCTTTCAACAGTACACCGAGCTGATCGAGCCACTGTCGCTGGATGAAGCCTACCTGGACGTGACCGATTCTCCGCACTTCCATGGCAGCGCCACGCGCATCGCCCAGGCCATACGCAATGACGTCGCCAGGCGCTTGCATATCACGGTGTCGGCCGGGGTTGCGCCTAATAAATTCCTGGCCAAGATTGCCAGTGATTGGCGCAAACCCAACGGGCTGTTCGTGATAACGCCGGCGGACGTCGAGGCGTTCGTCGCCGACCTGCCCGTCGCCAAGCTGCATGGCGTCGGCAAGGTGACCGCCGATAAGCTGGTACGCCTGGGTATAGAGACCTGTTCGGACTTATTGCAATGGCCGCGCTTGAACTTGATCCGTGAGTTCGGTGGGTTTGGTGAACGGCTTTATCAGTTGGCGCGGGGTATTGATGAGCGGCCGGTACACGTAGACAGCCGTCGCCAGTCGGTGAGCGTGGAGAACACCTACGATCACGATCTGCCAGATCTCGACGCGTGCCTAGGCAAGCTGCCGGAATTAATGGAGACCCTGGCACAGCGGGTGGAGCGCCTGGATGGGAGTTATCGTTTGGGCAAGCCCTTCGTCAAGGTCAAGTTCCACGACTTTACCCAGACTACGCTGGAACAGGCCAATGCTGCCCGCGACCTCAGCAGCTACCGTACCTTGCTCCGCCAGGCGTATGCCCGAGGCGCGAAGCCTGTGCGGTTGTTGGGGGTGGGGGTGCGCCTGCAAGACCTGCGTGGCGCCTTGACCCAGCTGGAGCTGTTCGGCGAAGGCTAGGCGCCGTTGCGGCACCGCACCGCAACGTCAGTGGGCGGGCAGGGGCTAGGGGTCTACGCGGCGGCCGGCATCCCTGGCCAACACCTTGATAAAATCCCGCTGCAACTCTGGGTCATTGCGCGTGAGTTCCAGCAAGCTTTGTTGCAGCTGGTTCGCTTCGTCCTCAAGCCCGAGTTGAGCCAGGCGTTTGACCCGGTACACCCACTGGGCCACGTCATCATCTTCGAGGTCGTCATAGATCAGCTTATGCGCTTCAGCCACCTTGGTGCGCAATTCGGGCGCCAGGTGCAGCGAAGCGTCCGCGCGGGAAATACCGTCATCGTCTTTCACCGACAGCACCAGCCGGGTCACGCGGCGCACGTCCTGATCCGCGAGGGGTGCGTCCAGCAGGTCAAGACGTAACGAGCCTTTGCGGTCCGTTGTCAAGGCATAGACGTCCGAGCCCGCCGTGACCTCTACAGGTTTTTCCGCCCAGGGCTCGCTGATCACTTCACGGCGCTTATCCTTCTGTGCCTCATCTATGCCCGCCAGGTTTTGCTCGGCGCGGCCGTTGGATTGGGTGTTCATGAAAGGATTGAGGCCAGCGACGCCATAATTGACCCAGCCATGTGTCACGTTGTCAGGCAGGTGCCCGAGTGCAATCACATTCACGGCATTGGCGGCCACGCCGGCGACCACTGTTACCGCACCCAGCGGCACCTCGTACAACTCCCGCCAGGGCTGGTAAGGCGTATAGCGGTCGTAGCGGCGAGTCACCTCGAAATCAGTCACCTCGAAGGTAGCTTGCTCGGACACACGTACCCTGCGTTGCGGCTGCTCCATTACAGGGTCGCCGGCTTCGATCAGCAAGTGATGCTCGATAGGTTTGCGCTCGGTGCGTGCTTCATGCTCGCTGCGCTGTGACATCTGGTTAGCGCAGCCAGCCAGAAAACAGGCACCGCACAAGGCGGCGCCTCCAAGCTTCGAGAAACTTCGTGTGAACATGAACGCTTACTCGATAATCAACGGCTCAGGCATGCCCGAATGAAGGGCAGCACCTCGGCGATCGCTAGGCGCTGTGCCTCGCTTTGCGTGCGATGCTTGTACTCCAGCTCACCTTCGGCCAGGGACCGGTCGCTGATCACGATGCGGTGAGGGATGCCGATCAGTTCCATATCGGCGAACTTATTGCCTGGGCTGGTCTTCTTGTCGCGGTCGTCCAGCAGTACGTCAAACCCAGCGTCGGTCAGCTCGCGGTAGAGCGCATCCGTAGCTTCACGCACCTGTTCGGTTTCGTAGCGCAGCGGTACCAAGGCCACCTGGAAGGGCGCCAGGGCGTCGCTCCAGATAATGCCGTTCTCGTCATGGCCTTGTTCGATGGCAGCAGCGACCACGCGCGACACACCAATGCCGTAGCAACCCATGGTCAGCGGTACCGGTTTGCCGTTCTCGCCCAGCACCTGGGCTTTGAGGGCTTCGCTGTACTTGGTGCCCAGCTGGAAGATGTGCCCCACTTCAATGCCGCGCTTGATTTCAAGGGTACCCTTGCCGTCAGGGCTCGGGTCGCCTTCTACTACGTTGCGCAGGTCAGCCACTTCAGGCAGCGGTAGGTCGCGTTCCCAGTTCACACCAAAGTAGTGCTTGTCGTCGATGTTTGCACCTACCGTGAAGTCGCTCATGAGGGCGACCGAGCGGTCAATCACACAGGGCAGGGCCAGGTTCAACGGGCCCAGGGAGCCTGCGCCCGCGCCGATGGCATCGCGTAGCTCAGCTTCGCTGGCCATGGTCAGCGGGCTGGCGACCAAGGGGTGGTTGGCTGCCTTGATTTCGTTGAGTTCGTGATCGCCACGCACCACCAGTGCAATCAGCTTGCCTTCTTCCGCTGCATGCACTACTAGAGTTTTGACGGTTTTTTCGATAGGCAGGTCAAAGCCTTCTACCAGCGCAGCGATGGTTTTAGCGTTGGGGGTATCGACCAGGCTCAGCGCTTGCGTAGCGGCTGGGCGGGTAGTTTCACGAGGCAGCGCTTCGGCTTTTTCAATATTGGCCGCGTAATCTGAGCCGTTACTGAACACGATGTCGTCTTCGCCACTAGAGGCCAGTACGTGGAACTCGTGAGAGCCTGCGCCGCCTATCGAGCCGTTGTCTGCTTCTACCGGGCGGAAATTAAGGCCCAGGCGGGAGAAGATGTTGCAGTACGCTTGGTGCATGCGATCGTAGGTGCGTTGCAGGGATGCTTGATCGGCATGGAAGGAGTAGGCGTCCTTCATGATGAATTCGCGACCGCGCATTACGCCAAAGCGTGGGCGAATCTCATCGCGGAATTTGGTTTGAATCTGGTACAGGTTCAGAGGCAGCTGTTTATAGCTGTTGAGTTCGTTGCGCGCGATGTCGGTGATGACCTCTTCGTGCGTAGGGCCTGCGCAGAACTCGCGGTTGTGGCGGTCTTTGAGGCGTAGCAGCTCGGGGCCGTACTGCTCCCAACGGCCCGACTCCTGCCACAGCTCGGCGGGCTGTATGCCAGGCATCAGTACTTCGAGGGCGCCTGCGGCGTTCATTTCTTCACGCACGATGGCCTCGACCTTGCGCATCACGCGCAAGCCCATCGGCAGCCAGGTGTAGAGGCCGGAGGCGAGCTTGCGAATCATCCCTGCGCGCAGCATCAGCTGATGGCTGATGACCACCGCATCGGACGGATTTTCTTTCAGTGTGGCGAGCAAGAATTGACTGGTGCGCATGGTAGGCCGTGTCGGTTGCTGAATTCGTGTGTAGCGGGTCATTGTACGGAGCAAGCAGCGCCAATGAAAAGCCCGGCGCTAGGCCGGGCTTCTGGAGCGTACCGAACCGCGAAGCGATTACAGGATCGAGATCGGGTAATCGACGATCAGGCGGAACTCGGTAGCATCGCCATCGGCTTGATCAGCGTTACCCCGGTGCCAGGCTTGGCGGATACGGAACGACAAATCCTTGGCTGGGCCGGTTTGGACCACGTACTTGGCTTCCAAGTTGGTTTCGTGGTGCTTGCCGTCATCCCCATAAAGGGTACCGGTGACATTGCCATCACGGTCACGCGTGACATAGGCGCCAGACAAGTCACCGCCGCTGCCATCAATGTCATAACCATAGGCGTAGCGAGTCATGAAGCTCAGGCCAGGTACGCCGTAGGTAGCCATATCCAGGTTGTACTGCAGCTTCCAGGACTTCTCGCCAGGGGCGTTGAAGTCAGAGTACTGAATCGAGTTGGCCAGGAAGATGGAGTCACCACCCTTGTTGTTGTCACCCACGCCGATGTAGTCGAAGGGGGTATCGCCATTCACCTTCTGGAAGGACAGGGTCAATGTCTGCCCAGGCATGAAGGCAAAGGCTGCCGACAGCGAGTAGGTGTTGTTGTCGATGTCGCCTGCGTTGGAGCTGCCTTCATCGGTAGTGCGGTAGTAGTTTGCATCGAAGGTAAGCGACTGGTCGTTGTTCAACGGCAGTACGTAGTTCACGTTACCGTAGTATTGGTCCCAGATGTCTTGCAGCTTAGAACCATAGACGCCAACGCTAAGCTGGTCGTTGATCGCATAACGACCACCCAGGTAGTCAGCACTTTTAGCGCTCACGCCAGCATAGTTAGCCCACAGCTCGCCGTCACGGTTGTTGCTGTTCTGGCTGGTGGCGGAATAGAAATGACCAGCTTCCAGATCCAAGCCTTCTAGTTCGCTGCTCATCAGCGTAAAGCCGCTGGCGGTTTGCGGCGCCAGACGGCTACCACCCACTGCAAATACAGGACTGGTAGTGGGCTGTTGATCACCCACTTTCAGCATCGTTTTCGAGATGCGGAACTTGGCGGCGGCACCCGCTTTGGCGAAGTTGCTATGGTTGTCGCCATCGGAATCAAGGGTCAGGTTTCCCGAACCTGCATACTTGTCTAGCCCCCACAAACGCAGGCCGCCGTAGGCAAAGGCATCAACACCCACCCCGATGGTGCCAGTTGTGAAACCGGAGCTGAACACGCCGTGCACGCCCTGAGTCCAGTCACGTTGATCCTGGCCAGCGTTGTGGCCACGGTTGAAGTAGTAGTTACGAAGCAGCACGTTGAAGGTGCTGTCTTCTACAAAGCCCTTGGCCTCAGCCTGGTCGCTGACAAAGGCCTCGGCCATGGTCAGCTGCGAGGTCGCCGCCGCGGTTACTGCCAGTGCGATTGCGCTCCACTTCATCACTTTCATCGTGACTTGCTCCTTTGGTTTTAAGAGTGCTGCCGGCCGTTTGGTTTTTATCTGGCCGACGCTTACTAAGTGTCTGGGGCAACCTACTTCACGCCCGCGATCCCGCGATACGGCCATCTGGAGCCCAGCGAAAAAACTCACCTGCGTGTCGCTTTCAGTTATGTACGTGCCGTACTCGCCACGCCTCAGGATATGAAGACGCCTAGGCTGGCCCGACAGGCCCCCCGCCTCGTAAGCAGCTTGCTTATTGAGTAGCAACAACTGTGCACAAACCTACCAGCGACTCACAAAATTTTCACTTTTTTAAAAAAAGCGCAAGAAACCACCCCATTTATAAGGTCTAAGCGCCTGTTTCGTGTGGCGTGACAGTAGCAGTGCCTTAGGATGGTGCCCAGTGAAGTTTGAGTAAAGTGTTACCTTTCTGATGTTACCCCTTGATGAACAAGGGTAACGTGCACCGATAGTAGCCCCCATGTTCCGAAATGGTGCGAAAAGTAGCACTGGTGCTTTCAGAGGCTAGCCTAACCTGATCGCTTCGCAATGTAGGCAGTGTGCCACCCATGTCTGCTCCTTTAAAACGCTGGCGCCAGGCCCTCTGATGGTTGTGCACGGCAGGTTTTGAATCTGCTCTGCCACAAAGAAGTGCAACGGGGAAGGGTCAGCCAGCGGCTGCGGTGATCGACTTGTACGCAGCTATCGGTATGCTAGGTCGGCACCCCCTTGGTGCGCTCATTAGGAGGCCATCCCTTGTTCGAACTCGATTCTCGCCTGCACGCCGATACCTGGGTGTTGGGTGACTTTCCGCTCTGCCAGTTGCTGCTTAGCCGCGACGCGAACTACCCCTGGCTGATTCTGGTACCTCGCCGCCCACGGATCACTGAAGTATTTGAATTGAGCGAAGCCGATCAGGCGCAGTTAGCGGTAGAAACCACAGCCCTTGCCTGCCATATGAAGCAGTTGCTGGGCGCGGACAAAATGAACGTTGCCGCGCTGGGTAACGTCGTGGCTCAGTTACATGTTCACGTTATTGCGCGCTTTTCCACCGATGCGGCATGGCCTGCGCCGGTGTGGGGAAAGGTACCCCCTGTGATCTACGAAGAGGCGCAGTTGCAACGGTTCACGCAACAGCTCAAGGCCCGGCTTGAGGGCGTTATGACCTGGACGGCTAGCCTGTGAACGTTGAAGACCGCGTGACAGAGCTGGAAACACGGCTGGCGTTTCAAGACGACACCATTCACGCCTTGAATGACGTGGTGGTGGAGCAGCAGCGGCAGTTGGAGCGCTTAGGGGCGCAGATGGGCCAATTGATCGAGCGCTATCGCGAACTCTCTGGGCAGTATGGGGAAGAGGGCGACGAGGCGCCGCCCCCCCATTACTGATGTATCCGGTTAGCGGCCTGGCGCCGCTGCAACCACATCTTCGGCCTGTAGGCCTTTGTCCCTGTTCATGACGGAGAACTCCACACGCTGGCCTTCGACCAACACACGATGGCCCTCGCCCCGAATGGCCCGGAAGTGCACGAAGATGTCTTCACCTGAGTCCCGGGAAATAAACCCGAAGCCTTTAGAGGTGTTGAACCACTTCACAGTGCCGGTATCCCGATTGGCAGGGTTGAAGCTTGCCGGGGCAGGCGCAGCCGGATGCCGCCGCGGGCGGCTGGCGAACAACTGCAGCACGGCCGCGGCGAGCATCGACAACAACCCCAGCCAGACGGCAGGCTCACCTGCAACCAAGGGCAGAGGTGCATACAGCACCAGGGCTTGTAACACCGCTGCAAGCACCAGCAGGGCGCTGGCAAAGCCTTGCAGGGTTTGCCGTGGGTTGTGCTTCCATTGCGCAATCACAGGGGCGAACAACAAGTTGCCCAGCCCGATGAAGGCCAGGTGGAAGGCATCGCTTTGTGAAAGGTAAGGCAGGGTTTCCGGCAGAACGCCGGGCAGGGCGGCTAGTAACAGCGCGCCCGCGCCTGTCAGGAGGTGAACGGTTTTTAACATAGGTATGACTCACATTGTCAAAGGATCATGAAGCGCTGATCCCTCGCAGGACACGTACGGTATTGAACAAAAGACGGCTGGAGGGACATGGCCTATGCGCCTGCGCGCCAAGCCTGCGTGACAACCGCATGGAACAAGATAAAAAGCGGTGACTCGAAGGAAGTTGGCAACGCGCCGGTGGCACGCGGGCTATTTAACAGGAAATAGCCCCTTGGACTCAATGCATCCGTACCGGTTGACCGTCGCGTAGGCAACCACGTCCGGCATTCACTACATGGCGTGCGACGGTTCGTCTGTCTTGGTAGAGTGGCCAGCGCAGCTTTGAAACATTCATAGACAAGGGGAACCCCATGGCAATTGATATTGGCATCAGTGAAGAAGACCGCAAGTCCATCGTTGATGGCTTGTCACGGTTGCTCGCGGACACCTATGTGCTGTACCTGCAAACCCATAACTTCCACTGGAACGTCAGTGGCCCGATGTTCCGCACCCTGCACCTGATGTTCGAGGAGCAGTACAACGAATTGGCATTGGCTGTGGATTTCATCGCCGAGCGTATCCGAGCATTGGGCTTCCCGGCACCGGGCACCTACGCCACCTACGCGCGGTTGTCTTCCATCAAGGTCGAAGAAGGTGTGCCGCACGCCGAAGACATGATCCGCCAGTTGGTGGATGGTCAGGAAGCCGTAGTTCGCACGGCGCGCAGCCTGTTCCCACTGCTGGACAAAGTCAGTGACGAACCGACGGCAGACTTGTTGACCCAACGTATGCAGACCCACGAAAAAACTGCGTGGATGCTTCGTTCGATGCTCGAAAGCCAGTAATCGCGACTGCCACCCGGCGGCTTCCAGCGCCGGGTGGCTGTTGTGCCTTCATCTAATAGCGCATTTTCCTACCTCAGCCATCTCTCCGCTGCCTTCTCCTATACCCCCATGCAAGGTTTTGATTAAGCCTGCTTGGCGCGTTACCACGCGTCGCTTAAACCAGGGAAGGTGATGGCATGCTTATGAGTTGTTCCCCCTCGGGCCGCAGCTGCGGCGCGGCCAAATGGTTGCTCGACCCCTTCGAGCAGGATTTCGACATGGCACTGGCACGCCCTGTCGCGCGGTCGGTAAGGCTTAACGGCTTTGCGACCTGCTTGCGTTTAGAGCGCGTGTACTGGGATATCCTGCAGCGTCTGGCCGACCTTAACCAATGTACGGTCAATCAGCTGTTGTCCTACCTGGACCGGGAGGTCCACCTGCGGCATGGGGGCGTGAAAAACTTCAGTGGGTTGGTCAGAGTGGTTTGCGTTGCATATCTGTTGAATAACACGGCCTGTGTCGGAGACGGCACTGCGTTGGCCAACGCTGCGGTACGATAAACGCACCTGCAGGCGCTTGCAGCCTGGCGCGGTTAACCAGATATAATTCCGGGCTTACGTCAACCCGCGCCTTGCGCGTCACGTTTAGCCGAGCACCTGTCCAATGCCCCTGTATAATTACCAATGCGAGCGCTGTGGCCACCAACTGGAAGTTATCCAGAAATTCAGTGATGCCCCTTTGACCGATTGCCCGACCTGCGCAGCCCCTGAGTTGCGCAAGGTAGTGTCGCGAGCTGGCTTCCGCCTGAGCGGTACTGGCTGGTACGAAACCGATTTCAAGACAGGCGCCAAGAAAAACCTCGCTGGCGCCGATAAGGCCGACTGAGTTGAACCCCCTCGCCGGGTGCTGCACACTGCCGGTGATGCAGGCCCGCCCGAACACGACTGACTATAAGTGAAACGACCATCATGATGCGCAGCCACTATTGCGGCCAACTGAACGAGAGCCTGGACGGCCAGGAAATCACCCTTTGCGGCTGGGTTCACCGCCGTCGCGACCATGGCGGGGTGATCTTCCTCGACATCCGCGATCGCGAAGGCATGGCCCAAGTGGTCTTCGACCCGGATCGCGCCGAGTCTTTCTCTGCCGCCGACCGTGTGCGCAGCGAATACGTGGTGCGTGTCCGGGGTAAGGTTCGCCTGCGTCCTGCCGGCGCGGTGAATCCAAACATGGCGTCAGGCGCCATCGAAGTGCTCGGTTATGAACTTGAAGTGCTGAACGAGTCCGAAACTCCGCCGTTTCCGCTCAATGAGTACTCCGATGTGGGCGAAGAAACCCGCCTGCGCTATCGGTACATCGACCTGCGTCGCCCCGAGATGGCAGAGAAGCTTCGACTGCGGTCACGCATTACCAGCAGCGTAAGGCGTTTCCTGGACGAAAATGGCTTCCTGGACGTCGAAACGCCAATCCTTACCCGTGCTACGCCTGAAGGCGCGCGGGACTATCTGGTCCCCAGCCGTACCCATGCCGGCAGCTTCTTTGCATTGCCGCAATCGCCCCAGCAGTTCAAGCAATTGCTGATGGTGGCGGGCTTCGACCGGTACTACCAGATTGCCAAGTGCTTCCGTGACGAAGACTTGCGCGCAGATCGCCAGCCTGAGTTTACCCAGATCGACATCGAGACCAGCTTCCTGGACGAGAGCGAGATCATGGGGCTGACCGAAGGCATGATCCGCCAGTTGTTCAAAGAAGTGCTCGATGTAGAGTTTGGCGAATTCCCCCATATGACCTTCGAAGAAGCCATGCGTCGCTATGGTTCCGACAAGCCGGACCTGCGCATTCCGCTTGAGCTGGTAGACGTCGCCGATCAGTTGCAGGCGGTGGAATTCAAAGTGTTCAGCGGGCCCGCCAATAACCCCAAATGCCGCGTGGCCGCCCTGCGGGTCCCTAACGGGGCGGGCATGCCGCGTAGCAAAATCGACGAGTACACCAAGTTCGTCAGCATCTATGGCGCCAAAGGCCTTGCGTATATCAAGGTCAACGAACGCGCCAAGGGTGTAGATGGGCTGCAGTCGCCTATCGTTAAGAACATTCCGGAAGCCAACCTCAATGTGATCCTCGACCGCGTTGGCGCGGTGGATGGCGACATCGTGTTCTTTGGCGCAGACAAAGCCAAGATCGTCAGCGAGGCCTTGGGCGCGCTGCGTATCCGTCTGGGTAACGACCTGGAGTTGCATACCTGCGAATGGGCCCCTATGTGGGTCATCGATTTCCCGATGTTCGAAGAAAACGACGACGGCAGTGTCAGTGCAGTGCACCACCCCTTCACCGCGCCAAAGTGCAGCCCCGCCGAGTTGGAAGCCAACCCGAATGGCGCCTTGTCTCGGGCGTACGACATGGTGCTCAACGGTACGGAACTGGGCGGTGGGTCTATCCGTATACACCGCAAGGAAATGCAACAAGCAGTGTTCCGCCTTCTGGGGATTGACGCGGCGGAGCAGGAAGAGAAATTCGGCTTCCTTCTGGATGCCCTCAAGTTCGGCGCGCCGCCCCATGGTGGCCTGGCCTTTGGCCTGGACCGTCTGGTCATGCTGATGACCGGCGCCCAGTCGATCCGTGAAGTGATTGCATTCCCTAAAACCCAGAGCGCTGCCGACGTGATGACCCAGGCTCCTGGCGCGGTAGACGCCAAGGCCCTGCGCGAACTGCATATTCGCCTGCGCGAGCAGCCTAAGGCCGAATAAGGCACGCGTTATCGGTACGTGTTACCCGGGCCCCCGCTGCGTTCGCGCACGGGGGCCGTTTGTCATTAAATGTTTTTGGAGGCGGTAATGGCCGGTCATTCCAAGTGGGCGAACATCAAGCACCGCAAAGAACGTCAGGATGCCAAAAGAGGCAAGATCTTCACCAAGTGGATTCGTGAACTCACGGTCGCCGCCAAGCAAGGCGGTGGTGACCCAGGGGCCAACCCGCGCTTGCGTCTGGCACTGGATAAAGCGCTTGGCGCCAACATGAGCCGTGACATCATCGACCGTGCCATTGCCCGTGGGGCAGGGTCCACCGAAGGTGAGAACGTCGAAGAGCTGAGCTATGAAGGCTATGGCCCTGGCGGTGTTGCGGTCATGGTGGAAGCCATGACAGACAACCGCAACCGAACGGCGGCTGCAGTCCGTCATGCCTTCAGCAAGTGCGGTGGCAACCTGGGCACTGACGGTTCCGTAGCGTACCTGTTCGAGCGCAAAGGCCAGCTCAGCTTCGCGCCGGGAATAGACGAAGACGCCCTGACTGAGGCAGCCATCGAAGCCGAAGCTGACGATGTAGTAGGCCATGACGACGGCTCGGTGGACGTGTATACCTCCTTTGCCAGCTTCTACGGCGTGCGTAACGCACTGGAAGCGAGAGGGTTCAAGGCGGCGGAGGCCGAGATCATCATGGCGCCCACCACTCAGGCTGACCTTGACCAGGAGGGCGCGGAAAAAGTGCTCAAGCTCATCGACATGCTGGAGGACCTGGACGACGTGCAAAACGTGTATTCCAACGCCTCGATCTCTGACGACATCATGGAACAACTCGGTTGACCCTTATTCTTGGAATCGACCCCGGATCGCGCATCACAGGCTATGGGGTAGTGCTGGACCGTGGCCTGGGGCGAGGGTGCGACTACGTTGCTTCCGGGTGCATCCGTACGGGCAGCGGTGAGTTGCATGACCGCTTGCAGGTAGTGTTTCGCAGTGTGCGTGAAGTCATTAAAACCCATGGCCCGGTCACCATGGGTATCGAACGGGTGTTCATGGCACGTAACGCCGACTCGGCACTCAAGTTGGGCCAGGCGAGGGGCGCTGCGATCGTGGCGGCGGCCGAAGAAGGGCTCGAAATAGCCGAATATTCGGCTACTCAGGTCAAGCAGGCAATCACCGGCACGGGTGGGGCGAGCAAAGAGCAGGTCCAATTGATGGTCATGCACTTGCTCAAACTCACCACCAAGCCTCAGATAGACGCCTCGGATGCCTTGGCAATCGCCCTGTGTCACGCCCATACGCGGTCAAGCCTGGTGCCTCATGGCCTAAGTGCTGCGAGAAGCCGCGGTGGTCGGCTGCGGCTCTAGGCGCAGCATCTCCTAAAACTTTTTCATTTGCCGATCCCCGCCATGCTGCGATCATGCACGCTGGCTGGTGAACAGCCCGTTATTTCAGGAATTCAACGTGATCGGACGCTTGCGCGGCACCCTGGCGGAAAAACAACCGCCGCACATCATTCTGGATGTCAACGGCCTTGGCTACGAGCTGGAGGTGCCGATGACAACCCTGTATCGCCTCCCCCCGGTCGGGCAGGTACTTACACTCCATACCCACCTGGTGGTTCGCGAAGATGCGCAGTTGCTGTATGGCTTCTATGAGCGGCGCGAGCGCGAGCTGTTTCGGGAGCTGATCCGCCTCAATGGCGTAGGGCCCAAACTGGCACTGGCCTTGATGTCCAGCCTCGAAGTCGACGAACTTATCCGTTGCGTGCAGGCCCAGGACACCAGCGCGCTGGTCAAGGTGCCAGGGGTTGGCAAGAAGACTGCCGAGCGCCTGCTGGTCGAGCTCAAGGACCGCTTCAAGGCCTGGCAAACCGTGCCGGCGATGTTCGAACTGGTGCCCGACGACGGCGTGCAGCCTCGGATGGCAGTCGCCACGGCTGAAACCGATGCAGTCAGCGCACTGGTGTCTCTGGGCTATAAGCCTCAGGAAGCCAGCAAGGCGGTATCGGCTGTCAATGAGAAGGGGCTCTCCAGCGAAGACCTGATCCGCCGTGCGCTCAAAGGGATGAACTGAGTTGATTGAAGCCGATCGTTTGATCTCTGCCTCCGGGCGAGACCGGGAAGAGCAACAGGACCGCGCCATTCGACCGTTACAGCTGGCCGAGTACATTGGGCAGCCCGTAGTGCGCGAGCAAATGGAGCTGTTTATCCAGGCCGCCCGTGGGCGCGCCGAATCGCTGGACCACACCCTGATTTTCGGCCCGCCAGGCCTGGGTAAAACCACCTTGGCCAATATCATCGCGCAAGAGATGGGTGTGTCTATCAAAAGCACGTCGGGCCCTGTACTGGAACGCCCCGGCGACCTTGCAGCAATGCTGACCAACCTTGAGCCTCATGATGTCTTGTTCATCGATGAAATTCACCGGTTGTCGCCCATCGTGGAGGAGGTACTTTATCCCGCTATGGAAGACTTTCAGCTCGACATCATGATCGGTGAAGGGCCGGCGGCACGCTCCATCAAGCTGGACCTCCCGCCTTTTACCCTAATTGGGGCTACCACTCGCGCAGGCATGCTCACCAACCCCCTGCGCGACCGTTTCGGAATCGTCCAGCGGCTTGAGTTCTACAACAATGCAGATTTGGCCACTATCGTCAGCCGGTCTGCGGGCATTCTGGGCCTGAGCATCGACCCAGAGGGCGCTTTCGAGATTGCTCGACGAGCGCGTGGAACGCCGCGCATCGCTAACCGTTTGCTGCGCCGGGTGCGTGACTATGCCCAAGTGCGTGGCAAGGGTGATATCACCAAACCGGTAGCGGACCTGGCGCTGAACATGCTGGACGTAGATGAGCGGGGCCTGGATCACCAGGATCGCCGTCTGCTGCTTACCATGATCGAGAAGTTCGACGGTGGCCCGGTAGGCGTCGATAACCTCGCGGCGGCCATCAGCGAAGAGCGCCACACCATAGAAGACGTACTCGAACCCTACCTCATCCAGCAGGGCTACATCATGCGTACCCCGCGGGGGAGGGTGGTCACTCGCCACGCCTACCTTCATTTCGGCTTGAACCGCCCAGAGCTCAACGAGCCTGGCTATCCGGGCGAAACCGCATGATTAAGTGTCAGCCAGGTGATCGAATCGCAAATTCCATGGTCCTAGGGGCTGATGTGACGCTTGAGCGGCGTCAGGCCTCCAAGTCATTGAAAAAACAATTGGGTGGCTGGATTGGCAACCTACGGAGTTCGCACTAGAGTATGCGCGCGCAAACCGGGCCAGCGCCGTTCGTTTATCGTTGTCGCGTGTACTACGAAGACACCGATGCCGGCGGCATCGTCTACTACGTCAATTACCTCAAGTTCATGGAGCGGGCACGCACGGAGCGCCTGCGGGAGCTGGGCTATGTCCAATCAGTGTTATCAGCCGAAAACCTGCTGTTCGTGGTGCATACCAGCGAGGCGCGTTACCACGCGCCGGCGCGGTTGGATGACGAGCTGCTGGTTAGTGCTGAGGTAGGGGAGCTGAACCGCGCTAGCCTGCGCTTCGTACATCAAGTAAGACGTGCATCAGATCATCAGTTGCTGTGCGAAGGCCGGTGTCTGGTGGCCTGCGTGCGAGCCGATAATTTCAAGCCCCGGGCCATTCCACCTGCTTTTCAGGTGGCTTTCGCCGACGATACCCCGGGTACACCTAAAAAGCAGGAGAAGCCGCGTGGAAGCTAACGCCGTCGACCATACCTCCATGTGGAGTTTGGTCAGTAATGCCAGCATTGTGGTGCAACTGGTCATGCTGATCCTGGTGGCCGCTTCGGTCACCTCCTGGGTCATCATCTTTCAGCGCAGCAACCTGATCCGCGCCGGGCGTCGAGCCCTCGATGCCTTCGAAGAGCGTTTCTGGTCGGGTATCGACCTCTCCAAGCTGTACCGCCAGGCTGGCAGCAATCCAGACCCTGACTCGGGGGTGGAGCAAATATTCCGCGCAGGCTTCAAGGAATTCTCCAGGCTTCGCCAACAGCCCGGGGTAGACCCGGATGCCGTGATGGAAGGCGTAGGCCGTGCCATGCGCGTAGCGATCTCCCGTGAAGAAGAAAAGCTCGAACAAACCCTGCCGTTCCTGGCTACTGTCGGCTCTACCAGCCCCTATATCGGCTTGTTTGGTACCGTGTGGGGGATCATGAACTCCTTCCGGGGCCTGGCAGCAGTTCAACAGGCTACCCTCGCCACCGTGGCACCGGGGATCGCCGAGGCACTGATTGCTACAGCGATCGGCCTGTTTGCGGCCATCCCGGCGGTGATCGCCTACAACCGATTTGCTGCCCGCAGCGAAACCCTGATCAGCCGCTACTACACCTTCGCCGACGAGTTCCAGGCGATCCTGCACCGTAAAGTGCATACCAGCGAAGAGTAAGCAGGTACATCCAATGGCTCGAGTTCGGCAAAAACGCAAGCCGGTGGCCGAGATGAACGTAGTGCCTTACATCGACGTGATGTTGGTACTGCTGGTCATCTTTATGGTTACCGCACCCATGCTCAACCAGGGCGTAAAAGTGGACTTGCCCAAGGTCTCCAGCGAAGCCCTGCCTCAAGACAACAACACTCAGGTGCTGACCATTTCCATCAAGGCGGATAAAACCTACTTCTGGAACGTGGGCAGCGAAGTAGACACCGACAAGCAGCAGGCTCGCGCCAATACGCTGCCGCAGATGACCCAAGCAGTGACGGCAATCATTAACCAGGGCAATGCCAACGGTAAAAAAACCCAGGTGTTCATCCGGGGTGACAAGTCCGTGGACTATGGCGCAGTAATGGGCGCCATGGGTGGCCTGCAAAAGGCTGGCGTAGGTAATGTCGGCCTGATTACCGAGGCCCCGTGATGCGAAAGCGAGAGCACCCCGCCTCGGAAAACTACTTCTGGCCCTGGGTATGGGCCGTTGCGCTGCACGTGCTCATTTTTGGCATGTTGTTCGCCAGTTTCGCCATGACGCCGGAGCTACCCCCGGCCAAGCCTATCGTTCAGGCTACCCTCTATCAGCTCAAGTCCAAGAGCCAGGCCACCACTCAGACCAACCAGAAGCTTGCAGGCGAGGCCAAGAAATCGGCAGCGCGTCAGACAGAAGTCGAGCAGATGGAAACCAAAAAGGTCGAGCAGGAGGAAATAAAGGCCGCGGAACAAAAGAAAGCCGAAGCCGCTCAAAAAGCCGAAGCCGCGCAGAAAGCCGATGATGCTAAAAAGGCTGATGCTGCTGCGAAAGCGGCCGACGCCGCAAAGGCCGCTGAAGCTGCCAAGGCGGCAGAGGCGGCAAAGGCCGCTGATGCTAAAAAGGCTGAGCAGGCCGATGTCGCTAAAAAACGTGCAGAGGAAGAAGCCAAGAAACAAGCCGCTGATGAGGCGAAGAAAGAGGCAGCAGCCGAGGCGGCAAAGGCGGCTGAAGACGCCAAGAAAAAGGCCGCTGACGACGCTAAGGCCAAAGCGGCGGCTGATGCAAAAGCTAAAGCCGCCGAAGATGCCAAGAAGAAAGCAGCCGCCGATGCGGCTAAAAAGAAAGCACAGGATGCTGCCCGCAAAGCCGCTGAAGACAAGAAGGCTCAAGCCTTGGCTGATCTCCTGTCCGATAAGCCCGAGCGACAGCAGGCGTTGGCCGATGAGCAGGGCGATGAGGTGGCCGGTAACTTCGACGACCTGATCCGGTCCCGTGCTGCTGAAGGGTGGGCTCGCCCACCTTCAGCCCGCAAAGGGATGACGGTGGTATTGCAGATCAGCATGTTGCCCGATGGCACTATTACCAATGCTAGTGTCTCAAAGTCCAGCGGGGATGGGCCGTTTGACAGTTCGGCAGTGGCCGCAGTAAAGAACATTGGCCGGCTTACCGAGATGCAGGGCATGAAATCCGCCGATTTCAATCAATACCGTTCTTTCAAAATGACGTTCACTCCTGAGGATCTTGCGTTGTGATTAATCTTCTACGAGGCTTGCTTGTCGTGCTGTGTTGCGCGGCAGGGTTCGCCAGCGCCGATGAAAAAAACATTATGGTCACGAGCGGCTCTGACCGCGCCACACCTATCGCGGTGGTGCCGTTTGGCTTCCAGGGCGGCAGCGTGCTGCCAGACGACATGGCCCAGATCATTGGAGATGACTTGCGTAACTCAGGCTATTACGCGCCAATTCCCAAGCAAAACATGATCAGCCTGCCGAGCCAACCGAGTGAAGTTATATTCCGTGACTGGAAAGCGTTGGGCGCTCAGTACTTGATGGTCGGTAATATTGTGCCTTCGGGCGGCCGCCTGCAGGTTCAATACACCTTGTTCAACGTGGCTACCGAGCAGCAGGTGAGTTCGGGAAGTGTTAGCGGTGGGGTAGATCAACTACGCGACATGGCGCACTTTATTTCCGACCAGTCCTTCGAAAAGCTCACGGGTGTCAAGGGTGCGTTCTCAACCCGCATGCTGTACGTGACGGCCGAACGCTTTGGTACGAACAATACGCGCTATACACTTCAGCGTTCGGATTACGACGGCGCACGTGCTGTTACTTTATTGCAATCACGTGAGCCTATTCTTTCACCGCGTTATGCGCCTGATGGAAAGCGTATCGCCTACGTGTCTTTTGAGCAGAAGCGCCCACGTATCTTCATTCAGTATGTAGACACCGGTCGCCGCGAACAACTGACGAACTTTGAAGGCTTGAACGGCGCGCCAGCATTTTCGCCGGATGGCAACCGTTTGGCGTTTGTATTGTCCAAGGACGGTAACCCAGAGATTTATGTGATGGACTTGGGCAGCCGAAACCTCACACGGGTCACCAATAGCCCGGCCATCGATACCGAACCCTTCTGGGGCAAGGACGGCTCCACTATTTATTTCACATCCGACCGTGGCGGCAAGCCGCAGATCTACAAAACTTCGGTCGGCAGCGGTAACGCTGAACGTGTAACTTTCGTCGGCAACTACAATGCAAACCCTAAACTGTCTGCCGATGAAAAGACGTTGGTGATGATCCATCGTCAAGATGGCTTCACCAATTTCAAGGTGGCTTCACAAGATTTGCAGCGTGGGAATGTGAAGATCCTCACGGACTCAACTCTTGATGAGTCGCCTACTGTTGCGCCCAACGGCACCATGGTAATCTACGCCACCCGCTCGCAGGGCCGGGGAGTCTTGATGCTCGTGTCCTTAAACGGACGCGTAAGGCTCCCGCTTCCTACCGCTCAAGGCGAAGTCAGAGAACCTTCCTGGTCCCCTTACCTGAACTGACGCGGCGCACAACGTTGTACATAACACACTGGGGTTCATTAGGAGTTTTACGATGGAAATGCTGAAGTTTGGTAAATTCGCTGCGCTGGCCCTGGCCATGGCTGTAGCTGTAGGTTGCTCCTCCAAGGGCGGTGATAACGCTGGTGAAGGCGCAGGTGCTGGTGCTGTTGATCCAAACGCCGGCTACGGCGCAAACACTGGTGCCGTCGATAGCAGCATGAGCGAAGAAGCTGCTCTGCGTGCCATCACCACCTTCTACTTCGAGTACGATAGCTCTGACCTGAAGCCAGAAGCCATGCGTGCCCTGGACGTCCACGCCAAGGACCTGAAAGCCAACGGCGCCCGCGTCGTTCTGGAAGGTAACACCGACGAGCGCGGTACCCGTGAGTACAACATGGCCCTGGGCGAGCGTCGTGCCAAGGCTGTTCAGCGTTACCTGGTTCTGCAAGGCGTTTCCCCAGCTCAGCTGGAACTCGTTTCCTACGGCGAAGAGCGTCCTGTCGCCACTGGCAACGACGAGCAGTCCTGGGCTCAAAACCGTCGCGTCGAACTGCGTAAGTAATTCATCATGCGAACGTGCCGCCGTGTTGTAACTGTTCTGGCGCTTGCCCTCCCGGTTTCGGTGTGGGCAGCGGTTCCCGTGGTTGATGGAAGCAGCGCTGGCAACAGCAGCAGCTATCCACCCTCCGGTTATGGCACGAGCGGCGCCTATGCCGGGACAGGGGCCTCATCGGCTCCTGTCTCTGCGCAGGGCGAACTGTTCATGCAGCTTCAACAAATGCAGGAAGATATCGCGCGCCTTCGTGGTCAGGTAGAAGTCCAGCAGAACGATATCCAGCGAATGAAGCAAGAAGCGCTGGACCGTTATCAGGACCTGGATCGCCGAATCGGCACCGGGGTACCTGCGCAGCAATCGGCCACAGGTGCTGATGCCGCTACCAATTCCGCCACTGGCGGCGCTGCTCCTGGCGCCGACATGGCTTCGCCTGCTGCTACCGATCAGGCTGCAGCGAGCGCTGAACCCGCTGATCCTGCCAAGGAAAAGCTGTATTACGACGCCGCCTTTGACCTGATCAAGGCGAAGGATTTTGATAGGGCAAGCCAGGCATTTGCGGCGTTTCTGCGCAAATACCCGAACAGCCAATATGCTGGCAACGCGCAGTATTGGTTGGGTGAGGTAAACCTTGCCAAAGGCGATCTTCAGGGTGCAGGCCAGGCCTTTGCAAGGGTCAGCCAGGCGTATCCTAAGCACCCTAAAGTGCCAGATGCCCTGTACAAGCTTGCAGATGTCGAGCGTCGCCTCGGCCACACCGACCGCGTTAAGCCGATCCTTCAGCAGGTCATCAGCCAGTATCCAGGTACTGCAGCCGCCCAGTTGGCACAGCGGGATCTGCAAAAACTCTGACCACACGGCCAAGCTTCATGAACCAACCCGCGCATGACGCGGGTTTTTTCGTTAGAATCTGCGCCCCTTATTCACGATCTTCACCTCGCCGGCAGCGCCGGCGAGTGCGGATGCTAGCGGAGGCGGGTGGCCTGTTTAGCTGCCACGCCCGTGGCGATTATGTCTGATACGTTGCGCATTACCGAAATCTTCCACTCGTTACAGGGGGAGACACGAACGGCTGGCCTACCTACCGTATTCGTGCGCCTTACCGGCTGCCCCCTACGGTGCCAATACTGTGACAGCGCTTATGCATTCACCGGCGGCACCCTCCATACGCTTGATAGCATCATGGAACAGGTCGCGACCTTCCGGCCTCGCTACGTATGTGTGACAGGAGGCGAGCCCCTGGCGCAACCTAATGCAATCCCCCTGTTGCAGCGGTTGTGCGAGGCTGGTTATGACGTGTCCCTGGAAACCAGTGGCGCGTTGGACATCAGTGCCACAGACACCCGAGTAAGCCGGGTAGTAGACCTTAAAACCCCCGGCTCGCGGGAGGCTCACCGCAATCGGTACGAAAACATGGCGCTGCTCACGCCCCATGACCAAGTGAAGTTTGTGATCTGTTCACGAGAGGATTACGACTGGGCCGTTTCCAAAATGATCGAGTACAACTTGGCCGAGCGTGCAGGAGACGTGCTGTTCTCCCCAAGCCATCACGATATCAAGGCGTCCGAGTTGGCGGATTGGGTCGTTGCTGACAACCTGCCGGTTCGCTTCCAGTTGCAGTTGCATAAATTGCTTTGGAACGACGAACCCGGCCGTTAAACGAGGAAGTGACCTGTGTCTGTCAAAAAAGCCGTTATTTTATTGTCTGGTGGGTTGGACTCCGCAACGGTATTGGCCATGGCCCGTGCTCAGGATTATGCGTGCTATACGATGAGCTTCGACTATGGGCAGCGCCACCGTGCTGAGCTCCAGGCGGCCGCCAGGGTCGCCAGGGATCTGGGCGCCGTTGAGCACAAGGTCATAGGCCTGAACCTCGATGGCATGGGCGGTTCTGCCCTGACCGATAGCAGCATCGACGTACCAGAAGCTCCTACCGAAGGTATACCTGTCACCTACGTGCCCGCCCGCAATACAGTGTTCCTGTCTTTGGCATTAGGGTGGGCAGAGGTCTTGGAGGCTCAGGATATCTTTATCGGAGTGAATGCCGTGGATTACTCCGGCTACCCTGACTGCCGCCCTGAATTCGTAGAAGCCTTCGAGCGGCTGGCCAACCTGGCGACCAAGGCCGGGGTAGAAGGGCAGGGCTTTCGCATACAGGCGCCTCTGCAAAACATGAGCAAAGCCGACATCGTGCGGGCAGGCGTAGCCCATGGCGTGGACTACGCACTAACCGTGTCGTGCTATCAGGCGGACAGCGAAGGCCGTGCCTGTGCGAAATGCGACAGCTGCCGGCTACGCGCTGAAGGCTTCGCAGCCGCTGGCGTGCCAGACCCCACGCGCTATTTCTAGTTTTTTGCCATCATAGGGTTGATTACTGCTTAAAAATCAGTATGATACGGCACACCAAAAGGGGTCGTTAGCTCAGTTGGTAGAGCAGTTGGCTTTTAACCAATTGGTCGTAGGTTCGAATCCCACACGACCCACCATATTCTGCCTGAATTCTCCACATTGGAGGGTTTTCGCGTTTCCGTAGCTCTGGCTTGCAGCCGTCTGGCGCAAAACATATACCGCGAACAGAATGCTGTCAAATCACAATCGAGCTGCTTCAAGCTGTTTCAGCAGCCTAACCGCGGCGTAGATACCCTGGCGTCATTCCTGCTATCCAGTTCTTGTTCTCGCTTTCTGCCACAGCCAGACCGTCCTCTTCTCTGCTAGTGCTCTGCACCTTTTCATTGCCTATGTTGCCTGCCAAGCTCGCTTGTAATAGCAGGCTTAGCAACTTGAAACCTTGGTCCAGAGGTGGGGGAGTTGCTTCAGCTGAGTGCTTTGGATCTTTAGCTAAGCCCTGGCGGGTCGCTCCAGCCGGTGATGGGCCATGCTTTGCTGACAACCCTTGTAGCGCCTCGGCAGCGAACGCTTGAAGTTGCGCCGTAGCCGGGTTCGCCGAGGCAGAGGTTCTTTCAACCTTGGCATAGTGGCGTGGTCGGCCACGTTGAACATCGGCCCGCTCGTTCATTACCGTGCGCATCACATCGTAGTCAGGTTCGATGTATTCCATGGTCGTCGCGATGTTTGAGTGGTTGAGCAGTAGCTTGGTGATATGAATATTCCGCTCAGGCTGTCGCATAAGGTCACTGGCTAAGGTGTGCCTGAAACGGTGGGGCGTCATGCGGGTACCAGTGAGCGCAATCAGCTTTTTGTACATGGCCTCCACTTGGTTTGTGTCCATTTCATCCCGATGGTAGTAAGTCGAAAAGCGGTTAACGTTAAACAGCTGGTCATTAGGGTAAAAGCCAGTGGCATGAGCCGCTTCTACCAACTGCTTTAACAGGGGATAAAGATCTTCGGGAATAGGGACCATATGGTCTCGGTGAGTTTTTTCGGTTTCGCCACGAATCATTAGCAAACGCTGCCTGAGATCAACGTCCTTTAGCCGAACCGACAGCAACGCTTTGAGGCGAATACCGGTGAGGTGAAAGGTTTCGAACACCGTGAGCCAGAACCAGGCGGGAGTGATACGTGCACGTTTCATTTCGATTCGCTCATCTTGCTCCAGCATCAGCAGCCAATTTCGGGCTGCATCAATTGCATGGTGAGCCACTGTCTTTTTCCGTTTCGTGGGCGGGATTACTGTCGTGCCCTTGAAGGGATTAACAAGCAGCTGCAGGTAGCCCTGCTCGATACCAAACTGAACGACGGTGTAGTGGTCAAGTTTTCCCGGACACCTCAATAGGTGGTGTCTAGCCCGCTAGTCGCTCGTACTCATTCGGGGCTTTGTAGCCCAGCGTTGAGTGCAGCCGTTCGCTGTTGTAGAACCGTACGATGTAGTCCGTCACATCCTTGATCGCCTCAGCCTGGTTTGCATAGTTCTGACGCCATACCCGTTCCATTTTCAGGCTTAGGAAAAACCGTTCCATCACTGCGTTGTCCCAGCAGTCGCCTTTTCGGCTCATGCTCTGCCGTATTTTATGGCGGCTCAGCAGTTCGCGATGGGAAGCGCTGGCATATTGGCTGCCACGGTCAGTGTGCATGATCAAGCCAGGTGGTGGAGCACGCTGCGTTATCGCCAGCTGCAACGCGCTGTTTACCAGCTCTGCGTGCATGTGCGGCGCCATCGACCAGCCCACGATCTTGCGCGAGTAAAGATCCAACACCGCCGCCAAGTACAGCCAGCCACTACCGGTGCGTACGTAGGTGATATCCGCCACCCAGGCTTGGTTCGGGGCGGCCACCGTGAACTGCCGTGCGAGCAAGTTTGGGGCCACAGGCAGACCATGGTCACTGTGGGTGGTATGCACGAACTTTCTTTTCCACACCGGTTTGAGGCCGTTTTCCTTCATAAGTCGACGCACTTTGTAGCGCCCGATGTTGACCTGTTGTCGACGCAGAACCTCGCGCAACCGACGGCTTCCATACGCACCGCCGCTGGCCGCAAAAGCAGCACGCAGCCTGATCGGCACTGGACTGATCACTCGCCTCTCTGCGGCACGCTGACGTGCCTCGTAGAATCCTGACTTACTAATCCGCAGCACCCGGCAGACACGCGCCACCGGGAAGGCCTTGCGTTGTAATTGATCAACCAACTGATGGATTACTTCAATTCGCGGGCAAAGAAGGCCGTAGCTTTTTTTAGTATGTCGTTGTCCATTTTCAGCTCGCGGACTTGCTGCTCAAGCTGGCGAATACGCTGCTGTTCCGCAGTCAATGGGTTACCAATGCCGGGCTGACCGAGCCTCTCTGCGTCGTACTGCTGCAGCCATCGGCGCACACCGGTTTCGCCTAGGTCCAGGTCACGGCAAACTTCAGCAATGCTGCGCCCTTGGTCCTTGATCATCTTGACAACTTCCAGCTTGAAGCTGGGGTCGAATTTTCTGTATTTCTTGGTCATGGGAGCTCCTCGATAAGGTCATTTTCACCTATCGAGGTGTCCGGGGCCATTAGACCAGCTCAGTTTAAAGAACTACTCTATGCCAGTGCAGGTAACGCCACAGCGTTCTTTTTCTCCACACCCCCCATATCCCAATATCTATTGGCTCGAGGAAATTGGCATTTAGTCTCCGGCATTACCTGCGCAAGACCACAGACGATGCTGGACCAGCCAGTGTGTAGCGCCTTTTTCTTTCGGTCAATTCGGTACGCCACAGGTACTTAGCGCTTGCGCGGCACATTTACAATTCAACATAATCTGTCGTTCTGGAAACACCTATACCTATGCCGCCTTTGTACAGTTCCACAAGAGACGCAGCGCACAAAGAGATAGTCCATATTCCACCAGCAATTATAATGTGCCGGCGCGCACCAGCAGTGTTGGGCTTATCTAAGGCGTTCTGCTCAGCTATTAAGCTTTATCAATCCTTTGAAGCTAAGCTGCTAATATTTCTTACTATCGAAATTCATAATCTCCCTTTTAAAATAGGCGGTTGCCAAGGCTGAGTGCAACACAGCTATTGAGTTAAGGAGGGGGGCTGGTGATGCTTAGCCATCATAGCCGTCATCATTTCAATGGGGCATTTGTAATCAAATCGCTGACGCGGACGGATGTTCAACTGGTACGCAATGGCATCCAGTTGCTCCTGACTTACACCTGACAGATCGGCTCCCTTAGGCAAATACTGGCGGATCAATCCGTTAATGTTTTCGTTGCTGCCCCGCTGCCAAGGGCTGTGCGGGTCGCAGAAGTAGATCGCCACGCCAGTGCGCTGGGTGATTTCAGCGTGCCGCGCCATTTCACGACCCCTGTCATACGTCAGCGTTTTACGCGCCGCCAGTGGCATACGATTCAATGCCGCACTAAAGCCCTCAACAGCCGAGGTGGCCGTCGCATCGTTCATCCTGACCAGCATCAGATAGCCTGTACTTCGCTCCACCAGGGTCCCGACAGCCGATGCATTGGCCTTGCCCTTTATGAGATCGCCTTCCCAATGGCCCGGCATTTGCCGATCCTCTACCTCTGGCGGTCGTACGTGAATGCTGACCAGATCAGGGATTTGACCGCGCCGGTCAACACCGCCAGACCGTGGGCGCCTGGTGGTGTTGCCTTGGCGAAGGCAGATGATCAGTTCCTTGCGAAGCTCGCCCACTGGCAGCGCATAGATGGCGTTGTAGATGGTCTCGCGACAGACGAAGGTGTCTTCAAAGTTAGGAAATTCCATGGACCTGAGCTTGCCTGCAATTTGCTGTGGGGAAAAGCGTTGTCGCAACAGATAGACCACAAGATCGAACAGGTCGCTGCCTGGGACCAGCTTTAGCGCAGGGCGGCAGACCTGGCGGCGAGAGCGCATGTGTTGCTGGGCTTGGCTGGCTGAATAGCGATGAGCGGTCAGACTGTTGCGGCGCACTTCGCGGCTGATGGTCGAAGGGCTTCGGTCGAGCATCCTGGCAATGGCCCTCAGGCTCAGGCCCTGAAGAGTGCCTATTTGGATGGTCACGCGTTCTTCGATGTTGAGCTCTTGATAGGACATAGGCATACCGTACCGGAAAGGTCAGGTGTTGCACTCAGTTTTTGCCGCTATCATACCATAAATCAATTCGCTACACCTCTAGCTGCTATAAGGTAATTATTCATACCAGATTATCCGATTCAGCTAAAGCTAGCTGGTAACGATTGACTGCATGAGCAAAAGCTTGAGCTGCATAAGCATTAGACACCATGTACTCCTCTGTTACTCCAGTTTTTGATTTAAATGTAATGTTTCCATAACTGCATATTGGTATCTTAAAGTTATCTTTAAATCTAAGGTCTGGCGATCCATTTTTATTTGTCTTTGCCCATGTATACCCAGTTATATCAGCATCATTGGGAACTTCTTCAGTTTCAAAAAACCCTCGACTTGTAGCATGGATTTGTAGCTCGCGTATATCGATCAAGGCGAATGCTTCATCGACTCGCGGAATAACGGCCACTCCTGGGTATAACAATATATCATCGCCATTAACATTTTCAAACCGCATTGCGCTTCCCGCGAACTCAATCAAATCAGTAGAGCTGAAGTCAAAAGTAACAGGGTGACGATCAACAGATCGCGTAGCTAAAGTTCTATCATAGAAACGGTCTGTTGCCTTGTCCGCCGTAATATCCCAGATTCTGGTACTTTTCTTTAATACATCAAACGCACGAACCATTGTGGCATAAGCCCGTTGGGAAGCATCACTACTTTCAAAATTTATAGAGATTTTTGTGTTTTCCTCCCACGAAGAAAGGCGAGAGACTTCCGCTTGCGTGAGGGAGAGTTCAGTATCAATCTCGGCAATACGGCGCTTATAAAACCAGCGGAAAAAGCTCGATTTACGCCGCGACAATTCGCTGTTTTGTCTTAACTCTTCCGTAATAGCATCTAGCAAGTCAGCCCTAACCTCTACTCTTTGCGCTCGTGCTTTAGCGATCAAATCCCTTAAGGGAACAAGTGATGAGCTAGTTAGAACTTCAACCGAAGCACTGGATATTTCATTCATGCCAATCTGTGGCATATATGTCTTAGCGCTGGCTGGGGTATTAGTTTGGGGCAGACGGGATTCAAGATTAGGCAAGGTGGAAGAGGGATTAACCTGAACGGCAACAGAGCGCCCATCGTCGTATGGCAAGGTAGGCGTTGTATAATATAAGCCAGAACCGGGTAACCCTACTGTCGCTTTAATTCCTTTGCTTCCAAAATTTACTGTAGCGCCGGGTATACCGATGCTTGCGCTTATCCCACGCTTACCAATATTCAGGCGGACACCTGGGAAAAGTGTAAACGTTTGTCTAAAGCGTAGAGGCATATATAAACCCTATTATAAATCAGCAGTTGGCTCAAGAATAAATATCACATTTTATGGCAAAAGGCCAGCTATGGTGAATTGCAAAATTTTTAGTGCTCATTGTCGAGTCGAATGACAGCTATTATTGACAACCTCGCCTGCTTTTGGCCGATTTGGGGCGAATTTCGTCTGATTGGCTGACTGCTGTTGCCGCTGACCGAAAACTGACCCAGTAAAGGCTGTTTTGCAACCCAAAACTGACCTAGGTGTTCAACTGCTTCTGCTCATGTTCCGAGCAGGAGAACACAGGGTGTTCAGCATGGAAATGATGGGAAAATCCGGCGGATGTACTTTCGCGACAAGCTGTCGCTGGGTAATCCCCCCTGAAAAAAAGTACTCGCCGGAAGTAGAATTTTCTCCTAATCGGATCAAGGAAATTCTGCGTGAAGACATCCCGCTTTTCAGACAGCCAGATCATTGCCATCCTCAAGCAAGCCGAGGCTGGAAGCCCAGTACCAGAGCTGTGTCGTGAGCACGGTATCAGCTCAGCTACCTTCTACAAGTGGCGAGCCAAGTTCGGTGGTATGGACGCATCGTTGATGGCTCGACTACGCGAGCTTGAGGAAAAAACCGTCGATTAAAGAAAATGTACGCCGAGGAGCGTCTCAAAGCCGAAGTCATCCAGGAAGCGATGGCAAAAAAGTGGTGAAGCCATCTCGACGACGAGAGATGGCGCAACAGGCTGTACGTTCAGGAAAGATCGGTATCAAGCTGGCGTGTATGGCCTTCAAAGTCAGCCTCTGCTGCTATCGCTACCAACCGCGTCTAGCGACGAAAAATGCCGAGATTGCCGATCACTTGATTCGGCTTACCCATAACCAGCGAAACTGGGGTTTTGGCTTGTGCTTTCTGTATCTGCGTAATGTGAAGGGCTATCGCTGGAACCATAAACGGGTGTACCGAATTTACCGCGGACTTGAGCTGAATCTGCGGATCAAACCGCGCAAACGAATCGTGCGGGAAAAGCCCGAGCCGCTGGCCGTTCCAGAGGCGATCAATCAGTGCTGGTCGATGGACTTCATGCACGACCAATTAGCTGACGGACGCAGCTTTCGGATTTTCAATGTGATTGATGACTTCAACCGCGAAGCCTTGAGCATGGAGATCGACCTGTCGCTACCGGCCGAACGTGTGGTTCGGGCACTGGATCAAGTGATTGAGTGGCGTGGTAAACCACACACCATCCGCAGCGATAACGGTCCTGAGTACATCAGCACGAAGTTGACGCTGTGGGCCCAGAAACGGGGTATCCGCCTGGAATACATTCAACCGGGTAATCCACAGCAGAATGCCTATGTTGAGCGCTACAACCGTACCCTGCGTCATGACTGGCTGGGTCATTACCTGTTTGAATCAATCGCAGAGGTTCAGGATTACGGCACAAACTGGATCTGGACATACAATCACAAGCGTCCGAATATGGCTCTCGGAGGCATTACCCCCAAACAGAAGTTGGCCCTCGTGGCCTGATCTCTACTTCTGGCGCGTGCTAAAAATGGGGGGATTACCGCTGCATCTGATAGCCAAGCGTATCGGGCTGTCGGTACATGGTTGGAAAGATCTGATCAAGCCTAGCGCCTGGCGGCCCGGTCGGTCTTTAGCGATGCTCCTGCGCGATGGAAGGCTTGCCCTGACAGTCATGTGTTGACAGCCGACAAGCATGACTGACATGACCAAGCAGACGTGAGACCAGGTAACCGCTGCGGTCGTTAGGAATGCGCGAGGCCATGGGTGGAGTGGGGATTTGAATGCCGTCGGATCCGCATTCTTCAGCACACCGGGGCACCGACGGCACATGACCTCAGAAGTACTTGACCAGCTACTCCCGGCTAGCAGATGGTCCCTGATCACTATCAAGGTATTTGCTTTACCCCAGTGCAGGGCATGGTGCCGAAGGCATTATCCCCTACAGCCTGGGCGCCTTGTGACCTGTTCCTACGGGCCGGGTGATATTACTAACCCGGTACTTCCTGCCACCGACGTTGTGTAATCCAGAGGATCCGCTGTAAGCGGTCAGTGAGTACAGACTACGCAGGTCAGGCCGATGCATCAGGGACGCGTTGCTACCAGCAGTAGAGCGCCCTTGCAATCGATCATCCCGTCACGGCTGGGCGAGCACCAGGCGAGTTGCCCGGCGCGATCATGTTCATGATCAGGCGTATCAGCGTCTCTTTCTGCAGAGGGTCCGACTCGGCAACCAGCAAGGTCAAGGCAGCCAGGCCAGTGTCGTTGATGACCGCTGCGCCGTTGTCATCCAGCAAGCGTCCGTTCCGGTGAAGAAAATCCACGAACAGATAGGCACCGCTGCGTTTGTTGCCGTCGGTAAACGGGTGGTTCTTCACCACAAAATACAGCAGGTGGGCAGCCTTGCTTTCCAGTGTAGGGTAAGCGGGCTCCCCGAAGACACTCTGCTCGAGGTTGCCCAGCAACGCCTCCAGTCCGTCGCCTCGCTCGAGTGCGAACAGATCGGAGGCCTCGCCATGCTCCATCAGATGGGTTTTCAGGCTGTGGAGCGCAGTTCGTACCTCCCCCAGGGACGGAAGATCGCGTCCCGGGCTACCCACGGGATCGGAAAGCATTCCTTCATCATAGCGTTGCAGCCACAGAAACGTCTGTGTGTAGCGACTGACTATCTCGACCAGCCCGCGGCCACTGTCGACGTTGAGAGCGGGAGCTTGCGCGGTCTTGCGGACCAAGACCAAGGCGGCCTCAAGCTCGCGTGCGTTGGCCTCGAACCGCTCCCGGTTGATGGTAAAACCCTGGGTCAGGTGTTCTTTCAGGATCCGTGTGGCCCACTGACGGAAGTGTACACCGCGCTTGGAATTGACCCGGTACGCGACCGAAATGATTGCATCGAGGTTGTACAGCTTTACCCGACGCCTTACCTGTCGGCTGCCTTCGGTTTGAACAACCGAGGATTGCTCGGTTGTTCCTTTCTCCTCGAGTTCGCCCTCGGCGTAGACGTTTTTCAGGTGGAGACCGATGTTGTCAGTCGAGGAGTCGAAAATATCGGCCATTTGGCGCTGGCTGAGCCAGACGGTTTCCCCTTCAAGACGGACTGCGACCTCGCGGTCTTCGTCTCGATAAATGATGATCTGGCTCAAGTTACATCCCTACGTTTTCCCTGACAACTAAGTTCATCAGGTCCCAAGCGTCCTCACCGGATTCCTGCGACAGGAACATCAAGCCAGGATCGCCTCCTATCTGTGTGTGCACAATATCATCAGGGGCTGCTCCCTTACCGGTGAAAGGCACCGCCTGCCATGAAACATCCATCGGGATCGACCCTGGCTGAACCTCATTCGAACAACTGCGCATTTGGACTGGATCCCAGCGCTGGAGCGCCAAACAGAACGGCCAACATGGAACGATCCTAGAGAAGGGAAGGGAGGGAAGCCAGTGGGGTCCCCAGCGTCCGATGGCGGGCGCCATTGGTAAGGTCGAATGCGCAGCAACCTTCCGCAGACCTCCTGACCAACCCCATTGCAGTTGCCTTGATTTAACATAACACCCGTTCTATGCAGCCACATGCATCAGTCAGCCCCCATACCCTTCAGGTTTCCCTTGTGAACAGCTAACTCACCTAATCATCACTCGCCCACCGATAGGTTGGAAGGTGGGAAGGAAATAGCTTGCCCTGGGCATCAAGCTCTCTCCCGGCAATCAGGCAATATGCTTTCAGCTGTTCTAGGGTCAGACCATGCTTCTCTGCAACGAAGGAGGTCATGTAATACCCGCCTCGCATGCACACCTCTTTGAAAATCTCGTGGTGGTATGTCTCACCGACGTAGTTGCCCGTCATGGGATGGGTAGCCGTGCTGAACGGTTGGTGATAACCAAAGTGGTCAGCCAGTATTTGGCAAAGGTCGCTATAAATACGAGGGCTATGGGCTGCAAGCCCATAGGGGCCCGCTCCAATACACGCTTTAGGCACCCGCAGCGTTCGGCCAGAGGCGAGTTTGTAAAGCTTGCGTAGAGCGTGAAGCAGGGCTTCACGCTCTGTCTCTTGATCTGAAAAAGGTGCATGCGTGTCGTTGACGATGGCCTTGCGCACAGGGATACCACACGTGTTCGGCTCCGCCAGAACGCACAGGGTACCGGCGCAGACGTGTCCGTCCAGCGTCAGTTCAACTGCGTACACCTGGTCGCAGTTGGCGCGTACCACATCTACGTCAATCGTCTCGTATTCTTCAATTAGGAACCGGCTCATTGGCATCCCTTCGCTGTTGATAAGCGCTCGAGCGAGTTATTCGGCCCAAGCCTCAACCGTCTCAGACCCGTATTCATTTTTCCAAGCTTTCAAAGTCTTGTGATTGCCGCCTTTGGTCTCAACGACTTCGCCGGTATCAGGGTGTTTATAGCGCTTTACTGTCCGAGCCTTACGGGTGGCTTTTGTCGGTTCTTCTGCAGTGATCTTGCCCGGCACCAGTGGACACGGGTTTAAGCACTCATCCGAGCCTCGTAGGCATGTGGGCTGATGTGCCCCAGTGTGCTGTGACGACGCTGGCGGTTGTAATCGATTTCGATGTATTCAAACACCGCTTCACGCATTTCAGCACGACTGCTGAATTGCTCGCCATGAATGCATTCGACCTTCAAGCTGTGGAAGAAGCTCTCTGCACATGCGTTATCGTAGCAGTTACCCTTGGCGCTCATGCTGCATCTGAGTTGGTAGGCGACGATCAAGTGCTGGTAGGCCGCAGAGCAATATTGGCTGCCACGGTCGCTATGCACAATGACACCACAGGGGTGTTTGCGCCGCCATAGCGCCATGCGCAAGGCATCGCAGACCAGATCCGCCGTCATGCGCTCGCTCATAGCCCAGCCGATTACCATGCGTGAGTACAGGTCAATGACCGTTGCCAGATAGAGCCAACCCTCATTGGTGTGCAGGTAGGTGATATCGCCTACCCATTTCTGGTTCGGTGCCGAGGCGGTGAAATCCTGGTTGAGCAGGTTCTTTGCTACCGGCAGCGTGTGGCGCGAGTAGGTGGTGGCTTTGAACTTCCTGGCGGCTTTGGCGCGCAGCCCCTGCCTACGCATCGAGGCAGCAACGGTCTTGCGGTTGCAGGTCAGCCCCACGTCTCGTAGGTCGTGACACAAGCGCGGCGCACCACTACGGCCCTTACGAGCAGCGTAAGCATGGGCCACCTGCTGATCCAACTGGGTTCTTCGCTGCAGACGTGCTGATGCGTTGCATGAGTGCCACGCGTAATAGCCACTACGCGCAACGCCCAGCACGCGACACATGGCCTTGATCGAGAACTCCAGGGTATGAGCCTGCATGAAGGCGTACTTTACTTGAGGTTCTTGGCAAAGTACGCGGCGGCCTTTTTTACGATGGCCAGCTCCTCCGCCTGCTCAGCCAACTGCCGCTTGAGCCGTGCATTCTCGTCGGCAAGCGATTGCTCGCGCTCGGTACTGTCCTTGGCCTGATGCTTCTTGTTTTTCCAGCCGTAGAGCTGCGACGCATGAAGTCCGAGCTGCTCAGCAGCCTGTTTGACGCCGACCCGGTCGGCCAAGGCCAGCGCTTCATCTTTGTAGGTTGAGAGTGACGATTACGGGTGTGTTTCATCGTTTTTGCTTGGCTTGCCATGGTTCACCTCGTTGCAGTGTATCGCTTAACGGGGTGTCCACTGGAAGTGGGCAAGATCAGCCCAGGGCGCGATGCCGAAACATGCTAGTCTCTCATGTCATGTGCTCGGTTAAAGCGTGCAATGCTTTGATTTGATTACTGACAGATAGCGTTTGTGCACAGTCGATCACACGCTCTCTATGTGCGCCTTGTATTCCGGCTAGACCTTCAATGGCCTGGGTTTTATTTACTTCATTTACCATATGTAACGTAGCGTCAACCAACCGACCACATTGATTATCGGTTAGATTCTTGATAGCCTTTCCTAAACCTGCGATGGCTAAGCTTTTTTCAATTTCATTATTCATTGCAAGCGTAGCCGTGACCAATTGTTCGCGCTGGGGTGAAGTAAGTAACCCGATTGCTGTGCCTAGCTCGGAAATAGTGATCGCCTTATTTTCACTGGTCATTTCCAGCATAGCCTCAAATAGCGAGGCTTGTTGATCCCCTGTTAGAAATTCTTGGTTTTTAATCAACCCAATTAAAGCATCACGCTTGTGCTCTTCCTCCGTAAATACTGATGCAGCCGTTACCAAACGGTCCCTATCGCTGATACTAAGCATATGCAGTCCATCAGCGAGGCCCCTAATAGCATAGCTTCGATGTGCTTCCATTGGAATAGCGAATGCATCATTGACCAAGGCGTGATGGAGGCTATGATCCATAGGGTGCTTCAAAAATTTTAACTCTGTGCCACACCTATGAATAAAATTTGCTTTATCTTGATCTGGAAAATTAGATATTTTTAAACTTAGTTGGGTGAGTATTTCAATATATTGGGTATTATCAAACTTGGCTAGGCTATGGGTAAGCGCATCGATAACCCGAGCTCGATCATCAAGATCAGTTAGGGAAAAGGCAGCATCTATCAATCCGTTCTGTTCTGCCGGTTGCAGTAAAGCCAAATGAGGGCTTAAAGCATTGAGCGCATCGGCCCGTAGCTCTTCATCTTCAATGGCTAAGGCCGCTTTGGCAAGCTTGGTGCATTGAAACGGAGCAAGAGCATCAAGGCCCTCAGCCATTCCACAAATAGCAGCGCTGCTGTAATCAGCATCACTAATATGTAAGGTGGTATCGACCAAAGCTTGTTTTAGATCTTCATGAAGCGAATGCAAGCCTTCTCCGAAATGCAAAATGGCCCGACTTTTACCATCGTTTTCCATACCTATAATGGTGTTTACCAAAGACTCATGTTGCCTAGAATCAAGCACGTGCAACCCTGAACCCATATTGCCTATAAAGTCGCTTATGTGATCTTCTAAGTTTTGGTCTTGACACTCGATCGCGAAGTCAACTAGCTCTTTCTGCTCTGCTTTGCTTAGTGCTGGCAACCGGCTCGCCCAATCAGTAAGAGCTTCCAATTGTTCTACTTCATCGTCGCTCGAAAATGCCAATTTCAAAGCCTCTCTTCTTTTGGTTGCCGTAACCAATTGGAGAGTTGAAAGAGGACAGGTGCTTAGACTGGTAAGAGGTAATCTATGTACTGCATTAATAATTTTTTTATTCATCCTATGTTTTAGTGCGGTGTTTTTATCACCTTCGAGAACTGTACGTAGGTGTTTGTTTGCCACCATCAATGCTTCCATCGAACTCGCGCCCTGAAGCCTATTGGGATTAGCTTGTACCTCACGGCCTACAGCTTGTTGTAACTCTGTAGGTAAATCAGCTAAACGGAAGGGTGATATGGGGACCGTCGGCCGTGCGTCTCCAGGTGTTCGGTGTTGATCTGCAACTGCCGCAGTCGCCACTTGTACCCCGCCATTAGGGTTCAAAATTTTAATTTCACCTGGAAACTCAATATCTTGGTTTGTAGGCGGGTGTAGCATGGTGCGCTCGCCTGGAAACTGAATGGCCATTTGCACGACTCCTATGATTAAGATTAACCGAAATGAGTGGTAAATCCCGCCATAGAGTTCCGAAGCGCAGCGATATAAGCGCTGCCTGACTGCCTGCTGCGGTGCGGACCGTGACACCGCTTAAGCGTTGGCTTCCGTGTACCGAATCAGCTTTCTTAAAAGGGCGGTTGCAAAGGCTGAGTGCAACACAGCTATTGAGTTAAGGAGGAGGGGGGCTGGTGATGCTTAGCCATCATGGCAGTCATCATTTCAATGGGGCACTTATAATCAAATCGCTGACGCGGACGGATGTTCAACTGGTATGCAATGGCATCCAGTTGCTCCTGACTTACACCTGACAGATCGGCCCCCTTGGGCAAATACTGGCGGAATCCGTTGATGTTTTCGTTGCTTCCCCGCTGCCAGGGGCTGTGTGGATCGCAGAAGTAGATCGCCACGCCGGTGCGCTGAGTGATTTCAGCGTGCCGCGCCATTTCCCGACCTCTGTCATACGTCAGCGTTTTACGAGCCGCCAATGGCATACGATTCAATGTCGCACTAAAGCCCTCAACGGCCGAGGTGCACCTGTAATGCGGAAAAGCGCCTTGGAAAAGGTGCTGTTCGAAGGAAAAACGATGAGTTAAAAGCAGGAAAAGCCTGTTTACCTGACCAGGCTAGCTTTTTTGAACCTCGGGCCACGAGGGCATCAGAAATCGATGCCTACTTCAGAGCTTCCTTAGGTGTTCTAGCTTTCAGGGTATTAGTCAAAATATGGTCTTTCTTGGTGCGAATTCTGGGGAGCACGAACACTTCACCCTTAAAAGCCTACCGAGTGCAAGCGTCTGGTGAAGACACTGTTCAACATGATGCTTTGTAAGCGCCGGGGCATTTCATCTTGAGTAACTAAATTGGTTGCCATCGATGCGGCAGCAGCTCTTCGATCTCACTCGCCCGCTATGTAGGCAGCCGTGTCAGCACATCTTTCAGATAGGCACACGGATCATGCCTGTTCATGGGTGCCGATTGGATCAGGCTCATGCTTGAGCGTTCCAGTGTCCACGCTCGTATCTGGTTTTCGTCCTGGTTGTTGTCGATTGGGCACGGCCCCGTCTTCTAGGTAGCGCGTCAGCGCTACCCAGCGTTTAAGGCTGTAATGAACAGCACCCCCTGAACACCATAGCCGTGTAACCCACGCGCGCTTATTCACCGTCACTCACGAACAGCCCTGGGCTCGATCTTCCACTGGCGATTGAACGTTCTGTCACAAACCAGTCCAAATACGGCCGCAGCGAGCTCCGCGCACTGGCGCGTACCTCGGGAAGCTTATCCGACAAATAGGCAGCGCTCAGCGTGTCTATATTGTCCTTCTTTAGTCTTTTAAGGACATGCCCTTCAAGGCTGCAATAGCGCGTAAACCCATTTGCCTGCACCTTGCGATTTTTTAGCGCCGAAGCAGACAAGTGTTGCGCGCCTTCGTCAGAGGCATCCGTTAATGAGTCGTGGTAGCGCGACAACCAGAATTTGTTCTGTTCCATGATCGCCTGTATTTCACGATCGTGAACAATATCAACCCCACGCTGTGGCTTGACGGTCTTCTCCACCTGCCAATCGACGAAAGGCCGCACATTGCTCATAAGCTTTTCGCGATTAGCCAAGTTGCCCGGATAACGATCGTAAATAAAATTATTCATTGCCTCGGATAGGCCTGGAAGGTCAAGCGTGGTGGAATCTATGTGCTTTGCTGAAAGCCACTGCATGAAATTCTTCGCCGCAGCCCCACGGCTCTGTTGAACGAAAGGGCTTATCAGCTTGCCACCGTCGCCAGCAGGTGTCTGCGCTGCAGTCGCTAGCGCATTGCGATAATTGCTCAGCCGCTGCGTATTGGTGTGCGCCCAACGGTCCGTAGGTGCAGCCGTGGCACCACCCTTTTGCGTAGAAACGCTACCGGTGATGGCCCATTCAATGTACTTGTTCAAATTGCTTTCTTCGGCACGCCAGCTAGAACTAGGTTTTGCGCCTTCCGTCAGCGTGAACTTAGCTTGCAGGTAGTCATTCTTCAAACCATGCCATTCGTCCTCATCGAGTGACTCAAGCGTATGATTACCCTGGATCCAAGAGACGAACGCGGACGCAGTAATGCCACGATTCTTGCGCGGATTTTCCCCAATCAGGGCCGCCGCCTGCCCAGGTGCTGGCGTTGCAGCGTCCCGTAACGCGCAATGGTATTGGCTCAGATACTGTGCATTGCTTTCAAGGCAAGCCAGTTGATCTTGGCTAAACGCAGTGGCGGCGGTAGCGCTACCGCCTTGGAAAGCATGGTTGCGCCATTCGAGAAACTTGCCGATTTCGCTTTTAAGCTTGTCAACGGTGGCCTTGGTGGCCTTGGTGGCCGTCTTACGATATAGCTCATCCAGTTCGCTGGACATCGCATCCAGCGCTAGCGTGCGAACGTTCAGTCCCTTGTCACTGAGATGTTTGATCAGGCCCGAAGCGGAGCTGGCACGGTTTTGCGCGGTTTTGGCGCTGATGGGCTTGCTGATGATGGGCGTGGGTGTGCTCTGCGCAGACTTCAGCGCCGCTCGATAATCCTCAAGCACCGCCCGGTTGGCCTGGAGTGCTTCTTCACTGCCCTCCACCTGACTAGTCAACACGCCGCGTTGCTTCTGCACAGCCTCGGCGTGCAGCCAATCCAGATATTTGCCGACTTGGTTAGCGAGTACATGAGAAGTCGATGTATTGGCACCTTCACTGCCCTCGCGCTTGCGTTTGCGCAGTCTTTCCCGGCCTGCGACATATTCATCCGCGCGCGCCTTGAGGTCGGCAGGTGTCAGCTCGCTGACTGCATGTTCATTGATGCTCATCCATTGCAGATAACCCGACGCGGTAACGCCGCGCTCTTCGGCCACGGCCGCACTGATCATTGTTGTGCCATCGCCGGCTTGGCGATTTTTCTGTTCCTGTAGCGCCACGCGGTAATTGCGCAAGCTCTGCATATTACCCTGCGCGACTGCCTGCTGCCGCTCGGTAATTGCGATAACGACGCCCTGTTGAATGGTGATCAAGCCATTTTTACGCCAGTCCAGGTACTTCTCTAAAGCGGAATCCATTGACGCTCGGCTATTGTCGCCAATGCCATCAATTAATCCCTCAGGTAATCGGGCGAAGAGAAATTCGTTTTTCAGTTGGCTCAGTTGCTCCGGCGTTTGATTTTGGGCTTCGATACCGCGCTCACTCATATAAGAGACTAGCCGCTGTGCCATGTTCTTGCGCACCTGCATGGCAGCTGGGCTCAATACCTTGCCGCCATCCCCTGCATCTAGACGCGCAGCCTGCTCCAGGGCGATAACATAATGCGCCACATGGTCGTCATTTCGATGGCGCTGGTCCACGTACCCCATCCGGGGCCGCTCGGCTACCTCGCTGCTGACGGTATTGGACGGTCCAGCTTCGGCCTGCTGTATGTGGGCATTATCCGCGGCAACGGCCGGCGAAGTACGATGGGCGAAGGCGTTCGAAATCGGAAACATTTTTCACTCTTGAGCATAAGGCAGGTCAGGTGTGCTGAGCCTACGGCTGACAAGGAACCACTGTTGAGTAAACAGCTGCTTGGACACACTGAGTGAATTAACGCGAAAAAAGGTTCCCTGTGTTGTGCAGGGCACGCCATTGCATAGGCGGCGCACGCCTCTCACCGCGCGCTGGCCTTCGCAGTGACCGCTTGGAATTTATCTCGCTGTTTTACAAATACGCCAAGCAAAACCCCAAAGAAGCACCACGCTCATGGTCAGAATGGCTTGCTGATCCGGATACTGCTTCTTCGCGCCCCTTCACTGCCGGCCTCGGCGATTCAGTCATGGGGGCCAAGCGTCTGAGTTTGGCCAATGAAGGTTATACGCGGGTAAACATCTCAATGCTGCTAAAGCAGCTTGGCAAACTCAAAATCGAACCCAAGAACGTTTCGGTGAGCGTTCAACAGCGAGTACTTAGGGCTTAATAATAGTTGCACCCTGGTAATCAAGGGCAGCACGTTATTTCGCGCTGCCCTGCACTTAATCACGGCGCCTCAATGACCTTGGCCAACCGCACCACTGTCACGCCTTCGCCAAGGTGGCGCACGGAAGGCTGTATCAACACGCAGTTGTCGTAGGGCGTCACTACCTGCTCCTCGCCGTCGTGGGCAATGACGGTGCCGGCGCGTTCGATCAGCTCCAGGCCCTTGAAGTCTTCAGAGAAGTGAAAATCCATGGTCTTGGCGATAATCGGCTCGGTCACCTCAAGAAACTGCTGAGCGACGGGTGTGGCGGGTTGTAGAAACGGGGCGACGTCAGCTTCATCGACCGTGCCGGTAAGCATCAAAAAGCGCGCTGCGGTGTCCAGGGCCACGGTGGCGCTGATGGCAGAGACATGCTGCCCTGTCTCGATGAGCAAGGCGTTCTTTGGACTCGACTCATCACCAAACCCTTGAAAGTCGCGCAGCCGTCGGCCGTTTTTGTGCCCAACGTCGGCAATCACGTGTGCCGGCACACCCAGCTCTGAAGCCATGCTCAAGCCTTTTTTGCAGGCGCCGCTCATCATGATGGGCGCGGCTTCTTCATGCATGGAATGGATATCGAGGAGTAGGTCCACCGTTTCAACTACGGGTCGCAGTGCCCTGGCACGGCACAGCTCCCGCGTTTGCTCAGGGCCATCAAGGCGGCTCTCGACCCATACACGGTTCATGTCCTCGTCAAGGTAGCGGGTGGCGTCGATGTTCTGGGGGTCGAACTGGTGGTAGGCCTCGACGTTGCCAAACGCAAGCGTCAAGCGGCCACGACGAGGGCGCAGCCCGGCTTTTAGAAAGCGGTCAAGGGTGATTGCGCCACTGACTTCGTTGCCATGGGTTAGCGCCATAACCATCACATGCGGCCCTGGCACGTCGCTGTCGAAACAATGCACATAATCAATACCTGATGCGCTGTGCTTCCACGGCGTGAGGTCAGGAAATTCGACCTCGATGGGGTAAGGTTTAAGCGTAGCTCGTACGTCTTCGAGTGTTTTCATGAGGGTGTCTCCGGCAGTAAAAAAGGCTCGTGCACCGTGCCGTACCCAACGGCACGGCGCGGCGGGTTATCAATGAAAGGCGGGGTCGCCAGCTGAAAGCCCGGTGTTGCGCATGCGCCGGGCGAGGCAGACCACGGCCAGCACACTGATCAGTGCGGTGCCGATCACGTAGAAACTGGGCGCCATCTTGCTGCCGGTTGCGTCAATCATCCAAGTCACGATCAAGGGGGCGAACCCGCCGAACAGCGTGACTGAGAAGTTGTAGCTCAACGCCAGCCCGGTGCCCCGGATGCTGGTTGGGAAAACGTCCGCGAGCATGGCAGGAATAGGCCCTAGGCTAGCGGCGATCAAAACGCCCACCAAGGCTTGCACCAAGAGTAGGGTCGTTACGCTAGGGAAGTGAGTGAGCAGCAGGAACAGGGGGTAAGATGACAGCCCTGTTGCCAGCAGTGCTACGGTCAACACGGTGAAGCGGCCGTACCGATCCGACAAGGTGCCGAACACGGGCGCCATGACCATCAGCGTCAAGCCGGTTACCAGTGCGCCCAGGTAGGAAGACGTGGCGGCAATGTGCAGCTGTTTGAGGGCGTAGGTGGGCATGTACAGCTTGTGCACGTAGTTGAACGCGGTCGCACCAGCGACCACACCAACCGCCAGCAACAGGCTAAGGCGGCCCTTCACCAATACATCACGCAACGGCGTTTTCTGCGGCTTGTCGGCAGCGACTTTCTGGAAGTCAGGGGTTTCGTCGATCTGGCTGCGAATGTAAAACCCCACCGGGCCAATCAGTAAACCTATTCCGAAGGCGACACGCCACCCCCAGTCAGCCAGTTGTACATCCGTCAGCAGGTAGCTGAGCAGCGCACTGACACCTGCGGCCAATACCGTTGCCAAGCCTTGGGTGGACAGTTGCCAGCTGGCAAAAAAGCCCCGGCGACGCGCGTCGGCATGCTCGACCATGAAGGCGGTGGCTGCGCCAAATTCACCCCCGGTGGAAAACCCCTGGAGCATACGTGCCACTACGATCAGCAAGGGGGCCGCCAAGCCGATCTGCTCATAGGACGGCGTGCAGGTGATCATCAGCGTGCCGATCATCATGATGAGGATCGACAGGGTGAGCGAAGCCTTACGGCCAGCGCGGTCAGCATACGAGCCCAACACGATGGCGCCGAGTGGGCGCATCAGAAACGAAATCCCAAAGGAGCCGACGCTCAGCAGCAGCGACGTGGTCTCATTATCAGAAGGGAAAAACAGCTTGCCGATCACCACAGCGAAATAGCCGTAGATGAGCAGGTCGTAAAACTCCAGTGCGTTGCCAAAGCTGGCGGCGACGATTTCCTTCCAGGGCCCACGCTTGCCGGTGAGGGGCGCAGAATTCAAAGCGGATGATGGTGTGGTCATAGCGGTGCCCCGGCGAGTTCACGAGAGGATCAACGGCCGCAACCCGGCCATGGAACCCTATTGATCGAGTTATTTTTTTGAAGGCAGCCAAGTGGCTGCGAACGGCAGCGCCGCTGAGGTGACGCCAAGGGTCATGTCATCGGCGTGCATCAGACGCGGTACCCACTTTCAATCAGCACACCGCCAGGGACAATTGCTGATTCGGCACAGCCGCGGGCTGTTTCGGCACGGGGTGCAAGGGCGCGCGATCACCGCGCGGTCAGTGGCTAAAAAGAATTAGCCCGCGCCCCTCATTGGTGCGTCGTCCTGCAGCCCTTTCCAGATGCTCATCAGCAATTCACCGCGATTGGCGCGCAGCCGATGCAGCGAAATGTCGAAGGTGAATTGATACTGCGGGCCGGCAGCGATCACTAATTCCCTAGTACGCAATGCCGTCTTCACGGCCATGCGCGGCAGCCAGGCCAGGCCATTGCCGCGCCGAGTCATTTCGAGAATCGCCTCGTAGGAGTCAGCTTCATAAATCATGCGCAGGCTGAGCCGTTGCGGCAGGCTGGCCAAGTGGCGAGCCAGGGCGCCGCGCAGGGTGAGCGAAGGCGACAGTGCCAGCCATGGCACCGCGGGCCCCTGGCCCTCGGCGGAAATACAAAACTTCGGTGTGCCATCGGGTAAAGGCGCGCTCACTGGTAAGAGGGCCTCGGTGGTCAACGTCATGGATTCAAACCGCTCGGGATCGATCAGCAGGTGAGTTTGCGGGCTGGAAAAAATCAGCAGTAAGTCAACCTCACTGGCGGCCAGGCGCCTGATCGCTTCCTGAGCGCCGCTGGTCACGAGAGAGACAGGGAAGACCCCGAAGCGGTCAGTTAACGTTTCGTACCAATCTGGGAAAAAGTCGCTGGCCAGGGTGCGGCCTGTGGCAATGCGCACGGGAGTGTCCGGGTTATGGCCTGCCGCCTGGAACTGCGCCCGCACAGTGTTCAGCAGCTCAAGCGATTGGGTTGCGGCATCCAAAAACAGCAAGCCGGCCGGCGTCAGCGATAGCGGCTGTTTGCGTTCGATCAGCGCCGCGCCTGCCCACTCCTCCAAGGCCCGAATCCTGCGACCGAACGCCGGGTGAGTCACACACCGATTCTCGGCCGCCCGTGACAGGCTACGCACGCGGGCCAGTTCGATGAAGTCTTCGAGCCATTCCAACTGCATGAGACGTTCCTGTTTCAAGAGTGCCTACAGGAAGACTACGTGCAGTGAGCCCGGTGCGTACATGCCTTGAATAACATTCGCCCTTCCGGGCATGGAGGGTAACGCTCGAGCCAACGCAGCGAACGGAAGGTCTCACGCACAGGCGCCACGAGCGTTGTGGGGTTCTCCATCGCAGCGAAATGGCCGCCTTGGTCGGCTTCGCCAAAGAACCTCAGGTTGTCAAATCGCGCACGTGCCCAGCGCTCTGATAAACGCAGTTGTTCGCCAGGAAACATGCTTATCCCGGCAGGCGTGGGTAGGGCAGCGGGCAGGCCGCTTCGCTGCATCTCTCGGATGGCCTCCCAATAGAAACGCGCCGAACTGGCCCCGGCGTTGGGCAACCAGTACATCATGATGTCGTCGATCAGGGCGTCCAGCGCGATGACCTGTTCTGGTTGCCCGTCGCTTTGCGATACATCCTGGAACAACGCGTAAATCCATGCCGCCAGGCCGACAGGGGAATCCGCTAGGGCAAACCCTACTGATTGTGGGCGCGTGCTTTGTAGCTTCATGTACCCCGAATACACCTGGTCATAGCGTTTCGCATCCGCCAGCATGCGTTGTTCCTGCGGCGTAGCCTGTGCAATCTCGTTCTCAGTGGGCTGGAACGTCACCATGTTGAGGTGAATACCCACCAGCCCAGGCGGGCACATATGCCCCAGTGCAGTAGTAACGGCTGCGCCCCAGTTGCCCCCTTGAGCAGCCCACCGCTGCCCGTAGCCCAACCGCTCCATCAGGGTTATCCAGGCCATGGCTGTTTTGCCCACGCCCCAGCCGGGTGTGCTCGGCTTATCGCTGAAACCAAACCCTGGCAGGGCGGGGATCACTACATGAAACGCATCGCTACCTCCACCCGCACCCCGGCATTGGCCGCCGAGGGGAACCGGATTGGCTGGGAAGGGGGCTTCTCGCGGGTTCGAGCAGCGATCCTGGCAGCTTCTGGAGTGCCACCGCCACATTTAAGTGAAACGGTTCAGGCGCCCGTCGGTTTGCCTCGTAACGTGCGAACCTTTATCCCAAAACTGGCGTCCGAGCTACGCATTAATGCTGATTGCCTGTGCGAGGTTCGTCTTGAAAGCTGCCATCGTTAAAAAGTACCGTTTAATCATCAAGACCATGGGCTATGTGGGCTGGGCACTATTCTGGCTACTGCTGTGGGACATTGCCGTCACTGTCGACTTCATGCTGGTGCTCGACAGCAAAATCAATTTGCCACTGATGCCGTTGACCCTGCTGGGTTCGGCGCTGGTGGTGTTGATCAGTTTTCGCAACAGCAGTGCCTATGGCCGCTGGTGGGAGGCTCGTACCCTTTGGGGCGCGATGGTTAACAGTTCGCGTAGCTTTGCCCGCCAAGTACTGACCTTGGTGGACAACGACGGTATGGAAGAGAACCCCATCAAGGCGGTGCTGATACGCCGCCAGGTGGGGTATGTGAACTGTGTGGCGTCTCAACTGCGCGGCCAACCTTGCCATGAGCGGATCCGAGCGTATGTGCCTGCCGAGGAATTCGAGCGCAATCGCAGCACCAACAACTTTGCCAACGATATCCTCAACGGCTCTGCGGCATTATTGGCCCTGGAATACAAAGCGGGGCGTCTGGACAGCATTCGGCTGTCCAGGTTGGAGTCCACCCTAGTGGATTTGTCTAACAGCCAAGGCGGCATGGAGCGGATCGCCAATACACCGTTGCCCTACCCCTATGTGTATTTCCCACGGCTGTTCATTTCGCTGTTCTGCCTCATCGTCCCCGTGGGGTTGGTGGAGTCGTTAGGCTGGTTTACACCTTTGGCGTCTACGGTAGTAGGTTTCATGCTGCTGGCGATCGAACGTATTGGTACAGACCTGCAAAGCCCCTTCCATACCAGTGAGCACGAGATCCAGATGGACACCATCTGCCAGACCATCGAGAAAAACCTCGACTCCATGCTGCGGGATTCCCTTACCGGGAACGAGGCGCGGGTGCACTAACCCACGGCGCCAGTCAGCGGCCGCGTGCCATGCTCCTGAGCACCCCATCACGCCGGATCAGGCCGTGGTACAGCGCAGCTGCCAAGTGCACAAGCACGGTGCAGAACAGCATGTACGCCAGGTACCCGTGGGCGGTGCGCAGGAAGGCAAAGGTTGCCGCATCGGGCTTGAGCAGCGGCGGAAGGTATACCCCGGCGCCGAGAGTGATCGGGTCGCCAGCCGCTGACAACATCGCCCACCCTATGAGTGGCAAGCTCAGCATCAAACCGTAGAGCAGCCAGTGGGAAGCCTTGGCCGCCAGTGCCTGAGGCGCCGGCAGGTCTGCGGGCAACGGCGGCTGACGAGTGGCCAGGCGTACCGCCAGGCGAACGACTGCCAAGGCGAGCAGGGCGATCCCGAGTGGCTTGTGCAATTGAACCAGCCATTCGTGTCGGGCCGAGACCGACGCTACCATGCCCGCACCTACGAACAGCATGGTCATTAGCCCAAGGGCCATTGACCAATGTAACCAGCGCGCCAGGGGTGCAAAGTGACGGGGTGGGGTGCTCATGGGCGCTGCTCCTGGGGCGAGTGAAGGGTGTCGACTTCGCGGGTGCGACGCAGGTAGCCATCGGCATAGGCCGCTGAACGGGCAGGTAGCAACGGATCGCCTGAGGTTTCGATCCCCTGCGGCAGGATGGTCGGGTCGTAGTTGATGTCCCGGCACGGGCCATCGAGCTGCGACACGGCGCGGTCCAGAACGAGGGTGCCTGCATCAAGGGTGCGTCGATCGTCAGGCCAGCGTTTGCTGGCATCATCCACCGGGTCGCCGGGGTTCGCGAAGGTCACGCGCAGGGTCCAGCGCAAGGGGCCAGCTGCCAGCCGCTGCTGCAGGTCCTGTGAAAGGTAGTCTGCGCCCTCGCCCGCGCTGGGGGAGGGGGTCACGCTCTGCGGGATCACTTCCCAGCGCACTGCTTGACGGGTGCCATCGCTGGCCACCAGGTAGAACGCATTGAGCCCGTCATAACGCTCGGTGGCAAAGCTGGCAGACGGCTTGGCGGTTTTTACCCACGCCAGGAAGGGTGCGGTTTCAGGGTGGCTGGCATAAAAGGCTTTTTGTGCGGCAGGGTCTGGCTTGCCCGTGGCAGGGTCGGGTCGGCTGGCTTGCAGGCTGGCAAAGAAGGCCTCGGGGGTGCCCACTGGGAAAACCGGCATGCTGTTCATGCCGGTACGCCACTGCTGGCCATCCGCTTGGGTGAAACGCAGGGCCAGGCTACGAATGGGCACGCTGCTGTCAGGGGCATAAGGGTTGCCCCCCGGCAGCGCAAAGCGGCCCACCACGGGCGTGCGCCCCTGGGCGAATACCGCAGCTGTGGAGGCTTGTGCCAGTTGGCCACTGCTGTCGAACCAGCCACTGACGCACACGCCCTTTGCATGGTTGCGGCGGTAGCCGGGATGCTCCCCCGCATTGGCCTGTAACGTATCCACCACCAAGGCCGGGGTTACGCGGTGTGGGTCCAGCCAACCGTGTACATACGCCATAGTGGTGGCCAGTACCACCACCGGCGCAGCGATCAAACCAAGCCTGGCGAGGGTTGCCGCAGGGCTCAGGGGAAGGCGTTTCGACATTGCTGTAGGCTCCAGGCCGGATAGTCACCTAGCCTGACGCTACCCCTGAGCGTTTATTCCCTTTAAGCCATTAAGTCATTACTGAGCGCGCAAGGCCTAGGCGGCCTTAGTACTTGCCACTCAACTCCATGATCATCCGGGTGAGCAGGTAGATGCGCGGGGCGACACTGTCCACTTCTGCGTACTCTTCAGGCGTGTGGATATTGCCACCCACGATGCCAAAGCCGTCCAGGGTAGGGGTGCCCACGCCGGCGGACAGGCTAGAGTCTGCGGCACCCCCGCTGCCTTCAATGGTGAGCGTGCGGCCCAGCTCGCCATAGATCGATTGCGCCATGGCAACCAACTTGTCGGACTGAGCAGTTTGAGGCATAGGCGGTAGGCCGCGTAACAAGCTGGTGGTCACCTGCGTATCCGCAATCAGCTTATTGGCCGAGATCCTGGCCATGTCCTGCTCCACGCGGTCGAACTCTTCGGGCACGGCCACGCGTACGTCCGCCTTGGCGGTCGCCTGGTCAGGGATGACGTTGGTACGGTCGCCGGCCTTGAGCACCGTGAAGTTGACCGTGGTTTTCTTCTCCTCATCACCTAGCTTGCCCAGTTGCAGGATCTGGTGCGCGGCCTCCATGGCGGCGTTGCGGCCCAGCTCCGGCGCTACACCGGCATGGGCAGCCTTGCCTTTGACGTCCACCACGGCAGTCGCGCTGCCCTTGCGCCATACCACCAAGCCATCAGCGGGCCGGCCTGGCTCAAGGTTCAGCGTCACGTCGTGGGCTTTAGCGGTCTTTTTGATTAACGCGGTGGCGGCGTCCGATCCGGTCTCCTCGCTGGCGTCGAGCAGGAAGGTAATCTGGGCGTAGTCCTTGAACCCCATGTCCTTGAGGGCCTTCAGGGCGTAGATGCCTGCCACGATGCCGCCTTTGTCATCCATGACCCCAGGGCCATATGCTCGCCCTTTTTCGATGCGGAAGGGCCGTTCTGCTGCCGTGCCTTCCTTGAAGACCGTGTCCATGTGGGCCATCAGCAAGATCTTCGCTTTGCCAGTGCCTTTTAGGGTCGCTATCACATGCTTACTGGTATCAGGCGCGGTGTTAGGCACCCTCTCGATGGTTGCGCCAAGTTTTTCCAGCTCGTCGATCGTAAGGGCAGCCACCTGCGACAGCCCCGGTTCATACCCCGAGCCGGAGTCAATGTTGACCAGCCGCTCCAACAATTTAAGCGCCTCATCCTGGTAGTGCGTTGCACTGGCTTGAACCTGCTTATGAGGCTCCGCCATCACGGCTGGGCTCAGCGCTGAGAGGCTTATGGCGAATGCCAAACGGCGAGCAAGGGGGGAGAAGGGAAGTCGCGGCATGAATTGAGTCCTTGTTTCAGATGAAAGGCGAACGCACTGTACATGACAATTTAGTAACAACTGAACCATGGGCCTTGACTTTGAGCGTTCTCGGCACTGTTCCATAGCAAGGCCCTATTACCTGTTGGGTTAATTTCAATTGTGTGAGTGAGGGGCAACCCCGTATTGTATTGAAACGAATGCTGGCTCAGTGATATCAGTGGCTGGCGTAGTTTCGCTCATTCCCGAGATCGCCCTCATGACACGCTCTTTTTCCCTGGCCACACGTATAGGCCTCGGCTTCGCGGCCGTTGTATCGCTTCTCATCCTGATCACCGCTGTGGGTATCCAGCGAGTAGGGTTTATCGATTCAACCCTGGGGGAGGTCAGCCGCAGCGCCGCCCAGATCCAGCGGTATGCCATCAACTTCCGCGGCAGCGTGCATAACCGGGCGATCGCCATACGGGATGCGGTGCTGGTAGATAACGACGCGGCCTTGGCAGGCCACTTGGCTGAAGTTACCAGCCTCGAAAATGCCTATATCGAATCCGCCACGCCCATGGATCAGCTGCTGAGCTCGCCTACTGCCACGGCGCAAGAGCAGACCATGCTGCGGGCCATCAAAGAGATTGAGCAGAAGACACTTGCCTCTACAAAAGCAGTCATCGACCTGCGTCGTACGGGTGACATCGCAGGCTCGCAGGCGTTGTTGCTGCGTGAAACCTCGGCGGACTATAGCGAATGGCTCAAGCGTATCAACGCGCTGATCGACCTTGAAGAGGCGTCGATCAAGTCTCAGCTCAGTGCCGTACAGGCCACTGCCAGCCAGTTCCGCGGGCTGATGCTGCTGGCGACTGGCATAGCGTTGCTGCTGAGCATTACCTTGTCGGTGTTCATCATTCGCTTTGTGAAATCGACCCTGGGTGCAGAGCCTACTGAAGTGGCGCAGGCCATCGAGCGCCTGGCGGCCGGAGACCTGCAGCAGACCATCGTTACGCGCTACCCCGACAGCGTGATGGGGGTACTTAAAACAGCATTGGGTCGGCTGTCTGACACCATTACCCAAGTGCGCATCGCAGCACAGGAAGTGAATAAATCCTCTACCCAACTATCGGCCACCTCCAACACCAACAACGATCACATCAGTGCCCAGATTCGTGAAGCCGAGCAGGTTGCGACTGCAATCACCCAAATGGCTGCTACGGTCGGTGAAGTGTCGGGTTACGCCTCGGAAGCCGCAGGCGCCACGCGTCAGGCTGATAACGAAGTCGTGAGCGGTAACCGCTTGGTTGGGGACACGACCCATGCGATCGACGAGTTGGCCGTTACCTTGGCGCAGACCACGTCGGCGGTAGAAGCGGTGTCAAAGCACAGCGAAAAAATCGAAACCGTAATCGAAGTGATCAATGCCATTGCGTCGCAAACCAACCTGTTGGCCCTGAACGCTGCCATTGAAGCGGCCCGTGCTGGCGAGCATGGCCGGGGCTTTGCAGTGGTGGCTGATGAAGTACGCTCATTGGCTAACCGTACCCAGCAGTCAACTGAAGAAATCCGTCAGATGATCAGTACCCTGCAAAGCGGTACCGAAGCGGCCGCACAAACAATGCGCAGCAGTTGCGACTTGGTCACCCGTACCGTTGCCCATACGCGCAGCGCTCAACAGGCCCTCTCCAAAATCAGTGAGGAAGTAGGGGCGATCAACCACATGAACGCACAGATCGCCAGTGCCACTGTTCAGCAGAACGCGGTTGCCGAAGAGGTCGCGCAGAACATCAACCGCATCCATGCCTCTACCGTCGAGTCCGCCAGCGGCTCACGGCAGGTTGCCGCTGCCAGCCAGGAGCTGGCTCGGTTGGCCGATCGCCTTACCGAAAAGGTCGCGATGTTCAAAGTCGCCTGACCCCTGAAGTGGCCTGCGGTTCATACCGCAGGCATCGCACTCGTTGTAACGTCAGTGACTCAAGTTTTCCGTGCCTGATTCCGATACAGACCGTGCCTGCCTTATGTGCCGTGGCACCTTGGGCGGCACCGGTCTGATTAGTCGCGGTCACAGTATTTATGCACATTGCTCCTGTTCCACCCAACGAAGCCGCACGCGTGCGCCTGCTACACAGCCTTGCGTTGCTGGACACACCCGCCGAAGAAAGCTTCGACCGTGCGACGCGCGTGTTGGCGCAGCTTCTACAGGTGCCTATCGCACTGGTGTCGCTGACCGACGTAAACCGCCAGTGGTTCAAGTCCAAGGTGGGCATAGAGGGGTGTGAGGTCCCACGTGACATGGCTTTTTGTGCGTATGCCCTGGGAAGCCGGAACATGCTGGTTGTCGAAGACACCCTCAAAGACCCTCGCTTTTGTGACAACCCCCTAGTCACCGGCGAGCCTTTTACCCGGTTCTACGCGGGCGTGCCCTTGGGAACGGAGAGCGGCTTGGTCGTGGGCACCTTATGCGCACTGGATATACGCCCCCGCGTGCTCACTGAGGCCGAAAAAGCCGCGTTCCTGGACTTGGCCCGGATGGTAGAGCGCGAGTTGCTGCAACGTTCCATGGCCACGGCCACGCGCGAGATGAACGACGAGGAACGCAAGGCGCGTGCTGTGGTGGAGGCGCATTTCGCCACGGTGTTTCAGCAAGCGCCTACCGGTAAGGCGTTGGTCGACCTGGAAGGGCGTTTTACCGAAGTGAATGCAAAGCTGTGTGAAATGACCGGGTATACCCGCGAGCAGCTGCTGCAAAAACGTGTGGCGGACACTACGCACCCTGATGACCTGGCAGCGGACCACTCGCTGTATGCCGAGCTGATGGAGGGCATGCGTGATACCTACTCCATTGAAAAGCGTTACAAGTGCCGAAGTGGCGGCTGGGTGTGGGTTGAGGTAAACGTGGCCGTTGTAAGGGATGAGCAGCGTCGGCCCTTGCACTTGATCGCAGACATTCTAGATATCTCTTTGCGTCGGCACAGCGAAGACTTGGTCAAGGAGCACCAGGCCGAGCTTGAGCACAGGGTTGAACAACGAACGGCAGAGCTGCGCTTGAGCCGTGGTGCGCTTCAGACCATTACGGACAACCTGCCTATCTTGATTTCCCACGTGGATCGCGACCTGCGCTATCGCTTCAATAACGATGTGTACCGTCAGATCTTCGGGATCGACCCCCAGACGCTGATAGGTAAACAGATCAAAGAGGTGCTGGCCCCCTCCCTTTATAAACAACTGCTGCCGTGCTTCCGCCGGGCCCTGGCAGGGGAGCGCGTGGTACACGATAACGTGCATTACGAAGGTAACGGCGAGCGTGTGTGGGCTGTTACTTACATACCAGATACCCGCGACGGGGAGGTCCATGGGTTCTTCGTCATGTCCCAAGACGTAACAGAGCGCAAGATTGTCGAGCGGTCGTTGCGTGACGAGGCCATGCGCGACCCATTGACGGGCTTGCCCAACCGCCGGGCCTTCAACGACATGCTCAGTGAGATGGCCCAGATGAGCGCGCCTGCCTTTGCGCTATTGTTCCTGGACCTCGACGGCTTCAAGGCGGTGAACGATGTACACGGTCACGACTTTGGTGATGCATTGCTAAGAGAGGTCGCCACGCGCTTGCAACACACCGTGCGCAAGGCAGATTTCGCCTGCCGCCTCGCAGGGGATGAGTTCGTCGTGCTGGCCCAAGGTGTGAGCGCCGAAAGCACGGCCAGGCGGATTGCCCACAGCCTCTGCACCGCGATGGCCAAGCCCTTCGTATTGTCCGGTGTAACGATCACAATTGGCGCAAGTGTTGGGGTTGCCCTGCATGCTGAAGGTGCTGGCGGCTCTCCAGAAGGCATTCTTGCCCAAGCGGACGCTGCCATGTATCAAGCCAAGCGACAGGGCCGTAGCGGTTATCGGTTGGCGGGCGAGGCCTGGGAGCAGACCTCGGATCGGTAATGCGGCGCTTGTTGGTTCAGAAAATGAACTTGAATAGCGCAATTACCACGATCAGGCCGATCAGGAAAATGATGCCCATGGTACCGCCCAGAAACTTCAGCATGGTCTTGCTCCTTACGTAATGTGTAAGGGGTAGACACTAAGAGGGCGCTAAGCGTTTCCTTCAATCGAAGCGGCGAGGTATTTCGCGTACCGGGCCAGGGCCGGTACGCGAAATACCGCGCGTGGAATCACTCCGCGTGAGGCGCCCCTACAAAGGTGAGCGAGGCAAAGTAGGCGTGGCTGTCTACGTTTTTGTCGCCTTTGACCGGCACCATGGCCTCCACGGCCAATACGTTCAGCCCTTCGTTGCGAATGGGGATGCTCACACGCCCCTGGGCATCCGTCTTGCCACTTACGGCAGTGGGCGCGCCTCGGTAGTCACCGAACAGCGCCACGTCGGCCATAGGCTTGCCATTGCTTAGTACCTTCACCGGCAGGGCCTTGCCTGGGCCGAGGGTAGTGGGGTCTACCTCTGGTACGATCACCAGCCCCAACGTATCGACCGCCGGAAGTTTGGTGTAATGCTCGTTGATCGCCATGCTGTACTTGATCACCTGCATGGCCTGTTTGGCGTCTTTAACATCAGTGCGGCCTTTGTTCGACCAGGTGCCATCGGCGGCCTCGCTCCATGCACCGGCATCCAGCTCAACCACCGTGACGGCTGCATCCCCTTTGGGCGCGAGACGAGCATGGTCGGTGAGGCGCTCGATGGTCAGCGGCAAAGGTTTGCCGTCTGGCCCGTAGGCCCAGGCGCCTTTGACGCTGGCCCCATCGAAGGCGTCGTCTTCGGCCCCTTCGCCGAGCACTACCTCGATGTGCCCGCGGCGGTGTTCGGTCCAGAGCCCATGAGCGCTCACGGAGGTGCTGATGAGCAAGGGAACAGCGACAGCGATGGTGAGAAGACGAGCAGAAATCATAGAAACCTCTCTAGGGGTAGGCCCGCGATCCTACCTAGGTGTAAGCCCCGTCGCTTTCCTAGACTGTTACCATATATTTACGAGTAGGCAGCCTTGCCAGCGCATTCGGGCTCTGCTAGCGTGGCCTATGTTAACGATGACATTCTGTACAAAAACAACAAACGACAGGGTCTAACACCATGCATACCTTCCCCAGGTTTCGCTTTGCCCGTACGTGTCTGGCTGCCGCGCTGCTAGCCGGGCTGCCGCTGGCCGCCACTGCGGCGCCCACCCCGCTGAAAGTGGGTGCCTCTTTCCAGGAAATCAACAACCCGTATTTCGTCACCATGAAAGACGCGCTCCAAGAGGCCACTGGCAGCATCGGCGCGACCTTGCTGGTGACCGATGCCCATCACGACGTCTCCAAGCAGCTCAGCGACATTGAAGACATGCTGCAAAAAGGCATCGATATCCTAGTCATCAACCCTACCGACTCCGTAGGGGTGCAATCGGCCGTGAAAATGGCCCATGACAAGGGCGTGGTCGTGGTAGCGGTCGATGCCCAGGCCGAAGGGCCGCTGGACACGTTCGTCGGCTCCAAGAACTTCGACGCTGGCGTGCAGGCGTGCCAGTACCTGGGTGAGAAGCTCGGTGGCAAGGGCGACGTCGGTATTCTGGACGGGATCGCAGTGGTCCCGATTCTAGAACGTGTACGCGGGTGTAAAGAGGCCTTGGGCAAATTCCCAGGGATGAAAATCGTCAGCATCCAGAACGGCAAGCAGGAGCGCGACCAGGCGTTGACCGTGACTGAAAACATGCTCCAGGCCCAGCCCAACCTCAAGGGGCTGTTCAGCGTCAACGACAACGGTTCGCTGGGTGCCCTGGCGGCCATCGAGGGCAGCGGCATGGACGTGAAACTGGTGAGCGTGGACGGCGCGCCCGAGGCGATCAAAGCCATTCAGAAGCCGGACAGCAAGTTCATCGCAACGTCTGCTCAGTATCCCCGCGATCAGATTCGAATCGCCCTGGGCTTGGCCCTGGCCCGCAAGTGGGGTGCTCAGGTGCCCAAGACCGTGCCCGTGGACATACTGTTGGTCGACCGCGAGAAGGCCAAGACCTTTAGCTGGTAAGGCGCCGTGGCGCCACGCGGCGCCACCGGCACGGCAGGCAGCGGCAAGCAAGGTGAACCATGGGCAGCCTTTTGCAGTTGAGCGATATCTCCAAGCGGTATTACGGCGTGCAAGCGCTTAAGGGCATTGCTCTGAATGTGGAGCAGGGCGAGATTCACGCCGTCCTGGGTGAAAACGGCGCGGGCAAATCCACCCTGATGAAGATCCTGGTGGGCGTCGAGCACCCTGATACCGGCACGATTCATTTCGATGGCCAGGTGCGTCAGTTCGCGACGTACCACGATGCTATCGCGGTAGGCATCGGCATTGTCTTCCAGGAGTTCAGCCTCATCCCTTACCTCAATGCCGTGGAGAACATCTTCCTCGGCCATGAGCAGGTGAACCGTGTTGGCGTGTTGTGCAAGCGTGCCATGCGGGTAAAAGCCGAAGCACTGTGTGCCCGGTTGGGGGTTACGATCGACCTGAGCTGCCCGGTGCACCACTTGAGCGTGGCCCAACAGCAATTCGTGGAAATCGCCAAGGCCTTGGCACTTGATGCCCGTCTGCTGATCCTGGACGAGCCTACTGCAACGCTAACCCCTGGCGAAGCGGATCTGCTGTTCGACGTAATGCGTGAGCTCAAGCGCCAAGGCGTGGCGATGATCTTTATTTCTCACCACTTGGAAGAGATTTTCCAAGTGTGTGATCGCATCACGGTGCTGCGTGATGGCGCAAACGCAGGCGGCATGACCACGGCTCACAGTGATATCGACCAGTTGGTACAGATGATGGTAGGCCGCAAACTGGAAAACGCCTTTCCACCCAAAACCACGGCGGTGGGCAGGGACGTGGTGCTGGACGTCAAGCAGCTGCGCCTGACCCGCAAAGGCCCTGATAACCCATTCGTCCTGCACCGTGGCGAAGTGCTGGGTTTCGCCGGCCTGGTGGGTTCAGGCCGCACGGAGCTGGCGCTGGCGGTGATTGGCGCGCTCCCCAGCTTCAGCCGCGAAGTGCTGCTCAATGGCGTGCCGGTGAAGTTACACGACCCGGCGGTAGCGCTGGCCCACGGCATTGGCTTGCTACCCGAAAGCCGCAAAAGTGAAGGGCTGATTGTGGACTTCAGCATTCGCGAAAACATCTCGCTCAATAATCTGGGCAAGTACGAACGCGCCAGCAAGCTGATCGACCGTGGCCGTGAGCGGGACAGTGTCACGGGGCTGATGAAAGCCCTGGCGATCAAGGCACCAGGCCCTGAAACCGCCGTCATCAACCTCAGTGGTGGTAACCAGCAAAAGGTGGTGATTGCCCGCTGGGTGAACCATCAATGCAAGGTGCTCATCTTCGACGAGCCCACCCGTGGCATTGATGTAGGTGCCAAGGCGGAAATCTACACCCTGATGCGCACGCTCACCGAACAAGGCTACGCCATCATCCTGATTTCCAGCGAGCTTCCAGAAATCATTGGCATGAGTGACCGGGTGGCGGTCTTCAACAAAGGCGCGATTGTTACCACCCTGGAAGGTAGCGCCATCAATCCTGAAGAGGTAATGCGCCATGCGACCGCAAGCCAGCGACCTGAACTCGCCCATTGAAAAGGCCACGCTGCCTTATGCACGACCCGGCAGCGACTGGGCCCGGCAGTTGATCCGATCGCCTGCCTTCTACCCGTTCGTGGGTCTGCTGCTGGTGACCACGTTCATGATTTTCGCCAGCGATAACTTCCTCACAGGCGCTAACCTGGAAAACATCGTTCGCCAGGTGTCCATCAACGCCATCATCGCAGTCGGCATGACCTGCGTGATTCTCACGGGTGGAATTGACTTGTCTGTGGGGCCGGTAATGGCGTTGTCCGGCACCCTCACGGCGGGGCTGCTGGTGGCCGGGGTGCCCGCGCCTCTGGCCATTGGCGCGGGCCTGGTGCTCGGCGCAGGCTTCGGGTTGGGTAACGGGGTACTCGTGGCCTACCTGCAGATGCCGCCGATTATCGTCACCTTGGCAACCATGGGGATCGCCCGGGGCTTGGGGCTGTTGTACACCGATGGCTACCCCATCGCCGGGCTGCCGGAGTGGTTCGCGTTCTTTGGCCGGGGCAAGGTGCTGGGCATTCAGGTGCCAATCATGATCATGCTGGTGGCTTACCTGCTGGCTTGGGTGTTGCTCCAGCACACCCGCGTCGGTCGCTATGTGTACGCCATCGGTGGCAATGAAGAAGCCGTACGGCTGTCTGGTGTTCGCGCCCCGCGCTTCAAGTTGATGGTGTACGCCATCAGCGGCTTCACAGCGGCGCTGGCCGGGCTGGTACTGGCGTCTCGGTTAATGAGCGGGCAGCCCAATGCCGGGGCCTCCTTTGAACTCGATGCCATCGCAGCCGTGGTGCTGGGCGGCGCGTCTATTGCTGGCGGCCGAGGCGTGATCCTCGGCACCCTGGTGGGGGCGATGTTGCTGGGCGTGCTCAATAATGGGCTGAACATGCTGGGCGTATCGCCCTACGTACAAAGTGTGATCAAAGGCGCAATCATTTTGCTTGCCATCTTCATCAGCCGTCAGCGTCGGCGCTAAGCGCTGTTACCGATTCCGGCATCGCGACGTCGATAGCCGCCGGGCCTTTTCGTCTTGAACAACAGGAAACCGTCATGGACAACAATAACCCCAACACCATGCAGGCTGTCGTGTGTCACGCGCCAAAAGACTACCGCCTCGAGCGCATCGGCAAGCCGCAGGCAAAACCCCTTGAGCTGGTACTGCGCATTGGCGCGTGTGGCATTTGTGCCAGTGACTGCAAGTGCCACTCCGGTGCGGCCATGTTCTGGGGCGGCGAAAACCCTTGGGTAAAGGCCCCGGTGGTGCCGGGTCATGAGTTCTTTGGGTATGTGGAAAGCGCAGGCGAAGGCGCCGAAGCGCATTTCGGCGTGAACGTGGGCGATAAGGTGATCGCCGAGCAGATCGTGCCCTGCGAGAAGTGCCGCTTCTGCAAGAGTGGCAAGTACTGGATGTGCGAAGTCCACAACATCTTCGGCTTCCAGCGCGAAGTGGCCGAAGGCGGGATGGCTCAGTACATGCGAATCCCACGTACCGCCATCGTGCACAAGATCCCGGAGGCCATTGCACTGGAAGACTGCGCCCTGATCGAGCCCATGGCTTGCGCGATCCACACCGTCAACCGCGGCGATGTGCAGCTCGACGACGTGCTGGTCATTGCCGGGGCGGGCACCCTGGGGCTGTGCATGGTCCAGGTGGCGCACCTTAAAACGCCGCGCAAGCTGGTGGTGATCGACATGGTCGACGAGCGCCTGGAGCTGGCCCGTCAGTTTGGCGCCGACGTGGTCATCAACCCCGCAAAAGAAGACGCCAAGGCGATCATTGCCGGCTTGACCGATGGCTACGGGTGCGACGTGTACATCGAAACCACCGGCGTGCCTGCAGGTGTGACCCAGGGCTTGGACCTGATCCGCAAATTAGGGCGGTTCGTGGAGTTCAGCGTGTTCGGCGCAGACACCAGCGCGGACTGGTCCATCATTGGCGACCGCAAGGAACTGGACGTGCGGGGTGCGCACTTGGGGCCCTATTGCTACCCGGTTGCGATAGACCTGTTCGAGCGTGGCTTGATCACCTCCAAAGGCATCGTTACCCATAGCTTTGGGTTGGATGACTTCGAGGAGGCGTTCGAGCTGGCCAACTCCACCCGGTCCATCAAGGTGCTGCTCAAGCCCGTGGGTCAAGCCTGAGGTCGCGGCCATGGCGTTCGTCATCGGTGTAGACATCGGCACCCAAAGCACTAAAGCCTTACTGGTCGATGCCAAGGGCCAGGTGCTTGCCCAGCACAGCCAGGCCTACCGGGTAGACACCCCGAGGCCCGGTTGGGCGGAGCAATGGCCGGCGGTATGGCTTGAGGCGGTCTACCACTGCGTAGCCGCCTGCATGGCCAGTGCCCAGGTGCCGCCTGACCAGGTCAAGGCCCTGTGTGTGAGCAGTTTGTACGGCGGGTCTGGCATTCCGGTGGACGACGCGTTCGTGCCGTTGCACCCCTGCCTGATCTGGATGGACCGGCGCGCCGAAGCTCAGGTGGCGCAGGTAAAGGCTGAGCAAGACCCTGACCGCCTGCAGGCTATCACTGGCAATGGCGTGGACAGTTACTACGGCTTCACCAAGATCTTATGGCTTCAGCAAGAGCGCCCGGAGGTCTGGAAACGGGTGCGCTGGCTGTTGCCGCCCAACAGCTACGTGAACCATGCACTGACCGGTGAGCTGGCCGTGGATCACAGTAGCGCTGGCAACCTTGGTGGCCTGTACGACATCAAGGCTCGGGCCTGGTCAGCGCCGATGCTGGCGGCGCTGGGCATCGATGGCCGCGTACTGCCCTCCCGGTTGTTGTACTCCGGTGACGTCGTAGGCGGCTTGCTGCCCGATGCTGCGGCGCGTTTGGGGCTGCGCGCCGGCACCGCGGTGCTGGCCGGTGGGGTGGATGCGGCCATGGCGACCTTTGCCGCCGGGGTGAACCGGCCAGGTAAACACGTGGCCATGATCGGTACCAGCATGTGTTGGGGGTATGTGGATCACCATGCTGATGCCCGGCACGGTTTGGTCAGTTTCCCTCATGTGAACCGCGGCGAGCGCGACCTGTACAGCTTTGGTGGCGCGCTGACGGCGGGCGCGTCCGTCAGCTGGTTTCGCGAGCAATTCTGCCAGGCTGAAGAAGCGCAGGCTGCGGCCCAAGGGGTCGACCCTCACCTGGCCCTGGAGGCACTGGCTACCCAGGTGCCAGCGGGCAGTGATGCGTTGTTGTTCCTGCCTTACCTGATGGGCGAACGCAGCCCTATCTGGGACGCCAAGGCCAGCGGTGCGTTTATCGGGCTTGGGTTGCTCCATGGCAAAGCCCACCTGTACCGCGCCGTGCTGGAGGGCGTTACCTACGCCCTGCGCCACAACATCGAAGCGGGGCGCCAGGCTGTGGAGGTGCTGGATAACCAGCTGATCGTAGTGGGAGGGGCGAGCCATTCGGACCTGTGGATGCAGATCATTGCAGACATCACAGGGTTTGAAGTGGTGTCCATCGCCCAGGAGGTGGAAGCCGCCTACGGTGCTGCACTGCTGGCTGCCCATGCCGCCGGCCTGGTCTCCGACGTTCAGCTGGACGAGGGCTGGGTGCGCCTTCGTCATCGTGCCTCGCCAGACCCTGTAGCCCATGCCCGCTATCAGCCTCTGTTCGAGGCGTATTGCCAGTGCTACCCGGCCCTCAAGGCCATTTTCCATCGTTTGCGGAGCACCCAGGATGAGTAAGCTCACGTTTGACTTCAGTGGCCAGCGCATACTGGTGACCGGCGCCACCAGCGGCATCGGCCTGGAGGTGGCTCACCAGTTGCTGGCCGCCGGTGCCACGGTGTATGCCATGGGCCGAGACACTGCAGCGTTGGAGCAACTGGCAGGGCAGGGCGCCATTCCCCTGCAGGTGAACGTCGCCGACCCTGAGGCGGTGATACGGGCCTGCACAGCGCTGCCCGTGCTCGACGGCTTGGTCAACTGCGCTGGCATCGCCTTGCTGCACCCGGCGGTGCACCTTGACCCTGCCGTATTCGACCAGGTCATGGCAGTGAATGTACGGGCTGCCGCAATGATCGCAGGCAGCGTAGCCGAGCGCATGATTGCCCACGGCATCGCCGGTAGTATCGTCAACGTGTCCAGCCAGGCCTCCATGGTGGGGTTGGACAGCCACCTGAGTTACTGCGCCTCCAAGGCCGCCATGGATGCGATGACCCGCGTGCAATGCGGTGAATGGGGCCGGCATGGCATTCGGGTAAACGCGGTGAACCCCACCGTTACCCTCACGCCCATGGCAGCCATGGCCTGGGGCGACCCCGCCAAGCGTGACCCGATGTTGGCAGCCATCCCGCTAGGCCGTTTTGCAGAGCCGGCTCAGGTCGCGGCGCCTGTGCTGTTCTTGCTGAGCGAAGGGGCAGGGATGATCAGTGGGGTGTGCCTGCCCGTGGATGGGGGCTACACCAGTCGGTAGGGCTGGCGTGCGGTTGGTGACCGTCACAGCGCCCTGCTGAGCAGCGGCCTCAGCCATTAACCAATTGCCCTATCACAATTTCCCTGGCCGGGGCCTTTAGAGGGTCGCGGATGCGCTCCAGCAGCAAGCGCATGGCGGACGCTCCAGCGAAGGCGCCATCGTGCGCCACGCAGGGAATGGGGAAATCGAAAATATCCGCGAACGGTAGCCGGTCGATCCCACAAATGGCCAGGTCGCTACGGTGCACCCCCTTGGCACGCAGCGCCTTGAGCGCGCCCAAGGTAATCAGCTGATTGAAACCGAAGATAGCGTCGGGCAGCGGCTGTGCGTCCAGGTACTCAAGCGTAGCGGCGTAAGCGGGCGCCAGCGTGTAATCGCCTGCTAGCACGGCCAGCTCCACAGGCCGTTTGTAGTCGACCAGGGCGGCCTTGACCCCTTCCAGGCGGTCGTGGGTAATCCGTGAGCCGGCAGGCCCGGTTAGCACCAGCAAGCGCTCAAGGTGAGGCACTTTTTCCAGCAGGTACCGTGCGCCCTTGAGGCCGCTGTGGTAGTTGTCCAGCACCACATGGCTAAACGGCGCGTGGGCCAGCGTACGGTCCAGTTGAACCACCGGTACGTCGCCGTTGCTCAAACGGGCCAGGTAGCTGGGTTGATAGCCAGGCTCGTCAGACACCGGCGAAAGGATAATCCCTGCTACCCGATAGCCGAGCAGGGTCTGTATCGCCTTTTCCTCAAGGTCGGCGAGCCCATCGGTGTCAATCAGCATGATGGTGTAGCCGTGCTGCTTAGCCTCCCGAGAGATAGCCTTGATCATCTCGCTATAGAAGGGGTTATCTATCGAGGCAGTGACCACGCCCACGATCAGGCTTTCGCTGCGTTTAAGGCTGCGGGCAAAGGCGTTGGGTACGTAGTCGAGGTCACGCGCAGCGGCCAGGATGCGTTCAAGGGTATCGGGCTTCACAAGATGCGGTTTATTGAACGCCCGTGACACGGTAATCGTGGTCACGCTCACCCGCCGCGCCACATCGGTAATGGTGGCGGATACCTTTTTACTCATGGGGCCTAGCGCTCCGAGGATGGCGGCTCAAGGGGGCATGATCCCACATCAGGGTGAGTGAAACGGACGATACAAGAGCCGCGCTTATGAAAAAAACCTGAACCCACCCGCGCCCGGGTCGTCTGAAGCAGGGAGTGAAGCGCGGTACTGCGCTCCTGTCTGTCATTCCAAAAAGGACGATCTCTATGAATAACATGCTCAAAGCCGGTATCTGTGGCGCTTTCCTGCTGGTAGGTGCTCACTCTGCGTTCGCGGCGGATGCGGACGACTTCGTGGACGATGCTTCGGCCAAAGGCGTTGCTGAAATCGAAAACGGCAAATTGGCTTTGAAAAAAACCCAAGCCGCCGATGTTAAAACCTTCGCTCAAATGATGATCGACGATCACACCAAGGCCAACGTAGAGCTCAAGGAGATTGCGATAGGTAAAAAGCTGGAAATGTCCACTGACGCCGAGCTGCTGGACAAAGCCAAGAAGATGATCTTGGAAGTGCGTGACGAATCCTTTGACAAGGCCTATGCCAATAATCAGGTTATGGCTCACGAGGAAACCATCAAGATCTTCCAAGAAGAAATCAAAAATGGCAAAGATGCTCAGCTGACTGCTTTCGCTAAAGAAACCCTGCCTAAGCTCGAAGCTCACCTCGCAGCTGCCAAAAAGCTGGCCGCTGCCCATGGTGGCGACGCCAAGTAACCCTCTGGGTTGCTTTGAAAGGCCGGGCAATTGCCCGGCCTTTTTGCATCTTAGAACCAGGCCTGTACCGCCCCAACCAGCAGCTTGATATTGAGTACCACGATAATTGCCGTGATCAGCCAGGCAATGACCGCCAAGCTACGCCCCGCCACCAAAGACCCCATCTTGGAGCGGTCTGTTACAAAACGCACCAAGGGGATTACCGCAAGCGGCAGTTGCATCGACAGAATCACTTGGCTAAACACCAGCAGTTGAGAGGTTCCGCGTTCGCCATACAAGGCGGTTACCACCACCACTGGCACGATAGCGATACCGCGCGTTACCAAGCGCCTTGCCCAATCGGGAATGCGCAGGTGCAGGAAGCCTTCCATTACGATCTGGCCCGCGAGCGTCGCAGTTACGGTTGAGTTAACACCGGAAGCTAGCAGTGCGATCGCAAACAGGGTTGAAGCGATACCGATACCCAACATGGGCGACAGCAGCTCATGAGCCTGCTCGATGTCCACCACATCGGTGCGCCCACCGGCATGAAACACCGCCGCTGCGGTGATCAAGATCGCAGCGTTTACAAACAGCGCCAGGCACAGTGCAATCGTGCTGTCTGTCACCGCCCAGCGCAGCCCCAAACGCTTGCCCGCCTCGGTACGCTCATAGGCACGGGTTTGCACGATAGAGGAGTGCAGGTACAGGTTATGCGGCATCACCGTAGCCCCAATGATGCCAATGGCCAAGTAAAGGGCTGCGGGGTTCGTTACTACTTCTTTCTGTGGGATAAAACCTTGGAGCACTTCGGCAATAGGCGGGTGCGACATCACCATTTGCGCGGCGAAGCACACAAATATCAGGGTAAGCAGCGCCACTACGAACGCCTCCAGCCAACGGAAGCCTTTGCGCATCAACAGCAAGATGATGAACACGTCTGCAGCGCAGAGAATCGCGCCCCATAACAAGGGGATATCAAACAGTAGCTTCAGGGCGATGGCTGTACCGATTACCTCTGCCAAGTCACAGGCAATGATCGCCAGTTCGCAGGCCAACCATAACAGGATGCGAACCGGGGGGCTGTAATGCGCCCGGCAGGCTTGGGCCAGGTCCATCCCTGTGGCGATACCCAGGCGGGCGGCCAGCGCTTGCAACACGATAGCCATCATGTTCGACAGCAAGATCACAGACAGCAGCATGTAGCCAAACTGTGAACCGCCGGCTAAGTCAGTGGCCCAGTTGCCAGGGTCCATGTAACCCACAGCCACCATATAGCCAGGGCCGGCAAAGGCCAGTAGTCGTCTTATCCAGCCACCGGTGGTGGGTACTTTAACACTGGCATTCAGGGCGCCCATGCTGGGCTGCGCCCCTACGCCGAAGCGGCTGAGCAGTGCCGGTTCCCCGTCACTGGCTCGGAAATTCGGTCGGTCTTCGTCCTGTGCCACGTTCAGGCTCCAACAAGATAGGTAAATTGCATGAGGGTATGAACCCGCTTGGGCGCCAGCGTTCAGCCACAACCAACGCTTATAAATCGGTGCTCAGGGCGCAATAGCTAGGGCGCACCACACCGACCACCGGTCCGCTGCCCACTGCGCCAATCTTAAGCCGCTCGGCCGATTGGCACCTATAAGGCCCTCATCTGCCTACAACTTTCTGCCAAGGCCAACTTTATGGCGTTCACCGGTATAACCGTTTGTCAGCTTCATCGCTGTTTGTAAACAACTTATCGGTTTAGCCCGCTTCCATAATTATGTAGCGACCCACATCCAGGAGGATATCGCCATGGCAGTAAAAAGTAAGAATGCCGGTAACTTTGCCAACAACCCAACGCGTGCGGCTGAAGCAGGACGCAAGGGAGGAAGTGTATCAGGCGGCAATTTCGCCAATGACCCCGCCAGGGCGGCAGAAGCTGGGCGTAAGGGTGGCAAGCGTAGCCACCGTGGCGCGGCTAAAAGCACCGGCGCCAGTGGGGGTGCGGCCCAAGGCTAGCCTGTGACCAGCACCTGTGTCGAACCCGTATTTGGACTTGTCATCGACTTGTCATGGACTCGTCATCGGCAGTGTTGCCCGCCGTTACTACCGATGGCAAGTTCAAGTACGCTAAATACTCGAATAGTGTAAAAAGCATTAATTGCGCTCAGTGATGGTTACACCAAGAGCAGGCGGCCTGTTAGTTATTTAATGCTCTAATGAATTGAGTAGCGTGCGGCCGACCAGTCCTGTTGTATCGCACTGTTATTCGTTGACTACCCTAAATAAGGTGCACTGGGCATGTCTTTTAGTGTTGCAGCCCACGGACCTGTGGAGGAAAACATGACTAATCATCAAAAACCCAGCTACGGTAACCCTGCCTCTGGAGGCACACCCGCTCACGGCAACACAGCGCCACAGGGCATTGACCTCAAGCGAGACCGTGCAGACAAGGCACGCGTAGGCGGTCAGCACAGCAACGGCGGGAACTCTCGGCGCGGTGAGGGTTGAATAACCGATGCCCGTGCCTATTAATTTCTGCGGGTACGGGATCCTGTTGCGACGAACGGTAGGTATAAGTTTACATTGCGCATGGGTTGGCGATGGCGGATGACCACCGAGGGGTTCTACTCTTGGGGGTACTGAAGCATTACAGGGAGGTGGTCATGCAACTGGCCCACGTAGTGTCCCTAACGCCCCCGGTTCGAGCAGCAGGGGACGAAGGAATCGAAAAAGTGTTACGTGCGCTGCGCACGCACTTGAGTATGGACGTCGCCTTTGTATCCAAATTTCGCCAAACCGACCGTGTGTTTACTCATGTAGACGCCATCGGCATTGCCCCACTCAAGCGTGGCGATGTGCTTTCGCTGGAGGCTGGATACTGCAAAAAGGTGGTGGAAGGTGCGCTTCCCCGACTGATCGCTGATACCTCCTTGCTGCCCGCAGCCTTGGCCATTCCCGAAACCCGTGCACTCCCGATTGGGGCACATGTTAGCGTGCCGGTTCACCTCAGCGATGGAAGCCTTTACGGCACCTTGTGCTGTTTCTCTGCTCACGCTGATCTTAGCCTCGGGCAACGTGACCTTGCCATGATGGAAGTCTTCGCCGAGTTGATCGCAGACCGCCTCGAAGGCGATCAACACCTTAAAGAGGAGCGGTTGCGCAAGCATCGCGTTATCTGCGCGGCCTTGGCCAGGGCTCAGCCCACCATGGTGTATCAGCCTATCGTGGACCTCAGACACGGGTACATCAGTGGGTGGGAAGCGCTGTCGCGCTTTACTGATGAACCCGTTCGCAGCCCTGACGTATGGTTCAAAGAAGCGGCAGAAGCAGGGCTTGGCCTGGAGCTTGAGTTGTGCGCTGTGGAGCAGGCGCTGGCGGGCCTCAAGGCCTTACCCGCTCAGCACTATCTGTCGCTCAACTGCTCCCCGCAGTTGTTCCTGTCCCACCGGCTGCGTCGTGTGCTGGCAGAGCATGATCCTCGCCGGCTGGTACTGGAGCTGACTGAACACTGCGTGGTATCCGATTACCAAGCGTTGGCAGACGCAGTGGCACCGCTGCGAGCCCGCGGCATGCGCTTGGCAATCGATGACGCCGGTGCCGGCTATGCCAGCATGCGGCATATACTTCAGCTTCGCCCTGACCTCATTAAGCTGGATATGGCACTGACTCAGGGGATCGAAGGCGATGCCCAGCGGCGCGCTATGGCGTCGGCCTTGATCGCGTTTGCAAAAGAGACCGGTAGCACCGTCGTGGCCGAGGGGGTCGAGGCGGTAGCTGATTTGGTCACCTTACGTAAATTGGGCGCAGGCAAGGTGCAAGGCTACTTGACAGGTAGGCCTATGCCTCTGACCTTGGCTCCGCACTGGCAAGTGCCCCGCATGGCGGAGTTGTCTGACCCTGCACTGCCTTGAGTGGCAGGCATAGCGTAGGTAGGGCTGCCCGGTTAAAAGGCTTTTGTCGGTCTGCGTTTCGGTATAGCCTGCGCCGTGCCCTTGGCCGTGGAGGTGTTCACGGAAGGTGGGCCGTCATCGCTAACCGCTCGTTGAACATCCGCGCCTGCAGGTCATACATCCATGTCTCATATTTCCGAACGCTTGTTGGTTCAGGCCCACCTTGATGCGCGCCAGCCCGTTGCCCTGACCCCTGCCGAAGAGGCCAAGTACCGTCAGGCGATTGCCGCCGAACTCAAAGCACGCGACGCGGTGCTTGTGGCTCACTATTACTGCGACCCGGTGATCCAGGCCTTGGCGGAGGAAACCGGCGGCTGCGTCTCAGACTCTTTGGAAATGGCACGTTTTGGTAACCAGCACAGTGCAAGCACGGTGGTGGTTGCAGGGGTGCGCTTCATGGGTGAAACCGCGAAGATCCTCAACCCCGAAAAGCGCGTGCTGATGCCCACGCTGGAGGCTACCTGCTCGCTAGACCTTGGCTGCCCAGCCGATGCATTTTCGGCTTTTTGCGATCAGCACCCCGACCGTACCGTGGTGGTGTATGCCAATACGTCTGCGGCGGTCAAAGCGCGGGCCGATTGGGTCGTGACCTCCAGTTGCGCTCTGGAAATTGTCGAAAGCCTGATGGACAACGGCGAGAAGATTCTGTGGGCACCCGACCGCCACTTGGGGGGGTACATCCAGAAACACACTGGCGCCGACATGCTGATCTGGGACGGTGCCTGCATCGTGCATGAGGAGTTCAAGTCGCGGCAGTTGGAAGACCTCAAGGCGCTGTACCCTGACGCGGCCATACTGGTGCACCCAGAGTCACCCGAAGCGGTCATCGCACTGGCTGACGCCGTAGGCTCCACCAGCCAGCTGATCGCGGCCGCACAGCGCATGCCGAACGCTACGTTCATCGTAGCCACCGACCGCGGCATTTTTTACAAGATGCAGCAGCTCTGCCCTGACAAGGTATTTATTGAAGCCCCCACCGCCGGTAATGGCGCGGCCTGCCGAAGCTGCGCTCATTGCCCCTGGATGGCCATGAACACGCTGGAGCGCACTTTGGAATGCCTGCGAGAAGGCGCCAACGAAATCTTCGTAGACCCAGCCCTGATACCCCACGCCATCCGCCCCCTCAAGCGCATGCTGGATTTCACCCAGGCCGCGCGGTTGCGCTTGGCAGGTAACGCGTAGTCGGGCAGGTTAGGGTTTGAGTACGTTTTTGAATTCGGCCTGCAGGTACTGCTTTACCTCGAAAAAATTCTGCGTCTGAGGGCGAGTAGGGTCCCACACCAGGCCCAAGTCCATAGACGGGATCGGGTCGCTCAACTGCCTCCGCACGATGCGATGGCCGTCTAGCGACCACGGGCGGTACACCAAATCTGACAAGATGGTAACGCCCTTGCCCGCGGCGACCATGCCACGCACGGCCTCGATGGACGCGCTCCGGAAGCGTAGGGAAGGCCGCAAGCCATACTGGCTCCAGTATTTGCCCACAGTGGCGACGTGCTCGTCCATGTCCAGCAAGATGTAGTGAGCAGCGGCCACCTCGGCCAGGCTCACACGCGTAGCACTCATCAACGGATGTTCCGGATGGCCCCACAGCTGGCGAGGTGAGCGGATAAGCGGCTGGCACCGTAGCCTCTCTTGTTCCGACAGGTTAGAGGCCAACAAGATTGCCATTTCTACATCACCCTTGCAGACGCGCGCCTCGATATCACTGCGTTCGTGCTCAATGAACAGCGGTTCAAGTAGCGGAAATTTTTTCTCCAGCGCTTTTAACAAGGGCGAAAGCACATACGCCGAAATGGTTTCGGTTACCCCGATATGGATAGGCCCTACTGCCTGAGAGGGGCGCATCGCTACGGCTTGCATAGCCTCATGGGTGAGGGCTTCGATTTGTTGAGCATGGCGCAGCAGGCGGACCCCGGCGTCTGTTAGCCGTACCCCTGTGGCATGTCTGGCAAATAACGGAACGCCTGTCGCTTCTTCCAGCCCTTTGAGCGAGGCAGTCATGGAGGACTGGGTGATATGGCACCGTTGGGCTGCTTTGGAGACCTGGCCGGTATCAGCGATAGCGATGAAATGTTGTAGCTGCTTGAGTGTGGGAAGCATCGACGCGCTCGATATCGATGTAGCGATTCATTGAATTTTCAATAGCCCTACGAGCAGTAATACCATTCTGATATGGCATTACCAAGGGCAGATTGACCATGGCGGGCGATACGCAGCAACTCAAAGCAGGTTTTTGCACGCTGTGCCGGTCCCGTTGTGGAACCTTGAACCTGGTCGAAGATGACCGACTGCTTGAAGTGCGCCCCAACCCTGAGCATCCCACCGGTAATGCCATTTGCCTCAAAGGCAAAGCGGCGCCAGAGCTGGTACACAGTGCCGACCGGCAGCTATTTCCCTTACGCCGTACTCGACCAAAGAACCAGCCTGATCCCGGCTGGGAGGTGATTTCCTGGGAAGAGGCGTTGAGCGAAGTCACCCACCGGCTGGCTGATGCCCGTGATAAGCATGGGGCCGAATCTGTAGCGTTTGCCGTGACCACGCCCAGTGGCACACCCTTGAGCGATAGCATCGATTGGATCGAGCGCTTCATTCGCCTCTACGGTAGCCCCAATACCTGTTATGCCACCGAGATCTGCAACTGGCACAAAGACCATGCCCATGCGTTTACCTTCGGCCGCGGCATGCCTACGGCGGACTATCGGCAAGCGGAGGTCATCCTGCTGTGGGGCCACAACCCCACCAGTACCTGGCTGGCTCAGGCTGATGCCATTGGCGCCGGTATGGCCGCCGGGGCGCGGCTGATTGTGGTTGACCCGCGCAAGACGGCATTGGCCAGCCAAGCCGATAGTTGGCTGCGGGTTTGCCCTGGTACCGACCTGGCCCTGGCCATGGGCCTGGCGAATCAAATGATAGAAACCGGGTGTTTCAATCATGAGTTCGTGCGGCAATGGAGCAACGCGCCGTTGCTCGTAAGGGCTGATAACGGCCACTTCCTACGCTGCGCGGACATTGACGTAGAGGGTGGGGACGACTTTGTGGTGTGGGATGCCGTTCAAGGCGGCCCTGTGGCGTCTTCACCTCTGGATGTGCAAGGGGTGGAGCGAGCCAGCTTGCGCGGCACCTTTAGGGTTCCCCTGGCCGGCGCCACGGTGATGATGCAGTGCTCCCCGGTGTTCGAGTTGTATGCGCAAGAATGCGCGCGCTATACGCCTGAGTATGTAGCGTCAGTGGCCCATGTGTCTGAAAGCCAATTGCGCGAGGCAGCGGCGCTGTTGGGTTCAAGCGCAAAGGTCGCGTTCCATGCGTGGTCTGGCGTGGCCCAGCAAGAAAATGCCTCGCAGACCGATCGGGCCCTGGCCTGCCTGTATGCCTTAACCGGTGGCTTCGACCGGGACGGCGGCAATCGGGTGTACCAAAAACCTGATTACACCCCAGTCATGGCCTTCGACCTGCTGGCGCCGGAGCAGCGCGCCAAGGCGCTGGGCATCCATGAACGGCCATTAGGGCCGCCCTCCCAGGGGTGGATCACCGGGCCGGAGCTGTACCGCGCCATTGTGCAAAGGGCGCCCTACGGCGTTAACACCCTGATGGCGTTCGGTACTAACGTGCTGCTCTCGCAACCTGATGCGCGTTTGGGCCAGCAGGCCTTGGAAGCGCTGGACTTTTACGTGCATTGCGATTTGTTCGAGTCCCCGAGCGCCCGCTACGCTGACATTTTTCTACCCGTGAACACCCCGTGGGAACGGGAAGGGCTGCGCATTGGCTTTGAAATCTCGGCAGAGGCTGAGCGACATGTGCAACTGCGTCAGCAGATGGTGTCTTCTCAAGGACAGTCGCGCTCGGATAATCAGATCGTTTTCGACCTGGCAGTCAGGTTGGGGATGGCCGAGCAGTTCTTTGGCGGATCGCTGGAGGCGGGCTGGAATCACATGCTTGCACCCCTGAGACTGACTGTCCAAGACCTGCGCGATCATCCAGAAGGGGTTCGCCTCCCGGTTGAGGATCGCCCCTTGAAATACCGATCACTCCCGCGCCATACAGGTTTCAGTACACCCACCGGCCTGGTGGAACTGTATTCGGAAAAACTACTGCGCCATGGCTACGCACCGTTGCCACAAGCGAGTGAGGCCCAACCTCTCACATTTGCCGATGCCCAGCGTTATCCACTGGTGCTCACTTCTGCCAAGAGCGGTTACTTCTGCCATAGCCAGCACCGCAGCCTGGCCTCGCTCAGGCGAAAAGCGTTATACCCCCGGCTGGAAATTTCCCCCTCCCTGGCAGGGCAAGCGGGCGTTGCCGAGGGCGATACCCTACGGGTGATTACTGATTATGGTCAGGCTCGGTTTGTAGCGAGCATTGCCGAAGACCTGCACCCTGGCGTTGTGGTGGGTGAGTACGGGTGGTGGCAGCGCTGCGACGCTCTGGGGCAAGAAGAATTGCCTGTGTCGGGGCCGCATAGTGCCAATTTCAACGGTTTGATTGGGAACACCGCCCTGGACCCAATCAGTGGTTCTTCACCCCTACGCGCTTACCGTTGTGCCGTCAGCCGCGACGACACTGTCAGCGAACAGCCATTGCGCTGGGAGGGGCTGCGGCCGTTTATTGTCACTCGTTTGGAAGTGGAAGCCGCCGACGTCATCACCCTGAGCTTCGACGCCAGCGACGGTGGCCGGGTGCCGGACTTCCAGCCAGGCCAACACATCACCCTGGAGTTGCCCCTGGCTGGCGAGCCCACGGCACGGTCTTACTCTTTGACGGGGTGCGCTCAGGTACCGGGGCGACGGGGGTATCAGGTGTCAGTCCGCAGGCTCGTGACCACGGGCGCGGAAGGCCTATCGTCGATAGGGCTGGGGTCCGGGTTTATACACGATCACCTCAAACAGGGCGACACGCTGTTGGCACGCCAGCCATCCGGCCGGTTCATCCTCCCCATGAGCACCGACCGCCCTGTAGTCCTGATCGCGACGGGCATTGGCATCACGCCTTTTCTTACTCTGCTCGAATCCCTTCAGGGCAAGCCCGACGTTCCAACTATTTTGCTGCTCTACGGCAATCGCAATGGCGCTTCCCACGCTTTCAAGGGGCGGCTGCGACACTTGGCGGGCCTGCTACCGAGCGTGAGGATTGTAAATGTCTATAGCCAGCCGATGGCTAGCGATGGCCTGGGCGAGGACTACCAGCGTGAGGGCCGGCTGACGGCCACCGACATCCCCGACGTACTGTTGCGTTCGCGGCCGTTGGTTTACCTGTGCGGCTCTACCAGCATGATGACAGCCTTCAGAGCAGCGCTACGCCAGCAGGGCGTTCCTGACTTCGATATCCAGCATGAGGCGTTCAAGTCGCCGGCCAGGCCGCACATCGTGCCCGGCCAGGCACATGAGGTCACCTTCAGCCGGTCAGGCGTCACCGCCCACTGGAGGTCCGAGGATGGCCCCTTGCTGACCTTCGCTGAAAAGCTGGGGGTGCGCTTGCCCAGTGGTTGCCGGGTGGGGCAGTGCGAAAGCTGCGCGGTCGGCATACGCCAGGGCAGCGTGGTGCACCTGCACGGCAGCGAACCAGATGATCCCGCTATCTGCCTGGCTTGCCAGGCGATTCCCTCCAGTGCTGTGACATTGGACGCTTGATAGACCTACCCATGAGGCCACCCATGCTGATCATCGATGCTGAACATACCCGGGCCCTGTTGCCCTTCGACCAACTGCTGCCGGCCCTGGAGCGAGCCTTTTGTGAGGAGGTGCAGGTGCCATTGCGGCACAACCATGTGATTCATCCCGACTCTGCCGCGCCTGGCTGCCTGTTGTTGATGCCTGCATGGGGCAACAATGGGTTTCTCGGCATCAAGACGGTGACCATTTACCCTGGAAACACAGGGGCGGGGCTGCCCGGTTTGCATTCCACCTACATGCTTCACAGCGCAACCACTGGTGCGCCCCTTGCGCTGATTGACGGTAATGAGATCACCTCCAGGCGTACTGCCGCGGCTTCAGCCCTGGCGGCCCGCTACCTGAGCCGCCCCGATGCCACAGCCTTGCTGGTGGTAGGTGCCGGCCGCGTGGCGAGTTTGTTGGCCTACGCCTACCGGACGGTGCGGCCGATCAGGCAAGTAGCCGTCTGGGACATCGACCGCGCTCAAGCCGCTCGTTTAGTCGCGCAATTGCGTGAGGATGGTTTCGAGGCAGAGGTCGCCGACGACCTTGCTACTGCCTGCCAAGCGGCAGACATCGTCACCTGCGCAACCTTGTCCACCCAGCCGTTGGTCCACAGGGCTTGGCTAAAGCCCGGAACCCATTTGGACCTCATCGGGGGGTTCACGCCGCAGATGCGCGAAAGCGACGACGCCTGTTTCGACGGCACCTCAGTGTTTGTGGATACCGACGAGGCTGCGCAGAAAGCCGGCGACCTGCTTGGCCCGCTGAGCAGCGGCGTGCTGCGCCCTGAGCATATCTGTGCGGATCTGGCCGGGCTATGCCGCCAGCACCACGTTGGCCGGGATAACGCCGAGGAAATCACCGTATTCAAAGCAGTCGGCACCGCTCTGGAGGACCTGGCTGCCGCTGAGCTGGTTTACCTGCACGCACAATAATAATGAATTGCAGTACTTATTGAATTGCTGCCTTCCGCCACACTTCCAGGAAGACACCCATGAAAACGTCTGTGCTGAACTCCGGTGACACTACGCAGCGATCAAGCTTTTTTGAAACCATTGCTGTCGGTGTATCGAACTGGTCGGAACGCTGGTTTCCCGACTCTTACATCTTTGCCGCCCTGGCGCTGGTCGCGGTCGCGCTAGGCGCCTTGGGCACGGGGGCCACGCTGACGTCAGTGGCCGTGGCCTTCGGTGATGGTTATTGGAGCTTGATTCCCTTTACCTTACAGATGGCGCTGGTGGCCATTTCTGGCTATGTAGTAGCAGTGTCGCCTCCGGCATCGGCCTTGATCGAAAGGCTGGCTGCGCTGCCCAAAACAGCGCGCGGCGCGGTGACTTTCATCGCTTTGGTGAGCATGTTGTTGTCGTTGTTCAACTGGGCGATCAGCTTGATTTTCAGCGGATTGCTGGTTCGGGCTATCGCCCGTCGCACGGGCCTGCGCATGGACTACCGCGCAGCGAGCGCGGCCGCCTATCTCGGCATGGGCGCCACTTGGGCGCTGGGCTTGAGTTCAGCGGCGGCGCAGTTGCAGGCCAATCCGGCCAGCCTGCCCAAGTCCTTGTTGGACATCACCGGGGTAATCGGGTTTTCCCAGACCATTTTCCTCTGGCAGTCCATGACCATGGCGGCGGTACTGATAGTGGTGTCCTTGCTGGTGGCCTGGTTTTCAGCGCCTTCGGCTGAGCGCGCTCGCACTGCGGAGCATTTGGGCGTTGACCTGGTGGTGAACCGCGAAGTGGCTTCAGGGCCACGCCGCCCTGGCGAATGGCTTGAACACAGCCCTGTACTCACGGTGATACTGGTAGCCTTGGGCGCGCTGTGGCTGTTCAACGAATTCACCACCAAAGATCCGATCTTTGCCATTTCCTCGCTCAACACCTACAACTTTTTGTTCCTGATGCTGGGCATGCTGCTCAATTGGCGCCCCCGGCGGTTTTTGGACGCAGTTGCCAAATCCGTGCCCTCGGTCACCGGCGTACTGATCCAGTTCCCGCTGTATGGCGCCATCGCCTACATGATGACCAAGGCACCCGGCGCCGATGGTGCCACTCTGTCGCACCACATTGCGTCCTTGTTCGTCGCCATTGCCGACAGTGATAGCTTTGCGGTGGTGATGGGTGCGTATTCGGCAGTGCTCGGCTTTCTGATCCCTTCTGGTGGGGGCAAGTGGATCATCGAGGCGCCCTATGTGATGCAGGCGGCCAATGAATTAAAGGTCAACCTGGGGTGGGCGGTGCAGGTGTATAACGCAGCCGAGGCACTGCCCAACCTGATCAACCCGTTCTGGATGCTGCCGCTGCTCGGCGTGCTGGGAATCAAGGCCCGTGACATGGTGGGCTTCACCTTCACGCAGTTATTGGTGCACCTACCTCTGGTGCTGGTAATGCTGTGGGCGTTTTCCTTCACCCTGGGTTACACCCCGCCAGTAATGCCCACGCCTTGATTGGGGCGCGGGCGCGGTAGCGGTGGCTTAAAACGCTGGCTTGTGAGTTAGCGCATTACGCAGTGCTAGGGTTTGCTCTACCCAGTACTCAGGCTTGCCGCCTATCAGTGCAGCCACGGGCACGCCGTCCTGGTACACCAGGCGGTTGCCCGCCAGCGCAGGGATACGGCTTCCAGGTAGCAGAGTACCGATCAGGTTCAGAGGGTCCACCGCCGACACGGTGACCAGGCTGCCATCCAGGGGGCGGCGGCGTACTTCGCGTAACAGTGGAATAGCCTCAGGCAAGGCGAACTGCTCGCCGGCCAGGCCGTCGATAAACCGCCCACCGCGAATATCTCCGCGGGCTTCCAGGCGATGCAGCGTGCGCAGCAACGCTCGCCAGTTGGGCAGCCAGTCCGCTTCGCGCTCCAGCAGTCGCCAGAACACCACGCCATAGCGGCGTAGCAGGGTCATCGCTACGTGTTCCAGTAAGGCGTCGTTGTCGGGTGCTTGGCTGGGCCGGCGCAACAAGGCCCAGCGTCCGGCATCCTGCATTCCGCCAATGAAGGCACCCAGCCCCCGCCGGCTACTGCGCTGCTGGCGGCTACTGGCCGGGGTGACCAACGCGCGCAAACCAGCGAAGCTGTCAGCGTTAACCAGACCGGCCGCGACCAGCTCGGCCAAGGCGTTTTCCATCTCGGTGCGCAGTAGCCGTGCCTGATCCTGAAGCTCATCGAAAAACAGCGCGCCCTGTTCGCGCAGCGCGTCCAGTACCTTTTGCGCCCGTGGGCTCACGGTGGCCTGGGCCTCTTCGTTAGCCAAGGCTTGCCACACGCCCAGGCGCGCCCGAGGCAATAGCATGATAGGTGTGGCCTTGAGGGTGGTGCCGGTGTGTTTGCCGGCACCTGCGCGCCGCAGCCACAGGGTTTTACCGGAGCGGCAGGCATCGTCCAGCCACGTGGGGCTGTACAGTTTGACCCGAGAAGGCAGCAGGTCGCTCTCCCACGCACTGACCGCCGCACTGTAGCCTTCGAACTGCGCCAGTACCTGTGCCAGCGCCGCACTGCCTTCCATCCGGGTATGGCTGGACAGGTGCTGCCAGTCCAGTAGAAAGCGCATGAAGTCTTGCAGCGATACCGGCTCGATCTCCCGACGCAGGCGCTTGAGGGTGGCGCGGTGGATACGGGCTAGCAGATGGCGCTCGCACCATTGCAGTGTTTCAAGGCCAGGGCGGAAATACCCACGAAGCACCGAGCCTTCACGTTCCAATACCGCTAGCGCCTGCTCAATGGCCTGCACAGGCAGTTGCAACGCCTCAGCGAGGTCCGTGGCGGCCAATGGTCCTAGATTGCCCAACCGGCTGCGGGTGAGTGCTAGCCGTGCGGTGTCAAGGTCTATGGGTTGCTCAAAACCGGACAACGCGCTGCACGCAGGCTTCGGCATAGCGCCTGGGTAGGCTGCCAGCGTGGCCACCAGGCGCTCTCGGGGGAACCATAATGGCGTGCCGCCAACAGGGGTCACGGTTGCCGCCCGGCCCGTGCTAGCCAGAGCGTCGAGCCAGGTGTGCCACTCTGGCATGGCCTGTGCCTCCGCCTCGGTAATCACGCCCAGGGTCATCAAGGCTTCATGCAATTCATCAGGGCTGCGCGGGTGTGGCCAGGCGTCCTTACTCACGGCCTGGATGGCGTCGGCGTCCAGCCGCCCCAAGTCATCCGCTGACGCGGGATCTATCCATCGGCGGTTACGCACGGCTTGGGTACGTCGCTCTTCCAGCGGTGCGTCGTCCAAAAACGCATAAGGCCGTGCGTTGAGAATGGCAGCTGCCAGCGGGGAGGGCGCAGGCAGGTCCCGGCTAACCAATCGCACCTGGCCGGTTTCGATTCGCCGAAGCAAGGCGAGCCAGCCTTCGGCGTCCATGGCTTCGTGCAAGCAATCGTCCAGGGTTTGTCGCACCAAGGGGTGATCGGGTACCTCGCGTTCCCCCACGATGTTTTCCAGGCAGGCAAGCTGGTCCGGGAACAGGTTGGCGATCAAATCCTCGCTTTTCATCCGCTGCAATTGTGGCGCAACCTTGCGACCGCCTGCATAGCGTGGCAAGGCCAGCGCCGTCGCGGCGTTCCAGCGCCAGCGCACGCCGAACAGGGGCGCGTCCAGCAGGGCTTGCACCAGCAGGGCTTCGGCATTGTTGCTGTGCAGGTAATGCCAGACCTCATCGAGGGCAAAGCTGTGGGTCGTTGACAGTGACAGCACAATGGCGTCTTCACTAGCGGCGGCTTGTAGTTCGAAGTTAAAGGTACGGCAGAAGCGTTTGCGCAGAGCCAGCCCCCACGCCCGGTTTATCCGGCTGCCGAACGGGGTATGGATGACCAGCTGTGTGCCGCCTGACTCGTCGAAGAACCGTTCCATCACCAAGGTATCCTGGGAGGGCAGCGTGCCCAAGGCCTGGCGGGTACGGATCAAGTAGTCCAGTAGCTGCTCGGCACTGTCCTGACCCAGCCTCAATGCCTCCATTAGCCACGCCAATACCGGCGCAAGCTCTCCCTTGCTTGCGGCCAACCGCTGGTCGATAGCCCCCTGCAGGCGTGCGACCGACGCGGACAATTCATCGCTGCGCCCCGGCATTTCCCCCATCCAGAACGGAATGTTGGGCGGCATGCCTTTGGCATCCTCTACCCTGACCTTGCCGCCTTCGACCCGGATGATCCGATAGGACGTATTGCCCAGCTGGAACACATCGCCCGCCAGGCTTTCTACCGCGAAATCTTCATTGACGCTGCCAATGCTCACCCCCTGAGGTTCAAGTACAACGCTGTAGTCAGCGTTATCAGGGATCGTGCCGCCACTGGTGACGGCCGTGAGTTTGCTGCCCCGTCGCCCACGCAGGGTGCCGCTGACGGCGTCGCGGTGCAGGTAGGCCCCGCGCATGCCCTGACGGGTGTTGTAACCCTCGGCCAGGCTGGCGAGCACGTCTTTATAATCAGCCTCGGCGAGGGCCGCATAGGGCTGCGCGTGCCGGAACAGGGCAAATAGCGCCTGCTCCTGCCATTCCTGGCAGCTGACTTCCGCCACAATGTGCTGTGCGAGCACATCCAGCGGTGCCTTGGGCAGCTTCAGCTCATCCAGCTCCCCGCGCTGAACGCAGTCGAGCAAGGCGGCGCATTCGATAAGGTCATCCCGTGAGGTCGCGAACAAGCGCCCTTTGGGTGTACCTCCCACATGGTGACCGGAGCGGCCCACCCGTTGCAGAAACGCAGCAATCGAGCCGGGAGAGCCGATTTGGCACACCAGCTCCACCTCACCGATGTCGATGCCCAACTCCAGGGAGGCGGTGGCGACCAGCACCTGAAGCTCACCGTTTTTAAGGCGCTGTTCGGCGCTGAGCCGTTGTTCCCGGGCAAGGCTGCCGTGGTGCGCGGCCACCTGTTCGCGGCCGAGCCGGTCGCTCAGGTGCCGGGCAAGCCGTTCGGCCAGACGGCGGGTATTGACGAAAATCAGCGTGGTACGGTGCGCTCGGGCCAGGTCTGCCAGGCGGTTGTAGACTAACTCCCATACATCGTTGGCCATCACGGCCGCCAGCGGCACGGGTGGCACTTCAATCGCCAGGTCTCGAGGGCGCGCGTGGCCTACGTCGACCACCTCGCACGGGCGCCCAGATCCCACCAAAAAATCCGCGACCCGGGCGATGGGCTTTTGCGTGGCTGACAGCCCGATGCGGCGCAGCGGCAGGCCGCTCAAGGCTTGCAAGCGCTCAAGGCTTAACGCAAGGTGGCTCCCGCGCTTGCTGGCGGCCACTGCGTGGATCTCGTCCACGATCACGGTGCCAACGGTTGCCAGCCCCCGGCGGCCGCCTTCAGAGCCCAACAACACATAGAGCGATTCAGGCGTAGTCACCAGGATATGCGGCGGCTGGCGGCGCATGGCTGCGCGTTCCTTCTGGGAGGTATCGCCGGTGCGCACGGCGGTACGCAGCCGCAGTGGTGGCAAGCCTAAGGCCTCCATCTGTGCGCTGATGCCTGCCAAGGGCTGTTGCAAGTTGATCTGAATGTCATTGGACAAGGCCTTGAGTGGCGAGATGTACACTACCAGGGTGTGGTCCGGCAGGCCTTCTGGGCTAAGTGCCCGGCGTACCAGTTCGTCCAGTACCGCCAAAAAGGCAGTCAAGGTTTTGCCAGAGCCGGTAGGGGCGGCCACCAGGGTTGATTTCCCCGCCTGGATCAGTGGCCAGGCTAATGCTTGCGCAGGCGTAACTGCCGCAAAGGCATGGCGGAACCAACCGCTGACGGCGGGGTGGAAGGCGTCGAGTAGGTGCTTCGAAAGCAATGCGTTCATAGCCCCTGTATGGGGCTTGCCAGGCGCCCATGCAAGCCTTGATCGCCGCCGTTCAGCGGGCGGCGCTGACGCCGTCGAGTGTGGCGAACGAGGTATCCTTGGCCGTTAACAGGAAGTCGCGCATGAAGGGTGCATCGAGCATGTCTGTTCGGATGGCAGCATAGAGGGTAGCGGATAGCCCTTTCTCCCCTAAACGGCGTGCCTTCACGTAGCCCCGCGCACTGTATTCATGCAACGCCCAATGGGGCATGCCGCACACACCACGACCGCTGGCCACCAGTTGCATCATCATCACCGAGAGTTCAGCGGTGCGTACTGCAGCGGGCTCCACGTCGGCGGGCTCCAGGAAGCGGGTGAAGATATCCAGGCGGTCGCGCTCTACCGGGTAGGTGATCAGGGTCTGGTCCTGCAGGTCTTCCGGTTCTATCCAGGGTTTACTGGCCAGGGGGTGCTGGTTGGCCACGGCCAACATGGCTTCGTAGGTAAACAAGGGCACATAGGTAATGCCGGCCAGGTCCACCGGGTCCGAGGTGACGACCAAGTCCAGGTCGCCCCGCGCCAGGGCGGGCAAGGGCGCGAAGGCGAACCCCGACGCCAGGTCCAGTTCTACTTCCGGCCAGGCGTCCCTGAATTGGTCGATGGTGGGCATCAGCCACTGGAAACAGCTGTGGCATTCGATCGCCATGTGCAAGCGCCCTGCGGTACCGCCGGCAATCCGCGCAATGTCCCGTTCCGCACCGCGCATCAGCGGTAGGGCCGCATCGGCCAGTTGCAGCAGGCGCAGGCCGGCGCTGGTAAACCGCACTGGTTTGGTTTTGCGAACGAACAGCGGCAGGCCAAGGCGGTCTTCCAACTCCTTGAACTGGTGAGAAAGCGCCGACTGGGTAAGATGCAGACGCTCAGCAGCGTCTACCAGGCTATCGGCCTCGCGGAGGGCATGGAGGGTCTTTAAATGACGGATTTCAAGCATGATGAACCATGAGCTTATTTCTTGTTGAAAAGGATTAAGCTGAGTTTCGCTCATGTAGCCGGGGTTTGTCGAGGATGGTGGGGTGAAACAGGCTCGTAAACAACAGCGCGCCATGACTCAAACCATGGCGCGCCTCCCTAGGGTTTACTTATACGAACAACGGTTTGAACAGCTTGGTCGCGAGCTGCCGCGTAATCTCGCCCCGCCATACGGCAGCTCCGCCAGGCGCTGCCGCGCCCTGGAACCGCTGCTCAGGCGTTTTCAAATGTGCTGCCGTGAAGTCATCGAAGCGAGGGCGTTCACGCGGGTAATGGAAATGGGCATAGCACAGCGGCCTCCCGGTGTAGTTATCGATGACCTCGTACTCCTGCAACCAGTTGCGCGTCGCGCGCGTGGTCCCGGAGGGTTCCAGGTCGCCTACTTTACGGATATAGGCCTCGCCTTGATCGACCAGGTACTCAACCTGCCCCCCGGTTGGTTTAAGGGAGGTTTTAGAGTGGCTGATACGCACTTGCCGCCCCTCTTCACGTAACCGCCGAGCTTCACTCTCCAGGCGCTCGATCAGCGTTGTATGGTGGTTATCCACGTCGGCTTTACGCAGTTGCCTGGCGTGGTACTCCAGCTCCTGGCTCTCCCCCAGGTAGAGGTCTTCCAGGTCCGCCGGCAGCATCCGTTGATTGGCGTAGCGTTGAAGGCGGATTCGGAACTCATCCAGGCGCTTGATCCGGTCATGGGCTTCTTGAGCGAGCTTAGAAAGGGTTCGCTGGGGTAAGGCAGCCTGTGTCTCTTCGGGCCTCCAGGCGCTATCAGCGCCTCGGCGCCAACGCTCTTGGCGGTTGTTGACCTTGGGGATAACCAAAACGTTGGGTTCGCCGGGTACCGGCTCGCCTACCAGCAGCAGATTCTCGCCTTCGAACAACCGAGGCTTGGCCTGGCCCTGCGGCCTCGGCGCCTCGATTTGTCGGCTGGGCAAACCGTCACGGACCTTGCGCAATTCTTCCAGCAACTGTTCGCAGCGCGCTGCATCAAATTGTTCCGGGTAGCTGGCCAACAAGCGGCGCAATGTCCTGATGAACGCCTGGATTTGCTCCTTGAACTGGTTCTGCAGGCGCAACCGCTGCGGGGGTCGCAGGTTCAGCAGTTCACCATTCAAACAAGCGTGAGCTACGCGATCGAAGTTGCGACGGACGGGTGAGTAAAGCCTGCGCATGTAGGTCCAGGAAGCCAGGCCGAAGTCATCCGCAGGTGCCAGGTCCATCAGCAAACCAATGCGCATCATTGCAAGGGACTGGGCATCGAACACGCGGAAAACGGTTTCGAGGTCGGCATGCAGTAACCGGCGATGTTCGGGGGCAGTCATGCGCCTCTGCCATACGCGGATACGTTCCAGGTTGCGGGTGATCCTCTCGTAATTCTTGAGTATTTCGTCCAGCCCGAGCCGAACGGCAGCCTTGGGCTCGGACAACGTACTGAGAAAGGCCGACATATCACTGAGATCGTCCGGTGCCGCGGCGATCAATCGTTCCAAAGCCCTCCGTGTTTCATGCACCCGTTCAACCAGTCGTTCAACTTCAGTAAGAGACAACCTGGCCTGCACGTACGATTTATCACAAATAACCGCAGCCGCACGGCTCTGGTCAAAACCGGCCTCTGCATGGCGGCGGCCTCGGGTGATCGCCCGCGCCTGTTCCATGGTGTCGTACAGTTCGGTGGCTGCTTCAATGGCACGGTCCCCTGCGTCCAGGGCAGCCTGGAGCGAGCCTTCACCCTGTTGATGGGCGCGTACCGCGCGTGACGCGCTCTGTTCATACTGAGACGTAGCCTGCATGCGCCTGATCCGCTCGCTAAGCAGCTGCTGCTGGCGACGGAAGTGCGCATCGGTCCACCAACGAGGCAACAGCCGGCGCACCGAGTCTGGCCATAACGGGTCGAGCCGGTCGGCAATATAGCTTTGCACGCCACCGCCACCCCGCAGGCCACCTTCCAAGAGAGTGCCATAGAGGTGGCCGTGGGTTTGCCAGTGCCCGGCTTCATCCAACGCAACGGGTTGTTGATAGCTGCGGGTACGGGTGGCGGCCAATCGCCAGGTGTGATGGCTTTCATCCCACTGCACGGCGTAAGCGTAGCTGCCGCGCTTGATGAAATGGCCGCTAGGCTCGCTGAAAATGTTCAGCCACCGGCCTTCGGTACCGGCCCGCGTCGTCAAGGGAGTGGTGCTTTCGTAACCACGGAATGCTTCATGGGCCCGCCGCGCACTCCAGCGTGAGAGCCTGCGCAACCGTCCGGCGCCCTGTACGCCCTGGCGAAGCTGGCGCGCCTTAGCGGTGGCCATCAGGCTGGCAGAGCTGGATGCGCCTGCCGCAAGGGTTGGTACCACGTCGAACAGGGCATCCACGAAGGACAACAGCACTGATTCGGTGGCTTCCAGACCGCGCACGCTGTCTCCGGCCGAGAAGGCCTCGCCAGCGTCGATCCCGGCTTCCACCGCATCGATTAGCGCAATGAGGCTGCCCACGAAAGGCACAAAACCGAGTGCCATACGGATGTAGTGCACGGCCTCGCCCCGACTGCGGTCTACGCGTTCAACGAGCTGATCGGCAGTAGAGGCCGAGCTTGCGCGGTGCACGCTCACCATAAGGCCCAAGTCCGCCAGGTATTGGTTACGGGTCAAGGAGTGGTGGCTTGGCCAGGGCTGGCCGGCGACCACAATATTTCGGTAGCCTCGAAGCAGGGCTTGGTTTACGCGGCTTTCCAACCGTGCGGGTTCACCTTCCAGCGCCCGATCGCACAGGTAGCTGCGCATCTTCTCGTTGACGAACAGGTCGGCCAAGCCTTCCACAGCCTGGTCCAGCGTGGCGTATTGCCTGAAAGGGCGATTATCGGGTGGCTGCGGCAGGTACAACACCACAGCATCACTTTTACGGTCATGGATGAAGGACACGCCTGCCAGGGTGCTGCCACGGCTGTGGGTATTTTCGTCGAACAGTGTCAGTGACGCAGGCAGCAAGGCGAGGTCCAGACCCTCCGCCTGCCAAGCGTCGGGCTGTGTAGCGTGGCACGCCTGTTTCACCAGGTTCACGCCTTGGGCGTCCAGGCGGTTTTGCTGGTGGGCAATCGTCCACTGTATTTCCAGCATCAAGGCGTAAGGGCGGGTGAGTATTACTTCGTCAGCGTTGGCGCTGCTCTCGAACCGGCCAGCGCGTAGGTACACGTCCAATAGCAAACGCTCGTACTTGCCTGCCACATCCAGGGCTGGCAAGGCTTGGCGCAGCCAGTTCGGGTTGATGCCATCGATCAACGCCTGACGTTGCGGGTGGCTGGAAGGAGAAACCTGAACCTGCAGGAACGGCAAGCGCTCCTCTAACGCTTCGTCGATTTGCTTCAGGGCCAGGGTTTCCAGTGAGACCAGTTCGGTCTCCAGTGAAGGCGTCGGGACTCGGCGCTTCGGTGTGCCGGGCGCGCCGGAGCCTGCGACGATGTCGGTAACCTGATTCACCTGCAGCGGGAGCTGGAGCCACACCTGGCAGGGTTCATTGAGGCCGAATTCGGCGGTCAGGTGCTGGCTGACCTGCGCGGTGACATAGGCGTGCCGGGCAGGAAGATCCCGACGCAGCAGGTCATCTGCGGCAACGATAGCGGCGCTGTAATCAGTAATCAGACGTGCCAGTTGCGTGGACAGTTGCGGGTTGAGCCGAGTGAGCCAGGCCCGCGCGTCTTCGCCCAGTTGCAGTGATCGGCGGGTTTCTTCCACTTGCGCCAGCGCCAGTAGGCGCGGAGGGTTAACCGGCACGGTGAGTTCGTCGAGTGCCTCTGACACTATCCGTTCACGGTCTTCTGCGCTGGACGTGTCACCTGTGATGAGCGCCGCCAGTGTCTCGATTCGGTGGTCCAGGGCGGCAGCGAAGCGCGCCCATGTCGTGTACTCAAGCTCGATATGCTGGGTGGGTAATGCACCCAATGCGGTAGCAGCCGCTGCGAGCAATGCCTCTTCGGAATCATGAGCACTCCAGCCGCCGTGTATACCCAGGCGATACAGCAGGAGCCGTGGTTGAGCGGTTAATTCGGCCAGCGGCGCCAGCGTGTTGATCACTAACGCCCCAACCCAGGATTCGCGGTGCTCGTTGTCGCTGAGCATCAGGTGGTTGAGGGCATAAGCCTGTGGTGGCTCCTGGCTGCTCAACAACGCGTCTACACAGGTTTGAATGGCGCTGTATTCACTGTGCGTCAGTTGACCCAGGTGGTACTGGACCTCAGCCTCGGCCAGTGCGCCGGACAACTGTCCCTGGCGATAGTTAAAGGTCGTGTTGTACTCGGTCAGCTCCTCAGCAGTGAGGCTCAACAAATCACGAACCCGGTCGCGGCTTTGCTCATGCCAGCGCTCCAACGTATCGACTGCAGCTAACAGGGCAGGCCACGCTGTGGGCGCTTGGCCGTTCAGGTAACGCTCAAGTTGCTGCTCGATAGGGCGCTGGTGAGCGGCAACGGCGTTCCAAAGCTCAGCGGTCGGCGGGTTATTAGCCGGTGTTTCGGCAATCTCCGTGAGCACAATCGAGTTCAGGGGGGCAAGTTCAGTGTCGGCAGGTAGTTGCATGCGTAAGGCTCCACGTCGAGGGGAGCGGCATTCAAAGCGCTGTGGCTTCCAAGCCTGAGTTACTTACGTCTTGGGGTCGCTGCGCTGCGCAGTGTTTACTGTGAGTCGGTATTTCCGCACCTTATCGAACAGCGTGGTTTTGGCCATACCCAGCGCCTGGCTGGCCTGGGTCAGGTTGCCGCCGTTACGGATCAGGGCCTCCTGCAACAGGTTGCGCTCGAACGCTTCCACGGCTTCGGCGAAGGGTAAGCCGTTACCCTGAGTAAAACCCTCGGTGAAGGCAGGAAGCCCCAGTGCGAAACGTTCGGACACATTACGCAACTCGCGAACGTTGCCCGGCCAGTCGTGCACCATGAGCCGTGTTCGGGTCGCACTATCCAGCTCAGGCACTTCGCGGCCGAAGCGCAGTGCGGCGTGGTTGAGGAAATGCTCGAACAAGACCGGAATATCCTCGCGGCGCTCCCGTAGGGGGGGTACGTGCAGGGTTATTGTATTCAGTCGATACAGGAAGTCCCCCCTTAAGGCGGAGTCCTGCGTGGCCTGAGCCAGGCTGGCCTTGGTGGCGGCCACTACCCGTATGTCCACTTCAACGGCGAGGTTAGAGCCCAGCCGCTCAAGGGTGCGTTCTCCCAGTACTCGCAGCATTTTGACCTGAAGGTGATCAGGCATGCTTTCCACCTCGTCCAGAAACAACGTGCCGCCATGGGCATGTTCCACCTTGCCGATGCGTCGCTCCCCGGCAGCCCCAAAGGCATGAGCCTCATGCCCCAGGATCTCGCTGTCGAACAGGTGTTCTGGCAGGGCCCCACAGTTGAGCGCAACGAATGGCTGTAACTGTCGTCGGCTGAAATCGTGCAAGCAGCGCGCAATCAACTCCTTGCCCGTGCCGGTTTCGCCTGTGATCAAAACGTTGGCGGAGGTGTCCGCCACGTTGGCGATGGTTTCGCGCAGTGCCTGAATCTGCAGGGAGTGCCCGAGTAGCCGCTGCTCCAGGCCACCACGCTCCGCCAGTTGGCGCCGCAGTGATGACACCTCAAGGGCCAATGCGCGTTGCTCTAACGCCCGACGGGCGACCTCCACCAACCGCTCAGGGGAGAAGGGTTTCTCCATAAAGTCATAGGCACCCTGACGCATGGCATTGACGGCCAACGCAACGTCACCGTGCCCGGTAATCAGCACCACCGGCAGCGCAGGGTCTATCGCCTTGAGACGCCCTAGAAAAGTCAGGCCATCCATACCTGGAAGCCGGATGTCGCTGACCACGATACCCGCGAACCCAGGGCTTATACGCCCTAATGCAAGCTCGGCGCTGGCGAACCCCTCGCTAGGGATATCTTCTAGGCTCAGGGCTTGCTGGCAACCCAGCAGCACATGAGGGTCGTCCTCCACGATCAGCACGCTCAAAGGGTAGGTCATGGTACGTCGCTCCTGGCGCTGGGCGCGCACAATGGCAAGATCAAGGTAAAGCTGGCACCCCCTTCGGCGCTGCTGTCCAGGCTCAACTGGCCACCCGCGGCCGCGGCCAGTTGGGCGGACAGCGTAAGCCCGAGCCCCAACCCGGCCTCACCCGGTTTGGTGGTAAAGAAGGGCTCGAACACATGGCTGCGGGCCTCTGTGGCGATACCAGGCCCATTGTCACTTACATGGAAGCGGTAGTCGCGTTCGAGGCGCTCACCCAGTACCCTGATCGCAGGCGCATTGCTGCCCTCCAGTGCATCCAGCGCATTGCCCAACAAATTGATCAAAATCTGTTCGAGGCGCGTTTGTTCAATCGCGACCCCTGCGGCCGCCACCTGTTGGCTCAGCCGTACAGGGCGGGCTAACAGGCGTTGTTCCAGTACGCCCAGCGCAGCAGCGACCGCAGTGGCCGTATTGGCTTGACCCGAGTGCTCTCCGCCACGTGCAAAGGCGCGCAGGCTGGTGATGATACGGCCCATGCGCTCGACCAACTCACTGATGGTGCGCAAATTGGTGCTGGCGACCTCGAGATTGCCACGCTCTAGAAACCGCACGGTGTTGCCGGACAACGTGCGTAACGCTGCCAGGGGCTGATTGAGTTCGTGAGCAATGCTGGTAGACATCTGGCCGATAGCGGCGAGTTTTCCGGCACGGACTAACTCGTCCTGGGCCTTGCGCAAGGTTTGTTCGGCCTGGCGGCGCTCGCGAATCTGATCCTTGAGGCGTTCGTTGCTGTTGCGTAAATCGGCGGTGCGCTCGGCAATGCGTTTTTCAAGTAGAGCATTGGCGGCCTGTAGCGCTTCCCTGGCCGCCAGCCGCGCAGCGATCACTTTGCGCCGTTCGTTGCTGGCCACGATCAGGATCACGCACAACGCAAACGCGACTGCCACCAGCACACCTTGGATGATGGCCTGGCGCCGCTGGTCGTGGAGGGGCGTAAGTAAGGTCATGTGCCAGCGGGTATCGGTGATGGGTAAGCTCTGCGCCAGGTAGCGTGCGAACTGCTGATCCCCCTCACCATCGCCCCTGGCAAGGGTGAGCCGCTCCACATGATCGCTCAACCGTTCACGGGCCAGCGGTGTGAGTTCATTCAAGGGCGCAGAGTAGTATTGCAGGCTGCGAGTCAGCCGCTCGCGGCTTCCGGCATCCAGCGGGGCGATGGACTTCATGCGGCGGTCCGGGTTGCTGGAGAGAATGATGATGCCGTTTTCATCGCTCACGAACGCTTCGAGGCGAGCCCTTTGCCAGCGCGCCTCAAGTGCATCCAGGCGGATCTTGACCACGGCCACCCCTACGATGGCGCCACCGCTGTGCACGGGTTGGGCAAGAAAATAGCCAGCCTCCCCGGTGGTACTGCCTACACCGTAGTACCGGCCAGGCCGGCCCTGGGCGGCGTCCTGGAAGTAAGGCCGGAACGCAAGGTCTTCGCCAACGAAGCTGTCCAGCTCACGCCAGTTGCTACTGGCCAATACACGGCCATCAAGGCCCATCAGGAAAATCGCACGGCTGCCGCTGCGTGCCTTGAGCCCCTCCAGGTAGAGGTCCACCTGTTGAGTATCGGCATCGTTTGGCCGGGTCAGCAGTTGGCCAACGCTGCGTTCGAGTTCGAGCACGCTAGGCAGATACGTATATTTGTCCAGCTCGCTTTCTACGGTACGTGCATGCAGCTCCAGCTGTCTGGCCCCTGTGTCGATCTGCTTGCGCACCCCGAAATGCTCGCTCAGCGCATAGCCAGCGAGGCCTGGAATAAGGGTAATGAATGCCAGCAGTGGAATGAACAACCACTGACGAAAGCGAGGAGTGATCACAGATTAAGCAGCTGTAGAGTAGAAACGGTGGCGATGGCCTGTAAGGACGGCCTGTAAGGACGGCCTGTAAGGACGGCCTGTAAGTCGAGGCCAAAGACCGTGCCTATTTCAACACAGCCAAACTACCCCGCCAATGGCAGGGTAGTGATAAGGGGCTCATTTCGGCTTCAGGCAGCCTGGGTCCGACCCTGGGCAACGACGGCTTGCGTCATGTACTGCGCAAGCGCCTGCTGTTGCTCGGCGTCAAGGAACAATCCAAGTTTGGTGCGCCGCCACAGAATGTCCTCGGCAGTGCACGCCCATTCGGCTTTTACCAGATAGTCCACTTCGCGAGCATACAAGCCGTTACCAAAATGTTGACCAAAATCGGACAGCTGCTTACAGCCTTCCAGCAGTGCTTCACTACGGCTGCCGTAGGTGGTGGACCAGCGTGTAGCAATCTCTGCCGTCAGCCAAGGCGCCTTCGCCTGCAACTGCCTGGCCAAGGCAGGTGCATCGGTCATGCCTTCGCCGCCTGGAAGTGGTTGGCTGGCTGTCCAGCTTGGCCCCATGGCTGGGAAGAAGGGCTTTAACTGCACCATGGCCGACTCTGCCAGTTTGCGGTAGGTCGTAAGCTTGCCACCGAACACGGAGAGCAATGGTGCCTGACCTTGGGCTTGGGTCAGCGCGAGGGTGTAGTCACGCGTAATTGCCGATGGGTTATCGGATTCATCGTTGCACAGGGGGCGCACGCCAGAGTAGCTGCGTACTACGTCCGCGACTGTAAGCTGGCGCTTGAAGTGGTCGTTCACCACGTTAAGGATGTACTTGGCTTCCTCATCAGTGATGGTTACTTTCGAGGGGTCGCCAGTGTACTCGCGGTCCGTAGTACCGATGATGGTGAAGCGGTCCAGGTAGGGAATCGCAAATACGATGCGTTGGTCAGTGTTCTGAAGGATGTAGGCATGTTCGCCTTCATAGAGGCGTGGCACAATCAGGTGACTTCCCTGGATCAAACGAATGCCGTACGGGGACTGCAGCTTTAAATCCTCGCGTATAAAGCGCGCCACCCATGGCCCGGCAGCATTGACCAGTGCCTTGGCACGAATGGTATACCCCTCACCTTTAGCGTTTTCGAGTTGCACTTCCCATACCTCGCCAACCCGTTGGGCATTGATGCAGCGGGTGCGGGTGCGGATCTGGGCGCCGTGCTCACGTGCAGACATGGCATTGAGCGCCACCAGCCTGGCATCGTCTACCCAACAATCGGAATATTCGAAGCCGCGCTTGAGGTCAGCTTTTAGGGGGTTGCTGGCATCGAACGTGACGCTGCGCGAGCCGGGAAGCTTTTTCCGCTTGCCTAAGTGGTCATAGAGGAACAACCCGGCACGGATCATCCACGCAGGCCGCAGGTGAGGCCGGTGCGGCAATACAAAGCGCATGGGCTTGACGATATGGGGCGCCTTGGCCAGCAGCACTTCACGCTCGGCCAGCGCCTCTTTTACCAAGCGGAACTCATGGTGCTCCAAGTACCGAAGGCCGCCATGGATAAGCTTGCTGCTGGCGGAGGACGTATGGCTGGCCAAGTCGTCCTTTTCGCAAAGGAACACCGACAGCCCACGGCCCGCTGCGTCAGCGGCGATGCCTACGCCATTGATACCGCCACCGATGACCGCAACGTCATACAGGGTTTCGGGCGAGTGCGAGGTATCAGGCATAAGGCCTCCGGCTAATTCGAATGACAATCGAACATCAAATGTTCATTTTCGAAAATAGTAGCCCAATAATCGCGCACCCGCCACCCACCTTATGATTGATTTTCTTCATAAGAGGGGTGTAATCGAACAATAATGAAAATAAAACCTTTTCGGAAGCGGGCAGTAATAGGGAACTACACCACTTCCAGGCGTACCTTGTGCTGGTTAAGGTGTTGAACTAGCGCTGGGGCAGGGGTGTTGTTAGTGACCAAGCGGTCGATGAGCCCGATTGACCCCAGGCGAACCATGGCATTGCGGCCGAACTTGCTGGAGTCGGCGGCCAATATCACTTGCCGGGCATTGGCAATGATGGCCTGAGACACCCGCACCTCTTGGTAGTCGAAATCCAGCAGGCTACCGTCGTCTTCGTCGATACCGCTGATGCCTACCAAGGCAAAATCTACTTTGAACTGGTTGATGAAGTCGACGCACGCCTGGCCGACCACGCCGCCATCACGCCGTACGGTACCGCCAGCCAACAGCACTTCGAAGTCTTCCTTGCCGCTGAGGATAGACGCTACATGCAAATTGTTAGTGATGATCTTCAACTGGCTGTGCCCAAGCAGCGCGCGCGCGATGGACTCGGTGGTCGTGCCGATATTGATGAACAGTGATGCCTGGTCGGGAATGTGGGCCGCTATCGCTTCGGCGATCCGTTGTTTTTCATCGCGCATCTGGTCGGCGCGCATGGCGTAGGCGGTATTCTCAATACTCGAATCGTAAGCCGCGCCCCCGTGGTAGCGCCTGAGTAGGGCACCTTCGGCCAATTGGTTGATATCTCGCCGAATGGTCTGTGGCGTTACCACGAAGACCTGGGCCATCTCCTCGATACTGACGTAACCACGCTCTCGCACCAGTTCAAGGATCTGCTGCTGACGGGGGGGCAAGGTCATGGGGAATCCTGGTCGCATTAACGGAATGCGCCCATGATGCCGTAGCCCCCCCGGCTTTCGCTACCCCAGGGTTATTGTGCCCAGCCGCGCGTGCGCTCTACCGCCTTCTGCCAGCCTGCGTACAGGGCCTGTCGCTTTTCACTATCTACCTGGGGCGTGAACTGCCGCTCGATCACTGCCTTGTCGCGCAGTTCATCCAGGCTGCTCCAGAAGCCTGTGGCCAAACCTGCCAGGTAGGCGGCCCCGAGCGCGGTCGTTTCACGCATTTGCGGGCGCTCCACCGGCGTGCCCAGGATGTCGGCCTGAAACTGCATCAGAAAGTTGTTGGCCACGGCGCCGCCGTCTACCCGCAAGGTGCTTAGGCGCGACCCGGCATCCTGTTGCATGGCGTCCAAGACATCCCGCGTTTGATACGCTATCGATTCCAGCGCAGCCCGGATGATGTGATCGGCCTTTACGCCGCGCGTAAGGCCGAACAACGCGCCACGGGCATAAGGATCCCAGTAGGGGGCGCCCAAGCCGGTAAAGGCTGGCACCAGATAAACGCCGTTGCTGTCTTTTACCTTGTTGGCGAAGTATTCGGTGTCCAAGGCGTCATTGACGACCTTGAGCTCGTCACGTAGCCATTGCACGGTCGACCCGCCATTGAACACAGCGCCTTCCAAGGCATACGCCACCTCTCCACGTGGGCCACAGGCTAGCGTCGTCAACAGGCCGTGGTTTGACGTAACCGCCTGGCTGCCAGTGTTCATGAGTAAGAAGCAGCCGGTGCCATAGGTGTTCTTGGCCTCGCCAGGGTTGACGCACATCTGGCCGAAGAGGGCAGCCTGCTGGTCCCCTGCGATACCGGCGATGTCGATGCCACTTTTGGTCTGGCCGTAAACTTCTGACGACGACCGTACTTTTGGCAGCATCTGCTCCGGGATGTCCAGTACTTCCAGTAGGCGCTTGTCCCACGCCAGGGTATGAATGTTGAATAGCAAGGTGCGCGAGGCGTTGGTGTAATCAGTGACGTGCACCTTGCCGCCACTGAATTTCCAGATCAGCCAGCTATCTACGGTCCCGAACAGCAGCTCGCCACGGCGTGCGCGCTCGCGGCTGCCTTCGACGTTGTCTAGAATCCATTTGACTTTGGTGCCGGAGAAGTAGGGGTCTATGACCAGGCCAGTGGTTTCCCGAATGTAGTCTTCAAACCCTTCACGCTTGAGCTGCTCGCAGATTTCGGTGCTGCGTCGGCACTGCCACACAATCGCGTTATGGATGGGGCGACCGGACTCTTTGTCCCATACCACCACGGTTTCACGCTGGTTGGTGATGCCTATCGCAGCCACTTGAGCATGGCTCAAGCCAGCCTGGGCCAACGCCTCGACCATGGTCGCGCTCTGGGTTGCGAAAATTTCCATAGGGTCATGTTCTACCCACCCTGGCTGAGGATAGTGCTGGGCAAATTCTTTCTGTGCCGAGCACACCACATTGGCATCGCGATCAAAAATGATCGCACGTGAACTGGTAGTGCCTTGGTCAAGCGCAATGATGTAATTTTTATCGGTCATGGCGGGGGCCTTGAGTAGGGTGGTTAAGGTCAATGGCTCGGATCAAGACGCCCGTGCATTGGCCTTTTTGTCAGTGTCTTGGGCAGTGCTGATAGTATCGCTCGGGCGAGCGGTGACGGGCAGATACCGCGCAACCAACAGGCGGTAACTGGCTGCGCCGAAACAGGCGCCAAGCACCGGTGCCACGATCGGAATGATGAAGTAGGGAAGTTCTCGCCCGCCAGTGAAGGCCATTTCGCCCCAGCCGGCCACGAATGTCATCAGTTTGGGGCCAAAGTCACGCGCCGGATTCATGGCAAACCCTGTAAGGGGCCCCATGGCGCTGCCGATTACAGCAATCAGCAAGCCGATCAGCAAGGGGGCCATGGGGCCTCTTGGCAAGCCGTTGTTGTCGTCGGTAAGGGCCATAATCACTGCCATCAGAATCGCGGTAATAACGGCTTCTACCAGAAAGGCTTGGCCCTCGCTCAGGGCAGGGTTGGGGTAGGTCGAAAACACGCTGGCAAGCTCGAGGCTGGCTTCACTGCCCCGTAGGAGGTGGTGTACTTGTTCGTAATCGAAGAATAACGACGAGTACAGTGTGTAGACCAGCGCCGCGCCGCAGAAGGCACCGGCGACCTGAGCGGCAATATAAAAGGGCAGCTTGCGCCTTTCAAAGCCTCCGAACAGCCACAAGGCGATGCTGACGGCGGGGTTAAGGTGGGCGCCCGAAACACCTGCAGTGAGGTAAATCGCCATGCTCACCCCAATGCCCCATATCACGCTTATTTCCCACAGCCCAAAGCTGGCGCCCGCGACCTTGAGGGCGGCAACACATCCGGTGCCAAAGAAAATGAGTAAGGCGGTGCCTAGGAACTCGGCCATGCACTGGCCGGACAATACAGGTTTGCTTACTTCATTCGACATCCAGTACCTCAATTTTTGTTGTTGTGACGTAAAGCAGTCCTGCGCCTAGGCCTACCCCTAAGCGCAGCGGTACGACGGCGCAATGGACGAACACTTAAGGGAAAAGTTCGGCCGCAGCATTCGTAAACGAAAAAATATAACCATAAAGCGAGTGTGTAAAGGTCGAAATCGAACCTTCGTGAACTGTGCCACCTCCGCGGGCAGGAAAATCACAAGGAAGAACCGCGTACAACGTGGCCTTGCCGTAGGGTTTGGCTATATGCTCAGGCACGATTTGTCTTGGCGCATGACCACTCCCATGACCCCTGCCATAGCCCTTCTAAAAAACCACCACGCTACCTTCAAGGTGCATGAATATGCCCATGACCCCAAAGCGCCTTCCTATGGGCTTGAGGCTGTCGAACGGCTCAACCTGCCCGCTCAGCAGGTGTTCAAAACCTTGTTGGCGGAAACCGAGCGCCATGAGCTACTGGTGGCCATAGTGCCGGTGTCAGGCTCGCTTGACTTGAAGGCACTGGCAGCCACGGCGAAGGCTAAAAAATGCGAAATGGCAGATCCGCTGGCGGCGCAGCGGGCGACCGGCTATTTATTAGGAGGCATCAGCCCGATTGGCCAGAAGAAGCGGCTGCGCACCTTTATTGACGAAACCGCTCAAGGCTACGAACAGCTGTTCGTCAGTGCGGGCAGGCGAGGCCTGGAGGTGGAGCTGTCTAGCGCTACCCTGGCTGAGCTGACCGGCGCGTCGTTCGCGGCAATTGCCAGAGCCTAAGCAAGCCGGGTGCTTTTTCGCATGATCCTGTGGGGTGTGTATGCAACTTGATTATCACCAAGTAGATGTCTTTTCTGAATACCCCTTCAGTGGCAACCCTACTATCGTCTACCGGCTCGATCACTGGCTGCCGGATGAGGTACTGCAGCGTATTGCCTCCGAGCACAATCTGTCACAGACCGCGTTCGTGGTGCGCGAGGGCAGGGCGTGGCGTATTCGAGGTTTTACGCCGTTGTTGGAGGTATCGCTGTGTGGGCACGCCAGCCTGGCAGCTGCCCATGTCTTGCAGTTGATCTATGCCGAAGCCGCCGCCACCTTGACGTTCCTTAGCCGGGGAGGGCCATTGGTGGTCACCCGGGAGAACAGCCGGTTGTGGCTCGACCTGCCAGCGCGCTACCCAGAGGAGGAGGGTGTAAGCCTGGAAGTACAGCGCGCCTTGGGTGTCGAGGTCATTGATGTTTTGGGGGCAAACGAGTTGTTCGTGGTGCTGGAGTCCGAGCAAGCAGTGCGCGAATGCCAACCGGATCAACTGGCGATGGCGTCACTTATGTGGCCCGGGGTAGTGATTACGGCACGCGGCGAGCGGCATGATTTTGTTTCGCGGTGCTTTGCGCCACGTTTGGGTATTCCTGAAGACCCTGCCACGGCCACCACTCACGCTACCTTGGTGCCTTACTGGGCACGGCGGTTGGGTAAGTCCACCTTGAGTGCCTATCAGTGCTCACCACGCGGCGGGCAGTTCAGCTGCCGCTTGGCACGGGACCGGGTGGTGATAGGAGGGCATGTCACGCTGATCGCCTCTGGGCGCCTACTGGCCGGGCTTACGCCCCCGGCGGTTTAAGAAGCCAGTTGTACGCTGCCACTGTTAGGGAACAGCACTAAGTGTTCAGCGGCCACGGTAATACCCACCTGCTGCCCTGGCAGGTAATCCGCATGGCTTGGGAACATGGCTTCCACTTGCGTACCCGTGGGTAACTGCAACTGATAAAGAGTAGACGCGCCCTGAAAGCTTTTGCCAATGATACAGGCACGTAGGGCGCTGTCAGACGCCAATACGATGTCATCCGGGCGCAACAAGACATCTACCAGGGTGCCTGCAGGCCATGGGTAAGCGTGCTTGCCTCTTAGCTCGCCTAAGCCCGTGTGGACAGTATCGACAGCGGTCATCTCGCCGCGAATGAAATAGCCTTGACCAATAAAGCTGGCCACGAACGGCGTTTGCGGTTGATGGTACAGGTTGTACGGCGTGTCCCACTGCTCAAGCAGCCCATGGCGAAATACCCCCACCTTGTCGCTTACCGCAAAGGCTTCTTCCTGATCGTGTGTCACCAGAACGGCGCTGGTGCCTCGGCTCTTGAGGATGTCGCGCACCTCACGGCTCAAGCGTCGGCGAAGGTCGACGTCCAGATTGGAGAAGGGCTCATCGAGCAATAGCAGTTCGGGTTCAGGGGCCAGGGCCCGGGCCAGCGCGACGCGCTGTTGCTGGCCACCGGACAGCTCATGAGGGTAGCGGTCACCCAGCCCGTCAAGCTTCACCAGCGCAAGCATCTGCGCCACCACCTGTGCAGCATCTGCCCGCCTGCCCAACCCAAAGGCCACATTGGCTGCCACGGACAAGTGTGGGAATAACGCGTAATCCTGAAACACCATTCCGATGCGGCGCTTTTCCGGGGCGAGGGTATAACCGGGCCGTGAGATCACTTGACCGCTGAGCTGTATCTCGCCTTCATAGACAGGTTCAAAGCCCGCTATAGCCCGCAGGGTAGTGGTCTTGCCGCAACCGGACGCCCCCAGCAGGCAGCCGATTTCTCCTGGCGCCAGGTGCAGGTCTAGGTTCTGGACGATACGCTGGTCGGCGTAACCGCACGCCAGCGCGTTCAAGCTAAGGAGGGCAGAGGTATTCATTCGGCTCGATAGGCAGGTTTGACGAGGTATTCGAGCAACGCTTTCTGGGCGTGCAAGCGGTTTTCCGCCTGATCCCAGGCCAACGAGCGAGGATCATCGAGCAAGTCGAGGCTGATTTCTTCGCCCCGGTGGGCAGGCAGGCAGTGCATGAATACCACGTCTGGCGCAGCCAGATCGAGCAGTTCAGCCGTTACTTGGTACGGGGCGAAACGGGCTAGCCGTAATTGGGCTTCCTCTTCTTGCCCCATGGACGTCCAGACGTCCGTGCTCACCAAGTGAGCGCCCTTTACTGTCTGGCGCGGGTCGCGCATCAGCGTTACACGGCTACCTGCTTCGGCCAGGAAGCGTGCCGGGGGCTCATAGCCCTCGGGGCAGGCGATGCGCAGATGGAAGTCAAACTGCACCGCAGCCTCGATATAGCTGTTGCACATGTTATTGCCGTCACCGACCCAGGCAACGGTTTTGCCCTGAATGGGCCCCCGGTGCTCCTCGAAGGTTTGCATGTCTGCCAGCAGTTGGCAGGGGTGCAGGTCATCGGAGAGACCATTGATGACAGGCACGCGGGAGTGGGCAGCGAAGGCGGTTACGGTGTCGTGGGCGAAGGTGCGAATCATGATGGCGTCGAGCATGCTGGACATCACGATGGCGCTGTCTTCGACCGGCTCGCCTCGCCCCAGCTGGGTATCGCGAGAGGACAGAAAGACCGCCTGGCCGCCCAGTTGGATCATGCCAGCCTCGAACGACAGCCTGGTCCGTGTAGAAGATTTTTCGAAGATCATCCCCAGAACCCGACTTTTTAATGGCTCATGGAGCACGCCGCGGTTGCGCAAGGCTTTGAGTTCGATCCCTCGGCGAATGACCCCGAGCAATTCGTCAGGGGAAAGATCCATCAGGGATAGAAAGTGCCGGGCGCTCATCGTTGTGTACCTTTATGCGTAGTGCCGGAAGGCCGCTTGTGGTGCGACCTGGAAGAAACAAGGACGCGATCTTATAAAAAAATGTCGCTTGATACCAAGGGGTGTCATAAATTTTCAACAGAGAATTCCATTTCATTTGATTGCTTGGTGCCATTCGTCCCAGGATGTGTGAACCGTGGCACACTGATGCAGTCCGTTTCTTGAGGGGCGTCACAGCAACGCATTGCAGTACGGTGACAGCATTCCACAACGCTCTGCCGTGGGTAATAATGTTTTCCACGAGACACAGGGAGTCCCGAATGGAAGCGAAGGAAAAACAGCTGATGGAGTTGCTCGGGCTAACCGCTCGTACGCTAACCCATCTGACCGCATCGATCACTACCATGTCGTTCGAGTTGCTCAGAAGCGAAGACAAGGTAGCCAGAGAGGCAGGTCGGCACATGATCGATCGTATGGCAACTATTAGTGCCGAGCTTGATGCGCACTGGCAAATCATCGGTGAAATGACCGGCGTGCATGTGTCTCAAGATGAGGTAGAGACCATTACTGAAATCGAGATGCTTGGCCCGCCTTCCGGCACCGCGATGCAATAAGGGCAAGGGCGGGAAGGCCGAGCGTCATGGTCGGGTTTCCGTTACAATGCCTGTACGTGTCGACGTGTGAATGTCGCGTAGCCAAAAGCCTGAGGTGCCCATGGATATCATCGAAACCATCAAAGACCAAATCGCTAACAACACCATATTGCTATACATGAAAGGCTCGCCTAACGCGCCGCAGTGCGGTTTCTCTGCCAAGGCCGTGCAAGCGCTTATGGGTTGCGGCGAGAAATTCGCTTATGTGGATATCCTTCAAAACCCTGAAATCCGCGCCAATCTGCCCAAGTACGCCAACTGGCCGACGTTCCCGCAACTGTGGGTAGGCGGCGAGCTGGTAGGCGGCAGCGACATCGTTGCCGAGATGGCCGCTAACGGTGAGTTGCAAACCCTGGTGAAAGACGCGGTAACAGCTAAGGCTACCCAAGGCGAAGCCAGCGCCTGAGGTATTGTATTAAGGCCGCCACCGTACTCGATTAGGGGCACGGCGGCCGGTCGCCCCGGCAAAAAAAATCCGAAACCTGAAAAGGCTTCGGATTTTTTATATCAGGCTGTGCTACCTGCCTCAGGCGTCTTCTTCGCCCATCCCGGACTGAAGATAGTTCTCGCTACCGATTTTGTCGATCAGGCCAAGCTGGGTTTCCAGCCAGTCGATATGCTCTTCCTTGGACTCAAGTATGTCTTCGAGCAGGTCACGGCTACCGTAATCACCTACAGTCTCGCAGTGCGCGATTGCAGCACGCCAGTCGTTAACACCCTTCTGCTCCAGCTTCAGGTCGCACTCAAGCATTTCACGGGTATGCTCGCCGATCAGCAGCTTACCCAGCTCCTGAACATTGGGAATGCCTTCCAGAAACAGAATGCGCTTGATGAGCTTGTCGGCGTGTTTCATGGCGTCGATGGATTCATCGTACTCATGCTTGCCGAGCTTGTTCAGCCCCCAGTCTTCGTACATGCGCGCATGAAGGAAATACTGGTTGATGGCGATCAACTCGTTGCCAAGTACGCGATTCAAATGCTGTATGACGCTAACGTCACCTTTCATGGTTTAGGCCTGTGCAAGCTGCGAGTGCCAGAAAGTGTGCGGGAGCGAAAACGCCCTGTCAAACAGCGATTTTGAGTAGAAACTGCTGCGAATCTGAACCGTAATGGTTCAAGTTTGCGTTGCTGCGTGGATAAAAAAACGAATCGCACGCAATCAGCTGATCTAGGCGGCCGTGAACTCGACCGTGAAGGGTATGGCGCTGTGAGCGGTTTGGAGCTCAGCCAGGGTGTCGCGTACCACTTCTTTTGCCAGGCAGGCGCATTTACCACACTGAGTGGCCACGCCGGTGGCGTTCCGGACATCACGGTAGCTGCAGCAGCCGTCGAGGATGGCTTCGCGTATTTGGCCGTCGGTTACACCTTGGCAGAGGCAAACATACATATCGCTGGCACCTTCGCTGTAAGGCTGGGAATGCCGAGATACTAATGTTAATGAGAATGCGTGTCAAAACGCACAGGGCCCCGGCAACGTTGGGGCGATGAAAGGTCGCCCCTATCAGCTTCTATCAGTTGTCGAAGTCGCGCCAGCCACCCATTGCCTTCCACCGGTTGACGATGCCGCAGAACAGCTCTGCGGTTTTTTCGGTGTCGTAGCGTGCCGAGTGGGCTTCTCTCCCATCAAAGTCGATGTCCGCACTCTGGCAGGCTTTGGCCAGCACGGTTTGGCCATAGGCAAGGCCTGCCAGCGTTGCTGTATCGAAGCTGGAGAAGGGATGGAACGGATTGCGCTTGAGGTCGTTGCGGGCCACTGCTGCGTTGAGGAAGCCCAGGTCAAAGCTACTGTTATGGCCGACCAAAATCGCACGCTTGCAGCCGTTAGCCTTCAGCGCTTTGCGTACACCCCTGAAAATGTCTGTGAGGGCGCTTTCTTCGCTCACGGCCATGCGCAGAGGGTGGTCGAGTTTGATACCGGTGAACTCCAGGGCGGCGGCTTCGATATTCGCCCCCACAAAAGGCTCTACCCGGAAGAACCAGGTGTGCTCGGGAAACACAAAACCCTTGTCATCCATGCCGATGGTAGTCGCGGCGATTTCCAGCAATGCGTCGGTTGCGCTGTTAAACCCACCGGTTTCTACGTCCACTACTACCGGCAAGTAGCCCCGGAAGCGTGCTGCCATAGGATGGCGGCTTGCTGCAGGTGATGCCCCGTCGAGTTCGTCGTCAAAATGGTCGTCGCTCACGCTTGTGCCTCCACAACCCGCCACTGCAAGGCTTCGCCTGCCCGCAACGGGATGACCTCATTTTCGCCAAAAGCCAGCGCCGAGGGCGCCGTCCAGCGTTCTCGAACCAGCGTGATGTGCGCTGTGTTGGCGGGCAGCCCATAGAAGCGGGGGCCGTGCAGGCTGGCAAACCCTTCAAGGCGGTGAAGCGCGCCTGCCTGGTCAAAGGCCTCTGCGTACAGCTCGATCGCGGCGTAGGCGGTGTAGCAGCCCGCGCAACCGCAGGCGATCTCCTTGGCACCGCGCGCATGGGGCGCCGAATCGGTTCCCAGAAAGAACTTGTCGTTGCCACTGATGGCCGCTTCGATCAATGCCTGCTGATGCGTATTGCGCTTGAGAATCGGCAGGCAGTAGAAATGTGGGCGTATGCCACCCACCAACATGTGGTTGCGGTTGTACAACAGGTGATGGGCGGTGATGGTAGCGCCTACCTGGCTTCCGGCGCCTTTGACGAAGGCCACGGCATCAGCGGTGGTGATGTGCTCGAACACTACTTTTAGCGTAGGGAAGCGGTCGACGATGCGCGTCATGTGCTCGTCTATGAACGCTTTTTCCCGGTCGAATACGTCTACTTGTGCATGGGTCACTTCACCATGCACCAGGAGCGGCATGCCCTCTTCAGCCATGGTTTCGAGCACCGGGAACAGGTTGTCCACGGAGGTGACGCCCGAATCGGAGTTGGTCGTGGCGCCAGCGGGGTACAGCTTGGCAGCATACACGTAGCCAGTGGCTCGCGCGGCGCGAATGTCGTCGGGCCGGGTACGGTCGGTGAGGTACAGCACCATCAAAGGGTCGAAAGGGTTGCCCGCGGGGCGCGCATCAAGGATGCGCTCACGGTAGGCGCCGGCGTGTTCGGCAGTGCGCACGGGTGGCACCAGGTTGGGCATGATGATCGCACGGGCAAAGGTACGAGCGACGTCCGCAACGGTTTGGGTCAGGGCGGCGCCGTCGCGGAGGTGGACATGCCAGTCGTCTGGGCGTATCAGGGTAAGGCGGTCGGACATGGAGGTTACCAGGCGGGTAGAACTCAGGGAGTGCCAGCAGCGTAGCGGCGGCCTGGTGAACACCCGCCCGTGAAGGGCCAGCGCCTTCGCCGGGCGACCTGCCCACTGCCTGTGGACGGCTCGGGCGAATCCTACCGGAAAAGCCCGCTGGCGGCATCCGCTATCAAGTTTGCAGCGCCATGACCGATACCCCTTGGGTAAGCTGTTATCTTTCGGAGTGTGCCGTGGGCCATCGCTACCTTGCCTGTTTATCCTTGCTCGTTTGCAGCTTCGCTGCGGCGCCGGCGATGGCATTCACGTTTCAGACCCGCCTGGAAAACGTGGAGTGGAAAGTCGAAGGCGATGCCTTTGAATGCCGCCTGACGCAACCTGTTGCGGAATTCGGCGAGGGTCAATTCGTACGCCGCGCGGGTGAGAAGGCCGTGTTTCGCCTCAGCGCGGGCGGCACTGCCTTGGGCACAGGCAGCGCCAGCCTGCTAGCCGCGGCAGCACCCTGGCAGCCCGGGCGAGGCGATATCAACCTGGGCGCGGTGCGCCTGACCGGCGGCCCTGTCGTACTGACTTCCAGTCAGGGTCAGGCCAGTGGCTTGATCAATGGGCTGATGGAAGGTCGCAGTACAGTAATACGTGCGGTAGGAAGCGATAGCGGTCGGCCGATGGAGGTACGCTTATTGCCGGTGAAATTCAGCAAGGCATGGAGTGATTACCAGGCGTGTACGGCCAAATTGCTGCCTGTAAGCTTCGATCAGGTACGCATGACCCAAGTGGGCTTTCCAGGCACCGGCGTAGACCTCGACGCCGCAGGCAAGGCCCGGCTCGATACCCTGCTGGCCTACCTCAAGGCAGACCCTAGCGTTAATCACATCGAATTGGACGGGCATTCAGACAACAGTGGCAACCGCCTCACTAACCGTGAGCTATCGCGCCGTCGCGCGTTGTCAGTGGCCGATTACCTCAAGGCACAAGGTATACCTGAAGAGCACATTGAGCTCCGTTTTCACGGTGAGCAATACCCGTTGGTGGCTAACAACTCGCCCGCTAATCGCGCACGTAACCGTCGCGTGAATATCCAGTTGGACAAGCGCCCGGTTACCGATCCTGTGCAATTGACAGCACCCGCGCCAGGCCCCGCTCCCGCTGCAGCGCCCGCATCCGCCAGTGCACCGGCCAACCCGATTACGCCAATGCCTGCAACCGGTGCGCCCGCCGTGCAGCCTTTGCCCACTAAGGCTCCTGGAAAGGGTTAACTGCCCGGCAGACGGTGCCTTTGTCGCAATTTGTCGCTTTGCCAACCGTTGCTGTCGCGGTGCTGTAAATTCATACCGGTCGGCGGTAGAATCAGCCGCTTTAGGCAAAACCGGTGGAGTGATGGCATGGCGGACGTAAAAAAGGTCGTTCTGGCGTATTCCGGCGGCCTGGACACCTCGGTGATCCTCAAGTGGCTGCAGGACACGTATAACTGTGAAGTGGTGACATTCACCGCCGACCTCGGCCAGGGTGAGGAAGTCGAGCCAGCGCGTGCCAAGGCCCAGGCCATGGGCGTGAAGGAGGTGTACATCGACGACCTTCGCGAAGAGTTCGTGCGCGATTTCGTGTTCCCGATGTTCCGCGCCAATACCGTGTATGAAGGGGAGTACCTACTGGGTACCTCCATTGCCCGCCCTTTGATCGCAAAGCGGCTGATCGAGATCGCCAACGAAACCGGCGCTGATGCGATCAGCCACGGTGCCACGGGCAAGGGTAACGATCAAGTGCGGTTCGAGTTGGGCGCTTATGCGCTCAAGCCGGGCGTCAAGGTCATCGCGCCTTGGCGCGAGTGGGACCTGCTTTCTCGCGAAAAGCTCATGGATTACGCTGAACAACACGCGATCCCTATCGAGCGTCACGGCAAGAAGAAGTCGCCTTACTCGATGGATGCAAACCTGTTGCATATTTCCTACGAAGGCGGCGTGCTCGAAGACACCTGGACCGAGCATGAAGAAGATATGTGGCGTTGGACGGTGTCTCCGGAAGCCGCACCTAATACCCCGACTTACCTGGAGCTGACATACCGCAACGGCGACATCGTGGCGCTGGATGGTGTTGAGAAAACCCCTGCCACGGTATTGGCAGACCTCAACCGTATCGGCGGGGAGAACGGTATCGGCCGTTTGGATATCGTCGAAAACCGCTACGTAGGGATGAAATCCCGCGGTTGCTACGAAACCCCCGGTGGTACCATCATGCTCAAGGCCCACCGCGCCATTGAGTCCATCACACTGGATCGCGAAGTCGCACACCTCAAAGACGAGTTGATGCCGCGTTACGCCAGCTTGATCTATACCGGCTACTGGTGGAGCCCGGAGCGGCTCATGCTGCAACAGATGATCGATGCATCTCAGGCCCACGTGAATGGTGTGGTGCGGCTGAAGCTCTATAAGGGCAACGTGATCGTCGTAGGGCGCAAGTCTGACGATTCGCTGTTCGACGCGACGATTGCTACCTTTGAAGAAGATGGCGGAGCCTACAACCAGGCAGATGCCGCAGGCTTTATCAAGCTCAACGCATTGCGCATGCGCATCGCCGCCAACAAAGGCCGCCACCTGGGCTGAGCCCTTAGGAAAAACCGCGGCGCGGCCGCGGTTTTTTTCACCTAGGCGGGCAAGATCAGCACTACAGCCGGTGATTCCTTGGCATAGGGCTGTGTCATGGTGTCTTCAGCCCAAGCCTGCACTTGTGGCCGTAGGTCACGCCATTCATCCTCATTTGCATAGGTAAAGACGTGAAAGCGGGTCTGGTTTTGCCCGGCAATCGAAGAGCGTGACCCCGCCTCCTGTATTTGCGCCACCTTTTGCTCTGAGTCAAGACCCAGATCGGGGGCTGTAATAGGCAGCGCCTGTGCCTGTGCGTCATCAGCATCTTGCGTGCCTGCACCCTTGAGCACCGGCATGGGAGGTACCTCAGCCTCCAGCGCCCTGCGGTTAAAGTTCAAGGTCATGAAGAACAGCACTGTTAGAAACGGTGGGAAGCCCACCAGAAACCACACGAACACACTCTGATTTCGATAATCGAGCAGGGGCAAACTAGCCAACGCCGACGCTTCAGTCGTGGCTGCCAATACGGCAATGAGGGCAAGTGGATTGTTGATTGAGCGGTCTGAAATGCCCATATTGACTCCTCGTCGTCCAAGCGACTTCAACGGTCTCGCTGCTAAGGTAGGATGCAATGAGGCGATATAGCGTTAGATATGGCTAGCGCTTTACTGAACGGCTTTAAACCTTCAGAGCGCTCGCGGGAGGCTCTGTAACAGGTTGACAGCATAATTACCGCACGCGGATTTGATGTCTAGCTAGAGGCCGTGTAACGTTTCCGTTCAGTTCAGCGCGCTAAGCCCTTGCCTGGCGGCCCGTTTTATTCTTATTTGTAGGATATTTCTTTCGACCATGTAAGGAGAATCGCAGTCTGCACTAACGTGGCATTTCAGAAATATCTGCCGCCGGGAACTGGGCTATGTTCCTCGCTTTATAACAAACAGTAGCAATCGGATTAGCTCATGAACAAAGTGCTCATCGTGGATGATCATCCCGTGATACGCCTGGCTGTACGCATGCTGATGGAGCGCCACGGTTACGACGTGGTAGGCGAAACCGACAACGGCACCGACGCGCTACAGCTGGCACGGGAGATTCGTCCCGATATCGTCATCCTCGACATTGGTATCCCTAAGCTCGATGGGCTGGAGGTGATTGCCCGGCTCACGGCGGGCTCGATTACGCATATGCGTGTATTGGTGCTGACGTCTCAAGCGCCGGGTCACTTCTCCATGCGCTGCATGCAGGCGGGCGCCGCAGGGTATGTCTGCAAGCAGCAGGACCTGACCGAGCTTCTGAGCGCTATCAAGGCCGTACTCTCGGGCTATAGTTATTTTCCTAACCAGGCACTGCACCCTGTGCGTGGAAACATGGGCAACGTAAGTGAAAAAGAGCTGGTTCAGCGGCTGTCGAGCAGGGAAATGATGGTGCTGCATCAACTGGCATCCGGGCATTCAAACAAACAAATAGCGGATGCAATGTTGCTCAGCAATAAAACAGTAAGTACCTATAAGACCCGTTTATTAATGAAGCTCAATGCAAAGTCGCTGGTAGACTTGGTAGAAGTGGCGCAGCGTAACGGTATTGTTTGAGCCGAACCTAGCTAGCCCCCGTCATTACGGGGGCGCGACGGTTTTATAAGTCAAAATCGTAATCGGCCAACTGCTTTTGGAGCCGGCGTTCTTCCAGCAAATTGTCGATAGTGCGGCGCTTGCTTAAATTGGTTTTGCTTACCTCCGCAGCAGGCTCTTCCTGCTCGGCTGCAACAAAATCCTCGTCTACATCCAGTGCTTCTTTCTCTTCGGTCATTCGTCCACTCCAGCCGGTTGGCTAGCCTGTCAGGCTGCTTAGGTGCCATTTGCGCACCTTATATCGGCAATTCAGGAGTGGGTAAAAGAGATTTTTTCAATCGACTGCATAGCCCGTAATTGAAAATTTAATCGTAGGAAGTCTTCTCGGCATATTCGCACAGGTCTTCGATTCTACAGCTGCCGCAACGCGGTTTACGTGCCTGGCATACATAACGGCCATGAAGGAGCAGCCAATGGTGTGCATCTAGTAAATAGGGCCTGGGAACATGTCGGAGCAGGGCCCTTTCGACGTCTACCACGTTCTTGCCAGGGGCAATGCGGGTGCGGTTGCTCACTCGGAATATATGAGTGTCCACAGCCATGGTGAGGTGCCGAAAGGCAGTATTAAGCACCACGTTGGCAGTTTTACGACCTACGCCAGGCAGTGCTTCCAACGCTTCTCGGGTTTGCGGCACCACACCGGCGTGTTCTTCCACCAAGCGCCGACAGGTTTCTATAACGTTTTTAGCCTTGCTGTTATACAGCCCAATGGTCTTGATATAGGTGGACAGCCCCTCCACGCCCAGGGCCAAGATGGCCTCGGGCGTATTGGCGACCGGGAATAGCCTAGCGGTGGCCTTGTTCACACCTACATCGGTCGCTTGCGCCGACAGAATGACCGCGATCAGCAACTCGAACGCATTGGTGTAGGCCAGTTCGGTCTTGGGCTCGGGGTTGTCTTCCTTGAAGCGGCGAAAGATTTCCAAGCGTTTGGCGGCGTTCATAAAACCCCGTACCCTGCGATACCCATGTTATTTGATCCGCTGCCCAGGTTTGGCGCCTGTGTCAGGGGTAAGCAGGAAAATCTCAGCGCCGCCGGGCCCCGCAGCCAGTACCATGCCCTCGGATACACCAAAGCGCATTTTGCGTGGCTTGAGGTTGGCAATCATCATGGTCAGGCGGCCCTCCAGCGATGCAGGCTCTGGGTACGCGCTCTTGATGCCGGAGAACACGTTGCGGCGCTCGCCACCCAAGTCCAGCGTTAAGCGCAGTAGCTTGTCTGCGCCTTCAACTGGCTCAGCCTTGACGATCAATGCCACACGCAGGTCTACCGCTGCAAACGCGTCGAAATCCACTTCTGGTGATAGCGGGTCGGCTTGCAGCTCGCCGTTGCCCTGCGGCGCAGGTATTGCCGTGGTGACCGGCGCCAGGTTCTCCTGAGACGCTTCAACCATGGCCTGGACGCGTGCAGGGTCTATGCGGGTCATCAGCGGGTTGAACGCATTGAGTGGGTGATCCGCCAGCAGGTGGTGGTGGTCGTCCCAGCGCAATGGCGGCACGTTCAGGAAGGCTTCCGCGTCTGCCGCCAATGTCGGCAACACCGGTTTGAGAAAGATCACCAGCAGCCTGAACAGGTTTACACCCAAGGTGCAAATGGCCTGGACGTCGTCTTGTTTGCCATCCTGCTTGGCCAGCGCCCAAGGCGCCTTATCGGCGATCCACGCGTTCGCGCGGTCGGCCAGGGCCATGATTTCTCGCATGGCGCGCGCGAAGTCACGATTTTCGTAGGCATCGGCAATCGCCGGCGCAGCGGCGGCAAAGGCCTCGGTAAGCTCGGGTGCGGCGTTGCCTGCCACGAGCCGGCCCGCGTTGCCCTTATGAATGAAGCCTGCACAGCGGCTAGCAATGTTGACGACTTTGCCTATCAGATCTGAATTGACCTTTTGCACGAAATCTTCAAGGTTCATGTCCAGGTCATCCACGCCACGACCAAGCTTGGACGCGTAGTAATAACGCAGGTACTCAGGGGACAGGTGATCCAGGTACGTGCGCGCCTTGATGAAGGTGCCGCGCGACTTGGACATTTTCTGGCCATTCACAGTGAGGTAGCCGTGAACGTTGAGTGCAGTAGGCTTGCGGTAGCCTGCGCCTTCGAGCATGGCGGGCCAAAACAGCGCGTGGAAGTTGACGATGTCCTTGCCGATGAAATGGTACAGCTCAGCGGTAGAGCCTTGGCCCCAGAACGCCTCGAAGTCCAACTCCGGGCGGCGAGCGCAGAGGTTTTTAAAACTTGCCATGTAGCCGATGGGTGCATCGAGCCACACATAGAAGTATTTACCGGGCTCGTCCGGGATCTCGAAGCCGAAGTAAGGCGCGTCCCGCGAAATGTCCCACTCCTGGAGCCCGGCATCGAGCCATTCGGCCAGTTTGTTGGCGACGGCGTCTTGCAAGGTCCCGCTGCGCGTCCACGCTTGCAGCATCGCCTGGAACGTCGGTAGTTTGAAGAAAAAGTGCTTGGAGTCACGTAGCACAGGCGTTGCGCCAGAAATGGCGGATTTAGGGTCCTTCAGGTCGGTAGGCTCGTAGGTGGCCCCACACTTTTCGCAGTTGTCGCCGTACTGGTCTGGTGTACCGCATTTGGGGCAGGTGCCCTTGATGAAGCGGTCAGCCAGGAACATCTTTTTTTCAGGGTCGAAGTACTGAGTAACCGACCGGGTAGCGATGTGCCCGGCATCTCGCAAGCGGCGGTAGACTTCGCTGGACAGCTCGCGGTTTTCTTCAGAGTGGGTGGAGTGGAAGTTATCGAACTCCACCAGGAAGTCTGCAAAGTCAGTGCTGTGCTCGGCCTTGACAGCGTCAATCAACTGCTCGTTGGTTACGCCTTCTTTTTCGGCGCGTAGCATGATTGCCGACCCATGGGCGTCATCGGCGCAGACGTAAATGCACTGGTTGCCACGCAGCTTCTGATAGCGCACCCACACATCGGTCTGGATGTATTCGACCATATGGCCCAGGTGAATGGAGCCGTTGGCATAGGGCAGGGCGCTGGTAACTAGAATCTGGCGGGGCTCGGACATGGGGCTCGCTACTTGGAGTGGAACGAAGACCAACCACTATAAAGCGCCACGGTTTTTTTTTCATCCGCCGACCGAACAGGTAGCATAGCTCGCCAGTAGCCTATTCATTTCTGGAGTTGCCATGAGCGTCGTTACCCGCGCAGCGGTAGAAAGCGTACTGCGTCAGTACACTGACCCCTACCTTGAGCAAGACCCGGTTAGCGCCGGCTGCCTGGAGGCCGTCAGGGTAGAGGGCGATAGCGTCGAGGTCGATCTGTGCCTGGGCTATGCCGCAGGCCTGTTTCACGCGGGCTGGGCGCAGACCTTGCAAATAGCGCTTGAAGCCATGCCAGGGGTAAGGCGCGCCAAGGTGCACGTGCGCAGCGACGTACAGCCACACAAGGCCCAGGCCCAGGTGCCTGCGATGGCCAACGTTAAAAATATCATTGCCGTGGCATCGGGCAAGGGGGGTGTGGGCAAGTCCACGACGGCAGCCAACCTGGCCCTGGCCCTGTCGCGTGAAGGGGCGCGGGTGGGCATGCTCGACGCCGATATCTACGGCCCTAGCCAGGGGGTGATGTTGGGGATAGCAGAAGGCACCCGGCCTCAGGTAAAGGAGCAGAAGTGGTTCGTTCCGCTCCAGGCGCACGGCGTAGAAGTCATGTCCATGGCGTTCCTCACGGACGACAACACGCCCGTGGTATGGCGCGGGCCGATGGTGTCCGGGGCGTTGATGCAGCTCATCACGCAAACCGCCTGGAATGATCTGGACTACCTGGTCATTGATATGCCGCCAGGCACCGGGGATATCCAGCTTACCTTGGCCCAGAAGGTACCCGTCGCTGGGGCTGTGATCGTAACTACCCCTCAAGACCTTGCATTGCTGGATGCCAGAAAGGGCGTGGAAATGTTCCGTAAGGTCAATATTCCGGTATTGGGCGTGGTCGAGAACATGGCCGTCCATATTTGCTCGAACTGTGGGCATGCCGAACATCTATTCGGGGAGGGGGGCGGTGCTCGCCTGGCCAGTCAGTATGGCGTTGAGCTTCTAGCGTCACTGCCGCTGGCGATGACGATCCGCGAGCAGGCCGATAACGGCAGGCCAACGGCTGTGGCCGATCCGGACAGCCAGATTGCCATGATCTATCAGGCCCTGGCCCGTCGCGTCGGTGCCCGTGTTGCACGCGAGCAGGCTGTGGCCCAAGCCATGCCAACGATCACCGTATCGGATGACTAAAATCCAGGCATAAAAAAACCCCGCCGAGGCGGGGTTTTCTAGCGCTCACCGAAGTGAGTGCGGAAGCTAAAGTCAGATGACCTGAACTTCTTCAGCCTGCATGCCTTTCTGACCGCGGGTAGCGATGAAAGAAACCTGCTGGCCTTCTTTCAGCGACTTGAAGCCGTCAGATTGGATTGCCTTGAAGTGAACGAAGAGGTCATCGCCCGACTGAGGAGTGATGAAGCCGAAGCCTTTCTCGTCGTTGAACCACTTGACGGTACCGGTTTGGCGATTGGACATGGTGTGTCTCCTTGGACAAAGTTAACTGCGGCGCTGGAACTGCCCAGGCCGGAACTGAGTGCAAAGAGCATGAAAATTCTTCTTGATGATTAACATCCTGCAGTAATTCTCGGTGACAAAAGCAGCACAGTGGCGCCACCTTAACCCTTTTTACTCAGCCTGCCAACGTACTTTTCGTTCCCAAGCACAGGTGTAGGCCTGAGGCCAATGAATCCGGGCCACTTGAGGCTGCCCGGGCCGGCACGCTTTGAACCCAGGGCTCAGGCCCGGTAAGATGCCTGGCACGTGTATTTATCAGCCTTCAGGACACCCTCCAATGAGTATCAAATCGGATAAGTGGATCCGCCGCATGGCGCAAGACCACGGCATGATCGAACCCTTCGTAGAGCGCCAGGTGCGCGGTGAAGGCGCCAACCGGGTGATCTCGTTTGGAGTCTCCAGCTACGGTTACGACGTGCGCTGCGCCGATGAATTCAAGGTGTTCACCAACATCAACTCGGCCACCGTTGACCCCAAGGCCTTCGATGCCAAGAGTTTCGTCGACATCAAAAGCGACGTGTGCATTATTCCCCCCAATTCGTTCGCCCTGGCACGCACTGTTGAATACTTCCGCATCCCTCGCAACGTGCTGACCATCTGCCTGGGCAAGAGCACCTATGCCCGTTGCGGCATCATCGTGAACGTCACGCCCCTGGAGCCCGAGTGGGAAGGGCATGTAACGCTGGAATTCTCCAACACCACCACACTGCCGGCCAAAATCTACGCGAACGAAGGCGTGGCGCAGATGCTGTTCCTGGAGTCCGATGAAGAATGCGAAGTCTCGTATAAAGACCGTGGTGGCAAATACCAGGGGCAGCGTGGCGTTACCCTGCCACGCACATGAAATATCCGCTACGAAGCAAATCCATTTGAATTTGCCTTAACAAAGGCACTCTACTGTTCGCACTCCCCGATTATGTATCTGGAACGGGCCAATGCTCAGGAGTACCTATGAAGATTGATGCAAACATCTGTACCAAGCTGGCCGCACTGCAGCCCAATCATGTCGGCATGCTGGCGTGGTCATTGCTAGCCAACCCGGCGCTGCTAGAAGCCGGCGGGATTCCTGGGCAACCCGACCAGGACACGCCTAACCAGCCCACCGAGCCCGGCGAACCCATGATTCCGGACCAGCCTCCGCCCACACCCGTGGCGTGATCTACCAAGGCTTGTCGGTTACTCTGCAAGGGCCCCTTCGGGGGCCCTTCTACTTTCCTAACAATAAGGCCTGCCATGCGTGCTCAGCTCTCGCCCAAGCGGTTGTTCGCCTCTTTCACCCTTGCCCTGTCGCTTGCTTGTACAGCACACGCTGCCGAGCCCCCAGCCAACCACCTGCAAGCCGTCCTCGACCGGGGTGTGCTGCGTGTAGGCACGACCGGGGATTACAAGCCTTTCAGCTACCGCCAACCGGACAGCGGCCAATTTGTTGGGCTGGACTTAGAGATCGCCAAGGGCGTAGCGGACTCACTGGGTGTGAAGCTTGAAGTCGTTCCTACCACTTGGCCAACGTTGATGGCCGACCTTGCTGCCGACAAATACGACCTGGCGCTGTCGGGTGTCTCGGTTAACCTGGAGCGGCAGAAGAAGGCTTTTTTCTCGCTGCCTTACCAGCGTGATGGCAAAACCCCTATCACCTTGTGCACGAACAAAGACCGCTTCCAGACCCTGTCCCAGATTGACCAGCCTGGCGTCAAAGCCATCGTCAACCCGGGCGGTACTAACGAAAAATTTGCCCGCGCCCATTTGAAGCAGGCCCAGATCCTGATGCACCCCGACAACGTGACGATTTTCGAACAGATCGTTGCCGGTAAGGCAGACCTGATGATGACGGACGCAGTGGAAACCCGCCTTCAACAAAAGCTACACCCTGAGCTATGCGCCCTGCACCCCGATGCGCCCTTCGATTTCTCAGAAAAGGCCGCTCTGTTACCTCAAGACGTTGCGCTCAAAGCTTACGTAGACCAGTGGCTGCACGTGGACATTGCCAGCGGCCAGTTCGAGCAGCGCATGCAGCGCTGGCTGGACTACCCCTGGCAGCCGGCGCGCAAATAAATCCACGTCAAGGGCCTGCCAGCGGCCATACTTGCCCATCACCCACTACAAATAGCCGTACCCCGGCTTTGCGTTCAACCGCAAAGCCACCGGTGAAGGCGCCGAACGCCGGCAGCAGCGTGACCTGGCGGCCCATATGGAAACAGGGCAGCCGCAGGCGCTGCCGGCCTCGGCCACTTAGGAAATACACCGGGTGAATATGCCCTGCGAGTACGTGGCGGTGAGGGTGAGGGTGGGGTTCGTGCTGGAGGGAAAAAGGCCCCATCAACAAAGGCTCAGGCACCACGGTGATGCTCAGGTCGGGGGGAGGATCGCCTGCGCGGTGGTCGTGGTTGCCCCGAATAAGCGTGATACGCAGCCCAGGGTTGAGACGGCGCCACGCCCGTAACTGGTCGAGCGTACCGGGTGCGTGGGAGCCAGGCCCGTGCAGGAAGTCCCCCAAAAAAATCAGATGGCGCACCGCAAAGCGGTCCAGCACCTGCTGCAGTACCTGCAAGTTGGTGGCCGTGGTGCCGTGTGGCACTGGCTGACCGAGGCTGCGGTAGGCAGCAGCTTTCCCAAAATGGGCATCAGCGATCAATAAGGCCTGCTGCGCAGGCCACCAGATCGTTTTTTCGCCCGTTAGTACCAGGTGTTCACCTTCAAGCTGAACCTCGCAGTCAGCCGTCATGGTTTAGCCCCAGGCCCTGCGGCTTTTTCCAGGTCGTTGACCATTCGGGCAATGCGATCAGCGAGCTTTTCCGAACTCATGCTTTCGCGCAGCCGCTCTACCAGCAGCGGGAACGCCAGCGGTGTCGGCCGTTTCAAGGGGTGGAGGTCCAGCTGCCGCCCACCGATATCCCGCAGGGTCTCTTCCAGGCGCCCAATGTCCAGCTCCTGGTGCAACACCTCCTGTTGAGCTTGGGTCAGCAACAGGTTGCCGGCGTCGTACTGCTTGAACACTTCGAAAAACAGCCCGCTGGATGCCTGCACCTGACGGGTGCTCTTTTGCGCGCCGGGGTAACCACCGAACACTAAGCCTGAAATTCGGGCGATTTCGCGAAAGCGGCGCAAGGCGAGCTCGCCTGCATTCAAGCTGGCCAGCACGTCCTCCATCAAGCCATCCGGGGACAAGATTCCGCTGCTCAAAGCCTGCGCCCAGTCCACCTCTCCTGGGCTGAGCAGCTCCAGGCCGTAATCGTTGACCGCAATCGAAAAACTGGCAGGGTGTTGCTGGCCGAGGCGCCAGGCCAGCAAGCTGGCGAGCCCCAAATGTACAAGGCGCCCTGCGAAGGGGTAGAGAAACAGGTGCCACCCCTCGCGGGATTTCAAGGTCTCTGCCAGCAACGTGTGCTGGGTGGGCAGGGCAGACCATTGCTGCTGGAGTTCAAGCAACGGCCGCACGGCCTTCATAGGGGCACTGACATACAGGCCACGGCTGGCTTCGTCCAGTTTGGCAACCAACGCCTTGGCCATCTCCCCGGACAGTGGCAGGCGCCCGCCATTCCACCGCGGCACGGCGGGCTTTTTGGCGCTACCGCGTTTCACGTAGGCGGTCATGTTCTCAACGCGCACCAGTTCCAGTACTTTGCCTGCGAACAAGAACGCCTCGCCAGGTTTGAGCCGCGCGATGAAGCCTTCCTCTACGCTGCCCAGTGACCGCCCGCCGCCACCTTTGGTCCAGTATTTGAGGTGCAGGCTGGCGTCGCTGACGATGGTGCCAATGCTCATGCGGTGCCGGCGGCCCACGCGCCCGTCCGGCACCCGCCATACCCCTTCAGCATCCGGCTCAACGCGGCGGTAGTCCGGATAGGCAGTCAGGCTGGCGCCACCATGGCGCACGAATGCCAGGGCCCACGCCCACTCGTCATCCGTCAGGCCTCGATAGGCCCAGGCGGTGCGCACTTCTGCCAGCAGCGCCTCGGGTACGAAGCCGCCGCCCAAGGCAATGGTTACCAAGTGCTGAACCAGCACATCCAGAGGTTTATCCGGTGACTCCCGTGGTTCGACCTGGCGTGCCGCCAGCGCTTCCTGAGCGGCGGCCGCCTCTACCAGCTCAAGGCTGTGGGTAGGCACCAGGGTTACCCGCGAGGGGCGACCAGGGGCGTGACCAGAGCGCCCGGCGCGCTGAATCAACCGAGCGATGCCTTTAGCCGAGCCAATCTGTAGCACGCGCTCTACCGGCAGGAAGTCCACGCCCAAGTCCAGGCTCGACGTACACACCACGGCCTTCAGATGACCCTCCTTGAGCGCCATTTCTACCCATTCGCGCACGTCCCGTGACAGCGAACCATGGTGCAGGGCAATCAGCCCTGCCCATTCAGGCATGGCTCCCAGGATGGCTTGGTACCAGAGTTCGGACTGTGCCCGCGTATTAGTGAATACCAGGCTGCTCTGGCTTGAGGCCAACTGCGCCACCACCTGGTCGAGCATTCGCAGGCCCATGTGGCCTGCCCAGGGGAAGCGCTCGATGGCGGGTGGCAATAGCGTGTCGACGTCGATGACCTTCTTGCCACCCCCTTCGATCCGAACCCCTGCGCCGTCTGGCAGCAACACCCGTTGAGCATGCTCAAGGTTGCCCAAGGTTGCGGAAATACCCCACACCTTAAGCGCCGGTTGCCATTGCCGAAGCCGCGCCAGGGCCAGCTGCAATTGAACCCCGCGCTTGTTGCCAAGCAGTTCATGCCATTCATCCACCACCACCATGCCGAGGGACGCCAACTCCTGCTGCGCATTGCTGCGGGCCAGCATCAACGTAAGGCTTTCAGGCGTGGTCACTAATGCGCTGGGCAGGCGTCGCCCCTGGCGAGCACGCTCAGCACCGCTGGTGTCTCCGGTGCGCAGGCCTACCGTCCAGTTGATGCCCAGTGCCTCTACCGGCGCCAGCAGGGCGCGGTGTGTGTCTGCCGCCAGGGCGCGCATGGGCGTGATCCACAAGACGCGCAAGGGCTCGGCAGCGGGCTTGCGCTTGCCGGTAGGTGGCGGTACAGGCTGGGCAAAGGCCTGCAGCGCGGCGAACCACACGGCATAGGTTTTACCCGAGCCCGTACTGGCGTGCAGTAATCCGGACTCACCCTTGGCACTGGCGGCCCAAAGCGCTTTCTGAAAGGGGAAGGGTTTCCAGCCGCAGGCGGTAAACCAGGCGTTGGCGTAGTGAGAAGGGCGGGGCATGGGAAACGGCAAGGCTCCGGTGGCTTTGTGTAGTGACCACGCCGGAGCCCGCTTGGTTTAAGTCGCTATTTGAGGTTGCCGCTGAGGAACTGCCGCAGCCGGTCGCTGGTGGGCGCGCCCAGCACTTGCTCAGGCGTGCCTTCTTCTTCCACACGACCTTGGTGTAGGAACATCACTTGATTGGATACCTGCCGGGCGAAGGCCATCTCGTGGGTCACCATGATCATGGTGCGGCCTTCCTCGGCCAAGCCCTGGATTACCCTGAGCACTTCGCCCACCAGCTCTGGGTCAAGGGCTGAGGTGGGCTCGTCGAACAGCATTACCTCCGGCTCCATGGCCAGTGCGCGGGCGATGGCCACGCGTTGCTGTTGGCCACCCGACAAAAACGCAGGGTATTGGTCGGCCACTCGGGCGGGCAACCCTACTTTGTCCAGGTAGGACCGGGCGCGTGTCTCGGCTTCTGCCTTGCTGATGCCAAGCACCCGACGCGGTGCGAGCGTGATGTTATCCAGCACGCTCATGTGGCTCCACAGGTTGAAGTGTTGGAACACCATGGCCAGCCGAGTGCGCAGGCGTTGTAGCTCTGCTGCATCAGCCACGTGCATGCCGTGCGCATCTTCGCGCATGGCAATGGCGTTGCCATCCAGGGTCATGGCGCCGGCGTTTGGGGTCTCCAGGAAGTTGATACACCGTAGAAAGGTGCTTTTGCCTGAGCCGCTGGCCCCGATCAGGCAGATCACGTCGCCGGTCCGCGCCCTGAGCGAAACGCCCTTGAGCACTTCGTTGTCGCCGTAGCGCTTATGCAGGCCGTCGATTGTCAGTTTGTACATGCGCGTGACGCCTCAAGGTGAAAGTAGATAGCCGCTTCGGTACGCCTCGGCGCCAGCGATCCGGGCGACTACCATGCCAGCGGTGGCCATGCGGCGCAGGGACCGGGCGTAGAGCAGGCCAGGCTTTTCGTTGTACACCGGCGTAACCTGGTCGGTGAGAGGGTCAATGATTTCGGCAATCAGTTGGCCCGCCTCCAGGTACTCGCCTGGCATGCAGCAGAACACCAACACCCCACCCACAGGCGTGCTGATAGGTTCCACGCCTGCCAGTGGGGTGGCAGGGTAGAGCAGCTCCGGTGGCGCCTCTGGGGTGCTGTCGATGGCACCGTAGTGCTCCAGGTAGCGAATGACCGCCTGGGCATCACGGCTGGCCAAGGCATGGTTGACGTCGCCCTGCCCGCGCAGCTCCAACGTGACCGAGAAGCTGCCCTGGGGGATAGGGAACCGCTCACCGAACCGTTGTTTCAGCCGGTGCCACACCAGGCTGAAGCATTCATCGAACGATTGGCCGCCTGAGTCCGTAGCCAGCAGGTTGGCCTGGGAGCCCAGATAGCGTGCCAGTGGCTCGACCTGTGGCCAGGCTTCGGGGGTGGTGTACAAGTGCTCCACGGCTTCGAAGTCGCAGTGCAAGTCCAGCACCATTTCCGCGTCGCAGGCCAGGCGTTGCAGGGTAAGGCGCAGCGAGTGCAGCTGGGTGGAGGGCTGTAGCGCCTCAAGGCCACGGCGCAGGGCGCTACGGATCAGCCTGGCATTGGCCTCTGCGTCTGCGCCCAGGGAGGCTTCGATTTCATCCCCTACCTGTTCGCTGAGGTCAACGAACCAGCGGTTGAAGTTGTCCCCGCTCTCCAGCTCATAGCGGCCCAGGGGCGTATCCATGAGGATCTGCTCCAGGCCTACCGGGTTGGCCACGGGCACCAGTACCACTTCATGGCGCAGGCGGCCCGACTGCTCCAGTTCGGCCAGCCGACGCTTGAGGTGCCACGCCACCAACATGCCGGGAATCTCGTCGGCATGCAGCGAAGCCTGAATGTAGATCTTGCCGGCGCCTTGGGGGCCAAAATGAAAGCTTTCGACCGCGCGCGCAGTGCCGGGCAGCGGGGCTAGCAGTTCGTGACGATGCTGTTTCATCGAGTCTCCTTATCGGGCTGGGCCAAGGAAGGCCAACCAACGGCGCTCCGCCAGGCGGAACAGCCCTACCAGCGTGAAGGTGATCGCCAGATACAGCAGCGCGGCGATTGCGAATGACTCGAAGGTCATGTAGGTGGCCGAGTTGGCGTCCCGCGCTACTTTGAGAATATCCGGCACGGTGGCAGTGAACGCCACGGTGGTGGAGTGGAGCATCAGGATCACTTCGTTGCTGTAGAAGGGCAACGAGCGACGTAACACTGAAGGCATGATGACGTGAGCGTACAGCTTGAAGCCGCTCAGCCCATACGCCTTAGCGGCCTCGATCTCGCCATGGGCCATGCTACGGATCGCGCCCGCGAAGATTTCCGTAGTGTAGGCGCAGGTGTTCAGGGCAAACGCCAGGATAGTGCAGTTCATGGCGTCCCGGAAAAACGCATTGAGCAGGGGTTGCTCACGCACGCCTTCCAGGCTGTAGAGGCCGGTGTAGCAAATCAGTAGCTGGATATACAGCGGCGTGCCGCGAAAGACGTAGGTGTAGAACTGAACGGGCCAGCGCACCCAAAAGCGCGGGGACACTCTGGCAATGGACAGCGGTATGGAGCACAGGAACCCGATCGCGATCGAGGCACTCAGCAGCCATAGCGTCATGGCCAGGCCAGTGACGTTCACCCCATCGCTGTAGAGGAACGGCCGCCAGTACTCGCCGAGCAGGTCACCCAAGGGGCCGAGGTAATTCTGTACCTGCTCGATCATCTGACTGCCTCCCGCGTGCCGACGTTAAAGCGACGCTCCAGGCGGCGCAGCACGACATTGGAAGCACTGGTGATGACCAGGTAGATCAGGGCTGCGAGCACCAGGAAATAAAACAGTTGGTAAGTGCTTTTGCCTGCGTCTTGGGCGGCCTTGACCAGGTCGGCCAATCCGATAAGCGATACCAAGGCCGTGGCCTTGAGCATGACCATCCAGTTGTTGCCGATACCGGGCAGTGCATGGCGCATCATTTGCGGGAAGACGACGTAGCGAAAACGCTGGCCACGGCTGAGGCCATACGCCGTTGCGGCTTCCTGCTGACCACGGGGGACCGCAAGGATGGCGCCACGGAAGGTCTCAGTGAAATACGCCCCATAGATGAAGCCCAGGGTAATCACCCCGGCGGCAAAGGGGTTGATCTCGATGTAGTCCCATTCCATGGCGTCGGTAAGCAGAGTGAGCCACATCTGAAGGCTGTAGAAAATCAGCAGCATCAGCACCAGGTCAGGTACGCCCCGAATCAAGGTGGTATAAACCTGCGCGCACACGCGCAAGGCCTTGACGCTGGACAGTTTTGCGCTCGCGCCCAGCAGGCCGAGTAACACGGCCACCAGTAGTGACAGCAGTGAAAGCTTCACCGTCATCCAAGTACCCTCTAGCAGCAAGGGCCCAAAACCTTTAAGGCTGAATGCCGAGAGCCCCAGGCTCTGCAACAGGTCTTCAAGCATGTATCAACCCTTAAGTCGATAAAGGCGCCCGCCCGCACCCCGGTGACCGCTGTTGTGGCGAAGCGGGTGGGCCGGGGTGCGGGCGGGCGCCGTTAGGGGAGGCTTACTTACCGCTGTACAGGTTCAGGTCGCCGAAGTGCTTTTTCTGGATCTCGGCGTAGGTGCCGTCTTTGTGCATGGCTTCGATCCCCTTGTTGAGCAACGCTTGCAGTTCCTTGTTGCCCTTGTTGATACCGATAGCGGTTTTGGCTGGCAGATACTCTTCGTTGTCCAGCGGCTCGCTTACTACGTAACCCTTGCCCTGGGGCGACTTGAGGAAACCAAGTTCAGCTTGCAGCATGTCCTGGATGGAAGCATCCAGACGGCCGGAGATGAGGTCCGCGTAAACCTGGTCCTGATTCTGATAGGCCTGGGTTTTCACGCCAGCCTTGTCCAGCACGCCCTTGGCGTAGGCTTCCTGGATAGTGCCTTGTTCGTAGCCGACTGTTTTGCCCTTGAGCCCTTCAGGGGTCATCGTCAAGGCAGCGCCTTGCTTGCTCACATAGGCGGTGGGGCCTGAGAACAGCTCGTTGGAGAAGTCGATGGCTTTTTGTCGTACCGGGGTGACGGTCATCGAGGAAATAACGCCGTCGAATTTCTTGGCCTTCAAGCCTGGGATCATGCCGTCGAAGTCGCTTTCGACCCACTTGCACGTGACCTTCAGCTCTTTACAGATCGCATTGCCCAGGTCGATGTCGAAGCCTACCAGGCTGCCGTCGGCGGCTTTGGATTCGAAAGGTGCATAGGAAGGGTCTACGCCAAAACGCAGCTCTTTGTAATCCTTGGCTAGCGCGCTACCAGCGGACAGGCAAAGCGCCAGAGCAGAAAGAGTCAGCCATGCTTTTTTCATTATGCGGTCCTTAGAAGACGAGGGTTCGTGCTACGCGGTACAGCGTTACCGGCAGATGCCAGACATCATTGTGATAGCAAAATTCGCACCAGCGCCTCGGTTAGGGGCACCGCAAAGGCGCATGACAATCCCTTTGCGTCGCAGATATGACCGAACCGGGCCAGGAGTGGCCAGCGATCACCGCCCTGAAAGAACGCACGGCACTTGCAGGGCCCCATTGTGGTGCGGCTGGAGCCTTAACTCAACAGGTCGTGTAACGTTGCGAGGCTATCGGCTTCCTCGACGGGCTTATCGTGACGCCAACGCAACATTCGGGGAAATCGCACCGCAATCCCGCTTTTGTGGCGCTTTGACAAGGCAATGCCCTCAAAGCCCAGCTCGAACACTAAGGTGGGGGTAACACTTCTCACTGGGCCGAACTTTTCTACCGTGGTGCGGCGAATGATCGCATCAACTTGGCGCATCTCGACATCGGTCAAGCCCGAGTAGGCTTTGGCGAACGGCACCAGGGTCCGCTCCGTACCGGGTAGCCCGTCCCACACAGCGAAGGTGTAATCGGTGTACAGGCTTGCCCGGCGGCCATGCCCGGCCTGGGCGTAAATCAACACCGCGTCGACGGTAAAAGGATCGACCTTCCACTTCCACCAGGTACCCATGTCTTTAGTGCGACCCACACCATAGAGGGCATCGCGGGCCTTGAGCATCATGCCTTCCACGCCTAAGCGGCGGGAGGCTTCACGCTGCGCAGCGAGGTCAGCCCAACTGCTGCCTTCGATCAGTGGGGACAGTTCCAGCACGGGGTTGGCGGCATTAGCCACGATGGCTTCCAGGGCCACCCGGCGCGTGTGTTGCGGCTGGTTTCTCCAGTCGTGGCCTTCGTGCTCAAGCAGGTCATACGCCAGCAGTACCACGGGAATGTCATCCAGCAGCTTACGGCTCAGGGTCTTACGGCCGATCCGTTGCTGCAATAGCGCAAAGGGCTGTACAGCAGGTGCGCTGTCTGCTGAAGCGTCAGGCGCCTTCCACACCACGATTTCACCGTCGATTACGGTGCCGTCCGGTAGGTCGATCAGTGCCTGGAACTCAGGAAAGCGATCCGTGACCAGTTCTTCACCCCTGGACCACACCCATAGCCGGCCGTCGCGCTTGACCAGTTGCGCGCGGATGCCGTCCCACTTCCACTCCACCTGCCAGTCCTGACAAGGGCCTAGCAACGTATCGAACTGGTCCACCGGCTGTTGCAGAGCGTGCGCAAGGAAAAACGGGTAAGGCTGGCCGCCGCGCTGAGCGTGCTCGTGTTCGCTTTCCGGGGCCACCAGCTTCAGGTAACCCTCAGCGGAAGGGCGGTGAGACAGGTCGGTATAGCCTACCAACCGCTGGGCCACGCGCTTGCTGTCCAGGCTGGCCAATTGTGCCAAGGCACGGGTGACGAGCAATTTGGACACGCCCACCCTAAAGCTGCCGGTGATTAGCTTTAAGCACACCATCAGGCTCTGTCGGTCCAGCTCAAACCACAGAGGGGGTAAACGCTGCGCCAATTCCTCAGGCGGCAGGCCACGCAGCGGTAGCAGCTCATGCTCCATCCACCAGGCCAGGCCCGCCTCGCTAGTGTGTTCGGATTCGGGCAGTACCAACGAAACGGTTTCAGCCAGGTCGCCCACTGCCTGGTAACTCTCTTCGAACAACCATTCCGGTAGCCCGGACAGGGCAATGGTCATTTCCCGCAGTAAGCGTGTGGGCACCAACTGGCGAGGCCTGCCGCCGGATAAAAAGTACACAGCCCATGCAGCATCGGCAGGTTCGGCTTGAGCAAAGTACGCCTGCATGGCAGCCAGCTTGGCATTGCTGGACGTAGTAGCGTCTAGTTCGGCATAAAGCGTCGCGAAGGCTTTCATTGGGGTTGTGCCTCCGTTGCCGCTTCGTCCTCGTCACCGTATTCAGTGGTAAAGCCTTGAGCGTCCAGGCCCTGGTCGCACAGGTAACGTACCAACACGTTCACCGAGCCATGGGTGACCATCACCCGCTGTGCCCCGGTCTGCTCGATGGCCCACAGCAGGCCGGGCCAGTCGGCGTGGTCGCTCAATATGAAACCGCGGTCCACGCCGCGCCGCCGTCGGGTACCGCGCAGGCGCATCCAGCCGCTGGCGAAAGCATCGCTGTACTCGCCGAATCGGCGCATCCAGGTGCTACCACCCGCGCTAGGGGGCGCGATGATGAGTGACGAGCGCAGAGCTGGGTCGGTTTTCTTGAAGTCACCGGCGTAGAGGGTTTCCGGGATATACACGCCGGCCTCCCGGTACACCCGGTTCAACGGCTCGACCGAACCGTGGGACAAGATCGGGCCAATACTGGCATCGATGCCATGCAGCAGGCGTTGGGCTTTACCGAAGGCATAGCAGAACAACACGCTGGCCTTGCCTTGTGCGGCGTTGGCCTGCCACCACTGATTGACCTCATCGAAGATTTCGGCCTGGGGCTGCCAGCGGTAAATGGGCAAGCCAAACGTAGATTCAGTGATGAAGGTATGACAGCGCACCGGCTCGAAGGGCGCGCAGGTACCGTCGGGCTCTACCTTGTAGTCACCAGAGGCGACCCACACTTCCCCTTGGTACTCCAGACGCACCTGGGCCGAGCCCAGCACGTGGCCTGCCGGGTGCAGGCTAATGGTCACGCCGTTGTGGACCAGTTGCTCGCCATACGCCAGGGTTTGCAAATTGATATCCGCACCCAGCCGGGCCTTGAGTATGCCGGCACCGATGTCCGTCGACAGGTAGTGGCCATTGCCTACGCGGGCGTGGTCGCCGTGGCCATGGGTAATGACTGAGCGCGGCACCGGCCGCCAGGGGTCGATATAAAAATCACCGGCCGTGCAATACAGGCCTTCGGGGCGGGCAATAACAAGGTCCATGGCGCATTCGCTGACAGGGGCTTGTTGTTCAGAGCCACCGGTTTCGATGGAAGTTGCACCTAAAGGCGTAGCGGCGACGGGTTCTCGGCGCGTATTAAGGCATTGTGGAAGAAGGTATGCCCAAGAAAGCCGTTGCCTAGGGCATGATGGTCAATAGCGGCCACTGGCGATGCCATCCTTTATCTTCAAGCCTTGCCCTGTAGATGTGGTATTTGTCGCCCTGGAAACGGACGGTTGGCCGAACGATCAGACTGAATAAATCATCAAGACCAAAAGGTGCCGCGACCTCCACCGTACCGTCCTGCCCAAGCCTCACCGCGACGGCTGTTGCGATTTCGCACCAATAACGCATTGCATCCGTGGCGCAGGCGTAAGGCATGTCCCCATTGCGTACATGCATACGCGCCTGATTCTTCACGGACCAGTCCAGTGCTGGTGCGGTTGCGCGAAGTTTTGCTTCCAAGAGCTGGTCCTGCTCCGGTGTGGCGCGAGTGGGATCAAACCAGATGACGTCGATGTCTGCCCGCAAGGGGGAATAGGCACGGCCATGAAGGCTGTCCCACACTAAGCTGCGAACAAAGCCTGCGGCGGCCCAGCAATCTGGCAGGGCCAAGTCTCTGACGTGCGCAAGCACTGCCATACGCCCAGCATCAAGGGTAATAAGGCGCTCAAGCGCTAAGGCACCGCGCGGTGACAGGCCCACCTTGTTATTTCCCCGGCACCAGGGTTAGCCGCTGGGTGCCATAGGCTTTTTCCAGGTTTTGCGGCTGGAACGGGAAGGTCAGATACTGGCCCTTCAGCCAGTTCTGGATGCCGTCTGCATAATGCGGGCTGGCCGGGTTGCCGGATTGGCCGGTGCTATTGAGGCCGATCATCGGTTCGGGCTGACCGAAATCCACCACGATACGCATCGCTGGCACCAGCCACACATCGAAGTTGCTGCCCCAATGCCAGGCGGCGGCGTTGAGGGTAGTGTGGTCGCCTCCGGCCGGAACCGGGCCGCGATTAAGATAGCTGTCCAGGGCCGCGAGGCCCGCGCGTTGCGTGGTGTCCAGCCAGGGCGCCAGCTTGGTGCCTTCCGTGGTCCAGCGGTATTGATGCAGCGTGCCCCACTTCCAGCCCTTATGGTCTGTGCCCATCGCTTCTTCGCCACGGGTAATGGCTGCGGCCAGGCTGCGGGCCAGGATCGCGGGCTTGTCTTCCTTGGCCGGGGTGCCTCGGTCATCCCAGAACGGGCTGTCGTCGCGGCCAAGCAGGTGGTCGGCCTGCGCAGAGTAGGATTGGTCCGCATTGGCTACGAAAGCTTTCCAGGCCGGACTGTCGTCGGGGCCTAGCTCGTCCAGGAAGGTTTGACGAGCGCTTTCCTGCAAAAACAGCTCGTACAGCGCGGCGTCTGCAGACTCGGCGCCCAGGCGGCCATCAAACGCCATCAGCCGCGTGAACGCTTCCTTGGCCTTGGCGCGGTCTGCGTCTGGTAATGCTTCGATGGCCTGCTTCAACGGCTGGGCCATGCCGGGGGCCTGGAACATGCGCTTGAGCTTGTCGGCGAACAGGGTGGTCTGGTCGTACTGCCACGCGATCATGCTGCGCGTGTCCTGCTTGCCATTGGCGGCCAGTTGAGCCAAGCGTTCACTGCGCTCGGGGTAATACCAGGAGCTGGACAGCTGCATGCCGTAGCCTGGCTGCGCCGTCCGCTGGTTGGCCGTGCCCAGCCAGCCGCTGGCGGGCGCTTGGTCGTAGGGGTGAAGCATTGAGTCTGCGTACCCGTCCCAGTCGAACCGGCTGTCCCAGCCCGGGGAGGGCACCTGACCCTTGCCTTCCTTGCGGTTGGGGTAGCGACCGGTGACCTGCCAGCCGATGTCTGTGGCGTCAGCGAAGACCATGTTCAAGGAGATAGCCCGTATCTCGCGGCTGGTATCGAACGCGCGCTCCACGCTTTGCGCGCGGGACAGGTCGAAGAAGGCATCGAGGCTCTTGTCGTCCTTGAGGTCCGGCATCTGCAACGCCAGGCCGTAACCGCTGGCGAACGGCTGAGGTTGCACGCCCAGGGTGCGCTCACCCAGCGCCGTATTGAGCAGCGGGCCGTGGCGGGTTTCGTAGATCACCTCGCGCACCGGCTTCTGGCCCTTGACGATAAAGGTCTCGTTACGCGCGAAGGCCCGCAGCCATTTGCCATCGGCCTGGTACATCAGCGCGCCGTTTTCGCGTTTTACCCGCTCCAGGAATACGTCTTGGTTATCACCCATGACCATGGTCATGCCCCAGGCCAGCTTGCCGTTGAAGCCGGCGACCACCGCTGGAACACCTGCCAGCGAGACACCGGCAGCCTGGAATTTCGGTGACCGCAGCTGTACGAAATTCCAGGCGCTGGGCAAGCCGATCGGCAGGTGAGTATCGTTGGCAAACAGGCTCTTGCCGCTACGACTGCGCTGCGGCGCAAGCGCCCAGTTGTTGGAGGCGGCGACACCCAGTTGACCAAGGCCTGCCAGTTGCTCGCTGACGGTATCCAGGCTGGCGAACGCACCGGCCAGGGACAGGCCCTTGAGCTTGGCGGCTTCTTCCACAGGCAAGGGCTCATCGGGGTAGGTGGGTAGCAACCAGGCCAACTGGTCAGCGCCCACGTTCTGCGCCAGCACCAGGCTGTTGATTTCCTCCTGAACGTTCATCTGTAAGCTGAAATTCATCAGGCAGAACACCAGGGCGGAATCCTCGCCCTTCCAGTACTCGGGCTGATAGCCGCTTTGGGCCAGGTCCATCGGCAGCTTGTCGCGGTAGCGGAACAGCCAGGCATTCACGCCACGGGCGTAAATCTCGAAAAAGTTGCGAAGGCGCGGTGAGGCGGAGGCGTAGAGCTCGTGAGCGCGACGCTTGAGGTCCACGGTACGCATGAAACGGTCAGCGTCCAGCACCCCAGGCCCGATCATTTCAGCCAGACGCCCCTGGGCGAGCAGACGCATGCCCACCATCTGGCTGATACGGTCACTGGCATGCACGTAACCGAGGGCGAACAGGGCATCGTGGAAGTTGCCACTCTCGATCAGGGGCATGCCGAGGCTGTTGCGACGTACCGAGACGTTCTGGCCCAGGCCTTTGAGTGGCTGCACGCCCATGGTGAGGGGCAGGCTTTCGCTGTTGTGGTCGTCCACCCAGGTTTGGCAGCCCGCAAGCCCCAGTGCGCCCGCGATGGCGGCGGCCAAGCCGAAACGGGGAAGAAAATGGCAGACTGCGAACGGCGCCATGTGGGGCTCCTGGGGCAAGGACGGAAAGGCGCTAAAGGTAGTGAGGGTTGGCGCGGTTCGCAAGGCTGCCCATCCGCTTTATTTCACGCCGCTCAATTGCCTTGTGGCTAATTCAGGTGGAACGACCCTGCCGACCTTTCGGTCCATTGTGAGCAGGCAACGTATGCCTGCCATACGCCCACCTATCCACGGCCTGACGGAGATACCAATGAAAGAGTGGAACATCACCTTCGTCGATCAAAAGGGCATCTTGAACAGCCTGACGCTCAGTGCCGAAGGTCGCCCTAGCGACGAAGAGGCTGCCCTGGCCATTCGCGCCCATTTATTCACGGTGAGCAAAGAGCTTGACCTGAACGATTTTGAAGGGCGTTCGCCCGCGCCGACGGCCAAGCTACTGGAAGAGCAACACAGCGTGAAGATCACTGCCATCGACGAAGTGGCCTGACGTTCCTGCATCACCTGGCCGGCGACCCAGGTCGCCTTTGCATCTCTACCTTTACCCGCTACCGCTTCATGCTAGTGACCGCTTTGCGAGCCACACGGAGAGTCTATCCATCGCTTTTGGGAGGACGAGACATGAGCAATGCCTATCAGGAAGACATCAGCACCGTATTGCTGCGCAAAATGAAGGAGGGTGGTTTTGATTTTGCCAGCATCCATCCCATCGAGTTCTACGCCGTATTCCCTGACGAAGACCGTGCCCGCGAAGCGGCGCACCAGTTCCAGGGTGAGTCGCTCAATGCCCAAGTCATGGAGCGGCCGGACGGCGCCTGGAACCTTGAGCTATCGAAGTTGATGTATGCCACCCACTTAGGTATTGGCGAATTCGAGCACGACTTCGAATGCATCGTCGAACCGCTAGGAGGGGAGATCGAGGGCTGGGGCGTCAAGCACAGGCCTGTTCACCAACACGCATAACCCTTCACGCGCCGCCCCTCACGGGCGGCTCTAACCAAGCAGCTCCATTTAGGCGTAGGCGGCCCTCCTTGGGCGGCCATGTAGCAGGGCCGAAACAATAGGTACGTTTTGTACTTAGCCAAACACCCGGCTAAGGTTGGGCACTATCAGTAACAGGGTGGTCGCAAACACGATCAGCCCCGCCTGGCGAAGTTTGGGGTGCTTGAACATGACATCTAGCCTTTATTCTTGTTGACCAGCGCCACCCGGTGGTCATGGCGGCTTCACTGCGTATTGGCTGGTCGCAGCGCACGGGAACACGTATCCGCATCACTGGAACATCTTCAATGTAGAAGGGTGGCCAGAACTGTCCAGTACAATTTGATCAAGAATGAGTCTTTTTCAAACAAACTTGGCAGAAAACCTCTTGCCGTATCGTTTCAGTGCCTGTAATAGACGGCTTCCAGGGACGCCAATAGCGTTCCAACCGTTCGTCCATGAGTTAAAAAGATACCCCAGGTCAGCCTCGCGCCCCGCTTGGGTACCTGCTTGCAATGGGTAGGGTTCAGAGGCAGGCTTGCACCAGGCAATCCCGCTCGTTGCGAATCGAGAACTACCCCCATGCCGTTGCGCATTTGCATCCTTGAAACCGACCATATCCATCCAGCGCTGGTCGACCCCTTCATTGGCTACGGGGCTATGTTCAAAGCGCTGTTTGAGCGTCAGTCGGTGCCTGCGGAGTTCGACGTGTTCAATGTCGTGGAGGGGCATTACCCCGAGGCAGCAGCGCATTACGACGCGTACCTGGTCACAGGAAGCAAGGCAGACTCATTTGGCGATGACCCCTGGATCGAAACCCTCAGAGGATTTTTGCTTGAGCGCTACCAGCGCGGTGACAAGCTGTTGGGTATCTGCTTCGGGCATCAATTGCTGGCATTGCTCCTTGGTGGCAAGGCGCAACGCGCAGAGCAGGGGTGGGGCGTAGGCTCTCACCGTTACACACTGGCCGAGCAAGCCACCTGGATGGCGCCTCAGGCCGAAGACCTGACGTTATTGATCAGTCACCAAGATCAGGTAACGGCGTTACCTGAAGGCGCCACGGTCATTGCGTCCAGCGCGTTCTGCCCGTATGCCGCCTACCGAATCAACGATCAGGTGCTGTGCTTCCAGGGCCACCCCGAGTTTGAGCAGGCGTATTCCCGTGCCTTGCTGGACCTGCGCCAACAACGTTTCAGCGAACAGGTTTACCAGGCAGCGGTGGACAGCCTGGCACATGACCATGACGGCGCCCTGGTGGCCGAGTGGATGATGCGCTTTGTGGCAGGCCCCGACAGAGCGCCTGCCTAGCCACGCGCCTTATAGCCACCCCGAGCGCTTGAAGCTCAGGTACAGGGCGGTACACCCGCTAACGATAACCCCCAGTACGGCGTAATAGCCGTAATGCCACGTGAGCTCCGGCATGTTTTCGAAATTCATGCCGTAGATGCCCGCGATGGCGGTCGGGAACGCCAGGATAGCGGCCCACGCACCGAACTTGCGCTGCGTAATGCTCTGACGCGCGGACTCGAGCAGCATGCCAATTTCAATGGTGTGGCTAGCAATGTCTCGAATACCGGTAAGGTCTTCCATCTGCCGCCTCACGTGAATCTGAACGTCACGAAAGTAAGGGCTCATGTTGTGGTCGATGAAGGGGAAATCCAGCCGTTGCAGCTCTTCGCTGATTTCTACCATTGGGGCGAGGTAGCGGCGCATTCTAAGCAGGTCTCTGCGTAAGCCATGCAAGCGCTGAATGTCATGCTCATTCAGCGCTTGGCTCAAGACGTTCTGCTCCAGCGTCTCGATTTCTTGATGGATGCTTTCAGTAACCGGCTGGTAGTTCTCCGTCACAAAATCCAGGATGGCGTACAGCACGAAGTCTTCGCCGTGTTCCAGCAGCAAGGGCCGCGCTTCGCAGCGCTGGCGTACCGAGGCATAGGACGCAGAGTGCCCATTGCGGCAGGTGATGACATAACCCTTGCCAGCGAAAATGTGGGTTTCGATGAACTCCAACCGGCCGCCTTTGCGTACGGGTGAGTAGGTGACGATAAACAAGGCGTCGCCGAAGGTTTCTAGCTTAGGCCGGCTGTGCCGCTCCAGTGCATCCTCGATGGCCAGGTCGTGCAGGCCAAATTCGACCTGTAGAAGGGCGAGGGTAGCGGCATCGGGCTCTTCCAGGCCGATCCACACAAAATGGCCCTCTTGGTAGGCCCATTTACGGCCGTCTTGTATATCGATGTCAGTGATCTTTTTGCCAGCGCTGTAGGCTGCCGCGGCGACGACTCGGCCCATGGTGAGGTGCTCCGGTGATGACGCTGATCAGAGTGGCGCTTGCGCGCGCAGTTCAGTGGGCGCAGACAGCTTATCGATGCACGTTTGCATGACTGCCTGGCACTGGGCCATGAGTGCAGGGATGTCCTTGGCGGTTAACCCTTGCGTCGGGATGGGGGGCAGGGCGCGTACGTGTATGGTCCCACTGTGCCGCCGGTTGAAATCCAAGCGGTGCAGGTAGCGGCTGGCACACACCGGAATGATAGGCACCCCGGCTTCGAGCGCCATGGTGAACGCCCCCTTTTTAAAGGGCAGTAACCGGTCGCCGGTATTGCGCGTACCTTCCGGGAAGATCCAGATCGAGGTGCGTTCGTCGCGCAGCACGCGGCTGGTGGTGTGCAAGGCTCGCCGGGCTTGGTAGGCATTGTCCCGGTTGAGCAACACGTTCCCCCCGAGCCAGAACAACTGACCGAACAGCGGCACCCAGCCCAGGCTTTTTTTACCGATGAACGCGGTGCGCCGAGGCACGATGGCGCCCAGGAAGAACACATCGTAATTGGACTGGTGGTTGGCAATGATCACATAGCCCGGCGGCTGGGCCTGAAGCGGCGCAATGTCTGCCTCCAGGCGCAGGCCGAACAGGGCAAGGGCCGGCTTGCTATACAGCCTTGCGAACACCCGGTTGTTGTCTGGGTTGAATGGCCGAGCCAGCCCGACAAAAAGGCCTAGTACCCCCACTACTAAAAAATGCATGCCCAACAAGGCCATGCGAACGAAATACAGCATGCCCGCTACTCTCAAAACGACGGCCATGCAGTTTACGGTTGCCCAAACCGAGCGGCAAATGACATTGCGCGTGCCAGGTTTAACCTACCGTGAACTGGTCGCGATCCTGTGCGATGGCGGCATCCAGCGCGGTAAGCAGCGCCTCCCGAACCTTGAGCTTGGTGTTGCGGTGCGCACGCATGTTCAGGCTTTTAAGCCGCTGTGCAGCCTTGGCAACGGCGGCGTCGAAGGCGTCCAGGCTGACCAATTCGTCCAGAAACCCCGCGCTGACCGCACCTTCAGGGTCGAACATTTCTGCGCAAATCACAGCGCGGTGGAAGGCCGACCGGCGCAGCCGATCACGTGCAAGCTCGATACCGGCCTGGTGCATGGTCATGCCGATCATCACTTCATTCAGGCCAATGTGATACGGCCCTTCCACGCCGATACGGTAGTCAGCCGCCAGTAACAGGAATGCCCCCTTGGCGACGGCATGGCCGTTGCAGGCCATGATCACGGGGAAAGGGTGGGAGAGCAGCCGCCGCGTGAGTGTGGAGCCTGCGGTCACCAGGCCCACCGCCTGCTGCGGCCCGGCGGTCATTACCTTGAGGTCGTAGCCACCCGAAAGGATGCCTGGCTGCCCGGTAATCACTACCACGGCGCGATCGGCCTCGGCCTGATCCAGCGCGTGGTTGAAGGCCTCGATCACGGCGGGGGAGAGCGCATTGACCTTGCCGTTGTTGAGGGTGAGCGTGGCGACACCGTCTTCCAGGCGGTACTCGATCAGGTCGGACATGACGCGGTTCCTTCAGGTTGAAAGCGCAGACGTTACCGACCGCCCCGGTTGGGGTAAAGCACGAAGGGTGACCCGGCGGTCACGTTCCACGCGGCCTGATCCAATCGTCGTATGGTTTCGGAACCCGATCCTATGTGAGACCACACAGGCTTAGCCGCAATTTCCCGGCCAGCAACCCTATCGGCGCGAGCCTAGCAGGAGATGTGTATGAGCATTGGTATCGGTAACACGCCCCCATCCGGCGGGTATGGCAACGTCTCAGACAGCCAACCCAACTCGGCACCACCTCAGGGGGCGTCGCAGCCTCGCAAGGACGTTGTCGACTTCACCACGCCGAGCGAGCGAGCGGCGCTTAGCCAGAAGCAGGAAACCGCACCTGAAGCGCAGGGTAAGGGCGGCTTCAAGGAGCTGATGGGCAAGGTCGCGGAAAAAACCTGGATGATCCCTGGGCTAAGCAATACTGCAGGAGGCATAAGCAAGAGCGAAGATGGCGTCGCAGGCGGCATCGCCGGTGCTGCTAAAGGCGTGGGTACGACCTTGGAAAACAATGTCAAAGGCCTGGTGGATTCAGTGAAAGATGGCGCTATCCCAACATCGCCGCTGAAGGCAGGGGTCGCCTGTTACAAAGGCAATATCGCTAACTCTGAATATGCTCCAGAAACGGCCAAGAACCTGGCCAGCTGACGCTTAGGTTGGTTGCCGACTGCAGCGAGTACCCTGCAAGTCGGCCCAACCACATGAAAATCATCAAAAAAGCCTTTGCCATCCAGGCTGCTTTCGACTACATTAGCGCGCCTCGACACACTGCGGTGTGAAGAGCTACGGTGAGGTGTCCGAGTGGTTGAAGGAGCACGCCTGGAAAGTGTGTATACAGGAAACTGTATCAAGGGTTCGAATCCCTTCCTCACCGCCACATAAAGAAAGCCCCGTGAATTCAGTAGCTTAGGATTCACGGGGTTTTTCGTTGCACTACACGTTTGTACTACTCTTACGGCCCTCAGTTGTCGTAGAAAACCGGTGAGGTCGATGAACCTTTGAGTATTTCTATCGAGCGCTCACAGTCAGCACGTGCAATATAGCTCTCACTACTGCGTGCAATAGCCTTGCCGTTGCTTGCATAGTAAATCCAGTACCACTGTCCTGAATTGTCTTTCTTCTCCCAATAGCACGGATATGTGATTTCGGCCATGGTGACTCCTTCTAACTCTGAAGTGTGGAGTAGTAAGCGTAGCGGGGAACAAAGAAAGGCAAGGTGCCATCAGGAAGATTGGCGGTGATCTTCAAGAATGCGTACACGAGCCACGTGCAACCTACTCTACATAAAGCGCCGAGGGGATACGTGATCATGTATTTACGGCCTCTCTCAGAAAGGCTGTAGCTTTAGTACATAAGGCTTATATGACGTTCGATCAGGCGATACTCGCTCTGTACGTCTAGTGCATAGATAAGCTCTACACGCGGCATAATCAAACATTCTTCTAGCTTATCAATGCTGGGATTTACTCCCACGTTATTGGCTGAATAGAGCAAGTACATCACTGGCGCTTGTCGATCTTCGAGGGTCCGCCACCTATCAGAAATCTTCCTTTCTAATCAGTAGGTTACACACCAAAATCTCTCAGTGTGTGACGGTCATCTGCGCCAAGCAAATGTTACTGACCTCCAAATGCGTATCACGCTGCTTCCCTGCGATCACTGGCAGCCTACCGGCTGCCGCTCACTGCCTAACTCGAATCAGGATTCGAACAGATTCTGTATGCACACCCAGTTTTGAGTTTTCGCCATGGAGGACGATCATCAGTCGCTCCTCTTCGACAACGAAGGGTTGCTCTCTAATGTGGTGTTGTAGAAATACCATTTAAAAATCACGCACTTATCGCTCGTGCTGCACGAGCGACCAACTGATTACAGTAACCGTAGATCAGGCGACAGGGAGGTCAGCAGCTATATATCAGAGCACCTATAAAAGCTGAGTGCAGCTAGTGATGAACTGAGTCTGGTTTCACTTCTGCCCTACATGACGAATGGCGAAATTCCTAAGTGCTTTCCTACAACCCAGTGCTGGCGCGGCTCCCAGCCAAGAGAAGGGTTTCACCCCACATTTTGCCCACACCTTATCCACATTTCTTGATGTTGCAATGGGCCGAGAGCCACAATATCCTGTGTTCACCAGCGCACGACGCACTACATGTAGTGTTTTTGGCTTTGGCAAGAATGGCAAAGGAAAAGGCGCAAGTGACTACGGTTCAGCGACCAAACTTAACGCAGTCACTTGCTCACTCAAGCCAGACGAACGCCCTGCATGAGCCGATTCATTACAACGGACACGCAAAGCTCAGTCAACACATGCGGTTCCAAGCTGCTGGCCGGCCATGGGGTTATCTCATTACCAAGAGAATCACTACCATGAGTAAGAATACAAAAGGTACCTCCAGCAAGATTGCCACTCAGGCATCTGAAACTATGCGTGATTCGCAAGCCTCTCGGATAGCGAAAAGCCTCGCAGCGTCTGCCCTTGCTCAGCGTAATACCAGCAGTCAAACAAGCGCCGAGATGGAACACAAAGCCGGTATGGTCCTTGAAAGTAGTAAGTACAGTGCTGAAACCAAAGCGCTAGCGGCGTCTGTAGTAGCGCAGGCGAATAAAGAGAGGGGTGAATAAGATGACTCTCTACGCCACACTGACTTTTGACTTGGACAAAGGTGTTACCAGCAGCCAGCGTGACAAGTTTTACGCGGAATTAACAAAGGCGGGTTTTACGAGGCACAAGCTAACGACCTTATGGACTGGGAGCTTCCCCCCTTCGACTCAAAAGGAGCAGGCAAAAAACACTACCCGGAAAATTATGGATCAAGCCGCAGCGGCTGCTGCGATTCGTACGTATGAAGCACTAGTCACGATTAGTGATGAACCACCTACTGAATGGAGCAAGCCGAGCACGTTGCTTGGCTAACAGATACAGACGGGCAAGGATGCACTGTTTTCTGCCCTAGTCTTGCAGGATGAGGGATATAACACACGTGCAATAGATGTTGTTGTTAGAAAACGCCGGCAGATAAAAACTAGTGTTAGCTTACAAAGAGGTATTATGAGGCCAAGCGAAGGTGATTGGAACGAGCAAGTAACAGGCGCGGTGAACTTAATGTTTGAAGAAATCGAAGAGATCAAAAAATTTCAGCGACGCTGTGAACATGACAAGGATGTGGCAACGCTGATGCACCTTAATGAAAAGCTAATGACTCAAGCTACCAGCTATACGAACCTTGTCATGGTTGCAGGCTATGCTGGGTATTTCGCGTTCTGGTCGACACTGATAACGAAGCTGCCAAATTGGCTGTATGCCCTAAGCGGACTACTTGCGCTCCTGTCCCTGCTCCTTTTCATCTCATGGGAAATCACGAAGATGATCTGGGGTAACGCTCACATGAATCGCACAAACAAAATCATCACTGCCTCGAATGGGCCTAATGCGATAAATGCGTTCACGGCGGCCTACCAGCTTTACAGCTTAAAGATTCACCGAATATGGATATGGTTCTTGGTGCCTACCGTAGCATGTGGGATTGGCGCCGGGTTGCTACTGGTAGGGTTTTTCTGTTGGCAAGTTTTGCAATTACTGCATTAGTACGTCCCCGCCGCCTAGAACAGACATGTATATTCGAAGGCGGCTTTTTTTGCTGCTGGACGAGGTATTGGAGCAGTATCTAAGCTGGAGTGGCTCACATAGCATGATTCAGCGTCGGTCATCTTGCTGATTCAAGCTAATGCGGTAGCTCTTAAATTTTTCACCGTCGGTATACTGCTTGCTGTAATAATTGTAGACAGCACCTCTTACGTCAATACCTACTCCATTGTAAGTATCGTGAATAACCACGTCTTGCACACTGCTATCGGTAATCATAAAAAAGGACTCTTTATTTAGTTTCTTTAAGATCTCTTGATCGGTTCCTTGAATCTGATTGCCAATATAGAATCTTAAAGTATCTAGATCGGTTGCAGGCGCACCGTAGTGAGTCACATATATCCAAGCCCCGCCTTTTACCTCCTTTTTGATAACAAGGTCATCAGCATCTGCTATACCACCAACCACCGTATCAAGAAGATAGTTAATAATCAGAATACTCAATAGACCCCAAAATAAAATCTTGTATAAATTACGGGGCTTAGTATCCTTTTGACTTAGCATATTCAATACCTTGTTCTATCCAGTGTTGGTCCGTTGGGTCATCTCCATACGGCGGACGCCAGTACCACTTCCCCCAATCCACTATGGTGCTCTGCGTGCCTGCGTTTCTCTGTGCAAAACCCGCAGCTCTCAGTAGAATTTGATCAGGCAGCTGACCAGCTCTACCCACGGCACCATAGTGAAAATTGCCAAAATTTTCCCATGCGCTATTTTTCTGTTTATAGTCCCAGGGGCCACGGTTATGTACTTTGTAATAAAACCAGCTCATGAATGCACCGATAGCAGGGTCCTTTCTCCACTGATCGTTCGCAAGTTTCATGTTTACATCAACATTAACGCCGGGCGGTATTGCTTCTGGCATTTCAAAGTTCATGACTTGCTCTCTTTCCAAACACACGCAACTATTCAAGCATAAATTTTATTACTGATGGCATCCCATCCGCCCGCAACTTGTCCAGCGCTCTGCCCCGTCTTCCGGCTTTGTTTGGAGTAGACCAGTTTGATACGGCCATAGTTTAACGCAATCAGCTCACTAGGAAAGGCATTAGGCTGACCGCCGTTGCCAGTTAAGGTAAAAGAGCTAAAGATAACTTCTTCAAGCACTATTTCGAGATACTTAACTTTTGGATCGCCCGCTCTGAATATATGAATCGAAACCTCTTTAAAGTGTTTGCCACTACAGCAAGCTTCATGAAGTTTGGGTGTGGCATTATCTACAGCCTTGCGGACGAGCAAATCGCTTAAGTAAGCACGACCAGAAGTTGCACCACCAGCAGATGTAGCTGTAGTGGAGGCTGTCTGACTGGCGGAGAGGTCGAAGTCTTGTAATTCAATCCAGTTTTCGTAACCTTCCGAGAGTGTTTCTCCGGGGATTCCTTCGATTTTTAGGTAAGCTTCGAATGACATACTTAATTCCTTTTAAAGCTTTCACAAGGATCAGCATGATACCCAGAATCTCGCGTTTACGGAACAGTGATGTCGTGCCGCGCGGATGATGCACACTGAGGGCGACTGCCCGTGCAATCAGAAAAAATAAGTTGGTGGCCTTGGGTCTGTGCCAGAGCAATCAAGCGCATGCCGACCGGGCCTTATGGCAAATCTCTAAAGGGAACCACAAATAAGTCTCGATTGTTAAAGAGCAATGCTGCCTGCAAGCCTCTGATAGGCTTTAGGTTGAGCGTTCATCCGTTGCACCTCCTTAGGTGTCGTCTGTTGTATTCGTGTCTATACCTAGCCCTGAGCATTCTTGGTTTCACATTTGATCCGGTACACCGTGGCAACACCACACTCGGCGAGCTTAGCGATGTCATCAGCAATCATATCTGGATGCTTGTTGAGCAGCTTCACTACCTGCGTCCAAGTGACCATGTTCTTACCCTTGCCAGGTGGCTTCCATTAGGATCGGCTGCATGCTTGTTCTCCAAACCTTTCTTAATACGCTCCACACGCTTCTCTTGGTCTGGCCGGGCCATGGTGGCCATTAAATCCAATAGCATTTTGGAAATCACTTCCATGATCTGACCAGTGATGCCCTTGTCCTGTACCAGCATGTGAGTGGTGGGCAAGTCGGCTACCACCAGTCGAAGTCCCTTCGCTTTGATAGCGGTCTTGAGAGACTCCCAATCATCCTGCGAGAGGCGAGATAGCCTGTCTACCGACTCACACAGCAGAACATCACCCGCCTTGGCCGTGTCGAGTAAACGCATCAACTCTGGACGATCCAGCTTTGTACCACTGATGTTCTCAGCGAACACACCAGCGACAGTCAAACCCTTATCCTTGGCAAAAGCCTCCCTTCCTCACCGCCACATTAGAAACCCCTTTAGCGCACAGCGTTGAATAGTTTTTTTGCATTTAGCGCTTTATTTCCCGTATACCGCCCCGCCCATTGATCGCGCATCGCCTTCGCCTGCGCGCCGTCCATTCGCACCCTTGCCCGACTTAAAAAAGTCTGGAACCAAAACCCTCGAACCGCCACTCATTGAGAATAATAACACTAATATTTCTCATATCCGTGACCGCTCCCTGGCTAATACCGGGTTTACTCACGTTAGATTTTGTTGGGATGTACCATGGGCTTTGACACGATCAATCATCTTCTTCGCTCGCTGGGTCGCCGTGATCGCATCGGCACCTTCGAATTGGCCGCCAACGGCTGCACGGGCCTTACCTTGGCCGACAGTACTTCGGTATTCTTCGAGTGGAGCGAGCCGCAGCAGGCGCTGCACCTGTACACCCCCCTCGGTGACCCACAGCGTGGGGCCAGCGCCTGTTCGGATAAATCTGGGCTGTACCGGGCACTTCTGGCCCTGAACTGCCTGGCCGACGGCCCGGTGGTTTCGATGCACCCACGTCATGATTGTTTCTACCTACAGCTGCGCTTCCCGGCGCAGGGGCTGAGTGTGGAAGCCTTGGATCACGCGATCGATCACCTGACTGCCCGCCGCAAGAGCGTGCATCAGCAGCTGTCCCGCCAAGGTTTCGTGCTTTAACCCCCTCGCCTAGGAGCGTTTTTATATGACCTATCACCTCACGCTGCCTCGCTTGGGTCGGGCCGTTACGCCTGACATCGACCTTGAGGCCGGCAATGCATTGCGCGGTGCACGCCCTACCCACAGTCAGCCCATCCTGGGGGCAGGCGGCGGGCCCCTCAGCGCTGCACCCTCACCCAGAAGGGGCGCACAGCCTATACGGCATACGCTGCAACGCCTCGCTGACGCGGTTGCCAGCGCTGGCGAGGCGGTGCTACCCACAGCACTGAAGCCGACCCAACGCTACAGCCGCTTATCCTCGCACCCCACTGATATCGAGCTGACCGATCACGTGGATATGAGGCCGCGGCCCGCAGTAGCGGCGTCGTATGGGGAGTTGGAAGACACCCTCAAAAAGGATGTCGACGACGTACTTGCCAACAGCTTCAATTGGCAGAAAGCAGGGGCCGAGACAGGGAAAGCGCTCGTACGCGGGGCGGTAGCCGGCACCGCGGTCTATGGTGCCTACACCATGGTCGACGCGCTGATCCAGGCCAAGGCTCCAGCCGACCAACAGGGCACGGCGCGCGGGCTCACCGCCATGGGGATGCTGTCGCCGGTGTACCTTGAAGGCAAGGAGCTGCTCAACGGCGTGCGCGAAGCGGTCACCACCAAGGCTAAGCTCAGCTACGCCGAGGCACTGGAAAAAACCCACGTGCGGCGCCAATCGGAGAACGCCGCTTACCTTAAGACGCTGCCAGACCATATCCAGACCAGCTGCCGCAAGATCGACATTTTCCTGCTACAGGCGTTTGCTGCTGCCAAGAAGGGTGACAAGGTTAACTACGGGCTGATTCGCGGCATGATGCATTGGCGCCAGGACTTCATGATTGGCCGGCCCATGAAGACCCAAGAGGTACGGGTCATGAAGACCGATGCCGGGCGGGCTGACCTGCTGGCGCGGATGCATGAGCAACTGCATCGCTACCCGCCCGAGCTGCGCGACAAGCTCAGCGGCTTTACCCTGGGTATCGCCGCTCGGTCATTGCAGCGAGAATTGCCTGCGGCGCTCTTGGCGGACAAGAGTTTCGACCTGCTGTCACTCAAGGACACCGACGACTGGCACCGCTGGGCTGAGGTCCCCTCAGTCAATAAGCAGATGATGATGCTGGCAGGCGCACCCGGTACCGGTAAAAGCCGCTATGCAGAACACGTACTGCCCACATTACTTGAGCTGCCCGTTCAGAGCCTGGTCATGCCGGATAAACAAGCCGGCGGTATCAATTCGCTCATGGCCAAGGAGTGGTCGGCACTTGAGCAAGATGAGTTCGTGACCGCCGACACCGACGCGATGGGCAAGATTGGCTTACTGCTCAACCGGGCCGGGTGCACCAATCCGATTTTATTGCTAGACGAGGCTGATCTCGATGACATGGACGGCATCAAGCGCTTGACCGACCCCAGCCGTAAGCAGCTTGAGGCGGTCGCGTTGGAGACCCTGCTGGATTTCTCCAACGTGACCATTCTGATGGGTACCAACGCGCTGCGCCGTGGCGCCAATACCCCTGTGGACGGTGGCGCGGGCGAACTGGAGCCCGCCCTGGCGGACCGCTTGGAAATGGCGGTGTTCGATGGCACCGATGCCCTGACCAAACGCGAGGCGGCGATCACTGCGTACCACGGTTGGGCGGGGCTGTACTGTCTCCCAGTGAAGGGGGGCGAGGGCGCATTGCTGAACCCTGAGCAGCAGAATCGCTTACAGGGCCTGTTCAAAGGCTGCCTGGATTACATGGTGGAAGCACACCACGACAAAGCCAAGATACCCGGTGCGCGTATGCAGGTGCCGGTCGCCTCCGTGGTGAACTTCATCGCCTGGCGCCTGATGGGAGAGCAGCACGGGCAATTGCCTGCGTTGAGGCCCGAACATATCCAAACTTACATCGATCAGTTCTACGCGCTAAGGATGAACAGCCCTTTGGCCAAGCCCACAGAGGCAGACAGCGTTGAGGTGGTAGCGGAGTCTTCGCGCATGGCGCAACAGCGCGGGCTGCCAGGCGCTAACGCTTAATACACCTTTAGCACCTGGTAATCACTTAGGCGCTTGCCTACGGCCATGCTGATGTCGTCGCCTTCGTGCTTACCCATCAGCGCCTGGCCCAAGGGTGCGCGGGGCGTAATCAAGGTAATCGTCTCGCCGCCGGCCTGCACCACCAGACCAGCGGCGTCAGGGGCCAGCAACAGTACGCGGATGCCCCCTTGGGCGTCTTCGAGGGCAACGCAGTCTCCCACTTGTATACCGCGTTCAGGTGCATGGGCGGCAACGGCCCAGGCGCGTAGCCGGGTCAGCGCCTGAGTGATTTCAGCCATGCGCCGTGCCTGGCCGGTAGCCAGGTAAGAGGCTTCCAGCCCAAGGGTGTCGTATTTGTTCTCCGCCACATTCTCTTCATGCGTCGCCGCTTCGTAGGCGGTTTGAGCCGCGCGCTGAGCGACATCCAGGTCACGCTCAAGCGCCGCGACGATCAAGGCCTGAAGGCTGCGCTTGTTGATCATTGGCATAGGGCGACGACCTGCTCACGGGCGTGCGCGCTTGGCGCCGTACGGGCTTGTTCCAGCCAGAACTGGCAAGGCGCATTGCCTTGGTTGGCCGGGTTAGCCCTGGCTGCGGCTTCCCCGTCCTCCAAGGCTTGCTCCCGAAGGCGCTGTTGGTATTGGTCGAACATGGCCTGCGCTTCGGCCTGGGGTGGCGCAGTGAACGTGGGTACTGGGGCAGGTGGTGCAACAGGCGGCGTCTGGCGGGGCGGTGGCAAGGCCGTCACTGGAGCCACCGACGCAGGCGCAGGCTGGTTGCCCGTTGGTAACGGCGCCCCGTAACCGTAGCGCCATACGGCCCAGCCGGTAAGCAAGGCAAGCACGACGCCCAGCCAGACGCCCAGCACAATGCAGAGCACCAAGCGTGGGGCGGACAGGTGCGCGAGAGCAGCGCGGCGGTTGCGAGCAAGTGGCATGGCAAAGGCTCCATCTAGGCGTAAGGGTATTGTGGCACAGCACTCGCCTCGCTGAGCGGGCAGGCTTTACAGGTTGGGCATACCCACCTCACACTTTGCGGCTTTGCCACCTTCAGGGGAGCGCCATGCACAACCGGTGGGATATTTTCTGCAAGGTGGTCGATAACTTCGGCGACGCCGGCGTGACCTGGCGCCTGGCGCGTCAACTGGTGCATGAGCATGGGCTGGCCGTCCGGCTCTGGATCGACGACCTGGCGGCGTTTGCTCGGCTGTGCCCCGGCGCGCAGCCAGGCTGTGCTACACAACAGGTCCAGGGGGTCGAGGTGTGCCATTGGCCTAGCCCCTGGCAAGCGACTGACACCGCCAGTGTGGTGATTGAGGCCTTTGCCTGCCAGTTGCCCGAGCCCTACGAAAACGCAATGGCTACCCAGGCCAATCGCCCGCTGTGGATCAACCTGGAGTACCTGAGCGCCGAGACCTGGGTAGGCGGCTGTCATGGTTTGCCGTCAATGAAGTCAGGTGGCCTGCGCAAATATTTCTTTTTCCCAGGCTTTCGCGAAGATACCGGGGGCCTGCTGCGCGAAGCAGGTGTGCTCGCTCAGCGCCATGCGTTTCAGGCAACCCTTCAAGGCCGTACGCAGCTATGGCAGGCACTGGGGGTAAAGGCGGTGCCGGGTGCTCGATTCATTTCGCTATTCGCCTATGAAAACCAGGGCCTTGCAAGCTGGCTCGATCAACTTGCCAATGCGCCTGAGCCCACGCACATGCTTGTCCCGGAGGGCCGTGTGCTGGCTGATGTGCAGGCCTGGTCAGGGGTTGCGCTGGCGGCGGGCGATACCATTACCCGCGGCAGCCTTGGGCTACAGGTACTGCCTTTCGTTTCTCAGCACACCTACGACCACCTGCTATGGGCGTGCGATTTCAATGCCGTGCGGGGCGAAGACTCCTTCGTAAGGGCGCAATGGGCTGGCCAGCCTCTGCTGTGGCACATTTACCAGCAGGACGAATACGCGCATTGGGAAAAGCTTGAGGCGTTCCTTGATCTGTATACCCATGGCCTGCCGCCGGCAGCCCAGGATGCACTGTGCGGTTTGTGGCGCGCCTGGAACATGGATGGCGACGTGGCCACCGCGTGGGCAGCCTATGCGCCGCACTGGCCGGTCATAAGCGATCACGCCAGGCAATGGTGCGCTGAGTTGGCCACTCGCCCAGACCTTGCCATGGCGCTGGTGCAGTTTTCCCGAAATTCGCTATTATAGGCGGCTACGACACGTCACCACCCTATTCGGAATAGCGTTATGAAAACTGGTAAAGAGCTCAAACCCGGCACCGTTATCAAGATTGATAACGATCCATGGCTGGTACAAAAGGCTGAATTCACCAAGTCGGGCCGTAACAGCGCGATCATGAAGACCAAGCTGAAGAACCTGCTGACCGGCTACAAGACCGAAACGGTCTACTCTGCCGATGACAAGCTGGACGACGTGATTCTCGACCGTAAAGAGGCCACCCTGTCGTTCATCAGCGGTGACAGCTATACCTTCATGGACACCACCGACTACACCATGTATGAGCTGAACGCTGAAGACATCGAAGCCGTATTGCCTTTTGTTGAAGAAGGTATGACCGATGTGTGCGAAGCCGTCTTCTTTGAAGAACGCCTGGTATCCGTAGAGCTGCCGACCACCATCGTGCGTCAGGTCGACTACACCGAAGGCTCTGCACGTGGCGACACCTCCGGCAAGGTCATGAAGCCTGCCAAGCTGAAGAACGGCACCGAGCTGTCGGTTGCAGATTTCATTGAAATCGGCGACATGATCGAGATCGACACTCGCGAAGGCGGTTCATACAAAGGCCGTGCGAAGTAAGGCGTGCCCGAGTGACAAAAACCCGGCTGACGCCGCAATGCTGTTCACTTAAGCGGAGCAGCCTTGCGGTTAACTGGATACCGGGTTTTTGACATCTTCACCGCCCTGGGCCTTGCCGGTCTGGGGCGTTTTGTTATGAAGAGCACGCCGATACTGCCCCGAAGTTCTTCCAGGCGCCTTGGGGTATGGGACGGCGATACCGCCCCAGCCATGACCACCAAATGGCTGGCGATGTGCTGACAGGCAAACTTGAAACTGACTTCGCTCGGCGCTCGCTTGTGAGCAACCGCAGCCTGACTGGCTTCCCGGCGAACCACGTTATAAGCCAGCAATACCCCCCATAATTCCTGATACACCAAATCCACGGTCTTGCTGCGAAGCGTCAGTGCATTGTCTTGCATCGAGCTTTTGATATCCCTGAACCCCAACTCAATTTCCCAGCGCTCGTGGTAAAGCGTTGCGACCTGTTCTGCGCTGAATTTTGCGGCCGGAAGCGAGGTAAAGACCGTCTTCTCTTTTCCTTCGACGTCGTAGGTCACCGCGCGCACTTGCCAGTACTCAGGTAAAGCCGGATTCTTTTTACGTGCCTGCGGCGAGACCTTCATCTGCACCAGATAATCGCCATCGCCGTAGTGTTCGACTTCGGTTCTGACCGTGCCCTTGCGCTCGGGGACCATCCAGTGTCTGTCCTGCTCAGCGTTTTGAATGCTTAACAACAGATCAGCGCTGAAAAAACCCTTGTCCAGCAAGGTGACCGAGTGGCTGGGTATGCTCTCGATAAAGTCCTTGGCCAAAGGGATTTCTCCCTTGCGGTAAGGGCTGATGGCTGCATTGGCGATGATGTGGGAGCGGGCATTCATCAGGGCGACAAGACGCAGCACCGGGTACGGCGTCTGCCGATTGGAGGAGGTGTTGCCTGAGCCGAAGTGCTCCCGTAACTGCGGTGTTTCCGGCGTTCGGAACAAAGCGCCATCTACGGCAAAAACCTGGAGTCCATGCCAGTCGTCTTGCGGGTAACGCTCGTATCCCCAGGCATTGGCGCACTGTCGAAATAGCCATTGCACAGGCTGATTGCCCAGGCGCTGACGCGCCTGTGACAAGCCGCTTTTTGCCAGGAGCACCTCATTGGCCAAGCCTTCGGCGCAGATATTGAGTCGGCGCGCGACCTCGACGATCGGCTCGCCTCTAAAAAGCGCCATCCCGACAACTAGCCAGAGCACCATGTCAGAGGGCAGGCGTCGACGTCGGATGGTCGCCTTCTCCGCCAAAGTTACGGCAGTGCTGATCCACTCTTGCGGAATGTGATCGGTAAAGACGTCGAGGCGCGAGAGAGGCTGCTCAGCAAAGTCCAGAACAGTGCCTAAATCCTGAGCGACAGACATAAAAAATCCGGAATCCATAATTAGATTCCGGATTTTCCTGCTGCCTGAGGATTAGTCAACAATCCTTAAGTGAACAGCATTGCGGCTGACGCCGGGTTTTTTGTACCTGCGACACACCTGCAGGCGTTACACCAGTACGTGCAGACGGACATCCACATTGCCGCGCGTTGCATTGGAGTACGGGCACACCTTGTGCGCGGCCTCAACCAACGCTTCGGCGTCTGCCTGTTCCAGGCCGGGCAGGCTGACCTTCAGGTCGATGTCCAGGCCAAAGCCCCCTTCAATCTGCCCGATACCTACATCGGCGGTAACGGACACGTCAGCAGGCAGGCTGCGCTTTTGCTGAGCCGACACAAATTTCAAGGCGCCGATAAAGCACGCGCAATAACCGGCTGCGAACAGTTGCTCCGGGTTGGTGCCTGGCCCACCACTGCCACCCAGGCCGGTGGGGGTAGACAGCTGCACGTCGAGCGCTTTGTCGCTAGAGCTGGCACGGCCGTCGCGGCCGCCGGTGGCAGTAGAGGTGCCGGTATAAAGAGTTTGCATGATTCAATACCTTATCTTGTGTATGATAATTTTGCGTACAAAATAATGGGTTGTGAATCTATAGGGCCTGTTGCGGCTTGGCAAGGCATGGGCGGTTGGTCTGACGAGTGGCGATCACCTACCCAAGCAAGGCGCACCTGGGTAGGCAGGGGGAGTTACACGTTGTCTTGCAGGCGTGCTCGCAGCTCTAGCAGGGTCGTTTGTAGGCTGTCCATCTCCGAAGGCTCCAGTGCCACCGCTTTTATAACGCACGCCGGCACTTGTATGGCCTCTTCACGCAGCGTACGCCCTTGGGCGGTCAGGTTCACGATCACAACGCGCTCGTCTTCCTTGCTGCGGGTACGGCTGAGTAGCCCAATACTTTCCAGGCGCTTGAGTAATGGGGTAAGGGACCCTGGGTCCGTGAGCAGGCGCGTGCTGATTTCACCCACCGTCATTCCGTCATGCTCCCAAAGCACCAGCATGGCCAGGTATTGCGGGTAGGTCAGCCCCAGCTTGATGAGCAATGGCTTATAGACCTTGGTCATCAGCAGGGATGTGGAGTACAGGGCAAAGCACAGCTGGTTATCCAGCAGCAAGCGATCGCCAGAATCGGCCGTCTGTTTGGAGGAGTGTTCGGCTTTCATGCTAATCCTTGATGTCGAATGACTAGAAATAGTGCTGCACGTGTATTTAGTGTGCCATTCAATCCATGCCGGCTCTATGTGTTAAGAGGGTGAGCAACTTGAATTTTCGAACCGTGCAGGCATTCAGAAGTTCGTTAAATGTTCATTTACCGTACGATCTGTTTCTTTTAGAGGAGGTAGCCCGGTGGAGTGGCTAGGTTATGGGGTGTTTGGTGCGCTGTTAGGCACGCTGGGTGGGCTGTTCGGGATTGGCGGAGGGCTCATTGCCATCCCGGCCCTCGGTCTACTGTTCGGGCTCGATCAACAACTGGCGCAGGGCACTGCACTGGTGATGGTAGTGCCTAACGTCCTACTTGCCCTATGGCGCTACCACCAACGCAACCGGATCGACCCTCGGCACGCTGTGGCGTTAGGCGCCGCCGGGTTGGTGTGCGCGTGGGTGGGCTCGTTGTTGGCGCTTGGGCTAGACGCTACTGCCATGCGTAAAGGCTTCATCGGGTTTCTGCTGGTCTTGATCGCGTTGAATGTCTTGTGCCTGATGAGCCGCACGCCGACACCACAGCCCCAGCTCAAACATGGTTGGCCCTGGCTGGGAGCATTAGGGGGCGTGGCAGGGCTGGTGGGCGGGCTGTTCGGGGTCGGCGGCGCCGTGGTGGCCACGCCTGCATTAACGGCGGTGTTCGGTGCTTCCCAAGTGGTGGCCCAAGGCTTGTCCCTGGCCTTGGCGGCGCCCAGTACAGGGATTACTCTCGTCACCTATGCGCTGCATCATCACGTCAATTGGCCCATGGGCGCCGCGATGGCAGTAGGGGGGTTGCTTAGCATCAGTTGGGGGGTGCGCCTGGCGTATGCCTTGTCTGAGCGCACGTTGCGCCTGGCCTTCTGTGGTTTCTTGCTGCTTTGCGCACTGTTGCTAGCGCTTAAGGTGTAACCCCGCATGTCGATAACGCCCCGCCTACGCTTCTCTGCCAGTGAAGCCCGCCGCCTTGCGCTGTGGTCACAAGGCTTTGGAAGCCGCGCCGATAGCTCGCCCAGCCCTCGTCACCTGTCAGCGGTGATCGAGCGCGTGGGGGCGCTGCAGTTGGATTCGGTCAATGCGCTGGTGCGTTCTCATTACCTGCCGTTGTACGCCCGGCTGGGTGCCTATTCCAGGGACGCGCTGGATGCAATGGCATGGGGGCCACACAAAAGCCGCCGGTTATTCGAGTATTGGGGGCATGAGGCCTCATTGCTGCCTGTGGCGCTGCAACCGTTGCTGCGCTGGCGGATGGCTAACGCCGCGGCAGGGCAGGGGATCTATCAACAGCTTGCCCGCTTTGGTGCCGAACAGCCGGAGCAGGTAGCCGCCGTGCTGGGGCGTGTGCGAGACCAGGGCGCGCTGTCGGCGGGCAGCCTCGCTACGCGGACGGCCAGGGCGGGGCCCTGGTGGGACTGGACCGCTGAAAAGATGGCCCTGGAATGGCTGTTCGCCGCAGGGCAGGTCACGGTGGCCTACCGAGTGGGCTTCGAGCGGTTCTACGACCTGCCCGAGCGGGTACTGCCCCCAAACATACTGGCCACCCCTACCCCAGAACCCGCTGAAGCGCAGCGAGCACTGTTACTGCACGCTGCCAAGGCCATGGGTGTAGCGACCGAGCAGGATCTACGCGCCTATTTTCGCCTCAGCCCGGAACACACGCGGTTGCGGTTATATGAGTTAGCAGAGGCAGGCAGTCTGCTGCGCTGCGAGGTAGAGGGCTGGCAGCGCCCGGCCTGGTGCGTACCTATTCAACGGCTACCCCGGCCGGTGACGGCGCAGGCGTTGTTGTCACCCTTTGACTCGTTGGTATGGGACCGGGACCGCTTGGAGCGGTTGTTTGGCTTTCGCTACCGGTTGGAGTTCTACACGCCCCCCGCCAAGCGGGTGTATGGCTACTACGTGATGCCCTTTCTCTACCAGGAGCAGTTGCCTGCACGGGTCGATGTGCGGGCTGACAGGGCTGCCTCGTGCCTACGCGTGCATGCCCTCCACGCGCAGCCTCAGGGTTTGAACCCTGACGCCCTCCAGGCGCTGGGCCGTGCCCTGTTGGGGTTGGCGGCCTGGCTGGGGCTGGAGACGGTGCAGGTTCAGTGCGCCAGGCCCGAGGGCCTGGCATTGCTGCCCTATACCCAGGGTTAGCGCCGTACGGCTTTCAAGGTTTCGGCAATCATGAACGCCAGTTCCAGCGACTGATCAGCATTAAGCCTGGGGTCGCAATGGGTGTGGTAGCGGTCGGATAAACCGTCCTCGGTGATAGGGCGGGCGCCACCAATGCATTCGGTCACGTTTTGGCCGGTCATCTCGATATGAATGCCCCCCGCGTAGGTGCCTTCGGCTTGATGCACCTGGAAGAAATCCTTTACCTCTTCAAGGATCTGGGCAAAATCCCGGGTTTTATAGCCGCTGCTGGCCTTGATGGTATTGCCGTGCATGGGGTCGCAACTCCACAACACATGCTTGCCTTCCTGTTCCACGGCGCGCAACAGCCGCGGGAGGTGCTCGCCCACCTTGCCCGCGCCCATGCGCACGATCAGGTTGAGGCGGCCAGGGTCGTTTTCCGGGTTAAGGATATCGATCAGCCGCACCAGGTCTTCGCTGCTCATGCTCGGCCCAACTTTTACCCCAATGGGGTTGTTCACGCCGCGCAGAAATTCCACATGGGCACCGTCGAGCTGGCGAGTGCGGTCACCAATCCACAGCATGTGTGCTGAGCAGTCATACCAATCGTTGGTCAGGCTGTCGCGGCGCACGAACGCCTGCTCAAAATTGAGCAGCAACGCTTCGTGAGCAGTGAAGAAGTTGGTTTCTCGCAGTTGCGGCAGGTTGTCCAGGCCGCAGGCACGCATGAACCCCAGGCTTTCGTCGATGCGGTCAGCAAGTCGATGGTATTTGTCCGCTAGCGAGGAGCCGGCGATGAAATCCAGGTTCCATTTGTGCACCTGATGCAGGTCGGCGAAGCCACCTTGGGCAAACGCGCGTAACAGGTTCAGGCTGGCCGTGGATTGATGGTACGCCTGCATCAGGCGTTCAGGGTCGGGGGTACGGCTCTTGGTATCAAAACCGATGCCGTTGACGATGTCGCCTCGGTAGGCGGGCAAGGTAAGGTCGCCCTGAGTTTCACCGTCCCCTGAGCGAGGCTTGGCAAACTGGCCTGCCATGCGACCCACCTTCACCACGGGGCAGCCTGCGGCGAAGGTCATGACCACCGCCATTTGCAGCAGCACTTTAAACGTATCGCGGATTTTCGCGGCAGAAAATTCGGCGAAGCTTTCGGCGCAATCGCCCCCTTGTAGGAGGAAGGCACGACCTTGTGTCACTTCAGCGAACTGCCGGCGCAGCTCACGCGCCTCACCTGCAAATACCAGGGGTGGGAACCCGGCCAAGGTGTGTTCAACACGGGCCAGGTGGTCGGCATTGGGGTAGGTAGGCTGCTGGCGGATGGGCAGCGAGCGCCAGCTGTCTGGGCTCCAAGGGGCGGGCATGGTGAACCTCGTGGCAATGGGATAGGCGTGTCAAAACCGAAATACTACCGCACTGCCCAACGATGTGCTGCGCTGGTCAATCGCCAGGCAGTGGAGGAGAATGCGCGGTTTCCGCTTGGAGACGGGCCCGCCGTGGACCAACCAACCCCGCCTGCCCCCGCTGCCAGCCAAGAGCGGCTGCTGGCAGAGGTGCAAGACGACTTCGGCCTGATCCGCATCTGGGAGGTAGGCGACTACCGCTTTCTGGAGTTCGGCGCGGCCATCGAGCAAAGCTGCGTCTTCATGCCCGACCCGGCGTGGCTGGAGTACGACTACACCCGTGCCATGTTCATCGGGGCGCTCTGCCACCCGCACCCTGAAACTGCGCTGTTTTTGGGGCTAGGGGCTGGTAATCTGACGCAAGCCTGCCTGGCCCACCTGCCTCTGGAGGATGTGGAGTGCATCGAGTTGCGCCCGGACGTGCCGCGCCTGGCCATGGAGTACCTTGGGCTTACCGATGATCCGCGGCTGTATATCCGTATTGGCGACGCGTTGGCGCTATTGCCCACCGCCGAGTCCGCCGACCTGATATTCGTTGACCTGTACACCGATCAGGGGCCGGGTGTGGCTCACCTGGCCTGGCGCTTTCTGGAGCAATGCCAGCAGCGGCTCAGCCCCGGCGGCTGGCTGATCATCAACCAGTGGGCCGGCAACGATGGCAAGCCCCTTGGCGCTGCGCTGCTGCGCGGCTTGTACCGTCATCATTACTGGGAGTTACCGGTCAAGGAGGGCAACGTCATCCTGCTGGTCCCGGCCGCGCTGGATCAGCAGCTCGATATGCAGGCCCTTCGTGACCGGTGCTCAGCACTGGCACCTTCCCTGGGTTACTCGGTGGATTACCTGCTCGCGGCGATGCGCCCGGCGTCTTAGGTGCAGCGGGCAGGGGCAAGCGAGGCAGCGCTGTCTCGGGGTGAAAAAACTCACCCGGTGGCGCGCTTTTCAGGTATCATGCGCGCCGGCCATTTAACGGGCCACGTTTAGGTAGCATTCTCCGAAGACAGCTTCGGCTGACGTCCGCGCTAGCGGGCTCTCCTGACGATTCATTCATCAATCGTTTTCGCAAATCCCCGCCGCCAAAGTTGCCAGGGTGACTCTCGAAGTCTTACGGCATGTGCAGCTTTGGAGCATGGGTCTTTGCGGATGCACTTAGAGGCAGACCCATGACCCAGGAATCCGGCGGCTTCGCCGCGCTCGAACTTCATCCCAGCATCGTTGCCGCAGTCGTCGCCACAGGGTACGAAGAACCCTCTGCGATCCAGCAGCAATCGATCCCGATCATCCTTGCCGGTCATGACATGATCGGCCAGGCACAGACCGGTACCGGTAAAACCGCAGCCTTCGCACTGCCAATTTTGTCCCGTATCGATCCGAGCAAGCGTGAGCCGCAAGCCCTGATCCTGGCGCCAACCCGTGAGTTGGCGCTACAAGTAGCCACTGCATTCGAAACCTATGCCAAGCAGATGCCTGGCGTGAATGTAGTCGCTGTATACGGCGGTGCCCCGATGGGCCCGCAACTCAAAGCCATTCGCAACGGTGCCCAGATCGTTGTAGCCACCCCTGGCCGCCTGTGCGACCACCTGCGTCGCGACGAAAAGGTGCTGGCGACCGTCAACCACCTGGTGCTCGACGAAGCTGACGAAATGCTCAAGCTGGGCTTCATGGACGACCTCGAAGTGATCTTCGCGGCCATGCCGGAAACCCGCCAGACTGTGCTGTTCTCGGCTACCCTGCCGCAGTCCATCCGGGCAATCGCTGAGCGTCACCTCAAAGACCCCAAGCACGTCAAGATCCAAAGCAAAACCCAGACCGTCTCGGCGATCGAGCAGGCTTACCTGCTGGTTCATGCCGACCAGAAGGCCGCAGCCGTGCTGCGCTTGCTCGAAGTGGAAGAGTTCGATGCACTTATCGCCTTCGTCCGCACCAAGCAAGCAACCCTGGATCTGGCCAGCGCCCTTGAAGCCAAGGGTTACAAGGCTGCTGCCCTTAACGGTGACATTGCCCAGAACCAGCGCGAGCGCGTAATCGACTCGCTCAAGGATGGCCGCCTGGACATCGTCGTCGCCACTGACGTTGCTGCGCGTGGCTTGGACGTACCCCGTATCACCCACGTGTTCAACGTAGACATGCCCTACGACCCAGAGTCCTACGTGCACCGCATTGGCCGTACTGGCCGTGCAGGTCGCGACGGCCGTGCACTGCTGCTGGTTACGCCGCGTGAGCGCCGTATGCTTCAGGTGATCGAGCGCGTAACCGGTCAGAAGGTGACCGAGGTTCGTTTGCCTAATGCCCAGGCAGTACTGGACGCGCGCATCAAGAAACTTACCAACAGCCTCGCGCCGCTGGTGGCAGATGCCGAAGCCAGCCATGGCGAGCTGCTGGACCGTCTCACCGCAGACATCGGTTGCAGCCCACGTGCATTGGCAGCCGCACTGCTGAGCAAGGCGACCAATGGGCAGGCGCTGGATCTGGCAACTGTCGAACGTGACCAGCCGCTGGTGCCGACCACCACTACCTCACGTGAGCGCAGTGGTGAGCGTAGCGGCGAACGCCATGAGCGTCGTGCGCCAATGCCATTGGGTGAAGGTCGCGTACGTTGCCGTACCGCCCTGGGGGCTCGTGACGGTATCGCCGCGAAAAACCTGCTGGGTGCCATCCTCAATGAGGGCGGCCTGGTGCGTGAAACCATCGGCCGTATCCAGGTGCGCGACAGCTTCAGCCTGGTCGAGTTGCCAGAAGACGGCCTGGACCGCCTGCTGGCCAAGCTCAAGGACACTCGCGTTGCTGGTAAGCAGTTGAAGCTGCGCCGGTACCGTGAAGACTAAGCGGTAATGCTGTAGCTAAAACCCCTGCCTGAGCGATCAGACAGGGGTTTTTTGTTAGCTGTTGGGTGGCATGGGTTTGTCACCCAACGCCAGGCACTGTAGACGTCAACGACAGTTGGTGAAAGCGTCTGACGCCAACTTCGCTAACTGCCGTTGTCTCCCCGCGTGCGTAAGCTCAGGCAGTAAGCCTTTATCTATCACAGCTCTGCTTCACTCAAGGGCCTTGGGTACAAAAAAGGGCGACTTGCGCCGCCCTCTACGCCTGCGATCCTTCTTAGCCCCGCTGTTGCAGCGCGCGGATACGGGCTTCCAGTGGTGGGTGGCTCATGAACAACCCGGCCAGGCCATGCTTGAGCGCGCTGTTGATGCCAAAAGCGGTAAGGCTGTCGGGCATGGTCACTGCAATTCCCTGCTCGGCGCGCAGTCGTTGTAGCGCATTGACCATTGCACCCGTGCCAGCCAGGCGTGCACCGGCGTCGTCAGCGCGAAACTCACGGCGACGGGAGAACCACATCACGATGATGCTCGCCAGTATGCCCAGCACGATCTCCGCGAAAATCGTTGCGATGTAATAGGCAATGCCTTGGCCGCCTTCGTTCTTGAAAATCACCTTGTCGACGAAGTTGCCGATGATCCGCGCGAAGAACATCACGAAGGTGTTTACCACCCCTTGGATCAAGGCCAGGGTCACCATGTCGCCGTTGGCCACGTGACCGATTTCATGAGCCAGTACCGCGCGCACTTCATCCGGTGAAAACCGCTCGAGCAGACCCTGGCTTACTGCGACCAATGCATCGTTGCGGTTCCAGCCCGTGGCGAACGCGTTGGCTTCGTATGCTGGAAAAATGCCGACTTCAGGCATTTTGATGCCAGCTTCCCTGGACAGCTGCTCTACGGTCTGGAGCAGCCATTGTTCATGACGAGTACGCGGTTGGGTGATGACCTGAGTGCCCGTACTGGTGCGGGCCATCCATTTGGAAATGAACAGCGAGAACAACGACCCTGCGAAGCCGAACACGGCACAGAAGACCAAGAGCTGGCTGAGGTTGAGATCTACTCCATTCGCCGCCATGAAGCCGTTGAAGCCGAAGAGGCTAAGGGTAATGCTGGCGATGAGCACGACCGCAAGGTTGGTGGCCACGAACAGCAGAATGCGCATCATGGTGTTGAGTTACTCCTGACGGATAGGTGTGAAGCGTAGTCGGCTATATAAGACGCCTAAGGGCGTGATTCAACCAGGCGACTATTTCAAACTGTGTCTTCAGACGTTTCCTACAGGTTTTGTTGACTTTTATACGTAGCGGCGGCGACCGCCGGGAGGCCCTTCAGGTATGTTCCGGGCACGACGCGCAGCGCGTGTGCCCGATGCTTGCCCTTATTGCCGGTACCCGCGCAGGAACCCGCCGATGCGCCCGATCGCCTGTTCCAGATCGTCCACCCTTGGCAGGGTCACCACCCGGAAATGGTCAGGCCATGGCCAGTTGAAGGCCGTGCCCTGAACCACCAGCAGCTTTTCGGACAGCAACAGGTCGAGCACGAATTTCTCGTCGTTATGGATAGGGCACACCTTGGGGTCGATCCGCGGGAAGGCATAGAGTGCGCCCATGGGCTTCACGCAACTCACCCCGGGGATGGCATTCAGCAGCTCCCAGGTACGGTTGCGCTGCTCCAGCAGGCGCCCAGGGGGGAGTACCAGGTCGTTGATGCTCTGGTAGCCGCCAAGGGCCGTCTGGATCGCATGCTGGCTAGGCACGTTGGCGCACAGGCGCATGTTTGCCAAAATATCCAGGCCCTCGATGTAGCTCTGGGCGTTGTACTTGGGCCCGGAGATCGCCAGCCAGCCGGAGCGGAAACCCGCGACCCGATAGGATTTGGACAACCCGTTGAAGGTCAGGCACAACAGGTCAGGGGCGAGCGACGCGCTGCTGATGTGCACGGCTTCGTCGTAAAGGATCTTGTCGTAGATCTCGTCAGAGAACACCACCAGGTTGTGTTGCCGGGCCAGCTCCAGCATGCCCAGCAGCACCTCGCGCGAGTACACCGCACCGGTGGGGTTGTTGGGGTTGATGATGACCATGGCCTTGGTGTTGGGCGTGATCTTGGCCTTCATGTCATCCAGGTCTGGCCACCAGTTGGCCTGCTCGTCGCACAGATAATGCACAGCATGGCCGCCCGCCAGGCTGACGGCTGCTGTCCAGAGCGGGTAATCAGGTGCCGGGATGAGTACTTCGTCACCATTGTTGAGCAAGGCCTGCATGGACATCACGATCAATTCGGACACGCCATTGCCCAAGTAGATGTCCTCGATGCCCACGCCCTCTACCTGCTTTTGCTGGTAGTACTGCATCACGGCCTTGCGCGCGCTGAAGAGCCCTTTGGAATCGCTGTAGCCCTGGGCGGTAGGCAGGTTACGGATCACGTCCTGCAGGATTTCCTCAGGGGCCTCGAAACCAAACGGCGCAGGGTTGCCGATGTTCAGCTTGAGGATGCGGTGGCCTTCTTCTTCGAGGCGCTTGGCGTGCTTGAGTACCGGCCCACGAATGTCGTAGCAGACATTGGCGAGCTTGTTTGATTTGCTGAACTGCATGATGAGGTCCGAAGAGTGGCCGGGTGGCGCCGAAAATGAATTTGAACGAGCGATGCGCGGGTGACAGACTGGTCGCAATCAAAGGCACAATCATACGTGCCGTCCCCATCACGGAAAAGGCCACGCTTGGTGACTTTTCCGTAGCCGAGGTAAAGCTATGCAAAAGATTGAAAAAACCCTGCAAGAGTGGCATGACATGCTCGACCCCGAGCAATACAACGTCTGCCGGCTCGCCGGTACCGAGCGCCCCTTTACGGGGAAGTACAATACCGAGAAAACCCAGGGTATCTATCACTGCATCTGTTGTAATACGGAATTATTCGATTCCAAGACCAAATTCGATTCAGGCTGCGGCTGGCCAAGCTTCTACGCGCCTATTGGAGAGCAGGCCATGGTGGAAATTCGCGACACCACACACGGCATGATCCGCACTGAAGTGCGTTGCTCCACCTGCGATGCCCATTTGGGTCATGTCTTCCCAGACGGCCCACCACCCACCGGCCTGCGGTATTGCATCAACTCGGTGTGCTTGCAGTTGATCGACGAGCAGGGCGAGAAGGTCTGATGGCCGCCTCCCTGTTGCACATCCCGTGCCCTTTGATTGCAGGGGGCGAGTGCGCCTTGGCGGATTTTCCAGCCAAGGCCTACCTGCTGGTGAACACGGCCAGCAAGTGCGGATTCACCTCGCAGTACCAAGGGCTTGAGCAGCTCTGGCAGCAGTACCAGGGCCGCGGTCTGGTGGTGTTGGGTTTCCCCTGCAACCAGTTCGGCGGCCAGGAGCCGGGCACGGAAGACGAAATCTCGGCCTTCTGTGAACTCAACTACGGCGTGACCTTTCCGTTGTTCCGCAAAATCGACGTGAATGGGCCTAAAGCACACCCTCTGTTCGTTGCGCTCAAGCGCGAGGCGCCGGGCGTGCTGGGCACGGGTGCGATCAAGTGGAATTTCACCAAGTTCCTGGTGAGCGCCAGTGGCGAGCAGATCGAACGCTTCGCGCCTACCACGCGCCCTGAGCAGTTGGCGCCGCAGATAGAAGCCTTGCTCGCTTAAGGCGCCGAAGGGCTCCACACGTCGATCAGGGCAATGAGGTCCTCCCGGCGAAATGGCTTGGCCAGGTAGTCGTTCATGCCAGCCGCCTTGCAGCGGTCGCGCTCCTCGGGCATGGCATTGGCCGTAAGGGCAATGATCGGCAGGTGCGCCCAGTGCCCGCGTTGACGAATACGCCGGGTGGCCTCATACCCATCCATCACCGGCATGTTGCAGTCCATCAGCACAAGATCCACTGGCTGCGCATCGAGGGCTACCAAGGCTTCAGCACCATTGACGGCCACCTGCACCTGGCACCCCAGCTTGCTCAACATTCCCTTGGCCACGAGCTGGTTTACCGGGTTGTCCTCAACCAGCAGTATGCGCACCCGGCGGGTAGGCGGTGCGACCTCAGGCGGTAACGGCAGGGGCTGTTGGCGTGGGGCCTGCTCTTCCAAATGCTCACGCAGAATGGCCAACAGTGCCTGGCGGGCCAAGGGGCGCGGCAGTTGTTGCAGCGGTGCGAGCTCACGGGCGCGCTCGCTGGACAGGAAGTTGCCATAGGTCGCCACCAAGAGTAACGGCGCCTTTACGTGCCCCCGCGCAGAAGGCAGGTAGGTGGCATCATCCGTAATCAACAGGTCGGGCTCAGGATGTCCCAGGGTTTGATCAGGGTCGCAGCGTTGATAGGCGAGCCCCCAAAGGGGCAGGTAGGCTTCCAGCATCTCGACTAGCCCACTGTGCCCTTCGCTGACAACGGCCACCCGGCCACTCAGTCGAGGCGCGGGCTCCGCCATGGCATGAACAGGCAAGGGCAGATCAGCATAGAAGCGGCTGCCTACGCCTGCCTTGGAGCTGATGCTCAGCCGGCCTTGCATGGCTGTGCACAGGTTGCTGGTCAAGGCCAGCCCAAGCCCGGTCCCGCCAAATTGCCGGCTGATCGCAGCGCCTGCTTGAGTGAAGGGCTTGAAGATCCGACTTTGAGCGTCGTCCGGGATGCCAATGCCAGTGTCTCGCACCTCAATGCGGGCATGCTCTCCTACGCCGGACAGCCGTACATCCACGCGCCCGCTCGGGGTGAATTTAAGCGCGTTGGACAGCAAATTGCTGACAATTTGCCGCACGCGCATGGCGTCTCCGATCACCAAGGCCGGGAAGTCGGGTGTTATCAGGCAGGTCAGCTCTACCCCTACTGCAGCGTTCTGAACGAACAGGTTAGCCGTGTCTTCGACCAACACCGCCAGGTCGAACGGCAGGTGTTCCAGCTCCAGTTGGCCAGCATCGAACTTGGACAGGTCCAGGATATCGTTGAGCAGCTCTACCAGTACCTTGCCCGAGTGATGAGCAATGGTGAGCTGTTGGCGCTGGTCATTGGTGAGGGGGGTGTCCAGGGTAAGCGTGAGCATGCCCAGCAAGCCGTTGAGAGGCGTTCGGATCTCATGGCTCATATTGGCCAAAAACGCCGAACGGGCCTGGGCCATTTCCAAGGCGGTGCGCCGGGCGTCGTCCAGTTCCTGGTTGGACTGGCTTAGGCGCTGGTTGCTGGCTTCAAGCTCAGTGGTCCGCGCCGACACGATGTCTTCCAGCTCATCGAGGTAGGCGGTGAGTTGGTCTTCAGCGGCGTGGCGTTGACGGATTTCAGCCGCCATGCGGTCCAGCTGCTGATTGGCCACCTGCACCAACACGCCAATTTCATCGTGTTCATGCCCGGGCGGGTACGGCAGGTGCTGGGGGTGTGCGATGTTCGGGCTGGCCCGGTTTAGGCGCTCGACCACCGCCACCAGCGGTTTTGTGAGCATGAAATAGAACATGACCAGTAAGATCGCCGTGAACAGCGTGGTGCGTAGAAAGCCGCTGATCAGGGTAACTTCGGCACGCTCGATGAAGCGCCCGCCTAGCGCGGCGGTGTCTGCCGCCACCTGCAGCGTGCCAAGGTGGTCCGCAGGCAAGTGCTCCAGGAACAGGTCTGTTTGCACTTCAAGGCTGGGGCCGAACAGGGGGTCGGTGATGAATCGATAAGGCGTCTCTGCCCGTGGGCGCTCTACCTGCGCAAGCAGGGTGCCGTCGTCGTCGGTAAGGCGGGCGCGCACGATTGACTCGGATCGCAACAACCCGCGCGTGAGTTCCAGGGCCAACTCCCGGTCGATGTTGTAAGCAATGCGGGACGCCGGGTTCTGACTGATTTCAAGCAGCGAGGCGATCTGGCTTTTAAGCAGTTCTCGGCTGCTGGCATAATCGAGCGAGATTTGTACCACGCTCAATAGCGTACCCAGTATCAGGCCCACCACCACAGTCAGGCGGGCTTGCTTGTAGGACAATCGGTGGTTGAACTTTATGCCCATGGGTACCGCGCTGTTATCTTGATAAAGCACCCCCTAGCATAGTCGAAGGGGCGCTCATGGGCTGTGCCTTCGAAGGGGCCCGTTTTGCACTCTGTATAGCGCGTGTAAGCGCCGAGGAGAAGTTTTGGACACCCGTTTATCTGCCTTTCTCGAACGCGCCGATGCGGTTTTGGCGCGCCTGGAGCCCCTCTTGCCTGCCCCACGCCCTGTGATCGACTGGCATGCCACGCTGGCCGCCCGCTGGCACCGCGAGGGGCGCGATGGCTACCTCATGCCGCTGGACGTTAGCCTGGACATCCGCCTTGATGACTTGCAAGGGATAGACAAGCAATGTGAGCAGCTACAAGGCAATACCCGGCAATTCATCAAAGGCCTGCCCGCGAACCATGCACTGCTCTGGGGGTCGCGCGGCACCGGCAAGTCGTCACTGGTGCGAGCGCTGTTGGCCGAGTACGCCACCGAAGGCCTGCGCCTGATCGAAATCGAGCGCGATCACCTGGCAGACCTGCCACGCGTCGTAGAACAGCTTCAGCGGCTGCCCCAAAGGTTCGTGCTGTTTTGCGATGACTTGTCCTTTGAGGCAGGGGAGGGGGACTATCGCGTACTCAAAAGCGTGCTCGACGGCTCGCTGGAGCAAGCACCGGATAACGTTCTGCTGTATGCCACTTCTAACCGACGGCACCTGGTGCCTGAAAAACAAAGCGACAACGACAACTGGACGCGGGTAGAAGGTGAGTTGCACCCTAGCGAAGCCGTGGAAGACAAGATCGCGCTTTCTGACCGCTTCGGCCTATGGCTGTCGTTCTATCCCTTTACTCAGGCGCATTACCTGGAAGTGGTGGCCCACTGGGTCGATCAACTGGCCGGCAAGGTGGGATTAGCGTGGACGCGTGACCAGGCCTTCGACGTGCTGGCAGTGCGCTTCGCCACCTCGCGCGGTAACCGAAACGGGCGCTGTGCCTATCAATTCGCCCGCTATTGGGTGGGCTTGCAAATGCTGGAAACCAACCATGATTGATCTGAACGCTACTGGCGAAGGCCTGGATGGCTATGCTTTGTTATGTGCGCAACTCCAGGCGCTGTTGTCTGGAGAGCAGGACTTCGTGGCCAATGCCGCGCAACTGTCAGCGTTTCTCTTCAACGAATTGCCAGACCTGAACTGGGCGGGCTTTTACCTGAATCGCCAGGAAGAGTTGGTACTAGGCCCCTTCCAGGGAAAAGTCGCCTGCGTGCGTATGCCGTTCTCTAAAGGCGTGTGCGGGGCGGCCGCGCAAACTCGCACAACGCAACGCGTGGAGGACGTACACGCCTTCCCAGGGCATATTGCCTGCGACAGCGCGTCCAATAGCGAACTGGTTGTACCCTTGGTGAAGGAGGGGCGCCTGATTGGCGTACTCGACCTCGACAGCCCACGAGTTGGCCGGTTTACCGAGGCCGATCAGGCAGGTGTGGAGCAACTGGCGCAGATATTCCTGAACGCCACCGATGTTGGCAGCTTTTAAGGTAGGTCTAAGAAGAGGGCGCGCATGTCAGGCATGCGCGGCTCTCAATCGTAGATGGCTTTCTTTTTCCAGTCCGTTTGCTCTTCGGTTTCCTTTAGACCCGCCGTGAGTTCGTTCTGGTCCCCCTCATTGGCCTGGATTTTGTTCAGTACCAAGGCGTCGGCACGCGCGACCATCTTCTGAACGTAGGCCGTCTCTTCGCTATAGGCACTGGGGTCGGGCTGTTTCTTCAGGTATTGCATGGCCCGCTCGTAAGCTAGCCGGGCATGACCAGGGTCTCCGTCCTGAAAGGCTTGCTGCCCCAGGTTGTTGAAGAACTCCAGGTGCAGCTTTACCAGCAGGCCGCGGATGACGTTCGCCCAATGGCGCGACTCGCCTGGCTTGAATACTCCCTCTTGGGCGGCCCGAAGAATCTGATGGTGCAGGGCCTCGATCAAGTAGCTGACCTCTTTGGCTTGGGCTTCGCTGACTACCGGTGCTGGGGGGTTCTTGATTTCGATCCCCTTGGCGTCTTCATCCCCTTCGCCCTCGGCCTTGCTCATGTCTAGCTCAAGCTCGGCCAAGCGTTCCTTAAGGTCCAGGTTGGCCTTGTTCAGCGCCAGAGCCCGCTTGACCACGTTGTGCTCAAGGCGGTGCATGAGCATTTTCAGCTCGGGGGTAATGAATTGGCCCGGAAAGCGCTCGTTGAGTTCTGCGCAACGCCGCAGGCGGTCTTTGAGCTCATGACCCAAACGGACTTTTTCCGATTTATTGGCTTCCACCACATTATTGAGGAAGCCAATAGCGATGAGTATCGCGACACCCGCTATCACAATTGCAGCGATCATCATATGCGTCACGGGGCTAACCTCGTTTGTACGATAGCGTAAGTGTAGTGCCAGGCGTGGCAGGGCGACAGGGCAGCCTATCGAGCCAGCTCAGGGTGAAGGCGATTATGCGCGTGCGCTTTGACGCAGCATAGCCCCAGGCCAGGTGAAGGGGTAGCATGACCAAACCCCTTGATTTGAATAATTTTTTATCGAGGGGTTGACGGTTATCGAAAGCGCCCCTAGAATGCGCGCCACTTGCAGCGTAAAGCACTTTGTGAAGCGTTGCAGGTAGTGAATGTTGTAGCGTGTCCCCTTCGTCTAGTGGCCTAGGACACCGCCCTTTCACGGCGGTAACAGGGGTTCGAGTCCCCTAGGGGACGCCATTGCGGGAATAGCTCAGTTGGTAGAGCACGACCTTGCCAAGGTCGGGGTCGCGAGTTCGAGTCTCGTTTCCCGCTCCAGTTTACAGTTGCACGGCTTCAGAGCGGTGCAGGTAAAACCCGAGGCCATCGCGGCCGCGGTAGCTGAAACAACCAAGGTTGTTTCGGGCAGTTGTCCCCTTCGTCTAGTGGCCTAGGACACCGCCCTTTCACGGCGGTAACAGGGGTTCGAGTCCCCTAGGGGACGCCATTGCGGGAATAGCTCAGTTGGTAGAGCACGACCTTGCCAAGGTCGGGGTCGCGAGTTCGAGTCTCGTTTCCCGCTCCATATTCAGGTAAGTCGCTTAGGTGGCTAGCCACAAAAGGGTCCTTAGGGGCCCTTTTTTTGTTCTGAATTTTCCAACAAAACAGCTTTACATCAGGTCTCTTCTTTAGCCTACCTAGCAGTTTTGTCAGCTAGCATGATCCTGTCCTTATTCTGATTATCATCCTGCTACCGCGCCTCAATCAGTACGGTGTTGCAGGGTATAGCCTGAGCCATTCATAGGTCGCCACTGCACCCTTCTATAACAATTTGCAAATGGTAAAGCACATGATGAATAAAGCGGATCTACAACAACACCTGGAGACTGAGCTTGAAAAGGCGGCACACAAAATTCTTGAGCCAGGGCTTAAGTTCGAAGAAGCGGAATTTGGTCGAATGAAAATTTTTATGGCATTGAGACGAGCGTTGGCAGGTAAGCCTACGCGCGACGACATAGGGATGTTAGGAGGGCTGAACGATCTGTTGCAGACATGCGGTGTTATTAAAGCCGATAAGACGCTATTGCAACTTCTTGTTGAAAACGCGTAGCGAAACCACGCCAGCCACCGATCGATGCAGGCGCTCGTGACAAGTATCCAAATTTTTGCTTGCAGCGAACCGCTGGCGTTTGTAAATAATTGAAGAAGACGCCTAGGCGTCTTTTTTCGTTTTCAGCGAAATATTCTAAACATCTTACTCATGCATATTACCCATAGTAATGTCACGAGCATTGCGCCCTTCGCCACTTTTCTTGGTAAGAAGCAGTTGGATGGCCGTTGCATTACCTATCTGTTCTGGCAGAAATTTCTCAGATTTAACGCCTGGTTAGCCAAAGGGAGGCTCGCCCATACCGCGGTAGCTGATCCATAGCCAGCTCATACAGTCATTGCTTGCTGCGCACACTGTCTGATAATCGACCTATACAACCTAGTACTTTGCTAGTTGTGCAGGCCCGATTTGAGTCGTGTAATGCCTTCATAGGCAGCTACACGCTCGAGGATCAGGTAATGGCATACTCCCAGTCCCAGTTTGAGAAGCATTTTCAGAGGGGTGATACCCTTACAATCGATGGTGTTAAAGCCACGTATTATTTTGCCGGAAGTGACGGGCTAGACCTCCTGACCCCACAAAAGCAACATATTAAATATGCAGGCATCAAGCAGGTGCCTGAGTTGGGTATAAAAGTTCAAGAAGAAGCTACACGAATCGAGGCATTGCTTGAAGCAGGCGCAACGCTGGTGGATCGAGCACAGTGGAGCGCGCTCACACCTGCCTCTGGGCCCTTATTGATCGAGACGCTCAATGGTATTGGGGCTGGTTTTTTTTGGTTTTACGGTTGTGTGCAGGTTGAAGGCATTAATAGCAGTTATCCGAAGTTTATATTCACTGTTGATGAAGATGCCCAAAAAAACTATGGCCGGTTAAAAGTGGACCATCCCCTGCCAGTGAGGGTCGGGGTTTTCGATAAACAGCATTTGTTGTTTAGCGCTATCGGAAAGGTGTACTTGTTGAACGGAGTCAAGGGCAAGGTGAAGCCAGATGCGGGCCTTGACCAAGTGGATAGGGCCCAGCTCGAACCCTTTGCGGTACCGTACCTGATCACTACTCAACCTGATGGCTACCTACCTGATATGACCGACTTCACGCTGGCACGTGTGGGTAGCGTCGATGATGGCTGGTGCAGCACCGTCCCTATAAAGGCTGGCCGTGCATTGGCCCCTAACGAAAAACTAAGCGCGTTTTTAGTCAACCGCCGAGATGGTGAGATAACGCGATTTGACTATACTGCTCAAAGTAACCAACTTCAGGCTGCGCAATGGCCGCAGGCATTCGCCAACCACATTGTTAAGTTAGGCTCGGGTATTACTGCTGGCGGGTGGGGGAAAGATAATAGCTGGTCGACCGCGGTCACACCCTTGCGTCTTTGGAGCCACACCCAATATCGGGCCTTCAGCAACGCCCCCTTTACCAATAACCTGGTGCAGGCGCTGGCGTGCAATGACGCCTTTCAGCTCACCGCACAGCAGACGCTGTGCTTGCAGGTTCGGGATCTCAAGACACAGGCGCTGTTTGAGCAGCACTTCTTTACACCTACCACGGCGCACGTAGAGGCGGGATGGGTCAAGGCGCTGTGCGAGCAGATCAATCGCGACAGCCACCTCGTGCGGGCTGGCGAGTGGCGCAATGGCAGCCAAATCACGCCAGCGGCTACCAACAACGCGTTCTGGGTACCGCAGTGTGCTGAATTGAGCGTGACACTGACCGTCGCGCGCTGGTGGGAAAGTCGCAAGGTGGACGGTGCAGTGGCTTTGCCAGCAGGAACCACCTTGCATGCCTGGGTGTACGATGCGTTCTCGCACCGTGTGGTTGGCCATCACGAGTGGACCCCTACCAGTGCTCAACGAGCCAGTGGTAAGTGGCTGGCGCCATGGGCAACCGAGCTTAACGCGTCAAGCGTATCTGCCTACCTGCGGGCAGGTTCGGCTAGCCCCTCTACGGATAACCTCGTTGTCACTGATACCCAAAATCTTGGGCTTTGGCACAGGGGTGATGCACTGCGCATATTCACTTCGCTACCGGATGCGGGCAACCGTACGCAGGGCCCTGTAGTGGAGGTGCCCGAGGGGGCGGCTATCACAGACGCCGTGCGCGTATCGATGCACCATCCGTTCAATGGCAAGCTGTTGCATGAGGCGGTATTTAAACCACCGCTGGGTAAAGACGGTGCCCCGCTCGCTCAGAACGCCTGGCGCAGTGCCATGGTCAAGTTCCTAAAAGCCGAGGCCTGGCCCGAACTGCAGGTTCAGGAGAGCGATACGGATGGCGGGCTGCTGTGGATGCCTCGTTTTTGTGAACTGCAAGTCGATTTTGATCCCCACGATAAGGTGACAGCCGACTTCGTTGCCCCAACGGTGACACATACCTCCGGCGCTGGCTCATTGGAGATTACGGTTGGTTTGTGTGCTGGCGAATGTGTGTTCCGCTTGGCCCAAGCAGCCTTCGAAAAAGGCTACCGAGTGGCCGCATGTGTGCCAACGGATAGAAAGGAGGGCATGGTATGGCCGAAATCGGTAACCGCCGATAGCATTACATGGAGTGGGCGCATCACTGAAAGCACTTATAGAATCACGCTGGACGACCCAGAGCGCACGAGAGAGAAACAGGCAAAGCCAGGGCCAGAGGCAGCGGCAGCGGCAGCGGCAGAAACGGTCGGCCATGTTGGTTTCTTCGACAAGGCCCAATTTTGGCACACAGTCCAGGCGATCAATTACATACCGTCTGATACCTTGAAGCCCTATAAGCCAACCAGTGTCTTATGCGAAGACTACGGCAATACCGAGCATTCTGAACTGTTCGACACCCTGGGACAGACTGAAACAGGAGTGGACCCGCGCACGGGCTTGTTCCACGCGCACTACCCGGTTGCCACGCTGCAAGGGTTGAGCGGGCTAGGGCCAATATGCGACCTGACCCTGCATTATTCTGCCTTGCGCGGCAATGAAGCCGGGCTAGGTGACGGCTGGGCCTGGCGCTTTTCCAGCCTGGATGTGCGTGAGCGTCGATTAACGCTGGCCAGTGGCGTGCGAGTAACCTTTACCGAGGCAGAGTGGGAGCAGCTTGGGAAGGAACAGCCGCTTAAGAAAGATCAGTTCCGCATGTACTGCACCGAGGATTACAGCGAGTTCACGATTGAACTGCCCAGCGGCCGTCGGGAAGTGCTGAGCAAGCCTGGCAAGAGTGATGATATTGAACATGATGAGGAGTTTCATCAGAAGATAGTTGAGGCGCTCGAAGCGATTAAGCAAAAGAGCCGGCCTAAGTTCCCTGCTTTGCCCGAGCATTGGACGCAGTGGGTACTCTTGGTGATTTCACCGGCAGGTTATTACATTGGCGCAAGGTTGGATTATGACGAGGCAGTGAGTGCCTGGGAAAAGCATGGCAATACGAAAGACCTTGATAAGCGTATTGAAAGTTACAAACGGCCGTTCGTACAACTGTTGCCCTCCCGTATCGAATCACGGTACGGCGAAGTGCTCGATTTGGAGTGGAACCGTGTAAAAGGGCAATTCCAACTGCTGAGTATCAAGAGTGGAGAAAGTACTCTGTTCACGGCTGATTACACTACCCCAGAGGGCGAGGATGCCCGGGTTCTCATGCAGGTATGGCCGGAAAGTGATGAGGGCTTTAGGGTTGCACTGCAATTGAAAAACAAATTGCTGTGCACCCTTACGCGTGAAAAAGCCGCTGAAATTGTGCAGAAGGTGACGTGCGGCTATGCCGAGGATCCAACATTAGACCGCGTACTTTGCCGGCTAGAGGAGCTTGACGGGTCGGTCGAATATGTACAGTACCGGCCGGGCATTCGACCCAAAGATAAGAAGCCTTTATGGCCAAAGGCTGCGTTGCATGCCTTGGTACCAGGTCATGGCCAAGAGAACCAAGTGAGCACCTACCGTTACAAAGGCCGCTTACTGAACACAGACAACGCGTTGTACATTGTTTCAGGCGAACGAGGTGCGCATGGCGCGCGCGAGCATCACTTGCAGGCGTTCGGCCAGGACGCCAACTCACAGCGTCAGGAGCTCTTGAAAGGGGCAGCGTCCGCTGATAGTCAATGGCTTGAATTCAAGGCGCAGAAGGGGGGGGAAACACAAATTCTCCGCTACACAGGGTTTGGGGATGACCTGATTAATGCGATTGCGCAGATTAAGCTGGAGACAGAAGCTGGCAACACCCCCGTACTTATTACTGGGCCGCAGCGAGTGAAGCATCAAGCGGCAACGGGTGAAATCTTCTGGAAATTTGGTAAAGCAAACCACCTGAAGTTGATCGCGGCTATTGAGGAGCTGACCAGTGTTCTGCCGGCACCACAGCGCAAAGCGCTCGGTAAAGCAGTCGACGTGCTGCTAACGGAGCAAGACGGCGATGGCTTGACGCTGAAAATGATCATGGAAGGTCAACACACCTTCTACCGCGCTTATTACCCAAGAGAGGGCGGCACCAACACCATTGCAGCGAAGGTTTCGACCGGCCTGGGTTTGCCTGTTCTTCCAACACTGGCTTGTCCAGCGGTTCCGGATTACGCAGCACGGCCTTTGATGGCTGAGTATCAATGTGATGAGTTCGGCAATTCGCAGGGTTTGAAATTATTCGGCTATAGCGTGGTGGACCGCGCAGGTCGAACCTTGCTTGAGCCGGCACAGCAGCTCGTTATCGAGGGAATAAGCGCAGAAGGCAGATTCGAGGGGCAGCTCACCGACGACATTAGCTGGGCCCAGGAGGGTGAAGGAGAGGTATGGTGGCATCAGCGCCTCAAACATGTGTCGGCCGTGACTTCCAAGAAGACACCGAGCGGTGCCAGCAAGGTTAAACAGTGGGCCAGCACGGACACACAGCTCGCCCACCTCGGCACAGAAACGTTCAAACAGCAAGACATTCAGTGGTTTGAAGACAACCCTAACGAGCCGTATATCACTGTGCGCACTACGTGTGAAACCTTGGCGGGCACCCAGACCGTAAGCGAGGAGCGGTATTCACGGCATAGCCAGCGCCGCTTGGCGCGCATTGAGCGCGATACCGAAACGGTATGGGCCTATGACGCTGCCGGGCGAGTGGTCAAGGAAGTGCAGTACCGTCTCAGGGCGGGCAAAAAGGGCCGTGTCAATGAGCGTAAGGCCGATGTTGATATCACTACTGAATACTCCGAGGATGGGGCGAAAGCGACCCATACCTACAACCATTCGAATAAGGACCAGAGTCAAACCTATCTGGATGGCTTGCAACGGGTATGGCGCAGCGAATGGCGCCGGGCTCTTTCAAGTGGTTACCTGCCGCTGTTTGAGCGTTACCTGCAAGGGCTCGATGATTCGGACGTGGTGGGGAGTTACCAATGGGACTATCTGCCAGGCGGTCAGGCGGTGATTGAACGAGCACAGGTACAGCCACGCCTTGGGCGTCAGCCTTGGGTGAACGAGGGCGTGGTTGTTGAGGATGGATTAGGTAAAGCTGAGACCCGATTGATTGAAAGCGAGGCCGAAATCCGGGAAGTCTCCTATCGGGGCTTTGGTAGTGCAAGCAAAGAAACAGTAATTGAGTTTCTGGATGTTTTAGTGGGGCTGAAGAATTACGAAGGCAAGGCTCCTTCAACTGGTAATGAATTAGAAGATCTTATGGATCGGGGTTTTAAATCAGGATTGCGGATATTTGAATGGGGGACTTATGATCCATTGAAGCTTATGAAATTATTGCAAGGGGCGGGAGGCGCCAAAGATAGCAGATATGCTGAATGTTCAGAGAAATACTGGACAACCACGAAAACGGTTGTTTCAAATATGGGTCCGAACGCATATTATCCACGTCAGGAGGAATGTCCACTCGAGTGCGAGGTTTTAAAAGGCGGGGTTTTTAAAGTAGAAGAAACTGTTTCAAGGCTATCTTTTGATTTTAATGAATTGAAAGGCATGCCTGAGGAAGAAGATGTGACTGTCTCAAATTTCTTCACACGGCTTTTTGGAACACAGGAAGGCGAGGCATTTGGTTTTTATATCTCTTCCCCCGAGTTATTCTCTATTCCGACGGCCCACACCAGCACCACTCGGCTAACCGCCGAGCAAGGCCTGTCACAACAACGCCTCTCTCAACGGGTCACTGAATACCGGACTAAAACCGATGGCACCTTCGAACGTACAGAAACACGCTCGGACGGTGCGGGCGAGCACCAACTGAACTTGACCCAACACCTCGATAAAAATGGGCGCGTGGTAAGCAGTGAGCGCGTGGTGGGCGACGAAACACGCCGCTACGCCTTCGAGCGCGATGCCCTCGGGCGAGTCACTAAAATAACTCGGCCGGACTCAACGCTGATCGAGCGTGCCTATCATGGGTTCAGCAACCAGATTACTCATCTCAAAGTGGACGGCAAAACCGTCGCCACCCAGGCTGTGCATGAAGGCTCTACGTTGCAATCGCGTACCGTTGGCAAGCGCACCTACAGGTTCGATGGCGACACCATCACGCTGCCAGATAAGACGCCGCTGCACACCCATGTCGATGCCGGTGGCGTGCAGTGGAAAGCAGGGGACAGCACCGTGGCCAGCCTTACGCGCAAAGGCGATGTCGTCACTGTGGCATCAGGGGCCAGTGCGAACGACGCCTGGCAGAGCAGCTTTACCCAAGGCAACCTGCCCGGCCGCGTGCAGGTTGCCCAGGCCACGGCCCGCACCCAAGTGCGCAGCGCCGATTGGAAGACCCTTCGGGGGGCGACCGTGGCGTCATTGCGCGCGGATGGCCATTGGCAGCGTGGCTTTATCGATCCTGAGGGGCGCCTGCTGCGCGTATGCCAGGATCACGAGGACGTGTCCTACCAATACGATGCGTTGGGCCACTTGCAATCGCGCCAGGCTCATGCGCTTCAAGCAGGGGAGCAGTGGCAGGTGCTTAGCCAGCACAATGGCCTGGGGCAGGAAATAAAGCGGACTTTCCTGCACAACGGGGCGGTGCGTTTCGAGCAGCGCATGACCTGGCGCGGTGATGGTCGATTGGCCAGCAAGGCGAGTTACGAAAAGGGCGAGCTTCGGTGCAGTGAGCGTTTCACTTACGACCTACTTGACCGGCTGCAACACTATACCTGTGACGCCGACAACTCAGCGCACTGCCCAACAGATGCCGACGGCAACTCGATTAAGGCTCAAGCGTTTACGTGGGATGCACTCGATAACCTGGCTAGTTACGAAAGCACGTTGGTTGACGGCAGTGTGCGAAAACAGGTGTTTACCTATGACGGCGCTGATGACCCTACTCAGATGACGTCGGCACAGTTTGGCCAAGAGTCCGTGCCCTTAGCCTGGACTGGCAACGGGTACTTAAAGCGCGATACCCAGCGCCGCCAGCTTGATTACAACGCCAGCGGCCAGCTAACTGAAGTCCGCGATAGCGGTGGAGGCGTTCTTGCGAGCTATCAATACGATGGTTATCAGCGCCTGGTGGCGCAGCAGGTAACGCAGGATGAAAGCACCCGCGAGTTGCGTTATGAGGGTGACGAGCTGATTGGCGAGGTCTGGTTCGATAAGGAGCGCCAGGTTACGCGTCGCACCAGCCTCTCGGCGGGTCTCGCGCAGTACGACGGGGAGCAGGTGCGCTGGCTCATCGACGACCCTCAGGTAGGGGTAGCCGGCCAGGTCAATGAAGGCGAACTGTCACTGGCCCCACGGCTGCCATTTGGTGAGGGGGCGGTATTGGCCGGCGTGTTGAGCGGCTATAACGGGATGCGCCTCGATCCGGTCACTGGCCAGTACCACGCCGGCAATGGCAGGCGCAGTTACGACCCAGCCCTGTGCCGCTACGCTCAACCAGACTGGTTGGCCCCTTGCGGGGAGGGTGGCCTTAATCCCTACCAGCACTGCCCGGACCCAGTCAATCTGCATGACCCTAGCGGGGCAATTATGATCAGCCGGTGGGGTAAGCAGCATCTAATAGGTCAGCTCGACATAGAACTGGATGGTACTCAAACGATGGCAGTGGGCAGCACTTGGCGTGGGCTAGCGTTATCAGCGGCGTTGACGGTCGTAGGCGTAGCGGCAAGCGTGTTTTCAGGCGGAACTGCCTCAATGCTGTTGTTCGCGGCTCTGACAGCATTGAGTGCGCTTTCATTCGGGCTGGAAGTGGCCTCAGTGTTAACCGCCAAGTCTAATCCGGAGTTGTCCAAGGCGTTAGGTATTGCCTCTATGGTGTCCGGCGTACTCTCTGCCGCATGGGGAGGGCTGAAGACAGCGCTCAGTGCCCTCAAGGGTACCATCACACTACTGGGGCGTACTGCGCGAGTGATAGGGCGTGGCGTGAAAGCGGTCGGGCGAGGTATGAAACAACTGCTGACCAGTAGGCTTGGGCGTCAATCGCTACGGCTGAGCATGGTTCAGGCTGTGCGTAACCTCCCAGCCAACGCCAAGGCTTCTGCGCAAAAGTTTATTAGCCAAGTAAACATTAACGTTTTCGACGCCCGCGCCGCCCGGCTGGAACCGATGCCTACGTACAGTCGTAGCGGGTGGCTCGGCAAACTCATGAGCCTTTGGGATGGCCCTGACCCTCTGAAGCTGACAGGAAGGCCGGCCAGGTTTTATGAATGGGCAAACCAGTCGCGTTTCGCATCTGGGGTCAATGAAATCGAAGATACGTTAATAACGGCTAATATTTTCCGCGGAACGGTGGAGTCGTCTATAGCACTGGCCACAGAGGAAGGTACGTCGACAACAAGCCCGCGAGCTTCTGGTAAGTACCGGTTTGATACGCCGTACCGGGAGCCTGTTGTCAATCCTAGGTACGATCTTTGGACAGTACTTGGTTTAACTGGCTGATGGGGGGTAATTTAATGCAATATCACTGCTTGCCCGTGTTTAATATCTAATGCTGGGTGAGCAGTTCCGGTGTAGTGAAGTAATTGTGAAACCAAATAGTTAGGTGAATATCATGATCGACGATTTCGAAGATACGGTAACGGAGCTGGAAGGCACGGTAAAAAGACTGAATTATGAGGGCGGTTACGGCTTTCTTGAATGCGAAAAATATAAGGATATAGAGATTTTCTTTAATTATGATAAAGATCCAGCGATTAAAATAGGTTCGGAGGTGAAATTTACATTGAAAATAGATCCCAATCCTGATGAGCCTGAGGAGCCCATATATATGGGCAGCAAGGTAGAACTTAAAAAAACTTAAAAGCTGAAGAAATTCACATAGGGGCGAGCGTTCGCGTTCGGCTTGGATGCCCGCCCAATGAAAGGTTGTTCAACCAATGAGCAAGCCGGCCGGTTCCTACCTTAGCTGAAGAAGTTTCATGGCTAAGGTAGGGACCGAAATTAACAGGCAAGTGTGCTTTGAAGCCTTGAACCGAAGCCGTATCAATGCTTGGCCCCACCCTCCTGCAACGCTAGCAACTGCTTTTCCTGGTTCCAGTCGAACGGCTCATCGTCCTGCTCGGCCTGATAACGACGCTCTTCGAGTTGCTGGTACAGCTCGATTTCGTCGTCGGGCATGTAGTGCAGGCAATCGCCACCGAAAAACCACAGCAGGTCACGGGGTACCAAGTGGGCAATCTGCGGGTACCGGGTAATGGTCTGGCAGAGCAAGTCTTGCCCCAGGTATAGGCTTTCTTGCTCGTCGGTGGCCAGCGTGGCGACCAATTCATCAAAACGTTCAAGGAACAGCGCGTGGCTTTCCTCGGGCACTTGTTCAGCCTCGCCCAATGCCTCAAGTATGCTTCTGAGGTGACGCAGCAGCGTCAAATGGTGCTCAAGGATCGAAAGGGCCATCACCGTTCTCCTGTGTGAAAGGCGCGGCAGTATAAGCGCCCTTTGGCTGATTGTCCTGGCGACGATTCAACGCACCTGGCAGTGGCGCAGCGCTGCGCTTGGCGGGCCGGGGAAACTTAAGGCGCTGTGCGCCGGTCGGTGATGCTAGGCAAAGGGCGCAATGGCTTGCCCGTGATAGTGACTATCAGGGGGAGTGACTGTACCCACGCCCAGGGTTTCGTCAGGATGAAACCGCACGGCAAAACATTGTAATTCACCCCGGCGGCCCTTAACGTTCGGCCACCTCTCCCACTGGTACAGATCTGACATGAGTTCCGCACTGTCCATCCGGCAGCTAACAAAGACCTATGGCAATGGCTTCCAGGCCCTCAAGGGGATTGATCTGGACGTTGCCGAAGGCGACTTCTTCGCACTGCTCGGCCCGAACGGGGCGGGTAAATCCACCACCATCGGTATTTTGTCCACTTTAGTGAACAAAACCAGCGGCAGCGTCAACGTGTTCGGCCACGACCTGGACCGTGACCCCGCTCGGCTCAAGCGCCTGCTGGGCGTAGTGCCGCAGGAGTTCAACTTTAACCAGTTCGAAAAAACCTTCGACATCGTCGTGACCCAGGCGGGGTACTACGGTATTTCCCAGAAGGTTGCCAAGGAGCGGGCTGAGCAGTACCTGACCCAGTTGGGGCTGTGGGACAAGCGCGATGTTCCTTCTCGCTCGTTGTCTGGCGGCATGAAGCGCCGATTGATGATTGCGCGGGCGTTGATTCATGAGCCCAAGCTGTTGATCCTTGATGAGCCCACTGCGGGCGTAGACATCGAGTTGCGTCGCTCGATGTGGACCTTCCTCACCGAGCTGAACAACAAGGGGATTACGATCATCCTCACTACCCACTATCTGGAAGAAGCAGAGCAGCTGTGCCGCAACATCGGCATCATCGATCAGGGCACCATCGCGGAAAATACCAGCATGCGTAATTTGCTGGGCAAGTTGACGGTTGAAACCTTCGTGCTGGACCTCAGCCAAGACCTGCCCGTGGCCCCCGAACTCGTAGGTTACCCGTGCCGCTTGCTCGACCCGCGGGTGCTGGAGGTACAGGTGGATAAAAACGCCGGCATCACGTCACTGTTCGCTCAGTTGGCCACGCGCAACATCGAAGTGCACAGCTTGCGTAATAAAACCAATCGCCTTGAGGAGTTGTTCGTGTCCTTGGTTGAGAAGAACCTGGGTAAGGTGGCCGTATGAGTAGCGAGTTTTCCCACAACATGGTTGCGTTGCAGACCATCGTGTACCGAGAAATACGGCGGTTCATGCGGATCTGGCCTCAGACCCTGCTACCCCCGGCCATTACCATGGTGCTGTACTTCGTGATTTTCGGGAACCTGATCGGTCGCCAGATTGGCGACATGAACGGGTTTACCTACATGCAGTACATCGTGCCGGGCCTGATCATGATGTCGGTGATTACCAACTCCTACGGCAACGTGGTGTCCAGCTTTTTCGGCGCCAAGTTCCAGCGCTCCATCGAAGAGCTCATGGTGTCGCCGGTGTCGCCTCATATCATCTTGATCGGCTATACCCTCGGTGGCGTACTTCGAGGCCTGGCCGTGGGCGTGATCGTAACGCTGCTCTCACTGTTCTTCACTGACCTGCAAGTGCATCACTTGGGTGTGACCATAGTCGTGGTACTGCTAACCGCCACGATCTTTTCGTTGCTTGGCTTTGTTAACGCAGTGTTCGCGCGTAACTTCGATGATATTTCCATCATCCCCACCTTCGTGTTAACGCCGCTGACCTACCTGGGCGGGGTGTTTTACTCCATCAACCTGCTGCCGCCCATCTGGCAGACACTGTCGTTGGCCAACCCTGTGCTGCACATGGTCAACTCTTTCCGTTACGGGATCCTTGGCGTGTCGGATATCCAGATCGGGACCGCACTCACCTTCATGGTGGTGGCCACGGTGGTGTTGTACGTCGCGTGCGCCAAGCTGTTAGTCAGTGGGCGTGGCATGCGTACGTAATTGCCTAACACCTGGTAACAGCCTTCCTCTGCCGACTTGATTGCCCCGCACTATCCTCCAGGGCAATCAAGGAGGGTAGGGCATGCGTGGAGGGTTGTTGGCGTTCGCGCTGGGTGTCATGGGGGCGCGTTGGTGGCCTGGCCTGGCTCCAACCTGGGTGATGGCGATGATTGGCATCGCCGGATTAGGGCTGGCGCTATGGGCACCACGCCCTGGGCGCTGGTGTGGGGCTGCCTTGATGGGGGTGGGCTGGGCCTTGCTGGTCGCCGCTCGCCTGAATGAAGAGCGCCTGCCTGCACACTTGGATGGCCGAACGCTGTGGGTGGAGGGGGAGGTTACCGGCCTGCCTACGCGGGCGGCGCAAAGCCTGCTATTCGACTTGGCCGATGCCAGCTCGCGCCGCGCCGCCTTGCCGTCGAGCATCCGCGTGAGCTGGCGCAACGGCCCGCCTGTACGCAGCGGTGAGCGCTGGCGCCTTGCGTTGAAACTCGGCATACCTAGAGGCCAGGTCAACCCCGGCGGGCTCGGCTACGAAGCCTGGCTGTTTGCCCGTGGCACAGGCGCAACCGGTAGCGTGAAGCACGGCTATCGTCTGGCTGAGGCCCCGCTGGGCATTCGCGAACGCGTCCGTCAACGCCTGTTGACGTCCAACGCACACCCCAACGTAGGCGCGCTAATAGCGTTGGTGCTGGGCGACGGGTCAGGCATGACGCGAGCGCAATGGCAGGTCCTGCAGGCCACCGGAACCGTCCATTTGTTCGTGATCTCCGGCCAGCACGTGGGCCTATTGGCTGGCTTGGTGTACGGGCTAGTGGTGGGTTTGGCGCGCCTGGGCGTGTGGCCCTCCAAGTTGCCTTGGCTGCCCTGTGCCTGTGCCTGTGCTGCGGTAGGGGCACTCGGGTATGGGGTTTTGGCAGGGTTTGAGGTGCCTGTGCAACGGGCCTGCCTGATGATCTGCGTCATGCTGCTGTGGCGCTGGCGTTTACGGCGCCTGGGGACGTTCACCCCGTTGCTGGTCGCACTGGCGGCGGTCTTGGCGGTGAATCCCATGGCCACGGTAAGCCCAGGCTTTTGGCTGTCGTTTGCGGCCGTAGGGGTGTTGCTGGCCAGCTTCACAGGGCGCCTGGGGGCATGGCGCTGGTGGCAGGCGTTGCCACGCGCTCAGGTATGCATCGCCATTGGCCTGGCCAGCGTGATGAGCGCTCTGGGGTTGGCCATTAGTTTCAGCGCGCCTGTGGTCAACCTGTTCGCGGTGCCTTGGGTAAGCCTGGTCGTCCTGCCATTAGCCTTGCTGGGGACCTTGGCCCTGTGGTTGCCCTGGGGTGGCGAACAGCTGCTATGGCTGGCAGGCACGGCACTCGATTGGCTGCTGGCCACGCTCGGCGTGGTGGCCACGGCGGCCGACCCGTGGCTGGCGCCGCAGTTACCGCTCTGGGCGTGGCTGTTGGCGGCCCTCGGGGCGGTGTTGCTGTTGCTGCCTGCCGGCACCCCCCTACGCTGGTTGGGCGCACCCTTGCTGCTTCAACTGGGGTTTGCACCCCTGCCTAAACCGGGGTGGGGCAAGGCTCAGGTGATTCAGCTAGATGTGGGGCAGGGGCTTGCCACCTTGGTGCGTACCCGTGAGCACAGCCTGCTGTTCGACACCGGGCCGGGCTATACGCAGGGCGATGCAGGGGAGCGTATCGTGGTGCCTAGCGTGCGCCGGCTCGGGGTGCGCAGGCTGGACGCACTGGTGTTAAGCCATGACCACCTCGACCATACCGGCGGTAGCCCGGCCGTGGTTACTCAGCTCGGCCCTCGGCGGGTACTGGCCGGGCAGCCTGAGGCGGCCCCCCGCGCCTGGCAGGCCGAGGCCTGTATGGGCGCAGCACCCTGGTCATGGGATGGCGTCGACTTCGTGCCGTGGCGTTGGCCCGCGGCCCAAGACAGCAACCCTGCTTCCTGCGTGCTGTTAGTGGTCGCCGGGGGCGAGAGGTTGTTGCTAACAGGGGATATCGATGCCCGCGCCGAGCGCGCGCTGGTCCGTGCCTGGCCAGGCCTCAACGCCGATTGGCTCCAGGCCCCACACCATGGCAGCCGCACCTCAAGCTCTGCGCTCCTGTTGGACACCCTCGCGCCCAAAGGCGTGTTGATTTCCAGAGGCTGGAACAATCGCTTCGGCCATCCTCACTCAGAAGTAGCTGCGCGCTTGAATGAGCGTGTCATTACGGTATTTGACAGTGCGATTCACGGGGCCGTGGAGATACAGCTGGGCGGTGAGCAACCCCCTCGCCATTGGCGAGAGCGGCTGCGCCTTTGGCGGCCGACCAATGGCGCCCACCAACCTTAGCCGGGCAGGTGGGCTGAAGGCGGGTGTGATAGAGTGGCGAAATTTGCTCGGGAGGGGCGGTACTGTGTGGGAATTAGTCAAAGCCGGCGGCTGGATGATGTTTCCGATCATTCTGAGTTCTATCGCAGCCCTCGCTATTGTTGCCGAGCGCTTGTGGGCGTTGCGCGCAAGCAGGGTTAGCCCACCGCACCTGGTGGCTCAGGTCTGGAAGTGGCTCAAGGATAAACAGCTCAACAACGAAAAACTCAAAGAGCTTCGGGCCAATTCCCCACTGGGCGAAATTCTTGCTGCGGGGCTGGCCAACTCTCGTCATGGTCGGGAGATCATGAAAGAGTGCATTGAAGAGTCCGCGAGCAGTGTCATTCACGAGCTTGAGCGTTATGTAGGGGCATTGGGCACCATCGCCGCCATGGCGCCCTTGCTTGGCCTGTTGGGCACCGTGTTGGGGATGATCGATATCTTCAGCGCGTTCAACTCCACGGGCAATACCACCAACGCCGTTGTGCTGGCAGGCGGTATTTCCAAGGCGCTGATTACCACGGCCTCAGGCTTGATGGTTGCCATTCCTGCCGTATTCTTCCACCGCCTGCTGCAGCGCCGCATTGAAGCGCTGGTGGTACGCATGGAGCAGGACGCGATCAAGCTGGTGGAAGTGGTTCACGGGGACCGTGAAGTGGACATCGACGGAGGCAAAGCGTGAAATTCCGCCGCAGCCGTCGGCAGCGCGAGGACATCGACATCAACCTCACGTCCCTGATCGACGTGGTGTTTATCCTCCTGCTGTTTTTTGTCGTCACCACCACGTTCACGCGTGAAACCCAGTTAAAGGTGGAACTACCCGAAGCCGTCAATGGCACGCCGGAGGAGCATTCGCCCAAGCGCCTGGACATCGCCATCAGCGCTGATGGCAACTATGCGATCAACAAGCACCTCCTGCCTAAAAGTGACCTGGATACGTTGATGACTGCACTGCGGGCAGAGTCGGGTGGGGATACCACGTTGCCGCTGTCGATCAGCGCCGACGGCAAAACCCCGCACCAGGCGGTGATCACCGCCATGGACGCAGCAGGCAAGCTGGGCTTCAGCCGCTTGAGCATGACCACGGTCGAGGCACAGGCGGCTCATTAATGGCCTTCTCTGACCGCCTGCTGGCCGCGTGGTACAACGGCCACCCTGCGTTGCACCTGCTGGCTCCGCTGGAAGCGCTGTACCGGCACGTAGCCGGGCGGCGCCGAGCGGCGTTCAAGGCCAATAGCCCTGGCGGGTGGAAGGCGCCGGTTCCGGTCATCGTCGTGGGTAACATCACCGTCGGCGGCACCGGCAAAACGCCCATGATCCTCTGGCTTGTCGAGCGGTGCCGCGAGGCAGGCCTGCGGGTAGGCGTTATCAGCCGGGGCTACGGCGCGCATCCGCCACGTTTTCCCTGGTTGGTGCAGGCAGCCGACACGGCGCAGGTCGCAGGGGATGAGCCGCTGCTGATCGTGCAGCGCAGCGGCGTTGCTTTAGCCATCGACCCAAACCGCGCACAGGCCGCACAGGCACTGCTGGCCGAGCATGAGCTGGACGTGATCCTGTGCGACGACGGGCTGCAGCACTACAGGCTCGCCCGCGACCTGGAGCTGGTGCTGATCGATGGCACGCGTGGGCTGGGTAACCGCCGGTGCCTGCCAGCCGGGCCGCTCCGCGAGCCACCCGAGCGCCTGAGCGAGGTAGACGCGGTGCTGTACAACGGCCAGGCACAAGACAACCCGGCCGGTTATGGCATGACATTGCGCCCTGCTGCGTTGGTGAATGTGCAGTCGGGCGAGCGTGTGCCGATCAGTCATTTCCCTCCCGGTCAGGCCCTTCATGCGGTGGCCGGTATCGGTAACCCACAGCGTTTCTTCTCTACCCTTGAAGGGTTAAACTGGCGCCCGATCAAACACGCCTTTGCGGACCATGCTACGTACAGTGCCGCGCAGTTGGCGTTCACGCCCTCACTGCCGGTGGTAATGACCGAAAAAGACGCCGTCAAATGCCGCGCATTCGCTCAGGGCCACTGGTGGTACCTGGCGGTGGATGCGCAACCGTCGGCGGCGTTTGCCGCCTGGTTCGATGCCCGCCTGGCCCATCTGGTGGGTGCAATGCACGCCCGCTAGCCTTTCTGAAGCAAGGATCTCCATGGACACCAAACTGCTCGACATTCTCGCCTGCCCCCTCTGCAAGGGCCCGCTTAAGCTTAGCCAGGACAAAACCGAGCTCATCAGCAAAGGTGCTGGCGTGGCCTACCCGATCCGCGACGGTATCCCGGTAATGCTGGAAACCGAAGCCCGCACCTTGACCGATGACGAGCGCCTGGATAAATGACCCCGGCCTTCACCGTGGTCATCCCTGCACGATTCGGCTCTACACGGTTCCCAGGCAAGCCGCTTCAAGACCTGGCGGGCAAGCTGATGATCCAGCGCGTCTGGGAACAGGCCTGCCTCAGCGGCGCGGCCAAGGTAGTGGTTGCCACCGACGATGCGCGCATTCAGGCCGCCTGCGAAGGCTTTGGCGCCGATGTGGTAATGACCCGTTCCGACCATGAATCCGGCACGGACCGGCTGGCGGAAGTAGCCTTGGCATTGGGGCTTGCCGACGACGCTATCGTGGTGAACGTTCAAGGGGACGAGCCGTTGATCCCGCCCCAGGTGATCGACCTGGTGGCCACCAACCTCGCGGCGAACACCCAAGCCCGAATGGCGACGCTGAGCGAGCCCCTCACCGATGCCGAGCACCTGTTCAACCCCAACGTGGTGAAGGTGGTTGCCGATGCCAGCGGCTTGGCACTTACGTTCAGCCGTGCGCCGTTGCCGTGGGCCCGCGATGCCTTCGCTCAGCAGCCTGGGCAATTGCCGGAGGGTGTGCCTTACCGTCGTCATATCGGCATCTATGCCTACCGCGCAGGCTTCCTGCAGAACTTCGTTCAGTGGGGCCCCTGCTGGCTTGAAAAAACCGAGTCGTTGGAGCAGTTACGCGCCCTCTGGCACGGTGTACGTATCCACGTAGCAGATGCGCCCGTGGCGCTGCCGCCTGGCATAGACACCCCTGAAGACTTGGAGCGGGTGCGGCGCATGCTGGAGGCGGGATGAGCCTGAGCATTCGTCAAGGCGTCTCGCTCAGGCCCTACAACAGTTTTGCCGTGGACGTGCGCGCTGATCATTTCGTGGATGTCACTGACGATCGCCAACTGGTTGAAGCGTTGGCGTACGCAAAGGCTGAGCGGCTTGAGGTGACCCTGCTGGGGGGCGGCAGCAACGTGCTGCTACTGCGTGATGTGCCAGGGCTGGTGATCCGCCTGGCGAGCCAAGGGCGCCGGGTGGTAAGCGCCGAGGGCAGCCGGGTGCTGGTAGAAGCCGAGGCGGGGGAGCCATGGCATGCCTTTGTCTGCTGGACGCTGGAGCAGGGCTTCGGCGGCATGGAAAACCTCAGCCTGATCCCTGGCACTGTGGGCGCCTCGCCGGTGCAAAACGTAGGCGCGTATGGTGTGGAGATCAAAGACCTGTTCGGTGGGCTTACCGCTCTGGACCGGCATAGTGGCCAGGTACACAACTTAACGCTGAGCGCCTGCCGCTTTGGCTACCGGGACAGCCTGTTCAAACAGACCCCTGGCCGCTGGGTAATTCTACGGGTGCGGTTCTGGCTCGAAACGGCCCCGGTGCTGCACTTGGAGTACGGCCCTGTCCGTGAGCGGCTGGCGAACATGGGCATAACGCACCCCACGCCTCAGGATGTCAGCGCGGCCATCTGCCAGATTCGCGCCGAGAAGCTTCCCGACCCTAGGCTATTGCCCAACGCCGGAAGTTTTTTCAAAAACCCCGTCATTTCAGCGGCGCAGGCCACTGTATTGCGGGAACGGTTCCCTGGCGTGGTGGCCTACCCGCAAGCCGACGGCCAGGCCAAGGTGGCGGCGGGTTGGTTGATCGAGCAGGCGGGGTGGAAAGGCTACACGCGGGGCGAGGTGGGCGTACACGCCGACCAAGCGTTGGTGCTGGTGAACCATGGCGCTGCCACCGGTGCCGAGATCCTGGCCCTTGCCCAAGATATCCAGGCCGATGTTCAGGCTCGCTTTGGCGTTGCCCTGGAAATGGAACCCAATCTCCTCCCGCGTGCATGAACCCTGGCGCTTCCCCGTCGTCCGATGCAAAGGCCGCGAACAGTGCGGCCTGCATCATTGAAAGGGGCAACGGATGGACAGCGTCGATCTTGGCGTATTGCGTGACCTGAGGGATTGGGTCGCAGAGGGGCGCACGGTGGCGCTGTACACCGTGGTACAGACCTGGGGCAGCGCTCCCCGGCCGCCGGGTGCAATGCTCGCGCTGCGCGACGACGGCGTGGTCAGCGGCTCGGTGTCGGGCGGTTGCATCGAAGACGACCTGATTGCCCGGCTGCACGACGGTCGCCTGCGCGCGGTGGCCCCTCAGGTGCAGCTGGTCACCTATGGCATCACCGTAGAGGAGGCGGCTCGATTCGGCCTGCCCTGTGGCGGTACGCTGCGCCTGACCGAAGAATGGGTCACTAGCCTTGGCTGGATCGACGCCTTAATGGCCCGCTGCGCCGACCATCAGGTGGTGGTGCGTGAGCTGAGCATAGCCACGGGCCACGTGACCTTGTACACCGCCGGGCCCGACGCAGTTCACAGCTTCGATGGCCACACCTTGCGTACGCTCTATGGGCCGCGCTGGCGCTTGATGTTGATAGGCGCCGGGCAGCTATCGCGTTATGTAGCAGAGCTGGCGCGGATGCTGGATTTCGAAGTGTTGGTGTGTGACCCGCGTACAGAATTCACTCAAGGCTGGCTGCCCGAACACGGCCGGTTCATACCCGGTATGCCGGACGACGCCGTGCTGGCCATAGCGCCTGATGAGCGTACCGCCATCGTTGCGCTTACCCACGACCCCCGGCTGGATGACATGGCGCTGCTCACGGCGCTGGATTCGCGAGCCTTCTACGTAGGCGCCCTGGGCTCTCGGATAAACAGCGAAAAGCGCCGGGCCAATCTGGCGACCTTGGGAGTGAGTGCCACGGCCCTGGCCCGCTTGCATGGCCCTATTGGCTTGCCCATCGGCAGCCACACGCCTGCGGAAATTGCCCTGTCGTTGATGGCAGAAGTGGTCGCGATCAAGAACCGTGCTGCACCGTGAACCTGCCCTGTGCAATTGTGCTGGCCGCAGGCTTCGGCCGTCGCTTTGAAGCGTCGGCAGGGCCGGGGGCTAATAAACTCCTGGCGCCTTGCGCAGGCCTGGACGGTTCTATGCGGCCCGTACTCGAGCATGCACTGCGGGCGTTCACTGCGTGGCGCGGGGATCGGCTGTTGGTGGTTCGGCAAGGGTCTGATGCGTTGATAACCCTCGGCACGCAGCTAGGCTTCGATTGCCTTGAGGTGGCGTCCGCTGGCATGGGCGACAGCCTCAGTGCAGCGGTACGCGCACGCCCGGCTGCTGACGGTTGGTTAGTGGCACTGGGCGACATGCCATGGGTGCGCCCTGACACCCTGCAGCAGGTGGCCGCTGGCCTAACCCCTGAATGTGCCTGTGTGCCGCTTTATAAAGGCCAGCGCGGGCACCCCGTAGGCTTTGGCGCAGCCTTTGGGCCAGGGCTGGCAGCGCTGAGCGGTGACCAGGGCGCGCGCGCGCTGCTTGAGCCCGGCTGTGTGGTCAGGGTAGAGGTGAAGGACCCAGGGGTAGTGCGGGATGTAGATGTGTTGACGGATTTGCCCGGCTTAGGCAGGTAAACAGGCAAGTCGAGTAAGGAACTGGAATGCCCGCCAGGGTACTCAGTCTGGCTAATGCCAAGGAACCTTACGCGCATGGCTACTCGAATCCCGAATTATCCGCATCAGATCCTTCACCCGATCAACCTCCCAAGTGAGCCTGCTACGCAGCCAGCCCCGCTTGCCAAACTACCCAATGAAACACTGCAGGCGGTGTTTTCAGAGGTTCACGCCAACCCGGACAGGCGCGAGGCGGCACGGGCGCTATATAGTCTGACTACCAGTAATCAGTTTTTAAAAAGCCTATTGGAGCATGACCTTAATGCCCACAGTAGCCACGAAGCCTTGAAAGAGGTGGTTAAAACGATCCATCGCTTACATCCAGGTCCGCTGAAGTTTCTTTCCTTACCTCTATTTAAACTGGCGTCCGTTAAACATAAGGATAGGGCCTTGGACGGAGCCTTTGCGACCGAAGACCAGAAGGACAGGGTTAACGTGCTGAGTGACTGGGCATCGTTGTTACCGGCCTTCAATGAAAGGCAACGGGACCGTCTGGTCAAAGCCGTCACTGAGCTGGAAGGCACTAGTTTTGAGGATGATCTTAGCCTGCTCATCAGCAGTATGGGATCCGGCCTACACGTACTAAGGCCCAAACAACGATCTCATCTGACAGACATCCTTCTGAACATGAGCAGCGAAGGGTTGAGTAACACACTGCCTGGCTTCGGCGTTGGATTAGCGTCCCTTGATGAGGAGGAGCGGGGTCAATTGGTAGACCGAGTGTTAGACATTGGAGACGAGGAGTACCAAAGCGGCGCCATCGTAGGGTTGGCTGCTGGTGCCGAGGCATTGAAGCCTGAGGACCATAACGCGCTGATAGACGCTGCTAACGGAATTTCTGACGTGGAACTCAAGGCTGACGCCTTAAGAGCGCTAGGTGGCAAGGCGTTTCTGTTCACCCTGGACCGATTAAATACGCTGATCGATGCGACGCTCTCACTTACCAATGACGAACATATAGTTAGGGTCGCGAAAAACATAGCTAAGGCATTACCTGGCATGAGCCCTGACGCTTACAACCTGTGCATGCACCGGTGCACCCAGGAGGTACTGCCCAGGCTCAGTGAGCAACACCAGCACACTATGATCCAGATCTGCGGCCGGGTACTTCAGGAGACCGGAAATGAGCAGGCGACCAGTGCACACACGTGCTTGGTCAATCTTGCGTTTACTTTTATGGAGGATCCCCGTCAACCCTATACGCTGGCAGGGCTTGGCGGCGGCCTGCGAGGTCTTACGCTCGACCAGCGTGATCGGTTGCTGGAGGCGAGTTTGGCCTTCGAACACGAAGCGCACAGAAGTGCTGCCATAGAAGGTCTGGGTGGGGGATTGGGTGCCCTGGATACTCATCAACGCAGCCGGTTGGTCGACGCTGCTCTGGCTATAGAGGATGAACCCTTGAAGGGCAATGCCATCCGCGGGTTAGCCGCTAACATGCAGGCGCTTGATGAAGAGCAGAGATTGCAACTAGTGGATGCCACCTTGAGCATGACGAGCGAAGCGGCTCAAAGTGCTGCGATTCTCGGCTTGGGGCAGAGGCTCAAGGCGATGCCAGCAAATCATATCCAGTCATTCGTCAATCGCATTGCCGCTATGACTGATCTGGACGCCAAGTGTAGCGCCATTCAAGGTATGGCCAAAGCAGCGGGCCGACATCGTGACCAATTGCTTAACGCAGCCTTGACGCTAACTCCTGGGCTTAAAATGTTGGCGCTGACGTCATTGATGGCAGAGTAGTTCTGAGCCAGTGCACATCAAAAAGCCCCTGTCACCGAATGATGACAGGGGCTTCTCTTTAGGGGCCTGAGGCCCTGGTTTACGCCAGGGGCTTGGGCTCCTTGTTCAGCGCATCGCTTTCGTCACCTTTGTCGCTCACGTCCTCGGCACGTTGCACATTCTCGTCGATCACGGGCGCAGCGGTAGGTTCGGTGATCGCTAGCAAAGGCGTTGAAGCGGGTTCGGCACTTGCTTTAACGTCAGCCGGGTCAACCACGACGGGTGCTTGCACCTCTACCTCAACCGGCGCTTCCACCTGAGCCAGCGCACTGGCGTTGGTCAAGCGTGCTGCGTCCTCGGCTTCCCGTGCTGCCGCAGCCGCCAATTCAGCCTCACGCTTGCGACGACGCACTTCACGTGGGTCGTTGGGTGCGCGCCCATTTGCCAGCATGGCTGGAGCGGAAGCCGGTTCCGCAGGCATATCGCTGGCGGGTGTGGCTTCGGTGAAAGCAGCCTCACCGATAGCAGCCCCACTTGCCGGTGTGGTATCCACAGGCTCTGCGGGCGATGCGGGCTGTTGCTCAACCGCAGGCTGTTCTACCGCCGTGCGGTTGTCAGTCGCCTGTTCAGCCGCTGCGTGTTCCGCTGCTGCCGGTTCGCTGGCCGAGACCGCTACGGCGTGCTCCGAGACAGGAGCGACCGATAGCTCAGCCGCAGGGGTGGCCGCCGGTGCGTCAACCTGCTGTACCGGTTGTTCCACGATGGGCGCTACGGCTGACGCAGGCAGTGGCTCAGGTGCAGCCTCTGCAAGTGGGGCAGCCAATCGCTCCAACGGCTCAGGCACGATGCTGGCCGCCTGGTCTGGCGGGGTGGTGATTATTTCCGGGGCGGCCACAGCCTCCTCAGGCGCTACGCTGGCCGTCGCTCGTTCCGCCTGCTGATGTGCTTGAGCCTCCGCGGTAGGGCTAGCTACGATTTCACGTGCAGGGGCTTGCAGGGCAACTTCAGCGGCTACCGCAGTCGCGGTGGCAGCGGTGGCCAGGGGAACCGGGGCTGCGGATTCGGCAGTGGCTTCGGTGCCGTCCGCGTCTTCGCTTTCGCCGTCGCCGATCAACTCGCCATTGGCATCACGCTGACGCTCGCGACGGTTGCTGCGACGACGCTGGCCACGGGAGCGGCGACGAGGACGCTCGCCTTCGTTACCGTCCTGGTTGTCATCCTGCTGCTCGTCACCCAGCAAGGCCTCTTCGGCGGTGTTGGGTTCTTCTTGCGGCTGCTCTTCACGGGCAGGGCGTGGCTGACGCTCTTCACGTGGTGCGCGCTCCTCGCGGGGGGCGCGTTCTTCACGTGGAGCACGCTCCTCACGCGGGGCCTGGTCTTCACGGGTGGTACGTTCTTCGCGTGGCGCACGTTCTTCACGCGGCTCGCGTTGTTCACGTGGGGCACGTTCTTCGCGGGCAGGGCGCTCGGCGCGTTCTTCGCGCGGCTGAGCCGGGGCGGCGTCCAGAGGCTCGCGCAGTTCGCGAACAGGGCGGTCTTCCCGGGAGCGACGGTCTTCACGAGGGGCACGGGCTTCGCGAGGTGCGCGAGGCGCGCGTTCTTCACGAGCGACCGGCGCGTCTTCACGCGCTTCACGCGGGGCGCGTTCTTCGCGGCTGGCACGGTCTTCACGCGGTGCCCGCTCTTCACGTGGCTTGCGCTCTTCATCGCGGCGGCCGTTACGGTTACGGCTTTGCTGGCGACCGTTACGGCGCTCTTCGTTGCGGCCAGTGCGCTCGGCGGCGGGCTTGGGCGGCGTTACGGTAGCGGTGGCGACCGGAGCGGGTGCTTCTTTGCTTCCAGCGAACAGGCTGACCAGCGACTTTACCAAGCCTTTGAACAGGCTGGGCTCGGCCATGGCAGGCGCGGCACTGGGTTGCGGCGCAGGCGCTGGAGCAGGCTCTTCCGACGCAGGCATCGGGGCGTTGGCGCGCACCGGTGCGGTTTTGACCGCCGCTTCCTGGCGAACGAGGGTGCGCGTGGCGGCTACGGGTTGGACTTCTTCGGTTTCGGACGCCGCGATCTCGTAGCTCGACTGACCGTTGAGTACTTCTGGGTTATCGTCACGCAGGCGCTGCACTTCAAAGTGCGGCGTTTCGAGGTGATCGTTCGGCAGAATGATGATGCGGGCACGGGTACGCAGTTCGATCTTGGTGATGGAGTTGCGTTTTTCGTTGAGCAGGAACGCTGCCACCGGGATGGGCACCTGGGCTCGCACTTCAGCGGTGCGGTCCTTCAGGGCTTCTTCCTCGATCAGGCGCAGGATCGCCAGCGAGAGGGATTCAACGTCCCGGATGATGCCGGTGCCGCTGCAGCGTGGGCAGACGATGCCGCTGCTTTCGCCCAAGGAGGGGCGCAGGCGCTGGCGTGACATCTCCAACAGACCAAAACGGGAAATGCGGCCTACTTGAACCCGTGCACGGTCTGCTTCCAGGCTTTCGCGGACTTTTTCTTCCACGGCGCGTTGGTTTTTCGCCGGGGTCATGTCGATGAAGTCGATAACGATCAAGCCGCCGATGTCGCGCAGGCGCAGCTGGCGGGCAATTTCTTCAGCCGCTTCCAGGTTGGTCTGCAGGGCGGTTTCTTCGATGTCGCTACCTTTGGTTGCCCGCGCGGAGTTGATGTCGATGGACACCAAGGCTTCGGTGGGGTCGATGACGATGGACCCGCCGGAGGGCAGTTCGACCACGCGCTGGAAGGCGGTCTCGATCTGGCTTTCGATCTGGAAGCGGTTGAACAGCGGCACGCTGTCTTCGTAGAGCTTGATCTTGCTGGCGTACTGCGGCATCACCTGGCGGATGAAGGTCAAGGCTTCTTCTTGCGCCTCGACGCTGTCGATCAGCACTTCACCGATGTCCTGGCGCAGGTAGTCGCGAATCGCCCGGATGATGACGTTGCTTTCCTGGTAGATCAGGAAGGGGGCGGAACGATCCAAGGAGGCTTCTTTGATGGCCGTCCACAGTTGCAAGAGGTAATCCAGGTCCCATTGCATTTCTTCGCTGCTGCGGCCCAGGCCTGCGGTGCGCACGATCAGCCCCATGTCGGCGGGTGCCACCAGGCCGTTGAGAGCCTCGCGCAGTTCGTTGCGCTCTTCGCCCTCGATGCGGCGCGAGATACCGCCAGCGCGAGGGTTGTTTGGCATCAGTACCAGGTAGCGGCCTGCCAGGCTGATAAAGGTGGTAAGGGCCGCGCCCTTGTTACCGCGCTCTTCTTTTTCAACCTGAACGATGACTTCTTGGCCTTCGCTCAATACTTCCTTGATATTGACGCGCCCCTCGGGCGCCTTCTTGAAGTATTCGCGGGAGATTTCCTTGAGCGGCAGGAAGCCGTGACGTTCAGAGCCGAAGTCTACAAATGCCGCTTCGAGGCTTGGCTCGATACGTGTAATACGGCCTTTGTAGATGTTGGCTTTTTTCTGCTCTCGCGCACCGGATTCGATATCCAGGTCGTAGAGGCGCTGGCCATCTACCAGTGCAACACGCAACTCTTCGGGTTGAGTTGCGTTAATCAGCATTCTTTTCATGTAGTACCGTCGGTTTCCGGGCTGCCGGAAACGGCGTTCGGCACACACGACTTCTCACGGTCGGTGTTCAGGTGCGAGGAAAGCCTGGGCTTCCCGGCCAGTGGCAAGGCTGCTGTGAGCCTGTGTCCTGGCAACGCTTCCTGCCTTTGTGTGGTGTCAAAAGCACTCAGTCAGGAGGAGGAATCAGGTTGCGACCGCGGACGCCCTCATGGGCATCTATGCAGGGCCCGCCAACGGGGCCTGCCCTGCCACGCGGCACGCTACCTGTGCATCTCCACCCTACACGTATCCCTGATAATTCGGGTGCTGCCGCGCGCTGAATCCGCAACGGGTTGGCATTTATCACGACGCCTGTATGGCAGTCGCACGCTAGAAACTAAGGCTTGTATTTCCGAAACCTTCACGGTTACCAGGTTGGACGGCTGCGCTGGTTCAATAGCCGCAGGGTTCGAACGGCAAGGGCTAAAAATACCACCCTAGTGAAGTTCGACACGTTTGTACCTGGCTGCGTTTGCGCGAACCATTGGTTCGCCGCGCGGTGAAAGCCCCGTCGGACGGCCTCGCGTCCTCTTTAAACACCTGGGTAAGCGGCGGTCATTAACCGTCTGTCACTCCCCGGCCGCTTATGGCGGCGCTCGGGACTATAGCAGCAAACATTAAGTGCTTCAAATGGCTGAAAAATTGATATTATCCGCGTCATGACCATGACCTCTCCTCCAACTTCGGGCGTTCAGTTGCTTGAAGTTGCGCCGGAACTTGCCGGCCAACGCATTGATAATTTTCTTATTACCGCCCTCAAGGGTGTACCGAGAACGCTGGTTTATCGAATCCTGCGCAAGGGTGAAGTGCGTGTTAATAAAGGCCGCATAAAGCCTGAATACAAGCTGCAAGCGGGCGATATCGTCAGAGTGCCGCCCTTGCGCCTGCCCGAGCGTGATGCGCCAGTACCGGTAGCCCAAGGGCTGTTGCAGCGCCTTGAGGCTGCCATTGTTTATGAAGACAAAGGCCTGATCGTGTTGAATAAGCCTGCGGGTATCGCAGTGCATGGGGGCAGTGGCTTAAGTTTTGGTGTCATCGAAGCGTTCCGTCAGCTTCGCCCTGACGCTAAAGAGCTTGAGTTGGTTCATCGACTGGACCGGGACACCTCCGGGCTGCTGATGATCGCCAAGAAGCGCAGCATGTTACGCCACCTGCACGAGGCGTTGCGTGGCGACGGTGTAGATAAGCGTTACATGGCACTGGTGCGTGGGCACTGGGCAACCAGTAAAAAACAGGTCAACGCCCCGCTGCTTAAAAGCAACCTTCGGTCCGGCGAGCGTATGGTAGAAGTTAACCCGGAGGGCAAGGAGGCCTTGACCTTGTTCAAGGTGCTGCGCCGCTTCGGCGACTTCGCCACCCTGGTGGAGGCGCGGCCGATCACCGGGCGTACCCACCAGATCCGCGTGCATGCGCTGCATGCCGGGCATTGCATCGCTGGCGACCCCAAGTACGGCGATGAAGACTTCAGTCGCGAACTCCGTGAGTTGGGCGGCAAGCGCCTGTTCCTGCATGCGTATGCCTTGTCCTTGACGCTGCCCGACGGTACGCCGCTAGAGGTGAAGGCCCCGGTGGATGACCTGTGGTCCACCGCTGTGGAGCGCCTGGCCAATGGCTGACTATGATCTGCTGATTTTCGACTGGGACGGCACGCTGGCCGACTCCATTGGGCGGATCGTTGAGGCCATGCAGTGGGCGGCCGTGCGGTCTGAGCTTCAGCCACGCGATGCCGTGCAGGTTAAAGGCATCATCGGGTTGGGCTTGCCGGAAGCCATCCAAGCCCTGTACCCGCTGCTCGATGAGCACCAGGTGGCAGCCTTCAGAGGTTATTACTCTGAGCGCTATGTGGCGTTGGAAGCCACGCCTTCACCGCTGTTCGATGGCGTGCGTGAGGGGCTGGAGGCGTTCCGCGCCGCTGGCTACCAGCTGGCGGTCGCCACGGGCAAGGCACGGCGAGGCCTGGACAGGGTGCTCAACGCACATGGGCTGGAGCGCTTCTTCGACATCACCCGGGCCGCTGATGAAACCCGCAGCAAGCCACACCCCTTGATGCTCGAAGAGATCCTGGCCCACTGCAACGTTGCGCCAGGGCGCGCCCTGATGATTGGCGACTCGGCGTTTGACCTGCAGATGGCCCGTAATGCAGGCATGCCGTGCGTGGCCGCAGGTTACGGGGCCATTGAGCTGGCTGCGCTCATGGCGTATGAGCCGGTACTGGCCATCGAACGTTTTACCCAATTGACCGCGTGGCTCAAGCCAGGCAATTCATCACCTGCCACAAGCGAGTAAACGGATGTCAGATCAATGGAAAGCGCCGTCTGCCGAAGAGGCGTCATTGCCTCGCTCGGGTGACGAGCGTAGCTGGAAGCTGCTGGAAAAAACCCTGCTGGCGAGCGTGCAGGAGCAACGCAGGGCGCGGCGCTGGGGCATCTTTTTCAAGTGCCTGACCTTTCTTTATCTGTTGGGCATGCTGTTCCTTTTCTCGCCGTGGGCGAAATTGGAAAAAGGTACCGGCAAGGCTGACAGCTACACTGCAGTGATCGACGTGCGCGGCGTAATTGCCGATAAGGAAGAGGCTAGCGCCGATAACATCGTGACCAGCTTGCGCGCAGCGTTCGACGACGCCAAGGTCAAGGGCGTGCTGCTGCGCATCAACAGCCCTGGTGGTAGCCCTGTGCAGTCTGGTTACGTCTATGACGAAATTCGGCGGCTACGTGGCCTTCATCCCGACGTCAAGGTGTATGCGGTTATCGCAGACCTGGGCGCCTCCGGCGCGTACTACATCGCCAGTGCCGCGGATGAGATCTACGCCGACAAGGCCAGCCTGGTAGGGTCGATCGGGGTTACCGCTGCCGGCTACGGCTTCGTGGGCACCATGGAGAAACTCGGCGTAGAACGCCGCCCTTACAGCTCAGGCGAGCATAAGGCCTTCCTGGACCCGTTTCAGCCAGCCAAGCCTGATGAAACCCAGTTCTGGCAGGGCGTGCTGGACACGACCCATCGTCAGTTCATTGCCCAGGTAAAAGCAGGGCGAGGCGAGCGACTAAAGGATAAAGAACACCCTGAGCTGTTCTCTGGCTTGATCTGGTCAGGTGAGCAAGCTCTACAGCTCGGCCTCATCGATGGGTTAGCCAGCACCAGCTATGTGGCGCGCGAAGTGATCGGGGCGAAGGATGTGGTTGACTTCACTGTCGAGGATTCTCCACTGGACCGGTTCTCCAAAAAGCTAGGTGCCAGCGTGGCCGCTGAGATGGCGCTGTTGATGGGCTTCAATGGCCCTTCGCTGCGCTAGGTCAAGGTACGGCCACGCCAGCAGTTCCCAGCATCGTTACTAGCCGGATCAGGGGGAGGCCCACCAGGCTGGTGGCGTCTGGCCCCTCAGTGCTTTCAAACAGGCTGACCCCTAAGCCCTCTGCTTTGAAGCTGCCTGCGCAGTCATAGGGTTGCTCGGCGTGCAGGTAGCGTTCTATGGCGGCTGGCGTGAGTGGTCGCATGTTCACCGTGAAAGGCACAGCGTCTACTTGGCACTCGCCGGTTGCGGTGTCGAGTAGTGCAAGCCCGGTCAGGAAGGTGACGCGCTGACCGCTGGCGGCCAGCAACTGCTCGCAGCCCTGTTCAAACCCGCCCGGCTTGCCTAGCACGCGTTCGTGCGTGCCGTTGGTCAACACAGCTACTTGGTCTGAGCCGATGATCAAGTGCCCGGGGTAACGGCTGGCCAGCGCGCGGGCTTTGCTTTCGGCCAGGCGCAGCACCAAGGCAAGGGCGGGCTCGCCTGGATAGCGCTGCTCGTCTATCTCTGGGGCTACACTTGAGAAGGGCAGGCCGAGGCGGCCCAACAGGGCCTGTCGGTATGAAGAGCTGGACGCTAAAATCAAGGGCCGCATGGAGGAGCCTCTCCTAATAGAAGGGCGCCCATTCTACGCCTGTGCCGTTGCGCTGCTAACGGCCTAATTTCCTTTGACACAACCAGGGGGCATCCCTAGAATGTCGCGCCTATGTTGAATGACCCGATTCCACCTCACGTTGACCCGCGCAAATTGGCCGATCGCGGCGCTACCCTTGAAGGTAGCCTGCCACTCGCCAGTTTGGAGAGACTTTGCGACCTGCTTTCCGATGATGTCGGTACGGTCCAGGGTAAATTCATGTTCAAACGAGACGAAGATCACGCCGTGGTTATGCACAGCGATCTCAGCGTCGACGTGAAGATGGTTTGCCAGCGCTGTCTTGAGCTGGTCACCCTTCCGATCCATAGCGAATGTACTTACGCCGTGGTGAGGGAGGGTGCTAATACCCAATCGTTACCGAAAGGTTATGACGTGCTGGAACTGGGCGAGGATCCTTTGGATCTGTGGGCGGTGGTCGAAGACGAGCTTTTGCTCGCGCTGCCGATCATCCCCGCTCATCATCCGGAAGAATGCCAGCAGCCGGCGGGTCTCGAAGAGCCCGAACCGAGCGAGGACGAGGTAACGCGGTCCAACCCGTTCAGTGTATTGGCGCAGTTAAAGCGTGACCCAAACGTTTAGGAGTTAATCAATTATGGCTGTTCAGCAGAACAAAAAATCCCGCTCTGCCCGCGACATGCGCCGTTCGCACGACGCACTCGAGCCGAACGCACTGTCCGTGGAAAAAACCACTGGCGAAGTTCACCTGCGCCATCACGTTTCGCCTGAAGGCGTTTACCGTGGCCGTAAAGTGATCGACAAGGGCGCCGACGAGTAATCCTTGTCCGCTCAGATCATCGCGATCGACGCAATGGGCGGGGACTTCGGCCCCCGCAACATTGTTGAGGCCTGCATCGCCTGCCTGTCTACACACCCCTCGCTTCAACTGGCCCTCGTAGGCCAACCTCAACTCCTCGAAAGCCTCCTTGCTGCCCATAAGCGAGTCGATCGCACGCGGCTGTTCATCGTGCCCGCGACCGAAGTCATTGGCATGAGCGACAAACCCTCCCAGGCGTTAAGAAGCAAGCCTGACGCGTCCATGCGCGTAGCCTTGGAGGCGTTGCGCGATGGCAAGGTGCGCGCCGTGGTCAGCGCAGGCAACACGGGCGCGTTGATGGCGCTCTCAAGGCAAGTGTTGAAAACCCTGCCGGGCGTCCACAGGCCCGCCATGGTCGCGGCCCTTCCTACACGTACGGGGCAGTGCCATGTGCTGGACCTGGGCGCAAACGTTGACTGTAGCGCCGAACACTTATACCAGTTCGCATTGATGGGTGCGGTGGCGGCCGAGGCCAATGGGGTGCATGAGCCACGCGTGGCGCTGCTCAATGTGGGCACGGAGGACATCAAGGGCAATCAGCAGGTTAAAGCTGCCGCTGTGCTGCTTCAGGGGGCGGGGATCAACTACGTCGGGTTCGTAGAAGGTGACGGCGTGTACCGGGGTGACGCCGACGTGGTGGTCTGCGACGGCTTCGTGGGCAATGTACTGCTAAAGGCTAGCGAGGGCCTGGCTAGCATGATCGGAGAACGTATAGAAGCGCAGTTCACGGGTGGGCTGGCCTCCCGTCTGGCCGGGGCACTGGCGTTGCCGGTACTGCGCAGGCTGCGCGAAGAGCTGGTGCCTGCCAGGCACAACGGCGCCAGCTTTCTAGGGTTGCAGGGCATTGTGGTCAAAAGCCATGGCGCGGCGGGTACGCAAGGGCTGCAAGCCGCCATCGAGCGAGCCCTGCGTCAGGTTCAAGACGACCTGCCCTGCAAGCTGAGCGCGGGGCTGGTCGCCAAGTTGTCACGGCAAACCGGCCACGAGGGTACAATGTGACCGGCCGGTTCCGGCTATCATCCAACACTGAGTTTTCGTTCCTGGCAGGGCCAGGGGCATTTTTCACTATCGAATAAATAAGGGCGTGTTCAATGTCTGCATCCCTCGCATTCGTCTTTCCGGGGCAAGGTTCTCAGACGCTCGGCATGCTCGCCGAGCAGGCCAAGCAACACCGACTGGTCGGCGAAACCTTCACCGAGGCGTCCGATGCCCTTGGCTATGACCTGTGGGCGCTAACCCAGCAAGGGCCCGCCGAGCACTTGAACCAGACGGACAAAACCCAGCCCGCCATTCTTACGGCGTCGGTTGCGTTGTGGCGCCTATGGCAAGCGCAGGGTGGTGCTACCCCGGCCTACGTTGCCGGACATAGCCTTGGCGAGTACAGCGCGTTGGTTGCTGCCGGTAGCATTGGCCTGGCCGACGCCGTAACGCTGGTGGAGCGTCGCGGCCAGTTGATGCAAGAGGCCGTCCCTGCCGGGCAAGGCGGCATGGCCGCGATATTGGGGCTTAAGGATGACGACGTCATCGCAGCCTGCGCTGAAGCGGCAAATGGTGAAGTGGTCAGCGCGGTAAACTTCAACTCGCCAGGCCAAGTCGTGATCGCCGGTAGCAAGGCTGCGGTCGAGCGCGCCATTGAGGCCTGCAAGGCTCGGGGCGCTAAGCGCGCCTTACCATTGCCGGTGAGCGTTCCTTCGCATTGTGCGCTGATGAAGCCGGCCGCCGAGCGTTTCGCAGAAGCGGTTGCACGCGTTCAATGGCAACTTCCCAGCATCTCGCTGGTGCAGAACGTCACCGCAACCGTTGCAGGTTCCCTGGACGACCTTAAGCAAAATCTCCTCGCACAGCTTTACATGCCGGTGCGGTGGACCGAGTCGGTGGCCCTGCTGGCGCAGCACGGTGCCCGTCAATTGGTGGAGTGTGGCCCCGGCAAGGTGTTATCAGGGCTGAACAAGCGCTGCGCCGACGGCATTGACACTTTCAATCTGGACACATCCGATGCCTTTGCCGCCGCCCGCGCGGCCTTGGCTGAACAGGAGAAGCTGGCATGAGCCTGCAAGGTAAAGTCGCACTGGTCACCGGTGCAAGTCGCGGTATAGGCCAGGCAATCGCTCTGGAGTTGGGCCGTCAGGGGGCCATCGTGATTGGCACCGCCACCAGCGCATCGGGCGCCGAGCGTATCGACGCTACCCTGAAAGAACATGGGGTCGAAGGGCTCGGCCTGGAGCTGAACGTCTGTAACGACGAGTCTGTGACTGCGGCCTTGAAGGCCATTACCGAACGTTTCGGTGCCCCGGCAATTTTGGTCAATAACGCCGGTATCACCCGCGATAACCTCATGTTGCGCATGAAAGACGACGAGTGGTTCGATGTGATCGATACCAACCTCAATAGCCTGTATCGCCTTTCCAAGGCAGTATTGCGCGGCATGACGAAGGCGCGCTGGGGGCGGATCATCAGTATCGGCTCAGTGGTGGGTGCCATGGGTAACGCTGGGCAAGTAAACTATGCGGCAGCCAAGGCGGGCCTTGAAGGCTTCAGTCGCGCCTTGGCTCGGGAAGTCGGGTCTCGGGGCATTACCGTGAACTCAGTAGCACCGGGCTTTATCGACACAGACATGACCCGGGAGCTGCCTGAAGCGCAGCGCGAAGGGCTGTTGGGCCAGATCCCCCTGGGCCGCTTGGGCCAGGCGGAAGAAATCGCCAAGGTGGTAGGTTTCCTGGCGTCTGAAGGCGCTGCCTATGTCACCGGAGCGACCGTTCCGGTCAACGGCGGCATGTACATGTGATTCAGCTCAATTGGGCGGTACGGAAAAAATGTCATACGTAGCGCCCTAAAATCCGTTATAAAGCTGCATCCAGATTATAGAGGTCGCCGGCCGGCATTTGGTGGGGCTCGCATTGCGCTTGAATTGCGAGGTCCTTCCTATAAACTTACACACCGGCCAGTTGCCAGACTATCCACTAGGAGTGAAAACCAGGTATGAGCACCATCGAAGAACGCGTCAAGAAAATCGTTGCCGAGCAACTGGGCGTCAAAGAAGAAGAAGTGGTCAACACGGCGAGCTTCGTCGAAGACCTGGGCGCTGATTCTCTTGACACCGTTGAGCTGGTAATGGCTCTGGAAGAAGAATTCGAAACCGAAATTCCAGACGAAGAAGCCGAGAAGATCACCACCGTTCAGGCTGCCATCGACTACGTCACCAGCCACCAGGCCTGATTGTCGTACTCGACGCTTCTTGTCCAAGGAGAAACCGCACTGCCTCAAAAGGCGTGCGGTTTTTTCTTTAGATGAGGCAAGAAGTTGAAACAAAGTATTAAGGAGAACACTGTGTCGCGTAGACGCGTCGTGGTCACTGGGATGGGTATGCTGTCGCCACTGGGCGTGGACGTACCCGGCAGCTGGCAGGCCATTCTGGCCGGCCAAAGCGGCATCGGTCCAATCGAGCATACGGACCTGTCGGCGTTTTCTACCCGCTTTGGTGGTTCGGTCAAGCATTTCGATGTAGCGCAGTACCTGTCCCCAAAAGAGGCGCGCAAGCTCGATCTGTTCATTCAGTATGGCCTGGCAGCGGGTTTCCAGGCCGTGCGTGATGCTGGGCTGGACATCAACGATGCCAACCGCGAGCGCATTGGCGTAGCCATGGGCTCGGGTATCGGTGGCCTTACCAATATCGAAGAAACCTGCGGCACTTTGCATGCGCAGGGCCCTCGGCGCATTTCGCCGTTCTTCGTGCCTGGCTCGATCATCAACATGATTTCCGGCTTCCTGTCTATCCATCTGGGTATCCAGGGGCCTAACTACGCCATCTCCACGGCCTGTACCACCGGTACCCACTGCATTGGCATGGCGGCCCGCAACATCGCCTATGGCGAGGCCGATGTGATGATCGCCGGCGGGGCTGAGATGGCAGCCTGTGGCTTGGGCATGGGCGGCTTTGGCGCCGCGCGTGCGTTGTCTACACGCAACGACGAACCCACTCGTGCCAGCCGGCCCTGGGACAAAGGGCGCGACGGCTTCGTGCTGTCAGACGGCGCGGGTGCGCTGGTGCTCGAAGAGTTGGAATTCGCTCGTGCACGTGGCGCGCGTATCTACGCGGAGTTGGTAGGCTTTGGCACCAGTGGTGACGCCTTCCATATGACCTCGCCTCCCGAGGACGGAGCGGGCGCGGCGCGTTGCATGGTCAATGCACTCAAGGATGCTGGTGTAGCACCCGAGGCGGTGCAGTACATCAATGCCCATGGCACCTCTACCTCGGCGGGCGACCTCGCCGAAGTGCGCGCTATCAAGGCCGTCTTCGGGGAGCATGCTCATCGCCTGGCAGTCAGCTCCACCAAGTCCATGACCGGGCACTTGCTCGGCGCGGCAGGTGCCGTGGAGGCGATCTTCAGTGTGCTTGCCATTCGCGATCAAGTGGCGCCGCCAACCATTAACCTCGATGAGCCCGACGACGACTGCGACCTGGATTTCGTACCCCATGAGGCGCGCAAAATGCCTATCGATGTGGTGCTCTCCAATTCATTCGGCTTTGGTGGCACCAACGGCTCCCTGGTGTTCCGCCGGTTCAACCCGTGATCGACGCCTGGGTCGACGGGCGGCCCGTGGCTGCGGTCGGCGTGGGCAACCGGGGCCTGGCGTACGGGGATGGTCTATTCGAAACCATCCGGGTCAGGCACGGCAGGTTGACGCTGCCTGATCGCCACCTCGCGCGTCTGGCCCTGGGTTGCGAACGGCTAGGCCTTACAGTCGACCTAACAGTGGTGCGCGATGAGCTGTTGGCCTATGCCACTGCGGTAGAAGGCGGGGTGGTCAAGCTGGTGGTCACGCGAGGGGAGGGGGCGCGGGGGTATGCGGCCGATCCTGAAGCGCCTGCCCAGCGCATTCTTCAGGCCGGCCCCTTGCCTGCTTACCCTGCTCAACGGCAAACGGAGGGCGTTGCGCTTCACCCCTGTAGCGTGCGTCTGGCCGAGCAGCCTGTGCTGGCCGGCCTCAAGCATTTGAATAGGCTTGAGCAGGTGCTAGCACGGGCTGAATGGCAAGGCAGTGAGCTGGCTGAAGGCTTGATGCGTGATACCAGTGGCCGGGTAATCGAAGGGGTATTCAGCAACCTGTTCCTTGTTCAAGGTGACGCCCTGATGACCCCGGCCCTTACCCGTTGTGGTGTGGCCGGCACCTTACGTGCCGAATTACTGGCATACGAAGCGGCCCAGGGCCGTGCTGTCCGTGTGGAAGACATCAGCATGATGCAGTTGGCAGCCGCCAGTGAAGCCTTTCTCTGCAACAGCGTATACGGCATCTGGCCAGTGCGTCGCTGTGGTGAACTGACTTGGCCGGTGGGGCCGCACACCCGTAAACTCCAACGCCTGGCCTGCGAACTTCTGGAAATCTGACATTGTTACGCAAAATCCTGCTGCTGCTCAAAATTCTCGTCCTGCTGGCGGGCCTGGTCGTTTGCGCGGCCGTGTGGCGTGTTCATGCCGTGCTCGATCAACTCATCGCCTTGCCACCCGATGCCTTGGTAGAAGTGCCGGCCGGCGCGTCACCGGGGGGGATGCTCAATAGGCTGGAGGACCAGGGTGCATTGTACGGTGCCGTGTGGGCAAGGTTGTACTGGCGCTTCAACCTGGAAGGTCAGGCATTGCACACTGGCGAGTACCGCATAGCCACTGGCACCACCGTGCGCCAGCTGCTGGATCTTTGGCAACGTGGCGAGGTGGTTCAGTACAACCTCACCCTGGTAGAGGGCTGGACCTTCAGGCAGGTACGCGCGGCGTTAGCGCGTCAGGAAAAGCTCAAGCAAACCCTGGCTGGCCTCAGCGACGAGGAAGTCATGGCCAAAATCGGCCAACCTGACGTTTTCCCGGAAGGGCGGTTCTTTCCTGACACCTACAGTTACGTTAAGGGCATGAGCGACGTGCAACTGCTGGAGCACGCGTTTGCGCGCCTCGATGCCGTATTGGCCGAAGCCTGGCAAGCCCGTAGCAGCGATTTGCCGTATAAGGACGCTTACCAGGCGCTCATCATGGCGTCTTTGGTTGAAAAGGAAACCGGTGTGCCCGAAGAGCGGGGAGAAATCGCCGGCGTGTTCGTACGCCGTCTTGCCGCCGGCATGCTGCTACAAACGGACCCTACGGTGATCTATGGGATGGGCGAGCGCTACACCGGGCGCATCACCCGTGCTGATTTGCGCGAGCCCAGCCCTTATAACACCTACCTCAATCCGGGCCTGCCGCCCACCCCCATTGCCATGGTTGGGCGAGAAGCGATCACCGCTGCACTTAATCCCACAGCCGGTAGCAGCCTCTACTTTGTAGCCAAGGGTGATGGGAGTCATGTGTTCTCTGACGATATTGACGCCCACAATCAAGCGGTTCGCCAGTACCAGCTCAAGCGCCGCACTGACTATCGCTCAAGCCCGGCACCCGTAGCCCCGTCGGGCACTACAGAGGCGCCGGCAGACCCTGCGCCTCAACCATAAGGAAAGCCCTACGTGAGCGGTTTGTTCATTACTTTGGAAGGGCCTGAAGGCGCTGGCAAGAGCACCAACCGGGACTTCATCGCCGAGCGCCTGCGTGAGCGTGGCCTCGATGTGCAGCTCACCCGCGAACCAGGAGGCACGCCGTTGGCCGAGCGTATCCGCGAGCTGTTGCTGGCCCCCAGCGATGAGCCCATGGCAGTGGATACCGAGTTGCTGCTGATGTTCGCTGCCCGTGCCCAGCACCTTGAGCAGGTGATCCGCCCCGCATTGGCACGAGGCGCAGTGGTACTGTGCGATCGGTTTACCGATGCCACCTATGCCTACCAAGGCGGCGGCCGCGGCGTGTCATTGCAGCGTATTGCCCAGTTGGAAACTTTTGTGCAGGGCACGCTGCGCCCGCACCTTACCCTGATCTTCGACCTCCCTGTGGAGACCGGGCTGGCCCGCGCGGCAGCCAGAGGCCGGCTCGACCGTTTTGAGCAGGAGGCGCGAGGGTTCTTCGACGCGGTGCGTCAGGCGTATCTCGCCCGCGCCGAGTCAGCCCCGGCGCGCTATCGAATCATCGACGCCAGCCAGCCGCTGGCCGACGTCCAGGCAAGCCTGCGCGGGGCCTTACCCCACTGGCTGGAGCAGGCCCGTGGCTGAGCTGTACCCCTGGCAGACCACCCTGTGGGCGCAGTTGGGTAGCCGTGAAGACCACCCCCACGCGTATTTGCTGCACGGGCCTCAAGGTATTGGCAAGCGAGCCCTGGCCGAGCGGCTGATGGCCCTGTTGCTGTGTCAGACAGCCGGCGTTGACCCGTGTGGCCGCTGCAAAAGTTGCCTACTGCTGACGGCTGGCAGCCACCCTGACAACTTCCTGCTTCAGCCGGAGGAGGCCGACAAAGCCATTTTGGTCGATCAAGTTCGACGCCTGGTGGAGTTTGTAAGCCAGACGGCCCAGTTGGGTGGGCGCAAAGTGGTACTGATTGAGCCGGTAGAGGCAATGAACCTCAATGCGGCCAACGCCTTGCTCAAAAGCCTGGAAGAGCCTTCAGGCAACACAGTGTTGCTGTTGGTCAGCCACCAGCCAAGCCGTCTGCTGCCCACCCTTCGCAGCCGGTGCGTACAACAGCCATGCCCGTTGCCCTCGGCGGCCCAGGCTAGCCAATGGCTGGCAGAGGTACTTCCCAGCCTGGAGGCCGATGCCCGTGCTGACCTGCTCGCCCTGGCCTATGATTCGCCCCTTGCGGCAAGGGTGCTGCACGAGCAGGATGCGTTGGTTCAGCGCACCTTGGTGGTAGACGGCGTCAAGCGTCTGCTCAAGCAGCAGCAAAGCCCTAGTCAATTGGCCGAAAGCTGGGGCAGTGTGCCGTTGATCTGGCTGTTTGACTGGTTCTGCGATTGGGCGCAACGCGTGCTGCGCTACCAGCTGACACAGGATGACAGTGAACTGGGCTTGAGCGACATGCGCAAGGTACTGCACTATCTCGCCCAGAAATCATCGCCCGGGCACATCATCGCGGTGCAGGATTGGCTGCTCCAACACCGTCAGAAGGTCATGGCCAAAGCGAACCTCAACCGCGTGTTGCTACTCGAAACCTTACTTGTTTCCTGGTTGGCGTTGCCCACTTCAGGCTAGGCTCTATACGAAATGGTTTGGCACTCGGTGATGCTGCGTTAAAAACCGGCTTGGAATGCTCATTTACGACCAGTAAACTCCGCTTCCTCGCCGGCTTTTGCCTTGCCTGACCTTCGTTCCAAACCACTTCGTACAGAGCCTAAGCGGTCTTCTTCTGGCAGTAAGGATCATTCATGAACCAGCCAAGTGCCCCAGGCCCCCGCAGCGGTATTTTGTCCTTGACCATCAAGGACAAAGCCGTGCTCTATGCCGCTTATATGCCCTTTATCAAGAACGGCGGTCTGTTTATACCCACCGCCAAGAGTTATCGGCTAGGGGACGAGCTATTCATGTTGCTCAACCTGATGGATGAGCCGGAAAAAATCCCCGTGGCGGGCAAGGTAGCGTGGATTACGCCTAGAGGCGCTCAAGGCAACCGCGCTGCAGGCGTGGGCGTTCAGTTCAATGATGGAGACGCCACAGCCCGTAACAAGATCGAGACTTACCTCGCCGGTGCGCTGAAATCGGACCGGCCCACCCACACCATGTAGAGCCCAATGACTGATACCGCGCCCCTGCTTGTAGATTCTCACTGTCACCTCGATCGCCTGGACCTTTCCGCCCATGGTGGCTCGCTGGACGCCGCCCTCGCAGCTGCCCGCGAGCGGGGCGTGGGGCATTTCCTGTGCATCGGCGTCAGTGCCGAAAACGCCCAGGCCGTCCGTACACTGGCAGACCGCTACGCCGACGTTGATTGCTCCGTGGGTATTCACCCGTTGGATGTAAGCCCAGAAGGCGCCCCTAGCCTGGACTGGCTGCTGACCGAGCTGGACCACCCACGGGTGGTGGCAATTGGTGAGACTGGCCTGGATTACTACTATGAGCCTGAAACGGCCGAGCTGCAGAAGGCGTCGTTCCGCTTGCACCTCGAGGCGGCAGCGATCACCGGCAAGCCAGTCATCGTGCATACCCGTACGGCCCAGGCAGACACCCTCGCGTTATTGCGAGAAGCGGCGCTGCCGCAAGGTGGGGTATTGCATTGCTTCACCGAAGACTGGCCCATGGCCAAGGCGGCGCTGGACTTGGGCTTTTATATCTCCCTCTCTGGCATCGTCACCTTCCGCAATGCCGAGGCCCTTCGGGAAGTGGCTCGCCAGGTGCCGGCCGACCGCCTGCTGGTAGAAACAGACTCCCCCTACCTGGCGCCTATTCCCTATCGGGGCAAGCCCAACCTTCCCCAGTATGTCTATGAAGTGGCAGCGTTCATTGCAGACGTGCGAGGCGAGCCGTTCCATGCCTTTGCAGAACAGACCACCGCCAATTTCCGCCGGCTCTTTCCCATGTCGCGTGCCTGATTTCACTACGAGAAGCAGCGGCTCGAAAAAAAAGCCCGGTTTCGGGGGGGAACCGGGCCAAGACCATTAGGAGTAGAACAAAGGCGCGTGGTCCATGCAGCGCCTTTATTGATAGGCGGCTTGGGGAGAGGCGCCTAACAACACCTTGAGTATTGGCCACCATGCTTATTCTGCCAGTCACCAGTGCTCATTTTTTAAACAGATTTGGAATCAGCCCTGGCCGGCTGACAACTCATTTGCTCAGGCTTTCAACCAGCGACAGCGCCTGGGCGGCTACTGCTTCGGTAGTGTAAAAGTGTGGCGACAGCCTCACGCCCTTGCCGCGAACGATACACACCACGCCCTGTGCCATCAGGGCCTTGTGCAGCGCCAGGTTGTCTCGACCTTCAATGCTGAACGACACAATCCCCGACTGGCGCTGCGCCGACTGTGGTGAGTGGATGCGCCCACCCGGCAGGCGCTCGATCCCCTCTATCAATTGCCGGGCCCGGGCCTGGATAAGCTGTTCCACCTGCGTCATGCCGACCTCTTCGAGCAACGCCAGGCTTGCTTCCAGGGCCATGGTGCCCAAGATGTTAGGGCTGCCACACTCGAAGCGGCGCGCGCTGTGTGCTGGCTCCCATTGCTCTCGGCTGTAGTCGCCCATGTGCTCCAGCATGTGCCAGCCGAACTCCTGCAAACGCAAGCGCGGGCGCAGTTCTGCCCGGCAATAAAAGACACCCAGGCCTTCGGGGCCCATCATCCATTTATGGCCGTCGGCCATCGCAAAGTCGCAGGCGTAGGCCTGTACATCGAAAGGCGCCGCGCCCAAATGCTGGATGGCGTCGACGCAGAACAGCACATCCCGCTCGCGGCAGCCTCGGCCGAGCCGGGGTAGGTCCATCTTCAGCCCGCTGGCGTACTGCACGGCGCTGATGGCCAGCAGCTTGGTCCGAGGGCCGCAGGCGTTTAGCAGTGCGCCTTCAGGGTCATCCCCGGAGAGAGGCACTTTGATCACCTCTACGCCCTGTGGCGCCAGGGCTTCCCAGACAATCCGGTTGGACGGAAACTCTTCGTCGCTGATGACCACCTGATCGCCAGGTTGCCACTCCAGGCCAAACGCCACAAATGACAGCGCTTCAGAGGTGTTCTTCACCAACGCGATGTCGTCACCGGAGGGCGCATTGAGTAGCCGTTGCAGCCGCTCGCGCAGGCGTTGCTCTACGTGCAGCCAATTGGGGTAATCGCGTGCGCCAATATGCACGTTCTCCTGGGCGAAGCGGGCGACGGCCTCCGCGCTTCGACGGGGCCAGGGCGAGACCGCGGCATGGTTGAGGTACATCAGGCCGGGCGCCTGGGGGAATTCGTCTGCAAAACTAGACATAGGGTTGATCCGTGCAATTTGACGCCGATTAGGCATAATACCCGCTTCGATTCAGGCTCGGTCCGTGTATGCAGAAAGAACCCCGAAAGGTCCGTGAATTCCGCCGCAGGGAGCAGGAAATCCTCGACACGGCGCTCAAGCTGTTCCTGGAACAGGGCGAGGACAGCGTTACCGTAGAGATGATCGCCGATACCGTGGGTATCGGCAAAGGGACCATCTATAAGCATTTCAAGTCAAAGGCAGAGATTTACCTGAGGCTGATGCTTGACTACGAACGTGACCTCAACAGCTTGTTGCAGTCTTCGGACCTCGACCGTGACCGAGAGGCCCTCTCCAGGGCGTACTTTGAGTTTCGCATGCGCGACCCGCAGCGGTACCGCCTATTTGACCGGCTGGAAGAAAAGGTCATGCGGGGCAGCCAGGTGCCGGAGATGGTTACCGAGCTGCACCGGATCAGGGCGTCCAACTTCGAGCGGCTCACGCAGTTGATCAAAGGCCGTATCGACGAAGGCAAGCTCGAAGACGTACCGCCGTACTTCCACTATTGCGCTGCCTGGGCGCTGGTACACGGGGCGGTCGCGCTGTACCACTCGCCGTTCTGGAGCAACGTACTCGAAGACCAGGAAGGGTTCTTCCAATTCCTGATGGATATCGGCGTACGGATGGGCAACAAGCGTAGGCGCGATGGGGACAGCTAGCCCTGGCTTAGGCTGAAGCCTAGTAATATCCCAAAGGCGATCAGCACAATCGCGGCGCTCAATTGCCAGCGAATGCCCCTGGCGGCGAGCGCTATCGCTGCCTGGTCACCCAGGATGCCAGCGGCCTCTTGTGCTTTTACCCCCAACAGGTTTACGCGCAGCATCAGGGCACCCGCTGCCAAGGTTGCACCTACGTGCCACTGAGCGAGGCGCGGCGCGGTTTCCAGGCCAGGGTAGCGCGCCTTGAACGTTGCGATGAGGCACAGCACGACCAAGGCGAACAGCCCCCATGCGACGGCGCCGGCACGGCGTACACGGCCCGTGTCACGGCTATTGCCGATGACCGCAGCTAAGGCAATGCAGCAGGCAAAGGCCGCCAGAGCGCCCGTCAGGCGTAGGCTGAAAAGAAAAGTGGTGGAGTTCATCAGGGTTTCGTTCGGCGCACTTGGCAATAGGGGGTATGATAGCGGCCTTCCTGAAACACTGATAATCCATCCAGCCCTGCGGGGCGCCCGGACCCCATGCTCAGTACTGAACTCAAATCTTCCATCCAAGGCGCCTATACCCGTTTTCTCGAGGCCAAGGGGCTTAAGGCCCGTTATGGCCAGCGGCTGATGATCGCCGAAGTGGCCAAAGCCCTGGGCGCCGTACCCTGTGACGAAGAAGGCCGACGTACCGGCGACCCCGCTGTAGTGGCAGTGGAAGCAGGCACCGGTACCGGCAAAACCGTCGCGTATAGCCTGGCTGCCATTCCTGTAGCCAAGGCGGCGGGCAAGCGCTTGGTGATCGCCACGGCCACGGTGGCGCTGCAGGAGCAGATCGTCCACAAGGATCTACCGGACATCATGCGTAATGCAGGGCTCAATTTCACCTTTGCCCTGGCCAAGGGGCGTGGTCGCTACCTGTGCCTGTCCAAGCTCGACTCGCTGCTTCAAGAAGGGCAGGCGCAGAACGCCACCGCCCAGCTGTTCGAGGACGAAGGTTTCTCCATCGATGTGGATGAAGCCAGCCTCAAGCTGTTCACCCAGATGATCGAAAAGCTGGCGGGCAACCGTTGGGATGGCGACCGTGATACTTGGCCTGTGGCCCTGGAAGACCCTACCTGGGCGCGGCTTACCACCGATCATAGCCAGTGCACCAACCGGCATTGCCCCAACTTCCAGCAGTGTGCCTTCTTCAAGGCGCGGGAGGGCATGGGCAAGGTGGACGTCATTGTCACCAACCACGACATGGTGCTGGCAGACCTTGCCCTCGGCGGTGGGGCAGTGCTACCAGACCCAAAAGACACCTTGTATGTGTTCGATGAGGGGCACCACTTGCCCGACAAAGCCATCGGCCACTTCGCCCATTTCACTCGGTTGCGTTCCACCGCCGACTGGCTTGAGCAAACAGCGCGTAACCTCACCAAGCTGTTGGCGCAACATCCATTGCCCGGCGACCTGGGCAAATTGATCGAGCAAGTACCAGAGCTTGCCCGTGAACTCAAGGCGCAGATGCAGTTCATGTTCGGTGCCTGCGAGCAGTTGGCAGACTTCCGCCCTGGCGAAGACATGGCTGGCCGTGAGCGGCCACGTCATCGCTTCATCGGTGGTGTGGTGCCCGAGCACATTCGCGAGATGGGTATAGAGCTCAAACAGGGCTTTTCGCGCCTGACCGACCTTTATACCCGCCTCACGGAGTTGCTAAAGGACGGCATGGAAGGCGAAGTCAACATTGGTATCGCCAGCCACCAGGCCGAAGAGTGGTACCCCTTGTTCGGCACGCTGTTGTCCCGTGCGCAGGGCAGTTGGGAGCTATGGGTGGCCTTTACTGCCGAGGACCCTGAAGGCAACCCTCCCATGGCGCGCTGGCTGACCTTGGTGGAGGTGGGCTCGGGCCACGACCTGGAGGTCAATGCCAGCCCAATCCTGGCGGCTGAAATGCTTCGTCGTAACTTGTGGAATGTCGCCTTTGGTGCGCTGGTCACCTCGGCCACCCTCACGGCGCTGGGCCGTTTCGACCGTTTCCGCATGCGCGCCGGCTTGCCCCGCGACGCAGTAACGGCCGTAGTGCCGAGCCCCTTCCACCATGCGGACGCTGGCGTGCTGCGTGTGCCAGACTTGCGTGCCGACCCCCGTGATGCGGCTGCGCACACGGCAGCGATCATACGCGAGTTACCCAGCCTGGTAGAAGGCTCGAAAGGCTCGCTGGTTCTGTTTTCATCCAGGCGGCAAATGCAGGATGTGTTCGACGGCCTGGACCGCGAATGGCGTCGCCAGGTGTTTATCCAGGGCAACCTCTCCAAGCAGGAGACCCTCAATAAGCACAAGGCGCGGGTGGACAGCGGCGAAAGCAGCGTGCTGTTCGGCCTGGCCAGTTTTGCCGAGGGTGTCGACTTGCCAGGTGCTTACTGCGAGCACGTCGTCATCGCAAAGATTCCCTTCGCGGTGCCGGATGACCCGGTAGAGGCGGCATTAGCCGAGTGGATCGAAGCCCGGGGCGGTAACCCCTTCATGGAAATCGCGGTGCCGGACGCTTCTTTACGGTTGATCCAGGCCTGTGGGCGCCTGCTACGTACCGAGCAAGACCGGGGCATGATTACCTTGCTGGACCGTCGGGTGGTGACTCAACGCTATGGCAAGGCCATTCTGGATGCACTGCCGCCGTTTCGCCGGGAAATCGGTTAGCCGTCGCCTCCTACGGGCTCCTCAAAGGCGGCTTCACAAAGGCTGTGATCGCTGAAACAATATGCAGCATTTCACGCCTCGCCTGGAGTTTCCATTGCTGATACAGGGCCATTATTCGCTAGCATTCGAAGCCGTTCGCGACGCCTTCGCTGCGTTGTTCGACAATCGCCAGACTCAGGGCGCTGCGCTGTGCGTGCACGTAAACGGCGATACCGTACTGGACCTCTGGGCCGGCACCCAGGACAGGAACGGCGAGGAGGCGTGGCACAGCGACACGTTGGTAAACCTGTTTTCCTGCACCAAAACCTTCACGGCAGTGGCTGTATTACAGCTCGCTGCTGAAGGCAAGCTGAGCCTGGACGCTCCGGTTGCGCAGTACTGGCCGGAGTTTGCGGCCAATGGCAAGGCGTCGATAACCGTGCGTCAGTTGCTTAGCCACCGCGCCGGCGTGCCTGCATTGCGCGACCCGTTGCCTGCCGAGGCCCTGTACGACTGGGCAACGATGACCACTGCGCTGGCGGCAGAGCAACCCTGGTGGGCGCCAGGCACCGCCCATGGCTACGCAGCCATTACGTATGGCTGGCTGGTCGGGGAGCTGATACGCCGTGTAGACGGCCGGTCCCCAGGCCGCGCGATCGTCGAGCGAGTGGCCGCACCATTAGCGCTGGATTTTCATATCGGTCTGCCAGAAGCGGAGTTCTACCGCGTCGCCCATGTAGCGCGTGGCAAGGGTAACCCCGGCGATGCTGCTGCACAGCGGCTGTTGCAGGTCACGATGCGCGAGCCCCAGGCATTGAGTACCCGGGCCTTCACCAACCCACCGTCGATCCTTACCAGTACCAACAAATCCGAGTGGCGACGCATGGAGCAGCCAGCGGCCAACGGCCACGGCACTGCGCGCAGCCTGGCAGGCTTTTATCAGGGGCTGCTCGAAGGCCAGTTGCTGGACAGCGAGTGGCTGGACGAACTAACCCGCCAGCATAGCCTCGGCGACGACCTCACCTTGCTCACGCCAACACGCTTCGGCCTGGGTTGCATGCTGGACCAGCCCACCCTGGATAACGCCACCTTTGGCCTGGGTGCAAGCGCGTTCGGCCACCCTGGCGCAGGCGGCTCGGTAGGCTTTGCAGACCCCACCAAGGGCGTGGCCTTCGGATTCGTGACCAATACGTTGGGGCCATACATTTTGATGGATCCTCGAGCTCAGTCATTAGCCCGTGCGGTGGCTCAATGTCTGTAATGCAATACCTGCCCATGCGACCGACGGTTAACTACTCCGCGTGGAATGTTCTACCATCCCAATCAACAATTTAAGCGGGTTTGTTAACCCGATTTATTGACTTACTTTCCGGACCGATCATGTACGCCAAGAAGACCCTCGCTTTCGCCCTGTGCCTGGCAATCACCGGCTGTGCCCATACCTCGCAGGACGCGGCTTCCGGCCCGGTTGCAGGCTGGTGGCCCTTCGGTAAGGAGGCTGCCAGCAAGGAGGTCACCAAGGACACGGGCGTTGAGCAGGCCGTGCAGGAGCGCGTAGCCAAGGCCGAAGCGGCGTCTGACGCCAAGGCTGCCAGCGAGGGCCATTGGTGGTGGCCGTTTGGTCAAGATAAAGCGACAACAGCAGTTAACCCTAAAGGCGCGCCTGCCGCAGCCATAGCGGCGGCTGCCAAGGTGGACCCGGCCGTGACCAAGGCGTGGATGGACGCTTACGAGCCTAAGCTTCGCGACGCCATCAAAGGCAGCAAATTCGAGCTTCAGCGTGGTGAAGAAATGTTCGTAGTGACGGCGCCGGTGGACGGCTCGTTCAATCCGGATCGCCCCGCCATGCTGCTTCCAGTGTCTCTGGCCCCTATCACCAACGTTGCCAAGGCGCTGGAAGCGGACAGCAAGACCTCTGTACTGATTCTGGGCCACGCCGATTCGTCTGGCGCAGCCGACCTCAACAAAAAGGTAAGCTTGGAGCGTGCGCAGTCCATCGCTGCGATTTTCCGCCTCAGCGGCCTTCAGCGTAATCGCTTAAGCTTGCGTGGCATGGGTGCCGTGGTGCCTCGCGCCGCCAACGACAGCCCGGCCGGCAGGGCGCTCAACCGTCGCGTCGAAATGCTCGTTACACCTGAAAGCGGCATGGCAATGCTGATGGCCAAGTATGATCAACCGACGCCTGTTGCGGCTGCGCTGGTGGCCCTGCAAGACGTCAAAGCCGTACCTGACGCACCGAAGGCGGCGCCAGCAGTAGCGAGTAAAAAGGCCAGCGCCAAGAAGGCACCCGCCAAGCCTGCTGAGACCGCAAAGAAAAAAACCGCCCCCGCTAAAAAGGCAGTTTCGGCTAAAAAGCCTGTGACTGACCAGCAAGCCAAGAATTGATAGAGCCGCGTACCATGAGCAAATCCCTGGCTGATATGCGTCGTGACTACACCCGCCATGGCTTAACGGAGAATGAAGCTTCCGTAGACCCGTTCGCCTTGTTCCGCCAGTGGTTCGATGAGGCGGTAGAAACTGAACAGCTGCCGGTCGAAGCCAATGCCATGACGTTGGCGACGGTTGACAGTGACGGCAGGCCGCATTGCCGGGTGCTGTTGCTAAAAGCCATGGATGACCAAGGTTTCACGTTTTTCACTAACTATGAAAGCGCCAAGGGTCAGCACCTGGCCATGAACGCGTTTGCAGCGATGACGTTCTTCTGGCCTACCCTTGAGCGTCAGGTGCGCATCGAAGGGCGTGCATTGAAGGTAGCACCTGCTGAATCCGAAGCCTATTACCAGGTTCGTCCCCTCGGCAGCCGTATCGGTGCCTGGGCGTCTCCTCAAAGCAGGCCCATTGCTGACCGCGCAGAGCTCGAACACTTGCTGGCACTTACCCAGCAGCGGTTTGGCGACTCACCGCCAAGCTGCCCCGAGCATTGGGGCGGCTACCGGCTGGTGCCAGACCGCATGGAGTTTTGGCAGGGCCGGTCCAGCCGGCTGCACGACCGCCTCGACTACCGTCTTCACCACGGCGCCTGGGAGCGTCAGCGCCTGGCGCCCTAGGCGATCCAATGGTCCAACAGCCCGGTTCACATGCTTCAAAAGTGGCGTGATTCGTGACACGCTTTGCAGGACGGCGTCTAATGGCTGTCTGTCCTACGGAGTGTGATCGATGCGTAATTCTATGGTAGTAGCGAGCTGTTTCACGGCCATGACCCTGTTGCTGGGCGGCTGCACGTCTAGCCTGACCGGCGACACGTATTCGCGAGATGAAGCACGACGCGTACAAACGGTACGCATGGGCACGATCGAGTCCCTGAGGCCCGTAAAGATCGAAGGCACCAAGACGCCTATCGGCGGCGGCGCTGGTGCCATCGTAGGCGGCGTGGCGGGTAGTTCGGTGGGCGGCGGCCGTGGCAGCATCGTTGCTGCGGTTATCGGCGCCGTCGCTGGCGGCCTGTTGGGTTCGGCTACCGAAGAAGGCCTTACCCGAACTCAGGGTGTAGAGGTAACGGTACGTGAAGACGACGGCAGTACCCGTGCCTATGTCCAGCAGGTGCAGGAAAACGAAATCTTCCGAGTGGGTGAGCGCGTGCGCATCATGACCGTAGACGGCACCAGCCGCATCAGTCACTGATAATGACCGACCAGGGGCGCTGCGATATGATCGCCGGCGCCCCGTTAGCGATTGATTAGGCGCGCCGGCTGGTGGCAGCCATGATCAGGTAACCGCCAATGGCTGCCAGGAACGAGCCCGTGAGAATACCCATGCGGTCTTGGCCCGCATACAGGCTGGTGGCGGGGTCGAAGGCCAGCGAGCCTACGAAAATGCTCATGGTAAAACCAATACCGCAGAGCACCGCAATGCCCAGTACCTGACCCCAATTCGCGCCAGCGGGCAACGCTGCCATGCCGGTACGCACGGCAAGCCACGTCAGGCCGAATACCCCCACTGTTTTGCCCAGCAACAGCCCAAGTGTGATCCCCAAGGGTACGCTGTGTATGAAGCTTTCCAGGGTGACGCCCTTGAGGGAGATACCCGCATTGGCAAAGGCGAACAGCGGCAGGATCGCGTATGCCACCCAAGGGTGCAGGGCGTGCTCCAGGCGCAGCAGGGGCGCTTCGTCTTCGTGGCTGCCGCCGCGTAGCGGGATGAAAAAGGCCAGGGCTACGCCAGCCAGCGTGGCATGAACGCCACTTTTGAGCACGCAGACCCACAGCACCAGCCCTACCAACAGGTAGGGCGCCAGGTGACGCACACCGCCTCGGTTCAGCCCAAACAGCACTGCCAGGCACCCTGCTGCAATCAGCAATGCAGTAGTGGACAAGGCGCCCGAATAGAACACGGCAATGATGGTGATTGCGCCCAGGTCGTCGATGATGGCCAAGGTCATGAGAAACAGTTTTAACGACGCCGGTACTCGCTTGCCGAGCAGTGCCAGTACGCCCAGCGCAAAGGCGATATCAGTAGCGGTTGGGATGGCCCAGCCTGCGGCAGCGGCAGGGTCTTGGTGGTTGAGCGCCCAATAAACAAGTGCCGGCACCACCATGCCGCCCACGGCTGCCATGCCCGGAAGTACGACCTGCGAAAGCTTGGCAAGGTGCCCTTGCAGCATTTCACGCTTGACCTCCAGGCCTATCAGCAGGAAGAACACCGCCATGAGGCCGTCGTTGATCCACAACAACAGAGGCTTGGCCACCTCCAGCGGACCAAGGCGTATCCAAACCGGCGTATCGAGAAACCCCAGGTACGCCGTTGAAGCAGGAGAATTATTGGCAACGAGGGCGGCGAGCGCCGCGATGATAAGCAGAAGGCCGCCGGTGGCCTCCATGGCGAAGAATTTACGAAGCGAGAGACGTACGGGCATCCTGTCCTCCGGGCAATGGGCTGAAGGGTTGTACCCTAACGCGCTAGGCCCCATTGATGAAGAACCTATAAGCTTATAGCCGTTTGGCACATGGCCAACGCCCGGAATTGCTAGGGTCTTGGCCTATTCCTAATCAGTTTCTATTTATGTCCGCCTTGGGCCGCCGACGCCCTGGGCAATTTTGGGGAGTAGCATGACTGACCGCCACTGGGCCCTGGATGCCATCCGCCTGATCGAAGCGGATTTCCAGCGAAGCGCCGACACTCACTTGATCCCCTTCGAATTGCCCGGGTTCCCTGGCATCGACGTGTATTTCAAGGACGAGTCCAGTCACCCTACGGGAAGCTTGAAACATCGGTTAGCGCGTTCGTTATTTCTGTATGCCCTGTGTAACGGATGGCTTAAACCCGGCAAGCCTGTTATTGAGGCTTCCAGCGGCTCCACCGCCATTTCCGAAGCGTATTTTGCGCGGCTACTGGGCGTGCCTTTCGTGGCCGTAATGCCGGCGTCTACCTCTCAGGTAAAAATTGATCAAATCGCCTTCTATGGTGGGCAGAGCCACTTGGTCGAAGACCCTACCCATATTCATCAGGCGTCCCTGGAGCTGGCGGGCCAGACCGGGGGGCACTTCATGGATCAATTTACCTATGCCGAGCGCGCTACGGACTGGCGGGCCAATAACAACATCGCTGAGTCCATCTTCCAGCAGATGCGGCTGGAACGTCACCCTGAGCCAGACTGGCTGGTCTCAAGCCCCGGCACGGGCGGTACCCTTGCAACGCTCGGGCGCTATGTGCGCTACCGCCAACACCGCAGCCGCGTATTGTGCGCCGATGCCGAGCGCTCGGTGTTTTTCGAGGCGTACCGCAGTGGCGACCGCAGCCTCACCTTGCCCCATGGCTCAAGAATCGAGGGCATTGGTCGGCCACGGGTAGAACCGTCATTCATGCCGGGGGTAATCGACAGCATGGTCAAGGTGCCAGACGTGCTGTCGTTGGCGGCCATGCATTATTTGAGCGAGCAGCTAGGCCGCCGCGTGGGCGCCTCCAGCGGCACCAACCTGATCGGTGCGCTGGCGGCTGCTGGGAAGATGAAGGAAGTGGGCCGTCAGGGGTCGATTGTTACGCTGCTATGCGACAGCGGAGAGCGCTACCTCAGTACCTACTATTGCAGCGACTGGCTGTCGGCCCAAGGGTTTGACCTGGCCCCCGCCGACGCCCATATACGGGCGTCGGTCGAGGGGGGCGCACCCTTGCCAGCGTCCGTGCTGGCCCACACTGCCTGAGCGGCTAGGCGGCGAGAATGGCCTTGGCCACCGCTTCGGCTACGCGGATGCCGTCCACGCCGGCCGACAGGATGCCCCCGGCATACCCGGCGCCTTCGCCTGCGGGGAACAGCCCTTTCAGGTTGAGGCTCTGGAAGTGCTCGTCCCGGGTGATTCGCAAGGGCGAGGAGGTACGGGTTTCAAGGCCCGTGAGCACGGAGTCGTGCATGCTGTAGCCTTTGATCTGGCGGTCAAAGGCCGGGAGTGCCTCGCGAATGGCTTCGATGGCAAATGCCGGCAAAGTGGCCGCCAGGTCTATGAGCGCCACGCCGGGCTTGTAGGACGGCTCCACGCTACCCAGTGCAGTTGAGGCACGGCCTGCCAGGAAGTCCCCCACCAATTGGCCCGGCGCATGGTAACTGCTGCCACCCATTACATAGGCGACGGTTTCCAGTTGCTCCTGTAGCTCGATCCCCGCCAAGGGCCCACCGGGGTAATCACGTTCGGGCGAGATACCCACTACCAGGCCGGAATTGGCGTTGCGCTCGTTGCGTGAGTATTGGCTCATGCCGTTGGTGACCACCCGCCCTGGCTCGGAGGTGGCCGCCACCACGGTACCCCCTGGGCACATGCAGAAGCTGTACACCGAGCGGTTGTTGCTGGCGTGGTACACCAGTTTGTAATCGGCCGCGCCCAACTTGGGATGACCGGCATATTTACCCAGGCGGGCCTTGTCGATGACTGATTGCGGGTGCTCGATACGGAAGCCCACCGAGAATGGCTTGGCCTCCATGAACACGCCGCGGGCGTGCAGCATACGGAACGTATCACGAGCGCTATGCCCCAACGCCAACACTACATGACGTGCCAGCAATTGCTCGCCGCTGGCCAGTTGGACGCCTGCCACTTGCCCGCTTTCCACCAGCAGGTCGGTGACCTTGGCTTCAAAGCGAATCTCCCCGCCCAGGGCGATGATCTCGTGGCGCATGTTTTCGACCATGCCCGTCAAGCGAAAGGTGCCGATATGGGGTTTGTTGACGTAAAGGATCTCGTCGGGCGCACCCGCCTTGACGAATTCTTCCAGTACCTTGCGGCCGTGGTGCTGAGGGTCCCGGATCTGGCTGTAGAGCTTGCCGTCGGAGAAGGTACCGGCGCCGCCTTCGCCGAACTGCACATTGGAATCGGGGTTCAGCTCGCCTTTACGCCACAGGCCCCAGGTGTCCTTGGTGCGCTGGCGTACTTCCTTGCCACGCTCCAGCACCACCGGGCGAAAGCCCATTTGCGCCAGCACCAGGGCGGCGAAAATCCCGCAAGGGCCAAACCCGACTACCAGCGGCCGTGCGCCGGCGTCGGCCGGTGCCTGGCCCACGAACCGATACGCCATGTCGGGCGTGGGGCTAATGTTGTGGTCCCCTTCGAATCGCTGCAACAGCACGGCTTCTTGTGCCACGGCGACATCCACTGCATAGATGAACAGCAACTCGCTGTTTTTTTTGCGGGCATCGTAGCTGCGCTTGAAGATGCTGAAGGCCAGCAGTTCGGCTTCGGTGATGGCCAGCCGCTGGATAATCGCCAGGCGCAGTGCGTCCTCGGCGTGATCCAAGGGGAGTTTGAGTTCGGTAATTCGTAGCATTGAAAGTCCAGGGGCCAGCGCGACGGCGCGGCGCAATTGCAAGCCGGCGATTATACCTGCTCTGGGAGCATCGGCCACCGAGCACCCGTCGGTCTAGGTTGGGTTAGCCGCGCGGTTCAATCATCCTGGGCGCCACCGGCGTAGGCACAGCCACGCTGCACTTGGTCGCCCGTACGCAGTTCAGCCGTCAGTGCGCTAACTCCCGTGTCGCTGGTGCAGGTTTGAGGGGCTAGCCACAGTTCGATGCGCTGATGATTGGCCTCACTGCTCAAGCTGGTGCCACCCCCCGGCATTTGTTCAATCACGTAGGGCACGGCCAGGTCGGGCTGCCCCTCGCGTACCAGCATCATGCCTCTGGCATTGGCGCGTACTGCCCACCCGGTGCCCTGGGCATAAAAGCGCGTCAGTTTAAAATTGCTGTCCTTGCACGCGCCTGGCGTGCGCTCCACACGGTAGAGGCGTTGAAGGTTCAGATGGCCCGGCGTGCCTTCGACGGTGGTGCCGTCAAAGCGGCCTCGTAGGTCGGCGAATAACGCCCCTGGTTGCATGGGGAGGCTAGTCACATAGTCGGCAAGGCCAGTGCGGCCGTTGTCTTCCACAATGAATGTGCGCGCAGAGTCGCAGGGCGCGAATACCCACTGCCCACTGTCCACTTTGAGGGTGCCTTGCATCCGGGTTTGCCCCGAAAGCTCAGGCGGGGCGTCGTTTCCGAACGACCCCGCCAGTTGGCAGCCGGCGAACATCGGCAGCAGGGCAGCAAGTAGCAATGGGCGAGCAGCAAACATATGAGACCTCCAGGTAAGCAGGCCGCCACGTTATCACGCTCCTGGCCTGCACCCCATGGGGTACGGCAAGGTACCCCAGTGGCCGAGGTTAGCCGCCCAGGTACGCATCACGCACTTTTGGGTCTACCAGCAGCGCCTCGCCGGTACCTGTCATGACCACCCGGCCATTTTCCAGTACATAGGCGCGATCTGCGACTTTCAGGGCCTGGTTGGCATTCTGCTCTACCAAGAACACCGTCACGCCATCACGGCGCAGCTGTTCGATGATGTCGAAAATCTGCTGAATGATAATAGGCGCCAGACCTAGCGATGGCTCATCGAGCAGCAGCAGCCGTGGCTTGCTCATTAGCGCCCGGCCAATGGCGAGCATTTGCTGTTCGCCGCCGGACATCGTGCCACCGCGTTGGCTATAGCGCTCTTTGAGGCGCGGAAATAACGCCAGCACTTTGTCCAACTGCGCCTGGTAGTCGTCCTTATCTGTGAAGAAGCCGCCCATGGCGAGGTTTTCTTCCACGGTAAGCCGGGCAAACACCCGCCGCCCCTCGGGCACTACGGCAATGCTTTTACGCATGATTTGGGCCGACTCCAGCCCAACCAGTTCTTCACCCAGGTAGCGAATGCTGCCCGAGTGCGCCCGTGGCGACCCGCACAGGGTCATCAGCAACGTGGACTTCCCTGCACCATTGGCGCCAATGAGAGTGACGATCTCGCCCTGGCGGATTTCTACGTTCACCTCGTGCAGAGCCTGAATTTTTCCGTAGAAGGTCGATACGTTTTCAAACTGCAGCATGTCAGGCTTCCCCCAGGTAGGCTTTGATGACGTCGGGGTTGTCCCGGACTTGCTCAGGCGTGCCGTGGGCTAGAGGGGTGCCTTGGTTGATGACCACGATGTGGTCGGAAATGGTCATAACCAGCTTCATGTCATGCTCGATCAGCAGCACGGTGGCGTTGTACTCCTCGCGCAATACCCCGATCAGCGCCTTCAGCTCGTCGGTTTCCCGTGGGTTGAGGCCAGCGGCGGGTTCGTCCAGCATCAAGATGCGCGGGCGGGTCATCATGCATCGAGCAATTTCAAGGCGCCGCTGCTGCCCATAAGCCAACGTGCCCGCCGGGCGGTTGGCCATGTCCTTAAGGTTGACCCGCTCCAACCAGTGCTCGGCGTACTCCATGGCCGCGCGCTCGCTCCGGCGAAATGCCGGAGTTTTGAACAGGCCTGCCAGAAAGTTGGTGTTCAGGTGCCGGTGCTGGGCAATCAGGAGGTTTTCGACTGCGGTCATGTCTTTGAACAAGCGTACGTTCTGAAACGTGCGCACCACACCCTTGCGCGCTATCACATGGCCCGGCAGGCCCTGCACCTCTTCGCCGTCCAGAACGATGCGCCCGCCCGAAGGCCGGTAGAACCCGGTCAGGCAGTTGAACACTGTCGTTTTGCCTGCCCCATTGGGACCGATCAAGGACACGACTTGTTTTTCCTTGACGGTCAGGGCCACCCCATTGACCGCCAGCAACCCACCAAAGCGCATGGACAGATCGCTTACTTGCAAAAGGTTACGGCTCATCGACGCAGCTCCATATGGGGGCGTTGCATAGGCAGCAGGCCTTGTGGGCGCCACACCATCATCAGCACCATCAAGGCACCGAACATCAACATGCGGTAATCGCTGAACTCGCGCATCAACTCAGGCAACAGGATCATTACGATTGCCGCCAGGATAACGCCCAGTTGCGAGCCCATCCCGCCCAGCACCACGATGGCCAGAATGATGGCCGATTCGATGAAGGTGAAGGATTCTGGCGTGACTAGCCCTTGGCGGGCTGCGAAGAAGCTCCCCGCGAACCCTGCAAAGGCAGCCCCTAACGTAAAGGCGGACAGCTTGATGATGGTCGGGTTGAGGCCCAGTGCGCGGCACGCGATTTCATCTTCACGCAGGGCTTCCCACGCGCGCCCGATGGGCATGCGCAATAGCCGATTGATCACGAACAGGGCCACAAGCGCCAACAGCAGCGCGATCAGGTAGAGAAACACCACTTTGTCCGCAGGGTTGTAGTCCAGCCCGAAGAACTGGTGGAAGGTTTGCGCGCCGTCTGCGGCCCGGCGCTCGAAGCTCAAGCCGAACAGGGTGGGTTTGTCGATACCACCGATGCCGTTGGGGCCACCGGTGATGCTGGTGAGATTGCGCAGGAAGATCCGGATGATCTCGCCGAAGCCCAAGGTCACGATGGCCAGGTAGTCGCCACGCAGTCGCAGCACCGGGAAGCCCAGCACGAAGCCAAACAAGGCCGCCAGCAAGCCAGCCAGCGGCAGGCATTCCCAGAAGCTCAGGCCCAGGTAGTGGGAGAGCAGGGCGTAGCTGTAGGCGCCTACGGCATAGAACCCTACGTAGCCCAGGTCGAGCAGGCCGGCCAGGCCCACGACGATGTTCAGGCCTAACCCTAGCATGACGTAGATCAGCACAAGGGTTGCGATGTCCACGGCGCCGCGTGACCCGAAGAAGGGCCAAATGAACGCCAGCACGATAAGCGCTGCCAACCCCCAGCGCTGAGTGCTGGGCAGGGTCAGCCAATCGGTTATGTGTGTAGGGAGCAGCGCCTGACTACGGGATCGAGGTGCAGTGCGCTGGCCGGCCAGCAGTACCCGCACAAACAAGGCAAGTGAACAGGCCGCGATGATTGCCAGGGTAGTGGTGTCTGCGCCCTGCACTTGGAGGGTGACGCCCGCGAACACCAACTTGAGGCCGAACACCGGGTAGGCCACGGCCCACACCAGCAACGCGCTGAACAGTGCCGACTTGATGGACTTGCTCATACTTTTTCTACCTCCGGGCGACCCAGGATGCCGGTCGGGCGGAACAGCAGCACCAAGACCAGCAGGCCGAACGCAACCACATCCTTGTACTGGTCGCCGAATACGTCTGCACCGAAGGCCTCAGCCACGCCCAGTACCAACCCACCCAGCATGGCGCCGGGAATGCTGCCAATACCCCCCAGCACGGCGGCGGTAAAGGCTTTAAGGCCCACCAGGAAGCCCGCGCTCGGGTTAATGACGCCGTACTGCATGCTTAGCAGCATGGCCGCAACCGCAGCCAATGCTGCACCGATCACGAACGTAAGCGCGATCACGCTGTTAGTGTTGATGCCAAGCAGGCTGGCCATTTTCATGTCTTCGGCACAGGCGCGGCAGGCACGGCCCATGCGCGAGCGGGCGATGAACAGGGTCAGGCCGTACATGGTCACCAGCGTGACCACGAATACCAGAATCTGCATGTAGGAGATCACTACTTCCTGCGCACCACCTGGGCCGAACGTGAGGTTGCCCGGTAGCAAGTTGGGAATAGCGAAGTTGCCCGACCCCTGCGACAGCTGCACAGCGTTTTGCAGGAAGATGGACATGCCGATGGCGGAGATCAGCGGAATCAGGCGGTTGCTGTTGCGCAACGGGCGATAAGCAACCCGTTCGATGCTGTAGCCATAGGCGCTGGTAACCACGATGGCTGCGGCAAAGCCTGCGATCATCAGTACCGGCAGGCTGTGCACGCCCATCATGGCCAGGCCGGCCAGCGCCATGAAGGCGACATAAGAGCCAATCATGTACACCTCGCCGTGAGCGAAGTTGATCATGCCAATGATGCCGTAGACCATTGTGTAGCCGATGGCAATCAAGGCATAGGTGCTGCCAACGGTAAGACCGTTAACCAGTTGTTGCAGAAAGTGAAAAATATCGGGCATGTGCCGCGCTCCTAAAAACCCTCCCGCATGCCGCCAGTGCGATGGGCCGAGCGAGGCACAATAGAAGTGCGCCTGGCGTCAGCCGCGCCGGTTGGCTGCGGGTGATGGTTTTAAGATGTTCAGGGAAGCCTGGCTACGCAGGCCAGGCTTCGGTACTCATAAAGCAAAGCCCACCGCGGTAAGCAGTGGGCTTCGGGGGCCGCAGCGGGGGTGTTTACTTCGCCTCGGTCTTAGGCTTGTTGAAGTGCCATTCGTAGACCACGAACTGGAAGTTCTTCAGGTCGCCCTTGGCGTCGTAGCTCAAGTCGCCCATTGGGGTTTTGAACATGCCTGCATGGATGGCCTCCGCGACTTTATCGGTGTCTTCGCTTTTAGCCGCTTTAATACCGTCGGCAATGATCTGCACAGCGGTATAAGACGGGAAGACGAACGGCCCACTCGGGTCTTCGTTTTTGTCTTTGAACGCCTTGGTCAATGCCTGGTTGGCTGGGTCCTGGTCAAATGACTTGGGCAGGGTTACCAGCAGGCCTTCGGACGCTTCACCGGCGATCTGCGAGATGGAATCGTTGCCCACGCCTTCCGGGCCCATGAACTTCGCAGTCAGGCCTTTTTCTTTAGCCTGGCGCAGGATCTGGCCCAGCTCGGGGTGGTAACCGCCGTAGTACACGAAGTCTACGTTGGCTTGCTTGAGCTTGGCGATCAGCGAGGAGAAGTCTTTGTCGCCGGCATTCACGCCTTCGAAGAGGGCGACTTTCACGCCCTTGTCTTCCAGGGTTTTTTTCACGGCGGTGGCAATGCCTTCGCCGTACTGCTGTTTGTCATGAACGACCGCCACGATCTTAGGCTTCACGTGGTCGGCAATGTAGTTACCGGCCGCAGGGCCTTGGGCGCTGTCCAGGCCGATGGTGCGGAACACCAGCTTGTAACCGCGGTTGGTGATCTCCGGGCTGGTGGCAGCCGGGGTAATCATCAGGATGCCTTCATCTTCATAGACGTCCGATGCAGGCTGGGTAGAACTGGAGCACAAGTGGCCCACCACGAACTTCACACCGTCGTTGACCACTTTGTTGGCCACGGCTACCGCCTGCTTAGGATCGCAGGCGTCGTCGTATTCAACGGCTTCGAGTTTTTTGCCATCCACGCCACCTTTGGCGTTGATCTGATCGATGGCCATGTGAGCGCCGCGAAATTGCATGCTGCCGTATTCGGCGACTGGGCCGGTTTTGGGCCCTGCGATGCCTACCCTGATAGTGTCGGCGGCGAATGAGTAACTGGCGGCGCCTGCAAGCACCATGGCGGCAAACAACTTGGACAGCTTGGTAGTGTTGTGCATAAGGCTCCACTCGTGTGTTTTTAGTTTTTATAGTCCTTGCGGCTGACACCGTAGGACCATGGCGCTGCGCCTGCCGTGGCAGGGTGCACCAAGATCGATCAGCCGGTCAGCTCCCCTTGGTGTGACCGACGCAGTGTAGAGCGCAGGTTGAACCCTTGAAAAGCAGGCCGGTTATCAAGCGCTGGCGCAATGTCGCTTTTATGAACGTTTCTTATAGAATCAGGGCGCAGGGTATCGGCGCTGTTGGCTAAGCGCCTGGATTAACGAGGCCTCGCCACGGCTCTTGAATTTGAAACCGGGTTTTTCCGGCGAAGGGCAGCCGCTATTATGGCGGCTACTCAAAGACTTACGGCCCTGATCCATGACGCAACAGACAAGCACCCTCTATGCCAAACTTCTGGGTGAGACAGCGAGAATCACTTGGGAAGAGCTCCAGCCCTTCTTTGCCCGAGACGCACTGTTGTGGGTCGCGCCAACGCTGGACCTTATCTCAGTGGCCGAAGCCATGGCAGAAAACCAACACACGCGGGTAAGTGCCTGGCTAGAGGCCGGCACCCTGTGCAAAGTAAGTGAGCGCCACGCTGCCGATTTGCTAGAGCGTGATCCTCAGTTGTGGGCGGTGGTGGTTTCGCCCTGGGTTGTGTTCCAGGAGCGTGCAACTGAGTGATAGCTGCACAGTAATGGTGCGGCGAGTGGTGGTTGGTAGCAGCGGCGCCGGCAGCGCTATTGCGGCGCCGCCGGCGGCGTGGTTATCCAGCCACCAATACGCGTATGGCCTCAAGTCGCAATGCAGCCTTTTCCAGCATGGCCATCCCTTGTTCGCGCTGAGCCCTTAGTGCATCGATTTCGCTTTCGCGCACGCTTGGGTTGATGGCGCGTAAGGCAGTAAGGCGTGCAATTTCCTCATCCAGCTCTGCTGCCAGTCGGCGTTGTGCCTCGGCCACGCGCTCTGCATGGCGTGGCGTGACCTTCGCCTCAGCAGCATTGATGCGGGGCGAAAGTGCGTCGCGCTGGGCCTGGATGAACTTGTTGGCGCTGCCCTTGGGCACGCTTTCAAGCTGATCGTTGAGGGTTTCGAACGCTACCCGGGGCGAGAGATCGTTACCATTACCGTCAAGCAGGCAGCGCAGCGCTACAGGGGGCAGAAAACGGCCCAGTTGCAGGGCCCTGGGCGCCACGGCCTCACTGACGTACAGCAACTCCAGCAATACCGTGCCGGGCTTGAGGGCTTTGTTCTTGATGAGCGCCACGGCCGTGTTGCCCATCGAACCGGACAGTACCAAGTCCATGCCGCCTTGGACCATAGGGTGCTCCCAGGTCAGGAACTGCATGTCTTCACGTGCCAGCGCCTGCTCACGGTCGTACGTGATGGTCACGCCTTCGTCGTCACCCAGCGGGAAGCTGGCATCGAGCATCTTCTCACTGGGCTTGAGGATCAGGGCGTTTTCCGAATGGTCTTCGCTGTCTATGCCAAAGGCATCGAACAGGGTTTCCATATAGATAGGCAGCGCGAACTGATCGTCCTGCTCCTCTATGTCGACGACCAGCGCCTGGCCTTCGCCAGCACCGCCGGAATTGAGCTCCAGCAGGCGGTCACGCCCACTGTGCAGCTCGGCTTCCAGGCGCTCGCGCTCTGCCTTGGCTTCCTGGATAAGCGCGTCGAAGCCTTCCTCGCTACCGCCTGCCAGCTCAGTACTTAGCCGCTCACCGAAGTGGTGCTCAAGGGTATTGCCGGTAGGGCAGGTATTAAGGAAGGCGTTCAAGGCTTCATGGTACCAGCGGAACTGGCGCGCCTGGGCCGTGCCCGCGAGGTAAGGGACGTGAAGCTGAATCACATGTTTCTGGCCGATACGATCCAGCCGGCCGATGCGCTGCTCCAGTAGATCCGGGTGCGCTGGCAGATCGAACAGCACGAGATGGTGCGCGAACTGGAAGTTGCGGCCTTCGGAGCCAATTTCCGAGCAAATCAATACCTGGGCGCCGTATTCTTCGTCTGCGAAGTAGGCAGCGGCCCGGTCTCGTTCAAGAATGCTCATGCCCTCGTGGAACGTGGTAGACGGGATGCCAGAACGCACGCGCAGGGCATCTTCCAGATCCATAGCCGTTTCAGCGCGGGAGCAGATCACCAGCACCTTGACCTTCTTGAGGGCCTTGAGCGTGTCGATCAGCCAGGCCACCCGTGGGTCGAAGCGCCACCACCGGTCTTCGTCGCCTTCGGTCTGGGTACGTTGCAAGGCAACTTCCGGGTACAGCGCTTCGCGGCCGTGAAGGGTGGCGTACTGCGCAGGCGCTTCGAGTGCGTGATGGTGCAGTTCACGCTCAGGGAAGCCCTGGATCGCAGCCCGGGTATTACGGAACAGCACCCGGCCGGTACCGTGACGGTCGAGCAACTCGCGGATCAAGCGTGCGCTGGCCTGGGCGTCGCCGTCCTGCACCGCCCCCAGCAAGGCCTCGCCCTCGGCCCCCAGGAATTCGTGGATGGTAGCGTGGGCACGCTCTGACAAACGTCCTTGATCGAGGAGTTCCTGAACCGCTTCGGCCACTGGCCGGTAGTGCTCGCTTTCACGGCGGAAGGCCTCCAGGTCGTGGAAGCGGTTTGGATCGAGCAGGCGTAGACGGGCAAAGTGGCTGTCCTGGCCCAGTTGCTCGGGCGTCGCGGTGAGCAGCAGCACGCCGGGGATCACCTGCGCCAGCTGATCGACCAGCGCGTATTCAGGGCTGACCTGGGTAGGGTGCCATACCAGGTGGTGGGCTTCATCTACCACCAGCATGTCCCAGCCGGCGGCGAACAAGGCATCCTGAGCCTTTTCGGAACGGGTGAGCCATTCAAGCGATACCAGTGCCAACTGCGCATCTTCGAAAGGGTTGCTGGCATCGCTTTCAAGGAAGCGCTCAGCGTCGAACAGGGACACCTGCAGATTGAAGCGACGGCGCATTTCTACCAGCCACTGGTGCTGGAGGTTTTCAGGCACCAGGATCAAGACCCGGCTGGCGCGGCCCGCGAGTAACTGACGGTGGATCACCAGGCCCGCCTCGATGGTTTTGCCAAGGCCGACTTCGTCAGCCAGCAGTACTCGCGGCGCAATCCGGTCCGCGACTTCACGGGCAATGTGCAACTGGTGCGCAATGGGTTGCGCACGCACCCCACCCAGGCCCCAAAGCGGCGACTGAATCAGGCGGCTATTGTGTTCAAGGGTGTTGTAGCGCAGCGCGAACCACTGCAGAGGGTCGATCTGGCCGGCGAACAAGCGGTCGCTGGGCAACCGGAACTGAATAAAATTGGACAGTTGCGTTTCGGGCAGGGTGCAGGGTTGGTGTTGGGCATCGAAGCCGTGGTACACCAGCAGGCCGTCCACGTCGTCCACTTCCCGTACCGTGAGCTTCCAGCCCTCGAAATGGGTGATCACATCCCCAGGTGAGAAACGCACGCGTGTGAGCGGGGCATTACGCAAGGCGTATTGCCGGGTGTCGCCGGTGGAAGGGTAAAGCACCGTAAGCAGGCGGCCATCCTGGGCGATCACTGTGCCCAGGCCCAGCTCCGCTTCGCTGTCGCTGATCCAGCGTTGTCCTGGTTGATACTGCTGCGCCATGCCGTACTCCGCCTGCCAAAAGCCAAGGATTCTAACGGATCGCTTCACGAGAACCAAAGTTGCCTGGCGCAATTGTAGTTCAGCGCGGCACAAGGGCAGTGGCGCTTGCCCTCAAGTTTGTCGCGCAGCGGCCGATACATCGGTCAACCCCTACTGCGCACGCAGGGTTAAGTACCCTGCCGCAGCCCTTTGGACAGGTAATCGGAGGCCCGATGATCCCACCTGTGAGCTTGCAGCCTTTTGTACCGGTCAACCCACAGCTCGACCCGGTCAAGCCAACGCCGAACATTCCGGAGGTCGCGGCGCCACAGCCGGCCTCCAGCGAGACTGAGATAGACCTGCGAAACCGGGAGCGCGAAGATGCTGCGCTGTTGCTGCAAGAGCATGAGCAGCGCCGTCGGCGTCAGCGCGAGGCCCAGTTGGGCGTGGCGTCAGACGAGCCGTTGGTGGTCCCTGGCGATACGCTCAATGCCGACAACACCGTGCCGGCGGTGCCGCTGATGGACGCCCCGGCTCGTCAAGGGTTGTGGGTAGACCTTCAGGTGTGACTGGTCATGGGCACGATGACAGGGGATGATAATGGCCTCACCGCCGCTGGCCCCGACCATGACTGACGACACGAACCTGCTGGACTTCAACGCTGAGCGCGCACGCCGGCAACATGACCTGAACGACAAGCGCCTGGCCGAGATGCGGCGCGCGTTCGAGCAGGCGATGCCCCTTACGGCCAAAAAGAAACCGAAAAAGAAACCGAAGAAGCGTTGATCTGTGTCACCGCCCTTAACGGGCGCCAACGCTAGGCTGTGATCTCGACACAGCGTCAGCCGTTGTGCTCGACACGCAAGGCATTTTTTCAGGCGGCTTCGGCCGCCTTTTTTTATTCAGCCCACTGTAATGGTAGGCAGCGTGGTCAGGGTCACGCTCTGTTGCTTACGCGGTGCGAGGATCTCGGCCTCGCCGTCCACGATCAGTTCATCGCGCTGGTTGAATACGCGCGTGGCGATCCGCACCTTGAATTTAGGCAATTTCTCAAGGATTTCCAGGCGCACCGTGAGGGTGTCGCCCAGCTTGACCGGTTTTTCAAAAGTCATCTTCTGACCCAGGTAAATAGTGCCGGGGCCGGGCAACTCGCACGCCACGGCTGCGCTGATCAGGGCACCGGTGTACATGCCATGGGCAATTCGCTCTCTGAACAGGGTTTTAGACGCGTACTGGGCGTCCAGATGCACCGGGTTGCGGTCGCCGGAAAGCTCCGCGAACAGCTGCACTTCACGCTCGCTCACCGTTCGGAAATAACTGGCGGTCTGGCCAACCTCAAGGGCTTCGTAGGGGGTGTTGGTGCTGTCAGTCATGGGTGGGCGCTCCTGAAGGTAAAGGCGCTAGTGTATCGCCATGCGCCTCAGGCATATCAATTCAGGATGTAAATAAGCGGCGATCAGCGGTTGCCATATGGGCTCAGGCTGCTAATTTCCGCCCTGCATTACGCGGGCAAGACGCTCGCGTGTTAAAACAAGGAAAACAACCATGCATCCCGATGTCCGGAGCGACAAGCGCCCCGAGGGCGTGCCTTCCACGCTCGATTTCAGTACGTGGAGTTCGGTGGTGGAGCTTTTCCACGCCTCTTGCACACTTTTTTCCCATAAATATGCGTTCAGTGACACGGACCATACCTTCACCTTTGGCAGCCTGGAGCGCGAGGCCCTGGCCTTTGCCACCTGGCTTCAGCAGCACACGGGCCTCAAGCCCGGCGACCGGATCGCGGTGCAGCTCCCCAACATCGTGCAATACCCCGTGGTGGTCTTTGGCGCGCTGTGTGCCGGCCTGGTCGTGGTCAATACCAACCCGCTTTACACCCCTCGGGAGATGCGCCATCAATTCAAGGATTCTGGGGCCCGCGCCCTCGTTTACCTGAACCTGTTCGGCGACCGGGTTGAGGAGGTCTTGGCAGACACGCCCATCGAGTATGTGATCGAGGCACGGATCAGCGACTCGATGCCCACCCTGAAAGGCTGGATGGCAGACTTCGCTGTAGCCAGGCTCTATAAGGCGCTGCCTGCCTATTCGATACCCAGCGCGGTGCGCTTGAAGTGCGCGCTGGCACGCGGGCGCAAGGGCGTGTTCGCACCGGTGCGGTTGTGTCGGGAAGACACTGCGCTGCTTCAATACACCGGCGGTACTACCGGCACCGCCAAGGGCGCGGTGCTCACCCACGGCAACCTGTTGGCCAATATGCAACAGGTGCTGGCAGGCTTTGAGCAGCTTGCCCCGGATGGCCAGCCCTGGGTCCGCGAAGGTGGAGAAACCGTTATTGCACCCTTGCCCCTGTACCACATCTACGCGTTTACGGCGCACTGCCTGTGCATGATAGCAACGGGTAACCACAGCGTACTCATCAGCCGGCCACGCGAGATCCACGTACTGATACAGGCGCTGGAGCGCTGGCGATTCACTGCTTTCGTGGGCTTGAATACCCTTTTTGAAGCCTTGATAAATCACCCCAATATTTCACGAGTGGATTTTTCCGACCTCAGGGTCACCACGGCTGGCGGCACTGCCCTGTCCCGTGCCACGGCCGAGCGCTGGGAAGCACTCACCGGCTGCCGGATCACCGAGGGGTATGGGCTGACCGAGGCGTCTCCAGGGGTCACCAGTAACCCTTATGGCCAGGCGGGGCATGTAGGCACAGTAGGGCTGCCCTTGGTAGGCACGCAAGTAAAGGTCATTGGGGAGGCGGGTGAGCCCCTCCCTCCAGGCCATGCCGGCGAGTTGTGTATAAAAGGCCCTCAGGTGATGAAGGGCTATTGGGCGCAGCCAGACGCCACGGCCTTGGTGCTGGATGCGCAAGGCTGGTTGAAAACAGGCGACATTGGTGTAATTGAGGCCGATGGGTTTATCCGCATCGTGGACCGCAAAAAAGACATGGTCATCGTGTCGGGCTTCAACGTGTACCCCAGCGAGGTCGAGGCCGTCGTGATGGCGCACCCGGAGGTGCTCAACTGCGCGGCAATCGGTGTGCCAGACGTGCGCACCGGTGAAGCCATTCGCCTGTTCGTAGTGCCGCGTGACGCGTCGTTAAGTATGCAAAGCCTGAACGACTGGTGCCGTGCCCACTTGGCCGCCTATAAAGTACCGAAGCACATCACGGTGCGCGAAGCATTGCCAATGTCTGCGGTGGGCAAGGTGTTGCGGCGCGCTTTGCGGGAGGAGGCCGAGGCCGAACTCGGCGAGGCATAACTCAATGCAAAGAGTTCTGAATGTGACCGAAGCAGAGCATTCGTTCATGCCATGACCGCTTGGCCCTTACCAGCGCTAGGCGGTCTTTGGCAAAAATGATAATCTCGGCGCGCTTTTGAACTATCTATAAAATCGCATCGAATGCGGTGATTTCGCTGCGCGAGGAGCAGGGTTCCCATGGCTGAAAATTTCTGGTCAGACAAGTATCCGCCGGGCATTCCTGCTCACATTGACCCTGACGCGTACCCTAATATCCAGGCGGTGCTTCAGCAGGCGTGCCAGCGGTTTGCCGATAAGCCAGCCTTCAGCAACCTGGGCAAGACGCTTACCTATGGCGAGCTGTATGCCCTGTCCGGCGCATTTGCGGCCTGGCTCCAGCACCATACCGACCTGGCCCCTGGCGACCGGATTGCAGTTCAGTTGCCCAACGTTCTGCAATACCCTGTGGTTGTGTTCGGTGCGATCCGTGCAGGGCTTGTAGTGGTCAATACCAACCCACTTTATACCGCCCGTGAAATGGAGCACCAGTTCAAGGATTCCGGCGCCAAGGCCTTGGTGTGCCTGGCCAACATGGCGCACCTGGCGCAGGTTGTGGTGCCCAAAACCGCCGTATGCCACGTGATCGTTACCGAGGTGGCAGACCTGCTCCCACCCCTTAAGCGCCTGCTGGTCAACAGTGTGGTGCGTTACGTCAAGAAAATGGTTCCGGCTTATCACCTGCCTAACGCAGTTCGCTTCAACGAGGCGCTATCACTGGGGCAAGGTAAAGAGGTCAACGACGCCTCGCCCGGTGCCGAGGAGGTGGCCGTGCTGCAATACACTGGCGGCACTACAGGGATCGCCAAAGGCGCCATGCTCACCCATCGCAACCTGGTGGCCAACATGTTGCAGTGCAAGGCTGCAATGGGCTCGAACCTCAACGAAGGCAGCGAGGTGATCATTACCCCGTTGCCGCTGTATCACATCTACGCTTTTACCTTTCATTGCATGGCGATGATGCTGATGGGCAACCACAACGTGCTGATCAGCAACCCGCGCGACCTGCCAGCCATGGTCAAGGAATTGAGTAGGTGGCGGTTCAATGCCTTTGTGGGGCTTAACACCTTGTTCGTGGCGCTGTGTAACAGCCCTGAGTTCCGGCGGCTGGATTTCGCCAACCTCAAGCTGACGTTATCAGGCGGCATGGCCTTGCAGGCGGTGGTCGCCGAGCGCTGGGAAGAGGTTACCCACTGCAACGTCTGCGAAGGGTACGGCATGACTGAAACCAGCCCGGTGGCCACCGTGAACCCCAAGCAGGGTGTGCAGGTAGGAACGATCGGTATGCCCGTGCCCTCAACCCTGTGTCGAGTGATTGACGACAGCGGTAATGTGCTGGGCTTTGGCGAGATCGGCGAGCTGTGTGTGAAAGGCCCCCAGGTGATGAAGGGCTACTGGGAGCGCCCGGAGGCGACTGTTGAGATGCTCGACACGGAGGGTTGGCTCAAGACCGGTGATATCGCTTTGATTCAGCCGGACGGCTACATCCGTATCGTGGACCGCAAGAAGGACATGATTCTGGTGTCCGGCTTCAATGTGTACCCCAATGAGCTGGAAGATGTACTAGTTACGCTGCCTGGGGTGCTTCAGTGCGCCGCCATCGGCATACCAGACGAAAAATCCGGTGAAGTGATCAAGGTGTTCGTGGTGATCAAGCCGGGCATGACGCTCACCCGTGACCAGGTGCTCGACTACATGCGCGCCAACCTTACCGGGTACAAAGTACCCAAGTCTGTCGAGTTCCGGGACGCCCTTCCTACCACGAACGTAGGCAAGATCCTGCGCCGAGCGCTGCGAGATGAAGAACTCAAAAAGCTCGGCTTGAAAAAAATCGCCTAAAGGCTGGCGGCCCTATCCCCTACGGAGCAGGCAGGGCGCTCAGCCGAGCGCACCCAGCCTGCGCCTCCGTGCCCCTAAGGGCCACTAAATCTGCCACAATTGGCGTACATTTTTTGCCGTGCCCGCCCGGGCCAGACTAATGACCGAACCTACACCCGCCCTCGATACACTGCTCACCCACATCGACCTTGCCCAAACCGCTGACCGTCACCGTCTGCGGCGGCAGTTGCATGAGCTGCGCAAAAAACCCGATGACGCCAAACTGGCGCGCTGGCTGGAGCGTTATCGAGCCTCTTGCGCGGTCGTCGAGGCGCGCCGGGCCAGCGTGCCTGCTATTCGCTATGACGATCAACTGCCTATCGCCGCCAAGCGTGATGAGATCAAAACACTGGTCGCCGAGCATCAAGTGGTGATCATTGCGGGCGAGACCGGCTCGGGCAAGACCACCCAGTTACCTAAGATCTGCCTGGAGTTGGGCCGTGGCCAGGCGGGGCTGATTGCCCATACCCAGCCTCGCCGTATCGCCGCCCGCAGCGTGGCCATGCGGGTCGCTGAGGAGCTAGGTACGCCCCTGGGAGGGCTGGTGGGGTATCAGGTGCGCTTCGAGGACCAGACCGGCCCCGGCAGCCTGGTCAAGCTGATGACAGATGGCATCCTGTTGGCTGAAACCCAGCATGACCGCTTTCTTGAGCGCTACGACACCATCATTGTGGACGAAGCCCACGAGCGCAGCCTGAACATCGACTTCCTGCTGGGTTACCTCAAAACCTTGCTGCCACGCCGCCCAGACCTCAAAGTCATCATCACCTCGGCTACGATCGACCTGGAGCGCTTCTCCAAGCATTTCGACGGCGCGCCAGTGATCGAAGTGTCAGGGCGGACCTACCCGGTGGATGTGTGGTACCGGCCACTGGTGGGGGAGCAGGATGAAGACGGTAATACGGTCGAGGAAGACCTGAGCATCGACCAAGGCATTCTGGCCACGTTGGAAGAGTTTGCAGAGCTGGAGCGCCACGCCCACAAAAGCCCCGGGGATGTGTTGGTGTTCTTGCCCGGTGAGCGGGAAATTCGCGATGCCGCTGATTACCTGCGCAAGGCGCAGTTGCGTCATACCGAGATTCTGCCGCTTTACGCACGGTTGTCCCCAGCCGAGCAGCAGCGGATTTTCCAGTCCCATCCAGGGCGTCGTGTGGTGCTGGCTACCAACGTGGCGGAAACCTCGCTCACGGTGCCCGGTATCCGTTATGTGATCGACAGCGGTACGGCCCGTATCAGCCGTTACAGCTACCGCGCCAAAGTGCAGCGCTTGCCTATCGAGGCGGTCAGCCAAGCCAGCGCCAACCAGCGCAAGGGCCGTTGTGGGCGGGTGGAGCCTGGCCTGTGCGTGCGCCTGTATAGCGAGGAGGATTTCAACGCACGGCCCGCCTTTACCGACCCGGAAATCCTTCGAACCAACCTGGCGGCAGTGATTCTGCAAATGCTGCACCTGCGTCTGGGCGCCATAGAAGCCTTCCCGTTCATCGAGCCGCCAGACGGCAAAGCCGTGAGCGACGGCTTCAACCTGTTGCAGGAGCTGCGCGCGGTCAGCCGCGACAATCAACTCACGCCGCTTGGGCGGCAGTTGGCTCGGCTGCCGGTGGACCCGCGGCTTGGGCGCATGCTGCTCGAAGGGGCGCAGCAAGGCAGCCTGGCTGAAGTGCTGATCGTTGCCAGCGCGCTGTCGGTACAAGACCCGCGCGAGCGGCCCCCTGAGCGCCAGCAGGCGGCGGACCAGGCGCATGCCCAATGGAAGGACGTAGACTCGGACTTTGCCGCCCTGGTCAACCTATGGAACGGGTTCGAAGCTCAACGCCAAGCGCTAGGCTCCAACCCCTTGCGGGCTTGGTGCCGCAAGCAGTTTCTCAACTACCTGCGCCTGCGCGAGTGGCGTGATGCTCACCGCCAGTTGGCGCTGATCTGCCGCGACCTGCAATTGCCGGTCAACGCCGAGCCCGCGGACTACGCACGGTTGCACCGGGCCGTGTTGTCAGGCCTGCTGAGCCAGGTAGGGCAAAAGACCGAAGAAGGCGATTACCTGGGCGCGCGCCAGCGCAGGTTCTGGGTACACCCCTCCAGTGGCTTGGGGCGCAAGCGGCCGCAGTGGTTGATGGCGGCCGAATTGGTCGAGACCACCAAGCTCTACGCCCGAGGGGTAGCGCGCATCGATGCGCAGTGGCTGGAGCCCTTGGCCGAGCACTTGATAAAGCGCAATCACTTCGAGCCCCACTGGGAGAAAAAACGCGGGCAGGTAGTCGCGTTCGAACAGCTCACGCTGTATGGGCTGATTATCGTAGGCCGGCGCCCGGTGCATTTCGGGCCGATCGACCCGGTAGCTTCCCGCGAGCTGTTCATCCGCGAAGGCCTGGTGCGCGGCGAGATTCAGTCCAAGGCGCGCTGCCTGTCCGCCAACCGTGCATTGCTGGAGCGGCTTGATGAGCTGGAGGCCAAGTCCCGGCGCCGAGACATCCTGGCCGATGAAGAAACCCTGTACGCCTTCTACGAGGCGCGGGTGCCGGCCACGGTCTACCAGACTGCGACCTTCGATCATTGGTACCGAACTGAAAGCCAACAGCAGCCTGACCTGCTCATCATGCGTGAAGAGGACGTATTGGCGCGGGAGGCCCACGAGGTCACGGCGACCTTGTACCCAGATACGTTAAAACTGGGTGATCTTTCACTGCCGCTCAGTTATCACTTCGAACCGGGCACCCCACGCGATGGCGTCACCTTGCGCGTGCCCGCCCCGTTGCTGTCCACCCTGCCTGCCGAGCGCCTGGCCTGGCTGGTGCCGGGCCTGATCGAGGCGCGGTGTATTGCCTTGGTGCGCAACCTGCCTAAAGCCGTACGCAAGAACTTCGTGCCCGTACCCGACTTTGTCAAGGCCGCCCTGGGCCGCATGGTCTTTGGTCAGGGTGCCTTGCCCCAGGCGCTGGGCGCAGAGCTGACCCGTATGACCGGTGCTCGTGTAAGCGAAGACGACTGGGTCGAGGCTGAACGCCAGTTGGAAGGGCACCTGCGCATGAACCTGGAAGTGGTAGATGCCACGGGTAAGTTCCTGGGGGAAGGTCGCGACCTGGATACCCTCTCGGCACGGTTTGCCCAAGAGGGTCAAGCTGCACTGGCCATGCCCAAGGCCGCCCAAGCGCCAGCACCGGTGCAGCCCAAGGCATTTGCTGCCGTGGCGCAAACCGCTCGCCATCAGGTGGCCGGGTTGCAACTCACGGTGTACCCCGCGTTGGTAGAGGAGCAGGGGGAAGTGCGCGAGGGCCGCTTCGCTACCACTGCCGAGGCAGAGCATCAGCATCGGCGAGCCCTGCAACGGCTGTTGCTGCAACAATTGGCCGAGCCTGCACGTTTCCTGCGAGGCAAATTGCCTGGGCAGACGCAAATGGGTTTGCTTTACCGAGACTTGGGCCGCATCGAGGCGCTGGTGGAGGACATCCTGCTGGCCAGCCTGGACAGTTGCATTCTGGACGGCGAAACCAGCCTGCCGCGTGACGGCGAAGGCCTCGCTCGCCTCGCTGAACGCAAGCGCGGAGGCTGGGCCGAGCACGCTGAGCGCCTGTCGCGCCTCGTGCTGGAGATTCTTACGTTGTGGCACGGCCTGCAGAAGCGCTTCAAGGGGCGTATCGACCTGGCTCAGGCAGTTGCCTTCAATGACATCAAGCAGCAGTTGGCCGGCCTGGTATACCCAGGTTTTGTGAGAGAGACGCCCATGCCCTGGCTCAAGGAGTTACCTCGCTACCTTAAGGCCATCGAGCTGCGGCTTGATAAGGTCGGTGCCCAGGTGCAGCGTGATCGGGTTTGGAGCAGCGAGCTGAGCGAGCTGTGGGCGCGTTATCAGGCCCGTGCGCTCAAACACGCCCAGGAGGGCAAGCGAGACCCTAACCTGGTGCTGTATCGCTGGTGGCTGGAGGAGTACCGCGTGTCGCTGTTCGCTCAACAATTAGGCACCAAGGTACCGATTTCTGACAAGCGCCTGGCTAAGCAATGGGCGCTGGTGGAGGCCTGACGCCAATGGGCACGTTCGTTGTGGATGTGGCAAAATCGCCTGGGTCTGCCTGACCAGGCGCCACCTTCGAGAGAAACGCACGTGCACAAGGTCGTTATCAGCGGCACCGGGCTGTTCACACCGCCTTATAGCATCAGCAATGACGAGCTGGTGGAGTCGTTCAATACCTGGGTACACCAGCAAAACACCGCTGACGCTGATGCCATCGCCCGTGGGGAGCGAGCGCCGCTGGGTGAGTCCAACGCCGCGTTCATCGAGAAAGCCTCGGGCATTAAAAGCCGCTTCGTGATGGACAAAGCCGGCATCCTTGACCCACAGCGCATGCTGCCTCGCTTGCCAGAACGCAGTAACGACAGCCCGTCCATTTTGTGTGAAATGGCGGTGGCCGCCGCACGACAGGCCCTTGAGCGTGCCGGCCGTACCGCGGCGGATGTGGATGCGGTAATCGTCGCCTGTTCCAACCTGCAGCGCCCTTACCCAGCAGTGGCTATCGAAGTGCAGCAGGCCTTGGGCATCCAGGGGTTTGGTTTTGACATGAACGTGGCGTGCTCCTCGGCCACCTTCGGTATTCAAACCGCTTGCAATGCCGTACAGCTGGGTCAAGCCCGCGCGGTACTGGTGGTAGACCCCGAGATCTGCACCGGGCACCTGAATTTCCGTGACCGTGACAGCCACTTTATCTTTGGCGACGCTGCGACCGCTGTCTTGGTAGAGCGGGCAGACCTTGCCAGCTCACCTCACCAGTTCGAGGTGGTCAGCACCAAATTACTAACGCAGTTTTCCAACAACATCCGTAATAACTTCGGCTTCCTCAACCGAACGGCAGAGGAAGGCCTGGGCGCCGACGATAAACTGTTCGTGCAGGAAGGCCGAAAGGTGTTCCGGGAAGTCTGCCCCATGGTGGCTGAGCTGATCGCCAACCACTTGGCAGAGAACGCGATCGACGTTACTCAGGTCTCACGGTTCTGGCTGCACCAGGCGAACCTGAGCATGAACCAGCTGATTGCCAAAAAGCTATTAGGCCGCGACGCCACGCCTGAGGAAGCGCCGGTTATCCTCGATACGTATGGCAATACCAGCTCCGCAGGGTCGGTGATAGCCCTGCACATCCACCAGGATGACCTGCCCAGTGGGGCGGTCGGGGTACTGAGCTCATTTGGCGCAGGGTATTCCATTGGTAGCGTGATTTTGCGAAAGCCCTAAACGCTTGGTACAAGTTCGCGTCTTTTCGCGAATTTCGCCGTTGGCTGCGTTCTCTCCCACAAAAAATCGCTTGCGCCTCATGATTAGCGGGTGCCCTTGCAGGCGCCCCTGCAGGCGCTCTTGTGGGAGGTAACGCCAGTTGCCGAACAGGGTCGTCATTTACATTATTTGGTCAGGTGACGAATGCCCTCTTCGAGCCCGGCCAGCGTGAGGGGGTACATCCTGTCGTCTACCAGTTGACGTACCAGCGCAGTAGACGCAGTGAAATGCCAGGCATCCTTGGGGTAAGGGTTGATCCAGATGATCTTCTGGAATTTATCCCGAAAACGCCGCATCCACGCGGCCCCTGCTTCTTCATTCCAGTGCTCTACACTGCCGCCAGGGTGGGTGATCTCGTAGGGCGCCATGGCCGCGTCGCCTACGAAGATCACTTTGTAGTCCGCCCCATAGGTGTTGAGCAGGTCGTAGGTGGCCGTGCGTTCGGAGGTACGTCGCAGGTTGTTCTTCCACACCGCCTCATACACGAAGTTGTGAAAGTAGTAGTACTCAAGGTGCTTGAACTCGGTTTTACAGGCCGAGAACAACGCTTCGCAGGTTTTGACATGGTCATCCATCGAGCCGCCGATGTCGAACAGCAGCAACAGCTTGACCCGGTTGCGGCGCTCCGGCCTTAACTGAATGTTGAGCAGCCCCGCATCCCGGGCGGTGTGGTCGATGGTGCCGTCGATGTCCAGCTCTTCGGCCGCACCCTCGCGGGCAAAAGTACGTAGCCTGCGCAGGGCCATCTTGAGGGTGCGCGTACCCAGCTCCACCTGATCGTCCAGGTTCTTGTATTCGCGTTGTTCCCACACTTTCAAGGCCTTGCCCTGGCGATCGCCTGCCTCCCCCATACGGATGCCTTCAGGGTTGAAGCCGCCTGAGCCGAAAGGGCTGGTCCCCCCCGTACCTATCCACTTATTGCCGCCAGCGTGACGGGTTTTCTGTTCCGCCAGCCGCGCCTTGAACGCCTCGATGAGCGCGTTCAAACCACCCATGGCGTGCAACTGGGCACGCTCCTCGGCGCTTAGGCTACGTTCGAAGGTCTTGCGCAGCCAGTCTTCAGGAATAGCGGCCTGCAAGGCGTCATCAGGGCTGTCCACACCGTCGAAGTAGGCCGTGAACGCCCGGTCGAAGCGGTCGAAATAGCGCTCATCCTTTACCACAAGGGTGCGCGCCAGGTAGTAGAACGCCTCCCTGTCAGCGAACGCCAGGTGCTGCGCCAAGGCGCTGATCAGGTCCAACCATTCCCGCAGGGAAACGGGCACGCGGGCTGCACGTAAGTGAGTAAACAGGTCAAGCAGCATTACAAGGCCTCGGTGCTGGCTTATCGGTTACCGCGGCGGCTCATGAACGCCAGGCGTTCGAGTAACTGCACGTCTTGTTCATTTTTCACCAACGCCCCCGCCAGGGGAGGAATAGCCTTGGTAGGGTTGCGCTCACGCAACACCGTTTCACTGACGTCGTCGGCCATCAATAGCGTGAGCCAGTCCACTAGCTCTGAGGTAGAAGGCTTTTTCTTGAGCCCTGGCACTCTGCGGACGTCGAAGAAGACATCCAACGCCTCACTGACCAGGGCCTGCTTGATACCCGGGAAGTGCACGTCCACGATACGTTGCAGGGTAGGGCGATCAGGAAAGGCGATGTAATGGAAAAAGCACCGGCGTAGAAAGGCGTCGGGAAGTTCTTTTTCATTATTGGACGTAATGATGATGATCGGCCGATGCTTGGCACGGATGGTTTCATTGGTTTCGTAAACGTAGAACTCCATTTTGTCGAGTTCTTGCAGCAGGTCGTTTGGAAACTCGATATCGGCCTTGTCGATTTCATCGATTAGCAGCACCACTCGCTCTTCGGCATCGAACGCATCCCACAGCTTGCCTTTTTTCAGGTAATGACGAACGTCATGAACAGTGTCTGCGCCCAGCTGAGAATCCCGCAGCCGGCTGACCGCATCGTACTCGTACAAGCCCTGATGGGCTTTAGTCGTGGATTTGATATGCCAAGTGATTAACGGCGCACCTAAGGCCTGCGCTAATTGTTCAGCCAACAGCGTCTTGCCGGTACCGGGTTCACCCTTCACCAGCAGGGGGCGCTGCAGGGTAATCGCGGCATTCACTGCCAAGGTCAAGTCGGCGGTGGCCACGTAGGCCGCCGTGCCTTCGAATTTCATGCGCCGTTCCTCACGTTCATTAGCCTGGATCATAACCTGCAATGGGCACAGGATCAGTCTTGGCTAGGCGGCGTTTGTTCATAGCGGGCATTGAAGGCTTGCACGAAACCATTGTGAAGGATCTCCCAGAAGGCCTGCAGTGGGCTGATGTCCTGGCGGTGGACGTTGCCGCTCAAATCCACCCGTGTGGCGAATTGGTTTTTGTTCTGGTTCTTGAGCACGGTCTCGGTTCCGCCTACCAGTGCTTCCCACACCGACCGGAAGAACCCTTTGTTTTTGTTCTCGACGTCTTGTTGCCAGTTGAACACGTCTACATCGCGCAGCAGTGGCTTGATATAGCCGGTCAGCTTGGCATTATTGGCCTCGGCTTCGATCACCACATCTCCGTGCCCGGCATTGAAATCGAACTTGCCGTAGGCTGACGCAAAACTGTTGAGGCGCTTGAGTTCGATACCCGTTACCCGCAGCCTGAACTGGAAGTCTTCGAAGTTGCTGAAGGGGTCGAAGGTGGCGCGGGTGTCCACTGGCGCTTGGTCGAACAACTTCGCCTTGCCTTCAAAGCGCGCATCACGCTTGCCTTCGGCATCCTCTACGTTAGTGAGATTGTAAAGACTGGCATCGATGTCGCTCGCTTCCAGCTTTACCGGGGGGTTGGACGTGAAGTTGTTGAACGTTATCTTGCCTTGGTCAACCCGGACTTCGTTGAGCGTGATAGGCAATAGCTTTTCGAGCTGAGCGCGCCAGTCAGTGCCAGCACCGGTCTGCGAGGCTTGTTTGTTCGCACCGCCGTCGACAAAGTTCAGCGTAGGCCCCATGAACGCAATGCGTGCGACCACCGCATGGTCATACCAGAGTGAGTGCCAGCTGACGGCAATGTCGGCCCGAGGTACGTCTAGCAGCGGTACAGGTACTTTGCCGTCCACCTTGGTGACGCGCAGGCCATTGACCGTGTAGGCGCCGCGCCACAGGGCGATGTCCACATCGTCTACATGGCCGCTGTAGGCTCCCATGTCGTGCAACTTGTCATTGAGGTAATTGCGAACCAGGTAAGGCAGCGCAAGCTGCACGATCAATAACGCAACGATCAGTACGACAATGGCCGCGAGTGGCCAGCGGTAGCGTGATTTCATCGAAAAGGCTCCATCGGTATGGTCAATGGACTTCCTTGCGCACAAGACGTTCGCTTGCCAGGCGCCGCTCGCGTTGGAATGACACCCGTCACGTAGCACTTCGGTTGGCCTGTGCGGGGTAGCGTAGGGGTGTATTATGGCGCACTGCCCATCTCCAGGAGCCCTGCATGTCCCTCTCGTTCACCGTCAAGGCCCTCGTGCTGTTAACGTTCATAGGCAGCACGCTCTATGTTCATTTGCGCGGCAAGGCGCGGCTGCCGGTGCTCCGTCAGTTCGTCAACCATTCCGCCCTGTTTGCGCCCTATAACGCCTTGATGTACCTGTTCTCAAGCGTGCCGTCGCGGCCGTACCTGGACCGTGCACGGTTTCCTGAACTGGATGTGCTACGCGATAACTGGGAAGTGATCCGCGAAGAGGCCATGCACCTGTTCGACGAGGGTTATATCCGCGCTGCGGAAAAAAACAACGATGCAGGCTTCGGTTCATTCTTCAAGAAAGGCTGGAAGCGATTTTATTTGAAATGGTATGACAAGCCCTTGCCCTCTGCCATGGCCCTGTGCCCTCGCACCGTGGAGCTGGTAAGCGCTATCCCGAATGTAAAAGGCGCCATGTTCGCTCTGTTGCCAGGGGACAGTCACCTCAACCCACACCGGGACCCTTTCGCAGGCTCGCTGCGCTACCACCTGGGCCTGGCCACGCCTAACTCCGATGCCTGCCGGATCTACGTGGACGGCCAGCCCTATGCGTGGCGCGATGGCGAAGACGTGATGTTTGACGAAACCTACGTGCATTGGGTCAAGAACGAAACCGAGCACACCCGAGTGATTCTGTTCTGTGACGTTGAAAGGCCCTTGTCAAACGGGTTCATGACCCGTATCAACCGGCGCGTCAGCGCGTTTTTGGGCCGAGCGACTGCGCCCCAGAACCTGGACGACGAGCGTGTAGGTGGGATCAACCAGGCCTATGCGTGGAGCAAACGCTTCAGTGATAGCACCAGTGGGCGAGTAAGGCAGTTCAAGCGTCATTACCCTAAGGCGTACCGCGTGCTTAGGCCGGTGCTGGCCGTGATTGTGCTCACGGCCGTGGGGTATTGGTTGTTCGGATAGGCCGCAATCTGGGATAGGTATCACATTTCTGGCCATTGGCCATCTTCCTGCCGGGCGGAGCGGCACTTTTGTCGCAACGCGCTGCCTCACATCGGCGTAAGCTTGCATCGCGGGTTGGTTGGATCCACCCTGCGTGCCTACGTTCAGGGAGCGTTGTTTGCGATGGATTCCTCGCATTACGGGAATTTTTTCAGGGTGTCTGTTTTATGACGTTTTACCTGGTCAGAACCGCGCGGCCTGGCGACTGCCGAGCGCTGCGTGCGATTCATGCCTACCCCGACAATGGGGTGTCCGTACCAGCTGACAACGATCCCGACCTGTGCGGGCTGCTGGCAACCACACGCGGTTGCTATCCATTTTTAGTCGCTGAATGCAACGATCAACTGGTGGGCTTTGCGTATGCGCGCCCCCACAAGGCGCCATTGGCGTTGCGCTGGTCGGTTGATGTCACGGTGTACATGACGGCTGAAGGGCGCCGCGCCGGCTTACTGCGGTCGCTGTATCGGTCACTGCTCGATCATCTTCAAGCTTTGGGTTACCTCACGGTCTACGCGGGCCTTGAAGTCACCAACCGTGAAGCTATCGTTGCCCATGAGGCGTTAGGCTTTGTGCACATTGGCATGGGTCAGGCCTTGGATTTACGCCGTGACGCCGAATACTGGTGCCGCACCCTGGTGAGCGAGGGCGCGGCGGGTTTACCCCACCAGGCTGGCTTAGAAGAACGCGCGCTGCGCTTTCAAGGTCACCATGCTATCGCAGGCAGGGTTGTGGCCTGAGTAGGCCACACACGACCCACCTCGCAGGTCTGACGCGCTATACACCAGGTTAAGGTCTACGCCCATCAACGGGCGGGACACCTGCATCGACCAGTCGTTGAAGCTGTCAACCAACTCACCGGTACCCAGCGCATACGGCGTGCTCAGGTCGTAGCGCGTGACCTTGACCGACAGGTCCAGGTTAAGCAGGGGCACTTGGCCAAAATCTGCGAACAGGGTGCCCGAACGGCTTCCGGCCGCCTCGCTCCAGGCAGCCCCGAATCGGCTTTCCATCACACGCATACCTGCATACAACTGGTGGCTGTTACCGTTATCGATATCCGGCCGGTTGTAGCCGATCATGCCTACTTCATAGCCAAAACCTGGTGCCACGCGCTGCTTGTAACCCAGATAACTGTCGAGCTCGAAATCGGTCTCGGGGGCCAGCCCTACGCTGGGCGACCACTGCCCAACATACCAGCCACTGTCATGGCTGATGTCGATACCGCCGTGAAAGGATCCTGCCGTGCCAGGCGCTACGAGCCCCTGGGCCATGCTGCGCGAAGGCGTGGTGCCTAATTTGAGGTTGAAGTCGCCCCATTCCCGCTGCAGGGTTTGAGCATGGAGGTGGGGTGCGGCGGCCAGCAGGCCAGCGGTCAGCATCAGGCTGGGTTTAAGCATGCGTCTCTCCCTGGCGCGAGGGGCGCGGCCGGTAAGGGCCGCAGCGGGTCGTGTAGGCCAGAAAGCCCTGTGTAGACGGGGGGAGGATACCGGTGAATGACCTCAATGGGGAGCCGCCCGTCGATTTAAGCGCAACAGACGTATCGATTCAGCAAGGCTCAGGGCAGGCCGTGAGCCTGAGAGGCCACCAGGCGCGGCATGGTGGGTTACACTGGCAGCCTGTCAATAAAGGTGTCGAACATGGCTTTGGTGGGTCGCTACAATAGCTTGCAAGTGGTCAAGCATACAGATTTCGGGCTCTACCTGGACGGCGGTGCAGACGGCGAGATTCTGCTGCCCAACCGCTATATTCCAAAAGAGACGCCCCATGAGGTCGAAGACTGGCTGAATGTATTTGTGTACCTGGACAGCGAAGACAAGCTGCTCGCTACGACCGAGCGCCCCAAGGCTCAGGTAGGGGACTTCGCCAGCCTTAAAGTGGTAGAGATCAACTCGATCGGTATCTTCCTGGGCTGGGGTCTGCCCAAAGACCTACTGCTGCCGTTTTCTGAAGAAAAGCGTCCGCTCAAGGCAGGCGATTACTGCGTGGTGCACCTGTTCCTTGACCGCCGTACCCGGCGCATCACCGCCAGTGCCAAGCTGGACCGCTACCTCGATAAAACCCCGGCCAGTTACCAAGTAGGGCAGGCCGTGCAGGTATTGGTCGCTGCCCAGACCGACCTGGGCTTCAACGCTATTATCGAAAACGCCCACTGGGGCCTGATTCACAAGAATGAAGTATTCAAATTCTTGCGCAGCGGCATGCAGGAAACCGCTTACATCAAAGACATCCGCGCCGACGGCAAGATTGCCCTGAGCCTCCAGCCCGCAGGCCAGGAGGCCGTGGAAGGGCTGCAAGGGCAGATCCTTGACGCCCTTCGCGCAGCTGGCGGCAGCCTGCCACTGAGCGACCGCAGCCCGCCCGAGGTGATTGCCCAGCAGTTTGGCGTGAGCAAGGGCAACTTCAAGAAGGCCATAGGTGCGCTATACAAGGCTGGCAAGATCGTTATCGAGGACGCGGGCATCCGCGCTGTATAAGCCTTTTCACAGCGTTTCTTAAAATTCATGAATTGATTGAAACTCCTGAGCGCAGCGGGCAGTCAACGCTTATGCCGATTGAGTTAATTCAATCATCACCTAGGAGTGCGCATCATGAGTGGGACTGGAGACAAGATCAAAGGCAAGGCCAATGAACTCGCTGGTAAGGCTCAGCAGGCTCTTGGCGACGCAACTAATAGCCCAGAGACCGAAGCTAAGGGCGCGGCTCGTGAAATCAAAGGCCAGGCGCAGCAGGCTAAGGGCGAGGTGAAAGACGCCGCACATGACGCCAAAGAAGCAGCCCACAAGGCAACCAAGTAAGGCCTTGATACGCTTTTAAACTTAAGCGTACACCAGCGGTCATCCTAGGATGGCCGCTGTGCTTTTAGGCACGGCGATAACAGAGGGAAGGCCCGAGGGGGCCAAGGGGCAGAGTCAAGGAGCCGCCGCATGATCTTTCCAGATATGAAAAAGTTGCCGTTCAGCAAGGTGATGATCCGCACCGTGCAAGAGTTTTCAAAGGACGAAATGTCCACCTATGCCTCGGCATTGGCGTATCAAATGTTGTTCTCGCTGTTCCCGTTTCTTTTATTTCTTATCGCGCTGATCGGCTTTCTCCACCTGCCGGATTTTTTCTCGTGGCTACGTGAACAGGCGGGCATGGTATTGCCCCCCAAGGCACTGGATTCGGTCAACCCTGTGATCGATCAATTGCAGAAGTCAGAAGGTGGGTTTCTTTCGTTCGGTATCATCGCGGCCCTGTGGACGGCCTCGGCGGGCATACGCTCGCTTATGAGCGCGCTCAATGCTGCCTACGACGTAGCAGAAGGCCGCCCAGCCTGGAAGCGCCTGCCACTGTCTGTTTTGTACACCGTAGGCTTGGCCGGGATGTTGCTGTGCGCGGCTGCATTGATGGTGCTCGGGCCTCAGGTGATGAACTGGATCGCAGGTTACATTGGGCTGGAAAGCTTTACCGTGACCCTGTGGACCCTGGCGCGCTGGCCCGTCGTGGTGGTGTTGCTGATGCTGTCGGTTGCCCTCATCTATTACCTGATCCCCGATGTTGACCAGAGCTTTAAGTTCCTGACGCCAGGTGCGGTGCTGGCTGTGGTGGTGTGGATCATCGCGTCTGTGGGCTTTGCGTACTACGTACAAAATTTTGCCGACTACAACGCTATGTACGGCAGCATTGGCGCGATCATTATCTTGTTGCTGTATTTCTATATCTCATCGGCGGTGCTGTTGCTGGGCGCAGAAATGAATGCCGTGATCGAGCACATGTCCAGCGAAGGCAAGGACAAGGGCGAGAAAGCGCCAGGCGTACCCTCCGGTGGCAGTGAAGACGAACGAGCCGGGCTTGGCGGTGCGAAAACCTGAGCTCAGTCAGAGAGGCGTTATGATCCGGGACATTCTCAAGATGGGTGACGAGCGCCTCCTGCGCATTGCGCCCGCGGTGCCTGACGCGCTGTTGGGTAGTCATGAATTGCAGGAGTTGGTAGCGGATATGTTCGCCACCATGCAGGCCGCAGGGGGTGTAGGCCTGGCGGCGCCACAGATTGGCGTAGACCTGCAAGTGATTGTGTTTGGGTTCGACGCGGCGGCGCGTTATCCAGAGGCGAGTGCGGTAGAGCGTACAGTGTTGATCAACCCGTTAATCACCCCGCTAAGCGCTACGCTCGAAGAGGGCTGGGAAGGGTGCTTGTCCATACCTGGGTTGCGAGGCACAGTGCCGCGCTACAAGCACATTCGCTACGAAGGGGTGGACGTACAGGGCGCGCCGATACAGCGGGAAGCGTATGACTTCCATGCCAGGGTGGTGCAACACGAGGTCGATCACCTGATTGGCCGGCTGTACCCGTCACGTATCGCTGACTTCAGTCGCTTTGGCTTTACCAGCGTTCTCTTTCCAGAGTTGGACGACTAAGCCCCATCTCGCAGTGGTGTAGCAGCCTGCCTTGGCAGCGAACGGCTCCCACTCGGTGGAAGGCCTGTCGCTGCCAAGGCAGGCTGCTACAACTGCGTTAGAACTTGGCTTCCAGGTCCACTTGCAGGGTGTCTACGTCTGCGTCGGTTTTGAGGCGGTTGTAGGTATCGGATTCAGCCAGGAAGTAGGTCGCACCCAGGGCGAAGTTCTTGTCGATGTCGTAGCCGACCTTGAACTTATGACCCCGCGCGCCGGTGTAGCCGCCACCAAAGTCCGAATCAGTAAAGGCGCCCACCACCGCGTTACGCTGCACGTCGCGATAGTTGTAGTCCAGGCTCCACTTCTCGAACACTTTGGTCTTGGCACCCGCCAGCCAGGCAACGTCTTGATCGTTGCTGGCGTCAGCGTTCTTCACGTACTGGCCATACACCGCTAAAGGAATCGGCAGCCCGCTGACATCAACCTGGGCAAATCCTTCGTACAGCTTGAACTGCTCGTTAGGTGTATTGCCATTGATGGACAGGGTGTTGATGGTGTCTGTGCCATCGCCGTCGAAGCTGTAAACGCTACCGCCTACGGTCAACTTGAGGTTGTCGGTCACGCCAAAGCGGCCGCCCAACTGGCCTGCATACATCCGCAGATCGTGACGGAACTCAACACCTTCGCCGTCTACGTTGTCCTTGAGGTTGTAGTAGCCTGCGCTACCGAACAGCTCGGACTTACCGCCAATGGCGTGCTTGTAGGTAGCGGTCGCGCCCTCGGGGTTCACGTCACCGTCCCAGATGACGTCGCCCATGCTCACCCAGGGCTGGGTCATCTTGCCGCCAATCAGGTGCAGGTTAGGCACGGCCGTGGGGTGCCAATCCAAGTAAGCCAAGTCCACCCAGGAGCTCTTCTTTACGAAGTAGTTGTCCAGGTTTTCGTTGGTGGAGCGGGCGTCGCTGCTGCTGCCGGTGGCCAGGCGGATACCAGCGTCCACTTGAGGGTTGATCTCGCTGTACACACCAAAGCGCGCGCGCACGCGCTGGCGGTCCTGATCTTTGCCGCTGTTGCTGGCCGCGCCGTCGGTATTCTGGTCTTCGTAGCGCAAGCGTACGTCGCCCTTGATCTGGGTCTTGGAAGCCCATGCCACTTTTTGCTGGAAGGCGCTGAGGTCTTCTTTCTTTACTTGCTGGGCAGCCACCTGTTGCTGAGCCGCTTGCTCCTTGGCCAGGTCGCCTTTGAGTTCGGCATACTGGTTGGCGTTGATCGAACCGTTGGCCCGAAGTATTTCCAGTAGCTTATCGTCCACGGCAGCAGTGGCGGGCACACTGGCGGCCAACAGCATGGCCGCGCATACACCTGCTCCGGTTCGTGTTGAAACAAGACGCATACAATACTCCCAGGGTTAAAAGCGGGGGATGGTGGTCACCCCAAGACAGGTCCGGTTGGACGTGAGAGCGGGGTTAGGCCTGCACCGCCCCCGTCTTCTAAAAACTGGCGCAAGTATTGCGAGGGGTTATGACAGCGTGGTGGCAAACAAATGGCAGATTGGTGACAAGCGCAGCGGCAACCCCTGCTCTGGTACGGGCCTTTCAGACCGCGCCCTAGTGCTACTACGAGCAGTGGGCAGACCGTTGGCCATTGCAGCGGTGATTCACTAACGCTTTTACGCGATACTCGACCTACTACGGCGCTTGGGATGAAGTGAGAAATGACCATTGAAATCGCGACCCGCCTGGCGGATGTCCCGGCCGCAACGTGGGATGGGCTGCTGGTCGACGCACAGCCCTTTCTACGGCATGGCTTTCTAAGCAGCCTGGAAGACAGCGCAAGCATTGGCCCGGGCACTGGCTGGCAGGCCGAGCACCGCCTGTTGTGGGAGGAGGGCACGTTGGTGGCGGCACTGCCTGCCTACCGCAAGGTCCATTCGTATGGTGAGTACGTGTTCGATCATGGCTGGGCCGACGCCTGCCGGCGAGCAGGTATACCCTATTACCCCAAGCTGTTGTGCGCGGTGCCCTTTAGCCCCGTGACCGGCCCCCGGGTGCTTGCGCCTCACTTGGACGCCGGCATGGCGCTGTTGCGAGCCTTGCCGGTGCAGTTGGCCGAGGCGGGGTACTCCAGCGCCCACATCAACTTTACCGACCCCGCCCTGGATCAGCGTATGGCCGCTGAGCCTGACTGGCTTGAGCGCTGGGGCTGCCAATTCCACTGGCACAACCGGGGGTACCGGGACTTCCAGGATTTTCTAGACACCCTTAGTTCACGCAAACGCAAACAGATGCGCAAAGAGCGTGAGCAAGTAGCCGCCCAAGGCTTTGAGTTCCAGTGGCTGACCGGGGCCGCGTTGAGTGAGGCGCAATGGGACTTCGTCTACGCGTGCTATGCCAATACGTACGAAGTCCGCGGTCAGGCGCCGTACCTGACACGGCTGTTCTTCAGCCTGTTGGCTGAGCGCATGCCCGAGGCTATCCGCATTGCCTTTGCCTACCAGCAGGGCCAGCCTGTCGCGATGGCGTTCTGCTTGATGGACGGAAACACCCTGTATGGCCGCTATTGGGGCAGCCTGGCAGAGTTCGACCGGCTTCACTTTGAAACCTGCTTCTACCAAGGCATGGACCACGCTATCGGCCTGGGCTTGGCCCGGTTCGATGCTGGGGCTCAGGGCGAGCATAAGCTGATCAGGGGCTTTGAACCGGTCATCACGCGCTCCTGGCACTACCTGCTGCACCCTGGGCTGCGCGCCGCGGTGGTGGAGTTCCTCGATCGCGAACGCGAGGGCATTAGCCTGTATGCCGAGCAGGCGCGCGAAGCCTTGCCCTACCGACAGGCCTGAACCCGCAGTTCAGGTGCCCAGGTGCGTAGTGAACTGCCCAACGGCGCTGACCACCTTCCTGGCGCCGTCTTGAATTTCCACGATTACGCTGCCCGCCTGACCGGCCAGGGTGAGGCCTTCCTGCGCTTGTTGCTTACCGGTGGTGATAACGCTGACCGCGTCTGAGGCAAGCCGTTGGTTCTGTTGCACCACGCCAGCAATTTCAGCCGTGGCCTGAGTAGTGCGCGACGCCAGCTGGCGCACCTCGTCTGCCACCACTGCGAAGCCTCGGCCTTGCTCCCCGGCGCGCGCAGCCTCGATGGCGGCATTGAGCGCCAGCAGGTTGGTCTGTTCGGCAATGCCGCTGATGGTCTTGATGATGGTCGTGATCACTTGGCTCTGCTGATCCAGCGCCTGTATACCTTCGGCAGCCTCTTCCATGTGCTGAGCCAGGTTGCGCATCACCGCCACGGTCTGTTGCACCACGTCGGCGCCACGGTGGGCACAGCTATCGGTTTGAATGGAGGTGCTATAGGCCAGGTTGGCCGCGTCCGCCACGGTCTTTTCCCGGTTTACCTGATCGGTAATCAGGGTGGCGAACTTGACCACTTTGATAAGCCTGTCATTGGGATCGAGCACCGGATTGTAAGAGGCTTCCAGCCAGACGGGCTGCCCGCGACTGTCAACGCGTTCGAACCGCCTGGCAACGTATTCTCCCCGGCGCAGTTGGTCCCAAAACGCCTGGTAGTCGGCCGAGTTGTACTCTTCGGCCAGGCAGAACAGCCGGTGGTGTTTGCCCTTTATCTGGTCCAGGCGGTAGCCCATGGCCGTGAGGAACCTGTCATTGGCCGTGATCACGTTGCCCTGCAGGTCAAATTCGATCACGGCCGTCGAGCGCAGCAGCGCCTTGATCACGCCTTCCTGTTCGCGGGAGGTTTCAATGGTGCGGGTGAGGTCACTGGCGTAAATATAAAACACCACTACCTTGCCGTCGGGGCCCTTGCCAGGCTGCAGTAAGGCGCGCAGCCATGCCTCGCGTCCGTCTTTGCGCAGCAGCCGCAACACCCCCGAGAAGTGTTCGCCTTTCGTCAGGGCCGTTCGTACGCGCCCGTGGAGCGGGTCGCGCTTTACGTGATCGGGCACCAGTTCGTCGAGGGGTTTGCCCAGCAGCTCCTGCTGGGAGTACAGCATTTCTCTCTCAAAGTTGGCGTTGACGTGCACGATCCGCCCTTGAGGGTCCAGATGGATGGCGATCATGTCATTGTTCAAACTGCCCCGAATTTGCTGGACCAAGGCCAGTTCTTCGCGCAACGAGGCTAACTCCGCTTTTTGTCTTTTTCCAAACATTGCAGGTACCTGACCAGAAGCCGGGGGAAGATGTTTAAGGCATCGGCAAAGGGGCGAGGTGCTTGAGGAAGGGGATCCAGGCCCCGACAAAAGGTTAGGCGTTGTGCGGTGGCACTACAGGATCGGGCAAGTAAAAGCTGAACAGGGTGCCGTCCTGGGCCGTGGAGGTGACCTCCAGCCGGCCCCCATGGGCCACGGCGATCTGTTGGGCAATATACAAGCCCAGGCCTAACCCCGACCCACCACTTGAGGGGGTGCGCCCACGGCGGAACGGTTGAAACAGCTTGAGCAGGGTCAGCCCTTCGATGACAGGCCCTGGGTTATGCACGCTGATGGTCAAGCCCGCTTCCCCGTGCTGTGCGCTGACCGTCACTGTGCCTGCCTTGTCGCCGTGTGTCAGGGCATTGCTCGCAAGATTGGAAACCAACTGGGCAATACGTTGAGGGTCGCAGGTCACGCCATCGATATCCCCCATCGTCAAGGCTACGTGGCGCTCGGGGTGGATGCTCTGAAGTTCATCCACGACGTGGCGCATGGTGCTGGAGAGATCAAGGCAGGGTGCGAGGGTGACATTGATTCCACCCCCGAGCCGGCCTCGGGCGAAGTCCAGTACGTCTGCTACCAGCTTCGAGGCGCGCTCGCCTGCGGTAAGAATATTGCGCAACACCGCCGTCGTGCGTTCATCCTGCCCTCGACGTAGTAGCAACTCCGCACCGGCGCTCATGGCAAACAGCGGGTTGCGCAGGTCGTGGCCAAGTACGGCAATAAACTGTTCACGCAACTCAGCAGCGTCTTTTTCCATCAGCAAGGCCTGTTCGGTGTACTGCTGGCGGTCCTGTGCCTCCATCAAGCTGGACAATAACCTAGCGAAGGATTCGGCGACCGCGACCGCCGGGCCGTTTTTTAAAGGGCGGGGTAGCGGGTCAAAGGCGCAGAGGGTGCCGAACAACCGGCCATCCGGGAAAAACAGTGGCACCGCGATGTAACTTTCAAAGGCATAGAGGCGCGGTGTGTGGTGGTTGCAATACAGCGGGTCCGTGCTGGCATGATCGATGACGATCGTGCGGTGGGTATCGCGTACCTCATCACACAAGGTGGTCTGCAAAGGCAGCTGCCCCCCGACCTGTGGGCCTGTCCCTAGACGATCTTCCACCGCACAGGCTGTCCACTGTGTATCGCTGACCCGCGCCACGGCGGCGAAGCGCAGCCCGATACTGTCGCATAAAACTTTTAGCAGGTTGGGAACGGCCTCGATGCGGCCGATGAGTGCGACGTCGTCGCTGAAGCTGTGTGCCATTCGAGCCACTGTGCGAAAAGGTATGACCGGGCAGTTTAGCGAGACGACCCCTGTTTTGTAACCACTGATGAGGGGCGGTGTCAGCCGGCGCTCATCCGCCCCTTCACTTGGGCCTCGCGCGGCCCGGTCAGCAGGCTCATCAGCGCGTCTTTGTCCACTGGTCGGCTGAGGAAGTACCCCTGCACTTCATGGCAGTGATCAAGGGTCAAGGCCTGCAATTGCTGCTCGGTTTCAACCCCCTCGGCCGTGACGGTCATGCCCATCGCCTGGCCCAGATTGATGATGGCGCGTATCACCGCCCGGTCGCCTTCGTGGGCATTACTGGTGCTCAGCGCTGCGACAAAGCGGCGATCGATCTTGATGCTGTCAAAAGGGTAGGCGCGCAGATAGCCCAACGAGGAGTAGCCCGTGCCGAAGTCATCCATGTTTAACTTCACACCCAGCTCCTTGAGGGCAGTCATAGTGCTCAGAGCGCTGTCGATGGCCGTCAGCATGACGTTTTCGGTGATCTCCAGCTCAAGCCGCTGCGCAGGCAGGCCGGTGGCGATCAGGGTGTCGCGCACATCCTTGACTACGTCGCTGCGCGCGAACTGCGCCGGCGACAAGTTAACCGAGACGGTCAAAGGTTGAGGCCACTGGCAGGCCGTTCGGCAGGCCTCTCGTAATACCCAGCGGCCCAGCAGCACGATCAGCTCTGACTGCTCGGCTACGGGGATAAAGAGATCTGGCGCAATTAAACCCTCTACCGGGTGATTCCAGCGCACCAGCGCTTCTACCGAGACAATGGCCAGCCCGTTGACTTCGTAACGTGGCTGGTAGTGCAGCACCAGCTCCTGGTTGAGGATGGCCAGGCGCAATTGAGCCTCTAGCCGGCGCCGGTGTTGGATTTGTTCACCCATCTGCTCGCAAAAATACCGCCACGTGTCTTTGCCATGGGCTTTGGCTTCATAGAGCGCTATGTCCGCGCAGCGGATCAACTCATTGCTGTCGTAGCCTTGTAGCCGGCTCTGGGCAATTCCCAGGCTAGCGCCAACCGTCAGGCTGTGCTCACCGTAATGCACCGGTTGGCGCAGGCTGTCGATCAGGCGCTGGCAGAAGCGGTCTAGCTCCAGGCGGCTTTGGGCGCCACACAAGATCAGCACAAACTCATCACCGCCAAGCCGAGCTACCAAGTCCAGGTCTCGGGTTGCTGCCTTCAGGCGCTTGGCTATCTCGCGCAGCACGACATCCCCGGCGGGGTGGCCCAGGGTGTCGTTGATGGGTTTGAAGTTATCCAGGTCTATGAGAAACAGCGTTAGCGGGGGCGCCTCCTGCCGGGCGCTGAGCGCCTCGTCCAGGTAGCGGCATAGCAGATTACGATTGGGCAGCCCGGTGAGGGCATCGTGCAAGGATAAATGTTGAATCTGCGCGTGGGCAGCCACTTCATCTGTGATATCGCTGGCGGTCCCGCGAAACCCTATCACCTGGCCGCCTTCCAGAATAGGTCGCGCTGAAACGCGGCAGTGCCGACGCTCGGCCTTTATATCCCGATACGCGCAGCGCAGGGTCGCGGAGCTCGCGGGATGTTCTGGCAACGAGGCGAGCCAGGGCGCGATGGGCGTCGTGTCGCAGGTGAGCAGTTGCTCGATGGGCACGCTTATCCACGCCTCAACGCTGTAGCCGGTCACGTGCGCAAAGCGCCCTGACAGGTACGTGAGCCGACCACGGCTGTCTGCTTCCCAGATCCAGTCCGATGCTGCTTCGGCCACGGTTCGAAAGCGTTCTTCACTCGCTTCGAGTGCGCGGTTGCTGGCACGTAACCCTTGCAGGTGATGGTCAAGTTGCCTCGATGTGCGTATGGCGAAGAAAAAGAAATACCCCAGCAACATCACCAGTACCGCGCCAATGCCCAGCAAGCCTGGCAGCACACCCCAGAGCAACTCGCGGCCCGGTTGGGCTTGCGTCCACGTCAGGAAAAACCCGGTGCTGCCCAGCGCCATGCGGGCTCGACTAATAGGTTTGCGGTCCACGCTCAGCTTTTTCAAGCCAAAGCTTTCGCCCAACAGTGCCAGTTTTTCAGCCGAGAGCTGGTCGACGAATACCATCACCGGTGCCTGTTGCAGGTCCAACCCCGGCCGGGTGCTCTCAGGCTGAATGACGGCCGCTACTAATAACGCAGGCCACCCATTGAACAGCACGTAGCGGCTAATGCCCTCGCGAGTGGGGGCCGCCTGCCGGGCCGCTTCGACGATTTGTGCTTGTGGTGCATCGATGAAGCCACTGAACGGCGCCTCGCTCGATTGGCCCTTGTAGAGGCTGTAGCGGGTCAGCCGCCGGTCTATCACAAACACCCCTTCGAAGCTTGAGGTGGTGTACAGGGCAACGCCCAAATTGCCCTCGGCCATAGCCCATTGCCGATCCACCGGCCCGGTTGCCAAGGCCTGATGGGCTGCATCCCACACCGCATTGGTAATCAGCAGGGCCATGTTGCCTGACGCACGGGTTTGCAGGGCTTTGTCGACCAGAAACCGGCTGCGCTCTACCTCAGTGCGATCCAGGCGGTTCGCCAGCGTCAGCAACGTGATCAGCGCCCCGATGATGATGACCCCTAACAGCAGGCTAACGATTATCAGAATGCGTCGAGTGCGCGCAAACTGAGGCACAGCGGGCGAGGTAAGTGCAGTGATGTCCATGGTAGGCCGTTTCCCTTTATGCAAGCGTGCCTCTGGGGGTGGAGCCATGCACTGACGCCCAAGGGGCTGTATGCTGCCTTGGGTGAACCCTAAGCGTAGCAGCCAAGGCAGGGTCCGCCGCGGTGCTTTTTCCATGGCCAACCGAGAGCCTCTGAATGAAACCCATCGTTGCCCTAGGAGTATCACTGCTAATGGCTGTCCCCGCTGTGAGTGCAACCGAGCAAGACGCTGACCTTCCTATGTCGCGCCGCGTAGAGGGCCGCTACCAGAACCTGACCGTGTCGCCCCAGCAGGGCGTCTGGAAAAAACTACGGATAGGCTTCAAATACTTGCTGCTGAGCAAGCCTGCATATACCCGGCCACCCACGCCGCTGCCCTCGCAGCCAGTGTCTCGCCAGGCGTTGCTGGCGGCACCTGACAACAGCCTGTGGCGGCTGGGGCATTCCACGGTGCTGATCAAGGCGCACGGGGTGTTCTTCCTCACTGACCCGGTGTTCTCCGACTATGCTTCACCCGTGCAGTGGGCAGGGCCAAAGCGCTTCGACCCTCCACCTATCGACCTGGCGCAGTTGCCGCCGCTGGCAGCCGTGATCCTGTCGCACAACCACTACGACCACCTGGACTACCACAGCATCCAGGCCCTGGCGGCAACCACAGGTGTATTTCTGGCCCCGTTGGGGGTAGGCGACACGCTTGTAGAGTGGGGCGTGCCTGCGAGCAAAATCCGCCAGTTGGATTGGTGGCAGCACACGGACGTCGCGGGTGTCCGTTTCGTCGCTACCCCGGGGCAGCATTTCTCAGGGCGTGGCCTCACCGACAGCAATAAAACCCTGTGGGCCTCGTGGGCCATGATCGATCCGCAATGGCGGGTGTTTTTCAGCGGCGATTCTGGCTATTTCGACGGCTTCAAGCGGATCGGCGAGCGTTACGGGCCGTTCAATGTCGCCCTGATGGAAAACGGCGCCTACAACGTGGCCTGGCCCACCGTTCACATGCAGCCAGAGGAAAGCCTGAAGGCTGCACAAGACGTTGGCGCCCAGTGGATGGTTCCGATCCACAACAGTACCTTTGATTTGGCCAGCCACGCCTGGCAAGAGCCGTTCGAGCGCATTAGCCAACTGGCCGATGCCGCCGGTATGCCATTGGCCACCCCCCAGCTGGGGGAGCGCCTGGACATCCTCTCGCCACGACAGGGGAGCCCCTGGTGGCGAGCCGTAAGTGCGCAGGGTGCGCCTGAGGCCCGCTAGCCTTTTTGGTTGTGCTCGGCCCCGGATCCGGTGGAGGCATCGCTGCGAATCTGCGCGTGGCTGATCAACCCAAAGATCAAGCTGCCGCCGATGATGTTGCCCAGCAGGGTCGGGCCAGCAAAGTTCATCAAGAACTCGCTCCACGGCAGCTCGCCTGCCCAGACCAAGTACGACACCTCGGCGGCGCCCACCACGATGTGGGTGAAGTCACCCAACGCCATGAGGTAGGTGACCATGATGATCATCCAGATCCGAGCGTTATCCAGGCCTGCGATCACCCACACCAGGGTTGCGATCATCCAGCCGGAAATAATGCCTTTAGCGAACATCTGGATGGGGGCGTTTTCCATCACCTTATGGCCGATGTCCAAAAAGGCGGCATCGGTTGCGGCGTCGAAAATCGGCAAGCGCAGCATTACCCACGATACCAGCAGCGTGCCCGCCAGGTTACCGACCAGCACCACGCCCCATAACCTGAACAACCGGCCGAAGTTAGCCAGCGTGGGGTTGGTCATTACTGGCAAAACGGCCGTCAGGGTGTTTTCGGTGAACAGCTGTTGGCGGGCCAGTATCACGGCCAAGAACCCTGCCGAGTAACCAAAGCTTGCAATCACATGGCTGGCCTCGGTGTCAGGCAAGCGCGCATTAAGCAGCCCCATGGCCATGAGTGACAGGCCCATGGTGAGGCCTGCGGCCAACGCCGACCAGAACAGCGCCGCTACGCTGCGCTCAAGCTCATGGTCCCCTTGTTGGCGGATGATCTCGTGAAGCACGGCAGGGCGCGGTGCCTTACTGTTATCGACTTCCTTTTTTTCTTCTTGGGACAGGCCCGGCGTTTCTTCTTCAGTGTCGGGGGCCTGGTGTTCAGGTTCAGCGTGTTCAGGGTCAGCAGCGTGGCGGGGTTCTTTCATGACAATGCTCCGGAATTGAGCTACAGACGCCCCGCCGCTGGGTTAGTTTCTGAACAAAATTTTATTTCTAGCGTGCCTCGCTACCGGTCACCCCAAATAGCGCTTTGATAGCTGCGGCGTATTCACGCGTGCCTACGCTCATGCTGTTGTTATGGGTGCCGCCGGGCACCAATAGCAGACGCTTGGGCGGCTCGGCGGCAGCAAACAACGCTTGGCTAAAGCGCGAGGGCACGTATTTGTCGTCAGTACCATGGACGATCAACACCGGCATCTTCACCTTATCGATCTTGTCCACCGAGTCGAACTTCTCAGACAGCAGCCAGCGCACGGGCAGTGAGGTATTAATAACGGCTTGTGCGGCGTCGGCCATGTTGGTGAAGGTGGACTCGATCATCAATCCCGCCGCCGGTGGTGCTTCGCCCTCTCCGATGCGCTCGGCCAACTCCACGGCAATGGCACCACCCAGGGAGTGGCCGTAGATAAAGCGTTTGGCGGGGTCGGGTTGCAGGCTGACCAAGCGCGCCCAGGCCGCTTCAGCGTCCTCGTACACGCTGTGCTCTGAAGGCAACGCCCCAGGGCTTTGGCCAAAGCCGCGGTAATCGATTGCCAGCACTGAAAAGCCCAGCGCCCGCAGTTGGCCGATGCGACGCAATTGGGCGGTCAGGTCCCACCGGGTGCCATGCAGGTACAAGGCAGCCGGCGCATCGGCGCCCGGCACATCGGCGCCCGGCGCAGGCCACCACCATGCGTGTACGTATTGCTGGGGCGTGGAAAGGTTGGCGCTGGCCGGAATGTTCATCTCTCGCACGCCAGCGGGCAGGCCGGTGAACCAGCTGGCAGGGCCAGGCTCGATGTTGAAGATCAGTTCCCGCTCTTTATAGGCCAGACGCGAGCAGCCGTAAGGCATGCCCACGGCAAGGAACATCCCGAGGGCGGCGAGAGCCAGCCAACGGCGGCGTGGTGAAGACAAGACAGCCATGAAGAGGTACCCGTGAGGCGCGATGACTGTGTGTAAGACCCTGGTGGGGCAGGGGTGTTGCATCGCTGGGCAGTGCGGGGTTCACCCGGCCAGCTCACTACAACACAAACCGCCCCATCATCTGCTTGAGCTCCACGGCCAACTGGCCCAACGCTTCGCTGGCCGTTTTGGTGTCTGTAGCCCCCGCGGCAGTTTGAAGGGACAACGCACGGATTTTAATCAAGGTGTTGTCAACGTCGCGGGACGCGTGCGCCTGCTGCTGCGCGGCGCTTGCAATCACTTGGTTGCGCCCATCGATGCCCTTCACCGCGTCGCAGATCGTGCCCAGGGTATCCCTTGCGGTCAGCGCACGGGTGCGTGTGTGGTCGGCCTGCGCTGCGCTTTCGTCCAGGGCCTGAACGGCCATCGCCGTGCCTTCGCGTATCTCGCTCATCATCTGCTCAATTTCCCGCGTCGAGGCGCCCGTTCGATGAGCCAAGCCGCGCACTTCATCGGCCACCACCGCGAAGCCGCGCCCCACATCGCCTGCCCGTGCCGCCTCGATGGCAGCATTGAGCGCTAGCAGGTTGGTTTGTTCGGCGACGTTACGGATCACATCCAGCACCTTATGGATGTTCCGAGTTTGCCCCTCCAATGTGCGCGCCTGGTGGGCCGCGTTCTCCACTTTATCGGCCAACAGGTCAATGTCGGTCATGGCGGCATTGAGCTGGGCCTGACCCTCGAACGCCGCCGTTGCGGAGCTGCGTGAGGCTTCGGAGGTGGCCAATGCATTGGTGGCCACGGCTTCTACCGCACTGCTCATCTGGTTCACCGCAGTGGCCGCCTGCTCGATTTCAGCGTCTTGCAGGCGCAGGTCACTGGCACTCTGGCTCATGGCCGTACCCATATGGGACACGCCGGCGTTCAGGCGCTCCACGCTGATGCTTAGCTGGCTCAATAAGCCATGCAGTTGGTCGCGCATGTGGCCAAGCATGGCGAGCAGTTGGGCGCTTTCATCGTTGCCGCTCACGGGGATAGCCACGCGCAGGTCACCGTCTGCAATAGCGCGGGCCACCTGAACTGCCTGGCGTAAGGGCGCGGTAATGCTCGCAGTCATTCGCCAGGCCAGGAGCAGCATGACGATCAGCGCGACGGCAGTCGCCAGGGGCACGATGCGTACCGTGCGCTGAGCCGCTGCGGCGGCCTGCTGCAAAGCCTGGGCGGACGTTTGTTTATTCAGCTCCCGTAGCAACTGGACCTGCATGTCCATCAGGCCCGCTTGCAGGCCGAGGGCATCCGTGACCTTCTGCACACCGTCGGCAACCTGGCGTTTTTCAATCAGCCCAAGGGCATCCTTCAGCTCACGCTTGAAAGGCTCATAGGCCCCGCGCAGCAATTCAACCGATTCGCGCTCAGTGCCTTGATCCAGGCTGCGCAGGTAGTCGTCGAAGCCTTGGTCCAAGCTATTGACCAACTGCTCAACGGCAATACGGCCGTTCACCCACGCCCCTGGGTCATTGGCCGCCGTGAGCAACAGCACCGCTTCGGTGCGCAATCGGGCCAGGTCCAATGCGATGCCATCAGCCTGGGCGATGCTGGACAAAGGCCCGCGTTCAATCACTTCGGCTTGATGACGTACCGCGTGAATTTCGCTCAGGCAGAAGAGCCCCAGGCCTACCAGTAACAGAGCGCACAGCGCAAAACCGCCAAACAGTCGAACACCAATGCTGAATCGACGCAGCAGTGGCTGGGTAGAAAACGAGGAGCGGGCACGGCGTAATCGGATCACGGCAAGGGCTCGAACGCGACAAAGGTTCAGCCTTGTACCAAGCCAAGATGATGGCTTTATGACAGTGGGCACTGAAAGGCGCGGGGCATGATAATCGTTGACAGGCGATGGAATATCCGTAAAATTCCGCGCCACAGCAGGCACATAGCTCAGTTGGTTAGAGCACCACCTTGACATGGTGGGGGTCGTTGGTTCGAGTCCAATTGTGCCTACCAGCTTCGAAAAGCACCCCGATGGGTGCTTTTTTTGCTCTTTTTAGGGCTGGGTATGTGAGGTAGGGGCTTAACTCAACGCCCCCCTAAGGCAATCCGCTTAACCACTGCCTCATGACCACCATGATCAGTCTCCCTCGAAATCACCTGAATCACCGCCAACGTCTGGCCGGAACCGGCGATGAAGTAGGTGTTCAAGGTTTTGCCGCCACCGATGCGCGCTGTCGCGTCTATCTGCTGCGCGGCCAGCCCACTCAACCTGATGCGTTTCTCCGCGCCCTTGTGAAAATCGGGCAGTGCCTGCGCCTGCTTATTAATGAAGCCTGTACTGGCGCCCGCGAGGAACGCCTCGTCACCGGGGGCCGGCGCGCCGGGTGTCCCTTTGAGCGGTAGTTCGGTCGTGATCACGATCCGCTTCTGGGCATCGTTCATGTACAGGGTGCCGTGGGCGCCGGCGCTATCAGTACTGGCCTGGCCCGGTGGCAAGGGTTCGCTTTTATAGCCGGCTGGCAAATTCACGCGCAGCTTGCCTCCCAGCATGGTAAGGGTGACGCCTTTGTTGGCCGTAGGTTTGGCAGTAGCGTGCTTTGCGGGATGAGCTGCCTGAGCAAGGGGCATGAACGCGCACAAGGCCACTAAGCACAAGGGCCGGGCACGCGAGCGGAAGAAGGGCATTACGCAACTCCATGATTGAACGCGGGTAATAGGGGCAGGGTACGGGCTATCGTTGTACCGCAACGCATTTTATTTCTACGAGTAAACCAGGCTTGGCCAATTCACTTATGCCAAGGCACGTCCAGGCGCAGGTGCGCTGCGGGAACACCTCGTCTTTTACGCGCCTGAACAGCGGCAGGTACTGCTTCAGGCCCACGTGATAGGTCGTCAGGTCTACCACGTCGTCGAACCCGCAACCGCCTGCCGCCAGCACGAGGCGAAGGTTTTCCCAGGCTGCGTAAAATTGCTGCTCAGGGTCTTCGATTACTTCAAGGCTTGGCGTACGGCCCACCTGGCCTGCGCAGTAGAGCGTACGGCCCACCTTAATTGCCGGGGCATAACCGGCCCGTTCGTACAGCAGCTTCATGCTGTCTGGCACGATGATCTCGCGTTGGCTCATGATGATGTCCTTGTAATGGTAGGAACCCCCTTATCTTAGGATCGGGGCGCGGTGCGCGATACCCTTAGGTAGCGTGGTGCCGCTCAGCCGTCAGGGCGTTCACGCCACTGCTACACTACCCAACACACGCCCCACCCTTACTCCATGGAGAGCAGTTATCCATGACCACGCATATTGTGCATTTCACCGCGTCGATCAATTCCACCTCCACTGGCGAACTCATCGAAAAATGCTCACAGGCGGTTCAGAAGGGCGCCTCCAGGATCGTGATAAAGATCGCCACCATGGGGGGCGAATGCAGTTACGGGTTCTCCCTCTATAACTTTCTGGTTACCCTGCCGGTCCCTGTGCATACCCACAATTTGGGTACGGTGGAGTCCATGGGTAATATCATTTTCCTGGCGGGGGAGCGGCGCACGGCCTGCAAGCACAGCAAGTTTTTGTTCCACCCATTTCACTGGAACCTGCACGGGTCGGTGGACCATGCGCGTATGTCCGAATACGCCATGAGCCTGGATTATGACCTCGAGCTGTATACCCGCATCGTGGAAGAGCGTACTCAAGGGGCCAAGCGGCCCCTGGACGTGTCCCAGTGTTTGATCGCGGCTCCTCAAATACTGGACCCCGAGGCCGCCTTGCGGGCCTTGGTGATACACGCAATTGACGAATTACCAATGCCTGCCGAGGCGATCAGCCATAGCATTCATGGGTAGCGGCAGGTCAGGCGTGGGCGCTGGCGATCAAGGCCTCTACCTCGCCCTGCTGGGGTGAGTAGGCGCCAGGGTGGCTGCACGAGACTGACGCACAGGCCGCCGCGTACCGCAGCCGCTGTTGCAGATCGGTAATGCCCAGAAAGGCCGAGCCCAGCCAACCGGCCATGCTCGCATCGCCTGCGCCTACGGTGTCCACGACATCCACCCGAAGGGCGGCTTGCTCAAACGTTGCCTCAGGGGTAAACAGTACCAGGCCGCGCTCACCCCGGGTAAACAGGATATGCGCATGAGGGTTGAGTTGGCGCAGTGCGTTCAACGCCTGTTGCTCATCCTGACCGGGGTACAGGTGCTTGAGGTCCTCGTCCGACAGCTTGAGGGTGTCTGCCAGCCGGGCAAGCGTAGGAAACGTGTGCTCCCGGTACTGCGCGGTCATCAGGTTGCGCCAATTGGGGTCGTAACTGAGGCGTTTGCCTGCCGCCTTGACCTGCTTGGCCAGGCCCACCAAGGTGCTGGCCAATGGTTCGCGTGCCAGGCTGATGCAACTGAAGTGGCAGGCATCTACCTCATTGAGCCAGCCTTCAGGCAACTGCTTAACATCGAAGTGTAGGTCGGCTTCTCCGGCGAAGAAGTACGTAGGGGGCGTACTGGAGGGCACGATGGCCACCAAGGGCGCAGCGTCTACCCGTTGTAGAAATCGCATGTCCAGGCCGGCAGCCTCAGACTGCTCAGCGATCACGTCCCCGAGCGAATCCTGGCTGATAGCCCCGCCGAAGGCAGTGGCGATGCCCAGGTTGCTAAGCGTGCGGGCCACGTTCCAGGGCGCGCCCCCTGGATAACCGCGCCAGTGGCCAGGCGTAGTTTGTACGACATCGGTAAGTGCTTCGCCGAACACCACGACACGGGGCAGGGGCATGCAATTAGTCCTTATTGTATGAAGAGTAAAGCCGAGCGCGATGAGCATACCCACGCGCCCCAAGGCTGACCAGCACGCCGATGGCGTCTAACTGATACTTTTTTGCCAAGGGGCGCTCTGCAACTGAGCACTTCAGAGGCTGTAGGTGACGCCGGCTTGTACTGTGCGCGCCGCGCCGGGGTAGGCGCAGCGGATTGAACGCACTTTCGTCGTAGCGCTCATCGAACAGAGTAACTGCATGGGGTGGGCTATGCTCAGGGGCTCATGACTAGCCAGGCGTTTTTATGGTCGCTATTGCTCTCACCCCGGCCGACTTGGCCAGCGACACTGTTTTCTGGAATGACATTGCCGGGCGTTACCCACGAGAGCCGGGGGTCATCAACCTGGACGGTGGTTACTTCGGGCGTATGAGTGAGGCGACGGTTGCCGCCTACAAGCAGGCGATCGACTGGGTAAACCATGGCAATGCCCGCTATGTACGTGAGCAGTTCGAGCCTTGTCAGAGCCTGGAGATCCGCGAACAACTCGCCAGCCTCATGGGGTTGCCTGCCAATGAAATTGCGTTTGCCCGCAGTGCCTCAGAGGCGTTGTTCTCGCTTATTCGCAATTACAACCGCTTGCAACCGGGCTCAGGTATTAATCAGCGACCTGGATTATCCAGCGGTACAGAGTGCTTTTCGCTGGTTGAACAAGGCACGTGGCGTGGAAGTCATCCACGTAAGTCATACTCACCCCCCTACCTACGACGGTTTGATTGCGACCTACACGCACGCTTTTGCTAAGTACCCCAGGCTAAAGTTGATGGCACTCACCCACGTGACCCATCGCACCGGGCTGGTGATGCCGGCTAAAGCCATTGCGCACGCCGCCAAAGCCCGAGGGATTGATGTGGTGTTCGACGGTGCCCATTCACTCGGTCAACTAGAGGTTGATCTTGGGGACCTGGGGGTAGACATGGCCGGGTTCAACCTGCAGAAATGGATAGGCGCGCCGTTGAGTCTGGGGGTGATTCATGTGCGTCGCGACCGTTTGAACCATTTTGACGCCGACATGGGTAGCACGGCCTATCCCACTGGTGATATTCGCGGCCTGTCGCCATACGGCACACCTAACGTACCTGCGCTGATGGCGCTCCCCAGTGTATTCGCAGAGCACGTCGCCATGGGTGGCTGGGCGGTGACGGGCGCACGGCTACGCTACCTGCGAGACCTGTGGGTACCGCAAGCGCGCACGCTGGCGAACGTGGATGTGCTCACGCCGGACGACCCTCGGTTATATTGCGGTATCAGTGCATTACGGTTTACGCATCAGCCAGACCAGACGGTCATGGCAGCGCGTTTGTTAAATGACTTCGGCATTTTTACCGTGATGCGCACTGGGTCTGCCTGCGGCCCCTGCATCCGGGTGACGCCCAGCTTAAACACCACCGTAGAGGATATGGATGCACTGGTGAGGGCCCTGAGGGTATTGAGCACTTAAGCTCGCCTTCTATAGGCCCCGCACTTGGAACAGTACCTGCAAAAGGCCGCATAAGCGGCCTTTTGATCTACCTCAATGCGTAAGCACTCAGGCGGTCTGCTGGGGCCAGGTAGCCTCAATCCCAGCTCAACGCACCACCGGTCTGGTACTCGATCACGCGGGTTTCGAAGAAGTTTTTCTCTTTCTTCAAGTCCATGATCTCGCTCATCCAGGGGAAGGGGTTGGTGGTGCCTGGGTACTCTTCTTTCAGGCCGATCTGAGACAGGCGACGGTTGGCGATGAACTTGAGGTAGTCCTCCATCATGGCCGCGTTCATGCCCAGCACGCCGCGAGGCATGGTGTCGCGTGCGTATTCGATTTCCAGTTGGGTGCCCTGGAGAATCATCTGAGTGGCTTCTTCCTTGAGGTCGGCATCCCACAGGTGCGGGTTTTCGATCTTGATCTGGTTGATCACGTCGATACCGAAGTTCAGGTGCATGGATTCGTCGCGCAGGATGTACTGGAACTGCTCGGCCACGCCGGTCATCTTGTTGCGGCGGCCCATGGACAGGATCTGAGTGAAGCCACAGTAGAAGAAGATGCCTTCCAGCACGCAGTAGTAGGCGATCAGGTTGCGCAGCAGCTCTTTGTCTGTCTCCGGAGTGCCGGTGTTGAATTCCGGGTCGGAAATAGCGCGGGTGTACTTCAGGCCCCAGGCGGCTTTTTTAGCGACCGATGGGATCTCGTGGTACATGTTGAAGATCTCGCCTTCATCCATGCCCAGCGACTCGATGCAGTACTGGTAAGCGTGAGTGTGGATCGCTTCCTCGAACGCCTGGCGCAGGATGTACTGGCGGCACTCGGGGTTGGTAATCAGGCGGTACACCGCCAGCGCCAGGTTATTCGCTACCAGCGAGTCAGCGGTGGAGAAGAAACCCAGGTTACGCATGACGATGCGGCGCTCGTCGTCGGTCAAGCCCTCGGGGCTTTTCCACAACGCGATATCGGCGGTCATGTTGACCTCTTGCGGCATCCAATGGTTAGCGCAACCGTCCAGGTACTTCTGCCACGCCCAGTCGTACTTGAAGGGCACCAGCTGGTTGAGGTCGGCGCGGCAGTTGATCATACGCTTCTCATCGACCGCAACGCGGGCAGCGGAGCCTTCGAGTTCAGCCAGCCCTTCGGCGACGTCGAGCTTATCCAGCGCCGCCTTGGCCTTGGCGATAGCGGCCGAGTCGGTGGCCATTACGGCGCGGGCTTCCTGGGCAGCGCCAGCACCGGCGCTGTCGAGCTTGTCCATGGCAGCTTCGCTAGCGTGGCCAGCATTGGCGCCGCGTGCAGGTTCAGCGGCGTCTTCTTTATCGAATTCGTCCCAGCTCAGCATAGGGGGTCGCTCCTTCGGGCCGCCATGGCGGCCACATTAGTAGGGTATGGCACTACGCTGCGCCCTAAGGGCAGTGTTGTGTAGGGCCGTCAGTCGGCGTGAAGTGGCAGTGGCTGGTGTGGCTTAAAGGCGCAGGCAACAGGTACCTAACGGCCTCGAATGTCCACAAAGCAGGTGCTTTCCATTCGTCTACCCGCTGGCAAACCAAGGCGCCCGAAGGCGCCCTGGTGATCACTCGATAGACGTTACTGGCACGCCTCGCAATCCGGCTCGTCAATGGCGCAGGCCTTGGGCACGGGGGCCGGGCCTGCGGGCGCAGCCTGCAGGGCGCTGTCGCCGCCATTGCTGACTGCATTCAGCTTGCCAGTGGTCACGGTGGACTTCTCGGTGCTGGTCGCGGCCAGGGCACGGAGGTAGTACGTGGTTTTCAGGCCGCGGAACCAAGCCATGCGGTAGGTGACGTCCAGCTTCTTGCCCGAGGCGCCCGCGATGTACAGGTTCAACGACTGTGCCTGGTCGATCCACTTCTGGCGGCGGCTGGCCGCGTCCACGATCCACTTGGTGTCCACTTCGAACGCAGTGGCATACAGGTCTTTGATCGCCTGTGGAATGCGCTCGATCTGCTGCACCGAACCGTCGTAGTACTTCAGGTCGTTGATCATGACCGAGTCCCACAGGCCGTGGGCCTTGAGGTCACGCACCAGGTACGGGTTGATTACCGTGAACTCGCCGGAGAGGTTCGACTTCACGTACAGGTTTTGGTAGGTGGGCTCGATGGACTGCGACACGCCCGTGATGTTGGCGATGGTTGCAGTCGGCGCGATGGCCATGATGTTGGAGTTGCGGATGCCCTTTTTAACGCGTTCGCGGATCGGGGCCCAGTCCAGGGTTTCGTCCAGGTTCACGTCGATGTACTTGGCGCCACGCTGCTCGATCAGGATCTGCTGAGAGTCCAGTGGCAACACGCCTTTGGACCACAGTGAGCCTTCGAACGTCTGGTAGGCACCACGCTCGTCCGCCAAGTCACAGGAGGCCTGGATGGCGAAGTAGCTCACCGCTTCCATGGATTTGTCGGCAAATTCCACTGCCGCATCAGAGCCATAGGCGATGTGTTGCAGGTAGAGCGCGTCCTGGAAGCCCATGATGCCAAGGCCTACGGGGCGGTGCTTGATGTTGGAGTTGCGCGCCTGGGGTACCGAGTAGTAGTTGATGTCGATCACGTTGTCGAGCATACGCACAGCGGTGTTCACAGTGCGTTGCAGCTTGGCGGTATCCAGCTTGCCGTCGACGATGTGGTTCGGCAGGTTGATCGAGCCCAGGTTGCAGACTGCGATTTCATCCTTGTTGGTGTTCAAAGTGATCTCGGTGCACAGGTTGGAGCTGTGCACCACACCCACATGCTGCTGCGGGCTGCGCAGGTTGCAGGGGTCTTTGAAGGTCAACCACGGGTGGCCGGTCTCGAACAGCATCGAGAGCATCTTGCGCCACAGGTCCTTGGCTTGCAGGGTTTTGTAGACCTTGATCTTGCCGTACTCGATCAGGGCTTCGTAGTACTCGTAACGCTCCTCGAAGGCCTTGCCGGTGAGGTCGTGCAAGTCTGGGGTTTCGGACGGGGAGAACAGGGTCCACTTGCCGTCTTCGAACACGCGCTTCATGAACAGGTCGGGAATCCAGTTGGCCGTGTTCATGTCATGGGTACGGCGGCGGTCGTCACCGGTGTTCTTGCGCAGCTCCAGGAACTCTTCGATGTCCAGGTGCCAGGTTTCCAGGTACGCGCACACGGCGCCCTTGCGCTTGCCACCCTGGTTGACGGCCACGGCGGTATCGTTCACCACCTTGAGGAACGGAACCACGCCCTGCGACTTGCCGTTGGTGCCCTTGATGTAGGAGCCCAAGGCACGTACAGGCGTCCAGTCGTTACCCAGGCCGCCAGCGAATTTGGACAGCATGGCGTTATCGTGGATGGCGCCATAAATGCCCGAGAGGTCATCCGGCACGGTGGTCAGGTAGCACGAGCTCAACTGCGGGCGCAGGGTGCCGGCGTTGAACAGGGTAGGGGTGGACGCCATGTAGTCGAAGGACGACAGCAAGCGATAGAACTCGATGGCGCGTTCGTCGCGGTTGCTTTCTTCGATGGCCAGGCCCATGGCCACGCGCATGAAGAACACCTGGGGCAGCTCGAAGCGCACGCCATCCTTGTGGATGAAGTAGCGGTCGTAGAGGGTTTGCAGGCCCAGGTAGGTGAACTGCTGGTCGCGCTCGTGATCGATGGCCGCGCCCAGCTTTACCAGGTCGAACTTGGCCAGCTCCGGGTTCAGCAGCTCGAACTGCACACCCTTGGCCACGTAGGCGGGCAACGCCTTGGCATACAGCTCAGCCATTTGGTGGTGAGTGGCGCTCTCGGCCACTTCCAGGAAGCTCAAGCCTTCGGCGCGCAGGGTGTCCATCAGCAGGCGGGCGGTAACGAACGAGTAGTTCGGTTCACGCTCGACCAGGGTACGGGCGGTCATCACCAGGGCGGTGTTTACGTCCTTGAGGGCCACGCCGTCGTACAGGTTTTTCAGGGTTTCGCGCTGGATCAACTCGCCGTCCACTTCCAGCAAGCCTTCGCAGGCTTCAGAAATGATGGTGTTCAGGCGGCCCATGTCCAGGGGCTCAAGGGTGCCGTCGGCGCGGGTCACGCGGATGCTGGGGTGGGGCTGTGCAGGCTGACCGGCGTTGCCGCGGCTGGCACGGTCCTTCGCGCGCTGGTCGCGGTAGATCACGTAGTCACGCGCGACCTTCTGCTCGCCGGCACGCATCAGGGCCAGCTCTACCTGGTCCTGGATCTCTTCGATATGAATGGTGCCGCCCGAGGGCATGCGCCGACGGAAGGTGGCGGAGACCTGTTCGGTCAGCCGTGCAACGGTGTCGTGGATGCGCGACGACGCGGCAGCGCTGCCGCCTTCCACTGCGAGAAACGCCTTGGTGATGGCCACGGTGATCTTGTCGTCGGTATAGGGAACGACAGTACCGTTGCGCTTGATCACGCGCAATTGGCCGGGCGCGGTGGCACTCAGCTCCTGAGCGGAGCCCACGCCCTGAGGCGCCTGGCCTTGCGGGTTCTCGCGAGTGGTGTCGGTATGCATAGGTTCTCCACGGTCTCAATGTGAAATATAGGCCCGGCAAGTGAGTGCCGTTCCATGCGCTGACCAACCACTGGCCAAAGCGACTGACCATAAAGGCCAGCAGCCGGCTTGGGCCGGTGTGCAGCGGCTTCAAATAAAAAAGGAGGTGCGAAACACCCTCCTTGGCATAGCAGATTTAACTGGCCGACACGCACGCTGACGTCTCGGGCAACGGGTTTCGCTGAAAAAAAACGGGCTATGAAAAGGGCTTGAATTGCGTATGGAACTTGTGTTCGAGCGGAGCGGTAGACCACTACATGTAGTGGGTATGGCGCCAACGGGCTACACGATAATGCGGTTGGCAGGCCATTGCAACATCAAGAAATGTGGATAAGGTGTGGGCAAAATGTGGGGTAAAACCCCTCGCTTGGCTGGGGGCCGCGCCAGCACTGGGTTGTAGGAAACAGCCTAGGGATTTCGCCATTCGTCATGTAGGGCTGGGATAGATACCAGGCTCAGCACCTGCTGCTCAAGGATGCAAAACTGGCCTGCGAGTTCCGTGCCCGAAGGCCAATCCGACCCTAGGTTATCAAGCAACCGTAGCCGAGCCCGCCCGTCAGGCGACCATGCCACAAGCTCTGCGGCCTCGAAGTAAAAGCGTTGCTTAACCAGTGGGTACAGCGCCTTGAACAGGCTTTCTTTTATGGAGAAGGTCAAGGTCACCGCTAAAGCGGCCTGTTCCGCTGAGCCGGGCAAGCGCGCCAATTCAGGCGGCGTGAGGATTTCCCTTGCCAGGCGCCGGGCACGCTCAGGGGCCAGCAGGGTTTCCACGTCCAGCCCCAGCCCTTGCTGCAGGTGCGTCGGGGCAGCAATGGCTGCGGCCCAGCCGTCACCATGAGTAATGGCGCCAGCCATGCCAGCAGGCCATAGCGGAGCACGGTCGCTGCCGATGGCTATGTTTTGGCCGGGGAGGCCAAGGCGCGCCAGTGCTTCGCGTGCGCACAGTCGGCCCGCCAGGAATTCCGCCTGACGCTTGGGCACCGAACGCACGATGCTGGGGGGCGTATCGATACCACAGGCCTGGAAGTCGCTGAACGCCAGCAGGGAAGGTTCGAAACCACAACTGATAAACGCAGCGCCCGTCACCGCAAGCGGCAAAGGGCAGTGCGCCTCAAGCGGTGTGCAGCACACGGGATGAAAGGGCTCGGTCATCATGCGGGCTATTGTGCCGCCTCTGTTGCGAAAAAGTAGAGGGTAGTCATTTAGAAACCCCGCCCACGGTGCTAGCGGCTGTGCACCCGTTGCCCCATCGCAAAGGTATGCCGCACCACCCGGTCATCCCCCAGCGTCATTAGCACAAACAAGGTTTCGGCAATGCTTTTACACTGGGCCAGCCGGTAGTCCAGCAAGGGTGTGGCCTTGAGGTCGAGCACGAGAAAGTCTGCCTCGTTCCCAACGTTCAGGCTGCCGATGCGATCGTCCAGCCCCAGCGCCCGCGCGCCGCCCAAGGTGGCCAAGTACAAGGATTTGAACGGGCTCAGCCGCGCGCCCTGCAGCTGCATCACCTTGTAGGCCTCATTAAGGGTTTGCAGGATGGAAAAACTGGTGCCCGCGCCTACATCGGTGCCCAGGCCCACCTTCAGCGCGTGCCGTTCTGCCATGGGCAGGTTGAACAGGCCGCTGCCGAGAAACAGGTTCGAGGTAGGGCAGAAGGCCACGGCCGAGCCGGTGTCTGCCAGCCGTGCACACTCATGCTCGTGCAGGTGTACGCCATGAGCGAACACTGAGCGCTCGCCCAGCAACTGATAGTGGTCGTACACCGCCAGGTAGCCGTCGTGCTCCGGAAACAGCGCCTTGACCCACTCGATCTCCTGCTGGTTTTCACTCAGGTGGGTTTGCAGGTACAGGCCGTCGTATTCGGTGAGCAGGCGCCCCGCCAAGGCCAGTTGCTCGGGCGTGCTGGTGGGCGCAAAGCGCGGGGTCACGGCGTAATGCAGCCGGCCTTGGCCATGCCAGCGCTCGATCAGCGCCTTGCTCTGGGCGTAGCTGCTCTCAGCGGTGTCGGTGAGGTAGCCCGGAGCGTTGCGGTCCATCATTACCTTGCCGGCGATCAGGCGCAGGTTCAGGCGCAACGCGGCCTCGAACAGGGCCTCTACCGACTGCGGATGAACGCTGCCGAACACCAGCGCAGTGGTAGTGCCATTGCGCAGCAACTCGGCCAGAAAGCGCTCGGCCACGTCCTCGGCGTGGGCCTTGCTTTCGAACTGGCGCTCGCACGGGAAGGTATAGGTGTTGAGCCAATCGAGCAGTTGTTCGCCATAGGCGCCGATCATGCCGGTTTGTGGCAGGTGGATATGGGTGTCAACAAACCCCGGTGTAATGAGCGCGTGCTCAAACTGCTCCACCGGCGTGTCTGCCGGCAGGGTAGGCAGCAACGCCTGGGCGTTGCCCTTGGCCACGATCTTGCCGTGTTCCACCACCAGCAGGCCATCACTGAGGTAGTCGTAGGAGGCATCGTCGCCAACGACGGCGGGGTCACCCACGCTGTGCAGCAGGCTGGCGCGGTAGGCTATACGGGTGTGTGTCATGGAATGCTCTGTGATACCTGAACGTTGCGCCGCTACCCGTCAGGGGGGGCGCATGCGGGGGGCTAGCCAAAGCCTACGTTGTAGAGGGAAATTCCCGATTGGGCAATTGGCGGCTGCGGCGTCCAATCAGGTTAGCGGGCCAGAGGCCCTGCCAGGCCGGTTCAGTCAGCCGCCATTTGCTATACAATCGCCGCCTCGCCTACAGACCAGACTCGCAGACCCACCATGATGCTCAACGCCTCGGACCGCTTCGCCGAGCAGGCCGCCCGCCACCTGGCCTGCCTGGGCCCACGCTAACATGCGGCTTAAATGCATACGCTTGGCGGGGTTCAAGTCGTTCGTAGACCCCACTACGGTCAACTTCCCCAGCAACATGGCCGCCGTGGTCGGCCCCAATGGCTGTGGCAAGTCCAACATCATCGACGCCGTGCGTTGGGTCATGGGTGAAAGCTCGGCCAAGAACCTGCGCGGCGAGTCCATGACGGACGTGATCTTCAACGGCTCCACCAGCCGCAAGCCCGTCAGCCAGGCCAGCATTGAACTGGTGTTCGATAACAGCGAAACCACGCTGATAGGGGAATATGCCGCCTACGCGGAAATTTCCATCCGCCGCAAGGTCACCCGCGACGGGCAGAACACCTATTTCCTCAACGGCACCAAATGCCGTCGGCGGGACATTACCGATATTTTCCTAGGCACCGGGCTGGGGGCGCGCAGTTATTCGATCATCGAGCAGGGCATGATTTCGCGCCTGATTGAGGCCCGCCCCGAAGAGCTGCGCAACTTCATCGAAGAAGCCGCGGGGATTTCCAAGTACAAGGAACGCCGCCGCGAAACCGAAAGCCGCATCCGCCGTACCCAGGAAAACCTCGAACGCCTCACCGACTTGCGCGAGGAGCTTGAGCGCCAGCTTGAGCGCTTGCACCGTCAAGCCCAGGCCGCCGAAAAATACCAGCAGTACAAGGCCGAAGAGCGCCAGGCTAAAGCGCAGTTGGCGGCCTTGCGCTGGCGTGCCCTGGATGAACAAGTGGCCCAGCGCGAGAGCCTGATCGGTGAACAGGAAGTCGACTTCGAGGCCTTGGTGGCCGATCAGCGCAGCGCGGACGCCAGCATCGAACGGCTGCGCGACGGCCACCATGAGCTGTCAGAGCGCTTCAACCAGGTGCAGGCACGGTTTTATTCGGTGGGTGGCGACATTGCCCGCATCGAGCAGAGCATTTCTCACGGCCAGCAACGTCTGCGCCAGTTGCAGGACGACTTGCGCGAGGCCGAACGGGCGCGCCAGGAAACCGAATCACATCTGGGCCACGACCACACCCTGCTTGCCACCCTGGACGAAGAGCTGGCCCTGCTAGAGCCTGAGCATGCCTTGGTGGCTGCGGCAGCCGAAGACAGCGGTGCGGCCCTGGACGCGGCCGAGGCGGCGATGCAAGGCTGGCAAGAGCAATGGGATGCTTTCAATACCCGCTCGGCCGAGCCTCGGCGGCAGGCTGAGGTGCAGCAGGCACGCCTGCAGCAATTGGAGCTTACCCTGGAGCGGCTGGCCGAGCGCCAACGCAGGCTAGGGGAAGAATCAGCCGGGTTGGCCGCACACCCTGAAGACGCCGCGCTGATGGAGCTCAACGAGCAACTGGCCGAGCACGAGTTGTTGATCGACACCCTTCAGGCGCAAGAGCTGGAGCACGCGCAATCGCTAGAGCAGGTGCGTGACACCCTGCAAACGCTCAGCGATACCCAACAAGCAGGGCAGGGCGACTTGCAGCGCTTGGGTGGTCGGCTGGCGTCCCTGGAGGCCTTGCAGCAGGCGGCGCTAAACCCTGCCGATGGGGTAGGCGAGTGGCTGAGTGAGCACGGAGGGCTCGACCGGCCGCGCCTGGCGGAAGGGCTGCGGGTAGAAGCAGGCTGGGAGCAGGCTGTTGAGGCTGTTCTAGGTGCAGACCTGCATGCGGTCTTGTTGGACGACATCAGCGCCCACAGCCTTGGGGGCTTCGACGGCGGTGACCTGCGCCTGGCGCATCCAGCACCCACGCCCGCCCTGACAGGCAGCTTGCTAGATAAGGTCAGCGGGCCAGTAGACCTCTCTGCCTGGCTTGGGCAGGTACGGCCGGCAGCATCGCTGGAGAAGGCACTGGCGGCACGGGCGCAGCTTGCACCTGGCGAAAGCCTGGCGACCCAAGACGGCTTTTGGGTAGGGCGCCACTTCGTGCGGGTCAGCCGTGGGGGCAGCACCCAAGGTGGGGTGTTAGCCAGGGCGCAAGAGTTAGAGCACTTGCACGCTACCCGCGAGTCGGCCGAAGCCGCCCAAGCGCAGGTAGAGGCTGCGCTGGCCGAGGCGCGCGAGCGCCAACGCGAGGCCGAAGAGGCCCGCGAGCACCTTCGCCGTCGCTTGCAAGAGCAAGCCCGGCTGCTCGGTGAGCTAAAGGCCCAACGTTCTGCCAGCCAGGCGCGGGCCGAGCAGTTAGCCCTGCGCCGTCGCCGACTGGATGAAGAAATGGCCGAGCTGGCCGAGCAGCGAGCGATGGAAACCGAGGCGATTGGCGAATGCCGCCTGCTGTTGCAAGACGCCCTGGAGGCCATGGCCGAAGACACCGACCAGCGCGAAACCTTGATGGCCGCCCGCGAGCACCGTCGCCAGGGGGTGGAGCAGGTGCGCCAGGCGGCTCGGCAGCAGCGCGACAACGCTCATCAAATGGCGCTGCGCTTGGGGGCCTTGCGTGCCCAGCACACGTCCACCCGGCAAGCACTGGAGCGCTTGGAGCTGCAATCGGCGCGGCTGGCTGAGCGGCAGGAGCAACTGACCCTCAGCCTGGAAGAGGGCGAGGCCCCGCTGGACGATTACCGCTTTACCTTGGAGGGCTTGCTGGAGCAGCGCCTGGCCGCGGACGAAGACTTACGCACGGCGCGTGCTGCATTGGACGACGCCGACCGGGAATTACGCGAGGCTGAAAAGCGCCGCACCCAGGCCGAGCAGCAGTCCCAATTGCTGCGTGGCCAGATGGAGCAACACCGGCTGCAATGGCAGGCACTGAATGAGCGCCGCAAAGCCTTACAAGAGCAACTGCATCAGGACGGCTACGACGTGCAGGGGGTATTGAATACCCTGGCCACCGACGCCAATGAAGCAGCAACGGAAGACCAACTGCAAGGGCTGGGCGCACGTATCGACCGCCTGGGTGCCATCAACCTGGCGGCCATCGACGAGTACCGCCAGCAATCGGAGCGCAAGCGCTACCTGGATGCGCAGGACGCCGACCTGGTAGAGGCCCTGGCAACCCTCGAAAGCGTGATCGGTAAGATCGACCGGGAAACCCGAAACCGCTTTAAAGATACCTTTGATCAAATCAACGGCGGCCTGCAGGCGCTGTTCCCGAAAGTGTTCGGTGGCGGTAGCGCGTATTTGGAACTGACTGGCGAAGATTTACTCGATACTGGGGTCACGATCATGGCCCGGCCGCCGGGCAAGAAAAACAGCACCATCCATTTGTTGTCGGGGGGTGAGAAAGCGCTCACGGCCCTGGCCCTGGTGTTTTCCATCTTCCAGCTCAACCCGGCGCCGTTCTGCATGCTTGATGAAGTGGATGCACCCCTGGACGATGCTAACGTAGGGCGTTATGCACGCCTCGTGAAGGAAATGTCCCAAACGGTGCAGTTCATTTACATCACCCACAACAAGATCGCCATGGAAATGGCTGATCAGTTAATGGGGGTTACCATGCATGAGCCGGGATGTTCCAGGCTGGTGGCCGTGGACGTGGAAGAAGCGCTGGCGTTGGTGGATGCTTGAGTCAATGCAAGGCTTTAAGGCAAAACACATGCAGGCGACGGTGTAAAGTTGCCTTTGGTCGTGATAGTTTATTGTTCATATTTTTGTGTACGTGGGAAAACACCAACCAGAACATAGGCTTGGCACCACGTTTTAAAGGGTTTTTAACCCTATTTCATATTCACTTTTTATTGAGGCACAGGACTACATGGAAATCGGTCTGCGCGAGTGGCTGATCGTCATCGGCATCATCGTGATCGCCGGCATTCTCTTCGATGGCTGGCGCCGTATGCGCGGTGGCAAAGGTAAGCTTAAATTCAGGCTGGACCGCAGTTTTTCCAACCTCCCGGAGGAGGAGGGCAATACCGAAGTGCTAGGCCCGCCTCGGGTACTGGACCACCAGGAACCGCAGTTGGATGAAGCAGACCTGCCGTCGATGACCGCGCCTTCCCGCGAGGGCCGGCGCAAGCGTCAGGCGCCGCAACGCCCGGCCGAGGTAGTCAATGATGAGCCGCGTTTGTCTGCCCGTGAAGCCCGCGATGACGAACGCCTCGATGATGGCCCCAGTTTTGGCGACAGCGCGGCCCCCGTGGAAGAAGTGCTGGTCATCAACGTGATCTCCCGCGACCCCAACGGTTTCAAAGGCCCCGCGCTGCTTCAAAACATCCTGGAAAGCGGCCTGCGTTTTGGCGACATGGATATCTTCCATCGCCACGAAAGCATGGCAGGTAACGGCGAGGTGCTGTTCTCCATGGCCAATGCGGTTAAGCCGGGTGTATTCGACCTGGACGACATCGACCACTTCACCACCCGCGCGGTGTGTTTCTTCCTGAGCCTGCCCGGCCCTCGTCATCCCAAACCTGCGTTTGAAGTGATGGTAGCGGCGGCACGCAAACTCGCCCATGAGTTGGACGGTGAACTCAAGGACGACCAGCGCAGCGTACTGACTGCGCAAACCATCGAACATTACCGCCAGCGTATTGTGGAGTTTGAGCGCCGCGCGCTTACTCATAAGCGCTAACGCAGGCTATGTTTAAAAGCCAGGCTTGCAGGCGAAGCTCTCACTTCAGCCCGCGGCCTGGCTTCTTTGTTTTTGACTACTGACAAGCGATTGAAACCGCCCGGCCGGACCTACGCCTGATGAATAACGCAGAAACCCGCATTCTCGAACTACGCCAAGAACTGGACGAGCACAACTACCGCTATTACGTGCTCGATGAACCCAGTATTCCCGATGCCGAATACGACCGTGTGTTTCGTGAACTCAAAGCGCTGGAAGACGCCAACCCGCACCTGGTCACGCCAGATTCGCCCACTCAGCGGGTAGGCGGCGCGGCCCAAGCCAAGTTCAGCCAAGTGCGCCATGAAATCCCCATGCTCAGCCTGGGCAACGCCTTCGAAGAGCAGGAGCTGCTGGACTTTGACCGCCGCGTGCGCGAGGGCCTTGAAACCCAGCAGGTGGAGTACAGCTGCGAGCCCAAGCTGGACGGGCTGGCAGTGAGCTTGCTGTACCAACAGGGGCAATTGGTGCGCGGGGCCACTCGAGGGGACGGGACCACGGGCGAAGACATCAGCGTGAACGTGCGCACCATCCGCAACGTGCCGCTCAAGCTCAAAGGCAGCGGCTGGCCCGACACCCTGGAGGTACGAGGCGAAGTATTTATGAACAAAGCAGGCTTCGAGCGGCTGAACGCTGCCCAGGCCGAGGCGGGCGGCAAAACTTTCGCCAACCCCCGCAATGCCGCCGCTGGCAGCCTGCGCCAATTGGATTCACGCATCACCGCCAGCCGCCCGCTGGAATTTTGTTGCTATGGCATTGGGCAGGTGAGCCACGACATCGCTGATACCCACATCGGTAACCTCAAACAACTTCAGCAGTGGGGCCTGCCCATCAGCCGTGAGCTGAAGGTGGCCACCAACGCTCAGCAGTGCTTTGAGTACTACCGAGACATCGGCGCCCGCCGCCAGTCGCTCACCTATGAAATCGACGGCGTGGTGTTCAAGGTCAACAGCATTGGCGCGCAGCGGGAGCTGGGCTTCCGCTCCAGGGAGCCGCGCTGGGCCATTGCGCATAAATTCCCTGCATCCGAAGAGCTTACCGAGCTGCTGGATGTTGAGTTTCAGGTAGGCCGCACCGGCGCCGTCACCCCCGTGGCGCGTTTAAGGCCAGTGAAGGTGGCCGGCGTAACGGTGGCCAACGCCACCTTGCACAACATGGACGAAGTGGCCCGCCTGGGCGTGATGATTGGCGACATCGTAATCATCCGCCGCGCCGGCGATGTGATTCCCCAAGTGATGCAGGTGGTGCTTGAACGTCGCCCTTCCGAGGCACGCCCAGTGCCCGTGCCCACCCATTGCCCGGTATGCGGCTCCGAAGTAGAGCGCACCCAGCTCATCAAGCGTAGCAAGGGCCGCCAGGTGGTCAGCGAAGGCGCCGTGTACCGCTGCGTGGGGCGCCTGGCCTGCCAGGCTCAGCTCAAGCAAGCGATCATTCACTTTGTGTCCCGGCGTGCCTTGGACATCGACGGGCTTGGGGACAAGATCGTCGAGCAACTGGTGGATAAAGGCCTCGTGCATTCCCCAGCAGACCTGTACACCCTTACCCAAGAGCAGGTGCTGGGCCTGGAAGGGTTTGCCGAGCTTTCCAGCCGCAACCTGATAAACGCCATTGAGGCCAGCCGCACCCCGGCCCTGGCGCGCTTTATCTTTGCGTTGGGCATTCCCGAAGTGGGCGAAGAAACCGCCAAGGTGCTGGCCCGCTCTCTGGGCAGCCTGGCGCGGATCATGGTGGCCAAGCCGTTGGTGCTCACCTACCTCCCCGACATCGGCAACGAAGTGGCTTACGAGATCGGCCACTTTTTCGAGGAAGAACACAACCGCACCGTGATTGCCCAATTATTGGAGCGCGGTCTTCAGCTGCAAGGGGAGGGCGAGCTTCACCCTGAATTCGCGGCCGCAACTACCTTCGAAGGCCTGGTGGCCAAGCTGGACATCCCCTATGTAGGGCCAGGCGCCGCACAAAAGCTGGCGCAACGGTTCGGTTCTCTGGACGCCTTGGCGCAGGCCGATTGGCTGGACCTGCGCCAAGCCGTGGCCGAGCGCACTGCCAAAGCCGTGCGTGATTACTTCGACGATGAACAGCGTTGCGCCGAGGCCGTGGCAGTGGAGGCCCAGCTGCGCGAGTTTGGCATGCACTGGGCCAGCGTTAAAAAGGTGGTGGAAGGGTTACCCCTGGCCGGGCAAACCTGGGTGCTCACCGGCACCCTGGAAAGCATGAGCCGCGACGAGGCCAAGGAAAGATTAGAGGCACTGGGCGCCAAGGTGGCCGGCTCCGTGTCCGCCAAGACCCACACCGTGGTAGCGGGGCCTGGAGCGGGCAGCAAGCTGGCCAAGGCGCAGCAGTTGAGGGTACAAATATATGACGAAAGTCAATGGATCGCTGCTATACAACGTATGGAGGATTTATAACTTTTTATCCATTTAATGCGTGAAAGTCGAGCAGAAAATCTTTTTTTCTTTACTCCGACGATTAATGCCTGTCATAACACTATTGGGAGCTGATACCAAATTGTCGGGTCCCATTTGATTCTGGTTTTCACACATCAAGTTCTGGTTACTCTGAGAAATGACACGCTGTTCATACGCGTGCTCTGAGAGCTTAAGGTAAACACCGTTCTTAGGGTTCTTGAATTTTTTGCAAACTATGAAGCTGTCCTCGGGAGAACGACTATCGTCTTCAAGAGATAAATAAGTAATCGCCATATCTTTATCGCATTTCGCCGTTGTATTTTGTCCATAGAAAGTTTTATCGTTCTCCTCCGCTGGTAGATACTGGTTTCCAGCCCCATCTTCAAATCGTAGGCACTGGAATTGGAATTCTTCGCGATTTATAGAGTATATCCGTGCCATTGCTCCGTCGGAGCATCCTCCAAAGCTAGAGTATCTACCGTTAGTAGCCGTCTTGGCTGGTTCAAGAGCAAGGAGCCAGCGGTTATTAGATGCCTCCTGAGATTTGGTTGGTAGAGAAAGCGCACTGCATCCCGCTCTACCTGTATTAGTTTTAACGTCCGCGCCTACAATTTCAAGAAAGGGAGCTACGAACTTATTGCTTGGGTCTGCCTTCCAGGCGACAGCATTGTTTACAATAGCCTGTGTACTTAATCGTACAGTGCTGGTCTGCAATGCGGTCGCTTTTAGCAATACCCACCACCCTTGATTATCTAACGATTGGCTACAGTCACGGGCGCTGATCAAAATTTTCGATGTAGAAGGAACCTTATCTAGCATTATTTGTGCCTGGCTGTTGTCACAATCTCTGCTGTATATAGATTGCCCTTCGCCCGTTGCGACGAACGTACAGTTATTTTCGGCTTCGGTCCCGGTAATAAACCTTCCTGTTAATTCTGCTGCAGTCGCGGAGCCGACTATGAAAAAGCATAAAGAAATTACCAAGGAAAAGGCGTAAGCGGGTAATCCACGATTTTTCTGCATTAGCGGAGTTGCCTTGTTTGCTATCTGAGGAAAAAGCGCCGGGAAGAGTAGGGTCATACCGCTGCATATACGTAATATGAATTTCATTTTGCGCCTCGGGACGGGGAGTTTGAGGCTAATTTAAACGTCTTTTCCTGACCACATAACCTAGCAAAGTTAATAGGTACCCCGTCTAAGCGCTAATCCAACAAATGCTTATAGACATACATGGTCATATTGATGCCCGTAACCTGCTGAGCTGGCGGCTTTTTTTTTCCTGCAGGTTGTATCCGTCTCATAAGCCTGTACAATGGCCCCGCTCACCGGGCAACCCGGCGAGCGTGCGTTATGGCGGCCCCATCGGTCCCCTCGCAATGATTACCCGTTAACCTGGTCAGGCCCGGAAGGGAGCAGCCACAGCGGGAACATCGTGTGCCGGGGTGCGGCTGATGGGGGCGCCACCTGTCCTCTACCTTCCTTCTTGATACCCCCACGCACTTTATCGGTGTTCACGTGCCTAGCCGAAGCCTTCTGAGTAGCAGCCACGACATAGGCCGCTGGCTTGCACGGCCCACCCCCTCACTCATACGTCAACAAAAACCTCAACGCCCCGGTAAGTGTGCCAGGCACAACCGGCCCGGTATGTTTGACCAGGCGTACGTTTAGCGGCATCTTCATGCTCCCTGTAGGCAAAGTCATAATAGGCACATTGGTGTTCAGGGGCATCGGCGCAATAGCGTCCTGCTTAAGAATCTGAAAGGCCACGCCGCCGCCGGTGGTCCCGCTGCCGGTGCTGAAAACACCATTGGCAGCATCGATGATGCTGGAGCCATTGTCAGGGTCGAGCGTTAAGTGCACGCGCGGTACAGTGCCTTGAGCGGGGGGCTGGCAGTCGATCAAATTCAACTCGAACCGCACAGGAGAGCTACCCGCACTAGCTTGCTCAAAATCCTTCACATCGAACTCGCCCAAATCAACAGGGTTGGGCGTCACCGGATCGGTCCCGATATTGCAGCCGGAAGAGATCAAGTTGCCCGAGAACCTGAAGTTGAGCACCGTCGTCACCCCGGGCAGGGGGTTGGTCACTTCCGAACGGATGATCTCGTACCCTGGGTCGAAAGTGTGTGGGCCCGCAGGAATAACGCCGGTCTTGATCAAGGAAACATAGTACCTGTGGCCAGTTACCCGCGCATTGGCCAGGTGGTCATGGTTGCGGGTCGAGGTAAACGGCACCCGTGCCTCGGGCCCCTGCAATATAAACCAGGGCTCTAGCTCGGTAGTGCCATCAATCTCATTCTGCAGGCGGATGCTGGCGCCTACGCCCGGTATGTTGGTGCTAATGACGTTGTGCTCCGGAAAAGGCAGGGCGATGCGGGGCAAAGCGCTGTCGAAGCGGGCTAAAGGGGCAACGTTGAGTGCGTTATAGGTGATGTTTACCAGAGGGCCCTCGCGGCCATTGTTTTGGCATTCGAACACCGCGAAAGGCCTTGGTATACCGACCTCAACGATTTCCTGCCCTCCAATGATTGTGCCTACAGGGGCATCCTGTGCAACATGCAAAATGTTGGGAATATTGAAGATCACCTGTGCCGGGCCTGGATAGTTAGGGTCCCAACGGCAGCCTTGAGGCAGCCCATAACTAGGGGACGAAGCGAGGCAGGCTCCAATTAAGGTGCCTATGGCTGTGATGCAATATTTCATATCCAATGCCTTGTCGATAACAGCGGATGCGGGCCTGAACAATGCAGGCCTGCTTAAGGTGTGCACACTGTAGTGTGCAGGTAATACCCCTGCCGCTGGGTAGCGTTAGCGGGGTCAAGGTTCAGCAGGCAACGCTTTTCACCACCGTCGCCCCAGCGGGCCATCAGCGTTTGCGGTTGGTCAGTGCTCTCAAGCAGCGCCTGGCCGCCTTGCCCGATAGTGGCCACCCATTGGCCGTCACGGTCCAACAGTTCGGTGCCGAAGCCGAGCGTGTCGCCATTGGGCAAGTGGGCAGTGAGCAGTACGCGTGTGACCTGGCGGCCGGTGAAGGTGGTTTTGACCACCGCGCCACGGCGCGGAATCACCTGTTGGGTACCGTTGTCGATCAGCACGTCTGGGCCCAGGTTGCTGGTGTCCAGGCTTACGCTGTTGGAGCGGTACGGCCGCAACGAGTTGGCGATCGTGTAGCCCGCGCGGTTAGTGCGCCCACTGTTGTTATGCACGCCGATGCCCTGAATGCCGGGCACTTCAACGATGGCAAAGGTATCGCTGACCTGCGGCGCGGCGATCATGCCGCCAGCGTGCAGCACGAGCGAGCCGCTGGCATTGACCGACAGGCTGCTGAAGTCATCGCTTCGGCTTACCGCAGCACCCAGGTTCACAGCCGGGCCCTGCCAGTTCGCCGAGAACGACCCGGTACGGCTTTGTTGATCGCCCTGCGCGAGGCTGGCCCGGTAGCCCAGTTTGAGGTCGTCGTGGTAGCCCGACAGCGAAGCACTTTGGCTCAGGCGCTCGCCACTGCGTTGCACATTGAAAGTTGCGCTGGAGCGCGTACTGCCCAGCGGCACGTTGAGGCTTACACCCCATTGGCGGTACTGACGGTTACGCTCATCGAACGCTTGGCTTGCGTATAAATTGGCGCCGACACCCCACCACACGGTGCTCAGGTTGGCCTGCACCTGCTTGCGCTCGTAGGTAGAGCCCCAGTAATCCTCCTGGGACAGCGAGAGGCTGAGGCTAGTACGCAAGCCCAGGTTTTGGTACAGCGCCCCCTCCAGCCGGCTGCGCCTTGAGCCGTGGCGCAGCCAACGGCTGCCTTGCTCGGAAACCGCTTCGTCGAAGTCGCGAAAGCCTTCAGTAGAGTAACGATAGCCGGCGAAGCGCAGTTGCGTGCCGGTTGCGAACGCTTTGCCATAGCGGGCGGCGTAGCTCATGCCCCGATGAGGCCCGGCGTCGCTGTCGCTCACAGCAGTGGTGGCATCCAGCGCCAGCGCGCCCCAGGCGCCGAAGTCCCGCGATATGCCCAGTTGCCCGGCCTGGTAAAAGCTGGCGGCCATGGCCCCGCCGTACGCGGTCCAGTTATCGGGCAGGCCCCGCGCCAGGCTGGCCTGCGCCAGTATGGGCCGGGCCGAACCGGAGTAAGCAGGGGCATACTGGCCAGCTGCCGCGCTGTAGCGCCATACCCCTTCGCGCAGCAAGTTCCCCAGGGTGGAATAGGGTTGCGTGAAGCGTTTTACCTGTCCGTCGTCTTCCGTCACCGTTACCTCTAACTCGCCGCTACCCCCCACAGACAGGTCATCGAGCACGAATGCGCCGGGTGATACATAGGTGGTGTACAGCAGGTAACCGTCCCGGCGTACCTCCACCTTGGCACGGCTTTGCGCCACACCCCGGATCACCGGGGAATACGCTTGCAGCACATCGGGCAGCATGTCCATGTCCGACGCTACCTGTACCCCCAGTACGGGTACGCTGCGGAACACTTCGCCCTGGGTAAACAGCTCGCCCACCGTGAGGTTCGCCCGTAGGGCGGGGAGGTCGCGTTGGGCATAGGTATTGGAGCGCTGCCATTGCCGCCCCTGCCCAGGGTTGTCGCTCAGCGATTGAGTGCTACGCAGGCGCCAATCGCCTACATTGACGCCGGCATTAAGGTACAGGTCGCTGCCGCTGTTGGAGCCACCCAGGCGGCTGTTGCCCTGGCGAGCCGAGACCTGGTAGTTGAGGTAGCCGGCAGTGATGCCAGCGTCCCAATCGGAAGGCGCCGTGGTGCCATGCAGCCGCCGATGCAGCGCGGCCTGCGGAACCGAGACCGCCACTTTGAAATGGCGGGCGTCAATGTTCACCTGGCTGCCTGACAGCACCTGTTCCAGGTCTATGCAGGGCTCACCTGCGCTAAGCGGGGCAGTGAGTGCGGCCAGATTAACGCCGCCCTGCTCGATTAGCGAGAGGGGCAGGCAAACGCGCCATTCGTTCTGCTCGCCCGTTTCCAACGTCAGGCTATGCTGCCCTAGAGCCTGGCCATTAAGCGACACCTCGAAGGCGTACTCGCCAGGGGCGATGTCGCTGCTTGCATTCAGTGTGGCCAGGGCGCCAGCGGAGGCGTTATTGCGCAGAAAGCCCGCGTCAAACTCAGCTGCCTGTACCGCGTAGGCAAGGGTGTTCAAAGGCACCAGCCAGGCTGCGTGAAACACGGCCCGGGCGCGGCGTGGGTTGCGGGGTGTCATGGACTACTCCAACGTCGACGGTCAAGGCACTACAGGTAAGGCAAGGTCTAGCGGGTCAGTGAAACCGCCGTAATCATTAATGGCAGCGACGCTAAGTCGGGCGTCGCTGCCCAGGGCAATGTCCACTGGGTAGCGTTGCTGCGACAGTGGCGCGACCATGGGCGCCACAGTCAGTGCGTGTGCCTTGCCAGCGCTCTGAACGCGCAGGGTGACGAACGAGAAGTGAAACGGCGTGGGGTTATCTACCACCAAGTAATCGCGGCCCTGGCTGCGCTCACGGTGCCAACGCAACTCCTTGAGCCGTAGGGTTGGGTCGCCCTTGAACTGACTTGGGCGGAGGAACACCTTGATGCGGGTACGCAGCGCGATCCGCAAGGCATTGCCGGTACCTTTGTGTTTTTGCGGGATTTCCTGAAGGTTGAAATAAAACAGCGTTTCGCGGTCGTCCGGTAGGTCGGTGGGCAGGCGGTTCACGGTCACCAACTGCTCATCGCCTGGGCTTAGGCGAAACAGGGCAGGCGCGGGGATCAAGGGCACTGCGGTAGTGGTGTCGTCTGCTGCGGTGTTTACCCACACCTGTGCAGCGTAGGGTTCTTTGCCAGGATTCTTCACGACCAGCGAAGCGCTGCGCTTGTCATCGGTCATCACCAGCCGCGTGGCACTGAGCGTTAATGCCGCTTGAGTGACCTGTGGCAACAGGCAGGCAAGCGCCAGCGCCGCCACGGCTGCGCCGCGCAGCGTAGATACAGTACGAAAAGCCATGGGGCACCTTCGAAGGCGGGCCGCGTTGCACGGCCCGCGTAGGGGTTAATTGATAGTAAATTCCACCGACACGTCCGCATCAGCGGCGCCCGCAACTACGGTGCTGGCGGTGGATTTGTAGAAGGCAGTAAAGGCCAGTGCGTTGGCCTGGCCACCGGTGAGGGCATAGTCTTTCGAGGTGCCGCCATGACCCACGCTGGTGCCGTCGTTATCCTTGATGCCCAGTGCAACGCCGGTAGCGGTCGCGGAGCTGGCGTTAAGCGCGAACAAATTATCGTTGTCAGCGCCCCCCGCCAGGCCAAAGAAGCGTACGTTGCCTACGTTACTACCACTGCTATTCCAGCCTGGGCATTTCTCTGCATCGGCTACTTCAATGGCGAAGTCCCGGTGATTGACTTCCAAACCGGCCCGGTCGAAGTTGCCGGCCATGGCTTCACCCATGTCGATCGCGCCAGAGCCGCCACCAGCAGGGTCTGTGATGGTGATGGGGCAACTGCCGGCGACCACGGTACCGGTGAAACTGATCACGGCGGTGTTGGCCAGTGCGGAAGCACTCAAGGCCAGAAGGGGGAGGGCTATCAAGTAGCGTTTCATGGTGCAAAATCCTTGTAATGGGCGATGTGCTGGGGGTGTTAGTTAATGATCAATTCCAGTTGCACGTCGGCATTGGCGTCGCCTGCCCCAACCGAGGCTTCAGTGGACTTGTAAAAGGCCTGGAACGTCAGGTCGCTTTGGCCATTGCTGGTGAGGGGGTACTCACCCGAGAGCTCACCATGCCCGATTTGGGTTTTATCCTTGTCGCGTAGCCCGAGGGCCAAGCCTGTCGCGCCGCCAGTTTTGAGTGCGAAGAGGTTGCCGCTGTCGGCGCCGCCTTGCATGCCGGTAAAGCGCACCTTTGCCACGTTGGTAGCGCCGCCGCTACCATCCCAGCCCGCGCACTTAGAAGCATCGGTCACTTCGATGGTAAACGCACGATGGTTGGCTTCGATGCCGGCCTGGGTAAAGTTGCCGGCCAAGGCTTCACCCATCTTCACTTCGCCGTTACTACCGCCCGCAGGGTCTTTAATGACGATAGGGCAGGTGCCCGCCTTGATGCTGCCGGTGAAGTTGATAACGCCGGTGTTCGCAAAGCCGGGGGCTGCCATTGCCAGCAGCGGCAGGGCCAATAGATACCGTTTCATTGAGTGGACTCCTTTTCATGTGAGGGGTACAGACCGCATGGCCTAAACGCAAAACGCCCCGCCAAAGCGGGGCTCTGGCGGGGCGGGGAGGTTAGATGTGTGGGTTCTAAGTTTGAATAAGTGAACGTCTGAATTATGAGTTACGAATATTCCAAATACTAGTATTATTTTGCTGTTTGTATGCATTGCCAGGGACAGGTACTGCCTCCATGTGAACTTCTGAAGTCACTACCTTCGGGTCTAACGGTTTCCGATTTTGTATAGCTCTCTTAACACCAGCCAGTAATGCACTTTCCCCTTCAGCGGCCTGTACCTTTGCTTGAGCTCTTCCTAGTTCACGCGCCTCGCGGGGAGCCGGGCCGGGCGTCTGCGGAACTACCCGTGTTTGAGAGACTGCCGACGGTGAATGTGTTGATACTCTCGGTAATTTAACCGGCGTACGTGGAATAGTATAGTTATGATATTGAGGAACGTCCTTCCCAAGCCAACGGCCTGTGCGTTCGTATAGCTTAATAGCAGAACGTGGTTGTCCAAATTCAACCAGCTCATCAGTATGAGCGGCAGTACTGCTTATCTTCGCTGTCGTTTTTGCCGCCACCTTCCCCCCCTTTATTGCCTTACTCGCTGCCCCCCCCAACGACCCCGAGAACACCCCAACCGCAATGGAGGCATACATCAGCGCTTCGTTATCCTCGTCGAGCATCGCGGCCACGCCTACCCCAAGGGCTGCGGCAGCGACCCCCACCGCCGCCGCGCCAGCGGCCATCAGCCCGCCGGTGGCCGCAGTCGCAGCCATGAAGCCCAGTTTGAGCAGAGAAAACGACTCCCAGCCAATGAATGCCCAACCCACCATCTTGAATAGGCCACCCAGGAAGCCACCACCACTCTCGGCCTGTTGCTCTGGGGGCGCCACGTAGTAGGGCAGGTTGGCAGCAGTCCACTGCGGCATATGCCCGGTGGGGTCGTAAAGCATCACTGGGTTCCCGGCGCAATAGGCATAAGGGTTCAGGCCACCCGCGCCGAAGGGGCTGGCGTCATCGGGCGCGAGGAAGCGCATCAAGGCGGCGTCGTACAGCCGATAACCGCGCCCCAGTAAATACAGATCACTGTCAGCGCCTTCGCGCAGCTCCCCGTTGAAGCCCAGTTCGCACACGAATGGCGCCTCGCTATGGCTGTTGCCGTAGGCATCGTAGATGGCAGTGTGCAAGGTGTTTTCTCGCAACTCGCCGGTCACGCTGCCATTGCGATCGGTAATCAGCGCAGTGGCGGTGTCGCCCTGTAATAGCGCAAGGGGCGTACCTGCGGTGCTCAGGTAGCGCTGCACCTGGGTGTCCCGGCGCACATGGTCAACGCTTAGCCCATCGTAAAAACGCTGCTGATCCTCAGAGCCTTCGCTCACCGCGCACAGGCTACCTTGCGGGTCATAGCGGTAGGCGCGGGGCGCGTTAGTGGGCCTGCTCAGGCTCGCCAGGCGGCCAAAGGCGTCATAGGTAAGCGTCCATCCGCGGCCACGCTCGACCAGGCGGCCATTGGCGTCGTAGCGGAAGGTTTCGTCGCTTGCGCTTATAAGGGCCTTTTTACTGTTCATCAGGGTGTGAGCGAGGCGGGCGAGCTGGCAACTGTCATCGGGGCTATACGTCGCCTTGCTTTGTCGTATGTCCTTGTTGGCGTACTCGGTAAAGGTTTCAGTGAGGTTGTCCAAAGCGTCGAACTCAAACGACTGCCACGTGAACGGTTGGCCAAAGCTATCACGGGGCAGGACACCTTCGTCTCCATTGTTGCGTTGCTCTACCAAGCGGTTACGCAGGTCGTAGGTGAACCGCTCACACAAGACCTGCTGGTCGCCCTCGTCAAAGGTCAAGCGTTCAGCCAAGTTGCCGTTGCCCTCGAACGCATGTTGCTGGCGGCTGAGCAGGCTGTCGCCACGGAACACGCGACGTTCGCGTTCGCGGCCCAGGCTGTCGTACACGGATTCGGTCCTAATCTCGCCGCATTCACGGCTGCACAGCTGCCCGAAGGGGTCGTAGCGCAGCTTAACGGCCTCCACTTGTGACCCTTGCACGCACAGCGCGTGCTGCTCACTAAGCCGCCCAGCGCTGTCGTAGTGATAGCGGGCGCTGCCTACTTCACTGTCGGTGCGGGTTAGCCGCCGGCCGGCAAAGCTGTGTTTATAGTCAGTGGTATACGCCTTGCCTTGGTCGGTGCGGGTTTCTTGTAGCAGTTGGCCACTTGCCGAATAGCCGTAGGCATTGGCGATGGCCCCCACGGTGTGTTGGCCTAAGGGCAGGCCTTGAGCATCGGCGGGGTCGGCCGAGAGTAACCGCGCCGTTGTGTTGTGGTAACCAAAGTTGAAGCTCAACCCGCCGCTTTTTGCTGTTAAAGGGCTACCAGTGAGTGAGGGCTTATAGGTGTAGTCAATGGTCTGGCCGTCCGCCTGCCGCAGCTGCGCAGGGCCCGTGGCACTGCCGTCATAGCGATAGCCCAGGGTGCGGCCCCCTTGGGTTTGACGGGTCACCCGGCCTAGCCCATCAAAGTCACGGGTGGCAAGCATCGTGGCTGCAACGGCGCCACTGTCGCTGGCTTTGTAGCTGAGTTCGGTTACCAGCGCGTCACGGCTGTGCGTGGCGAAGGCTTGCAAAAATTCATCCTTGTTTGGCTGCACAGTGCGCTGCAAGCGGCCCCAGGGGTCGTAATCCATTAAGGTACGATGCACCACGCTTAGGCCGTTGCCCTGGCGAAATTGTTCGGTCTGTTCAAGGCACTGGCCCCAGCCGTCATAGGTGTATTCCGTCCAGTGCTCAACCTTGTCGTTCTCGTCTAATACCTCTGTCCGTACCGGTTTACCGAGGCGGCCCAATTCAGTGCGGGTTTTACCCTGCTTTGCCCGTATGCCACCGGCATCCGGCGCGCTCTCAAGCCATCCTTCGGTAATGTGCCCCTCTTTACCGAAAGGGCTGGTGTTCGACACTTGGCGGGTGCCATCGGCTTGCTCTGTTGCATAGACGTAGCCCCAGTCGTCGTAGGTGTATCGCCGGGTGAGCCCTGTTACCGCAGCGTTAGCGCCAAAATCGTCAAATTCTGTCTCTTCCACCAACCGGCCGAACCCGTCGTATCGTCCTTCCCAGTAGCACTGCTCATCCCCGCGCGCTACCTGCCAACCGTCGCAGCGGTAGCGCTTCGTTTCACGCCCCAGCCGATCGAATACGATGCGCGTGGTCGTGCCCGTGGCGCTGGTTTGCTCAGTCTCTGGCCACCCGTCTTTGCCCATCGGGCGGTAAGCGAAGGTGCGAGCGGCGGGTGCGTCAGGGTCCTGTACCTCTGCCTGGCACAGCCGCTGCAGCGCGTCATAGGTATAACCTACACGCGTGCCCTCGGTGTCTTCGCTTAGCAAGGTGACGCCGGTGGTGACGTCCTGCTCACGCACGGCGTAGTGGCTTTGGCCGTCGTGCGCCGTGTAGTGCACCTGGGTGCGCAGTCGGCTACCCATCGCCCGCCGTGCCGTAGGCGCTGCACGTTGGTACGTGTGTTCTTCCTGGGACGTGGTGCGTACATCCGGTGCAGCGTCATCCCATAAAGTTTCGCAGCGGCTTTTGACCCGCCCATGCTGGTGACGGGTATCGCTGGCAGGCGTGAGGTAATACTCGATAGCTTGCTGGTGATAGCTGCTCGTTCCATTACGCGTGCTGCAGGTGTGTATCTCTACAGCCTGAACGGCGCTGCCTACCGGTTGTGGCTTGCCTGTGGCTACCTCGATACATCCAACCAGGCCGTGCCGGTAAGTGGTTACAGAAACGTCGTTGAACCAGGCTTTTTTTGAGTCCTTGCCTGGCTCGCGCGCCGGGTATTCGGTAATGGTGTGCAGATGCCGCTTGAAGCCCCAGGGGTCTGGCGGGCAGGCCAGGCCTTTGTCATCGGTATGCCCTTCGGCCGAATAATAGGTGTACAGGGTCTCCTGCCCGCTGGGCATTACCTGGTGAACAAGGTTGCCCTGAGTATCGAATTCGCTTGTCGTGGTCTCGTGGCGAACCAGCGGCTCGCCCTCCTTGCGCCAGCGCGTAGTGACTGTTTTAGGTAGCTGAAACTGCGCCGGTTGCGATGAGAACGCTTTACCAGGCACCAAATGGTAAGTAGTTTCACGCTCAGTAATACAGCCCCCCTGCTGCACTGTTTCGAGTGTGCATAAATGAAAACTATTGTATGTGCGCGTTGTGCGGCGCTGCTCTTCGCCGTTTAATTGCACATGGGTAACGGTATAGGTATAGGAAGGCGAGGCACGATACAGGTTGTCGCTGCCATCGCTCGACCACTGACTGATTCCCCCAAAACCAAGGAAGTTGTGATTATCGTCGCCGTAGTGGTATTCGCTTACAACGCTGGCCAAGCCTGGGCCGGCACTGACTTCATGACGGGTGACGCGAGGCAATTTCGGCGGGCCGCCTTCTGGCACACTGTGTGTACTGTCGTAGGTAATCGTTTCGACAGCGCCCAAGGGTTGGACCACCCTGGTAATGCAGGTGTAAGGCACTGAAGCGCCGGTGTACTGAAATTCCCATGCGCCGCCCACTGCCTCTGGCAAGTCTAGGCGGCTCATACGGCCATTTTCGAAGGTTAGCCTGAAGTTTCCGCTCGGCATTTCAATCAACACATCATTGCCGCTTTTGCGTAATTCCAATAGTTGCTGGCCGTCGTCATCCGTAACGGTTGCCAGCCGAGGCCGCCCTTGATCCAACTCATAGGTCAGGTGCAACGCATGGCCGGTTGGGCCTTGCAGCATGTGAGGAACCAGGTAATCCCCACCACCTGGCACGCTCAAGTGTTCCACGGCGCCACTACGGTGGATGATCTGCCCTTGCGTAGCACTTTTTTGAAGGTAGCGGAAGCTCCGTAGCTTGCGTTCGCTAATGCCGGGCTCTTCACCGCTGCCATCGATCCGAAACTGTTCCCCCGTGCACAACCTGATCAACCGCGGCTCTTGCAACCGAACATGGGACAGATTAGTGGACCAGCCTGCCCCCAACCCCCAGTCATCGCCGGCAAGAGGATTAAAGGTCAGGGCCAGAGCGAATTCCGGGCCAAGCAAGTCACTGGCGGTCGTACCAGGCAGTGAAAGGGTAAAGGTATATAAGCCCGTTCGCGCATCAACGCCGCCATTGGCGAAGCCGGGGAAATTTTGTGCGTTGGATTGGAGACTTTCGTCGGCCATAGCAGGCTCCGCAGTATTGAATACACAAAGGAAATAAGAGGGTTGCTGGGTTCAGCTCGCATGGACAATAAGCGGCGCCATCATAAAAAGGCTACCTGGCAAGGTTGTTAGGTTTCGCCACGGTCGCATATTAAAAAGGCAAATGAGAACCAAATTCGGAGAATTGTAAATATTGTTACTCGGCCTACCTAGCATAGTTGCTAGGTAGGCAAGTTAGCGTGCTTTTGCAACAGTGGTTTTCACGTTAATACGGAGTACACCCTATGACTGAGTCAACGCTCGCGTTGTCACCAGTAGTGGCTGATCTAATCAAGGACGGTTACCTGGACGTCGATGAACTACCGCTTGCGGGCCTATCCGTAGAAGTTTCTTACAGTGGCTTCGTTGTCAATGATGAGATAGATATCACGTGGTACGGGGTCGATGAAAACGGCGTGGTTTATGATTGGCATGGCTATTTAAAGATCAGCCTTACAGACCCCGCTTACGATCCTGCTACGCAAACGGTGAGTCTTGCTGTGCCGCGAGAGTCAATTGTCCCCGCCAGGGGCGGCCAAGCTTTTCTGAGCTGGAATTACAAACCACTAAGCAGCACTGCGTATATCCCTAGCCCCCGCCTAGTGGTCGCACTTGCGAGGCCGTCCCCACCTGTGCAAGTACGCCACTCTCACCTGCTGCAAATAGCACCTGATTTATCAGCCACCGGCGAGGTCGAAGCCAACTGGCCGCCCTACGCGGCGATGTGCGCTGGGGACGTCATCTGGTTGCATGCAATACGTGACCCTGACGGGGCTGCGGCTGAAGAACTCTATTCTTTCAACGTGACACCTCAGAACGTTGGCCAAACAGCGAAGTGGTACTTGGGTAAAGCCTTACTTACGTGGGCGCTAAAGTTAAAAAAACCTATTGATCTGTACGTGAAAGTGCAACTCGTTGGCGGCGCCCGTCAAGCGCTTACGTTTGCTCGACAACGCTTCAGCGTAGTTGACGAACTGCCCACTCGTGAACTGGCGATCGAGCTGCCAACGGTAGTTGCGTCAGCAGACCCCGTAACGTTGGACCCGGCCAACTTTCCCGGCGGCTTGGAAGTGCGGGTACCGGCTACGGCGGTTGAGGCCGTCATACGCCGCGGGGATGCATTACTGCTAAGGGTGTTGGGTAGCCGAGATGATCAGGACCTTTACCTACACGCCGTGGCAGACCTCACCACCACGCAGGCGGCTTATTTCGGCACAACACTGCCCCAGGCATGGCTGTTCTCTCACGACGGCCAGGATGTCACGTTTGAATGGCAGACTGATCGGGTAGGGGCGTCCTTCAGCGGCGTGCCACTAACAGCGCGGGTACAGGCGGCGCGCAAGCTGGCCTATCCAAATGTGCCCGATGCAACGTCCGAAGAGGAAGAAAACGGCAACTTCAAGGGCTTCATCGAGCCTGCAGGCTTTATGAGCGAGGGGCTGCGAGTAGAGGTCCCAGCCGACTTCGCCGTTGCACCGGATGAGGTGCTTACCGTGCATTACGAAGGTGAGCCGGCGGGAGGGCGTTACCAGACCACCCAGCCAATCTCAGCGGACAAGCCTAGGGCCTTTTTAATTCCACCTCAGTACCTGGCGCCCAGTATGGGTGGGCAGGACAAAAGGGCAGCGATCTATTACTCCCTTACCTTAGCTGACGGTAACCAAATTAGATCTTATAAATACTTGCTGTGGGTGAAAAAGCTCACCTCAAGCGCTTTGGGAAATATTCAATGCCCACAAGCGCCTGGCGGCAGTAACTTATCAGTCAAGGACTTAGTTGCGAATTACGGAAGTAAAGCTGATGTAATACAGCCGCCTTGGCTATTAATGGCTCAAGGGCAAAGGGTTTCGATTACCGCCGAGGGCGTATCCAAGACTAATGGAATGCTTATCATGCGCACCTTGTTGGACGGCAATGCGCCAGCGCCCGGCGACGTGAAAGCCGTGTTGCCCGTGAGCTTCCTGCAGCAGTTACAGCTGAACCAGCAATTCGACATCACGACAGAAGTGGCATTTGACACTGTTGATTTTATTTTGCAGACGACTACGTCACTTACACTAGTTGCATAAAGCCGAGGGTTAACACATGACACTTGTAGAGCTGTTGGAGAAATTAAAGAAAGACAGTCAGACCCTCGGCTGGGGGGCGGTGATGGCGGTTAGTCAACGCCAGCTCAACGCCAGGTTAAAGTCGGCCTTCGCGGCAACATCGGTGCCGCTGCCGGCGTTCTCTGGGCACATCAGCTTGCTAGCGGACAATAGCGAATTTCTTGATGCCAGCGAATTAAGCCTGGGCGCGCCGCAGCTAAACCTGGCACGGTCCATCGGCGAGCGAGTTGCTGTGCGGCTTCCGTTGGTAGCAGGTGAAGGCGTGTATCGAACGATACCTGGCAGCTCAGCGTCTAGCGGCCGGCTGCTTTCCACGCAGTCTTTCAGCGAAGAGGCCGGTTACTATCTGGACTTGACAGCTAACGTAGCAGTTTCTATCGACGCCTTTGGTAACAGGGCCCATGTACTTATCGATTTAACGACGGCTGCGGACGTTCAATGCAACCTCTGGCCTTATGAGGAAGGTAATAAACGTATTGCCGATACGTTTAAAACTCACTTGCTTGCCACACCGCGCGCTTATGGTCAGATACCGGTGCTGAGCATCGACTTGGACGTTCGCGACAACTTTAGCGTTAAAAAACCTTTGGTGGTGTTTCAAACTAATCCGGAGGCGGCCGACGATGGTGCGTTGCTGGTGCTGATGCAGCTCAACGATGGCGCTCCCCTGGGCACCTTGCCTGGTAATAACTACCCGTACCTGATCCCTTCGGATACGGATGCCTACCTAGAGCCGCTTTACGACGTGACCTGCCTGGTGAGTAGCACGCTCGCACCGTTTTTGGCCAAGGAAGCAATGGCACAGAAACCCATGTTTCTCCTTCAAACCACCTTTGCCGGTGACCAACAGCTGGTAGAAACTCGACGGGAAGTGCCTAACGACTGGGCTACATTTGGCCATTTAGCTTTCAGCGGGGCCAAGGTGACGATCACCCCAGACAACGCAGACATCATTGCGGGCCAAACCTTAAGGTTTACAGCTCAACTCGGTGATGGCGATTCTGCATTGGATGTGCAGTGGCTGATGCCACAGCCTCTGACCACAGGCGCGCCTGCTGGGCGCATGACTGCGACAGGGGATTACACGGCCGCCGCCTCGCGGGATTACACCCACGATGTGAGCGAGGTTACCCTCGTTGCCCAGTACACTGCCGGTGGGCAAAGCATGACGGCCAGCACCGTTGTGAAGGTGCGTAAGGCAGGCTTGATGCAGCAGGCACCTATACAGGTCGTGAGCCTGTGGCGTGACAGCGAGCAGACCACTCGCCAATTGCAGGCCCTGGGTTTAAACGCTGAAGGCCTGCAGTGGTCCATGGCCAGCACGCCTTTGCCAGGTGAAAGCGTGACCACCGCCCCTGGCGTTGCGCGTTCAGCCGTTTACACGGCACCCACCGAGCTGTCTACGCCGCTGGCGGTGCGTTGGGTTGCGGTAAACCATGTAAACGGGCCAGCGCAGGTGGACCCGGTGAACCAGGCTGGGCTGATTTTGCAATCCGTGGATCATATGTTGGACGTGGAGCCGCCGTTCGTTGGACAGGTGGCCGGCGGCCAGACCTGTGTGTTCAAGGTGCCGTTGCTCGAGAATGGCACGCTGACGACTGAGGATGGCCGCGTTTTGGCCCTCGACGCCGATGAAAACCCCTGGTCGGTCATTGGCGAGGGCAGTATCACCGCCGAGGGGGTATACACCCCTTCCGCCACCCCTACATTACCCTTCGATATTGTCTATTACAGTTTTCATCAGGGCGATTTTCTGGGTTATTCGGTCGTGCAAACAGGTCGCAGCAGCATCGCCAAACAGAGTTGGGAAACGCTCGTTGAGTTTTCGCTAAGGCTTGATTATGGAAATCGCGTGTATAGCAACGGCGGTCAGCAGTTGCCTGTGACTATTACCATCCGGACGAGTCAAGTTGACGAGCTTGATTTACCCATTTCGCCCATAGAGTTAGCCTCGTTACGGCTGCTAGATAAAACCACGCGGCAGCTCATCCCGCTGATTGACCCCAGTCACGAAGGCCTTGGGTCAGGCGGCTGGGGAATGAGCAGCGTAAGCAACCGCTACCACTGGCCGCAGAGCACGGTGCTCAGCACTGAACCTGGGGTTCTGGCAGAAGGCGACGTGGAGCGTACGCGAACCCGTACGGTGTACTTGCATACGCGCGCGAACCAGCCGATAGATATCGCGGCAACCTTTACAGCGTATAGAAATAATTACTCCGAACAAATCGACTCCGACCAGGCTTCGTACGAAGGCGCCACTTGGCAAACTGTAATACCTCTGAGGGTTCAATCCTTCACACGTGACACCTACCGCTTTCCTGGGCTTGCTGAACAAAGGCTGCCCCAAACACCTACATACTGGAGCGGGCAAGAATACGGCAACACTGAGAATATGCTGGATCGCTGGTATGGCATGGCGGCGGACACTACCACTCGCTATGGCTTGACGCTGGCTGCCGAGGACATGTCCTTCGTATCCATGGGGCTGATCGGTAAGGCTGACCCAGGCGCGGTTTATCCAGAGCCCGAGACGCCGCCCGTCAACCAGACCCGCTGGGAGTCAGAGTATTGGGGAGAGAGCGGCTTTAGTTATACGGCGGTGGCATTGAATTCGACAGCGCCATTGGCTGGTACCCCTGACCCATCCACGCTGGGCATAGGCACAGCCTTATTAACCCTTGATGCGCGGCAGCGAGGGATAGGCTTGCCGGGCCAGATGCCTGGCAACGGCCCTTACACAGGCCCTTCCGTGCCCCTATTCAACCGCTTGGCCGGCCCACCAGCCGTGGGGGCGGTTATGGTGGTGCTTGAGCGGCGCGGTGACATGACTTACAGCCTGGATGAAGAGGTCCAGACGGTGAAAGCGGCAACCGCTCTCCCGCTAAGCCTGCGCCTACGCGATAACGTAGGCAACCTGCACCAGGTCTCCCTCGGCTTTACCCCTGAAAATGACCACGTCAGCGGCCGTAACGACTTGCTCATCACTTACCCTGCGGCTGCGCTGCCTAACGCTGAAGAAGATGGGCCACAGGGTGACGATGACAGCGGCCCACGCCAGCCTGCGCCCCGCGCGCCAACAACATCTTTACACTCCAATGCGTTTAATTTTTTGAGTTTCCTTGAAGGCGGCGTAGACCCCCGTACCGGGCAGTATACGTTGCAGCTTGCCCTGCCAGCGGTGCAAGCCAATAACCTTGCTGGCCCCGAGTTGGCGGTGCAGTTGGGGTTTGACCCGCTTAACTCGCTTGATATCGGCCTGGGAAGCGGTTGGGGCTTGAACCTCAGCCAAGTAGACATCCGCGGTAAGGGCCGGCTACGGCTCAGTAGCGGCGAAGCCTATACGCTGACTGCTACCGGCACCGACGGTGAATACCACATGGAGGAGCGCAAGTTGCCCGTGTGTCGCTTGTTCAAGGAAGGGGCCAGTTACCGACTGGTACACCGAGACGGCACCGTGGAGTCGCTCAAGGTGCCGGCAGCCGGTGGCGATATCGCATTTCCCGAAACCATTACGGCGCCAACAGGGCATCGACTTCACTTCACCTATCAAGGGTATGAGGGCAATGCGCGGCTGCATGAGGTCAAGGATGACACGGGGCGGGTGTTGCTAAGTATTGACGCCCGCTCCGATTCCATCACCTTCACCTTTTTTGCCGAGGGGCAGGCCCAGCCAGTGACCTTCGAAGCTGAGCTGATGGCCAGGCGCTTGGAACGCCTGAAGTTGCCAACGACTGAAACTGCCAGTTGGCACATGGCGTACCGAGACATTAACGGCTACAGCTGTCTGGTCGAAGTCCAGACCCCGGTAGGCTCTAAGGAGACGATCGACTATGACAACAACGGGCACGGCGTGCCTGGTGATGCCAAGCCGAAGCTGCCTCGGGTAGTTACTCACACCCTTTCACCGGGGGCCGGGCAACCTGATCAAGTAGTAACCTATACCTATTCCAATGAGAATTTCCTGGGGTATGGCAGCGTCAGCAGCTGGCAGGAGGAGGAGGACAACCTCTATAGGGCGGCGTGGCAATATCAGTATTCCAGTACTGCTACCCACACCGACGGCAGCACTGTGCGGAAGGTTGAACGTACCTATAACAGCCTGCACTTGCTGAGTAAGGAACAAACCACTCAGAACGGCCACGCTCACACGGTTGAAACAGAGTTTCACTGGCAGCCCGGTGCTTCGTTCTCGGCTCAGCCAAACGTGTGCCAACTGCCCAAGAAAGTGAATACACAGTGGCGAATAGAGGGAGAGCCCAAGGTACGCAGTGAGGTGGTTGAGACCGATTACGACAGCAACGGCAACTTGACCAAACACACCGCCGAAAACGGCGTAGTGACCCGCTATAGCTACTATCCAGGCGATCAGGACTTAGACGGGTGCCCTAAAGACCCTCATGGTTTCACGCGCTATGAGAAAACCCGCACTGTGGTGCCAAGCACGCAATCCACCGAAGCGGGCGCGCCTGAGCTCACCACCACCTCGACTTATCAAAAATGCCCCGCGCTGAGCGGCTCAATCTCGCCAGGGGTGGTGCTGCTGCATACCGAGGCCTTGACGCAGGCAGCCGAATCCGCAGCCGCGCGTTTGGAAACCTACAGCTGGTTTAGCGATGCGAATGACCCCCTGTCCCTGGGGCGGCTGGCTGAACAGCGTACGGTGCTCTTCGGCGATGAAAGCCTGCCCACCCTGCAGCGTTATGGTTATGCATTGGGCGATGGGGAGGCCGGCGTGGGCACGGTGTTAAAAACAAGTGTCACGCTTGAAGGGTTCGACGGTACGCAGCAAATCAAGTACCTGGAACAGTCCACGGTCAACGGCTTGATGCTGCTTGAGCGCGATATCCAGGGGGAGGGTGCGGACGTCGATATTCGCCGCCGCTATGACGCACTACAGCGCGTAGTGGAGGAAACCATCGCCCCTGGTACGCCTCAGAACGCGAGCCGTTTGTACAGTTACACGTTGGTAGACGGCGCTGGGCGCGGCGCGGAACAGACAGTCACTGACGTCAAGGGATTGCGGTTGCGTACGCAAGTCGATGGTTTAGGCCGTGCCGTCGCTGAGCACCGTCGTGAGCCTGCCGTGACGGTGGAACTGCAAACCTTCGAGGCTCAATACGACGGCTTGGGGCAACTGAAACAAGCCACTGAATGGGACGACTTTGGCGCGCAACGCAGCGCGGTGTCGATGACCGAGCAGTACCAGTACGACGACTGGGGCACGCTCTGTTCTACCCTCGGCGCTGATGGTGTACGCCGCATTGACCGTACCGACCCCCTGGGTGTGCCTGCCGAAGGCGTTATTCAGGTCCGTAGCCAGTGGTTGGAGAGCACTGACGGTAAAGACATCAGCGCCATCGAGGTGAGTTACCTCAATGCCTTTGAGCAGGAGGTCAAGACGTTCCGTCAGCTCGATGCCAGCGCGCCAACTACTCACGAGTACACCTATGCTTACGACGGGTTGGGCCGCAAAGTAGAGGAGCGCACGCCGCTCAACCACACCACCACCTATCGCTACGACCTGTTCGACCGCAACGTACTCACTACGCTGCCGGATAATGCCAAAGTGGTGCGAGCCTATGCCAGCCATTCGGCCGAGGACCTGCCAACACGTATCGCGGTGATCAATGCCGCCGGCAAAGAGTATCTGCTTGGAACCCAGGCCTTCGACGGCGTAGGGCGCATGACTGAAGCCGTCACCGGTGGGCGCACGCGTGAATTTACCTACCATGCCAACCAAACCCGCCCTACCAAAGTCAAGACCCCCAAAGGTCATGACTTGGTATACGAGTATCAACCAAGGCTAGGGGACCAACCTATCCTGCGCAGCGTGGGCGAGCAGGGCGGTGTCGACGCCGAGGAGTGCTACGAGTACGACCCGAAAGATGCCCGGTTAACCCGTTGCCTGCGCGCGCAGCAGGAGGTCATGACGCGCAGCTACCACAGCAACGGTCGGCTGCTCAGCGAAACGCGTCAGCACGGCCTCGAAACTAAACAGATGCATTATGCCTACAGCGTGCAGGAGCGTTTGCTGAGTTACACCGACGTGACTGGGCAGCGCCAGACCTGGCACTACGACGCCAATTACGGTGGCCGCCTGACCGCCATGACGGCTACTGGCCTGGAGTGCCAGGTGGAGTACGACACCCTTGGGCGAGATCGGCGGGTTACCACCCAGGACACACAGGCCAGCACCTCCCTCAGCACGCACTTGACCTACGACGAATTCAGCCGGGAAATCGCGCGCTGTTTTGAGTTCGACAATGGGCAGCACGAGACCCTGGCGCAGACGTACGACAGCCTCGATCGCATCGTTAGTAAAACCCTGACTGTGGGAGATGACAGTGTTTTGCGCGAGGAGACGTTCACCTATGACCCTCGCGGTCATTTGGACACGTACGAATGTAAAGGCCCGGAATGCCCTCTGGACCCGTACGGCCATGTCATCACCTTCCAGCTCTTCGAGTGCGATGCTCTGGACAACCATACGTTGGTTTATACCGAATGGGCCGAGGCGTCTCGTGGCCTGGTACTGGAGGCTTACCGTAACGGGCAGCGAGGGGAGGCGTTGACCGCGTTGGCGGAAGATAACTCGAACACAGCCATGTACCAATACGACAACCCCGATGACCCAGTGCAACTGACCGGTATCAGCAATACGCATTCCAGTTACCCAACTGAGGTGAGCCTGGAATACGACGCCGATGGCAACTTGCTCAACGATGAGTGGGGCAGGGGCTTTGAATATGACGCACTCGGCCGTTTGATTCAGGTCACGGGTTTGGAGCATGAAACCTCCAGCACTTACCTCTATGACCCCCTCGACGCAATCAGTGCCCGAACTGAGGGTGCAGGGGCCGCTAACGAAGGGCGCTTCTATTGCGATGGCGTGCTGCACACCCTGCTTGAAGAACAGGGTGCCACCTTAATCGTACGAGCCGGTGAACATCTGGTAGCTGAACAAACCACCGCCCAATCGGCTCAACATAGAGATAAATGAAATGAATCAGACCTATCAAAGCATTGATGAATTGCTTCAATGGTTCGGCGAAGCGCCGCGCACCTATGGCTGGGACGCTATGTTGGCGTTCGATCAGGCCACGGTGAATACGCTGCTGTTACAGCAATACATTGATCGGTTCAACAGCGACAGTTACTTGCCGCCGGTTAACGAGTCCAGGCAAGACGGCTATGGCACTTTGACTGAGCTATCAAATTATGTATTCGATAAACCACGGCTGTCGTTCGAGAACGCAGACCTGCAAAGCCCTACCGCTACGTTGCGTATTCAAAGCTTGGGCGGAGTGATGTATACGTGGGATGTAAGTAGTGCAACTCGGAAGCTTACCTCAATTACCTATGAGTCTCCGGTCAACGGCTCTGACTACGAAATTGTCGTAAAATTAACGAGTAAAAATGTTGGAATACGGGATCAAAAGGTAATCATCGACGTGGCTGACGGGCAGGAACCGGTGCTGAAGTTTGGTGCACCACATAGTGTGCAAAAGCAAATGGGTACAGCGTTGGCGGCAGCCTTTGGAGTCAACCCGCCCGAAATTAGGGAATATGTATTGAGTGAGCTCAAGGCCGAAGAGGGTTCCCTGTTCGAGCCCGAGCATGTTCTGTTATTAACCCAATCAGCCCCGGAAGGGCGCACGCGGGGCGCTGCCCGGTACGGGGACGGCGCGGTGTTGGCGTTCGTGGCAATGAAAGGTGGGAGCGTGGGTTCTCGGCCGGTGCCTCAGGACCCCAATTGGCGCTATTTGCTTGATCCCAAGGAGGGTGGGCATTCGGCGATGTTGGTGTTGAGCCAAGAATGGACGATTGGACGTCTTATTGAATACAGTATGACGCAATTAGCCGGTGCTACTGATGCAGTCGTAGGATTAAAGGGAGTTGTTTTCACAATATTGGACGACGCGCCATGGAAGCAGCTGAATGGGCGTGGTGGTGTAGTTCGCTGCGCTTGGGTTATGTATATCGATACGCCGGATTATCCAGGATTACAGCTAGAAGGTGAACTTCAGTTGGCGAGCGATAAGCCTTTTTCCGCTAAGTCGAGTGGGGGAAAGATCATCGTTGAGTGGTCTGCGTCTGGTAAAGCCACGGGCGAAATAAATCGGCCATCCCTTGAGGCCACTTTATGGCTTGATGAGAATCTGGATGTGGCCTGTGTATGCAGTTTGGAACCAGTAATAAATATTAATACGGGTATTGTTGAATTTAATTCAATCGGTAGCGGAATAGTTTCCGGTATGAGTGATGAGTTAAAAAATAGTTTGGGGGAGCGTTTAGCTCCATATTTGGCCTCGGCTCAAGTCGACGGAATAGAAAGCTCGTTTCGGACTAACATCAATGCTGCCCATCTTGCAAACATCGTACTAGCAGACGACCAACCCATCCGGCTAAAAGGCGCGAAGCTGCCTGGCGACCTGGTGATGTACGGCAACCTCACGGATGAGCGTGTTGGCCTTACCCTCAATAAACTGGAGGTAGTGGTCGGCACTAATGCCACGTTCCAATTTGAGGCGAGCGGGGGGGGCGCTGTTACATGGAGCCTGGAGCGAATAGACGGCGTTTCTGCTATGGCGAACGACGCTGGCACCATCAGCGCCAGTGGCCTCTACACCGCCCCGGCCATTACGGCTGCCTATGCACGGGTACGGCTAACAGCGAAGCGAGGGGATTTTATTACAAGAGCGCTAATTACCGTGGTTAAAGAGTTGGCCACAATATCCCCTGCTATTCAGTTAGCGGTAGTGGGGGCCGCTCAGAAGTATTTCGTCCGGGGCGGCGCGACTGGCGAATGGGCCTGGGATACTACCGGGCTCAAGGGCACCCTCGTAGAGCCGGGGGCAGACGAATCTTTTGACCCTGGCACGATGCAGTACATACCGCCTGCGACGATTGATGGAACCTTTATCGTTGAGGAAATTAAGATAAAAGTAGGTTCAAATATTACTACTAGCAAAATTGTAGTGACCAAAGGCTCTAATTTTGAAGTGCGCGGGGAGCTTGATGGTGATAAGGATTCAGCTACATTGAAAGCCTATGGCGCGGCAGGTGAATTGTCGGGTGTGACCTTCACCAAAGTTGTAGGTGGTGGTGTTTTGGAGGGAAATATTGTGAAGTCTGAAGCTTCTCCTATCGAGCGCTATATTATAGTTCAGGCTAACTTTATGGAAATGATGTTCAGTTATACAATGCTTCCGCTACCCCTCAGTATTCTTGATGGCACCGATAGCCTAGCACTCTTGCAGAACCCATCCATGTCCATCACTGAATTGCTAGGCAAAGAGAGGGCAGCACTATGAACACGCCCATGACTAAATCCGTTTCACCCCGCACTCGCCTGGCTCGGCATAAGCGATTATTGGATGCCCTAGGCCAGGGAACAACCGAAAGCGTGCTCCTGACTATTGATGATCGCTATTTTGTTGACCCAAACCTGGCGGATCCCAATAACGATCGTACTTTGATACGTGCCCAGTGGGATATGGGATTGGACGTTAATGCTTCATGGGCACAATCCGGCTTATTGCCGCCTGTGCTTAGAGTCGAATTGGCCTACGGTCAGCCAGATAGCGGCTATACCCAAATTGACGAACTTACGTTGACCAGGGGGGCGACTACCTATTCCTACACTGTTTCAAAAGGGAATTTGGCCAAGGAGGGCGATGTATATGTCCGTGTAGGGGTTAGTGTCAATGCGGGTGCCTTTAATTACAGTGACCCCTTTAAAGTGCGACTCGACAGTATTGCGCCGTATGAAGGTTCTGGCATCGAACACCCGCTGGCGCCAAAACCCGCGCTCGCATTGATTACTGACGCAAACTTGGATACTGACGTTTCCATAGTGATACCTGGCTATGCGGATCACCAACTTGGTGATGCCGTGTACGTCTGGATGGAAAAGGATCCGCCAGACGCCGGCACGCAACCGCCTCCTTTGGTGCCGCGTCAGCAAACAATCAGCGGAGATACAACAGTCAAAGTGCCTGCGGACGCTATTCGAGCCAAGGGGGACGGGATTTACTTCGTTAGTTATCTGTTGATGGACAAAGCTGGTAATCGGTCGGCGTTGTCGGCTACCGCGGAAGTCACCCTGGTGCTGGGCGCATTGCCAAGTGTGCTACAGGCCCCGACCGTTCCCGCAGCGGATCCGACCATCGACCGCGAAGATGCAGCGCAAGGCGTGTACGTAGACGTGCCGGAAATGCCCGATTGGAAGCCTGGCGATGAGGTGAGGGTGCTATTTGGCGACCAGGCCCTGGCTGCTTACACACTCAACAGCGGGGCCTTCCAGGCCTTCATCGATGTGCCTACCGAGACGTTGCTGCAGGTATTCGGCAGTGATACAGCTGCTAAGACTGTGAGCGTGACCTACACCATTGCAAGGTTGAATTGGGCGTCGGCCCCTTCGCCCGCTACCTCGATAAAGATCGACCTGCGCAAGGCTGGCCCAGGGAACCCCGGCTGGCCCGACCCTATCAACGCCGACTTACCCCCGCTGTTGGTGACCAGTAGCAGTGGCAGTGAAAATGAAATCCCCAGTGCCGATGTCGGTGAAGAGGCCACCTTGACCTTCACCGTTTATCCTGACGCACAGGAGAAGGATGCGGTGGAGTTGTTCTGGGGAATAACGCCGTTGTTAACCTATAACCTCAAGGCTGACGATGCGGCCGGCAATACACGGGATTTCCCTATCCCCTGGGCAGCCATTGAGAACTACCTGGGCTCGACTCAAGTGCCGGTGTTCTACCGCATACGTTTGCCTGGCGCCCCGCCTGAGAATTATCAGCAAGCGCCTGATACGGCAGTGGACGTGTCTGACCTGCCATTGCTGGCGCCACCCGTAGAGTTCCAGGGGGCGGCAGGTGGTTTGCCCGGCTATCTTATGCTCACGTGTAGCTCCTTGGTCCTCAACGCTGCAGATAAGCCATGCATCCAAGTCACCGTTCCAGACCTGTCTCAGCCGCCCTTCAACCAGGTAGCAGGCGACACAGTGACGCTGACCTGGAAAGGCCTTAGCGGCACCACATTGGATGGCGAGATCCCTATCTCTATTCCAGCAGATGAAGACGGGGTGTTCATAGAGCCTCATGTTCTTCTCGCCGATGACCTTAAAGGCACTGGGTTCACTTGGCTGGTGCCTTATGACCCCTATGGCGCGGCGACTTACAAATATGACGGCAGCGAAGAGCCTAACGGCATGGTCGAGGTGAGTTACAGCGTCAGCGTCAATGGCAACGAGGTGGAGGCGCCGGCACCGGACAACATTATCTGCGCGTTTTACGATGCTGGCGGGGCGTGCACTACCGCGCGCCTGGCCGGCTGCGCCGACTGTCGAGTGGGGTGATGTTTTCAGACTATTCCTACATATCAGAAGGTTACAGGTACGTAGCCTTCTGGCCTTTATAGGTGCATGCACCGTCCACTCAGGAGTGCAGTTGTGAACAGTCTGATCATCAAGCCAAACCGGCGTACCCGTGGCCTTCACCTTGCAGCCGTTCTGGGTGCAGGGTGCGCCAGTGTCGGTGCATGGGCGGATGAAGTACCCATCAAGAGCGATACCCAGATCACCGGGAACCACGCGTCCACCACCTACCGAGTCTCCAGCGATGCGACGCTCACTGGCACCGACGCGCTTATCATGGGCGCGCGAGTGGAGGGTGGAACGTTGGCCCTTGAACGTGGCGCAGTGTCCAATACGGGAGTGTTCGGTGTTGAGTTAGTGAATGCCAGCGCGCGATTGACCGATGTCGCCGTCCAGGCTAGCAACACGGCCCTGTGGGTAGGCACCCAAAGCAGTGCTGAGGTTGAAGGCGGCAGCCTGGTGGGAGGGCAGGTAGGCGCTCAAATCGCTACGGGCAGTAAGCTAACGCTGGCGGGCACCAACGTCACCGGTAGCGACCTTGTGGGTATCTATATGGGCGGCGCTACCTTGAGCGCTAGCGGTGGCGCCATCCGGGGGCGTGAGTTTGGCATCGTGGTTGAGGATGCCACGGGCAACGACACAGGCATGGTCACTCTCAGTGGTACGCATGTGCAAGCCGATACCGGGCCTGCTATTCAGGTGGGCATTCCTTACACCGGGGGTGTTCGAGGGCAGGCGACCATCACCCTGAGTAACGGTGCCACGCTCAGTGGCGGGGATAACACGTTGATCGCCCTGTCCGAGGGCTCTGGCGCTACCGTCGATGTAACCGGCAGCCTGTTGGAGGGCAACCTGGTAGCCGGTAACGATACCAACCTGGCGCTGTCGCTTGGCCAGGGTGCGAGCTGGGTAGGCGATGTGCTGGCGGCTGATACGGCCACCGCAAGCCTGACCATGACCGACGGCGCGCTGTTCACTGGCCGGCTGGAAAACGTCAATGACGTCAGCATCGCTAGCGGCGCGACCTGGTCGCTGGTAGGCGACACCGCGCAGCGGCACCTGACGCTGGACGGCGGCGTGGTGAAGGTAGGCGATGGCAGCGGTTACCGTACCCTCACAGTCGAGCACCTCGATGGCAGTGGTGGTCAGTTTGACCTGCACACCAACTTTGCCACGGGACAAACCGATTTCGTGGACGTAACTGGTACCTCCGCAGGCAGCCATGTACTGAATGTGGCGAGCAGCGGCAGCGATGCAAGCCAGGCGCGGATCAAGGTGGCAAAAACCGCCGACGGCGGCGCGGATTTCTCCCTGATGAGCGGGCGGGTCGACCTGGGCACCTGGTCTTATCAACTGCTGACCGACGACGGCAAAAGCTGGTATTTGGATGGCAGCGAGAGCGTGATCAGCCCAGGCGCGGCCTCGGCCTTGGCCCTATTCAATACAGCGCCGACGGTGTGGTACGGCGAACTGACTACGCTGCGTAGCCGCATGGGCGAGTTGCGCTGGAAATCTGCAGCACCGGGCGCCTGGGTGCGCAGCTACGGCAACAAGCTCAACGTTAATACGAGCTCGGGCATTGGTTACGAGCAGCAACAACAGGGCCTGTCATTAGGCGCCGACGCACCGCTGCCGTGGGGCGACGGGCAATGGATTGGGGGCGTACTGTTGGGGTATAGCCAGTCCGACCTGGACCTGCAACGTGGCACCAGCGGCACGGTGGACAGCTACTACGCGGGTGCCTATGCAACCTGGCTGGACAGCAGTACCGGCTATTACGTCGATGCTTTACTCAAAGCCAACAGGTTCCGCAATGACGCCAAGGTCGCGGTAAGCGATGGCACGCGCGCCGAGGGCGATTACAACACGCTGGGTGTCGGTGCTTCGGTAGAGGTTGGCCGACACCTTGGGCTGGGCGATGGCTGGTTCGTAGAGCCCTATGCACAACTCTCTTCGCTGGTGGTGCAGGGGCGTAGCTTCAGCTTGGACAACGGCCTGACTGCGGACGGCGACCGTGCTCGCTCGTTGCTCGGTAAAGCCGGCGCCACCCTGGGGCGTACCTTCGACCTAGGCGAGGGGCGCAGCGCACAGCCTTATGTACGTGCCGCATTGGCCCATGAGTTCGCCAAGCGCAACGATGTGTCAGTCAATGAAAACCGCTTCAATAATGACCTGGCAGGTTCTCGTGGAGAGCTTGGCGTAGGCATGGCGGTGAATTTCGGCAACCGCCTGCAAGCCAACGCCGGCTTCGACTACGCCCATGGCGATGCCCTTGAGCAGCCTTGGGGCGTCAACGCCGGGTTGCGCTACAACTGGTAAAACATGCCTCCGGGAGGTGAACCATGCGCACGTCGAACACCCTTTACCTAAGTTTGCCACCGGCCAAGGTGCTGGATGCCTTGCCTGACCTTCCTGGAGCACCCGTGAACCTCTTGCCCACCTCAACACTGGCACTGCCCGTTCGAGTCGAGGTTCCTATGTGGGCGGAAAGCGGTGGCTTAGCACCCCCCAAGGTTCGGATTTACTGGGATGCGTTGCCGGTACTTGAGGCAACGCTAGATAAGGATTTTAGTCAGGCTGACCTTATCTTCTCGCTGCCGTCCTTGCCGCTGGGCCACGGCCTGCACCAACTTGGCTACGAGGTGGTATTGGGCAATGGCAGCATCACCGAGGGCGCGCCGGTTGAAGTGAATGTGGACATCGTGCCCCCTGACTTGGGCGCACCGCCGGCGCGCCTGAAGTTTGCTAGCGAGGTGATCGGCGGAGTGACCGATGATTACCTGCAAGCACATGGGGATACGCTTGAAGCCGTGGTTCCCGCTTATGAGGGCCAAGCACCCGGTGACCGGGTCACCTGGTACTGGGATCAGCGGCTCAATACCCGTGAGCAGGTAGGCGAAGGCCTTGTCACCGAGCTGGCACCCCCCATGACTGTGGCGTTTCCCGGCGACATTATCCGCAGCCGTGGCGATGGCTTGCGGTTTGCTCATTATGAGGTAACCGATTACGCCGGCAATGCCACGCAGTCTGGTGTCGTTGAGTTACAGATACGGGCTACGCCCATTCCCCGTGTGTTGCCTGTGCCGCAAGTGGTCGGTGCCGCAAGCAGCGGCGCCTCGCAAAGCCTGCGTGCCATTCAAGCTGTAAATGGTGTTGAGGTTAAGGTGCCAGACAATGCGGTCATCAAGGCAGGTGAAAGCGCTCGTCTGGTGTTCGCTGATCCTGCAAAAGTTGGTGGCGTCACTGCCCCTATAGAAGGCGCGGGCGAGCTGCTTCCCATTGGCTATGAATATGTAGCCGCGCACCTGGACCGAAGCCTGTTGATTCGCTATGAAGTCACGGATACCGAGGGCACGCTTCATTGTTCGAACCCTCTAACACTAACGATGACTGAGTCAAAGGGGCTAAATTTTCCTACGGTGCAGTGTGAGCTTGTTGATGGCGGCTACCTCTCATTGCGGCGAGTGCCTTCCACAGGTGCGCCGGTAACGGTGGCGTCGTGGAAGATGATGACGGATTACCAGCGCTTGATGATACGTGTAAACGGCGTGGACAAGAATGGCGCGAGCCTGGACGAGGCCGTGGCTGACCATGTGGTGCAGGCAAATGAAGTAGGCGTTGGGGTCGGCGGCGACGGCAGCCTGGTGATCCCTAGGGCGCTGCTGGCGCGCTTGCGGTTGAACACCACGTTTTATATAGAAGGCTACCTTAGCTTCAATGGTTCATCTGAATGGCCAGAGCAGCCCACCTTCCGTGATTTGGTGCCCACCTTGTCTGCTTAAGCTCTAGCGGGTTGTCTGCAAGCAAGGCGCTAGCGCGTATGAGCTAAATGCCACACGTTTACAACCCTACCTGACTGGTTCATATTTCGCGGCTTGTTGGCAGTTGAACCAGTCATGGAGTACCCGCGCGTGGAACAGATGCACAGCCAGCCGTTGGAGACCGTTTACATCCAGCGAATCGACGGCACCCGCTTCGGCCCCTTCGAAACCACGGTAGAGGCGAACAAGGCATTGATTTGGGAAGTGACCCTTAACGCAGGGGCCGGCGACACGCTTGAACACCACCGCGCGGATGGCACGGTGGCAAGTTATTTGATTACCACTACCCATTTTCAACCGCAAATGGCGGGTATAGAGGCGCACTACACCGTTCGCCTGCGCCACGACTAAGGTTGTCGTGGCGACTGCGGCGGGTTAGCCCAGCGGGTTGCGTTCGAGCCATTCGGTCATATCGAAGCACGGGCATGCCTTGATGAATTCATTGGGCGTAATTTCGCCATCGTTGTTGCGGTCAGGTGAAAAATCCCGATGCCCTCGAATGCCTGCCTTAGGGTAGCGGCGTTTAAGGTCGGTCAGTAAGGCACGCAGGCGGTCAAACTGTTCGGCAGTGTAGTTGTTTTCTGGCGTGCCGTTGGGCGCTAGACCACCGGCCAGGCAAATACCCACGGTTACCGAGTTAAAGCCTTTCACATGGGCGCCCACGGTGTCGTCTGCGCGGCCGGTTTCCAGCGTGCCATCCCGGCGAATCACATAGTGATAGCCGATGTCGGCCCAGCCCTGGTCAAGGTGCCAGCGGCGAATGTCAGCGGCGCCAATGTCGGCACTGGCGCGCGTGGCGGAGCAGTGCACAACAAGCCAGTCGGTGCGCGAGCGTTTTTTCAGGGAGATAGTAGTCACGGCGTCGGTCCTTAACGCGATTTGGGGCGCGCAGGAAAACGCAGCAGTGCAATCAGACCAATACGGAAGCGCTGCCTGGCGGTTGGCACTTCGCGGGGGTGAGTGCTTTTTAGGCCCTGCTCGGCTAGGATTAGCGGTCTTTCGCTTCGAGTCATGTGGTGTCCATGGGTTATCAGGTTCTTGCACGTAAATGGCGGCCACGCACCTTCCGGGAAATGGTCGGGCAGGGCCATGTGCTCAAGGCGCTGATTAACGCGCTGGATAACCAACGGCTACACCACGCGTACCTGTTCACCGGCACGCGCGGCGTGGGCAAGACCACCATTGCCCGCATCATCGCCAAGTGCCTGAACTGCGAAACCGGCATCACCTCCACGCCCTGCGGCGTGTGCTCGGTGTGCAAGGAGATCGACGAAGGCCGCTTCGTAGACCTGATCGAGATCGACGCCGCCAGCCGCACCAAGGTGGAAGACACCCGCGAGTTGCTGGACAACGTGCAGTACGCGCCTAGCCGGGGCCGTTTCAAGGTGTACCTGATCGACGAAGTGCACATGCTCTCCACGCACTCGTTCAACGCCTTGCTCAAAACCCTCGAAGAGCCACCGCCCTACGTCAAGTTCATCCTGGCCACCACCGATCCGCAGAAGCTTCCGGCAACCATTCTGTCGCGCTGCTTGCAATTTTCACTCAAGAACATGACCCCAGAGCGGGTGGTCGAGCACCTGGCTTATGTGCTGGAGGCTGAGACCATCCCCTTCGAGCAGGACGCGCTGTGGCTCTTGGGGCGTGCGGCCGATGGCTCCATGCGCGACGCCATGAGCCTGACCGACCAGGCGATTGCGTTTGGGGAAGGCAAGGTACTGGCGGCAGACGTACGGGCTATGCTGGGCACGCTGGACCACGGGCAGGTGTTCGATGTACTGCAAGGGTTGCTGGGCGGCGACGCTAAAGCCGTGCTCAGCGCGGTGGCCCACCTGGCTGAACAAGGCCCGGACTGGGCCGGTGTGCTGGCCGAGATCCTTAACGTACTGCACCGGGTAGCCATTGCTCAGGCCTTGCCCGAGGCGGTGGACAACGGCCATGGCGACCGTGATCGGGTGCTGGCCCTTGCGCAGGCGCTGCCGGCCGAGGACGTGCAGTTCTACTACCAGATGGGGCTGATCGGCCGTCGCGACTTGCCGCTGGCACCCGAGCCTCGTGCCGGTTTCGAAATGGTCCTGCTGCGCATGTTGGCCTTCCGGCCTGCGGGGGAAGCGGCGCCACCGGCCGTGTTAAAGCCGGCAGGGGTCAGCCAGGCCACGGCTGATTCCTCCACGCCGGTGGCCGCTGCCCCAGTTTCCCAGCCCGCCGAGCCACGGCAGGCCGAGCCTGCGCCCGCTCCGCAGGCTGCAACAGTACCTGCCTCCCAACCTGAACCCGCGCCTGAGCAGGCCGCGTTGCCCGAAGACGACCCTAGCCTGCCGTGGAACGCGCAGGAAGTGCCCATGGATGCGCCTGCCCCACCGCCTCAGGCCATGCTCGATACCCGCGCCGCGCCGCCCGATTTGGTGCCGATGCCGGCCCCAACGCCCGCCAGTGCGGTGCCACCTGCCCCGGACAACCACCCCGAGCGTGACGATAACGCGGGCGCGCCCATTGAATACCGCCCCGCTGGCATGCAACGCGATGACGAGCCGCCCGCCGACGATGATTACTACCCAGGTGACGTAGACCCTACCGGCTATGCATACCTGGACGACCTGGCCAGCCATGCCGCCGAGCCCCAGCAGCCCCCCGAGCCTGCACCCGCTACTCAGGCGGCAACTGGCCTGGCCCTGCAATGGCTGGAACTGTTCCCCAAGCTGCCGGTGTCTGGCCTCACGGGCAGCATCGCCGCCAACTGTAGCTTGGTGGCCGTGGACGGTGATACCTGGGTGCTGCACCTGGACCCTGCCCAGGGCGCGCTGTTCAATACAACCCAACAGCGGCGGTTGAACGAGGCGCTGAACCAACACCTGGGCCGTACCCTTACCCTGAAGATCGAACTGGTGCGCCCTGAGCAGGAAACCCCAGCCCAGGCAGCGGCCCGCCGTCGCGCCGAGCGCCAGCAGGAGGCCGAGCAGGCCATCGCCGCAGACCCATTCATCCGTCAGTTGGCGGAACGGTTTGGCGCTACGGTGCGTAACGATACTATTGAACCCTTGGACGCCCCGGCTAACCGGGGCGAATGACACAGTACGAGAACGGAGCACCAACCCATGATGAAAGGTGGCATGGCCGGCCTGATGAAGCAGGCACAGCAGATGCAGGAAAAAATGGCCAAGATGCAAGAGGAGTTGGCCAACGCCGAAGTGACCGGTCAATCCGGCGCAGGGCTGGTGACCGTGGTGATGACAGGGCGCCATGACGTCAAGCGCATTTCGCTGGACGACAGCCTGATGCAAGAGGACAAAGACGTGCTGGAAGACCTGATCGCCGCTGCGGTCAATGACGCCGTGCGCAAGATCGAAGCCAACAGCCAGGACAAAATGTCTGGCATGACCTCGGGCATGCAGTTGCCGCCAGGTTTCAAGATGCCGTTCTAAGGGTGAGTGACACCGCGCCGAACGCTCAAGGGCGGGCGCGGTCTTCCTTCAGTCTAGTTATGACTGAAGGAGCTGCCATATGGCTGCCAACGCCATTGAAAGTCGCCGCATCGTTCTAGCGTCACGCCCTCAGGGCAAGCCAAGCGCTGATAACTTCCGCACTGAAACCCGAGCACTGCCCGAGCTGCAAGAAGGCCAGGTGCTGCTGCGTACGCTGTGGTTGTCACTGGACCCGTACATGCGTGGGCGCATGAGTGACGCCCCTTCCTATGCCGCGCCGGTAGAAATCGACGACGTCATGACCGGCGGTGCGGTAAGCCGCGTAGAGGCCTCGCGCAACTCAAAATTCCAGCAGGGCGACCTGGTGGTGGGCATCACCGGCTGGCAAACGCATTCCATTTCCGACGGTACCGGCCTGGTGCCGCTGCCTGCGGGCATTCCTGAACCCTCCATGGCCTTGGGTGTATTGGGCATGCCAGGAATGACTGCCTTTACTGGCCTTACCTATATCGGCGAACCCAAAGAAGGGGAAACCCTGGTAGTAGCGGCTGCGTCCGGCGCGGTGGGCTCGGTAGTAGGGCAGATCGCCAAGCTTAAAGGGCTGAAGGTGGTGGGCGTGGCAGGCGGCGCTGACAAGTGCCGTTACGTGGTGGACGAGTTGGGCTTCGACGCCTGCGTCGACCATCGCGCTGAAGACTTCGCCGAGCAACTCAAGGCTGCGTGCGGGAAGGGCATCGACGTGTACTTCGAGAATGTAGGGGGCCATGTGTTCGACGCCGTGATGCCACTACTCAACACCCGCGCGCGCATCCCGGTGTGTGGGTTGATCGCCCATTACAACGACCATGAGCTACCAGAAGGCCAAGACCGCTTCAGCCTCCTGCCCCGCGTGCTGCTGACCAAGCGTGCGCGTATGCAGGGCTTTATCGTGTTCGACGACTTCGGCGACCGCCACTCCGAATTCTTCGCGGCCATGGTGCCTTGGCTACGGGATGGCAAAATCAAGTTCCGCGAGGATGTGGTCGAGGGCTTGGACAACGCACCTGAGGCATTCTTTGGCCTGCTTGAGGGTAAAAACTTTGGCAAGTTGGTAGTAAAAGTAAGCGAGTGACCGTCCGGCGTTGACCTTCCTGTAAGGGCGCGGGTATAACCCGCGTCTTCGCTGTTTTATGTCAGGTTGTGACCAATGAGCTTCAGCCCTTTGATTCGTCAACTGATCGACGCCCTGCGCATCTTGCCAGGGGTCGGCCAAAAAACCGCCCAGCGCATGGCGTTGCAGCTCCTGGAGCGCGACCGCAGCGGCGGGGCCCGCTTATCTCAGGCCCTTGCCCATGCCATGGACGGTGTGGGCCATTGCCAACGCTGCCGTACCCTCACCGAGGAAGCCCTCTGCCCGCAGTGCGCCGACCCCAGGCGGGATGACACCGTGCTGTGCGTGGTGGAGGGCCCGATGGACGTGTACGCCATCGAGCAGACCGGCTTCCGAGGCCGGTATTTTGTGCTCAAAGGGCATTTGTCGCCGCTTGATGGGCTAGGGCCTGAGGCCATTGGTATTCCGCAACTGATGGCGCGGATTGGCGGCGATAAGGCACTCACCGAGGTGATTCTGGCCACCAACCCTACCGTGGAAGGGGAGGCTACCGCCCACTACATCGCGCAGCTGCTAGGCGAAAGCAGCCTGGTGGTTTCACGTATCGCCCACGGTGTGCCGCTGGGTGGCGAACTGGAAATGGTAGATGGCGGCACCCTGGCCCATTCATTTGCCGGGCGTAAGCCCATGGCATTTTGATAGGCCCTGTTCGTCAACTAGCGTTGACGCCCACAGTGGCGAACCGGGCCCATCGACGTAAACCGCTTACATCTCGTCCAAGGCAAAGGCCGTGAGGCTGAACACGGGTACGCCGGCTTCTACCAGGCGGCTACCACCCCCCAATTCCGGTAAGTCAATGATCGCGGCGGCCTCATGTACATGTGCGCCAAGGCGGCGCGTGAGGTTGACCGCTGCCAAGAGTGTGCCTCCTGTGGCGATCAGGTCATCGAACAGCACGAGGGAGTCCCCTTCGCACAAGCTGTCGGCATACACTTCCAGGAAGGCCTCACCGTACTCGGTCTGATACCCCTCGCTAATGACATCCGCAGGTAATTTGCCCTGTTTGCGGAAAAGGATCAGGGGCTTGTTCAGCTCGTGGGCCACCACGGCGCCGATCAAAAAGCCGCGTGCGTCCATGGCACCGATGTGGGTGACGTTCTGCTCCACATAGCGCTCGACGAAGTGGTCGATCACGGTGCGCATGGCCTTGGGGGACTGGAACAACGGGGTGATGTCGCGGAACACGACGCCAGGCTTGGGAAAGTCCACCACAGGGCGGATCAAAGGCTTGATGGCGGAATCATCGAACGGCATGGGTACGTCTCGGCAGGCAAATGGTGGCCATTATAGCCACCGCATCGCCGTGACGCTTAGCCTTGCATCGACCCGCCGGCCAGGGCACACAGTTGATCGGCGTCGAGGATCTGCACCTCTTTGCCTTCCGCCACGATCAGGCCCACGTGCTGGAACCGGGTGAACACCCTGGACACCGTCTCCACCGCAAGGCCCAGGAAGTTGCCGATGTCGTTGCGCGACATGCTCAGGCGGAACTGATTGGGCGAATACCCCCTGGCCCGAAACCGCGCCGACAGGTTGACCAGAAAGGTGGCGATCCGCTCGTCTGCGTTTTTCTTGGACAGCAATAGCATCATCTGCTGGTCTTCACGGATCTCGCGGCTCATGACTCGCAATAACTGTTTACGCAACTGCGGAAGTTCAAGGGTCAGCTCTTCAAGCCGATCGAACGGAATCTCGCACACTGATGTGGTTTCCAGCGCAACTGCCGACACGGGGTAATGGTCGCGGTCCAGGGCACTGAGCCCCACCAGCTCACTGGGCAGGTGAAAGCCTGTGACCTGCTCCTGGCCGTTATCGCTGAGGCTAAAGGTGCGCACCGCGCCGGAACGCACTGCGAACAATGGGCCGAAGGGGTCCCCCTGGCGGAAGAGGAAATCCCCCTTTTTCAACGGCCGGCCGCGTTTGACAATGGCGTCCAGCGCGTCCATGTCCCGCAGCTCCAATGTCAACGGCAGGCAGAGTGGCGCCAAGCTGCAATCCCTGCAGTGAGCCTGGTGGCTGACGCCCTGTTTGAGTGGCTCGGTCATGGTTGAAACTCCTTGAATCACTTACGAAGGGCAAGCGTAACTGATTTTTTCCAGGAGCTGGGTCAAGGGGGCGGTGGAATCAAGCTGTTAGGGGTCAGTGTGTGGGGTGCCACCCAGGCATACTCCACGCTCCAAACCCCAGCACCAATAACCCTGCCGCCGTGCGCACGCCCCGTTGACGCAGCCAGGCCAATAACCGTTGGCTGGCAAGGCCGGTGGCCAGCATGAGCGGGCAGGTGCCCAGCCCGAAGGCGAGCATGAGTAGCGCGCTGTGCAAGGCATTGCCCTGGGCGGCGGCCCATAGCAAGGCGCTGTACACCAGGCCGCAGGGCAGCCAACCCCACACACTGCCCAGCGCGACGGCCTGAGCCAGGTTGCGCACGGGCAACCAGCGCCGGGTGAGGGGTTGCAAATAGCGCCATAGCCCTTGCCCCAGCGCTTCGATCCGGGTAAGGCCGTGCCACCAGCCGGCCAGGTACAGCCCCATGGCCATGAGCAGCAGCGCAGCGAGCATGCGTAATGCAACCAGGGCAGGGGTGTGCGCCACGGCAAGGCCCAGGCTGCCCAATAGCAACCCTGCCACGGCATAACTGAACACCCGGCCCAAGCTGTAACCCAGTAGCAGGTGCCAACGTTTAGTGGGGCTAGGCCCCGCCGCCAGGCTGAGCGCGCCCATCAGGCCCCCGCACATGCCCAGGCAATGGCCACTGCCCAGCAGGCCGAGGGTGAATGCACTGATGAGTGCAAGCAGCAGGTCAATCATCGGTGGGCCTCTGTGGCGGTACAGGGGTGTCTTCGTCCAGCAACAGGCGGCGGGCAGGCGTGTCGAGGTCGTCGTACTGGCCGCTGTTCACGGCCCAGCAAAACAGCCACAACGCACCGGCTATGATCACCAGCGCGACGGGGATGAGTACATACAACGCCGTCATGCCCGCCCCTTGGAGGAGGGTGTCAGGCGCAGGGCATTGACTACGACGAACAATGAACTGGCCGACATGCCTACGGCCGCCCAGGCGGGGGTAACCCAGCCCACTGCGGCAAAGGGCAGCACCAAGGCGTTGTACAGTAATGCCCACGCCAGGTTCTGGCGGATCACCCGGCGGCAACGGCCAGCCACCTCCAGCGCGTACACCAGGCTGCCCAAGCGGTTGTTCAGCAGCACCGCGTCGGCCTGAGTCCGCGTAAGGTCCGTGCCTTGGCCCATGGCAACGCCGATGTCCGCCTGGGCCAGCAGAGGGGCGTCGTTGCTGCCATCGCCTACCGCCATCACCTTCCGGCCAGCGCGCTGCAGGTGCGTTAACAGGTGCAGCTTGGCGTCAGGCAGCAGGCCGCCGTGTGCGTCGACGCCTAGCTGCACCCCTAGGCGGTGCAAGGCCGGGGAGCGGTCCCCGGAGGCCACGACCACCTGCCACCCTCGTTGCCGTGCGTCGGCAATCAACGCAGTGGCGTCGTCCCGTAGGCGGTCATCCAGCCCAAACCAGGCCAGTGGGCCTTGGTTATCGGCCAGTAGTAGCCATTGGTGCTCCTCGTCAGGGCAAGGTGGGGCGCCACCGCCTGCCAGCGCGCAGGCCCACCCCGGGGCCCCTAGGCGCAGGTGGTGGTTGCCCACATAGCCAGCCAGCCCCTGTCCTGGGTGCGCTATCACCGCATGGGCTTGCACTTCGACTGGGGCGAAGGCCTGGCTCAAAGGGTGGCCTGAGCCCAGTTGCAGTGCGCAAGCCAGGGTGAGGCATTGATCAGCCGGCAATGTGCCCAAGGCCAGCTGAGCGCAGAGCCAAGGCCGGCCTTCAGTCAGGGTGCCCGTTTTATCCAACAACAAGGTGTCGATCAGGGGGAGGGTTTCGAGCACATGCGCCTGGGTGATGAGCACCCCGCGCTGCTGCAAATTCGCCAAGGCGGCCGTTAACGCGGTGGGCGTTGCCAGCGACAGGGCGCACGGGCAGGTTGCGACCAGCATGGCGAGCACCACCCACGGCGCTTGAGCGGGATCAAGCCACCACCAGATTGCCCCGCTCACCCCCGCTGCGATCAGCGCGGTGGGCAGGAACCAACGGGCCACCTGGTCGGCACGTTTAGCCAGCGAGGGCTTTTGCGCATGGGCGTTGTGCATCAACCGGGTGATGGTCGATAGCGTGCTGTGCTCACCCACTGCGGTGATTTCAAGACGTAGCCGTTGGTCCAGGTTCAGGGTGCCGCCGCTTACCGCTGCGCCCACGCCACGCGTTACGGGCTTGAACTCACCCGTCAGCAGCGCCTCGTCGAGCCGTGATTGCCCTTCGACCACCACGCCGTCGGCGGGCACTCGTATACCGGGCGGCACCCACACCTGATCGCCAACCACCAGTTCGCCGAGCAGCACCTGCTCGGTAAGGCCCGTCGCGCCCAACCGCAGGCAGGTCAGGGGCAGGCAGGTATCCCACCGGGCCGTACCTTGGGCCGCGCGCTGACGTACCCAGGCTTCCAGGTAACGACCAGCCAACAGCGCAAAGGCAAACATGCCCACGGCGTCGAAGTACAGCGCCCCCTGGCCGCTGACCGTGGTGTACACCCCGGCGACATAGGCCCCCAGGATGGCCAGGGCGACGGACACGTCCATGCTCAGGTGGCCGGCTCGCACTGCCTGGCTGGCGCTGCGCAACAGTGGCGCGCAGCTGTAAAACACCACCGGCGTGATCAGGAAAAACCCGGCCCAGCGCAGCAGCGTGTGCAGGGCGGACGTGAGGTCCACGTTGAACTCCGGCCAGGTGGCCATGGTTGCCATCATGGTCTGGAACCAGAGGATGCCTGCCACGCCGAGGCGTTTAAGGGCACGTCTTGCCGCCCGCACCTGAGCGTCGGCCACCTCGCTTGCCCGCCAAGGGCGCGCGCTGTAACCGAGGCGGCCCAGTGCTTCGAGCAATTGACTCAGCGGCACCACCGCTTGCCGCCACACCAGGTGTAGGCGGCGGCTCGCCAGGTTGACCTGCGCCTGCTCTACCCCCGGCAATGCGCTCAGGCGTTGCTCGATCAGCCACGCGCAGGCAGCGCAGTGCAGGCCCTCAAGTGCCAATGGCAGGCTGCTCACGCCTTCGACCTCACGAGCGTAGTGTTGCAGCAGGCCTGTGCGGTCGAACACACGGGCCTCATCGCCGCTGAGGCCAGCCGGTGGCGGCTGGCCCCGTGCGCCTTCGCGGTGCTGGTAAAACTGCGCTAGCCCGGCGTTGGCAATGGCCTGGGCCACGCCCCGACAGCCCAGGCAACAGAAAGCCCGAGGGCTGCCCAGCACGTTCGCGCCATAACGCTCAACCAACGCGGCCGGCACGGGCGCCTCACAATGAAAGCAAGTGATTGTGCTCATGGGCGTGGCCCGGTAAAGCGGCTGGGCACGGTAAGGGCCTGGCCGCCTGCCTCGGTGAGCAGTTCGAACACCACAGGTTGGCTCACTGCCTGCGCGGCGTGCAGCGCGAGGCGAACCACCTCGGTGCGCTGCTCACCCGGCGCCAGGTAAACGGAGGTAGCTCCCTGCCAACGCAGGGCGGGCAGCGAAGGCGCGCGCAGGGTGTAACGGTGTGACTGCTGGCCCTTGTTCATCAGGGTGAGGGTGTAGACATTTTCGATCAGGCCGTCGCCACCGTCGCGAAACAGCTGGCGGTCCTTGGCTACGCTCATTGCCACCAGCGGGCGCGTCGCCAACCCATGGCCGAGCAATAGCGCGCACATAACGGCAAGTACCCCATAGGCTAGCAGCCGAGGCCGCCTTTTTACCTTGCGACTGGGTGTGTGAGCGGCCTGACCGCCATAGGCGATCAGGCCTTGTGGTGTACAGGTAGGGTAGAGCTTGGCCATGACCGTATCGCATGCATCCACACAGGCGCCGCAGGCGATGCAGGCGCTTTGCAAACCCTGGCGGATGTCGATGCCGGTGGGGCAAACCTGTACGCACAAGTGGCAGTCCACACAGGCGCCCTGCGGGGCACCCGCACTGCCCGACCGTGGGCGACCACGGGGTTCGCCGCGTGCGCTGTGGTAGGTCACCACCGGGGTGGCAGGGTCAAACATGACCGCCTGAAAGCGTGCATAGGGGCAAGCGTAGGTGCACAGCTGCTCTCGTACCCACCCTGCATTAGCGTAGGTAGCCAGGCTCAGCCCTATCAGCCAGCCCCAGGCAACTGTACCGAGCGTACCGTGCAGCAGGGCCGGGAGGAGCGTCTGCGCTGGTATAAACAGCGCCACAAGTGAAAACGCCGTGAGCAGGCTGAGTGCGCCCCACAGCCCATGCTTGGCGGCGCGGCGTATCAGCCGTTGTAGGGTCATGGCGGCATGGCCTTGCCGAGGGCGCGCCCCTTCAGTGATGCGCTCACACCCTCGAAAGAGGGCGGCCCAGAGGGTTTGCGGGCAGGCGTAACCGCACCATACGCGCCCCGCCAGCACAGTCAGCCAGAACAGCCCGAACGCGGCCACCAGCAACGCAAGGGCCAGCAGGCCAAGGTCTTGAGGCCAGTACGTGGCACCGGCCAAGTGAACGCGCGCGGCGGACACGTTCACCCACAGCAGGGGTTGCCCGCCCCATTGCAGCCACGGCAGGGCAAAAAACACCACCGTCAGCACCACGCCAATGCCGCTGCGTAATCGTGCATACCGGCCTTCTACGCGGCGTGGTTGAAGTGGCTTCCGCGCGGCGGGCAAAGGTGAGTGGTGCAAAGGCGGCGTGATATCACGCACTGGCACTCGATTCATGGCGCAGCCTCGGGCGTGCCTTGGGTGTTAACGGGCGCAGGCGCAACCGGCGCTCGTGCCAGGCTTAGCACATAGCCCGCCAGCACATGCACCCGGTCATCACCCAGTACGGCGCCCAGTGCAGGCATCTGCCCCCGGCGGCCCTCATGAATGCTCAGGCGCACCTGCTCAAAGCTTGACCCGTAGATGAACCCGCTCGCGCGAGTAAGGTCGGGCGCGCCCAGCAGCGGGTTGCCTCGGGCGTCGGCGCCATGACACGCCACACAGGCCTGGTTGTATAACCTCTCGCCGTTGGCCCGGCTGGCCAGGCTATCCGCGGGTACTGGCCGGCCGTTGAGGTGCAGTACGTACGCAGCGGCATCGCGGCTGCCTTGCTCACCCAGCAGCGCGCCCCACGCGGGCATCACGGCAGTGCGACCCTGGCGAATACTGGTTTCAAGGGCGGCGGGGTCGCCACCCCAGCGCCATAGGGCATCGGTCAGATCAGGAAAACCCGGTGCCCCCTGGCCATCTGCGCCGTGGCATTGCGCGCACTGGTGGGCGAACAGCCGCGCGCCCATGGTATGGGCCTGAGGGTCCGCCGCCACTGCTGGCAGGGGCAGGGCAGCAAAGCGTGCATACAAGGGGCCGTAGCGGGCTTGGGCCTGGGCATAGTCTTGTGCCCAGGCGCCGGTGCTGCTCCAGCCGTTGCCTTCAGCACCCGGTAACAGGCCGCGCCAATTACCCAGCCCTGGGTACAACGCCAGGTACACCACCGCGAACACCAGCGTGCCTATGAACAGCCACCGCCACCACCGAGGCAGGGGGTTGTCCTGCTCTTCGATGCCGTCAACGCTTTCGGTCGGCGGCGAAGTTTCTTCAGCGGGGGGTGCGCCGCTGCGCGTGGCATACAGCAGCCAAGCCATCGCCAGTAGCGTACCCAGGGTCAGCACGCTGATGTACAGGCTCCAGGCGCTACTCATCGGGGGGCAAGGCCTCAGGGTCATCGACGAAGGGCAATTGCGCGGCGGCATCAAAGCTTGCAGTGCGGGCCGCACTGAACGCCCAGACCAACAACCCGATAAACCCCAGGCATACCAGCAAGGTGCCCAAGCCGCGCAGGATGCCGATGTCCATGGTCAGGGCCGCGCGCCAGGCGTGGTGCCCAGGCCTTGCAGGTAAGCCACCAGGGCGTCCATTTCCGTTTTGCCGGCCACCGACGCCTCGGCCGCTGCGATGTCCGCATCGCTGTAAGGGGTGCCCAAGGCCTTGAGTGCCCGCAGTTTGCTTGCCGTGTGGCGGGCGTCGATCAGCCTTTGTGCCAGGAAGGGGTAGGCAGGCATCACCGATTCGGGCACCAGGCTGCGTGGGTCGGCCAGGTGCGCGATGTGCCAGGCATCCGAGTACCGTCGGCCCACCCTTGCCAGGTCTGGCCCGGTACGCTTGGAACCCCACAGAAAGGGGTGGTCCCAGGCGCTCTCACCTGCCACCGAGTAAGCACCGTAACGCTCGGTTTCGGCCAGCAGCGGGCGGATCATCTGAGAGTGGCAACCCACGCAGCCATTGGCGATGTACAGGTCCCTGCCTTCGACTTCCAGCGCCGTGCGTGGCGTCATGCCCTGCACGGGACGAGTCGCAATCTCCTGGAAGAACAAGGGCACGATCTGGGTCAGGCCCCCTACGCTGATTGCCAGCACCATCATCAGTGCCAGCAGCCCTACGTTTTTTTCAAGCCGCTGGTGGTTCATGGCTGGCCCTGTGCAGGCAGACGGGCCGCTGGGGTAGCGGCGTGGGGTAGCGCGGTGAAGATCGTCTTCCATAGGTTCCAGGCCATCACCAGCATGCCGCTCGCAAAGCAGGCGCCGCCCAGCAGCCGCACCCCGTAGCCGCCTTGGCTGGCCTGTACGGCTTGCACGAAGCTGTAGGCCAGGGTGCCGTCATCGTTGAACGCTTTCCACATCAAGCCCTGTGTAAGGCCATTGACCCACATGGCGGTGACGTACAGCACGGTGCCCACCGAGGCCAGCCAGAAGTGCGCGTGAATCGCAGTGGTGCTGTACATAGCGGGTTGCCCGAACACCCGGGGCGCCATGTGGTACGTGGCGCCGATGGTAATCATCGCGACCCAGCCCAGCGCACCGGAATGCACATGGCCGATGGTCCAGTCTGTGTAGTGGGAGAGGGCGTTGACCGTTTTGATGGCCATCATCGGCCCTTCGAGCGTAGACATCCCGTAGAACGCCAGCGCGACCACAAGGAACCGCAGGATTGGGTCGCTGCGCAGCGTATGCCAGGCGCCATTCAGGGTGAGCATGCCGTTGAGCATCCCGCCCCAGCTGGGCACCCAGAGGATGACCGACATCACCATGCCCAGGCTTTGCGCCCAGTCGGGCAGGGCGGTGTAGTGCAAGTGGTGGGGGCCGGCCCAGATGTACAGGGTAATCAGCGCCCAAAAGTGCACGATGGACAGCCGGTACGAATACACCGGCCGCCCGGCCTGCTTGGGAACGAAGTAATACATCATGCCCAGAAAGCCGGTGGTGAGGAAAAACCCTACGGCATTGTGCCCATACCACCACTGCACCATGGCATCGGTGGCGCCGGCATACAGGGGGTAGGACTTGAACAGGCTCACCGGCAGCGCCAGGTGGTTGATCACATGAAGGATCAGCATCACCAGGATAAAAGCCCCGTAGAACCAGTTGGCCACGTAGATATGAACCACCTTGCGCGCCTTCACCGTGCCGAAGAACAGCCAGGCGTAAGCGCCCCACACCAGCGCCAGCAGCAGGGCGATGGGCCATTCCAGCTCGGCGTACTCCTTGCTCGTGGTGTACCCCAGCGGTAGCGACACCACGGCCGCGACCAGCACTGTTTGCCAGCCCCAGAACACGCACTCGGCCAAGGTGTCGGATATCAGCCGCACCTTACAGGTGCGTTGCACCACGTACAGCGAGGTGCCGAACAGTGCACAGCCGCCGAAGGCGAAGATCACCAGGTTGGTGTGCAACGGGCGCAGGCGGCCGAATGTGGTCCAAGGCAGCTCCAGGTTCAGTGCAGGCCACACCAGTTGCGCCGCGATGAACACGCCCAGGGCCATGCCGAGAATGCCCCAGAGCACCGTCGCCACCGTGAACTGACGCACCACGTGATCGTTATACACTGCGCTTTGTGTGGGACTCATGGCGGTTTCCAGCGTCCAAGTAAACGGCGGCCGGCAGTGTGGGGGAAGCCACTTCCCCGTGCAATGCGACCCGGCGCCTCGCGCAGGCCTTAGCGCCTGGCCACGGGCTCAGGCCGATTTGGAATTTTGTTACGGAGGATGTCTGGTGAGTGATGAATGGTCGGAACGCGTTCGAGAAAACGGCTGGTTGTGGGACAGCGCCGATAGCCAGGCCAGCGAAGATGACCGCACCTGCCTGATTTTGGCCCATGGCGCGGGTGCCCCCATGGACAGCCCGTTCATGAACACCATGGCAGCGCTGTTGGCCAAGGGAGGCATCGACGTACTGCGCTTTGAATTCCCCTATATGGCGCAGCGCCGTGAAGGCGGCAGCAAGCGGCCACCGGACCCGCAAGCGCGCCTGTTATACAAATGGCGCGAGGCGTATGCCTTGGCCCGGACCCAAGTGCCAGGCCGACTCGCCATCGGCGGCAAGTCCATGGGTGGGCGCATGGCCAGCCTGCTCGCCAACGAATTGGGCGCTGATGCGCTCGTATGCCTAGGCTATCCGTTTTACGCCGCAGGCAAGCCGGACAAGCCAAGGGTGGAACATTTGGCTGACATTCAAGTGCCGACGCTGATCATTCAGGGCGAGCGTGACGCTCTGGGTAACCTGGAGCGGGTCGAGGGCTATACATTGGCGCCTGCCGTGGAGCTGTACTGGCTGGACGCCGCAGACCACGACCTCAAACCCTTGAAGTCATCAGGCTATACCCACCAGCAGCACCTGGAAGCCGCAGCTGATCGCATCTGTGCGTTTCTAAGCTAATCGCAAGCTGTGTGCGTAGATAAATATTCTTTCCTGTATTAATTTTCTATTGCTTGCAGGTGTAGGATGGGCCAGTGCATGTGCCCATCCTTTCTTCTTATCACCTGAATGAAGCACCTATGACCCCTACCGTTCCCACTGCTGCCGACCTGTTCGATGCCATCCAAGCCGCCCATACGGCCTTGCGCCCTGAGGTATCGGTAACCCCGCTCACACTCAGTAAGGGGCTGTCTGCCCTCAGTGGCTGCGAGCTGTACCTCAAGTGCGAACACTTGCAGCACACCGGTTCCTTCAAGTACCGCGGCGCGACCAATAAAATACGTTTGCTTGAGCCGTCGCAACGCGAGCGGGGCGTGGTCACCGCCTCGTCAGGCAATCATGGCCAGGGCGTGGCGCTGGCAGGAAAAGGCGCAGGGGTACCGGTCACCGTGTACGCCACCACCACGGCCTCAGTTTTGAAGCTTGAGGCCATCCGCGCCTTGGGCGCCGAGGTAATTACCTTGGACACCGACCCATTGAGCGTAGAGCTGGAGGCCGCTCGGCAAGCGCAGCGCAGTGGCCAGGCGTTTATTTCGCCTTACAACGACCTGCAGATCATTGCCGGGCAGGGCACCATCGGCATGGAGATACACGACCAGTTGCCGAACGTGGACGCCGTGTTCGTCGCAGTGGGCGGGGGCGGTATGGTGTCGGGCATCGGCACGGCCCTCAAGCACTTCAACCCCGAGGTAGAGGTGATCGGCTGCTGGCCGGAGAATGCGCCCACGCTGCAGCGCTCGCTTGCCGCAGGCCGCATCATCGAGATGGAAGAAGCGCCTACGCTGTCGGACGGTACGGCCGGTGGTGTCGAGCCCGACAGCATTACGTTCCCCCTGTGCCAACGTGTGATCGACCGCACCGTGCTGGTCAGCGAACAGGACATCGCCACTGCCCTGCGCGAGGTCGCTCGCGTCGAGCGCTGGATCATCGAAGGCGCCGCCGGAGTCGCCTTGGCAGGGGCATTAAAACTGGCTGCTGAGTATCAGGGCAAGCGCGTGGCCGTGGTGTTGTGCGGGCGCAACATTGTGCTGGACACCTTCCTGAAGGCCGTTTCTCAGGAGGCAGACGCATGAAGGTGTTCACCCGGCAACAGATCATGAGCACCCTAAACCTTTCCCAGGCCGCCGAGGCCGTGGCCCAAGGGTTTATCGCGTTCTCCCAGGGCAAGGTGAGCGTGCCGCCGGTTCAGCATTTTGTGTTTCCGCAGGCCAACGGCGATTGCTGTGTGAAGTCGGCATGGGTAGAAGGCAGCGACACCTTTACCGTGAAAGTGTCCACCGGGTTTTACAACAACCCCGGCAAAGGCTTGGACAGTAATGGCGGCCTGATGCTGGTGCTGTGTGCACACACGGGCCAAGCGCTGGCCTTGCTTCAGGACGGAGGCTGGCTCACTGCAATGCGCACGGCCCTCGCAGGCCAATTGGTAGCGCGTGCCCTGGCGCCGTCGAACGTACAGGCGATTGGCATAGTGGGCACGGGCCTACAGGCGCGGATGCAGTTGGAGCAGCTGATGCCGGTGACCCGTTGCCGCCAGGTCATCGTGTGGGGGCGCGGCGCGGCTCAGTTGGAGGCCTACCAAGCGTTCGCCGAGGGCTTGGGGTTTTCGGTGCAAGTGACGCAGAGTGCCGAAGCGGTGGCGCGCCAGGCGAACCTGATCGTTACCACGACCCCGTCTCGGGCCGCCTTGCTGCACAGCGAGTGGGTCCAGCCGGGCACCCATATCACCGCCGTGGGCGCCGATGCGCCGGGCAAACAGGAACTCGCCCCCAGTGTGCTGGGCCTGGCGGACCTGATCGTCGTGGATGCCATCGGCCAGTGCAGCCAGTATGGCGAGGTGTCTCATGCCCTTGACGCAGGGTTGATCCAGGCAAGCGCGCTGGTGGAGTTGGGCGCGCTCTTGGCAGGGCACACTTGCGGGCGGCGTAACGATCAACAGGTGACCGTGGCAGACCTTACCGGCGTGGCTGTGCAGGATGCGCAAATCGCCGGTTGCGCGCTGGCGTCTTGCACGCAAGCATGACCACTGCTCACTGGCCTGGCGCCGGTTCCGGGCTCGCCTCACGGCAGGCTTTGACATATTTGTAGACCGTGGCCCGGCCCATGTTCAGCACGTTGGCAACGTAGTCATAGGCGCTGCGCCCTTCGAAGGCGCCTTCGTGGTACAGCGCCTCGATCAAGCGGCGCTTAGGCTCGCGGCCCAGGTGGTTGAGGGCCAGGTGGTGAGTGGTGAGCCAGGCGTGCAGAAAGGTATTGATGCGTTCCTGCCAGTCATCTTTGAACAGCACGGCGGGCTGGGCGATCAGGCGGCTGGTTTGAAAGAACGCCTCCAGCGCATGGCGCGCTTGTTCCAGCAGTGAATAGTTGAGGTTCACGCACAGCGCCATGGCGGGCTTGCCGTGTTCGTCGAGGAGCACGCTGGTGGTCGAGCGTATACGCTGGCCATCCCAGTTGAGCTTTTCATAGGGGCCGATGCTGCGCTGGGTGGCCCAGTCGGCCGCGATCTCCTCCATGGCAGAAGGGTCACCCAGCGTTCGCTTGGAAAGGTTGTTGGCGATGTACACGACCGTTTGGGTTGCCAGGTCATGCAACACCACTTCGCCGTGCGGAAACAACAAGGCGGCCAGGCTGTCGGCGATCACCTTGTAGTTGTCCAGCCGGGGCGTATCAGCGCCTGGGGTTAACATCATGGAGCGTCTCGCTGCTCAAAATGCCCATGATAGTAAACCAAGGCCAACCCTGGTGGGGCCGCCTTGGTTCGTTGCCCTAATGGTTAGCGGTTGAAACGCTCCACCAGGGAGTACTGGCTGGCAGCGGTCTGGGTGAGGGCTTCGCTGAGCAGCGCAGTGCTCTGGGCTTTGCCGGAGGTCTGGTCCGCCAACTGGGCAATGGTTGCAATGTTGCGGTTCACCTCTTCCGCTACTGCACTTTGCTCTTCAGTGGCCGCCGCGATCTGCGTGGTCATGTCGGTGATGTTGGCCACGGCCTCGCTGATGCCGGCTAAGGCTTTGTCCGCTTCCAGTACCCGCGCCACGCCTTCCTGGGCCTGGCGGTGGCCGGTTTCCATGGTCTGCACGGCAGCGGTGGCGGTGTGTTGCAGTTTGGCGATCAGGCCATGGATCTGCCCGGTGGACTCGGCCGTGCGCTGCGCCAACTGGCGCACTTCGTCGGCAACCACTGCAAAGCCCCGGCCCATTTCACCCGCGCGGGCCGCTTCGATGGCCGCGTTCAGCGCCAGGAGGTTGGTCTGGTCGGCAATGCCTTTGATCACGTCTACCACGCCGCCGATTTCATCGCTGTCCTTGGCCAGGCGTGTAACGGTTTGCCCGGTTTCACCCACCGAGGCTGACAAGCGCTCGATGGCTTCGCGGGTTTCGCCGGCGATGGCGCGGCCCTGGCGGGTGAGCTGGTTTGCCTGCTGGGTCGCATCTGCCGTGCGCTGCACATGGTTGGCCACCTCTTGAGTGGTCGCGGCCATCTGGTTGACGGCAGCGGCCACCTGCTCGGTCTCTGCCTTCTGACGGTCCAGCCCTTCAGAGCTTTCATGGGCCAGATTATCGGCCTGGCGCGCCTGGCCGTTAAGCTGCTCGGCGGTGTCCTGCAAACGGGTAAGGCACGTCTTGAGGCGGGCTTCCTGGCTGAGCATGGACATTTCCAAGCGCCCCTGCACGCCTCGGCTGTCGGTGTACATCTGGGCGATCAGGGGGTCAGACGTGGTCTGTTCAGCCAGCTGCAACAGGCGCTTGAGGCCACGCTGCTGCCAGCTCAGGCCCAGCAGCCCCAGTGGCACCGACAACACCGCAGCCAGTGCAAAGCCCCAGCCGCTGCCCAGCCAGACGCCGATCAGGAAGCCGATCTGGCTCACCAGAATGAACGGCAGCCAATCCCGTAGCACGGGCAGCCAGCGCTCGGCCGCTGACAACGCCGGCTTGCCTGCGTTGAGGCGCGCATACAGCGCTTGCGCGCGGCGTATTTGCTCAGCGGTGGGCTTGACCCGCACCGATTCATAACCCACCACCTGGCCACCTTCCAACACGGGCGTGACGTAGGCGTTGACCCAGTAGAAGTCGCCGTTCTTGCAGCGGTTTTTTACCACGCCCATCCACGGCCGCCCCTGCTTGAGGGTGCCCCACATATGGGCGAACACTGCAGCCGGTACGTCCGGGTGACGCACCAGGTTGTGTGGCGCGCGTATCAGCTCGTCACGGGTATAACCGCTCACCTCCACGAAGGTGTCGTTGCAGTAGGTGATCATCCCCTGGGTATCGGTGGTGGAGATCAGCCGCTGTTGAGCGGGGAAGGTACGTTCACGCTGAGTGACAGGCTGGTTATTGCGCATGAAAAGGCAGGTTCCGCATAGGGCTTTTATAGGGTGTCGGCGGAGGGGCGGGATAGTTTAGTTTGCAGTTCCTTAAGTAACGCCTGAGTGCGTGGGTGCGAAATCGCAGCGTACTCATGCGCGAGCTACGCCCGGTGCCTACACCCTACCTGTGGAAAGCGGGCGATAGCTCGCGAATGGTCTAGACGGTATTACCGCAAGGCCCCAGAGAGCTGCCTCACGCAATCAACTCCCGCAGCACATAATGCAAAATCCCACCGGCCTTGAAGTACTCCACTTCATTGAGCGTGTCGATGCGGCACAACACCTCGACCTGCTCTTGCTTTCCGTTCTCGCGAGTAATGCCAAGCGTCAGGTGCATGCCGGGGGCCAGGGTGGCGTTGCTCAGGCCCAGCAGGTCGAACCGCTCATGGCCAGTGAGGCCCAAGGTTTTACGGGTTTGCCCGCCTACGAACTGTAGAGGCAGCACGCCCATCCCCACCAGGTTGGAGCGGTGAATGCGCTCGAAGCTTTCGGCAATTACCGCTTTCACGCCCAGCAGGTTAGTGCCCTTGGCGGCCCAGTCACGGCTGGAGCCGGTGCCGTATTCGGCGCCTGCAATGATAACCAGCGGCGTGCCCTGCGTCTGGTAGCGCATGGCGGCGTCATAGATGGCGAGCTTTTCGCCGCTGGGAATGTACAGCGTATTACCGCCTTCTTCGCCGCCTAGCATTTCGTTGCGAATGCGGATGTTGGCGAAGGTGCCGCGCATCATCACTTCATGGTTGCCGCGGCGCGAGCCGTAGGAGTTGAAGTCCTTAGGCGCCACGCCCTTTTCCCGGAGGTAGCGACCCGCAGGGCTGTCGGCTTTGATATTGCCGGCAGGGGAGATGTGGTCGGTGGTGACTGAATCGCCCAGAAGCGCCAGGGCGTAAGCGCCCTTTACATCCTCGATCACCGGCAAGGGGCCAGCAATGCCTTCGAAGAAGGGTGGGTGTTGGATGTAGGTAGAGTGTTCATCCCACACATAGGTGGCGGCCTGCGGTACTTCGATGGCTTGCCACTGGGCGTCGCCTGCGAACACTTCGGCGTATTCCTTATGGAACATGCTTGTATCCACCTTGGCCACCGCGTCGGCGATTTCCTGCTGGCTTGGCCAGATGTCGCGCAAGAACACCGGCTGGCCGTCTGGCCCTGCACCCAGGGGCGCACTGGAAATATCGATGCGTACGTTGCCTGCCAAGGCGTAGGCCACCACCAAGGGCGGGGAGGCCAGCCAGTTGGTTTTCACCAAGGGGTGCACACGCCCTTCAAAGTTGCGGTTGCCCGAGAGCACCGACGCCACCGTGAGGTCCGCCTGTTGAATAGCGGCCTCTATGGGCGCATCCAGCGGGCCCGAGTTGCCAATGCAAGTGGTGCAGCCATAGCCCACCAGGTTGAAGCCCAACTGTTCCAGAAATGGCATCAACCCCGCTGCGGTGTAGTAGTCGGTGACCACCTTGGAGCCGGGTGCCAAGGACGTTTTAACCCAAGGCTTACGCGTCAGGCCTTTTTCCACGGCTTTTTTGGCCAGCAACCCGGCGGCCATCATTACGCTGGGGTTGGAGGTGTTGGTGCAGGACGTGATCGCTGCAATCACCACCGCGCCATGCTTGAGGGTGTGGCTGGCATCGCCGTCAGTGTAGGTGGCTTCGCCGGCTTGGTCGGCATTGCCGACCGCGACACCGCCACCACCTTCGCTTTCCAGGCGGCTTTCTTCCTTGGCGGCGGGCTTGAGTTGCAGCCCAATGAAGTCATTGAAGGCCTGGCTCACCTGCCCCAGCGCAACCCGATCTTGCGGGCGCTTCGGCCCTGCCAGGCTGGCTTCTACTTCGCCCATGTCCAGCCCCAGCTGGGCGCTGAATACGGGCTCCTGGCCCGGCTCGCGCCACAGGCCTTGAGCCTTGCAGTAGGCTTCGACCAGCTGCACGGTCTCTTCTGGCCGGCCTGAGAGGCGCAGATAACCCAAGGTGATGTCGTCCACCGGGAAGAAGCCGCAGGTGGCGCCATACTCGGGCGCCATGTTGGCGATGGTCGCGCGGTCTGCCAACGGCAGCTCTGCCAGGCCATCGCCATAGAATTCCACAAACTTGCCCACCACACCTTGCTTGCGCAGCATCTGGGTGACAGTGAGCACCAAGTCTGTGGCGGTAATGCCTTCGCGCAGCTTGCCGGTGAGCTTGAACCCCACCACTTCAGGAATGAGCATGGACACCGGCTGGCCTAGCATGGCGGCCTCGGCTTCGATTCCGCCCACGCCCCAGCCCAATACCCCAAGCCCGTTGATCATGGTGGTGTGGGAGTCGGTGCCTACCAGGGTGTCAGGGAAGGCGTAGGTGTGGCCGTCGTCTTCCCGGGTCCATACGGTGCGGCCCAGGTATTCCAGGTTGACCTGGTGGCAGATGCCGGTACCCGGTGGCACGACGCTGAAGTTGTCGAACGCGCTCTGGCCCCACCGCAGGAAGGCGTAGCGCTCGCCGTTGCGGTCCATTTCGATGTCTACGTTTTCGTTGAACGCCTGGTCCGAGCCATAGCGGTCGACCATCACCGAGTGGTCGATGACCAGGTCGACGGTGGACAGCGGGTTGATCCGCTGCGGGTCACCCCCGGCCTTGGCAACGGCGGCGCGCATGGCGGCCAGGTCTACCACGGCCGGCACGCCAGTAAAATCTTGCATCAATACGCGGGCCGGGCGGTACTGGATTTCTCGGTCTGAACGCCGCGCCTTGAGCCACTCGCCCAGCGCCTGGGCGTCTGCGGCTGTGACCGTTGTGCCGTCCTCCCAGCGCAGCAGGTTTTCCAGTAGCACCTTAAGGGACATGGGCAGGCGTTGCAGGTCACCCAATTGGCTTGCCGCCGCCAGCAGGCTGTAATAGCGGTACTCGCGGTTGCCCACGTTCAGGGTGCGTAGGGTATTCAAGCTGTCCAGGGAGGGCATCGGAAAAAATCCTCTAGGCGGGCCCGCACGGCACGGGCAGTTACAGGGGTTATGTGTTCTGGACTTTCTCGCGGGGTGCAGGGTTCCCGTCGGGTTCCCATAGGGTTCCCGTCGGGTTCCTCCGGATACGCCATCGCTTCTGCACCCTGCATGCGCTAAACCCACCCCAGCTGCGCTATCATTCACGGTTTGTGATGCCATGGCACTTGCCCTTCACGGGTGCAAGGCCAGCAGTGGCCAGCGGAGTACGAATGAATAGCCTGTTGCTACATTGTCGCCCCGGTTTCGAAGGGGAGGTGTGCGCGGAAATCAGCGAGCATGCGGCGCGCCTTGGCGTTGCGGGTTACGCCAAGGCACGGCCGGCCAGCGCCTGCGCTGAGTTCGTTTGCACCGAGGCCCAGGGCGCGGCCCAATTGATGGCGGGGCTGCGTTTCAGTACGTTGATCTTCCCCCGGCAATGGGCGCGCGGGCGCTTCGTCAGCCTGCCAGATACCGACCGCATCAGCGTGCTGCTCGATGCCTTGGCCGATTACCCTCAGGCCACCAGCCTGTGGCTGGAGGTGCTGGACACCAACGATGGCAAAGAACTTTCTACGTTTTGCCGCAAGTTCGAAGCCCCGCTGCGCAAAGCGCTGGAGAACGCGGGGGCTCTGCGGCCGGGTGGGGCTGGCGAGCGGCTGCTGCTGACTTTTATCAGTGGTCGTGAGGTGTTCTTGGGGGTTGCGCCTGAGCGCAACAGCGCCATGTGGCCGATGGGTATCCCACGGCTGAAATTCCCTCGCGAGGCCCCAAGCCGGTCCACCCTCAAGCTTGAAGAAGCCTGGCATCACTTCATTCCCAGGGACCAATGGGACGAGCGCCTGCATGGCGACATGACCGCCGTGGACCTCGGCGCAGCGCCCGGCGGCTGGACCTGGCAGTTGGTGAACCGGGGGATGCTGGTGACTGCCGTGGACAACGGCCCCATGGCCCAGAGCCTGATGGACACCGGCCTGGTTCGCCACTTGATGGCGGATGGTTTTACCTACGCCCCCCGCCCCCCGGTGGACTGGATGGTCTGTGACATCGTGGAAAAGCCCGCGCGTAATGCAGCGTTGCTCGAAACCTGGCTAGGTGAGGGCCATTGCCGTGAGGCGGTGGTCAACCTCAAGTTGCCGATGAAACAACGCTACGCAGAGGTGAAACGCCTGCTCGAGCGTATTGAGCAGGGTTTCGACGCGCGGCGCATCAAGGTAGCGATCGGCTGCAAGCAGCTGTACCACGACCGTGAGGAAGTTACCTGCCACCTGCGCCGGCTAGATAAATAATGACGGCTACCCTGGCAGCCCGTTGCACTGCCGCCCCTGACTGTGAGCTAACCCATGCCCGATAACCTTCACCAATTGCCTGTCGATGGCGTGCTCGACGCTACCGGCCTCAATTGCCCGGAGCCGGTGATGATGCTTCACCAGCACGTACGCGACCTGCCGGCCAGCGGCCTGCTCAAAGTGATTGCCACTGACCCGTCGACACGCCGGGATATCCCGAAATTCTGCGCGTTCCTCGACCATGAACTGGTGGGGCAGCACGAAGAAAACGGTACGTACCTTTATTGGATTCGCAAGAAGGCGCAGTGAGCGTCCATAGGCTTCCCATGCGCATAGTGGCAGACGAAAACATTCCGTTGGTGGAGGCCTTCTTTGGCGGGCTGGGCGATATCCATCGCCTTCCGGGCCGCACCCTTACCGCCGACGCGGTACGCGACGCCGACGTGCTGCTGGTGCGCTCGGTCACGCAGGTCAACGCGCAGTTGCTTGAGGGCAGTGCGGTGCGTTACGTGGGCACCTGCACCATCGGCACCGACCACCTGGACCTCCCCTGGCTGGAGGCCGCTGGTATTCAGTGGGCCAGCGCACCAGGGTGTAATGCACGGGGCGTGGTGGACTACGTGCTGGGTAGCCTCTTTACCCTGGCTGAGCTGGAGGGCGTGGCCTTGCCCGACCGTTGTTTCGGCATCGTGGGGGCCGGCCAGGTAGGCAGCCGCCTGCTCGCCGTGCTGGAAGGCTTGGGCTGGAACGTGAGAGTGTGCGACCCGCCCCGGCAGGCTGCCGAAGGCGGGGCTTACTGCTCGCTGGACGAGATCATCGAGCAGTGTGATGTCATCAGCCTGCATACGCCGCTGACCCGTACCGGCCCGTGCCCTACGTGGCACCTGTTCGATGAGGCCAGGTTGGCCCGGTTGCGCCCAAACGCCTGGCTTATCAATGCCGCCCGTGGGCCGGTGGTGAGTAACCAGGCGCTCAAGCAGGTGCTGCGGGCGCGGGACGACGTACAGGCAGTGCTTGATGTCTGGGAGGAGGAACCCACGGTGGACCTGGCGTTGGCTGACCTGTGCGTGCTGGCCACTCCCCATATCGCAGGCTATAGCCTGGAAGGCCGGCAACGCGGCACTGCCATGATCTATCAAGCGTTATGTGCCTGGCTGGGCCAGCCGCCAACCGTGGAGCTGGCGCAGTTGCTGCCCGAGCCTGGGCTGGGGCGCCTTCATTTCAACGCACGCGTGCAACCGAGCCAGGCGCTGCCGGTACTCTGCCGTGCCGTGTACGACCCTCGACGCGATGACGCGGACCTGCGCCGAAGCCTGAGCCCTGACGCGGCTGTGCAGCGCGCAGCGTTCGATGCGCTGCGCAAAGCGTACCCAGAGCGGCGGGAGATCACAGGGCTTGAGGTAGGGATAGAAGGCAACGCGCCATTATTACGGCAGTGCGTCAAGGCCTTGGGGGCAACGCTGGTTTAGCGGAATGAGCAGGGGCGGCGCAGGCGGCGCCCCGTCGGTTATTACACTCAGCGGTACTCACACAGGTAGGCACTTTCGCTGCTTACCTTGACGTGGAATTTGCTGTTGGCAGGCACTTCGAACTGGCTACCGGCCGCGAAGGCTTCCCAGGTGTCTGTGCCCGGCAGCTTTACACTCAGTGCCCCGGATACCACGTGCATGATCTCGCGTTGAGCGGTACCAAACTCATATTCTCCCGGCGCCATGACACCGATGGTCGCTGGCCCTTCAGCGTTTTCGAAGGCGATGGACTTCACGGTGCCGTCAAAATATTCGTTGACCTTGAACATGCGGTGCTCCTTTAACGCTGGTGCAGAAACGGTGGGCCAGTATGCCCAAGGGTACCCAGTGCGTCACCCGCTTTTGTACGGGCCTGGCAAGGCCAGCGGCAGCAGGCGGGCAGTGTTCCGGGCGTCTTCAAGTGCGCGGTGCTGGGTGCCTTGGAAATGCAGGCCGGCCAGTTGCAGGGCGCCATTGAGGCCGGTGGGGCGAGGCAGCTGTCGCGCCTTGGCGAAGCGCTGCTTGAGGTTCACGTGAGGCACATGGGCCAGGGTGCTGCTGATTCCGTACTCAGCCCAGGCCCGCAAAAACTGTTGGCGGTCGTAATCCCCCCAGCTCGCCCAGCCCGCCAGTGGGCCGCGCAGCTGGCCTAGCCATCGCTCGAAGTCTCCCCACACGTCTGTAAGGCCATGCGCTGCGGCGATATCAGCCTGAGTGATATGGGTAAGGGTACGGCAAAAAGGGGTGAGCAGCGGGCGCCGTTGTGGCTTGACGAAGCGCTGGAAATGATCCAGCTCACGCCCACTGGGGTTTACCAGGCAGGCCCCAATTTCGATGATTTCCATTTCTTCGACCGGCCAGCCACCCTCGTCTGTCGTGGCTTCCAGGTCGATCACTAGCCAGTTCGGCATGCGCATTCCTTAAGGCTCTTCCTTGAAGCTAGAGCCTAGGCAATCGGCTAAGGTTCCGATAGGTGTTTGTTCAGTATGTGGTGCGCACGTTGTCGGCTTACCTAAAAACGCCTAGCTTATGGAGACCCCTACTCGGAACCCTACCTGTGTCATTCCAGTTGATGCGCGCCGTTTTAAAACCCCTAGCCCTAGTGGGTGCCCTGTGTGCCTTTACCTCTGCTTACGCACAGGACGTGGTACGCGTCGCCGCCGTGCACTTTCCGCCTTACATGGTCCACCCTGAAAACGGCAGCGGCATGGGGTTGCTGCCGGAGCTGTTGGCCGCCCTCAATCAAATGCAGCAGGACTATATTTTTGTTGTAGTACCCACCTCCTTGCCCCGACGCTACCAGGACTTTCGCCAAGGGAAGGTGGACATGGCCATTTTCGAGAATCCACGGTGGGGGTGGGATGGCATGGCCTATAGCGCGTTGGACCTGGGCGTGGAAGATGCTGAGGTATTCGTAGCGCGCAATGTGCAGGGCAGGGGTGAGGAGTATTTCAGTCACTTGGCGGACAAACGCCTGGCGCTCTATAGCGGTTATCACTATGCCTTCGCTGACTTTAACGCCGAGCCGGACTACTTGACGCGCCACTACCGCGCAACCATGACCTACTCACATGACAGCAACCTGCTGATGGTGGCCCGTGATCGGGCCGATATCGCGCTGGTCACCCGTTCGTACCTTGAAGGCTTTTATGAGCGCTACCCCGCAACGCGCGCGGGGTTCAGGGTGGCCCAGCGGGCTGACCAGGTGTACCACCATTACGCGCTGCTACGGCCCCAGGCACCGATCAGTGTGCAGCAGATGGCCGGTTATATCGCGCAACTGCGTGCCGATGGCACATTCGCCCGGCTGTTTTCACCCTATAGCATTCAAGTACTGCCGGCAGTGAGCCCGGTGCCTGACGAGGGTGTGCGCTGAGCTGCCGCGCCCTTTCAGTGGAGGTTGAAGGCTTCGAGGCGGGCGCCCTCGCTATCCCATTCCAGTACCCAGCCCTGACGGTCCCAGTCACCCAGCACGATGCGCCGTGCTGGCGCCTGGCCCACTTGCAACTTGTGCACTGCAGGGCGATGGGTGTGGCCGTGTATCAGCGTATGAACACCTGCCTGCCCCATTACCTTAGGAATTTCGAGCGGCGTTACATCGACGATGTCGCTAGCCTTGCGGCGGGTTTGTGCCCGGCTTTCGTTTCGCAGCTTGCGCGCCAGCCGCTGCCGCCAGCCTATGGGCAGGTGTCGCAGGGCCCACAGGGTAAGGGGGTGGCGCAAGATGCGCCGAAGCTTCAGGTAACCCGTGTCGGCGGTACACAGCAAGTCGCCGTGCATCAGCAGCACCTGCTCACCTTCAAGGTCAACCACGCAGGGGTCGTTGAGTAGCGTGCAGCCCGCCTTTTCGCAAAAGCCGCGGCTTATAAGAAAGTCCCGGTTGCCGTGCATCAGGAACACCTGCGTGCCACTGTCGGTGAGTGTGCGCAAGGCTTGGCAAATGCTTGCCTGGTAGCTGGACATGGCGTCGTCGCCGATCCAGGCTTCGAAGAAGTCCCCGAGGATGTACAGCGTTTTAGCCGCCCGCGCCCGCTCGTCGAGGAAGCGTAAAAACGCCCGGGTGATGTCCGGGCGCTCCTGTTGCAAGTGCAGATCAGAGATCAGCAGTATCACTCGATGATCTCGGCATTCTCGATGATCACGTCGTCTTTGGGCACGTCCTGATGGCCGCCCTTGGAGCCCGTGGCGACGCCTTTGATCGTGTCGACCACGCCCTGGCCTTCGATCACTTCACCGAACACCGCATAGCCCCAACCCTGGCTGTTTTTTGCGGTGTGATTGAGGAAGCTGTTGTCCGCCACGTTGATGAAGAACTGAGCGGACGCCGAATGCGGGTCCATGGTGCGGGCCATGGCGACGCTGTATTTCTTGTTGGCCAGGCCGTTGTCGGCTTCGTTCTGGATAGGGGCGCGCTTGTCGGTTTTTTCCTTCATGCCAGGTTCAAAGCCGCCGCCCTGAATCATGAAGTTGCCAATGACACGGTGGAACACGGTGTTGGTGTAATGGCCAGCCTTCACGTACTCGATGAAGTTGGCAACGGTACCCGGGGCTTTTTCTGCGTTGAGTTGCAGAACGATGGTGCCGTGGTTGGTGGTGAGTTTGACCTTGGACATAATGACTCTCTTATCGGGGTTGCAAGTGCCGCCATGGTTTTACGGTGACGGCCTGTCAGTGCCTTGATTGCTTGGGCTATGATACGGGCTTTGTTTTAGCCGGCCTAGCCTAGCTGGCCTACGCGTATTAAAGGATGCCATGACCAAGCCTACTGCGGTGCCTACCCCACACAATGCCTCGACCGCTGCCGCCAAGGCCGAGCCGGTGGTGCCGGCCAATTTCCTGCGCCCGATCATCCAAGCCGATCTGGAGGCCGGCAAGCATGCTGCTATCGTCACGCGCTTCCCACCCGAGCCCAACGGCTACCTGCACATTGGCCACGCCAAATCGATTTGTGTGAACTTCGGCCTGGCCCGCGAGTTCGGTGGCCAGTGTCACCTGCGCTTCGACGATACCAACCCGGCCAAGGAAGACCAGGAATACATCGACGCCATCATGGCCGACGTAAAGTGGCTGGGGTTCGAGTGGGCGGGCGAGGTGCGCTATGCCTCTCGCTATTTCGACCAGTTGCATGGGTGGGCCGTGGAGCTTATCCAGGCCGGCAAGGCGTATGTGGACGACCTTACGCCCGAGCAGGCGCGCGAGTACCGCGGCAGCCTTACCGAACCGGGCAAGAACAGCCCGTTCCGTGACCGCTCCGTGGCCGAGAACCTGGACCTGTTCGCTCGCATGAAGGCCGGCGAATTCAAGGACGGCGAACGTGTGCTGAGGGCGAAGATCGACATGGCGTCCCCCAACATGAACCTGCGCGACCCTATCCTGTATCGCATCCGTCATGCCCATCACCACCAGACCGGCGATGCCTGGTGCATTTATCCCAACTACGACTTCACCCACGGGCAGTCCGACGCCCTTGAAGGCATCACCCATTCGATCTGCACCTTGGAATTCGAGGGCCATCGCCCCCTGTACGAGTGGTTTCTGGATAACCTGTCGGTGCCCAGCAAACCGCGCCAATACGAGTTCTCACGGCTCAACCTGAACTACACCATCACCAGCAAACGCAAACTCAAGCAACTGGTAGACGAGCAGCACGTGCGCGGCTGGGACGACCCGCGCATGTCCACGCTGCAAGGGTACCGTCGGCGCGGCTATACCCCCCTCGCGATCCGCAACTTCTGCGAGATGATCGGCACCAACCGCTCTGATGGGGTGGTGGACATGGGCATGCTGGAATTCAGCATCCGCGAGGACCTGGACCGCACCGCCCCACGCGCGATGTGCGTGCTGCGGCCTCTGAAAATCGTGATCACCAATTACCCCGAAAGCCAGGAGCAAATGCTGGAGTTGGCGCGCCATCCCAAGGAAGACATGGGCGTACGTCAGTTACCCTTCGCTCGGGAGCTGTACATCGATCACGATGACTTCATGGAAACCCCACCCAAGGGCTACAAGCGCCTTGAGCCCGGCGGCGAAGTGCGCCTGCGCGGGGCCTACGTGATCCGCGCCGACGAGGCCATCAAGGACGCTGAAGGCAACATCGTGGAGCTGCATTGCTCCTACGACCCCGACACCCTCGGCAAAAACCCGGAAGGGCGCAAGGTCAAGGGCGTGATCCACTGGGTGCCAGCCAAGGCCAGCGTGGAATGCGAGGTGCGGCTGTATGACCGCCTGTTCCGCTCTGCCAATCCCGAAAAATCCGAGGAGGGCGGCAGCTTCCTGGACAACATCAACCCTGACTCGCTGCAGGTGCTTACCGGGTGCCGTGCCGAGCCCTCGCTGGCCCAGGCGCAGCCTGAGGACCGCTTCCAGTTCGAGCGCGAAGGGTATTTCTGCGCGGACCTCAAAGACACCCAGCCGGGCAAGCCCGTGTTCAACCGTACCGTGACGTTGCGTGACTCCTGGAGCTGATACACAGTGCTGAACCTCTATAACACCCTGACCAAGACCAAGGCGCCCTTCACGCCGCTGGATGGCAACAAGGTGCGCATGTACGTGTGCGGCATGACGGTCTATGACTACTGCCACCTGGGCCATGGGCGCAGCATGGTTGCATTCGACCTGATCACGCGCTGGCTGCGTCATAGCGGCTACGACCTGACCTACGTGCGCAACATCACTGACATCGAAGACAAGATCATCAACCGCGCACGGCAGAACGGCGAGGCCTACGAGGCGCTGACGGCGCGGATGATCGAGGCCATGCACGAAGACGAGCGCCGTCTCAGTATTCTCCCGCCCGATCAAGAGCCGCGCGCCACGGACCACATCCCTGGTATGCAGGCGATGATCCAGACCCTGATCGACAAAGGCTATGCCTACGCCCCTGGCAACGGTGATGTGTATTACCGCGTCGGCAAGTTCCTGGGCTACGGCAAGCTGTCACGCAAGCGCATTGAAGACTTACGCATCGGCGCACGTATCGAAGTAGAGGAAGCCAAGCAGGACCCACTGGACTTCGTGCTGTGGAAGGCCGCAAAGCCTGGCGAGCCCAGCTGGGAGTCCCCATGGGGCCCTGGCAGGCCCGGCTGGCACATCGAGTGCTCGGTGATGTCCACCTGCTGCCTGGGGGAGACCTTCGACATTCATGGCGGTGGCAGCGACCTGGAATTCCCGCATCACGAAAACGAGATCGCCCAGAGCGAGGCCGCCACCGGCAAGCCGTATGCCAACGCGTGGATGCACTGCGGGATGATCCGTATCAATGGCGAGAAGATGTCCAAGTCGTTGAACAACTTCTTTACCCTTCGCGATGTGCTGGAGAAGTATCACCCGGAAGTGGTGCGTTACCTGCTGGTAGCCAGCCACTACCGCAGCGCGATCAACTATTCCGAGGACAGCCTGCGCGACGCCAAAAGCGCGCTGGACCGCTTCTACAACGCGCTGAAGGGCTTGCCTGTCAGCACGGCACTCGGTGGCGAAGCCTTCGCGACTCGGTTCGCGGCAGCGATGAACGACGACTTCAATACGGCCGAAGCGTGCGCCGTGCTGTTCGACCTGGTGCGGGAAATCAACCGCCTGCGTGACCTCGACGCGTCAGCAGCGGCGGGCCTGGCGGGCCGCTTGCGTGAGTTGGGTGGGCTGCTGGGCGTGTTGCAATTGGACGCAGACAGCTTCCTGCAAGCGGGTGCTGAAGGCCGGGTAGACCCTGCTGAAGTAAACGCTTTGATCCAGGCACGCTTGCAGGCCCGTACCGACAAGAACTGGGCTGAGTCCGATCGCCTGCGTGACCAGCTCACGGCAATGGGCGTTGTGCTAGAAGACTCGAAAGGTGGCACCACCTGGCGCCTGGCCGATTGATTGCGGGGCAGATCATTCGCCAACTGCCGTTGGCTCCCACAAAAAAACGTCAGCTCAAGCGCTGGCGTTCAATTCCCTTAGCCGCTTGTATACCGTGTTGCGGCTCACGCCCAAGCGGCGGGCCATTTGTGAAATGTTGCCATCGGTGGCCTGCAGCAACGCACTGATGTCTTGCGCTTGCACCTCAACCATGGCGGGCGCTGTGGCTGTGCGGGCAGGTAAAGGTTGCAGCAGCTCCTGCGGCAGGTGTGCCTGCTCGATCGCATCGTTGTCGGCCAGCGCCAAGGCCACCTGGATGACGCTGCTCAATTGTCGCAGGTTCCCTGGCCAGTGATGGGTCATCAACGCCTGAAGCGCCGCTTCACTGAAGCCTGCGCGTTGTTCCGGCAGGCGGTGCTGTTCCCACAACGCCTGAATCAACGCACGGCGGTCTGCGCGTTCGCGCAAGGGCAGCAGCCGTAAGGTGCAGCCGGCGATACGGTAATACAGGTCCTCACGGAAATGCCCTTGGGCAACTGCCTGCGGCAGGTCGCGATGGGTGGCGCACACGATGCGTATATCCACCGGCACAGGGTCACCGCTGCCCAAGGGTTGGATACTGCGTTCCTGCAACACCCTGAGCAGCCGCGCCTGGGTGGCCAGGGGCATGTCGCCTATCTCATCCAAAAACAACACGCCCGTGTCGGCTTTGCGTATCAACCCAGGGCTGCCTTTGTGGTTAGCGCCGGTGAACGCCCCACGTTCGTAGCCAAACAATTCCGACTCCACCAGCTCCAAGGGGATGGCCGCGCAGTTGACGGTTACCAAGGGCTGCCTGGCACGGGAACTGTTGGCATGCAGCGCCTTGACCAGCACCTCTTTGCCGGTGCCGGTGTCGCCGCTGATGAGCAATGGAATGTTGCGCTCCAGCAGGCGTAAGCCTTTGTCCAGCAACACTTGGTAGGCCGGTGGGGCAGCGGCTGGAGCAAGCATGGGAGCAGGCTGGCGCGGCGGATGGAGCAAGCATTGCAGCCGGCTACGGCCTGCCGCGACTAATGCAAACGCAGTGTTGGGCTGACGCGCAAGCAGGTCGTTAAGGCTGCTACGAAACAGCGCTTCCATGGAGGCACCGCGAGGGTCCTGCCCCAAGAGGGTGTCTGCACGTCGGTTGGCGGCCACCGCCAGGCCCCGCGCGTCAAACGCCACGATGCCGGCCCAGGGGCTGTCGAGGTTGTTGCGTGCAGTATTGAACACCAGCCGGTGGCAGCCATCAGCATAGCGGCCTTCAAGGAGGGCGTTTTCGAGCACCTGCCCCATCATTTTTACGGTGCCGAGGGTGTGAGAGGGCGGCAAAAAGCTGTCACTGGACAGCCCCAGCACACCCACCAGTTCGCGGTTGGCATCGAACACCGGAGCCGCAGAGCCGCTCATGAACCGGTTGGCGGCAAGGAAGTGCTCGTCGTGCTCCACATGAATGGCCTGGCCGCACGCCAGTGCAGTACCCAGGGCATTGCAGCCCACTCGGGCCTCACTCCAGTCTGCCCCTGGTACAAACGCTTGGGCCTGCACAGGGTCAAAACGCGGCGTGCCCCACGTGCGCAGCACTCGACCCTGCTCGTCTGCCAGGACCAATAACGCCTGGATGGGCGCCAGCACCTGTGCATAGGCGGGCAATACGTGGGTTTCGGTGAGAGTAAGCAGTTCGTGGCGCTGGGCCTGCCAACCGGCGATATCAGCCGCATGAGGTGCCCCGTGGTCCGCCGCTGCCGAAGGTTGAAGCCCGGTGACTACCGACCGGGCCCAAGCTGCTCGGATAGCGCTTTCGTGAACGATGCCGGTAGTGCTGGCGGACATGGTAGCGCCCTTTATGGTTTTTTTGTTCACCCAGTGTTGTTGAAAGCTGAACATTGTCAACAGCTCTTGTGTTCAGTTGTTCAGGGTAGGGTGTTCACTTTTGTTCATTCCCTACGCCGTTTCCCTGCCCAAGCCCCCTAGGCCGCCCTTCTTCCTGAAATGGCACGGTTGTCGCTAAGCCCAAGTCATTACAACAACAAGGTTGCGGCCATGGCATTGGAACTGCGCGATGTCTGCCGGATCGTAGAGGGGCAACGGTGGATCGATACCGCTAACCTCCGATTCGAAGCAGGCTCTTTTAACGTACTGCTGGGCCGGACCCTTTCTGGCAAAACCAGCCTGATGCGCCTGATGGCGGGCCTTGATCGCCCGGACGCCGGGCAGGTGTTCATGCAGGGTCAGGACGTGACCGGTGTGCCGGTTCGGGGGCGCAAGGTATCGATGGTGTACCAGCAGTTCATCAACTACCCCAACCTTACGGTGTACGAAAATATCGCCTCGCCGCTGCGTCAGGCCAAAGTGCCGGCTGACGAGATAGACCAGCGCGTACGGGCGACCGCAGCGATGCTGCGCATCGAGCGCTTCCTTGCGCGTTTCCCCTTGGCCCTTTCAGGGGGGCAGCAACAACGTACCGCCATGGCGCGGGCACTGGTCAAGGATGCCGAGCTTATCCTCTTCGATGAGCCGCTGGTGAACCTGGACTACAAGTTGCGCGAGGAGCTGCGCCTGGAAATGCGCGAGCTGTTTGCTACCCGCCACACCATCGCGGTCTACGCCACCACCGAGCCTAATGAAGCATTGGCGCTGGGGGGTACCACGACCATCGTCCATGAAGGTCGAATCATCCAGAGCGGCCCCACTACCGAAGTCTACCAACGACCGCGTGAGGTCTTGGCGGCGGAGCTGTTTTCCGAGCCGCCGCTGAACCTGCTGCCTGGCCGCATTCGCGGCGGCGAGACCAGTTTCGCGGACTTTGCGCATTTTCCGCTTAACGCCGACTTGCAAGGGATCGGCGAAGGGGACTTTCGTTTTGGGGTACGGCCCAGTCATATCACCCTGGTGCCCTCCAACGACGACGACCTTGAACTGGCCGTGACCGTGGAGTTGGCTGAAATCAGCGGCTCGGAAACCTTCCTGCACGTTCGCAACGATCAATGGCGGCTGGTCGCGCATTTGCCTGGCGTGCATGAGTTCCCCGTGGACGCGCCTATCAAGGTGTACATCCCTACTCATAAATTGTTCGTGTTCGAGCCACAAGGGCGCTTGGTTCAAGCCCCTGGCCGCCGCGTGGCGAGGAGTGCCTGATGGCCGAGATTCGCTTGCAACAACTGGCCCATAGCTACGCCAGCAAACCCTCCGCGCCCGAAGACTACGCGTTGCAGCACCTGGACCATATCTGGGCCCAGGGCGGCGCTTATGCACTGTTAGGCCCGTCGGGATGCGGCAAGTCCACCCTGCTCAATATCATTTCCGGGCTGCTGGTGCCGTCGGAAGGGCAGGTGCTCTTCGACGGGCAGCGTATGAATGAAAAGACCCCGGAGCAGCGCAACATTGCGCAGGTGTTCCAGTTCCCCGTGGTGTACGACACCATGACCGTGTTCGACAACCTGGCGTTTCCCCTGCGTAACCAGGGCATGGCCGCCGACAAGTTGCGCAAGAAGGTCGAGGAAATCGCCGAGGTGCTTGAGCTGACCCCGGTACTGGCCAAGAAGGCCAAGAACCTGAGCGCGGACGAAAAGCAAAAGGTGTCCATGGGCCGAGGGCTGGTGCGTGACGACGTATCGGCCATCCTGTTCGACGAGCCCTTGACGGTAATCGACCCTCACTTGAAGTGGAAGCTGCGGCGCAAGCTCAAGCAGATTCACGAGCAGTTCAACATCACCATGGTCTACGTCACCCATGACCAGCTGGAGGCGTCCACTTTCGCCGATAAAATCGCAGTGATGTACGGCGGGCAGATCGTGCAGTTCGGAACGCCTCGCGAGCTGTTCGAGCGGCCTCGCCACAGTTTCGTGGGCTACTTCATCGGCAGCCCCGGCATGAACCTGATCGACGTGACCCGGGAGGGCGATGCCCTGACCTTCGGCGGCCTGCGTATCACGCCCCCGGCGGGGCTAGCGGAGCGCCTGGATCAGTTGACCGGCCAACCCTTGAAGGTAGGCATCCGCCCAGAGTTCGTACGCATCTGGGACACGCCGTCCGAGCAGACCCTGATGGCCCGATTGCGTCACGTCGAAGACCTCGGCACGTACCGCATCCTCACCCTGGAACTGGGCGGGCAGCGGATCATGGCGCGCTTGCCGGAAGACCGACCCTTGCCAGAGGGTGAGGTACCGATCAGTTTCCCGGCGCCTTGGTTAATGCTGTACGCCAACGACCTGCTGGTGGAGGCTGAACAATGAATAAAGTCCCTAATAACAAAGCCTGGTGGCTGGTGCTTCCAGTGTTTGTGCTAGTGGCCTTCAGCGCCATCGTGCCGATGATGACCGTGGTGAATTACTCGGTGCAGGACATCTTCGACACCAGCAGCCGCTTCTTCGTGGGCACCGACTGGTACCGTCAGGTGCTTCAGGACCCACGCCTGCACGACTCGCTGCTACGTCAGTTCATTTATTCCGCGTGCGTACTGGCCATTGAAATACCCCTGGGCATCGGCATTGCGCTGACCATGCCCGCGCGTGGACGTCGCGCCTCGTTGGTGCTGATCGTAATGGCCATTCCCTTGTTGATCCCTTGGAACGTCGTGGGGACCATCTGGCAGATCTTCGGCCGGGGCGATATCGGTTTGCTGGGGTGGGGCCTCAATGCCTTGGGCATGGACTACAACTATGCCGCTCACACCGCAGATGCCTGGGGCACGGTGCTGGTGATGGACGTCTGGCACTGGACGTCGCTGGTGGCCTTGCTGTGCTATTCAGGGCTGCGCGCCATCCCCGATGTGTATTACCAGGCGGCCCGTATCGATCGCGCTTCGGCCTGGGCAGTGTTCCGTTATATCCAACTGCCCAAGCTCAAGAGCGTGCTGTTGATCGCAGTGATGCTGCGCTTCATGGACAGCTTCATGATCTACACCGAGCCCTTCGTGCTCACCGGGGGCGGCCCAGGTAACGCGACGACCTTCCTGAGCCAGACCCTGACACAGATGGCGGTAGGGCAATTCGACCTAGGCCCGGCTGCAGCGTTTTCGCTGGTGTATTTCTTGATCATCTTGTTGGTGTCCTGGCTGTTCTATACCGCCATGACCCATTCGGACAGGGACTAAGGCCATGACCACTCGCAAAACCCTCGTGCTGTTGCTGTTTCTGGCCTTTTTGCTGGTGCCGATCTACTGGCTGGTGAACATGTCCTTCAAAACCAACACCGAAATCCTCGGCGGCCTGACCCTGTGGCCGCGGGATTTCACCTGGGCGAACTACAAGGTCATCTTCACCGACCCTAGTTGGTACGAGGGCTACCTTAACTCCATGACTTACGTGAGCCTGAACACGGCCATCTCCTTGCTGGTAGCTTTGCCAGCGGCCTACGCCTTCTCGCGGTACCGCTTTCTGGGAGACAAACACTTGTTCTTCTGGCTGCTGACCAACCGCATGGCACCGCCAGCTGTGTTCCTGCTGCCGTTCTTCCAGCTGTATTCCTCCATAGGTCTGTTCGATACGCCTTACGCGGTGGCGTTGGCCCATTGCCTTTTCAACGTGCCGTTGGCCGTATGGATTCTTGAAGGTTTCATGTCCGGCGTGCCCAAGGAGATCGACGAAACCGCGTACATCGACGGGTATGGTTTCGGGAAGTTTTTCCTACGGATTTTCATCCCGCTCATTGGGTCAGGCATTGGCGTCACCGCGTTCTTCTGCTTCATGTTTTCCTGGGTGGAGTTGCTGCTGGCCCGTACGTTGACCAGCGTGAATGCAAAGCCTATCGCGGCGGTCATGACCCGCACGGTGTCGGCCTCGGGTATCGATTGGGGCGTGCTGGCAGCGGCAGGGGTGTTGACCATCCTTCCGGGTCTGCTGGTGATCTGGTTCGTTCGCAACCATGTGGCCAAGGGCTTTGCCTTGGGCCGCGTTTAAGGGAGCCGTAGCATGAGTTGGATGGCCTGGACCCTTCCCACCGCCTTGTTCTTCATCGCCATCGGCCTGGTATTGGCCGCCATGACAGCTGTCGAGCTGCGTTGGCCCAGCACTGAACGAAGAGGGTTTTTGCCGATCGCCACTACCCGTGGCGACCGGCTGTTCATCGGCCTTCTCGGTAGCGCCTACCTTCACTTAGTGATCATTGGCGCCACCGACTGGAGCATCTGGGTGGCCTCGGGCCTATCCCTGGTGTGGTTGGCAGTAGTCATGCGCTGGGGCTAGGCACTTGGCGCGAACGCATTGCAAGAGTGGCGTAGGCCCTTTGGGGTGTGCGCATCTATCCATTTGGGAGGTAACCCATGTTCGAGAATAAAAACAACAGGCGACAGGGCCTTACACTGGCGGCCCTGCTGGTGTGCAGTGTCTACGGTTCAATGGCCTGGGCAGACGCTTATGAAGAGGCGGCCAGGAAGTGGATCGACAGCGAGTTCAAGCCGTCCACGCTGACGCCCGAGCAACAGATGGCCGAGCTCAAATGGTTCATCGAGGCGGCCAAGCCCTTCCGCGGTATGAACATCAAGGTGGTGTCCGAAACCCTCACCACTCACCAGTACGAATCCAAGACGCTGGCCAAGGCCTTTACCGAAATCACCGGCATCAACCTGACGCACGATCTGTTGCAGGAAGGGGACGTGATCGAAAAGCTGCAGACCCAGATGCAGTCCGACCAGAACATCTACGACGGCTGGGTCAACGACTCTGACCTCATCGGTACGCACTTGCGCTACGGCAAGGTGGAGTCCCTGACCGACCTGATGGCCAATGAAGGCAAGGATTACACATCGCCGACTCTGGATATCAAGGACTTCATCGGCATCTCCTTTACGACCGCCCCTGACAAAAAAATCTATCAGTTGCCTGACCAGCAATTTGCCAACCTGTACTGGTTCCGCGCCGATTGGTTCGAGCGCCCAGACCTCAAGGCCAAGTTCAAAGCCAAATACGGCTATGAGCTGGGCGTGCCGGTGAACTGGTCCGCCTACGAAGACATTGCCAAATTCTTTAGCGAAGACGTGAAGGAAATCGACGGCAAGCGCGTGTATGGCCACATGGACTACGGCAAGAAAGACCCGTCGCTGGGCTGGCGCTTCACCGATGCCTGGTTCTCGATGGCGGGCGGTGGTGACAAAGGCCTGCCCAACGGCCTGCCTGTAGACGAGTGGGGTATTCGCGTGGACAACTGCCGCCCGGTAGGTTCAAGCGTCACCCGCGGCGGCGACACCAACGGCCCGGCGGCAGTGTTCGCCACGCAAAAATACATCGACTGGCTCAAGGCCTATGCGCCGCCTGAGGCCGCAGGCATGACTTTCTCTGAGGCGGGCCCGGTGCCTGCCCAGGGTGCGGTGGCCCAGCAGATCTTCTGGTACACCGCGTTTACGGCGGACATGACCAAGCCCGGGCTGCCGGTGATGAACGACAACGGCACGCCTAAGTGGCGCATGGCCCCGTCGCCCAAAGGGCCGTATTGGGAGGAGGGCATGAAGCTGGGCTATCAGGACACCGGATCTTGGACGTTCTTCAAATCGACCCCTGAGAAGCAACGCTTGGCCGCTTGGTTGTATGCGCAATTCGTGACCGCCAAGACCGTCTCTCTGAAGAAAACGATCGTGGGCCTGACGCCTATTCGCGAGTCCGATATCAACTCTCAGGCCATGACCGACCTGGCGCCCACGCTGGGCGGGTTGGTGGAGTTTTACCGCAGCCCGGCGCGGGTGCAGTGGACGCCTACCGGTACCAACGTGCCGGATTATCCAAAGCTGGCTCAACTGTGGTGGAAGCACGTGTCCGATGCAGTCAGTGGCGAGAAAACCGCCCAGCAGGCCCTGGATGGCTTGGCGGCAGACCAGGACGCGATGCTCAAGCGGCTGGAGCGCGCCCAGAGCGCCTCTACGTGCGGGCCTAAGCTCAACGAGGAAAAAACCGCTCAGTACTGGTTCGACCAGCCAGGCGCACCCAAGCCGAAGCTGGCTGACGAGAAGCCTCAAGGCCAGACCGTCAACTACAACGAGCTGCTGAAATCATGGGAGTCGGCCAAGAAATAACGGGCCATTCGTACCCTGGGCGCCCTCTGCTGGGCGGCCAGGGTGTGCGTTAACCGTGGAGGGCTTCTGCGGCGTAGAGCGTATTTTCCAGCAGGCAGGCCCTGGTCATGGGCCCTACGCCCCCAGGTACGGGCGTAATCCAGCCTGCGCGGGGCAGGGCGGTTTCGTACACCACATCACCGACCAGCTTGCCATCTTCCTGACGGTTGATGCCTACATCGATCACGATGGCGCCCGGCTTGATCCATTCCCCTTTGACCAGCCCTGGCTTGCCGGCGGCTACCACTACCAGGTCGGCCCGGGCCACATGGGCCGCCAGGTCGCGGGTGAAGCGGTGGGTAACCGTTACCGTGCAGCCACCAAGCAGCAGCTCCATCGCCATGGGACGGCCGACGATGTTCGATGCGCCCACCACGACGGCGTCCATGCCATAGAGGTCTTGGCCGGTGCTTTCTAGCAAGGCCATGATGCCCTTGGGGGTACAAGGCCGCAGGAGCGGGATACGCTGGGCCAGGCGCCCGACGTTATAGGGGTGGAAGCCGTCCACGTCTTTATCGGGCCGGATACGCTCCAGCAGGCTGGAGGCCTCCAGGCCAGCCGGCAGTGGCAGTTGCAGGAGAATCCCGTCGATGGCGGTATCTGCGTTGAGGCGGTCGATCAGCGCCTCGAGTTCATCCTGGCGAGTGGAAGCTGGCAAGTCGTAGGCCTGTGACAGGAAGCCGACTTCCTCGCAATCCTTGCGCTTGTGGGAAACATATACCTGGGAGGCTGGGTCGGTACCGACCAGAATGACCGCAAGCCCTGGAACGCGCAGGCCCTGTTCGCGCCGCTCGATAACCTGCTGAGCGATGCGCAGGCGCAGGCTGGCGGCAATCGCCTTGCCGTCGATAAGTTGTGCTGTCATGACGCGTGGTAAACCCTCGAAGGGGAAAAAAATGTGGCGCCATTCTCGCACGGTAGGCGATCAGGTCAAAGGCGCAGACGGCACTGAATCTGCTAAGCCCTTTATATCCCAGCCTTTTTTTGCCAAAAAAGAGTTGACGAGGTTTAGAGCGCTCTATAAGATTCGTCGCACTTGTCGGGCAGGGCCTAACACTGGCGCAAGTGATCGCTAAAAACCCGTTGTTAATCAGCAGGTTGTGCTTTTGGCGGTAGCAGCTTTTTAACTTCAGCCTGAAGTTGAATATTGAGCGCCCGTAGCTCAGCTGGATAGAGCATCCGCCTTCTAAGCGGATGGTCGCAGGTTCGAGTCCTGCCGGGTGCGCCATCAGGCAGCTTGGGTAGCCGGTTCGAACAGGTAATTGCGTTTTGGTGGGCGTAGCTCAGTTGGTAGAGCGCTGGATTGTGATTCCAGTTGTCGTGGGTTCGATTCCCATCGTCCACCCCATATTCTGTATCAGGGCGCCTTGCGAGAGTTTGGCGCCCTTGCTTTACGCAAAGATTCGCGGACGTGGTGGAATTGGTAGACACACTGGATTTAGGTTCCAGCGGCGCAAGCTGTGAGAGTTCGAGTCTCTCCGTCCGCACCATTTATAAGTCAAAGGGTCACGAGCGTTAAGCAATGCTCCCCCTTGGCGCGCTGGATTAGCAGCGCGAACTGTACGTGAACTTGCCTGTTCATGGTCTTGGTCTGCATCTGACCCCTCCCAAAATCGCTAGCGCTATGTGCGCCTACACGATGATCTGAAAGTCTCTTATGAGGCTCTGTCAGCAGGAGTGCCTTAATCTTTCAGTCTCAGGGTGCTAATCGCTTGCAGTGCGTCTAGCCTCTGCCAGATGTTGATTCGCCTCAGGCCCTCTACTCAATTTGCACTCGCGCGGGAAAGGCACTTCACATGAATCTCGACTCTGCTATCGCGCATCTTCAGCACCGCGTCCCCGGTCTGATGGCTGTCTACCTGTTTGGTAGTCAAGCCACGGGGCAGGCGACCGTTGATAGTGACGTTGACCTTGCGGTGCTGGTGGATGGCTGCATAAGCGCGCTGGAGTTGTGGGCGCTGAGCGGTGAACTGGCTGACATCGTACAGCGCCCGGTAGACTTGCTAGATCTGCGTAGCGCGAGCACGATCATGCAATACCAAATAATCACCACTGGCCGACGGATAGCAGGAGGTGGTGTCCAGGCGGGTGTGTACGAGGCGTTCATGCTTAGCGAAAAAACAGCATTGGACACGGCGCGGGCCGGGCTGCTTAGCGATATCTACCAAGAGGGGCGTGTGCATGCACGATGATGTGCTGGTCAATAAGGCGGCTTCCATCGAACGATGCGTTGCCAGGGCTAGGGAAGAATACGACAAGGGCCCTGAAACGTTCGCCGCTGATTTCACTCGTCAGGATGCAGCAATTTTCAACATACAGCGTGCCTGCGAGGCCGCGCTTGACATGGCGCAGCACTTGATTCGTCGCGATCGCTTGGGGGGGCCCCAGAGCGCTCGCGACGCGTTCGATTTGTTAGCTAGAAATGGCTGGGTGGCGGCTGACCTGCTGCCTTCGATGAAAAGCATGGTGGGTTTCAGAAATATCGCAGTTCATGAGTATCAAACGCTGCAACTGCCGATCACGGTCGCCATCATCACGCAGCACCTTGAAAGCTTTACAGCCTTCAGCAAGGCTCTGCTCTTGCGCGATGGTGAGCGGCACTGAAGGCCTTAAACCTCGCCAGGCCCTACGCAGAGCCAAGGTTGACGCACTGTCCCTCGCGCATCCACCGCTCGAACGTGATGAACCCTTCCCGCGCCGCATTGGATGCGGCCTTGATCTGCTCGGGCGTTGTGACCTCGGTGGCCAGGCTGGCGGTGAAGCCTTTCCACATGGGCCCGGTCTGCGCGCTATAGCCTTTTAGCCAATGCAAGGGGAGAGGCGCGAGTTGGGGTAGCAGCCGTTTATACAAATAGGCCCCGCCTAGTGTCGCGCCTTCGCATACGTAGGCAAGGCCATACGCCGCCGCCAGGCTGCGGGGTGTTGGCGTATAGGGGCATTCGGGGGCCGAGTGCAGGGCCTGGCCAATGTCCTCGGCCAGCCACATGCTTTTGAGCGAGCGGGCCGGAGCATCAACGGCCTTAGGCCAAAGCAGGCCGGTGCTATAGAGCTGGCGCTCCACAGGGCGCATCCAGCCGGCCACCCGGGTAGCGTACGCCAGGTAATCTGCGCCGGTGAAGCCAGGGCCGGTCAAGGGGGAGGCTGCGTCCAGGGTTTCATGCAGCGTGCGAGTGGCCTCGCGTAGCGCAGCCAGAGCGGGGGAAATGTCCGAGGCGATGATGGTGCTCTCCGGCAAATACAAAGTAGTGCGCAGGATAGCAGTACCCCTGCCTGTAGCCTACCGGTACACCGCCCAGCCGCCTGGCCAGGTAGCGGTTCGAGGGTTCTGGCGCCATGGGCGGTCAGCGGCGCCCGATGCCCGGTTTCATTGACGTACCGGGTGGGGTGACTTCTGGCATTCGAGCCACTAGAATGCTTGCCCTTGATCTGGAGTCGGGAATCGCCGGCTATCGTCTGTGCAACGAGGAATATCCATGCAAGTTTCTGTTGAAAACACTTCTGCGCTCGAGCGCCGCATGACCATCGGCGTTCCCGCCGAGCGCATCGAGACTGAAGTCAACAAGCGTCTGCAACAGACCGCCCGCAACGCCAAGGTGGCGGGTTTCCGTCCTGGCAAGGTGCCAATGAGCGTCATTCGCCAGCGCTACGAAGCCGCTGCGCGCGAAGAGGCCTTGGGCACACTGATCCAGGCCACCTTCTTCGAAGCCGTGCGTGAGCAAAAGCTCAACCCGGCCGGCCAGCCTTCCGTCGAGCCTAAAGTGTTCGAAAAGGGCAAGGACCTCGAGTACATCGCTACCTTCGAAGTATTCCCTGAGTTCACCGTAGCAGGTTTCGAAGGCATCACCGTCGAACGTCAAAGCGCTGAAGTTGCCGATTCCGACGTCGACAACATGCTCGATATCCTGCGCAAGCAGAATGTCCGTTATGAAACCGTCGAGCGCGAAGCCCAGAACGAAGACCAGCTGAACATCGATTTCGCTGGCAAGATCGATGGCGAAGCCTTCAGCGGCGGTTCGGCCACTGGCACCCAGCTGGTACTGGGCTCTGGCCGTATGATCCCGGGCTTCGAAGACGGCCTGGTTGGCGCAAAAGCAGGCGAAGAGCGCGTACTGAACGTGACCTTCCCTGAGGATTACCAAAACCTGGAGCTGGCCGGCAAAGCCGCTGAATTCACCGTGAAGGTGAACAGCGTAGCAGCCCCTGAGCTGCCCGAGCTGAACGAAGCCTTCTTTGGCCAGTTCGGCATCAAGGAAAGCGGCATCGACGGCTTCCGCGCCGAAGTGCGCAAGAACATGGAGCGCGAGCTGCGCCAGGCCATCAAGTCCAAGGTCAAGAACCAGGTCATGGATGGCTTGCTTGCCACCAACCCGATCGAAGCCCCTAAAGCCTTGCTGGCCAATGAAGTGGACCGCCTGCGCGTTCAGGCCGTGCAGCAGTTTGGTGGCAACATCAAGCCAGACCAACTGCCTGCCGAGTTGTTCGAAGAGCAAGCGCGTCGCCGCGTGGCCTTGGGGCTAGTGGTCGCCGAGGTGGTCAAGCAGTTCGAACTCAAGGCAGATGACGCCCGTGTGCGCGAGCTGATCCAGGAAATGGCCTCGGCCTACCAGGAGCCTGAGCAGGTCGTAAGTTGGTACTACAAGAACGAGCAGCAAATGGACGAAGTGCGTTCTGTTGTGCTGGAAGAACAAGTTGTGGATACTGTCCTGCAGAAAGCTAGTGTTACTGACAAAGCGGTCTCTTACGAAGAAGCGGTGAAACCAGCCCAGGCAGCGCCTGAAGCCGAGTAAACCGGCCCAGCTTCGGAACAACCATAAGCCAGCCTTCGCGCTGGCTTATGCGTATCTAAGTCATGACTAATTGGGAGTGAGTGCAGGCATGTCCCGCAATTCGTTTATTCAGAGCTCAGACATCCAGGCCGCTGGCGGCTTGGTCCCGATGGTTATCGAGCAATCCGCACGTGGCGAACGTGCATACGATATCTACTCTCGCCTCCTCAAGGAGCGCGTGATTTTCCTTATCGGCCCTGTTGAAGACTACATGGCCAACCTGGTGGCAGCCCAGTTGCTGTTCCTGGAGGCAGAAAACCCTGACAAGGACATTCACCTGTACATCAACTCGCCGGGTGGTTCGGTCACGGCCGGCATGTCGATCTACGACACCATGCAGTTCGTGAAGCCGGACGTGTCCACCATCTGCATCGGCCAGGCCTGCAGCATGGGTGCCTTCCTGCTTGCCGGTGGCGCGAAGGGCAAGCGGTACTGCCTGCCCAACTCGCGGATGATGATTCACCAGCCTCTGGGCGGTTTCCAGGGGCAGGCGTCGGACATCGACATCCATGCTCGGGAAATCCTCTCTATTCGTGCTCGCCTCAACGAGTTGTTGGCGTATCACACGGGTCAGAGCATCGAAACCATTGAGCAGGACACAAACCGCGACAACTTCATGAGCGCTCCCCGCGCGGCGGAGTATGGGTTGGTAGACTCGGTTCTCGACAAGCGGCAAATGCCCGCTTAATAGGCGTGAATCCTGTGTGGTGGGGTGTCCCTACCATTCGCGGGCTTGAAAAAGCCCGCAATTGCCTTCATCTTGTGTTTCAAGCCTACAGGATTGGATAGATCGAATGACTGACACCCGCAATGGCGAGGACAACGGCAAACTGCTCTATTGCTCCTTCTGCGGCAAAAGCCAGCATGAAGTACGCAAATTGATTGCCGGCCCCTCCGTCTTCATCTGTGACGAGTGCGTCGACCTGTGCAACGACATCATCCGCGAGGAGGTGCAAGAAGCACAGGCAGAGAGCAGCTCTCACAAGTTGCCATCGCCCAAGGAAATCAGCGGCATTCTCGACCAGTACGTGATTGGCCAGCAACGGGCCAAGAAGGTTCTCGCGGTCGCGGTGTACAACCACTACAAGCGGCTCAACCAGCGAGAAAAGAAAAACGACGACGTGGAGCTCGGCAAAAGCAACATTTTGCTGATCGGGCCTACTGGCTCGGGTAAAACTCTGCTCGCTGAGACCCTTGCTCGCCTGCTGAATGTGCCGTTCACCATCGCCGATGCCACCACGCTGACCGAAGCCGGTTACGTGGGCGAGGACGTTGAGAACATCATTCAGAAGTTGCTGCAGAAATGCGACTACGACGTTGAGAAGGCCCAGATGGGCATTGTCTACATCGACGAAATCGACAAGATTTCGCGTAAATCAGACAATCCTTCCATTACCCGTGACGTCTCGGGTGAAGGCGTGCAGCAGGCCTTGCTCAAACTCATCGAGGGCACGGTCGCCTCGGTGCCGCCTCAGGGCGGGCGTAAGCATCCGCAGCAGGAATTCCTGCAGGTAGACACGCGCAACATCCTGTTCATTTGCGGCGGTGCGTTCTCCGGGCTTGAAAAAGTCATCCAGAACCGCTCTACCAAAGGCGGCATCGGTTTCAACGCCGAAGTGCGCAGCCGTGAAGAAGGCAAGAAAGTAGGCGAGTCATTGCGCGAAGTCGAGCCCGACGACCTGGTTAAGTTCGGCCTTATTCCCGAATTCGTGGGTCGTCTGCCAGTACTGGCGACGCTTGATGAGTTGGACGAAGAAGCCTTGGTACAAATTCTGACCGAGCCCAAGAACGCGTTGTCCAAGCAATACGGCAAGCTGTTCGAGATGGAAGGCGTAGACCTCGAGTTCCGCAACGACGCCCTCAAGTCCGTCGCCCGCAAGGCGTTGGAGCGCAAAACCGGCGCACGCGGCCTGCGTTCGATCCTCGAAGGGATCTTACTAGACACCATGTACGAGATTCCCTCTCAGAAGGATGTCAGCAAGGTTGTGATCGACGAGAGCGTTATCGAGGGCACCTCCAAGCCGCTGTTGATCTATGAGAACAGCGAGCCGCCTGCCAAGGCAGCGCCCGATGCATGAGTGCGTTGCCGGCTTTTTGGGCTGAGCGATAGCAGAAAGGGCCTTAGGGCCCTTTCTTTGTTATGGGCCAGAGCTTGTTTTTCCATGAGGCTACCCCAAGATTAGCTTCAGGCTTATTTCATCTGTGAGCGGCCCTGCGCCGCTGAAGAGGCGAACCATGAAGACGACCATCGAATTGCCTCTCCTGCCATTGCGTGATGTGGTGGTCTATCCGCATATGGTGATCCCACTGTTCGTGGGACGCGAGAAATCCATCGAGGCCCTTGAGGCTGCAATGACGGGCGAAAAGCAGATCCTGCTGCTGGCCCAGCGAAACCCTGGCGACGATGATCCTGGCGAAGATGCGCTGTACCGAGTAGGTACGGTAGCCACGGTGCTGCAGCTGCTCAAACTGCCTGACGGTACCGTAAAGGTGCTGGTCGAGGGTGAGCAGCGGGGCGCGGTCGAACAATTTATCGAAGTCGACGGCCATGTGCGTGCACAGGTCAGCATGATTGACGAAACCCAAGCGTCAGACCGCGAATCCGAAGTCTTCGTACGTAGCTTGCTGTCGCAGTTCGAGCAATATGTGCAGTTGGGTAAAAAAGTCCCGGCTGAAGTGCTGTCATCGCTCAATAGCATCGATGAGCCTGGGCGTTTGGTCGATACCATGGCTGCGCACATGGCCCTGAAGATCGAGCAGAAGCAGGAAATCCTCGAAATCATCGAGCTGTCCACCCGGGTTGAACGAGTGCTTACATTGCTGGATGCTGAAATCGATCTGCTGCAAGTCGAAAAGCGCATCCGTGGCCGCGTGAAGAAGCAGATGGAGCGTAGCCAGCGTGAGTATTACCTTAATGAGCAGATGAAGGCGATCCAGAAAGAACTGGGTGATGGCGAGGAAGGGCATAACGAAGTCGAGGAGCTGAAGAAGCGTATCGATGCCGCTGGCTTGCCCAAGGATGCCTTGGTCAAGGCCACTGCCGAGCTGAATAAGCTCAAGCAGATGTCCCCTATGTCTGCCGAGGCAACGGTGGTGCGCTCCTACCTCGACTGGCTGGCCCAGGTTCCCTGGAAAGCACAAAGTAAGGTGCGGTTGGACCTGGCCCGTGCGGAGCAGATCCTCGACGCCGATCACTATGGGCTGGAAGAAGTCAAAGACCGGATTCTCGAATACCTCGCCGTACAGAAACGCGTCAAGAAGATCCGTGGCCCTGTGCTATGCCTGGTTGGCCCGCCAGGGGTAGGCAAGACGTCACTCGCGGAGTCCATTGCCAACGCCACCAACCGCAAGTTTGTGCGCATGGCCTTGGGCGGTGTGCGCGATGAAGCCGAAATCCGTGGGCATCGGCGTACGTACATTGGCTCCATGCCAGGGCGTCTGATCCAGAAGATGACCAAGGTGGGCGTGCGTAACCCACTGTTCCTGCTCGACGAAATCGACAAAATGGGCAGCGATATGCGCGGTGACCCTGCCTCGGCGCTGCTGGAAGTCCTGGACCCGGAACAGAACCACAGCTTCAACGACCATTACCTTGAGGTGGACTACGACCTCTCGGACGTGATGTTCCTGTGTACGTCCAACTCGATGAATATTCCGCCTGCATTGCTTGACCGCATGGAAGTCATCCGCCTGCCTGGCTACACCGAAGACGAAAAAATCAATATCGCCACACGCTACCTCACGCCTAAGCAGATTACCGCCAATGGCCTGAAGCCTGGCGAGCTACAAATCGACACGCTGGCGCTGCGCGACATCATTCGCTACTACACCCGTGAAGCAGGCGTGCGTAGCCTGGAGCGGCAAATTGCCAAGATCTGCCGCAAGGTGGTGAAGGAGCATGCCCAAGCGAAAAATGTTTCGGTAAACGTCACACCGGATTCGCTGGAACACTTGCTGGGTGTGCGTAAGTTCCGTTATGGCCTGGCTGAGCAGCAGGATCAGATTGGGCAGGTTACCGGGCTTGCGTGGACTCAAGTGGGCGGCGAGTTGCTCACCATTGAGGCCGCTGTCGTTCCAGGCAAAGGCCAGCTCATCAAGACGGGTTCGCTAGGGGATGTGATGGGTGAGTCCATCACGGCGGCATTGACCGTGGTACGTAGCCGCGCGAAAAGCCTGGGGATTGCGCTAGACTTCCATGAGAAGCGCGACACCCACATCCATATGCCTGAGGGGGCTACGCCGAAAGATGGCCCGAGTGCAGGTGTAGGCATGTGCACGGCCGTGGTGTCCGCGCTTACGCAGATTCCAGTTCGTGCTGATGTGGCCATGACGGGCGAGATCACCTTGCGGGGCCAGGTGCTGGCGATAGGGGGGTTGAAGGAGAAACTGCTGGCCGCTCATCGTGGTGGTATCAAGACGGTGATCATTCCTGAGGAAAACGTGCGTGACCTCAAGGAAATTCCAGACAATATTAAGCAGGATCTTCAAATCAAGCCCGTCAAATGGATTGACGAGGTCCTCCAAATTGCGCTGCAATACGCGCCGGAGCCCTTGCCCGACGTGGCTCCCGAGATCGTAGCAAAGGATGACAAGCGCGACGCTGAAGCTAAAGAACGAATCAGCACGCATTAGTAGTAATGCCCGGTGGGCAGCATAAGCCTGCCGGTTTGCCTTGTTGGTAGCCTTTTGAGCCGTGGTCATAAGCGGCTCTTTTGTGTCGGTAGTATCCGGCATCCGTTTCAGATCAATAAAACCAGAACTAACTCAATAGAGATATAAGGGGACTAGAGTGAACAAGTCGGAACTGATCGATGCTATCGCTGCATCCGCTGATATCCCAAAAGCCGTGGCTGGTAGGGCGCTGGACGCTGTAACCGATACCGTTACTGCCGCGCTGAAGGCGGGCGATTCCGTCGTTCTGGTTGGTTTCGGCACCTTCGCCGTCAAAGAGCGTGCGGCACGTACCGGGCGCAACCCACAGACCGGCGAGGCGCTCGAAATCGCCGCTGCCAAGCTGCCGGGGTTCAAGGCAGGCAAAGGCCTGAAAGACGCTGTAAACCCGCCTAAGCCTGCCAAGGCCAAAGCTGCAAAATCGACCAAAGCTGCAAAATAAACACCTGTTGGTGCCATCATCAGAGGGTGCTGACTAAACCGCTTGCGTGATGCTGTGCTGTAAGTGACGAGAAGGCGCATCCTCGGATGCGCCTTTTTCATATGGGGTTCTGGGCGGTCAGGGGTGTAGCTGGCCGTTGCTGGGGGAAGCATGCTTCAAAACATCAGGGACAATTCACAAGGCTGGATTGCCAAGACCATTATTGGTGTCATTGTCGTGCTCATGGCACTGACTGGCTTTGACGCGATCTTCCGCGCCACCAGTCATAGCCAGGACGCCGCCAAGGTAAACGGTGACACCATCACGCAGGCGGAGCTGGCGCAAGCCTCCGACATGCAGCGCAGGCAGTTGATGCAGCAGTTGGGCCGGGAGTTCGACCCCTCGCTGCTGGACGACAAAATGCTGCGCGAAGCTGCCCTCAAAGGGCTGATCGAGCGCAAGCTGCTGCTTCAGGGCGCACACGACTCCGGATTTACCTTCACTGAGACTGCAGTGGACCAGGTTATCTTGCAAATGCCCGAGTTCCAGCAGGATGGGCAGTTCAGTGCCGAGCGCTTCGACCAGTTCATTCGCCAGTTAGGCTTCTCGCGTCTCCAGTTCCGCCAAATGCTTGCAGAAGAAATGCTGATTTCCCAGCTCAGGGCAGGGCTGGCCGCCAGCAGCTTCGTCACCGAAGATGCCGTTGCGGCGTATGCGCGCTTGAACAAGCAAACCCGTGATTTCGCCAGCCTTACGTTCAAGGCCGATGCAAGCGCGATCAAGGTCAGCGAAGCGGACGTCAAGGCGTACTACGACGCCCACGCCAAAGAATTCATGAGCCCGGATCAGGTCGTGATTGATTACGTGGAATTGAAAAAATCCACGTTCTTCGACCAAGTGACGGTGAGCGATGAAGACCTTCAGGCTCAGTACCAGAAAGAAATCTCCAACCTGGCAGAACAGCGCCGCGCCGCTCACATTCTGGTGGAGGTCAATGACAAGGTGACCGATGCCCAGGCCAAGGCGCGGATTCTCGAAATCCAGCAGCGGGTAGGCAAAGGCGAAGACTTCGCCAAGGTGGCCAAGGAAACCTCGCAAGACCCTGGTTCGGCCAGCAACGGCGGCGATCTGGGTTACGCAGGCAAAGGCGTATACGACGAGGCTTTCGAAAGTGCATTGTATGCGCTCAAGCCTGACGAGGTGTCAGCGCCGGTGCGTACGCAGTTCGGCTATCACCTGATCAAGCTGTTAGGCGTGCAGGCGCCAAAGGTGCCAACCTTCGCCAGCCTCAAAGACAAGCTCACCCGCGAACTGAAGGTCCAGCAGGTAGAGCAGCGCTATGTAGAAGCGACCAAGAAACTGGAAGATGCTGCCTTCGAAGCCTCTGACCTGGCGCAGCCTGCCAGCGACCTGGGCTTGAAGGTACAGACGTCTCAGCCGTTTGGCCGTGACGGTGGTAGCGAGGGCATTACTGCCAACCGTGCGGTCATTCAGGCAGCCTTTAGCCAGGAAGTGCTTGAAGAGGGGGCCAATAGCAGCGCCTTGGAGCTTGATCCAGACACCATGGTGGTGGTCCGTGCCAAAGAGCACCGTAAGCCTGCTCAACTGGCGCTGGACGCTGTGGCTGATCCGATTCGTAAAGAGCTGGCCCGCGAGCGCGCTGCCGAAGCAGCCAAGGCCAAAGGCGATGCCCTGGTGGCAAGCCTGCGTGATGGCAAGGCCGCCCCGGCTGGCAAACAAGGCAGCGAAACCTGGAAAACCATAGAGGCCGCCAGCCGCAACCAGGAAGGCCTGGATGCCGCTGTGCTCAATACTGTGTTCCGTATGCCTAGGCCTAGCGACAAAGGGCAGCCTAGCGTTGCCAGTGTTGCGCTGCGTGACGGTAGCTTCGTGGTATTGCGGCTCAATGGCGTAAACGACGGCGTAGCTCCAACGGAAGAAGAAAAAGCGACCTACCGTCGCGCGTTGGCCTCACGCCAGGGCCAGATGGACTTCGCCGCATACCGTAAAGCATTGGAAGATAAGGCAGAGGTGAAGCGCTACTGATAGCGCCTCATAGAAGAAAGGTCGCCTCGGCGACCTTTTTTTTGGCAAAGGCTACGAGAGCGTGCGACAGCAGGCTCAATCAATCAAACCGTCAGCGTCATAGAAAGGGTAGGGCCCTGGGTAGTCGCCGAGCAGGCCCTGGTGGGTCACCAGGCCTTCGGCGGGATGCCAGCGGTGTATCAGGTAGCCCGGCGGCTCCAGAGTGAAATGGGCAGGGGCGTCCTGGCGCAGGTCTAATACAATCTGGTGAGAGGTTCCAGGGCACACATTGATCAGCGTTCCGCCAAAGCGCTTCTGGATAGGGCGATGCAGGTGGCCACACAACAGCCGCTCAACGTGGGTATGTCGGCGAACCAGTGCTTCAAACGCTGCGGCGTTAGCGAACGGCTCGCGGTCCATGTGGCCGATACCGGTAATAAAGGGTGGGTGGTGCAGCACCAGCAACGTCGGGGTGTGGGGTTGCTCAGTCAGACGTTGATCCAGCCAGGCCAGTTGGCGGTCTGTGAGGCCGCCGCCATGGGCGCCGGGTATCGTCGAGTCCAGCCCAATCAACCGCACCGGCCAGGCATCCTCGACCCAATCCAGGGTGTGGGCGTCAATATCCACCGGCAGGCACGGGTGGGGAGTAAAGGCCGCCACCAGCGCCTTACGGTCATCATGGTTGCCTGGCACCAGGTAAAACGGCATGGCCAGTTCGCCCAGTACCGGCGCCAGCACGGCGTACTCCTCGGCCTTGCCGAAGTCCACAAGGTCGCCGCTGATCACAACCACATTTGGCCGGGGCACGCAGCCATTGAGGTGTGCCACGATCTGTTTCAGCGCGCCCAGTGTATCTACGACCCCGTAGCTGAACTTGCCGCCTGCCTTGAGGTGAGGGTCGCTAATCTGAGCAATGAGGAAAGAGCAGTTCATCGCGTGCCCTCGCTGTGTCTGTCAACCTGTTGCAGGCGGAACAGATGATGCGGCGCAATAGTGAGTGCAATCGTGTCACCCACGCTGTGGGTACCGAAGGTCTCGCAATCCACCAGCAACGGCTGCAGGCCGCCTACCTCCACCATCAGACGGCTATGAGCACCCTGGAAAAACTGGGCCACCAGGTGCCCGTGGAGGTGGCCTTCACCCTGTGCAACCCGAAGGTGCTCCGGGCGGCAGTACAAGGTATCGGGGACGTTGGCTGCAGGCCAAGGCAGCTCCCCGCCGTGGACTTTGGCCCCGTTTGCGCCAATGCCTACCACAGGGAACGCATTGAGGTTGCCCACAAAGCCGGCCACGAACGCATTGGCTGGCTGCTGGTAGATTGTCTGCGGGCTGGCCAGTTGTGTCGCACGGCCTTGCTCCATCACCAGAATACGGTGCCCTAGCGCCATGGCCTCGCCCTGATCATGGGTCACGAACACGGCGGTGATCCCCAAATGCCGCAGGAGTTGATCCAGCTCACTGCGCAAGCGCTCACGCAGTTGGGCATCCAAGGCTGCCAAGGGCTCGTCAAGCAAGAGCACCCGAGGGCGGGGTGCGAGGGCGCGTGCGAGCGCTACGCGCTGACGTTGCCCGCCCGAGAGCTCGTGCACGGCCCGCTTACCGTGGTCCTGCAGGCCTACCAGTTCCAATAGCTCTGCGCAGCGCACGGCTCGCTTTGCCTTGGACAGGCCTCGGATCTTGAGCCCGTACGCGATGTTGCCGGCCACGTCGAGGTTGGGGAACAGTGCATAACTTTGGAACACCATGCCCACGTCGCGCCGCTCGATGGGGAGGGCCGTAACGTCCTGGTCGTCAAACAGCACACGCCCGGCGTCAGGGTGCTCAAGGCCGGCGATCAGGCGCAGGGTGGTGGTCTTGCCGCAGCCTGAGGGGCCTAGTATCGCCAGGGTTTCGCCTGGGTAAATGTGCAAATCCAGATCGTGCAGGGCTACAGTGCCGTTGCTGAAGGTCTTGCGACAGCCTTGCAGACGAATGGTGGTGCCAGTCATGGGCGGTCTCCACGTGCGAGATGGTGGCTGATGGCTTGAAGGACGATCAGCAGTGGAACGATCAACAGCAGGAAAATAAGCGTGTAGGCGCTGGCCACTTCAAGCCTGGCTGAGGCATAGCTGTCAGCCAGGCCCACTGGCAGGGTTTTGGTCATGGGCGTGTGGAGCATCCAGGTGAGGTTGAATTCACCCAGGGACAGGGTGATTACCATCAACATGCCGGCGAGTATTCCGGCGCGGCTGTTAGGCACCACCACGGTAAAGAAGCGCCTCACAGGGCCCGCACCGAGGCTGGCTGCCGCCTCCTCGAGCAGTGGCAGGTGCTGGCGTTGCATGACCGCCATCACCGGGCGCACGAGAAACGGCAAGGTGAAGATCACATGGCCCACCAGAATGAACAGCCAGCTACCCCGGAATGCACCAAATTGCCCGTAGGTCAGCAATAGCGCCAGTGCGCTGGCGAGCCCTGGCATCGCCACAGGCAAGACCATCAACTCCTCGAACGCGCGGCTAAACCGGTTATCCAGGCGCACCAGTGCATACGCGGCCGGTACCCCGATCACCACCACGCAGGCGGCGCACGCGATCGCTAACTCCAGGGACAGCCAGATGGTATTCGAATAGGCCGCCCACACCTGCTTGAGCCAGTCCAGGGTTAGGCCACTGGCCAGGGCGCCCTGAAAATAATTACGGGTCAGCCCTGCCAGCAGCGACATTAATACGGGCACCAGCATGAAGGCACACACCACCAGCACGAAAGCTAACTGCCCATAAAAGCCGATACTGCGCTTCATAACGTAGCCCCCGTTTGCCGAATCAGGCGCCGAGCCAGAAGCAGCGCTGCCCAGGTGATTGCACCTAGCAACACGGACAACGCTGCTGCCATGGCGAAATTGGCGTAATTGGTAAAGGTGTTGTAGATCGCTACCGGCGTCACGTTCAGTTGAGTGCCTAAGGTAAAGGCAGTGCCGAACGCTCCCATGGCGGTTGCAAAGCAGATCGCCCCACAGGACACCAGCGCGGGCGCCAGCCCGGGCACGATCACGTCCAGCACTACACGCCAGGGGCGTGCGCCCAGTGAGCGTGCGGCCTCTTCGAGGCTAGGGTCCAAGGTCTCGCAGGCCGCCATGACGGTCAGAATCACCCGGGGGATGGAGAAATACAGGTAGCCGATGAACAGCCCGATCAACGAGTAGGCAAACACCCAGCGCTGGCCGAACAAGCTTAGCCCCACGCTGGCTGCCAACCCTTGGCGCCCACCCAGCAGGATGACCAGAAAGCCCACCACCACGCCTGGAAAGGCCAGCGGAAAGGTAAGCAGCGCCACTAGGGTCGAACGCCCCCAAAAACGCTGGCGTGCCAGGAAGCAACCCACCACTGCACCAATCAGCAAGGCGACCGCCGTGACGCTAAGGGCGAGCGTACAGGTTTGTGCCAGGCTTCCCATGTAATGCGCGCTGCTCACTACCTGCCAATATGCGCTGCCCTGGGTGTCTCGATGCTGGGCGCCAAGCCCAACCAGCTGCACCAGCGGCAATATCCAGAACGCGACCAATACCGCGAGGGCGGGCACCAGCGCCAGGGTTACCGGTGGTGGCAACCGCCAGCGCTGGCGGGCCTGGGCAAGGCCTGGCCGTGCCAGCGTGGCCATCATTTAACCTCGCGTGCGTATTGAGCGCTGAACGCTTCCTGAGCCGCAGCCATTTGCGCGTAATCAACTGTGCCGGCGCGTGCATAGTCGGCCGCTGGCAGGAAGTGCGCGGCAACCTCATCGGGCATCTTCACGGGGCGGACCGGGCGCAGGTACGCATTGGCCCACAGCGCCTGGCCTTTATCGGACAGCACGTAGTCCAGCACCTTCTCGCCGTTGGCGCGGTGGGGGGCGTTTTTGGCCAGGCTCATGACGTAGGGCACGGATACCGTGCCTTCGCTCGGGATCACAAAGGCCACATTGGCCTTGTCTTTGTAACGTGCCCGGTAGGCATTGAAGTCGTAGTCCACCAGGATCGGTAGCTCCCCGGACAACACCCGTGCATACGCGGTTTGCTTAGGCACGATGGGTGAGTTCTTCGCCAGCTTGCGGAAATACGCCAGCGCTGGCTCGAAGTTATCCAGGCTGCCGCCCATGGCCCGGTTGATTGCCACGGCAGTAACGTAGCCTACGAACGCGCTGGAGGGGTCTAGGTAGCCCACCATGCCTTCGTACTCTGGCTTGAGCAGGTCTGCCCAGCCTTGAGGGACGGGTTTGCCGCCCAAGGCATCCACGTTCACCATCAGGCCGAGGGTGCCGGAGTGGATGGCGAACCAATGCCCTTCAGGGTCTTTGAGCCCAGCGGGGATGTCGTCCCAGCCTTTGGGCTTATAGGTGTCGAGCACACCCGCCTTCTGTGCCTGCAGGCCAAAGGTCACGCCGTAATAGACCACGTCGTCCATGGGCGCGGCCTGCTCGGCGACCAGCTGCGCCAAGGCCTGCCCGGAGTTTTTGTTGTCCAGCGGCACCTGCACCCCGGTATCGGCGGCAATGGCTTGCAGTTGCGTGCCCCAGTCGGCCCATTCGGGCGGGCAGTTGTAGCAGATGGCCGTTTCGGCGGCCGGGGCCAGGCGGGCGATGCCCAGCAGTACGACAGCAGCCAGGGTAATTGCGGACCTTTTCATCAGGAGGTGCTCCAGGTGGTGGCGATGCTTTCGCCAGGGCGGATGTGGCAGGGCAAGCAAACAGAGGAGGGTGCGGCGCCACCGATCTGGGCCAGCAACTGCTGGATCACGGCGCACGCCAAGGCTTCGATGGGTTGCACCACCGAACACAGGGAAGGGTGAATCTGTGCGCCCAAAGCAATTCCATCGAACCCAATCACCGACAGGTGTTGAGGCACCTGGCGCCCGCTACGGCGCAGTGCTGCAATCACGCTAATAGCCAAGAGGTCGTTAGAGCACACCAAGGCAGTGAGCGCATTCGGGCCTTGGAGGTGGGGCAGTAGTGCCTCCAGCTTGGCTTGCGTGTGGGCGGGCATTTCGATGACCGGCACGCTGGGTAACCCGTGAGTGCGCAGGGCATCGCAATAGCCTAGGTAACGCAGGCGCGAGCGGTCCGATTGCAGGGCGGGGCCTGCAACCATGCCGATTCGGCGATGACCGTGCTGCACCAGGTGTTCGGTAGCGAGGGCCATGCCGGCACGGTTGTCGACCGATACCGCGCTGAAATCGGCGCGTTGCGGTTGGTGATAGGCGAGCACGAATGGGGTAGCTTCACGGCTCAAGGCTTCAAGCAGGGCGTTGCCGTGCGCATCGGTAACCGTTAATGCCAGGCCATCTACCCGCTGACGTAGCAGGTCTTCCACCACCTCGGCTTCGCGTTCGCTGTTGTAGTCAGTGGTGGCCAACAGCAGGTTGTAGCCCTGCGCCCGCGCTGCACGCTCCATCGCCTGAAACTGCTCAGCGAATACCGGGTTGAGCAGGTTAGGCACCACCACGCCCAGTAACCGCGTAGCTTGCTGGCGCAATTGCCGGCCGATACGGTTGGGCCGGAAGCTCAAGGCACGCGCCGCGGCGAACACCTGCTCACGCGTGGCCTCGCGCACCAGGTCAGGCGAGGCGAACGCACGCGCTGCCGTTGCACGGGATACACCTGCCAAGTGGGCTACTGCTTTTAAGTCCGTCATGGTCGCCTTTTGTGAGATCGATCTCATTGACGGCGATTGTGCGGGGGGCTTATGTCAGTTACAGGACGGGGATGTTGCAGTTTGGTGACATGAAGACGCTGAGGCTCACTGCCGGCCTCTAAATTTCTTGAACACCGTTAACTAATGCGTGTTGCAAAAGGAGCACCACAAGAACGCCATGCCGCAGACTTCAAGGAACCTTTTGGCCGTGAGCACCACTCATCGCGTAATCTTACGTATTACTCTACTTCCTGGCGTTTAACGGTTGTGCCTGGAGCCCTCGCTACACGTTGGCACTAACTCCCCTCAAGGTAGCTACCGGATGAATATCAGTCACGCCAGTACAGGCGCCACCGGCCAACACTACAGTCGATTGCCCGACACAGTGTGGGAGCAGATATCGGCCCATCTATTAGGCAGTGCTCACGGGCGCAACGGCATTCAAGACTTGCGATCAGCCATGGATGCCCTGCCGGGCTTGGGACAGATCGTAGGCAATCATGGGATTCTAAGTCGCCTGTTCACATTTCAGCGAAAAGCGATACACGCTCTTTACCAGGACAAAGCACATTTGAGTGAGATGGGCCTGCCTGACCCGCAGCAGTTTAGGCAGGTGTGTTCGGAGCGCAGTGATGACTGGGACGTAGCAGAGTTGGCTGAAAACATTCCCCTCAATAAACTGTCCGTTGCGGACCAAACGTTGTTGGTCAATAGGGCCCGTTATTCTCAGAAGTTCAACCCTCGGCTGATAACACTAGGGGAATTATCCAGGCGGCTACCGGAATTGGAGCCCGACCTGCGACAGGAACTTGCATACACGCTGCTGCACCGAGAAAAGAAAGACATTGATAACATTGAGAGCGCTCTTGGTAAGTACCACCTTACGGTGGCAGTTGACGATAAGGCTCTTCAGCATCGTCTTGCAGCTTTTGAAGGGCTTAGGCTAAGGAAACAGGCTTACCTGGACGCGTTGAGTAAACTCTTGCCGCATTTCCAGGAGCTGACGCCTAATTATCAGGGGAAGCTATTTGATCAGCTATTGGATAATCTTGCAGTAACTGAGGATTCTGGCCTTGATTTAGAGCGTTTGGCCTCTTGTGCCAGTGGCATGAGCCGTTGCCAAAGGGATAATTTGTTTAATAAAGCAGTCAGCAATGAAGGCGCATGTAGTGCACTTGCTTCGGGCGTGGGGTACTTTAAAAGCGATCAGGTAAGTAAGCTGTTTAGGGCAATGCTTGAAAGGCATAGCGCTGCTCAAGATGGTGGAGAACACGTTGTTGAAGTGGTTGCCGCCATGAAGGACGATGTTGGTGCGATGGGAAACGATGCCATCAAGCGGTTGCTAAGCCTTGTACCTAAAATGGACGCTAATCACTCTGCTGCCTTGCTGTGTGCGCTCGTGCCTGTAGCGCATCACATGTCCCACGAACAGCGTATTGGCCTGGTTGAGGGCGCTAGTAAGATTGTACCTATACATACTAAATACAATGCGCTCAGTGCCCTTTGTCGCAACATTACTAAACTTTCCGATCGCCAGCAGGGCGAGCTTATTAATGTTTTGGCATTAGAAAAAAGTCTGAGAGATTACACTATCACTGCGCTTGCGCCGTTAGAGGAGCAATTTGCCAATCTTAGTGAAGCCAATAAACAAAAATTGCTGGATCTAATCACGCAGCCTCATTGGAACGATTGCAGTCAGTTGTCGTTCCTCACTGGCCTGGCAAAGGGGTTTAGCCATGTGTCTCCTTCCAAAAGCGTAACGTTGCCATGGGAGGCGCTGCAAAAAACAATTCATGCCAGGAAGGTACCCCACATGCAAGACCTCGCGCTGGAGGCAATGAATAGCAGCCTTAGTGCACTCATGAGGGGCTACGCGCAGTCATTTCTGATTGAAAATCGCTGAAAGGGCACCAGCTTCTGAAACCCAGCTATCGTTCTACTAATGGGAACACCAAACAAAAGCGAGTCCCTGCCTCAGCGCTCTCAACACTCACCTCGCCGCCGTGCAGGTGCATGATCGAGCGGACGATAGCCAAGCCTAGGCCGCCGGAGTCACCGGGTTGGTTGCGTGAAGGGTCGCAGCGGTAGAAGCGTTCGAATAGGCGGGGTAGGTGTTCCGCCGCAATGGGCTCACCTTGGTTATGCACGCTCAGCACCAGCGTGCCGTTCTGAGCGGCGCTGGTAAGGGTGATCGTACTACCGCGGGTGGCATGGCGAAGTGCGTTGGCGAGCAGGTTGGCCAGGGCTCGACGGGCCAGAATAGGGTCAGCGACCAGCTCGCCGTGAGCAGTGTTGACGAGCTGAAGGCCGCGCTCTTCCGCCACACCTTCGAAATAATCGCACAGTTGCGTAGCGAGTTGCGGCAAAGCCAGCCGCTCGGGGGTGATCGAAATATGCGACTGCTCCGTGCGCGCCAGGAACAACATGCTGTCAATCATCCGCGCCAGGCGCTCGTACTCTTCTTGGTTGGACACGAGCAGGTTCTGGTATTCCTCCAGGCTGCGGCCGTGTCTCAGCGCCTGCTGGGTATGGCCCATCAGGTTGCTCAGGGGTGTGCGCATCTCGTGGGCGAGGTCTTCCGAGAAGCGCGAGAGTTGCGCAAACCCTTCTTCAAGCCGCGCGAGCATCTGGTTGAGTGCCAGGCTAAGCACCCGCAGCTCGTGTAGCTCGTTGAAGCCCTCCAGCCGCACGTGCAGGCGCTGCACGTCGATGCTCGCCGCCTGGGTTGCCAGTTGACGCACCGGCCGCAAGCCGCGCTGGCTGACCCAGCCGCCCAGCACAAAGGCCACAAGCGCCCCGGTCCATAGTGCAAGCCATAGTGTAAGCCGGTAATCGGCCAGCATTTGTTCGCGCTCGTTCAGCAATTTGGCCGCGATCAGGGTGAGCGGGCGGTCACTTTTGTTGAAGGCTACCCAGGCGAGGCGTACGGGCTGCCCATCGTCACTGTCGGCGAGTTGCGCGGTGGGGGCAGCGCCCAAGCTGGGCCGGGGGACATGCGCTGGGTTGATTTCAATTAACACCTGCCCCTGGCCATCGACTACCCACAACAGGTTGTCACGGTTACCCAGCATGTTTTCATAGAGCTTGGGCCGGTCACGCAGCGCTTGGATGTTGTCGCTGTCGGTGATTAACGCTTGCAGCCGCTCCAACCGCCCAAGCAGCGCCTGGTCATCGCGCCAGGCAATTTCTTTTTGCAACGAGTGGTACAGGTAGAACCCGAGGGTGCCCATCAGCAACAGGCTTACCAATGCGAACATCACCGCCAAGCGCCTACTCAAGGTACGGGGCATGAGGTTCACGTGTGTACGTCCAGCAGATAGCCAATCCCGCGAACGGTATGGATGAGTTTGAGGGGGTAAGGGTCGTCGACTTTTGCTCTCAGGCGGCGAATGGCAACGTCAACCACGTTGGTATCACTCTCAAAGTTCATGTCCCACACGTGGGAGGCAATCAATGATCGAGAGAGCACTTCACCTTCACGGCTGAGCAGGAGGTGCAGTAATGCAAACTCTTTATTGGTGAGCGTAAGGCGTTGGCCATTACGGGTAACCTTACGCCGCAGCAAGTCCAAGCTTAAATCGGCTACCTGAAATTGCTCGACTTCGCGTGGCGGCCCACGGCGCAGCAACGTGCGTACCCTCGCCAGCAGTTCGGCATACGAAAAGGGTTTGACAAGATAATCATCGGCGCCAAGTTCCAGGCCCTTGACGCGATCGTCGATGGCATCACGGGCGGTAAGGAACAGCACTGGGGTCTGCCGTGTACGCCGAATGATCTGCAGCAGTTGCCAGCCGTTCAGGCCCGGTAGCATGACATCCAGAATGATCAGGTCGTAGTCGCACTCCTGCACCAGGTGTTGGCCGTCCATGCCGTTCACGGCCACATCTACCCCATACCCAGACTCACTGAGCGCCTTGTGCAGGTAGTCCGCAGTTTTGGCCTCATCTTCAACCACAAGAATACGCATCGTTCCTCCCGAGCAAGGGCATAGGCTAGTCCGATGGGCCGCGTTTTTACATTACAAATAGGTAATGCGTGGGCAATCTTGCTGACGGGGTGCGCAGGCGAGGATGGCCAACGATGTTTAAGCCAACCCAGGAGAACGGCATGCGTGTACCCCACTCAACTTTATTGCTGCTCGCGGCGGCGATGAGCGCTACCGCTGCGAGTGCAGCACCTGCCCATCAGATCGCACAGCGTAAAGACATCACCTTGGCCGTGGCCAATGACTTGGTCAATGCGGCCCTTGCCGCCTGCCATGCACAGGGCAAGACCACGGTCGTGGCTGTTGTCGACCGGGGCGGCAACCTGGTTACGGTGCAGCGTGACGACACCGTAGGCCCGCACAACACCCTGGCTGCCCAGCGCAAGGCCTATACAGCGGTATCGACCAAGACGCCCACCGGGCTGCTGGCCGAGCGTGCCCGCACGACGCCCGAGGCTGAAAACCTGAACACCCTTGATGAGCTGTTGCTGCTTGGCGGGGGCGTGCCGTTACAGGTCGAGGGTGAGGTCATCGGTGCGATTGGCGTGGCCGGTGCTGGCGGCGCTGAATTTGACGAGGGGTGTGCCCGCACCGCCATTTCAGCCGCATTACCTGACAATCACTGAGAGATCATCATGACCACACTGAAACTGTTTTTCGTGGGCGCTGTATTGAGCCTGCTGTCGTCCTTGGCATTGGCCGCTGCCAACCCGCTGAGCGTCCATGTCTTGAATCTACAAGACGGCCTGCCGTCTCCCGGCGTTACCGTGACCCTGGAAAAGCAGAATGCGCAGGGCTGGGAGATGCTCAATGCGGCAGCCACCAACGAGCAAGGGCGTATCCCGGCGTTTTACCCGGACGGGAAAACGTTGGAAAAGGGTATTTACCGGGTGACCTTCAAGACCGGCGACTGGTTTACCGCCCACAAAACCGCCAGCTTCTTCCCCGAGGTGCCGGTGATTTTCGAGATGGACGGCAGCCTGGCGCACTATCACATTCCCCTGTTGCTCAGCCCGTATGGCTTTTCAACGTATCGGGGGAATTAAGGCGCAGGGATTCGCCGAACGGTGAGTTTTTTTGTAAGGGTTGAGGCGGGGTAAAGCGGTAGGTTCGAGGCCGCCGCGTTCATGCGAGCGGCCTCGGGAGCGCAAACCGATTACTCGGTCAGGTCGCCCATGGCGGTGGTGTTGAAGCCGCCATCCACGTACATGATCTCCCCGCTGACCCCGGAGGCGAGGTCGGAGCAGAGGAACGCGCCAGCGTTGCCCACTTCGTCGATGGTGACGTTACGGCGTAGCGGAGTCTGAGCTTCGTTGGCATCCAGCATTTTGCGGAAGTTCTTGATGCCCGAGGCTGCCAGGGTGCGAATAGGGCCGGCAGAGATGGCGTTTACCCGAGTGCCTTCAGCGCCCAGGCTGCGAGCCAGGTACCGCACGCCCGCTTCCAGGCTGGCCTTGGCCATGCCCATCACGTTGTAGTTGGGCATGGTGCGCTCGGCGCCCAGGTAAGAGAGGGTGAGCAGGCTACCATTACGGCCCTGCATCAGCTCGCGGCCAGCCTTGGCCAGGGCCACAAAGCTGTAGGCACTGATGTCGTGCGCGATGCGGAAGCCTTCGCGGGTAGTGGCGCTGGTGAAGTCGCCGTCCAGCTGGTCCCCGGGTGCGAAACCTACCGAATGCACGATGCAGTCGAGCCCGTCCCATTGTTGCGCCAGCGCTTCGAATACCTTGGCAATCTCTTCATCGTTGGCCACATCGCATGGGAAGCACAGTTCAGGGCGCGAACCCCAGCCACTGGCAAACTCCTCGACGCGCCCTTTGAGCTTTTCGTTCTGATAGGTGAAGGCAAGTTCGGCGCCTTCGCGGTGCATGGCTGCCGCGATGCCCGAGGCGATGGACAGCTTGCTTGCAACACCGACGATCAGTACGCGCTTACCGGCGAGAAAACCCATGTGTTCTTTCCTCTTCTCATTAATCGACAACTGCGGGGGCCAAAAAGGCTGCTTCTAGCAGTTGTTGGGTATAGGGGTGTTGCGGCGCGGCGAAAATCGCCGCCGCCTCCCCTTGTTCAACGACCTGGCCCTGTTTCATGACCACCAACTGGTGGCTTAGGGCCTTGACCACGGCCAGGTCATGGCTGATGAATACATAGGTCAAGCCGTGCTTGGCCTGAAGTGCCCGTAGTAGCTCTACCACCTGCCGTTGGACGGTACGGTCCAGGGCCGAGGTGGGCTCATCCAGCACGATCAGTGCTGGCTGGAGAATCAATGCTCGCGCAATGGCAACCCGCTGGCGCTGCCCACCGGAAAACTCGTGAGGGTAGCGATGGCGCGTATCGGGGTCCAGGCCTACTTCACGCAGCACCTCGATAATAGCCGCGTCTTGCGTTTGAGGCGTGCCTATACCATGGATACGCAACCCTTCGCCAATGATCTGGCCCACGCTCATGCGTGGGCTCAGGCTACCGAACGGGTCCTGGAAGACCACTTGCAACTCCCTGCGCAAGGGCCGTACCTGTGCTCTGTCCAGCCCTTGCAAGTCTGTGCCATTGAAGCGAATACCTCCCTGGCTATGGATCAGCCGTAGGATCGCTAGCCCAAGGGTCGACTTGCCCGACCCGCTTTCGCCTACTACACCGAGGGTCTGGCCCCGGCGAAGCGAGAAGCTGATCCCATCCACTGCCTTGATCTCGTCGGTCACCCGGCGTAACAGGCCCTTGCGTATGGCAAACCCTACCTTGAGGCCCTGGACTTCAAGCAGCGGTGCGGCCAAGGGGGCTTGCACCGGGCTGCCAGCAGGCTCGGCTGCCAGCAACTCACGGGTGTACGGGTGCGACGGCTGGCTGAACAACTGCTCGCTTGCAGCCTGTTCGACGATGCAACCGCGCTGCATGACACATACACGGTGGGCAATTCTTCGCACCAGGTTCAAATCATGGCTGATCAGTAGCATCGCCATGCCCAGGCGTGCCTGCAGGTCTTTGAGCAATTCAAGGATCCGCAGCTGCACAGTGACATCCAGTGCCGTGGTGGGTTCGTCGGCAATCAATAGCTCCGGCTCGTTGGCCAGGGCCATGGCAATCATCACCCGTTGGCGCTGGCCCCCAGACAACTCGTGAGGCAGAGCGCGCAGGCGCCGCGCCGGCTCGGGAATACCGACCAGGGCGAGCAACTCCAGGGTACGCTCCCTGGCGGCGGCGCCCATCAGGCCCTTGTGCAGGGCCAGCACCTCGCCGATCTGTTTTTCGACGCTGTGCAGCGGGTTGAGGGAGGTCATGGGTTCTTGAAAGATCATGGCGATACGGTTGCCGCGAATCGATTGCAGTGTGCGCTCCGACGCCTGCAGCAGATCCTGTCCGGCATAGTGGATCTGCCCGCTGGGGTGACGGGCTGCCGGGTAGGGGAGCAATCGCAGGATCGAATGCGCAGTCACTGATTTCCCCGAGCCGCTTTCGCCGACCAGCGCCAGGGTTTCACCCCGGCGTAGGTCGAAGCTCACGCCGCTGACCGCATGCTGTACCTGGCCGCCGGCATGAAAGTCCACCGCCAGGTCGCGGACTTGGATCAAGGTGTCGGGGGTCATGTCATTTCCTTGGGTCGAAGGCATCACGCGCCGCTTCCCCGATGAAGACCAGCAAGCTCAACATCAGGGCCAGTACGGTAAAGGCGCTCAAGCCTAGCCAAGGGGCTTGAAGGTTCGCCTTGGCCTGGCTGACGAGTTCACCGAGAGAGGGGGAGCCGGCAGGTAGCCCGAAGCCAAGGAAGTCCAGGGCCGTAAGGGTGCCGATGGCGCCGGTAAGAATGAACGGCAGGTAGGTGAGGGTCGACACCATTGCATTGGGCAAGATGTGGTTGAACATGATAGGGCCGTCCTTCATGCCCAGGGCACGGGCTGCACGGACGTATTCAAGGTTGCGCCCGCGCAGGAACTCGGCGCGTACCAAATCTACCAGGCTCATCCATGAGAACAGCAACATGATCCCCAGCAGCCACCACACGTTCGGCTGCACGAAGCTGGCCAATATGATCAGCAGGTAGAGCACCGGCAATCCTGACCACACTTCGAGAAAACGCTGGCCTGCCAGGTCAACCCAGCCCCCATAGAAGCCCTGAAGTGCACCAGCGATCACGCCGACGATGGAGCTGAGAACAGTGAGCGTTATGGCGAACAGCACTGAGATACGGAAGCCGTAGATCACCCGCGCCAGCACATCCCGGCCTTGGTCATCGGTGCCTAACCAGTTTTGCCGGGAAGGCGGGGCAGGGGCGGGCACCCTCAGGTCATAGTTGATGCTCTGATAGCTGAAGGGGATGGGCGGCCAGAGCGTCCAGGCGCCCTGGCGCGCCAACAGATCACGTACGTAAGGGCTTTTGTAATTGGCCTCCAGGGGAAACTCACCGCCGAAGGTGGTCTCTGGGTAGCGCTCGAAGGCCGGGAAGTACCACGCATCGTTCAGGTGAATCACCAAAGGCTTGTCATTGGCAATCAGCTCAGCGCCCAGGCTCAAGATGAACAGCGCGCTGAACAGCCACAGCGACCACCAGCCGCGCTTGTGTGCCTTGAAGCGTTGCAGCCTTCGCCGGTTGAGGGGGGAAAGGGCCATCAATGCTGCCTACCTTCAAAGTCAATACGGGGGTCTACGAGGGTGTAGGTCAGGTCGCCGATCAACTTCACAAACAGGCCCAGCAGGGTAAAGATGAACAGCGTGCCGAAGACTACCGGGTAGTCGCGATTGATCGCGGCCTCAAAGCTCATGAGCCCCAGCCCGTCGAGGGAGAAGATGACCTCGATCAGCAGCGACCCTGTGAAGAAAATGCCAATGAAGGCGGAAGGGAAACCGGCTACGACCAGCAACATGGCATTGCGGAAGACATGCCCGTACAACACCCGGCGTTGATTCAAGCCTTTGGCCCGAGCCGTGATGACGTAGTGTTTGCCGATCTCATCCAGAAAGCTGTTCTTGGTCAGCAGGGTCATGGTGGCGAAGTTGCCAATCACCAGTGCGGTCACTGGCAGGGCCAGGTGCCAGAAGTAGTCTTTCACTTTGCCCAGCAGGCTGAGCTGTTCAAAGTCGTTGGAGGTCAGCCCTCTGAGCGGGAACCAGTGCAGGTAACTGCCACCGGCGAATAGCACGATCAGTAAAATAGCGAACAGGAAGGCCGGCACCGCATAGCCCACCACGATGGCCGAGCTGGTCCACACATCGAACGCGGACCCGTGCCGCATGGCCTTGGCAATCCCCAGCGGGATCGACACCAGGTACATGATGAGCGTGCTCCAGAGCCCCAGTGAAATGGACACGGGCATTTTTTCCAGAATAAGGTCGGTCACCTTGGCGTCGCGGAAGAAGCTTTCGCCGAAGTCCAGGCGGGCGTAGTTCTTGATCATCAGCCAGAGCCGCTCTGGCGCAGGCTTGTCGAACCCATACTGGCGTTCTATTTCGGCAATCAGCGCAGGGTCCAGCCCTTGGGCGCCGCGGTAGCTAGACCCGGCCACGGCGACCTCAGCGCTTCCCCCGCCTATTCGGCTGGTCGCGCCCTCGAACCCTTCGAGCCGGGCGATGGTTTGCTCCACGGGGCCACCGGGCGCTGCCTGGATGATTACAAAATTGATAATCAAAATGCCCAGCAGCGTTGGCACGATCAGTAACAGGCGTCGCAGTAGGTAGGCCAGCATCAATTAGGCGCCTCGGGCTTGGCCCACCAAGTGCTCAAGCCAATGTCATACCGTGGGGGGGTGGCAGGATGAGCGAACCTGTTCCAGTACGCCACACGCCAGCGATCGATATGCCAGTTCGGGATCAGAATGGCATTCCACAGCAGTACCCGGTCCAGTGCCTTGGCATGGGCAACCAGGCTGGCGCGGGACTCTGCGTTGACCAAGCCTTCTATCAAGGTATCCACTGCAGGGTCTTTAAGGCCCATGTAGTTGCGGCTACCGGCGTTGTCTGCCGACGCGCTTGACCAGTAGCCGCGCTGCTCGTTACCCGGCGAAGCCGACTGCGGGAAGCTGGCCACGACCATGTCGAAGTCGCGGGAGCGCAGCCGGTTCACGTACTGTGACGTGTCTACACGACGTAGCACCAGGTCGATGCCCAGGTCCTTGAGGTTGCGCTTGTAGGGCAACAGCACCCGGTCGAAATCGGGCTGTACCATGAGGAATTCGATCACTGCAGGCTTGCCGCTGGCATCCAGCATCTGATCCCCCTCGATGCGCCAGCCTGCAGCCTGAAGCAAGCGATAGGCTTCCCGTTGCTGGTCGCGAATCATGCCGCTGCCATCGGTGATCGGGTTGCTCCAGGCTTCGCTGAAGACCTGAGGCGGAACTTGCCCGCGTAAAGGCTCCAGCAGTTTCAGCTCATCAGGCCCTGGCACGCCACGGGCTGCCATCTCGGAATTTTCAAAAAAGCTGGTGTTGCGCTTGTAAGCGCCGTTGAACAGCTGCTTGTTGGTCCATTCGAAGTCGAACAGTAACGCCAGTGCTTGTCGTACCCTCACATCCGTAAACAGAGGGCGCCGCTGGTTGAAGACAAAACCCTGCATGCCGGTGGGGCTGCCATTGGGTATTTCTTCACGCACCAGGCGGCCTTCTTTCACGGCAGGCACGTCGTAAGCGGTGGCCCAGTTCTTGGCGATCATCTCTTCCCGAAAGTCGAACTGGCCCGCCTTGAGGGCTTCCAAGGCCACGGTGGAGTCGCGGTAATAGTCGTAGACCAGGGCGTCGAAGTTGTACCGGCCTCGATTCACGGGTAGGTCCTTGGCCCAGTAGTCTTTGACCCGTTCCAGGCGCACGGACCTGCCTGCGTTCACCTCGGCTACGCGGTATGGGCCGCTGCCCAGGGGGATCTCCAGGTCGCCACGCTCGAAATCACGGCCTTCCCAGGCGTGTTTGGGCAACACCGGCAGTTGCCCAAGAATCAACGGCAGTTCCCGGTTGGCGTTGCCTTTGAACGTGAACAGCACTTGCAGCGGGTTTTCGATAACCACGTCAGACACGTCGGCATAGTAGCTGCGATAGAAAGGTGAGCCCTTGGTGGTAAGGGCAGTGAAACTGAATGCCACGTCCTCGGCGCGCACGGGGTGGCCGTCGTTGAAGCGCGCTTCGGGCCGCAAGTAAAACCGCACCCAGGTATGGTCCGGTGCTTTCTGAATGCGTGAGGCGACCAATCCATACTCAGTCATGGGCTCATCCAGGCCCTGCACCGCCAGGGTATCGTAGATCTGTTCGAGCCCCTCGGCAGGCACGCCCTTGCTGATGAACGGGTTCAGGGTATCGAAGCCGCCGATGGCAGCTTGACGCAAGGTACCGCCTTTGGGCGCGTTCGGGTTCACGTAGTCGAAGTGATTGAAGCCCGCCGGGTAACGTGGCGGCTCGTCGTATAGCGTAATGGCATGCTCGCCGGCGGCATGGGCAAAGCACCCCACTACCAGCAGCAGGCTGCACCCCAGGCGAGCCAGGGCTGGGTAAAACGTCATCGATGTGTCTCCAGGGTCTTGAGCCACCAGGTGTTCAGCGCCAGGGCATAAGGCGGTGTAGGCAGGTAAGCGAAGCGGTTACGGTAAGCCAGGCGGTGGTAGTCAAGGTACCAGTTCGGCACCATATAGTGTTGCCACAGCAGCACACGGTCCAAGGCCCGCGCTGCGGCGGCCTGTTCGGTTCGGGTATGTGCGGCCAGTAATAGTTCCAGCAACCGGTCAACCACCGGGTTGGCGATGCCTGCGTAGTTCTTGCTGCCTTTGATCCCGGCCTGACTCGAATGGAAGTATTGCCACTCCTCCAGCCCAGGGCTGAGGGTTTGAGAAAGGGTCATCAGGATCATGTCGAAGTCGAACTGATCAAGGCGCTGCTTATACTGGGCTCGGTCTACGGTGCGCAGGTGTGCATCGATGCCGATGCGCCGCAGGTTTTCTACGTAGGGCTCCAGTATGCGTTCCAGGCCGGGGTTCACCAGTAGCAGTTCCAGCCGCAGCGGTTGCCCGGCCTGGTCACGTAGTTGGCCATCACCATAGGCCCATCCCGCTTCGCTGAGCAGTGCCATGGCGTCACGCAGGGCGCCGCGGTCGATGCCGTTGCCCTCGGTGCGCGCGACCTCGAACGGTTGAGTCAATAGCCCGGCTGGCAAGCGATCACGCCACGGCGACAGCAGTAGCCACTCCGCGCCGGTTGGCACGGCGGTGGCACTGAATTCAGTGTTGGGAAAATAACTGCTGGCCCGTTTGTAGGCACCGCTGAACAGCGCGCGGTTGGCCCACTCGAAATCGAACAACATGCCCAGCGCCTGGCGTACTCTGATGTCGCTGAACCGGGCACGCCGGGTATTAATGAACAGCCCTTGGGTCTGCGTAGGAATGCGGTGAGTGATCTCGCGTTTCACCACCCCACCTTGTGCAACCGCCGGAAAGTCATAGCCATAGGCCCAGTTCTTGGCCTGGTGTTCGATGTAGATGTCAAACTCGCCAGCCTTGAAGGCTTCGAACGCTACATTGCTGTCCCGGTAAAACTCCACTTCGACACGATTGAAGTTGTACTTACCCTTATTTACCGCCAGACCTTGCCCCCACCAGTTTTTGACGCGCTCGAACACCAGCCGCCGCCCTGGTACTACCTGGGTAATGCGGTAGGGGCCACTCGTGAGGGGTGGTTCAAAGGTAGTGGCTTGAAAATCACGCCCCGCCCAATAGTGGCGAGGCAGTACGGGCATTTCCCCCAAGCGTAGGATGAGCAGGGGGTTACCGCTGCGCTTGAACACGAAGCGGATACGATGAGGGCCGAGTTGATCCACCCGCTGCACTTCTTGCAGGCTGGTGCGGTATTGGGGGTGACCTTGGGTGAGCAGGGTACGGTAGGAAAAGGCCACGTCTGCTGCAGTGATGGGCTGGCCGTCGTTGAAGCGCGCTTCGGGGCGCAAGTTGAACACCACCCAACTGCGGTCGTCAGCGTACTCCACTGATTTTGCGATCAAGCCGTAGCTTGAGGTGGGCTCGTCACCGGAGGGGTCGTATTGGCCCGTACCGACCATCAATGGCTCGTTAAGCTCGCTGACACCGTATTGCAGAAAATTGCCGGTAGCGGTAGGGCTGGTTCCCTTCAACGTATAGGGATTGAGGGTATCGAACGTGCCGGATGCCATGATCCGAAGCGTGCCGCCTTTGGGGGCGGCCGGGTTGGCCCAATCGAAGTGATCGAAGGTGGACGGGTATTTCAGCGTGCCGAACTGGGCGTAGCCATGGCTCTCGATTCGTGTCGCCCCAGCAGGGCCAGACAATAACAATCCAAGTACAAAGAGGGGTAGCGCACGCATCAGGTCACGGCTTCAGGGGTGGCCAGGCGGTACAGTAGCAGAAGCGCCCCGCCATCGACAGGGGCTGCCCATACAGGGCGGGCGACGTGGCTTAGCGGTCGGTGTAGACCGTAAGGGTTTGACCGGGGCGCAGCGCTTTGCCCAATCGTGGATTCCAGCGCTTGAGGTGCTGCGGCTGAACGTTGAATCGCTTGGCCACCCCGTAGTAGGAATCCCCTTTGCGCACGCGGTATTGGGTAGTGCGCTTGGTCTCGGTGACTTGCGTACGTGCCTTCCCTTTAGCCGCTGTGGCACCGCCTTGCATGACCAGCATCTGGCCAGCTTTGAGGTGCTTACCGCTGAGCTTGTTCCAGCGCTGGAGATCGCCAACGTTAACCCGGTTGGCCTTGGCGATGGCGGCGAGGTTATCCCCGGGCCTGACGCGATAGGCGCGACGCGGCGCGGGCACTGCGCTGGCTACCTGCTCGAACACTTGCTGGCGTGGGCGCAGCGTCAGCAGCTGGTCGGGGTTCATGGAGGCCAGGCTGTCGGCCAGCAATTGTGCCTTCGCGGTCGGAACCAGCAGGTGCTGGGGGCGATCCAGAGTGACACGCTTCTTGAACGCCGGGTTGAGCTGGTACAGCTCGTCTTCGTCAATATCGGCCAGGGCCGCCACCCGCGCCAGGTCCAGGCGCTGGTTGATTTCGACCACCTTGAAGTAGGGCTGGTTGGCGATAGGCTCCAGGTCCATCCCGTAGGCTTCGGGCGACGACACCACTTCAGACAGGGCCAAAAGCTTGGGTACGTAGTCTCGGGTTTCTTGCGGTAGTGGCAGGTTCCAGTAATCGGTAGGCAGGCCCAGCTTCTGGTTACGCTCGATCGCCCGACTCACTGTACCTTCGCCTGCGTTGTACGCGGCCAAGGCCAGCAGCCAGTCGCCGTCGAACATGTCGTGCAGTTTGGTAAGGTAGTCGAGCGCCGCATTGGTAGACGCGGTGACGTCCTGGCGACCGTCGTATAGGTTGGTTTGGCGCAAGTTGAAATAGCGCCCGGTGGACGGAATGAACTGCCATAGGCCTACGGCATTGGCGCGGGACAGCGCCATGGGGTTATAGGCGCTCTCTATCACGGGCAGCAGTGCGAGCTCCAGCGGCATGTTGCGTTCGTCCAGGCGCTCGATGATGTAATGCAGGTACAGGCTGCCGCGGTCTGCAGAACTGAGCAGGAACTGCGGGTTACTCACGAACCACAAGCGCTGCTGCTCCACCCGTGGGTTGACGTCTACGCCGTCCTGTAACTGGAAGCCATCGCGCATGCGCGCCCAGAGGTCCTGGGGCTGCTGCTTGTCTCGGGCAAGGTGAAAAATCGGCTTTGGCTTGGCCCGCTTGATCACTGCTGCCGTACGCGCCGTGGGCACGTTGTCTTCCACCTGTGGGGTGCTTTGGCATCCGACCAGCGCCGCCGACACCGCCAGGGCAAGTGCCTGGCCAAGCCGAGTGAACGCGCGGGAAGAGGGTGCGAAAGCAGAGGAAGGCGACATTGGTGAGGGGCTTGTCCGGGCAAAAAGGTGCGGGGATTCTAGGAACGAGGGGTAGTGCGGTCAACCTTTGAGAATCTTCCACACCGCGCACGCCTTGGTTAAAAGTGGTCCTTCCACCCCCTCAACGCCTTGAATACAGCGGCTTCGTCAGCCAGAGCGTAGCCTTCGTGCTGCTCTGCTTTTTCTTTAATAGATGTTTCGCCAGTGCGTAAAAAGGGGTTGGTGGCCTTCTCCACTGCCAGCGTCGAGGGCAGCGTGATCTCATTGCGCGAGCGTTGAGCGCTGACTTCGGCCAGGCGTTCGGCAAGCGCGTGGTTGTCGGGCTCGACAGCCACTGCGAAACGCAAGTTGCTTAAGGTGTATTCATGGGCGCAATACACCAGGGTCTCGTCCGCCAAGGCGGCGAGGCGAGACAGCGACGTATGCATTTGCTCAGGCGTGCCTTCGAACAACCGCCCACAGCCTCCGGCGAACAGGGTATCACCGCTGAACAGCAGTGGGCGGTCGCTGCCTTGATGCGCGAAGGCAATATGGCCTGCGGTGTGGCCGGGCACGCGGATAACGGTCAGGGCCAACCCCAGCACCTGAAGGTGGGCGCCATCAGTCAGTGGGTGGTCCAGGCAGGGTAGGGTTTCGTCGGCCGGCCCCCACACCTGAGCGCCAGTGCGCGCCTTGAGAGCGTTCACGCCCCCGGTATGGTCATGGTGATGGTGGGTGATGAGGATGTCGCTCAGCACCCATTGGGGGTGGTCGTCCAGCCACCGCTCCACGGGTGCGGCTTCGCCTGGGTCCACTACAACGCACCGCTGCGTGGCGTGATCATGCAGTAACCAGATGTAATTATCGGAAAACGCGGGAAGCGCGCTGATCTGTATCATGGCGGTTTTCGCTCGGCTTGGAATATGCGCTATCTTAGGCCGGTACGATCCTGGGGAGAACCCGGAAGGAGCGGCAATGACAGTTAAGCCATTCGCGCGGGCGGACCACCATTGGGTTGAGCTGATTGGCCAGGCCCGGGAGTGGTTTGACGGGCCGCTCGGCCAGCTCTTGCTGCGCGAAGAACACGCCGTGCTGTGCGCCGAGTTGGGGAAGTTCTTTGGGGGGTACCTGGTGCATTACGGCCCGCATGCCGATGCTCCGCCCATTGCAGCGCGTATCCAGCACCACGTGCGCCTGGGCGCCCCCTTTCCAGGGGTACAGATCGCCTGCGAAGAACAAGCCTGGCCGCTAGGCGAGCATGCCGCCGACCTGGTCGTGCTTCAGCATGGGCTGGATTTTTCAGTATCGCCCCACGGCCTGCTGCGCGAGGCCGCACGTGCCGTGCGCCCTGGCGGGCACCTGGTGATCGTTGGAATCAACCCTTGGAGCCCTTGGGGCGTGAGGCATGCGTTCTCTAAGGGGGCGCTGCGCAAGGCCCGCTGTATCTCCGCGTCCAGGGTAGGGGACTGGCTTAACCTGCTGGGTTTCGCGCTGGAGAAAAAACGCTTCGGGTGCTATTGTCCCCCGCTTGCCTCGCCTGCCTGGCAGGCGCGCATGGCGGGCTGGGAGCAGGCTGCCGGGCGCTGGCAAAGCGCAGGCGGCGGGTTCTATGTGCTGGTCGCCCGTAAGCTGGTGGTGGGCCTTCGCCCCCTGCCGCAACCCCGGCGCGAACCCATGGGCAAGCTGTTGCCCTTGCCTCTGGCCAAGCTGAATCGACGCGATGGCGGGCAGTAGGCACTTCCTGTTTCCAGTACGGGCTGATCAATGAGCGAAATTATCGAGGTGTACACCGACGGTGCCTGCAAGCGCAATCCTGGCCCAGGCGGGTGGGGCGCGCTGTTGGTGTACAAGGGCGTAGAAAAAGAACTCTGGGGTGGCGAGCTGTCCACCACTAACAACCGCATGGAGCTGACCGCCGCCATTCGCGCGCTGGAGGAGCTCAAGCGCACGTGCCAGGTGAAGCTGGTCACCGATTCCGAATACGTCATGAAAGGTATCCAGCAGTGGATGCCTAACTGGAAAAAACGCGGCTGGAAAACCGCGGCCCGCGAGCCGGTGAAAAACGCAGACCTCTGGCAGGCACTGGATATCCAGGTGAACCGTCACCAGGTCGCATGGGAGTGGGTGCGAGGTCACAACGGCCACGTGGGCAACGAGCGTGCAGACACACTGGCCAATCGCGGCGTGGATGAAGTGCGTGGCGCGCGCAAGGGCGTGCAGGCGGTAGCGCCATGAGTACGCCTGTTACCACCCAACGGATCATCGTGCTAGACACCGAAACCACTGGCATGCCGGTGACTGACGGCCACCGAGTGCTGGAAATCGGCTGCGTGGAGGTAGTAGGCCGTCGCCTCACCGGGCGTAACTTCCATATCTACCTGCAGCCAGACCGTGAAAGCGATGAAGGTGCCATCGGCGTCCACGGCATCACTGCCGAGTTCCTGCGGGACAAACCCCGGTTTGCCGAGGTGGCTGACGAGTTCTATGAATACATCCAGGGCGCCACCCTGGTAATCCATAACGCAGCGTTCGACGTTGGCTTCCTTAACAATGAGTTTGGGTTACTGGGTCAGCCTGACCGGGCGGATTTAAGCCAGTACTGCACCATCATCGACTCTTTGGCCTTAGCCCGTGCCCGCCACCCTGGCCAGCGCAACAGCCTGGATGCCCTATGCAAGCGCTATGGTGTAGACCTCAGCGAGCGTACGCTGCACGGCGCGTTGTTAGACGCCGAATTGCTGGCGGACGTGTACCTGTCCATGACCGGTGGTCAAACCAGCCTGTCGCTGGCCAGCAATGGCGCAGGTGAGGAGGGGGGTGACGAGCGCGGCAGCCAGGTTCGCCGGCTGACAGGCGCCCGGCCTATGGGGCGTATTGTCCTTGCAAGCGAAGCGGACCTTGCTGCTCACGCCGCGCATCTTGAACGCATCGAGAAGGCCAGCGGTGCTCCAGCGCTATGGGCAGAATAGCGCGTAGCAGCTTTAGGCAGAAATGCCGTGGCGAGCCACTGCCCGACATCCGGCAATCGCAGGCTACTTAGCGAGATCTCTCAGGGTCAGGGCGTGACGGTGAGGCGAGGGGCGTGGGGGGGAAATACTCAGGGGATTCGAACGATCTCGACGCCGCTCTGGACCAGCATAAACCGATCATCACCCAAGTGATTCACTCGGTCTCCGATGGCCAGCTTGTACGTCAGGGGCATAGGTTCGCCCGAGGTGCTGTCTGATTGAGCGTCTACATCCTGAAAAGCGTGAACAGGATAGATCCGCCCTTCGGCGTCCCGCGCGTGAAACTGGGCCACCACTTGAACTGCCATGCTTGAATCCTCCGACCGGTGCGGTACTCGTATCTGAAGCATAGACCCTGCTATGGCTGAGGAGTTTACCCGCAGTAAAAAATTACCTGTCTTACCCCTGCACTGCAACGGTGCGCTGGTCGGCCGAGCGCCTCGCCAAGGTGCATTTATATTTAGTTTTCGCTATCCTTTGCGCCCTTTGTCAGCCCCACAAGGGTCGATGAAGCCAGTCGCCGCATCCTGGCGCACCCCTTCCCCTGACCGTGCGGGAATTCTTCCTCTCTCTTTGTTCTTTTGCAGTATGGTCCCTTACATGAACGTGCTTAAAGGCCAGGACATTCTGGCACTCGGTTTTATGACATTCGCGCTGTTTGTAGGCGCGGGCAACATTATCTTCCCCCCCATCGTAGGGTTACAGTCAGGCCCGGATGTGTGGCTGGCCGCAATCGGCTTCCTGATCACTGCGGTTGGGCTGCCCGTGCTCACGGTGATAGCGCTGGCGAAAGTGGGCGGTAGCATCGATGCGCTCAGTACCCCGCTCGGCCGAGTAGCCGGGGTAGCGCTGGCGGTGGTGTGTTACCTGGCGGTCGGCCCGCTGTTCGCTACGCCGCGTACTGCGACGGTTTCCTTCGCGGTAGGCCTGGCACCGCTGACCGGTGATGGGCCCTTGCCGCTGGCTATCTACAGCGCGGTGTATTTCACGCTGGTGGCTGTGGTGTCGCTCTACCCTGGGCGTTTGCTCGATACGGTAGGCCGGTTCCTGGCCCCGCTGAAAATTCTGGCATTGGCCGCGCTGGGTATTGCGGCGTTCATGCTCCCGGCAGGGCCAGTGGGCCAAGCCACCGCCGAGTACCAGGCCTCACCCTTTTCGCTGGGCTTCATCAACGGTTACCTCACCATGGATACCCTAGGGGCGTTGGTCTTCGGCATCGTTATCGTCAACGCCATCCGGTCACGGGGTATCGAGTCGCCCAGGCTGGTAACCCGCTACGCAATTATCGCCGGGTTGATCGCCGGGCTTGGTCTGGTACTGGTGTATGTCAGCCTGTTCAGGCTAGGCGCAGGTAGCCATGCCATTGCTGCCGGTGCAGACAACGGCGCGCAGGTGTTGCATGCCTATGTCCAACACACCTTCGGCATGGTGGGCAGCCTGTTCCTGGCTGTGCTCATTTCCCTGGCATGCGTGGTCACCGCAGTGGGGCTCACCTGCGCCTGCGCTGAGTATTTCAGCAAGCTGCTTAGGGTACCCTACGCGTTCCTGGTGATCGCACTGGCGCTGTTCTCGTTGCTGGTGTCCAACCTGGGGCTTACCCGCCTTATCCAGGTGTCGATACCTATCCTCACAGCCATTTATCCGCCTTGCATTGTGCTAGTGGCGCTGAGTTTCGTGCACAACCTGTGGCGCTCGCCCGTAGCAGTGGTCGCGCCTGTCGCACTGGTGGCGCTGCTGTTTGGTTGCATTGATGCCTTCAAAGCCACCCCGTGGGCGGCCCACCTGCCAGCGGCCTTGGCAGACTTGCCTTTGAGCAGCCAGAACCTGGCCTGGCTAGTGCCTTCTGTCGCCACCCTGGTCATTGCCGTCGTAAGTGATCGGCTGCTCGTGCGACAGGCGTCCACTTTCCAGCGCTAAACTGCGCCCCTCCGGGCCTCGTTCGCGCGAGGCCTTATCCATAGTGCGCGGGGGTGCTAGGCTCTGCACGAAATGGTTTGGCACTCGGTGGGGCAGGAGGCACATGAACGACGCCATCGGTGGTTACTTCGAGCTGGAGATCCCAGCCGGCCAGGCACTCTATCCCCACGCGGCAGGTTACAACAGTGCCCGCTATGCGTTCGAGGCGCTGTTGAGCCACGGCGGCGCGCGGCGTGTCTACCTGCCTTGGTACACCTGCGCAACCATGGTGGCCGCTGCGCAGCGCAGTGGACTAGAGGTTCGTCGCTACTGCCTGGATGAGCGCCTTGAGGTGCTGGGCGTGCCCGAATTGGCAGCCGATGAGCGCCTGCTCTACGTCAACTATTTCGGCTTCAAGACCGCCTACCTGCACGAGGTGCTCGCCCCTCGGTTGGCCGGGCGGTTAATCGCGGACCATGCCCAAGCGTTGTTCTCACCGCCATTGCCCGGCATACCTACACTGTACTCACCCCGCAAATTTATGGGTGTGCCGGATGGCGGTTGGTTAATCAACGCTCCGGCGGGCCTGCCTATCCCGTTGCCGTGTGTCAGCCGCGGGCGTTTCGCTGCGTTGCTGGGGCGAGCAGAAGAGGGGCCTGAGCCTTGGTACGGGCAGTATGTGGTGGTAGAGCAGGGCATACGTGACGAGGGCGTGCGGGGGATGTCTCGCCTGACCGAGCGCTTGCTTGAAGGAGCCGACTACTGCGCGATCGCTCAACGCCGTGCCGCAAATGTTCAACAGGTGCATCACGCGCTGGCAGAGATCAATGCCTGGACGGTGCCTGAGCAGGCCGGCCTTGCCCCTTTGTGTTACCCGCTAGTGCTGGCTGATGCACAGCAGGCCGAGCAGGTACGTGCGCGCTTGGCTCAACGGCGTATTTATGTAGCAACCTATTGGCGTGAGGTAGCGGAAGCGGAAGCGCCGTGTGACGTAGCCCAGCAGTGGGCGCGTTGCATGCTGCCGTTACCGATCGATCAGCGTTACGCAGCTGTGCATATGGAGAGGTTATTGGAAGAGGTGGCTCGTGCCCTGGAGTGAATCCCGGCCGCCGCGTGAGCGGAGCAGGCCGGTATCCAGGCAGGCCGGGTAAACTTACTGCTTTGGCGTTGCGGCAGGCGCTGGCGCGGTGCCGTTGGCTGGGGTGCTCTCTTCGGCAGCTTTTTGCTGAGCTGCAGCGGCATCCTGGTTAGCCTTTGCGTTTTCTTTAGCAGCGTCGTTCATTTGATCCTGAGCCTTGTCCATGTGCTCTTGAGCGTTTTCTTTATGGTCCTGGGCGTCTTTGGCTTTGTCAGAAGCGTTGTCGCAGGCCGCCAGGCCCAAGGTCGCAGCCAGCATCAGGGCATAAGCGAAAGTCTTTTGCATGGGGTGTTTCTCCTTATGGATTGTGATCACGTGGCTTCGAGCGCAACGGGCTCCGTTAAGTTCCACCCATTGTGCTCAGCGTGCCCAACAGGCTGACTGCACTTGAAATTCTTAGGCCTGCCCCCATCTGCTGGTCATCTCGCCCTTAACCGGGGCAGTCGCGCCGCCTAGCGGTTTGTGCCATCAGCATTGGAGTGAAACAAGATGAGTGTGGAGACTCAAAAAGAAACCCTGGGCTTCCAGACCGAGGTGAAACAACTGTTGCATCTCATGATTCATTCGCTGTATTCCAACAAGGAAATTTTCCTGCGGGAACTGATTTCCAACGCCTCGGATGCCGTGGATAAGCTTCGCTTCGAAGCCTTGGCTCACCCAGAGTTATTGGAAGGTGGCGCGGAACTCAAGATCCGCGTGAGCTTCGACAAAGACGCCAATACCGTGACCATCGAGGATAACGGTATCGGCATGAACCGTGACGACGTGATTGCCCACCTGGGTACCATCGCCAAGTCTGGTACTGCCGACTTCATGAAAAACCTCACGGGCGATCAGAAGAAAGACTCCCACCTGATCGGTCAGTTTGGTGTGGGCTTCTATTCTGCGTTCATCGTGGCCGACCAAGTCGATGTGTTCAGCCGCAGAGCCGGCGCACCAGCCAATGAAGGCGTTAAGTGGTCTTCGCGTGGCGAAGGCGACTTCGAAGTGGCAACTGTCGAGAAGGCCGATCGCGGCACCCGTATCGTGTTGCACCTCAAGGCTGATGAAAACGAATTCGCCGATGGCTGGCGTCTGCGCAATGTCATCAAGAAGTACTCCGACCACATTGCACTGCCTATCGAATTGCCCAAGGAAGCGCAGGCCGCCGAAGGCGAAGCCCCGGCCGAGCCCTCCTGGGAAACCGTCAACCGTGCCAGCGCGCTGTGGACACGCCCTCGTACCGAGATCAAGGATGAGGAGTACCAGGAGTTCTACAAGCACATTTCCCATGACTTCGAGAACCCGCTGAGCTGGAGCCACAACAAGGTCGAAGGCAAGCTGGAATACAACTCGCTGTTGTACGTGCCGGCCCGCGCGCCCTTCGACTTGTACCACCGTGAAGCGCCGCGCGGCTTGAAGCTGTACGTGCAGCGCGTGTTCATCATGGACCAGGCCGAATCCTTCTTGCCGTTGTACCTGCGCTTCATCAAGGGCGTGGTGGATTCCAACGACTTGTCCTTGAACGTGTCCCGCGAAATCCTGCAAAAAGACCCGATCATCGATTCGATGAAGTCTGCGCTGACCAAGCGCGTGCTGGACATGCTGGAAAAACTCGCCAAGAACGACCCTGAACAATACAAGGCGTTCTGGAAGAACTTCGGTCAGGTGCTCAAAGAAGGGCCTGCCGAAGATTTCGCCAACAAAGAGAAGATCGCAGGCCTGCTGCGCTTTGCGTCCACGCAGGACGAAAGCGGCGAGCAAAGCGTGTCCTTGGCCGAGTACCTGGCGCGTGCCAAAGACGGGCAGGACAAGCTCTATTACCTCACCGGCGACAGCCACGCTCAGGTCAAGAACAGCCCGCACCTGGAAGTCTTCCGCAAGAAAGGCATCGAAGTGCTGCTGCTCACTGACCGGATCGATGAGTGGCTGATGAGCTACCTGAGCGAGTTCGACGGCAAGGCCTTTGTCGACGTGGCCCGCGGCGATCTGGATTTGGGTCAGCTTGACAGCGATGAAGACAAGCAAGCTCAAGAGGCTGCGGCCAAGGATAAAGAAGGGTTGGTCAAGCGCCTCAAGGCCGCATTGGGTGAAAGCGTGAGCGAAGTGCGTGTGTCGCACCGTCTTACTGATTCCCCAGCAATCCTGGCCATTGGCGAGCACGACATGGGCCTGCAGATGCGTCAGATTCTCGAAGCCAGCGGGCAGAAAGTGCCGGATACCAAGCCTATCTTCGAGTTCAACCCTGCCCACCCGTTGATCGACAAGCTCGACCACGAGCCGGACGAAGACCGCTTCGGTGACTTCGCCCATACTCTGTTCGATCAGGCAGCCTTGTCTGCGGGAGACACCCTCAAAGACCCAGCGGCCTACGTGCGGCGGCTGAACAAGCTGCTTATCCAATTGTCAGCGTAATGCTCGGCCCGCTTCGGCGGGCCTTCTTTTATCTTTCTGGGCACGAGGATCAGACTATGGGCACCATCACTGTTGAGTCATTGATTTATCAAGTGGGCGGGACCACCTTCGAGAGCCGGTTGGTCTTCGACGCCGACATCAAGTCTCCACGCCCTGGGTTGGTCATGGCGCCTAACTGGATGGGTGTTTCTGAAGGGGCAGAGCGCATTGCCCAGGCAGTGGCCTCTCAGGGGTACGTGGTCATACTAGCGGACCTGTATGGCCAAGCTGTTCGTCCTCAGGATGCTGATGGCGCGCTGGCGGCCATGATGCCCTTGAAAGATGATCGGGGTTTGTTGCGTACGCGCATGCAGGCTGCCCTTTCCCAGCTCACTGAGCAGAAGGTGGCAACGGTCGACAGCGGCAATCTGGGCAGCTTTGGTTTCTGCTTCGGCGGTTGCTGTGCCCTTGAGCTTGCCCGTGATGGCGCTGCGCTCAAGGCAGCAGTCTCGTTCCATGGCACCTTGGATACGCCTAACCCGGCAGATGCCAACAACATCAAAGGCGCGGTCCTGGTCATGCACGGAGACGCCGACCCTATGGTGCCCAAGGAGCAACTGCCTGCGTTCGTCGAAGAAATGAACGCAGCGAACGTGGATTGGCAGCTGATCAGCTACGGGGGTGCCTATCACTCATTCACGGACCCAGAGGCCAACAATCCTGGCAAGCAAATGTATAACAAGACCGTATCGGACCGTGCTTTCCTGGCCATGTACAACCTGCTCAGCGAAGTGTTCCAGCCGGCGCTCTAAGCTTGCCTGCAGCACCTGCACAACGAAAACGGCGCTCACTAAGAGCGCCGTTTTTTGTCAGCCTTCGATGGTGGGCTTACTTGCCCTGCCAGCGCTTGAGCACCAGCGTAGCGTTGGTGCCACCAAAGCCGAAGCTGTTGCTCATTACAGTGTTGATCTGCACGTTCTCGCGGGTTTCGCGCAAGATCGGCATATCTGCCACGGCTGGGTCCAGCTCGTCGATGTTGGCCGAGCCTGCCATGAAGTTGCCCTGCATCATGAGCATGCAGTAAATCGCTTCATGAACCCCGGCAGCGCCCAGTGAGTGCCCCGACAGGCTCTTGGTAGAGCTGATAGGCGGGGCTTTGTCGCCGAACACCTCGCGGATACCTTTGATTTCCGCTACGTCACCCACAGGTGTGGAGGTGCCGTGGGTATTAAGGTAATCGATAGGCGTGTCCACGGTGGCCAAGGCTTGCTGCATGCAGCGCACTGCACCTTCGCCGCTGGGGGCAACCATGTCGTAGCCATCGGACGTTGCGCCGTAGCCGACGACTTCAGCGTAGATCGTGGCGCCGCGGGCCAATGCATGCTCCAGTTCTTCGACTACCACCATGCCGCCGCCGCCCGCAATGACGAAACCGTCACGCTTGGCGTCATAGGCCCGGGAGGCCTTCTCAGGCGTATCGTTGTACTGAGACGACAGGGCGCCCATGGCATCGAACAGGAAGGACTGAGTCCAGTGCTCTTCCTCACCGCCGCCGGCGAACACGACGTCTTGCTTGCCCAGCTGGATCTGCTCCATGGCTGCGCCGATGCAGTGAGCGCTGGTAGCACAGGCCGATGCGATGGAGTAGTTCAGGCCTTTGATCTTGAAGGGCGTTGCCAGACAAGCGGACACTGTGCTGCTCATGGTGCGGGTTACCCGGTAGGGGCCCACACGCTTGACGCCCTTCTCGCGAAGGATGTCCAGCGCTTCCATCTGGTTTAGCGTTGAGGCGCCACCGGAACCTGCGATGAGGCCAGTGCGTGGGTTGGACACCTGATCCTCGGACAGGCCGGAATCGCTGATGGCCTGCTGCATTGCCAGGTAGGCATAGGCAGCAGCGTGACCAACGAAACGGTAGACCTTGCGGTCGATCAGCTCTTCGAGGTTCAGGTCGACCGAGCCGGATACCTGGCTGCGCAGCCCCATCTCGGCGTATTCCGGGTTGAAGCGGATGCCGGGGCGGTTTGCGCGCAGGTTGGCGGAAACGGTGTCTTTGTCATTGCCCAAGCAGGAAACGATGCCTAGACCAGTGATAACGACGCGGCGCATGCGAATAACCCTTAGAAGTTTTCGGTGGACGTGAACAGGCCGACCCGCAGGCCTTCGGCGCTGTAGATCTCGCGACCATCGACACTGACGGTGCCGTCGGCAATGGCCAAGACCAGTTTGCCTTTCATGGTGCGCTTGATATGAATGTTGTAGGTAACCTTTTTGGCGGTCGGCAAGACCTGGCCAAAGAATTTGACTTCGCCAGAGCCCAGTGCCCGGCCGCGGCCAGGGTTGCCCTGCCAGCCAAGGTAGAAACCGACCAGTTGCCACATGGCATCGAGGCCCAGGCAGCCTGGCATGACGGGGTCGCCTTCGAAATGGCAGGCAAAGAACCAGAGGTCCGGGCTGATATCCAGCTCGGCGACCAACTCACCCTTCCCGTATTTGCCGCCCTCTTCGCTGATGTGGGTAATGCGATCCACCATCAGCATGTTAGGGGAGGGCAATTGCGCGTTACCTGGGCCGAACAGCTCGCCACGACCGCAGCGCAGCAGATCTTCCCGGGTAAAGGCGTGTTGTTTGGTCATGCGAGCTCCTCAATGGTCCCTGCAAGGCAAGGGGCAAATCATCCCGGCCGGCAAAAATTGGGCAAGTTTCCCGGGCCGGCAACCTAGTCATAGACTATGGTGTCGTAGTTAAAGTCACAGGTAACGGCCTTCAGGGGCCGTCCTGCGCGAATATGACGCCGCACCGGGCCTATAGCCATGCCCGAAGCCGCAGCACTGTAACACCGATGGGCGCCTGTTTGCAGGGGTGCCACCGATGTCAGGCTAGCCAGCGTTGAAGCAGTTGTTGCAGGTCCGTGCGTTTGAAGGGCTTGGCCAGGTAGTCGTTCATGCCAGCCTCCAGACACGCTTCGCGGTCCCCCAACAGGGCGTTGGCTGTCAGCGCAATAATCGGCAGGCTGTCACACGCCGGTAGCCTGCGGATACGACGCGTGCTCTCGTAGCCATCGACCACGGGCATCCTGCAATCCATTAGCACGGCGTCGAAGGCTTGGGCCCGCACGCTGTCTACTGCTCTGGCGCCGTCACCCACTACGCTTACCTCGTAGCCCAGGCTACGAAGCATGGCTTCGATCACTGTCTGGTTGACCGGATTATCTTCTACCAGTAACACGTGGCGATTTGGACCGCTAAGCGGCACGTTGGTTCGCACCGGGGCCGCCTCCTTGGCCCGCGCTCGCCTGGGCGAATGGCTTAACGCCAAGGGCATTTCCAAGGTGAACACCGACCCTTTGCCCTCTTGGCTATGCGCGCGTAGCGTACCCCCCATGCGTTCTGCCAGGTTGCGTGCGATGGGCAGCCCCAGCCCGGTTCCGCCGTATCGACGCGAAATGGAGCTGTCTGCCTGCTGGAACGCTACGAACATCCGCTCAAGTTCATCAGCAGCAATCCCAATACCGGTGTCAGTGACGGTGCAGGTCAGCCAGATCAAGCGGTCGTCGAGCACCTGACAGGCGGGCTCGATGCGAACACCCCCCTGCTCGGTGAACTTGAGCGCGTTGCCAATCAGGTTAACCAGGATTTGTCGAATACGTGTGGGGTCGCCCAACACGTTCCAGCGGTCGAACCCCTTGGATTGAGCGAGTGCCAGGGCCAGCCCGCTTTGTTGGGCAGCGTGCTGGAACGAGTGCGCGCATTCGCTGAACAGCTCTGCCAGGTTGAACGGAATGTGCTCCAGTTCCAGGCCGGTGCGTTCGATCCTGGAAAAGTCCAGAATATCGTTGATCACCTTTAACAGATGCTCGGTAGATTGCGTGGCCAGCACCGCGTACTCATGCTGCTCGTCGCTCAAGGGTGTAGTTTCGAGCAGCTGCAGCATGCCCAGCACACCATTCATGGGTGTACGCAACTCGTGGCTCATCATGGCCAGAAATTCCGTCTTGGCGCTGTTGGCGCGCTCTGCTTCCTCCCGGGTTTGAATCAATTGTTCTATGGCCTCACGCTGCTCACGGCTGGCTTGCTCCAGCCCTTGGGCGAGGTCATTGATATGCTGCGCCAGCGCACCTAGTTCGCTGTCGCGTTCAACCGGGAGGGTGGCCTTGAAGTCGCCCTGGCGAATGGCCTTGACCGCAGCGCCCATATCGCGGATGGGCTGTGACAAGCCGCGAGACAGGCGCCTGGCCATGAGAAAGGTAACCGCAAGCGTGAACAGCGCCAGCACGGCAGCCTTTATAAGAATTTCCTGCTGACGTTTGCTGAAAGCATCATCCGACATGCCGACCACTACGCGCCCCAGGTAATCATCCACTTCGGACGCCATCAGGCCGCTGCGCTTGAACTCGCCGCTGTCGGCGTAACGTTGCAAACGGATCGGCGCCTGGAACACCTGTGCGGGGGTAGCCGACGCCGCGCTGCCCGGTGGCTGCTCCAGGTACAGGACGATGCCGTCGTCACGGTCCTGAATTTCTACGAACCGCACATGCGGCTGTGTCAAGGTTGCGCGCAGCAGGCCCTCCAATACGTCGGGCTTCTCGGTCAGCACGCCATACTCGGCAGCTGGCGCCAGCTGATTGGCGATCAATTGCCCGGTGTGGGTTATTTCCTGGCGCAGGTCCTGGATGCGCACCAAGGTAAAGAAGCAGATCAGCAACAGGGTAAGCAGCAGGGCAGGGCCCAGGCTGATGATCTGCGTACGTGCGTGGATGTCCCCGCGCCATCTAAGGTTCATGCTGTCACTGACTCAAGAATGACGGAAGCCAACATAATGATCGCTATTTAATGGCATTTATTGAGAAGCGGGCATCTTACGCTTGATCCCGAACATTTCCAGCGTCGTCAGGCGCCTCTTGTCGCCCACAGAGCGTATGAGGCGCTGCCTGACATAGGCGTGTATGTCAGGGCTGGCCCTGTCAGTATGGCGCCGTATAATGACCACTCCGCCTTTGTAGGTCCCAGGAAGTTTTTATGTCTGAACAGCAACCGATCGCAGTGCTGGGCGGCGGAAGTTTCGGCACTGCCGTGGCGAACCTGCTTGGCGAAAACGGCCACCGCGTCTGGCAATGGATGCGAGACCCCGAGCAGGCTGAGGCCATGCGTACCCAGCGAGAGAACCCACGCTACCTCAAAGGCATCCGGCTGCACCCGGCCGTAGAGCCGCTGACAGATCTGCACCAGGTATTAAATGGCAGCCAGCTACTGTTCGTGGCCTTGCCGTCCAGTGCGCTGCGTTCGGTGTTGGCACCTCACGCGCAGGCCTTGGCAGGCAAAATGCTCGTCAGCCTCACCAAAGGCATCGAGGCGGACACCTTCATGCTCATGAGTGAAATCCTTGAGGAAATTGCCCCCGCTGCTCGCATTGGTGTGTTATCTGGGCCAAACCTCGCCAGGGAGATCGCTGAGCATGCCCTCACTGCCACCGTGATAGCCAGCGCCGATGAGGCACTTTGCAGCGCAGTGCAACGCGCGCTGCATGGGCGCACCTTTCGCGTGTACGCCAGTAACGACCGTTTTGGCGTGGAGCTGGGCGGTGCACTGAAAAACGTATACGCGATCATCGCGGGCCTGGCCGCTGCGTTGAAAATGGGCGAAAACACCCGCAGTATGCTGATTACCCGTGCACTGGCCGAAATGACTCGCTTTGCCGTCAGCCAAGGCGCAAACCCCATGACGTTCCTGGGCCTGGCCGGGGTCGGGGATTTGATCGTTACCTGCTCTTCACCCAAAAGCCGCAACTACCAAGTAGGTTACGCGTTGGGCGAGGGGCTTACCCTGGAAGCCGCCATCACTCGACTCGGCGAAGTGGCCGAGGGCGTGAACACCTTGAAGGTCCTCAAGGCCCGGGCTGCCCAATTACAGGTCTACATGCCCTTGGTAACGGGGTTGCACGCGATTTTGTTCGAAGGCCGAACCCTTGAGCAGGTCATCGAGCTGCTGATGCGAGCCGAGCCCAAGACCGATGTGGACTTCATTCCTACCACCGGCTTCGATTAAGGAACCATAATGACCTCACCTCGTTTCCAGCCAGAGCATGAATCCCTGGCGTTGCGCATTTTATGGATGCTGTTGTTTCTCCTGATATGGCAGTTAGCTCAGTTCGTAGTGGGTGCAGTGGTGGTGCTGCAACTGATCCACCGTTTGGTGTATGGCGCGCCTAATCATGGGCTGATGACCTTCGGCGATGCCCTTAGCCGTTACCTGGCGCAGATTGGCCGTTTCGGCTGCTTCCACACCGAGCAAAAGCCGTGGCCCTTCAGGGAGTGGCCAGCGGCTCGGCCCGCTGACGGTGAATACGTGCAGCCCGCGCCAACGCCGGCCGCACCCGTACAGGGTCAGGAGCCTCCGCTGTGAGTGCGAACACAACCGGCCCTGGGACGGTATGGGTGCTGCGTCATGGAGAAGCGGCTAACTTTGCCGCTACCGACGCTGACCGCCCGCTGACGCCTGCTGGCCGTGCGCAGGTGTTACGCAGCGCTAGCCCCTTGATAGGCGAGCCACTCAAACTGGTATTGGTAAGTCCCTACCTGCGTGCTCAGCAAACGGCTCAGATTGTTCATGAGGCGCTGGGGCAGGGCGTAGAGCTACGCACCGTCGCCTGGCTCACTCCGGACAGCGATCCAGAAGTCGTCTTGGCCAACTTGGGGCAGATGCCTGTCGATAACCTCCTGGTAGTCAGTCATCAGCCATTGGTAGGGACATTGATCGGATTGCTTGACCGCGCCGACCGCGCCAGCCCTCATGCCATGGGCACCGCCAGCCTTGCCCGGCTGGAAGGCGTAGCGCCACTGGCGGGCTTGATGACGTTGCGCAGCCTTCGTCATACACCTACCTGAAGAGGCATTGGCATGGCGCTTTGGAAAGCACCCCCCCACTTGGGCACCCTCAACGTCCAGCGTGCGAACACCATCTGTGAGGTGCTCGATATTCGCTTCGAGGCCGTGGGCGAAGATTTCCTCACGGCGAGCATGCCTGTCGATAGCCGTACCCACCAGCCGTTCGGCTTGCTGCACGGCGGCGCGTCCGTGGTATTGGCTGAAACAGTAGGCTCGGTGGCCAGTACCCTCTGCGTGGACACGAACCGCTTCTATTGCGTTGGCCTTGAGGTAAACGCTAATCACCTGCGCGGCGTTCGTAGCGGGCGCGTGAGCGCCACGGCCCGTCCGGTTCATGTTGGGCGCACTACTCATGTCTGGGATATCCGGCTGACAGATGAGCAAGGCCGGGTGTGCTGTATTTCCCGGCTAACGGTGGCCGTGATGCCGCTGCCCACCGGCGATGCCTCCCTTGGCTAGAGCGGGTGTGAGGTTCGGCCATAGGCCATGTCATGGCTGAGCCACTGGTGTTCGCCCATGCCAATGGCTTCCCAAGCGCTACCTACGGCAAGGTATTTGCGGCCCTTGCCGATGATTTCGAAGTCCGGTATCTGCCTCAGCACGGGCACGATGCGCGCTTCCCGGTGGGGGACAACTGGGTGGCGCTGGTGGATGAACTCCTGGATTACCTGCAGCGCCAACACACCCCCGTATGGGGAGTGGGCCATTCCCTGGGCGGCGTGTTGCACCTGCATGCGGCCATGCGCTGCCCGGCGTACTACCAAGGCCTGATACTGCTCGACGCGCCCTTGTTTGGCGTGCGTGACCGGTGGGCGATTAGGGCTGCCAAGCGCCTGGGCCTGATTGACCGGCTTACGCCTGCCGGGCGTACCCTTGGGCGGCGGGAGTACTTTCCGGATGCTGCGGCCGCCCGGGCATACTTCGCAGGCAAAGCCCTTTTCAGGGCGTTTGACCCTGAGTGCCTGGAGGCTTATGTGCGCCACGGGTTGAAGCCTGATCACGACGGCTTGCGCCTGGCCTTCGATCCGGCGGTCGAGATCAGTATTTACCGCGCAGTACCCCATGTGAGCCCGCAACCGTCCGGCCGGTTAACACTGCCGTTGGCACTGATCGCTGGCAAGCAGAGCAACGTGGTTCCCCTTCGTCAGGTGCGCTCAGCGCGGCGTTTGCCACACGGCGAAAGCCATCAGGTGCCTGGTGGGCATATGTTCCCTCTGGAGCGGCCCCGCTAGAGACCGCCGAGCTGATTCGCAGTATCGTGCGCCGTTGGCAACGCGAGCGTCCTACCCTATGACTCATTGCTTCGAGCCCATACGTTTCGATTTGGGCCATATAAACCTTGAGGGGTTTGTTCACGGGCCCATTGGGGCCCCCCCGGTGATTGCCTTGCATGGCTGGCTGGACAACGCCAACAGTTTCGCCAGGCTGGCGCCCGCGCTAAATGGCTTGAAGATAGTGGCCCTGGATCTGGCGGGCCATGGCCTGTCAGGGCACCGACCTGACGGTAGCCTGTACGCGCACTGGGAGTACGCGCGAGACGTACTGGCGGTGGCCAGGCAACTGGGCTGGCCACGGTTTTCATTGTTAGGTCATTCGATGGGCGCAATCATTGCCGCGCAGATGGCCGCTGCAGTCCCTGAGTACATTGAGCGCTTGGTGTTGATTGATGGCGTGGTACCTCCTGATACTCCGCCCGCCGACGCCGCCCAGCGACTGGGCAAGGCGCTGCGCGAACAACTGACGCAGGCTAGCCGGCGCAAGCCGGTCTATGCCAGCCGCGCCCAGGCCGTGCGTGCCCGTACCCTGAGCGGCCTACCCGTAAGCGAAAGCGCCGCAGGCCTGCTGGCCGAGCGCGGGTTGGTGGAAACCCAAGGCGGTTTTACCTGGCGCACTGACAATCGCCTTACGCTCACCACGCCTGTGCGCTTGGAACCTACTCTGGCTTTGGCCATGGTGAGTCAATTGCAGTGCCCCGGCCTGTTGGTGGTCGCTGAGCAGGGTGTGTTGGCCAGGCACGGCGAGGCCTTGGCGCACCTGCCGTTGCAACAGGTACGGTTGCCTGGCGGGCACCATCTGCACGTGGATGATGACCAGGGTGCATTGCTCGTAGCAGACTGTATCAATCGATTTTTCGCCTCGCCTTGACTTGGTGGCAAGGACTGCCGACCCTTGGCCGGTTAACAGGGAGTCCTACATGCCGTTTTTACGCCCTTTCATCACCTGGCCAGCGGCCTTGTTCTTGGCCTGCCTGACAGGCCCCATGGCCCACGCCTTCACCTCGCCGGGCGCCTCTACGCCGGGCGTCGCCACGCCGGGTGCCTCCATTCCGAGCGCCATTGGGCTTGGCCGCCTGCAGCCTGTGGACGGCGAGGTGGTGAGCGCGCCGCGTGCTGCCGCCGCCGAGCGTATCTACCCCTTGGGGCCACCCAGGCGCATTGGCGGGGCGCTGCGCATGGATGACCGCCTGCAAGCCCATGGGCAGCTGACGTCCATTACGTGGGAGCTGCCGCCTGACCGCAGCGCGAGCGCGACCTTTACCCAAGCCCGGCTGGCCTTGCGCGGCAAAAATACGCAGGTCTTGTTCTGGTGCGAAGGGCGTGAATGCGGTGAAAGCAACGTGTGGGCCAATGACATCCTCAGCAATACGCGTGTCTTGGGTACCGACGATCAACAAGGCTTTCTGCTCATCAGGCAGGTAACAGGTGATGCCGACACGCTGGTGGCGGTGTACTGCGTCCTGCGTGGCAATCGTCGTGTTGCGCTGCATGCAGAGGCGCTGGTGCCGCAAGCGCCGTTAGGGCCAGTGTTACCTACATCGGGGACATTGCTCAGAGAGCTGCGGGATGCGGGCGAGTTGAATTTTCCCGGTTTGGTCGGTGCGCCGCAGCCACAATGGGTGAGCGTACTGTCACGTACCTTGATCTTGGACAGCGCCTTGCGCGTGCGCCTTGGCGGCCCTAACGCCGAACAATGGCAAGCGGCGCTGACCGCTGCCGGGGTGCGCGCCTCGCGGGTGAGCCTGGGCGCAGCGGAGGCCTCGGGCCTGAGAATGGAGCAGATGCAATGATCAATACCGACAGGCTATTGATGCAGATCGCGCTGCTCCTGCTGCTGGTAGCGTGCATCTGGGTGATCTTGCCTTTCGTCTCAGCCTTGCTCTGGGGCGCAATCCTGGCGTTTGCCAGTTGGCCACTGATGCGTCGGCTCAACGCCGCCTTGGGTGGGTGCCCAACCCTGGCTGCGGCCATCCTTACCGGCGTATGGGTATTGCTGGTACTGCTGCCGCTGGTGTGGCTGGGTTTTAACCTGGCCGACCATGTCAGGGATGCCACCGCGCTTATACGTGACGTGCAGCTCGAAGGCCTTCCGCCGCCTCCCGCCTGGGTTACCAACCTTCCGCTCGTGGGCGAGCGCCTGTCTCAACTGTGGGCCTCAATGGACGCCCAAGGGGCTGCATTTTTTCAAGGGCTCAAACCGCACCTGGGGCAAATGGGCAACTGGCTGCTGGCCCGCAGTGCACGGGTAGGTAGCGGGTTGATCGAGCTTGCACTGGCGTTGGTCTTCACCTTCTTCTTTTATCGAGACGGCCCGCGCCTTTCGGCGTTCGTGTTGCGCCTGCTGCAGCGTTTGATGGGCGCGCGAGGCGAATACTATCTGGACCTGGTGGCGGGAACTGTTCAACGCGTAGTCAACGGGGTCATTGGCACAGCAGCAGCACAAGCCGTCTTGGCGCTGATTGGCTTTCTCATCGCGGGGATCCCAGGGGCGTTGGTCCTGGGCATCTTCACCTTCATGCTCAGCCTGATTCCCATGGGCCCACCCTTGGCGTGGATTCCGGCCGTGGGTTGGCTCATCTGGCAAGAGCACTACGCCATGGCAGTGTTTCTAGGCCTGTGGGGGACGTTTGTGGTCAGTGGGGTCGATAACGTGCTCAAGCCCTACCTCATCAGCAGGGGCGGTGACCTGCCAGTGGTCATCGTGCTGGTGGGGGTGTTTGGTGGGCTGTTAGCGTTCGGGTTCATCGGCCTGTTCCTAGGCCCCACGTTCCTGGCGGTGGGTTACCGGCTAATGACCGACTGGGCCCGCGAACCTGCGTAGCCAAGGTCCCGCCAGGCGAGGATAATGCGCGCCAGGTTGGCAAGGCTAAAGTGCCTTGCCTCGCGGCCTCGGCACTTTTTCGAGGCCCATACGTCTTACTTGCACACTGTGCGAATTCTGGAGTACTCCCGTAAATGAAAGTCTGGGCCTGCCTGCCGTTGATTGCGTTGTTGCTGACCGGTTGCGCTGCTAAAACCGCGTATCGCGAAAGCTGTGGGACCCAGATCGATGCCGCCTGGCACGAGCTGGACGTGGCCAAGGCTGAAGGTTTTGCCGGTACCATCAGTTATTCGAAGGCACTGTCGCTGCTGACAGGGGCCAAGACCCAACAGCAGTTCGAAGCGTTCGAAGGTTGCACCAACAAAGCTGAAAAAGCCCGCTTTTATATCCGCGAGTCACGCGAGGGCCGCTAGGGCATACAGCCTGCGCGCCTCGGCGCCACGCTGGCGGTAATACCAGGCCGACGTAAGAGGTGGCGATGGTTGATCGACTAGAGGCGTGCCTTGGGGCCGTCAACGAAGTGCTGCTGGGCAAGCAGACACAGGTACGGCTGGCGGTGGCCTGCCTGATCGCGGACGGCCATCTTCTGATCGAAGACCTGCCGGGTATGGGCAAAACCACCTTGAGTCACACCTTGGCCAAGGTGTTGGGCCTGAGCTTCCAGCGTATTCAGTTCACGTCCGACCTGCTGCCTGGGGATATTCTAGGCACGTCGGTGTTTGACAAGGACAGTGGCCAGTTCGCATTCTACCCGGGGCCCATCTTCGCTGAGCTTGTGCTTGCCGATGAGATCAATCGGGCCACCCCTAAAAGCCAGAGTGCACTGCTGGAGGCCATGGAGGAGGGGCAGGTCACCATCGAAGGCGCTACCCGACCACTGCCTCAACCCTTCTTCGTGATTGCCACGCAAAACCCTGTCACTCAGGGCGGCACCTTTCCTCTTCCCGAATCCCAACTCGATCGTTTTCTGATGCGGTTGTCATTAGGCTACCCGGCTCACGCTGCCGAGCGTGCGCTGCTATTGGGCGAAGCCCGCCGCGACATGCTGCCTCGCCTGGCACCGGTACTGGACCATGCACAGTTGGCGGGAGTCCAGGCACTCGCCAAGGCCGTAAGGGTCAGTAGCCCCGTGGTGGATTACGTGCTGCGGTTGGTAGAAGCCACACGTACCCAGCCTCACTTCACCACGGGATTGTCGCCACGTGGCAGCCTTGCGCTGCTGTCTGCAGGGCGGGCATGGGCGCTGCTGGCGGGCCGCGACTATGTGATACCTGAAGACATTCAGGCCGTGCTGCCCGCAGTCGCGGGGCACCGTTTGCGGGAACCCGCAGACCCTCGCGAGCAGGGCGGAGGGCCCTTGATAAAACGGCTGTTAAGTGAGGTGCCAGCGCTGTGACCGCCCCCTGGCGACAGCGCTTGATGACGTGGCAGGCGCTGCGTTCGCCACCAGCCAGTCGCGTGGTACTCGACCACAGGCGAATTTACATTCTGCCCAGCAGTGCCGGCTGGGGTTACCTGTTGACCCTGGCGCTGGTATTTCTGGCGGCAGTCAACTATCAGAACAGCATGGCCTATGCCTTGGCATTCTGTATGGCGGGGCTGTTTGTGGTGGCCATCCTGCATACTTACCGCAACCTCAGCAGCCTGGTATTGGCGGCAGGGCCTATCCGGCCCGTGTTTGCCGGTGAAAACGCCGGTGTCAGCATCAGCCTGGAGGGCGGTGGCCGGCCTCATCATGCGTTGCACTTGGGCTGGACGGCTGCGCACCTGCAACGGTGCGACGTGGCAGCTCAGCACCGCCAGCACTTGCAGTTAGGGCTGACTGCGGCTCATCGAGGATGGCTGCATGTGCCGCGCCTGCGGGTACAAACTCATTTTCCTCTAGGTGTGCTACGCGCCTGGAGTTGGGTTGATTTGGGCCAACGAGTACTGGTGTATCCGCGCGCACTCGATGGCCCGTTACCCCTGCGCGCCGGGCTGGCCGTAGAGGACTTGCGCGAGGGTGGCCAGGTGATGAGCGCAGGCGTAGACGATTTTCAAGGGCTTCAGGAATACCACCCCGGCGACTCATGGCGGCGGCTGCACTGGAAGGCCTATTCGCGGGGCCAGGCTCTACTGATCAAGGCCTTCACGGATACCGGCGGACACGACCCTACCTTAGATTTCGAGGCGTTGGAGGGCTCAGTGGAGGTACGCCTTTCAATCCTCTGCCACTGGGTACTTGAGCTGAACCGTCAGGGGCGCGCATTCGGCTTGCGGCTGCCGGGCGTCGAGCTGCCTGCCGCCGCTGACGAACCCCACCGTGACGCCTGTCTACGTTCACTCGCAGTGCACGGGCAGCCGTCGTGATCTCCACTTCCACGGCCACGGCGCAGGTAGTCTGGCTACCAAAACCGGCCTTGCTTTGGCTCTTGATGGCTGAGGCGTTGGTACTGTTGCCCTTGTGGTTTAACGTGCCGCTGTGGCTGATGGGGCTATGGCTCGCATGCAGTGCTTGGCGCATTGAATGCCAGCGTCGCGGCAAGGCGCTGCCGGGGTGGCTTCTCAAGGGCACGTTACTCGCAGCCACGGTGGCTGGGCTGTATGCATCAGTGGGTACGCTGATCGGGCTAGAGTTCGCCGCCGCGCTCCTGGTAGCAGCCTCGGTGCTCAAGCTGATCGAGGCTCAGGGCCCCCGAGATGCCCGGGTGGTGATCATGCTGGGGTTCTTTTGCCTGGGAGTGGGTTACCTGTTCGACGCCAGCCTCGTCTGGGCGTTGTACAGTCTGCTTCCCCTGACGGCACTGCTGGCTGCGCTGGTGGCGTTGGAATTGGCACCAGGTAGGTCACCGTTCGCGCCGCTGCGCTACGCAGGCACCCTATTGCTCCAGGCTTTGCCGCTGCTGCTGGTGCTATTCGTATTGTTTCCGCGCATCGGCCCACTGTGGTCGTTGCCGATGCCTGGCAACCATGCCTCTACCGGGCTTAGCGATACGGTGGCACCGGGTGACATTGCCGAACTCGCGCAGTCACCGGAGCTTGCTTTCAGGGCGTCGTTCGAGGGCCCGTTGCCTGCCCGGCAGGCATTGTACTGGCGAGCCCTGACCCTGGACCGATTCGACGGCAGCCGCTGGACGCAAAGCGACCCTGGCGCCTTGCGCAAGCCCGCTGTGGTACAGCCACAGGGCCCTGCCTACCGCTACAGGGTGATCCAGGAAGCGAGTGGTCAACCTTGGTTGTTCTTGCTCGACACTGGCCGGCTGGAGGGCAACAGCGCCCGTCAAGGCTATGATTTCCGCTGGCAGCGGGGGAGAGGTATCGACCAAGCGTTCAGTTATGAGGCCATGGGCTGGCCTCAAGCCATTCGTGAGCCGGAGCTAGGCGATATTGCCAGGCGTCAGGCGCTGTCGCTGCCACCCCAAGGCAACCCGCGCAGTCGCGCATTGGCCACTACGCTGGCAGCGGCTTACCCCACACCTAACGCGCGAGTGGCGGCTTTGCTGCGTTTGTTCAACGAGCAGGCGTTCCACTACACGCTCAGGCCTACCCCGTTGGGCGGCGATAGCATCGACGGGTTTTTATTCGATACACGCCGCGGCTTTTGCCTCCATTACGCGGGCGCCTTAACCTTCATGCTCCGGGCCATGGGTGTGCCTGCGCGCATTGTAATCGGTTACCAAGGGGGCGAATTCAACCCACGGGGCAATTACCTGAGCGTGCGTCAATATGATGCCCATGCCTGGGTGGAGTATTGGGCGCCGGAGACTGGTTGGGCCAGTGCAGACCCTACGGCTGCGGTAGCGCCGCAACGCATAGAAGCAGGATTGGCTCAGGCGCTTGCAGAGGATGAGCCATTCCTGGCCAGTTCCCCGTTCTCAGCCTTGCGGTACCGGAATTTTGCTTGGCTCACTGAGCTGCGGTTGGGCTGGGAAAACCTGAACTATGGCTGGGAGCGGTGGGTGCTGGGCTATCAGGAAGGCCAGCAACGTCAATGGCTCAGCCGGTGGTTTGCAGCCTATGCGGCGTGGGCGCTTCCTGTCGCAGGCGGGGGAACGCTCGTGTTATTGGCAGTGCTGTTGCTACGCCCTAAACGACGGCCACGTGATCCCTTGTTGCGGCTGTTTGATCGATTCGAGCGGTTGCTTGCGTACAGAGGAATAAAGCGCCTACCGGGGGAAGCACCAGGGGCATTTGGCGCCCGTGCAAGCGTGGAGGTAACGGAGGTACAGCAGGAAGTGCGAGGGTTCATTGATGTGTTTTGCAGAGCCTACTATGGGAGAGCCGAGGAGGTGCCAGAGGCGCAGCAGGTGATAGACGCAGAGCAGGCCCTAAAGCAGCTGAGAAAGCGTTTAGTGACGCCTTTCACGCTGGGCTTGCACACACGGCGGCAGTAATTGGCAGTTCAGCTGTCTTGTTGTGCTGGCTTGCTTAATGCAGCAACCAAGCAGATAGCACCGATCGCCACTTCCAAGGGGTTGGCAGTGGCCAGACCAAGGCCCGCGAGCAACAAGGCGATTACCAGCAACGGCAGGGTGAACATAGCCGCAGAGGTGGAAGTGATCAGGGCTGGACCGGTGCCGGACACTTGACCCACGGTACGGCAAGCGAGGCGTCTGAACATAGTAATGGCTCCCTCTAGGATGCGAATGATTCACGATCAAAGCCTAGACCAGGCCTCGCATCCAATCGAATCGTCGTTTCCTATGGGCCCGATAGCGAGACGAAAAGTTTCATGCCGCCGATGGCAGGCCCCACTACGGCTCTGATGCCGACGGTGGGGGAGCAGGCAGCTTGAAAAATGCCCTGGCGCAGGCCGTGGTATGGGCCGCCAGGGCCGCTTCGGTTTCGCCACGGTGGCGCGCGACCTCTTTGAGCACTTCCGGCAGATAGGCAGGCTCGTTGCGGCCATGCTTTGGCTTAGGGCGCAGCGTGCGTGGCAGCAACCAGGGGGCGTCGGTTTCCAGCATAAGGCGCCCTTCGGGAATGCTCCCTGTCAACGGGTGTAAATGCGCGCCGCGACGTTCGTCGCATACCCAGCCCGTGAGCCCGATGTGCAGGTCCAGGTCCAGGTAGGCGAATAGCTCGGCACGGTCGGCCGTAAAGCAATGGACGACCGCATTGCTTAGTTGATCGCGCCAGTGGCGCAGGATATCCAGCAGGCGAGGTGCAGCGTCGCGTTCATGCAAAAACACGGGCAGGCCATGGCGTGCTGCCAGTGCGAGCTGTTCCTCGAAGGCCTGTTCCTGTTTGGGCCTGGGCGAAAAATCCCGGTTGAAATCCAGGCCGCATTCACCCACGGCGCGAACCCGCGGGTGGGTCAACAGCGCCTCGATACGCTGGGAAGTCTCCACTCCCCATGCTTTGGCCTCATGGGGGTGTACGCCGGCCGTGGCAAATAGCGCGTAGGCCTCGGGGTCAAGCTGTTCAGCCAGCCTGATGGCTTGCTCACTGACCTCGACGCTGGTTCCTGTGATGATCATCTGGGTGACCCCGGCTTGTGCCGCTCGCGCCAATAGCCCTGTATGCTGCTCGTCGAATGCCGGATTGGTCAGGTTGACGCCGATATCGATGAGTTGCATGGTTGCTCCTTTCAGGCTGAGGCCGGAAAGCATACCAAAGCTTTACCCTTATAAATAAACCCGACGCTGGCGCCCAACCTGTGCGCCAGCGCGATATTGGTAGTTCCTGGTAGTGTGCCGGGATGGGCTTTTACCTCGGAGCATAGATGCCACAGTCTTTTACGGGCCCTCGTGCAGGCCTGAAGATGAACCTGGCCGCGCTCGTGGCCTGCGCAATGATGAGCACTGCGGCGTCAGCGCAATCTAAACCACCTGCCACTGCCCATGACCTGGCCCAGATTCGCCAAGCCAAGGTACTTCGAGTAGTGGTCAACCAGAGCCGTAACAGCTCCGCCACCGTCGACGGTAACGCCGTAGGCGCCGAGGACCAGCGTTTGCAAGCCTTCGAACGCTACCTCAATAGCCAGCCCGGGACGCACCCGCAGGTGCGTTTGAAGGCCGTGCCGCGGCCCAAGGGGCAATTGCTCGGCGCCCTTCAGCGGGGTGAGGCAGACCTTGCAGCCCCCGGTGAGCTGTTGCCCCCAGCCAGCAGCCTGCAATCAGTGGCCAGTGCCGCCACGGTCGCTGAAGTACCGTTGGTGCTGGTACAGCCTCATAAGCACAAGGCCTTTGCCACCCTCGACCAGCTCTCCGGCAAACATCTGGTACTGGTCAGCGGCAGTGCGGCAGGCGAGGCGGTTACCCGAGCCAATGCCCAGTTAGCGGCACGCCACCGTGCGCCGATTATCGTCGAATGGGCTGATGCCAGCCTTGGCGTGGAAGATGTATTGGACATGATCAGCGCGGGTGTCTATGCCATGACGCTGGTCGAGAAGCCCATTGCCGAGCGCTGGGTGAAGCTTATGCCAGACTTGCGTGTCGAGCGACGAATCGCCTTTCAGGCCCCAAGCCCTATGAACTGGTACGTACGTGGGGATGCTCCACAGCTGAGCGACAGCATTCGGGAGTTTTTGGGCCAATACCGCCCGCCAGCCAACCAGGATAAGGCGCTGCTGGAAGGGTGTCGCACCCTCTACCAGACCCGCTACCCGCTGCACGATGATGACCGTGAACGCTTGGAGGCCTTGCGGCCGGTACTTCAACGAAACGCCCGTCAACATGGCCTCGATTGGCTTGACCTTGCCGCACTGGCCTACAAGGAGTCGGACCTGGAGCCTGCTGCGCGTGGTGGTGGCGGCGCCAGCGGGCCCTTGCAGATCACGCCGGCGGCGGCCCGCAGGGTGGGGGTTAAAAACGTCAGCAACGTGGATGACAGTGTGCGTGCTGCCGCGCGCTATCTGGCTCTGATACGCACCCGGTTTTTTAATAGCAAAACCATGGACGAGCGTGAGCGCATGGCGTTCGTGCTGGCGGCCTACAACCTGGGCCCCGAGCGCGTACAACGGTTCAGGGTCCAGGCACGGCAACGCGGTCTAGACCCTAATCGCTGGTTTTTCCAGGTTGAGCGTATCGCCATGGAGAACGTTGGGCTGGCGACTGTGAAGTATGTGAATAATGTGAACAAGTACTACCTGGCCTTCGATCGGGCGCGGGGTAGCCTGGAGGAGGGTAAGCGGTAGGTTGACAGGGGTAACGCGCGCTACTAGGATCCTGTGCATGCGCCGATTTAGACAGCTACTTGCGGGGCGCCTGGGTTGTATCCACAACCTGAAATACCGCTAAAGCGCTGGCTCGGTGCCGCCTCGCCCCAGCCCGGCGGAATCCGTGAGGCTGAGTAACCACCATGACCTGTCCGCGCCCAATCGTTTGCCTGACCCCCTTGCCTGGCTCATCGGCCCCCACCCATATCCCCAGCATCCTGCTGGTAGGGCGCCATCAACCGACGCTATTGCGCTGCCTCGATGGCTGGCCACGGCGTACGGGCAAATCGTCGCCGTGCTCCATTCAATTTCTCGATCAAGGTCAATCCTTGGATCACTTCCCCAACGACCGTTTCGACTTGGCCGTGGTGCAATCACCCCGTGCCGATCAGGCATCGGCCTTGATCGCCGCGCTCACCCGTGTGGCGCGGCAAGGTTTGCTTACGCTGCGCTGACTAATGCGCGCCAATGAAGGCGTCAGGCACTTTGCCGCGCAGCGTTGCGTACAAACATTAGCCAGCCCCAGCCGAGGCCTAACAGCGCCGAGCAAGCCGAAGCAATCAAGACGCCGAGCTTGGCCACGCCCAACAGGTTGGGGTCTGTGAACGCCAACCCGGCGATGAAAATCGACATGGTAAAGCCAATGCCGGCCAACAGCCCAATAAGGATGATCCCGCGCCAGGTGACGCCTGCAGGCAACTCACACAGGCCGGCCTTGACCAGCCCCAGGCTGGTAAGTACCACACCGACCGGCTTGCCCACTACCAGCGCCAGGGCGACGCCAAGCCAGACGAGGGTAGCTGCGTCGTCGGTCAAGGAGGTGCTGCCAAACGAAACCCCGGCGTTGGCGAGCGCGAAGAGCGGCATGATGCCGTAGGCCACCCAGGGATGAAGGGCGATTTGCACGCGCTGCACGGGGGGTAACAGCTCGCGTTGGGCCTTTACGATACGCCCCAGAGGCTGGCGAACCGCCTCGCTGGCGGGGCTTTCCTTGAAGCGCCCCATCAGGTCGTGCATAGCGTGGCTCAGGGTTTCCAGCGGCCGCTCTTTGGCAGGCCGAGAGTAAACAGGTGTCATCAAGCCCAGGATTACCCCGGCCAGTGTGGGATGAACCCCAAACGACGCAAGGCCTGCCCACAGCACGACGCCTGGTATGAGGTAGAGCCAGGCAGAGGTAATGCCCATGCGCTGGAACAGCAGGACGAAGGCAATCCCCAGTAGCGCCAAGGCGCCCCCGCTGAAGTTCAGCGAGGTGGTATAGAACAGCGCGATGATCAGAATGGCGACGATGTCGTCGATGATCGCCAGCGCCAGCAGGAAGATCCGCACCCCTGGCGCGATCGACTTGCCCAGCAGTGCCATAACACCAACCGCGAAGGCGATGTCCGTGGCGGTGGGTACGGCCCACCCGGACAGGGATTCATGCCCAAGGTTGAAGGCGGTATAGATCAGCGCCGGCACGGCTACCCCGCCTATCGCTGCGGCCACCGGCAACGCGGCCAGCTTGAAGTTGGCCAGCGAGCCGTCTTTGAGCTCGGAGCGAATCTCCATGCCCACTACCAGAAAGAAAATGGTCATCAAGCCATCGTTGACCAGGAAGTGGAGGCTCGCACCGATTGAATGGCTACCCAGGGTCACGCTCAGGCGGGTGTGCCAAAGGGCTTCGTAGGTGTCAGCGGCAGGGCTGTTAGCCCAGATCAGCGCGGCTATCGCAGCGATAACCAGCACGATACCGCTCACGGCCTCGATGTGGCTGAAACGCTCCAATGCCGCCAAGGCTTGGTGGGTGAGTTGCTGAGCACGGGGGATGGAGGTGGACGCGGGGCGGTTGGGTGCAGGCATCGGGTATCCTCACCAGCGGCCCGACTGGTGTGAACGTTAACCTGTACCTAAGGTTGCCTAGGTACACCCGTGGCAAATGCTAAGGGCTGAAGCTCAAAGGTGCAACCCTGACAGGCGAGGGCAGTGCCTGCCAGCGCGTGGTAACGAACGTTTTCAGACTAAGTTACCCGCTACCCGCCAGGGTTGGCGGGCGGTACTCGATGGCGCTCACGTACCAAGTGGCGTCTCCACCGGGAGTGGGGACTACCACTTCGTCACCCTCCTGCTTTTTCAGCAGCGCCCGGGCCATGGGCGAGTCGATGGAAATGTAATCCAGCCTGCCGTAGATTTCGTCGTACCCGACAATGCGGAAGCGTTTGCTGGCCCCGTCATCATTCTCGATCTCAACCCAGGCCCCGAAGAAGACCTTGCCCTCTTGCTCAGGGGAGTAGTCCACGACCTTGATGTCCTCAAGCCGCTTGCGCAGGTAGCGCACACGCCGGTCTATCTCGCGTAGAAGCTTCTTGTTGTATTGGTAATCGGCGTTCTCGCTCCGGTCACCCAGCGACGCGGCCCAGGCCACCTTTTGAGTGATCTCAGGCCGGTACACCCGCCACAGGTGATCCATTTCTGCTTTAAGCGCGTCGTACCCCTCGCGCGTGATGATGCTGGTGGCCAAAGCTCACTACTCCTTACTCTACTTGACGCCCTTGAGGTGCTGCCTGGCACAAGGGCTAGCCTTCGCGCAGTACGCGCAACGGGCTTTCAGTCAAGGCACGCCGTGTACCGAATACGCCTGCAACCCCGACCAATGCGGCCCCAATAAGGGGTAGCGCCACCAGCCAGGGATGGACGTGCCAGGGCAGGCTCAAGGCAAAGCGGTACAGCCCCCAACTGGCTGCCTCTGCGGCCACTGCGCCCAGTACGCCGCTGGCTACCCCCAGCACGCAGAACTCGATACGCCGGGCGCGCACCAGGACCGCTCGGCTTGCACCCAAAGCCCGGAGCAGGGCGCCCTGGTGAATTCGCTCGTCCAGTGTGGCCTGTAGGCCTGAGAACAGCACGGCAAGGCCAGCCGCCAGTACGAATACCAGCACATACTCCACTGCCAGGGTGACCTGAGCCAGAATGCTGCGCAGTTGTTCGAGTAACGCCTCGACCTGCAATAGCGTCATGGCGGGGAATGCACGCGCTAGCGCCACGATTTGAGCGTCTTGACCAGGCGCCAGGTAAAAGCTGGTGAGGTAGGTGACCGGGAAGTCCCGCAGGGTGCCCGGCTCGAAGATCATGAAGAAATTCGGCTGGAAATTATCCCAACTGACCGTGCGGATGCTTGAAACGCGGGTGTCGCGCTCAGTACCTGCCACGTTGAAGCTGAGGGTATCACCCACCCGCACCCCAAGGCTCTCAGCCAGACGCTGCTCTACAGAAACACCCGGTGCCTGCTGGGCGTCCGACTCGTCACGCGGTGCCCACCATCGCCCCTCAGTGATCTGGTTGCCCTCAGGCAGCTCCGCAGCCCAAGTGAGGTTCAGGTCGCGCTGGGTGGCACGCTCTCCCTGGCTGTCTTCAGCCACTACGTCCCCCACCGGGCGACCATTGATGGCCGTAAGCCGGCCGGGAACGATCGGATAGAGGGGGGCAGCGACTGCTCCGTACGCTTTCAACCGCTCCGCGAAGGCGTCGCGCTCGGCAGGAAGGATGTTGAGCACGAAATAGTTGGGAGCATCGGCGGGAAGTTGATGTTGCCAGGTGTCTAGCAATTCACCACGCAGTAAGGCGACCAGCGCCATTGCGAACAAGATCAATCCAAATGCCAGCGATTGGCCAGCGGCCGCAACAGGATGGCGCAGCAACTGACCCACGCCCAGGCGCCATGGCAGGGGCGCTGAGGCCAGTGCACCGCGCAGGCGGCGCAGCCCTAGCACCAGCAGGCTACCTAGCAGTAGCGCGGCGACGGTGCCCGCGCCAAGCAGTGCAAGGGTAAGGATAGGATCCAGGCTAAGACGCCACATGATCAGCCCCAAGGCAACCAGTGCGCTGGCGTACACCAACCAGCTACGCGTGGGCACAGGCAGCATGTCCCCGCGCAGTACACGCAGTGGCGGCACCCTGCCGAGGGCGGCCAGGGGCGGCAGTGCAAAGCCTGCCAGCGCTACCATGCCAGTGCCTATACCGGCCAAGGCAGGCCCCACGCCAGCCGGAGGGACTTCGCTCGGCAACAAGCCATTGAGCAAAGCAAAGATGCCAAATTGCGCGAGCCAGCCGACTAGCGCCCCGGCAGCGCAGGCAGCAAGCCCCAACATCGCCAGTTGCAAGGCAAATACCGCCAATACCTCGCCGCTGGAGAGCCCCAGACAACGCAGTAGCGCACTGGCGTCATAACGCCGTGCGGCGAAGCGGGCTGCGCACAACGCCACGGCCACGCCGGCCAAGAGCACAGCTACCAGGCTGGCCATGTTCAGGTAGCGCTCTGCCTTGCCTAGGGCGCCGCCCACCTGTCGGTTGCTGTCACGGGCATCGCGCAACGCCTGGTTCGGTTCGAGCCCCACTTTAACCAGCTGGCGGTATTGCTCCAGATGCTCAGGGGTGCCGCGCCACAAGTCGCGGAACGTAACCCGGCTGCCGGGCTGCACTACGCCCGTGGCGGGCAGGTCTTCGAGGTTGATCATTACCCGTGGGGTAAGGCTGTAGAAATTACCTGCCCGGTCGGGTTCGTAGGTCAGCACCCTGGCCAGGCGCAGGCGCTTGAGGCCAATGTTTACACTGTCCCCGATCTTCAGGCCCAGGGCACTGAGCAGACGTGGCTCGACCCAGGCTTCGCCAGGGGCCGGTGCGCCGCCTTCGGTTTCTGTGGCATAAGGTTCGGCGGCGCTGCGCAGTTGGCCGCGCAGCGGGTAGTCGGTGTCCACTGCCTTGATGCTGGACAGTTCAATGGCTTGATCGGTGGCCACCACACTGCTGAATTCTACGACCTGAGCGTGATCCAGGCTCAGTTCGCGGCCAATGCGCAATTGTTCCAGGCGAGCGGGCGTGCTGCCTTGCAGCACCAGGTCGGCGCCGAGAAACTCTGTGGCGCGCAGTTGCATGGCAGCGTTGAGGCGGGCTCCGAAATACCCAATCGCGGTGCTGGCGACCACGGCCACGAGCAACGAAAAAAACAGTACGCGCAGCTCGCCGGCGCGCAAGTCCCGCCATAGTTGCCGCGCGGCCAGCCGCCAGAGCCGGCCCAGGCCCTGCTTGCCGGTGGCTTTCACAGGCTTCCCGAGGCAACCAGGTGCCCGGCCTCCAGGCGGATCCAGCGGCGACAACGCTGAGCCAGCCGCTCATCGTGGGTAACCAACACCAGGGTCGTGCCTTGCTCATGATTAAGGTCGAACAGCAGTTCGGTAATTTTCTCCCCCGTATGGGTATCGAGGTTTCCGGTTGGCTCATCCGCGAATAGCACAGAGGGCTCGGCGGCGAATGCGCGGGCGATGGCCACGCGCTGTTGTTCACCACCTGACAACTGCCGTGGCCAATGCCCCAGCCGTGCCCCCAGGCCCACGCGGTTCATCAGGGTAGTGGCCTGCTGGCGAGCGTCGGCGCGCCCGTGTAGCTCAAGGGGCAGCATCACGTTTTCAAGCGCGGTGAGGGTTTCGAGCAATTGGAATGATTGGAAGACAAAACCTACATGCTCTGCTCGCACTTGGGCGCGCTGGTCTTCGGTCAGGGCGCCAAGGGTATGCCCGGCCAAAATAACCTCTCCCTCGCTCGGTTGGTCCAGGCCAGCGAGCAAACCTAGCAAGGTGGACTTGCCTGAACCCGACGCCCCAATGATCGCCAAGCTGTCACCGTGCGCCAATGCCAATGACAAGGCATTGAGAATATGCAAATCGCCTTCCGCGCCGGGAACCACTTTGGTAAGGTTCTGCGCTGTGAGAATGCTTGGGCCCATGGAGATTCCGATGCGAGTGTGGAAAGTAGCCGTCGTGCTGTGGGCGTTATGCATCGCCCAAACAGCCGCAGCAGGGACCTTGTTGGTGTTGGGGGATAGTATCAGCGCAGGTTTCGGCCTGGATACCACCAAGGGGTGGGTGACCCTTTTGCAAAACCGGCTCAAGGAGCAGGGTTTTGCCGATACAGTGGTAAACGCGTCCATTACCGGCGACACCAGTGCCAATGGTCGTGCACGCCTGCAGACACTGCTCGCGGCCAACACGCCAGAGGTGGTAATCGTCGAGTTGGGAGGCAACGATGGCTTGCGTGGTCAGCCACCTGCTCAATTGCAACAAAACCTTACTTCCATCATTCAGCAGGCCAAGAACAGCGGTGCGCGAGTGTTGCTGCTGGGCGTGCCATTGCCTCCTAACTATGGCGCCGCCTACATCAACGCGTTTGGCCGTGCTTACCAGCAGGTGGCAGACGAGCAACAAGTGGCGTTCGTCCCTTCACTACTGGAGGGGGTGGGCGGTGTGCCTGGGTTGATGCAGGCCGATGGCCTACATCCGCGCGCTGAAGCCCAGCCCAAGCTGCTGGAAAATGTATGGCCTGTCCTTAAGCCACTGTTGTGACGCTTTTCTCCGGGCGGGCTTTGAGCTAAGGTTGCGCCCCCTTCCGGAGCCCGCAATGCCACGTCCTGCCTGGTCCCTCTTTGCCTACCGCTTGATCGAGCCCGACGAGCAACTTGACCTGTTCGCCTGCCAGGAGGCACGGGTACACCTGGCTGCTCGGCAGTTGGAGCTGGGGGGCGCCATCGACCGTACGTTGTGCGGCGGGCTGCTACCTGCGCAGCCCCGGTGGCAAGCCGTGGCAAGGGGCATCTTTCGCGATACCCGCCTGTGCCCACTGTGCCGGGCTATTTTGTTCGCCCAGCGCAAGGGCACTCGCCCGGTGTGGCCTGGCTTGCAGAACGGGTACGACTGACGCTACCGCTTGGCCCCAGCGTTCCCGACACGCCAAGGCGGGGTGTACAATCGCGTGTTTGAACCTCGCTTCACTGCATTTAAGGATCTCCCAGCATGTCGTCGCGCCTGCCTGCCTTTAGCCGTTGCCTGTGCTTGGCCGCTGTCCTTGTGGCGGGCCCGGCAGCGGCCCTGGAATTCCCCTTGCCGCCCCCCGGCGAAGATGTCATTGGTCAGGTGCAGACCATTACCGCCAAATACGAAGACACGTTCGCCGATCTTGCCCAGACCTATGACCTGGGTTACCAGGAAATGCTTTCGGCCAACCCAGGGGTGGATGCCTGGTTGCCCAAGCCAGGCACCGAGATCGTCTTGCCCACCCGTTTCATTCTGCCGCCGGGCCCTCGGCAGGGCATTGTGATCAACCTGGCTGAGTACCGCCTGTACTACTACCCCAAGGGGCAGGATGTGGTGCGTACCTACCCGCTGGGGATTGGCCGCGAGGGCTGGGGCTCACCGGTGGCCAACACTAAGATCATCGCCAAGGTTGCCAATCCTTCCTGGACGCCACCTGCGTCGGTCAAGGCGGAGCATGCTGCCGACGGAGATCCCTTGCCTAACGTCGTACCACCCGGCCCGGACAACCCGCTAGGGCCCTTTAAATTCACGCTAGGCCTGCCGGGCTACCTGATCCACGGTTCCAACAAGAAGTTTGGGATCGGTACCCGTACCAGCCACGGGTGTTTTCGTATGTACAACGAAAACGTGCTGGAGCTTTCAACCCTGGTGCCCGTTGGTACGGCCGTACGGATCATCAACGAGCCCTACAAGTTCGGTGTGAGTGGCGGGCAGATTTATCTGGAGGCCCATACACCGCTGGATGCTCAGGGCGACCCGTCCGGTGTGGACAAGCACACCTCGGTCATCAATGCATTGCTCAACCGCAAGGACCTGGCTACGCCGACCAACGTGAACTGGGACGACTTGCGCGACATCATCGGCGCCGAAGATGGCATCCCTGTTGTCATTGGCATGCCGTCAGGCCCTGCACTGCCAAGTACGGCAGGGTCAGCCCTGTAAGGCCTGCGGGGCCCGGCCTGCAATCCGGACAAAAAAGCCGACCTTCTGTTAAGAGGGTCGGCTTTTTTGTTGCCGTAGTTGCCCGTAGGTTACTTGCGGCTTGCCTTGTCGAGCATGCGCAGTGCGCGCTCGTTGGCTTCGTCAGCGGTTTGCTGAGCTTTCTGAGCGGCGGCCATGGCCTCGTCAGCTTTACGGTAGGCTTCGTCAGCACGTGCTTGTGCACGAGCAGAAGCGTCTTCGGTAGCGGTCAGGCGAGCTTCGGACTCTTTAGATGCGCTGCTGCAACCGGTGGCCAGAACAGCAGCCAAAGCCAGAGCAGAGAATTTCAGAACGTTGTTCATCGTGTTCCCCTTAAAAGGATGTTTTAGTTGAACACTATTTCCCGAGGTCGAGACAATAGCCGGCGTACATAGTACTCATTACTTGTAGTAAGTAAACCGGCCCTCTGCAAGAGAAGCTGGAAAACCTCTATCGCCGCCAGGTCGGGCCGCGTAGGTCGGGCCGCGTAGGTCTTGCCATCTAGTCGCTTATCGTAGCTGTCATGAATTAAGACGCACTAAATCCTGCCTGTTATGCCGTGAGGCTTAGTTGAACTTATGCTTGCGCGAGGGGTCTTTATTAGCTTCGAAAATGGGAGCCAATAGTACAAACAGCTCGTGGGCTATTAGCTACTACCGCTACCAGCGTTACTGACTGAGGTACTGCTGCCATCGCTCAGGTGATCCAATAATCAATTACAAAATATTCCAACCAAGGCTAAACAGCGGTATGGTAAAGCTCCAATTCAAAGACCCGCGAGGCCCCACATGAGCGAGGCGCTGTCCATCCACCATGACCAGGAAGGTCATCAGTTCGAGACGACCGTGGACGGCCATCGTGCTTACCTGACCTATATGGACCTAGGCAAGCAAACCTTGGACATCTACCGTACCTTCGTACCTAATGCCCTACGTGGCCGTGGCATCGCTGCCGCTTTGACTGAGCAGGCATTGGCCTATGCCGACAGCATGGGCTATACGGTGATTCCGTCGTGCTCATACGTAGAGCGCTACATGGAACGCCATCAGCGTCGTAGCGCCAGTATCTGAAGCAGCCCCCCTGCAGCTTACGTTCGGCAGGAAGGCCCGTCTGAGACTGCCCGTCCGGGACTGCCCGTCCAGGACTGCCCAGCGCCGAGTCGTTCAGGCGCGTGAGCGGCTCGGCAGTACACCCTTGAGTTTGTCGTGCATCGCGCGAACGCTGGCCTGCGTGGTGTCCCAGCCGATGCAAGCGTCCGTTACCGACACGCCGTAGGTGAGGTCGGACAAATCCTTCGGAATGGCCTGCGCGCCTGCTGCGATGTGGCTTTCAACCATCAAGCCGATGATCGAACAGTTGCCTTCCACAATCTGGTTGGCCACGTTGTCCATGACCAGCGGCTGCAGTTCATGGTCTTTGTTGGAGTTGGCGTGGCTGCAATCGATCATGATGTTGGGCCGGATGCTCGCCTTTTGCAGCGCCTGTTCACACAGCGCCACGCTGACCGAATCGTAGTTGGGTTTGCCATTCCCGCCGCGCAACACCACGTGACCATAGCCGTTTCCCTTGGTGGTGACGATGGACACACCGCCTTCCGGGTTGATGCCCAGGAAGCGGTGGGGTTTGGACACCGATTGCAAGGCATTGATGGCTACGGTCAGGCCGCCATCGGTGCCGTTCTTAAAGCCAACGGCCGAGGAAAGCCCGGAGGCCATTTCCCGGTGGGTTTGGGATTCGGTGGTGCGCGCGCCAATGGCAGACCAACTGATCAGGTCTTGCAGATACTGAGGCGAGATCGGGTCCAGTGCTTCGGTCGCGGTTGGCAGCCTCATCTCGGCGAGGTCCAGCAACAGCTTGCGACCAATGTGCAGGCCGTCGGCGATCTTGAAAGAGTCGTCCAGGTAAGGGTCGTTGATGAGCCCCTTCCAGCCAACGGTAGTGCGTGGCTTTTCGAAATAGACCCGCATTACCAGGTATAGCGTGTCCGACACTTCCTCGGCCAGCGCCTTGAGGCGCCGCGCATAGTCATGAGCCGCCTCGATGTCGTGGATGGAGCAAGGGCCAATGACCACGAACACGCGGTGGTCCTTACCGTCGAGAATGTCGCGGATCACCGCCCGGCCCTCGGCAACGGTACGCTGGGCAGCGTCGCTCAAGGGGATATCGCGTTTTAGCTGATCGGGAGTAATCAGCGTCTCGTTGGAAGCAACGTTAAGGTCGTTGAGGGGCAAATCGGCCATGGTGGTACTCATCGTCAAGCAGTTCAGGCGCGACCGGGCTGCCGGTAGGCGCGGGGTGTCGAACCTTAGCGCGTTCGGCGCCCTTTCGACAATGCCCCACGGGCCAGGGGGTACGCAAAACAGACAAGCCCCTTCGCTTGTGTGCCGGCCAGCGGTTTGGCCCGGCGCTGCTAGACTTGACGGATCGCCGCCTACAAGCGCGGTGGGGGAGTGCCGATGATTCACTCGATGCTGTACGCCACTGACCTTGGCGCTTATGCGCCGCTTGTACTGCAACATGCACTGGCCCTGGCACGCCAGTTCGAGGCTGAGCTGCATGTGATTCACGCGGTCGAGCCCATCGGCAGCTTCGCCGAGTCGGTGCTGCAAAGTTACCTGGATGCACGCACGCTCAACGCCCTGCACGGTCAGGGGGTCGACGCGCTGTTGGCAAACATCGAAAAACGGGTGCTGGATGACTTTCAGCAAGAGCTGGCCAGCGGTGCCCATGACCTCAACAGGGTGAGCGCCGTGAGGGTGCGTCAGGGCGATCCGGCTGAGGTTATTCTCGATCAGGCCCGCCGCCTTCAGGTAGACCTGCTGGTGGTGGGTAGTCATAGCAGGATGGACCCCACCGCGCTGCCCTTGGGCCGAACGGCAGCACGCGTGATGCAATTATCTGAAGTGCCGGTGTACCTGGTGCCGCTAATCCATGGCTTGAGCCGACGCAGGGTGTGACACATCCGGATAAAAAGTTCTAGATTCCGTGGCGAACCGTCAATATAGTTATAACCCTTGCCGTGACCCCCTGACCGCAAGCGGGGGCGGTTTTTCAAGCCTTGGGGGCCTGCATGAAGCTTCAGCAACTGCGCTATATCTGGGAAGTCGCCCATCATGACCTGAACGTTTCCGCTACAGCGCAGAGCCTTTACACCTCCCAGCCAGGTATCAGTAAGCAGATCCGTCTGCTTGAAGACGAGTTGGGCGTAGAAGTGTTTGCCCGCAGTGGTAAACACCTTACCCGCGTAACCCCGGCGGGTGAGCGCATTATCACCACGGCCGGCGAAATCTTGCGCAAGGTCGAAAGCATCAAGCAGATTGCCCAGGAATTTTCCAACGAGAAAAAGGGCACGCTGTCCATCGCCACTACCCACACCCAGGCGCGTTACGCGCTGCCACCCGTCATCAGCGCCTTTATCAAGCAGTACCCGGAAGTGGCGTTGCACATGCATCAAGGCTCGCCCATGCAGATCGGGGAGATGGCTGCCGATGGAACCGTCGACTTTGCCATTGCGACCGAGGCCCTGGAGCTGTTCGGCGACTTGATCATGATGCCATGCTACCGCTGGAATCGTTGCGTGGTAGTACCCCAGGGTCACCCCCTCACCAAAGTGCCAAAGCTGACGTTGGAGATTCTGGCCGAGCACCCTATTGTGACCTACGTGTTCGGCTTTACTGGGCGTTCCAAACTCGACGAAGCATTCAGCCACCGGGGCCTGACGCCCAAGGTGGTGTTCACTGCCGCCGACGCCGATGTCATCAAAACCTATGTGCGCCTGGGCCTGGGGGTGGGAATCGTGGCTCAAATGGCCGTTGACCCGAAACTCGACAGCGACCTGGTCATGCTCAGCGCCGATCATTTGTTCGAGCCCAGCGTCACGAAAATAGGCTTCCGACGCGGTACATTCCTGCGCGGTTTCATGTGTGAGTTCATCCAGCGCTTCGCGCCGCACCTCACCCGCGAGGTCATGGCAAAAGCCATCGCCTGCCACAACAAGCAAGAACTCGAAGACCTCTTCAGCGAGGTAGAGCTGCCGGTGCACTGAGCACCGGGCTGCACTTACGCCTTGGCGATCAGGTTACCCGCATGCAACCCACATTCTTTTTGCGTGGCTTCTTCCCACCACCAGCGCCCCTCGCGCTCATGCTGGTTGGGCAATACAGGGCGGGTGCAGGGCTCGCAACCGATGCTGATGAAGCCCCGCTCATGCAGGCTGTTGTAGGGTAGCTCCAGCATGCGTATGTAGGCCCATACTTCAGTACTGGTCATTTGCGCCAAGGGGTTGAATTTGTACAGTGTGTGCTCAGGTGTGGAAAACGCCGTGTCTACCTCGACGCTCGCCACTTGGCTACGGGTACCTGGGCTCTGGTCTCGGCGCTGGCCGGTTGCCCAGGCGCGCACCGAGGACAGCTTGCGACGCAGCGGGGCGATCTTGCGGATACCGCAGCATTCGCCGTGGCCATCCCGGTAGAAGCTGAACAGGCCCTTTTCCGTGACCATGGCTTCAAGGGCCTCGCGCTCGGGCGATAACACCTCGATGGCAATGCCATAGTGCTCACGCACCTGCTCGATAAAACGGTAGGTTTCCGGGTGAAGACGGCCGGTATCGAGCGTGAACACCTTGACCTGCTTATTCAGCTTGTAGGCCATGTCCAGCAATACCACGTCCTCGGCGCCACTGAAGGATATCCAGAGGTCGTCACCAAAGTGCTCGAAGGCAAACTTGAGTACATCTTGCGGAGATTGCGTCGCATACGTAGCCGCCGCTTGGGCGACATCAAACAAAGGTTTCATCAGGCGGTTCCAAGTGGCTGGCGCTTCTGTCAGCGCTCGAATACCAAAAGGGTATCAAATTGTGCCGGCTCTGTGGCCGCCCCTGGCTGAACAGCACCCGGGTTTAGAGCGCGGCGAGGGTATCCATCAGCACTTTTACCTTGATCAGCGATTCCTGGTATTCATCCTGCGCGTTGGAATCCATCACAACCCCGCCGCCGCCCCAGCAGGCGATACGTGAGCCTTCTACCAGCAAGGTACGAATGGCGATGGAGCTGTCCAAGTTGCCGCGCACGTCCAGATAAAGCAGCGAGCCGCAGTAAATCGCGCGGCGATGCTGCTCCAGCTCATCGATGATTTGCATCGAGCGGATTTTGGGCGCACCGGTGATCGAGCCTCCAGGGAAGCTGCCGGCAATCATGTCCAGGGCGTCTTTGCCTGGGGCCAGGGTGCCCGCCACGCTGCTGACCAGATGATGAACGTTGGGGTAGGACTCAAGCGCGAACAGTTCGGGCACGTTCACCGACCCGATAGCGCAGCTACGGCCCAGGTCGTTGCGCAACAGGTCAACGATCATGAGGTTTTCGGCTCGATCCTTGGGGCTGGCCATCAAGGCGGCGGCGTGGGCCGCGTCGGCCTCAGGGGTAGGGCCGCGTGGCCGCGTGCCCTTGATCGGGCGCGTGTCGACGCGGGTGCCACCCTGCACACGGATGAACCGCTCAGGTGAATGGCTGAGTACGGTGGTCTCGGCATTTACCTGCATGAACCCTGAGTAGGGGGTAGGGCAGGCCTTGCGTAACGCAAGATAGGCTGCCCAAGGGTCCCCTTCGCACTGGCCGGTGAAGCGCCGGGTAAGGTTCACTTGGTAGCTGTCGCCGGCAAGAATATAGCCTTGCACCTGTTCGAATGCGTCTTGGTAGGCCGTTTCGTCTGTTTCGCTGACAAACGCCGCGGTCAGGCGAAAAGGCTCGGTAGGTGGTGTCCCAGGGTGTGCAAACAATGCGATCAGGCGCTCGCGCTCGCTCACAGGCAGGGAAGGGTGGAACACCAGCCAGCTGCATTGCTGCTGGTGATCTGTCGCCCATGCCCAGGTGTAGAGCCCCAACTGCGCATCAGGCAGGCTGAACTGCGCGGCGACCCGTGGTGGAAGGTGTTCCAGGCGCCTGCCGAACTCATACGAGAGGTAGCCCATCAGCCCGCCAGCGAAGGGCAGTTCACAACCGTCCGGCAGTGTAGCCGGGCCAAGACTGGCCAGCCCTTGGCGCAGCCGGTCAAGGAAGGCACTGCCGGATTCGTCAGGCGCTGGGCTAAAGCACGCGACCGGCCAGGCGCTGATCAGGTCGAAGCGCCCACGCTCAGCAACCGGCCGCGCGCTGTCGAGCAGCACCGCGCCAGGTGCATGTCGCAGCGCGGCAAAGTGGGCGGTAGGGTCGGCCTGGTAAGCCAGTGGGTGCAGCGTGCAACTGGGCATGGGCGGTCGGTGCGTTACGCGGGGCGCTGATTGTAGTGCCAAGGGCGATAGGGCTCCAGCCCTTCATGCCTGCACATGGCCGAAGACGGCCTGAGCAAAGCGGGCGCGTTCTTCAGGTGTTTCGGTGCGCCCTTCGGCCGCCAGTGTTTTAAGCCGCGCCTCTACCGCCTCGGTACGGTGGTTGAGGCCGCAGTTGTTGGCGATCTGAATATTCAGGCCAGGGCGGGCGTTAAGCTCGAGGATCAACGGCCCTTTGTCTTGGTCGAGCACCATGTCGACACCGATGTAGCCTAGCCCGCACAGCTCGTGACAGCCCGCCGCCAGGGCCATGAATCCGTCCCAATAGGGCAGTTGTACACCTTGTACGTCATTGGTGGTGTCCGGGTGCTTCTGGATGATGCTGTTAAGCCAGGTACCGCGCAACGTGATACCGGTAGCCAGGTCGACCCCCACGCCAATGGCCCCCTGGTGCAGGTTGGCCTTGCCATTGGATTGGCGGGTCGGCAGACGCACCATGGCCATCACGGGGTACCCCATGAGCACGATGATGCGGATGTCCGGTACGCCCTCATAGCTGATGCTTTTGAAAATAGGGTCTGGTGTTACGCGGTATTCGATGAGTGCGCGATCGCGGTGGCCACCCAGTGAATAGAGGCCGGTGAGGATGCTGGACAGTTGGTACTCGATTTCCGAGCGGCTCACGATCTTGCCCGACACGGTGCGGTAGCGATTTTCGAAGCGGTCGCCAATGACCAGAATTCCATCCCCGCCTGCGCCTTGGGCGGGCTTGATGACGAAGTCGGGACGGTCGCCGATGATGTCGTCCAGGCGGTCGATTTCCTTCTCCGTGGAAATCACGCCATACAGCTCTGGCACCCGTATGCCTGCCGCAATTGCCCGCTCCTTGGTGATGATCTTGTCATCGACGACAGGGTACAGGCGGCGGTCGTTGTACTTGAGCACGTAGTCGGCGTTACGCCGGTTTATGCCCATGATGCCCCGCGCCTGCAAGGCCTTCCAGGTGTTGAATAGGCCGAGCATCAGGCGTCGGCCTCCCGTTCCTTGACGAAGGCTTTGAAGCGCAGCAGCTCTGTGAGGCGGTAGCCTCGGTAGCGGCCCATGGCAAGCATGAAGGCGACCAGGATGAACAGCACTGCAGGAAAGGTGAATACGAAGTACACCAGCTCAGGCACCGTCATCAGCAAATGAGCCAGTGATGCCGCGAACAGGGTGCCCAGCGCTACTTTCATGGCATGAGTGCCGCCGCGCTCTTCCCAGCTGATCGACAGGCGCTCGATGGTCATGGTGAGGATCACCATGGGGAACAGGGCCACGGACAGGCCGCGCTCCAGCCCCAGCTTGTGGCTAAGCAGGCTGATCGCGGCAATCAGCACCACCACGAACGTCAGCACGACAGACAACCTCGGCAGCATTTGCAGCTTCAAGTGCTCCAGGTAGGAGCGCAGCGACAAGCCCAGGGCGGTGATCAGGGTGAACAGTACAATCCCGTAGCCGAGCTGAGTTTCCCTGAACGCCAGGGCGATCAGCACTGGGGTGAAGGTGCCCAGGGTTTGCAGGCCAATCAGGTTGCGCAGGATGAGAATGACCAGCACGCCGATGGGGATCATCACCATCACCATGAAGGTTTGCTGCGTCTGCAAAGGCAGCCCGTACAACGAGTAAGAGAGGAAGTCCGCGTCTGTGTTCTCATCCGTGAGCTTTGCCAGGCGGATCGCGTTCATCTCGCTGTTGTTCAGGCTGAAGGTCACTGCAACTTTTTTACCCCCTTCCAGGGTGACCAGCGGCTCATCCCCCGTCCACCACAGCAGGCGGTCGGCCGGCAGGCCCTGCTCGCCGGTTTCAGGGTTGAAGTAGAGCCACTGAGTGCCATTGAAGCTGCGCAGCCATAGCTCAGGGGTCTGCGGTTGATCTGCTACCAGGCGCAAGGTGTGGGCACGCTCCATCGGCACGTGGGCGATGGATAAGAGAAGGTCAACCACGCCCGCTTTGTGCTGAGGCGAAGGATCCCCGGCCAACAGCAGCTTTACGTTGTCGTCGTTGAGGTTGTTGACGCGGCGGATGGTTTCGCCAATGAAGGTTTCAATGTCCGCCGAATGCTGGCGAATAGGCGCCAGCAGGGCTTCGGCGGCGATTTTTTCAGGGCCTTCCAGCACCAGGCTGTCTCGGAATATAGGGCCTTTGGCTTTGCTTTTGTCGGTGCTGTAGCGCTTGGTCAGCACGAGGCGGTAATACAGCGTTTGGTTGCCCGACGCGCGGCGCGAAGACCAGGTCACCTTGCGGTTACTGTCAAGCCGGTTAACGCTGACCCCATAGTTGTTGGAAATAAAGCTTTCGTTGAGGCTGACGTAGTCGCTGGTCAGCGGCGGCACAAACATCTGCACCTTCACTGGGGTTTTAGGGGTAGGTACAAACTCTACCTTGGCGTCAATGTTCCACAGATCGTCGGTTTCGTCCTCCGTGACCGGAATCCCGAGCGCGAAGATCTGATAGCCGGTGATGCCCGCGCCCAGTAGCACGAGGATCACGATCAATAGCTTCAGATGTAGGGTGAGGGAACGCATTCAGGCTACTCGGCGTTGGAAGCTTGGGAAGCGCAGGCAGGTTTGCCGGCGGTGTATTTCACGGCAGGGTCGACCAGCGCATCAAAGCGCACCAGCGCGTCGGAGCCGATCAGCAACGGGTAATGGAAGGAGCTTCGGTCGGTCAGGTTGACTTCGATACGCCGCTTTACCTTGCCCATGCAAACATTCAGTGCGATCACCGGGCGAGCGGTGTAATGCTTGCCCGCTTCAGGATCATAGTCGCCAGCACGCCGTTTGATACGGCTGATCCTGGCCAGTGGTCGTTCGATAGGGTGCTGGTGGGCATCGTCAATTGCCAGGTAGAAGCGCACCCAGGATTCGCCGTCGCGCTTGAAGCGCTGGATGTCGCGCGCGCTAAGCGATGCGGTGATCGCACCGGTATCAAGCTTTGCGGCCACTTCAAGGTCGATCTCGTCGAGCCGGGCATACTCGTTCAGGCCGTAGGCGGTTTTTTCCGAGGCCAGGGTCAAGCCTGGGACAAGCAGCAAACCGAGCAGGGAGGGCAGTGTGGGCGTTCTCATGAGACCTGGGTAATGGCTGAGCGGGGCACTGGCGCGGATCGAAGGCTGCCAGGCGCGGCGCGCATCTTAGCATGCCCACTTGTCGGTGCCAGTCAGCGGTGCTCTCTCAAGAGAAGTGGCCCGTTGATGTCAATTCAAGATTGTCGACAATGTATTGACTATAAATGTCATATGGCTAGAGTATTGCGAAAATAACGCACAGGTTGTCGACACCATGCCGACTGCATCTGGAGTGCCTCTGCCGATAGAGGCGGATTCCGAAACCATCGCCGAGTCGGTCTTTCGCAAGATTCAGGCCGCCATCGTCGCTGGCCATATTGCTCCTGGCAGCAAAATTTCCGAGCCTGAGCTTGCCCGTACCTATGGGGTAAGCCGTGGCCCGTTGCGTGAAGCCATTCACCGGCTGGAAGGGCAGCGGTTGTTGGTGCGGGTGCCTCATGTGGGGGCGCGGGTGGTGTCGTTGAGTCAGGCTGAGCTGATCGAGCTGTACGACATCCGCGAATCCTTGGAGGGCATGGCGTGCCGGCTTGCAGCGCAGCGCATGAGCGCCGCCGAGGTTGAGGACCTGCGCCAGGTACTTCATACCCATGAGCGCGATGCCAGTTTTCAAGCCGGAGTGGGCTACTACCAGCAGGAAGGCGATTTCGACTTCCACTACCGAATTATCCAGGGCAGCGGCAACCGCACGCTGGCCCAGTTGCTGTGCGGTGAGCTGTACCAACTGGTGCGTATGTACCGCATTCGCTTCTCTGCCACGCCCAACCGCCCACGCCAGGCCTTTGCCGAGCACCACCGGATCCTCGATGCCATTGCTGAAGGCGATGGCGAGTTGGCGGAGTTGCTCATGCGCCGCCATATCGCAGGCTCACGGCGCAACGTGGAGCGACACCTGGCTGAGCCCCTCCCAGAACAACCACAACGAGGTGAGTCATGACCCAACCCGGCCAACGCTTTCGCGACGCGGTCGCCAGCGAACATCCCTTGCAAGTTGTCGGCACCATCAACGCCAACCATGCCTTGCTGGCGAAGCAGGCCGGGTTCAAGGCGATCTACCTTTCTGGCGGTGGCGTGGCGGCCGGGTCTCTGGGCTTGCCTGACTTGGGCATCAGCAACCTGGATGACGTGCTCACCGACGTGCGACGCATCACCGATGTGTGCGAGCTACCGCTGCTAGTGGACGTAGACACCGGCTTCGGCTCGTCTGCGTTCAGCGTGGCGCGCACGGTGCGCTCGATGATCAAGTTCGGCGCCGCTGCCATTCATATCGAGGACCAGGTGGGCGCCAAGCGGTGCGGCCACCGGCCTAACAAAGAGATTGTGTCGCTGGGTGAAATGGTCGACCGCATCAAGGCGGCGGTGGACGCCCGCACCGACGATAGCTTCGTGATCATGGCGCGTACCGATGCCCTGGCGGTAGAGGGTTTGGAGGCCGCGCTGGAGCGGGCGCAGGCCTGCGTCGAGGCGGGGGCTGACATGGTCTTCCCCGAGGCAATTACCGAGCTGGCCATGTACAAGACCTTCGCTGATCGCGTACGCGTGCCTATCCTGGCCAATATCACGGAGTTCGGCGCCACGCCCCTGTACACGACCGACGAGCTGGCAGCGGTGGATGTGTCGCTGGTGCTCTACCCCTTGTCCGCCTTCCGGGCGATGAACAAAGCGGCGGAAAACGTATACGGCGCCATTCGCCGCGATGGCACCCAGAAAAACGTGGTCGACAGCATGCAAACCCGCATGGCGTTGTACGACGCCATCGGTTACCACGCTTTCGAGCAAAAACTCGACGCGCTGTTCGCCCAAAAGCGTTGAACCGGCGGGTTTGCCAGTACCTATTTAAGGAGACACACCATGGCTGAAGCAAAAGTACTCGGTGGCGCCGGGCTGCGTGGGCAGGTTGCAGGGCAAACGGCGCTGTCTACGGTAGGCCAGGCCGGGGCAGGGTTGACCTACCGCGGTTATGACGTGCGCGACCTGGCTGCTCACGCAGGGTTCGAGGAAGTCGCCTACTTGCTGCTTGAGGGCGAACTGCCCAATCAGGCGCAGTTGGGCGCCTACCGCACCCGGCTCAGCGCCCTGCGCGACCTGCCGCAGCCGTTGAAGGAGGTGTTGGAGCGCATTCCGGCCGATACCCACCCTATGGATGTCATGCGCACCGGCGCGTCCTTGCTAGGCACGCTGGAGCCTGAAGGCAGCTTCAGCCGCCAGAAGCAGGTCACCGAGCGCCTGCTGGCCGCTTTCCCAGCCATCATGTGTTACTGGCACCACTTCAGCCAGAGCGGCAAACGCATTACCTGCACCACTGACGAGCCCACGCTGGGCGGCCATTTCTTGCACCTGCTGCACGACAAACCTCCCAGCGAGCTGCACCGCAAGGTCATGGACGTTTCGCTGATCTTGTACGCCGAGCATGAATTCAACGCCTCTACCTTCACCGCTCGGGTGTGCGCCTCGACCCTGTCTGACCTCTACTCATGTGTGGTAGCGGCCATCGGCACCCTGCGCGGGCCCTTGCATGGCGGTGCCAACGAGGCCGCCATGGCCATGATCGAGACCTTCGCGTCGCCTGAGGACGCCACCGAGGGCACGCGGCAGATGCTGGCGCGCAAGGACAAGATCATGGGCTTCGGCCATGCCATCTATAAAGAATCTGACCCGCGTAACGACGTCATCAAGCAGTGGGCTCGCACGCTCGCTGAAGAAGCAGGCGACACGGTGCTGTTCCCGGTGTCCGAGGCCATCGACAAGGTCATGTGGGACGAGAAAAAACTGTTTCCCAATGCCGACTTCTACCATGCCTCGGCGTACCACTTCATGGGCATTCCCACCCCGTTGTTCACGCCGATCTTCGTATGCTCGCGCCTGACCGGTTGGGCTGCGCATGTCTTCGAGCAGCGCGCAAACAACCGCATCATCCGCCCAAGCGCCGATTACGTGGGCGTGGCCCAGCGCCCCTTCGTGCCACTGGAGCAGCGCTGAGTTCACGCCTGCCCTCACACTGATCGAGCCTTGAATGCCATGAATATCGACTACCGTAAACACCTGCCGGGTACGGCCCTGGAGTACTTCGATACCCGCGCTGCGGTGGACGCGATCCAGCCCGGTGCCTATGCCAGCCTGCCTTACACTTCGCGGGTACTGGCTGAAAACCTGGTGCGCCGCTGCGACCCTGCGACCCTGCGGGCATCATTGCTGCAACTGATCGAGCGCAAGCGTGACCTGGATTTCCCCTGGTTCCCGGCGCGGGTGGTGTGCCATGACATTCTTGGTCAGACTGCACTGGTCGACCTCGCCGGCCTACGCGACGCCATCGCCGAGCGTGGAGGTGACCCGGCCCAGGTCAACCCGGTGGTGCCTACCCAGTTGATCGTGGACCATTCGCTGGCGGTGGAGTGCGGCGGGTACGACCCTGATGCGTTTGCCAAGAACCGAGCGATTGAAGACCGCCGTAATGAAGACCGCTTCCACTTCATCGACTGGACCAAGCGCGCCTTCAAAAATGTAGACGTGATCCCGCCTGGGAACGGCATCCTCCACCAGATCAACTTGGAGCGCATGTCGCCGGTCGTCCAAGTGAGGGAGGGCGTGGCCTTCCCCGATACCCTGGTGGGCACCGATTCCCATACGCCTATGGTAGATGCCTTGGGGGTGCTTGCCATTGGCGTGGGTGGGCTTGAGGCAGAGAGCGTGATGCTCGGCCGCGCCTCTTGGATGCGCCTGCCGGAGATCATTGGCGTTACCCTGACAGGCAGGCCTGGCCCTGGCATTACCGCCACCGACGTTGTGCTGTCCCTGACCGAGTTCTTGCGCCAGCAAAAGGTGGTTGGCGCGTATTTGGAGTTCGTGGGAGAGGGGGCCGCCAATCTCACCCTGGGTGATCGCGCCACCATCGCCAACATGGCACCGGAATACGGCGCCACGGCAGCGATGTTTGCCATTGACGAGCAAACCCTGCGTTACCTGCGCCTTACCGGGCGCGAAGACGAGCAGATCAGCCTGGTCGAAACCTACGCCAGGGTGACCGGGCTATGGGCCGCCGACCTCGACCAAGCCTGCTACGAGCGGGTGATGAGCTTTGACCTGGGCACGGTCGTGCGAACCCTGGCCGGCCCCTCCAACCCCCATCGCCGGCTTCCGGTGAGTGAGCTGGCCGCGCGGGGCGTCTCTGGCGTGGTGGAAAACGAGCCGGGGAAGCTGCCTGATGGCGCGGTGATCATCGCGGCAATCACCAGTTGTACCAACACCAATAACCCTCGCAACATGATTGCCGCCGGGTTGCTTGCGCGCAACGCCAACCGTCTGGGCCTGGTTCGCAAGCCGTGGGTCAAGACGTCGCTGGCCCCTGGCTCACGCACGGTGGCGCTGTACCTGGAGGAGGGCGGGTTGCTGCCTGAGCTGGAGCAGTTGGGGTTTGGGGTAGTGGCATTTGCCTGCACCACCTGCAATGGCATGAGCGGCGCCCTCGACCCGGCCATCCAGCAGGAAATCATCGAGCGCGATCTGTACGCCACGGCTGTGCTCTCGGGCAATCGTAACTTCGACGGCCGTATCCACCCTTACGCGCGACAGGCCTTCCTGGCGTCGCCGCCTTTGGTCGTCGCCTATGCCATCGCCGGTACCATTCGCTTCGATATCGAAAAAGACGTGCTGGGGGTTGGCCCGCAGGGGCAAGCCATTCGCTTGAACGACCTGTGGCCTTCGGACGAAGAAATCGACGCCGTGGTGCAGGCTTCGGTGAAGCCAGAGCAGTACCGCCGGGTGTACATTCCGATGTTCGCAGTGCAACCCGGCAGCACCGAGCGCGTGAACCCGTTGTATGACTGGCGCCCCAACACCACCTACATCCGCCGCCCGCCGTACTGGGACGGGGCGCTGGCCGGCGAGCGGAGCCTAACCGGCATGCGCCCACTGGCGGTGTTGGGCGATAACATCACCACCGATCACTTGTCGCCGTCCAACGCCATCATGGCGAACTCCGCGGCAGGCGAATACCTGGCGCGTATGGGCTTGCCGGAGGAGGATTTCAATTCTTACGCCACCCACCGTGGGGACCACCTCACCGCGCAGCGAGCCACGTTCGCCAACCCCAAGCTGTTCAACGAAATGGTGCGCGGGGCCGATGGTCAGGTGATACAGGGTTCGCTGGCACGGGTAGAGCCAGAGGGTCAGGCAATGCGCATGTGGGAGGCCATCGAAACCTATATGCAGCGCAAACAGCCGCTGATTATCGTGGCAGGTGCCGATTACGGCCAGGGTTCGTCTCGGGACTGGGCGGCCAAGGGTGTAAGGTTGGCAGGTGTTGAAGCGATCGTGGCAGAGGGCTTCGAACGCATTCACCGCACCAACCTGATCGGCATGGGCGTGTTGCCCCTGGAGTTCTTGCCAGGCACCAACCGCATCACCCTGCGGCTGGACGGTTCTGAGACCTACGACGTGACCGGCACCCGTATCCCAGGGGCGCCGCTGGACCTGGTGATCCATCGGCGTAACGGTGAGCGCCTTGACGTCCCGGTGCTCTGCCGTTTGGACACGGCCGAGGAGGTGTCCATCTATGAGGCGGGCGGCGTGCTTCAGCGCTTTGCTACGGACTTTCTCCAATCCACAGTCGCCGCTTAGTGCAGTGGAGGACATGACCATGGCCCATGCAGCACAGATTCGAATACCAGCCACCTATATGCGCGGTGGGACCAGCAAAGGGGTGTTCTTCTGCCTCCATGACCTGCCAGCGTTTGCCCAAACGCCAGGCCCTGCGCGCGATGCTTTGCTGCTACGGGTGATCGGCAGCCCCGACCCGTACGGTAAGCAAACCGATGGCATGGGCGGCGCAACCTCCAGCACCAGCAAGGTGGTGATACTGGCGCCTGGCACGCGGCCCGGCCACGATGTGGACTACCTGTTCGGCCAAGTGGCCATCGATACGCCCTTCATAGACTGGAGCGGCAACTGTGGCAACCTGTCGGCCGCGGTTGGCGCCTTTGCGATCAGCCAAGGCCTGGTCGGCCCAGAGGTGGCGGTGCCAGACGGTAGTGCCAGCGTACGTATCTGGCAGGCCAACATCGGCAAGACCATCATCAGCCACGTGCCCATGAGCAACGGCGCCGTTCAGGAGACGGGCGACTTCGAATTGGACGGGGTGACCTTTCCGGCGGCGGAGGTCCGGCTTGAATTCATCGACCCTGCCGAGGAAGGCGATAGTGCTGCGTTATTTCCCACAGGGCAGGTCGTGGACGAGCTGGACGTGCCCGGTGTAGGCACCTTTAAGGCCACCTTGATCAACGCGGGCATTCCGACGATTTTTCTTAATGCGGTAGACCTGGGTTACACCGGTACCGAGTTGCAGGGCGCAATCAACGAAGACGCCCAGGCCCTGGCGCGCCTGGAGCGTATTCGTACCGCCGGTGCCTTGCGCATGGGGCTGATTAGCGACCCTGCCGAAGCAGCTACCCGCCAGCACACGCCGAAGGTAGCGTTCGTGGCGCCGCCTGCCGGCTACGTGGCATCCAGCGGCAAGGCCATTGCCGCCAGTGATGTGGACCTGCTGGTGCGTGCGATGTCCATGGGCAAGTTGCACCACGCCATGATGGGTACCGCCGCCGTCGCCATCGCTACTGCGGCGGCCATTCCGGGCACCTTGGTTAACCTTGCTGCCGGTGGGGGCGAGCGCACTTCGGTGCGCTTCGGCCACCCCTCCGGCGTACTCAGCGTGGGTGCTGAGGCCCGTCAGGTCGGCGAGGGCTGGCAGGTGACCAAGGCTGTGATGAGCCGCAGCGCCCGGGTGTTGATGGAGGGGTGGGTGAGGGTGCCGGTTTAAGCAGCCTTGCGCAGGGCGCTGTTTCGCTCGTGGGGGCCAACGCCTGGTCATTTGAACCGCCGCTCTACCCCCATCTCCACCAGAATCTTGGCGGAAATTTCTTCTACCGAAAAATGCGTTGAATTGATATTGGGAATGTTCTCCCTGCGGAACAGCCCTTCAACCTCACGCACTTCGAATTCACACTGCGCGAAACTTGAATAACGGCTGTTGGCCTTACGCTCGTGGCGGATAGCGGTCAACCGGTCAGCGTCGATGGTCAGCCCGAACAGCTTGTGTCGATGCGCTCGTAGTGCCTGCGGGAGTTGCAGCTGCTCCATATCCTCTTCGGTCAAGGGGTAGTTAGCCGCCCGAATACCAAACTGCATTGCCATGTATAGGCACGTCGGCGTCTTGCCTGAACGCGACACACCCACCAATATCAGGTCAGCTTTGTCGTAATAATGCGTGCGGGCGCCATCGTCGTTGTCCAGCGCAAAGTTCACGGCCTCGATACGGTCCATGTAGTTCGCGTTTCGCGCGATGGAATGTGACTTGCCCACGGAGTACGAGGAGCGCGAGCCAAGCTCGAGTTCCAATGGCGCAAGAAAGGTCGAAAAGATATCGATCATGAAGCCGTTGGAGGTGGCCAGTATTTCGCGGATGTCCTGGTTGACGATGGTATCGAAAATGATTGGCCGCTCGCCTTCTCGTTCAGCGGCGGCATTCACCTGCTGAACCATGGCCTGGGCTTTTTCGACCGTGTCGATATAGGGGCGCGTGAACTTGTTAAAGGTTATGGTTTCGAACTGCGCGAGCAGACTCTGACCCAGGGTTTCGGCAGTGATGCCGGTGCCATCGGAGATGAAGAAAGCCGATCGTTTCATGTGCGCCGCCGGGCCTTAGAGTGTGGAAGGATCCTGGGATATCATAGGCCCGTTTCGCTGGCCGCCGAGCCTGGTATTTTACGTAGTCGTTGGCCTAGAACATGTTTACCCTGCCCCGGAGTATATGTAACCACTCCGGCCCTGAGCGTTCCAACCCCTTTAGTGGAGAGATCACCTTGGTAGAGTACGTAGTTTCCCTCGATAAGCTCGGTGTACACGACGTAGAGCACGTAGGGGGCAAAAACGCATCCCTGGGCGAGATGATCAGCAACCTGGCTGGCGCCGGTGTCTCGGTGCCTGGTGGCTTTGCCACCACCGCCCAGGCCTACCGGGATTTCCTGGAGCAGAGTGGGCTGAATGCGCAGATTCACGCCGCCCTCGACGCCCTGGACGTCGAAGACGTCAATGCCCTTGCCCGTACGGGCGCACAAATCCGCCAGTGGATAATGGAGGCCGAGCTGCCCGAGCAGCTCAACGAGGAGATTCGCCAGCACTTCGCTGAGCTCTCCCACGGCAACCCTGACATTGCCGTCGCAGTGCGCTCCTCGGCCACTGCAGAGGACTTGCCCGACGCGTCCTTCGCCGGCCAGCAGGAAACCTTCCTGAACATCCGGGGCGTGGACAACGTGATTCGGGCAGCCAAGGAGGTGTTCGCATCGCTGTTCAATGACCGCGCCATTGCTTACCGGGTTCACCAAGGCTTCGACCACAAACTGGTTGCGCTATCGGCAGGGGTACAGCGCATGGTGCGCTCCGAGACGGGGACTGCCGGGGTAATGTTCACCTTGGACACCGAGTCGGGCTTCCGTGACGTCGTCTTCATCACCGGTGCCTACGGGCTGGGCGAAACCGTGGTGCAGGGTGCGGTCAACCCTGACGAATTCTACGTGCACAAGGGTACGCTCGAAGCGGGGCGCCCGGCCATCCTCAGGCGCAACCTGGGCAGCAAGGCCATCAAGATGATCTACGGCGACGAGGCCCGCGCCGGTCGTTCGGTCAAGACCGTCGATGTGGACAGCGCCGAGCGGGCCCGCTTCTGCCTGACCGATGCAGAAGTCAGCGAGCTGGCCAAGCAGGCGTTAACCATTGAAAAGCACTACGGCCGGCCTATGGACATCGAATGGGCCAAGGACGGCGACGACGGTCAGCTGTACATCGTTCAGGCCCGTCCGGAAACCGTAAAGAGCCGCTCCAGTGCCAACGTAATGGAGCGTTACCTGCTCAAGGAAAAGGGCACCGTGCTGGTAGAGGGCCGCGCCATTGGGCAGCGCATTGGGGCCGGCAAGGTGCGGATCATTCGCGACGTCTCGGAAATGGACAAGGTTCGCCCGGGCGATGTACTGGTATCGGACATGACCGACCCGGACTGGGAGCCGGTGATGAAGCGTGCCAGCGCCATCGTCACCAACCGTGGCGGGCGCACCTGCCACGCGGCGATCATTGCCCGCGAGCTGGGCATTCCGGCCGTGGTTGGCTGTGGCAACGCCACCCAACTGCTCAAGGATGACCAAGGCGTGACTGTTAGCTGCGCCGAGGGCGACACCGGTTATATCTTCGAGGGCGAGCTGGGCTTCGACATCAAGAAGAACTCCGTGGATGCCATGCCGGAGTTGCCGTTCAAGATCATGATGAACGTGGGCAACCCTGACCGGGCGTTCGATTTCGCCCAATTGCCGAACGCAGGTGTGGGCCTGGCGCGCCTTGAGTTCATCATCAACCGTATGATTGGCGTTCACCCCAAGGCGCTGCTCAACTATGCCGACCTGCCCTTGGAGATCAAATCCAGCGTAGACAAGCGCATTGCCGGCTATAACGACCCGGTAGGCTTCTATGTTGAGAAGCTTGTGGAGGGGATCAGCACCCTGGCTGCGGCGTTTTATCCCAAGAAGGTGATCGTTCGGTTGTCGGACTTCAAGTCCAATGAGTACGCCAACTTGATCGGCGGCAAGCTGTACGAGCCTGAAGAAGAAAACCCGATGCTGGGCTTCCGGGGGGCTTCGCGGTACATCAGCGAAGCGTTCCGCGACTGCTTCGAGCTTGAATGCCGTGCGCTCAAGCGTGTGCGCAACGAGATGGGCCTGGACAACGTTGAGATCATGGTGCCCTTCGTACGTACCCTGGGTGAAGCCAGCCAGGTGGTCGACCTGCTGGCCAGTAATGGTCTCAAGCGTGGCGAAAATGGGCTGAAAGTCATCATGATGTGCGAGCTGCCCTCCAATGCCATCCTGGCTGAGGAGTTCCTGGAGTTCTTCGATGGATTCTCCATCGGCTCCAACGACCTGACCCAGCTTACGCTAGGCCTGGACCGTGATTCGGGGATCATCGCGCACTTGTTCGATGAGCGAAATCCGGCCGTCAAGAAGTTGCTGGGCAATGCCATCCAGGCCTGTAACAAGGCGGGCAAGTACATCGGTATCTGTGGCCAAGGCCCTTCAGACCACCCGGACCTGGCCAAGTGGTTGATGGAGCAGGGTATCGAGAGCGTCTCGCTCAACCCAGACTCTGTCTTGGAAACCTGGTTCTTCCTGGCAGAAGGGCAGGCGTGAGGCGATAATCAGCGCCCCGGCTTGGCTTGGCCCGGCCGGGGTCGTTTCCTTTTGTCGAAGCCTGTTAATCATGCAAAGCAGTAGCCGTTTATTCCCAGTCGCACTGCTCCGGGCGGAGCGGTGTGGCGATCTTAGCGAAGACGTGTACCGTATCAAGGCGGGCAATAGCCCCGACCTAACCGTAGAGTTGGCCGTTACTCGCCTGGGCTTGGCAGACCAGAGTGCCGACCGCGGTGTGCCGGTGATCCTGCTGCATGGCAGCTTCTCCAACCGGCGATTCTGGTATTCCCCCAAGGGAATTGGCCTGGGAGCAACCTTGGCCAGGGCCGGGTTCGATGTATGGATACCTGAAATACGTGGGCATGGATTATCGCCCCGTAATCATCGCTACCGTCATAACAGCGTGACGGACTATGCCACGTACGATCTGCCACCCATCCATGCGTTTGTCAGCGAACTCAGCGGTCAGCGCCCTTACTGGCTGGGGCATTCCCTGGGCGGCACGACCCTGGCAATGGCCCTGGCGCTAGGTACCCTGGCCAGCGATACCCTCGCAGGCGTAGCCCTGTTCGGCAGTCAAGTCAACTTGGCGCCCTGGTCGTTGCGCTTTGCACCTCTTAATGGGTTATGCCGGTTGTTGCTGCGTGGTCTCGATCACCTCTCTGGCCCGCGCCTCAAGCGCGGGCCTGAAGACGAGCCTGCCGGGGTCGTTCTGGAAATGCTCCGTTGGCATAGGCCACGGCGACGCCGGGCGCGGGGTGCCGACGACTGGCAAGCGGGCCTTTCGCAGGTAACGGTGCCTACGTTGGTCGTGGCGGGGGCAGGGGACACGCAGGACCCGGCATGGGCGTGCGAGCAGTTATTCCAGCGCTTTGGCGGTAACAGCCAGTTTTTGGTGCTAGGCAAGGCGCAAGGCTTCAGCCAGGATTTCGGCCATGTGGACATGCTAGTGAGCAAGGCGGCACAGACCGAGGTGTGGCCGGTGGTGATGCGTTGGCTTGCTGCCCCTGAGCGCGGCCTGCCGCAGACGATGGCCCGTGACGTAGCGCCCCTGCTACTGGTAGAAGGTCATTCTGACCACCTGTAAGGAGCTGGCCTGTGTTCGTAGCGTTGGAACGGCTTATCAATCTGAACGATGGCTACAAGCGCAGCTTTGCCGTAGGTGGGCAGCGGCTGTTGCTGCTGGTGGATCAAGGCCAGCACCTGTTGTTTGAAGACCGCTGCCCCCACCAGGACGCCCCCTTACACGACGGCACACTGGCAGCCGGCCTGTTGCGGTGCCGGCGCCACAGCATTGAGTTCGACGTTCATACCGGCCGGCCGCGCCAGGGGCACTGCGGTTCACTGATCCGCTGGCCGGTCGCCTATGAGGGTGACCGCCTTGGCGTTGATCTGTAGCCCTCAACCTGAATGCGCCTCCCTGAGCACTGTCTTTCCTTTGACGAGTAAGCACTGACCGATGGTTGAACACAATGATAACCAAGGCCTGGTGCATGCACTGGTGCTGGATGGCCAAGGCGGTGCGCGCAGCCTTGCGCAGCCCGAGCTTGAACAGCTTAGGTTGCAGGCGCATGAAAGCCTCTGGCTGCACTGGGACCGTAGCAGCACCGATACCCAGGTCTGGCTTCGCCAGCGCAGTGGGCTGAGCGCCTTTAGCTGTGACTTGCTGCTGGAAGAAAACACCCGGCCGCGCCTGGTGCCGTTGCCGGACGCACAGTTTCTGCTGTTCCTGCGCGGCGTTAACCTCAACCCCGGCGCCCAGCCCGAAGACATGGTGTCCGTAAGGATCTTCGCTCAGGAGCAGCGCGTCGTGTCATTGCGCTTGCGCTCTCTGCGTGCCACTGAAGACCTCGTGGCGCGCTTGGCGGCAGGTGAAGGTCCGCGCAACGCAGCGGATCTGGTGCTGTACCTGGCCGAACGCCTCACCGAGCGTATCCAGGTAGTGGTGGACCAGTTAACCGAAACCCTGGATAACGAAGAAGAGCGGGTGGATGCCGAGGAGGGGTATGTGCCTGAACACTCCAGCTTGCTTCACTTGCGTCGTCGAGCAGCAGGGCTACGGCGTTTCCTCGCCCCTCAGCGAGATTTGTTCGCGGTGCTTGCACGTAATGGTTCCGGTGGGTTTGCCGGCCAGGACGGCGAGTACTGGAATGAGCTCAACAACAGCCTGGTTCGCTACCTTGAAGAGTTGGAGCTCAGCCGCGAGCGGGTAGCACTGCTGCTAGAAGCAGAGCAGCGACAATTGAGCGAGCGCATGAACCGCACCATGTACCGGTTTGGTGTGGTTACTGGGATTTTTCTGCCTATTACCTTTATTACCGGTTTGTTGGGTATGAACGTAGGCGGGCTACCAGGCGCCGACAATCCGCACGGCTTCTTTATTACCTGCGGGGTAACGCTGGCCGTGGCAATCGGCCAGTGGCTGCTGTACTGGCGCCTTCGCTGGTTATAAAAGCTTTTGTGAGCGCGGTGTGACCTGCGGGCGTGCGCCTGCGTCTTTGAAAGCATACTTGCGAGGTAAGCATGCAGGACCCATTTGAACAGTCACTCCGCGACATGCTCAACGCCGCACCCGAAGGTCGCGACGATGGGGCGTGCCTAGGCCGCGTACTCAAGACCGCCAATCGGCAGGTCGGGGCGCAGGACCTGTTCGGTTTAATCGGCCGTTGTTTCCAGGCCGGCATGCTGGCTGTGAACAACGGCGCGCCCCATGTAACACCTGTGACCCGACGTACCCGTACCGCGCAGGGCGCGGATAAGGCTGATTGAACATGGAACTGGACCTCTGGACCCAAAGCCTGGTCACCGCAATGACCGTCTTGTGGACTAAAGTGGCTAACTTCATTCCAAATCTGTTTGGCGCGTTGGTGGTGGTGTTGCTGGGCTTTTTGGTGGCCAAGCTACTGGATGCCTTGCTCTCCCGATTACTGGCCAAGGTTGGCCTGGATCGCCTGATGACGGGCACTGGGCTCACCAAGCTGATGGGCCGGGCAGGTATTCGCGTGCCGATCTCCACTCTGGTGGGGAAAATCGTCTATTGGTTCGTGTTGCTTATCTTCCTGGTGTCGGCAGCCGAATCCCTGGGGTTGCAACGGGTATCGGCCACCCTCGATGTGCTGGCCCTGTACCTGCCTAAGGTGTTTGGGGCCGTGCTGGTGCTGGTGGTGGGCGTGCTGCTCGCCCAATTGGTCAATGGGATCGTGCGCGGTGCTGCCGAAGGGGTGGGCATCGAGTACGCTGGTGGGCTTGGTAGGGTGGCGCAATGGCTGGTAATCGTAATCAGCATTTCGGTTGCCATCAGCCAGCTTGAGATCAAAACCGACCTGCTGAATCACGTGATTGTGATCGCATTGATAACCGTTGGTCTGGCAATAGCGCTGGCCATGGGGCTGGGAAGTCGCGAAATTGCCGGGCAAATTCTGGCAGGTATTTATGTACGGGAGCTTTATCAGGTAGGCCAGCAGATAAGCGTGGGCGAGCTTGAGGGGATGATCGAGGAAATTGGCACGGTTAAAACCACCGTGCTTACAGAGGAAGGCGAGTTGGTATCGGTGTCCAATCGGATCCTGTTGGCCGAGCGGGTCAGTAGTCGCTAGGGGTGCATATTCTGCTAGTATGCCCGCCGCGAAAAACCACTGTTCCTTAGGGGGCGGTGGCCCAGAACTGACCTGCGGCCCGAACCGTTTTGACTAAAGTGCCAACGCCTCCTCTGCGATATGACCCACGAGCACTCTCCGATGAGGAACTGGTGGCGCGTTCGCATGATGAGCTTTTTCATGTGACGCGTGCGTACGAAGAACTGATGCGGCGTTATCAACGCACTCTCTTCAATGTATGTGCTCGTTACCTAGGGAACGATCGGGACGCTGACGATGTCTGTCAGGAAGTGATGTTAAAGGTGCTGTACGGGCTAAAGAATTTCGAAGGTAAGTCGAAATTCAAGACGTGGCTTTACAGCATCACCTATAACGAATGCATTACGCAGTACCGTAAGGAGAGGCGAAAGCGCAGATTAATGGATGCGCTGAGCCTTGATCCGGTAGAAGAGGCTTCGGAGGAAAAGTCGCCGAAGTCAGAGGAGCGCGGCGGTCTCGATCGCTGGCTTGTGCATGTGAACCCGATTGACCGGGAAATCCTCGTACTGCGATTTGTCGCGGAACTGGAGTTTCAGGAAATCGCAGACATCATGCGTTTGGGTTTGAGCGCTACTAAAATGCGCTACAAACGAGCGCTCGATAAGCTGCGCGAGAAATTCGCTAACGTTTTGGAAACTTAACGGGCAGCGATTCTCTCTAACTGGCGTGCAACTTCTGCTAGAATTGCCGCCGAGTTGTCCCACCCAATACTGGTGGGATCGCTTAACAATCACCAGATGGGGATTTAACGGATGAAACTGAAAAACACCTTGGGCCTGGCCATTGGCTCTCTTGTTGCCGCAACCTCTTTCGGCGTACTGGCACAGGGCCAAGGCGCAGTGGAAGGTGAGCTGTTCACCAAGAAGTACTACACCGACAGCTCGCGTGACCTGGACGATGCCAACCTCTACGGTGGTTCGATCGGTTACTTCCTGACCGACGACGTCGAGCTGCGTTTGGGCTATGACGGCATCCACAACATTCGGTCGAATAACGGCACTGGTAACCAGAAAATCCACGGCGGCAACGCTGCTCTGGACGCCGTTTACCACTTCGGTACCCCAGGCGTAGGCCTGCGTCCGTACCTCTCCGCTGGTTTCTCGCAGCAGAGCATCAGCAACGTCGAAGCCAATGGCCACAAAGGCCGTGACCACTCCACCTTCTTCAACGCTGGTGGCGGCGCCAAGTACTACTTCACCGAGAACGTGTACGCACGTGCTGGCGTTGAAGCCATGTACAACATCGACCGTGGCGAGACCGAATGGGCTCCAAGCGTAGGTGTGGGCGTTAACTTCGGTGGCGGCGCCAAGCAGCAAGAAGTTGCTGCAGCACCTGCTCCTGTTGCTGAAGTCTGCTCCGACTCCGACAACGACGGCGTTTGCGACAACGTTGACAAGTGCCCTAACACCCCTGCCAACACCGCTGTTGACGCTGATGGCTGCCCAGCCGTTGCTGAAACCGTACGTGTTGAGCTGGACGTGAAGTTCGACTTCAACAAGTCTGCAGTCAAGCCTAACAGCTACGCTGACATCAAGAACCTCGCTGACTTCATGAAGCAGTACCCTGCCACCACTACTACTGTTGAAGGTCACACCGACTCCGTTGGTACCGACGCTTACAACCAGAAGCTGTCCGAGAAGCGCGCTGCCGCTGTCCGTAACGTTCTGGTCAACCAGTATGGCGTTGAAGGTACTCGCGTGAACTCCGTTGGTTACGGCGAAACCCGCCCAGTAGCTGACAACGCTACTGATGCTGGCCGTGCAATCAACCGTCGCGTAGAAGCTGAAGTAGAAGCTGAAGCCAAGTAATTGCGCTGAGCTCCTAAAAAAAGCCCAGGCCTCGGCCTGGGCTTTTTTGTACCTGTAGCGTTAGCACCGGCACCTCACCGTCCTTCTATAGCAACCGAGCAGGCTGCTGCACACAAACCCGCCCAAGGCCTATATACTGCCGGCTGTTTTTTGACCTGCCGAGCACGCACGCCATGTACAACCTAGCCCGCCAGTTGCTGTTCACGCTCTCCGCTGAAGCCTCTCACGACCTCTCCCTGGACCTGATCGGCGCAGGTGGGCGGCTGGGTATCAATCGGTTACTGGCAAAGCCACCTGCACACTTGCCGGTATCGGTGATGGGGCTGCACTTCGATAATCCCGTTGGTCTGGCGGCGGGTCTGGATAAAAATGGTTCGGCCATCCAAGGCTTTGGCCAACTAGGCTTCGGTTTTTTGGAAGTAGGTACCGTGACGCCACGGCCTCAACCCGGTAACCCCAAGCCCCGGCTGTTCCGCCTTCCAGAGGCAACAGCCATCATCAACCGCATGGGCTTCAATAATCTAGGCGTCGATAACCTGATAGAACGAGTGCAGGCGGCGCGTTACCGGGGCGTGTTGGGCATTAACATAGGTAAGAATTTCGACACGCCCGTGGAACGAGCCCAGGACGATTACCTGCTGTGTCTGGAAAAGGTCTACGCTCACGCCAGTTACATCACTGTCAACGTGAGCTCACCAAACACCCCTGGCCTTCGCAGCCTACAGTTTGGTGATTCGCTAAAGGTGCTGCTAGAAGCCCTCGCTACTCGCCGCGAAGCCTTGACACAGGTCACGGGGCGTCGAGTGCCCCTGGCGATCAAGATCGCCCCTGACATGACAGACGACGAAACCACCCAGGTTGCAGTGGCGCTGTTGGCCACGGGTATGGATGCAGTGATCGCCACCAATACCACGCTGTCACGGGAGGGGGTGCAGGGGCTACCGGAGGCTGATGAGGCAGGCGGGTTATCGGGTGCGCCAGTACGGGGCAAAAGCACCCATACCGTTCGGGTATTGGCGGCAGAGCTTAAAGGACGTATTCCCATTATTGCGGCAGGGGGCATCACGGAAGGGGCACACGCTGCAGAGAAAATCCAGGCCGGCGCGAGCCTCGTGCAGATCTACTCTGGGTTTATCTATCGGGGGCCCGCTTTGATACGCGAGGCAGTGGATGCCATCGCCGCGCTGCCAGGTCGGCTGCGCTGACCTTTATATAGGGTGCAGGGCTCCATGAGAAGTGCTGTACAGCCTGGTTGCCAGCGAATGGCCCAGCAAGCCGGTATAGCTGCGTGGCTTGGCTGGGCCTATGCCCACGCGGGGCGGCCCCCGCGGGGCGGTTTGGTAAATAGAAGAGCCTGCCGGGTATCAACCGACCGCGTGAAGCTCGTTGAGTCTATGGAGCCCGGCTGTACCGGTCATGCCATCCCAATTGTCGCCTCGCCCCTCACGCCAGCCGTTGATCCATGCTTGACGCACGGACGGTAGGGTAAAAGGACACAGCTCGCGGGATTTGCCATTGAGGCCGTTCTGATAGCCGCGAAGAAATGCTCGTTCCAACGGATCACGCTTGAGTCTTCTCATAGGGTGTAGCCCTCGTTTGTTGACTGATGTCCCGTCGGCCACTGCTGGGCCGGGCAGTAATAACTGCCTGTAATACTGGGCCCGCTGCCGGCGTGGCAGGCCCTGCCTTTACATCATTGCGACGCAACGCAGGTTCATTTCTAACCAACCTTGCGAGCGGAGGGAATGAACCATTTGTAATAAGATATTCACGGTTAGCACCTATAGCCATAACAGATGCACTTGAGTCGTATTAAGCGGTATGGATAGGTCAATGATTTATAAGCTTTCTTATGGATCGTTGGGCCTGCGTCGAGCAGTGATTCCGCACTATTGGGTACAGACGTACGTGCGACCAGAGGTCATAAAAAAAGTGACCTACCCATGATTCAACGCTGCGCTGACGTCTAGAGGTGGGTAATCCATGACGTTTAGGGTGGCAGGCACGAGGTGTGCCATAGCGGCGCTGACCGAAACAGCGCTCGAATAACCGGCCGGGTGAATACGCCCCCGGCACTGAAAAGGCACTACCCCATGTCAGATGTTTTCGAAATTTACCTCACTTGCCCTAAAGGCCTTGAAGGGCTATTGGCCGAAGAAGCCCAGGGCCTGGGCCTGGACGACGTTCGCGAGCATACCGCCGCAGTGCGTGGCCAGGCCGGCATGGAAACCGCCTACAGGTTGTGCCTGTGGTCGCGCCTGGCCAATCGGGTACTGCTGGTGCTCAAGCGCTTCCCAATGGCTAATGCCGATGATCTGTACCACGGTGTGCGTGAGGTGGAGTGGGCTGACCATCTGGAGGCTACCGGCAGCCTGGCGGTGGAGTTCAGTGGCCATGGCTCCGGCATCGACAACACCCACTTCGGTGCACTCAAGGTCAAGGACGCCATTGTCGATAGCCTGCGCGGCCCCGATGGCCAGCGCCCCGGTGTAGATAAGCTCAACCCGGACCTGCGCATTCACCTACGGCTGGACCGAGGCCAGGCCATTTTGTCGCTGGACCTCTCCGGCCACAGCTTGCACCAGCGCGGCTACCGTCTCCAGCAGGGTGCCGCCCCGCTGAAGGAGAACCTGGCTGCGGCCATTCTGATACGCGCCGGCTGGCCCGCCCTTGCTGCACAAGGGGGCGCTTTGGCCGACCCTATGTGTGGCGTCGGTACGTTTCTGGTAGAGGCTGCCATGATTGCCGCAGACCTTGCGCCAAACCTGCGCCGTGAGCGGTGGGGCTTCTCGGGCTGGCTGGGGCATGTGCCTGCCGTGTGGCGCAAGGTCCATGATGAGGCGACGCAGCGCGCCCAGGAGGGCCTTGCACGCAAGCCTGCCTGGATTCGTGGCTACGAGGCAGACCCGCGGTTGATTCAGCCGGCGCGCAATAACATTGAGCGCGCAGGGTTAAGCGAATGGGTGAAGGTCTACCAAGGAGAGCTTGCGACCTTCGAGCCCCGCCCCGATCAAAACCAGAAGGGCCTGGTGGTGTGCAACCCTCCGTACGGTGAGCGGCTGGGTGATGAAGCCAGCCTGGTGTACCTGTACCAACACCTGGGCGAGCGGCTGCGTCAAGCCTGCCTGAACTGGCAGGCGGCAATCTTCACGGCAGCGCCAGATCTGGGCAAGCGCATGGGAATTCGCAGTCACAAGCAGTACGCGTTCTGGAACGGTGCCCTGCCATGCAAGTTGCTGCTACTCGATGTTCAGCCGCAGCAGTTCGTGACAGGCGAGCGGCGTACCGCCGTAGCGGGCACGGCTGAGCATGAACCACACACCGCTCTGCCGGGTGCGCCCGCGGCGGTTGCAGAAGCGGCACGGTTGAGCGAAGGCGCTCAGATGTTTGCCAACCGCTTGCAGAAGAACCAGCGGCAGTTAGGCAAGTGGGCGCGCAAAGAGAACATCGGGTGTTATCGGGTGTACGACGCTGATATGCCTGAGTATGCGTTTGCGATCGATCTGTACCAAGGGTGGGTGCACGTGCAAGAGTACGCTGCGCCCAAATCCATTGACCCTCAAAAAGCCCAGGGTCGCCTGTTCGACGCCTTGGCGGCGATCCCGGTAGCCCTTGGTGTAGATCCCAAGCAGGTGGTGCTTAAGCGCAGGGAGCGGCAAACCGGCACGCGTCAGTATGAGCGGCAGGCAGAGCAAGGCGCCTTCATGGAAGTGGCAGAAGGCGGGGTACGGCTGCTGGTGAATCTCACCGATTACCTCGACACAGGTCTGTTCCTGGACCATCGGCCTTTGCGCATGCGCCTGCAGCGTGAAGCGAAGGGAATGCGGTTCCTTAACCTGTTTTGCTATACCGGCACCGCAACCGTGCATGCCGCGCAGGGTGGGGCTCGCTCTACCACCAGCGTAGACCTGTCGCGCACTTATCTGGACTGGGCCCGGCGCAACCTGGCGTTGAACGGGTTATCTGAACGCCATCAAATGGTCCAGAGCGACGTAATGGGTTGGCTGGAAGAGGCGAGGGAGGAGTACGACCTGATCTTCATCGACCCCCCGACCTTCTCGAACTCCAAACGCATGGAAGGGGTATTTGACGTGCAGCGCGATCATGTTCGCCTGCTGGATCTGGCCATGGCTCGTTTGGCCAAGGGGGGCGTCTTGTACTTTTCCAATAACTTCAGGCGCTTCCGCCTTGAAGAGGATCTCGTCGCGCGCTATCTGGTTGAAGACATCACAGCACACACCCTGGATCCCGACTTCGCGCGTAATGAACGCATCCACCGCGCCTGGAAGATCCAGGCGAAGTAAGCCCGGTGGCAGCCCGGCCTGGGGCTGCTTGCCCAGGTTAGGGGAGGGCGGCGGTAGCGGGTGTGCGTGGCTGGTTATAGAGGTCCAGCAATACCTGGTCCAGAATGGAGCGGGCCCCCCAGGGTTTTGGATCGTTGAGGATAGCGACCACAGCCCAGGTATTGCCGTTCAGGTCACGGCTAAAGCCTGCGATGGCCCTGACCGTATTCAGAGTGCCGGTTTTTATATGGCCTTCGCCACTCATGGCGGTTCGCTTGAGCCGCTTGCGCATGGTGCCGTCCATGCCCACCAAGGGCATGGAGCTCATGAATTCAGCGGCGTAAGGGCTGCGCCAGGCCGCTTGGAGCAAGCCTGCCATTTCACGCGCGCTTACCCGTTCGGCGCGTGACAAGCCGCTGCCGTTTTCCATCACCAAGTGAGGCGAAGTGATACCCTTTTTCGCCAGCCATTGGCGAATCATGCGCTGCGCGGCCTTGGCGTCGTCGGCGTCTGCATCGGTCCTGAATTGCGCGCCGATGGTCAGGAACAACTGCTGGGCCATGGTGTTGTTGCTGTATTTATTGATGTCGCGGATCACCTCGGCCAGGTCGGGCGAGAACGCCCTGGCGAGCAGCTTGGCATTTTTAGGCACTACGCCGTCGCGGTCCGCACCGGTGATGCTGCCGCCAAGCTCCGACCATATGGCCCGGATAGCGCCGGCTGAGTAGGCAAAGTGGTCGAGCAGAGACAGGTAGGTTTGTGAGCTGCACCCATCAGCCAACTGGCCGCTGACCACCACGTTGATGCCATCGGGCTGAGGTACAGAGTTGTAACGCACTTCACCCGTGCATTTGGAACCGGCAATGGCCTTGACCTGGTTGTCCAGATGAATAGTGCCAATAGGCGGCTCGGCTGCCACCGTCACCCGGCCGCCGTCATTGCGCGCGATGAAACGTAGGGCTTTGAGGTTGATCATCAACGCGTCGGGCTTCACCAGGAAGGGTGCGTTTTCGTCGTTGCCGTCATCGTTGAAGGGGGGCAGTTGTGGCTGCTTGAAGTAACTGCGGTCCAAAACCAGATCGCCGGTCACTTGATGCACGCCGTTGGCGCGTAAATCACGCATCAGCAACCAGAGTTTTTCCATGTTCAGCTTGGGGTCGCCACCACCTTTGACATACAGGTTGCCATGCAGCACACCGTTGCTCAGCGTACCGTCGGTGTAGAACTCGGTCTTCCATTGGAACGTCGGGCCTAGCAGCTCCAGGGCTGCGAAAGTTGTAACTACCTTCATGGTAGAGGCGGGATTGACCGAGACATCTGCGTTGAACAGGGTGGTAGCGCCGGGGCCGCTCAGGGGGATCAACGCCAGTGACAGGGCATTGTTCGTCAGTTTGCTGGCTTTGAGCGCCTGCTCCACCTTGGGCGTAAGGCCTGACGTAGCAGCGTAGAGTGGGGGGGTAAAGGCCAGGAGTAGGCTGGCGGCGACGAACATCGGACGCAGGTGTTTAATCATGAACTGATAGCCTAATGCGCGCTGAAGATTGAGAGCATGAAAAGATGAAGGCTCCCGCTAACGTTGCGCATTATGCATGATGCGTCGCTGGCCTCGGGACCGGCCGTAGGAAAATTTCACTCCTGTGGCAGGTTAGCCGGTAATTACCAGGCCAAACTGCTACAGTGCCGCGCTTGAAACTGACGAGGATACAGACTATGGCTACAAACCGTTCCCGCCGCCTGCGTAAGAAACTGTGCGTGGATGAGTTCCAGGAACTGGGCTTCGAGCTGAACCTTGAATTCAAGGAAAACCTCAGCGAAGCGGAGATCGATGCGTTTCTGGAGGCCTTCCTTAAGCAGGCAATGGAAGCCAACGGCGTTGATTACGTAGGCGGGGACGACTTTGGCCTGGTATGCCTGGCCAAGCGTGGCTCGGTCAACGAGCAGCAGCGTGCTGCCGTCGAGGCATGGCTCAAGGGCCGTGACGAGCTGACCAAGGTCGAGCTCAGCCCGCTGTTGGATGTTTGGTACCCAGAAACGCCGGTCAACCCTGCCGCTTGATGGCTTGACCCTGTCTAGCCCGGCCCCGCACAGATCGGGGCCGACAAGGCGCTGCGCTCGGCTGCTGTGGTTCCAGCATGCGCGCCGCCTTGGGGCTAGACCACACCGTTACGCTTGGCAACCTCCAGTAGTTCGACCAGCGACCCCGCCTTGAGCTTGTGCATCAAGCGCTTCTTGTAGGTGCTCACGGTTTTATTGCTCAAGAACATGCCCTCAGCAATTTCGCGGTTCGTGCGCCCTTGAGCAAACAGTTGCAAGACCATCAGTTCGCGGTCGTTGACGCTGTTGAATAACTGCAGCCCTTCGCTTGCCTCTAGGCCCTCGGGGGTTACCAGTGCCTGGCTGGGAAAGTAGGTATAGCCGGCAAACACTGCACGCACTGCACTGACCAGCTCAGTAAGGTCTTCTACCTTACACACGTAGCCAGCTGCGCCCAGTTGCATGCACCGGCCCGAAAACAACTGAGGCGCTTGGGCAGTCAGGACCAGTACGCGCCAAGGCATGCCCATGGCCTGGAAACGTGCCAGTACTTCAAGCCCGTCAAGCCTGGGCAGGCTGATGTCCAGTATCACGAGCGTAGGATTACATTCACGTAAGAGGCGCATGCCGTCCACACCGTTGTCGGTTTCTCCGATAACCTCGTAACCTTCATTTTCCAGCATCATCCGTACTGCCAGACGAATGACCGGGTGATCTTCGATGATAAATACCGAGCCCATTCCTGCTTCCTTACTGCGATAAGGACCGGGACATTAGCTCAGTTGGTGAGCGGGCAGAGGGCTTGCCCGCATTTATCAGAATTTCCCCCGCTTGGCCGTTAAACCGGTATGGCTCGCCCGGTCATTTCGCTGGCCATTTCACTGGCATAGCTGTCTGTCATGCCCGCGATGAAGTCGATCATGCGCAAAAACGCAGTATGCAGCGGCCATGAAGGATGGGGGGCATTGCTGCCCATGAGGTCAAGGATGCGCTGGTTCTTGAAAGACAACGGCTTTCCACTGTGCTGCTCCAGCGCCGCACCGCAGAACGCATTGAGTAGTACTTCCAGAGTGGTATAGGCACCTATCTCATGAAGGGTCTTGCGTTTGTCCTGGAAAATTTTCTGGCGTGCGATGTCTTTGGCGCTCAATACACAGCGTTTGGCAGGGCCATTCATGTGCTCCACCAGGTCACCTGTGAGCGAGCCTGCCAGCAGCGCGGGCTGTTGTTCCACAAAAGCTAGTGCAGCCGCGTTGGTCAGGTGTTCGATAGCTTTGCCGCGCAGGATGGCCAGTTTTCGGCGCCGTGAATCCCCTGGGCCCAGCAAGCGGTACGTCTCTGGCACGTCGTCGCCCACCAGCCCTAGCAACAGGGCTTCAACCTCGGCGTATTCAAGCAGGCCCATTTCCAGCCCATCTTCCAAGTCGATCAGGGCATAACAAATGTCGTCTGCCGCTTCCATCAGGTACACCAGAGGGTGGCGCGCCCAGCGTTGAGGTTCGAGCAGGGGCAACCCCAGCTTGGTAGCGATTTGTTCCAGCAGCGGCAGCTCGCTTTGATAGCAGCCGAACTTGTGCTTTTTGTACCCTAAGGAATCTGCATGCCGTGCGGTCCAGGGGTACTTGAGGTACGTGCCCAGGGTGGCATAGGTCAGGCGCATGCCGCCTTCGAATTGGTGGTATTCCAGCTGCGTGAGTACGCGCAGGCCCTGAGCATTGCCTTCGAAGTTGAGAAAGTCCAGGCGTTCGCCGTCACTCATGCTATCGAGCCAGCCACGGCCTGCGGCTTGTTGGAACCAGGAACGGATAGCGTCTTCACCTGAATGGCCAAATGGCGGGTTGCCGATGTCGTGGGCAAGGCAGGCCGATTGCACCACCATTCCCAGGTCTGCCGCATCACACCAGTCGGGTAATTCATCGCGAAGCGTTTCACCTACGCGCATGCCAAGGCTGCGCCCCACGCAGCTGACTTCCAGTGAGTGAGTAAGGCGAGTGTGGATATGGTCGTTGCTGGACACCGGGTGAACTTGCGTCTTGCGACCAAGGCGGCGAAAGGCACCCGAGAAGATGATGCGATCGTGGTCCTTGTGAAAGGGCGTGCGACCAGGCTCGTCTGCGCTGTGTAGGGGTTTGCCCAAGCGTTCGCGAGTAAGCAGTGTTTGCCAATCCAAGGCACTTCTCCGTCAGAAATCGAACACTGCCAGCATCGCCCTATTGCTGAGCGGCTGCAATGTGCAAAGGAGTGTGAGTCTGTAACGAGGGCTGAACGGCCTGAGCCAATGGCACCGCTGACCTGCCCCTTTTTGAGGAGTAAGTCAGCGCGTCACGTGAAGATCACTGGCGGGGGTACCAGATTTAATGACGATTGGTGCTCTTAAGCAGCTTGAGCAGCGGTACCAGGCTTACGCCCAGCTTGATAAGCCTCGACGCCGAGCCGATGCCACCCTTGCGCGCGCCTTTGCCCGAGAAGAACCCAAGCAGGCTTACCAGGCCAACACCCCACAAAGGGGCGTGACGGACGCGCAGGTTCTTGTTCAAGCCTTGGCCCATGTTACGCAGCCGAGAGAAGGGGTTAACCAGCTGTTTGGCACCCTGGCGGATTTCCTGACGGTGCATTTCCATACGCAGGCGAATAAGCGCCTTACGCACGTCGCGACGGTTACCGCTGCTTGTAGGGTTATGTCCAGTCATGGCAACAGGCGCTCCCGGTCATTGGCCAATTCTTCAAGCGTTGCATGGAACGGTGAGGACTCGTCAAAGATGGCAGCCTTGAGTTTGACGGCACAAAATATCCCAGCCAGGACATAAAACACACACAGCCCTACCATGCCTGGAATGCGGTAGTTCTCCCATAGCAGGATCAGGATCAACCCTGAGAGGGCAACCAATGCCAACAGGGCAAAGACCAAGGCCAGGCCGGCGAACAACAGCAAACTAAGCGTACGGGCCTTTTGCTCTTGAAGCTCGATGCCCAATAGCTCGATATGGCTGTGCAACCATCCCAGCAATGCGCCACCCAGTCGGCGGCCGTGAGTACCTGTAGTCTCTCCTGCCGGCGGTGGCAGGGAATCGCTGTCGTGGTTCATATCAGCGCCTTGTAGCCAGCAGGCCTACTAGAAAACCGATGCCTGCAGCAATGCCCACTGCGGGGAGCGGGTTGGTTTGAACATAATCTTCAGCAACGACCAGCGCCGCTTCGCCCTGCTCACGCAGCTCGAGTTGGGTCTGCTTGAGCACCGCTCGGGCCTTGATCAGGCTGGTTTTGATCTGCTCGCGCAGTTCCTGCGCCTGCTCACCGGCGAGGGTGGCGGTGTGTTCGAGCAAGCGTTCGCTGTCACGAATCAACGTCTGAAAGTCAGCGGTCAGCACGTCTTGTGCGGTGTTGATGGTATCGCGAGTCATGGCATCCTCCTTACATGGGCTTAGGGCTTCGAGTGCCGTTGCGTCAGCAAGGTTCAGCGCAGTGAAAGGACATTTTGCCGATCAACGGGGTTGGGTGGGCCTAAGTCGCCAGGCCCTGGCTGAAGCGACGTTCAACAACTAGACTTACCACGCCCCGCTTTAAAGGTTAGCTCAATGCCATGTGCCCTGAATGCCAACTGTTTGTGATCATCAACTGCCCCCGCTGTGCGTTGGCAGAGGCTGCCTTGCTGCCGCTTATAGAGCATGGTCTGTGGGTTGAGTTGATCGACCTGCATGATGCCGCCGGTGTGCCGCCTGATTACGAAGCGCGGGCGCCTCTCCTGCGCAGGGCAGATACCGGCGCAGAGCTTGAGTGGCCATTCGAGGCCGATCAGGTGGTTCGCTTTTTGACGTAACCTGTTGCGCTGCAGGCTTGGGTGCCTGGGCGGCCCCCTTGTTCTGGCGTTTTATAAGGCCGCTACTCAACGTAGGTTATCGACTCTTTTGCCGCTGGCGTCCGCACCTGTCTGGCTCCCTCACCCCGATGGCGGTGCTCGCTGCCGCAATGACAGCTGCGCTATGCCGGGCCCTGACCGGGCGCCACATGACCGGCCCCCGCGCGATAGCCACTAACGTATCGCTGCAATCTTTAGGAACACTCAGCGTAACGCTTCCTCATTGAGCTCCAAGTGGTGGGGTAGGCAAGATAGAGGTCGCCGGTTTTAGCTTAGGTCGGTAATAGCCTCCCCTAAAGCCCGCAGGCAGGGGCTGGTGGTATGTCTTCATAGGCGGGTGTAGAGAACGTAGCCGGGAATGGATTGTGCGAGCAGGTGAATGGCAGCGTTGCGTTTACCACCTGTTGTTTATATGCTGTATAAAAATACAGTATCAAGCAGCTTGCGCCAGTATTAAGGAAGCACCGTGATCAATATTCAGCAGCTCAAAGCCAGCGTGAACGGCATGTCGCCCGACGCTGTTTCAGGCGCCGTGCTGGGCCTGCGAACGGATGGCCTGGTCATGGAGGGCAAGACACCGTTCGGCAAGGTGCATTTCAACGCCTGCTTCGCTGAGATAGAAGCCTTGTTTCAGCGAGCGGGCTACCACCAGCGCCTGGACGTCGTGGGCTTTCAAGGCCTTGCCTATGCATTGTTCGACCCTGCACGTTGGGACGCAGTCGAGGTATTACGATGGCTGCAGGCGCAGGCCAAGGTAACGGCGTCAGGCCAGATACACAGCGTAGTGCTGTAAAGGCAGGCGTGGGCAAGGGATAATCCAGCCCACTGATGCAATGGACCCCTCTGATGCCTGCCAAGCCCTTCGACCCTTCTCATTCTCAAGCCAGTACGCTATGTCTGCCTAGCGGCGTGTGGGTTTTCGTACTGGACTGTCTGGCGGACCATTTCCCGGCGGTTACACGAGCACAATGGGTTGATCGCTTCGCCCGGGGCAAGGTGCTGGATGCTCAAGGGCAGCCGGTCTCGTCGCAACAACCTTACCGCGCAGGCATGCGCGTGCATTATTACCGAGAGGTGCCTGCCGAGCGTGTCATCCCAGTGAAAGAGCAGGTGCTGTTCCAGAACGAGCACCTGTTGATTGCTGACAAACCACATTTTCTTCCGGTCACGCCCGCAGGCGAGTTCGTGGAGCAAACCCTGCTCCGCAGGCTCATCAAAACCACAGGCAATACTCATCTCGTGCCGCTGCACCGGATCGATCGGCACACAGCCGGGCTGGTCATGTTTTCAACTAATCCAGACACCCGTGGCGCCTATCAGCAATTGTTTCCCATGCGCCGTATCGACAAAACCTACGAAGCGGTGGCTCCGGCTTTGCCAGGGCTCTCGTTTCCGCACATTCGGCAAAGCCGAATCGCGAGAGGGGTACCGTTCTTTTGCATGAAGGAGGTCGCCGGCGAGCCTAACAGTGAAACCCACATACAGGCCGAGCCCTCGGATAGCGCCCTTTGGCGCTACCGGCTATCACCCATCACCGGTCGCACCCACCAGTTGCGGGTACATATGGCAGCGTTGGGCGCACCTATCTGCAATGATCCCTTCTACCCTGAAGTGATGCCGGTTGGCCAGGTGGACGATCTCTCTAACCCGTTGCAACTGTTGGCCCGCGCACTGGCGTTCAACGATCCGCTGACAGGCCAGGCCCGCTCGTTTCATAGTCAACTGCACTTGCTGTTAAATCGCTAGCTACCGATCTGGTGAGGTTAGTGCCTTCGCCACCGCATGCTTTACGGTCTACGACGTGTTATACGAGAGTTGTACTGCCTCGTTGACTATCCACGCAGGTGTTCAGGAAGCTGTACAAAGCGTGTATCTGGTCGGCCACCCGTCTCCAAGCGAGGGTGGGCGTGTGATGATCCCGATATGACCCTCTCCAGTGCGTTGCCCGAGCCTCTCAAACCTATCGTCCTTGTTGTAGAAGACGACGAACTCCTGCGTTCCTTGTTGATTGAAGTGATCTCTGAGGCAGGTGCGCGCGTAGAGGCGGTGGGCACGGTGGATGCTGGCTTGAAAGCCTTCGAATCCTGCCAAACCCTGGGCCTTATCGTCACGGATGTGATGACACCTGGCCGCCTGACCGGTTGGGACCTCGCCCATGCGGTGTACGCGCAACGGCCTGAGTTGCCTGTCATCATTACCAGCGGCTATTCGGCAAGCCCGAGCTGTGAGCTTCCCGCCAATGCCTCCTTTTTGCCCAAGCCCTGGTCGTTGATGCAGCTGACCGCGATGGTCAAGGCGCGTTTCTCTATCGGCTGACGTGTGGCGCTGCCCATTCCGGCCTACGCCGAGTTAAAGGCCGGGCAGGCGTGGTCGATAATGTGCCAAAGGGTAGCAAGCTCTGCCGCCCGCCTGATTGCCTACCTGGAGTCACCCCTTGCCCACCCCGTTCTCCGCACTGCTGGCCGTTACCCTTCGGCTCGCTCGCATCGAGCATAATCGGCCGATTCGCTATGTGGGCACTGCCGTGGTGATCGGCCTGTGCTGTGCGCTGAGGGCGCAGCTACCCAGTACGGCGTTGCCTTATCTGTTTTTCATCCCAGGTTTAATGTTTTCAGGCTTTTGCTTTGGGGTAGGGCCGTCGGCATTAGGGACGGTCATTGCAGTGCTGTCCGCGCAATATCTGTTCATAGGGCCAGTGGGCTTTGACCGTAACTGGACTGCTTGGGCAAACACCTTGAGCTTTGGTGTGGTGAGCTTCGTCATGGCGGTGGTGTGTGCTTTTTTGCGCCAGAGCCTGAACAGCGTGTCGCGAATCAATCAACGCCTGGAAGAGGAGGTGGAGCGCCGCACCCAAGAGCGCGATGGCGTATGGAACGTATCTCCCGACCTCATCTGCGCGTTGTCAGGTAAAGGCGAGCTGTTAGCGATGAACCCTGCGTGGTCGGCTAACACTGGCTGGACCGAGCTTGAGTTGAAAGGCGGCACCTTCTCGGACTTTATTTCGCCCCTTGAGCTAGCCGACGCCTTGCGTGGGTTGAGCGAACGTGGGGCGGTAGAGCTGGATACCGAGGGCTTGCGAAAAAACGGCGCGCGCTTGCACTTGAACTGGCGTATCGCGCGGCGGGACGGCAAGTATTTTGCCGTGGCCAGGGACATTACTCAGGCCAAAGAGCGGCAGGAAGCGCTGGAGCACGTGAGTTCTCAGTTGCGCCAAAGCCAGAAGATGGAAGCCATTGGCCAACTTACCGGTGGGCTCGCCCACGACTTCAATAATTTGCTAAGCGTGATCAGTGGCAGCCTGGAGCTGCTGAACCTGCGAGTTAGCCAAGGCCGCATCGAGGGCCTGGAGCGCTACATTGGTATGGCCCAGAGCGCGTCGGTGCGGGCAGCCGCGCTTACTCATCGGTTATTGACCTACGCCCGGCGCCAAACCCTGGACAGCAAGCTGATCGAACCGGCAGCGCTGGTGCGGGGTATGACCGACCTGATTAGCCGCACCCTAACACCGCGGATCGAGCTCACGCTGGTATTGCCGCCGGTACCGCTATGGTGCTGTTGCGACGCGCACCAGTTGGAAAACGCCCTACTGAACCTGTGCATCAATGCCAGGGACGCCATGCCCCAAGGCGGTAACCTGACGGTGAAGGTCAGCCAGGCCACGGTCCGTGCGCCAGTGGTAGGCGCGCCGCTCACTGCTGGCGACTATCTGTTGATCCAGGTAACGGACACCGGCACTGGTATGCCCATCGAGGTGCTGGAGCGCGCCTTCGATCCCTTCTTTACCACCAAACCTCTGGGCGCAGGCACAGGCCTGGGCCTGTCGATGGTGTATGGCTTCGCGCGTCAATCCTCTGGGGACGCGCGGATCGAATCGGTGCCTGGCAAAGGCACGACGGTGAGTGTGTTCATGCCGCTCTACACCGGCCCCTTACCGGAAACGGCCAGTCACTCGGTTGCCGAAGGGCTAGTGCCCAATAAGCTGGCCCAAGGGCAAGTACTGGTGGTGGACGATGAGATGGCTATCCGTACCTTGGTCAGCGAAGTGCTGGAGGAAGAGGGCTATGAGGTGTACAAGGCCGATGCGGCGCAAGGCGCCTTGGAGCAATTGGCCCGGTTTCCGGAGTTGAAACTGATGGTCACTGACATCGGCATGCCGGGGGGCATGAGTGGTGATGAGCTCGCCACCCGTGCCCTGCACGCGCACCCTGGTTTGAAGGTGTTGTTTATCACCGGCTTTTCGGAAAATGCAGTGCCTGCAGCGGCATTCGATCCAGGGCAAGTGCAGCTGCTACTCAAGCCCTTCACCTGGACAGACCTCAAGGCCGCAGTTGATACATTGATGACGGGCGCCTGAAGAGCGCCCGCAGGCTTCCGTACCCCAACCGCGCAGGGCGATGGTCAGGCCGCTGACAAGTGCTCGTAGAGAATCGTGGCACCTATGACGATCAGTACCAGGCCGCCGACAGTCTCTGCGCGCTTGCCCACCAGGGTACCCAGCACACGCCCCAGCATTACCCCGAGGGTCACCATCAGGGTAGTTGCCAGGCCGATGGCTGAGGCGGCCACTAGAATATTGACGTTGACGAACGCCAGGCCTACGCCTACAGCGAGGGCATCGATACTGGTGGCCACGGCGGTGGCGACCAACAGCATCGCAGAATGACGTTTTGGCTTCTCGGCTTCCTCCACCTCCTGCTTGAGCCCGTTGTAGATCATATGAGCGCCCAAGCCCAGCAGCAGGCCAAAGGCGATCCAGTGATCCCAACGTTCGACCCAGTGGCTGGCCGCGCGCCCGATGCTCCAGCCAATGATGGGGGTAATCGCCTCGATCACGCCAAAGATAAGCCCGGTACGCAAGGCATCACGCAGGCGTGGCTTGTGCAGGCTGGAGCCTTTGCCGATGGCTGCCGCGAACGCGTCAGTGGACATGGCAAGGGCTACGAACAAAAGGGATAAAGGGTTCACGGTGACGTCCGGCCGGGCACTGAGTCAACGACACCGCCACACGCCCGACCTTAGGCATGGAGGTATCGCTGGTCTCGCCAACCACGACGGTGTTCGTACCACGGCTTACGGCCGAGAATGTTGATACGAACGCTCCAGGATGCAAGTCCTGGGCAGGCTACTCCCCAACGGGGTCCCTAGTGGGGCGGTGATGGTGCCATTGGGGTTGTGAAAAAAACGTCTGTGGTCTGAATCACGAACCCGGTGTAGCCGCAGCGGTCACAGAGCTGCCGCTTACCTTGCAGGTGAGCCTGATAGTCAGGTCAGCTTCGCGGTTGTCGTTCGGCGTTCTTTTTCTACTAACAGGGCTGAATAATGACCACGACCTTTAATGTGATGGACTTCGGTGCCAAGGGTGATGGTGTCGGCGACGATACCCTGGCCATTCAAAAAGCGATCAATGCCGCCGCGAAGGCGGGCGGCGGGGAAGTGTATCTGCCCCACGGCACCTACATCGTCAGTGGCGCCAACAGTGACGGCGGCTCGCTAACCCTCAAAAGCAACGTGACGCTCAACGGCGAACGCATGGGGCTGACCACCCTCAAGCTGGCCGACGGTTCCAGTACTGACGTGGCGGGGCTGATTCACACCGTAGCCAATGCCAACACCACAGGGGCGACCATCAGCAACCTGACCCTGGACGGCAACAAGGCCAACACCAGTGGCACGGTAGATGGCATCGTTACCGGTAGCGCGACCGGTGACAAGGCCCATACCACAGGCCTAAGTGTTGCGGGCGTGGAGTTGCAGAACTTCAGTGGCGACGGGCTACGCGCCCAAGCGCTCACGACAAACGCGCGGGTGTCTGACAGCTTGGCCCATGACAACGATGGCGACGGTTTTGCCACTGAGTTCAAGGTTGAGCAGGTACGCCCAGACGACATCACCTTCAGCGACAACAAGGCTTATCGAAACCAGGGTGACGGGTTCGATATGGTCGGAGGCGTTGGAAACTCCAGCCCCTTTACGTTTTCGAGCAACGACGCGTACGACAACGCTGGCAATGGGGTCTTGCTGACAGGGGTGGCCTCGCAACACCTGTTCGTGCAGGGCGGCATCGTGGGTGGCACGGTGCATGGCAACGGTGGTGCCGGCATTCAGATTCAGGGGTTCCAAGGCATTGGTGTGAGCCACACTGAAGTTTATGGCAATGGCAAGGAAGGCATTGCCTTGCTCGGCACCGACTATGCGGCGGTTTACCAGAACTACATCCACGATAACGCGCAGCGTGGCCCTGCCGCAGAGATCCTTGTGGATGCCTTCACCAACGCTCAGGGGCAGGCCTACACCGCGGATAAAAACTACGACCTGGCGGACAACGTTATCGTTGGCAGCGACCAGTCAACCTATGGGCTGGAAGATCGCTATGCTTCCGAGGGCTCCTATTACCGACCGTTTTACGGCAACGTCATCAGCCACACGCAGCAGGGGCAGGCGATCAGTGATATTGATCATATGACTGCTAACTCCCAAAAGATCACCTTTACGTTTTTGGGCAGCGACGGCGCCGACCACCTTGTGGGTACGCCGAGCACAGAAGTGATGCACGCAGGCCGCGGCCGCGATGTGCTGGACGGCGGGGCTGGCAATGACGTGCTAGACGGGGGGCAGGGCGCGGACCGCCTCACCGGCGGCTCGGGCGATGACGTGTTCGTGTACGCCCGTCGGCAGGACAGCTACGCCAGTGCTGCTGGCGATACCCACGACCGCATCCTGGACTTCGATTCGGCCCACGACCAGCTGGACCTTACTGCTCTTCGCCTCAAAGGCCTGGGCGATGGCCACAACGGCACGCTGCAGCTCAGCTATAACAGCAGCAGCAACACCACCTACCTGCAAAGCCTGGACGCCGACGCCGATGGCTACCGGTTCAAGCTGGCGCTGAGCGGCGATTACCAAGGCAGCCTGACCGACGCTAATTTCTACGGCCGCTGGGTCGGTAGCAACCGCGCCGATACCTTCACGACCACTCGCGAGGGCGGTGCGCTGCTGATAGGTCGCGAGGGCGACGATACCCTTGGTGGCGGATCAGGGGACGACCGTTTGCAGGGCGATGCCGGTGCAGACCGGCTAACGGGCGGTGAGGGCCACGACACGTTCGTTTACAAGGCGCTGAGCGACAGCTATATCAACGATAACGACGGTAGCCGGCACGTTGATCTGCTAATGGACTTCAGCCAAGGAGCGGGCGACCTGATCGATGTCTCTGCGCTAGGTTTCACCGGCATCGGGAACGGCCACAACGGCACATTGACCTGGTCCTATAGTAGCGATACGGGGCTGACCACGATCGAGTCCCTCGACGCCGACGAAGCCGGTAACCGCTTCGCACTCACCCTGCTCACGAGTGGTTTTTTGAACGATAACCGGGGCACCACCGCTGACGCCTTCATTCTGGCGCCCTCGATACCCGCTCCCAATGCCGAGCGGGAGTCTCATGGCGGCTCAGGTACTTCCGGCGGTCCGCTGAATGAGCGGCGGGTGGGCGGCGACAGTTTCGATGCCCTGTGGGGCGGTGCCGGTGACGACGTGTTGATTGGCGGCGGTGGCGCTGACCAGTTGCATGGCGAAAGCGGCGCCGACACCTTCGTGTACCAGAAGGTGAGCGACAGCTACCATGGTGCCGCTGATCTGATCGGTGATTCCTTGTTCAGCGACTTTCTCGTATCAGCAGACCGTATCGACGTATCAGCCTTGGGGTTCACGGGGCTAGGCGACGGCTACAATGGCACTTTGAAGCTCACCTATAGCGCTAACACTGACCGTACGTATGTGCAGTCAAGCGAAGCAGATAGCGCTGGGCGTCAATTTGAGGTTTCGCTCGCGGGGGATTTCAAGGCAACGCTGACGGCGGACAACTTTGTGTTTGCCGCCACACCGCCAGCGCTCGACACTGCAGTGGCAACCGCAGCCATGCCGGCTCACAGTGAAGTAACAGTGCTAGGGCTGGCACACCCTGACTCGACGCTCACCCTTTCATAACAGCGATACCAGCGCCCTCAGCACATTCAGACGTGCGAGAGGGCGCTGGGCGAAGCGTTACAGCTCTTTAACGGTACGTACCTGGTCTTTATTGACCCGGGTCTGCTTGCCGTCAAGCTGCTCGATTTCGTAGAACCCGGAATCATCATCGTACTTAGGCGTGTCAACCGCCTGGATTTCACGGCCGTCGTTGAGCGTGATGACCGTGGGCGTGGAGCATCCCGCCAAGGTGGCCAGGCCAGCTGCGAGCAAAAGGGCGGGAAGGATCCTGTTGGACATGTCGTGTCTCCGGAAAGGCTAGTGTGTGTTAACCCCGTTAAGACGCAGCGGGCCCGAGCAAGTTCCTCACGCGAGTGAGTCCTGCGCATCGCCTTGGGTCTGCATCAGCAACAGGGTGTTGAGGTTGCGCAGCCGGGGGTCGTCGGCCGGGCAGTCCAGCGCTTGGGGCGTATGGGCCAGCAGTACGCGTCGAGGGCTTCGCTCGCCCTGGGCCCAGGCACTGTCGAACGCTGCACGCAGGGCGCACGGCACTACGCACAACAAGGGCTCCCATTTTCCTCCCTGGCGAACGATCAAAGGCACCTCAGGCTGCTGCGCATGGGCGGCCAGCATGGCACACAGCAAGGCATCGTCCACGCCGGGCACATCGCAAGGCAGCACCAGCAGCCGGGAATGCCTGGCCAGCGCCAGCCCTGCGCGCAACCCGGCCATGGGCCCTGGAAACCCAGGCTCGCTGTCTGTGGCTAGCTGGTCGGCGTACGGGGCGTAGCGATCTGTATTGCGGTTGCAGGAAATAATCACATCGTCCGTGAGTGGCCGCACCCGCCTGTGCAAATGCTCGATCATGGCCGTGCCTTTCCAGGGGAGCAGGCCTTTGTCCGCGCCTCCTACTCGTAAGCCCTGGCCACCGGCAAGCAGCAGCACAGAGGGTGGTAGCGAGGTGGCAGGTTGCGAATCCATGGCGGGCTCAAGGCGAAGGGAGGGTGGCTGTGATATAACACCCGGCGTTTTCCTCAACAACTGGAACGTGCCATGAGTGCCAAGGCCGACGCCCCCTTTGTATCCCTCAATATTGCTGTATTGACGGTCAGTGACACCCGTACCCAAGACACCGATACCTCCGGTCAACTGTTCGTAGACCGTTTGACCGCTGCCGGCCATGGGCTGGCAGCACGGGTACTGCTCAAGGATGACCTCTACAAGATTCGCGCTCAGGTGGCCACCTGGATTGCCGATGACGAAGTACAAGTGGTGCTTATTACCGGCGGTACCGGGTTTACCGGGCGCGATAGCACACCGGAAGCGGTGGCGTGCCTGCTGGACAAACACATCGACGGTTTCGGTGAGCTGTTTAGACAGATTTCAGTCGCGGATATCGGTACCTCGACGGTTCAGTCCCGCGCGCTCGCGGGCCTCGCCAACGGCACTTTAGTGTGCTGCTTGCCGGGATCGACCAATGCCTGTCGCACCGGCTGGGATGGCATATTGGCCGAGCAATTGGACAACCGTCATCGCCCGTGCAATTTCGTGCCGCACCTCAAGCAGGCTACCCCGTGTGGCACCCGTGGCTGAGCCAGGCCAGCGCGGCCTGATGCCGCTGGGCGACGCCGTCGAGCGATTGCTGGCAATGGCTGACGCCACACCACTGGTCGGCAGTGAAACCTTGCCCCTGGAGGCCGCCGATGGCCGGGTACTTGCCGCGCCGCTTATTGCCCCTGCGGACCTGCCCGCGTGGCCCAACAGCGCCATGGACGGCTATGCGCTCGCCAGTGCTGACGGGGCCGGCGAGCCCATGCTGGTCTCTGCCCGCATCCTCGCCGGGCATGCCCCTGGGGCGCTTCAGCCTGGAACCTGTGCCCGTATCTTCACCGGCGCGCCATTGCCTGAAGGCGCGGACTGTGTGCAGATGCAAGAAAACGCTCAAGTAGGCGCCGATGGCCGGGTGGTGTTCACCCAGCCAGCACGTGCAGGCTTGAACGTCAGGCCCCAGGGGCAGGAATGCCGGGCCGGCGACCGCGTGCTGGAAGCAGGCACTCGCCTAGGGCCCATCGAGTTGGGCCTGGCGGCCACCCTCGGCAGGGCGCTGCTCACTGTTAGGCGCAAAGCGCGCGTTGCGGTGCTGTCAACCGGCGACGAACTGGTGGCACCGGGCATGCCTTTGGCCCCAGGCCAGATTTACAACAGCAACCGGCAATTGCTGTGCACTTGGCTGGCCCGCAGCGGGTGTGAGGTCATAGACGCAGGCATCGTTGCTGATGACTTGGCCTTGACGCGACATACCTTGGCCGAGCTTAAGGGTGTAGATGTGATCCTCACAACAGGCGGGGTGTCCGTTGGCGAAGCAGATTTTCTCGGCCATGCGCTGCGTGAAGACGGTGAGCTGGCCTTATGGAAGTTGGCGATCAAACCAGGCAAGCCACTGACTGTGGGCCACTACCAGGGCACGGTAGTGATCGGGCTGCCCGGCAACCCGGCGTCTACGCTGGTAACCTTTGCGCTGCTGGCGCGGCCTTACTTGCTGCGGCGCATGGGTTGCGCTCAGGTGCACCCTCGACGCTACGACGTGATTGCAGGTTTTTCATGGCCGGTAGGCAGCCGCCGGGAGTTTCTGCGCGCGCGCATCGAAGGTGGGCGAGCCCAGCTGTACCCTAATCAAAGTTCGGGCGTACTGCGCAGTGCTGCCTGGGCCGACGGGCTGGTGGAGGTGCCTGAAGGGCAGGCAGTGGCAGAAGGCGACCCGGTACGCTTTATTCCCATGAGTGAGCTGCTGACGTAAGAATCTCTTCAGCGCCTGGCGCTTTTTCAGCCTGCCCGTGGTCACATCCCCAATGGCTGATTCTGCGAAAGGGTAGACGAATGCATACACGTAAGGCATGGCTGATTTTGCACGGCAAGCAAGCGCTCAATGAAGACGTACGCGCCGCCGTGAACGCTAAGCGCGACGAAGGCTGGGAGATCGCCGTGCGCCCTACGTGGGAAGGGGGCGACGCAGCCCGTTTGGTGGAAGAGGGTATTGCTGCAGGCTATCCCACACTGATCGCAGGCGGCGGCGATGGCACCTTGCGCGACGTGGCCGAAGCGTTGGCGCTCAGTCAAGGCGACGCCACCCTGGCCCTGTTGCCACTGGGCACCGCTAACGATTTCGCCAGGGCAGCTGGGGTTCCGCTAGAACCCAAGGGCGCGCTGGCCTTGCTTGACCAGCCTGCCCGGCCAGTGGATTTGGGCGAAGTAGGCGGCCAGATCTTCTTGAACATGGCCACGGGTGGCTTTGGCAGCCAAGTGACAGCCAGTACCTCTGAGGACCTCAAAAAGGTCCTGGGGGGCGCGGCGTATCTGTTTACCGGGCTGTCTCGCTTCAGTGAACTACGTGCGGCCTCCGGCGTACTTCACGGCCCGGACTTTCGCTGGGAAGGTGAACTGCTGGCTTTGGGCATCGGTAACGGTCGGCAGGCAGGCGGAGGGCACGTACTGTGCCCCACGGCCTACGCAGACGACGGCTTGCTGGACGTCAGCATACTGCCTGCCCCCACCGAAGTGGTGTCTACTCTCAAAGAGCTGCTCGCCGGCGGCCTGGGGCTAGATAACCTGTTCATCCGTGTCCGCCTGCCGTGGGTAGAGATTCAAAGCGCCCAAGGGTTGGACATCAACCTCGACGGTGAGCCCCTACAGGGTAATGACTTGCGGTTTACGGCGCGGGCCGCTGCTATTCGCGTTCATCTGCCACACAACTGCCCATTACTGGGCAAGCCCGACTAAGCCGCCGTTGGCACGGGTTCAAGTTTGAGAGGCGGGGGCCGATAGCCCGTACATGCCTCATCCAACCCGTAGGGACTTCCATGGCCGGTATTCTTGACAGCGTCGATCAGCGCACCCAATTGGTGGGGGAAAACCGCCTAGAAATCCTGATGTTTCGCTTGGCGGGGCGACAGTTATTTGCGATCAACGTGTTTAAAGTGCAGGAAGTGCTACAGCTGCCAAAGCTCACGTTGATGCCCCAACGCCATACGTATGTGTGCGGAGTGGTCAACCTCAGAGGGCAAACCTTGCCCGTGATTGACCTGTCCCAAGCCATCGGCATGCGCCCATTGCAGCCAGGGCCGGACAGCACCATCATCGTGACTGAATACAACCGGTCGGTGCAGGCGTTTTTGGTGGGTGGTGTGGATCGCATCATTAACATGAACTGGGAGTCCATCCTGCCTCCACCCGCCAGCGCGGGGCGACAGCACTACCTCACGGCAATTACCCGGGTAGAGGACAAGCTGGTAGAGATTATCGACGTCGAAAAGGTACTGGCGGAAATCGTGCCTTACAATGCGCGCGTGTCCAAGGAAAAGCTTGAAGACGCCATGTTGGCCAAGGCCCGCGGTCGGGAAATTCTGCTGGTAGACGACTCCACCGTGGCCCTGGCGCAGTTGCGCGATACCTTGTCCCAGTTGGGTGTGGTGCTGCATGTGGCGAGCGATGGCCTCAAGGCGCTGCGGATGTTGCAAAAGTGGGCCGATGCCGGTGAAGACGTATGCAGCAAATTGCTGATGGTCTTTACCGATGCTGAAATGCCTGAAATGGACGGTTATCGGCTGACCACCGAGATTCGTCAGGATCCCCGCCTGAAGGACCTGTATGTGGTGCTGCATACGTCCCTGTCGGGGAGCTTCAACGAGTCCATGGTCAAGAAGGTCGGGTGCGATAACTTCCTGTCCAAATTCCAGCCCGACCGCCTGGTAGAGGTGGTGCGCCAGCGCCTGGAAATGGAACACGGTTAGGCGCAGGCCTTGGCTGTCATCGGTTAAGCTAGGCGGGCCCGTACTTATTTAAGGTTCGCCCATGCGTTTATCTGCCCTCTACCGCTACCCTATCAAATCCATCCTGGGCGAAACCCTGGCGCGTTCTGCCGTCGACGCCTTGGGGCTGGCAGGGGACCGTCGCTGGATGTTCGTAGACGAAGCGACAGGGCGCTGTTTGACTCAACGCACTCTGCCTGTACTGGGCACCGTCTCGGCGGTGTACAGGGCTAATGGTGGGCTGGTGCTGAAGGCTCCTGGCTTAGGCCAGGTCCAGGTGCCATTACCCGGCACTGACAGCGCATTGCAGGGCGTGGTGATCTGGAAAGACACCCTCCGCGTGCCTGATGCCGGCGACGAAGCCGCACGCTGGGCATCGACGTTAACAGGCCAGCCCACTCGGCTCGTGTTTGTGCCTGAGCAGCGCGCCCGGCCCCTTGGTGCTGGGGATGGTGAGCCCGGCGATCGGGTGGCCTTTGCCGATGGCTTCCCGTTGCTACTGATCAACCAGGCTTCTGTGGATGACCTGTCTGAGCGGGTAGGGCGCGAGATGCTGATGCAGCGGTTTCGCCCAAACCTTGTAGTGGAAGGGGCCCCCGCGTACGCCGAAGACGGCTGGACGCGCTTGCTGATCGGTGAGGTTACGTTCCGGGTAGCCAAGCCTTGCGCCCGTTGCATCATGACGACCATCAACCCTGATACTCATGAACGCGACGCCGACCGCGAGCCCCTGAACACGCTCAAGGGATACCGCAAGCGAGAAGACGGCATCATGTTTGGACAGAACCTGATCAGCGAAGGCAGCGGCACACTGGCCGTGGGCATGCCGGTTACCTTGCTATAACGAGGAAGCGCGCCTGATGGCTGTCAGGCGCGACGTTGAGGGTCAGATGTCGTCGAAGAAGCGTTCGTGCCAGTCCACGATAGGTTGCGGCGTGTTGAGCTTGGCCCCGTAGATAACGGCATACGACAGCACGTTCTGCACATACTGGCGTGTTTCGTCGAAAGGAATCGATTCCACCCAGACGTCGAAGCTCAGGTGGCTCGCGCCCCGCAGCCACTGCCGAACCCGCCCTGCACCAGCGTTATACGCGGCCGACGCCAGTACCCGGTTGCCATTGAACTGGCCGTGCACCACGCTCAAGTAGGCCGCGCCCAGCTGAATATTCTTATCCGGGTCTATCACCTGCTGGGGCGAGGCCAAGGGAATGCTGAACTTGCGGGACGTTTCCTTGGCGGTTGCAGGCATCAACTGCATCAGGCCCATGGCGCCCACCGGGGAGCGGGCATCATCCATGAATGCGCTTTCCTGGCGCGTGATCGCGAATACCCAGCTGGCATGCAAGCCACGCAACCTGGCTTCACGCAACAACGCATCCCGGTGCGCCATAGGGAAGCGAATATCCAGGTCGTCCCAATACTGCGCCTGGCTAATGGTACGAATGGCCGGGAAGTACCAGCCCATGTCATAGGCCAGCTTGGCCTGAGCTACCATCTGGTCGCGGTCGAAGTGCCGCGACACGTAATACCACTCACGGCGCCCGTCCACGATCTGCCCGCGCTGGTAGAACTCCAGCGCACGGCGGATGCCGGGGGCGGTACGTACGCTGTTGATCTGGGCTTGGGTAAGCGCAAGCGGGCGGTTGGTCAGTTGATAGGGCACTTGAGCGCGGTCAGCTGCCAGGAAGCCGTAGAAGTCACGCTCCTTGGCCACTGCCCGGTATAGCACAGGCACCTGCGGGTCGTTCGGCCGCGCCAGCTCCAGCGCCCGCGCTTCCCAATACTTCCAGCGGTTCGTGCCGGCAAGGCTGGCGGGCAGGCGGCGAGTAAGCTCGTAGGCATCCTGCCAGCGGCCGAGGCGAAGTAGCAGGCGCAAGCGCCATTCGCTGACCGTGTCGTCTCGTAGCTCCGGGTCGTAGCGGGTCATCAGATCCAGAGCGCGGCTATCGTACCGGCGCGCCAGGCCAAGCCCGATATCCTTGGCGATGGCGACTTTTTCTTCAGCGGAAAAATGCAGCGTTGCCGCGTAGGTGTCCAGCAAGCCTAGTGCTTTGTCCGGGTCTTGCTTGGCCAGGCGGCGCAAGCCTAGGCCGACTACGTCAGCCATGGCCTCGTTGGCAGGCACGAACAACCCTGGTTGGTCCAGCAGCTCTGGCTTGCGCGCTACGTCGAGCAAGCGCTGGCCTTGCACACCCAAGGTGGGCAAGCCGCTGACCAGGCTGGTGGCCAGCGTGTAGTTGCGGGCCTGCGCCGCCAGCTTGGCGCGTTGCCAGCGCTTGGCCTCGGTCAGTTGCCCCTCTGCGGCCCAACGCCCGAACAGGGGGTCGCACGCAGTGGGGCGATCCTTGCCGCTGAGCCACAAGCGCTCCGCGTTGGCATAGCCCGCAGCGCGCAGGCTGGGCTGAGTGAGCTGGTACTGCCCATACAGGCAATCAAGCTCGGTGAAATTGAGTTTGGTGTCGTAATACCGCACGAAGGTAGGCCAATCGCCGCGCTCGGCCAGCATGCGCAGCCAGCGCAGTTTCAGCCAGTTGATTTTTGGCAGGTCGCCATGGGCCTGAATGAAGGCTTCGATTTCTTCGTCGCTGGCACCGGGCAGGCGGGCGGTAAGCTCGTCGTAGGCCAGGTAAGGCTCAAGCGGGTAATCCACCAGCATGGCCTTGTATTGGAAGTAGGGCGCGCTGTTGCCCTTGGCCAGCGCGGCCTTGGCCTGATCGTAGTATTGGCGCTGGAGGGCCAGGTCACCGGCATGGGCGAGGGAGACGAAAGGTACAACCGCAAGCAGTAACGCGGGAACGAGGCGGGACAGACGACTGCGCATGAGACTTCCGGTAAGCGTACAGATTGGCGGCTAGCTTAGCCTGTTGCCCGCTGCGTCGAAAGCGCACCCAGTGTTTCAATAGATGCCGCTCGGCGCTTGCTGTGCCTGACGGGTACATAAGGTAGAATACGCGCCGGCTTTTCCGGAGATTCCCATGACCCTGCTCAAACTGAGCGATGTTTCCCTCGCCTACGGTGCCATGCCGTTGCTCGATAAGGTTTCCTGGCAGATAGCCCGCGGCGAGCGGGTCTGCATCATTGGCCGCAACGGCACTGGCAAATCGAGCATGTTGCGCCTGGTTCGCGGCGATCAAAAGCCCGACGAGGGGGATATCTGGCGAGCCCCCGGCCTGAAAATCGGCGAGCTTCCCCAAGAATTGCCACGAGCCGACGACCGGACGGTCTTCGATGTGGTAGCCGAGGGGTTGTCCGGTGTTGGCGAGCTGCTGGCGCAATACAACCACCTAAGCCAGAACATCGTTACCGATGCCGACCTGGACGCGCTCATGCACGTGCAGCAAGAGCTTGAGGCCCGCGACGGGTGGCGTTTGCAGCAGCTGGTAGACAGCACACTGAGCCGGTTACAGCTTCCGGCCGATAAGACCCTGGCCGAGTTGTCCGGTGGCTGGCGTCGCCGTGTGCTGCTGGCCCAGGCCTTGGTGTCCGAGCCTGATCTGCTGCTGCTCGACGAGCCTACCAACCACCTTGACATCGGTGCTATCGCCTGGCTTGAGGAAGCGCTGACTACCTTTGGTGGCGCGGTGCTGTTCATCACCCACGACCGGGCCTTCCTGCAAAACCTGGCCACCCGTATTCTGGAATTGGACCGGGGTAACCTGATCGACTGGAACGGCGATTACGCAAGCTTCCTGGTCCACAAGGAAGCCGAGCTGGCGGCCGAAGAAACCGCCAACGCGCTGTTCGACAAGCGCCTGGCCCAGGAAGAGGTCTGGATACGCCAAGGGATCAAGGCCCGGCGTACCCGTAACGAAGGCCGCGTGCGGGCGCTCAAGGCCCTGCGCACGGAGCGTGGTGAACGTCGCGAGCGTCAGGGCAAAGCCAACATCCAGCTCGACGCCGCCGATAAATCCGGCAAGCAGGTGATCGTGCTGGAGAACGTCAGCTACGCCCACCCAGGCGGCCCGCTGCTGGTGAAAGACTTCTCCATGGTGCTGCAACGCGAAGACCGCATCGGTCTGCTGGGCGCCAACGGTACCGGCAAAACTACCTTGCTCAAGCTGATGCTGGGCGACCTGGAACCCACCGCGGGCTCCGTGGACCGTGGCACGCGGCTTGAAGTGGCTTATTTCGACCAGTTGCGCATGCAGCTGGACCTTGAAAAAACCGTGATCGACAACCTTGCCGAAGGGCGCGACTTCATCGAGATCGACGGGCAGAGCCGTCATGTGCTCAGCTACCTGGGCGATTTCCTGTTCAGCCCGCAACGGGCGCGTACACCGGTAAAAGCGTTGTCTGGCGGCGAGCGCGCCCGCTTGTTGCTGGCCAAGTTGTTCAGCAAGCCGGCCAACCTGCTGGTGCTGGACGAACCGACCAACGACCTGGACGTAGAAACGCTGGAGTTGCTTGAAGAAGTCTTGTCAGGCTTCAAGGGTACGGTATTGATGGTCAGCCACGACCGTGCGTTCCTGGATAACGTCGTGACCAGTACGTTGGTATTCGAAGGCGATGGCGCGGTACGCGAGTACGTAGGCGGCTATCAGGACTGGATACGCCAGGGCGGCTCGGCCAAGCTGCTGGGGGTGAAGGAAGCCAAGGCGCCCAAGGCAGAAATCGCACCCGTTGCAACGGCTGTGGCGCCAAGCGTGGCTCCTGTGCCAGCTGCCGCGAAGAAAAAGCTCAGCTACAAGCTTCAACGTGAGCTAGAAGCGCTGCCTGCACAGATCGAAGCGTTGGAAGCCGAGATTGAAGCCGTGACCGCGCAAACGGCTGCCGCCTCGTTCTATCAGCGCCCCGCCAGTGAAACGGCGGCCGTGCTGGCGAGCCTGGAAGCGCTCCAGGCCCGGCTCGATGGCTTGCTCGACCGCTGGGCAGAACTGGACGGCTAACCGCCGCGAATCGGGTCAAACCTTCTCAGGCTTGGCCCTGTCCAGTTTCACGGCCAGCACATCACAGGGCGCGCCATGTAACACATCGTTCGAGGTCGAGCCCAATAGCAGGCCCAAGCCATGACGGCCATGGCTGCCCACGATGATCAAGTCATACCCTTTGTCCTTGGCCAGCTTGTGGATCTCCTGACGTGGCTGCCCGTACGTCAGATGGCAGTATTCTTCCCTCACCTCGGGGTGTTTGACACGTAGGGTCTTCATGCGCTCTTTGGCCTGGTCGAACTGCTGCTGCTGCAGTTGCGACAGGTCCATGGGCACGTCACCGCCAAAGGCCATCGCCATGGGCTCGACGATATGTACCAGAGAGAGCGTGGCGCCAGTGGCCTCGGCCAAGGCCTTGGCACGCTTGATGACCGGGTCGCATTCTTCGGTCAGGTCCACGGCGGCGAGGATGTTTTGATAGTGCATGGCACAGTGCTCCAGCAAAGGTGTTGGCGTGATTATGGCCCTTTCAGGGTGGCCGTGCAGCCCACCAAGGGGTTGTTTGTAAAAAAGCGTGGAGAGTTCTATGACGGTCTGGATAGTGGTGTCAATCCTTGCAGTAGTCCTCAGCCCTCTGGCATGGCTACGCCCGTCTCGGCGTCAGAGTGGGCGTATGGCCTGTCGCATGGCGGCAAGGGCGCTGGGCATGGGGATGCAACTGGCACCGCAGGAGTGGCCTCACTGGATGCCTTTTGGGCTGCCGTCTCCGGCGGCTCAATACCATCGCCCTCGGGCTGCCATCGCTGATAAAGCCTGGACGTGGTGGCAGCCCGAGCCAGGGGTATGGGTGAACCGGTGGCGAGAGCCCTGCGAGTTGCCAGCGGTCAGGGAGCAGTTGCTTCAGTTGCCTGGGGATGTCTGGAAAGTGCAAGCCGAAGGAAGGATGGTGAGCGCTGTCTGGGGTGAGCGGGGCGAACCGGAGCAAGCTCAGGTGATCGACCGCGTATTGAAGGCCCTGGCCGTGGCCTAGGGTGCTGAGCGTTAGCCTTGTCAGGTGTAATCACGCCGCCTGACCGGCTCATCTACAGTGACTGGGCAGTCTAAAAAGTGCCGTGGCTGGGGGCGATTGACAATCCTGCGCTTTTCGCTGAAGGTGTGCGCACCCCAATCAAACGGGCGTATGAATCAAGCGTTTGGCGCGGTGCATATGGCCCCTCGCGTGCTGGTGGGTAGGCCCCAAGGCCGCTTCGGCACGTAACGTTAAGCTTCCATTCCTGGAGATCAGTTGATGATTTACGAAGGTAAAGCCATCACGGTTAAGGCACTTGAAAGTGGCATCGTCGAACTCAACTTCGACCTCAAGGGCGAGTCCGTCAACAAGTTCAACCGTCTCACCCTCAACGAGCTGCGTGAGGCAGTCGACGCGCTCCGGGCCGACACCTCCATCAAAGGGGTAATGGTCACCAGCGGCAAGGACGTGTTCGTCGTCGGCGCAGACATCACCGAATTCGTTGAAAGCTTCAAGCTGCCCGAAGCCGAGCTGACCGCCGGGAACCGTGAAGTCAACCGCATTTTCAGTGACTTCGAAGACCTGCCGTTCCCTACCGTGGTTGCTATCAATGGCATCGCATTGGGCGGTGGCCTGGAAATGGCACTGGCGGCTGACTTCCGGGTAATGGCCACCACCGCTAAAATCGGCCTGCCTGAGGTCAAGTTGGGCATTTACCCAGGCTTTGGCGGTACGGTACGCCTGCCTCGCGTGATTGGCGCCGACAATGCCATCGAGTGGATTGCCGCAGGCAAGGAGCAGCGCTCCGAAGAGGCGCTCAAGGCCCGTGCGGTAGATGTCGTGGTTGCGCCTGAGCACCTGCGTGAAGCGGCGCTGGATCTACTCGCTCGCGCCATCAGCGGCGAGCTTGACCATCTGACACGGCGCCAGCCCAAGCTCGAAAAGCTCAAGCTCAACGCCATCGAACAAATGATGACCTTCGAGACCGCCAAGGGCTTTGTGGCAGGGCAGGCCGGGCCGCATTACCCGGCGCCGGTCGAAGCGATCAAAACGATTCAAAAGGCCGCCAATTTTGGCCGTGAAAAGGCACTGGAAATCGAAGCCGCGGGCTTTGTTAAAATGGCCAAGACGTCCGCAGCCCAGAGCCTGATCGGTTTGTTCCTGAATGATCAGGAGCTCAAGCGCAAGGCCAAGGCTTATGACAAGCAAGCCCGGGAAGTCAAACAGGCCGCTGTGCTGGGGGCGGGTATCATGGGGGGCGGCATTGCCTACCAGTCTGCCTACAAAGGCACCCCTATCCTGATGAAAGATATCAACGAAAAGGGGATCGAGCAGGGCTTGGCGGAGGCGTCCAAACTGCTGGGCAAGCAGGTCGAGAAAGGCCGGCTTACACCCGCCAAGATGGCCGTGGCCCTCAATGCGATCCGCCCTACGCTTTCTTACGGTGACTTCGGCCATGTCGACCTGGTGGTGGAGGCTGTCGTAGAAAACCCCAAGGTCAAGCAAGCGGTACTCGCCGAAGTAGAAGCCCAGGTGAAGGACGACACTATCCTGGCGTCCAACACCTCTACGATTTCCATCAGCCTGCTGGCAAACGTCCTCAAGCGGCCGGAAAACTTCGTAGGCATGCACTTCTTCAACCCGGTGCACATGATGCCGCTGGTTGAGGTGATCCGAGGTGAGAAGTCCAGCGAGCAAGCCGTGGCCACCACGGTTGCGTACGCCAAGAAAATGGGTAAAAACCCCATCGTGGTCAACGACTGCCCAGGCTTTCTCGTGAACCGCGTGCTGTTCCCCTATTTCGGCGGCTTTGCTCGTCTGGTTGGGGCAGGCGTGGACTTCGTCCGTATCGATAAAGTGATGGAAAGGTTCGGCTGGCCCATGGGCCCGGCCTACCTGATGGATGTGGTCGGGATCGATACGGGGCACCACGGCCGCGACGTGATGGCCGAGGGCTTCCCAGACCGCATGAAAGATGACCGCCGTACTGCTATCGACGCCCTGTACGACGCTGGCCGCCTCGGCCAGAAAAACGGCAAGGGGTTCTATGCCTACGAAACCGATAAGCGGGGCAAGCCTGCGAAGGTCGCTGATGCGTCCGTGCTTGAGGTGCTGACGCCGATCGTCCACGAACAGCGTGAGGTGTCGGACGAGGACATTATCAACTGGATGATGGTCCCGCTGTGCCTTGAAACCGTGCGCTGCCTTGAGGACGGGATCGTCGAAACCGCCGCCGAAGCTGACATGGGGCTGGTCTATGGCATTGGCTTCCCTCCTTTCCGAGGCGGCGCCTTGCGTTACATCGACGCCATAGGCGTGGCCGAATTCGTTGCCATTGCCGACCGCTACGCCGAACTGGGGCCGCTGTACTACCCCACCGAGAAGCTGCGCGAAATGGTCCGTACCGGCCAGCGTTTCTTTGGTTGAGCCGCCCGACAATAGAGCGAGATTTGCACAATGAGCCTGAATCCAAGAGATGTGGTGATTGTCGACTTCGGTCGTACGCCCATGGGCCGCTCCAAGGGCGGCATGCATCGCAATACCCGCGCCGAGAACATGTCGGCATACTTGATCGACCAGTTGCTGGCGCGTAACCCCAAGGTCGACCCCAGCGAAGTCGAAGACGTGATCTGGGGCTGCGTGAACCAAACCATGGAGCAGGGCTGGAATATCGCTCGCATGGCGTCGCTGATGACGCGTATCCCCCATACGGCCGCGGCGCAGACGGTGAGCCGGTTGTGTGGTTCGTCCATGAGCGCCTTGCATACCGCCGCGCAGGCGATCCAGACGGGCAACGGTGACGTGTTCGTGATCGGCGGTGTCGAGCACATGGGTCATGTGAGCATGATGCATGGCGTAGACCCTAACCCACAGCTGTCGCTGCACGCCGCCAAGGCCTCCGGCATGATGGGCCTGACCGCCGAACTGTTGGGCAAAATGCACGGAATCAGCCGAGAGCAGCAGGATGCCTTTGGCGTACGCTCCCACCAATTGGCCCATAAGGCCACGGTGGAAGGGTTGTTCAAGAATGAAATCATCCCCATGGAAGGGTATGACGAGAACGGTTTCCTGAAGGTTTTCGACTACGACGAAACCATTCGCCCAGAAACCACGTTGGAAGGCCTGGCCTCTCTCAAGCCTGCGTTCAACCCCAAGGGCGGTACGGTTACTGCGGGCACCTCCTCACAAATCACTGACGGTGCGTCGTGCATGATCGTCATGTCTGCTCAGCGCGCTCAAGACCTCGGCGTGCGGCCGATGGCGGTAATACGCGCCATGGCCGTAGCGGGGGTAGACCCATCCATCATGGGCTACGGGCCAGTGCCGGCAACACAGAAGGCGCTCAAGCGGGCCGGCTTGACGATTGCCGATATCGACTGCTTTGAACTGAATGAGGCCTTCGCAGCGCAGGCGTTACCTGTGCTCAAAGACTTGAAAGTGCTCGATAAGATGGACGAAAAGGTCAACCTGCATGGTGGTGCGATTGCGCTTGGGCATCCTTTCGGTTGCTCAGGTGCTCGTATTTCCGGCACTCTGCTCAATGTCATGCATCAAAAGGGCGCAACCCTTGGCGTCGCGACTATGTGTATAGGCCTTGGACAAGGCATCACCACGGTGTTTGAACGGGTCTGATTCCTGCGTGTCGCAAAGACCGGGGCCCAGGCCCCGGTTTTTTTTAGCATTCGTACAAGCGAGGCAGCTGATGTTGTTACAGCCAGGCGTGTACCGTCACTACAAAGGCCCTGAGTACCGGGTATTCGGGGTGGCGCGTCATTCTGAAACCGAGCAGGCTGTCGTTTTTTATCAGGCTTTATATGGTGAGTTCGGGCTCTGGGTGCGGCCTCTGGACATGTTCCTGGAGTCAGTAGAGGTTGACGGCGAACAAGTCCCGCGCTTTGCTTTGGTGCAAAAGGAGGATAGCCTTTTTACCCCTCCGATGAGTGATGCCATTTAAGCACTGTGCTTGACCTCGTCCGGTAGCCACTATATATAGCGGTGCCTCAAAGGCGTCGTCGCCTTCTATTTCTGCTTTTTAGGAACCTTCCGATCCATGGGAAAATCGCTGGTCATTGTGGAATCCCCGGCCAAAGCCAAGACCATCAACAAGTACTTGGGCAACCAGTACGTGGTGAAGTCTAGCATCGGCCATATCCGTGACCTGCCTACCAGCGGTTCCTCCACATCCAAGGAGCCCGCTGCCCGCAAGGGCAAGGCGGCAGGTGAAGCGCCAGCGTTGTCACCGCGCGAAAAAGCGCGCCGGCAGTTGGTGTCACGCATGGGTGTGGACCCGGATCAGGGCTGGAAAGCCAAGTACGAGATCCTTCCTGGCAAGGAGAAGGTCATCGAGGAGCTGCGCAAGCTCGCCAAGGATGCTGACACCATCTACCTCGCAACCGACCTTGACCGCGAAGGGGAGGCCATTGCCTGGCACCTGCGGGAAGCGATTGGCGGCGATGATTCACGCTATAAGCGCGTTGTATTCAACGAGATCACCAAAAAGGCGATTCAGGAAGCGTTCTCGCAGCCGGGGGAGCTGGATATCGACCGCGTCAATGCCCAGCAGGCCCGGCGTTTCCTGGACCGTGTGGTGGGCTATATGGTCTCTCCACTGTTATGGCAAAAGATTGCGCGAGGGCTGTCTGCGGGTCGCGTACAGTCCGTTGCGGTAAAACTGGTAGCAGAGCGCGAGCGTGAAATCCGTGCGTTCATCCCGCAAGAGTACTGGGAGTTGCATGCCGACCTTTCAGGTAGCAAGGCCAAGGTGCATTTCGAGGTCGCTCGTGAGAACGGCGAAGCCTTCAAGCCGCTGAACGAAGCCCACGCCATGGCTGCTGTGGAAAAGCTCAAGGCGTCGGCCTTTACCGTGGCCAAGCGGGAAGACAAGCCCACCAGCAGCAAACCTTCTGCGCCTTTCATTACCTCCACGCTTCAACAGGCTGCCAGTAACCGCCTGGGCTTTGGTGTGAAAAAGACGATGATGATGGCCCAGCGCTTATACGAAGCGGGCTATATCACCTATATGCGTACTGACTCTACCAACCTCTCGATGGATGCGTTGGACATGGCGCGCAGCTATATCGAAAGTAACTTTGGTAAGCAGTACCTGCCTGCCACACCTAATGTGTACGGCAGCAAAGAAGGGGCTCAGGAAGCGCACGAAGCCATCCGTCCGTCGGATGTCAACCTGCACCCTTCGCAGCTCAACGGGATGGAGCGGGACGCGGAGCGGCTGTATGAGTTGATCTGGCGGCAATTTCTGGCCTGTCAGATGCCGCCTGCCCAGTACCTGTCTACTACCCTCACGGTGACCGCAGGCGGTTATGAGCTGCGTGCCAAGGGTCGCATTCTCAAATTCGATGGTTACACCAAGGTACTGCCTCAGGTCACCAAGCCAGGCGAAGACGACGTCTTGCCCGAGATGGCCAAAGGTGAAGTGCTCAAGCTGCTCGCCCTCGACCCAACCCAGCATTTTACTAAACCGCTGGCGCGTTACTCGGAAGCAAGCCTGGTCAAAGAAATGGAAAAGCGCGGTATCGGCCGACCGTCCACGTACGCTGCGATCATCTCCACTATCCAGGACCGCGGTTACGTCACGCTTCACAACCGTCGGTTCTACTCTGAAAAAATGGGCGACATCGTTACCGAGCGTTTGGGCGAAAGCTTTGCAAACCTGATGGACTACGGCTTCACGGCCGGCATGGAAGAGCACCTTGATGACGTCGCTCACGGGGAGCGCGACTGGAAAAACGTCCTGGACGAGTTCTATACGGACTTCCGCGCCAAGCTGGAGGTGGCAGAAGCGGCTGACGGCGGCATGCGCGCCAACCAGCCCACCTTGACCGACATCTCCTGCAAGGAATGTGGGCGCCCCATGATGATCCGGACAGCGTCCACGGGTGTGTTCCTAGGCTGCTCGGGTTACAGCCTGCCACCCAAGGAGCGTTGCAAGGCCACCATCAACCTGGTCCCTGGCGATGAAATCGCAGCCGACGATGAAGGCGAATCTGAATCGCGCGTATTGCTGAACAAGCACCGTTGCCCTATTTGCGCAACGGCGATGGATGCGTACTTGCTCGATGAAAGCCGTAAGCTTCACATTTGCGGTAATAATCCAGACTGCGTGGGCTATGAGATCGAACAAGGTACGTTCCGGATCAAGGGTTATGAAGGCCCCAGCATCCAGTGCGACAAGTGCGGTAGCGAGATGCAGCTCAAAACCGGCCGATTTGGCAAGTTCTTTGGGTGTACCAACGCGAGCTGCAAGAATACCCGTAAATTGCTGAGAAACGGTGAGGCCGCGCCGCCCAAGATGGATGCGGTCAAGATGCCGGAGCTTAAGTGCGAGAAGGTAGAGGATACCTACGTACTACGCGATGGCGCTTCTGGGTTGTTCCTGGCGGCCAGCCAGTTCCCCAAAAACCGCGAGACGCGCGCGCCCTTGGTCAAGGAGCTGTTGCCTCACAAGGACGAGATCGATCCTAAGTACCACTTCCTGTTCGACGCTCCGGTAAAAGACCCCGAGGGCCGTTTTTCGGTAATACGGTATAGCCGTAAAACCAAGGAGCAGTACGTGCAGACCGAAGTAGACGGCAAGCCGACGGGTTGGCGCGCCTTCTTCGACGGCAAGGCATGGAAAGTCGAAGACAAGCGCTGAGTGCTACCGGGCTTCGGCCCGGTTTTCCCGGAGACTATCATGGCCTATGAGTTATATACCCGTACCAATCAGAAGCTGTACTTCGCGGGCTTGGCGTTGGATGCGCTGAAGCGGAGTGAAGCAGGCGCGGCCTTGAACGCGCCTGGCATTGCGCAGGCTGACCGGGAAGCGGCGCTGTTCCACCTCTACGGTGCCTTGTTGGGCCTCTGTCATGAAATTGCGGGGTATTACCGCCTACCCGACGCGGAAGCCGTGCGTGCAGAGCGGTTTTTAACCGCCGAAGCATTAGCCGCGGCACCTAACCCTCAACTGGGTGAGTTGGTAGAGCTTGCCACTCATCGCTCCACTTGGCTGGCGTCATTACTCCAAGCTTACGCACAGTTGTGGTATCCACCACGTGCCCCGAGAAAGCCAAAACAGGACGTGACCCAGCCGTTGATCCAGGCCATTAGCCTTGATAATCCGGCTGCACCTGTATTGGGGTATGAGGAGCTGGAACGCTGGCGTCAGGCGCTCAAATCGCTCGCAATGAGGTTTAGGGAAGGGCTAAGTGAGTGCTGATCCGTTCAGTGGCTGTTACAATGATGGCCTTTACTGGAGAACCCTCACGTATGTCTACGTCTTTTCTTGAAATTGTCGAACTGCCAGACGGCCAGATCGAGCTGCGTCGTGCTGACGATGAGGGCTCGTTGGTCACCCTGAATTTTTCCGAGGACGCCAAGGTGTTCCTGCAAGGCCAGCATGTTGAAGTAGCGAAGGCTATGCTCAGTGTTGGTGTTCAAATGGCGGGCAAGTTAGTTGAAGGGGAACTCGACCAAGAGGACGGCCCCCGAGTTTTGCATTGAGCTTTAGCCCAATCGGATGTTCAGGCTTTGCGCATCGCCTTCCAATGCAGCGTTGATCAGCTGCTGACGCGCGTTACCATTTAATGGATTTACCCAGCTCACCACTGTATGGCTTTTACCAAGCCGCAATGCTTCGCAGGCTAGTTGGAAAGGCGTTTGATTGGCCTTGGGTTGAAGCAACAGAATTCGTTCGCGATTAAGCCCCGCGTCGCGCAGCCAGCTTTGAGTCAGGCTGCTGGGCGGGGCTATCAATGTAAGCCACCGCATGTGTTCGCCTTCACTCAGCTCTCGCAGCATGGGTGCCAACAGGCTCAGGCAGTTTCCCGTTGCGCCACGCAGGCTTAATTCACTAAACACGTCTGGACACTGGCTTGGCCAGGTGTCTGCAGGTGGCCGTTGAAAAACCTGGTTGCAAGGGGCGATGAACGCTTCGAACAATGACAGCTGAGTATGCTGAACGCTTGTAGGCATTACCGGGGAAAACTGCATGTCGCCTCCTGATTATCGGCGGATGACGCCAACACTAAGCCCCTCGATCACGAATTCCTGCGTTTGCAGGTCGATTTCGATAGGGGCGAATTCCGGGTTTTCGGCAAGCAGCTGAACTTTGTTGCCGTTGCGATTGAAGCGCTTGACCGTAACCTCCTCACCAATGCGCGCTACCACGATTTGGCCATTGCGGGCCTCGCGGCAGGTGTGCACGGCCAACAGATCGCCATCCATAATGCCAACATCCCTCATGCTCATACCGTGGACACGCAGGAGGTAGTCTGCTTTGGGATGAAAGAACGCGGGGTTGATGTTGCAGGCGTCCTCGATGTGTTGCTCAGCGAGTATGGGCGCACCGGCAGCGACGCGCCCGATAATAGGCAAGGTGGTGTCATTCGCGGGACGGGGCTCGGTGCTGGGGATGCGAATGCCCCGAGACGCCCCAGGCGTCATCTCGATAGCCCCTTTACGTGCGAGGGCCTTGAGGTGCTCCTCCGCGGCGTTCGGTGACTTGAAGCCGAGCTTTTGAGCGATTTCTGCACGGGTAGGCGGGAAGCCGTTGTCGTCGAGGCAGCGCTTGATGAAGGCAAGTATTTCGGCCTGGCGTGGCGTAAGTTTCTGCATGGCGTTGGCTCTGGATTTTTGTACAGTGACTGGGATTATATACAGTATTCCGCGATTGGCAATCCCCATGCCGATGCTGACCAGGCTTGAACCTTGGGCCGTATGGCTGGAAAATGCCCGGCTGGCTTGACAAGCCAGATAAGCCAAACGTATGTTTCAAACACTTGTTTGTCACCCGGAGCAGTCATGGCACAGTCGGAAACCGTAGAGCGCATCCTCGATGCCGCTGAACAACTGTTCGCGGAGAAGGGCTTCGCCGAAACGTCCCTGCGCCTGATTACCGGAAAAGCCGGGGTAAACCTGGCAGCGGTGAACTACCACTTTGGGTCCAAGAAGGCTCTGATCCAAGCGGTTTTTTCTCGTTTTCTAGGGCCGTTCTGCGCAAGCCTTGACCGTGAACTGGAGCGCCGAAGTGCGCGCCCTGAACACAAGGCGGGACTTGAGGAGCTGCTTGAAATCCTGGTCGACCAGGCGATGTCCGTGCAGCCGCGCAGCAACAATGACCTGTCGATTTTCATGCGGCTTCTGGGGCTTGCGTTCAGCGAGAGTCAGGGCCACCTGCGGCGTTACCTCGAAGACATGTATGGCAAGGTGTTTCGCCGCTATATGTTACTGGTTCACCAGGCCGCGCCTCGCATCCCGGCGTTGGAGCTGTTCTGGCGTGTGCATTTCATGCTCGGCGCAGCGGCCTTTAGTATGTCTGGCATCAAGGCGATGAGGGCAATCGGAGAGGCCGAGTTCGGCGTAGACACCTCTATCGAACACGTGATGCGCTTGATGGTGCCCTTTCTCGCTGCCGGTATGCGCGCCGATAGCGGCTTGAAAGACCCTGCCATGAGCACAGCCCAGCCACGTCCACGCACCAAGGTCCCGGCCAAGGTCTGAGTGCCGAGACAGTTTGTCATGGATTGGGTACAGTAGCGGCCCCCAGCGTTTACCCAAGGATTATCCATGAGCGCCAGCCTTCAAGGCTCTCTGATGGTGGACATTGCCGGCACCTGGCTAACCGCCGAAGACCGTCAGCTGCTTCGCCAGCCTCAAGTGGGCGGCGTGATTCTATTCGCCCGCAACATTGAACACCCCCGTCAGGTAACGGACCTGTGCGCCAGTCTTCGGGCGGTGCGCCCAGACCTCATTCTGGCCGTAGACCAGGAAGGCGGTCGGGTACAGCGCCTGCGTCAGGGTTTCGTGCGCCTGCCGTCCATGGGGCGTATTGGTGAGGTGGCGCAAGGCGCGCAGGCTCAAGCACTGGCCTGGGCGTGCGGCTGGATCATGGCAACCGAAGTACTAGCCGCAGGGCTTGATTTGAGCTTTGCGCCGGTGCTGGACCTCAATCATGGGCGTAGTGCGGTGATCGGCACGCGTGCGTTTGGCGCTACCGCTGATAGTGTGATCTCGCTGGCTGGGGCCTTTATCCAGGGGCTCGACCAGGCAGGCATGGCAGCCTGTGGCAAGCATTTTCCAGGGCATGGCTGGGCAGAGGCTGATTCTCACGTGGCCATTCCCGTGGATGATCGCAGCCTCGAGCAATTGCGCGCCATGGATATGCAACCCTTTATGGCCCTGCGTCAGCAGTTGTCTGCCGTTATGCCGGCTCACGTGATCTATCCGGCAGTAGATGAGCGCCCGGCGGGGTTTTCGTCGCGATGGCTGCAAGGCATTCTGCGCGGCGAAATGGGTTTTGAGGGCGTGATCTTCAGCGATGACCTATCGATGGCCGGCGCTCACGTGGTAGGTGATGCAGCGGCCCGTATCGAGGCTGCGCTTGTGGCGGGGTGCGACATGGGCCTGGTGTGCAACGACCGTGCGGCGGCCGAGCTGGCCTTGAGCGCTGCCCAGCGGTTGGGGGTGAGCCCCTCGCCGCGGTTGGCCCGGATGCGCAGGCGTTCGTTCGTGACCCCCGATTACCGTCAGCGCCCTGGCTGGCTACAAGCACTCACCGTGCTTCGCCAGGCCGGGCTGCTTGAACCAGGAGCTTGACCTTGACCACGTACGCGATTATTGGCGGCACCGGCCTCACCCAGCTCGAAGGGCTGGAGATCCAGCGTGCCGTAGACGTAGAAACGCCCTATGGCGCCCCGTCGGCGCCTATTCTGGTAGGGCTGTATGCAGGCCAGGAAGTGTTGTTCCTTGCACGCCACGGCCACCCTCATCGTGTGGCCCCACACAAGGTGAATTACCGCGCCAACCTGTGGGCGTTGAAGCAGGCAGGGGCAACGGCGGTAGTGGCCGTCAACGCCGTGGGGGGTATACACCCGGCCATGGGTACCGGTCACCTGTGTGTGCCGCATCAGTTAGTGGATTACACCAGCGGGCGGGACCACACCTTTTTCGCTGAAGACCTTGAGCAAGTGACTCATATCGATTTCAGCTACCCCTACAGCGAGGCGCTGCGTCAGCAGTTGATCGCAGCGCTGGTGTCCAGAGGTCACGCGTTCAGTGACGTTGGTGTATACGCTTGCACGCAAGGGCCTCGACTGGAGACTGCAGCTGAAATCGCGCGGTTGGAACGCGACGGCTGCGACATCGTGGGTATGACGGGTATGCCCGAAGCCGCGTTGGCTCGCGAAATCGACCTGGCTTATGCGAGCCTGGCCCTGGTGGTCAACCCGGCGGCAGGCAAGAGCACCGCAGTGATTACCATGGCGGAGATCGAAGCCGCTTTGCTTGAGGGCATTGGCAAGGTGCGAGGCGTATTGGCTGACGTCCTCGCCGGGTAACTGCATACTGTTGCGCCTCTAACGCTTGTTCGGAAGGGGCTCCAGCAGCGCGTCAACGTCTTCCGGCGCCCAGCGCCAGTCTCCGGCACGTTCGCCATCCAGTACGCCAGCGGCGAGCGCCGTTTTTTCCCGCTGCAACTGAGCGATCTTCTCTTCTACCGTACCTCGGGTAATGAGCTTGAACACAAACACCGGCTTGTGCTGGCCGATGCGATAAGCACGGTCAGTGGCTTGCTGCTCGGCGGCCGGATTCCACCAGGGGTCGTAGTGAATGACGGTGTCAGCTGCCGTGAGGTTCAAGCCTACGCCACCGGCTTTCAGGCTGATAAGAAAGATCCGTTTGCGCCCTTGTTGGAAGTCATCCACGGGGGCGCGGCGGTCCCGCGTGGCGCCGGTAAGCAGGGCGTACTCCATGCCGCGGTGTTCGAGTTCGCGCTGGATCAATTCAAGCATGGACGTGAACTGAGAAAACACCAGCACTTGGCGGTCTTCGGCCATCAGCCGTTCCAGCATGACCATCAACGTGTCGAATTTGCCGGAGCTGCCAGAGCTGCTCACTGGCCGGGCGGCGTCTACCAGGCGGAGGTCGCAGCACACTTGGCGTAGCTTGAGCAGTGCTTCAAGGATAATGATCTGGCTGCGTGCCATGCCTTTACGGCTGATTTCTGCGCGTACTTTCTGGTCCATGGCCAGTCGTACGGTTTCGTAGAGGTCGCGCTGTGCGTCGTTGAGCTCGACCCACTGGATGATGTCTGTCTTGGCCGGCAACTCAGTGGCCACTTGCTCCTTGGTTCGACGCAGCAGGAACGGCTTGATGCGCGTGGTCAGGTGCTGAAGCCGCGCCTGGTCGTCATGCCGCTCGATGGGCACCCGGTACTGGGCGTTGAACGCCTTGCTGTCGCCCAGCCATCCAGGCATCAGGAAGTGGAACAGCGACCAGAGTTCGCCAAGGTGGTTTTCCAGCGGGGTACCGCTCAAGCACAGTCGCTGCCTGGCCTCGAAGCGCCGCGCCGCATGCGCCGCCTTGCTGTTCGGGGTCTTGATGTACTGAGCTTCATCCAGAATCAGCAGGTGCAGCTTCAGCCCGCTGATACGCTCGATATCTTTGGGCAGCAGGGCATAGGTGGTCAGCAGCAGGTCATAAGTATGCAGTTGCTCGAAATGTTTTTTGCGGCCTGCACCCTGTAGCGCAAGCACCCGCAGCGACGGCGCAAAGCGCGCGGCTTCATCCTGCCAGTTGGGGATCAGGCTGGTGGGCATCACTACCATTGCGGGGCGATCCAGGCGGCCCTCGTTTTTTTCGGTCAGCACATGCGCCAGGGCTTGTAGCGTTTTGCCCAAGCCCATGTCGTCGGCCAGGATGCCGCCCACTTCCAGTGCCCTCAGGCTCTGCATCCAGCTCAGCCCCTCCTGCTGATAGCCACGCAAGGCTGCGTTCAGCCCGCACGGTGCCGGGCTATGCGCAGTGTTCAGGCCATCAAGGCGCGAGGCGAGTTCGCGCAATCGTTCACCCCCTTCCCACTGCAAGGGCAAGCCTGCCAAGGCATTGAGGCGCAGAGCGTCCGGGGTGGGCACGCGTAAACGGCTTACGCCAGCCTCGTGCTGGTACAAGTCTCCCAGGGCGGCAAGCACGGGCTTGAGGCGTGCGTAGGGTAGCGCCACTTGGGCAACAGCCTTGCTATGCGGCGCGTGGGGCAGAGGTACCACCAGCAGTTCGTCATCCTTGCGCCGGGCCAGGGTGCCGGGTTTGAGCAGGTCAGGGTGGGTGCGCATCAGGTTCAACAGGATAGGCAGCAAGCTGTGCCGCTCGCCGTTGACCCGTATGCCCAGCTCCAGGTCAAACCAGTTGTGGTCGTCGGCTTCATCGACGACCGCATACCAGTCCTCCACGGGCACCAGGTGGAAGTTGAAATGATCGCCGTATTCGATTTCCCAACCCGCTTCACGCAGGCCGGGCAGTTGATGCAGCACAAAGCGCAACCAGGCGCTGTCGGACGGCAGTTCATAAGGTTCGCCCGCGCTTTCTGGCAGCGCCTTGCTTTGCCGGGTAGCGGTGCGAAACCCTAGCCCCAGCAGCCGCTCGCGCGCTTGGCGCTCGCTGCCCAGGTCGCGCTCCACGTACGGCGCACTGCTACTGCGCGAAGGAGGGGACGAGGCGGGGGAAACGTACCGATCACCGTAGCCGAAGGCCAAGGCAGCACGGTGCTGCACGTGCCGCTGCATCCGCCCGTTGCGTGGCTCGAACGCGCTGAACTCAACGCTGCCAAGCCATAGCCGTGGGCGTGCCACCCCTGCGCCTACGTTGGCGTACATGGCACGCACGCACCGGCACAGGGATAGGCCCAGCGCTTAACCATTGGGCTGGGTAGCCTTGGCCAGTTGCTCGAGCAGGCTTTCAACCGTATTGAAGCGCTCCTCGGGCCGCTCCATGGGCACCTGGAATTTAAACAGCGTTGCGCCTTCGAATTTATACCGCTTGGGCTGCCCTTGAATCAGCTTGATCAGCACCATGGGGTCTACCGGGGTTTCTGCAGCGAACTCGATGCGCCCGCCTTGAGGGCCGCCGTCGATCTTCAGGATTCCCAGTTTCTCGGCCTGGAGCTTGAGCAGCGTCGTGCGCACCAGGTTCTTGGTAGGGTCGGGCAACAAGCCAAAGCGGTCGATCATTTCGACTTGCAGATCCTTGAGGCCTTCCTCATCCGTGGCCGACGCGATGCGCTTATACAGAATCAGTCGCGCATGCACATCTGGTAGGTAGTCATCAGGTATGAGGGCCGGCACCCGCAGGTTGATTTCAGGGCCGCCGCTCAGGGGCTTGTCCAGGTTGGGCTGTTCACCCTTCTGGATGGACTTCACGGCCCGTTCAAGCATTTCCATGTACAGGGTAAAGCCGACAGCCTGAATCTGACCGCTTTGGCCCTCACCCAGCAGCTCGCCTGCGCCGCGTATTTCAAGGTCGTTGGTGGCCAGCACAAAGCCTGCTCCCAGATCCTGGGTATTGGCGATGGCTTCAAGACGCTTTTCGGCGTCTGTCGTGATTTGCTGGCGTGACGGCGTAAGCAGGTAGGCATAGGCCTGATGGTGGCTACGACCTACACGACCGCGAAGCTGGTGAAGCTGGGCCAGGCCGAATTTGTCTGCGCGTTCGATGATGATGGTGTTAGCGCTGGGTACGTCGATGCCGGTTTCGATGATGGTCGAGGCGATCAGCACGTTGAAGCGTTTGTGGTAGAAGTCGCTCATCACCTGCTCAAGGTCACGCTCGCGCATCTGGCCATGGCCAATGCCGATACGTGCCTCGGGCACCAGCTCGGCCAGGTCTGCTGCGCATTTTTCGATGGTTTTCACATCGTTGTGCAGGTAATACACCTGGCCGCCGCGCAGCAGCTCGCGCAGCAGCGCTTCCTTGACCGTGCTCTTGTTCTGCTCCATCACGAATGTGCGCACCGACAGCCGCCGAGCGGGTGGGGTGGCGATAATGGAGAGGTCGCGCATTCCGGACATGGCCATGTTCAAGGTCCGGGGAATAGGCGTGGCCGTAAGGGTAAGGATGTCCACTTCACTGCGCAGCGCCTTGAGCGCTTCCTTCTGGCGAACGCCAAAGCGGTGTTCCTCATCGATGATGACAAGCCCCAGGTTCTTCACCTTCACATCGCTTTGCAGCAGCTTGTGGGTACCAATCACGATATCGATCTTGCCGTCGGCCAGCTCTTTCACGGCCTCGGCCACTTCCTTGGTGGACTTAAAGCGGCTCATCACTTCGACCCGTACCGGCCAGTCGGCGAAGCGGTCGCGGAAACTGTTGTAATGCTGCTGCGCCAGTAAGGTCGTGGGTACCAGAATGGCCACCTGACGGCCGCCGTGCACGGCAATGAAGGCCGCACGCATGGCCACTTCGGTTTTGCCGAACCCGACGTCCCCACACACCAGCCGGTCCATGGGGCGCGGCGCCAGCATGTCCTCCCGCACGGCTTCGATCGCGGACTGCTGGTCGGGGGTTTCTTCGAACGCGAAGCCTGCGCTGAAGGTTTCGTAATCCAGCGCCGGGTCGCTGAAGGCATAGCCCTTGCGTGCGGCGCGGCGGGCGTAGATGTCCAGCAGCTCGGCCGCCACATCGCGTACTTGCTCGGCGGCCTTGCGCTTGGCTCTCTGCCAAGCTTCCGAACCCAGCCGATGCAGTGGGGCCAGAGCGTCGTCGCTGCCGGTGTAGCGTGCGATCAGGTGAAGGTTGGCCACCGGCACATAGAGTTTGGCGTTCTCGGCGTATTCCAGGGTAAGGAACTCGGCCACCTGGTTTTCGATTTCCAGCGTGGCCAGGCCTAGGTAGCGGCCCACCCCGTGGTCGATGTGCACCACCGGGGCGCCTTCACGCAGCTCGGTCAGGTTTTTGATCACCGCGTCATGGTTGCCTGCGTCGCTGCGCTTTTCGCGGCGGCGGCGTTGCATCACGCGCTGCCCGAACAGCGGGCTTTCAGCAATCAGGGCAAGGGCAGGGTCATCCAGTTGCAGGCCCTCGTCCAGCGGCGCAATGGTGATCGCCAGGCGCGCGTCACTGGCCACAAAGCCCGGCCAGCCGTCCACGGTCTGCGGCTTGAGCTGAAAACGCGCCAGCATGTCGAGCAGCACTTCGCGGCGGCCTGCCGATTCGGCAGTGAACAACACCCTGCCGGGGAATTGGTCGAGGTACTGCGCCAGGGCTGCCATGGGCTGGCTGGCCTTGGCCTCGATGGCCAGGTTTGGCAGCGGGCTGGCAGGGAAGCGCTCACGGCCCGCACCCGTGCCTGGGTCTTCACTGCCCGCGACGACGCGCGGCCAGTTTTTCAGCCGGGCGAAGCAGTCCTCAACTGGCAAGAAGAGTTCGGCAGGCGGCAACAGCGGGCGCAGGTGGTCGATACTGCGTTCTTCATAGCGGTTGCGTACGTCGGCCCAGAACTGCTCGGCCGCCTGTTCGATCCCGGGCAATGAAAACACTTGGGTGTCTTGGGGCAAATAGTCGAACAGCGTAGCGGTCTGCTCGAAGAACAGCGGCAGGTAGTATTCAATGCCCGCTGGCGTGATGCCGCTGTTGAGGTCCTGGAAGATCGGGCTACGGCGAAAATCTACGTCGAAACGCTCACGAAAGCGTGCCTTGAACTGCGTGACGGCTTCTTTTTTCAGCGGGAATTCCCGGGCCGGCAGCAGGCGCACCGAATCCACCTTGTCGATGGAGCGCTGCGTATCTGGGTCGAAGGTGCGCAGCGTTTCGATTTCGTCATCGAACAGGTCTATCCGGTAGGGCAGTTTGCTGCCCATGGGGAACAAGTCGATCAGGGCGCCGCGTACGGTGAACTCCCCGTGCTCGTAGACGGTATCCACGTAACGGTAGCCTGAAGCCTCCAGCCGCCCGCGCATGGCCTCTACATCTAGGTTTTGCCCCACATCCAGCACCAGGCTACCCCCGAGCAGAAACTTGGTGGGCGCCAGCCTGTGTAGGGCCGTGGTGATGGGCACTACCAAAATGCCGTGACTTAGCTCTGGCAGCCGGTACAGGCTGGCGATGCGCTGGGAAACGATGTCTTGGTGGGGGGAAAACAGGTCGTAGGGCAGGGTTTCCCAATCGGGAAAATGCAGCACGGGCAGTTCGGGGGCGAAGAAGCGTAGCTCATGTTCGAGCCTGTCTGCCGCCTGGCTGTCAGGTGTAAGCAGCAGCGTGAAACGCTTGGCGGTGCTGGCAGCCTCGGCGATGGCCAGGCTCAGGGCGGCACCGGGCAGGTTGCCCCAGGTCTGTTTGACCGGCGACGCGGAACTTGCCATGGAGGGTAACGGCGGAAGGCGCAGAACTGGCACGGTGAGGTAAAGCTCCAGGTACTGAGTCAAACGAGGATTGTAGCGGTGGAGCGGGGCGCCTGTCAGTGGTGCAGGAGGCAAAAAGAACGCGGTGGATTGTTCGAACTTCACCGCAGCGCAACGGTCTATGCAGCCGTGCTGCCGGGTGCTCGTTGCGTTGGCCGGGCCGCCGAAGTCATAATGTAGCCCCTTTTTATTACCCCTACATGTGGAAGGTTACCGTGAATCAGAAGCCCGACCAGTGTCTTGGTGAATGGATCGATCGTGAAGCACTCGCCGAGGCGATGATCCCGTTGATCGGTCAGCTTTATCGTAACAATAACGTGGTGACCTCGATTTATGGCCGCAGCCTGATCAACCGCTCTGTTATTGCGCTGCTCAAGGCCCACCGCTTTGCCCGTCATCGTCAGGTCGACTCCAGCGAACTGTCGGTTCACGAGACCTTCCCGCTGCTTCAGGCCATGAGCCAGCTCACGCTGGGCGCGGCCTCGGTAGACTTGGGCAAGCTGGCGGTCAAATTCAAGGCTGAGGGCAATGGTCGCAATGCCGAGGCCTTCGTTCGCGACGAATTGGCAGACGTTGTGGGCAAGCAGTCCACTGAAGCCGGTCACCGCAAGGGCCAAGACGTGGTGTTGTACGGCTTTGGCCGTATCGGTCGCCTGCTGGCGCGCATCATGGTCGAAAAAACCGGCGGCGGCGATGGCCTGCGCCTGCGTGCCATCGTGGTGCGCAAAGGCTCTACGGACGACCTCAGCAAGCGTGCCAGCCTGCTGCGCCGCGACTCGGTTCATGGTTCGTTCGACGGCACCATCATGGTGGACGAAGAGCACAATACCCTGAACATCAACGGCAACCTGGTTCAGGTGATCTACGCCAAGGCGCCCAACGAGGTGGACTACACCCAGTACGGTATCCAGAACGCGCTGCTGGTAGACAACACCGGTGTGTGGCGGGATGCCGAGGGCCTGGGCCAGCACCTGGCGTGCCCTGGCATTGACCGCGTGATTCTTACCGCGCCGGGCAAAGGCAAGCTGAAGAACATTGTGCATGGCATCAACCACCAGACGATCACTGCCGACGACAAGATCGTGTCGGCGGCCTCTTGCACCACCAACGCCATCGTGCCGGTGCTCAAGGCGATCAATGACAAGTTCGGCATCGCCAACGGTCACGTCGAAACCGTTCACTCGTACACTAACGACCAGAACCTGATCGATAACTTCCACAAGGGCGAACGCCGTGGTCGCAGTGCTGCGCTGAACATGGTCATCACCGAGACCGGCGCTGCTACCGCTGCAGCCAAGGCGTTGCCTGAGCTGGCCGGCAAGCTGACCGGCAATGCGATCCGCGTGCCTACGCCGAACGTTTCGATGGCGATCCTGAACCTGAACCTGGACACGCCTAGCAACCGCGAAGAGATGAACGAATACCTACGCCATGTGGCCCTGCATTCCGAACTCTCCCGCCAGATCGACTTCGTCAGCTCCACCGAAGTGGTGTCTACCGACTTCGTTGGTTCGCGCTACGCCGGTGTGGTCGATGCCGAGGCCACCATCTGCAACGATAACCGCGTTGTTCTGTATGTTTGGTACGACAACGAGTTTGGCTACAGCTGCCAGGTGATCCGTGTAATGGAAGACATGGCCGGGGTCAACCCGCCTGCGTTTCCCCAGTAAGCGATAGCCTGTGATGTAAAAAAGCCCCGGTGCCTAATGGCCCCGGGGCTTTTTTTGCGCCGGTAGCAGGGCGTCTTGGCAGCGACTGAGGCTCATAGAGGTAATGCGCCCGGTCGCTGGCAAGCCACGCTGCTACTTCTCACACCGCATGCGCTGTACGCAAGTGCGGGTTAGTGCGGAACAGCACCAGCGTCGCAATTAAACCCATCACCGCTGCACCACTTAGCCACAGGCCAGGCGCTGCCTTATTATCCAGAACATGGATCAGCCAGGTGCAGGCTGCCGGGGTGAACCCACCGAAGGTGGCAGTGGCCAGGCTGTAGGCCAGGGAGAAGCCAGTGGTGCGCACTTCTTTGGGCATGATTTCGGTCAGGGCCACGACCATGGCGCCGTTATAAGAGCCATACAGGAAGGACAGCCACAGCCCCACCATCAACAAGTGACCGAAGCTGGGCGAGCCCACTAGCCATGCAAGCAGTGGGTAGGCGGTGATGATTGCCAGCACCGTGGTGCTGACCAGCAAGGGTTTGCGGCCAATACGGTCGGACACCGCGCCCATCACGGGTAACCAGATGAAGTTCGACAGGCCGATGCACATGGTCACCAGCAAGGCGTCGAACTCCGACAAGTGCAGCTCAGCCTTGCCGAAGGTTGGGGTGTAGGCTGTGATCAGGTAGAAGGACACCGTGGTCATTACCACCATGGCCATGCCGGCGATGATTAGGCCGAAGTTCTGCCCGATGGACGCCAGGACTTCACGCAGAGTAGGGCGGTGGGTACGCGCCTGGAACTCGGGCGTTTCTTCCAGTGAGCGGCGAATGAAGAAAATCACCGGTACGATCAGGCAGCCGATAAGGAAGGGCACGCGCCAGCCCCATTCGCTCATTTCCTGTGGTGACAGGAAGTGGTGCAGGATGACGCCCAGCAGGCCAGCGACAATCACCGCCACCTGTTGGCTTGCCGATTGCCAGCTGACGAAGAAGCCTTTACGGCCCGGTGTGGCGATTTCTGCCAGGTACACTGAGACGCCGCCTAGTTCTACGCCCGCCGAGAACCCTTGCAGCAGCCGGCCCAGCAACACGAGCACCGGTGCCGCGACGCCAATGCTGGCATAGCCGGGCACCAGCGCGATCAATAGTGTACCCATGGCCATCATGCCCAGGGTCACGATCAAGCCTTTACGGCGCCCGTGGCGATCAATGTAAGCTCCCAGCACGATGGCACCCAGTGGGCGCATGAGGAAGCCGGCGCCAAAGGTTGCGAGCGATAGCATCAGCGAGGCGAACTCGCTGTCGGTGGGGAAAAAGGTGGCGGCGATGGCAGTGGCGTAAAAGCCATAGACCATGAAATCAAACATTTCAAGGAAGTTGCCGCTGACAACGCGAAATATCGCTTTGCCCTTGCCTGGTGGAGAAGCCATAAAGGTACCCAATTGACCGTTTTATTAGAGGGAAAGCCCTGTGCCAGACGCCTTTGGCGTGCTTGCTGCAAAGCGTGCGTACGCACCTTGGCGCATTTGTAACCATATGTGTTAGCTGTGGACACAGGCAAATGAAATCCGTTCGGACAGGGAGTGCCGTATAGCATTCCATTGAGGCAAAATCGGCTGCAGTGTGGTCTGCACCATGAGGCGCAGCGGCGTTGAGGGTGAGGTCGAGATAGCCAATTGCACGCCTAACGGGTAATGTTCGCGCCTTGCAGGCTAGGCCAAATTGCACATTGACTTGGCGCCGGCCCAGGTATTTCGAGCTGCTTGCGCTGTGAGCGCAGCGGCCTGTTCTGAAGGAGTACGCATGGCTGTCTACAACTACGACGTAGTGGTGCTGGGTTCAGGCCCCGCGGGTGAAGGGGCGGCCATGAACGCCGCCAAGGCCGGGCGCAAGGTCGCCATGGTGGACAACCGTCGGCAGGTCGGCGGCAACTGCACTCATTTGGGGACCATCCCTTCAAAGGCCCTGCGCCACTCGGTCAAGCAGATCATCCAGTTCAACACCAGCGAGATGTTCCGGATCATTGGCGAGCCCCGCTGGTTCTCCTTCCCCGACGTGCTCAAGAGTGCCGAGCGGGTGATTGCCAAGCAGGTGGCCTCTCGCACCAGTTATTACGCACGCAACCGCGTGGATGTGTTCTTCGGCAGCGGCAGCTTCTCTGACGAACAGACCGTGCAAGTCATTTGCGCCAATGGTGCACAGGAAAAACTGGTCGCCAAACAGGTGATCATTGCTACCGGCTCGCGGCCTTATCGCCCGGTGGACATCGACTTCAGCCACCCGCGCATCTACGATAGCGACACCATCCTTAGCCTCACTCATACCCCCCGCAAACTGATCATTTACGGCGCGGGTGTCATTGGCTGCGAGTACGCCTCCATCTTCAGTGGCCTGGGGGTGTTAGTGGAGCTGGTAGACAACCGCCAGCAGTTGTTGAGTTTTCTCGATTCCGAGATTTCTCAAGGCCTGAGCTACCACTTCAGCAACAACAACGTGATGGTGCGGCATCAGGAAGAATACGAGCGGGTAGAGGGCGTAGACCACGGTGTGGTGCTGCACCTGAAGTCAGGCAAGAAGATCAAGGCTGACGCCTTGCTGTGGTGCAACGGCCGTACGGGCAACACCGACCAGTTGGGCCTGGAAAACATCGGCATCAAGGTCAACAGCCGTGGACAGATTGAAGTAGACGAGGGCTACCGTACCAGCGTGCCGACCATTTATGGAGCGGGGGACGTGATCGGCTGGCCTAGCCTGGCCAGCGCTGCCTATGACCAGGGGCGTTCTGCGGCAGGTACGATTGTCGACAACGGCAGCTGGCGCTTCGTTAATGACGTGCCCACCGGTATTTACACCATTCCGGAAATCAGCTCCATTGGCCAGAACGAAGAAGAACTGACGAAGGATAAAATACCCTACGAAGTGGGCAAAGCTTTCTTCAAGGGCATGGCGCGGGCCCAGATCTCCAATGAGCCGGTGGGCATGTTAAAGATCCTGTTCCACCGCGAAACGCTACAAGTGCTGGGTGTGCACTGTTTCGGAGACCAGGCCTCAGAGATCGTGCATATTGGCCAGGCCATCATGAACCAGCCCGGTGAGCTCAATACCCTGAAGTACTTCGTGAACACTACCTTCAACTACCCCACCATGGCCGAAGCCTACCGGGTTGCCGCCTACGATGGTCTGAACCGGCTTTTTTAAGCGGCTCCGGCCGGTGGCCCGAGCCGGCCGGGGCGCAAGCCTTCAGCGAGTCCCGAGCGTGGCGGTGGCCAAACCGGGAAAGTCTGTAATAAGGCTGTCTGCACCAAAGTCAGCGAGCCGGCGCATCAGGGCCGGGTCGTTGACCGTCCATACCGACACGTGCAGCCCTTGGCGTTGCGCCTTGAGCAAGCGCTCCGGGGTGCACAGTGTCCAATTCAGCGCCAGGTACTGACAGCCATAGCCTTGGGCAATCTTCAGCGGATCGAGCCACGCGTATTCAGCGACCAGGCCTCGGGAGATGTCCGGGACCAGATCGGCCGCCGCCCGTAGCACCTCACGTGAGCTCGAGGTGATCGTGACCTTGTCCAGCACACCGTGACGCTGGGCAAGCTCACGGATGTTCAGCACCATGGTCGCTGCTCGCGTACGCGAGGCGCTTTTAACCTCAAGCTGCCAGTGTTCGAAGGCGCACTGCTCGAACAGTGTCTCAAGCCGTGGCACCGGGCAGGGTTGTTGCCAGCCCGGCCCTCCCTTGCGTGCATCGGTGGCCTCCAGCTGGGCTGCGGTGTAGTCGCTCACCTTGCCGCGTAGGTCGGTGGTGCGCTTGAGCGTAGGGTCATGGATCACCATGAGTTCGCCATCACGGGCCAGGTGCAGGTCCAGCTCGCAGCGTTTCACGCCATGCGCCAGGCACTGCTTGAAGCTGGCCAGGGTGTTTTCCGGCGCTTCACCTTTAGCGCCACGGTGGCCGTAGATCAAGGTCACAGCAGGTTCCTTAAAAGAGAGGGTCAGAGCGTGTCTGTGGCTTGATCGCGGGCCTGGCGACGTTCCATGGCCTGCTTTTGCAGCACGTAACGGGCCATCAACTGGCGCTGGGCATCGGTCGTGCCCTCGAATTCCACGCCAATGGCGTAGCCGCCCTCGGCCAGGGTGTTGCAGTGCACCACCCGTGCCCTGAGCATCATGCCCAGTGCCTGCGGCATGAAGGCCATCTTGAGGTCCAGGCGTGTATTCGGCGGCAAGGGGTTTGGGTCTTGGAAATCCAGCCCGGCCTCCGAAATGACCACAGGTCGCGGTTCGCCGAGTGACCCCAGCAGCATCTGCGCGACCACTTGGCTAAGCAGGTCTATGCGCTTGTTCTGGGCCTTGAGAAAACCGCTCAAGGGTCGATTGTTTTCCCCCAGCTGACGCAGTAGGTGCTGTGATTCGAACTCACTCAGGTGCAGCTCGCTCAACAGGTTGAAGAGGGGAGACCCTTCCGGCGACAACGCGTGGGTGTCGTCCAAGGGGGTTATTTCAAGTGCGATGCGGTCCTCGATACGGTAGTATTCGCGGCGCTCTACTTCATCTGGTGTCGGCATGGCGAACCCAAGTTGGCGGTTGAAGTCCGAGTGTACGACCGCTGCGTCGGCGTCGCCACACGGATGTTTCTTTCACTCCGAACAAGCACTCACATGTTCAGACCTCTTTTTGCCTTCGTAGGCGCGCGCTATACCCGTGCCAAACGTCGGAATCACTTTGTTTCGTTTATTTCCCTTACGTCCATGACCGGCCTGGCCCTCGGTGTGATCGTGATGATCGTGGTGTTATCGGTCATGAACGGCTTCGACCGTGAGATGCGCGACCGCGTGTTGGGCATGGTCCCCCACGCGACCATCGAGGCCGGGCAGCCGATTGCCGACTGGCAAGCGCTGGCCGCCAAAGCGGCGCGCTATCCAGGCGTGGCTGCGGTAGCCCCGTTCACTCAATTGCAAGGGCTGCTTACGCACGAGGGTCAGGTGCAGAAGGTGCTGCTCAATGGCATCGACCCTGCCCAGGAAGGCAAGGTGTCGATCATCGACGCCTTCTTGCGTGAAGGCCGCCTCACCGACCTTGCCCCAGGCGGCTTCGGGGTCATGCTGGGTGACAAGGCCGCGGGCAGGCTAGGCGTGAAAGTGGGCGATAAAGTCACGTTCGTCGCACCTGAAGTCACGGTCACCCCTGCTGGTATGTTCCCTCGCATGAAGCGCTTCACCGTCACCGGCATCTTCCATGTAGGGGCTGGCGAGATCGACGGCTACCTGGGGCTGGCCAACCTTGAAGACTTGGGCCGTCTGCACCGCTGGGCGCCTGGGCAGGTACAAGGCTTGCGATTGAAGTTCCACGACCTGTTCCAGGCCCCACGTGGCGCTTACCAGTTGGCCCAGCAACTGGGCACCGATTACTACACCCGTGACTGGACCCGCACCCACGGGAACCTCTATCAGGCCATCCGCATGGAAAAAAACATGATTGGCCTGTTGTTGTTGCTCATCGTCGCGGTCGCGGCGTTCAACATCATTTCCACGCTGGTGATGGTGGTCAACGACAAGCGCGGCGACATCGCCATCCTGCGCACGTTGGGCATGACGCCCCGTCAGGTGATGGGCGTGTTCATGGTGCAGGGTACGATCATTGGTGTGATCGGCACCTTGGTAGGTGGCGTGCTGGGGATGCTGGGCGCGTTGAACGTCAGCCGGGCCATTGCAGGGCTCGAACGGTTGATCGGGCATAAATTCCTTAACCCGGACGTCTACTTCATCGATTACATCCCGTCCCAGCTGATGGCCCAAGACGTGCTCTTGGTCTGCGGCGCGGCGCTGGCCTTGAGTTTTCTAGCCACGTTGTACCCGGCCTGGCGTGCGGCGCGCACCCAGCCTGCGGAGGCGCTACGTTATGAGTGAGTTGGCCATGACTGAACAAGCCGTATTAAGTTGCCGGAACCTGGGCAAGGCCTACGACGAGGGCCCTGAGTCGGTGGTGGTGCTGTCCAACCTTGAGCTCGAACTGCATGCCGGCGAGCGGGTTGCCATCGTGGGCACCTCCGGCTCCGGTAAAAGCACCTTGCTCAACCTGCTGGGCGGGCTGGATACGCCGACCGAAGGCAGCGTGTGGCTGGCGGGGGAGCAGCTGTCGTCGCTCAGTGAGCGCGACCGTGGCCTGCTCCGTAACCGGGCGTTGGGCTTCGTATATCAGTTCCATCACCTGCTGGCCGAGTTCACTGCCTTGGAAAACGTCTGCATGCCCCTGCTGATCGGGCGTACGTCGATTCCTGACGCGCGGCAGCGCGCTACCCAGCTGCTGGAAAGGGTAGGCCTGGGGCATCGCTTGGCCCACAAGCCGGCTGAGCTGTCCGGTGGTGAGCGCCAGCGCGTGGCCATTGCGCGGGCGCTAGTGAATCAGCCTGGGTTGGTGATGCTGGACGAACCCACGGGCAACCTGGATCAGCACACCGCCCAGGGTATCCAGGATTTGATGCTGGAACTCAGCCGTTCGCTGCGCACCGCGTTCCTGGTAGTTACCCATGACCCGGCGCTGGCCGGGCAAATGGACCGAGTGCTGAAATTGGACGAGGGCCGTTTGGTCCCGCTCTGAACCCCGGTGGCGCCTGGCGCCGCCTGCTTTTTTTCTGGTGTCGCGCATGTTCAGACCCTTGCCTCTTTTCATCGGCGCTCGCTATACCCGGGCCAAGCGTCGCAACCACTTCATCTCGTTCATCTCCATGACGTCCATGATCGGCCTGGGCCTTGGCGTCATGGCTATGATCGTTGTGCTTTCGGTCATGAATGGTTTCCAGCGCGAGATGAGTACGCGCATTCTCGGCATGGTGCCTCACGCTGCCCTGGTGGGCGATGCGCCTATCGATGACTGGCGCACGCTGGCAGCGGCCGCGCTGCGCAACCCCGAAGTGGTTGGCGCAGCGCCCTTCACCGAGCTGGACGGGATGCTCTCGTACCGAGGCGCGATGCAGCCTATCCAGCTTAGTGGCATCGACCCCGCTGAGGAGGCCAAGGTTTCGATCGTAGCCAGCCACATCACCCAGGGGAGCCTTCAACAGCTGGTCCCTGGAGAGTTTGGCGTGGTGATCGGTGAGATTACTGCGCGTCGTTTCCGCTTGGGCGTAGGTGATCGCATCACGCTGATCGTGCCGGAAAAAAGCACCGCCCCTGGCGGTATCACCCCTCGTATGCAGCGTCTGAACGTCGTCGGCATCTTCCGCGTGGGCGCAGAGATCGATGGTTCGTTGGCACTGATCAACATGGCCGACGCTGCTGAGATCAATAAGTGGCAGCCTGGGCAGGTGCAAAGCGTGCGCCTGAAAGTGCGTGATCTGTGGTCGGCGCCTGAGGTCGCGCAGACTATCGTGGGTCAGCTGGGGCAGGGGTACCACCCTGACGACTGGACCCACACCCAGGGCAGCCTGTTCAGTGCCATGAAGATGGAAAAGACCATGATTGGCCTACTGCTGCTGATGATTGTCGCCGTGGCGGCGTTCAACATCATCGCGACGCTGGTCATGGTGGTAAACGAGAAAGGTGCCGACATCGCCATCCTGCGCACCCTGGGGGCTACGCCGAGGCAGATCATGGCAACCTTCATGGTGCAGGGCAGCATCATTGGGGTCATCGGGACGCTGGTAGGCAGTGTGCTGGGGGTCGTGGTGGCTTTCAACGTCAGCACGCTCGTAGGGTGGCTTGAGCGCGTGACAGGGCAGCACATCTTTACCTCGGACGTGTATTTCATCAGCAACTTGCCATCCCAGTTGCAGTGGGCGGATGTCGTACTGGTCAGCGGTGCCGGGCTGGTATTGAGCTTCCTTGCAACCTTGTACCCTGCCTGGCGGGCGTCCCAGATTCAGCCGGCCTACGCGCTACGCTACGAATAGCCACCGCTCGGCATGCGTTCATTCGCCACGGATGTACTGCTCCAACTGGTTGATGAGGCTAGCCTGCTCGGCGATAGCCTCCTTGACCAGATCGCCAATGGAAAGCAGCCCCACCAGCGCGCCGTTTTCAACCACAGGCAAGTGGCGCAAGTGGCCATTGGTCATGGTGTTCATGCAGTGGTCGATGTCCTCGCCGGGCCCGACTGTAATGACTGGGGCGCTCATGATGGCGCGCACGGGTGTGCCCACAGAAGAGCGGCCGGCCAGCACCACCTTGCGCGCATAGTCGCGCTCGCTCACTACGCCAATCACCCGGCCGTCTTCCACCACGGGCAGCGCCCCTACGTTTTTGTCTGCCATTAATTTCAGCGCATCGAGCACCATCTGCTCGGGACCGATGGTATAGACGTCCACATGGGCTTTGAGCTTGATCAACTGCGCGACGGTTTTCATGGTGAGCCTCGTTGTTATGAGTGGCGTGGGCGGCTTAAGCATCGTTCACCCTCTGCAAGGCGACAAGCCCGCTGCCGATATCAAGCGCATGGACGTCGCACGCTGACGATAGGTTAAGGGTAGGAGTGGCGCAGAGGTGTCGGTAGAATAGCCGCCTGTTCATCGTATTCAGGTCGCCCGATGCATCCCGCCGCTGAAGATTCTCCTCTGGGTAAAGCCAGCCAGTACGTCTCGACGTACACACCAGGCTTGTTGTTCCCTATTCCACGGCTCGTCAAATGGGCTGAGCTGGGGCTCACCGCCGATACCCTGCCGTACGTAGGGGTAGACGTTTGGAATTGCTACGAGCTCTCGTGGCTGCTGCCCTCCGGGAAGCCTGTGATCGCCATTGGCACGTTCAGTGTTCCGGCAGATTCGCCCAATATCATCGAGAGCAAATCCTTCAAGCTGTACCTGAACTCGCTCAATCAAAGCTGTTTTGAGGATGAAGAGCAGGTTCAAGCGTGCCTGGCGAGAGACTTGAGTGCAGCGGCAGGCAAGCCTGTGCAGGTGAGCCTCATGAGCGTGGCCGAGGTAGAAGCGCGGGGCATGAAGCCCTTGCCAGGTGTCTGCGTGGATTCTCTAGAAATAACCCCCACCGACTACAGTCACCCGCGGCCTGAGCTGCTGCGCTGCGACCCTACGCGCGTAGTGGAAGAGAAACTGCACAGTCACCTGTTGCGCTCCAACTGTCCTGTGACGGGCCAGCCTGATTGGGGCAGCCTTGCGGTGTGCTACACGGGCGCTGCATTGGACCACGCAAGCTTGTTGGCGTACCTGGTAAGCTTTAGAGAACATTCCGACTTCCACGAACAGTGCGTAGAACGGGTGTTCCTTGATTTGCAGCGCTTGCTCAAGCCTGAACGGCTGACAGTGTTTGCCCGCTATGTGCGCCGCGGGGGGCTGGATATCAACCCCTACCGCAGTACCCATGAACAGGCGTTCGATAACGCTCGAGTGGCGCGTCAGTAGGCGCCACGGAGTGTTTTAAATACCAATGCTGCCGAGCGTCTGCATGATGTTGCGCAGCGTACCTGCCAAGCCGGGGTGGCTGACTTCAAAGCGTTCCGCCGCAAGGTTCACGCCATCCACCAGGCTCTCGCCCTGAGTGGCGTGAGCATTTTCCAGTTCCAGGCGTGCCTGGATCTGGGTCATCAAGTCTTGGAGTTCAGCCTGCTCCTCCTGCGTGGCAGGGGGGTTGCGGTCGTATTCTTCACGCAGTTCCGCGAGTTGTCGTTGCAATTCAAGGGCTGGCATAACGTTCTCCTAATGAGTCAGCACAGGCATTGACCACCTGGGGCTCCTAAAAAATCCCTTACCCGCTGACGGCTGCCGCATAGCGAACCGCAGGCCCCTGGATGTGGTCTGCGCAAGGGGCCGGTTAGGCTTTATACTCCAAGCGTTTTGATAAGGGCAGGCGAGATGCTTTTTGCCCACTCCATGAGGATCTGATTATGCGTTGCAAGGGTGCGGCCCTGTTAAATCGTTTCGCGGGTGCTTGCCTCATGGCGGGCCTGGTCGTTGCACCGGCAGTCAGCCAGGCAGCGGAGGACGATCCATGGGAAGGCGTGAACCGAGCGATTTTCCGCTTCAACGATACGCTGGATACTTACACCCTCAAGCCTCTCGCCAAGGGCTATGAAGCCGTTACGCCGCAGTTTCTGGAAGACGGCATCCACAATATGTTCAGGAATGTGGGAGACGTCACAAATCTGCTAAATAACGTGCTGCAGGCCAAACCTGCTGCGGCAGGTACCGATACCGCACGGTTGATTTTCAATACTACATTCGGCCTGTTGGGGTTCTTCGATGTGGGCTCTCGCATGGGCCTGCAGCGTAATGACGAAGACTTTGGGCAGACCCTGGGGTATTGGGGCGTCTCCAGCGGGCCGTACGTAATGTTGCCGTTCTTTGGCCCTAGCACGGTGCGTGACGCTTTGGGCAAGTACCCTGACACCTACGCTCGGCCCTACCGCTACATCGATCACGTGCCAACGCGCAACACGATCCTGGCGACCGACATCATAGATACCCGCGCCAGCCTGCTGCCGGCCGAGAAGCTCATCAATGGAGATAAATACCTTTTCCTGCGCAATGCCTACTTGCAAAACCGGGAATTCAAGGTAAGGGACGGCCAGGTAGAAGACGACTTCTAGCCGTAGACCAAGGGTGGGGCTCTTGTGATCCCCACCCTCGCGGGGCTACTGCTTGATAACGCTCAGGCCCAGCAGGCGGGACCCATCGGGCAGGTCTTCAACACGCACCACTTCAGTCATGGCGTTGTAGTCATCAAGGTCCTTTGAGTGGGACGGCAGGTGAACACCTACTCGGTCACCCAGCTTCCATGTACAGGTTGCTTTCAACCCGATGCCATTCCCGGAAAGGTCATGACAGATGGCCTGGATTTTTTCATTCCCCATGGTCGCTTCGACTTCAGCGTCGACTGTCATGCGGATGAAATCCCGTTTTTCGCTGTACTGCTGATCCAGCTGGCCCATGTTCTCTTCCTTTGATGGGTGAAAAAGCTTCCACGGATTTATAACGCTGTGCCAATTAAGGTGTAAAGGGTTCTTTCGACCATCGGTGCCTGCTTGAAACCCCAGGCGGATGGGAGTACCGTCTGCGCCTTACAGGGCACCTCTGTTGTTTGCCGGTCGCGGTTATACACCTGTACCGCAGGAGAGGGGCCAGAAAAGAAACCAGCGATGCTGTCTGCCCCGGCCGAGCCTCCCTGATGCCAACCCATTTCTGGCGCCGTTTGCCCACATGCAAAACTCCAGTGCAACGCTGCTCATAATCGACGATGACGATGTAGTGCGCGCCAGCCTGGCGGCCTATCTGGAAGACAGCGGTTTCCACGTTCTTCAAGCCAACAACGGCCAGAAGGGGTTGGATGTTTTCGAAGAGGCTAACCCGGACCTGGTGATCTGCGACCTGCGCATGCCTCAGGTTGGTGGCCTGGACATTATCCGTCAGATCACCGAGCGTGGCGCCACAGTGCCCATTATCGTGGTGTCAGGTGCGGGTGTGATGAATGATGCCGTTGAGGCCCTGCGCCTAGGCGCTGCGGATTACCTCATAAAACCTCTGGAAGACCTTGCTGTCCTTGAGCACTCCGTTCACCGCGCCCTGGACCGCTCGCGCCTGATGCGAGAAAACCAGCGGTACCGCGAAAAGCTCGAAACGGCCAACCGGGAGCTTGAGGCCAGCCTTCACCTGCTTCAGGAGGACCAAAACGCAGGCCGACAAGTGCAGATGAATATGCTGCCGGTCAACCCTTGGGCAAGCGGCGGCTTTCGCTTCGAGCACCAGATCATTCCATCGCTCTACCTGTCTGGGGATTTCGTCGACTGTTTCAGGGTGGATGATCACAGACTGGCGTTTTATTTGGCCGATGTGTCCGGGCACGGCGCTTCGTCGGCTTTTGTCACGGTGCTCTTGAAATTCATGACCACCCGCCTGATGTTCGAGTCACGCCGTAATGGTTTGATGCCTGACTTCCGGCCATCCGATGTGCTCTCCCACATCAATCGTGGCTTGATCAATTGCAAGCTGGGCAAGCATGTGACCATGGTGGGCGGCGTTATCGACGAGGAAACCAGCCTGCTGACGTACAGCATAGGCGGCCACTTGCCCTTGCCGGTGTTCTTTACCGGTGACAAGGCGCATTATCTGGAAGGGCGTGGCCTACCCGTAGGCCTGTTCGATGAGGCCAGCTACACAAATCACGTGATCGCGCTGCCGGAGCGGTTCAGCCTCACGTTGTTCTCAGATGGCATCCTGGACCTTTTACCAGGTGAAACGCTCAAACATAAAGAAGCTGCCTTGCCGGAAATCGTCAAGGCAGCGGGCGGAAGCCTGGATGGCTTGCGCAAGAAGTTTGGATTGGCCACCCTTGGAGAGATGCCGGATGACATCGCCATGTTGGTGCTTAGCAGGAATTTTGAATGAGTACCGGTAGAATCCAGTTTGCCGAGCAGAGCGGGACGTTTGTCCTCAAGTTTGTTGGGGAAGTACGCCTCACGCTTTGTTCGGCGCTGGATGCAACCATCGAGCGGATATTCTCCGCTCTGGATTTTTCAGCCATTGTCATCGACCTGACCGAGACGCGCAGCATTGACAGCACTACGCTGGGGCTATTGGCCAAGCTGTCAATCTTGTCACGGCAGAAGATCGGCTTGTTGCCTACGTTGGTTACCACGCACGAGGACATCACTCGGCTGCTAGCCTCTATGGGCTTTGATCAGGTCTTCAACATTGTTGACCGGCCTATACCCTGTTCGGATTGCCTAACGGATCTTCCGTCACAGGATCAATCTGAGGATGTGGTGCGGTCCAAGGTCCTGGAGGCGCACCGGATTCTCATGGGCTTGAATGACTCTAACCGTGAAGCCTTCCACGATCTGGTCAATGCGCTGGAGCGCAGTTAGGCCGAATGGCCGATGCTGCCCCATACACAGCTGGGAATCACCGCAATCCTCTCATTACTGAAGACGCTGGCCCACAGGAAGGGCCAGCGCTGCCTTCATTTCAGGCTTTGTATTCGCGGATGATCTTCTCGAGCTTTTCCTGGTCCCGTGCAAACTGACGAATACCTTCAGCCAGTTTTTCAGTGGCCATGGCGTCTTCGTTGGACATCCAGCGGAACCTAGTCTCGTCCAATTGCAGCTTGGCTTCACCGCCGTTACCTGGCGCGAGCTTACGTTCGAGGGTGCCTTCATCCTGGAGCAATTTGTCCAGCAAGTCAGGGCTGATGGTCAGGCGGTCGCAGCCAGCGAGCTGCTCGATCTGGCTAGTGTTGCGGAAGCTTGCGCCCATCACCACCGTGTTGTAACCGTTGGCTTTGTAGTAGTTGTAGATGCGCGTCACAGACTGCACGCCTGGATCTTCGGCACCGGTGTAATCGGTGTCATTGGCCTTTTTGTACCAGTCGTAGATGCGGCCTACGAACGGCGAAATAAGGAAGACGCCTGCGTCGGCGCACGCTGCGGCTTGGGCAAACGAGAAGAGGAGGGTGAGGTTGCACTGAATGCCTTCCTTCTCAAGCTGCTCCGCAGCGCGAATGCCTTCCCAGGTGGAGGCTAGCTTGATGAGTACGCGGTCCTTGCTAACGCCGGCTTTGTCATACAGTTCGATGATATGACGAGCCTTGTTCAGCATGGCCTCGGTGTCGAATGACAGACGTGCGTCAACTTCGGTGGAGATGCGGCCATCAATGAATTTGAGGATTTCGCCCCCTACCGCAACCGACAATGCGTCGGCGGCAACGCTTACGTCCCCATTCGCATCACCAATGGTCTTTTTAAGGACTTCGGCATAGCCTGGCAGGCTGGCGGCCTTGAGGAGCAATGATGGGTTGGTGGTTGCGTCTTGTGGCTTCAGACGCTTGATGGCGTCCAGGTCGCCGGTATCAGCCACAATGGTGGTGAATTGTTTCAGTTGTTCCAGCTTGGAAGTCATAAGCGTTCTCTGTCCTATACGGATTGACGACATTACCCCAGCGGCGTCTGGCCCTCAATGGTCGAGCGCGGGGTGTAGGCGTTCGAGTGCGCCGGTCACGGCGGGTTCCTGTTTAACGACCTTCGAGCAACACGGCGGCTTGATCCAGTAGTGCGAGCGGTGTCGTGGTTTTATGAATATCCACCGACAGCAACTGGCGAAAGCGTCGGGCACCGGGGAACCCTTGGCCCAGCCCTAGCATGTGCCGAGTGACGTGGTGCATGGCGCCGCCTGCGGCGAGATGGGCAGCGATATAAGGCCGCATGCGCGCGAGCGCTTCACTTCGGCTGATCGCAGGGGCAGTGCTACCAAACAGCTGCTGATCAACGTGGGCCAGCAGGTACGGGTTGTGGTAAGCCTCCCGACCCAGCATCACGCCATCGAACGTGTGCAGGTGAGCCAGGCAGTCCTCCAGGGTTTTTATCCCGCCATTGAGGATGATTTCGAGATTAGGGTAATCGGCCTTGAGCCGTGCGACCACGTCATAGCGCAAGGGGGGAATATCGCGATTCTCCTTGGGCGACAGGCCTTCAAGGATTGCGATACGCGCATGCACGGTAAAGCTGGTACAACCTGTTTCTGCCAAGTGGCCCACGAAGTCGCACAACTGTTCGTAGCTGTCCCGGCCGTTGATACCAATACGGTGCTTGACGGTGACCGGTAGGCTTACTGCATCTTGCATGGCCTTGATGCACTGGGCGACCAGTGCAGGGTGGGCCATCAGACAGGCGCCGATCATGTTGTTCTGCACGCGATCACTGGGGCAACCTACGTTGAGGTTCACCTCGTCGTAACCGGCGGCTTGGGCCTGCTTGGCGCAGGCTGCCAGATCTGCCGGGTTGCTGCCGCCCAACTGCAAGGCCAGTGGGTATTCCGCTGCATCATGCTGAAGAAACCGCCCAGTATCACCATTGAGCAAGGCGCCGGTGGTCACCATTTCCGTGTACAGCAACGCGCGACTGGACAACTGCCTCAGGAAGTATCGACAGTGATGGTCAGTCCAATCCATCATGGGTGCCACACTGAAGCGGCGAGACAGTGCAGGCCGCGTGGTTACTGGGGTTGGAATGGTTTCGGGTGTCATATCAGGAATCAAGTTCTAGGCTATTTTTACCACTTTCCGCTCGTTTTTGAGGTGTCGGTGGTAAAATTTACCACCCGAAAATCGAGTTTTACCACCGGCTCATGGCAACGATACGTAAGCGTAAGAAAAAGGACGGAACGGCGGTATACACAGCGCAGATCCGAATAAAGAAGAGTGGGGCGATAGTCTATCAAGAATGCCAAACCTTTGATCGCTTGCTGGCCGCTAGGGGATGGGCTGCGCGTCGGGAGGTGGAGCTAGCAGCGCCTGGAAGTATCGCCCGAGCCTTGCGAGGCGGTGAAGCCATGCTCTCGGACATCATCAAGCGTTACCTGGAAGAGTACGAGCGCATCCGCCCCCTGGGTAAAACCAAGCGCGCTACGCTTCAAGCCTTGCGGGCTTCTTGGCTAGGGGAGTTAAGCGAGACCCAGCTCACCAGCCAAAAGCTGGTTGAGTTTGCCCAGTGGCGCATGAGTGCAGAAGGCGGTGGGGTACAGGCACAGACAGTGGGGAACGACCTTTCCCACTTGGGTACGGTACTTAGCGTGGCCAAACCGGCTTGGGGGTACCAGATTGATCCGCACGCTATGACCGGCGCTCGCGCAGTGTTGCGCAAGTTGGGTATGGTGAGCCGCAGCCGAGAGTGGACCTGACGGCCAACGCTGGATGAGTTGGAGACACTCCTTCAGCACTTCTTCGCCATGTTAGAGCGCCGCCCAAGCTCGCTTCACATGCCCCGCTTAGGGGTGGTCGTCACTTGCTCATCCGTAAGGGGCCCCACAAGGCGGAGGGCATCCACGCAGGCCATTAACTGAGCATGGTTGGTGATGATCCGCTCCACGCGGATATAGCCCTGCTCGGTCGCGCCACACGCACAGCCGCCGCTTTTCTGCCCGGCCGGGAAGGGCTGGTCGCAACTGGCGCAATGTGTGTTGAGGCGACGCAGCCTTACCTCATGCACGGGGATGCGTTCGGCAAGCGTGTCCATCACTGCCTTTTCCTTCTTTACTGCCATCACCAGGAAGTGACTCAAGGTCGCCGTCTTCAGCTGGGCCAGCGCGTCGAAGGCCTGGCGGCTCTGCTCGGTGACCACGCTTCGCGCAAAGTGCAGCTTGATAATGCGCGTCATGATCGCTTCGGAGGCGTCCACGGCGGCGTTTTGGCTGATAACAATGGTGCCCCTGAAAGGTGGCTCATAGGTTTCATTGCCGACCGTCTTCATGACTGGCTATCCAGCCCAGGTACGCCAGAACTCGCGACTTCACCCTAGCTGAGCCTCTGCCGCCAGGAGGGCCTTCAGCCCCGTGTACTGCCCAGTCGGGCTGCTGCCGCCTATGATGGTAGGTAGTGGACATGGGCGTACCTATGTGTGCGTGTTACACATAGGTTGCTCAGTCAAATGCCGTCAGAACATAACTTGGTGTTGTGTGACCACACAGTAAAGCCCTGGCCCGCCCTGCATATGTCACTGCCCCGTGGGGGCACAATCGGGGACGGTGGTTGAAAACCCAAGCGCATAGGTTATTATGCGCACATGCCTACAATAATCCGTATTAGCGGCCTTCGAGTTGTCATTTATCCCAACGATTACAGGCCTGCCCATGTGCATGTGATTGGTAATGGCTGCGAAGCAGTATTTATTGTGAACTGCCCCGATGGGCCACCTGAACTGCGAGAAAGCTATGGCTTTAGCAGACCTAAGCTGAACACGGTGGTGAGCAGTCTGGTAGCCGAGTTGGCGACCTTGTGCAAACAGTGGAGGGAAATTCATGGCTGACATATCCGAACGTGAGTTGCACGAAGCTGAGGCACGTATGCAAGCTCGCCTTGTTGCAGGGCCGCGAGCCATTGCGGCACGTTTTGACCGGCGAGCCTCTAGGATCGTGATTGCGCTGAGCAGTGGTGTGGAGCTAGCGTTTCCGCCTCGCCTTGCCGAGGGTTTGAGTGACGCCCAGCCCGACGACCTGGACGAGATTGAGATAACACCAACCGGCTTGGGGCTTCATTTTCCCAGCCTGGATGCAGACCTTTACGTGCCAGCGCTGCTGCAAGGCACCCTGGGTAGCAGCGCCTGGATGGCTAAAACACTGGGCGCCAAAGGCGGCTCTAGTACCTCTCAAGTGAAAGCGGCGGCTGCTCGCGCAAACGGCAAACTGGGCGGGCGCCCACGCCTCGCCATATCGGCCAGTCAGGCCAAGCCCAAGGCCAAGAAAGCCGCCGCCAAGGCTGTGAAAAAGGTCCCTTCCACGCGAAGAAAGACAGTGGCCAGCGACGATGACACAAACCCTACAGGCCGACACCGCAAGGCGTAATAAACGGTTGCTGGCCTCTCACGGGCATCGTGCCTGGCTGTCTTGCTCTATAGAGCTGCCTGGGGCTGTTCAGGCCATGTTATCTGAGCTGGAAACCCAGCCTGATCAGGCAATACGCCTAACGATGCCCTGTACCCTCGCCATGCTTCCACTTGGCTGCTCAGCTCGTCGCGGCGCCTATTGGCTGCTTCGTTAATCAAGCCCCTCGATTCTGCGTCCTGAAGCGTATCCAGCTGCATCTCAAGCTGCGTTATATGGGCAGTGGCCTCGTGAATGAGCTGTTCCCACTCAGCTTCAGCGCTAGCTCGAAGATAGGCTGCTGAGGCTGCTGAGGGTGCATTGACGGTGCCATACTCGCTTGCCTTCGCTCGATCAAACGCTCCCGCCATGCACCTCAGGGGCATCCGGCGAGGCTGTAAACGGCACCTCGCCGAGCGCGCTCAAGGGCCCTTTGAATCTCACCAACAAGTCTATGGCCGTCTGCTCAGGGTTGGCCCAGCGCGGGTTCCGAGCGCTGGCCACCGTAGGCTTAGACACCTGCGCCGATTTGATAGGTGATGATTTTTTCGGTGTGGGCATTGCTGCTTTCTCCTATCCAACTCGCTGCCATAGTGAACGCTCCCCGCCACTGACAGCGCCGGCATGACCATGCAGAAGCGCCACCAGTTCCGTGGCAGCGCCCGTAATGGTGTCCTTGGCAGATGTGCATTCAAACGTAGGCGGGGTAAACACCAGGTTACCGCTGTTCAATTGGTCTACCAGGTTGCCGTCCAGGGCCAGCTCGAAGCGTTGCCCGGAGGCATCGGCATCGTAGCTTATGAGGTAAGTACGGCTGCCGTCGGCGCTTGCCTGCACGGCCAGGGTGCCGTCGTGGCCGTCGCCGATGCCGGTGAAGTCTAGGCCGATCAAGTCGATACGGTCATGGGCAGGGTCAAAGTCCTGAATGCGGTCACTGACGTTCTGCGACGCAGTGCGGTAACTGTCACTGAGCGCGCTGAAACGGAAGATGTCCGCGCCAGCGCCGCCTTGGAGCAAGTCGCGGCCGCCACCGGCCTGGAGTACGTCATCGCCCGCCAAGCCATGAATCACCTCAGCCACATCGGCGCCTTTCAGGAGGTCTGCGCCGGTGTAGCCGTCGATATGTAGCTTGCCGTCTTGGCTGCCGAAACTGCTATCCACGTTGCCATCGGCATTGAAGCGGATAATGCTGAAATCGCCGTTAGTCGTGCCTGTGGCGAGGATCTTTCCATCGGCCTGCACCGTCACCGCCATCGGTGCGTCGGTTACGAAAGTTACTTTGCCGTCATCGCCGAAACTTTTGCCATAGGAGCCATCGGTATTGAGCCGCACTACGGTGGCTGCGGTATCGCTGCCGCCGTGGCCCATGACGATGATCTTGCCATCGTCTTGCACGGTAAGCACAGAGTCGTCGCCAAACCCCATCCTAGGGGTTAGAAACAGAAGCCCTTGTCGCCGAAACGGGTATCGAGTTGGCCGTCAGGATTAAAGCGCTTCAGGATAAAGAAGGGGTCTTGAAGGAGCAGAAGGCTATACGAGCCCCGTACACGACACTGCCATCGGCTTGCACTGCGGTGGAAATCTCTTCGGTGTAGTAGTCGTCGTCAATGGGGATAGCCAGGGTTAAGGTGCCTTTATTGCCAAAGCTCTCAACTAACGAGCCGTCATTGGCGATCTTGATCACTGCCGCTTCGTCAAATCCGCGAACGCTGAGCAGGGAGGTGCCGTCTGTCGCGACCTTCAGCTCCATCCCTACGAAGTAAGCGACAGTGTCTACGGTAATAGCACCGTTCTTGCCAAGGTAAGATCACGGCTGCCATTGCTGTTGAAGCGCTCCATTCGTACACCTTCGGGTTCATCTATAGCAACAAGTACCTTGCCGTCGGGTTGCACCGCTGCTACTTCGTAGCGCGACGCGGGGGCTTGCGGTGGGAACAATGTCCACACCCCCTTCATGGAAGCGGGTGTCCAGGCTGCCGCCTGCGTTCAGGCGGATGACCGAATGATCCTGCTCGTAGCCATAGCTCTCCTCGCCTGGTGCATCGGGGTCACCCTACGCTAGGTAGTCGGTATAACCCCCCACCAGAATCTTGCCATCAGGTTGGATAACGAGGCTCTGGTTAGCATCAAACTGACAGGTAAGGTCGACCTGAACAGTGCCAGGGCCAGTTCTGACGGTATGCGTGGTTGCGGTGGTGCGGTTGGAAGTCGTCATAGGTTAATCCTTTAGAGGATGATCCATGACCTCAATAGAGCGGCCAGGTTTTTCACCCTGACAAAGGTTTGCAGCAGTCACAAATCCTTACATGTAATATTTTAAAAACCTTACATGAAACATTGCAAGACCCTCTCGGCGGGCGTAGGGTGCTGCTCATGCAAGACACCGAGGCCCACCGCATGCCGCCCAGAAAGAAAGCTGAATCCACCGCGGTACCCCCTGCTTCGAAGGCTAAAACCAGTACCGATTATGTCCGCAGCATGCGGCAGCGGCTGGCTGAGGCAGGGCTGGTAAAGCGCGAGTTCTGGATTCTTCCTGAAAACGCAGATGCACTTCGGGGTATGGAGAAAGCACTGCGGCAACCCTTCCTAGGCGAACGGATAAAACTGGAGCATTTCATGACGCAAAACAGCAACTGGACGATTGAATCGTTACACAAGGCGCTTGAAGAGCTGGAAATCGTGACCTCCGGCCAGGTGCGCTTGGCGCATGGGGCGGGTGACAGCATTGCTTTGACCATGACCGAGCACGGCGACCTGCCTGTCTACATTGCCGTGTCAGGTGACCAGATTCTGGTGGATACCACCTTGGTGGAAGTCTCGAAAGTCAAGGAGCCTGCAGCCTTCAACAACGTGGTACTGCGCAGTCGCGACCTATTCCCGCTGTCCTCGGTAGGTATCGAAACCCTGGGTGCCGGCACTGAGGTGTATTGCATGTTCGGCGCTTTGAGCGCGGCATCAGACCTCACTGTAATCGTGCAAGAAGTGCTGACCCTGGCGGACAACGTGATCCGTGCAGTCGACGCTTTCGAAGACTATTTCAACGCTTAAGCCCCCTTTGCGGGCAGGAGTATTTCAATGAGTGTCTGGAAAAAAATTGCAACCGCCCTTCGTGGTGGCGCTTCTGAAGTAGGCGAAGCCATCGTCGACGCCAATGCCATCCGTATCTTGGAGCAGGAACACCGCGACGCTGATACCGCTGTGCTTAAGGCCCGCAATGGGCTGATTGAAATCAAGGCGCGGCAAAAGCTGTCACTGCAACGCCTGGAGGGCTACGCCTCTGATATCGCCAGTTGGGAAAGCAAGGCAATGGCCGCGCTGAACAAGGGCGAAGAGAACCTGGCCGCGGAATGCGCGGGCAAGGTGGCTGAACTCGAAGGCCTGCGTGACCAAGAGAAACTGCTGGCAGAACAGTTCGGCAAGCAAGTCGATACGTTGCAGGCGCAGGTCACCAAGGCTGATGCCCAAATCAAGGGTTTGAAGCAGCAAATTGAAATGGCCAAGGCGCGTGAGACCGTGCAGCAAGCACGCGTGGCCACCGCTGCCGCTACGGGCGGTGCCAATGGCAAGCTTGAAACTGCCGTAGGTTCGTTGGCGCGTATCAAGGAGCGCCAAGATGCTCAGGACGCTCGCCTGGAGGCTGCCCAAGAGCTGGCCGACACCGCAAACGGTGGAGACCTGGAGCGTCGCCTGCAGCAAGCCGGTATTGGTGCCAAAGCCAGCGGTGCCGATGATGTACTGGCCCGCCTCAAGGCCAAGCAGAACGGTACTGCGCAGTAATTGCTAAAGAGGGCAAGCAGGCATTGCGTGCTTGCCCTGCCCAACACTGGAGGCGGGGAGCGCGCATGGGCATGCGGTTTAAGGTGATAGCTGCCTTGGTTGGGCTATTGGTCGTTGTCCAAGTGCTCAACACGGTCAGCGGCAACGCGCTCGTTCACCATGGCATTCTTCCGCGTACTTTGTACGGCTTGCAGGGCATTGTCTTCGCCCCGGCGCTTCACGGCTCCTTCCGGCACCTGTTCAGTAACCTTCTACCACTGGTCGTACTCAGTTGGTTGGTCATGAGCGAAGGGGTAGAGCGTTACTTCAGGGTCACCGTGCTGATTTGTCTGATCGGTGGCTTACTGGTGTGGGCGTTTGGGCGTACCAGCCTCCATGTAGGTGCCAGTGGTTTGGTCTTCGGTTTGTGGGCTTACCTGCTGGCGCGGGCGTGGTACGAGCGCAGTATCGTCAGTGTATTGATCGCAATCTTGGTAGTCTTGACCTACAGCGGTCTGATCATAGGTTTCATCCCGGTGCCAGGCGTGTCATTCGAAAGCCACCTGTTTGGTGCGCTTGCGGGGGCAATAGTCGGCTGGCTGATGCATTCAAAGGCCTTGGTGGCAAACGCCTAGGCAAGCCATGGCCTGCCTACCCAGAGCATTCAATCAGGAGTTTTCAATGAGTTGGTTAAAGCGGGCACTTGGCCTGGAAGCGCCAAAGGGTTCAAGCGCGTTGCCAGATACGGCCCAGGCGCACGGCTTACCCCTTGGGCTGGCACCGGAGCGGATGATCTGCTTCAGCCCCAATCTTAAAGGGCTTCTGGCAGGTGAATCCGATCTGGTCATACCGGCTGACGATAAGGTCTGGGCGCTGGGCACGCTTGAGCTGGGCCAGGCCAAACGATTGGTACGGGCCTATCTGGACAACGAAGACTTTTTCGTCCAGTTCGTGATGAACGGGCCGGGTGCCCACGACATGGAGGACATTATCCTCTTCGGTTACTACGACGTAAAAACCATTGCGAGCGAGGCCGAACTGCTTCGTTTGGTAGGTGAACACGCGAAGATTGGCATGCCTTACTATGACCTTGAAGGCGCCGAGTACGGTCGTCAGTGGGGCAGTGAAGATGGGCAAACCGAGTTGGTGCCACTGGTGGAGCAGGTTGTCAATCCGGAAGGGGCCTACCGTGTGAACCACAACAGCATGCTGTACGCCCGCGACATGGGCCTGACCAATCGACGTGAGTTCCTGTTGTTTTCGGTCGAGGAAGATGCAGAAGGCAATGTCTCACTGACTACCGCCGTCGGCGTATCGCTCCAACCTACGGACATCACCGTCCTCTGATAAGGAATTCTCTCTATGCTTGACGCGCTCCGAATGTCACTCAACGCCACTGCCGTGTTTGGTTTTCTGCTGTACATCGTCGTAGCGGCGCTGCTGTTCGCTTTGTTTCAGTTTGTTTACACCCGGATCACCCCGCATAAGGAATTCGAGCTGATCCGGAGCAACAACCCGGCGGCGGCTATCGCGTTAGGCGGTTCATTGATCGGCTTCGCGTTGCCTGCCAGCAGCATCATTTCCTACAGCGTCAGCGTGCTGGACTTCGTCGTATGGGTGCTTATCGCCGGTGTGGTGCAGTTGCTTGCCTTCTTCGTTACCAGCCGTGTACTCAAAGGCCTGGCGACACGTATCGCCCAGGGTGAGTTGGCTGCGGCTATTTATTCCGCCTGTGTCGCTGTGAGCGTGGGCTTGCTGAACTCGGCCTGCATGACACCGTCAGCCTGAGCACAAGGAGAGATCGATGAGAGCTCGCAGTTCGGTACACCTGGTACTGGCCGGTACATTGCCTCTGGCGCTGGCAGGCTGTAGCAACCCTGACGAAACCGTGCCGTATTCGGTAAAGAAGACGTTCCAGTCCGTTCAGGAATGCGCCGAAACCAAGGTCCCCGTGGATGTCTGCTCCGAAGCCTATATCCAAGCGCTGTCGGATCACCGCAAGACCGCACCTACCTATGACGACCAGGCAGCGTGCGACGCCGATTTCGTGCAGGATTATTGCCAAGCCACCTCAGACGGCAAATTCATGCCCAAGATGGGCGGCTTCGAGCTTGCGTTGTCAGGCAACTTGCCTAAAGCAGAAGTAGAGCAGGCTCAAGCCCAGGCGCAAGGCAGCAGCCTCTGGAACGGTGGCAACAATCTGCTTACAGGGTTGCTGATCGGCCATATGATTTCAGGCATGGGCAACAACCGATACTACAGCCAGCCGGTTTATGACACGCGCGATGGCCGAGGAGGGTATAGCCGGTCCACATTGGCGCGGCAGATCGAACAGGGTAAAACCTTTGGTCGGTCTACCCAGGCACGCAGCAGCGGCACGGGTGGTTATCCCGCCAGCACGCTAGGCCGCAGTTTAGGCAGTAAGGGCGGCAACGTAAGCTCCACCGTGTCGCGCGGCGGTTTCGGCCAGCAGGCTACCGCGCGCAGCGGCTGGGGCGGCCGTAGCGCTGGAGGCTACAGCGGTGGCGGCTAGCGAGATCCGTCAGCGCGTGCGGGCAAGTACGGGTGTTGCATAGCGAAGCGTGGGCTCAGGTTGTCGAGTATGAAAAAGATCAAAATCAACGAACGGCCCAACTGGCAGGCCCAGGTAGAAAGCCAAGGCTTTGACTTCCATACCATCGAGGGTGAACGGTATTGGGATGAGCGGCATTACTACTGCTTTACCCAGGCGCAGATAGAACAGGATATCGAGGCACCCACCAAGGAGCTGCATGAGATGTGCATGGCCGTGGTCGCCGATGTAGTCGACAGCGAGGCGCTACTTACCCAACTGGCCATACCACCTGCGTATTTTGATCTGGTCCGCGATTCCTGGAAGCAGGCGCAGCCTCACCTCTATGGGCGGTTCGACCTGATCTATGACGGCAACGGCCCTGCCAAATGCGCGGAATATAACGCAGACACCTGTACGTCGCTGCTGGAGGCCGCTGCCGTACAGTTGCTTTGGCTGGAAGACCAGCTGGCCCATGGCGGCTTGCCACCGGGTGCTACCCAGTACAACAGCATCGCTGAAGATTTGGTTCAGCGCTTCTCACGTTTCGACACCGCTTCGGTTTTTCATTTTTCGGCAATTGCCGGCTCTACCGAAGACAGGGGAACAACTGATTTCCTGAGGAAAATGGCTGAGCTGGCCGGCATCGATACACTGCACATCGATGTGCAAGCCATCGGGCTGGATGCCCAAGGGCGCTTTGTCGACGAAGCCGGCGGCCTTATTCGACGGCTGTTCAAACTTCACCCTTGGGAAGATATTTTCCGTGAAGCATTTGGCCCTGCTATCCAGCACTCGGGGGCGCAGTTCTACGAGCCGCCGTGGAAGGCTATCGTCAGCAATAAGGGCATATTACCCCTGCTTTGGGAGCGCTTCGAAGGGCACCCCAATCTGCTACCAGCGTACGTGGACACAACTATCGACCAGCCTGTACCCCCTGGTTGGGTGCGCAAGCCTTACTTTTCCAGAGAGGGGGCAAACGTGGACATGTGCGCTGCAGACGGCACGCGTTATGTAGAAGACGGGCCTTATGTCGACGTGCCGCAGGTACTGCAGCAATACAAGGCTTTACCACGGTTCGATGACAGCTACGCCATTATCGGCTCATGGATGATCGGCGACATGGCCTCGGGTATCGGCATTCGAGAGGACGATACCCTTATAACGAAGGACACCAGCCGGTTCCTTCCACACGCGGTAATCGACTAGCCCCATAGGGGCATAGCCAGCCTTCCATTGAGTGGTTATAAGGTTAGCGTGCAATGGGTTGTGTCAGGACTGCATACCCTCGGCCAGCTCTTTGAGGTAGTCACTAAACCCGCCTTGTGCCCGGCAGTCGAAACGTGAGCTGGTAGTCACCCTGTTCAGGCTGGTCCATACGATTCGAGCGCCGCTGCGCTCCAGGTCTTCGATCAGGTGAACATCTTCATGAGCGCTCAGGGGGCGAAAGCCACCTACCCGGCGGTATGCCCGCGCGCAGACGCCCAGGTTGGCGCCATGGATGTGCCGGTGGCCTTCACGGTCCTGATAATTGGCAAGGTAACGCGCTTGCACGCTGGCGGAATGCTCGCCCCAGTCCGCTACATGCACGGTGCCACACACCGCTTCCGCACCAAATTGGAGTTGCTTGAACAGCCAGTCTTCGCCTACCAGGCTGTCAGCATCCGTACAGGCAAGCCAGCGAACGCCGCGGCCTAGCAGGTAGCTTGCGCCTACGCTGCGGGTATGGCCTACGTTACGGCTATTGACGCTGAGGGTGGGTACGCCCAATGCGGTGGCGACGGCTTCAGAGCCATCCGTGCAGGCATCCAGGACCGCTAGCACCTCAACCTGCTCGCCCGCCAGGCCAGGGTGTCTGGCGGCCTTGAGCACTGAGGCCAGGCAGGCACCCAGTAGTTGCTCTTCGTTATGTACGGGGACCAGAACACCGATCATTCGACCACCTCGCTTAAATCGAAGCCAGCCGGCTGGCCCCAGAGTTCTAGAATAAAATCCGTTTCCTGATGATGAATCCAGGGCGCTTGGCCCATCGCCTCGGTCAGCACCCGGTGCACACCCATGCCATCCAGTGCACAGCCCTCGATAGGATGCAGCCAGTGGCAGGCCACCAGGGTACCGCCAGGCGCCAAGCTGCGCCGTGCCCGGTCGCTTACGGCTTGCCAGGCGTCCGGGGGAAGGTAGTACCCAAATTCGCTTAAGACGATCAGATCAAATTCGCCTTCAGGCCAGTCCTGAGGCACAGCGGCCTGCTCCACGCTCACGTGTGTTAGCCCTGACAGCCGCTGTTGTGCCAGGGCTGCGGCCCGTTCATTAAAGTCGGTACACAGCAAACGGTCGCAGCGGTCCGCCAGGGCCAGGCTCAGCTCACCGTTAGAGCAGGCGGGTTCGAACGCATGCGCATAACGCTGCTGCGGAAGGTTCGCCATGACCAAGCTCCGCTTACGCTTTTCATACCAACGGCGGCGGTAAGCCCAAGGGTCTGTGTTGCCCTTATAGAGGTCGTCGAAGTAGCTTTCAGGGTCGGTCACAGAAATACCACCTCAAAGGGCTGTAGCCAGCGCTGTATGGCGGCCTGGCTCAGCACTGGCGCGGCCCCCGTGGTAGGGTCCGCGTGCAATTGGCTCTGATGAGCATGGATGGCCTGTTGCTTGCGCATCAGCCAGTCGGGATCAAGGGTCAATCGACGTGCGCGCTCCCACGGTAAGCGGGGGTCCTCAGGTGCAGCCCAGTGCCAGGCCCACACCGGAATCTCTACGACCTCGGCACCCACAGCCGCTGCTGCTGCCAGGCATGCACGGGCGACAGCCTCGTGGTCACAATGGCCGTCATGGCGCCAAGTGGTGAAGATGCGGTCCCCCGGGCGTAACAAGCTCTGCAACCGTGCAATCAACCCCTGTTCATCAGCAGCTACTCGGCTATCCGGCCACTGCAGGCGCGCCCAACTGATCGTATCGCGCTCAAGACCGACCGCGCGTAGGGCTGCAGTGCTTTCAGCCTCACGTACTACCCGCAGCCGCTCAGGTGGCCACTGGGTTGAGTCGGGGTGGCTGCCTTCGCCATCCGTAACGGAAACAAGCAGTACCGCTGCCGAACGGTCTACCACCGCTGCCAGTAAGCCGCCACAGGCGATCACTTCGTCGTCAGGATGGGGCGCTACCACTACGATTCTGCGGTCAGGGGGGGCCAGCTCGTGCACGCTGATAGGGGCGACCTCAGCTAGTTTGCGTGAGGTCTGCCAGGCCTCAAGCGGCGTCCCAGCGGTGCGTATCAGGTTTTCAGGCTCATCGTTCATAAGCACCAGCCCGCAGCGTGAGGAAGGTCACGGGTCAGCGCCCCGAGTGCGGCCAGGTCGCGTTCTGCATGGCTTTGTCGTACGAAAACAGGCAAGTCGGCGGCCAGCCGAGCGAAATGTCGGTTACGGCAAAAGGGCGCTGCGCCCAGGGTGCGGCCTACATGGTGCAGGACCTGCTCCACGGCATGTTCCACTTGGGCACGTACCCGTCGTACGGGCAATTCGGCATTGTCCTGCGGGTGACTATCAATCCAGCGCGCGCACTCACGCAGGGCCGTTGCCGCCGAGGCCAGCGCTACGTCAAGGGCACCTAAGTGGGCGAGGGCATGGGGGTCGTCGCGGGTGGCCTCACGTGCATATTCGCCCAGGCGCGCCGCAGCGCCATACCAGCAGGCTGCGATGCCGCCGCCGCCTTGCCAGAAGCCAGGTCGGCTGAGATACCCATCCCCAGACACGACCGCTTCAGCGATCACGTTGTCCAAGCGTATGTCCAGAGTGGCAGTGGCAGCCATGCCCACTGCGTGCCAGCTCCCTTCAAGAATCTCTATGCCAGGTTGATCGAGCCTGACAGCCGCGAGCCAGGGCTCCCCCTGGGCGCCCCATACCGTCATCAATGCGCGGTCTACCTGTGCAGCGCCAGAGCACCATGCCTTCGTACCGGTGAGCAGCAAGGTGCCGTCGCCCTGAAGCTCGGCCAGTACCTTTGCCATAGGTGGCTCGGCTGCCCAAACTGCCCACAAGTCATGTCCTGGATCGGTGCCTGGTGACACCTCAGCCAAGATGGCGAGCGCATCGGTATGGCTTTCGAAAAACTTGGCAAGCGACAGGTCTACCGCGGCCACATCGGCCAGCGCTCGCCAACGTTGCAGCGTAGCACCGCTTCCAGGCTGAGGCAGTTGAGTGCCTCCCCCTTTAATCAGGCTGCGTAAATGCTGTTCAATGGCCACGCCACCCGCATTCGGGCCTGTGGCCTCGCTAAAGGTCAAGGGAGGCTGCCAAGCCGGGGCGTGTGAGGTCATGAAAACTCCGGTTCGCTCGATTGTGTATAAGACTGGTACAACCGTGGTGGGTTCAGGCCAGGTCAGCCCTCTATAGACAAAAAGCGGACCGGCGGGAACATTGCCACGCCGGTATTAGGCTAATGCGGCTTCAGCCTGCAGCCACGTCATGGCGTCCCAGTTGCAACGCAAGCCAGGTGACCGAATCGGCATTGTTCAGGATGACATCGGCGCGTATTGCCGGATCGCCTTGGTACGCCGCAATCACGCTAGCCAAGTCATTCATCCGGGTAAGCCGCAGCAACCGCCTTAAGCTGGCGCGTTCTGCATTGGGAACACGGTTCGCGGTCAATAGGGTGAATAATCCGCTGCCTGGCGTATCGTGGCTGAGGCTTCTCCGGTCGGCCTCCAGGCTTACCTGCTCACTGTTCCAAAAGCTGGCATCCAGAAGGTCGAAATACGGCGTCTGCAGGCCCAAGTAAGCGAAGTCCTCGGTCCCTAAGCTCAGGTGAGAAAGCTCATGGATCAATACCATCGATTGCAGATAGCGCAGCGGATCGAAACCACTGCGCAGGGCGCTGGCCGCCACAGGGGTTACCGTTGAGGGGTCGAAAAAGGTCGTGCTCAAAAAGATCCGCCGCTTAGGGTCGGTGGTTACTACGAACGCCACATTCATGTCGTTGCCCGGCGCAGGTGTGCACAACACCCAACGGTTGCCTTCCCGCAAGGACGTACTCACCGCTTCGGCATACAGGGTCTCGATCGCAGCGTGCAAGCGCTCTGTCAGCCTGGGGGTCGCCTGGCCTGGCCCAAAAGTGTCTTCGAGCACCGCGCGGGTATGGGCAGTAATCATGGAAGGCGAGGCAAGCTTGCGTTCGGCGCGATGCAAGATGCGTTGTGCTTCGATCAAGCTGGCCTCCAGGTGCGCCGCATGGGCAGGCTTGTAACGCCTGATCTCACGCAGGCCCGTTTCGGTAACTACAAATTCGCCTTTAAGCGAATTCAACACCTCCACTCGTCGATAGCGGCTGGCGACTGGGCCGCCACCGTGCAGACCAAGGTCCAGTTGCCACCGATTGTGCGCACCAATGCGGATGGGCGGCCCCCATGACAGGTCGCGGTCAACGATGTGCCACCGCTCACCTCGCTGTGCGACCTGAAATACCTTGCCCTCAACGCTGGCATAGTAGTGAGCGCCTTGTTGGTAAAGACGCAAGGTGGGCAGTGCAGTCAGGTCGCTGAGAGAAAAGGCAGTCACTTCCATCGCTGCCAGGCGCCGCCGCAGCGTAGGGTGCAGCTCGCTGCCCGGCCGCCATGACAGGGTTTCGGCTGGAAATTCAAGATGGCGGGGCGTCGCCACCGAGAACAGGTTAACCATCGCGGTGATCATTTCCGATAACGCTTGGCCCCATTTGCGTTGGCTCGCCGCCGCCCATGCATCGCCTACCAGCTGGTGGCTTTGCCACAAGCCGATGATGACGGCAAACGGCATGGGCAGAAACATGGACCCCTGTTCTACGGCCAGCCCTATCAGATAGCGAAAGTCCTGCCACCGCCTGTCTTCGGCGGTTGCGGTTTGAGCGTGGGCCATGGCGCGCAGCAGCGTGAGGTTGTCGTTGTAGAGCTGGTGGAAGGCATTACCCATGATTGGGGTAATGATCCATTCTGCAGGTATTGGCTTGCCCACCCAGTCGGTGATGGGCTCTGGAATGAACCGATTCAAGTGGGGGCGGGTGAAGCCGCCTTCGGCATAAACCGGCTGGCGCGACACGTCTATGCGCTCCAGAAGCGCTGCCTGTAGTGATTCACGGGTGCGCAGGGCATCCTGTAGTTCAGCCAGGTGCGTGTATTCCCCAAACGAGGCCTCTTTTGAATACAGTGTGAACAGCACCAAAGGCCCTTCGCCCGCTAGGTCGTGCAGAACGTAAACCCCCTCACAGGTATCGGGCGCAAGGTGATGCGCAGCCCTGACCTGCAGCAGGGAAATTGCAGTGTTTTGAAGGCCTGCATCGCGGCGAGCCTGATCGTCAGGGGTCTGCGCCACCCGCTCGATCATCTCGAAAGCAACAGTGCCTAGTACCCCCTGCAGCTTCAGCGCAAAGGCGGTCATCATCATTTGCCGGCGAAGCTGCTGGATGAAACGGCCGCGGCGTTTTTCATGGTCGGGGCTCTCGGCGCTCAAGGTGTGCTCTAGCAACTGCCGGTAACTCGCCCCACAGTCGAGCCGCCGAATCAATGAGCGGACGTAGAGTGCATCCAAGCCAGATGGCAATGCCGTGCCGTCTTGTGTGCCGAGCGTCATGCTTTCACGAAGCCACGCGGTGGGTTGCAGCGCTGCTTGGCTTAAGGTTTGTACGTGGGTCGTGCTCGCCGCGGGGATGGCGGATGGCAAGTTACCGATCGGTACCAGCGCAGGTACATAGGCCCGGCTGGTAATACGAACGTTGTCGGGGTCAAGGTTGTTGTCAAAGCCGTCCTCTAGCAAGCCTTGCCTAACCTTTGACCGGGCAAACGCATCCAGGGCGGGCAGCCCCTCCAGGTAGTCCTGTTCTGGGGAGGCCACTTGTGCGCAATCGCGCAGGTATTCAGTGAATTTGGCTTGGTCACTCGGCTGGGCCTTCAGCAGCCAGGCGGGCAAAACGGTAGACGCCTGATGGCCTACCCAGCGGATGGCGAGGCGCGCTAACCCGGCGGCCAGGTTGTCACTGGTGGTTATGCCGTCAAGCAATACACTGGCGATGCGTGCGCTGAAGTGGCTTTCACGGATAAGGCGTAGTACTTCGTTGCTCTGTTGTACCCGTTGGCCGTGCGCGCTTTTGTCCAAGCGATGAAGCAGCGCGCCCTCCATGGGCCAGTAGCTGACGTTCAACGTCATTGGCGCACGGCTATCGTATCGGGCTTGCAGCAATGCGCTGCCGAAGAGCGGTAATAGCCCTACCCAGGGATTGTTGACAGCTGGCCGCTGCAGCCCGGCGATGATGCGTTGAGTCAATACCTCAAGCGAGGGAGCGACGCGAATGCCCAGCGCGGCGGACCAGAACAACACCGTGGTGTCTTCGGCTTGGCCTGTGCTCAATGCGGGCTGAAGACGAAGCACCGCCACGTCTGCCAAGCGAAGGGAGAGCCCCGCCTCTTGGAAGGTGACATCAATACCGAACGCCTGAGTGGCCGCTTGGGTGTCCAGCGCGGTCTGCAGCAGCCCCAGGCCCGCGACGGGTGCGGAGCCTTCACGCGCCGCGAGGGCCATGTCTGCCCGTATCACCCATTCCAATGTTGCTTTCATGAGGGCTTGGGGCTCTACCCACCGGGTATTGAGGCGGCGGCCCTGATGGTAAAGCCGCTCCAACTGCTCTTGATAGCGCTCGGTGAAGCGTGGGGTGGCCTGTGCCAGACAGCGTTCAAGGCTGCGGATATCCAACCCCCCTGGCGCGGGGTCCATACCCCACTGCAAGGTAGCGTCCGCTGGAAGCGGGCCCGGTTGGCGGCCACTGAAGCGCTCCAGCAGCAGGTCATCCAGCGCGGCGGTGCGTTGCGCGCCGTTGGCCGAAAAGGTCACGCGCAGCGTTTGGGGGGTCAACGTCTCGTGGAACAGTATCAACCAGGGCAACAGTAGGCTGTCGGTCACCTGTTGAACCCCTGGTTGGGCAAAGGTCGCATCGCTACGGCTGGTACTTACCTGCTCCAGCAGCACAATCATCTCGCTTTCATGCTCGGGAATGGCCTTAGGATTGGGTAGGGGAGCCGGATCAGACACATCATAGGTGGCCCAACGGGCAGTAGGATCAAGTTGGAAGAGACGCCGGTCCACGCATTGACGGATATCCAGCGCGTCTTCCAGCGGCACCATCATCGATAGCACCGGGTCGTCCTGGTATCTGAGCAGTGCACTGTACACGTCAGCGTTTTGGGTGGAACGGAGGTCATCCACAGCACTTTCGAATGGCGCGCCGAAGAGGGGGACCACGATCAACTGTCTTGGATCGCCCCGGTTCCACCGGGCCCGGCTCGCCGCAGGCAGGGCCCTCGGTGCAACAGGGTCCTGTGCAAGGCCCAACAGCGCTGCCTCGTCCGCGAACCAGTTCAAGCCGCGCTCAGGTCGATACAGACAGCGCTCAGGGCTGCCCGGCAAGTACCATACCAGCCACCCTGCCACGGTCCTCTGCACGTTTTGCTCATCCTCTTTGGTCGCCAGGCGCGCCCAACGAACCTCAGTGGCGTGAGGGTCTATGCTCAACAGTACCGGGGCAGCGGCCTCTGGTGGTGCCCGTCGCGCGCTAAGTAACGCTTGGTAAAACCCTTGTGCGTACGCGTGGTGTAACACCTGTTTCGACGTTCGCCCCACGGGCCCGGCCTCCCAATACGCATCGAGCGCGACGAGCACCGCCGTGGCCGCTGCCAGGTCAGCTCTACCTGAAGTGCTGTTCAACGATGGCACTGTCGCCAGCGTTTGTGCGGCGTGCTCCAATCCTTCCACACGGTGTGTCAGGTACTGTGTCATCTGCGCCCGGAAGGGTTCGCGCTCGATCAATTCCAGTGACAGCCCTTCGGTGTCGACACCCCAACTGGCCAGGGCTTGGGTCAACCCCTGATGGTTGGCGTAAGGCACCACGCCATAGAGGGGTGTAAAGAGGTAAACCAAAGGTGAGTTGGCAAGGCTGAACAGCAGCGCACCTTGTAGTCGGCAATCGAGGAGCTGGTTCTGCGGCGGTACAAATTGGTCGTAGCGGCCCAGAGTGGGATCGTGCTCATGGCCGGCCAACTCAACGAGGGCGGACTGCTCCAGCAGTGACAGGGTTCCGTTATTGACCTGTTGTTCAATGCTGTTCAGAAACTGCTGTTGCAGCGCGGCAGCGTGGAAAAATGGAAGGGTAGGCGTGGGCATGGTGCGGTTCCGGCTAGGATCGGGCCGCTACGCTAAGGTCGCCATGAGTACTCGGTGCATTACATAGGTGCTACCTTGGTCGACTGTGTAGGGGTTGGCGGGTGGCTCCAATAGCTGCCCGCCAAACGCCTGGCTATACCTCGGTTTCGCGTGCGGCAGGCAGCTCGCGGCCTAACTGCAACGCCAGCCACGTGATCGAATCGGCATTGTTGAGGATGATCTCGTTACGAACGGCAGGGTTGGTCTGGTACACCGTAATGGCCCCATTCAGGTCATTGGCCTGGGTCAGCCTGAGTAAGCGCTTCAGGGTTGCGCCGTCGGAGGGCGGCAGGTTTGGTGCTGCCAGGTTTCGAAACAGGCGGCTGGCCGGTGTGTCGTGGCTTAAGCTACGCCGTTCGGATTCGATGTGGGCCTGCTGGCTGCGCCACACCGTGGGGTTTACCAGGTCGAGATAGGGTGTATCCAAGCCCAAGTAAGTGTAATCATCCGTGCGCAAGCTCCAATGCGACAACTCGTGTATCAACACGGTTGACTGCAGGTAACGCAAGGGATCGAAGCCGGCCTGCAATGCTGCGAACGACACTGGCGTAACGGCAGTGGCATCGAAAAAGGCGTCACTCAAGAAAATGCGGCGCTTGGGGTCGGCCTGGATAATGAACGCCACGCTTAATTCATTACCCGGGGTTGGCGTGCCGAGTACCCACCGGCTGCCGTTGCGCAAGGTGGGCCCTACGGCTTCGGCATAAATGCTTTCGAGGCTCTGGTGCACGCGGCGAATCAGCGTGGGCGTCACCTCGCCTGGGCCGAAGGTGTCTTCCAGCACGGCGCGGGCCTGTGGTGTCAGAGCGGTTGGGTTCGCCAATTGTTGTTCCGCCCGATGCAAAACCTCTTGCGCGTGCGTCAGGCTGGTTTCCAGCCGCGCGGCATGGTTGGGTTTGAAGCGGCGAATCTCTCGAAGGCCAGTTTCAGTCACCACAAATTGTGACTTCAGCGAGTCGAGTATTCGCTCGCGACGGTACCGGCTGGGTACCGGGCCGCCTCCGCGCAGGCCAAGGTCTAACCGCCAACGCTGATCGTGGCCCAGCGTGATAGGCGGGCCTGCTCGCAAGTCCGTATCGAGAATGTGCCACCGGCCCGCCTGCTGCCCTACCCGGAAGACTTTGCCCTCCACACTGGCATACTGCTGCGTACCTTTTTCATACAGCGCCAGAGCTGGCACGGGCGTTAATTGAGCCAGGTCCTGATCCATGACTTCCATCGCCCCCAACCGCTGGCGCAGCTCAGCGGACAATTGGCTACCGGGGCTCCAGGCGAAGGCCTCGAGGGGTGTCTCCGCAAGGTGTGTTGGCCCCGCCAGGGACAACAGGTTGGCCATGGCGGCGACCATTTCCGATAACGCCTGCCCCCATTTGCGGTTGCGCGCGGCGCTTAACGCCGCCCCCGCCAGTTGACGGCTTTGCCACAAGCCGATCACAGCCGCGAACGGTATTGGCAAGAACATGCTGCCTTGTTCCAGCCCAAGGCCTATCAAGTAGCGTAAGTCTTGCCAACGGGCCTCCTCGGTGCTCACGGTCTGCGCCCTGGCCATACGTTGCAAAAGCTCCAGGTTATCGTCGTACAGGCGGTGAAACGCATTACCGGCCACGGGCGGGGTTAGCCATTGCGCTGGCGCTACCGTTGTTACCAAGTCACTGATCACCTCTGGCAGCACGCGGTTTGTATGAGGCCTGCTAAAGCCGCCGTCGGCATAGACAGCGCGACGCTGGGGGGCAATCCGTTCAAGCAGGCTATCTTGCAACCGAGCGTCTGTACGCAGAGCCTGTTCGAAGGTTTGCCGATTGGTATATTCCACGAAGCCTGCGTCGCGTGCATACAACATGAACAGCACCACTGGCCCTTGCCCTGGGCGTTGTTCAAGCACATAAACGCCTTCGCAGGTATCAGCGCTATCACCCGGTCGGGCCCGTACCTGCAACAGAGAGAGGCTTACGCTATCAAGCCCGGCATTGCGCCTGGCCTGGGCATCTGGCGCCTGGGCCACCTGTTCGATCAGGCTGAAAGCGGCTGCCCCGAGCGAGCCCTTGAGCTTGAGCGCAAATCCAGTCATTAGCATTTGGCGGCGTATTTGCTGGATAAACCGCCCTCGGCGCAGCCCGAATTCTGGGCTGTTGCGTCCCAAGGTATTGTTTAGCAATGCGCGATAATGCCCGCCGCAATCAAGCTGGCGCACGAGTGAACGCACATACGCAGGGGTGAGCGCGGCGGGCACCTCTATACCTTCACTGTGGCTAAGGATCATGGTTTCCCTTAGCCAGGCTGAAGGTTGCAGCGCCGCTTCGCTCAGGCTTTGCTCGTGTTCTCGGACGGCCGCTGGAATCGCTGAAGGCAGGCTGCCGATGGCCACAGGCGCGGCCACATAAGCACGGCTAAGGATCCGCACATTATCTGGGTTCAGGCTGGGGTCAAAACCGTCGTCAGTCAGCTTACGTCGCACTTGCAGGCTCGCGAAGGTTTCCAGAGAAGGCAAGCCATTGAGGTAGTCCACGCTCGGCGAGGCCACGCGGGTGCAGTCGCGCAGGTAATCGATAAAGCGCTGCTGGTCCACCCCTGACGCATCTTGTACCCAGCGTGGCAGTACGTCCCGTGCCTGTTGATCCACCCAGCCTTGCGCAAGGCGGCTCATGGGGCGCCACAGGCCGTCATTGGTGGCGATCCCGTCAAGTAAGACCCGCGTGACGGCTGGGCCGAACCGCCCGGTACGCAGCAAACGCATTACCCTGGTGCACCGCTGTAGACGCTGACCATGCGTGCTCTTGTCCAGGCGATGGATGAGGCTGCCTTCCATCGGCCAGAAGGTTACCTTCACCTTGGCTCGCCCGCGCTTGCCATAAAACACCCGCAACACCGCTTTGTCGACGCCTGGCAATAGGCCAAGCCAAGGGTTGCCTGATGCGTGCTGGCTCATCTGCTCGGCAATATGTGCGCTCAACGCCTGGAGGTTGTCAGCGTTCCTGAAACCTAAGGCTGCTGACCAGAACAGGACCGGCTCTCCCTCCAGGGGGGTGTCCGGCGTTGGCCTGCGTTGCAGCACCGCCACGTCACTCAAACGAACAGAGGCGTCGTGTTCCAGTGCCTCCAGGTCAATGCCATAGGCTTCAATGGCGTCACTGCCGTCCAGCGCACGCTGTAACAGATCCAGAGCAGAGGCGGGTACGGTTGCCTGGCGCCTTGCCAAGGCCAGCTCGGCGCGTAGCACCCAGTCAAGGGTTCGTCGCAGAATGCTGGCAGTATCGACCCACGTACCATTGAGGCGAACACCGTGGTGGTAGAGGCGATCCAACTGAGCCTGGTAGCGCTCAGCGAAGTGTACGACGCCGTAATTGAGGCAGGCCTCAAGGCTAAGGCCATCGAAGCCGGAGATAGGTTGGTAGCCATTCCAGTCCAAGGCAGCTGTCGGTGGCAGTTGCCGCGTCTGGTGCCCGGTCAGGCGTTCCAGCAATAGGTCCTGAAGGGACAAGGCGCGTGCCGGGTTGCTGCTACCAACCCGAATGCTTAACTGCCTGGGGTCCACATGCTCTCCAAACACCACCAGCCAGGGCGCTAGCAGATTATCGGTTGCCCAATCCACACCTGGCTGGGTTAAGGCCATGTCGTTGCGGCTGTCCTGCACGGTCGAAAGCTGCGCGAGCAGCTCACCTACTTGTGTGGGAAGGCGGCTTGGGTCAGGTACCGGGGAGCGCTCAGGCACGACCAGGTTTGACCAACGTGCGGCAGGGTCCAGGGCTGCAAGACGTCGATCCAGAAGCGCGCGAATGTCCAGCGCGTCTTCCAGGGCAATCATGACGCGCTCACGGGAGACGCCCTGGTAACGGCGTAAAACCGTGTAGGCATTGATGTTTTGCGCTGCCCGCACAGCATCGATGGCCTGGATGAACGGGTCGCCCTGTAGGGGCTGCACTGTCAGCCGAGGCAGCCCATTCACGCTCCAACGCGCTTGACTGGGCGCGGGGAGGGATGCAGGGGGCTGCGTTTGCATGGCCTGGGCATGGAGCAGTGCTTCCTCACTGGCATACAGCAACAGGCCAGCGTGAGGGCTATACAGGGCGCGTTGGGGGTGCCCTTGTACGTACCACACCAGCACCCCGGCGAAGGTGGACTGGCCTTGCTCATCGTCCAGGCATACCTTCGCCCACTGTATGCCAGATGCTGCGAGGTCGGTTTCCAGCAAGGTGCGCGCGCCGATTGCGGGTGATTGGCGAGCTTCCAATAGCGCCTGCCAGAACCCCGCCGCGTAGACCTGCTGGAGCAGGACGAGGCGGGTAGCCTGGCTAGGGCCGGCGTCCCAGAACGTGTCTAACGCCTTGAGGAAGGTAGTGACAGCTTCAGCGCCCCCTCGATCGTATTCAGTGCTCAGCACTGGCAGGGCGCTCAAGGCCTGCGCGGCTTGGGCAAGGCCTGTGGCGCGGTGTAGCACGTAGTGCTCCATTTGCGCCTCAAAGGCTTTGCCTTCGATGAGTTCTAGCGACAGCCCCTCAGTGTCGATTCCACGAGCAGTAAGGGCTTGAGTCAGCTTCGCATGGCTGTCGTAGCAGGTAAGCCCAGCCATGGGCGTGAACACATAAACCTGCGGCTCGCCAGGCAACGTCAGCAGCAGCGCCCCGTGCAGGCGCGCATCCAGTACCTTACCCGGCGCGGGCACGAAGCGGTTGCATTGGCCAAGCGCTGGGGTATGAGCCTGAGCGGTCAACGCCCTTAGGGCCTGCTGCTGCGCCAGCGTAATTTCACCGGTTTGGAGGAGGGTCGGCAGGCCATCGGCAAATTGCTGGCCCAAGGCTGACGCATGAAAGAACGGAAGTGATGGCGTGGGCATGGCGAGGGTCCGTGGTGGATGGACCGCCACCCTAAGAGCCGCTGCAGGGCGCTGGTGGTATCTAACTGTTCGCACTGATTGCCAGTGGCGCCTGCGTGGTGGTTATCGCTTGCGCTGGCTAGACACCAGGTTTTCGATATTCTTGCGGCCAATTAGCAGCGTGCTGGAAGGGCTGGCGGCTTCAAGTTCGGGCTGCAACCACTTGAACATCACCAGGCAATCGACCAGCCCTTTGCGTGCATGACGGTAGGCTTTGGGCAGGCGACCTACCACGTCAAAGCCCAGCTTTTGCCACAGCGCAACGGCAACCTTATTGGTCGCTACGACTGAATTGAACTGCATTGCCAGAAACCCTTGCTCCCGTGCCAGGGCCTGCGAGTGCTCACACATCAGGCGCGCAACGCCACGCCCACGCGCGGCTTCAGTGACCATGTAGCCACAGTTGCACACATGGCTCCCGGGCCCTGCGGCATTGGCCTTCAGGTAATAACTGCCCAGTATCACACCGTCCTCTTCAGCGACCAGGGTATGGGCGGGTGTTTCAAGCCACAACGTCTGGGCCTGGGCTTGGGTGAGCGCCGGGTCATAGGCATAGGTTTCGCGTGCAGTAACCGTTGCGTGGAACGTGGGCCAGAAGTGAGGAAAGTCCTCAGGGGTCATGGGGCGGATCTGAATCATCAAAACGTCCTGCAGGGGTAAGGCGCCTCGCCTGGCGGGCGCCGTGTCGAAAGGCTTCGGGCGTTACTGGACCACGCGGTAGCAGGGTACATATGCCTCACCGCCCGGCAGTTTCATGCGGTGCTGGTCTACGAAGGCACGCAAGAGTTTGTCGAGCGGCTGCATGATGCCGGGGGCACCGTGGATCTGGTAGGGGCCATGCGCCTCGATCAAACGAATGCCTTGTGCTTTGACATTGCCTGCCACGATGCCTGAGAAGGCCCGGCGCAGGTTGGCCGCAAGGTGATGCGGGGCGATCTGGTGATTGAGTTCCAGCCCGGCCATATTGTCGTGGGTAGGCTCGAACGGGCGCTGAAAACCTTCCTCGATCCGCAGCAGCCAGTTGAAGTGGAAAGCGTCGTTGCGCTCACGCCTGAACTGCTTCACGGTTCGCAGGCCTTGGGCCATTTGCCGAGCAACCTCAGCGGGGTCATCGATTACGATGCTGTACAGGGCCTGCGCCTCAGCGCCCAACGTGGCGCCGATGAACGCATGCAACTGTTCGAAATACGCAGCGGCGCTACGCGGCCCGGTGAGCAACAGTGGGAAGGGCAGCTCACGGTTATCGGGGTGCATCAGAATGCCTAGCAGGTACAACAGCTCTTCGGCAGTACCCGCGCCACCGGGGAACACGATGATGCCATGCCCAACCCGCACGAAGGCTTCCAAGCGTTTTTCGATGTCCGGCAGGATCACCAGCTCATTGACGATCGGGTTGGGCGCTTCAGCAGCGATGATGCCCGGCTCGGTCAGCCCTAGATAGCGGCCACCGTTAAGCCGCTGCTTGGCGTGTGCGATGGTGGCGCCCTTCATCGGCCCTTTCATTACCCCAGGTCCACACCCCGTACAGATGTCCAGCTTGCGCAGGCCCAGTTCGTGCCCCACCTTCTTGGTGTATTTGTACTCGTCAGTGCTGATCGAATGACCGCCCCAGCACACCACCATTTTAGGCTCTAGCCCCGCGCGCAACGTACGGGCGTTACGCAGCAGGTGAAACACGTAGTCAGTGATGCCTTGGGAGTCGCTCAGGTCGATGCGCTGGCTGTCCAGCTCACTTTTCGTGTACACGATGTCTCGCAAGGCACTGAACAGCATCTCGCGGGTGCTGGCAATCATTTCGCCGTCCACGAAGGCGTCGGCGGGGGCGTTGACCAGCTCCAGACGAACGCCGCGGTCCTGCTGATGAATGCGGACTTCAAAATCCTGGTAAGCGTCTAGAATCGTCTTGGCGTTATCGACGTGCGCACCCGTATTGAGAATGGCCAGGGCACATTGGCGAAAAAGGGTGTAAATGCTGCCAGAACCCGCTTCGCTCAGTTGCTGAACTTCGCGTTGCGAAAGGGTTTCAAGGCTACCTTTGGGGCTGATAGAAGCGTTGATTACGGCTCTTGCGGTCATACTCGGTTCCCTAAAAGCGACCCCGGCAGGCACTTGAGTGCCGGGTGTCCATTGAACTGCCTTGGGCAGTCACGCTCAAGCCATTGTTTCGAGCATTGCCATGGAAAGCAAACGTCAACACCGCGACTACGTCTCACCCCTGGATGCCATTGGGCCGGGCAGCACCGCCCGCGCTGGTCACACGCCTTGCCAGCGCTTATTGTCGGCAGGCTGATGTCTCCCCGTGGCTAGCTGAGCACCAAGGAAGTGTATGCAAGGTTTTCTACACCGTTGTAGCCTGCTGTTCCTGCTGTTACTCGCCCCCTATGCCGGGGCCACGACACTGCGGCTAGCCGGCGACCAGTGGCCGCCGTACCTGGACACCAACGCCACCGGTAATGGCCTGGCGGCGCGCATCGTCAATACGGCGCTGGAGCGCGCCGGCTACACCACGACCCTGGACATCGTGCCCTGGGCCCGTGCGGTTCAGGGCCTTGGCGAAGGCCGCTACGACGTGCTGCTTACCGTTTGGTACAGCGACGACCGTACGCTGATAGGCCAGCACTCGGTGGGCTACCTCACTAACCGCATTCTGTTCTGGGCCAAGCGCGGCTCAGGCATCACGTTCAATTGTGACCTCGACAGCCTGCGCAGCTACCCCATTGCGGTGAGCAGGGGCTATGCCTACAGCCCTGCCTTTGGCAAGGCGTCGGCCCTACAGAAGGTACCCGTGCGCAATTTTGTAGCGGGCGTGAACATGCTGCTCGCCGACCGGGTTGGCCTGGCTGTTGAAGAGGAGCGCGTGGGCCATTACCTGTTATCGCGCATGCCAGCCGCTGCGCACGGGGTGATCGAGCCGTTGCCGGTGCCTTTGGCTGAAACAGACCTGCGCATCCTGGTTAGCCTTAAGACAACCAGCCATGAGCAGGTCGTTCAAGCCTTCAACCAGGCAATCGCGGCGATGAGGGCAGACGGTACCCTGAAAGCCCTTATCTCGCAGGACAACCCGTGAGGGACGGTGGCATGGCGTCATAGACTGAACGCCTGAGGCTGGCAGCTTTCGAAAGGCCTTCGATTGTCTACTGACCTTTATAGAGATGTAACGCCATGCGCCCGCAGACTTCATTCCTGTTCGACCTCGACGGCACGCTGACCGACAGCGTTTACCAAAACGTAGCGGCCTGGAAACAAGCCTTGGGCGAGGAGGGCATCCCGCTGGCGATGTGGCGGATACACCGCAAGATCGGCATGAGTGGCGGCCTTATGCTCAAGAGCCTGTCGCGAGAAACCGGTCTGGACATCAGCGAAGCGCAAGCCAAGCGTTTGAGTGACATTCATGGGCAAGCCTATGAGGCCTTGCAGGGGCAGATCATTGCCTTGCCGGGTGCCGTGGCCTTGCTGGAGCAGCTAACCAAAGAAGGCTTGAAGTGGTGCATCGCAACCAGCGGTGAAATCTCCACCGCCAAGATCAACCTCAAAGCGCTGGGCCTGGATATCAAAGACATCAACATCGTTACCCGTGACGATGTCAGCTATGGCAAACCCGACCCCGACCTGTTCCTGGCGGCAGCGCGTAAGCTTGAGGTGCCTATCGATGAGTGCCTGGTCATAGGGGACGCTATCTGGGACATGCTCGCAGCCCGGCGCTGCAAGGCAACCGGTATTGGCCTACTGTCCGGCGGCTATGACATCGGTGAGCTAGAGCGTGCCGGCGCGCTGCGGGTGTATGAAGATCCTCTGGATTTGCTCAACCACTTGGACGAAGTGGCCTCGCGTCCCTAGACCTGGCGCGAGCTTAAGCCTCGCTGATCGTTCAACAGGATCTACGCATAGATAGCCAGGCGGAGGAACTGTCTGGCGTGGCGCACCACATAGCATCGTTCGTCTCAAGGTGCTTGCGGTTATGTTTACTTCCCATCGATTGTCGTGGTCGACCTCCGCCCTGCGCCACATGCGCCCTGGGCTGGGCTGTTTAATAGCGTTGTGCGTAGGGTGCCAGGCCCACGGCCCCTTGGAATTACCGGATGCCCGGTCGCCACAAGTGGTGATGCGGGGCTATTCCGCCCCGGCTGTCTCGGCAGACAGCGGCGCCGACCTGGTGGCACTGCCGCGTCTGGCTGGTCAGGGCTCGGGTATCTGGGCACGGCTTGGGCAGAACGCAGGCCTGTGGCGCAAAGCCGGCGGTAATCCACGTATTGATGAACAGTTAGGGTGGCTGGTCGACAATCGCGGCTTTGTCACCCGTGCCAGTGGTCGGGCCAGCCCGTATTTGCATTTCATCGTGCGCAGCCTGGAGCAACAGGGCCTCCCTGCAGAGCTGGCGCTGCTGCCAATGATCGAGAGTGCCTACAACCCCACTGCCGTATCTACACGTAATGCGGTGGGGCTCTGGCAATTCATGCCCGCCACGGCCACGGACGTCGGCCTTAGACGCAGTGCAGGCTACGACGGCCGACGCGATGTGCTGGCTTCCACCGCAGCCGCAATGGGTTACCTGAAACGGCTTCACACCTTGTTTGACGGTGACTGGTTGCTGGCCCTGGCGGCCTACAACGCAGGCGAGGGCACCGTGGGCCGTGCGATGGAAGCCAACCGTCGCAAAGGGCTGCCTACCGATTATTGGCACCTACGCTTGCCACGGGAGACCGCTGAGTACGTTCCACGCCTCCTGGCACTCTCGATACTGGTGAGTGCGCCGGAAGCGCATGGGGTGCGCCTCACTCCAGTTAACGATGAGCCGTACTTCGTCAAGGTGCCGTTGCCTCACGCAGTAGACTTAAAGCAATTGGCACAGGCGTCAGGCGTATCTGAAAAGGCGCTAAGGCAGCTCAACCCTGCTTACCTCCAAGGCACTACCCAGGAAGGCCCTGGGCACCTATTGGTGCCGGTGTCAATGCAACAGCCTCTGATGGCCTCGCTGAGTACCTTGCCGCAAGGCCTGGTAGCGCCAGGTTACCTGCCTAATGCCCCTGTTGTTGCCGTCACTCAGACACACCCTTAGGGCGCTCCGCGCTTCGACGTCAGAGGGGGGCGCCGGCCATCTGAATTCCGGCGCCCGCGCCCTGGCGCCAGAATTCTGTCCATAAGGTACTGATTTACTTGTATAAAAAAAGCGCCTGAAATCTGCCTCGGCGTTTGAGTGTTAAAAACTTCTCACTAAGTTACATTTTTAAACATTCATGCAAACGTTTGCGGGCAGCCTTCGCAAGCTCCGATCAATCACGTGAATATTGTTACATTCCGTTTGGTATTGGCGCCTCAGGGCGCTTTTGTACACGCCCCAGACATGGCGAAGTAGTGTCTCATTTGGCAGGGTTTCATCCCCAGGCCAGCCCCTAAAGCCACCTTCTACATCACAACACCCTGCCCAATCCCCCATGAATTCAAGGGGATACGGCTGTCTCTTGACCCTGCTCTGAAAAAAGCATTAGAGCAGCGTAGTTGTCACCAAAGATAAACATCTTAAAGGGTAGTTGTTCGCAACTTGTTTCAGCTAGTTTAAGTTGTCGAGAGGCTCAATATTAGACGCGCTCCAATGCTGTGGACTTAAGAAGGATCCAATGAATGGTGCTTAATTAAGGCGCCTGAAGCTACGTTGTATTTTTTAAAGGTTATAAAAGTTAGTGTTATTGCTTAGTTGCTTAAAGGATTAAGGAAATCAATTATGACAATTATTTAATCAATAGTTAACTTCTTTAACCCGTTGATTTAAAAGGATTTTAAAATTAATTTTGTTCATTAATTACAATATTTTGGCTTAGCGCATGTCCTACAAAAAATAAAATGAGCGTTTGAATTTTTGCTTAAAAGAGGCCGATAGCTAAGAGCCAGCATTTGTGTTTAGTCCGATAGATTATGCAACTGATCCACTTGTTGACGTATTTGCCGAGGCGGCTATACACTGCGGACACCCCGTAAAGTGAGGGATGTCAATGAAGGACAAAGTCGCTTTAGCTGATTGCATGGATGGTAGTCAGAAAGGTTCGCTAGACATACACGGCGGCATATTAAACTCTAACAATATTGATATGGACTTACTCGTCTATGGCGAGACTGGCACTGGCAAGGACACCTTGGCCAAGCAAATCCATGACCTCTCGGGCAGAGCGGGTGCCTTTGTAGGCATCAACTGCGCAGCAATCCCGGATGGGCTGGCAGAGAGCCAGCTGTTTGGAACGATGAGCGGAGCTTTTACAGGCGCCAGCCGAGCGCGCCAAGGGTATATAGAGGCGTCGGATGGCGGCACGCTGTACCTCGACGAAATCGACAGCATGCCGCTGTCGTTGCAAGCAAAGTTTCTACGCATCCTTGAGGCGCGTGGTGTGGAACGGCTAGGCTCTACGGCATTCATCCCGGTGAACCTGCATGTGATTGCCTCAAGCCAACAACCGCTGGATGTACTGGTGGAACAAGGGAAATTCAGACGCGACCTGCTGTTTCGTCTGAATATGCTAACGATCAAGCTGCCGCCATTGCGCGCTCAGCGTGACCGGATCCTTCCGTTGTTCGACCAGTTCACCCAGGCGTGTGCCGCAGAGCTGAACCGTGCTGCTGTCTCGGTGCTGGATAGCCGCTTGATTCAGGTACTGCTCAGCCATGCATGGCCGGGCAATATCCGGGAGCTCAAGTCTGCTGCCAAACGGTTTGTGCTGGGCTTTCCGTTGTTGGGAGAGACGCCGATACACCTGCCCGGTGAGCAAGAACTACCGGGCCTCAAGTCGCAGTTGAAGGTCATTGAGCGGTTGCTGATACAAGATGCCCTCAAGCGTCACAAGCACAGCCTTGACCTGGTGATTCAAGAGCTCGAAATACCCAAACGTACCCTTTATCACCGTATGAAGGAGCTGGGCGTTTAATCGAACCGTCCGATCACGAAAAGGGATTTCGATGTGGCGATCTTTTCCCTATCGAGGTGAACAATGGGCGACTACGATTTGCTCAATGACCCATTTGGCTTTGGCAGCACCGCTGCGAACCTTGAAGTCATTGCCCAAAGTCTGTCCGAACTAGGTATTGACGTATTGCTGGCCGGCGAAACCGGCTCAGGCAAGGACACCCTCGCCCAGCGCATACACGCCATGTCCGGCCGCAAAGGGCCATTCGTGGCCATGAACTGCGCAGCGATCCCGGAATCCTTGTGCGAAAGCGAGCTGTTCGGTGTGGTCAGCGGTGCCTATACCGGCGCTGAGCGCTCCCGCATGGGCTATATCGAAGCGGCCCAAGGTGGCACGCTGTACCTGGACGAGCTGGACAGCATGCCCCTGGCATTGCAGCCCAAGTTGCTGCGCGTGCTCGAATCCCGTGTGCTGGAGCGATTAGGGTCCACTACCCCGATCAAACTCGACATTTGCATCATTGCCTCGGCCCAGCGGCCGCTGGACGAATTGGTGGAGCAGGGTGCGTTTCGCCGTGACCTGTATTTCCGGCTCAATGTGCTCACGCTGAAGCTATCGCCGTTGCGCTTGCAGCCTGAACGCATTTTGCCGCTGTTCCAGCGCTTCGTAGAGAGCACGGCCGTGGAGATGGGCCTTGAGCGTGAAGAGATAGACCCTATCCTGCACCAGTTGCTGCTGAGCCACGACTGGCCTGGCAATATTCGGGAGCTCAAGTCCGCTGCCAAACGCTTCGTGCTTAAGCTCTCGGTGTTGGGTGACGGTGACAGCGAAGGCAGCGCGAACACCGGCCTCAAGTCGCAGTTGCGGCTGATCGAGCGGGTGTTGATCCAGGAGTCGCTCAAGCGCAACCAGCATTCCATTGACGCGGTGAGCCGTGAGCTGGCGATCCCCAGGCGCACGCTGTACCACCGCATGCGAGACCTGGACATCTGAGAAACGGCTGGCCTTGCGGCCAGCCGGTATGTTGTGTCAGTGGGCCTTTGGAATACCGAACTGTTCCAGGGTGGGGTCCACGTTGTGGTCGAAGCTTTCCTGCTTCTTGTGCTTGTTCACCGCATCGATGATTGCCTTGATGCCAAAGCCAATGGCCAATGCTGCATCGATTGCCCAGCCAATCGGGCCCGCAGCCGCGCCAACAGAGGCCGCTGCTGCCAGCCCTACTGCTTCACCCGCCACCATGCCTGCAACCCGACCCGCCACAGCGCCGGCCATCCGGCCTAAACCGGCAGAGGCATCTTTGCCCAATGCCTGTGCGGCAGCGTTGTAGCCCAGCTTGCCAGCTTCGGCCGTGCCGCGTGCTCCATCGTAGATGGCCTTGGCGGCACCGGACTGGTCGCCGTTCTTCAGCTTGTCCTGAACCGTCAACAAGCTAGCCACACTCAATGCCGAGCCACCGATCAACATCCCTTTTTGAGAACCAGTCAGCCCTGCCTTGGAGGTTTCCTTCTCCACGTTATCGCGCAGGTTTGCGTACATTTCCTTGCCGGTCATTTTAGTGGTATCGGCATCCTTGGGCAGGGTACCGGCTGTCTTCAGGTCCTTGAGCACGTCGACGCCTTTTTTGGTCGTGCTCAACGCCGCCATGGTGGCTGCTGCGTAACCATCGTTGGCTGCTGTAGTGACGTCTTGGCTCAAGGCAGAGTCGTAGGCCATCTTCTTGGAGTCAGTTGTAGCCAGTACATCCTTGGCGTCGGACTTCTGGTCCTTCTTGAGTGCGCTTTCTACCGCCTTGCCCTGCACGAAGCTCTCTTGGTAAGAGTCGTTCACCTTCTGCTTGAGCGCGGCGTTCTTAGGGTCGTTGAGCACGTCCTCAGGGGTGATCTTCTTGCCCGTCACATCGCCTTGCAGTTTTAGCTCTGCATTGAGCCCGCCTAGCGCTGTGCTGTAATCCACAGGTACCCGGTCTTCAGGTTTTTTATCTTTGTTCGCCTCTTCGGCCGCCTTTTCAGCGGCTTTCATCTCCTTGCCCAAGGCCGCCCCAGACGCTACCTCAGCCTGATGCGTTTCGAAGGCTTTGTTGAGTTTAGGGTTGCCCTCAATCATCGCCTTTTCCTGCCCAGGGACGGCTTTGTCCATGTACGCCTTAACGTCGGGGTCGGCCTGCAACTGAGCAATTTTTTGCTGCAGGGCCTCTGACGTTTTCTGCGTCTTGCGCAGCTTGCTGCCGCCATCGACCTGCTCCTGGGTTTCCTGGAGCTTGACCATCACGGCAGCTTTTTGATCGCCGGTGTATCGGTCGGGGTGCTTGAAGACATCTTCGTTGAGCTTGCTGATATCGACGTTGGCCACTGCGTTACGCGTTGCCGCATCGCTCATCATGGACGCGAATTCGCTGCCGGACTTGGGTGCCTGTTTCTTGATCCACTCGTCGATGTTCTTGGTGCTGATTTTCTTGTCGGGGTTGTGGGTTGCCAGGCTCTCGCCCTCGAAGCCGCCCTGGTCCAGCATTCTCAGAAAACCAGGTTGAGAGAAGGTTTTGGCGGTTTCCGCCAGGGCAGGTGACAGCCCCGGATTACCGCTTTGCAGCCCCTTTAGCGCGTCGCCGGTGATGTACTTATCGACCTTGCCGTCTTGATTTAGCGCGCCTGCCTTGGCCAACGGCTCGTTAGCCCGCAGCATTGCAGCCTGGCGCACCATGGCCAAGGATTGTGGATCGGCATCCGGGTTGTCCTTCTGGTACGCCTCAATGTCCTTCGTAGCGGCCCCAGCGGCCTTTTCCATGTTCTTGGCAAAGGCTTTGTAGTCATTCTTGGAGATATCGCCGTCTGGCTTGCCGCCGTGCTTGGCCGTATCCAGCGCAGTTTGCAGGGCAGGGTTAGCCTTGATGAAGTTCTGGGCATCTACATTGCCCTCGGCCGCCATCTTCGCCGCTGCCAGGGGGCGATTAAGCTCCTTGGCGGCCTGCTCCCGCTTCTCAGGTGGAAGATCGGCGACCAGTGCGTCGTACTTCTTCAACTCTTCTGGGGAAGAGTACTTGGAGTTATCCAGGAAGGAGGCGTCGGCAGCTTTAGGCTCGGCTTTAGGTTCAGACTTGGTCTCTTCAGGAATCGACGTGCGGCCTTGGACGCTGTCCGTTCGCGCTGGTGCTTGAGGCTTTTCCGTGCCCTGACTTGGCGTGGTACCCGCCGCAGGCTGTTTCGGCGTGAGCTTAGCGATAATATTTTCTACTGTTTGAACGATCGAACTCAATTCGCTATTGGTAGGGTTCGAGCCGGCTCGTCCAGTAGATGCTGCCAACGTGGGGCTAGGGCCCCCGAAGTGAACGCCGCCCTTGTTCCCTGCGGGTTCGCTGGCGCCAGTTGATGGCTGCCCTGTCAGGAGGCGCTCCGCAAGGCCTCCGCCGTCGCTCATGCCGGGTGTTTGGTTGGATACGCGCATAGCAGCCACCGTCCTGTGAATTGTAAGTGAGCTGCTGAGTGGTGAGTGGCAGGCGATGGTTCCCTTGTTTATTAAGGGCGCGAGGCTAACGCGAGGGCGTTCGTCCTGAGTGTTATCGGCCGGATTGAATTTTTTTTAAATTTGCTTGGAACTGACTTGAATGCCCCTGCCACCTATCGAGCAACCAACAATGTGGTTGGTCTTTCGTCACACTAGAAGAGGTTCATATCATGGTAGCTGGCGTTCAAAATACTAGCACTGGGCTTACTGGCATGATGAATAACACCATCAATGCGGGTGGCCAAGTGCTTCAGTCAGGTAGCTCAGGCGTTGCGGGCGTTAAAGACCAAAACGCACTGCTCGAAGGCACTGGTGACGGTAACAGCCGCGCCCTTGACGCACAGCGTGCCGCGTCTGAAAGCTCCGACAAAAACCAGGCCGCGCTGATCGCGATGCAAGAAAAAGAAACCGAGCGCAAGCAGCAACAGGACGTGCTCAACGCCATCCGTTCCGGCAAAGAAGACTCGGCCAACAAGAGCATCAGCGCCACTGCACAGAACGCCAAAGGCATCAGCTTCTAAGTGCAGCCAGCCCGCCCGTTTCGCTCAGTAAACGGGCTATCACCACTCCAGTGAGGAAATACCATGGGTAACATCCAAGGCGCTATGTCTACGATGCCTACGGCCAATGCGAACATGTTCCTTCAAGCCCGTGCAGAGAAACCTCAAGGCATGGACGCGGTTGTAGCGAAACTGGCTGAAAGCGTGACTAAAGACGGCAAGCTCGACGAAAGCTCACCGTTGGGCAAGATGATTGCCGACAAGATGGGCGAGTCTGGTCAGTCGAAAGGGTCTGGTGCTTCGATCGAAGAAGCGCTAAAGGCACTGATCAAGGAAAAACTGGGTGATAGCTTCGGTGCGTCGAGCGCATCGGAAGGCAAGGCGGGCGAAGCGGAGCTGCAGTCCCGCGTAGAAGCTGGCCTGGCCAAATCCATGCTGGACGGCGCCGCGCTGGAGCCCCAAGGCGAAGGGTCCACCTTGCCTAAAGGGTCTGAGGACATCATGAGCGCCTTGGCTGAGTTCATGGACCAGCATCCTGATGACTTCCCAAAACCGGACTCAGGGTCATGGGCTCAAGAGCTGACCAAAAGTGGCGGTGAAGAGAGCGACAGCTACCTCGACAAGTCAGAGACCGAGTCGGTGAACAAGGCCATGGACATGGTTGGCCGTCAGCTGGACTCCCAGGCCTCCGGCATGTCGGGGCCTGGTCAACAGCAGGGTGGCGTAGGTGGTGGGACCGGTGCGACTCAACCACAGCAAGGTACAGATAGCACGGCAAGCGCCGGCTCTACTGACGAGCTTCTGGAAATGCTGCAAAAGTTGATTGAAATGAGCAAGGGCAAAGAGGGTGCTGGCAGCACAGGCGCTACGCAAGGTACCGGCTCGCAGCAAGGCCAGGGCAGCATCGACGACAGCATCAAAGAACTGATCATGAAGCTGATTCAACAGCTCCTCGGTTCGGGTTCTCAGACCGCTGCAGCGTAAAGCAACACCTATCGGCACCGTCTACTGGAGGTTTCATGACCATTTCTCACGTTGGTAAATTCAAAGAGCCCAAGGTCGATCTAGACCAAGGGCTGGTTCATGAGCCTTCACAGGCGGACGCCGATCTCTTTTCGTCGGCTATGAACGTGGCCTCGGTGGCCGGCGCAGGCCCGCTGCCAGCGCTGATCGCGGGCGCACTCAGTGACCGCGTTCATTCAACCGACAAGCTTTCGCAGGACGCCATGCGTCATATGAAAGCCGCCGCCAAGGGGGATGACCCCATGGACATCACAGAGATGAGCCGTGCGTTGTCGGCCTACTCGCTGCAAACCGCAGTGACCACCAAAGTGGTTAACAAGGTGGGCCAGACCCTCGACAAACTCACCAACCTGCAGTAGGTGCGCGCTGTGAAATGGCCCCTTGCGACACTGTTGTCTTGCCTGCTGCTATTGACCGGTTGTGGTCAGCAGACCGACCTGTTCAGTGGGCTCTCCGAGCAGGACGCCAACGAAGTGATTTCCTCGTTGGCTGAGCAAAGCATCGAAGCCCGCAAGCACATGGAAAAGACCGGTGTGGTAGTGGTAGTGGACAGTGCGCAGCTTAACCGCGCCGTTCGCATACTGGACGCTGCTGGCTTGCCACGGCGAGCGCGCAGCAGCCTGGGCGAAATCTTCAAGAAAGAAGGGGTGATCTCAACCCCGCTCGAAGAACGCGCCCGCTACATCTATGCGTTGTCTCAAGAGTTGGAAGCGACCTTGTCCCAGATTGATGGGGTAGTGGTCGCGCGCGTGCATGTGGTGTTGCCTGAACGGGTAGCCCCTGGCGAGCCCGTGCAGCCGGCGTCTGCGGCGGTGTTCATCAAACATACCGCCGCGCTGGACCCTGACAGTGTTCGAGGCCGCATTCAGCAGATGGTGGCGAGCAGCATCCCTGGGATGTTGAGCGGTACTGCGCCGGATGCGCGTAAGTTTTCAATCGTATTCGTACCGGCTGTGGAGTATCGCGAAGCCCAACAGTGGGTGAGCTTCGGCCCCTTCCGCATTGAAAGCCAAGACGCCGGTTTCTGGCAGCGCATGGTGTGGCTGGTACCGGTAGGGCTGTTGGTGGTGTTCATCTTGCTGGCGGTACTGCTGCGGCCAGACTGGCGTGCAGGCCTCATACGTCGGGTGAAACCGGGGCGCTCATCGGGTACCAACCTGCCGAGCCGAGTCTGATGCTAACCCCTGCTCACGGTGTGTGGGCGCAATGGTGGTGCACCGCCTGGCAACAGGCGCATGGCAGCTGGCATGAGCGCTTCGCCCAAGAGGCAGGGCTAACGTTAGCGGCCTGCGAACGGCTTGTGCGAGGCCGCCCTGACGTGTTCTTGCGCTTTGCCGGCCTGCACGACACGCAGCCTCCAGGGCCTCACCCAGACGTGTTGCAGTGGCTGGCTTTGGGCCCGGACCAGCGTGCGCTCGCACTGTCACTCGCCACCCGCATTTGCGGCTCAAGCGATGCATTGCTTGAGGGCCAGGACGACCACAGCCCTTGGTGCCGTAGCCTGGCCAAGGCCCTGCGGCCTGGTTTATGGCTGGAAGGGCAAACCCCAAGTGGCCCTGTGCTGCTCGGGGGCTGGCTGGGCACGCGGTATTGGCCACGCCTGCAGCTGGAATGGCCCGCACCCGGGGCAGGGGAGGCCATCGCCGCACCGGTCACCCTGGGAGCCGCCGCGCCTGCAAAGCTTAAAACCCTGTGGCCGGCCGTGTTGTGGCGGGTTACCACTCATCAGCAGGTTCACCAGGAGATGGCCGATGCTGGCTAGACGTTCGCTGTCGCTGGGCCTGCCCGTGCTCGAAGAACCAATCGTGCGCCGTGAGCACCTGGCCGAGGCCAGGCAAGCACAGGATGTACTCGCTCTGGCGGAGCAACAGGCCGATCAGATCCGCGCCCAGGCACATGAAGACGCTCAAATGCACGTCGAACAGGCGGTGGGTGAGTTCTGGGCCGGCGCCAACGCCTTTCTGCAAAGCCTCGAAGAGGAGCGGGAGGCGTTTCGTGACCAAGCCCTCGGCGCAGTGGAGCAGTTACTCAATCAGGCGCTGTCACGTTTGCTCGACGCGGCCGAGTTGCCTGAACGCACACGCGCCTTGCTTCGGGAGCTGGCCGCTAGCCAGCCCGTGGCGGCCGTGGCCACGCTCACGTGCCATTCAGCGTTACTCGACACCGTACACGCCTGGCTGGCAGAGAGCCGCTTCGCCCGGCTCTGGGAGGTGCAAAGCAACGACACGCTACCCACGCACAGCCTCACGCTTATCCATGCCAGTGGCACCTTTGACGTTGACTGGCACACTCTGCACGAGGGGCTGTTGGTGCCCGACGCCTAGCTCCCGCTAGCCCTGCCGTGGCGGCTATGTGACACTTCACCACGAGGCCCATGGAACTGTAGCCCCTCTTGGCTCCACTCAGGGCCGAACCCCTCAGTAAGGAGCCACCCATGCTTAGCATGAAATCCCTGCAAGACCGCCTGGACCGCCTCTACGAGAAAGCTCAGTCACATATGGACCAGGCTGAACTCACCGCCAGCGACAGCGGTGACATCGAAGACATGCGTGCCTTCAATGACGCCTCGCGCCAGACCCAGATGGCCAATAGCATGCTCAACGAATCCCTGCGTGCCAAACACGGCATCACTAAGTCGATCCTCGACGGCATTCAGTAATACACTTGCACGTTCGACGCGCGGCGAAAGGCTTGCCTTAGGCTTACCCTCGCCGCGCACCCCCCTCTTCGATGCCTGGCCCCGTGGAGCATTAAATGCGAAAGGCTGTGATGTGGCTGCCTTGGTTAGTACTGTTCATCAGCCAACAAGGTTGGGCAGCGGTACCTGAAAGCTGGAAGCGTACGGCGTATGCGTATGACGCCCGGCAAACCAGCTTGAATACCACCCTTAGCGATTTCGCTAAAGAATTTGGCATGAGCCTGGACATGCCAGCGATGGACGCTGTGGTGGATGGGCGCATTCGTGCCGCCAGCCCCCAGGCGTTCCTCGACCGTCTCGGCCAGGAAAACCATTTCCAGTGGTTCGTCTACAACGAGACGCTGTACGTCAGCCCGACCTCCGATCAGACCACTGCGCGTATCGAGGTGTCTTCCGACGCCGTCGATGACATGCAGCAGGCACTGACCGATGTGGGCCTGCTGGACCCGCGCTTTGGTTGGGGTGTATTGCCCGACGAAGGCCTGGTGCTGGTGCGTGGCCCGGCCAAATACGTGGATTTCATCCGCGACTACAGCCGCAAGGTGGAGACGCCCGAGAAAGCCGAGAAGCAGGACATCGTGGTGCTGCCGCTCAAGTACGCCAACGCCGCTGACCGGACGATCCGCTACCGCGATCAGCAGCTCAACGTGGCCGGGGTGGCCAGCATCCTTCAGGAGTTGCTGGAAAACCGCTCACGCGGCGAATCCATCAACGGCATCAACCTGACCGGCGGAACGGGCACGGCCAGCGGTGTGCCGGGTGGTAACGCCATGGGCCTCAACTACGGTGGCCTGGGCAACAGCATGGACATGGGCGCGCTGGAGGATGGCCTGGACCAGGTACTCGGAGGTTCACCGGGTAAGAGTAAGGGCTCAGGTGAGCGCAGCTCAACCCGGGCGAAAATCCGCGTCAGCGCCGATGTGCGTAACAACGCCGTGCTGATCTATGACTTGCCCAAGCGCCGCGCCATGTATGAAGACGTGGTCAAGCAACTGGACGTGCCGCGTAACGTCATCGAAATCGACGCCGTGATTCTCGACATCGACCGCAACGAACTGGCAGAGCTGTCCAGCCGTTGGAACTTCAATGCAGGCAGCGTCAGCGGTGGCGCCAACCTGTTCGATACCGGTACCACTTCCACCCTGTTCATCCAGGACGCGGGCAAGTTCGCCGCCGACCTGCATGCCCTGGAAGGAAACGGTTCTGCTTCGATCATTGGCAACCCGTCCATCCTCACACTGGAAAACCAGCCAGCGGTCATCGATTTCAGCCGTACCGAATACCTCACGGCACTGTCCGAGCGCGTGGCCAATATCCAACCCATTACCGCAGGCACCAGCTTGCAGGTCATTCCACGGGCGCTGGAAAAGGGTGAGAAAACCCAGGTGCAGTTGATCGTTGACATTGAGGACGGTCAGATAGATGTGTCGCAGATCAATGACGAACAGCCCGCAGTGCGCAAAGGTAACGTCAGCACCCAGGCGGTGATTGCCGAACGCGGCTCGCTGGTGATCGGCGGCTTCCACGGGCTTGAGGCTAACGACCGGATCCGCAAGGTGCCGCTGCTAGGGGATATTCCCTACATCGGCAAGCTGCTGTTCCAGTCGCGCAGCCGTGAGCTGAACCAGCGTGAGCGCTTGTTCATCCTTACCCCACGGCTGATCGGTGACCAGATCAACCCGTCGCGGTATGTAGAAAATGGCAACCCGCATGACGTGGACGACCAAATGAAGCGGATCGATAACCGCCGTGATGGCTTCGTGCAGCCTACTCGCGGAGACATTGCCACCGCGTTCACCCAGTTGCTCGATGGGGTATCACCGCCTGGCTTTACCTTGTCCAAGGCGCTGCCATTCCAGGCGGAAACCCTTTGTGATCCGGCCAATGGATTGGTAATCGACGCGCAGCGTTCGCAATGGTTTGCCCAGAAAAACTGGGGCGTTGCGGTGGTAGTGGCGAGAAACCAGACCAGCAAGCCGCTGCGTATCGATGAGAGCCGCTGCGGCGGTCGCTGGGCGATGGGGGTAGCGGCCTGGCCGCACGCCTGGTTACAGCCAGGGGCTGAAAGCGAGGTGTACATCGCGCTGCGTCAGCCTACACAGGCCGTGACTAACACTGGCCAGGGTCGTCCCTCCTTGCTACGGAGCACTGCACCATGAAGTTCTACGCGATTGCCATCGCTGTACTGGGCCTGGCCACCTTGAGCGGGTGCTCCACACGGGCCGGCTGCACCGGTTACGCCTGCGAGCGCCCGGATGCCACGGATCGCCAATTGGTGATCTGGTGGCCTCAGGACATGCGTCAGGGCTTGAACGACCGCGACCCCAAGGTGGATTACACCGTAGTACCGCTTAAGGACTGATGGACGATGCGTACGGTGGCGGACGAGCACGCCTTCTATGCCCACCTGCTGGCCGAACGGGCCGCAGTGTGGGAGATAGCCAAGGGGGTGTCGTTCGTCAGCTGCCGCGAGCACCGGCACTGGGGCTTGGCGTTACGCCTCGAACACACGGTGCTGTCGCCTGAGCAACTGCGCCAGGCCCTGGCGCGGCGTTTCCGCAATGCAGAGCGCTACAGCGCCTACTTTCTCTTCTTCGACGCACGCCAGGACTTCATGATCTGGCACGCGCTCCCCCGAGGCGCCAACGCGGGCCTTTCCCTGAATCATATTCGCGATACACAGCTGGCTTTGGCTGGGCTAGAGAGCCCCATTAACGCCGCCCCCCTTGACGGTGCCGAACGTCGGTAGCGGTTATTTCAGTTTTGTTAACCAGATTGGAACCCTTTTTCTTGCACGGTCACTCAGCACGAGGGTGTCGCCGCTTACAGCGTCCAGATTGAGGCGTGTTCAAAGCGGGCAGTGATTGGCGGGTGGGCACGTAGGCCACCAGAGTCGCCTACACCCTTCTATCTGCATCTGCCGATCACTAAGAGGGTATGAACATGGATACTGCAAGTGTAGGTATACGCCAAGCCCAAGCTCACCACACTATTGACTCACACGAAATAGCGGCGCCACCGGCCACGCAGGCGTTGGCCCCGGCTACGGTGCTTAACCAGCGTGCCACTGAGATGCACGGCCATCTGCAAAAAATCTACAGTTCTGACCGCAAGCCTGAACCGCCGGCCGGTCAAGCCGTCGATGAGGAAACTTGTGCTCACAATGCTCAAATCGATGCACTGTGCCTTGACCGGGCAAAACGCCTGGACGAGAACAATTTCTCGATCCAGGAACTGAGGCAGCTTGAGTCACGGGCGGGCACTGCTGACAGGTGCTTTGGGCTCGCTCGAGCCTTTATAGCAAATGCCCCCTTTGCAACGCTTACTGAAGCAGGCAATTTCGCGCCTCATATCTTGGAGTTAGGGGGCACTGCTCCCAAGGCTGTGATGGAGGCTGCCAAGCAGAATGCTGTTTCTTGCTTATGGGCAGGTATGGCGGACTCCGGTGGTAATGCGCTGTTAGCGGGCTTTAAGCCAGGCTCTTACCTTAAGCCAGACAGCAGCACGCTTCACCCGGCGTTGCAGGATTCACTCGCACACAAGCTAGAGGCATTGGACAAAGGGCCACTGGGTGAGGCCTTCAGCGCATTCAATAAATCGCTGGTTGGGTTCTTGGTGCGTGATGGTTCCATGTACCTAGGCTCGATCATCATGACGGCCGCTGAAAAGCAGAAATTGGACTCGACCTTGCAACTTGCCTTGAGGCCGGTGACGGCCATTATGGTAGGTATGGCGATTGAACAGTACAACATTACTAAAGACCGCAAAAACAATGTGGCAGGCCCTGGGATGCTCTATGGCCGCCGAGACGACGTTGAGCATGGTCAGCCGCACAAACCCATTGAAGAAGACACTCAATGGCTCGACGATCTCGAATCACTGAGGGCTATGAATGCAACGCGTGTGATGAAAATGGGTTCTGCCAGAGTGGGCGAGGGTGTAGGCACGGCCATGAAGGCCGCGATTACCGGCGAGGTCACAAAGGCTATGGTTGACCCCATCAGCGTGGTGGGCAACAGTGTGCTCGCAATGGGGTTTGCCGCGATGGGCGCCGGGGTTAGGGCCACCGCTGACTTGGCTGCAAAGCACGACCTTGGGGCAATGGCGACAACACTCGCGACACAAGGAGTAAGAAACGCCCTTAGTACCGCGTCCTTCGCCCTTAATGCTGGCGCCGCTTCATTGGGAGAGTCATTGCCTAGACTATGGTCTAAGAAGATCGACGACAATGTTCCCAAGGCTGTAGAGAGTGGAGTCAATAAAGTGGGCAGCGGAGCTAAAACCGGTGGCAAATTTGTAGCAGGTCTGCCAGCGGCTGGCGTCGAGCTTGCTAAAAAGACGCCGGGTGCGCTGGAAACCGCCGGTTCGTCCATCGCTACCGGCACCCAAGCATTCTTGACCGGCGCTCAACGCTTCGGTAATGACCTGACCCGACGCCGCCTACCCGCCCAAACTCAGGCCCCTCAGGGGCAAAATATGCCTATGCAAACGCCTACCAACCCTCAAGCACAACCAGCAACTCCGGCGGCACCCATGCCAATTGCGTCTTTGCGACAACCCGGACATCAGGCTTCCGGTGCCGACCCTGCGTTTAAAACGTCTATACGTCGACCATGGCACGCTCAGCCACTATCACCCTCCGAGGACGAAGCCTTGTCCTCGAGCGCTAAGCAGCCTTCTGTCCCAAAAGATGTCAAGGATATCGTTTAAGGCCTTTCTACGAATGCTTTCTCGCGACCGGCCTCACATCGGTATTGAGGCCGGTTGCCGCCAAGGCGGGCTGCTACCGATTCAGCTCTCTATCCGAATCACCTCGTCGGTGACCTCGTCCAGCTGTTTCACCACCTGATAGATATGGGCCACAGCCAGCAGCGTAGTGCGCGGGATGTAGCGCCCTTCGTCAACCTTGTACAGCGTGCGGGCCAGCCAGACGCTCTGCACCACCGGGATCTTCGCTCGCTTGGCCCGGGCAATCAGGTCAAGCGCGTGGCCATCCTCACCCTTGCAGTGAATGCGCGGCAAAGGCGTTTGGCCAGGGCGGTAGAACAGTGCCACGGCGTAGTGGGTGGGGTTCACCACCACCATGTCGGCTTCTTCCACAGGCCTGGGCGCCGAGCTGGGCGCCTGGTTCAGCAACTCATGGGCCAGTTGCTTACGGTGACCCTTAACGTGGGGGTCGCCTTCGGACTGCTTGTATTCGTTCTTGATGTCTTCATGGCTCATGCGCAGCTTCTTGGCGTGGAAGTACTTCTGCATGATCAAGTCCAGTGCCGCCAGCACCAGCAACAGCCCAAGGGTGGAGCGCAAGATATGGCGGAACAGCACCAGCAGGGCATGCCAGTAGGTGGTCAGGTCTGAGTTGGACAGCAGAATCAGCGTGCCCAGCTCCGGCTTGACCACCACATACAAGGTGATGCTAATCGCTGCGGCCTTGAGAATACTCAAGAGCAGGTTGGTGAGGTTCTGGCCGGAAAACATCTGCTTGGCATGGGAGAAGGGGTCGATCTTCTTGAGGTCGAATTTCAATGCCTTCGGGGCGAACAAAAACCCGATCTGCAGCCAACTGCTGATCAGCCGCATGATCACGGCCACGCCCACGCTGAGCACGACAAACCCGCACAGCAGCGTAAAGCCTGCCATCGCCACCTGGCCCACCGAGGCCTCGAACGACCGGCCCGTGGAATCCAACGCCAGGCCCAGCAAATCCGTGAGCTTGCGCACGCTTTCGTCGGCAAGGCCAAGGGTCACTTCGCTCACCACCAACAGCACCAACAGCTTGCCGAAGTCCTGGCTCTGAGCGACTTGGCCCTTCTCGCGGGCGTCGCGTAGCTGTTTGGGTGTGGCTTTTTCTGTTTTTTCAGCCATGCGGCACCTGTACCAGAAGGCCGAACAGCGCCTTGAGGTCGTTCAGCTGGTGGATCTGCCCATTACCGAGTTCCAGCAGGGTAGGTAGGTAAACGATCAGGAACGCCAGGCCTGCCATGCTCTTGGCCGGCATCGAGAGGATCGATACGTTCAGTTGCTGGGCATACAGGCCGATGATGGCCAATGCCGCCTCGATAAACAGCAACAAACCGATGAAGGGCGCGGCGTACAACATCATGTGTTGCAAGGTTTGGTTGATTTGTTCCAGAAACACATCCAGCCCGCTCTGGGTCATGATCGGCACCCAGGTGGTAGGGGGCCAGATCAGGTAGCTGTCCCAAATCACTTGCAGGATCAACGACAGCCCGCCGGAGAGAATGACCAGCAGGATAAGCGCCTCCTGGAACAATTCACCCAGCGGGGTAGCGTCCGGGCCGAGCGTAGGGTTCAGCTGGCCACCGCTGAGCGCGCCGCGCTGGCTGTCCAGTAGCGCGCCCACCGAGGCGAACATCCAGAAGGGTGCGTAGAGCAAACAACCCAGCAGCACCCCCAGTACCGCTTCTTTCAGCACCAGGCCGGCGATGACGATAATGTCTTCCTGGCCGGTAAGCACGTCGCTGATCGCCGGTGCTGGGATCAACGCCACGGTGATGACCACCGCATAGCGCAGCGGGCCCTTGAGGTATTTAAAGCAAAAGGCCGGCACCAGCATCATGCACGGCAGCAGCCTTGCCATGGCCAGGGCTATACCCATCATCAGCTGCAGCAGGTACTGGGCGTCGAACGGCAGCGGCGCTCCCACTCAGTGCGCTCCGCCAGACCGCGCAATCAGGTCGAAGGCCATGTTGATGAACTGGATCAACTCCACGCCGATCCAGCGCCCGGTCATGGCCAGGGTCAGGCCCACGGCCGTGAGCTTGATGCCGAAGGGAAGGGTTTGGTCCTGGATCTGCATCAGGGCCTGCAACAGCGAAGTGACGACCCCCACCAGTACCGCGACCGCCAACGGAGGCGCGGTGAGTATCACCACCAGGATCATGCCTTGCTTGAACAGCGCCAACGCTTCCATGACGGCCTCACATATACGAATAGAAAAGGCTGTCGAGCAAACGTGTCCAGCCGTTGACCAGCACGAACAGCAGCAGTTTGAGCGGTAGCGAGATGGTCATCGGCGAGACCATCTGCATGCCCAGTGCCAGCAACAGGTTGGAGATGATCAGGTCGATCACGATGAACGGGATGTAGATCAGAAAACCAATCTGAAAGCCTGCCTGCAGCTCGCTCAGCACGAACGCCGGAATGGCCAGCAGCAGGTCATTACGGGTGGCCTTGTCGGCCATTTCCTTGGGCCACATGCGCTGGGTATTTTCCAGCAGGTGCGCCGAGACGTCCGGGTTGGTGTTGCGCGTCATGAACGCCTGTATCGGGTCAATGATGCCGCCGGCACTGGCCTGTAGCTTGTCGGTCGACGACATGTCCAGCGGGTGTGCCTTGACCCGTTGTTGAATCTCATGGGCCACCGGCGCCATCACGAAGAGGGTGGCCGCCAGGGCAATGCCGTAGATGGCCATGTTCGGGGGCACCTGCTGCACACCAATGGCGTTGCGGGTGATAAGCAAAGTCATGGAGATTTTGAGAAAGGCCGTGCAGACGATGAGCAAAAACGGAATCAGCGACAGCCCGCCAAGAAACAGCGCCAGCAGAACCGGGTTCACCCCGTCCATGATCATGAGAGCGACGCCGTCCGCGTGATGTGCAAGCCCAGGCGGCCATCAACATCAACCAGCTCACCTTCAGCCACCACTTGCTCGCCATGGCACAGCGTCGCGAAGCCAGGTGTGACGCCAGCGACTTCGAGGACCGTGCCACTGCTGAGTCGGCGCAGCTCACCCAGGGTCAAGGCCAGGTGACCGCAACGCAGCGTCAACTCAAGCGGAAGGTGGCTCAGCGGGTCCAGTGCCGCCGCAGGCGGGGCCTCGGCCTGTTCGTCGTGGTCAAACTCATCCTCGGCGTCGGCTACCGGGGCGTTTTCGTCGTACTCGCCTTCATCAGCCCAGCCTTGCTCCTCGGCGTAGGCCTCTTCCTCGGAGGGCGCGTGCTGCGCCAGGCCCGTCTCGTGCTCAAGGTTACTCATAGGGTTGTTCCTCGTGGCTAAGGGTCAGGAACAGCTGGCCCTGATCAAGGGTGGTGTGACATGCCCAGGTACGCCCGGCCAGTTCGATCAGGCCATTGCCATTGCTATCGAACAGGCACTGCTGAGGCAGCAACACATCGCCCGGGCGCAGGGAGGCCAGTTGCTCGGCGGTAAGGCTGGAGCGGCCTACCACGAGCGGGGCGGGAATGGCGAAGCTGTCTGCGATAGGGCTTTGCCCGCTCTGCCAGCCAGGCATGCGCAACCAGCGTAACAGGGTGTCAGGCGCAGCCTTCAGGTAGGCATACACGTGGTCATCGCCCAAGGTGACGTGCAGGCGGCACCGCACCAGAGGCCCGCTGGGTGGCTCAGTGGCCAGGCATTCAACGGGGGCCAGGCAGTGCGCTACTTCTGGGGCCAGTTGCTGGCTGATCAACTGCCAGTACCAGGGTTGGGGCGTACCGGCGACCACCACAGGTTGCGCGGTCAGCAGGCTGAGCACGGCTGCCGCATCGCTGATCCACAGGGCGCCCACGGCGCTGTTCAACCATAGCCCGGTGTCATCGCCCGGCTCGGTGGTGCTGGGCTGCAATGCCAGCTCACCGCTGGCGCCTTCGATGGTGTAGGGCAAGATGACCCGCGCGCCCAGGGCACGGGTGACGCTGGCGAGCGCCGGGTGAACCTTGGGTAATTTCAACGTATTCAAGCGAACGCCTCATGCATGGACAACGCCACGGGCTGGCCCAGTGCGCAGGCCAACGCCGTTTCGCACGAGCGCTCTCGGGGCCGCAAGCGCTTATACACCTCTCGGCGTGCGAAACCCAGCTCCACGTGCCACTGGCCGCCTTGAGACGAGGCATTCACCTCGACGCGCCCCAGGTTGGGCATCAACAGGGTTATGTTCAGTGGGCCCAACGGGGCCTGGGTCAGGCGCTGGGCCACTTCGCTCATCAGCTCGGCAGGTACGTCGTCGGCGGGCGGTGTCAGCGCCACGGCGCTACCACCCCAGCCGCCCTGGCCGCCGTCTTCGGTCACCGGTTGCAGCAACTGCGCGAACAGCTGGCCGTCGGCGTTTATCACAGACTCTGCTTCCCGGCCGGCCCACGCCGTGCGCGACCGGTCACTCTCGCTACGGCCGCGCGGTGCCATCGGCGGCGGCTCCTTGGCAGATGGAGCGGGAGCTGAAGGTGCAGGCGCAGGCACAGGCGCCTTTGGCGGTAGGGAAGGGTGGCGCGGCTCAGCTTTCATCATTCATTGCCTCGGCCAGGCACGCGAGCTTTTCGACCGCCCGCTGCGCGGCCTTGGCGGCGCTCTGGGCCTGCTGTACGTGCTGCTGTTCATCTTCCACGGCCTGGGTCTGCTGATGAATGCCCTGACGCAGGCGCGACAGCTGATTGGTCATGCTCCGCTCCTGATCGTGCCAGCGGTCGATCTGGGTCAGGTTCATCGCCTGTTGCATGTACTGCGTGGAGAGGGCTACGCGTCGTTCCGCCTGGTGCGCCCGCTCCTGTGCCAAGTGCTCGCGCGCCTGTGCCAGGCGTTCACGGGTGGCTTGCAGCGAGTGCTCCGCCTGGCGTTGCTTGCGCTCAGCCGAAGCCTGCCGGTGCTGACGCAGCGGTGTGAGGATATGCACCACTTCTTCGAGTGCTACACGTTGCGGGTCAGCTTCCAGGGGCTCTTCCATGGTTACTCCGGTAATTGCGAGGTGAGCTGCATCAGGGCCTCAAGGGTGTCCTGCAAGGGCACCGGTTCGCGCAAGTCCTGCTGCAAGAACGCATTGATCGGCCCGTTGAGGTTGACCGCACAGTCTGTGATAGGGTCCCCGCCGGGCTGGTACTCACCTAACCGCAGCAGCATTTCTACCTGACGGTAGGCGGCGATGAGGCGACGCAGCCGGTTATTGGCTTGCTGGTGCTCACGCCCCGTCACGTTGCTCAAGATCCGGCTGATGCTGGCCTGCACATCGATCGCCGGGTAGTGGCCGCGTTCAGCCAACTTGCGCGACAGCACAATGTGGCCATCAAGCAGTGAGCGAACTTCGTCCGCCACCGGGTCGTTCATCGAATCCTGCTCGATCAGTACGGTGTACAACGCGGTGATCGAACCGGCCTCGCTCATGCCTGCGCGCTCGACCAACTGAGGCAGCAGCGTATACACCGAAGGTGGCAGGCCGCCGCGGCCCAACGGCTCACCAGCAGCAATGCCGATCTCACGTTGCGCACGGGCGAAGCGGGTGAGTGAGTCGATCAACAGCAGTACCTTAAGGCCCTTGGCACGAAACGCTTCGGCAATGGCTGTGGCAGTGAAAGCGGCCCGGGCACGCTCCATGCTGGAGCGGTCTGAGGTCGCACACACCAGCACCGAGCGTTGCCGCAGGGTATCGTCCAATTCGTGGTCGAGAAACTCGCGCAGTTCCCTCCCTCGTTCACCAATCAGCCCAAACACAATCACGTCGCAGCCCATGTTGCGCGCCAGCTCCGCCATCAGCGTGGTCTTGCCGCAACCGGCGCCGGCGAACAGCCCCACACGCTGGCCCTCACCCAGCAGAATGGCGCTGTCGATGGCACGTATCCCGGTGGGCAGCGCGGTGGTGATGCGCGGGCGCTGGGTAGGGGGCAGGGCTGGGGCGATGACCGGCAGGGTGTCGCGGCTGTCGTTGGGCCCGGCAAAGGCACCCTCAGTGCCCACCAGCGGGCGCCCGAAGCCGTCCAGCACGCTGCCTAGCAGGCGTTCGTCCACACCGATGCGGTGGGCGATGCCCAGTGGCCGAATGGCCGCGTTGACCTGAATCCCGTCCGGGGTGCCCAAGGCGCTGAGCAGCGTACAGTCGCGGGTAAAGCCTACGATTTCCGCCAGGATGGTGCTGCCGTCGGCCTTGCTGACTTCGCACAGCTCGCCTACCTTGGCCGCCGGCACCTGGCATTCGAGCAAAATACCGCTCACCGCGCTGACGCGCCCACTCACTCGCACAGAGGAGTAGTGGCTCAAGCGGTTGGATTGCGCCTGCGCCCAGTGTTGCAGCGCTGCATTCACCAGTTCACCTCGTAGTGGCGATCGCCTTCGAATTCAATCCGGCCGTCGTCGATTTTGGTCAGGCGAAGCCCTTGAAGCTCGTCGCCAATGTACATCCGCTTTCCTTCGGCGGTCACCAGATGCGCCTGCGGGCCAGACATGATCTGCACGATGGCGAATGGCAGCGATGAACCACCCACCGACACCTCATCTACCAGCGTTACGGCGCTGTGGTAGCGGTCGTTGAAGCGCTCCAGCATGCGCTTGTAGACCAGGCGCGATTCGTCCTGAAGGTTACCGCGCAGTACCAGCCCTTGGGCGGTTTCTTCAAGGGTGACCTCGTTCAGAAGGCGGTCGCTGAGCATGCCCTTGAGCTTGAGCACCGTCTGGTCCGCATTCAGGCGCTCGCGCGTATCGGTGGCCTTGGCGGGGCGTGCAGTGCTCTGCACGGTTTCGTCGGCGACTGAGCGCGGCATATTGTGTGCGCCAGGCGGGGTGCTGTAAGAGAGGCTCCAGGCACTGCCCACCACGCCGATCAGGGCGCCCACTACCATCAGGGTTACCCGGTTGAACAAGGAAGACCGCGCCTTTACCGGCACCTGCCCGGCGGCCTCGCTGGCTGCCTGCTCGGCTTCGCTGGGCGAGGCATCGGGCACAGGCGCTGGGAGCGTCGGCCAGGGTTGCTCGGCTTCACACACCGCCAACCAGACTCCACCCAGTACGAACGGGTTATTAGGCTGCAATGCGGTCAGTGCGTGAGCGTGCCCCTCGCTGTCTACGACCTTGCCTTCTTCGGCATTCAAGGCCCAGGCATCGCCTTCTCGCTCCAGCCGGCAGTGCCGCGGGGCCACGCCTGGGTCGTGCAAGGCAAGGTCCAGGGTGTCGTTGGCACCGATCACCCACTGATCGCCGATCAGTGGCAGTGCGGCGCCCTGGTGCAACCCGGTCAATACCCGTAATTCGAACATGTCGCGTGATCTCTCTTCAGGCTGCATAAGGGTCATCCAGCGCCATCATCTCGTCTTCGAGTTCGAGGCGGCCCATTACCTTCACTTGAGCGGTTGCGCCGATTTCAGCGAAGGACATTACCGGCACGTGGTGGAATTCTTCTTGAAGCAGGGTGCGCAGCGGGCTGCGCAAGTCCTGAGCCACCAGCAGCACGCCCTTTTCCAAGGCCCGCACAGGGAAGGCCATGCGCAGTTGCTCCACCAACAGCTGGCTGGTGTCGTTGCTCAATGCGAAGAAGGTTTCGGTCTGGGTCTGGCGCAGGCCATCGCGCAAAATGTTCTCGCTCTCAGGGGTGAGCAGCCACACCAGCAGGCCCTCGGGGCCAGCGTACTGGTGATACAGCTGGGATTTGAGTGCGATGCGCACGTAGTCCGTCAGCGCGCTCACTTCGCGCTCGTATTGGCCGTGTTCGATCAGGGTTTCGGCAATGACCCGTACCGAGCGCAGCGGTACGCATTCCCCGGCCAGGCGCTGCAAGACAGCAGAGAAGCGTGCCAGTGGCACCGCACGCTGCATCTCTTGGGCCACTTCAGGCTGTTCCGATTCCAGCCAGCCCAGAATGGCTTTTGCTTCTTGCAGGCCAATGAAGCGCGGCCCGCACGCATGCAGCGCACGCTCCATGCGCTCGATGATGAGGGTGTGAGCGGTAACGACCTCAACGTCATCGTCGTGCTCGAACATCTCGCTGGCGGGCAACCACAGCCACTCTGCTTCCTGACGGTCCAACAAACCCGTCCAGGACTGTTCAGGGTATTCATGTTCGAAGATTCGCGGATCGACGGCGACCAGGCTGGGGTTAAACGTGGCCCTGAGTATTGGCACTTCGTACACCATGAACCTGAATTCGTCAGGCTCAAGGTCTGTGGTGTACTCGATGATGAAGGAGGGCAGCGTCAGCGCGTAGTCCACCACCAGGCGGTTACGGCGTTGACGGATCTCACTGACCAGCACGTCGATCAGGGCTTGGTCTTGGGTGGGGTGGAACTGCAACACGAATTGGCGGCTAGGGGAGAACACGCGCAGGTCTTCTTTGCCGTTCATTTCAGGTGCCACAGCTTCGGTACTGGTGCCGTCCGCTACCGGGCGGGCGCGGCGCAGTTGCAGCAGGCCCCCGGTGCCGCAAATGATCGAAATCACGATAAACACGGTGGTCGGCATGCCTGGCAAGGCCGCAAAGCCCAGCATGGCCACGGCGGCGATGATCCAGGCCTTGGGCTGGCTGGTGATCTGCTCAGCGATTTCGCGACCGATGTTGGTCGGGGTGGTGGAGTCAGTGTTAGGCACACGGGTAATGACGATGCCGCAGGTGACCGAGATCAACAGCGCCGGGATCTGCGCGATCAGACCGTCGCCGATGGTCAATACGGTGTACAGCTGAAGCGCGTCACCGGCGCTCATGTTGTGCTGAACCACACCGATGGCGATACCACCGATCATGTTGATGGCGACGATGATCAAGCTGGCGATGGCGTCGCCGTTGACGAACTTCATTGCACCGTCCATGGCCCCGAACAGCTGGCTTTCCTTGCCCAACTCCGAACGGCGGGTGCGGGCCTCTTGCACGCTAATGAGGTTAGCGCGCAGGTCACTGTCGATGGACATCTGCTTGCCGGGCATTGCATCAAGGGTAAAGCGCGCGCCCACTTCGGCCACGCGTTCCGAGCCCTTGGTGATCACCAGGAAGTTAACCACCGTAAGGATCAGGAAGATCACCATGCCCACTGCCAGGTTGCCGCCTACCACGAACTGGCCGAAGGCCTCGACGATGTGGCCGGCGTCCTGGTTCAGGAGAATCAGGCGGGTAGTGGAAATCGACAGCGCCAGGCGGAACATGGTGGTCAGCAGCAGCACGGCCGGGAAGGTCGAAAACGCCAAGGGCCGAGGCAGGTGCATGGCCAGCATGATCAGCAGGCACGAGATGCAGATGTTGATGGCGATCAATACGTCCACCAGCATGGTGGGCATCGGCGTGATCATCATGAACACGATCGCGATCACCACAAAGGCACCGACGATTTCCGAACGACGCATTGCCGACAGAGCAATGTTGTTCAGCACATTGATGACAGACTCCATACGGTGCTGTTCTCCTAAACGAGTCGGTGTTCTTCCTGCACGAGCTCGTGACTGAGCTTGCGCAAGTTGATGGCGGCGGCCGGAAACTTATTGTTCCAGACATTTATAGGCATGCTGTGCCTGAGGATACGGTTGAGGTCGTTGAAACAGGCCAGCCGATGCTTTGTTTGTTCACCGCCCACCAGATCGACCAACAAACGGGTGGGTGCAGTGGGCATTTGCTGGCCTATGAGGGTTAGCAAATGCCGCGCCATCGCGATGGGTTCAATACTGATGCCGGGGTTCTTGTTACGCATCCGCGTCAAGTGCTGCTCACAGTTTTTAACCAAGTTGGCCACGGTTTGTGTGGTGTTTAAACCCGTCATGCTTGGGATTGCAAACTTGAGCGCATTTTTAGGCACCGCCATGGCGATATCGGACGCCATCTCAAATCGAACCTCCCGGAAGGGGTTTTCGAATTCGCCGTGATCGCGCATCACGCTGAGCATTGCATCCACCAAGCCCCCCCAGTTGAGCGGGTCCTCAACGGCGGCACGGTGGATGGGCTCACCCGTGCGGTTGCGCCTGTTTCTGGTTTGTAGCGCTCGGAGTGTCTTGGAGGCCTTGCCGTTGTCATAGGGCGATTTAAGGTTTTGCCTGACGCTTGCCCTCAGTTCACCCAGCAGGCCGTGATAGAAGACGAACTCCTCGCTTCCACTGCCTTGCTCATCCTCTACCTGCCTCATGACACCTTTGAGCTGGTCCGAGGCGACCTTGAGATTACCGCCGCTATGGCTGAGTAATTCTTTAAGTGCGTCCTTGCCTGAAAGCGATAGCCGATTCTGGAACTGCTTGCGTAAATCACGAGCGCCGGCTTTTTGCCCTGATTCGAAGCTGCGCTCCATCGACCACTGATGCTCAGCCTGCTGCTCGCGCAGAGATTGCAGGCCACGCATGACACTGGCCTGGTCACGCCGAACGGTTAACTGGCCTTCCTGCGCCCGGGTGCTGTCCGCTGTCGCCTGGCCATGGGCCGATGACTTATCGGTCTCCGCTGGCTTGCGCTGCGGTCCAGACGGCGTACCCCGAGCTGCCGGCGGGATGACCGGCGGCAGGTGAGGGATAGCTGGGCTGGTCAGCGGGAGGGTTTTCATAGCGCGCTTCTGAACTAGGACCTGACCTTGAGTGGCACCTGTACAGGGATCAGTTCCATTCGTTCAACGCAGGCGCCGCTCGGGCGGCCTGTTGTGCCAAATAGCGCGTGGCGGGGAGAGGGATTTTGCAAGATCTTGCACAAAGCTTCTGCGGGGCTGACCTGTTTTTTCTTATAAATCAGAACCTTAAAAGTATTGATGGAACTGGCACGGCTGTCGCTATGTAAAAGGTCAAATCCCGTGGAAGGCAGACCTCATGCAGACCAATATTGTGCTCACTCCTCGTGTATCGGCCGGCATCGGCCAACTCACCAGTGATCAAATTCAAATGTTGCGTGCATTCATCCAGAAACGGGTGATGAACCCTGACGACGTGGATGACATCCTTCAGTGCACCTTCCTTGAGGCGATCCGCAACGAGCATAAGTTCCAAGGAACTAGCAAGCCTCAGACCTGGCTGTGTGGCATTGCCTTGAACCTGGTGCGTAACCACTTCCGTAAGCTGTACAACCAGCCTTATCAGGAGAGCTGGGAAGACCAGATCCATGCAGACGTGACAGCCGGTGGCGATATCGGTCACCAAGTGGATGGCCACCGTCAGTTGACCCGCGCCGTGAAAGCTATCGGCCAGTTACCGCTCAATATGCAGCGGGTGATCGAGGTCAGCCTGGAAATGGACGGCAACTACCAGGACACCGCCTCCTCGCTGGGCATTCCAATCGGTACCGTACGCTCCAGGCTGTCCCGGGCGCGGGAACAGCTCAAGCGGCAGATGGATACGCCGGCGTGACACACTCCGCGTGGTCGGGTGAGCACCACCGGAGGGAGCAGGGCAACAGGCCCCGCACGCCCTCGGTGGGCCACATGAGCACGCAACACACGCGGCCACGTCCTCATTTCCCTACTTATCTGTAAGTTTTTTCCCGCCCAATGAGAATGTCTCTCCTGAATTGAGAAAGCCGCCTTTATAGTGCAGGCATGAATGACCCCCTGAGCACGAGCACGGTTGACCGCGTTCTCCAAGTACTGACCTGCGTGGCCAAGTCGGGTAAACCGATTGCGGCCAAGCGCATTGCTGGGCATGTGCAGATGCCGTTGAGCACGGTGTACCGGCATCTGGCTTCGTTGAAAAAGTGGGGTTTGCTTCAAGAGCACCTGTCTACCGGGCTGTACGAACCAGGGGCTGCTGGCGTGCAGTTGGCATGGGGGTTCGATCAGACTTCCAGCCTTATCAGCCATAGCCGTGAAGAACTCACCGCGTTGGCCGAGCGCACCGGGGAGAGCGTAGGGCTTCTGGTGTACAGCAACAGCGAAATGGTCTGCATCGCGATGGAAGAAAGCAGCAGTTCATTGCGCTGCTCGTTCACCCGGGGGCGCTCCCATTCGATGATGCAAGGTGCCTCCGCTAAAAGCTTGTTGGCGTTCTTGCCCGAGCCCGTGCAGCGCCAACTGCTCGACGCGCACGCTGCGCAGGGCGCCGACGCGGTGGCGGTGCTGGAAAAGGAGCTCGTTCGGATTCGTAAAAATGGCTATGCCACCAGCGACAGTGAGGTCGACCTGGGCGTGTGGGGGGTGAGTGCCCCCTTGATTTCCGCAGGCGGTACCCTGGAGGGCACGATTACCCTGATGGCACCTACGCTGCGCGTTGGCCCACGGGAGGCTGAGCTGATCAGCCTCACCAGAAAAGCAGCCAGCCGCATATGCAATCGTCTTTAACTGCCGCTCACTCCATTTCCGGGTCCTGTCAGGACTTACCCCGCCAAAGGAATTCGTGATGAAAGCGTTGAAGTTGTTCACCCCTGTGGTCGCCGCCTGTGCGCTCGTTGCTTCACTGTGTTCCTCGGCCCAGGCCGCCGATGACGTGATGCGCGTGGGCACCGATGCCACCTTCCCTCCGATGGAGTTCGTGGAGGATGGCAAACGCACCGGCTTCGATGTGGAACTGATCGAAGCGATCGGCAAGCAGCTGAATAAAAAGGTCGAGTGGGTCGACATCGGCTTCAAGGGCCTGATTCCTGGCCTGATGTCCAACCGTTTTGATGTGGCTGCGTCCGCGATTTACATGACTGAAGAGCGCCAAAAGGTGGTCAATTTCACAGACGCCTATTACCGCGGAGGGCTTGCGGTGTTGGTGCTCAAGGCGGACGCCAGCCTCAACGCACCGGCTGATCTGGTGGCAGGCAAGAAGGTCTCCGCCCAGGTGGGCACCAAGTCCATCGACTTCTTGAAAAACAACTACCCTGCCGTGACAGTGGTAGAGGTGGAAAAGAACCAGGCCATGTTCGACCTGCTGGCCATAGGCCGAGTGGATGCGGCGGTTACCGGTCGACCGGCAGCGGTGGAGTACGCCAAGCGCCAGCCCAAGGTGCGCGTGCTGGATGAGGGCTTGACCACCGAGCTGTACGGCTTCGCCATTCGAAAAAGTGACACCGAGCTGCAACAGCAGATGAACCAGGCCTTGCACACCTTGCGCAGCAATGGCGAGTACGCCGCCCTGACCCAGAAGTGGTTCGGTACCACAAAAGAATAAGCCGCTGTCGCACAGCTGCCGGCGTGATTTGGCAGGGCTGTGCGCACGCTGCCCCTAACCGTAAGCCCGTACGGAGTACCTCATGGATCTTGATTTTTCCCCGGTCTGGGAAGGCTGGCGTGCGCTTGCCTCCGGTACCCTCATCACCGTTGAAATTACCGCTTCAGCGCTGGTGCTGGGCTGTGTGCTGGGCCTGTTGATTGGGCTGGGCCGCCTGAACCCTAAACGCACCGTGATCTACGGTGCCTGCACCCTGTACCTGACCCTGGTGCGTGGCACGCCGCTGCTGGTGCAGCTGTTTATCCTGTTCTTCGGCTTGCCGCACTTTGGGATTCAACTGCCGGCCTATGTGTGCGGCATTGTGGGCCTGGGCCTTTACAGCGCGGCGTACGTGTCGGAAATCGTGCGCGGCTCGATCCAGTCGGTGGAGAAGGGCCAGATGGAAGCGGCGCGCTCGCTGGGCCTGCCGCACAGGCTGGCCATGCGCCGGGTCATTCTGCCCCAGGCCTTCGTGCGGATGATCCCCGCGCTGGGCAACGAGTTTATCGCCTTGATCAAGAACTCGGCGCTGGTGTCGCTGCTGACCATCGCCGATGTGATGCATGAAGGCGAGAAGATCATCAGCGTGTCTTATCGCTCGCTTGAGGTGTACCTGGCCATTGCCTTCATCTACCTGATGCTCACCGGCATCACCACATTGATCCTGCGCCGTACTGAACAGGTGCTGCGCGCCGACGGGAGGGTGTGATGAGTACCCCTATCATCGAGGTTCGGAACCTGAGCAAAGCCTTTGGTAGCCACCAAGTGCTGCACAACATCGATTTCAGCGTGCAGGCCAGCCAGGTGGTGGTGGTCATCGGCCCTAGCGGTTCAGGCAAAAGTACCTTCCTGCGCTGCATGAATGGCCTGGAAATCGCCGAGGGCGGCACCCTGCGCGCCTGCGGCCACACAGTGGTAGAACAGGGCAAGAGGATGCCTGAGCGTGACCTTGACGCCTTGCGCAGCCAAGTGGGCATGGTGTTCCAATCCTTCAACCTGTTCCCGCACCTGAGCGTGCTGGACAACATCGTCCTGGCGCCCATGGCCTTGCGTGGCGCCTCCCGTCATGCCGCTGAGGCGCAGGGCTTGGGCCTGCTGGACAAAGTGGGCCTTAAACATAAAGCGCAGGTGTACCCCGGCACCTTGTCGGGTGGGCAGAAGCAGCGGGTGGCCATCGCCCGCGCCCTGGCCATGGAGCCTAAGGTGATGCTGTTCGATGAACCCACCTCGGCGCTCGATCCTGAACTGGTGGGCGAGGTGTTGCAGGTAATGAAAACCCTGGCGACCGAAGGCATGACCATGGTGATCGTCACCCACGAGATGGGCTTTGCCCGTGAAGTGGCAGACGTGGTGGTTGTGATGGACCAAGGCGCTATCGTCGAGGCGGCGCCGCCCGCACAACTGTTCACTGCGCCGCGTGAAGCACGTACCCGCAGCTTTCTGCACAGCGTGCTGTCACGCGATACAGCGGCCGTGCTGTGACCGCTCGCATTCGGCCCATTGCCCAGAGGTGTTTGTGGATACATCTATAGCGTCTGCTGCCCACGCCCAAGGCAGCGTGTTTGCCGCCAACGCCCTGCTGCCTGACGGCTGGCACCGTAATGTACTGCTGAGCTGGAACGCCAACGGTGACTTCACCACCGTACGCAGCGACGCCGCGCCCTCGGCTGGCACGCCGATGGCCCATGGGCCGGTGATCAGCGGCATGCCTAATCTGCATTCCCATACCTTCCAGCGCGCCATGGCGGGCTTGACCGAAACCTTGGGCGACCCGGCCGACTCGTTCTGGAGCTGGCGCAGCCTGATGTATCGATTCGCCCAGCGCGTGCAGCCCCACCACCTGCACGCCATTGGCCGCTACCTGTACATCGAGATGCTCAAGGCCGGCTACACCTCGGTGTGCGAGTTTCACTACGTTCACCACGGTGTGAAAGGCCAGCCGTACGCAAACCCGGCCGAATTGTCGCTGCAGGTGGCCCACGCCGCAGAGGAGGTGGGCATCGGCCTCACCCTGCTGCCTGTGCTGTACCAGTATGGCGGCTTTGGCCAGGCCGAGCCTTTACCCCACCAGCGACGGTTTATCAGTTCGCCCGAGTGGATACTGGAGCTTCGCCAGCACCTGCAACAGGCGCTGCCGCAAAACGGTAATCGGCGCTACGGTGTGGCGCCGCATTCGCTGCGGGCGGTGAGCGAGGCGTCCTTGTCGCGCCTGATTCAAGGGCTTGACGCCGAGGATCCGGGCGCGCCGGTGCATATTCACATTGCAGAGCAAACACTCGAAGTCGAGGAGTGCAAGGCGGTGCTAGGCCAGCGGCCGGTGCAATGGCTGGTGGATCGCCAGCCTGTGAACAACCGCTGGTGCCTTGTACATGCCACCCACATGGACGATCAGGAATACGCGGCACTGGCACGCAGCGGTGCCACCGTGGGCCTGTGCCCCACCACTGAGGCCAACCTGGGCGATGGCCTGTTCGACGCGCAGCGCTTTCTGGCGGCCAATGGGCGCTGGGGCATAGGGTCGGACAGCAATGTCGCGGTCAACCCGTGGGCCGAGCTGCGCCTGCTCGAATACGGCCAGCGGCTGCTGCACCGCCGGCGCAATGTATTGGCAAGCCCTGGCGCCCCGAGGGTGGCCGACCGGCTCTTCGCTCAGGCGGTCAACGGGGGCGCGGCGGCCACCGGCCGTGCGGTGGCCGGGCTAGCGGTAGGGCAGCGCGCTGACCTGGTGGTGATCAGCCCGGACGCCCCCGCTGCCCACCTGCACGACCCCGCGCAGCTGCTTTCCTCGCTGGTGTTTTGCGAGCATGGCAACAACCCGGTACGCGATGTCTTCGTGGGTGGCCGGCAGGTCATCGACGACGGGCAGCACGCGCTGCAAGCAGACGCGTTGCACCGCTACCGCGCCACCCTGGCCGATTTACTGGAGAAAGCCCCATGAGCCACGACCGTACCTTCAACTTGCAGCAGGGCGCAGGCCCGTTGTTGATTTCCATGCCCCACATTGGTACGGCACTGCCGGATGACCTCAAGGGATGCTACAGCGTGGTAGGGCAGGCGCTCGATGACACTGACTGGCACCTTCATGAGCTGTACGGCTTCGCCGCCGAACTCGGGGCCTCGACCCTTCGCCCGCGCTATTCACGCTACGTGATCGACCTGAACCGGCCGGCCGATGGCGCCAACCTGTACCCCGGCCAAAACACCACGGGCCTGTGCCCCCTGACCACCTTCGATGGTGTGCCCCTGTACAAACCAGGGCAGGTACCCGACGACGCCGAGGTTGCGCGGCGCCTTGAGCTCTACTGGCACCCCTATCATCAGGCGTTGCAGCGCGAACTGGAGCGGATCACGGCCCTTCATGGGTATGCCTTGCTGTGGGAGGCCCACTCGATTCGGTCGGTCATTCCGCATTTGTTCGAGGGGGAGCTGCCGGTGTTCAACTTCGGTACGGCCAGCGGCAACGCCTGCGCCCCTGGCATTGGGGAGGGCTTGTGTGCGCTGGCCGAGCAACTGGCCCCGGCGCTACCAGCCGTGCTCAACGGGCGTTTCAAAGGCGGCTACATCACGCGCCAGTACGGTAACCCTGGCGAGGGGGTGCACGCTGTGCAACTTGAGCTTGCACAGCGTGCCTACATGGAGGAAGCGGCGCCTTACGCGCTACAAGGCGCCCGTGTGGCCAGTTTGCAACCGGTACTGCGGGCGCTGATCGAGCGATTTCTTGCATTCGTACCTGGCTGATTACCACCCTGGCAGCGAGGCGCGCCGATGACCCATGCACAGGTGTACACCCCCGACCACTACACAGCCATGCCCTGGAAAAACGGCGCGGGCACTACATTGGAAATCCTCCAGGCGCCGGCCAACCCAGCCGGCGAGTATGACTGGCGCCTGTCCATTGCCCGCGTCGACGCAAGCGGGCTCTTCTCGGTGTTCCCCGGCTATCGCCGGATCATCACAGTGCTTGAAGGGGATGGCATGGTGTTGGAGGTGAATGGGGTAGAGACTGAGCGGCTCATGGCCTATGCCCCCTTCAGCTTCGACGGCGCCGCGCACGTCAGTTGCCGGCTGCTGGGCTCGGCGATCCAAGACCTGAACCTGATCTACCAGCCTGGTCGCGTCCGCGCCGCATTGCGTTGGGTAAGTTGCCAGCCCGCGACTACGGTGAGTTCTGCTGCCACCGAGGTGGTGTTTTTCAACCCCTGTGCTACACCGGTCAAGGTCACGGCGGTAAGCAGCGGGCGGCAGTATGTGCTTGGCCAGTGGGCTACCTTACGGGTTAGCCAGGCGTCAGGCCTGCCGCGACTCTACAGCCTGGAAGCCACCGCTGCGCAGGTGTGTGTGGTGGAGGTGGACAGCAGCGCTCCACGTTAAAGTGGTTTACCGTAGTGCCCATCACTCAACACAGGGTTTACCTATGAAAGGCTACTGGATCGCTCAAGTCGATGTGACTGACCCCGAACAATACGCGCAATACACTCAACGCGGCCCTGCTGCCTTTGCCCAATACGGCGGGCGGTTCCTGGCGCGGGGCGGGCGCTGTGAAGCGGTTGAAAACGGCCCGGCGGCGCAGCGTATCGTGGTGATTGAGTTCGAGTCCTACGAGCAGGCCCTGGCGTGCTACCGCTCGCCGGAGTATCAAGCCGCCGCCGCGTATCGAGAAGGCGCAGGCACGGCCAAGGTCATTGTCGTAGAAGGGGTGAGCCCACCTGTGGCGGGCTAAACCTGCTCGTGGTGGCGCTGCCCGGCGGCGCCCGCGCGCACAAACGCTGGACGCCACTTCGTTCACTCCGTACAACAACGGTCACTTATCGGTGTTGGCGGAGAGACAGGCATGGCGCAGCAATTCGATGTGAGGGAGTTCGGGGCGGTGGGTGACGGGCGCACCAGCGACACCGCTGCCATCCAAGCAGCCATTGACGCCGCTGCCCTCGCAGGGGGCGGCGAGGTGTACATTCCGGCCGGCACCTATAGCCTCACGGCCGGTGCAAAGCCCGCCGATGGCGCGCTGATGATCAAGAGCAACGTGTTCATCAAAGGCGATGGCATGGGTGACACCGTGCTGAAGCTGGCGGACGGCTCCAACCATGCGGTCACCGGGTTGATTCGCTCCGCGAGCGGAGAGGCCACTCACGATTTCGGTGTCAGTAACCTGACCCTCGATGGCAACAGGGCCCATACCACCGGGAAGGTGGATGGCTGGTACAACGGCTTTGCGCCGGGGCAACCGGGCCAGGACAGCAACGTCACCTTGAGCGGTGTGGAGATCCGAGACTGTTCAGGCTACGGCTTTGACCCGCATGAGCGCACGGTCAACATGCTCATCGAAAACAGCGTGGCGCATGGCAACGGGTTGGACGGGTTCGTGGCCGACTACCTGATCGACAGCACCTTCCGTAATAACCTGGCCTACGGCAATGATCGGCACGGCTTCAACCTCGTAACCACTACCCATGACTTCGCGCTGCTAGACAACGTGGCCCACGACAACCAGGGTGGCGGAATCGTGGTGCAGCGCGGCAGTGAGGACATTGCATCCCCGTATCACCTCAGGGTGTCGGGTGGCGAAGTGTATGGCAATGGTGCCGAGGGCGTGCTGGTCAAGCTCTCCCGCGGTGTGGAGGTGACCGACGTGGACATCCACCACAATGGCACCTCAGGCGTGCGGGTGTATGGCAGCACTGACGTCACTGTGCGCGGCAACCTGATCCATGAAAATGCACAAGGCGCGGTCAACCCGGAGGTCGAAGTACTGCCTTTTGATGACCGCCATGGCAGCTCTGGCAAGGTGCACTTGGCAGACCACGTGATCGTGACAGGCAATACGATCGCGGGCAGCGGCAACAGTACCCATGGTGTAGAGGAACTCAACGGCCAGAACGGCGACACCTCGATCCATGGCAACACTTTCGCTCATTTGAGCCTGAGCGATGTGTGGCTACAAGGTAAGGATCACGTGGGCAACAACACCGATGCCCCCGCCCAGGAAGGCAGCGCGCGCGGTGATCTGCTCACCGGTACGGCCACCGGTGATTCTCTCAACGGCAAGGCCAGCGCGGATGTGCTCAGCGGTGCGGGTGGCAGGGACTGGTTATGGGGCGGGGAGGGCAATGATCGGCTCAATGGCGGCACTGGCAGTGATGTGTTGATCGGTGGAAGCGGCGCGGATGTAATGCTCGGCGGCAAGGGCGCTGATGTGTTCCAGTTCACTTCGATGGTCGACAGCTACCGCACCAGCACCTCTAGCCACGCCGATCGCCTGGCCGACTTCGACAGTGCCCACGACAGGATCGATGTATCCGGGCTGGGGTTTACCGGTTTGGGCGATGGCCACGACGGCACCTTGAAGCTGATGGTCAATGCCGACCATACCCGTACCTACCTCAAGAGCCTGGACGCCGACCTACTGGGCCACCGCTTCGAGTTGACCCTTGATGGCGACGTTAGCGCCCATGCTCAAGCGTTCGTGTTCGATAAAGAGCAGGTTGCCGCGCTTGAGCTGATCGGTGTAGCGCCCCATCACCTGGGTGATGGGGCCGGCGTCCAATAGCCCGGTGTTAACGCACGGTGCGCGTTGATCGGCGGCCCTTGTGGGAGGCAACGCCAGTTGCCGAAAGGGGATGTTCGCGAACTCCGCCGTTGGCTGCGTTCACTCCTACCGACAGGTGTTAACGCACGGCGCGCGGTGATCGGCAACCCCTGTAGGAGGCAACGCAGCTGCCGAAAGGGCCATTAGGCGGTACCGCAGCAATGCTGGCCCCACGCAAGCGGTGCTGCTACGCTTCCATGCCTCTTTTGAACGGCCTGGCGACCATGACTTTACCTTCCAACAATCCCCTCCACGGCGTCACCCTGGAGGCATTGCTCACTGAGCTGGTCAACCACCATGGCTGGGCAGAGCTTGCCCGGCGCGTGGACATTCGCTGCTTCAAGAGCGACCCCAGCATCAAATCCAGCCTGACCTTCCTGCGCAAAACCCCCTGGGCGCGAGAGAAGGTGGAAGCGCTGTTCATTGAGCTGCGACGAGGCCGAGGATAACACCCATGAAACGCATTAACGCTGGCGTGCTAGACGTGGCCTACCTTGAAGTGGGCCCTGCCGATGGGCCGCCAGTGGTGCTGTTGCATGGGTTCCCGTACGACGTCCATGCCTACGACGCCGTGACCGCGCAACTGGCGGGCCATGGGCTGCGATGCCTCGTGCCCTGGCTACGTGGCTATGGGCCTACCCGGTTTGTGAGTGACGACACGCTCAGGTCGGGCGAGCAGGCCGCACTGGGAGCGGACTTACTCGCGTTCCTCGACGCGTTGGGAATCGAGCAGGCGGTCGTGGGTGGCTATGACTGGGGTGGCCGCGCGGCCTGTGTGGTGGCTGCGTTATGGCCGGCGCGCATGAAAGGCCTGGTCAGTGCGGGTACCGGCTACAACATCCAACACATCGCGCACGCCAACACGCCGGCCCGCCCTGAAACGGAACACACCCTGTGGTACCAGTATTACCTGCACGGTGAGCGTGGCCACGCAGGGCTTGAAGCCAACCGCGAGCCCTTCTGCCGCCTGCTGTGGCAGCTCTGGTCGCCGCAGTGGGCATTCGATGACGCCACCTACCACCGTACCGCCAACGCTTTCCATAACCCCGACTTCGTGAGCGTGGTCGTGCATTCCTATCGCCACCGCTTCGGCCTGGTTGCCGGCGACCCGGCTTACCAGTCGATCGAGGCCCGATTGGCCCAGCAGCCCACCATCAGCGTACCCACTTACGTGCTGGAAGGCGCCAGCGATGGCGTGGCGCCTCCTTGCGTTGAAGACACCGGTGCCGCTCACTTCACCGGGCCTTATCAGCGTGAGGTGATTACTGGCGTGGGCCATAACCTGCCTCAGGAAGCCCCTGAGGTGTTTGCCAAGGCGGTGTTGGCGGTGATGGGGTAGGTCAATTACTGAGTACTGCCTGCCCGTTACTCTTGGTGGCAGCGGTAGCCACGGGCCTCTTCCTCACTCACTTGCGCCTGTGCCTTGCTCTCGCATACCTGAGGGTGGCGCCGGGCGTTCCACAGCACGGCTTTGGTCTGGTCCACGGTGTACAGCGTACGACACACGTAGCCGGCCTTGGCGCTGCCCGTTTCTACCCAAATGGCACGGCGATCACCGCCTTTTTCGCAGGTGTAACGGCTAGGGCCCTTGTGCGGTGCCGGCGCTGGCGTTGCAACGGCCGCCGTCACGGTTGGGGCGGGTGAGTCGGGAACGGCTGCCGGTTGGCCGCCGGCGCCCTGCACCAAGGCAACCGAGGGGTAGAACAGCCCCGGCTCGACGCGCTCAGGCCATTGCCACAGCAGCGTCCAGCCACCTTCAAGCGACAGGGCGCCAGCGGCGTGAGGCAAGGCGGCTGGGGCGCTGGCCTGTGACTCCGCAGGCGAGGGTGCCACCGGGGCGGAGGGCACTAGCGGCGTCAGGGTATTCAGTGCCCAGCCTTGCACGCGGCCCGCCAGGGCAACGGCAGCCTTGGCGGGCAGCCCCTGGCACTCCACCGTGCCGGACATGCAGTACAGCTGCCTGCCATCCCGCACTAACACGGCGGCGCCCGCGTCGAAAAACAGCTCACGCAGACGGTGCTCGTCGCCACCGGCCGCTGCCACCGCCAAGCCGCCCAAGGCCGCTGCCAGGCTGGTGCGCTCGGTCACCTTTGCCGGCACGCCCGAACCATCGGTGCCTGCGTCAGTGGCCCACACGCCTGCTCCGGCCAGCATCCCTACGCTCAAGGCCTGTTCTGGCGTTGCTCCCGGTTGCTGGTAAGCCCACCAGGCGCCATAGGCCGCGGCACCCGGGGCGCCACCGTACACGCTGCTGGTGAGCTGAGTAGTGGCATTGCCGAGCCTGAAGGCTTGCGCCACACGGTCTGCGCCCTTGGCCTCGCCTGAGGCCTGGCGCGCATTGGCCAGGCTCAGTGGGCCGATCAAGGCCTGTAGGCGGGCATCGGTGTCGCGCCCTGGGGCGGCCACCTCGCGGCCGGCGATAAAAGCCTCGATCACCGGTTGGGCGGTGCCGGGTTTGACCCGGTCGGCGGCTTGCGAAGCGCTGGGCTCAAGGCGCACCACGGCTGCCCGCACATCGCTAAGCGACTGGTCGGCGATAGGCCCCCAACCCGGCATCAACATGCTGCTGGCGAGGGCTGGAAGCGGGGCGGCAAAGGCGGTGCAGAGCAAAAACAGGGAACAGCGTGAGGTCATAGCGATGCCCGTGGGAGTAGCAGGAAGGGTGTCGTCGACCACAATCTGAAGACATAAAATGGCAGCCAGCATAGCGTGGATTGGGCAACTGGCAAGGCCAAAGCCTTGAAAACCGGCCGCGCTGCACCCGGCCAGCAAACGTTACGCATTCTTTATGCGCCCCATCGGCCTTGATCTAGAGACTTTACGGGCAGGGCGCAGACACTTCAGGCCAAGCGGCAACCCGCACCCTGGAGACTGCAATGACTGTATTGGACTGGATTTCCCTCGCCCTGGCCCTGGGGCTTTTCGCCTACCTGCTGGTTGCGCTGATGCGCGCGGATCGGGGATAGGCCATGCACGGTTATGACTATGCGTTGATCGTGGCCTTTCTGGCGTTGGTGTTGCTGCCCGCTCCATTCCTTGGCCGTTTTTATTACAACGTGATGGAAGGCAAGCGCACCTGGCTCTCGCCAGTGATAGGGCCGTTGGAACGGGCGTGTTACGGGCTGTCAGGCGTGGACCCGCGCGTTGAGCAAAACTGGCGTCATTACGCCTTGGCTTTGCTGGCATTCAACGCGGCAGGGTTCTTGCTGCTGTGGGTGCTGTTGATGTGCCAGGGCGTGCTGCCGCTCAATCATCAGCACCTGCCCGGCATGGAGTGGACGCTGGCGTTCAATACCGCCGTCAGCTTCATGACCAACACCAACTGGCAGGCCTACAGCGGCGAAGCGTCGTTGTCTTACCTGAGTCAGATGGCCGGGCTGACCGTGCAGAACTTCGTTAGCGCGGCCACGGGGATCGCCGTGCTCGTGGCCCTGTGCCGAGGGATCAGCCGCCGCTCCGCCCAGGCCATTGGCAACTTCTGGGCTGACATGACCCGCGCCACCCTTTATGGCTTGCTGCCCCTGTGCCTGGTGCTGGCACTGGTGCTGGTCTGGCAAGGCGTGCCGCAGACCCTGGACCAGTACGTGAGCGCCGTGACGGTACAGGGCGTGGATCAGCTGATCCCGCTGGGCCCTGCCGCCAGCCAGATCGCGATCAAACAACTGGGTACTAACGGAGGTGGCTTCTTTGGCGTGAACTCGGCGCACCCCTTCGAAAACCCCACCGCGTTGAGCAACCTGTTCGAGCTGGTGTCCATCATCCTGATCCCCGCAGCGCTGGTCTTCACCTTCGGCCACTATGTGAAAGACCTGCGCCAAAGCCGCGCCATCATCGCCTGCATGCTCGCGTTGCTGCTGATCGGTGGCGCCGTTTCCCTCACCGCTGAATACCAACCCAACCCCGCGCTCAACCTGCCCCTGGTAGAGCAAACCGCGCCACTGGAAGGCAAGGAGAGCCGCTTTGGCACCACCGCCAGCGTGCTCTGGTCCGTCGCCACCACCGCTGCCTCCAACGGCTCGGTCAATGCCATGCACGACAGCCTCAACCCTTTGAGTGGCATGGTGGCCATGGCCAACATGATGCTGGGCGAAGTGGTGTTCGGCGGCGTAGGCGCGGGCCTTTATGGCATGTTGCTTAACGTGCTGATCGCGGTATTCCTCGCCGGTTTGATGATCGGCCGTACCCCGGAATACCTCGGCAAAAAGCTCCAGGCTCAAGAGGTGCGGCTGCTGGTGGTTACCCTGCTGGTGATGCCGCTGGGCGTGCTGGCATTGGGCGCGCTGGCCTCGGCCTTGCCTGGCCCGGCGGCGGCGGTCAGCAACCCTGGTGCCCATGGCTTTAGCCAGTTGCTGTACGCCTACACCTCTGCCTCCGCCAACAACGGGTCGGCCTTCGCAGGGTTCGGCGCCAATACGCCCTACCACAACCTGATGCTGGGGCTGGCCATGCTGTTGGGCCGCTTCGGGTACATCCTGCCCGTGCTGGCACTGGCCAGCAGCCTGGCCAACAAGAACCTCGCCCCCGTCAATGGCAATAGCTTCCCCACTCATGGGGTGCTGTTCACGGTGCTGCTGACCGTGACCCTCCTGCTGGTAGGGGGGCTGACGTTCTTGCCAGCCCTGGCACTGGGACCAATCGCTGAACACCTGAGTATGGGTTTCTGAGGCCGTGAACAACATGAATATCCAAGCGACTACCCCTGCTGTTCAAGCACCGGCCAAGACGTCCATGCGCGCGCTCTGGCGCCCGGCCCTGGTGCAAGCGTTCGTCAAGCTGGACCCACGCCAGCTCAAGCGCTCACCCGTGATGTTGGTGGTGGAAGTCACGGCCATTCTGACCACGGTACTGTGTGCAATACCCGACCCGGCCGTGCCCACTGGCATCGCTGTGCAGATTGCTCTATGGCTGTGGTTTACCGTGCTGTTCGCCAACTTCGCCGAAGCCTTGGCGGAAGGCCGCGGCAAAGCCCGCGCCGACAGCCTCAAGGCCGGCAGCGAAGGGTTGACGGCGCGCCGTCGTACCGCTGATGGCGTATTTGAAAGCGTGCAGGCCACCCAACTGCGCAAAGGCGATGTGGTGCGGGTGGATGCGGGCCAGATGATCCCCGGCGACGGCGAAGTGGTCGAAGGCATCGCGGCGGTCAACGAGGCCGCGATCACCGGCGAATCGGCACCGGTGATTCGGGAGTCGGGCGGTGATCGCTCGGCTGTGACCGGCAACACTCAAGTGGTGTCCGACTGGCTACTGGTGCGCATGACGGCTGAGCCGGGTGAGTCCACCCTTGACCGGATGATCGCGTTGGTAGAAGGCGCCAAGCGCCAGAAAACCCCCAACGAGGTCGCGCTGGACATCCTGCTGATCGGCCTGACGCTTATCTTCTTGCTGGTTGTGGTCACGCTGCAACCCTTCGCGCGATTTTCCGGGGGCAGCCTGCCGCTGATCTTCCTGGTGGCGCTCCTGGTTACCCTGATCCCCACCACCATCGGCGGCTTGCTCTCAGCCATCGGTATCGCCGGCATGGACCGGCTGGTGCGCTTGAACGTGATCGCCAAGTCTGGCCGTGCGGTAGAGGCGGCCGGGGACGTCCACGTGCTGCTGCTGGACAAAACCGGCACCATCACCTTTGGCAACCGCCGGTGCAGCGCGCTGTATGCCGCCCCAGGCGTCAGTGCCATGGAGCTGGCCCAAGGCGCACTGCTGGCCTCGCTGGGCGACGAAACCGCCGAAGGTAAGTCCATCGTTGAGTTTCTGCGGCGCCTGCACACCATGGATGAGCCCGCGGCAGGCACCTTCACGGCTGTGGCCTTCAGTGCGCAAACGCGCCTGTCGGGGGTAGACCATGGGCCAGAGCAGTACCGTAAGGGCGCGGTGGACTCACTGCTCACCCACATCGGCCTGACCCGCGCCACCTTGCCTGCGCCCCTGGCCCGTGAAGTGGACGCTATCGCCCAAAGCGGCGGTACGCCTTTGCTGGTGTGCCGGGGCCAGCGCCTGCTAGGTGCCATTCACCTCAAAGACGTGGTCAAGCCGGGCATCCGCGAGCGCTTCGAAGAGCTGCGAGCGTTGGGCATTCGCACGGTGATGGTGACCGGCGACAACCCACTCACGGCGGCTGCCATCGCCGCAGAAGCCGGAGTGGACGACGTGATCGCTGAAGCCACCCCCGAGAAGAAACTGGCGCGTATTCGTGCCGAACAGGGCGATGGGCGCCTGGTCGCCATGTGCGGTGACGGTGCGAACGACGCCCCCGCTTTGGCGCAGGCAGACGTGGGGATGGCCATGAACGATGGTACCCAGGCCGCTCGCGAGGCCGCCAACATGGTAGACCTCGACAGCGACCCCACCAAACTGCTGAACGTGGTGCGCATCGGCAAGGAGCTGCTGGTGACCCGTGGCGCCCTCGCTACCTTCTCCATCGCCAACGACGTGGCCAAGTACTTTGCAATTCTGCCGGCGCTGTTCACAGCGGTGTACCCGCAGTTGGGCGTACTGAACATCATGGGGTTGGCCAGCCCGCGCAGTGCCATCCTCTCGGCGATTATCTTCAACGCCCTGATTATCGTCGCGCTGATTCCCCTGGCGTTGCGCGGGGTGCGGGTGAAAGCGGCCAGTGCTGCTCACCTGCTGCGACGCAACCTGTTGATCTACGGCGTTGGCGGCCTGGTGGTGCCCTTCATTGGCATCAAAGCCATCGACCTGGTGTTAAGCGCGCTGCGCCTGGCCTGACCCTTACTGGAGCATTGACCCATGATCGCTTTACTTCGCCCCGCCTGTTCCCTGGTCGTGCTGCTGACCCTGGTCACCGGCATCGCTTACCCGCTGGTGGTCACCTGCATCGGCCAGGTAGCCTTTCCGGAGCAAGCCAACGGCAGCATCGTCTATGACGCCCTGGATAAACCCAAGGGCTCGACACTGATCGCCCAGGGCTTTACCGGCGAGGGCTGGTTTCAGCCTCGCCCCTCAGCTGGGGCGTACGCCACCGTAGCCAGTGGCGCCAGCAACCTGGCCCCGAGTAATCCGGCCCTGGCCGAGCGGGTGAAAGCCGACGCAACCGCTGCTTATGTAGAGGGGCAGGGCCCGGTACCACTGGCTTTGCTGACCACCAGCGGCAGCGGCCTGGACCCGCACCTGTCACCCGCAGCCGTGGAGTACCAGGCAGCCAGGGTGGCCGCCGCGCGCCACCTGCCTGCCGACCAGGTACGCGCGCTGATTGCCGAGCACACCGACACTTCACTGTTCGGGCCACCTGTGGTTAATGTGCTGGCGTTGAACATCGCCCTGCAAGCGATCACCTCTCAGCCCTGACCATAGCGAGCCTACCCCATGAGTGACGCCGGCCGCGCCGACGCCCTGCTAGCTGCCTTGCCCCACACCGGCCGAGGCCGGCTCAAAGTGTTCCTGGGGGCAGCGCCCGGGGTAGGCAAGACCTACGCCATGCTTCAGGCCGCCCACGCCCAGCTGCGGCAGGCCGTACCCGTGCTGGTGGGGGTGGTCGAAACCCATGGCCGCACTGAAACCGAGGCCTTGCTGGTCGGCCTGCCGCAGCAGCCACTGCGGCGGGTGACCTACCGCGACCTGCCTATGGACGAGATGGACCTGGACGGGCTGCTCCAGGCCTCGGCGCGCCTGGTACTGGTGGACGAGCTCGCCCACAGCAATGTGCCCGGCAGCCGACACGCCAAGCGTTGGCAGGACGTACAGGAGATGCTCGCCGCAGGCCTGGACGTGTACACCACAGTCAATGTGCAGCACCTGGAAAGCCTCAATGACCATGTGCTGGGCATCACCGGCGTGCGGGTGCGCGAGACCGTGCCCGACTGGGTGCTGCAGGGGGCCGATGAGCTGCTGCTGGTCGACCTGCCGCCCCGTGAGCTGCTGGAGCGCCTGCGTGACGGCAAGGTGTATGTACCCGAACAGGCGCGGGCGGCCATCGAGGCGTTCTTCACCCAGACCAACCTCAGCGCGTTGCGCGAGCTGGCCATGCAAACCGCTGCGGCGCAGGTGGACGCCGACCTCGCCCAGGGTTACCGACGCTTGGGGCAGGCCGCGCCCACGGTGCGGGGGCGGCTGTTGGTCGGGGTAAAGGCCGACGCCCAGGCCAAGCGCCTGGTGCGCCATGCCAGCCGCGTGGCCCAGAGCCGTCACTTGCCGTGGTCAGTGGTGCATGTGGACGACGGCCATCCGCAGGGCGAGGCGGCACGGCAGCACCTGCACTTGGCGCAGCAGCTGGCCGAGCGCTTGGGCGCCGATGTGGTGGTATTGGGGGCCAGCGGCGTGGCCCGCACCCTGGCGCAGCATGCGGCGGACCGTCGGGCCAGCTTGCTGTTGGTGGGCCAGCCGCGCAGGCGCTGGTGGCGGCCTTCCTGGTGGAGCCTGTCAGGGCGATTGCTGCGTGAGGCGCCCGGCCTTGAACTCAATCTGCTGAACCGGGGGGAGGTGGTTGCACCTGCCCGCACGCACAGCGGGCAGGCCTGGCGCTGGCGGGACTACGGCCTGGCCCTGCTGGCGACCCTGTTTGCCAGTGCCTTGGCTTGGGGCGTGGCCAGTGTCATGGCCCTGCCTAACATCTCCCTGGTGTTTCTCGCAGCGGTGCTGTTGGTGGCAGTACGCAGCAGCCTGGGCCCCGCGCTGGCCAGCGCGGTACTGTCCTTCGTGGCGTACGATTTCCTGTTCATTCCGCCCAATTTTTCGTTGCGCATACAGCGTGAGGAAGACGTGCTCACGCTGCTGTTCTTCCTGCTCATGGCCGCGCTCACCGGCAACCTGGCGGCGCGGCAGCGGCGGCAACTGAGCGCGCTGCGCGAGGCTCAGGCGCAAACCACCCGGCTGCTGGAGCTGTGCCGCAGCCTGGCCGCCGCCACCGACCGCCAGGCGGTGCTGAGCGCTGCGACCCATCACCTGCAAGGCTGGGACGGGCTGGACATCCGCCTGCTGGAGCAGCCGCCGGGCGAAGGGGGCGCTGCACTGGCCTTTCAGGACACTGAGCGCGCGGCCGCCGACTGGGCCTGGCGGCATGACCAGCCTGCGGGCCGTGGCACCGGCACACTGCCAGCAGGCCGCTGGTGGTGGTGGCCCGTGGCACTCGAAGGCCGCGTGTTGGCATTGATCGCCGTGGCTGAGCAGCGCGACGGTGGGTTGAGCAGCGAGCAGCGCCGTTTGCTGGCCGCGCTCAGCCAACCCCTGGCCCAGGCCCTGGCCCGTGCCAACCTGGCCCAGGACCTTGAAGCCGCTCGTTTGCATGGCGAAACTGAACAACTGCGCAGCGCGTTGCTGGCCTCGGTGTCTCACGACCTGCGCACGCCGCTGACGGTCATGCGCGGGAGCATCGACAGCCTGCTCACGCTGGGTGACATGATTACGCCAGGCGACCGCCTTGAATTGCTCACAGGGACCCAGGCCGAAGCTGAGCGCTTGGACCGCTACATCCAAAATTTGCTCGACATGACCCGGCTGGGCCATGGCGCGCTGAAACTGGCACGCGACTGGGTGGCGCCGGGGGACATCCTTGCCAGCGCGGTGGGGCGCTTGCGCACCGTACTGCACGCCTTGCAGGTGGAGGTGCAGGCTCCCGCGTCGCTGCCGCTGCTGTACGTCCATGCGGCCTTGATCGAACAGGCCCTGGTCAACGTGATCGAAAACGCCGCGCGCTTTTCCCCCGTCAACGGCCGTGTTCAGGTGCAGGCCGAGGTACAGGAGGCGTTCGTCGTGTTCAGCGTAAAAGACGAGGGCCCTGGCATTCCGGCCGAGGAGCGGGCGAAGATCTTCGACATGTTTTACACCGCCGCACGAGGGGACCGGGGCGGGCAGGGCACGGGCTTGGGGCTGGCCATCTGCCAAGGCATGGTGGGGGCGCACGGCGGCCACATGGAGGTAGGGCCGGGGATTGAAGGCCATGGCACTTGTATCGCCCTCTGGCTGCCTTTACCTTCCCAGCCAACGATGGACACGTGAACCCTTTCCATGACTGCAAAAGCCACTGTGCTGGTGATCGACGACGAGCCACAGATCCGTAAGTTCTTGCGCATCAGCCTGGCCTCTCAGGGGTATCAGGTGATCGAAGCGGCCACCGGCGAAGAGGGCATCAGCCAAACCGCACTGGCCCGCCCCGACCTGGTGGTGCTGGACCTGGGGTTGCCCGACCTGGACGGCCAGGCGGTATTGCGTGAACTCCGTGGCTGGTCCGAGGTGCCGGTCATCGTGCTGTCAGTGCGCGCCAGCGAGGCGCAAAAGGTCGAAGCGCTGGACGGCGGCGCCAACGACTACGTGACCAAGCCGTTTGGCATTCAGGAGTTTTTAGCCCGTGTACGTGGCTTGCTGCGCACCTCTACCGGCTCGCCCACTGGCGATGCCCAGGTTGAGGTAGGCCACCTGCGCATCGACGCCGCTGCGCGCAGGGTGACGCTGAGCGGTGAAGAGGTAGAACTCACGCGCAAGGAATACGCCGTGCTCTGGCTATTGGCGCGCTACCCCGGCCGGCTGATTACCCAGCACCAACTGCTCACAGAGGTGTGGGGCCCCACCCACGCAGATAAAAGCCATTACCTGCGCATTGTGGTTGGCCACCTGAGGCGCAAGCTGAACGATGACGCCGCTGCGCCGAGGTTGATTATCACTGAACCGGGTGTGGGGTATCGGTTGGGGGAGGGGTAGTGAGCTACCCAGCAGGGGCTTTACGCTGCTCAAAGCAGTGCGGGCGCCGGCCAGGGGTTAGGAACCAGATAGCCAAAGCAGACCACTCAGAGGGCAATACGTACTCTTTTCTATCGGTAGGTTATGGACATTCAACGCTCTCACAGTGCTGGCATTTTCACTAACAGCGGACTGGAGCAAGCAGGCGCATCTAAACCCAGCCAATCCCCGGGTCAAGCGCTTAACGATGTTGTAACAGATCGCTCTAGAGACTATTTGCTGCGCATGTTGACGCATGGCACGTTGCAGCAAAAACAAATGGCCAATAGTGCGATCGGGGCGCTAGCGAGTGGCGCATTCATCCCCAATCCAGCGATGGAAGCGCCCGTTAAGCAGTTTGGCATACCTATAGACGCCACGATGGAGCACAGTGCCGGTGTGCTGCTTGCAAACTTCATTGCCCATGATGACCAACTAGAGTTAATGGCATTGGGTTTTCGGGAAACGCGTTTTTTAGACAATGACGCGGGCCCGGTTAAAATTTTTGCGCTTGAGCATGCTCAGGACCTTGAGCACGTTGAAGTCTCTGCCGGAAAACACAAGGCGTCTTCTTTAAACGAGAGTGAAGCCAGCCAAAGCAAGATTTTGTCTCGATCTGAATCAAAAAAACTGCCGGCATCGAAGACAGACACAGGTTTGAGCGCAACCTCTGCCACGACCAAACCCGCCAACCTTTCAAATTGGGAAATCAGAAAAGCGCGCATGCATGTTAAATATGAGGCGAAAAAATTTGATTTGACGCCCATGACCGTTCATATGACGTCTGCACGTGCTGACCAGCGAATCAAAGAAGCGCATGACCAAGGTAAAGAGATTAGTGGATTTTCTGCCAACGCTTTGGCTTTCAAGGATGTGATGAAAGCTAAGCTTGTGAAAAGGAATAGAGCCCCTGATGGCGGGCAACCCGCTACTTATCAGGCGCCTGTCAGCGTAGCTGAGAGACCAACACCCAAAGGGCTGGCGTATGAGTTTCCAGCGGCTTGTTTTTTACAGTTTTATGAAGACCATCTTCTGGAAGAAAAAGAAGATAAAAAGCCAAAAAAAGGCAAAGCGTTGGCGGAGCCGCTACCTCCTACGGCCTCCCCTTTGCGCTCATCTGTACGATCGACCCTTTCTCAGCCAGCGGGCTTGATTGCGCACCAGGAATCACTGAAAGAACAAGAGGATGGAGGAGAAAACAAGAGCAGGGCGTCTTCGAAATCATCACGTTCCTCAGGTTCTACTGTGTTCGAAGATGTGCAACCGGTCCGTCCTCGGCCAGCGGGCATTACTGGACTTCAGGACTTACTGACAGAGAAAGAGACTGAGGAGGAAAGCGGGGGCAGAGCCTCTGTGGAGGCGTCACCTTTCACCGGCTCTAGTCGTGCGCGACCAGCGCCCTTGACTGAGAATCAGGAATTACTTTTAAAGCTGGAGAGGTTAGGCAACCAGCCTTCACCAAGCTCCTCTTCCGAATCAGTTAATAAGCCGCCTGAACTGAGTCGAGCGCCTACTGTGCAGGAACCGCAGCACCTCGTGAGCGCGTTTGACAGCGACAGCGACGGGGATAGAAATAGTGGCAGCGATTTCGGGTCTATAGTGATAGGCACTGTAGTAGAAAGCGAAAGCGACGCTAGCGCCTCAGAGAAAAAACGCTAGCCGGTGTACGCATTGGGTTATCCCAAGCGCGTACAACAACGCCGCTTAAAGCGGCGGCGTTGTCCACACTCCTACGGCATTACGCAGCAGGCTTGAGCACCACCTTGGTCCAGCCAGGGTCGCGCGCATCGAAGTGCTTGTACGCGTCAGGCCCCTCCGCCAGGCTCAGGCTGTGGGAAATGATCTGGGCGGGGTTGGCGCGGCCGTGGTGGATCAGCTCGGCCAAGCGGCGGTTGTAGTGCTTCACGTTGGCTTGGCCGGTGCGGATCGACTGGCCTTTGAACCAGAACGAGCCGAAGTCGAAGGCCATCTTGCCGTCTTTGGCCAGGTCGCTCTGAGCGCCAGGGTCCTGCGGCACGAACACGCCGACGACCCCGATCCCGCCCGTCGCCTTGGTGGAGGCCACGAGGTTGTTCATGGTGAGGTGGTTGGCTTCATGGCCGTGTTTGTCACAGCACTGGTAGCCTACGCACTCGCAACCACGGTCAGTGCCCATGCCGTTGGTGTAATTAAGGATCTGGTCGACCGCTTCGCCCTCTACCGAGTTGATCGCAATGGCGCCCATTTGGGTCGCGAGCTTCAGGCGGTCAGGGTGGTTGTCCACCACGAACACCTGCGAAGCGCCTTTGATCATGGCGGAGTGAGCTGCCATCAGGCCCACCGGGCCCGCACCGTAAATGGCGATGCTTTCACCTGGCATCAGGCCAGCCAACTCGGTAGCGTGCCAACCGGTGGGGAAGATGTCCGAGAGCATCACGTAGTCGTTTTCTTTCTCGGCGGCGTCTTCCGGCAGCACCAGGCAGTTGAAGTCGGCGTAAGGCACGCGCAGCAGCTCGGCCTGGCCGCCCTGGTACGGGCCCATTTCAGCGAAGCCATAGGCAGCACCGGCGCTGCCGGGGTTCGCGGTGAGGCAGAAGCCGGTCAGGCCTTTTTCGCAGTTGGCGCAGAAACCACAGCCAATGTTGAAGGGCAGGCACACGCGGTCGCCTACTTTCACGCGGTCCACACCTTGGCCTACGGCGATCACTTCGCCCATGTTCTCGTGGCCGAACACACGGCCGGTTTCGAAGCTGGTGCGGCCTTCGTACATGTGCAGGTCGGAGCCGCAGATGTTGGTGGTGGTGATACGAATCAACGCGTCGGTAGGCTTTTCAATTCTGGCATCCGGCACGTTCTGCACACTGACGTCGCGGGGGCCGTTGTAGACGATTGCTTTCATGAAGTTCTCCAGCGTAGTGATCGGTACATAGAGGTGTGGCTGATCGGGGCTGAAAGGGTTCATGCGTCACGGATGAACGCCCGACGAATGGATGGTGGGCTAACTCAGGTGTTCATACCATGACGCATAGGGGCTGTTCTTGACCAAATAGCGGTTGAAATCAGGTGCGCCGTCGCTCCACCACGCCGGGCCGCGTTCGCCCAACGCAACCTTGGCCGCCTGCACCTGGGCCCTGGCCAGGCGCATGGCATCGGCGCTGTCGCTGGCCTTGGCCGCCTTGACCGCGCGCCGGGCGTCCATCAAGGCATGCACCTGGTGCTGGCGTTCAGACTCTGGCAGAGCAGGGTTGCTGCAGCGCCATAGGCGCCCCCTTACAACAAAATAACGACCGTCCGGGGTGGTGGGGTAAGTGGGCATCAAGGGCACTCCTAGGGCTAAGCGGCCTCAAGCATACCCTGGCGTAATACGGCACGGAGAATGGCGGCTTTATAGGGGCCACCGGATACCACGATCACCTTGTTGATCTGGCGCAGGTCCCCGAGGCTGATCTACCGCGCAAGCGGCCCGAAGCGTAGCGGCATTGCTGGCATCCACATTGGCGGGCGCGACGTGACCTACTTGGAACCCGCGGACCGTGGCGTGGCCAAGGCCCAGATCGACGACAGGTATGCGAGGCCGCGCGCATCCTTCAGCTCGAACCCTTACTGCAGCGCAAACCCAAGGCGCTGTCGGGTGGGCAACGCCAGCGCGTAGCGATTGGCCGCGCCATCGTTCATGAGCCCCAGGTAGAGGCCATGCTACGCCAGTTCCTGTTAGGCACTCGGTCCTGGGTATAGCCCTTGAGCGGCTCGCGTCATATTCTGCTTTGGAAGGTGGAGAGGCAGTATTGGGTGTAATGAGGAAGGTCGTACAACGGACGGTGGAGTAACCCAGGTGGGCAAAGCAACCTATATCCTCAACGTCAAAACGAGTTTCACCGTAACCTGACTCGAGTATTACTCCATGTTTGTAAGCTTTAAAGTTGGTCTAGCCCACAGACTAAACTGACTAAAACGCTCATTGACAAATGGCCAAAGCGGTGGTCCCTTCTTTTATAGGCAATCAGGTTGGTGCATGCCTTCTCCTTCCTCCAAGCCCATGAACCGCAATGGGTCGCGGTGCAGCATATCGTTGAGGAATTGGTAGCCGGTAGTGCCAGAGCGGAGTACCGCCGCGCTAGCAGCTTCCAACGAGACACTGATCGCCATCGTACGCCGCTTCAAGCTGAAGTAACCCAGGCGTGTACAGCCTCGAACCGGTCAGCCGGTTTTGGCGCTCAGGCCAGGCTTCGGCTTCTCGACGGCGGCGCTGCTTCATATTTGGCCCAGATGCGCCGCAGGTGGCGGGCCGAGCCAAAGCCTGCCCGCTGAGCAACGCTTTCCATGTCCAGGCCAGGGTGGCTGAGCAGCTCCCGTGCCAAGGCTACCCGCAGCCGGTTGAGGTAATCCAGAGGGCTGATCCCCGCTTGTTCGTTGAACAGCCGGCCCAGGTGCCTGGCGCTGGTGAAGGCCAAGGCCGCCATACGCTGCACGGTCCAGTCCCCGGCGGGGTCGGCCGCTACCGCATCCTGCACCCGATGCAAGGCCTGGTGCAGGTGGTTGCGGCCGCTCAGCCAAGGGGATAACTGCGGGTCATTCCCCGCCCTGCGCATATACACCACCAGATCTCTGGCCACGGCGCATGCCACCTGCGCACCCCGCAGCTGCGCCAGCACGTGCAGCATCAGGTCGAGGCCAGCGGTCACGCCAGCGCTGCTGCTGATGCAACCATCGGTGACGTACAAGCGGTTTTCCAGCACCGTGGCCGTGGGCGCCAGCGCTTGTAACTGTAGATACAGGCCATGGTGGGTGGTGCAGTGGCGACCGTCGAGCAAACCCGCCCGGGCCGCGCTCAATGCGCCGCTGCACACGCAGATCACCTGCAGATTCGCAGGGGCTACTACCTTTTGCAGCCAGGGTGTCAGCAGCGCGCTGGCCGCATCATAAGCCGCCCCCTGTTCAACATTCTCGGGCCGGGTAGACCCTACCAGCACCACCAGGCTGCCTGCCGGCAGGCCACCCGGCAGAGGCGCCAGGCCCGCCAGTGGCAGACCAATCGAGCTCTGCACATCAGGTAGCGGGCACAGGTAATGCAACTCGAAGCCCAGCTCGCCCTGGCCGGTATCCCAGGCCAGACGTGAGGCCAGGCGCAGCACTTCCGCAGGCCCCACGAGGTCGAGCATTAGCACTTGAGGCAACATCACGAAATACACCGGCGTGGCCATGACTTAGCCTTCCAGGGCCTGGGCCACGGTCAAGATACGGGCAAACCGCCCCTCTAGCACCAGCTCGGTGCGCTCGCGAATCTCCGCGGGGCTGTATACGCGGCCGGTCCCCTTGTGGGTCATGGGGAAGGTTAAGGTCGCTTCGCTTACGTAATCCACCGCCCAGCCGCTGTCGGACGCGTGCCGGGTAGTGGTCTCGCAGCATTGCTCGGTACGGATGCCGCTGACGATCAGCCGGGAAATTCCTCGTTGGGTCAGCCAGGCAGCCAGGGGCGTGCTGGCCAGTGCGCTGTGATAGTGCTTGTGAAAGGTCACCGCCGGGTCGAGGGTCAGCTCATCCAGCGTTTGCACATGGCCAGAAGCCAGAGAAAAATGACCCTGCTCGCTCACATGGAAAATACGCACTACAGGAATGCCTTGCCGTGCGCAACCGTCGATTAGCGACTGCTGCTGTTCCAGGTAGACGGGCAGGTCTGCTGCAGACCAATAAGGCGCGTGACGAAAGGAGGTTTGAGCATCGATCACAAGTAGCGCGCTAAGCGTCATGGCAGGTCCTGGTCAGTGGTTGGAGAACTATCGCAGGGCATAGCTTAACCGGGAAGCAGGCTGGCCCAACAGCACGCAGACAGACACACTCAGGACGTTTTCGGACATTGCATCGCCTGTTGGTGACAAACCGGGCTACTATCAGCGGCGCCACACCGGTACAGCCAGGTTCACTGGCGGCCCGCCGGGCTTTCGTTAAATCACTTGTGGTCTTTCCTATCCTAATTCGGGCTCACCTTTCCTATAAGCCATCAAAGCTTTTTAGACATAAATACTCGGCTGACGCCTTCCGGATCGCAAGCCACCTCACCGAAACGCACCCAACCATTTTTTTTAATAAAATCCAGGCGCTTGGAAACTTATGGTGTAAAGCACTGCGGAACGACATCCGCGGTCATGGGCTTGGCGGCCTCAGGTTCCAAATGCAACAGTCAGTTAACTGTGTTCAGCCGATTCGTCGCCAGCAGCTGTAAATGCTCCGTCAGCACCTCTACAGGGAATTTCCATCCCAGCGTTTGCCGTCGCCGAGTATTTAGCAGATCTGCAATTTCATCCAGGCGCGCCTGAGTGGCCTGCGAAAGGTCAGTGCCCTTGGGCAAGTACTGGCGTAGCAGCCCATTCGTATTTTCGTTGCTGCCACGCTGCCAAGGGCTGTGCGGGTCAGCGAAATAGATGGTCATCCCGGTACGCGCCATTAGCTCTGCGTGTCTGGCCATTTCGCTACCCTGGTCATGCGTCATGGTCTTGAGCAGCGCTGGCGCCATACGAGACAGTTCTCGCGTCATCGTTTCGAGCGCAGCATCTGCCGTAGGCGCATCGAGCTTGGCCAAAATCACAAACCGACTGGTGCGCTCCACCATCGTGGCCACGGCCGAGCGATTGTTCGCGCCCATGATCAGATCGCTTTCCCAGTGCCCCGGCACCTGGCGGCCTTCAACCTCTTCAGGGCGATGGCGAATATTTTGCTCTGCAGGATAGCGTTCGCGCCGTGTCGGGCTGTTGGCTCGCGTACGCCGTTTACCCTTGCCTTGGCGCAAATAACCAATGAGTTGCCGTTTGAGTTCGCCACGCGGGTACGCATAAATCGTCAGGTAAATGGTTTCGTGACTCACATGCCGCTCGGGATTATCAGGCCAGTAGTCCTTGAGTTTGGCGGCAATCTGTTCTGGAGACCAGCCCTTGGCTAATAGGCTGCGCACGACTTGGAACAACTCGCAATCAGGGGCGAGAATTTTCTTGCGTCGAGGTACATGCTTCAAGGCACGTGCCTTGCCCCGGCAGCGCTGGCATCGTAGTAACCCTGAGGCTGACGACGCACTTCTCGGCTGAGTGTGCTGGGATGGCGTCCCAGTAAGGTGGCTATGGTGCGCAGCGAGGAGCCTTGCAAACGCATGATCATGAGGGTGACGCGCTCTTCAACGGTCAAATGGGTGTAATGAGTAGTTATGCAGCACCTTACCTTAGGTGTTGCACTTGGTCACTGAGACCGCCGGTCTTTACTAGAACTCTTACGATTTTTTTCTAATTTTGGGGGTGGTTTTGAATAAACAATCAGGCTTTGAAATGATATAAAACGGACAGTCTCGCTATTTTTTATGGGCACTGGCAGCAACTGTGTTTTTTGTCGGAGCCAGTGAGTTCATGCTATCTGCGATGCTTGGAACTCTGGCTAAAGCTTACGAGGCTTCAACAGTTGCAGTATCGTGGTTAGTGTTTAGCTATGCATTAGCATATTCCATCGCAGCGCCAATTTGTGGATATCTCGCTGACAGGTCTAATCGTCGAACAATGTTGCTTGTTTCATTGATTGCATTTTGTGTCGATGCTCTTGCTATAGCGTTTGCGCCTAATTTATATATCGCTATCATATTGCGCGTATTTGGCGGTGTTGCTTCCGCTATAATTATTCCAAACGCATTCGCATTAGTATCGGAGCTCACTCCCAAGGAAGCTCACGCCAAATCAATGGGTTTGGTTATGCTAGGCATGACTTTTGGTATTGCTTTAGGTCCAGCTATAGCAGGCACATTAACAGAGTTGAGCAGTTGGAGAGCGCCTTTTGTAGTTGTGGCGTTAGGCTGCATATGTGCATTCACATTTGTAAGGTCTTGTATTCCAATTAACTATAAAATCCTTGAGCTCGAGGATGGCGCTAATGTGCTTTTTAAACGGGACTGGTATAGCAATGTCATGGTTTTAAGGCCGTTGCTAGCAAAAGGTATCTGGAATGGAAGTGGGGTCGCTGGTTTTCTACTGGTGGGGCAGACGCTTCAAGAAAATTATGGTTTGGGCGTCGCTTATACAGGAGTCGTGATAACGGTATTTGGCTTGGGGCTTGGTGCGGGTAATCTATTGGCTCCGTTTCTTCAGAAGCTCTTTTCCGATGAAGAAAGTGTATTGGTTTTGCTATCCATCACCTTGCTTCTTTCAGTTTGCTTGTTTTTTGCATCGCTATCATCAGTATATTTTTCATTGCTAATGCTGTTTTTTTGGGGAGCCGGACTAGGAGCTGGAGCGCCCTGTAGCACTTCTATCTTGGTTCGGCGATCCGGGCAGAGTAAAGGCGAGGTTTTATCTTTTGCTGAAACCCTTAATAATGTTGTAATACTTCTCGTTTTTCCCGTGTCAGCATATATTCTTGAGAGGCAAAACTACGGGCTATTGTCTTTTATTTTTGGGGTATTGTTAATCACAAGCACTGTTCTGTGCTTTATTGACGCTCGTGTCGTAAGGAATAAAGCTAAGGTGTAGTGTTTTGCATAATTTTGGTATTTGTCATGGTGAGACTAGCCCTCCAGCTTTAGTGCCACTGCCTAGTTCGTTGGCCCTTGGGGTTGATATCAATTTCTGCTGCTTCAGTTGATGCCGGTTGATCTTTCAACTTGCAGCAGACTTTACTGGGCTGGCGAACCACCGGGCTGGCGACCCACCGGGCTGGCGACCCACCGGGCTGGCGACCCACCGGGCTGGCGACCCAGCTTACTGGTGGTCGTAAATGGGGATTCCGTGCGTGACTGGCCGTGGCTAACCGCCCACGCCGGTTTTAACGCAGCACCCTAGAGTGCCAATCCATTCGTATAGAGCCTAGCGCTTGGAACCCTTTCCCGCCCCACACCACTCATCCCCCTTGAGGCATGGGCCAAGAGGTGTGGAATGTCTATTAGTCGACTGACCAAATTAGGGTTGGGCAACCTGCTAACCACGGGTTCTCAAGCCGTAAACAAGATTCGCACGTCGGCCTCCCAGCATCAGATCAATACGCAGTCACTAAAATGGCTCAGTGATACCGCGTCTTCAGTGGGTAAGCACATTCTCTCTAGCATCGCGGATGACAAGCTGTTCGCGCTGGGCCGCGACAGGTTCGGTATGCCAGCATTCATGGAGCGAGGAGAGACCCACAAGCCCGTCTTGAACTTCCAGCGAGGGCACAACGACGACCTCGACTTGCACAGCGTCGAGATGGAAGGCTCCAAGGGCTACTATCCCTGGGCGTCTGCCCCCAACGCTAAGGGGCCTAGCACAGTGCCGACGCAGGCCAGGCAGGCTAGTAGCGAAGAAACGCTGCCCCCTCTACCACCACGCCGTAACAGCGTTCCATTGACGTCGACCGGGGCATCGTGGGCTAATCCCAACCATGCAAACACAGGCACTCACGTGCCTCAGCGCCCTGTTTCTCCTGCGCCTGCCAGCTTCAGACCCCAGGCACCTGTTCGGTCGATGTCACTGCCGTTGGGTGCCCCAACGTTCGCGCCCCAGCCCCTACCTACCGCGCCTTTGGCACGTAATAAGGGCGTGGCCGCAGTGGCCTACCAGCGGGCCACGCCACGTCTAAGGCAACTCGCGCAGCGGCTACAGCGCAATTTACAAAAGCATCTATCCTCTACACCGGCTGAAGGCGTGGGCAGTACGCTCGAACAGCTAACCGCACTCACCCAGGCCCAAACCGCGACGCGGCGGCAGTATGACGAGGCCTTTGGCAGGGATTTCCAACGGCTGGAGAACGACGGCAAAACCCCTCACCAAAAGAACAACTGCTTTTTCATTTCTGCTCAGCAAATTGCACACATGGCGGCTACGGGTAGCGCTCAGGGCATACCCGATGCAGCAGTCATCGAAAGCTTCCGCATTGCCAGGGAGGAGGGCGAAGAGAAGCCAGACCAAATGGTGCTAGCGAGCGGCACGCTGGCTAAACGGTTCGTGGATAACCTCAATTACGGTAAGCCGCCCCATGAGCAGATTCGCATTCATGTGATTCAAGTGTCGGCGGGTCATGTGACCGACGAGGTGGTGGGCTCGAAACACCCGGACGCCAAGGAAAGCTTTATGGTCGACATGGGCGGCCACTTCGAAGCGCTGGCCGTGAATCCACGTAGAAATTCGATGTAGGGGTGGCGGTAGGGCCTGAGCGCCCTGACGCCACAGAGCCCGTTAGCCGGTAACGTGCCGCCTTACACACTGCACCAACCCCTGCAGCGGGCCCTCCACCGGCGCAGGCACGCATACAGTGTGTTCACGCTCGCCTTCGCTCACGGTGAGGGTGTAATGCTGGGCACCGCGCGCACTGCGTGGCGGCTGCTGGGTGGCAGGCAGCGCAAAGAAGCGTGACGCCTCCACCAATTGACGCAACTCCTGCTGGTCGGGAGCGGGGAGGCTGTTGACTTCCAGCGTACGGGGTTTGCTCAAGCCGGGGAAGAACGCCACGCCGCCGGTTTCGCAGTAGGAGATGCGCATGCTGAAGCCCTCAGTCAGAAGGAAGCCATCATACCTTAATGCCCACCGCCGCCCAGCCGGCTTTGACCGCCTTCTGGGCCTTATCCCCGGTGCCATACAGGCGCCCGGCCACATCGTGGGTGATGCGGGCAAACCGCAAAAAACCGGTGTTGGGCCGCAGCCTGGAATCACGTAGCGCTTCGTACCAGATGCGCCCCGCCTGTTCCCAGGCGTACCCGCCGATGCGCGTGGCGACCTGGTAGAAGGCATGGTTGGGAATGCCCGAATTGATGTGTACGCCGCCGTTGTCATCGAAGGTGTGCACAAAGTCGTCCATATGGCCCGGCTGGGGGTCTTTGCCCAGCACGGCGTCATCGAAGGCCGTGCCAGGGGCCTTCATGGAGCGCAACGCCACGCCCTTGATCTTTTTGGTAAACAGACCCTTGCCGATGAGCCAGTCGGCATCTTCAGCGGTTTGCTGGGTGGCGTATTGCTTAATGAGCGAACCGAACACATCGGACATGGATTCGTTGAGCGCGCCGGACTGGTTGAAATACATCAATTTGGCTTCGTCTTCGGTCACGCCATGGGCCAGTTCATGGCCGATCACGTCCAGAGCAATGGTGAAGCGGTTGAACAACTGCCCGTCGCCGTCCCCGAACACCATCTGTGCGGAGTTCCAGAAGGCATTGTTGTAGCCCTTGCCAAAATGAACGGTCGCGTCCAATGCCATGCCCGCGTCGTCGATGGAGTTACGGTCGAACACCTCGGCAAAGAAATCGAACGTGGCCCCCAGCCCGTCGTAGGCTTCGTCCACTGCGGGGTCGCCGCTGACCGGCTGGCCTTCGCCGCGCACCAAGGTGCCGGGCAATACTTCGCTGCCATCGGCGGTGTAGATCGAGCGCCGTTTGCCCACCACCCCAGTGGCCGTCAACGGCGCAGCGGGGCGGCTGGCGCGCGCGGTCATGCGCAGTGAGCGGAAGGTGCTGTCCTTGGCCCGCGTGCGCAAAGCCGCTTCGCGTTGCTGTGCGGTGCCGTGGCGCACGATCTGATCGAGCAGGTACGGCGGAATCAGGCAGAAGATGGGGTGACGTGGGTGGCGCTCACACATAAGGGCTCTCCGCTAAGGTGCATCCTAGAGAGTCTAGACCATCACCTGATTCGCGCTGGCGCGGCGGCGATGAAACAGCCGCTCAAGCTGCAAGTAGATGATCGGCGTGGTGAACAGCGTCAGTACCTGGCTCACCATCAACCCGCCCACCACCGCGATCCCCAGGGGTTGGCGCAACTCGGCACCGGCGCCATAGCCGATCATCAACGGCACCGCGCCCAGCAGCGCCGCCAGGGTAGTCATCACGATAGGCCGGAGCCGGGCCAGGCACGCCTGATGAATCGCCTCACGCGGGCTAAGGCCCTGGTTGCGCTGGGCGTCCAGGGCGAAGTCGATGAGCAGAATGCCGTTTTTCTTCACGATGCCGATCAGCAGCACCAAGCCGATAAGCGCCATGATCGAAAAGCTCTGGCCGCAGGCCCATAGCAGTACCAGCGCGCCCAGGCCTGCGGAGGGCAGGGTGGAAATGATCGTCAGCGGATGTACCAGGCTTTCGTACAGCACCCCCAGGATGATGTACACCGCCACCAGCGCTGCGAGGATCAGCCATGGCTGGCTCGCCAGGGAGCTTCGGAACGCCTGCGCCGCGCCTTGGAAGGTGCCGGTAAGGCTGGCGGGCATGCCAATGTCGCGCTCGGTGCGCTCCAGCAGGGCCACTGCGTCGCCAAGCGCTACGCCGCGGGCCAGGTTGAAGGAGAGGTTGGCCGCCGGGAACATACCGTCATGGGCAATAGACAAGGGCCCGCTTTTTGGCGCGCCTACATGGGCCAGTGCGGCCAGTGGAATCATCTCTGCAGTCAAGGGTGAGCGCAGGTAGAAGTAGTCCAGGCTCTGCGCCTTGCCCCGCTGCGCGGCGTCCAGCTCAAGGATGACTTTGTATTGGTTGGTACTGGTCTGGAATTCATTGACCTGACGCTGACCGAAGGCGTCATACAGCGCCTGGTCCACATCGTTGGCGGTCACCCCGAAGCGCGCCGCCGCCGCCCGGTCGATGTCGATGGGGGTAATGCTGCCGCCCAGCTGCAGGTCATTGGAGAGGTCACGGAAGGCCGGCTGGCCACGTAGCGCATCGGTCAGGCGCTGCGCCCACAGGTTGAGCGCGTCGCCATCGTTGCTCTTGAGTACGTACTGATACTGGCTGCGGCTGGGCCCGGAGCTTAAGTTGATGTCCTGGCCGGCACGCAGGTACAGCACCACGCCGGGCACCTTCGCCAACTGTGGGCGAATCCGGTCGATGAACTGGCTCACGTCCACATCGCGGTCTTCCCGTGGCTTGAGGGAGATCCAGAAGCGGCCGTTGGCCACAGTCTGATTACTGCCGCTGACCCCTACCGAATGTGAGTAGGTACGCACCGCAGGGTCGGCCGCGATGATCTTGGCCAGCGCCAGGTGCTTGGCGACCATGTCCCCATAGGAGGTGTCGGCCGCCGCTTCGCTGGTACCGCCCACGAAGCCTGTGTCCTGCACCGGGAAAAACCCTTTGGGGATAAACACGTAGCCTGCAATGGCCAGGGCCAGCGACACCCCGAACACCCCCAGCATCAGCCCTTGGTGGTCCAGCGCCTTGCGCAACCAGCGGTCATAGCCGGCCTGAAGGCGGTCGGCAATGTTGCGTTTGCCGGGCTCGGGGTGCTTGGGCGCGTTCATGAACAAGGCCGCCAGGGTAGGTGCCAAGGTCAGGGACACCACCACCGACAGCAGGATGGTCGCGGTGGCGGTGAGGGCGAACTCTTTGAACAGGCGGCCCACCACGCCCCCCATGAACAGCAGGGGAATGAACGCGGCGATCAGCGAAAAGCTGATGGACACCACCGTGAAACCGATCTCGGCGCTGCCCTTGATCGCAGCCTCGCGGCGGGCCAGGCCTTGCTCCAGGTAGCGGTGAATGTTCTCGACCACCACGATGGCATCGTCCACCACGAACCCCACGGCAATGACGATCGCCACCAAGGTGAGGTTGTTGAGGCTAAAGCCCAGCAGGTACATCACCGCAAAGCTTGCCACCAGCGATACGCCCAGTACCGCGCACACGATCAAGGTGGCGGACACCTGGCGCAGGAACAGCGCCATGACCGCGATCACCAAGGCGATAGCGATCAGCAGCGTCAGCTCCACTTCATGTAACGAGGCCCGGATTGTCTGCGTGCGGTCATTGAGCACGGTGACCTGGACGGAGGCGGGTAACAGCGCTTGGAGGCCGGGCAGGGCGGCCTGGATACGTTCTACGGTGTCGACGATATTGGCGCCTGGCTGGCGGGCGATGGACAGGTTTACGCCGGGGCGGTCTTCCGACCAGGCCTGCACGTAATCGTTTTCGGCGCCAGCCACCACGTTGGCCACGTCCTTCACGCGCACCGGAGCGCCGTCCCGGTAAGCCACGATCAAGTCTGCATAGCCCTCCGGCGTGAACAGTTGGTCATTGGCGGAGAGGGTGGAAATCTGCGTGTCGCCGTACAACGCCCCTTTGGCCAGGTTAAGGCTGCTGGCCTGCAGCGCCTGGCGCAGGTCGGCCAGGGTGATGCCCAAGGCCGCGAGTGTGTCTGCCTGGGCCTGCACGCGCACGGCCGGACGCTGCTGACCGGTGATGTTCACCTGGCCCACGCCATCGATCTGGCTGATCTGCCGCGCCAGGAGGGTTTCTACCTGATCGCTCAGCTCCGGCCCGGTGAGCTGGGTGGAGCTGATCCCTAGAATCAACACCGGGCTGTCGGCTGGGTTGACCTTGCGCCAAGTGGGCAGGTTGGGCAGGTCCTGGGGCAAGCGGCCAGCGGCCGTATTGATGGCGGCCTGTACCTCTTGGGCGGCGCTGTCGATGTTCTTGTCCAGGGTGAACATCAAGGTGAGGATGGTCGAGCCCAGGGCACTGGTGGAGGTCATCTGGCTGATGCCAGGGATGGCGCTGAATTGGACCTCCAACGGCGTGGCGACCGATGACGCCATGGTGTCGGGGCTGGCGCCGGGCAACTGCGCCATCACCTGGATGGTCGGGAATTCCGCTTGCGGCAGCGGCGCCACGGGCAGGCGTGTAAACGCCATGACGCCTAGCAGCACCAAGGCGAACATTAACAGGAGGGTGGCGATGGGGTGGTCGATACACCACGCTGACGGCCCGCGCCCGGCCTTCATGGTTGTGCGCCCTCGGCGGCCTGGGCACGGGGCTCCGGCGCAAGCACCTCTACGGTAGTGCCTGGGGTGAGCCGGGACTGACCGTCGCTGACCAGCGTGTCATTGGCGGCCACCCCTTCTAGCACGCTATGGGTTGAGGTGTGGTCCACCACCTTCACCGGCACGCTCTGCGCCCGGCCATCGCGCACCCGATACACAAACGTGCCCTCCAGCCCGCGCTGCACCACGGCGTTGGGAACCACCAAGGCGCCATGCCGCAGCAGGGTTTGCAGCCGTACGTTAACCAGTTGCCCAGGCCACAGGCGTTGATCGCCGTTGCTGAACCGCGCCTTCACCTTCACGGTGCCGGTGGTGCTGGACACGTGGTTATCAATCAGGCTCAAGTGCCCCTCGCTCAAGGGCTCGCGACCCTCCAGGTCACCCCCGGCGTAGGCCACCACCGGCGCCGGGTTGGCGCCTTTGAGTAACCTTTGCAGCAGCGGCAGTTGCGCTTGAGGTACCGCGAACTGCACAGCGATGGGGTCGATCTGGGTCACGCTGAACAGGCCTTGGGCGTCGCTTACCCGTAACAGGTTGCCCTCGTCCACGGCACGAATGCCAACCCGGCCGGAGAGCGGCGAGCGGATCTGCGTATAAGAAAGCGCTACCTGGGCAGCCTCCACCGCAGCCTCGTTGCCCTGCAAAGTGGCCTGCAGTTGGTCGCGCAGGGCTTGTTGCTGGTCCAATTGCTGACGAGAGATGCTGCGATCCTCTGCCAAGGTGGTGTAGCGCTTGAGGTCGATGCCCGCGCCTTTGAGTTGGGCGCGGGTGTGTGCCGCCATGGCAGTGGCCTGGGCGAGGCTGGCACGAAGGGCGCGGTCATCGATGCTCGCCAGCAGTTGGCCTTTTTCCACGAACTGCCCCTCCTTGACCCAGAGCCGGGTAAGGATGCCGTCTACCTGCGCACGCACGGTAACGCTTTGCCACGGCGTCACGGTACCGATGGCCGTCAACTGCTGTGGTACATCGGCAACGGCCACCTGTACGACCCTCACCGGTACCGGGCCGCTCTTGGTCATGGCTGCTGGAACCGGGGCGGGGCGGGCCAACCAGGCGGCTGTCGCAACGAGCACTAGCACGACGGCGCCGGCCATGGAGAGCCGAGTGGACTTCTGACGGGGCAAACGCAAGCTCAGGGGCATGAGTTGGGCTACGAAAAAGGCTACGCGGTAATGGCCTGGCTATATCGCCAGTGACCGAAGTAAGCGCGATGGTAATCGAGCGTCACTACGCCGCATAGGGAAGAACATCACCAGGCGGTGAGGCTGAAGCGGCGCACAGGCCGGAGTTAACACGTAAAACCTACGGGTTGCCCATGACCGTTCGGCTGGATCCGAATAAAAAACGATCATCCTCTTATTTGCTGGATCCATTAAGCAATTTTGTAGTTTCGCTCTAAAGCGCTCTAAATCAAGGGTTGCAGCGTGTTTATTAGCGCGCTAAAAAATAACATTCAAAAAATATAGGGATCCATAATTTAGTGCGGCTGGATCCAGACCGCCGGTGCTGGTGGAAGTGATGGCGTACTGACATATTCGCCACCATCTTATCAATCAATCATCTGGCATCAATTATGTTTATCTATAAGATCGTTTCTTTCCTCACCGCTTGTGTGTTGCTTAGCGGGTGCAACGGCATCCCTACCGCCTACCTTAACGACCCCGTGTACGACCATGCCTTCGTGGTGCATTCCGGCGGCCCACTGCCCTTGATGCTGATGGGCAGCGCGGTGCAGTGGAACGATGACTACGCCGTAACCGTCAAGCATGTGCCTTATTTGCCCAATGCGGTGTACCAGGGGCGGGGCGATGTGCAGTTTTTCCGTCACAAGGCTGACCGCGCACCACTGTGGCGCCAATACGTACCCGGTGAGACCCTCACCGCTGTTGGCTACAACTCGTTGTACGTGCCCATCGCGGGCACAGGCCAGGCGCTGCCTGCCATGGTGCGCCTCAGCACGACCGACAACGTGCTGTATGCCACCCATACCGGCCCCACAGGCAAAGGCATGTCGGGCGGGCCCGTGTTTGCGGCAGACGGTGATGCCGTGGGTATCAACGTGGCTTACCTCACCCGAGGTGACCTTGAGGGCCTCAAGCGCCCCGACCTGGCAAGCCAACCGAGGGTGAGCATCTTTATGCCCTACAGGGAGATCGCCCAGGAATGGCAGCGTTTCCAGGCTCAGCAAGGGCTGGAGAAGCCCATCGCGCAATTGGCAGTCAAGTAAAGGCCTACGAGCCCGCCACAGGTTAGCCCTAGCGCTCTCTGAGTGCCTCACCGGCCCGGTTCAAGGGCTTGAGCAGATAGGCCAGCACCGTCTTGGCGCCGGTACGGATGTCCACGCTGGCGATCATCCCAGGCACGATCGGGAAGGTTTTGCCCGCCTTGTTGAGTAAGGCGTCATGGGCGGTGCGGATGTACACGCGGTAATAGAAGACCTCGGGTTTGGCTTCGTCTTGGAGGGTATCGGGGGAAATATTGACCACAGTGCCGTCCAGGCTGCCGTAAATCGCGTAGTCATAGGCGGTGATCTTCACCTTGGCGGCTTGACCTGGGTGGATGAATGCAATGTCGCGGGGCGCGACCCGCGTCTCGATTAACAGGCGGTCGTCCATCGGCACAATCTGCATCAACTGGCCATTGGGGGGTACCACGCCACCCAAGGTAGTGACCTTGATGTCCTTGACCACGCCGCGCACCGGCGAGCGCAGGGTCAGGCGCGCCAACGAGTCGGCACGCCCACGGATCACCTGGGCCAGGCTGTCAGCCTCGGCACTGGCCTTGGCCAATTCTTCCCGCGCCCGCACCACGTACTCGGAGCGGGCTTCGCTGGCCTTAAGCTCAAGCTCCGAGCGTTGGCGGTTGAGGCGGATGACTTCCACCCGGCTGGAGGCACCGATCTTGGCCAGGTTTTCGGTAATGGCCAGTTCGCTACGCACCAGTTTCAGTGAATCATTGATGCCGTTGAGGGTAGCCTCCAGGCCCCGTCTGCGGCTGGTGTACAGTTGGGTTTCCCTACGAATCAGGTCGGGTGAGCCGTCCAGCGCCGCTGGAAAACTCAGCGGCTGGTCACTGGCCTCGGCGCGCAGCCGGGCCATGCTGGCCGTGGCGGCCCGGTAGCGCGCCTCGCTTTCGCCTACGTTGGATTCATTTTTAGTGGGGTCCAGTTGGGCGAGCACATCGCCACGCTCTACGACGTCGCCCTCAGCCACGTTCAAGCTGGCGATGATCCCGCCTTCTAGCGACTGAATCACTTGCTCGCGTGAGCTGGGCACTACTTTGCCGGTGCCGTTGGACACTTCCACCACCTCGAAGGTGGCCGCCCAGGCAATGAAGGCCGCGAGCATCACGGCAGTGACGGCCACCACGCGGCTGGCGCGGACGAGGGCGCGGTCGTCGGTGCCGTCCAGGTACGCGGGTGTAGCAGGGGTCAAGAGTTTCATGCCTGCGGCCCTCCGGTGTGGCGCAGCCGGGCGAGGGCGGCGTCACGTGCGTCGTCTAGCAGAATGCGGCCGTTGTCCACCACGATCACCCGTTCCACGAGTTGCAGCACGCTGGCGCGATGGGTCGCCACCACCAGGGTACGGCCTCGGCTCCAGTTGGCCAGGTCGTCCAGCAATTTGCGTTCGGTTACGTCATCCAGGGCGGCGGTGGGTTCGTCCAGCAACAGCACCTGCGGCTGGCGAATCAGCAGCCGGGCCAGCAACAGGCTCTGCCGTTGGCCGCCGCTGAGCCCCAACCCGCCCTCATGTAACAGGTGATCCAGGCCTTTGGGCAACTGGCGTACGAACTCCAGGGCACCCGTGGCGGCCAGCGCGGCAATCAGCTCCTGATCCGTGGCCAAGGCCGCACCCAGGGTGAGGTTCTCGCGCAGCGTGCCGTGAAACAGCCGAGCCTGTTGCAGCAACAGGCCTACGTCGCGCCGCAGGTCGGCCGGGTCCAAGTGGGCGAGGGCAATGCCGTCGAGGGTGAGGTCGCCGGTGGCAATGTCCATGTTGCCTGCCAGGGCGTGCAGCAGGGTGGACTTACCCGCACCGTTGCGGCCCAGGATAGCGATGCGTTCACCGGGGCGGATGTGCAGCTGATCCACCGTCAAGGCCACGGGGGCCTCAGGGCTGTAGCGAAAACTGGCCTGTGCCAGGTGATAGTCCCCGCGGATCGCCGCCACGTGAACCCGGCTGCTGCCTTCGGGGTGGTCGGTCGGCAGGCGCATCAGGCGGTCTAGCCCTTGCAGGGCCACCTTGGCCTGTTGCCAGCGGGTGAGCACATGGGTGAGCTGCGCCATGGGCGCCATCATGCGCGAGGCCAGCATCGACAAGGCCACCAGGCTACCGGTGGTGATGTCGCCGCCTATGACCATGGGCGCGCCTACCACGATCACCACCGCGAACACCGCGTTCTGTACGTTCTGGGTCCAGGTCACCAGGCTGTTGGTGAGCCCGCGCAGTTGCAGGCTGCTTTGCGCAGAGGCGGCGTTATAGCGATTCCATTGCTGTTCGAAACGCTGCTCGGCCTGCAAGCCCTTGAGGTCGTCCAGCCCCTGGATGCTCTCTACCAGCATCGCATTGCGCAGCGCTGCCTCGCGCAGGTTGGCATTGGCCAGCCGTGCCAGGCGACGCTGACACAGCACACCGGGAATCACCATGGCCAGCAAGGCTACCAGCGGAATGGCCACCAAGGGCCCGCCGATGAAGAAGAACACCCCTGCGAACAGGAAGAAAAACGGCACATCGGCCAAGGCCGTCGCGGTGCTGGAGGTGATCAGGTCGCGAATCTGTTCCAGCTCACGCAACTGCGCGATGAACGAACCGGTGGAGCGCGGGCGCACCGAGTTGCGCAGGCGCAGGGCGTGGCTGTACACCAGGTCCGAGACCCGCAAGTCTGCACGCTTGCCGAGCAGGTCGGTGATCCGCAGGCGCATCAGCCGCATCACGAAATCAAAGGTCACCGCCAGCATCACGCCGCTGAACAGCACGTACAGGGTGGGCAAGGACTCAGCGGGAATCACCCGGTCGTACACCTGCATGGAGAACAGCACCCCGGCCATGCCCAGCACGTTGGCCACCAGCGACGCCAGCATGACTTGGCCGTAAGGCCGCAGATCGCGCAACACGACCCGGCGAAACCAGTGTTCGTCGTAAGGCGGCACATGCTCGTCGGTACGGGCGTCCGCCAGCGGTCGGCTGGGCCGCAACACCAGCAGGCGGCGTACCTCGCCCGGTAAGTCGGCCAGGGCCAAGCGGCTTTGCAGGCCTTGATCGCCACTGAAGGCCACGGCCACTTCACCCTCCGCGCCAAGACTCAGGGCCACGCCGACCTGGCCGTCGTTAAGCTCCACCACCAAGGGGAGGCGCCACCGGCTGAGCAGGCGCACATCCACGGCGCTGAATTTGGCGGTGAGGCCGGCCTGTCGGGCCATCTGCCGTACCACCTGCTCCAACGGCTGGTCCCGGTAAAGCGAGGCCAGGCGCACGCTCTCGGGCGATACATCCAGCCGGTAATGCCGGGCCACCAGCAAAATGGCGTCTGCCCAGGGGGTGTAGTCCAAGGGCGGCGGGGTGCCTGTGGCGGCGGGGGCCATCGGGTTTACGTCGGTCATGGCAGCACCTGCACCCCTTGTACGTTACGGCCTTCCAGGCCAAAGGCGCGGCGCATGCCGCCGCTGTTGTACAGGCAGTCCACCTGGAGCCGACGCAGGTCGGCGTGGGTATTGGTGAGGTCGAAGCGCGCCTGGTAAATCTCTTGCTCGGCGTTGAGCAAATCCAACAGGGGCCGGGTGCCCAGCTCCAGGTATTGGTGGCCGTACAGCTCGCGCGCCTGGGAAATATTGACCTGCCGCTGCTCCAGCGCGGCCAGGCGATTGCCCAGGCTTAGGGTTTGCACGCGGGCTTCGGCCATGCCCTGGCGCGCCTGCAACCGGGCCGCGTCCTCGGCGGCATCGGCGGCGGTCAAGGCATAGGCCGCGCCACGGCTGCGCGCGCTGGTAGCGCCGCCTTGATAAATAGGCACTTCAACGTTGAGGTAGATGCCGGCCTGGGTGCGGTCCAGGTAGGGGTTGTTTTCGTTGTAGCCGTTGTCCAGGTAATGGTTGAGCGTAGGCTCCAGCGATACCGTAGGGAACGCTTGGGCGCGCGCCTGGGCCAGCTCCGCCTGAGCCTGGTTGCGTTGCGCGAACGCGGCCAGTACCGCAGGCAGGGTGTCGCCGGCGGGCTCGCTTACCTGGCAAGCGTCGCGCAGGGCCAGCGGGTAGGCGTCGCTGCCGTCGGGGGTGGTGGCACGGCCCAGCAGGTTGGCCAGGGTGGTTTGCCAGCGCGCATACGCGGCGCGGTACTCCTGCAAGGTGGCGCGGCCACCGTCTACCCTGGACTGCGCTTGCACCACGTCCGAGCGGGTACTGGCGCCCATGTCACTGCGTTGTTGGGCCAGCTCCACAATGCGCCCCAGCCCTTGTACCTGGTCTTCGGCAATGGCCTGAAGCGCCCGGTAGCGGTGCATTTCGAGGTAGGCGTAGGCGGTATCGCGGGCCACCTGGTCAAGCGTCAGCAACAGTTGCGCTTGTGCCTGGGCCGCCCTGGCACGGGCCGTGTCTACCGCGCTGCGCACCTTGCCGAAGTCATAGAGCATCTGCTTGAGCGACAGGCTCAGGGACTGGCTGCCGCGTTCGCCGTTATAGCCGCTGTCCACCCCGGCCTTCAGGCCACCACTGACTTGAGGCCGGTAGCCGGCTTCGGCCACATTGATGGCTTCGCCCTGTTGGTAGAGCTGGCCCACCGCTTGCGCGATGCTGGGGTGCCACTCCACGGCCAGGCGCACGGCTTCGGTCAGGTCAAAGGTAGGCTCGGTGATGGGCGAGCGCAGCGCCAGGCCAGGGCGTGGCACTTGGCTGCCCTGGCGGTCCGGGTGAGGGCTGATACGCAGCAACGCGGGGTCAACCTCAGGTGGCGCCGCCTGGGCAGGGTACTGCGTGACCAGCAGCGCCAACGCCAGCAAAGCTGACGGGCGCGAACATCCTTTTATCCTTCGATTCACTGCTATCCCTTACTGATGACGCGTTCAGCGCATGGCCAGGCGGTTAGGCTGTGTTGCTTGACGCTCACACCATCTGAATACCGTTCTGCACCCACAAATGATGGCTGGGGTCCTCCTGTGGGCTGTATTGAAGGTAGTCCACGCCAGCGAGTGTGTGGGCGCCGTCTGCGTGCCAGGCCCCTTCAATGTGTACGCTGTCTTCATGGCCGCCCTTGATCAGCAGGGTGCTGCTCTGGGGTGAAAGCACGCTGATCAGGTCTGACAGGCCCAGGGTCAGGTTCACCGGCGCGGTGGTGTTGAGGTCGATCACCTCGATGTTATGAATGCGCCCCTGAAGGTTGCCCAGGTCGATGGTGGCTGCACCCCCTGCCCACAGCAGGGTGTCGGTGCCGCTGCCGCCGTCCACGGAGGCAAAGTGTTGGTCGACCACGATCAGGGTGTCGTCACCCGCACCGCCCAGCAGCGTGACCGCACCGCCCTGGCTGCCATCGAGGGTGTCATTGCCAGCCGTGCCGTGCAGGGTAATAGCGTCAGTGCCAGCCGCTGCCACGCTGTGGTCGTCCACCAGGCTGGCGCTGCTCAGCGGCGCAAAGGCCCGCAGGGCCGCAGTAACGCCGACCGCGTTCAGGTTGACCGTGAGGGTGGCGGTGTCCACCGTGCCGTTGGGGTGGGTAAGGGCATAGGTGAACACGTCCTGATGGCCAATGGCGGCATCGCTCAGCCCTGGATTGAGGGTGTAGGTGTAGCTGCCGTCGGCTTTGACCAGCAAGGTGCCGTAGGTGCCCGCCAGCGTGGTGCCGTTGTAGCCGGGCACCACGTAGTTGCCAGCGGCCAGCACGCTGAGCAGGGTGTAGGCCGAGCCCAGCACATCCGGCCCGCCCCCCGCAGGGTCGGTCAACAGGTTGCCCGCTACGGGCGTATAGCTGCTGACGGTGAACTGGTTGTTGTAGGTCGCCACGTTGGTCAGGCCGATGTTTATCGTGGTCAGGAGGCCCACGCCCCCTACGCTCAGCCGTACCTGGTAGGTGCCCGCGGTCTGGTCATCAACCGTAATCCCCACGGCGCCTCCGCCCAAACTCAGCAGCGTGTTGCCGCCCCAGGTGCCCACCAGGGTGTACTGACCCGTGGCGGTATTGAGCTTGTACAGGCCCAGGGTCGAGGCATTCAACAGCGAGAGCAGGCTGGTAGCAGACAGGCTGATGGTGAGGTCGCTGACGGTGCCTGCCGCCACGTTGAAGGTGAAACTGCCAGACCCGCCGTTGAGCTGAACGGGCACGCTGCCCAGGGCGCTGGTGGTGGTGGTCACCCGGTTGGTGAGGCTCAGCGCGGTATTGGCCACATCGAAGGTGGCATCGACCACGGTGGCGGGTGCCGCCAGGTTGCCGCTGTCCCACACTTCAGTGGCCTGAGGGCTGTCGATGCGCACGTACAGGTTAGCGGTGTCGCTCAGGCCATTAGGGTGCACCAACTGATAGGTGAACACGTCCACCTTGCCCACGCTGGCCGTGCTGCCGTTGGCGGTGTAGGTGTAATTGCCTTGTGCATCGAGGGTGAGGACGCCGTATTGGCCTTGCACCGATACCCCGCCTGCGGTGCTGACAAAGGCGCCATTGCGCAGCACCTGCACAGCGGCGCCGTTGTCCGGGCCGGTGATGTCGCGCGTGCCGTCCACGCCCACGTCCGTGACCACATTGCCGTTGAGCACGGCCCCCGCCGTGCCGCTGAATTGGTTAAGTGCGGTAATGTCCAGCTGCAGGTTGCTGGTGACCGTACTCAGCACGCCAATGCCGTTGCTGGCCACCAGCACCCGGTAGTTGCCGCCCAGCAAGGTGCCGATGTCCACCTGCACCCCTTGGCCCGCCAGCAACAACACATTAAGCAGGCTGCCGCTGGGCCCTGCGCCCAGGGTGACCCAATTGCCGTTGGCATCCTGCACTTGCAGGGTAAAAGTGGCGTTGTTGTACAGGGCCAGGGCACTGCCGGTGTTCAGGGTGAGTAGAGGGTCGACACTTGTGCCGCTGGCCACCGTGAAATTGAACGCCTTGCTAAAGCCCGCCAGTGCGGTGCTAAAGCTGTCCGTGTAGTTGCGGGTGGTGGTGACGGGCGAGAGGGCCACGCTGGCGGTGGCCAGGTTATCGCTGGCGATCACTGGCAGGTTCACGTCGATGTCCGGCGCCGTCACCACGCTGGCTACCGAGAGGTTACCGCGGGCGTCGGCAAGGCTCACACTGAGCACTTCGCCGTTGATCTGCGCACTGCTCAGTGCCACGGCGAAGGTGCCGTTGGCCGCCACGGTGCCAGTACCCAGCACCGCGCCGCTGGCCGCGCGGATGGTCACCGTGGCTCCCGCTTCGCCCACGCCGCTGAGGCTGCTGCCGTCGCCTGCCACCAGCAAGGCCGTGGCCGCAGCAGGTGGGGTGAGGTCAGGCGCCACTACCCCGGCGGCGGCCGACTCGTTCCCGGCGGCGTCCACCTGCACCACGCTCAAGGTCTGGCTGTCGATCTGCGGTGGGTTCAGCGTGGCCGCCCAGGTGCCGTTGGCCGCCACGGTGGCGCTGCCCAATAGCACGCCCAACGCGTTTCGAACGAAAATCCGGGCGCCCGCGACCCCACTTCCGCTGGCCTGGGTCCCGCCGCTGCTGATCACCGGTGTCACAGGGGCGGGCGGCGGCGTGATGTCGGGTGCGGTGGCATTGGTCAGGGGCGAGGCGTTACCGGCGGCGTCGGTCAAGCGCACGCTCAACACCTGGCCGTCCGCCTGGGCTTGGTTAAGCGTGACCGAAAAGGCCCCAGCGCTGCCTACCGTGGCGGTGCCCAGCAAGGCGCCGGTGGCACTGTAGACACTGGCCACGCTGCCTACCTCACCGGTGCCCGTCACCGTGCTACCGTCCGTGGCCACCACCACGCTCAAGGGCGCGCTGGGGGCGGTAAGATCCGGCGCGGTCAGGGTGGTGCTGGTACCGTTATTGGCGGCATCGGCCTCCCGCACCGTCAACACCTCGCCGTTGAGCTGAGCGGCGCTCAACTGCACGCTGAACAACCCGGCGGCATTCACCAGCGCCGTGCCCAGCAGCGTACCCGCCGCGCTGGTGACGCTCACCGTACTCCCGGCTTCGCCCCTACCGGTGAGTTGCAGCCCACTGGCGCTCAACAGCAGGTTGTTGAGGGCGGGCGGCGTGGTATCCACAGCGCTGAACGGGGTGATGGCCGACACGTTGCCCGCGCCATCCGTGAGCGTCACGCCCAGGGCCTGCCCGTTTAGCTGAGCGCTGGGCAGGCTCAGGGTAAAGGTGCCGTCGCTGGCGACGGTGGCGCTGCCTAGCAGGTTGCCTGCGGTGTCCCTTGCTTGAGCGAGGGCGCCTACCTCGCCACGGCCGCTTAGCACACGCCCGGTGTTGTCCAGCGCCAGGGCAACGGGAGCCAGCGGCGGGGTGATGTCCGGCGCTGTGACGCCAAGAGCACCAGACGTATTGCCTGCGACGTCCGCTTGCGTCGCGGTCAGCCGTTGGCCGTTGGCCTGGGCAGTCAGCAGGCCAACACTGACGGTGCCGCCGGTACCGACCACGGCAGTGCCCAGCACGGTACCGTCTGCTGCGCGAACGGTCACCGTGGCGCCTACCTCACCACGCGCGGTAATCAGGGTGCCGGTGGCATTGATCGCCAGATCGGTCAGGGGCCCCGGTGCCGTCGTGTCGGGCGCCACTAGCGGGGTAGGGATGGACTCGCCGCCTGCTGCCGTGGTGGCAGTGGTCGTCAAGACCTCGCCGTTGGTTTGTGGGCTAGACAGCGCCACGGTGAAGGTTCCATCGCTCGCCGCCGTGGTGGTGCCCAGCAGGCGCCGGCCGTCTGAGTATACCCGCACGGTGCTGCCCGCCACGGCGAGCCCACTCAGCGCCTGGCCATCGGCACTCAGCACCAGGGCTGAGGGGGCGTCCGGTGGCGGTTGCTGGGGCACGGTCAAGTCTTGAGTCGGTGACAGGTTACCTGCGGCGTCGGCCTGGGTAACGCTGAGCACATCGGCGGCTGACACCTGCCCGTTAAGGGCAACTACAAAGGTGCCGTCGCCGGCCACGGTGGCAGCGCCCACGGATTGCCCGTTCAGGCTGACATTCACCAGAGCGCCCGCTTCGCCACGCCCGGCCAGGGTGCTGTAGTCGCTGCTCACTGCAAGGTCAGTAACGGCGTCAGGCGCGGTGATGTCCGGCGCAGCGTAGGCAAGCGCGGCGGACGCGTTGCCGGCCGCATCTGTGGCCACCAGGTTGAGCAGTTCTCCGTTGGCCTGCGCACGGTCTAGGGTGAGCGAATACAGGCCATTGTTGTCTGCCTGGCCCGTACCGATCACGGCACCGTTGGCTGTGAGCACAGTCACGGTGCTCAGGGCCTCGGCGCTGCCGCTGAGCAGCGTGCCTCCCACGGTCAGGCTAGTGACGGTAGGTGCGTCGGGGGCCGTGCGGTCGCTTGCGGTCGCGATGGCGTCGGGCGAGGTGTTGTTGGCCAGGTCCGTTTGAGTAACCGTCAAGCGCTGGCCATTGAGCTGAGCGGCATTCAGGCTGAGGCTGAAGGTGCCATCGGCGCTGACCACCGCAGTGCCCAAAACGGCGCCTGCGTTGTCACTCACGTTCACCTGGGCGCCTGCTTCCCCGGTACCGGTCAGTATCAGGCCGTCGGCGCTCACTTGCAGGTTGCTCACAGGGTCCGGCGCGGTGGTGTCGGCGGCTTGGTAGAGTACGCCGGCCGAGGTATTGCCCTCTGCGTCAGTCTGAGTGAGCGTCAGTACCTGGCCATTGCGCTGAGGCGTGGTCAGGTTCAAGGTCCAGGTGCCGTCGACGCCCACGGTCGCCGTGCCCAGATTGGGGTTAGTGGCTGAGCGTACCTGGACCCTAGCCCCGGCCTCGCCGGTGCCGGTCAGTGTCACCTGGTTACTGGCAAGCGCGTCGATCAGCGGGGCGGCGGGCGGCGTAAGGTCCGGCGCGGTGATCTGTGCCGCGCTGGAGGGGTTACCGGTGGCGTCCTGCTGGACCACGCTGAGCACTTGGGCGTTGAGCTGAGGCGGGGTCAGCGCAATGGCAAAGGTGCCATCGCTGCCCACATTGCCCAGGGCAAGGGTGTCGCCACTGGCATTGGTCACCACCAGCCTGGCGCCGGCCTCGCCCTTGCCGGTCAGTACTTGGCCGGAGGTATCCAGGCCAAGGTCAGTGACGGCGGCGGGCGGGGTAATGTCCGGGGCGGTTAGCGAGCCAAGCGGGGAAACGTTGTTCTTGCTGTCAGTGAGGCTCACCCACACTGCCTGGCCATTGGCGGCAGGCGTGTCCAACGCGATCAGAAAGGTGCCGTTCGTGCCAACGGTGCCGTTGCCTATCACGGTACCGCCGGTGGACACCTGCACCAGGGTGCCCGCTTCGCCCGTACCGCTGAGCTGATCGCCCGTGACGTTGAGCACCAGGTTGGCGGGCTGGGCGGGCGGGGTAAGGTCCGGCGCGATCACTTGCACCGGCTGGCTGATGTTGCCAGGCGGGTCGGCCTGCTGCACCGTCAGCACTTGCAGGTTGATCTGCGGGGTGGTCAGGGCCACGCTGAAGCTGCCGTTGGCGAGCACCACCGTGCTGCCGAGCAAGGCGCCGGTGGCATCGCGCACCGTAACGGTGGCACCGGCTTCACCCGCACCGCTCACCACCGCACCCGCAGCGTTGATCACCACGTTATCGAGCGGGTCGGGTGCCGTGAGATCTGGGCTGAGCAGGATGGCCGCGGGCGACACATTGCCCGCGAGGTCTGCCTGGGTGAAGGTCAGTACTTCGGCGTTGAGCAGGGGCGTGCTCAGTACCAGGCTGAAGGCACCGGTCGCGCCCACCAATGCCGTGCCCAGTACAGTGCCTTGATCATTCGCGACGGTCACGGTGGCGCCGGCCTCGCCTCGGCCGCTGAGGCTGGCGCCGTCGGCCCCCACGGCAAGGTCGGTCAAGGCGGTGGGCGCGGTGGAATCCGCCGCCAGCACGGCGCCTGGGAGCGACGTATTGCCTGCTGCGTCCGCTAGAGCGACCGACAGCGCCTGGCCATTGGCCTGGGCCGGTGTTACCGCCAGCTCAAAGGTCCCATCCAGTCGAACAATCCCGGTGCCGAGCACCGCGCCGCTAGCATCGTGTACCGTCACGGTTGCCCCGGCTTCGCCCAGGCCAGACAGCAAACGCCCATCCAGGCTCAGGCTTAAGCCGGTTGGCGCGGCCGGGGCCTCAAAATCAGGGGCAGTGAGCGCGGCAAGGGGGGATTCATTACCAGCGGCGTCTACTTGAGTGAGGGTCAAGGCTTGGCCAGCCAGTTGGGCAGGCGCCAGGGTCAGCGCGAACGTGCCGTCGGCGCCCACTAGGGCAGTGCCTAGAATCAACCCGCCCTGGGCCAATACCCGCACCGTGGCGCCTGGCTCTCCAAGCCCACTGAGGCTGGCGCCGTCACTGGCCAGATAGAAGGTGCTCAGGGCCACCGGGGCGGTTACGTCAGCCGCTACCAGCGACACGGCCTGGGCGTTGATGCCATCGGTGGAGGTCGCGACCACGCTCAAGGCTTGGCCGTTGAGCTGAGCGCTTGATAAAAATACCGAGAAGGTGCCGTCGCTGGCGGTCAAGGCCGTGCCCAGCAATTGCCCGGTGGCGTTGTACACCCGTACCAGGTTGCCGGCGTCGGCGTTGCCGGCCAGGGTCAGCCCGTCGGTGGCCAGTGCCAGGTTGCTGGCCTCGCTAGGCGCCAGGAAGCCCGGCGCGGTCACTGCTACGCCTGACGCGGCATTGCCCGCCGCGTCGCTGGCGACGACCGAAAGGAGGTCACCGGCCGCTGCTGCCGGGGTTAATGCCAGGTTGAACCCCCCTTGGGCATCGACGGTCGCCGTACCCAGTACCCGCCCATCCACTGCGGTGGCAGTGACTGTGGAACCTGCCTCGCCCAAGCCGGTGAGGGTGGCGCCATCGGCAGACACCGCCAGGTTGCTCGCGCTGGCAGGCGGGGTAAGGTCCGGAACCGTCAGCAGCGCAGCCGCCGAGAGATTACCCGCAGCGTCGCTGGCGATCGCGCTCAGGGCTTGGCCATTGAGCTGCGGTGCATTCAAGGCCACCACGAAGGTGCCGTTGTCGGCGGTGACTGCGCTGCCTAATACGTTGCCTTGGGCGTCTCTGAGGGTCACCTGCGAGCCGGCCTCAGCCAGGCCCGTCACCTGCACGCCGCCGGGGTTGATCGCCAGGTCGCTGGGGCTTGCCGGTGGCTGCGTATCAGGGGCCGTAATGTTCAACGCAGGGCCTTCGTTGCCCGGCGGGTCTTCCTGGTTAACCGTGAGCAATTGCGCATTTAACTGGGGCGTACTCAAGGCCAGGCTGAAGGCGCCATTGCCGGCCACCAGGCCAGAGCCCAACACGACGCCGTCCAGGCCGCGCACGTACACCGTGGCGCCAGGCTCGCCCTGGCCGGCCACGGTGACGCCGTCGGCGTTGATCACCACGCCGCTGAGTACCGCCGGTGGGCTGATGTCTGGCGCAGTAAGGCCTAATGCCACCGAGGTGTTGCCGGCCCCGTCTGTCTGGGTAATGTCCAGGGCTTCGCCGTTGACCGGGGGCGGGCTCAACACCAGGTTGAACACGCCGTTCACGTCCACGGTGCCGGTGCCCAGCAGGGTGCCGGCGGCGTTGCGCACGTTCACCGTCGCGCCGGGCTCCCCCAGGCCTGACAGATTAGTGCCGAGCGGGGTAATCAGGAGCCCGCTGACGGGCGCGGGCGCCGTGTAGTCGGGGGTGCCGACGCTGGCGCTGGGCGAGCTGTTGCCTGCGGCATCCGCCAGTTGTACCGAGAGCGCCGCGCCGGTGTTCTGGGCCACGGGCAAAGTGATCTGGAACACGCCGCTCTGGTTCACGGTGCCGCTGGCCAGCGCTGCGCCGGTGGCATCACGCACGGTCACCAGCGCGCCGGCTTCGCCCAGGCCGCTGACCACGGTGCCAAAGGTGTTGATGGCAAGGCCCGTTGGCGAAGCGGGGCCTTCGAGGTCTGGCACCACCAGCGTAGTGGGAAGTGACGGGTTACCTGAGGTGTCGGTTTGTACTGCAGTGAGTGCCTGGCCATTGAGCTGGGGCGGGGTCAGCACGACCGAGAAGGTGCCATTGGCCGCAACCACGCCTGTACCCAGCACCGTTGAGGTGGCATCGGTAACCGTGACCGTGGCACCGGCTTCGCCTCGCCCGGTCAATAGGCTGCCACCGTTGGCCGTGGCCAGGTCCACCGGGGCGTCCGGGGCGGTGGCGTCGACCGCCAACAGGCTGGCCGATACCGAGACCGTGCCGGTGCTGTCGGTGGCGATCACGTGCAGCAGTTGGCCATTGAGCTGAGGTGTCTGCAACAGCACCCGGAAGCTGCCATCGCTGCCTACCTGAGCCGTGCCCAGCAGGGTGCCGCTGGCATCGGCGACGTTGATCGTGGTGACGCTGACACGGGTGCCGGTTTGCCCGGTACCGGTCAAGGTATAACCATCGGCAGACAGCACCAGGTTGGTGGGCGTAAGTACCTGGGTGCCGTCCGGGCCGAGCAGCGTCACGGGGCTTGAGCTGTTGCCAGTTGGGTCGAGGGTGACCACCGACAAGACGTCGGTACTGAGCGCGGGGGTGGTCAGGGTCAGGTTGAAGGTACCGTCCGGGCTTACCGTTGCCGTGCCCAACACCCCGCCCGCCGCGTTGGTAACGGTGACCTGCGCGCCCGCTTCACCCGTGCCGGACACGGCGGTGCCGTCCGGGCTGATGACCAGGTCGCGCACCTCGGCGGGCGCAGTGGTGTCCTGTGCGACCACAGCCGCGGGTTGCGACAGGTTGCCCGCCGCGTCGGTCACGCTGACCTGCAAGGTTTGCCCGTTGAGCTGGGCGCTGCTCAAGGTTACCGCAAGGCTGCCGTCGGCCCCCGCGTTGGCGCGGCCTATCACCGCGCCGCTGGCGTCACGCACCTCGACGTGCGCGTTGGCTTCGGTGGTGCCGCTGAGTACCAGGCCGGTTGCATCGAGGGCGAGGGCGGTTGGGGCGGCGGGTGCGCTGACGTCGCGGGCGGTCAGGCCAATAGCCGTGGAGGTGTTGCCCCCGCTGTCGACCTGATCCACGCTCAAGGCTTGACCGTTGAGCTGAGGCGTTGCCAACACCACGCTGAAGTTGCCATTCACATCGACTTGAGCCGTGCCCAACACGGCATTGGCCTCGCCGCGTACCGTCACCGTGGCGCCGGGCTCACCGGTGCCGGTGAGCCCGGCGCCGTTGCCGCTGAGCAGCAGGTTATCAACTGCAGCCGGGGCTGAGGTGTCGGGGGCGGTGACGCTGGCCAAGGGGGACAGGTTGCCTTGGGCGTCGGCCTGTATTACTTGCAGCGACTCGCCGTTGAGTTGCAGGCGGGTGAGTAACAGGCTGAACGTGCCGTCAGGGTTTACCGTGGCCTGACCCAGCGGGGTGCCGTCGAGGCTGCGCACGCTGACGGTGGCCAAGGCTTCGCCAAAGCCGGTGAGGGTAGCGCCTCCGTTGATCACCTGAAGGCCGCTCAGCGCCGCTGGGGCCTGGATGTCGCTGGCTACCAGCGCAGGGCCGGTGGCGCTATTGCCCGCGGCGTCTGCCTGGATCACGGTCAAGGTTTGGCCGTTGACCTGTGCTTGCGTCAGGGTGGCCTCGAAGCGACTATTACCGCCCACCAAGGCCGTTCCCAGCACCGTGCCAGCGGCGTTGGTAACGGTGACCGTGGCGCCCGGTTCACCGGTCCCGCTGACGATAAGCCCGTTGGCGGAAAGCGCCAGGTCGGTTGGCGCATCCGGCGCCACCAGGTCTTGTGCGGTAAGGGTAACCGGGGCGCTGAGGTTGCCAGCGCCATCGACCGCGATCACCTGCAAGGACTCAGCGCGTATTTGAGGCGAACTCAAGGTGATGCTGAAGGTGCCGTCGGTGCCTACTTGCCCGGTACCTAGCGAGGCGCCGTTGATGTCCAGCACGGTGACCTGGCTCGCAGGCTCGCCGATACCCGTCAGCACAAGGCCTTGGGCGTCCATCAGCAGGTTGCTTACGGCGGCTGGGGGTTGTACGTCCGGGGCCGTGAAGGGCAGGGTTGTGGCGGTGGTGCCTGCCGCATTAACAGCCTCTACCCGCAGGGCCTGACCGTTGGCTTGAGGGGTGCTCATTACCACACTGAAGCTGCCGTCAGCCGCTACCAGGCCAGTACCCAGGACCGTACCAGTGGCATCGCGTACGGTAACGGTAGCGCCCACTTCGCTCACACCGGTCATTAAGGTGCCTGCAATATCCAGGGCCAACCCTTGAGGCAAGAGCGTGCCGTTGATGTCCGGCGCGGTAATGGGCACAGCCACCGTGGCGTTGCCTGTGGCATCGGACAGGCTCACCTGCAGGGCCTGACCATCCACTTGAGGCGGGTTGAGCAATACGGCAAACGCACCCGTGGCCGCCACGCTGCCCACTGCCAGCACAGCGCCTGCGGCGTTACGCACTGTGACCTGCGCGCCCACTTCGCCACGGCCGCTGAGCAGGGCGCCGTTGGGGTTCACCACAAGGTCGGTGGGCAGGGCGGGTGCGGTCGCATCAGGTGCGGTCACCACTGCTATCACCGACGTGCCGCTGCCCACCTGCACGGTGACATCCAGCAGCTCTCCGTTTTGCTGAGCCGCGCTAAGGGCAACGGTGAAGGCGCCATCCGTGCCGGCGACCGCCGTGCCGAGCAGGGTACCGTCGGCCGCACGGACCTGCACGGTGGCGCCACTGGCGGCCGTGCCAGTCAAGGCCAGCCCGTTTGCAGCGAGGGCAAAGCCTGTCGCTGCTGCCGGTGCGCTGGCGGGCACGCTAATATTGCTGCCTTGGGAGAGATTGCCTGCGGCGTCTGCCTGCACCACCACCAGGCCGGTGCTCGGCACCACCGCAGGGGTGAGCGCTACAACGAAGGTGCCATTGGCCGCCACGCTGCCGGTGGCGATCAGGCTACCGCTGGCATTGAGTACCCGAACGCTGGCACCGGCTTCACCCTGACCGGACAGCGCCAGGCCATCGGCGCTGACGGCAAGCCCGGTGATGGCTACAGGCGCGGTGGTATCAGGTGCCGTGACCAGCGCTTGCAGCGAGCTGTTGCCATTGGCATCGGTGGCGGTAACGTCGAAGACCTGCCCGTTGTGGTAGGCCACATCAAGGGCGATGGTGAAACTGCCGTCGGCAGTGGCGCGACCTGCACCGACCACACGGCCACTGAGGTTGCGTACCAATAGCCGCGTGCCCGCACGGGCAAAGCCGGTCAGCGCCAGGCCGTCGGCGCTGATGGTCAGGTTGGTAGGGGCGGGCGGCTGGGTCAGGTCTGGTGCTTGAATCGGTACGTTGAGCGACACATTACCGGCCGCGTCAGTGAGGGTCAGTTGCAACAGCTGGCCGCTGATCACACCCGGCACCACCGCCAGTGTGAACACGCCGTTACTGGCGACCACGCCGGTGGTCAGCACGTTGCCAACGGCGTCATACAAGGTGACCACTGCGCCCACTTCGCCCCGGCCGCTGAGGACACTACCGTCACCGCTGACGGCCAGGTCTACCGGCACTGCGGGTGGAGTCTCGTCAAGGATGGGCGCAGGGGGCGGCAGTGGCAGCGCCGGTACGTCCAGGCGCGCATCAGCCGACGCATTGCCGGCGGCGTCCGTAGCGGTGACCGCCAGGGCGGTGCCTGCAAGGGTTGAGGCGTTCAGGGCAAGGCTGAAACGGCCATCGGCCGCTGCAACGGCACTGCCCAGCGCCGTGCCGTTGGCCGCGCGCACGGTCACCTGCGCACCCGCTTCGGCGGTGCCGGTCAGTACGCCTGCGGTGACGTCCAGCACCAGGTCGGCCGGAGCAGCGGGGGCCGTGACGTCTGCCGCGATCAGGCTGGCAGCCGGGGAGAGGTTGCCCGCCACGTCGGTTTGTACCACCGAGAGGGTTTCGCCATTGAGCTGAGCGCGGGTCAGGCTGAAAGCAAAGCGCCCATCTGCTGCCACCAGCCCGCTACCCAGGGGGTTGCCGAGCGTGTCGAATACATTCACCGTGGCGCCGGCTTCCCCGAGGCCACTCAGGCTCAAGCCATCCGTGCCCAATACCAGGCCGGTGGGGGCATCCGGGGCCAGGGTGTCGAGCGGCGTGGCAGCACCGCCACCGCCTCCACCACCACTGTTCGCCGCCTGGCTCGCGGCAACACCAGCACCTCCCGCACCCAGGGCGCCCAGGCCGGCAATCGCCCACTCCGGCGTTGCACTGCCCACCACGCCCGCACCGGTCAGCAGGGTATCGAGGGAGGATAATTCGGTGAAGCTGAAGCCATTGAAGGCTTCAGCGCTGTACTGGGCTTGCCACAGCGCCCCGTCTTCGCCTTGGAACACCATGTCACTGCGCAGGCCCTCCGCGGTGGCGTTGAAGAAGTTGCCCACGGTCACCTGTTCGCCACTTTTCAAGGTGACAATGGCGTCTTGCCCGCTGCGGGCCACCGTGGCGACTTGGCCGGGCGCTACCGGCATTTGCACCACGCCCGGGCGGGCAAGCTGTAGGTCCCCCCATTCGCGCGCGGTAAGTTCGGAAGTAGATTTGTCGGCGACTACAATGTTGTCCATCTCATCCTGCCTTATCTAAACCTTGTACGGGCAACGCGCGCCAGAGTGCCTACTAGAGCGGGATGACCGGATCCAATCCAATAAGTTTCTGTGAGTTATAGCAGAATGTCGGAAAAATGCTAAGGGCCCTAACGGCTTTTTGTGCGGCGGATATTGGGTTTTTAAACAGTGTTAGCCAGTTGCCCTTGTTATCGAACAAAGGCATGGTGGCGGCCTATAACCGCAGTTCAGGCTGGCCCATGCTGGAAATTTCAAATGCTGTGCACTTACACGACAGCGAGGTCGAACTCACGGCCATCCGTGCCCAAGGGGCGGGGGGGCAAAATGTCAACAAGGTGTCGAGCGCCATGCACCTTCGCTTCGATATCCTGGCCTCGTCGCTGCCGGTGTTTTACAAAGAACGGCTGCTCTCCAGGCGCGATAGCCGTATCACCAGCGAAGGGGTAGTGGTCATCAAGGCCCAGCAGTACCGGACGCAGGAGCAAAACCGCGCCGACGCCCTGGAGCGGTTGAAGGCGCTGATCCTTGAGGCAGGCCAGGTGGAAAAGGCGCGTCGGCCCACCAAGCCCACCCGCGCCTCAAAAACCCGCCGGCTGGACGCCAAGGGCAAGCGCGGGTCCATCAAGGCGGGCAGGGGCAAGGTGGAGTTTTAATTAGCGGCGGCTCAGGGCCCGGTTTGCGCCATAGAGCAACAGGCCCACGCCCAGCATCACGCCGGCACGCAGCCAGGTGGCCGGCCCTTGCTGCGCCAGCAGCAACAGGCACGACAGCACCGCCAGCACCGGAAATACCCAATGCACGCTGAAGTGCGGCGTGGTGACCTTGTCGCGTTTGAGCACCAGCACTGCCACGTTGGTGCTGAGAAACACGAACAACAGCAACAGCACCACAGTTTGTGCCAGCACCTCAAGCGTGCTGGTAAAGGTCAGCGCGATCGCCACCAGGGTGGTGGCCAGAGTGGCCCAGCCGGGTGTGCCACGGCGGAGCAGTACACGGCCAAGCGCGGCAGGCAACAGCCCTTCGCGCGCCATGCCGTAGGCGAGCCGGCTGGCCATGATCATGGTCAGCAACGCACCGTTGGCCACGGCAATCAACGCAATGACGGCGAACCACTGGCGTGGAATACCCAAGCCGGACGCGCTGATCACCTCCATCAGCGGTGCGCTGGAGGCCTTGAGTTGTTCCACCGGCAACACCAGCGCCGCCCCGGCTCCCACGAGCAGGTACATGGCACCGGCAATCAGCAATGCACTGAACAGCGCTTTGGGGTACACGCGGCTCACGTCCTGCACCTCTTCGGCCAGGTTGGCCGAGGTCTCGAAGCCTACGAAGGAGTAGAAGGCAAGCAATGAAGCGCCAAGGATGGCCGCCGCCGGGGCCTGGGCGTCCACCTCGACCAGGCGCGCCGGCACCGCATGGCCGCTGGCGGTGTACCACGCGGCAGCCACCACCACCATCACCAGACCGCTTAACTCTATCAATGTCATGACCAGGTTAGCGCTTAAGGATTCTTTGATGCCTCGGGCATTGAGCAGCCCCACCACGATGAGAAAGCCTGCGGCGACCCACCCCGAAGGCCATTGCACGAACGCCCCGAGGTAATCCCCCGCGAACGCCACCGCAAGGCCTGCGGCGCTGGTTACGCCTGCGGCCAGCATCGAAAACCCCACCAGGAACGATAACAAAGGCTTCCCAAACGCCCGCTCGGCGAACACCGCAGCGCCGCCGGCCTTGGGGTATTTAGTGACCAGTTCGGCATAGGAGGCGGCAGTCAGCAGGGCGAAAAACAACGCAATCAACAAGGGCGCCCAAATGGCCCCGCCCACTTGACCGGCGATGGTCCCCGCCAGTGCATACACACCGGCGCCCAACACATCGCCGAGGATGAACAGGATCAAAAGCGGGGTGTTTACTACCCGGTGCAATGCACCTGGCGCGGTGGCTGTCGTCATAAGAAGGCGCTCGTCTTTAAGGCGGCATCATGCCGTAGTGCAAGATCAGAGCGCCGGGTGGGGTTCAAGGTTCTATAGCGGGCGCTGGGTTAGCGGCACTACGCTATTTCATCCCTGCCTCATAAGACTCGCTTAAGGCTTACCTATCAACGAAGTCGCCATGAGGCGGACGGCACTTAATTCTGAGGCAGAGATTGAGCCCTTGAACTCGGCCTTGCGTGCTTTCCAATCCAGGCTTTTCACCTGATCCGCCAGCACAGCGCTCGAACGTTCACCGGCTACCTCCACTTCGAAGGGATAACCCTTGATGTGTGTAGTGAGGGGGCAACACAACATCAAGCCGGTTTTATGGTTATACGACGCAGGGCTAAGGACAACGGCCGGGCGATGGCCGGCCTGTTCATGACCTGCCTGTGGGTCGAAATAAAGCCAAACGATATCGCCGGCCTCCGGAACGTACCGACGCACCATCAGAAGGTTTCCCTACCCACCGGGTAGTCGAAATCAACTGCAGAGTGCAGGTTATCCGCGCTAATCGCGGCAATCAGGGCGTCCACGTTGACCTCTTTGGTATGCACCGGCTCGATAATGACTCGTCCTTCTTCGACGCGAACGTCCACCACCGCGTCTAAAGACAGTTTTGCCAGCTTCATGACCGAAGATGGAATTCTGACCGAAGGGCTGTTGCCCCATTTCTTGATAGTGACTTGCATAAATAGAACTCCGAGGGTGTATCGACAAGGACGATACGCTAGCACGCGACCTTTCCAGTATCAACCTTGTCGATACGCTCAGGGCGCCTGTTTTTTATTTCACACTCACCCCATAAAACCCAGTCACGCCGAAGGGGTTGATCTTGAAGCCCTCGACGTTTTTGCTCATCGGCTGGGACACGGTGGAGTGGGCCATGGGGCTGACCGGCACCTGCTGGTGGATGATCTGCTGGGCCTGGCTGTACAGGCGGCTGCGCTCGTTGCGATCGGTGAGGGTCTTGGCCTTCTGGATCAACCCGTCTACCTCCTTGTTGCACCAGCGGGCGTAATTGCTGCCGCCGATGGCGCTGCACCCGTACAGCACGCCCAGCCAGTTGTCGGGGTCGCCGTTGTCGCCGGTCCAGCCGTAGGTGAGCACGTCATGTTCGCCGGCCTTAGCGCGCTTGATGTATTCGCCCCATTCGTAACTGATGATCTTCGCCTTGATCCCGACCTTGGCCCAATCCTGCTGAATCATCTGCGCCGATTGCCGGGCGTTGGGGTTGGACGAGCGCTGTACGGTCATGGCCCACAGGGCGATTTCCGTACCAGGCTTCACGCCCGCTGCGCTTAACAACTGGCGGGCTTTTTCCGGGTCGTAGGGCGCGCCCTTGATAGTGGTGTCATAGGACCATTGCGTAGGCGGCATCACGTTCTCGGCCACCTGGCCAGCCTCCTGGAACACCGTGCTAACGATGGCTTGCTTGTTAATGGCCATGTCCAAGGCGCGACGCACCTCCGGTTTATCCAGGGGAGGGTGCTGGGTGTTGTAGGCCAAAAACCCTACGTTGAAGCCGGGTTGTTCGAGCACTTGAAGGTTGGGGTCTTTTTTCATCTCCACCACGTCAGCCGGCCGCGCATAGCTGCTGACCTGGCATTCGCCCGCCTTGAGCTTTTGCATTCGGGTAGCAGCGTCCGGGGTGATGGCGAAAATCAGCTCGTCCAGCTTGACGTCCTCAGGCTTCCAATAATGGCTGTTGCCTTTGTAACGAATCACCGCATCTTTTTGATAACGGGTGAACACGAAAGGCCCTGTGCCCACGGGCTTCTGGTTAAGGCGTTCCGGGTGGCCTGCCTTGAGCAACTGCGCTGCATATTCGGCAGACTGGATCGACGCAAAACTCATGGCAAGGTCGGCAGCGAAGGCGGCATCGGCGTGCTTGAGCACGAACACCACCGTCTGGTCATCCTGCTTGTTCAGCGCGGTGATGTTTTCGTCCAGGCCCATGTCAGTGAAGTAGGGGAATTCACTGGGGTAGGCCTGACGGAAGGGCTGTTGCTTGTTCCTCATGCGTTCGAAGGTGAACAGCACGTCATCGGCGTTGAAGTTTCGGCTGGGGGTGAAGTCATCCGTGGTGTGGAAGGCTACCCCCTCGCGCAGGTGGAAGGTATAGGTCTTGCCGTCGGGGCTCACATCCCAGCGCCTCGCCAGGCCAGGCTCCAGTTCGGTGCTGCCTCGCTTGAACTGTACCAAGCGGTTGAACACGGTCTCGGCCGCGGCATCGAACTCGGTCCCAGAGGTGTACTGAGCGGGGTCAAAGCCTGCCGGGCTGGCCTCAGAGCAGTAAATCAGGGTAGAGGCATGGGCTGCGGGGGCCGCCGCCAAGAGGCCTGCCGCGAGTAAGGAAAGGGTGTGAGGGAAACGCATGCAAGAGGCTCCATCCAGTTGAATGAATGACGCAGAGGAGGGCACAGCGTCTTTGCCTCTGACCAACGCACGCCGGCTTAGTGCAGCGCAGGCCGCCAACGTAGCGGCTACGCCTATAGCGCCTTTTGCCAGAACAGCGCCTTGCCCATGGCAGGGTCCAGCTCGAACGCGCCGTAACCCAGCTTGCGGTAGGCGGCCTGGGCCGTTGCGTTACCTTCGAGCACTTCCAGGGTCATTTTGCAGCAGCCGCGTTGGCGCGCGATGGCTTCAGCGGCGGTCAGCATCTGTTGGCTGATGCCTTGCCCTCGGTAGCCTTCGATCACCACCACGTCGTGGATGTTGACCAAGGGTCGGCAAGCAAAGGTGGAAAACCCCTCGAAGCAGTTCACCAGGCCCACGGGTGTGGCGCCAGCAAAGGCCAGCAGGCTGAAGGCGTCCGGGCGCTTGGCCAGTGCGCTGGCCAGCGTGCCCAGCACTGACTCAGGCAGTGCCTCGCCCCCGCCCATCGGGTCCTGGGCGTAGAGGTTCAGCAGGTGTGTCAAGGCGTGGGCGTGCACCGGGTTGGTGTACTCGGCCTGTACAACCTCGATAGGCTGGGCGTGCATGAGGGCTCCGTTGCGATAAGGCGCCAGGCGCGCCAGGGGCGCAGTCTAGCGCACTCGAGAGCGCCGCTGGACGCGTGGTGTGTTTACACCAGCGAGTACACCAGCGCCGAGATCGCCACCAGCCCTACCACAACCACGAAGGTGTTTGACCATTCCCCGGCATAGCGGTGCAGCGCTGGAACCCGCCGTACAGCGTACATCGGCATCAGGAATAAAATAGCGGCGATCACCGGGCCACCCAGGGTCTCGATCATGCCCAGGATGCTCGGGTTCAGCGTTGCCACCGCCCAGCACACCCCAGCCATGGCGGCCGCCACCAGCCGGTCTTGACGTGCCGTAGTGCCACTGCTCCTGCGCGCCTTGTTCAGCAAGCCGCGCAGGCCTTCACTGGCACCGATGTAGTGGCCCAGGAACGACTTGGCGATGGCCACTACGGCGATGATGGGCGCTGCAAAGGCGATGGTAGGGTTGTTGAAGTGGTTGGCCAGGTAGGACAGGATCGACAGGTTTTGCGCCTTGGCGTCGGCCAGTTGCGCCGGGGAAAGCACGAGTACGCAACTGAACACGAAGAACAATACGGTGATCACCATCAGGGCGTGAGCGCGGGCCAGCACCCGGCTGCAACGCGGCTCGGCGGTCTCTCCCCAGGCGCGCTTTCGGTCCACCGCAAAGGCCGAAATGATCGGCGAGTGATTGAACGAGAACACCATCACCGGAATGGCCAGCCACAGCGTATGGATCAGCGCTGACCTTCGCGGCCGGACAACACAAAGCGCGTAAGCCCGCGGTGGGCATAGAAGGTCATGGGAAAGGCCAGCAGCGACAGCACGATCAGTGGCCAGAAGCCGCCGATGCCTGCGTTGATCGGCAAAAACAAGGTGCCAGCGCCGATGGCGGTGCCGAACAACCCGAGCATCCAGGTGGTGTCTGCGTGCCCCCATCCGGTATCAGTGGCAGCAGTGACGGGGCATGCCCCGGCACGTGAGGCGTGCTCATTCATGGGCGACTCCGTTAGTAAGGCTTTGTACAAGGTCGCCGCCACAGGCCTAGGCCTGAAGGTAGAGCGGCGCCCGTAAAAAAGGGGCGTGATTGTGAAAGGTTTAACGCCGCTTGCAAAGCCCGACAATAGAGATACGCCAGTTACCCGGTGCGTTCAGTGCCCGAAGCTGGGGACACCATGGCCGTTTCCAGGCGTGTGCTCTCGGTGTAGCCCAACGGGTTGGCCTGCTGCCAACGCCACGCATCGCGCAGCATGGTATCGAGGTCGTGCTGAGCAACCCAGCCCAGTTCGTCCAGAGCGCGGGAAGGGTCTGCCCAGCATTGAGCCACGTCGCCAGAGCGGCGGGGTTGTAGATCCACCGCAAGAGGTGCGCCGCTCACGCGTTCGAAGGCGTGGACCAGTTCAAGCACCGAATACCCAAGCCCTGTGCCCAGGTTCCAAGCACGCAGCCCGGCGTGATCGCGCAGATAATTCAGGGTATTGAGGTGGCCCGCCGCAAGGTCGACGACATGGATATAGTCCCTCACCCCTGTTCCATCAGGCGTGGGGTAGTCGTTTCCGTAGAGTGGAAGGGCCGGCAAATGACCGCTGGCTACTCTCAGCAGATAGGGCAGCAGATTGTTGGGCGTTGCCCGCGGGGATTCACCCAGTAGCCCTGACGGGTGGGCGCCGACGGGGTTGAAGTAACGCAGCAAGCCAATGCGCCAGCGGTCATCGGCCTTGGCCAGGTTGGCCAGCACCTGCTCAGTGACCAGTTTTGAGTGCCCATAGGGGTTAGTGGCTGTGACGCATTCAGCCTCTTCGCTGATAGGCATTTGGGCGCAATCGCCGTAGACCGTAGCCGATGAGCTGAACACCAAGGTGAACACCCCGGCATAGGCCATGGCCTGACACAGGTTAATGCTGCCTACTACGTTGGTATCGTAATAACGCAAAGGCTCACGGACGCTTTCGCCTACGGCCTTGAGGCCTGCAAAGTGCATCACCGCTTCAATGGGGTAGCGGGCAAACAGCTTATCCAGCGTGCCTCTGTTGCGGATGTCACCGACCACTAGCTCGGCCCGGCGACCACACAGCCGTTCCACACGGGCAAGGGATTCGCGGCTGCTGTTGCACAGGTTATCCAGTACAACTACCTCTTCGCCTGCTTCCAGCAACGCCAAAACCGCATGAGCACCGATGTAGCCCGTTCCTCCAGTCACTAGAATCATGAATAGTCCTTTGCATACGTACAGTAAAGGGGGGTGAGCCTTTTGCTCTAAGAGGACGAGCCCCTGTCAGCTCGCTCTAATACGGAGCGGCCGCTTGGACGCGTGGTTCAACCCGAGATGCGAACGGTGGTGTCGTTCGTCGCTTGACCGCTTATGCGGGTGAACGACACAGGTAGGGTGAGTATCCACTTAAGTGGCTGTCGGTGAGCCGCAGCCTTCGTAATCCTGTCGTGTGGCAGAGGGGGCTTTGCTGTGTGCCGATGATGCGCAACGACCACCAGGATCCCCACGAATGACAACAACGCCACGCCCATTAAAGGCTGCAGTAGCCGAAGAACAGGTTCCACGTCAGGGCGCCGCCCTGGCCGCTCGCCCTCTACTGGTGTGCCTTTCACACCTACGCTGGGGTTTTGTGTACCAGCGCCCTCAACACCTGATGTCCAGAATGGCCCGCGAATTCGATGTGGTGTTCTTCGAAGAGCCGCTGCCAGGAGAAACGTCTGCCCCGTATGTGGAGGCCTTCCCTCAGCCCAGTGGTGTAACGGTACTTACACCGCGTTTGCCCCACGGCCTGGATGCCGCCGGCACTGATGCCGCGCTACGCACCTTGCTGGATGACTACCTGGCCAGCCATGCCCATGCCCAGCTGATGCTGTGGTATTTCACGCCCATGAGCCTGACCTTCAGCGAGCACCTTACGCCAAACGTCACTATCTACGACTGCATGGACGAGCTGTCTGCATTTCACGGGGCACCACCAGAGCTGATCACTCGCGAAAAGCAGCTGTTGGCCAAGGCCGATGTTGTGTTTACCGGAGGGGTCAGCATTTGGGAGGCCAAGAAGAACCAGCACCCTAACGCCCATGCCATGCCCAGCAGCGTGGATATCCAGCACTTTGGTGCAGCGCGCACCGGCCTGCCTGAGCCGCTGGATCAAGCGGCCATCGCCCACCCTCGCTTAGGCTTTTTTGGGGTAATCGATGAGCGCTTCGATGCCGAGCTGATGGAAGCCGTGGCGCGCCAACGCCCTGACTGGCAATGGGTAATCCTTGGCCCGGTGGTCAAGATCGACCCTGCCAGCCTGCCAGTGCTGCCCAATATCCATTACTTGGGCGGCAAAGGTTACGACCAGTTGCCGGCCTACCTGGGCGGTTGGGACGTGGCCACGATGCCCTTCGCCCGCAACGAAGCCACTCGGTTTATCAGCCCCACCAAGACCCCTGAATACCTGGCAGGTGGCTGCCCTGTGGTGTCCACGTCCATCACGGACGTGGTACGCACCTACGGGCACAGCGAGGTGGTGCACATCGCCGATGAGCCGGCGGCCTTCATCGCAGCGGTGGAGCAGGCCCTGGCACAGCGACAGCACCCTGAGCACCTGCTGGCAGAGGCTGACAAGGCCCTGCACGGCATGTCGTGGGACACCACCTGGAATGCAATGATGGAGCAGATCAAATGCCTCGCGTAACCCTTGAGCAAGCCCGCGCCAATGCCGCCTCAAGCAGCGCAAGCGGCCAGCCTTTTTATGACTACCTGATCGTGGGCGCAGGGTTCGCGGGCAGCGTGTTGGCCGAGCGGCTGGCCGCAGGCCTCGGCAAACGGGTGTTGTTGGTAGACCGGCGTGACCATGTGGGCGGCAACGCCTACGATCACCTGAACGAAGCCGGGGTGATGGTTCACCGTTACGGGCCGCATATCTTCCACACCAATGCACAGCGCATCGTGGATTACCTCTCCCGCTTCACCGAGTGGCGCCCCTACGAACACCGTGTGCTGGCCGACGTGCGTGGCAAGCAAGTGCCCGTGCCGATCAACCTCACCACCTTGAACACCTTGTATGGGCTGGACCTGGACGAAGCGGGCGCGCAGGCATTCCTGGCCGAGCGTGCCGAAGCCGTGGACCCGATTCGTACCTCCGAAGACGTGGTCGTGGGGCAAGTGGGCCGCGAGTTGTACGAGTTGTTCTTCCGCGGCTATACCCGCAAGCAGTGGGGCAGGGACCCGTCCGAGTTGGATCGCTCGGTGACCGCCCGCGTGCCGACCCGTACCAACACCGACGATCGCTACTTCACCGATACCTTCCAGATCATGCCGCTCGAGGGCTACACGAAGATGTTCGAGCGCATGCTCGACCACCCCAACATCGACATCCTGTTGAGCACTGATTTCGCCGAGGTCGGCGGTGAACTCAGCCGGGGTCATTTGGTGTACTGCGGCCCGGTGGATGAGTATTTCGGCTTCAAGCTTGGCCGCTTGCCTTACCGCTCGTTGCGCTTTGAGCACAAAACCCTCCCTCAAGAGCAGTTCCAGCCGGTCTCGGTGGTCAACTACCCGAACGAGGAGGTCCCGTACACGCGTATCACCGAGTACAAGTACCTCACCGGCCAGGTACACGATCACACCAGCCTGACCTACGAGTACCCCAGCGCCGAGGGCGACCCTTACTACCCCGTGCCTGCGCCGGAAAACGCCGCCTTGTACCAACAGTACAAAGCCCTGGCCGACGACACTGTGGGGGTCACCTTCCTGGGGCGGTTGGGGACTTACAAGTACTACAACATGGACCAGGTTGTAGGGCAGGCATTGGCCTTGTATCAAAAGCTCGAAGCAGCCGAACCGGGCCACGTGGACACTGAGGCGCAAGCCCATGCACAGGCCTGAGACCTTCTCCAGCTTTTTGATGGGGGGGTTTGAGTGTTCCAGTTGCCGCCGGCGGGACGGGCGCAGGCTCGACCTGCTGGCGGGTACGGGTCATGACCGCTGGGCGGAGCGCGATTACCATGCGCTCCAGGCCCACGGGCTGCGCACCGTGCGCGATGGATTGCGCTGGCACCTGATAGAGCGTCAGCCGGGCATCTACGACTGGCGCAGCTTCGATGCATTACTGGACGCCGCTAGCGCGGCGGGGACCCAGGTGATCTGGGACATTTGCCACTACGGTTACCCAGACGGGCTGGACATCTGGCAGCCGGCGTTCGTAGAGCGCTTCGCACGGTTCGCGGCGGCGGTCGCCTCCCATGTTCGTGAGCGCGGCGACAGCGTGCCGTTCTACTGCCCGATCAATGAAATCTCCTTCTGGGCATGGGCTGGGGGGGAAGTGGCCTATTTCAACCCCCATGCCTCTCACCGTGCAATGGAACTCAAGCACCAGTTGATACGGGCCTCCATCGCGGGCATCGACGCGATCAGAGGCGTCGATGCACGTGCGCGCTTTGTGCAAGTCGACCCTTTGATCCATGTGCGTGCAATGCCTCAGCGGCCCGGAGACGGGGAGGCGGCCGAGCGCTATCGCTTGGCCCAGTTCGAGTCATGGGACCTGCTCACCGGCAGGGCGTGGCCAGGGCTGGGTGGGCGGCCGGAATACCTGGATATCCTTGGGGTCAACTTCTATGCGCAGAACCAGTGGTACTACAACGGCGAGCGCATTGCGTTGGGGGACCCGCATTTCCGTTCGCTGGCCGGCATGCTCAAAGAAGCGCACGCCCGTTACGGCAGGCCCCTGGCGATCACTGAAACAGGTGCCGAGGGCGTACAGAGGGCGCAGTGGTTGTCGTACATCGGCGATCAAGCCGCGCTGGCGTTGAAGTCCAATATTCCTCTGGAAGGTGTCTGCTTGTACCCCGTACTGGATTACCCCGGCTGGGACGACGACCGTCATTGCCCTACCGGCCTTTTAGGCTTCGCTGACCCCCAAGGCGTCAGGGCCGTTCACACGGACACCGCCGTGGCGCTTCGCAGGATTGCTGAGCAGTGCGGGCAAGGCACTGCACACCCCGCTCAACCCCTCGACACTCGCAGTGGGAACCTGGAGGTGTTATGAACCGTGCCGTACCGCCGCGCAGTGCTGGGCGTTTTCTGTGGCACTACGTGCGGCGGCGGCCCTTGGCTTACAGCGTGTTGGTGGCGTTCATCATCAGCGGCGCAAGCTGTGCAGTTGCAGTGCAGTACGGCATGAAGCTGCTGGTGGACACCATGAGCGAGTCTGGCCCCGGCAGCGGCCAGGTGTGGCTGCCCTTTAGCCTGTTCATAGGGCTGATTGCCCTCGAAAACCTGTTCTGGCGGCTCGGCGGGTGGCTCGGGTGCCGCACCGTGGTGGCTAGCTGCGCCGAAATGCGGGTTGACCTGTTCAGCCACTTGACCGGCCACCCTATGGGCTACTTTGCAGAGCACTTCGCCGGGGCCCTGGGCAGTCGAATCTCTGCAACCGGCGGTGCCGCCGGCGCCGTATATGGCGCGTTGATCTGGAGAATCACACCGCCCTGCGTCGACTTTATTGGCGCCATTGTGGTGTTGGCTACCGTGCGGTTGGAAATGGCTTTTGCATTGGTGCTATGCGTGCTGCTGGTGGCCGCGATCATTACTTATTTTGGTATTCGCGGGCGCGGCAAGCACCAGCGCTTCGCCGCCCAGGCGGCCACGGTAGGGGGCGAACTGGTGGACCTGGTGTCGAACGTCTGGGCCATCAAGGCGTTTTCGGCGCGTGAACGGGAGCGCGAGCGGCTCGACCAGAAGATCCAGGTAGAGGCCCGGGCCCAACGGAGCAGCTGGATGTACCTTGAAAAAGCCCGGGTGTTTCACGACGTTTGCCTGGCGCTGATGGCAGGCGGCATGTTGGCCTGGGCCATCGGGTTATGGTCTGAGGGTGGGGTAACGGCAGGCGATGTAGTGCTGGTGAGCGCATTGACCTTCCGCATCCTGCATGGCTCGCGAGACCTCGCCTTGGCTCTGGTGGACACCAGCCAGCACATGGGCGCCATCAGCGAAACCCTGGGCATCATCGCCCAGCCCCATTCGCTACCAGACCACCACGAGGACTGGCCGGTGCAGCAAGGGGCCATCGAGCTTGAGCAGGTGGGTTACGCCTACCCGGGAGGCGCGGTGGTGGTGGATAACCTTCAGGTACGGATAGACCCTGGTCAGCGGGTGGGCGTCGTGGGCCCGTCCGGTGCGGGCAAAAGTACGCTGATTGGCTTGATTCAGCGCCTGGATGATGTCACTGCCGGGGCGATCCGCATCAATGGGCGTGACATCCGTCAGATCAATCAAGACAGCCTGCGACGGCAAATCGCGGTGGTGCCCCAGGAGCCGGCCCTGTTCAACCGCACCATTTATGAAAACATCCGGTACGGCCGGCCAGAAGCCACGCCTGAAGAGGTGTATGCCGCCGCCCGCAACGCCTACTGCCACGATTTCATCGAGCAGTTGCCGCAAGGGTATGACACGCCCGTGGGCGAACGCGGGGTGATGTTGTCGGGCGGGCAGCGGCAGCGGCTGGGTATCGCCAGGGCCTTTCTCAAAGACGCGCCGATTCTTATCCTCGATGAAGCCACTGCCGCGCTGGACTCACGGTCAGAGGCCGTGATCCAGGCGGCACTTACCGACCTGATGCAGGGGCGCACGGTGCTGGCCGTGGCGCACCGGTTGGCCACGGTGGCGCACTTTGACCGAATACTGGTGATGCGGGCGGGTAGTATCGTAGAGGACGGCCACCCAGACCACTTGCGTCGCAGCGGTGGATTGTTCGAGGCCCTGTGGCAGGCCCAAACCATGCCGCAGGCTTAACAGGCCGGGTGTGAGTGGCCCGGCTGTGCTGCAAGTGCCCGCCGCCAGGCCTGGAGGCCATACACTGCCAGTACGATGAAACCGGCGTACAGCACGGCGGTCAGCGGCAAGGCCTTATGGTAGTAAAGCCCGGTGTATACGGCGTCGAGGACGATCCATAGCCCCCAGCTTGCGATGTATTTTCGAGCTGCCCAATAACTGGCAACCAAACTATAGGCCGTCAAGGTAGCGTCCAGCCAAGGCACGGCAGCGTCGGTGAAGTGGGCCATGCCAGCGCCCAGGGCCAGCGCAATTATTGCCCCCATGGCCAGGCTTACACACCCTATAAGCACGGGCAGCCGCCCAACTTGCACCCGCCCGTGATCAACCACACCCGCCTGCCACCGCCACCAGCCATACCCCTGCATGCCCACAAAGGCCAATTGCAGCAGCATGTCTGAGTAGAGTTTGACGTCGTAGAAAATCCATACGTACAACAGCACTGCAATTACATTGACGGGCCAGCACCAAGGCGTGCGGCGTGCTGTGAGCCAGACGCCCAGCACATTGACCAGTACTGCAATGATTTCAAGGCCCGACACTGAAAACTTCCTTCTTTATTAATAGGTGCGGTTGCAGGGCACAGTATGCCCCGGCCAGGGCCGTAGCGTGCAGGGCGGTGTACCATTGCGGCACATTTCAACACGCGCAGGCGCGCACCGCTGCGGCCCGACTCGAGAACGCCCCATGAACGACAGCCCTGCGCCCCGCCCCGATATTCACCAGGCCGACGTGCTGATCGTAGGTGGGGGGCTAAGCGGCGCCTTGCTGGCGATGCAATTGCTGCGCCTGCCCGGTAACAGGCGCATTGCAGTGTTTGAGCCACGCGCCGAATTGGGCCGGGGCGAGGCCTACAGCGCCACTGAACTGGGGCATACCCTGAACGCTAACGCTGCCCGCATGAGCGTTGACCCTGATGCCCCCGACGACCTTACCCTGTGGCTTACCGCGCAGTTAAAGGCAGGTGAATGGCCAGACGCGGCCGCGCAATCGGTGCCGGTGGCGCAGTTATTTCCGCCCAGGGCATTGTTTGGGCGTTATGCGGCCCAGCGGCTCGACGAAGCCGTAGCGGCCGCGCCTGGCTCACGGCTGCAGCATGTGCGTGAAGAGGTCGTAGACCTGTTTCCCAACGAGGGCGGCGTGTGCCTTCAGACGTCAAACGGCTGCCGCTGGCAGGGCGCGCAGGCGGTGATCGCCACTGGGGTATTCGCGGCCTCGCGTACCCCGCGCGTGGGTGCAGGCGCCTTTCGTAGGGCGACAGGCATCGGCCCATGGGATGTAGCAGCCCTGCGCGCGCTGCCGACCCACGCGCCAGTCGTGATCGTAGGGGCGGGCCTGACCATGATCGATGCACTGGTGTCGCTGCGTGAAGCCGGGCACCAAGGGCCTATCGAGGTGATCTCGCGCCATGGGCTGCTGCCCCAGCCCCGTCGCCAGCCACCGGCCTGGCCTGACTTCCTGGCTCAGGCCCCACAGCTACGTAGCCCGCTTGAGCTGTGCCGGGCGCTGCGTGAGCAGTGCCGGCTTGCGGCGGCGCAAGGCATCGACTGGCAGGCACCCCTGGACACTGTGCGTGCCCATGTGGGCAGGCTGTGGTACCAGGCCAGCGAGGTGCAGCGGCGCCAGTTCGTGCGTCACCTGCGGCCTTGGTGGGAAAGCCATCACCATCGCTCACCCCCGCAGGGTGCCGCGCTGCTGGCTGCTTTGATAGAACGCGGGCGGCTACAGGTGCGGGCAGCCACGCTGCTTGATGCGCAGCGCAGCCCGGAGGGCATGCGGTTGAGCCTGCGCGAGCGGGGCCAGGCACTAACCGTCACTTCAGAGGTGGCGGGTTTCGTGGATTCCAGTGGAATCGAATACGACTGGCGCCGCGTGGACAGGCCCCTGCCGCGACAACTGCTGACACGCGGGCTTGTACGCCCAGGGCCGTTAGCATTGGGCATCGATGCACACCCTGGCGGGGCGACGGTGAGCGCCACCGGCGAGGTCTCTGAGGTGATATTCGCGCTCGGGCCACCTTTGCGTGGGGTGTGGTGGGAAAGCACTGCCGTGACCGACGTGGCAGCGCAAGCCAAGGCCCTGGCGGCGCGGCTAGTGACCGCCAGGGAGGTTAGTGCGCCTCTGATGAATTGAGGCTTGAGCCGCTGCCTAAAGACAAGAACCGGACACGTAAAGTCGTGCAAATGGCCATTGCCGGATATTTGACGACGACGTTTGATCATTACAGTGTTTAATGCAAAAGATTTTCGATTAGTGGCACTTTGAAAACTTCTTATAAAACAAATATTTAAAATAATAAAAATCTATACTCCTGATTAGCGCCACGTTACCGACAGACGGTAGCCATGTGCCATTGTTTTGCGTTGAGCGGCTGTGCAGAATCGCGCAGTTTTCTTAACGAAGTCCGTCTGGCCTCGCACAGGAGTGTTGGCAAATGATGAGTGTTTTTGTAGTTGTAATGAATTTGTGTTCACCGGCTGAAGGCTGTTTGCAAGAGCGCCGCCCCACCGCCTATGCCTCTCGGGCTGAATGTATGGAGTCGGTCGCGACCATGCCCAGCGCCAGAGGCGTGAAGTACCACTGCGTGGCCACCTCTCAGTACATGGTCAGTGAAGATCGCCGCGCTACCAAGTCTCACCTGGCGACTACTGCCACCTCGACAACGCCAGTGCTAGAGGCACCTCGGATCAAGCCTTGATCTGAGCGGCCAAGGCGCAAGGCCTTGGCAGACCCTGCTGAACGATTACCGAGCGACAAGGCTCGAACAGGGGTCTAAAACAGCAGGAATACCTTGATGACTTCCACGCCTGACGCGCCGGGGGCTAATCCCGGTAACGGCTTTGTGCGGGTGCGCGGCGCTCGTGAGCACAACCTTAAAAACGTTGACGTGGACGTTCCGCGTAATGCTTTGGTGGTGTTCAGTGGCGTCTCCGGTTCGGGTAAATCCTCCCTGGCCTTTGCCACCCTGTACGCTGAGGCGCAACGCCGCTATTTCGAGTCCGTGGCACCCTATGCGCGGCGCTTGATAGACCAGGCGGGTGTGCCGGATGTAGACAGCATTGAAGGCTTGCCGCCTGCGGTGGCTTTGCAGCAACAACGCGGCACGCCTAACGCACGCTCCTCGGTAGGGAGCGTTACCACTCTGTCGAGTCTGATCCGCATGTTGTATTCACGTGCCGGGAGCTATCCGCCAGGGCAGCCCATGCTGTACGCCGAGGATTTTTCGGCCAACACCCCGCAAGGCGCCTGTACCCATTGTCACGGGATCGGCAGGGTATTCGATGTCAACGAAGCCTCGATGGTACCCGACCCATCGCTGACCATCCGTGAGCGCGCCATCGCCGCCTGGCCCAAGGCATGGCAGGGGCAGAACTTGCGCGACATCCTGGTCACCCTGGGCTATGACGTCGATACCCCGTGGCGTGACCTGCCCAAGGCTGATCGGGACTGGATTCTCTTCACCGAAGAAACGCCCACTGTGCCGGTGTACGCCGGGCTTACCCCTGAGCAGACCCAGGCAGCGCTGCGGCGCAAACTCGAACCTAGCTACCAGGGCACCTTCACTGGGGCGAGGCAGTACGTGCTGCATACCTTCAGCACGAGCCAGAGCGCAATGATGCGCAAGCGGGTAGGGCAGTTCATGCGTGCCAGCCCGTGCCCGGCCTGCGAAGGAAAGCGGCTTAAGCCTGAGGCCTTGACCGTGCGCTTCGCTGGGCTGGACATCGTCGCCCTGTCGCGGCTGCCGCTTAACGAATTGGTGATGCTGCTCAAGGAGGTGGCTGACAGCGCCTACCTGACGGCAGGTGAGGACCCAGAAGCTGGTGTGCTGTCCCCCGAGGCTGCACAGCAGGCAATGGCTGCGCGGGTAGCCGCTGGCGGTAGCGCTCATGCCAGTGGCAAAGAGGTTCGGTTCACGCCCAACCTGTCCATCGAAAAACGGCTGGCCGCGCAACGCATCGCCAACGAACTCTTAGAACGGCTAGTGGCGCTCATCGACTTGGGGCTGGGCTACCTTGACCTGGAACGCGCCACGCCCAGCTTGTCGTCCGGTGAGCTACAGCGGTTGCGCCTGGCCACGCAGCTCAACGCTCAGTTGTTTGGCGTTATCTATGTGCTGGACGAACCTTCTGCAGGCCTTCACCCCGCCGACAGCCAGGCCTTGTTCGAGGCCCTCTTGCGCTTGAAAGCGTCAGGCAACTCGGTGTTCGTGGTGGAACATGACATGGACACCTTGCGCCGCGCCGACTGGCTGGTAGACGTAGGCCCAGACGCGGGCGAGCGCGGTGGCGAGGTGCTGTACAGCGGCCCGCCGCAGGGCTTGGCCGAGGTTAGCCGGTCACGCACCGGCGCGTACCTGTTCGCGCCGCCCGACACCACACGGCGCACCCCACGGCCCGCCGAACACTGGCTTAAGCTCGAAGGCATCACTCGCAACAACCTCAAACAGGTGGATGTTGCCTTCCCCCTAGGCTGCCTGACGGCAGTTACTGGCATTTCAGGCTCTGGCAAATCCAGCCTGGTGAGTCAGGCCCTGCTGGAGTTGGTAGGCGAGCAACTGGGTCAGGCACCGGTTGCTGAGCCTGACGAGCACGCACTGGAGGACGCGCCTGCACTCGTCAGCGAGGGCCGCATCACGGAAGGGTTGGAGCAGGTACGTCGGTTGGTGCCGGTGGACCAGAAGCCTATCGGGCGGACCCCTCGTTCCAACCTGGCTACCTACACCGGGCTGTTCGACCACGTGCGCAAGTGCTTTGCCGCCACGCCAGAGGCCACGAAGCAGGGGTTCGATGCCGGGCAGTTTTCCTTCAATGTGGCCAAAGGTCGCTGCCCTACGTGCGAAGGCGAGGGGTTCGTCAGCGTTGAACTGCTGTTCATGCCCAGCGTGTATGCGCCATGCCCTACCTGCCACGGTGACCGCTACAACCCACAGACCCTGGCGATCACCTGGCAAGGGTTGTCTATCGCGGACGTGTTGCGCTTGACGGTCGAACAGGCGCTGGACTTATTTGCCGAGGAGCCTGCCGTGCGCCGCTCGCTGGAAGTGTTGCGGGATATTGGCCTGGGGTATCTGCGCCTGGGCCAGCCCGCCACTGAATTGTCCGGTGGCGAGGCGCAGCGCATTAAGCTGGCGACCGAGCTTCAACGCAGCGCCCGGGGCGCGACCCTGTACGTGCTTGACGAACCCACCACTGGCTTGCACCCCCAGGATGTGGACCGGCTGCTGGTGCAGCTCAATCGGCTGATCGAGGCAGGGCACAGCGTGATCGTGGTAGAGCACGACATGCGCGTGGTGGCCGCCAGCGACTGGGTCATCGACATTGGGCCCGGTGCAGGTGCCGCCGGAGGCCAGGTGGTGGTGTGCGGGCCGCCTGAGCAGGTGGCCGCGTGCAAAATCAGTAAGACGGCGCCTTTCCTCAAGCAAGCGCTGGGCTAGCGAGCGGGCAGGGGCCGGTTTACACCTGGCTCCGGCTGCACACCTCTGGGCCCATGGCGCGCCAGCAATTGCGGCCTGAATGTTTGGCCGCGTACAGCAGCGCGTCCGCCGCTTTTATCAAGGCGGCAGGCGCAACCTCCTGGCTGCCCGGCTCGCACACGTACACGCCAAGGCTAGCGGAGACCACGCCTTGTTCGTTGTCTTCGTGGACAATCCCCAAGGCGCGGATGCCTTGAAGCACATCGTCGGCCACCTTGCAGGCGCCTTCGAACGGTGTATTGGGCAGCAAAAGGGCCATTTCTTCACCGCCATAGCGCACCGCCAGGTCACTGGTGCGGTGAACGGTAGCCGACAGCACGCTTGCTACCGCCCTCAAGCATTCGTCGCCGGCCGGGTGGCCATAACGGTCGTTGAAGCGCTTGAACCGATCCAGGTCCAGCATGATCATCGTGACCGGGTAATTAAGCCGTCGGGCACGGCTAAGCTCATCAATCAAGGCGATGTCCAGCTTGCGGCGGTTGGCCAGCCCGGTGAGCCCGTCGTGGAAGGCCATCTGGCTAAGGCCGCGCTGAGCCGCGCGCAGTTCTTCCTCAACCCGCAAGCGTTGGCGGAATTGGCGCATCAGGCCTGCGCCAAAGCAGCCAATGCCTGCGCCGAGCACGGCTAAAACGAGCAAGGTTTTTATCAGGTCTACCACGCGTGGCTGCATCACCGAGTGACGGGACAGGGCTGCGCCCGCCACCAGTGGGTAGCCGTCTATTCGCGTGAAGCCGAAAAAGCGCCGATCGCCGTCCAAGCTGGAGGTGATATCCCCCACGCCGCTATCCATGCGAGGTAGGTAGCGGGTGAACAACTCACCACGCGCAATGCTCACGCCCACCATATTCGGCAGCAGTGGACGGCGCGCCAATAAGGTGCCATCGGCGAGCGTGAGCAGAAACACCCCGTGGTCGTCGATCTGGAAACCTGCGTAATAGCGTTCGAAGTAGCTGAGCTGCAATGTGGCCAGGAACACGCCTGCAAAGGTGCCATCAGGGTTGTTGATTCGGCGAGACACCGGTATCACCTGCTCGCCCGTGGAGCGGCTGATGATCACCGGCCCGATGTGCAGACCGCTGTCAGGATGAGCACGGTGGTAGGTAAAGTACTCGCGGTCTGCGTTGTTGGCCTGGGCTGGCACCTCGTCCTTATCGGTGACCAGCCATTCCCCGTTGGCACCGTAGATAAACAGCCCATGCAGCTGGGGCAATAATTGAACCTGGCGCTTGAGCAACGCATGCAGGCGAGGAGGGTTGAGGTTGGGCAGGCCGTCGCCCTCGATACGCTCGGTGATGCCACCGGTCATGGAATCCACCTGGCGTATCGCGCTTTCGGCATGTTGCGCGGTAGCGCGCGCCAAGTTGGCGGCACTCGCGGTGGCGTCGTCGATGGCGCGCTGGTATTCATGCCATAAGCGCGCCCCTTCCAAGGCCACGATGATGGCGATGATGCTTAGGGTGAAGGCCAAGGTAAGCCGTATCACACGGGTTGAGCGTGTGAGGTCTAGCGAATCGGCGGCGTCGAGCGCGCTCAAATCAAGGTGCGGGGGCGCCATGTGGCCTCGTAGCATCAATACCATGCGTTTCGGCACAGTCTGGCAGCCCTTGTGCCGAGCGTCCAGCTAGCGGTAGCCCCGCGCCTGCAGGTCGAACAACCGGGCGTAGCGCCCACCCTGGGCCACCAGGGTCGCGTGGTCGCCTTGCTCCAGGATCCGCCCTTGGTCCAGCACCACGATGTGCTCAGCCGCACGGACGCTGGAAAACCGATGAGAAATCAACAGGCTCATGCGCCCGCGTGCGTAGGCGCGAAAATGCTCGAACACCGCGGCTTCGGCTGCAGCGTCCAGGGCCGCGGTAGGTTCGTCCAAGATCAAGATGTCGGCATCTTGGCGCATATACGCCCGTGACAGGGCTATTTTCTGCCACTGCCCACCAGACAATTCTTGCCCGCCCATGAACCAGCGGCCCAATTGCGTCTGATACCCCTGGCCCAGGCGTTCGATAAACTCCGCAGCCATACCCTGGGTGGCTGCCTCGCGCCACCGTGTTGGGTCGTCGAAGGCCGTCACGTCGCCAACCCCCAAGTTTTCCCCCACCGTCATCTGGTAGCGCAGGTAGTCCTGGAAAATGACCCCGATGCGGCGGTGCAGGGCATGGCTGTCCCAGGCTTGCAGGTCACTGCCGTCCAGCAGGATTCGCCCTTGGGTAGGGTTGTACAGCCGAGTCAGTAGCTTAATGAGCGTGGTTTTGCCTGAGCCGTTCTCACCGACCAGCGCCAGGCTACGCCCCGGCGCCAGGTGCAGGTCGATGGCATCGAGTGCAGGGTGCGAAGCCCCTGGGTAGGTGAAGCCTACCCCTTCGAAGCGAACGCCATCGCCAGGATGAACGCCCTCGGTCACGTGGCCAGAAGGCGCTGGCACCGGTTGCGCCAGATAATCGTGAAGGTGGGTGAGGTACAAACCATCCTCGTAAAGGCCGCCGATGGCGCTGAGGCTGGAGCTGATCGCCGCCTGGCCCTGCTTGAACAGCACCAGGTACATGGTCATCTGCCCCAGTGTGGTATGCCCGTCGATGGTGTCCATGACGACCCAGGCATAGGCCAGGTAAAACCCTAGCGTGCCCAGCAGCCCCAGGGCAAAGCCCCAACCGTCTCGACGCAGCGTTAGCCGTCGGTCCTCGGCGTATAGGCGGGTGAAGGTGTTCCGATAGCGCTGCAAGAGCAAGGGCGCCAGGCCAAACAGGCGAACTTCCTTGATGTGCGCCTCTTGGGACAAAAGCGCTTCAATGTAATTTTGCCCACGTGTCTCAGGCGCGCGGCGGCTAAATAGCCGAAACGCATCTCCCGAAAAATGCGTCTCGGAAAAAAATACGGGTAACGCTGCCACCACCAGAATCGCCAACGCCCATGGCGAGAAATGAACCAGCAACACCGCAAAGCTCATCAACGCCACTAGGTTCTGGATCAGCCCCAGGCTTTTGCTGACCAAGCCCAGCGGCCGTGTAGAGGCGTCACGGCGTACCCGCACCAGTTTGTCGTAGAAGTCTGAGTCCTCGAACTGAAGCAACGATAAGGTTTGGGCTTTTTCCAGGATCAACAGGTTGACCTTCTGCCCCAACTGTACCCTGAGCAGCGCCTGCTGCACCGACAGCCCCCGCTGCGCCGCCGCCAGTAATGCCAGTACGCCGGCTTCTGCCAGTACATAGCGCAGCACCGGCCAGAGCGGTGCCTGCCCAAGCCGCGCATGCAGGTCAATGGCCTCAAGCACGGCATCGACGATGCGCTGACCCAGCCACGCGGCCAGCGCAGGCAGCAGCCCGGCCATCAGCGTGGCGATGACCAGCCCAATGAATAGCCCACGCGATGTTTGCCAGACCAGCGCCACGGCGTAACGGCCCTGGCTCAGAAATGAGAACAGGCGATGGGCTAGCTGCATGGGGTAAGGCTCCGCAGGCTGTTCAACGATAGTGGCCGGTCAGGTGCCGGCGCGCGAATTTGGACCGCTTCGTTGAGGGGAAGGTCTGTACGGATGACTGAAGCTGTTGTGGACTGAAGCTGTTGTGTAGGAGGACAGCCCGCCGTCGTCCTCGCAAGGGCCAGGCGGGCAGGGGGTCAGGGCTTGATAACGACCTTGATACAGCCGTCGTGTTTATCCCGGAACGTTTTGTACATCTCTGGGCCTTCTTCCAGGCTAACGGTGTGGGTAATCACGAAACTGGGGTCGATCTGGCCCTCCTGAATACGGTTGAGCAGGTCGTCGGTCCAGCGGTTGACGTGGGTCTGGCCCATCTTGATGGTCAGCCCTTTGTTCATGGCCGCGCCGAAAGGCACCTTGTCGATCAATCCGCCATATACCCCTGGAATGGACAGCGTGCCAGCGGGCTGACACACGTACATCATTTCGCGGAGCACATGAGGGCGGTCCGATTCGAGCATGACGGCTTGTTTGACCCGGTCGTACATGGAGTCCAGCGAGCCGGTAACATGGGCCTCCATCCCTACTGCGTCGATGCACTTCTCAGGGCCCCGGCCCTTAGTCAGTTCATTGAGGCGCTCTACCACGCTTTCTTCATCGAAGTTGATAGTAATGGCGCCACCCGCCCGAGCCATGGCCAAGCGCTCGGGCACGTTGTCGATACACACCACTTGCTGTGCGCCTAGGATCACCGCACTGCGAACCGTGAACTGGCCCACCGGGCCTGCACCCCAGATGGCCACGGTATCGGTTGGCTGGATGTCGCACTGCACCGCCGCCTGCCAGCCCGTTGGGAAAATATCGCCCAGGAACAACACCTGCTCGTCGGTCAGGCCATTGGGAATGATGACGGGAGAGAAGTCCGCGAAGGGTACGCGTACATACTCCGCCTGGCCGCCTGGATAACCCCCGGTGAGGGCGGTGTAGCCGTACAAACCAGCAGTGCTATGACCAAAGGCTTTGTCTGCGAGGTCTTTGTTACGGTTACTGCGCTCGCACACCGAAAAGTTGCCCCGGCGGCACTGGTGGCATTCGCCACAACAAATGGTAAAGGGCACGACTACACGGTCGCCGATCTTCAGCTTTTTATTAGCAGAGCCCACTTCCACCACTTCGCCCATGAACTCGTGGCCCATGATATCGCCATGGCTCATGCCGGGCATAAAACCGTCATAGAGGTGTAAGTCCGAACCGCAGATGGCGCAGCTTGTTACCTTGATAATGGCGTCGCGCGGGTCTTCAATGGTTGGGTCAGGTAAATGATCGTCACAGCGGATGTCTTTTTTTCCGTGCCAGCGTAACGCTTTCATCGTTCAACCTCCTGCATAAGGGCGGGGATAGTTGCTGCACGCAAGTGCGTGGTAACCACCTGCACGTGTATTCGTGTAATCGAAACGTTAGTGAGTTCAACGCATCTTCACGCTCGGTTACGCAAAGCGATAGACGGCAACGAAGCGGTAAGGGCTGCACATTGTTTGGGCCATGAAACAGGTGGCTTTAGGCATGCTCTAACCTCATAGGAGTCAAGCCGTGAGGCGTTGCGTTTAGTTAAAATTCAGACAGAGCTTTTACCTATGGACGTGCCTGAAGCAGCATTGGAAGAGTTGGAAACAGTCATCACTTACTTGAAGGACCATGCCTTGTACCTGGCCACGGCGGAATCCTGCACGGCGGGGCTGATCGCTGCCGCGCTGGGTACTGTTCAAGGAGGTGGCCAAATCATGGAAAGTGGTTACGTCGTTTATTCTCCGCAGGCCAAGCACCGTTTACTTGGCGTGGAGTACGCAACGATCGAACAGCATGGATTAACGAGCGAGCAAGTCGCCTTAGAAATGGCTACCGGTGCGCTGCTCGACAGCGAAGCCAATGTTGCAGTCGCCACTACCGGGGTTGCAGGCCCAGAGCCGATGGACGACATACCGCCAGGAACGGTGTGCTTTTCATGGGCATTCGATATAGAAGGGCAGCGCGAAACCTTTACCTGCACCGAGCACTTCGACGGAGACCGTCAGGCCGTCATCCATCAAGCGGCGCATTACGCGCTGGCGGGTATCGCACGCCACCACCGTAAGGCGCTGGAGAATCAACGCCGTTGACGCTACCAGCGCGCTGCCAGGCGCCTCGCCAATTGGGCGCTTGTCGCAGCATGCGGGGTAAGTTGCCTGCTAAAAAAATCCGAAGCCCGTCAGGGCCTCGGATCTTATGACACTTAAACGGTGGCAGACACGCTATTACAGGGTGTCAGGGCCGCCGAGCTTGCCCAAGTCAGCGCCAGTCATTGGCTCTGCTTCAGGGTTGGACTTGGTACGCAGCTTCATGGCTTCGAAATTTTCCAGGTCTTGTGGCGGCAAGTTTACGGTTGCCATGCCATCACCCCCATCGACCGCTGCGGTGGCTTCTTGGAAGTCCCAGGTACCCATAGGGTTCTCACCTTCATTCCACGGCCCCTTCATGTCATCGCCAGTCGACATGTTGTAGTACACGTTAGTGAACTCAGGCACGGGTGGGATCTTACCCTGTGGGAAGTTAGGGTTGATCGAGTGCAAGGCTTTTTCGAACGACATCTGGTGAGCGATCTCGCGGGTCATCAGGAAGCCCAGTGCGTCCTTGATGCCTGGATCGTCAGTGACGTTGATCAAGCGCTCGTACACCATCTTGGCCCGTGCTTCAGCAGCGATGTTGGAGCGCAGGTCGGCGGTAGGCTCACCGATGGTATCGATATACGCAGCGGTCCAAGGTACACCGGCAGAGTTCACCAGTGCCGCGCCACCGCCGTACAGCAGGCTGGTGATGTGGGAGTCATTGCCTGCGCCAGTCAACGAGCGATACAGCTCACCTTCTTCCTGAACGCCTTCAGCCAATTGGCCACGGCCGCCTTGGTTTAGCATCACGATGATCGAACCAATAATTTCCAAGTGGCTCAGTTCTTCGGTAGCAATATCGTAGAGCATGTCCTTACGCCCTGGATCGCCTTCGGTGACCGCTTGGGTAAAGTAACGCATGGCTGCAGCCAGCTCGCCCTGGGCGCCACCGAACTGCTCGAGCATCAGGTTGGCAAGGCCTGGGTTAGGTGCTGCAACACGTACGGTGTACTGCAGACGCTTGTTATGTATGAACATACGGTCGTCCTCGGTTATCACGGGTTTAAGGATGTAGTACAGGTCGTCGCCTGAGTCGTCTGACGTGGCTTAAAACACACCAGCGAATTAATCCTGTAGTGCTATGCAATTATTTAGCGTGCCGGTGATTACTGCTGCCGACTTATCAACCGAGCAACTTTCTCTCGGTTACAGTGATATAGGGAGCGGGGGAGGAAGATGGTTCATTTAAAAAACCTATCACGCTTATTGCGTGAATCAATAACACGCAGCGGTGGGGTTGTATGAAGAATTTAGGGCAAAAAAAGCCTGTCCGAGGACAGGCTGAAGGAGATGTTCAATAATGCGAAGCGTTTAACCCTTGGGGTTGTGCTCGATTGCCAGCTTGTAGAAGGTTGCAGCGCCGCCTTCGGTGGCATAACCGCTGTTGTCCTGGGTGTAAACGCCGGCCTTGAAGTAGAGCGCCTCAGAGGCCCACTTGTTGTCCACCTTACTGCCCCACTGGAAATTCGCCGCGTTGACGGTCAGGTTACCGGCAGGGGTTAAGTGAATAGTGTAGGTGAAACGCTGATTCATCGGCACCTTTTGAGCCACTATGACAACTTGTGGTTCTGAAGTAGGCGTGAGGCGGAACTTGGCAACGATATTGCCCAGGCGTTTGGCATCCATCCACTGGTATTCCAACTTCAGCATGGGTTCAGTGCTTTGGTTGCAGTGAATTTGACCGATGACGATCTTACCGCTTGAAGGCACTTGGTTTACTGCAACCGCAGCACGCAACATATTGTCGGCTGCGCTGTATTTCCAGTTATAGAGGCTGCCGTCTGGCTTGGTTTCACGAAGTTCGGTACGTGGGTACTTGGCACTCTTGGTAGTACTGCCAGTGACAGGTGCCCAGAAGAATAACGTGTCGCCGGATTTGAAGAAGCCGTCGGCGTAACCGGAAGCCAATTTAGGGGTATCGATGGTGACGGCCGGGCTGCCGACAGGAATGCTCAGGTTCCAGTTGTCGAGGTCGATCATGGTGAACTCCAGGGACTTAGTAGGGGCCGGCAAGCAGGCTGCTCACCATTTGGTTACTCCTGTTTTCGGCACCTGTTGCTAGCCCTGAAGGCCCGTGTTTGCGGGGCTTTCGCCAGAAAATCGTCAATCCCAACAAATTGATGTCGCAGTGCTACTACGCCATGCATTGATGGCTGAGTAGTGGCACCCGTGCGCCACAAGGCCTTGCGCTGTAATAATGGCGTCGACTAATTGACTCAATTTGATTTCCGGCCGCAGCCCCTCCTTTTTCCCCTGTTTTTTTCCCGATGAACGGTTGATAGAAAGCGGGCTGAAATGGAGTTTTGGGCGAGACAGGACCGTATCTCTGGCGCGCGATGAGGTCCTTCCGGTGGAGAATTAAGTAATAGCCAAGTGCTACTTTTCTGGATCGTGCAAATTTCCCGACTAACGGTAATGCGACGTAATCCCCTGTACACGCTGGCTTTACAGGTGAAGTCATTTTGACGGCGCCAAAGCTATGGCGTGCCATCATTAACAAGTTAGTTAGTTGCGTATATAAAACCCGCGCCTCGCTTAGCTCCGGACGGTGCTAGGTTTTATCCGCACTCGGTACAGGCACGTCGATGCCTGCCGAACAACAGGTAACACCTGACATGATCGATCTTTCTATTTGGAATCTGAGTGTTCCGGTTGGCGCTGAAGCCAAAACCATCGATACGCCTGTACTGGTGAAAGGTTACAAGGACAAATACTTTCGAAAAGATGGCAGCCGGCTTTATTTTTGGGCACCGGTCACTGGGTCTACCACGGAGAGTGCGAAGTATCCCCGTAGCGAGTTAAGGGAAACCTACACGGACGGTTCACTGCGCAATTGGAAGTACACGGAGGCGGATAATTACCTACGCGCCAAATTGAAAGTCAGTGAAGTCCCCTCCAGCGGCCGTGTAGTTATTGGCCAGATTCACCAGTACAACAGCAATGATCCCTTGCTCAAGATTGAGTATCAGTGGATGGACAGCAGCCGCCTTGGGAGCATCGTCGCCAAGCTCCGTAAAACCCCCAGCCAGAACGATCCCACCGTCATTACCATTGCTGAAAAGGTCCCGCTCAATAAGCCGTTTTCTTACGTGATTACGTTGACCAAGGGTGGAAAACTCTCAGTGTCTGCAGCTGACTTTGGCTGGAATACCGAGCTGAGCTCCAAATGGAAAGAAAAGCCGCTGTACTTCAAGGCGGGGGTGTACACCCAGGACCACACGGGCTACACCACTGAGGGCGGGCGGGTCATTTTCGAGAACCTGTCGGTGTCTCATAAACATAAGAGCTGACGGCGGCACGCGGTGTCGGCTTGACGACACCGCAGTACCAGGGCGCGTGAATTCGGGTGCAACCGCTGCTAGTGCCTGTTTCTACGGTGAATTAACAGATAACCCAAGCGCTGGAGGCAGCCAGGCTGCGCTTAGCCACAAGAGGCGAACGAGAAGGCTAAGGGGGGTTGCCTTGCAACAGGGCGGCAACCGTGTTGAGCAGTACCTCCGAGGCGAAGGGTTTGGTCATCAAATGCATGTTCTCGCCCAGAAAATCGGCCCTGCGCTGCGCACCCTCGGCGTAGCCGGTGAGAAACAACACCGGCAGGCCGGGTTTGAGCGCTTGCAGGCGTTCGGCAAGCTGCCGCCCGTTCATCCCAGGCAGGCCCACATCCGTGAGCAATAGGTCCACCTGGTGCAGGCAATCTTCGAACCTGAGCGCTTCGAACGCATCGTTGGCGACCAGCACGTCGTAGCCAAACTCCTGCAACAACGCCTGGTTGATGAACCGTACCGAGCTATCGTCCTCCACCAGCAGGATGACCTGCCCCTTACCCACCGGAGCGTATGCCTTTGCCACCGGCTCAGCGTTGGCGGACGGCGCGTACAGCGGCAGGTGCAATGACACTGCAGTGCCTTCGCCCTCGGTACTGGTCACCTGCAACCTACCGCCGCTTTGCTGCGCAAACCCGTAGACCATCGACAGGCCCAGGCCAGTGCCTTGGCCTATCGGTTTGGTGGTAAAGAAGGGTTCGGTAATTTTATCCAGCAGGCGCTCGGGGATGCCCACACCGGTGTCGCGCACCTCGATGGCCACGTGCTGCGGGCCCAGTTCGGTATCGCCAGGTGCGTATTCAGTGGCCTCAATACGGGTAGCCACCGTTAACGTGCCGCCATCGGGCATGGCGTCCCGGCTATTGATGACTAGGTTCAGCAGGGCGTTTTCCAGTTGATTGGCATCAACGCAAATCCAGGGTGCGTCCTCGCTGAGCGCCAAGCGCACTTGGATCTGCTCGCTCACGGAGCGTTGCAGCAGTTCATGCAATGCCTGGATCAAAGGGTTCACGTTCACCGGTTTGGCATCCAGGGACTGTCGCCTGGAAAACGCCAGCAGGCGCTGGGTCAGTGAAGCGGCGCGTTGCGCCGACACCAGCGCAGCGTCCATGTAGGTGCTCACACCCTCAATGCGCCCCTTGTCCAGGCGCCGTTTGCTGAGTTCCAGAGCGCTGATCACGCCTGTGAGCATGTTGTTGAAATCATGAGCGATCCCGCCGGTGAGCTGGCCCACGGCCTCCATTTTTAACGACTGGCGCAACTGTTCTTCGGCGCGCCCGCGTTCTTCGCTTTCATCCTTGAGTTGCTGTAAGGCAGTATTCAACGCCTGGGTGCGCGCCTGTACCTGCGCCTCCAGTGCATCGTTGAAGCGCCGCAGTGCCAGCTCCGACTGCTTTTGCTCGCTGATGTCTACCAGCACGGCTGTTGCCCCAACGACAGTGGTGGGCTCGCCGTACAGGGGCACAACGCTGACCCGCATCCACGCTTGCTCACCGTTATCACCCTGGTGGGTAAACTCGACGTCCTTGACCGGATCGCCGCGCAGCGCCCTGGCGCCTGGGAACATGTGCGGCTTCAGTACGTTGCCGTGGGCATCGTACCCTTGCCAACGGCTGCCATAGGCAGCGCTGGTGGAAGGGATGGAACCGTCTGGAATGTACTGACGGTAGAGCGGGTTGCTAATCAGCGCCTTGCCTTTTCGGTCCATGAAGCACACCCCGACGGGAATGTTTTCCAGCAAGGTGCGCAAGCGGCCTCGTTCCTCGGCAAGCTCAGCCAGCCGGTCACGCATTTCGAACTGTTTTCCCCGCGAGCGCCAGGCAGCCGCGACAGCGCTGAGCAGCGACGCTGCGCTGAGCGGCTGCTCCAGAACCACCAGGTTACTGGCCGAAGAAGGCAGGCTGGGTTGCCCACTCGTTATTTGCCCGCCTTCACGGGTGGCCAACAGCAGAAGCGGAATATCCGACCACTCAGGCTGCGTGCGCAACGCGGTGTCCAGGAGGGCCAGGTCCTGGCTCAAGGCGTCTTCCGAAAACACCACCAGCCCTGTAGCGGGGCCCAAGGCCATGCCCAGCGCGTGTGCGTCCGCAAACAGCCGCACCGGATAGATCGGTGACAACAGGGCGCTCAGCTTGGCGCGATCGGCCTCACTTGTTGCAAGGATCATCAGTGCCCGCGAGGGCTGCAGCGGGTCAAGCATGGGCGCGCCCCGCCGCAGGCCAGGCGCAGGCACGCGGCGCGCTGTAGAGGTTCACAACGCTACAGGGTATTTCAGCCATCAAGGCCTCTTTGAAGGGCATATACAGGGGGAGTAGGCGCACAGTATGAGGGTTGTTAGCGCACAGGCAAAGCCGCCCTGGTGCACTGCGCGCCCAGACCGTACTAGCCCTGCTTGCGCGGATCGCCCCGGAACCTGTCCACGCCCTCAACCGCAGCCAGCCGAACCGGCTGGCCGGTGCGGGCGCTTTCATAAATAGCTTCCATCAGCTTGTGGTCCTGAACCCCTTCCTCGCCAGGTGTCCAGGGCGTGGCATTGGTAAGTATGCACTCGGCCATGTGGTCGATTTCCTGGGTGAACTGGTTTTTGGGGGTGAGGGTGAGTTCGCCCGTGCGAGTGGCTTGCTGGTCGCGCTCGATCACGGCCATTCTCTGCCCCCTGTAGAGAAAGGCGTTAGGCATGTCGATGGCCGCCGATGCCAGGTTCAGCCGCTGGTACTTATCGTCACGCCCCCCGTAGCTGGTCACGCAGTTCGCGACGGCGTGCGAGGGAAACCGCAGCATGAACTGCACGGTTTCTTCTACCTCGGCATAGCGAGGGTCCCCGGCGGGCGAATAGGTCGTGGCGAACACCTCCACCGGTTCTTCGCCGGTGAGGTAGCGTGCGGTGTTCAGGCAGTACAGGCCAATGTCGACAAGCGAGCCACCGCCGGCCATGGCCTTTTTATGCCGCCACTGACGGTCCCCGTCTTGGGCCACGGTTTGGGTGTTGACGCCGGTATAGGCCAGGAGCCGGCCATAGTGCTGGCTGCGTACCGCCTGCATGGCCCAGTGGTTGTAGGGTTCGTACTGAATGCGGTACGCCACCATCAGTTTCACCCCGGCGGCCTTGCAGGCCTCGACCATGGCCTGGCCGTCGCTGGAGCTGACCGACATCGGCTTTTCGGTGAGTACGTGTTTACCGGCTTTGGCCGCGCGCTCACAGAACGATCGGTGCATGGCGTTGGGCAGCACGATGTACACGGCGTTGATCTCCGGATTCTCGCGGATGCGATCAAAGTCTTCATAGCTGTAGCAGGCTTGTGGCCTGATGCCGTACTGCTTTGCCACGGTGGCGCACTTTTCGGGGCTTCCAGACACGAGTGCCACGGGCTTGGCCTTCAAGGACTGAGCAAAGGCGGGCAACACTTCCTCCAGCGCAAGCCGCCCAAGGCCTACGATTGCGAAGCCTACGCGCCGGTCGGGCGGTAGCGGTGCGGGAGGGGGCGAGGAGGGCGTGTCAGCGGGGCCCCGCCAGGGGGGAAATTTCACTGCGCCGTTTTCCACACTGCCCGTGTCTACCGGGCTTGGCGGCACGAACGGCCCAGCCATGGCATGAGGTGCTACAGCAGCGGCAGTAGCACTTGCGGCAATAAGCTTGCAAAGCGCGCGGCGATTGAGATGAGCAGAGTCGGATGTCATTGACGGTCCCCGTGGCTGGTCGCGGATGCTGGAGCGCGTGATCACGCATTACAGGGGGGACATCAGGGGAGGCGGGCGCGTTCAAGCGCGGGGGGAGGCAATGCAGGGGCAGCGCGTTAACAGCGCCCTGGAGCATAGGGGGCTCCAGGGCGTTGGTTTTAACGGTTACCGATTGACGGTTAGAGCGCCAGGTCAGCGTCGGCCTTAGGGCCTACCGGTTTTTGCGACGCCGCCGGGGTAGGCTTGGCGCGATTGACTTCAGGCGGGGTAGTCAGCTGCAACACGCCGGCGGTGTAGGCCCATTCCTGAGCAACTGCATCGGGATTGTCGTTGAGCTTGGTGCCATAGCTTGGAACGATCTCCTTGAGCTTGGCTTGCCATGCAGGGCTGGCGACCTTGTCCTTGAAGACCTTTTCGACCACGTTGATCATGATCGGGGCTGCCGTGGAAGCACCCGGGGACGCACCCAGCAGGCCTGCGATGGAGCCGTCCTTGGAGGTCACCACTTCGGTGCCCAGCTTCAGCACACCACCTTTGGCCTCGTCACGTTTGATGATCTGCACACGCTGGCCGGCTTGCCACAAGCGCCAGTCTTCTTTCTTGGCGTGGGGGAAGTACGCTTGCAGCGCTGCGAAGCGATCATCGTCGGACATCATCAGTTGGCCGGCGAGGTACTGCACTAACGGAAACTCGTCCACACCTACTTTGGTCATGGGCCATACGTTATGCGTCGTGGTGCTGGCGAGCAGGTCCAGATAAGAGCCGTTCTTCAGGAACTTCGTGGAGAAGGTCGCGAAGGGGCCAAACAGGATGACGCGCTTGCCGTCCAGTACACGGGTGTCCAGGTGGGGCACCGACATGGGCGGCGCGCCGGTGGACGCAATGCCGTAGGCCTTGGCCAGGTGCTGCTTGGCAACGTCGACGTTTTCTGTGACCAGGAACGAGCCACCCACCGGGAAGCCGCCGTATTCTTTGGCTTCCGGGATGCCCGACTCTTGAAGCAGGTGCAGCGCCGCGCCACCGGCGCCAATGAACAGGAACTTGGTGTCGGCTTTGGTCTCGTCACCGGTTTTCAGGTTCTTGTAGCTTACCCGCCAGGTGCCGTCATCGTTGTGGTGGATGCCATTGACTTCGCTGGACAACTTCAGCGAGAAATTGGATTTGGTCTGCAGGTTGGCGACGAACTGCCGGGTGATTTCACCGAAGTTCACGTCGGTGCCAATCGGTGTCCAGGTGGCGGCAATTTTCTGCGCCGGGTCCCGGCCTTCCATCATCAGCGGCACCCATTGCTTGATCTGTGCAGGGTCTTCGGAATACTGCATGCCACTGAACAAAGGGCTAGCCTGCAGGGCCTCATAGCGCTTGCGCAGGAACTTGATGTTGTCATCGCCCCACACGAAGCTCATATGTGGTGTGGAGTTGATGAAGGAACGGGGGTTCTTCAATACGCCTTGCTTAACCTGGTGCGACCAGAACTGCCGAGAGATCTGGAACGCTTCGTTGATCTCGATGGCCTTGGCGATCTGCACCTTGCCGTCTTTGTCTTCGGGGGTGTAGTTCAGTTCGGCCAGAGCAGAGTGACCCGTACCGGCGTTGTTCCAGCCATTGGAGCTTTCTTCGGCCACGCCATCAAGCCGCTCGACCATCTCCAGCGACCAGGTAGGCTCGAGCTCGGTGAGCAGGGTGCCCAGTGTAGCGCTCATGACGCCACCGCCAATCAGCAGTACGTCGACCTTCTTCACTTCCTCAGCGTGAGCCGAGACCATCGAGACGGCCACAGTTATCCCAAGGAGGGCTGTATTGACCCTTTTGAACATGTTGGTTTTCCCATCTGGAAAGCGGGCCATCCGTACGCGACGGGGCCGATGTTGGCATTAAATGTGGTTTATGCAATGAATACGCCCGGTGGCAGTACCGGGCTGGCTGAAACGGTATAGCACGGCAGGATTCTACCTGAACGCGAAAGCGTGTGCGCAGAATTTGCTCAAAAGGTAGCCAACCTGGGTAGCAGCAGACCAGGGAAAGCCTACCGTGTGAACGGGCATGCGCTCACCACTTCAGCGATGAACAAATCGTGCGTGCGCTGACGATGCGGCTCCGGAATGAGCGGGTACGCTCACCACAGCGGGGGGCGTCGCGCCCATGCAGCCGATACGGAGGGCGCACAAGCGGTTATATCGAACCACGACCGGTTCAGGGCCTCTATCTACAAGTACAGGGCATATAAGCCCGGCCATCAGGAGAGCACCATGGATAATTACCACATCACCCACGCTAACGGTCACTGGGCGCTGAAGAAACAGGGCGCTACCCACGCTTCGCTCACGGCACCGACCAAGGATGAATTGCTCGAAAAAATGACGGCGTTCATGGAGGGGAAGACTGCTTCGGTGAAGATTCACAAAACCGACGGGACCATTCAGGAGGAGCGTACCTACCCTCGTAGTGCGGACCCGCGTCAATCCAAGGGTTGAGGGGAGCAGGGCGTACCATTGGTCTGGCAAAGGCCAATTTGACGCAGCACCTCGGGGCCACTGGCATCCCACTATCAGGCACTTGGCCTGATCGCTAACGCTATCACTGGAGGACATTTCCATGGCAACGGTACATGACAACCTGCTTGATTGGCTCAAAGACGCACACGCCATGGAGCAGCAAGCAGAAACCATGCTCAAGGCTCAAGCCGAGCGTCTGGAAAATTACCCAGACCTCAAGCAACGCATTGTTCAGCACATCGAAGAAACCCAGTGGCAACAGGCCCAGGTCGAGGCAGCGATCACGCGGCTGGGCGGCAGCACGTCAACGTTAAAGGACATAACAGGCAAGTTCATGGCCTTCGCCCAAGGCGCAGCGGGCTCTATGATGTCGGACGAAGTCATCAAGGGCTCTATGAGCGGCTATGTATTCGAAAACCTTGAAATAGCCATGTATACCGTAATCATCACTGCAGCCAGGGCGGTAGACGATACCGAAACGGCCAGCGTATGCGAGAAAATCCTGGAGCAGGAAAAAGCCATGGCGCTGTGGATTCTCGAACACTTGGGCCCAACCACTCAACAATTCCTCGGCCGCTCTAAGCACCCCGACCTCACAGCCAAGCGCTGAGGCAGTGGGCCAGGGCACCCAGCCGGTGCCCTGTTCGCTACATCGCTGCTCTAACGGCCTTGCACTGCGCGCAACTGCAGCGCTTGCCGCGGCCGCGGAAGAAAAAGCTGTCCACCCCAGAGAGATCCAGAGGCTGATCGCTAAGCTCGAGGGTGTCTTCTTTTTCGGGCGGGGCGGTGAGCCTGGCCATGACGCTGTCGGTGAGCAAGCCCATCAAACCTTTGTGCGCCACGGTGTAAGACCCAACCTCATTATTGTGTTCCATACGCGCCCTCCGGCGATGCGATGATCACAACCCAGGTCGCTGCCTTGAACAGGCGGCTTCTACGCTGGGCTCGTAAACGCTATCGGCTTTGGGGGGCCGGCCTTGAGCGCGTTGGAGAGGGTTTAACGCGTGCTTTGTCACAAATGCGAAGGGAAAGGTGATTTACCCTGCTGCCTGGTGGTGTACAGGCAGGGTATGAGCGCTCGCCAGAAACGCCTTTAAGCCATCACGGACCGCGGCCAGCGACGCGGGCGATTGCTCTGTACCGAATAGTTTCCGGGCGGTGCATTCATCCAAACCAAAATAGGCGCAGACCGCGTCCCAACCGTGGGCCAGGCGTGCGTGGGCGCGCACGCTGGGCACCAATCGCATGCACGGCTCAAGGCCATCGAGAAACAGCCCTTCGAAGCGCGCATCCAGGCAGGCATAGCCGATCGTGCAGACGGCGTGCCCCAAAGGGTCGTCCATGGGGGTAACCCAGACGTCCGGCAGAAAGCTGGGGCGCCGGTGCCCTCCGCCTGTGTAGCCGAAGCGGGTCACTTGCCATTGCCGCGCGGGTTTTTCGACAACTTCACGGTTGGGTGTTCAGAGCTGTGAACGGCATCACAGGGTTTTGCCTGCAGACCGGCAGAGCGCTACGTCAGCGCGACGCCTTCTTGATTGCCCCCTTAAGCCTCGCAGCGTAGGATCACGGGCAAAGCACCCCTCGCGACGCCCTCTCATAATAATCAAGCGGCTCATCTGCCTCGGCTCATGGCCATGGCCGCACGCGCGTGCCCAGCGCCGGGGTGATGGTGTTCCACCGCCCGTATCAGTACCGCTGTCGGGCCTTGATTTGAGTACGACCTATGACGACATCTACCGCCCCCGGTACCGAAAGCTGGCTTGGGGTCATTGCCCTGGCATTGGGCGCCTTTATCTTCAATACCACCGAGTTCGTGCCAGTGGGGTTGCTGTCGGCCATCGCCGCCAGTTTTGATATGACCAGTGCACAGGTGGGCTTGATGCTCACCGTCTATGCCTGGGTAGTGACGGTGATTTCCCTGCCTATCATGCTGCTGACCCGTAACATTGAGCGTCGCCGGTTACTGGTGATCATCTTTTTGGTGTTCGTGGTCTGCCACCTGCTCTCGGCCTTCGCGAGCAGTTTTGCGCTACTGCTGGCGTGCAGAATTGGCATTGCCTTCGCCCATTCCGTGTTCTGGTCCATCACCGCCTCGCTGGCCGTGCGCGTGGCGCCGCCCGGGCGGCAAGTACAAGCACTGGGCTTGCTGGCAACGGGTACCTCGCTGGCCATGGTGCTGGGCATACCCCTGGGCCGCGTGCTAGGCGAAGCCTTTGGCTGGCGCGTGACCTTCGCTGCAATCGGCGTGGCGGCCTGCGCCACGCTGGTGGTGCTGGTTCGTGCGCTGCCAGCGCTGCCCAGCCAGAATTCCGGGTCGCTGCGCAGCCTGCCGGTATTGTTCAAGCGCCCTGCGCTGATGCTGCAATACGTGCTAACCGCATTAGTCGTGACCGCGCACTTTACGGCCTACACCTATATCGAGCCTTTCGTCGCCCTGGTGGCCAACCTGCGCGGTGAGACCACCACCGGCCTGCTGCTGGTATTCGGGGGGGCTGGAATTCTAGGGTCGGTGCTGTTCAGTCGCTACAACAACCGTTACCCCAAAGGATTGCTTCTAGTGGTAATCGGTGGTTTGGCGGGCTGCCTGCTGGTAATGACCCCTGTGGCAGGATCGTTAGCAGGCCTGGCGTTACAAAGCGGGCTGTGGGGCATCTTCATCATGTGCTTTGGGCTGGTATTGCAGGCCCGTGTGCTTAACCTTGCGCCCGATGCCACCGATGTGGCCATGGCGCTGCATTCAGGTATCTACAACATCGGTATCGGCGGGGGCGCTCTGCTGGGGAGTGTCGTCACCAGCCAGCTCGGTGTTGGCCACGTGGGCTGGGTAGGGGGCGTATTGGCGCTGGCGGGCCTGGCCTTATGTGGATGGTCAACACGCCGCCACGGCGTGCCGGTACAAGCACCTGGGGCGGTGCCGGTAGCGATGCATTGATGAGGTGGGGACGCGCTACGCCCAAGCCTGGGTGTGCTTGGGCGGAATGCGATCAATATGTTAGAGGGTGAAGGTGCTCAGTGTAGTCAGAGCAGGCCTTCTTCTTCGAGGGCTTGCTGCACCGAGGGGCGCTGGCTCAGACGCTGGTGGTACGCCTGCACGACAGGCCAGTCAGCCAGGCTGAAATTGACCCGAGTGGTCCAGTTCAGCACGGTGAAGAGGTACGCGTCGACAACGCTAAAGCGGTCTAGCACAAACTCACGGTCTTTCAAACGCGCGTCCAGCCACGTGAGGCGCTTTTTCAGGGTTTCAGTCATGGCTTGGCGCCATTCAGATTCGGGCGTCTGCTTGGGGTTGAAGAACGAGCCGATCGTCTTGTGCAGCTCGGTGGACACAAAGCTCAACCATTCCTGAAGTATGTAGCGCTCTGCAGTACCCGCAGCTGGCGCCAAACCTTTATCCGGGTATTGATCGGCCAGGTATTGCAGCACTACCTGGGCTTCGGTTAACACCGTGCCGTCTTCCAGTTGCAGGGCCGGTACATAGCCCTTGGGGTTAATGGACTCGAAGGTTTTCCCGGTTTCCGTCTGCTTGGTATGGCGGTCGACTTTGACCGCCTTAACCGGCGCGCCTGCTTCGCGGGCGATGATATGAGGGGCCAGGGAGCAGGCGCCAGGCAGGTAAAAAAGTTTCATCATGGTGTTACGTGCTCCAGGTGTGCGAAGGAATGAACCGATGACGGGGCGTAAGCTCGTATTAACGAGACCCTGGTTAAGCGTGTGGAGTTCTATGAATAGCGATGAACACGAAGCAGAGAATAGCGTTAAACAGGAAGCAGACATCAGCACCCTGGACCTGCGAGGCGCGGTCGAGGTGTGGCTGGTGCCCCTTGACGCCGAGTCGCAAAAAGGTGCCCACCCTGAAGGGCTGTGCTGGTGGCGAGGTAGGCCTGCGGTTAGCCATGAAATGCTCAGCGAAGGGACGCACGAGCAGAACGTGAGGCGTATTTGGGTACGGGTGGCCGAGCCTGAAGCAACCGCCACGGCAGAGCGTTTGCGACCCGCCTTGGAACAACGCCTCAGTGAACAACAGCTGCACGGCGAGTTTTTCCCTGCTGAAGCCGATGAACACTAAGGCGGGCTGAGTAGGCGTTTGATCACGCCTTCGCGTTTAAGCTGTTCAAAGGCCTTTACGGCGCGGCCGACCACCTCATCCGGGGTACTACGGCTGAACGCAAGGTAGGCATGCGTCGTGACGGTGTCGAGGGCGATGATAGGCTCAAGCACGTCAGGCTGCTCACCAAGAATGTCGCAGAAGTAACGTGCATCACGGGGTGAGAGTGGCATCACGTCGATCTGGCCTGCCAGCAATTTGCGGAGGTTGTCCATGGGGTATGCCGACATGACCAACCGAGTGAAGCCTGCGTTACGCAGAAAGGTATGACGCAGGTCGTCGCGCACGACACCGGTATTTAAGCCTTTCGCGTCCTCAAGTTGATTCACATGAAGGTCTACCCGGCTGCGCAGCTTGTACAGCACGGTGGTGATCTGCTCGAATTCGCCTACCCACTTGAATAACGCCTCGCGCTCTTGGGTGCGGATAATGGGAAAGATCAGGATGTTCGGCTCGGCAAGGGCTACATCGTACGCGCGGGCCCAAGGGTAGAGGCCCACGTGGTAGTCCTTCAGGCCAGCCCGCTCCAGGGTCGCGATCACCACTTCGGTTGCAGGGCCTGCCACCTGCCCGTTTTCTACGAAGCTGTATGAAGACTCCTCCGTCACGGCCTCGATATTCACGGCCAGCGCAGAGGGGCACAGCAGAGTAGAAAGCACCAGACCCAGGCCAATCAGGCTGTGGCGAAGGCCATGTGCCACAAGGTTTACACGCATACGCGGTTCCTTCCCCCATTCTTTGCGCGATAAAGCGCTTCGTCTGCGCGATGCAACAGCTGGTCGAAGGTCGTCATGGCGTGCGGCTCTAGCTCTGCAATGCCGATACTGACCGTCAGGTACGGCGAAAGCGGTGAGGCTCCGTGCACCAAACAGGTCGCCGCCAGCGCTTGGCGCAACCGTTCAGCTGCCAGGCGCGCCTGACAGATATTATGTTCGGGAAGCAGCACCGCGAACTCCTCGCCACCCAGGCGCGCAATCGCTTCGCCGCTGCGCAAGAACAGCCCTTTCATGATGGCAGCCACTGCCTGCAGGCAGCGGTCCCCGCCCGCATGGCCATGGGTATCGTTGTAGCGCTTGAAGTAGTCCACGTCGCACATCAGCACGGCAAGCGGGCGGTCGCTGCGCAGGGCTCGGTTGAATTCAACGTCCTTGAGTTGATCGAAATACCTACGGTTGGCCAAGCCAGTCAAGGGGTCCAGGCGTGACAGATCCTGCAGCTGGGCGTTGGCACGCACCAGCTCGGCGGTCCGTTGCTCCACCTCCAGGGCCAAGGAGTCCCGGCTGGCGGCCAGGGCCGCTTCAGCGTCGTACTGGCGCTCCAGGTACTGCGCCATGTTGTCTTGCAAGTCGTTGATACGCGTGGTGAGCAGGTCCAGCTCATCGTTGCGTATACCCAGGCGGCCCAGGCGCAAGCGTTCTGTCAGGGTCGCCGGGGTCAGGCGCTCCAGGTGCCGCGCGATATGACGGACATGCACCGTGACCAGGCCGTTGAACATGAACATGGTGATGCCTGCCAGGGCCAGGGCCTGAATCAGCTGAGTCAGCATGATCGCCCATACTTCCTTCCACAGGCGTTCACGCAATAGCTCAGGATCGCCTTCGATCAGCACGCTGCCTACGGCCTGCACCGTGCCGGGATAGGGCGATATCGTCAGGGCGCGGCTGATCGAAGGCGCTGGCCCTGCGCCTAAGAACCCCTCGCGCTGACGTATGAGCACTTCCTCGGTCTGCTCTGGTCGAGGGATGCGCAAGGTCACCCGGCCCACGGGAGGGGCCTGGACCACGCTCTGCAGTTGCGCTTCGAGGCTGTCACGGTCCATTTCCCAGATGGCCTTGGACAACGACCCCTGGAACACCTGGTCAATCAGCTCTAGCTCACGGGTTTCGGCCTGAACGCCATTGGTCCAGGCAAACCAGGTGCGCACGCTCACCGTGGCGACTGTGAAGGCCAGGCAGAACGCCAGGGTGGCCACGACCAGCCGATGGGCAAGGGGGCGCTCGCCTTGCATGGTGGCGTGGGTAGGGTCGTCGTAATTGACGTGTTTCACCGGCCTAGCCACCGACGTGAGATGGCCTCGTACCGGCCATCACCGTAGAGCTTCTGCAGGCCGTCACGAAAACGCTGCACGGTGTGTGCGGGGGTATTGAGGCTGAACGCCACACTGAAGGCGCCGTTTCCGAGGTCGGGCAACGCGAGGCTGCGGTAGAGGGTTGTCTGCGGGTTCTTACCTTGTGTGCGCACCAGGTAGGCTGCGTTGAGTTCATCGGAAATCCACAGCGCCACATGGCCTTGCTTGAGCTTTTCATAGTTGAAGAGGTACTGGTTACTGTGTTGTAAGGTCTGGCCAATCTTGAACGCATGGCCTTTGAGGTACTGCTCGCCTGCATCTTGATTGACCGTTGCAATCTGATAGCGCTTGTCCAAGGCCTCTTGCAGGCTGTTAAGGGGTACCGGGCGTGCCTGAGTGGAAAACAGAAACCAGTGCGCCGCCGCGATAGGCCCGGCCCATTGGAACAAGGCCTCACGCTCAGGGGTACGCACAATCGAATAGATCAGCACGTTGTCTGCGTGCAGGGCGAGGTCGTAGGCCCGCGCCCAGGGCATCGCCTGAATGCGCGACGGCATATCCATGTCCTTGAGGACGGCCTCGACCACCTCGGTGCTGAGGCCAGTGACCTTCCCGCCCACGGTCATGTTGTAGGGTGCAAGCTCCTCGGTCACCACCCGCAAGGGGGCTAGGGCGTGAGCGATCAACGGGGTGCCCAAATAGGCCAATAGCACCGCAGCCGCACGCCCGGCGTATCGACGCCCGGCGTATCGACGCCCGACGTATCGACGGCTCATGGGCCAGGCATGGGGCATAGGCACTCTCCGTTACCGGATAGAAGGTAGGTGCATAGGTTATCGGCAACCCCCCAACCAACTTGACTCTGCACCACCCCGGCACTCGCTCCGCCATGGATGGTAAACTCGCCACCATCGCTCTTCAGAGGCTGTGCCATGACCGAACCTGTTCGCCTCACCCAATACAGCCACGGCGCTGGCTGTGGCTGTAAAATTTCGCCGCACGTGCTGGAAGTCATACTGGCAGGCAGCGGCGCGCAAAACCTCGATCCCGCCCTTTGGGTAGGTAACACCTCGCGTGACGATGCCGCCGTGTATGGCCTCGATGCCGAGCGTGGTGTGGTATCGACGACCGACTTTTTCATGCCGATCGTGGATGACCCCTTCGACTTCGGCCGCATCGCCGCCACCAACGCCATCAGCGACATTTACGCCATGGGCGGCACCCCCTTGATGGCGATCGCGATTTTAGGCTGGCCGGTGAATGTGCTCGCGCCTGAAATCGCCCGTGAGGTAATCAGAGGCGGGCGCGCGGTGTGCGACGCGGCGGGTATTCCCTTGGCAGGCGGCCACTCGATCGATGCCCCCGAACCTATCTTCGGCCTGGCCGTGACCGGCCTGGTTGAAAAGGCCCACCTCAAGCGTAACGACACTGCTACTCCTGGCGCTCAGCTGTACCTGACCAAGCCGTTGGGCATTGGCATCCTGACCACTGCCGAGAAAAAGGGCGTGCTGCGCGACGCCGATCAGGGGCTGGCCCGGGACTTGATGTGCCAGCTCAATACGCCAGGCAGCCATTTCGCCCGCCTGCCAGGGGTTACGGCGATGACCGACGTGACCGGCTTCGGCCTGCTTGGCCATCTGCGTGAAATGGCCGATGGCGCCAGCCTCACCGCGCGCCTTGTGGCCGATGCGGTACCTCGTTTGCAGGGAGTAGCGCATTACCTGGCCCTCGGCTGCGCCCCTGGCGGCACTCAGCGTAACTTCGAGAGCTACGGGGAGGGTGTCAGCCCTCTGGATGAGCCTACCCGTCAGCTATTGTGTGATCCCCAAACCAGCGGCGGCCTGCTGGTGGCCGTTGCGCCGGAGGGCGTGGAAGCCTTTCTGGCCTGCGCAGGCGAGCTGGGCCTTGCCCTGCAGCCTATCGGTGAGATGACCCCGCGTGGGCGCTACGCAGTCGAGGTTGTGTAATGCGGGAAAACGCCACTGACTTCCAGCGGTTGTTTCTGGAAGGCGCCCCGCTGATGGATGTGCGCGCGCCAATCGAATTCAGCAAGGGCGCGTTTCCCGCCACCCTCAACCTGCCGTTGATGGACGACCGCGAGCGCGAGCGCGTGGGCACCGCCTACAAGCAGCATGGTCAGGCAGCGGCGGTCGAACTGGGCCATGCACTGGTACGCGGCGAGGTGAAGCAGGCGCGGTTGCAGGCCTGGGCGGACTTTGCCACGGCCAACCCCAACGGCTACCTGTATTGCTTCCGGGGCGGCCTACGGTCCCAGATCACCCAACAATGGCTCAAGGCCGAGGCGGGCATTGATTACCCGCGAGTGGAAGGTGGCTACAAAGCCTTGCGCACCTATTTGATGGAGCAGACCGAGGCTGCGTTGGAAGCGTGTGATTTCGTCTGCCTCGGCGGAATGACCGGCACCGGGAAAACCGAAGTGCTGGCCGAACTGAATAACGCGGTGGATCTGGAAGCCCTGGCCAATCACCGGGGGTCGGGCTTCGGCAAGCGGGCCACGCCACAACCTTCGCCCATTTCGTTTGAGAATGCGCTGGCCATCGAGTTGCTCACCCGTCGCGCCCGTGGCCAGCAGGCGTTCGTGGTCGAGGATGAAAGCCGCATGATCGGCAGCTGTGCGTTGCCCTTATCGCTATACCGGCACATGCAACACAGCCCCATCGTGTGGCTGGTGGACAGTTTCGATGCACGGGTGTCGCGGATTCTTTCGGATTACGTCGTCGACCTGTGCGCCGAGTTCACCGCGCTGTACGGGCCCCAGGCAGGGTGGAGCGCGTTCGCTGAACGGCTACGCCAGAGCCTGGCCGGGATCGCCAAGCGCCTGGGGGGTGAACGCTACCAGCGCCTGGCAGCGATCATGGACCACGCCTTGGAGGTGCAGGCCCAACACGCCACGGTGGAGGAGCACCGCGGCTGGATCGAGGGCTTACTGGTGGAATACTACGACCCTATCTATGCCTATCAGCGGGACGCCAAAGCCGGGCGCATCGAGTTTGCAGGGGAGCGGGGCGCCGTCATCCAGTACCTGCGCGAGCGTGCCGCTGGATAACGGCACGCGTCCGGGCCTGTAGGCGGCTAAATAAAGAGCATGGCCACCAGGCCCCACACCACGCCAAAGGCCATCACCAGCCCGCCGGCCGCCCACAGCACCTTGGCATCGAAGACATTGCGCAGCATCAACAAGGACGGCAGGCTGACGCTGGGCAAGGTCATGAGCAAGGCCATCGCTGGCGCCGTGCTCAGCCCCAAGGCCATCAGGGTTTGAACGATGGGGATTTCGGCGGCGGTCGGGATCACGAACAGCGTGCCCACGATAGCCATGGGGATCAGCCAGGCGAGGCCGTCGCCAAAGCCGCCTTCTACGTGAGGGAACAGCCACACCCTGGCTGCACCCAGCAGCATCACCGCCAGTACGTACACCGGGATGGTATTCCAGAACAGCTGCCACAGGCTTATACCCCAGCGCCGCAGCAGGCTACCCTCTGGTTGGGCAGAGGCTGCCTCCACTGCCTCCACTGCAGGCTCAGGTACGGTTTCAGGCTGTGACATGCGCTGAGCCAGCAACGCCACCCCCAACACCAGCATCACGCCGCCCAGCAAGCGCAAGGCCGCGAACTGCCAACCCAGCACAAAGCCCATGAACACCAGCGTGGCGGGGTTGAGCACCGGGTTGGCGATCCAGAACGCCAGCGCCGCGCCTACTGAGACCTGCTGCTTGCGCATGCCAACGGCCACCGGCGCCGCGCAGCAACTGCACATCATGCCGGGGAGGGCAAACAGGCCGCCTCTGACGGTAGACGCCAGGCCCGCCTTGCCGAACAACCGCAGCAGCCAGTCCCGTGGCACCAGTACTTGCAGCAATGACCCCAGCATCACCGCCAGCACTGCGGCTTTCCAGATCGCCAGGAAGTACACCTGGGCATAGGCCAGCGCCGCCGCCACGGGCGCCGCCGGGTTGTCGTTGATGATGGATGCCCCAATGCTGTGGTTCTGTGCGGCTACGAACGACTTCAGGTAGTAGGGCGACCACTTCACGTAGTACAGCCCTAGCGCAGCGACCAACAGGAACAGCGCAGGCTTCCACCAGAAAGCGAAGCCGCGTGACTCGGGAGAGGAGGCGATGGGGTGCATGGCAGGCGTCCGAAGGAGAACTGCCCGCATGATACTGGCTTCCTTGACGCGAAGCACCGTTCGATATCGCACGCCTCGTCACCTAAGTACGGCGATCAGTGCCGTGGAACCCTCGCCCGGTGCGACCGTCTCCATTGTAATCATCAGAGGAGGCAACCCTATGAGCGACCCCAAGGCCCCGCGTGGTCAATCTGAAACCCCTGCGGTAGAAACCCTTGACGCTTCGCGGCGACGGCTGTTGCAGGGGGCTGCGGTGACTGCGGTCACTGCGGGCCTTGTACTGCCTAACGTCGCCCAGGGCGCGAGTGCAGCGGCAGGCGCACCCGCACCCTTGGCGAATCCGCAGGGTGCTTACCCCAAGCCGCCGTTCAAGGCACAGACCCAGCCCTGGCCGGGGCTGGCCGGGAAGATGGACCCACGCCCCGACCATGGCGAAACCAGCTACCGGGGCAGCAACCGCTTACTGGGGCGCAAAGCCTTGATCACCGGTGGCGATTCAGGGCTGGGCCGGGCCGTGGCCATTGCCTTTGCGCGCGAAGGCGCGGACGTTGCCATCAATTACCTCCCGGACGAAGAGCCGGACGCGCAAGAGGTGGTCAAGCTGATTCGAGACGCCGGCCGCAAGGCACTGGCCATTCCAGGCGACCTGCGCGACGCTGCATTCTGCCGCAGTCTTGTGGACCAAACGGTCAAAGGCTTGGGCGGGCTGGACATCCTGGTGAGTAACGCGGCGCGTCAGCACAGCAACGAGTCCATTCTGGATATCTCAGACGAAGACTTTGACTGGGTCGTTAAAACCAACCTGTACGCCATGTTCTGGCTAACCAAGGCGGCCGTGCCGCACTTGCCAGCGGGCAGCGCGATCATTACTACCGCATCGGTTAACGCGTATGACCCTTCCGCCAACCTGTTGGATTACGCGATGACCAAGGCGGGCATCGCTAACTTCACCAAGGGGCTGGCCAAGCAATTGATCGACAAGGGCATCCGGGTCAATGCCGTAGCCCCCGGGCCGTTCTGGACGCCTTTGCAGGTGTGCGGCGGGCAAACCCAGGAAAATCTCAAGAAATTTGGCGCAGAAACCCCTCTTAAACGGCCCGGCCAACCGGCAGAAATCGCGCCGTTGTATGTGACTTTGGCGTCCACCGAGGCAAGTTATGTCACCGGCCAGGTGTTCGGTGCGTCAGGCGGGAAAGGGCAGCCTTGATTGGCGTTTAGGCGCCTTGTGCTGGGGTTCGCGCAACGATCCAGTCGACGAAGTGCCGCACTTTGGGCACGTCCGCCGCATGCTCGGCATAGGCAATGAAATGCGCGCCGTTGCTGGGCATGGCGGCATCGACCGGAATTACCAGCTTGCCTGAGGCCAGTTCATCGTCCACAAGGTAACGGGGCACCAGCGCTACACCGCAGCCGGCCACTGCGGCATGAATGCACATATAGAAGGTGTCGAAGCGTGGCCCGTGGTAACTGTTGGGCGAATGCAGGTGCAGGGCAAGGAACCATTCGTGCCAGGCTTCAGGACGAGAGGTGCATTGCAACAGCACCACGCTTGCCAAATCCGATGCCTGCGCGAGTGGGTGTTCGGCTAGCAGGTCGGGTGCGCAGACCGGCACCACTTCCTCCTGAAATAAAGGCAGGCATGTCGCGCCTGGCCACGTGCCCTGGCCGAAGAAGAAAGCCACGTCTGCCCGCGACTGGGACACATCGAAAGGCTCCAGTGCGTTGCTGATCTCCAGGTGAATCTGCGGGTAGCGCTTGCCAAAGCCTTTGAGGGCGGGTATCAGCCAGCGAGCGCCGAAGGTGGGTTGGGTGGCTATACGCAGCACCTCGGTTTCCGCGCCGTAGGACAGGATATAGCGGCTGGACATGTCGATCTGGGTGAGGATCTTGTTCACCTCGGCCAGGTACAGCGACCCTGCCGGAGTTAGCTGCAGGCGCCTGCGCACGCGCTGGAACAGGTGGTGGCGCAACATCTCTTCCAGCTGCGCCACCTGTTTGCTGACGGCGCTTTGTGTCAGGTGAAGCTCTTGAGCCGCCCGCGTGAAGCTCAAGTGCCGAGCGGCCGCTTCGAAACACTGCAGGGCGGTGATCGACGGCATCAGTCGGCGGGACATGGCCGGTCCTCCAGAAAAAGGGGCACTATACGATACCGCTCGCCGCCTGGGTGCTACCGCTGCCTGGGCTGTAGTAAAATCGCCGTCTTTCATTTCAGATTCACGGTCGGGGCCGCTGCCGTATGGCACGCTTCTCGCCCGTTGATTGCCCAACAGGTTAAGCCAATGTTCAACACCATCGCCAACGCCCTCCCGTTCAGAGAGGCCGTACTGGCTATGATCCTGGTCGCCGCTACAGGCTGCGCCTCGCCCAAACAAGCGATCTATGAGCATGAACACTTCGACGACTCCGGAACGTTTTCGCGCACCTATCCGGTCAGCGACGTGGCCTCCTGCGAAGCGGCGCGTCGAGCGCTACTGAGCCAGGGGTACATCATCACCAGCAGCGACCCCAAGCTGGTGAGCGGGCACAAGAGTTTCCAGCAAAACGGCGATACGCACCTGGAGATCTCCTTCAACGTGGTCTGCGCCCCAGACAGCGACAGCGGCCACCGTTCCACCATGTTTGCCAACGCTTTGCAGGACCGTTACGCGCTCAAGAAGGTGAACAACTCTGCAAGCCTGGGGGTAGGGGTACTGGGCTCGGTGTCCATGCCTATTGGCTCTACGGACGACTCCATGGTGAAGGTGGCCAGTGAAACCGTCTCGGCCACTCAGTTTTACGAACGCTATTTCGGCCTGGTAGAAAGCTTCCTGCCCAAGGCAGCGAGGGACGCACAACCTGCGCCTGCAAAGGTCGAGCCCGAACTCGGTGTACCAGAGCCCGCCACCAGCGCCCCGGCCCCGGAGGCGCCAGCCCCCACGGTGATCGCGCCAAGCGAAGCGCCAGAGCCGCTGGCGCCTCCAGCCGAGCCGGCGCCAATCAGCCCCGAGCCTGCCCCTTAAAGCGATGACACAGGTCATGCGCCAGGCGGTGCCTCCCCTGCGCGCTCGGCCTTGCAGGCTCGCCGATACGCACCTGGCGGCTGCCCAGACCAGCGCCTGAAGGCGCGCTGAAAGGCTTCGGTAGAGGTAAACCCCAGCAGGTAGGTTATTTCCCCCAGGCTCAGCTCGGTGTCACGGATGTAGGCCATCGCCAAGTCGCGGCGAGTCTGGTTGAGGATGTCTCGAAACCCTGTGCCTTCTTCGGCAAGCTTGCGGCGCAAGGTCCAGGCCGGAAGTTTCAAACGTGCCGCTACATGCTCCAGGTCGGGCTCCCGCCGCCCCTCCAGCAGCGGCCCAAGCAAACTCGCCACCCGCTCGGTCAGGCTGCGGGCGCGGGTTTGCCGGGCCAGGGCCTCCTCGCACAAACGCAGCAACTGATGCCAGGTGCTGGGGCAGTGCTCAAGGTTTCTCAGGCCTAGCGCCGCGTGGCCAAGGCGCAGGCGATTGGTGCTTGCGGCAAACTGCACAGGCGTCTCGCTCAACGGCTCGTACAGGGCGGCATAGGCGGGCGCCGTACACTCGATGTCGATACGCTGCGCCCGCAGTGGGCAGCCGGCCACGGTTTCCAGTTGGCGCAACCAGCCGCTGAGCACGGAATCGACCACGAAGCGGTTGTACGTGTTGTAGGGGCTGATGGAGTAGAAGTTCAACCATGCCCCCTGTGCGTCCTCCTCAAAGCTGGACTGCCCACGGTAGTTCACGCCGTACAACGGCTCGAAGCGGATCAGCGCGCGTGCGGCTTCCCGTACCGTGGGCGCCTGGGCGGCCGTAATGCCGGCAAGCCCTGCATGGGCCAGGCGCGCTGCGCCCCCCATCGTTAGGCCCAAGGCCGTGTTAGCGGTCAGCTGGATCGCGGCATGCCCCAGGCGCATATACCGCGCGATGGACAGCCTGGCCCCCGGCTGTGCCAGGCGGGCATGGTCAAAGCCGTAACGATGCAACAAGGGCTCAGGGTCCAGGCCATGCTGGCGGACCGCCGCTGCCAGGGCCTGAAGAAAGCCTACCGAGATATCCCCTAAGCGCACCTGGGCTGTACTCACAGCCACAGGTTCAACATGCCCGCACCCATGGCCGCCTGGCTGGGGTGGGCGTGCTCCGCTGCCCGCCAGCTGTACCCCTCACCGGCACCCACCCGGCTCCAGAACCGCCCGTGCAGGTACACCACCATGCCGGCTGGCGCTGCGCTGGTCAGTGACGGCAATCCACCCGGCGCAGGCGTCTGCCCCACCTGGCCTGCCAGGAATGCGGGCACTGCCAATGCGCTGACGTTCGCCTGGTGCACCCAGGCCTGCACTTCGGGCGCCCAGGCGTCTTCACCCAACGCCACGGCCACTGGGCCTGCCGGTGTCTGCACTTGCTGTACCGCCAGCGCAGGCCCTGCGCTCAAAAACCTGCGAAAGCGCACTTGGTGCTGTCGCAACGGCGCTGCCAAGGGTTTGCCATCAGGCCCAAAGCTGACCGCCACGTTGTACAACGCGCCATCCCCTACGATGAGCCGGCCGGCCTTCAACTGCGGCTCGGGCAGGATGATGGAGCCGGCTATCAACGTAATGCCGAACTGGTGCGCCAAGCCTCCGAAGACCCGCTGGTAGTCCTCGGCCATGCGCTGGGCTTTCATCCGCAACTGGGCTTCGGGGAAGCGATGGTGGCCATGGCTTTTGAGCCACGCCTGAAGAAACGGCAGGGGGTTGCTCAGGGTCAGCCACCCGCTGGCAGCCTCTAGGTGGTCTGCCTGGTACACCTGGTCTTTTTCGCCGCTCAACCATAACCAAGTGCCTACATGTTCGGGCAGCACCACGATGGTCTTGGAAGTGAGCAGGCCCTGGGCACGCGCCTGGCGCAGGTAAGCCTCGAACTTTACCTGCAGGCGGTGCGCGCTCTGATAGTCGGCCGGTGCCATGCGAGGTTGCAGCCCCAGTACATTGCCCCGATCACGGGCCTGCCCCTGATCGCTCAATAGCTCGATACGCAGGTCAGACAGGTAATGGGCCACCGGGCGTTGGGCGGCCCACCAGGCGTATGCCGCGCCCCCCACTAACAGGGTAGTAAGGCAGACGAGTACAACGAGTTTGCGCATATCAGGCCAGACACAGCAGAAAACAGTGACCCATAGGGTATCACCCTGTTTATTTGGATCAATGACTTGTTAGTTTCGGTCATTGAGTGTGGGCCGTGCGCTCTTTACTGTCGCTGCCATAACCGGAGGGGCCGCGTTGAGCCACCCCGCGCCTGCTGCTGGAGCTACCATGACCACGGAACACTATCCTCATTTATTGGCCCCGCTCGACCTGGGGTTCACCACCTTACGTAACCGCACCCTGATGGGTTCTATGCACACCGGCCTTGAAGAAGTGAAAGGCGGTTTCGAGCGCATGGCCGTGTACTTCGCAGAACGCGCTCGGGGCGGGGTGGGGCTGATGGTCACCGGTGGCATTGCGCCCAATGAGGAGGGCGGGGTGTACAAGGGCGCGGCCAAACTCTCCACGGCCGAGGAGGCCGAGCGGCACCGCGTGGTGACCGATGCGGTGCATGCCGAGGGCGGCAAGATCTGCTTGCAAATTCTGCACGCCGGGCGTTACGCCTACAGCCCAAGCCTGGTCGCGCCGAGCGCCCTACAGGCCCCGATCAACCCCTTCATGCCTCACGCGCTAGACGAAGCGGGTGTTCAAAAGCAGATTGCCGACTTCGTCAACTGCGCGCGCCTGGCCCAGCGTGCAGGCTACGATGGCGTAGAGATCATGGGGTCGGAAGGTTACTTCATCAATCAGTTCCTGGCCGCTTGTACTAACCAGCGCACCGACGGCTGGGGCGGCAGCTATGCCAATCGCATGCGCCTGGCCGTAGAGGTGGTGCGTCAGGTGCGGGAGGCAGTGGGCGAGGCGTTCATCATCATCTTCCGCCTGTCCATGCTTGACTTGGTTGAAGGCGGGAGCGACTGGCCTGAAGTGGTAGCGCTGGCCCAGGCCGTGGAAGCCGCTGGGGCCACGCTGATTAATACTGGGATCGGCTGGCATGAAGCACGCATCCCCACCATTGCCACCAAAGTGCCCCGCGCTGCGTTCGCGCAGGTGACTGCCAAGCTGCGCGGTGCGGTGAAGGTGCCCTTGATTACGACCAACCGCATCAATACCCCGGATGTGGCAGAGCGGGTGCTGGCTGAGGGCAATGCAGACATGGTTTCGATGGCACGGCCGTTTCTGGCCGACCCCGCCTTCGTGGCCAAGGCCGCCCTGGGTCGCGCCGACGAAATCAACACCTGTATCGCCTGTAACCAGGCCTGCCTGGACCATACCTTTGCGGGCAAGCTCACCAGTTGCCTGGTCAACCCACGGGCCTGCCACGAAACAGAGTTGCTCTACCTGCCCACCCAGGCGGCCCGCCGCATCGCGGTGGTGGGCGCCGGGCCGGCGGGGCTGTCCGCAGCCACGGTGGCGGCGGAGCGTGGGCATGAGGTCACCCTGTTCGAGGCGGCTGACCACATCGGCGGGCAGTTCAATGTAGCGCGGCGTATCCCAGGCAAGGAGGAGTTTGCCGAGACCCTTCGTTACTTCGACCGCAAGCTGAGTACCACCGGGGTTACCGTCAAGCTGGGCCATCGCGTGACGGTGGCAGCCCTGCTAGCAGGCGGGTTCGATGAAGTGATTCTGGCAACGGGCATCGTGCCGCGCGTGCCGCTCCTCGAGGGGGTGGATCACCCCATGGTGATGAATTACCTCGACGTGGTGCTCGGTCGCCGGCCGGTTGGCAAGCGGGTAGCGGTGATTGGCGCCGGCGGTATCGGCTTCGATATCAGCGAGTTTCTGGTACATCAGGGCGCAGCCAGCAGCCTGAGCCCGGAGGCCTTTTGGCGTGAATGGGGGATCGACCCTTCCTTGCGCGCCCGCGGGGGTGTGGCGGGGATAGCGCCTGAGGTAGGCGCGCCTGCACGGCAGGTCTGGCTGATGCAACGCAAGGCCACCAAGGTCGGCGACAGCCTGGGCAAGACCACGGGCTGGATTCACCGGGCTGGCCTTAAAAGTAAGCAGGTCACCCTGCTTAACGCGGTGGAGTACCTGAAGGTAGACGACCAGGGTTTGCACATCCGCGTGGCTGGTGGTGAGCCGCGGTGCCTTGAGGTGGACAACGTGGTGATCTGCGCCGGGCAGGATCCGTTACGTGACCTGGAGCAAGGCTTGCGCGAAGCGGGCCTGCCCGTGCACTTGATCGGTGGCGCGGACGTCGCGGCCGAGCTGGATGCCAAGCGCGCCATCAACCAGGGGGCACGGCTGGCGGCAGCGCTGTGACCGTTATCTCTGGCAGGCTGCTGCCACCGCTGCAGCCCTTGTGCCTGCCATGGCTAAGCGACGCGGGCATTCAGGCCGCGATCCTGCGCCTGGACCTGATCGACCCGCTGGTGAGTGGCAACAAGTGGTTCAAGCTGCGCCCCTGGTTGGACGACGCCCGGGCAACCGGCGCTCCCGGCCTGATCAGCCTGGGCGGGGCCTGGTCTAATCACCTGCACGCGCTGGCGGCGGCTGGCCAGCGGGAAGGCCTTCGCACCGTAGGCCTGCTGCGCGGCAACCCTACGCCTACCGCCACCCTGGACGACCTGCTTACCTGGGGCATGACGGTGCACTGGCTGGGCTATGGCGGCTATCGAGCGCGCCACGCTCCGGGCTTTTGGGCACCGTGGCTGGCGCGTTATCCCGGCATGCTGGCCATTCCTGAAGGCGGCGCCTGTTCACGCAGCCTGGACAGCTGCGCCGGCCTCGTGGCACTGGCTGAGGCACAACTCCCTACGCTGGGCTGGGCAGGGTTCGATGCCTGGTGGCTGGCGGCAGGCACCGGCACCACGCTGGCAGGGCTGGTGAAAGGTGAGGCAGGCAGGCGGCCTGTGCACGGCGCGCTTGCGGTGCCGGAAGGTCATGGCGCCGAGGCCAATGTTGCGGCCCTGGTGGGCGAACAGGGTGTTCAGTGGCACCCCGCTAGCCGTGGAGGCTTTGGCAAGGCCGATGACACCCTGATTGCCTTCATGCATGACTGCGAGTGCTGGAGTGGGGTACCGCTTGAACCCCTCTATACCGCCAAGGCGTTGTTTGCATTACGAGAGGCCGTTGAGGCAGGGCAGATTAAGCGCGGCACGCGACTCGTGTTCGTTCATACCGGTGGCTTGCAAGGGCGGCGTGGTTTCAACTGCTAGCGTCGGCAGAATTCCCATAATGTGGGATTTGGAATTACATATTGAGATTTAGGCGTAGGCGCGTATATAGTCAGACTATTCGCGGCGCATAAGAACAATAGGTAAACCGATGCAAACCATATTGATCGGGCTGGACTGGGGCACTTCTTCGCTCAGGGCGTATCGCTTCGGCGAGCGCGGTAAGGTGCTGGATGAACGAGCGCTACCCTTGGGCATCATGCAGGTCGAAGGCCAGCGGTTTGACGAAGCACTCGCCCAGGCCTGCGGTGATTGGCGCAGCACCGCCCCGGCCGTGCCCTTGATCGGTTGCGGCATGATTGGCAGCGCCCAAGGCTGGCGTGAAGCCCCGTACTGCCCCGCACCTGCCGATGCAGGGGGATTGTCGCAGCACCTGGTGGCCATCCCGCTCAGTGACGGCGGGCAGCTGCATATCATTCCCGGCGTGTTGCAGCAGGGCGTTCTGCCCAATGTGATGCGAGGCGAAGAAACCCAGGTGCTTGGGCTGCTCGATGCTCTGGCGCAGGGCAACCATGCGCTGCCTACGCTGATCGGCTTGCCGGGTACCCATAGCAAGTGGGTACAGGCCACGCAGGGCGCCATCCAGCATTTCGATACCTTCATGACCGGCGAGCTGTATGCAGCTGCCTGTGCGCATACCATCCTGGCGCGCACACAGCGCCCGGCCCAAGGCTTTGAGGCTCAGGCCTTTGACCGAGGTGTGGCCGTAGCGCTTTCAGCGGCGGGCCAATTGGGCGTGCTCTCTACACTCTTCAGCGCGCGCACCCTCGGGTTGACGGGGGCGCTCGCACCCACCGAACAGGCCGACTACCTTTCAGGGCTGATGATTGGCCACGAAACCGGTGCGCTGTATGCCCGCACGCCTGCGTTATCGCAGCCGGGCGGGCGGATCGTTTTAGTGGGCAACCCTGCCCTTTGCCAGCGGTATGAACGGGCACTTCGCGCCTGCGGGGTCGACGACGTCAGCCTTGCGGCCCAGGCGACCGAGCGCGGCCTGTGGTTGCTGGCCGCCGCCGCCGGCCTGGTTTAACCCTTCAAGAGGAATAAGGCATGTTGCTTAAAGACGCCATGGCCATAAACGGCTTGATCGCGATCCTACGTGGCCTGCGCCCCGAGGAAGCCCTTGCGGTGGGGGAACAGTTATACGCCAGTGGCCTGCGGGTGATCGAGGTGCCGCTTAACTCTCCCCAGCCACTGGCAAGTATCCACGCGCTGCGCGACGGGTTGCCCGCCGACTGCCTGATTGGCGCCGGTACGGTGCTCACCGAGCAAGACGTACTGGCCGTGCGTGATGCCGGGGGGCAACTGATCGTGATGCCGCACAGTGATCGCAAGGTGCTGCGCGCCGCCAAGGCCGCGGGTCTGCAATTGGCCCCAGGCGTGATGACCCCCACGGAGGCCTTCGCCGCTTTGGAGGAGGGGGCGGACGCTCTCAAGCTGTTCCCTGCCGAAGCCCTGACACCTGCGGTGGTGCGCGCCCTGCTGGCGGTGCTGCCCAAAGGCACGCCGCTGATACCCGTAGGCGGCATCACAGCCGACAACATGGGCCCTTTCCTGGCGGCAGGGGTAGCGGGGTTCGGGCTGGGTTCGGGCTTGTTCAAGCCGGGCCTGTCCGCAGCAGAGGTGCGCCTGCGTGCCGATGCCTACACGCAGGGCTGGCGATCGACGCGCTAAGCCATCGCTGCCTGGTCATTTTTTCTGATAACAAGAGATTCGCGATGAAAATCACCCGACTGAGCACCTTTATCGTCCCTCCCCGTTGGTTGTTCCTGAAAATCGAAACCGACGAGGGCATCTGCGGCTGGGGCGAGCCGGTGGTAGAGGGCCGCGCCCATACCGTGGCCGCCGCGGTCGAGGAATTGGCCGACTACCTCGTGGGCAAAGACCCTCGCCATATCGAGGACCACTGGCAGGTGCTGTACCGAGGCGGCTTCTACCGGGGCGGGGCGATACACATGAGCGCCCTGGCAGGTATTGACCAGGCCCTGTGGGACATCAAAGGCAAGGCCTTGGGCGTTTCAGTGAGCGACCTGCTGGGTGGCCCGGTACGCGACAGGATCCGTGTGTACTCCTGGATTGGCGGCGATCGCCCTGCCGAAACCGCCAAGGCGGCTCAAGAAGCCGTGGCCCGCGGGTTTACAGCGGTGAAGATGAACGGCACCGAGGAGATGCAGTTCGTTGACAGTTTCGAGAAAGTAGACCGCGCCCTGGCCAGCGTGGCGGCCGTGCGCGATGCCGTGGGGCCGAATGTGGGCATCGGTGTGGACTTTCACGGTCGGGTCCACAAGCCCATGGCCAAAGTGCTTATCAAGGAACTCGACCCCTACAAGCTGATGTTCATCGAAGAGCCGGTGCTCAGCGAGAACTATGAAGCCCTCAAAGAGCTGGCGCCGCTCACCAGCACGCCCATCGCCCTGGGTGAGCGGTTGTACTCGCGCTGGGACTTCAAGCGCATTCTCAGTGAAGGCTATGTAGACATCATTCAGCCCGACGCCTCACACGCCGGTGGGATCACCGAAACCCGCAAGATCGCCGCCATGGCCGAAGCTTACGATGTCGCCCTGGCGCTGCACTGCCCACTGGGCCCCATTGCCTTGTCGGCCTGCCTGCAACTGGACGCCGTCTGCTACAACGCTTTCATCCAGGAGCAGAGCCTGGGCATTCATTACAACGAAAGCAACGACCTGTTGGACTACGTGCACAAGCCGGAGGTGTTCGACTACGACAAGGGCTTTGTGAAGATCCCCAACGGGCCGGGCCTGGGCATCGAGATCAACGAAGCCTACGTGCGAGAGCGTGCCGCCATCGGCCACCGCTGGCGTAACCCGATCTGGCGTCACGCCGACGGTAGCTTCGCTGAATGGTAAGCGGCGCCCGCACAACTCGATGACCTGAGCCCCACAACAACAAGAGGCTTCGCCCATGCAGACCCAGGCAGCACGCCCCCTGGGGGCCAGCACCGCCCTGGCACGCCCCAGCCGCAAGCGGTTTTTTATCATGGTGTTGTTATTCATCACCGTGGTTATCAATTACCTGGACCGCTCAAACCTGTCCATCGCAGCGCCCGCACTGACCGCCGAGTTAGGCCTGGACCCGGCCCACGTGGGCCTGGTGTTCTCGGCGTTCGGCTGGACCTACGCCGCCATGCAAATCCCCGGCGGGTGGCTGGTGGACCGGGTACCGCCGCGCATTCTGTACAGCGTGGCCTTGCTGCTGTGGTCGGTGGCCACGGTAGCACTGGGGTTTGTGGGCAGCTTTATCGCGTTGTTCGTGCTGCGCATGGCGGTAGGCGCGCTGGAAGCCCCGGCGTACCCGATCAACAGCCGCGTGGTCACTACCTGGTTTCCAGAGCGGGAGCGGGCCACGGCCATCGGCGTGTACACCTCCGGGCAGTTTGTAGGGCTTGCATTTCTGACGCCGGTGCTGGCCTGGTTGCAGCAAGCCTATGGCTGGCACATGGTGTTCGTGATGACCGGGGGCGTGGGCATCGTATGGGCGCTTGCCTGGTACGTCCTTTACCGTGAGCCTCAGGAGTTTCGCGGCGCGAATGCTGCCGAAGTGGCCCTTATCAAAGAGGGCGGCGGCCTGGTAGACATGGCCCGCACGCCCAAGGCGCGCGGGATCGACCTGGGTGACCTGAAGATCGTCCTGACCCAGCGCAAACTATGGGGCATTTACCTCGGCCAGTTTTGCCTGAATTCCACCCTGTGGTTCTTCCTGACCTGGTTCCCCACCTACTTGGTGAAATACCGGGGCATGGATTTTCTCAAGTCCGGCTGGCTGGCCGGTGTGCCCTTCCTCGCCGCCTTCTTTGGGGTGCTGTGCTCTGGCTTGTTTTCCGACTGGTTGATTCGGCGGGGCGCAAGTATCGGCCTGGCGCGCAAGCTGCCGATCATTGCCGGCCTGCTGATCTCTACCAGCATCATCGGAGCCAACTGGTTCGACTCCACGCCTATGGTCATCGCGTGCCTGGCGCTGGCTTTCTTCGGTAATGGCCTAGCGTCCATTACGTGGTCCCTGGTATCCACGCTGGCCCCCGAACGGCTGTTGGGGCTTACCGGTGGCATGTTCAACTTCATCGGTAACCTGTCAGCCATCGTCACGCCGGTGGTCATTGGCCTGCTGGCCACGGGTGCATCCTTCGCCCCCGCGATCACCTACGTGGCCTGTACGGCCCTGGTGGGTGCGCTGTGCTACGTGGTGCTAGTAGGTAAGGTGGAGCGTATCCGCGCCTAGGGCACAGGTGACGGTGCGTGGCGTGCCGCCGATAATGCGCGCTGCTTTTCAGGCCAGGGCCTACTCATGATGTCCAGCGATACTCCCAAGGCCGTGCCCAGCGGCACCCAGACCCTGCTCCGGGGGCTTGCAGTTATCCAGGCGGTAGCCGCCGGCGCCCATGACCTCAGGGCTATCGCCGCCTGCGTGGGTACCACGCGCAGCACCACGCACCGGCTGGCCAGCGCCCTGGTAGACGAACGCTACCTGCGCCTGAGCGCGGTCAATGGTTACCGCCTGGGGCCGAAGCTGATCGAGCTGGGCTTTCAGGCCCGTGACGACCTGCCCCTGCCAACACTGGCAGCACCCTGGCTGAACGAACTGTCTGCCTTGACCGGGGATACGGTGCACCTGGCAGTGCGCGAAGGCGACCAGGTGCTGTACCTGCACAAAAACCCTGGGCGTAACGGCCCGGAAATGCGCTCCAGGGTAGGGCTGCGCATGCCGTTGACCCGGACAGGTATCGGCAAGGCGCTGTTGTTGGACAGCCCCGAGGCGGAATGGCAACGCCTGTTCGAGGAGCAACCGGCGCCTTCTGCGGTGTGGGCGGGGCGGGTAGAGCCGGGCTGGCCGGCGTTCCTCCAACGGATGCAGGGCTACGTGGCCGCGCAGTATGCGTTTGACCTCGAAGACAACGAGCCCTCAATCCGTTGCGTTGCGGCGCCGGTGCGTGATGCCAGCCAGCGCATCGTGGCTGCGATCAGCGTGGCCAGTACCGTGCCCTACATGCCCCTGGCGCGTATGCAGGCCCTCGTTACCACCGTGCAGGCCACGGCGCATGGGCTTAGCCGTGAGCTGGGAGGCTGAACCAAGCTACGTGGCGTACGGTCACACCAGCAAACGAAGAAGGCCTCTCATGGAACGACGTTGGCTGTTTTTTTTAACCCTCAGTGCCATCGCGGCAGATGCGCAGGCCGATACCCCGTTGCGTCTGGAGCAGCTCGAACGCTGCGGTGACCTGCTGGACACTCAACGTCAGGTGTTTTGCCTCAAGGCGCGAGGCCTCGACGACGGGCCCCTCACCCTGTGGGTGGGTAACGCAATGAAGGCCGTGGAGCGCGACGGCGACCACTTGCGGCTTACGCTGCAAACCGGCAAGGACACTAGCGGCCCGTTGCGGCTAGAGCAAAGCGGCCGCGCCAGCAACAACGTGTGGTTGAGCATGGCAGGCAACCATGTGATTGCAGCCAAACCCAACGAAGTGGTCACCAATGCTGAGGGTCTGGACACCTACCTGAACCTCGTCAGCGTAGTGATCGAAGAGCGTTACGCTGGCCTCAAACAGGCACGCCAATTGGCCGAACAGTACGGTGCCAACGTGGTGGGGGGAATTCCTGCACTCAACACCTGGCAACTGCGCTTGCCCGTCAAGACCTTGATCGAGCGAGACGCATTGCTACTGCGCCTGAGCCATGAGCTGAGCGTGGATGCCGTTGTCGTGGAGGAAACCTCCGCCGAGGACGCTGAGCACGAAGCGCCCAAGGTACCCACCGGTGGCGATGAATGGGCCGCTAACCGCTTTGCCGACGCTGTTAACTATTACCGCCGCCGGGTCGCTGCCCGCGGCGCGGAAGTCGCCCCTACGGCCATCAAAATTGGCATCATCGAGCGCAATGTGGATTTCGATTCGCCGGATTTTGCTGAATACCTCGGTGCGTGCGCGTTGCCCCGTACCTGCTTGTATGCACGGGATGCACTTACGCCTCAAGCCCACGGCTCAACCGTGGCCGGAGTGCTCATGGCCCACTGGCAAAAAGGCGGCAATACCGGGTTTCTGCGAGGCTTGGAGGGTGTAAGCAAAGGCTTCGAAGTGATCGTAGAACGTGACTCCGATGCGGGCGTCACCGCCAACGTGGCAGCCTCTGTCAACTTGGTGGAAGACGGCGCACGGGTGCTCAATTGGAGCTGGGGGCTGCACCGTATCGGCACGCGTACGGTAGCGGGCGAGGCTGCCGACACCCAGGTGCGCTCCGGGCTGGCCATGGCGGGCTATGAAGAGCTGCTAGAAGAGTTCTTCCGCTGGCTCCGGGACAAGCACCCTGACGTGGTGGTGATCAATTCGGCCGGTAACGCAGCCGCGGCCGCTGGCCTGGATGAGTACCGCCTGCCTTCATCCTTTACCACTGACCAGTTGCTGGTAGTTGGAGGGCATCAGCGTAGCGATCAACCCGGCATTGCGATTGAGCGCCCCGACTACGCGACCCGGCGCGCCTCTTCGAATCTGGACCGACGTGTAGACATCGCCGCCGCAGCCTGTACTCATGGGGTTGACCCCGGCATGGACGAGCAGGGAACCGTGCATTGCGGCACCTCCTTTGCCACGCCCATGGTGAGCGGGACCGTAGCCGCCATGCTGTCCATCAACCCTCACCTGAGCCCACGCCAGCTGCGCATCTTACTGCGCCGCAGTGCCCTGCCTGTGGGGGGCGACGACGATTTCGAGCGAGTGGACGGTGAAGACCTCACTGCGCCGATCCTACCTTCTGAGCGCAATTTCGACCTGCATCACCCTGACGTTGGCCGCTCGGCCAGGCTGGATATGCAAAAAGCCCTGGAATTAACCGTAAAAAGTCGGGAAAGGCGGCGATGAGTTAATTAAAACAAGAGAGCGAATCGTTCTTATTTACACGAACATAAACTTTTTGTTACTTTGCGGCCCCCACGTAGCCCTTTGCTACCTGCCGGGCTGTCGAAGGCCCAGGGTGCAGCAGGGTGATACGTGCATTTTGCCTATCACAGGAATCACAAGATGCTCCGTCCCGCTCTTCCCGCCCTGACTATTGCGATCTCGTTCGGCTTGTATGGCCCCGCCCATGCTGAAGACGCCCCGGTAACCCTGGGCACGGTCAACGTCAATGCCGAGGCGACCCTCAAGGGCGCCAGCACCACCGAAGGTACTCAGTCGTACACCACTGGGGCGATGAGTACGGCCACCGGGCTGCCCTTGTCCATTCGGGAAACCCCGCAGTCGGTGAGCGTGATGACGCGTCAGCGCATGGATGACCAAGGCATGAACGACCTCAACGACTTGGTGAAGTACGCGCCAGGGGTAACATTGCGTAAGTACGGTGGGGACCGGCAGTCGTTCTTGTCCCGTGGGTTCAAGATCGACAACATCATGTACGACGGGCTGCCCACTAGCATCAACACCTACACCCAAGACGTAATTTCTTCGGCTGACCTGGCAATGTACGACCGTATCGAAGTGGTCCGCGGCGCCACCGGGCTGATGACCGGCGCTGGCAGCCCTTCCGCTACCTTGAACCTGGTACGCAAGCGCCCTACGGCGATACCTCAGGTAAGCGTAACCACCAGCGCTGGCAGCTGGGACCGCTACCGCACTGAAGTGGACGCCTCCAACAAGCTCAACGAAGCTGGCACCCTGCGGGGTCGCGTGGTGGGCGCTTACCAGGACGGCAACAGCTTTACCGACCAGAAAGACAACCAGCGCCAGACCTTTTACGGGGTGATCGAGGCGGACCTGAGCGACGCCACCACCTGGACGCTGGGCGCTTCCAAGCAGCGCGATGACAACGTTTCGGACTGGGGTGGCCTGCCCAGCGGCCCCAACGGCGAGGACCTGCACCTCAAGCGCTCAAGCTTTTTGAGCAACGATTGGGCGTATTGGGACAAAGACAACTATTCGCTGTTCACGGACGTGACCCATCACTTCGACAACGGCTGGACGGCCCGCGTGGCAGGGTCGAAAATCTGGGCAAAGGCTGACACCTTCTCGAACTACCTCAGCTACACCGGTAGCGACCTTTACCAGTATTCAGGCAAGTACAAAGACGAAGATGTACAAACCAACCTGGATGCGTCGCTGAGCGGGCCCGTTCAATTGTTCGGTCGCGAGCATGAGCTGAGCGTTGGCGCCAGCCGGCGGCAGGAAAAGTTTGACCAATGGGGCGGCTACTGGACACAGGGCACGCTCATTGACCCCTATAACTTCAACCCCGGCGTCATCGCCAAACCCAATCCTGCCGACCGCAAGCCTTACTCGGGCCGAACCACCAATACTGAGAAAAGCGTGTACGCCGTAGCGCGGTTCAACCCTATCGACCCGCTTCACGTGATCGTGGGCAGCCGGGTGTCCTGGTTCGATTATGAGGACCGCGTGGCCAGCAAGAACGACTACAGCGTGACGCGGGAAGTGACCCCCTACGCCGGTGTGATTTATGGCCTCAACGACACCTACTCGGTGTACGCCAGCTACACGGAAATCTTCAAGCCCCAGAGCGAGCAGGACATTACCGGGGCGGCGCTGGACCCTATGACCGGGGAGAGCTATGAGATCGGCATCAAAGGCGAGTACTTCGACGGCGCCTTGAATGCATCCGTAGCCCTGTTTGATATGACCCAAGAAAACCGCGCTTATCGCCTGGCGCCTCAACCAGATATTTGTAGACAGCAAAACAGGACCTGCAACCAAGCAGCGGGAGAAGTACGTAGCCAGGGTATCGACGCGGAGCTGACGGGTGCATTGACACCAGATTGGCAGTTCTCGGCGTCTTATACCTACGTGCTCAGCCAGGTATCCGAAGACCCTAACGAGCGCAATGAAGGGCGGTTGTTCGCGCCGAATCAGCCCAAGCACCTGTTCAAGGCGGCCACTACCTACCACTTGACAGGCGATCTGAGCAAAGTACGGATAGGGGCGGACATGTTTGCTCAGAGCAAAACCTTTGAACAAGTAAGCACCACAGCGAATGCTCACCAGGACGCTTACGCCGTAGTAGGCTTGATGGCGGGTTATAAGTTCGACGAGCACTGGGATGGGCGCGTTAACGTCAATAACCTGTTCGATCAGCGCTACTTCCAAGGCATCCCTACAGGTTCGGGCAGTGGCGTTTACGGCGACCCACGGAACCTAATGTTCTCGCTGAAGTGGACTCTCTAAGCGCTGTTGAGTAAGAGCGCGCGCGACTAACGTTTCAAGTTGGTCGCCGCTCCCTCTCTATGCGTTGGCGTTGCTGTCACGCAATTGCTGAAGCACTTCATTGGTAAAGTAGGGTTCATCTTCGAACCAGAAGATGTAGTTCAAGCCAAGTGGGTGTTCGGCAAATGCCAGTAGGTCCGCTACGGTATTCTTCTGGCCAGTCTTCGGGTTGATTTGCCGTAAGTTGCCTTCCTGCACGGCCATGCCTTTCACTAAAGACTCTGGATAGTTTTTGAAAAATCCATACGTTTGCGCCATGTGGCTCTTACGGTAAGGCATCAAGTCGGGCCCACCCACACCCATCTTCAGCTTTTGAGCCTGCGCGAATAAGCTCGCCATGTAACCTTTGTCCTCCCACGGTAGCCACTCGCCCGGTAAGAAGTTGAGGTAGACCATGGGGGTAGAGTGTTTGAAAGCTGTGGCCAGCGCGTGCATGTTGCTTTTGATCGCATCGACATACACCTGCGGGTCGAAATCCTCAGGAAAGCGCGTATGCCCGTTGGCATCTTCAGTACCAATCTCGATGGAGCTTTCACTGAAATTGATGCCTTCGATTTTCCCGTCAAACGCACGCCCAAGCTGCGCTATCAGTGCCTGATAACGGTCCCTGACCGGCGCTTCCCACATCTTGGCGGACCAGCCATATTCATCGTCGCTGGGCGGTTTGTTTGGGTCGCGCTCAGGCGCGCTCAGCATGCTTTGCTTCACCACGCCACCCTTGTACCGCAGGCCAGTAACGATATAGTCCGGAACGTTCTTGCGCGGCGTGAATGACTTTTCCTGGAGTTGTATCCAAAGCTTTTTGCCAACGGCGTTCAAGTAGTTGATATCAGCCTGAATTGCGCTGAAGTCATAATGGCCCTCGATGGGCTCCAGGCTGCGCCAAGTGTAAACAACCTGTGCCCCACTAAAGCGAGGGTCATGCAGCGACGTGTTGTTTCGAATGTTCTGCCCGCCGGGCTCCCGGTGAGGGAAATAAATATAATGTTGAGGCGCCGCCAGTGCGGCAAGTGAGGGGGCGAACAGCCCAAGGAGGAGACAGCAGGAAAGAAGGGCGCGCATAAGATCCACAGCCGTTAATAGGGTGTACAGGCCATAAGTCTGGCCTCCTGATAAGTGGCAGGAATAATAACGCGCGCTGAATGCGGGGAAAGCCTTCATTCTATACAGGGTGTTACCCGCCAGGCTGTGTGAGCACTGGCAAGTATCGAGGCACGTCACTAACGCGTTCTTACATATTGGGGTAGGTAGGCCCGCCTGAGCCTTCGGGCGCCACCCAAGTAATGTTCTGCGCCGGGTCCTTGATATCGCAGGTTTTGCAATGCACGCAGTTTTGGGCGTTGATTTGGAAGCGCTTGTCGCCGTTTTCCTGGGTGACCACTTCGTACACGCCGGCTGGGCAATAGCGCTGTGCGGGCTCGTCGTAAAGGGGCAGGTTTTTGGCGATGGGTATGCTCGGGTCCCTGAGCTTGAGGTGGCACGGCTGCTCTTCTTCGTGGTTGGTACCCGATAAGAACACCGAGCTGAGCTTGTCGAAGCTGAGCTTTCCATCAGGGCGCGGGTACTCGATTTTCTTCGAGTCCTTAGCCAGCTTAAGGCAGGCATAGTCTGGAGTTTTATCACGCAGGGTGAAGGGTAGCTTGCCACCGAAGAGGTTCTGGTCTACGAAGTTGAACGCGTTGCCCTTGATCGCGCCCCACTTGTGAATAGCGGCCCCGAAGTTGCGGCTGGTGAAGAGCTCGTCGTACACCCAGCTTGCCTTGAAGGCTTCTGGGTAGGCGGTGAGCACATCACCCCCCTCGCTGCCCGCCATCAGGCGATCAACTACCGCATCAGCGGCCAGCATGCCGGATTTCATCGCTGTGTGGCTGCCCTTGATCTTGGCAAAATTCAGTGTCCCCAAATCACAGCCGATCAATGCGCCACCAGCGAAGACCATTTTCGGCAGTGCGTTCAAGCCTCCTTTTGTGATCGCTCGCGCGCCGTAGGACACCCGCTTGCCGCCTTCCAGGTATTGCTTGACCACGGGGTGGTGCTTGTAACGCTGAAACTCGTCGAACGGGGAGAGGTACGGGTTGCTGTACGACAGATCGACGATCAACCCCACCACCACCTGATTGTTCTCCAGGTGATAAAGGAAGGAACCCCCTGGGTTCGCATCGTCCAGGGGCCAGCCTGCCGTGTGCATCACCAGGCCTTGCTCATGACGCCCCGGCTCAACGTCCCAGATTTCTTTCAGGCCGATGGCGTAGTGCTGGGTGTCGGCCTCGCTGTCCAGGTTGTACTGCTTGATCAGCTGTTTGCCGATATGGCCTCGGCAACCTTCGGCGAAGAGCGTGTACTTGCCACGCAGCTCCATTCCCGGTGTATACATGCCGCCCTTGGGGTTGCCTTCGCGGTCTACGCCCATGTCACCGGTGAGGATGCCACGCACCGTACCTTGCTCGTCTATCAAGGCTTGCTGTGCCGCGAAGCCTGGGTACACTTCCACGCCCAGGTTTTCTGCCTGCTGCGCCAGCCAGCGGCAGAGGTTACCCAGCGAGATAATATAGTTGCCCTGGTTGTGCATGGTCTTGGGTACCAATGCGTCAGGGATCTTGCGAGCGTGCTCCGACGTTTTCAGCACGTAAACGTCATCGCGCGTGACAGGTGTATTGAGCGGCGCGCCCATGGCCTTCCAGTCAGGGAACAGTTCAGTCAGCGCGCGGGGTTCGAACACGGCACCGGACAAGATATGAGCACCCACCTCGGAGCCTTTTTCAACCACGCAGACGCTGATGTCCTGACCGGCTTCGGCGGCCTTCTGCTTGATACGGCAGGCAGCGGACAGGCCGGCAGGGCCAGCACCGACAATGACCACGTCGAATTCCATGCATTCGCGTTCCACAGGTTATCTCCTAAACACAGGCAGGTACGGTTCTTCTAATAGGGTAGGCGGCACGCTGGCCAAACCTGTAACGGGCACTCGATAAGATGATACGCAAGGCAGCGCAAGCGCGGCGCGAGCCGTTGTCCCGGTGGCGCATTATATCTACACCAACAGGCTGGTCCAAATCAAACGTTTGTTTGAATTTGCTAGACGTCAATAAGCCGGGCCTTCCTGGCCGGGCCTTCCTGCAGTGTGACCGTGCGGTTCCGCGTATTGACCGAGTTTTCCTATACGGTCAAGATACGAGCGGTTTCTGGCCAGCTGTTGTCTATAACAACTGGTTTCGCGCCGTGTGGTGGCTTCCGGGCCCAAGGCTTAGGGGCAGGCCTATCCTGCCGCGCTACCTGGCGCCCGCCGTGCAAAGGCTCGACGCCAAGGCGGGCCCACAGCGTTCGCAAGGCTTGCCCTGCGACATTTTATTCACCGGAGAGTAACGAGGAATCCATGAAGGTTCTTGTAGCTGTCAAACGAGTGGTCGATTACAACGTCAAGGTCCGCGTCAAGGCGGACAACTCCGGGGTCGATCTTGCCAACGTCAAGATGAGCATGAACCCGTTCTGCGAAATCGCTGTTGAAGAAGCGGTGCGCTTGAAGGAAAAAGGCGTGGCCACCGAAGTCATCGTGGTCACCGTGGGGCCCACCACGGCTCAAGAACAATTGCGCACCGCCCTGGCACTGGGTGCCGACCGCGCCGTACTGGTAGAAACCACTGAGGAGCTGGGCTCGCTGGCCATTGCCAAGGCGCTCAAGGCCGTGGTCGATAAAGAACAGCCTCAGTTGGTCATCCTGGGCAAGCAGGCGATCGACAGTGATAACAACCAGACCGGCCAAATGCTCGCCGCCCTCACTGGTTACGCCCAAGGCACCTTTGCTTCGAAGGTTGAAGTCACGGGCGATACGGTCAACGTCACCCGTGAAATCGACGGCGGTCTGCAAACCGTTGCTCTCAAGCTACCGGCCATCGTGACCACCGACCTGCGCCTAAACGAACCGCGCTACGCGTCGTTGCCTAACATCATGAAGGCCAAGAAGAAGCCCCTCGAAAGCTTCACCCCGGAGGCACTGGGCGTTTCAACCACCTCTACAAGCAAAACCCTCAAGGTCGAAGCCCCTGCGGTTCGGGGTGCGGGGATCAAGGTCAAGTCGGTGGCTGAACTGGTCGAAAAACTGAAAAATGAGGCGAAGGTAATCTGATGGCAATCCTGGTTATCGCTGAACACGAAGACGGCGCACTGGCAGGCGCCACCCTCAATGCCGTTGCCGCCGCTCAGCAAATTGGCGGGGACGTGCATGTACTGGTAGCCGGGCAGGGCTTAAGCGCCGTTGCCGATGCAGCTGCCAAGGTCGCTGGCGTGGCTAAGGTACTGGTAGCAGACAACGCCGCCTATGCTCACCAGCTTCCTGAAAACGTCGCACCGCTGATTGTGGGCTTGGCCTCGGGGTACAGCCATGTACTGGCGCCGGCGACCACTAACGGCAAGAACTTCATGCCGCGGGTCGCTGCGCTGCTGGACGTGGATCAACTGTCCGAAATCATTGCCGTCGAAAACCCGGATACCTTCAAACGGCCTATTTATGCCGGTAACGCTATCGCTACCGTGCAGTCCAACGCAGCAGTCAAAGTTATCACCGTGCGCACCACGGGTTTCGATCCAGTTGCCGCCGAGGGTGGTGCTGCTGCCGTGGAGGCCGTGGGTGACGTTCAGGACGCAGGCCTTTCTTCGTTCGTGAACGAAGCTCTCGCCACCTCTGACCGGCCAGAGCTTACGGCCGCCAAGGTTGTGGTTTCCGGTGGCCGTGGGATGCAGAACGGCGACAACTTCAAGCATCTTTACAGCCTGGCGGACAAACTGGGCGCCGCAGTAGGTGCTTCGCGCGCCGCCGTTGACGCAGGTTTCGTGCCTAACGACATGCAGGTTGGGCAAACCGGCAAGATCGTCGCGCCGCAGCTCTACATTGCCGTGGGTATTTCCGGGGCGATCCAGCACCTGGCGGGAATGAAGGATTCCAAGGTGATCGTGGCGATCAACAAGGACGAAGAAGCGCCGATCTTCCAGGTAGCAGACTACGGCCTGGTAGGTGACTTGTTCGAGATTCTGCCGGAGCTTGAAAAGCTAGTGTGATCGAAAACGCAGCGGCGGGTCGCTAGCAAGCTAGGCTGCTACCGGCGTCACCGCAGCACGCGGCCTTGGGTCTCTCTGGAGCGCTTTTCATATGCCTGTCCCCCTCCGCTGGCTTTCGGGTGTAGCGCTGCTGCCCTCCCTGGCGTTTGGGGCGGGCAGCTGTGAGCGCCTTGTGGTGACTGCCAGCCCTGATGCGCCGCCTTATGCCTGGCGTGACCCAGCCGACCCTCATCGGCTGATTGGTGCCAGTGTGGAGGTGCTCGTAACTATCGCCAGTGAGCTGGGTGTTAAGCTCGATGTGCTGTACACCGGAAAACGCGCCCAGGCGTTGGAAGAGGTGCGCACGGGGCGGGTGGATATCCTGGCGGATGCGGTGTTGATCGACGCGGACCTCGACCACCTGGATTACGTTTACCCACCGTTGGCGTTGAATGATTACCTCGTGTGGTCACGCGAGGGCGCGCCCGCGCGCTACACGGCCCTGGCAGACCTGTCGGGGCAGTCAGGTTTGATATCGGCAAAAGCGCGCCCAACGGCTGCGTTTGCACGCTTCGCCGCGGAGCACCTTCAACTCACAACAGCAGACAACCTGACGCATACCCTCAAGCAATTAGCACTGGGCCAGGCCGATTACGCCATTGCGCCACGCTATGCAGGCGAGGCCGCCGTGGCCGCGCTTGGGCTTACCGACCGCTTGCAGCCTCACGCCTTGACCGTCGACCGGCCGGGCGTCTATGTAGCCATCGCCCAAGACTCGGCGTGCAACGATGGTTGGCTACGCGGCCAGTTGGCCAAGAAAATGACCGAGCTGGCAGCGTCTGGGGGCATCCAGGCCATCCTTCAGCGCAACGCCGAGCGCTGGAAACTCCAGCAGCAGCAGGCGGCTGGGCCAGGGGCTCAGTAGGCCGCTACCAAACCATCCTTGCGCGGGTCAGTGCCTCCTACATAGCCATGCGCGGTGCGCTGTATGATTTGCGCGCCGCCGAAGGCGAAGACGCCGCTGGGGTCTTCCACCTGCAGATCATGCCCTTTAGCCCTGAGCGCCTCTATCACGGCAGGGTCGAACGTGCGCTCTACCGCGACTTTGAGCCCGGACTCAATCCTCCAGCGAGGCGCATCGGCAGCGGCTTGAGGGTTCTGCTTATAGCGCAAGATCCGCATCATCATTTGCAAATGCCCCTGCGCCTGCATCGGACCCCCCATCAACCCGAACGACATCAGCGGGGTGCCGTCGGCATTCATCACAAAGCCCGGAATGATGGTATGGAAGGGGCGTTTGCCAGGTGCAACGGTATTGACGTGATGAGGGTCAAGGGTGAACCCGGCGCCTCGATTCTGAAGGCTTATGCCAGTGCCGGGCACCACGACACCTGAACCAAAGCCCATGTAATTGGACTGAATGAACGACACCATCATGCCGCTTTCATCTGCGGCTGACAGGTACACGGTACCGCCCGCCTTGGGCGACCCATGGCCTGGGTTGGCCGCTTGGTCATTGACCAGTGCTGCCCGCTCGGCCAGGTAGTCGGGCGCCAGCAGGTGCTGTGCTTGCAGGCGCATGTGCGCATCGTCGGTCACGTGCTCGTTAAGGTCGGCCAGCGCCAGCTTCATGGCCTCAAGCACAAGGTGCACAGTATCCACGCTATCGACTGGGTGCTCTCCGACGCCCAGGTTTTCAAGCAGGGTAAGGCCCGCCAAGGTGGCAATGCCCTGGCCATTGGGTGGTAGCTCGTGGACCACGGCGCCCGCGTAGGGCACAGACAAGGTGTCGATCCAATCCACGCGATGGCTGGCCAGGTCATCCAGGATCATCACGCTACCGTGAAGGTGGGCATGGGCAATGATGGCCTGTGCCAGTTCGCCTTTATAAAACGAATCGCCCTTGGTCTTGGCGATGGATTCCAGAGTGCGCGCATGGTCAGCGAGTTTGATTTTCTCGCCAGGCTTGGGTGCCTGGCCGCCTGGCAGGAAACACTCGGCAAAGCCGGGTTCGTCCTTGAGCAAGGCAGCGCCGCGCCGCCATAGCTCGGCAATGATGGGGGTCACCTGGTAACCCTCGCGGGCATAGCCAATGGCGGGCTGTGCAAGGGTTTCGAACGGTAGTTTTCCGTAGCGCTCCGACAGGGCCACCCAGGCCGACACGGCACCTGGCACCGTGACTGCGCCCCAGCCCCGCTGAGGCATCTCGGTCTGGCCTTCGAAGTAGTCTGCCGTCCAGGCCTTGGGTGAGCGCCCGGAGGCATTCAAGCCTTGCAACTGCTTGCCGTCCCAGACGATGGCAAAGGCGTCACTCCCGATACCGCAGCCGGTGGGTTCGACCACGGTCAGCACCATGGCGGCTGCGATGGCAGCGTCCACCGCATTACCGCCCTGGCGCAGCATGTCCAGGCCGGCCTGCGCAGCCAGCGGCTGGGAACACGCCACCATGTTGTTGCCCATCACCGGCGAGCGGGCCGAGGGGTAGGGCTGCTGGTAATCCAGATCATCGAACATACGGTCGTCTCTTTAGCAGTAGGTCAGCTTTTAGGGTCTAGGGCGTCGCGCAAGCCATCGCCCAACAGGTTGAAGCACAGTACCGTGATGTAGATCGCCACGCCTGGGGCAATTGACATCCAAGGCGCCTGCTCCATGAAGTTTTTTGCAGTGTTGAGCATCGAGCCCCAAGAGGGCGAGGGCGGTTGTTGCCCCAGGCCAAGAAAGGACAGGCTGGCTTCGGCCAGGATCGCCGAAGCGATGGTCAGCGTGGCTTGCACCACCAAAGGCGAGAGCACGTTGGGGAGTACATAGCGCCAAATGATCCAGCGGTCAGGCAGGCCGATCGCGCGGGCGCCTTCCAGGTAATCCTCATGACGGATGGCTAACACTTGGCCGCGGGTAAGGCGCGCAAAGATGGGCATCGCCGACAGGCCGATGGCAATCATCGCGTTGGTCAGGCTTGGGCCGAGAAAGGCTCCCAGGGCAATGGCCAGTACCAGAAAGGGGCAAGACAGCAGAGCCTCCATGACCCGTGAGATCACCGCGTCCAGCTTGCCGCCAAAGTAACCCGCCAACAGGCCCAGCGGCACACCAATAACCATCGCAATCGCAACCGACACGGCCCCTGCCAGCAGCGAGCTGCGCGCGCCCCACAGCAACCGGGAAAACAGGTCACGCCCTAGCTCATCGGTTCCCAGCCAATACAGCATCGACGGCGCCTTGCGCACCGCCAGGAAGTTCGCCTTGAGCGGGTCATGTGGCGCGATCCAGGGCGCAAAGACGGCCGCAAGAATAAACACCAGCAACACCGCAAGGCCCAGTACCGCGCCTTTGTTAGCCAGAAACTTACGCACGAAGGGTGAGCGCGTACGTGGCAGGGTGCCCAGTTGAGTGCCGCTTGCAGCGGGGGACATCGTCGCAGTCATCAGGCCGTCCTCAAGCGCGGGTTGATCATCCGGTACAACACGTCTGCCAGCAGGTTCAGCAGCAGGAACCCAATGGCCACGCACAGCACAACGCCTTGCACCACGGCATAGTCCCGGTTGAATACCGCATCCACGATCATCTTGCCGAAACCGGGAATGCTGAACACCTGTTCGGTCAGTACCGCACCGCCAAGGAGTTCACCGAATAACAACGTGGTAAGGGTTACGATGGGCATCAGGGCGTTACGCAGCGCGTGCTTTAGGATCACGGCGCGGGGAAGCAACCCCTTGGCCCGGGCAGTTCGAACGTAGTCGGCGCGCAACACCTCAAGCATGGCGCTGCGGGTATGGCGCATCAGTACCCCCGAGAGCCCGGCACCGAGTACAAAGGCAGGCAGGATCAAGGTTTTGAGGTTCTGCCCGATATCCTCACCCAAAGGCACGAACCCCGAGGCCGGCAGCCACTGGAGTTTCACCGCGAAGACCAGAATCAGCAGGATCCCCAGCCAAAAATGCGGGATGGAGATGCCCGATAACGCCAGCACGTTCGCACTGTAATCCACGGCAGTGCCTTTGCGCACTGCCGAAATCACACCGGTCGGGATGCCGATCAGTAAGGCCACGATCAAGGCCAGCACTGCCAGTTCCAAGGTAACGGGCAGCTTGGAGGCGAGCAGGGTGGTTACTGGCTGCTCGGTGCGCAGCGACGTGCCGAAGTCCCCCTGCAACACATTACCTACCCAGTGGATGTACTGGAGGGGTACCGGGTCGTTGAGGTGGTACTTCTCTCGCAAGTAGTCCATCACTGCCGGGTCGCGCTCTTCGCCTGCCATGGCCTGCACCGGGTCACCCGGTAGCAGCTTTTGCAGGGTGAACACGAACAGTGAGACCAGGATCAGCGTCGGGATGGCGCTGAGCATCCGTCGAAGGATAAATGTCAGCATAGTGACTCCTCAAAACGGTATGCGCGGTTCATTTGAACGCCATGTTGGCAAGCCGGATCAAGCCATCAGGGTTAGGTACGAAGCCGGTCAGCTTGCTGCTCATGGCAATGATGCGTGGGTCGAAATACAGGTAACTGGTAGGCACGTCGCTGGCCAGCAAGCGCAAGGCTTGGAAATACAGGGCTTGACGCTGCCCCTGATCGTTGACAGTGCGTGCCTTGTTCAGCAGTTCGTCGAGCTTGGGGTCACAGAAGCGGCCATCGTTTTGTGCACCTTTGCAGGTCACGAACTGATGGATATCCCCGTCTGGGTCAGGCCGGCCGGACCAGGCACTCATGCCAATCTGGAAATTGCCGGCCTGTTGCTCGCTGAGCAAGGTGGCGTATTCAGTGGCGATCAGGTTGACCTTGAAGCCCGCTTCTTCGGTCATTGCCTGGATGATTTGCCCAACCTGCTGAGCGATGGGGTTGTTGGCAACTTTAAGGTCAATGCTAAGCGGTGGCTTGACCCCGGCTTGCGCCAGTAACTTCTTGCTCTGCTCGACATCGCGGGCGGGGATCGGCAAGGATTTGTCGTAGTAGGGGCTGCTGGTAGGGAAGGGTTGAGCACTGGGGGCGTACAAGCCTTCGAACACCACTTGGTTGATAGCGTCGCGGTCAATGGCCAGCTCGAACGCCTTGCGCACCCGGGCGTCCTGGCCCATGGGCGTCTTGGCCCGCTCGCCGTTACCCACGTTATACATCAGCTGCATATAGCCTAGCCCCGGCGTATTGAAGACCTGTACGTTGCGGTCGGCCTTGGCGGTCTTGACGTCGGTGGGGGCAACGCGCTCGATGATGTCCAGGTCGCCGGACCGCAGGTTGGCCAAGCGTACCGAGGTGTCTGGAATCGGCAAGAAAATCACCTTGTCGAAGTGATAGGCCTGTTTGTTCCAATAGTTATCGAAACGCTCCAGCACGATACGGTCCTGTTGTACCCGTTGCACGAACTTGTAAGGCCCCGAACATACCGGCTTGGAGGCCACATCGGTAGCCGAGGCCTTGGGCGCCAGCATCATCCCGGCACGGTCGGACAGCTGCGAGATCAGTGTCGCATCGGGTTGTTTGACCTTGATCGCCACGGTCTTGGGATCGACCACGTCCACGCTCTCCACCGAGGCCAGCTCGCTCTTGCGCAGTGAATCGGGCAACGTGCGTGCGCGGTCGAGGTTGAACTTCACTGCCGCAGCGTCGAAGGCCTCGCCATCATGGAAGGTCACGCCTTCACGCAGGGTCATGGTCAGGGTTTTGCCGTCCTCGCTCCAGGTCCACGCCGTGGCCAGTTGCGGCAGGTATTCAAGCTGCGGGCTGACGTCGACCAGCTTGTCGCACAGGGCGGTGTACACCAGGCGGCCTGAGTAGGTGCGCGAGCGGTGCGGGTCAAGCACGTCCGGGTCATCCTGAATGCCGATGCGTAGCGTGGTCTCGGCGATGGCGGCGTTCGCGGCCAGCAGCAGGAGCGTTCCTGTCATCAGGTGGGCGACTTTCATGGCTGACTCTCCAAGGCTAGGGCTTGATGGCGTTTGAATAGGTTGAGGCGTTGGGTATAGGCCGCGCTCGGCGTCGGTACGATCAGCGCATCGCCGCCGGCGTTGGCGATCTCACGCCAGAAATGGCAGGCAACCGAGCGCTCGGCTGGCTGCCCGTCTACCGGCTCTGTGCTCACTCGCTCGAACAGGGGTTTAACCTCCCGGCACAAGGCACGCGCATGAGGGCAACGGGTATGGAAACGGCACCCTGACGGAGGTTGGCTAGGGCTTGGCATGTCCCCACCAAGCACGGGCCGAAGATGGCGCAGGTCGGGGTGGCTTACTGGCACGGCGGCCATCAGTGCTTGTGTGTAAGGGTGCAAAGGCGTCTCGAACAGCGCATTGACCGGCGCCAGTTCGACAATTTCGCCCAGGTACATCACCGCCACCCGGTCGCTCATGTGGCGGATGACCGCCAGGCCGTGTGCCACGATCACCAGGGTGAGGCCAAACTGGTGTTTGAGGTCTTCCAGCAGGTTGACCACTTGCGCTTGCACCGAGACGTCCAGCGCCGACACCGGTTCATCGCCCAGAATCAACCGCGGCTCCGAAGCCAGGGCGCGGGCGATGCCGATGCGCTGGCGCTGGCCCCCGGAGAACTCATGGGGGTAGCGGCCGCCATGCTCCGGCGCCAGGCCGACGGTCCGTAACAGCTCGGCCACCCGGTCCTGGCGCGCGCTGCGGCTGTCGTCGCGGTGCAGCCAGATAGGTTCGCCGATGATCGCCTCAACGCTCATGCGTGGGTTGAGCGAGGCGAACGGGTCTTGAAAGATGATCTGTAGGTCCCGGCGTACCTGGCGCAGTTTTTCTGGTGCCAGGTTGCCTAGGTTGCGGCCTTCATAGATCACATCGCCGGCAGTAGGTTTGAGCAGGTTGAGCAGTAGCCTGCCCAGCGTCGACTTGCCTGAGCCTGATTCGCCTACCAGCGCCAGCGTCTCGCCGCGGCGAACGGCGAGAGACACCTCGTTTACGGCTTGCACGGGGGGCTTTTTGCGCTGAAGAAAGCCGCGTTCGGTACCAAAATGCTTACTGACGGCAATGCTTTCAAGGATGGGCTTCGAGCTGTCCATAGCAGGCTGGATGGCGCGGTCAGACGGGTTCATGCGCTGGCTCCCACGTGATGTTCAAGCGGCGCCCGGATGCACGCGGCGTGATGCCCCGGCGACACTTCGAGCAACGGCGGTCGTGCTTCTCGGCAGGCACTGATTACGAACGGGCATCGCCCGGCGAAGCGGCAGCCACTAGGCATCTCAGCGGGGGTGGGCACACGCCCGTGGATCGTCGCCAGGCGGCCCTCACGAGGCCCAATCGACGGCATCGAGCCCATCAGCCCAATGGTGTAAGGGTGTTGAGGATCATCGAACAGCGCCTTGACCGAGCCGCTTTCAACCACCTGCCCGGCGTACATCACCATTACCTGATCGGCCACTTCGGCCACTACGCCCAGGTCGTGGGTGATGAGGATCATCGAAGTGCCCGTTTCGGCCTGGAGCGTGCCTGCAAGGGCAAGGATCTGCGCCTGGATGGTCACGTCCAGCGCGGTGGTGGGCTCATCGGCAATAATCAGTGTCGGGTCATTGGCCAAGGCCATGGCAATCATTGCCCGTTGACGCATGCCACCTGACAGCTCGTGGGGGTAAGCGTCCAGGCGCTGCGCTGCATCGGGCACGCGCACTTTTTCCAGCATTTCCAAAGCACGTGCGCGAGCAGCCGCTTTGCTCAGGCCCTGATGACGCATGACGCTTTCGGCAATTTGCTCGCCAATGCTGAACACCGGGTTCAGGGACGTCATAGGCTCTTGGAAGATCATCGCCATACGGTTGCCGCGAACGCTTAGCAGCCGCTCTGCCGACATCCCTAGCAAAGATTCATCGAGCAGGCTGGACGCGCTGGCACTCACCTGCGCGGTCTCGGGAAGCAGGCCCATCAGCGCCATGGAGGTCACGCTTTTGCCACACCCTGACTCGCCGACGATGGCCAGGGTTTGCCCGGGCTGTACGGAGAACGATACGCCGTCGACGACATTCGCCGGTGCGCCTTTGAACCGTACACTGAGGTCGCTCACGCTTAAAACCGGCCGCTGGGGAGTAGGGGGGTGCTGGCTCATGCGCTGGCCTCCAGGTCTTGGTGAATAACGTTGTCGAGCGCGTGTTGCAGTGCGCGCAAATGCCCGCGCATCGCTGCGGCGGCCTTGACCGGGTCGCGTTGCTCGATGGCCTGCATGATGTCGTCGTGGTCGTGGCTGTAGGTGCTCAGGCGGTCGGTATTGCGCGCCCGCTGGCGCAGGTGGCGCCATGCAGGGTCAAGGCGAATCGCATCGAGCATTTCAAAGATGTCCAGTAACAACCGATTACCTGCCGCCTCGGCGATGGCACGGTGCAGCGCGCTGTCCCAGAGCTCCAGGCTGTCGGGGTCTACCTGGGCCGCCCCTTGCTGGCCTGTGGTGCGCTCGGTCAGGCGGCGCAAAATGGCCATCTGTTCACCACTGGCCCGCACGGCGGCGAGCGACGCCAGGGCGGGCTCCAGGTGAAGGCGAGCTTCCATCACTTCACTGAAATTGGTGCGGCTCAATAGCTTGGCAAAGCTCATCGCTGCGCTGGGTGGAGTTGGCCCGACGAAGGTACCTTTACCTTGCCGGCGCCAAATCTGCCCTTCGGCTTCCAGCACCGCCAGGGCGCGGCGTACCGCCCGCCGACTAACCGAAAAGGTCGCTGCCAGCTCACGCTCGGTCGGCAGTGGTCGCTCAGGGGCCGCTGCATGCTGAGCCACCATCTGGCGTAGCGCATCCAGCGCCCACCGGGAGGTGGTATCCGCCAGGGTGTCAGTCTCGAACCGTTCCATTGTCCCTCTCGCCACGCACTTATGCTCTAGGGCCATGCAGGGCTACGCCTGCGGGCAATCATGCAAGGGAGGTAGCAATACGGATGCCAATTACAATTGGTCCGGGTAATCAATAGCCAGTGACCGCCATGCAGTGGGCAGGAATGGGTAATGCGCTGGGCCAATGGATGATTGGTCCGATCAGGATCCAACTGTCTTGATGGATTGGTTCGCGCACAGGTGAACCAATTTCAGCGGCTGTGGCACTGTGTTTGTGCACGCCACCACTAGTGCCCCCTTTATGCACCCCAACCGCGCATCTGTTTAAACCTTGTCAAGCCCTGCTGCTGGTGGCACCCACGCTGAAGTGGCATCATCTTTCACGTTTTTGATTATTTATCAGTAGGAAACGCGGTGTGAATACACGAGTTCTCTGTATAGGAGCGCTACTGGCCTTGGCTGGCTGCGCCACGGCGCCTTCGCCCGATGAGCAGTTGCAGCTGACCGAGCAGGCCATTGAGCAGGCCCGCGCGGTGGGTGCCCTTGATACTGTTTCGCCGTTGGCCGAAGCCTTGAATAAAACCGCGCAGGGTCGGGCAGACATGGCAAGCCAATATAATAAGGCCGCCCGCATGGCGCTTGAGCAGGCCGAACTGGACGCTCGCCTGGCCGAAGCCAACGAGCTGACCCGCAAGACCCATGAGCAACTGGCCCAGATGAAGGGGCGTATTCAGCGTTTACATAAGCAGTTGGGAGACACGCAATGAGGGGTGCGCGCACCTGCCTGGCCTTGTTGGCCAGTACCGGTTTGGCCGTAGGGGTGTCGGGCTGTGCCAGTCATGCCACCGACGATGCCTTGGCCCAGGCGTCGGCTCGTTTTCAGAGCGTGCGAGAGGACACTCAAGTCCTTCGCTTTGCGCCAAAGGATGTGATCCGCGCGGGCGAGTCTCTGTCGCGGGCGGAGCGCTTGTCGGGCTACTGGGGGGCTAACGAGGACGTGCTTCATTACGCATACTTGAGCAGCCGTTATAGCGACATCGCTCAGGCGCACAGTGAAGCAGGGGTCAATCAAGAAGCCCTTCAGCGTCAAGCGTTGGAACGGGAGCGTCTTCAGTTGGCCCTGCGAGAGTCCAAGCTTGTCAGTGTGCAGCGTCAAGGCCAGTGGCTCGAAGAGCAGCTGCTGGCGCTAACCACTACCGATGCCGACCGTGGCCTTGTACTTACCCTAGGCGACGTGCTGTTCGACACCGGTGAGTCAGACCTCAAACCCTCGGCCAACCGTACGTTGCTCAAGCTCGTGCAGTTTTTGCAGGTCAACCCTAAACGGCGTATCCGGATCGAGGGCTATACCGACAGTACCGGCGTGGCGGCCGATAACCTGAAGCTCTCCCGAGACCGCGCCCAGGCAGTGGCTGACCTGTTGGTTGACCTGGGGGTAGAAGAGCGGCGTGTTGGGGTAGAAGGCTATGGCGACCAATACCCGGTCGAGGCAAATGCCACCGAGCGGGGAAGGGCGTTGAACCGTCGAGTGGAAGTCGTGATCTCCGACCGCAACGGCGCGCTGGGTCAGGCACGTTGATAGCAGCTTCCCCTGCTGATACCGAGTGCTGGCAGCGCCCGGCGTTTGCTGGTCGCAATGATTAGCGCAGCGGGTTATTCTTCGGCAACTGAGCGAACTGTTCCCATACAGTTCTAAACTGTTACAGGGCCTCATTGCCGAAACGGTCGTGCCAATGACTAACGTGTTGCTGTATCAACGCATCGCCAAGCAATTGGCCGCCGATATTCAAAAGGGCGTCTACCAGCCTGGCGAGCGCGTGCCTTCGGTGCGCAAGATGAGCGCCCAGCTCAATGTAAGCCACGCTACTGTGCTGCAAGCCTACGCCAACCTAGAAGACCAGGGCCTGATCCGCGCGCGACCGCAGTCTGGTTACTACGTGCACCAAACCCCCGCGCTCACCGCGCCTACGCCCGATATCGCTCGGGTAGAGCGCCCGGGGTTAGTCACCCGCAGCAGTATTATCCAGCAGGTACTGGACGAATCTCGCCGCGATGGCGTATTCGCCCTGGGCGCTGCCGTACCCCACGTGGACTACTTGCCCGTGCGCGCGCTGCATCAGCAAATTGCCAAAGTAACGCGGTTCCAAAGCCCCCGAGCCTTTAGTTACATGTTCAGCCCTGGCTACGAGCCGCTACGCCGGCAGATTGCGATCCGCATGCGCGATGCTGGGGTCGTGGTGGATCCAGTTGACGTTGTCATTACCCACGGGTGTGTGGATGCGCTGCAAATGGCCCTTCGCGTGATCACTCGGCCCGGTGACCTGATCGCTGCAGAGTCACCCACGTATTACGGCTTGTTGCAATTGGCAGACTTGCTGGGGCTGAAGGTTATAGAAATCCCCAGTGACCCCGCTACCGGAATCAGCCTGGAGGCGCTTCAGTTGGCGGCCAATCAGTGGTCTATCAAGGCCTTGATGATGACGTCGCGGTTGAGCAACCCATTGGGGGGCGTGGTGCCGGAAGAGCGCCAAAAGCAATTGCTGCGCCTGGCCGGTGAGTTTGATATCCAAGTGATTGAAGATGATATTCACGGCGAGCTGATGTTTGACCAGGGCAAGCACAAGGCGCTCAAGGCCTATGACCGCCATGGTCAGGTACTGTATTGCTCAAGCTTCTCCAAGACCCTTTCACCTGGGGTGCGCATCGGCTGGATGCTGGCCGGTAAACACCAAGCCGAAATACAGCGGCTGCAAACATTCAGTACGCACTCTGCCTGCAGTGTCACGCAGATGGCGATCGCCAGTTACCTGGAAAACGGTGGCTACGACCGGCACCTGCGGCACATTCGTCAGGAGTATCGAAAAAACCTCAGTACGTATCAGTTGGCCGTGCAGCAGCATTTCCCGACCGGTACGCAGATGACTCGGCCGTTGGGCGGGTTCATTCTATGGGTAAGCCTGCCCGGGCGGGTCAATACCCAGGATCTGCATGTACGTGCATTGGAGCAAGGCATCAGCATTGCCCCCGGCATGATCTTCAGCAATACAGAGCAGTTCAACCATTGCATCAGGCTCAACTGTAGTATTCCGTGGAACCGGGAAGCGGAGAGGGCTCTGATGACGCTTGGGGTGCTGGCCACGCAGCTTTGCGAAGATGCGGGGAACGGTGCCTGGTATTAGCGAGTCTACTTTTTAGGCTGTTTCCCTCTTGTCAACCTGGCAAAGAGGGCAGAGCATAAAGTGTCTGACCGGGGCGGTGAGCTGTTATGAGGCGCTTGAAATCTACGCTGTACCTTCTCGTAATTTTATTGCCATGTTCGACGTTGTCGCCTACGGTCTTCGCTGCGCCTGAGCAGTACACACTGGGCGCTGAGGTTTCACCGCCCAGTACATTGCCTGCCGTGCCACCGGCTAAGCCAGTTAAGGGCAAGCCCACTGCCAAGCCCAAGGTCGAGGCAGGAGCCAAAAAGCCGAAGGTTAAAGCCGTGGCCTCCAGCACTGCGAGCAAGCGCGTAGGCAAGCCTGCATCCAAGAGTAAATCTCGCAAGAAGTCAGATGTGATCGCGACGGATCTTCCGCAAGCGAAGATCGACCTTACCTTGCCCAAAGACATGGTCAATCAGCTGCAAGCACCCGGGCAGCCTGCCCCTGCGCAGGCTATTGGCAAGGCCCCTCAGGCCGATGGCAAACCGCTATTGCCTGCGCTGTTTGCGCCTAAAGGCAGCGGGGAGCCCTTTGAGCTCAATGGGCGCTTGCTAACCAACGAAATGGACCTTCAGCTGCGAAGCGAAAACCGCCGCGATGTCGAAGGCGCGGCCGTGGACTTCAAATTCCGGCAATGATGGGTGCGCCTCCCTAACAGCCAGGTACGAGTATTCGGCAGTTTCAAACGCGCGTTTAGGACGGTAGTATCAGTGGGCTCCATCCAATCGCTTGCCCGCTGGGGGCCCCTGTCATGTTATGCCGTGCTGGTTGTGGTGCCTGTTGCATCGCCCCGTCTATTTCATCGTTCATTCCAGGCATGCCAGCGGGCAAGCCTGCAGGCGTTCGGTGTGTGCAGTTAGGGGGCGATAACCTCTGCCAGATCTTCGGCCACCCACAGCGGCCAGCCGTGTGTGGTTCATTTCAGGCCGAACTCGCGGTATGTGGGAACGATAACGCTGAGGCGATACGCATCCTCACATGGCTTGAGGGGGAGACCCGTGGCCAGGGCAGGTGACCCGTACCTGGCGAATAATAAGGAAACCCTATGAGAGCGATGTATCGAGTGGCTGCAGTGTGCGTACTGCCCTGGATCGCGGCGCAGGCAATGGCCGACAACTGGGAAGTCGCCAAAAGCGAGGGCGGCATCGAGGTCTCCCTGAGCAAAGTCCCAGGCTCTGACTACAAGGCCTATAAAGGGGTGGCTACGATTCACGCGAGCCTGGCAAAGCTACGCGTACTGCAAGAAGACGTGGCCGGTGCCTGCGCCTGGATTCATGAGTGCAAGTCGCAAAAGCTTCTCAAGCACGAAGGCACCTCGACCTGGACCTATTCACAGTTCAATACACCTTGGCCCGTCACCCCGCGAGATTCTGTGCTGGAGATCACCACGATGGAGGGCCCAGATGGAAGCATCACCCGCAAGCTCAAGGGGGTGCCTACCTACGTGCCTGAAGAGAAGGGGTTCGTGCGGGTGACCGAAGTGGACGGATTCTGGAAGTTGGAGCCCCAGGGGCCAGACACCACGCTCGTAACCTACCAGGTACACACGGAGCCCGGAGGCAGTGTGCCTTCGATGGTGGCGAACAAGTTTGTCGTAGATGCCCCCTTTTATACGCTCAAAAACTTGAAAGCGAAGGCAGAACAACCTTAACAAATGTACTGATTGCAACAAGGCCGCCCAAGTAGGCGGCCTTGTTGTAACTGAACCGATTAAGCCGTAAAGATTAACGGGTTTCGAGGTCTTTTACATCGCGTTGAGTTTCGCCGGTATACAACTGGCGAGGGCGACCAATCTTATAGGGGCTAGAAAGCATTTCTTTCCAATGAGAAATCCAGCCAACAGTTCGCGCCAGTGCAAAGATAACGGTGAACATGCTGGTAGGTATACCGATAGCCTTCAAGATGATGCCTGAATAGAAGTCTACGTTCGGATAGAGATTGCGTTCCTTGAAGTAGGGGTCGTTGCGAGCGATTTCATCAAGGCGCATGGCCAATTCCAACTGCGGGTCATTTTTAATCCCGAGTTCAGCCAATACTTCATCGCAGGTTTGCTTCATTACCGTGGCGCGTGGGTCGAAGTTTTTGTAAACCCGGTGCCCAAAGCCCATCAGCTTGAAGGGGTCATCCTTGTCCTTGGCTTTTGCGATGTACTGCTCGATGTTGGAAACGTCACCGATTTCATCCAGCATGGCCAGCACCGCTTCGTTGGCCCCGCCGTGGGCAGGGCCCCAGAGCGCTGCAATGCCGGCGGCGATGCAGGCGAACGGGTTGGCGCCTGAAGAGCCGGCCAAGCGCACGGTAGAGGTGGATGCGTTTTGCTCGTGGTCGGCGTGGAGGATGAAGATCCGGTCCATCGCGCGTGCCAGCACCGGGCTGATTGGTTTGATCTCGCACGGGGTGTTGAACATCATGTGCAGGAAGTTTTCAGCGTAGGAGAGGTCATTGCGCGGGTACATCATGGGCTGGCCCATGGAGTACTTGTAGACCATTGCCGCCAATGTCGGCATCTTGGCAACCAAGCGAATCGCGGAGATCTCCCGGTGTTGCGGGTTCTTGATGTCCAGGGAATCGTGGTAAAACGCCGACAGAGCGCCGACAACGCCGCACATGATCGCCATGGGGTGCGCGTCGCGACGGAAGCCGTTGAAGAAGGTCTTCAGCTGCTCGTGAACCATGGTGTGGTTTTTCACGTTGCTGACGAACTTTGCCTTTTGCTCGGCATTGGGCAGCTCGCCATTAAGCAGCAGGTAGCAGGTTTCGAGGTAGTCGGATTTTTCAGCCAGTTGCTCGATAGGATAACCGCGATGGAGCAGGATGCCCTGGTCGCCATCGATATAGGTAATCTTGGATTCGCACGAGGCGGTGGACATGAAGCCCGGGTCGAAGGTAAAGCGACCTGTGGTGGTCAGGCTTCGTACATCGATTACTTCGGGACCAACGGTGCCGGTTAAAATCGGCAGGTCTACGGGGGCTGCGCCCTCGATGATCAACTGCGCTTTTTTGTCAGCCATGTGGCCTCCTATTAATGCTTCAAATCATCAGACAGCCCCCCACGCAGGGCCCGCACCACTATAGTGTGATAAATCCTAAAGTCAATTTGCCAAAACCGACTGTACAGGCCACGTGGTAGCTGCATTTAGGGTTCTTTTCAGTGTCATTTACGCCTTTTGGCAGGGGGTTGCAATACAGTTTGCGGAACAGTCCTTTACGTTGTCATTAGTAGCCTAACTGTCTATACTTGGCGTCCGACCGTCAGGGGCTTTCGGGCCGTTCCGCTGTCGTCGTCACTCCCCGGGTGGTGAGTACCTGACCAGTACACTTCCCTACAACTTTTGCCCTGCTTGCTGGGGGCTCTTCAGTGTGAAAAAAGCCGTGAATAGCCAACGACCTGTAAACCTAGACCTAAGGACCATCAAACTCCCAGTCACTGCTTACACGTCCATTCTCCATCGCGTTTCTGGTGTCATTCTCTTTCTCGGTATTGCCGTGGCGTTGTACGCCTTGGGCAAGTCGCTGGGTTCCGAGGAAGGCTTCAGCGAGGTGAAGGCGTATCTGACCAGCCCGCTGGCCAAGCTCGTGATGTGGGGCCTACTTTCCGCTCTGCTTTATCATCTGGTGGCGGGCGTACGTCACTTGATCATGGACACTGGTGTAGGCGAGACGCTCGAGGGCGGCAAGCTGGGCTCCAAGATCGTCATCGTCGTTTCTGTAGTGCTGATCGTTCTGGCGGGAGTCTGGATATGGTAACCAATGTCACTAACCTGTCCCGTTCGGGTTTGTACGACTGGATGGCGCAGCGTGTTTCGGCCGTTGTGCTCGCGGTATATTTTCTGTTCCTGATCGGCTACCTGGTCGTGCACCCCGGCCTCGAATACGCCCAATGGCATGCTCTGTTCTCCAATAACTGGATGCGCATCTTCAGCCTGCTGTCCTTGGTCGCCCTGAGCGCTCACGCCTGGGTTGGCATGTGGACCATCTCTACCGACTACCTCACGCCCATGGCGCTGGGCAAGTCGGCGACTGTCGTGCGTTTCCTCTTCCAGGCGGTATGTGGCGTCGTGATGTTCGCCTATTTCGTCTGGGGTGTGCAGATTCTCTGGGGTATTTGATCCATGTCCAACATACGTACGCTCAATTACGACGCCATTATCATTGGTGGTGGCGGTGCCGGCATGCGCGCAGCCCTGCAACTGGCTCAGGGCGGCCATAAAACCGCCGTGGTCACCAAGGTGTTCCCAACCCGTTCCCACACCGTATCTGCCCAGGGTGGGATCACCTGCGCCATTGCCTCTGCAGACCCAAACGACGATTGGCGCTGGCACATGTACGACACTGTAAAGGGGTCGGACTACATCGGTGACCAGGACGCAATCGAATACATGTGTCAGGAAGGCCCGGCGGCCGTGTTCGAACTCGACCACATGGGCCTGCCGTTCTCGCGTACCGAGACCGGCCGCATTTACCAGCGCCCATTCGGTGGCCAGTCCAAGGACTTCGGCAAGGGTGGCCAGGCTGCACGTACATGCGCCGCTTCCGACCGTACAGGCCATGCACTACTTCACACCTTGTACCAAGGCAACCTCAAGGCAGGCACGACCTTCCTCAACGAGTGGTACGCCGTAGACCTTGTCAAGAATCAGGACGGTGCCTTCGTTGGTGTGATCGCCATTTGCATTGAGACTGGCGAGACTGTCTACATCCGCGCCAAGGCCACTGTATTGGCCACGGGTGGTGCAGGCCGCATCTATGCCTCTACCACCAACGCCTTGATCAATACGGGCGACGGCGTAGGCATGGCGTTGCGCGCTGGTGTGCCTGTACAAGACATCGAGATGTGGCAGTTCCACCCAACGGGCATTGCCGGGGCAGGTGTACTGGTTACCGAAGGGTGCCGCGGTGAAGGGGGCTACCTGATCAACAAGCATGGCGAGCGTTTCATGGAGCGTTATGCGCCCAACGCCAAAGACCTGGCCGGCCGTGACGTCGTGGCCCGTTCCATGGTGAAAGAAATCATTGCCGGCAACGGTTGTGGCCCTGACGGTGACCACGTGATGCTCAAGCTCGATCACCTGGGTGAAGAAGTGCTGCACAGCCGTCTGCCCGGCATCTGCGAACTCTCCAAGACCTTCGCTCACGTCGACCCCGTGGTTGCACCCGTGCCCGTCGTACCTACCTGCCACTACATGATGGGTGGCGTTGCGACCAACATTCATGGCCAGGCCATGACTCAGGACGCCAGTGGCGTGGACACCATCATCCCTGGCCTGTTCGCGGTGGGTGAGGTGGCCTGTGTGTCCGTGCACGGTGCAAACCGTCTGGGTGGCAACTCCTTGCTTGACCTCGTGGTATTCGGGCGTGCCGCAGGCTTGCACCTCGAAAAGGCCCTGAGCGACGGTATCGAATACCGCGATGCCAGCGGCACCGACGTCGAAGTGGCCCTGGCGCGCCTGAACGGCTTGAACGAGCGCACCAGCGGCGAAGATGTTGCTTCACTGCGCCGTGAGCTGCAGAACTGCATGCAGAACTACTTCGGTGTGTTCCGCACCGGTGAGTACATGCAGAAGGGTATTGCCCAACTGGCATCCCTGCGTGAACGAATTTCCAATGTGAAGATCAACGACAAGAGCCAGGGTTTCAACACTGCGCGTATCGAAGCGCTGGAGTTGCAGAACCTGCTGGAAGTCGCCGAGGCCACCGCTGTAGCAGCCGAGGTGCGCAAGGAGTCGCGTGGTGCCCATGCCCGCGAAGACTACGAAGACCGTGACGACGAGAACTGGCTGTGCCACACCCTGTACTTCCCGGGTGAGAAGCGTGTCGCCAAGCGTGCCGTGAACTTCGCGCCGAAAACCGTACCGACTTTCGAACCTAAAGTCCGGACCTACTAAGGGTGATGACCGCTATGTTGCAAGTCAGTGTTTATCGTTACAACCCGGACCAGGACGCCGCCCCCAAGATGGTCGACTTCCAAGTCGACACCGGCGGCAAGGACCTGATGGTGCTTGATGTGCTGGCACTGATCAAAGAGCAGGACGAAGGCTTCTCGTACCGTCGCTCGTGCCGTGAAGGCGTCTGTGGCTCCGATGGCATGAACATCAACGGCAAGAACGGCCTGGCCTGTATCACGCCACTGTCCGCTGCAGTCAAGGGCAACAAGCTAGTATTGCGCCCTTTGCCTGGTTTGCCAGTGATCCGTGACTTGGTCGTAGACATGAGCATCTTCTATAAGCAATACGAGAAGGTGAAGCCGTACTTGCAGAACGACACCCCGGCCCCAGCGATCGAGCGTTTGCAAACGCCGGAAGATCGGGAAAAACTCGACGGCTTGTACGAATGCATTCTGTGCGCGTGCTGCTCTACGTCGTGCCCTTCGTTCTGGTGGAACCCCGACAAGTTTCTCGGGCCCGCCGCGCTGTTACAGGCTTACCGTTTTCTGGCCGACAGCCGGGATACACGTACCAGCGAGCGCCTGGCGGCCATGGATGACCCCTTCAGCGTCTTCCGTTGCCGTGGAATCATGAACTGCGTGAGCGTCTGCCCCAAGGGTCTGAATCCTACGAAGGCAATCGGTCATGTACGTAACATGCTGCTCCAAAGCGGTATTTGATACACCTGATGCATGAGCAACGTCATGGCCTGGCACAGCAGTCGCCGGGCCTGACGACAACTTGAGCGGTGGCTCGCAAGGTCACAGCTTTTAATTTGAAGAAATGAGACCAGCAGGGGCATCCGGGCTGGTACCCGGGCTATCTGTGAGACCTTTGGTGGCTTGTGCAAGTCGCTGCACCGGACTTGTCCATGCTTTCCCTGGTTTGCGCTGATGGCGGCCCCTAACCGAGGGTGACCAAGCATGCAAGAAAGCGTGATGCAGCGCATGTGGGAAAGCGCCCACCTTTCAGGTGGTAACGCTGCCTATGTGGAAGAGCTCTATGAGCTTTACCTGCACGACCCTAACGCTGTGCCAGAAGAGTGGCGCACCTACTTCCAGAAGTTGCCCGCTGAAGGCAGCACCGCCCCCGACGTTTCGCACTCGACCGTCCGCGATCACTTCGTGTTGTTGGCCAAGAATCAGCGCCGTGCTCAGCCGGTGTCGGCTGGCAGCGTGAGCAGCGACCACGAAAAGAAGCAAGTTGAAGTGTTGCGCATGATTCATGCGTACCGGATGCAAGGCCACCAGGCGGCTCAGTTAGACCCTCTGGGCTTGTGGCAACGGCCCGCTCCGGCAGACCTGTCGATCAATCATTACGGCTTGACCAATGCCGACCTTGATACGACCTTCCGTACCGGCGACCTGTTCATCGGCAAGGAAGAAGCGAGCCTACGCGAGATTCAAGAAGCGTTACAGCTGACATATTGCCGCACCATTGGCGCCGAATTCACCCACATCGTCGATTCTGAACAGCGCGCCTGGTTCCAGCAGCGTCTAGAAAGCGTTCGTGGTCGCCCGGTGTATTCGCCCGAAGTGCAAAGCCATGTACTGGAGCGCGTTACGGCTGCCGAAGGCCTGGAAAAATACCTGGGCACCAAGTATCCAGGCACCAAGCGGTTCGGTCTGGAAGGTGGTGAAAGCCTCATTCCAATGCTTGACGAGATCATCCAGCGTTCCGGCTCCTACGGCGCCAAGGAGCTGGTGATCGGGATGGCCCACCGTGGTCGCCTCAACGTCTTGGTCAACACCTTTGGCAAGAACCCGCGTGACCTCTTCGATGAGTTTGAAGGCAAGAAAAAGGTCGAACTGGGCTCGGGTGACGTTAAGTATCACCAAGGCTTCTCCTCCAACGTCATGACGTCTGGCGGCGAAGTACACTTGGCGCTGGCGTTCAACCCGTCGCACCTTGAAATCGTCTCACCGGTAGTCGAGGGTTCGGTACGTGCCCGCCAGGATCGTCGAAATGACGCCAGCGGCGATAAGGTTGTCCCTGTGTCCATTCACGGTGACGCAGCCTTTGCAGCCCAGGGCGTGGTACTTGAAACCTTCCAGATGTCACAAACCCGCGGCTTCAAAACCGGCGGCACCGTTCACATCGTCATCAACAACCAGGTAGGCTTCACTATCAGCAACGTTGCCGATGCGCGCTCGACCGAGTATTGCACCGACGTCGCCAAGATGATTCAGGCGCCTATCCTGCACGTGAACGGCGATGACCCGGAAGCGGTGTTGTTCGTGACGCAGTTGGCCATCGATTACCGCATGCAGTACAAGCGTGACGTGGTCATCGACCTGGTGTGCTACCGTCGTCGCGGCCACAACGAAGCGGATGAGCCGAGCGGCACCCAACCGTTGATGTATCAGCAGATCGCCAAGCAGCGCACGACCCGTGAGCTGTATGCCGAGCGTCTGGTTCAAAGCGGCGCGTTGACGGCCGATGTGGCCCAGTCCCAGATCGATGAGTACCGCAGCGCGCTGGATAACGGGCTGCATGTGGTCAAGAGCCTGGTCAAAGAGCCTAATAAAGAGCTGTTTGTAGATTGGCGCCCTTATCTGGGCCATGCCTGGACTGCCCGGCACGACACGCGTTTCGACCTCAAAACGCTGCAAGAGCTGTCGTCCAAGCTGCTCCAGATCCCTGAAGGGCTAGTGGTTCAGCGTCAGGTGCAGAAGATCTACGAGGATCGCCAGAAGATGCAGGCCGGTGGCTTGCCGATCAACTGGGGCTACGCCGAAACCATGGCCTATGCCACTTTACTGTTCGAAGGCCATCCTGTGCGCATGACCGGCCAGGACATTGGCCGTGGCACGTTCTCACACCGCCACGCCGTGCTGCACAACCAGAAGGACGCCAACAGCTACGTGCCGATGCGTCATTTGTTTGCAGGCCAGCCTAGCTTTGAGCTGTACGATTCCTTGCTGTCCGAGGAAGCGGTTCTGGCGTTCGAATACGGCTACGCAACCACCTCGCCAAACTCACTGGTGATTTGGGAAGCGCAGTTCGGCGACTTCGCCAACGGTGCCCAAGTTGTCATTGACCAATTCATTACCAGTGGCGAAAACAAGTGGGGCCGCCTCTGCGCGCTCACCATGTTGCTGCCGCATGGTTATGAAGGGCAGGGGCCAGAGCACTCGTCTGCGCGCCTGGAGCGCTATCTGCAGTTGTGCGCCGAGCACAATATTCAGGTGTGCGTACCGACCACGCCGGCTCAGATCTACCACTTGCTGCGTCGTCAGGTCATTCGACCACTGCGCAAGCCTTTGATCGTGCTCACCCCTAAATCCCTGCTGCGTCACAAGCTGGCGGTTTCGACCCTTGAGGACTTGTCTGAGGGTTCATTCCAGACAGTGATTCCCGAGGTGGACAACCTTGATCCTGCGAAGGTAACGCGCTTGGTGCTGTGCAGCGGCAAGGTGTATTACGACCTGTTGGAAAAACGCCGTGCAGATGGCCGTGATGACACGATCATCCTGCGTCTTGAGCAACTGTATCCGTTCCCTGACACCGATTTGGCCGAGATTCTCGCGCCTTATACGAATCTGCGTAACGTGGTCTGGTGCCAGGAAGAGCCTATGAACCAAGGGGCTTGGTACAGCAGTCAGCATCATATGCGTCGTCTTATCGGCAATCACAACGCGTCGCTGGTATTGGAATACGCCGGCCGCGAGGCATCCGCCGCGCCAGCGTGTGGCTATGCCTCCATGCACGCCGAGCAGCAGGAAAACCTGTTGCGTGATGCCTTCACTGTCTAATGCCACCGCGTACTGAACCGAATTAAGGAACCACTGATAATGGCTATCGAGATCAAAGCCCCCACCTTCCCGGAATCGGTTGCAGACGGTACCGTTGCCACCTGGCATAAAAAGCCGGGCGATGCCGTCAAGCGCGACGAGTTGATCGTCGACATCGAGACTGACAAGGTCGTACTGGAAGTGTTGGCCACCGCCGACGGCGTGCTGGGCGCCATCGTGAAGAACGAAGGCGACACGGTTCTGTCCGACGAGTTGCTGGGCTCCATCGAAGCAGGCGGCGCTGCACCTGCTGCTGCGCCAACCACTGCAGCACCGGCGTCCGCTTCGGCCACCGTCGCGGCAGCCGCTGCCGAACCCGCCAGTGCGGACGAAGACGCCATGGGCGGCCCGGCTGCTCGTAAGCTGGCTGAAGAGAACGGCATTGCCCTGAACACTATCAAAGGGACCGGTAAAGACGGCCGCATTACCAAAGAAGACGTCGTTGCGGCGGTCGAAGCCAAGAAGAATGCACCGGCTCAGGCGCCTGCCGCCAAGCCTGCAACGCCGGCCGCACCGGTCACTGCTGGCGCTGGCGACCGCGTAGAAAAACGCGTTCCTATGACCCGCCTGCGTGCCAAGGTTGCAGAGCGCCTGGTCGAAGCCCAGTCAAGCATGGCGATGTTGACCACCTTCAACGAAGTTGACATGACCGAAGTCATGGCCCTGCGCTCCAAGTACAAGGACCTCTTTGAGAAGAGCCACAACGGTGTGCGTTTGGGCTTCATGTCCTTCTTCGTGAAGGCAGCTACCGAAGCCCTGAAGCGCTTCCCGGCCGTGAACGCCTCTATCGACGGCTCCGACATTGTCTACCACGGTTATGCCGATGTAGGCGTTGCTGTGTCCAGCGACCGCGGTTTGGTCGTGCCTGTGCTGCGCAATGCCGAGCAAATGAGCCTGGCCGAGATCGAGAATGGCATCGCGACCTTTGGTAAAAAGGCTCGTGACGGTAAGCTGTCGATCGAAGAGATGACCGGTGGTACCTTCACTATCACCAATGGCGGTACGTTCGGCTCGATGATGTCGACGCCTATTGTCAACCCGCCTCAGGCTGCCATCTTGGGTATGCACAACATTCTTCAGCGGCCCATGGCAATCAATGGGCAGGTTGTGATTCGCCCCATGATGTACCTGGCACTGTCTTATGACCACCGCCTGATCGATGGCAAGGAAGCAGTGACTTTCCTGGTCACGATCAAGAACCTGCTGGAAGACCCGGCTCGTCTGTTGCTCGACATTTAAATCGCCAGCTTCGAGCCATGAGGGGAACGCCCAGTGACGCTGCACATGCATTGTCGCTGGGCGTTCCGTCAAAGCCTTGTGGTTTGACGCGTGAAGCTAAGGAATTCTTATGACTCAGAAATTCGACGTCGTTGTAATTGGCGCTGGCCCTGGCGGCTATGTGGCTGCCATCAAGGCCGCTCAGCTTGGTCTGAAAACCGCCTGTATCGAGAAATACCAGAGCGAAGAAGGCAAAACCGCCCTGGGTGGCACCTGTCTGAACGTTGGCTGCATCCCGTCCAAGGCCCTGCTGGATAGTTCGTGGAAATTCCATGAGGCCGAGCATGGCTTCAAGGCCCATGGTATCAATCACTCCGGCATGACCATGGATGTTCCCGCCATGGTAGGCCGCAAAGCCCAGATCGTGAAGAACCTCACCTCTGGCGTTGCAACGCTGTTCAAGGCCAACGGCGTTACGCTGCTCGAAGGTCATGGCAAGTTGCTGGCTGGCCGTAAAGTTGAAGTCACCGGCAAGGATGGCAATGTCGAGCTGGTCGAAGCGGACAACGTGATCCTGGCTTCCGGGTCGCGCCCGATCGACATCCCGCCCGCGCCAGTGGACCAGAAGGTAATTGTCGATTCGACCGGTGCGCTTGAGTTTCAAAGTGTACCCAAGCGTCTGGGTGTGATTGGCGCTGGCGTGATCGGCCTGGAGCTGGGCTCGGTATGGGCTCGCCTGGGCGCTGAAGTGACCGTGCTCGAAGCACTGGAAAAATTCTTGCCGGCTGCTGACGAAGCGGTTTCCAAGGAGGCCTATAAAACCTTCACCAAGCAGGGCCTGACCATTCGTATGGGCGCCCGCGTGACCGGCTCCAAGGTCAATGGTGAAGAAGTCGAAGTGACCTTCACTGACGCCAATGGCGAACAGAAAATCGTGTTCGACAAGCTGATCGTTGCCGTCGGCCGTCGCCCTGTGACCACCGACCTGCTGGCCTCCGATTGTGGCGTGGACATCGACGAGCGCGGCTTTATCTTCGTCGATGACTACTGCGCTACCAGCGTGCCAGGTGTCTACGCCATTGGGGACGTGGTCCGTGGCCTGATGCTGGCGCACAAGGCTTCGGAAGAAGGCATCATGGTGGTAGAGCGCATCAAGGGCCATAAGGCCACGATGAGCTACGACCTCATTCCTTCGGTTATTTACACCCACCCGGAGATCGCATGGGTCGGTAAAACCGAACAAACCCTCAAGGCCGAAGGCGTGGAAGTGAACGTGGGTACCTTCCCGTTTGCGGCCAGCGGCCGTGCGATGGCCGCCAACGACACCGGCGGTTTCGTCAAAGTGATCGCCGATGCCAAGACCGACCGTGTGCTGGGCGTCCATGTGATTGGCCCAAGCGCTGCCGAACTGGTACAGCAGGGCGCGATCGGTATGGAATTCGGCACCAGCGCTGAAGACCTCGGCATGATGGTGTTCTCGCACCCTACACTGTCCGAGGCGCTGCACGAAGCTGCCTTGGCGGTGAATGGCGGCGCCATTCATATCGCCAACCGCAAGAAGCGTTAATAACAAGAAACCACGGCGTGCTGCCCGTCGTTCGTTCAACACCGAGCGAACCGCGGAACGCATGTCGGACTCGACACCCAGCCTCTGGCGAGGGTAGTAGTCACAGGTGGCGCGGCACTCTGCGAGCGCAGCGCCGAAAGTGCAGTACCTAACGAAGACGGTAGAAAGCATGAACCTTCACGAGTATCAGGGTAAGCAGCTGTTCGCTGAATACGGCCTGCCAGTATCCCAAGGCTTTGCGGTAGACACCCCGGAAGCCGCTGCAGAAGCGTGCGACAAGATTGGCGGCACCGAATGGGTGGTCAAAGCCCAGGTCCATGCCGGTGGCCGTGGTAAGGCTGGCGGCGTCAAGCTGGTCAAGAGCCGTGAAGACGCTAAGGCGTTCGCGGCACAGTGGCTGGGCAAGCGCCTGGTTACCTATCAAACCGATGCCAATGGTCAGCCAGTGACCAAGATCCTGGTAGAGTCGTGCACCGACATCGCCAAGGAGCTGTACCTGGGCGCAGTCGTGGACCGCTCCAGCCGTCGCATCGTGTTCATGGCCTCCACCGAAGGCGGCGTGGATATCGAGAAAATCGCTCATGACACCCCTGAGAAAATCCTCAAAGCCACTATCGATCCTCTGGTAGGCGCTCAGCCATTCCAGGGCCGTGAGCTGGCGTTCCAGCTGGGTCTGGAAGGTAAGCAGGTGTCTCAGTTCGCCAAGATCTTCACAGGCTTGGCTAAATTGTTCCAGGACCACGACCTGGCACTGCTGGAAGTGAACCCGCTGGTTATCAAGGCGGACGGCGACCTGCACTGCCTGGATGCCAAGATCAACATCGACGCCAACGCCATGTACCGTCAGCCTAAGCTCAAGACGTTCCATGACCCGTCCCAGGACGATCCGCGTGAAGCGCATGCCGCCAAGTTCGAACTGAACTACGTTGCCCTCGAAGGCAACATCGGCTGCATGGTCAACGGTGCTGGCCTGGCCATGGGTACCATGGACATTGTCAACCTGCATGGCGGCAAGCCAGCCAACTTCCTCGACGTGGGCGGCGGTGCCACTAAAGAGCGCGTCACTGAAGCCTTCAAGATCATTTTGTCGGACTCCAACGTCGCGGCCGTATTGGTTAACATCTTCGGCGGTATCGTGCGCTGCGACATGATTGCAGAAGGCATCATTGGCGCAGTGAAGGAAGTGGGCGTGAAGATCCCGGTCGTCGTTCGCCTTGAAGGCAACAACGCTGAACTGGGTGCCAAAGTGCTCGCAGAAAGTGGTTTGAACATCATCGCGGCTACCAGCCTGACCGACGCTGCTCAACAAGTCGTCAAAGCCGCGGAGGGCAAGTAATGAGCGTCCTGATCAATAAAGATACCAAGGTCATCTGCCAGGGCTTCACTGGCTCGCAGGGTACCTTCCACTCCGAGCAGGCTATTGCCTACGGCACCAAGATGGTGGGTGGCGTGACTCCCGGCAAGGGCGGCACGACTCACCTCAACCTGCCGGTGTTCAACACCGTCAAGGAAGCGGTCGAAGCTACAGGCGCCGAAGCCTCTGTGATCTACGTGCCGGCTCCGTTCTGCAAGGATTCCATCCTTGAAGCGGCCTTTGGTGGCATCAAGCTGATCGTGTGCATCACCGAAGGTATCCCTACCCTCGACATGCTGGACGCCAAGGTCAAGTGCGACGAATTGGGTGTACGCCTGATCGGCCCTAACTGCCCAGGTGTGATCACGCCCGGCGAATGCAAGATCGGCATCATGCCCGGTCACATTCACTTGCCAGGCAAGGTCGGTATCGTGTCGCGTTCCGGCACGCTCACCTACGAAGCCGTCAAGCAGACCACCGACGCAGGCTTCGGCCAGTCCACTTGCGTAGGCATCGGCGGTGACCCGATCCCAGGCTCGACCTTCATCGACATTTTGAAGTTGTTCCAGGAAGATCCGAAGACTGAGGCGATCGTAATGATCGGCGAAATCGGCGGCTCGGCTGAAGAAGAAGCAGCTGCTTACATCAAGGCCAACGTGACCAAGCCTGTAGTGTCCTACATCGCAGGCGTGACCGCGCCACCTGGCAAGCGCATGGGCCATGCCGGTGCGATCATCTCCGGCGGTAAGGGCACTGCGGACGAGAAGTTCGCGGCACTGCAGGACGCGGGCGTTAAAACCGTTCGCTCCCTGGCTGACATCGGCAAGGCACTGGCTGAGCTGCCCGGCTGGGCTGTGAAGTAATTCACCGCTGCGCTACACGCAGAGGCCACCTTCGGGTGGCCTTTGTTTTTGTGGGAAGGTCAATCGTATAGACTGGCCGCCACCGGCTGGCAAACTCAGCCGACGTATCAGTAAGTAATAAGAGAGTAGCTATGGGCGCACAGTGGAAAGCTAAGCACAGAGAAGCAGCGGCCAATGCCAAAGGGCGGATTTTCGGCAAGCTGGCCAAGGAGATTCAAATCGCGGCGCGCAATGGTGCCGACCCTGACATGAACCCCCGCCTGCGCTTGGCCGTAGAGCAGGCGAAAAAAGCCTCTATGACCCGTGAAACCCTGGAACGCGCGATCAATAAGGGTGCAGGGTTGAGTGGTGAGGTGGTCAACTACACCTTGGTCAAATACGAAGGTTTTGCGCCGCACCAAGTGCCGGTGATCGTTGAGTGCCTTACCGACAACGTCAAGCGTACAGTTGCAGAGATCAGGGTACTGTTTCGCAAGGGGCAGTTGGGCGCCGAGGGCTCGGTGTCTTGGGACTTCAACCACTGTGGCATGATCGAAGCCGCGCCAAAAAAAGAAGGCCTGGACCCAGAAGAAGCCGCCATCGAGGCCGGCGCTGAGGACTGCGAGCCTGCCGAGGAGGGCGCTACCTTGTTCATCACCGCGCCTGCCGACCTTGATGCCGTACAGAAAGCATTGCCCGAACAAGGGTTCGAGGTGCTGTCAGCCAAAATCGGCTACATGCCTAAAAACCCCGTCGGCCTCAGCGACGAAACGCAGTTGGCTGAGGTGGAGGCCTTCCTGGACGCTATCGATGGCCATGATGACGTCCAGAACGTTTATGTGGGCTTGAAAGGCTAACGCGCTGCCAACGCCGCCAGTAGGTCCACGAACCGTGGCCGGGCGGCCGGTACTGGCTGCTGACACGCTTCGCTCAGCTGCTTCCACGCTGAAGGCGCCAGCGCACAGCGTGAGTGGATTTCTTCCAGCAGGATCCCGAAGGCCCGTACTTCGATTGCCTCAAGGGCCAGCGCTTGTGGGCTGTCATCTGGTCGATAAGCGCTGGCTGCACCGAAATCGCTCAGTAGCGTGTGACCGTCGTGGCGCACCATCAGGTTGTGCCCATACAGGTCGCCATGCAAGATGCCCCGCTGGTGCAGATGCGTGGCAGCCTGCGCCACGCTGTAGAGCAGCCTGCGCGCTGGCTCCAGGTGAAAGAGCGCGCCTGCGTCGTATTGGTCTCGCGTACAACTGCTCAGGCTCGGCGGGTGAGCGAGACGCTGGTATGCCGGAGGCACTACGTCCATTACCAGGCCAGGCAACCCCGACGGGTGCCCCTCCAAGGGCGCCCGCAAGGGCACCAGATTCGCATGGCGGCCCGCTTGTACAGACGCCGCAATCTCGTCGTAGGGTGAGCCATCGCTGGTGCGAGACCCCTTGAACACCTTGACGGCTACCTGCTCGTTTTCATAGGCCGCACGGTACACCGTGCCTGATGCGCCTTCACCCAAGGTTGCCCCTACAGTCAGATCTGACCAGCGAATGGCAGCGTGGCGAGGCAGGCTATCAAGGCGCAGGTGTGGGTGTAATGGGTTGCCTGCGTACGCAAGCCAGGCCAGTCGAGGCAAGTTGAACAGCCAGGACGGCAGCGTGTCCAGGGTGTTGGAGGCGATGCGCAACAGCTCCAGCGCCGTGCATTCAGCCAAACCCGGCGGCAAGGTACGCAAGTGATTCCCTGCCAGCATCAGCTTTTGCAGCCGGGGAAAACGGTCAAAAGCCTCAGGTAACTGGCTGATGCGGTTATCCGTCAGTATCAGCCAGCGCAGCGTGCCCGGCAGCGCTTCCAGTGGGACAGTCGTGATGTGACAGCCTTTAAAGCCGATCATTTCCAGTGCCGGACATTCGCCCAATACCGTAGGCAGCAGGGTAAACGGGTTCAAGGAGCAGAACACCACGTTCAACCGTGTTAGTTGGGGCAGCCAGGCGGGCAAGGCCACCAACTGGTTGTCGCTGAGGTTGAGTACTTCGAGCGTATCGGCCAGGCTAAGCACTTCAGGCGGCACGTGATCGAGGTGCAGCCCGTTCAGGTCCAGGCGAGTGGCGCCGGCCAATTTTCCCGCTCTAAGTGCGTCCAAGGTATTCAGATGCCGCCTCCTATCGCCTGATTGAGCACATCACGGGTAGGCGCGCCCAGGGTACTGACCATTGCGTAGTTGTAGGTAGGGTCTGACCAGTAATCCGCTTCAAGCTCACCGTCACGGCGTGAGCCACGGGGTAGCAGGTGATAGCCGGGGCCAGGGGGGCGCACATAGAAACTGGCACGCTGCCCGTTTGTACTTTCGTACACCACCATCGCGGCTGGGCCTTGGTCAGTGCTGAGCAGGCGGGCACTGCGTGGGCGGAACCCTGCAGCGGCCAAGTCTGGCAAGCGCTGGGCGCTGCGGAAGTAGCGGTCCAGCCAGGCTTGAAGCTCGGTACTGTCGTTGGACGAATAGTCTGCAGGCAGAGTGCCTTGTGCTGCGAACAGGCGGTAAGCCTGCAAGGCGTCAGTCATGGGCGCGGCCGCCAGAGTCTGACCAGGGCCTCGGGCTTGCCAGCCGCCCCATGCGCCAACACCAACCGCCATCATCAAAACGGCCGCTTGAGCCAGGCGTCGTGTTCGACGATGGCGCAGGGCGCGCTGCACCTGGGTAGGGTCCAGGTTAGGGTTGGGCGCCTGCTGCAAGGCCCCGCTCCAGGCTGCACGCAGCTGGTGGGCGTCTTGTTGCCAGGCCCATACCTGTGCCTTCACGTCGGGGTGCGCTTCGAGCCAGGCCTCCAGGCGTAGCCGGTCTTCCAAGCTCAGGTGCAAATCGATGTAGGCGTGCAGGTCGTCATCGGACGGGGGCAGAACGATCATTTCAACATCCGCAAGGTAGGGCGGGTAATCTCGCCTTCGGTCAAGTGATGAAGCGCTTTGCGGGCGCGGGACAGGCGTGACATAACCGTGCCGATGGGTACCCCCAGCATGTCCGCTGCCTGCTGGTAGGTCAGGCCTTCGACGGTAATGGCAAACAGCAAGGCTCGCTGTTCTGGCTTCAATAGGTCGAACGCGCTCAAGGCCGCCTGCGCAACCACCGTACGCTCCGCAGAGGGCAGTGCCTCCTCCTTGCCACTGAAGAATTCAAGCATACGGGCATACCGCTTGGCACTGCGGTGGCTGTCCACGAAGCGCCGATACAAGATCGCGAATAACCAGGCCCGCAGGTCGCCTTCGGCGCGTTTGGTGGTCCATCGGCTCAGCGCGCGCTCAAGGGTTGCCTGCACCAGGTCATCGGCGTTAGTGCTGTCACGCGTAAGTGACAAGGCAAACCGTCGGAGTCTGGGCAGCACATCGCGCAATTGTTCGTTCAGGTCGGCCATAGGATCAGTGTCGTTGCTAGAACTTGCTGGACGCTGACCAGCGCAGTTTATTCCCGCTTTCATCCTGAAAGCGGGCCCTACCGACCGTTAGCGCAGCTTAGGCGCCATTGACGCAGCAACCTTCAGCAGGTCTTTAGCCAGCTGGATAGAACGCTGGCCTGACCATTCGGTGTGAGGGTTAGGCGCATCGGCATGGTCTTTGAAAGGCATTTCCAGGGTCATGGCCAGGCAGTCGTAGCCTTGCCCAACGGCATGGCAGGCCAGGCGCATATTGGCATGCCCCGGCAAGTCTCGGGTATAACCGTAGGTTTGTTGAAAATCTGGGGTCTGTGCACAGAGTGCGTTGCGGAACGTGGTTTCAAGCTCAGCGATACGTGGGGTGTAGCGAGGATTGCCCTCGCAAGCAGCAGTGAATACGTGAGGAATCCCCTCGTCGCCGTGGGCGTCTATGAACAAGTCCACGCCATGGGCCGCCATGTGCTGCTGTACGAAATAGACTTCAGGGCTGTGCTCAGGGCTTGCATTTTGCCAGGCACGGTTGAGGTCCAGCCCTGCGGCGTTGGTACGCAGGTGGCCGTGGAAGGTACCGTCTGGGTTCATGTTCGGCACAAAATACAGCTCAGCCTGTTCTAGCAAGGCTTGCATCCAAGGCTCATTCTGCTCCAGCGCTTCTATGACCCCTTCCATGAACCACTCGGCCATATGTTCGCCTGGGTGCTGCTGGGCAATGATCCAAAGCTTACGCTTGCCAGGCGCGCCAGTCCCAGCGCGGAACAACGGCAGGCGCCTGCCTTCCAGGCTTTTGCCTTCAGCTAGCAGCGCCACACCCGGCACGTGCTCTGCACGGGCGAGCAGCGCCACATGCCGTGCTTCTCGATAAGGTTCGAAGTACGCAAAGGACACGGTAGGGTGCTTGGCCACCAATTTGAACGTAAGGGTGCGACCATCAAAGGTGCCGGGTACCCGGAACCAGTTGGCGCCATCGTAGGATGTGGCCGGGTTATAACCGTGCCACGTTTGTGGGTACGAGGACTGCCCGGCGTTCTCCAGCACAAAGGTATAGGCCTGACCGGGCTGTAAACCCTGCGCCTTGAAGTGGAACCACTGAAAATGATCGCTGCGGGTGTCGGGGCGGATGGCCAAACGAATGCGGGACGGATCAGTGGCATCCAGTACCTGAATATTACCGGTGTCGAAGTCTGCGCTGATATGAACGGAATCTGACAGGGTGTGCATATGATTTTTCGCTATGGAAAAAATCAAAGTGTACACCTTGCCGTAGGTAACATTGCACTGGGCTATGCGTGGTGTCAGTGTTCAGGCGCCGGTGTCACTACAGTAGCGGGGCCTGCTTCCAAGCCTTGTATGACCAGAGTGCGGGCCATGTCCACCAGGTGAACGACAGTGAGCGCCAGATACCGGGCTTCACCCCGATGATGATCAGCGCTTTCGTACGCCACCGCCGATGCGCAGCGCAATAACGCCTCTGCATGGGAGAGTGCAGGGGTAGTCCCCAGGCTTGGCGTGGCCATGAAGGGGTGAGGTGGAGGATAAAGGGTGTGTTCCATAGGGGCTCCATGCGTAGAGGATAGACAAGGTGGCGATTCAGTGAAGCGTCAGTATAATTACGTCTTGAATCTCATGGGCCCGGATTATATTACGCAGTGTGTATGGCTCCCTTTGTGCCAGCGGTTAAGGTACGCGCCATGGAAACCTGGATCGAACTCGTTAAACAAAAAATGCGTGAGCGCAGGCTTACGCAGGAGCAGTTGGCGGAGCGCATCAATCGCTCCCAAGGTGCGCTCAACCACTGGCTGAGCGGGCGTCGCCAACCGGACCTCGACACTATGAACAGCGTCTTGCGCGAGCTGGGCGAAGTGGATCTTGAAGTAGTGCAAATCCTCCGGGTCAGCGAGCAGCGCTCCAGCTACGGTGTCGCGCCCACCGAAGTGGGCCCGGAGTGGGCCATCAGCGGCCCAGGCTTCAATTATCCGCTGCTGGAATGGTCGGCGGCCGCAGACGATGCGCCTTCTATTGCGCGGCATAGCACGGGCATTCATCACTTATCGGATTACCACGCCGTAGGGCCGGCGTTCTGGTTGGCCGTTGAGGGTGAGAGCATGAGCGCAGCCCACGGGCGAAGCGTGCCCTCGGGGGCGCTTATTCTGGTAGACCCTCAGGCCCGGCCTGTGAACGGTAGCTTGGTGGTGGTCAGCGCACCTCAACAGCAACAGGCCGTGTTCAGGGAGCTGGTAGAAGAAGGCGGGCGGCGTTACCTGCGGGCGTTGAATAGCACCTGGCCTGTACTGAGCTGGGAGCCTGGCTGGCAAGTGAAGGGCGTGGTAGTGAGGGCGATATTGAACCTCGTTTGAATGCACGAGGGGAGCCGAAGCTCCCCTCAAGGTGTGTCGCAGTTGCTCTTATTATTGGTCTCAGGCCGCCTGTTGTTTTTATTGTCAGCGGCCCGTGCGTAGTGGATTCCATGAGGAACCAAAAGCAAACGTATTTTTTTGAGCGCTGATCCATCCCCACCTTAAGTCCAACCGGTCACCTGCTGCCTCAGGGCAGTTTTATTCTGTGTGATCAGTGGCGGGTACTGCCCTGGAAAACGCACCTTCCTCAAAAAAATCTGTTGGCTTCGTCTCTGTCGCGGTTGTTCTTGTTATGCCAGAGCCGTTCATATTGTTGTTATTGGGTGAAGCATGCCTTTTATTGTTCTTATGCCAGAGAACATAGCAGGCAGCGTGCCAACTTTAATAAGTCTTTATTTATCAATTATTTAAAAATCTATTCAAGGCTGCAGGAGGCAATTCGTCATGAATGTGTTTCTGCGTTACCCGCTTTGCCTGGGGCCTCTAACCTACAGGTAACACTTTGTTCACATTATTCTGATTCAGCGTTGACCAACGCCGGGTGCGTAATCAGCGAGGCGCAAATCTGGATCAGTTGCTCCCGCATCCATTGGTTGGCGGGGTCTTGATCGGTCGTCTCGTGCCAATACAGATGGGTTTCTACCTTACTCACTTCAGGCAAGGGCAGGGGGCTGCAAGGCAATCCATGGCGCAGCGCAAAACGTTCGGGAACGGTGATAACCATGTCGGTATGCCGTAACGCCTGGGCCGCCATCATGTAGTGCTGAGACCTGAGGGTGATCTTGCGCTGCAAGCCCATCTTGCCAAGCGCCAGGTCTACCTCGCCAAGGCCATTACGCCTGCTGGATACGTGGATATGAGCTTGCGCCAGGTAATTCGCCAGGGTAAGCGGCTGGCCTTCAAGCGGGTGACCAGGCCGCATCGCACAGACGTAATGGTCCTCCGTGAGTTTTACATGGCGTACCTGTGGGTCTGTATTCAAGGGTGCATCCACGGCGAAGTCCAGCCTGCCGGCGGCCAGCTCTTTTGTAGTTTCTCGACGCTTGCATAGAAAGCTTTCGATCATCACTGCCGGCGCTGCCAGGCACAGCCTGCGTATCAGCGGCGGCAGCACCACTGCTTCAGTAAAATCAGCCATGCTGATGCGGAAGGTCTTGGCGGCCGTGGCAGGATCGAACAGGTGGCTTTCCTGAACCGATACGCGTAGCAGCGCCAACGCGCTGCGCACCGGCTGTATGATGTTCTGCGCCATGGGTGTAGGCACCATGCCTTGGGCCGTACGGACGAACAGCGGGTCGTTGAAGGTTTCGCGCAGCCGGGCCAGCGCATTGGACACGGCAGGTTGGGTAATCCCGACGATCTGCCCAGCACGCGTCAGGTTGGCTTCGGTATAGATCGCGTCGAAGACCACGAACAGGTTTAGGTCCACATCGCTCAGGTTCATAGGCAGCAGGCTTGATGGGTTATGAAAGGGTATGCCTCACGCTTATACACCAGGCGTATAAAGGCGTGACACCGATAGCAATGGTTTGCTGGTGAATAGGCGTGAGTGAATAGAATGGCTAGGCCAGTTCCAACCAGATGGGCGCGTGATCGGACGGCTTCTCCATAGCCCTGAGCGCGTAGTCGATCCCTGCAGCCTTCACCCTGGGCACAAGGCCGGCAGAGACCATGATCAGGTCGATCCTTAGCCCCCGCTTGGGCGTGTCCTCAAAGCCCCGGCTGCGGTAATCGAACCAACTGAACTGGTCATCCACCTCCGGATGCAAGTGCCGCCAGGTATCGATCAGCCCCCACTGTTTGAGCCGCGCCAACCATTCCCGCTCCTCGGGAAGGAAGCTGCATTTGCCGCTGCGTAGCCACCGCTTCATGCTGTCCGGGCCAATGCCGATGTCGGTATCCTCAGGGGAAATATTAAGGTCGCCCATCACCACGAGGGGCGCTGTGCTCGAATGCTGCGTTTCAAGCAACTGCTGCAAGTCGTTATAAAACCGCTGCTTGGCCGGAAATTTGGTGGGGTGGTCGCGGCTTTCGCCCTGGGGGAAATAGCCATTGATGATGGTAATGGCTTGACCCTGATCGTCCTCGAATTGGCCAACGATCAAGCGTCGCTGGGCCTCCTCGTCATCGGTATGAAATCCTTTATGCAACGCCAGGGGTGGCTTGAGCGACAGCAGTGCCACGCCGTAGTGGCTCTTTTGCCCATGGTAGTGAACCTCGTACCCCAAGGCTTTGATGGCGTCCAGCGGAAACTGGTCGTCCGCTACTTTGGTTTCCTGCAGGCCGATGACATCCGGGCGATGTTTCTCGATCAACGCGGCCAGCTGATGAGGGCGTGCACGAAGGCCATTGATGTTGAATGAAACGATTTTCATGACCCGGCTACCTTGTAAAAAAGCTGATCCTAGCGGACCCGCCGGGAGCAGGCTAGCGAAAGGGAGAGGTTCGGGCCGATGCGCTTAGCGTGTTAAGATCGCCCCCATGAGGCATTCAAGACGAACACAGGGCGGGCTATGGCTCGCCTGGCTTGCGGCAAGCGGGCTTGCGGCAAGTGCTTATACGCACGGCGCTGCGGCGCAAGGGCGCCTCCAGGTTGCGCTCACGCCGCCTAATCCCGCACTACGTGCCAATATCGAGGCGTACGTGGGCAGCGTGGCGGATCGGGACGAGCGTGCGCTGGAGCAGATGCGTCGTACCGCCGAAGTGCAAGCGCGCACTGCGGTAGAGGCGCTGGGTTATTACCATGCCAAGGTCGAGGCGAAGGTCACCGGAGGCCAGCAGCCCACGTTGCGGGTCAATGTTCAGCCGGGCGAGCCGGTTCGCTTGCGGCAGGTGTCGATTCGCGTAAGCGGCCCCGCCAGTAGCTTGCGCACCTTCGTGGTGCCGCGTGGGCCTGCGTTGGCGCCAGGGGCAACCTTGAACCACGGCCATTACGAGGATGCCAAGCGGCTCATTCTTAATCAGGCTTCACGCTTCGGGTTCTTCGATGGCCATTTCGAGCAGCAACAGCTGTTGGTCGATCCTGCAGCGGGCACCGCTGATATCGTGCTGCACTACCAGAGCGGGCCTCGCTATACCTTCGGTGAAGTCGGCTTCAAAGGGGACTCCATCATTGCCACCGACCTGCTGCGCCGTCTGGTGCCCTTCACCCCAGGGGACCCGTACAACGCAGACCTGGTGGCTCAGCTCAACCACGACTTGCAGGCCAGCGGGTATTTCCAAGGTGTCATTGTAGACGCCTCGCCCCAACCCAGTGCTCAACACCGTATCCCGGTTACGGTAAACCTTACCGCCCGCGCACCCCGCACCTTGGGCCTGGGCGGCGGCTACTCCACAGACGTAGGCCCTCGGCTCAAGGCCAACTGGACGCGCCATTGGGTGAACCCGCAAGGGCATAGCTACGGAGCCGAAGCAGAGCTGTCGGCCCCGCGGCAAAACGTAGGGCTGTGGTACGACGTACCGCTGGCATCTCCCCTGACCGACAAAATGCGCTATGCCGGGGGCTATCAATACGAAGAGATCAGTGACACCGACGCGCTGAGCAAGCTGCTCACTGCCGGGCCAGAATGGCATAGCACACTGTCTAGTGGTTGGGAACGGGTCATATCACTCAAATGGCAGCGCGAAGAATACCGCCTGGGTGATGACACAGGGCTAAGCAACTTGGTCATGCCGGGCATCAGCTACAGCTACTTGCACAGCGATAACAAGGTAGACCCTAACCGGGGCTACCGTGTGAATGTCGAGGCGCAGGCAGCCAAGGAAGGCCTGTTGTCAGATGCGAACCTGCTACGGGCCAATCTCCAGTTACGTGGGTTGACCACCTTGTTCGAACGCCACCGTTTCCTCGCTCGCCTGCAAGTAGGCGGCAGCCTTACCAACGGCTATAAGGCCATTCCACCCTCCTTGCGGTTCTTCGCAGGGGGTGACCAGAGCGTGCGGGGCTACGATTACCAAAGCCTGTCGCCGGAGAACAGCGACGGGGACCGTATCGGCGGGCGTTATACCGTGGCCGGTACTGCTGAATACCAATACGCGATTGCGCCAAAGTGGCGAGTAGCGACCTTTGTAGACCAAGGCAACGCCTTCAATAGCCTGAGCCTGCCCAGCCTTAAAACCGGTGTAGGGGTCGGCCTGCGTTGGGTGTCACCCGTGGGCCCGATTCGGGTAGACGTGGCGCGCGGCCTGGATGAAGGGGGCGGGTTCAGGCTGCACTTCTCAATGGGGCCTGAGTTATGAACCGGGCAGTGCGCTGGGGCCTGCTGGCCATGGCAGGGCTAAGCGTTGCGCTATTGGTGACGGTGGCGCTGATTGCAAGCGTACTGGGCACCGATCGTGGTAGCCGCTGGGTACTTGCCCATGTACCTGGGTTGGAGGTCGCAGATTTCCAAGGGCGGCTGGGCGGGCAGTGGAGCGCGGACCGTTTGACCTGGACGGGCGCTGACGGTTTGAGTGTCACGGTCGAGCAACCACTATGGGCCTGGCGACCATCCTGCCTGTTACGCCTTACCTTATGCGTCGATCGCCTGAGCGCCAACCGCGTCGCTGTCGAGCCTGGTGCCGCCAGTGAGCCTGCATCACCCAACAAGGCTTTTACGCTACCGACCTTGCAGTTGCCGTTGGGGCTGGACGTAGGGGAGGCTCACCTGGGTGAGCTGCGTTTGGCCGGGCAGCCCGTGGTGAGCGATGTAAGGTTAACCGCGAACTGGGGTGTTGAAGGGCTGCGCGTGGGCACGCTGCACGTAGGCTATGGCGACATGCAGCTAACCGTTCAAGGCACTGTTCAGCCCACGGGTAACTGGCCGGTAGAGCTTACGCTTGAAGGGGTGTTGCCTACCGTCGATGGGCGCCCCTGGGCCGTAAGCGGCACCCTTGGCGGGAATGTTGCCGAGACCCTCAACGTGACTTTGCACAGTACCGGCTATCTGGACGCTACCCTCGCGGCTGCATTGCAACCGCTAGCAGAGCATGTGCCCGCCACGCTAACGCTCGAATCGGAGCGTTTCACGCCCCAGCAGTCACTGCCTGCCACTCTGCGCCTTAATGGCCTTAAAGTGGCTGCACAAGGTGACCTGGCCCAAGGCTATGCGATCCACGGCAGCGCTACCTTGCCAGGCGAGCAAGGCCCAGTGGCGCTTGCGCTTGAGGGAACCGTCGGCAGCGAGGGCGCGACGCTGCGCGAGCTGAGCCTGGTGGCCAGCCCCGAACACCGCGCTGATCTTCAGGCCACGGTCGCCTGGGCAGAGGGTCTTTCAGCCGACGCGACGCTCAACTGGTTGGATTTCCCCTGGGCAAGCCTTTATCCACAGCCCACACCTCCGCCCGTGCAGGCTAAGCGGATAACAGCACAAGTGCGCTATAGCCAAGGTAATTACCTGGGTAATCTGGACGGGCAGTTCAGCGGCCCGGCAGGCCCTTTCGGCCTGCTCACCCCGTTCAGTGGCGACGCGACTCACCTGGTATTACCGCAACTGCAACTAAAGGCGGGCGCCGGGGAGTTGGGTGGCCAGGTCAAGCTTGATTTCAGCGACGGCGTAGCGTGGGTCGCTAACCTGGTATTGGCTAAGCTTGACCCTGCCTACTGGGTTGCCAGCCTGCCTGGCACATTAGGCGGCACGGTAGCCAGCAACGGCCACTGGAACACGGGGCAGATCGCCTTGACCACCCAATTGGGGGTCACCGGTCAACTGCGCGGCCAGCCGGCTCGGTTCAAGGGTTCGGTAGAGGGCAATGGCGAGCGCTGGGTAGTTAAGGATGTAGACATCGCCCTTGGCGCTAACCGAGTCACCGGCAACGCCAACAGCCAAACCCGGCTCGACGGGGCTTTGACCCTGGACGCACCGCGCCTGGATCAGCTCTGGCCAGGCCTTGCCGGCGCGCTTATAGGCCGCGTCGATCTAAAGGGCAGCCTCGATCAACCGGAGGGTCAAGTGCGCCTGGAGGGCAAGCGCCTGGCTTGGCAGGCTAACCGAGTGGCGTTGCTGGGTGTAACCGCCGCCCTTGATGCGAGTCAGCGAGCGACCCTGACGCTCAAGGGCAGTGGCCTGGCGGCTGGAGACACCGACTTGGGCGCATTCACAGCCAGTGCCGCTGGTACTGCCGAGCGCCATAGGTTGGACGTGGCACTTCAGGGCCCCGTGGTTGTGTTTGGCCTAGGCGTTGAGGGCGGTTGGGGGAAGGGTGCCTGGGCCGGCCGTGTGTCCAGCGGCAGGGTAGCCAGTCATGGACAAGCGTGGGCTTTGCAAGCACCAGCCACGCTGACGCGCAACAACGATGGCAGTGTGTTGTTGGGCGCTCATTGCTGGCGCTCCGGCACCGCAAGCCTTTGCACGGACAATCAACAGCTGGCCCCAGACCCACAACTCAAGATGCGGTTGCGCGACTTCCCATTAGCCAGTATTCAGCCGTGGCTTCCACCTGGCCTGACCTGGCAGGGCACCGCCAGCGCTGACGTCCAGCTGGACCTTGGCAGCACGGGTCCCAAGGGCTTGCTGCTGGTGGATATGAGTAACGGTATGCTTGCCGTGGCACAGGGCAATCAGCGCGTGAAGTTTCCCTATGGCGTGTTACGCCTGGCGAGCCAAATCACCCCTCGTCTGGTAGATACCCAGCTCAACTTCGACGGCGGTCGCCTTGGTCAACTGGCGGTTCAGGCAAAGATCGACCCCTTCGGTGAGACCAAGCCACTCTCGGGTAGTTTTAACCTTAGTGCCCTGGACCTCAGTGTGTTCAGCCCTTTGATCGAGCAGGCCGAGCGGGTCGCGGGTACGTTACAGGGCAGCGGCCAGTTAGGCGGCACGCTGTTACATCCGAACGTCAATGGGGCGTTTTCGTTGACGGGGGGCGCCCTGTCTGCGCCAGGCTTGCCGCTGCCTATCGAAGGTCTTGGGGTTGAGGCGCGCATGAGCGGGGATCACGTACAGCTTGAAGGTACCTGGCGCAGCGGTGCACAGGGTACGGGGCAGGTCAAGGGCGCGCTTGATTGGTCGGGCCCTTTGAGCCTGGATATGGCAGTGCAAGCCTATCGGCTTCCTTTAGTGGTGGCGCCTTACGCCAATGTGGAAGCGGGTGCTGACCTTCGCCTGACCCTGGCTAATGACAAGCTGGCAGTGAGTGGCAACGTTACGGTGCCAAAGGGGGCGATCACCGTTCGTGAGTTGCCACCTTCTACAGTGAAGGTTTCCAGCGATGCTGTAGTGGTAGGGCGAGAAGCACCCGTTCGCGCACAAGCCGGCATTGCCATGGACGTGAACGTAGACGTTGGCCAGGAAAAACTCACCTTCAGTGGCTTTGGCTTGCAGTCTGACCTGGTAGGGCACTTGCACATTGGTGACAACCTGGACACCCGAGGCGCCCTGGAGCTGCGCGACGGCCGCTACCGGGCCTATGGCCAGCGCCTGACGCTGCGGCGCGCGCGCCTGTTCTTTACCGGGCCAATCGATCAGCCCTACCTGGATGTAGAGGCCATTCGTCAGACCGGTGATGTGATCGCAGGTATTCGCCTAAGCGGCAGTGCGCAACAGCCGACGACCGATGTGTTTTCGGAGCCTGCCATGAGCCAGCAGGAAGCGCTCTCCTGGCTGGTGCTGGGGCGCCCGCTGAGTAGCAATGGTGAGGACAGTAACCTGCTGGCTCAAGCGGCATTGGGCCTTGGTCTGATGGGCAGTGCTTCCACCACGGGGAAGCTGGCTAAAGACTTGGGAATCCAGGATTTTCAGCTTGATACTGAAGGCAGTGGCAACCGCACCAGTGTGGTCGCCAGTGGCAACCTCACTGACCGGCTTACGTTGCGATATGGGGTGGGGGTATTTGAACCAGCCAGTACCGTCGCACTGCGCTACGCGTTAACCCGACAGCTTTACCTGGAAGCGGCCAGTGGTGTCGCAAGCTCACTGGACCTGTTCTACAAAAAGGATTTTTAATCGGGAAGGCCACCGGGCTTAATAGGCCTACCGCCGGCGTGCTGAACGCGCAGCGGGGCAATCATCTTGGTGTATTCCTCTATAATGCGGTGCACCGCCTCAGGCGGTTCGCACGCTTTGAAGGTCAGCTTGATCTGTACTTCCTCAGGGCTGCGTTGGGCGGGGTCCTGGCGTGGTGCGCCCATGGTGACGTAAAAGCGCTCGCACGTTAGGTCTCCATTTTCCAGTTCATGGCTCACCCGCTCTGCTTCCGTGGCCGACACCTTCACCGAGAGGTCCACGGTCATGGTGTCCAGTGCAAGGCCCCGGGGTGATACCAGGGTTATCAAGGGTACTTGCATGGAGTACTGGTCACCTAAAGCGACGTCTACCATTTTTGCCTTCATCGGCGTGCCAAGGTCTTCGGGGTCATAATCGAAGAATTGGTCAAACAGCTTGATGTACTGCTGAGCAATGAGGTTATTGGCGCTGCTGGCGGCTTCATGAAGGCCACGGGTAATGTCCCGCAGGTCGCTGGGGACCATGGGTTCTTTCCGGGAAAAAAGTCCCACGCGAGGGTCTCCTTGGCGAAGTGTTGCCCTGGCCAGGCAGGGCAACGGGTGGGCGGTTAATGTACTAACGCGCGATTAGGATGCTGACTTGCCCTATGTCGGAACGTTAGCGACCGGAAGCGGTGGTGGCAACGCGGTAGCACTCAACGCGGCTTCGTCTTCATTCAAGGTGGAGCTTGCCAGGCGTACCGGCTTGATCGCGGCCTCTGTAAGCATATCGATCACACGCATCAGCGCTTCAGGTGGGTCTTGGCGAACCACTTTGGTATTAAAGGCATAACGCGCGCGCGTGTCGGTCTTGCGGGTCTGCGCCTTGTTATGGCTAACCTGCCCTTTAACCGACATCTTGAAGGGGCCCCAACCTAATTGAGCCTGCATTTCAGCACTGCCGCCCGTTTCGCTTGTATCTTCCGAAGCTTGAGTGATATTGAGCTCAAACTCGATCGTACCTTCACTGATCGAAATGTTGGGGTGGGTAACCGCCGCCAGCAGCGGGATCTGCATCGACTTGGCAACGGTACCCTTGTAAGTGCCGTTTTCGTCCGTGATGGTTTCGTCGTAGTCGAACTTGACCGAGACGGCTTTGCCGTCCTGGATGCACACGCCCATGAGGAAGTCGGCGTAGGATTTACTCGCAGCGGTTTGCGCCTGAATCATAGCCTGCAGCGGGCCTGCAATCATTCGGTCCAGCGGCAATGCGTTGATGACCGAGCCAATCAGTTCGTTGTGTCCAGTTGTCATAAGAGATATCCATTCCAAGTGAGTTCAGCGCGGTATGGGCCGCGGTTGTGACTGTGCCTATTGCGATGCAATCTATGCAGTAGGAAGCTAAGCCTGGGCAACGGCCTGGCTGCGGCGGATGTTGCCGATCTGGCGCAAGCTCAGCCCGTATCGGTTAGCCAGTTCAGCCCGTGAAAGGCCTTGAATGCTTTCTTCGAGAATGCGCCTGTCCCGAAGCTGGCGTTCGAAGTGATCCGGCTTCGGAATTTCCAGAGACGTGCCGGCAAAACGGGCCGTCAAGGCTTCAAGCGCCGCTGCTGGCAGCAATTTAGCCAAGGCCGAGCGGGTTGGGTTCTTTGGAATATAGCGAGGCCGCCCGCCATAGAGCTGCGTCAGGCGATAGGCATGTTCCACGCCGATGCAATCGATCAGCGCGCGTAGAGAATGGGGAAGTCGTGAAGTGTCTACCTGATTCAAGTCCAGCGTTTGCATGTGAAATCCTTTCAGGGTGGGGGATCCGTTCAGCCGGGTGGCGGAGGCATTGTGCTCAGGCGCGGCCTGCGCCACATGGGCATGAAAGACGCTGGCTGCGGAGGAAATTTCCGCCTGTGGTGAAGGGAATGTTTCTGCACAGTGTCGGCCAATGCTTCGCTATGCCTTGAAAAGAGCACCCGTACAGGGCCTTGCTTGCTTAGCAAGGCTTGGTTTTCGACAAGCTGACATAAAGCAACTCTTCGTCCCTGAGTAGCCCACGAGTGAAGCCCCGCTCAGGCGCACCCCGCCAGTCCATCCAGAGGCAAATGGCAGTTAATGGCTGGCCCTTCACTTCACCCGTGGTGCGAGGAGCGAATTCTTTTCTCAGGTAGGTGGTGGTACGCGAGCGCACGTCCAATTGATCCGGTTGGCTCAGGGTTTCACGGACAAGGGGCGGTATATCCTGCATGGGCAGCGTGAAACGGACCTGTGGCCCGGAAGGGCTGAAAACCCCCTCGCGACGGCTGTTTTGCCACAGCTGTTGCCACTGAAAGTTGCTCGCCTGGCGGGCTAGCGTCGCAGCGTAATGGCGCAGCTCAGGCTCGTGAATGTCGTTGAGGGTTAACGCCATCGCAGGCGTGGACGCCAGGCTGACAAGGGCAAGCAGGCAGGTGAATAAACGCATGGTAAACCTCCGTGGTTGAAGAGGTGAAGCCTGCACGGGCTGCAAAGGGTTATTAAGCAGGAATGACTTGGGCTGGAAAGCGGCGGCGGGCAGGTTAAGATGGTGCGCCTGCTGGCGCTGTTAGCTGCGCCAGCCCCATGACATCGCTACCGATGAGTGCTTATGACCCAAATGCAACGTCTAAAATATTCTTTGCTGCTCTCTGTCGTCATTGTCGCCATCATGCTGGGCCTGGCTTGGCTCCAAGCGCAGGGGCGCCTCCAAGAGCAGACATTCCAGTACATCGCGATCGGTGTGGCGGTGATCGCTGTGGTGATCAACGGGGTGATGCGTCGTCGCGTACGCCGTTAAGCCCACCGTGCCAATGCCGTTGACACGTGCCTGCACATACCGGGTTTAATAACGGCCCTTCCACTGACAGGGGCCTAGGCCATGACTCAAACGCATGGCGCGCGCGCAGCGCCTGAAATGATCGAGTATTCGGCACTTACTGCGCTGCTGGAGCAGGTGTTCCTGAACGCCGGCGCCTCTGCCCCTGTGGCGCACGTACTTGCCGCCAATTGTGCGACGGCTCAGCAGGATGGCGCCGAGAGCCACGGCGTCTTTCGAATGGCAGGCTACCGGGCCACCATCGCGAGTGGGTGGGTGGACGCTACAGCAGTGCCCCACACCGAAGACCTCGGTGCCGGCTATGTTGCGGTGGATGCTGCCCGGGGCTTCGCTCAACCTGCTTTGGCAGCCGCCAGGCCGCTGTTGGTACGCAAGGTGCGCGAGGCAGGGATTGCGGTGCTGGCCATCCGCAACTCTCATCACTTCGCCGCGCTGTGGCCGGATGTCGAGCCCTTTGCCCAAGAAGGCCTGCTTGCCCTCAGCATGGTCAATAGCATGACCTGTGTGGTGCCAGAGGGCGGTAAGCAGCCCGTATTTGGAACAAACCCTATCGCTTTCGCCGCCCCCTGCGCGGGGCGCCTGCCGCTGGTGTTCGACATGGCAACCAGTGCGCTGGCCCACGGTGACGTACAGATTGCAGCGCGGGAAGGGCACGTGCTGCCAGCAGGGTCAGGAGTGGATCGGGAGGGGCGACCCACGACAGACCCGCGGGCGGTGTTGGAGGGTGGGGCATTGTTGCCCTTCGGTGGGCATAAGGGCTCTGCGCTCTCAATGATGGTCGAATTGCTGGCGGCTGGCTTGACCGGGGGGCATTTTTCATTCGAATTCGACTGGAGCCAGCACCCCGGCGCACAGACTCCTTGGACAGGGCAGCTGATTATTGTGATCGACCCGTCCAAAGGGGCGGGCGCCGACTTTGCTCAGCGGGCCTCGACGTTGGTAAGCCGCATGGAAGCCGCAGGTGTCAGCCGGCTTGCCGGGGAGCGTCGTTACCTCAATCGCGCCAAGGCACAACGCGAGGGCATCGCGCTGGCATCAGAGCGCCTGGCACAGCTACACCAGTGGGCAGCAGGTTGATCAGCGATGATTGACCGCTGCGGCGATCAGCGCACCGATAGCCGCAGCGATGCCTAGCGCCTGGAGAGGGTTTTGGCGCACATAGCGTTCTGTGCCCTCCACCGCTGGGGCTATACCTTCAGCCATTTGGTTGGCTAGGGCGGAGGCACGTTGCAGGGTCTGGTCAAGTTGACGCCGGACCTTACGACTGTATCGGCGGCCATAGGCGCCGCCGAGCAGGCCTTCGGATTCTTCCACCAACGCCGCCAGTTCACTGAAGGCCTGATTCATGATTTGGTCATCAATCAAGGGGTTAGAGGGTTTACGGGCCATAGCGGGTTCCTCATTTGCGACTGTGGTCAATCGGATTACCTGCGAACCTGAAAGTTGCAGGAGGTGTAAACTAGGCCACTTCTTCCGTCCTTACAGGTAGAGGTGCATGAGCCTGAATCTTGCCAACAAACCCTATGACGAGCGCCAAGCTATTGAAGCCGAGAAGGCCAAGTATTTCGAGAACTGGAAGGCCAACCTGGGTCGAGCAAAAGCGGAAGCGGCGCGGCTGATTGCTGAAAAGCCCCGGCGCAAGGGTAAATGGGCCGAGTGGGTACGGGCTGAGCTTGAACAGTTGTCTCCCGAGGACTACGCCCTCCTGGTGCGCAGCGAGGTCAACAAATTGATGGCTGCCAGCCGCTAACCCTTGGCAGGCGGTGGGCTAGCCTGCTGGCGCTGTCAGCACGCTGGGGTCCCACTGGCCTTTGTCACTGAACCTCACCGCCCCCACTGGCCTAGGCCCGTCTAGCTTACCCTCCACTTGGTAAGTCACACGCTCACCCGTGTGTAGAGTAGAGAGCCCAAACGCCTGACGCACCACAGAAAACGCCGAGACCGCTACCGGTACAGAAATCAATGCCTCGCCATAACCCCCGACCGTACCCTGTGCAGGGCTCACGCCACTGGCCAGTGGCTGACCATTCACGGTGACCTTCAGGGCCACACCGGCATAGGTAATGGGCTCGGGGTTCGGGTTCTGTACCCGCAGCTTGACCAACAGGCGCAGCTCCAAGTCGTCGCCGGGTGCGGGCGCCAACCCAGCAACTTGCACGGTCAAAGGGTCGTGCGGGTTGAACAATGCGCAGGCCCCCAGGCTCAGACACAGCATGAGCAGCGTGGTCACACGGCGTAGCGAAACGAACATGACAAACTCCTAAGGCTCTCTACGTGCGACACCCTGGGCCGCAACGCGTTCGGCAGCCGCTCAACCGCAGTATTCAACGCAACGGAGGCATCATGTGTAAAGCCTGGAAAACCCTCGGCGTGCTGATGCTTGTGGCGCTGTGTGTGCAGGGGCCTGCGTCGGCCCAAGAGCCTCGCCCTGGTGTGAATGGCAACCCCCTCAACAGCCCCACACGGCGCATTAACCCCAACAGCCAGCAGGGCACCGTACCTAGCAACCCTGCACAGCGGCAAGGTATGCAAGCGTCTCCCGAAGGCAGGCCCAGCTTACACAACGGTGGTGTGAGTAACGGCCGCACCTTTCCACAGCCCGCGCCAAGGCCCCAACCTGGCCCAAAGCGCTGAGGCTAAGGGGTCTCAGGCCGGCGTGAGCACTCTGATAGGCGCACCGGCGTGCCAGGCCAGGATGTTCTCGATCATGGCATTGAAGAACAGGCGGTAGTTGTTCTCGGTCACATAGCCAATATGTGGAGTGGCCAGGACATTGGGTAAATGACGCAGTGGGTGATCGGCCGGCAGCGGCTCCTGATCGAACACATCAAGAGCGGCGCCCCCAAGCCGGCCGCTCTCGAGTGCCGTGATAAGCGCAGGCTCATCCACGATGGGCCCGCGCGACGTATTGACCAGCAGGGCGCCGCGCTTCATCGCTGCCAGCGCTTGGGCATTGACCAGGTGTCGGGTGCGGTCGCTTAGCACCAGGTGAACGCTAAGGATGTCAGCCTGTTCGAACAGTGCCTGTTTTTCTACCCTGCGCGCCCCTACGGCTTGGGCGCGCTCGTCGGTGAGGTGCTCGCTCCAGGCGATGACGTCCATGCCGAAGGCCTTTGCATAGCCTGCGACAGTTCCGCCAATATTGCCCAGCCCTAAAAGGCCCAAGGTTTTACCTGCCAGGTCACCCCCAAGGGCCACCTGCCAGCCCCCGCTGCGCAAGGACAGCGCCTCTGGCACCAGGTTGCGGGTTAACGCCATCAGTAAGGCCCAGGTCAACTCGGGGGCTGCCTGGCGGTAGCTGGCACTGCCACAGGTCACGATACCGCGCGCCTGGGCCGCTACCAGGTCGATGGCCGCATTGCGCATGCCGCCCGTCACGATCAATTTCAATCGAGGCAATTGATCGAGCAAAGGGGCATTGAACAGCGTGCGCTCACGCATGACGCAGAGAACGTCATAGGGGGCGAGCCGCTGCGCCATGACCTCGCCGCTGGCAGGGTAGTCGTGTAGAAAATCTACTTGGCCCACACTGGCCAGCGCGCTCCAATCGACAACTGACTGGGCGACACCCTGCCAGTCGTCCAGCACCGCGATGCGTAACTCACTCATGGTCTTTCCTCGCTAGGGGAAGGGTTAAAGGGCGTTCAATGCGTTGCTCAGGGGGTGGTCGAGGCGCCTGCCGGATGGGTAAGCCAGGTGAGTAGCGCCTGGTGAAAACGAGCAGGCTGTTCCATCTGCGGTGCGTGGCCCAGCCCCTGGAACTCCACCAGGGTTGCGCCTGGAATCATCCCGGCCACCTGCTTGCCCAGCACATCGTAGTGACCCAGAGTCGCCTTGACCTGCGGCGAGGCGATGTCGCTACCAATGGCGGTGGTGTCCGCCGTGCCGATCAACAACAGGGTCGGGACCCTAAGATTGCGGAACTCGTAGTACACCGGCTGGGTGAAAATCATGTCGTAGATCAGTGCCGAGTTCCAAGCGACCACATTGTGCCCAGGGCCTTTGTTCAGGCCTGCCAACATTGTTACCCAGCGCTCATAACGGGGTTCCCACCGACCGCCGTAATAGGTTTTACGCTCGTATTCGCGGATGCTGTCGGCAGACAGCTTTACTTCCCGTGCAAACCATTCGTCCACGCTACGGTAGGGCACACCCAAGGCTTTCCAGTCTTCCAGGCCAATAGGGTTGGCCAGCACCAGGCGCTCAGTGGCCTCTGGGTATAACAGCGCGTAACGGGTGGCAAGCATACCGCCCGTGGAGTGCCCCAGAACGATAGCTTCCTTTATGCCCAGTTGGGTGAGCAGGGCGTGGGTATTGGTTGCCAACTGCTGAAAGCTGTATTGGTAGTGTTCAGGCTTGCTGGCGCTGCAAAAGCCTATCTGGTCGGGGGCGACCACGCGGTAACCTGCTTGAGTCAGCGCTTTGATCGTGGTTTCCCACGTGGCGGCGCAGAAGTTTTTACCGTGCAGCAGCACTACCGTATGGCCGTTGGCCTTACCCGCTGCGGCCACGTCCATGTACCCCATCTGTACGCTGCGGCCCTGAGACTCGAAAGGGTAATGTTGCAGGGTGTAGGGGTAGTCGAAGCCTTCAAGTTCCGCACCATAGACGGGCGCGGGTTCTGCCGCTTGGGCTGAACCCACGCTGGCCCATAGGGCCAGTAGGCCGGCGAGGGCGCCGGTGATCACGCGCAGTCGCATCATGCACTCCTTTTACAGGGGTGGCCTGCCAACGGCAGGCCACGCTGACTTTCTCGTCGCGGCACTCTACCATGGCTGGCACACAGCCCCACCGGACGGCCATGACCAAAGACAGCATTTCCATCGTATTGGTGCGCCAGGCGTTACATGCGGTCAGCCCGCAACAGGCCACCCTTGCGCTCGTCGAAGCGGGCATTGCGCACTCGAGCCTGCTAGATGACGACGCCCGTGTGGCCATTGCGACCTATGCACGGCTCTGGGCGGCACTAGCCAGTGCGTTAGACGATGAGTTCTTCAACATGGGCCCCCGCCCGTTGCGCGCGGGCAGCCTGGCGCACCTGTGGCGGGCGGCTACCGGTCAAGCGAGCGTGCAGGCGGGGCTGTGCCTTGCGCTGGAATTCCTGCGCCTGATGCTAGGTATGAGCGCCCAACTGGAGCAACTACGCAGCGTGGCGGTCATCACCCTTGAAACGCCGGACGCACAGGCTGAGCCACTGCGGCCGTTCACCTGCTTTACCTTCTGGATGATTGCGCATGGGCTGACCTGCTGGCTGTCGGGCCGGCGGGTGCCCATCCTCGCAGTTGAGCTGCGCAGTGGCACGCCGCAACATACGGCCGACTACCAGCGGTTTTTTGGCGCTAACCTACGGTTCGACCAGCCTTTCACCCGGTTGGTGTTCCCTGCGGACTGCCTGGCCCTGCCGGTACGGCAAAGCGCACACGACCTCAATACGTTTTGCCAGCGACTGCCGGGCAACCTGCTGGTGAAATACCGCGACCCCTCGGGGTTTGCGCAGCGTATCAGAGAGCATCTTAAAAATACCCCGCTGACGGCCTGGCCCGAGGCCTCAGCACTGGCCGCCGAGTATGGGGTGTCAGTGGCAACGCTACGGCGGCGGCTGGCGGCACAGGGCGTGAACCTTCAGCACGTGAAGGCCAGCTTGCGCAAAGAGCGGGCAGTGACCTGGCTGGCGGAACGCGATGACAGCATTGCAGTCATCGCCGAGCAGTTGGGCTTTGCCGATGAGCGTTCGTTTTACCGGGCGTTTCGCCAGTGGTTCGATGCCAAGCCCGGCGATTACCGCAGCCTTGTACGCGGCACTGGCAAAAACGCTCACATGGAGTGAGCGGCGACGCCATTGCCGGCCCTGCCTCGCCACTTCAGCATGGGCGGGTCGAAGGGTTAAACAAGGGCGGCAACGTGGACATCAATAACATGCACTTTATCGTAAGCGGGGCCGCCTCCGGGCTGGGCGCAGCGACCTCGCAGGCCATCGTTGAGACAGGCGGCAAGGTGCTGCTGGTAGACCTCAATGCCACTGCCCTTGCGGCCCAGGCCCACGCATTGGGAATGCCTTATGCCGTGGCAGACATCACCGACGCAGGCCAGGCACAGGCCGCCGTTGACACCGGTATCGAGGCCTTCGGCGCGCTACAGGGGTTGGTGAATTGTGCTGGCGTGGTTCTGGGCGCACGCATTCTGGGGCGCGACGGCCCCCATGAACTGGCGGCGTTTTCGGCCATCATCAATGTGAACCTCATCGGCAGCTTCAACCTGTTGCGGCTCACGGCGGCCGCCATGGTCGATAACCCGCCTGACGCCAACGGCGGCCGTGGGGTGATCATCAATACGGCTTCCGTAGCAGCCTATGATGGGCAGATTGGCCAGGTGGCCTACGCAGCGTCCAAGGGAGCCATCGCCAGCCTGACCCTACCGGCGGCGCGTGAGCTGGCGCGCTACGGGATCCGTGTAATGACGATTGCGCCAGGCCTGTTCGAGACACCGATGATGGCCGGTATGACCGATGACGTACGTGCGTCGCTTGCCGCCGCCGTGCCCTTCCCACCCCGGCTGGGCAAGCCGGCAGAGTACGCGGCGCTTGCACTGCAGATCATTGCCAACGACATGCTCAACGGTGAAGTGATTCGCCTTGACGGAGCCCTGCGCATGGCTGCGCGCTGACAGGAGAGCCTTGACCATGAACGACCCGATTATAATTGTTGGCAGCGCGCGCACGCCAATGGGTGGCCTGCAAGGCGTACTGAGTGGCCTGACGGCGACCGCCTTGGGCAGCGCTGCCATTGCGGCGGCTGTTGCCCGCGCCGGGGTATCGCCAAGCGCCGTGGATGAGGTGCTGATGGGGTGCGTGCTATCTGCCGGTCTGGGCCAGGCGCCAGCACGCCAAGCGGCATTGGGTGCGGGGTTGCCCACCGCAACGCCGTGTACCACCTTGAACAAGATGTGTGGCTCTGGCATGCAGGCGGTGATAGTGGCCCATGACTGCCTGCTGGCAGGCCATGTCAGAACCCTGGTGGCGGGGGGCATGGAGAGCATGTCCAATGCCCCTTACCTGCTGGATAAAGCCCGTAGTGGCTATCGCATGGGGCACGGCCGGGTCATCGACCATATGTTTATGGACGGCCTGGAGGATGCGTACAGCCCTGGGCGATTGATGGGCACTTTTGCCGAGGACTGCGCAGTCAGCGAGGGCATCGATCGTCAGGCTCAGGACGACTACGCCGTGGCGTCGTTGGAGCGCGCTCGCCGGGCCATGAAAGACGGCAGTTTCACCGAGGAAATCATCAAGGTGCAGGCCCCGGTGGGCCGGGAACTGCTGTGGGTGACCGAGGACGAACAGCCGCCCAAGGCGCGGCCTGAAAAAATGTCGACCCTCAAGCCCGCGTTTCGCGACGGCGGGAGTGTCACGGCCGCCAATGCCAGCTCCATCTCCGATGGCGCGGCGGCGCTTGTGCTGATGCGCCAGAGCGAGGCGCGGGCCCAAGGGCTAACGCCGCTGGCGGTGATTCGCGGGCACGCGGCGTTCGCCGATGAGCCCGGGCGCTTCCCTTTGGCGCCGGTAGGTGCAATCACGCGCGTGCTGTCGCGCACCGGCTGGGCATTGGCCGATGTGGACCTGTTCGAGATCAACGAAGCCTTCGCCGTGGTCGCGCTCGCTTGCATGCAGCGCTTGTCGATCGACCATGACCGCGTCAACGTGAATGGCGGGGCATGCGCGCTGGGTCACCCCATCGGAGCGTCAGGGGCACGCATTCTGGTCACACTGATCGCTGCCTTACGCGCCCGCTCCCTCAAACGGGGTATTGCGGCCATCTGCATCGGCGGTGGCGAGGCCACGGCCGTTGCCATCGAATGCATCGACTAATTCAATAGGACACTTGCAATGCCAGCGTTTGAAACCATTGTACTGACTACCGAAGGGCGGGTTGCGCTGCTGACCCTGAACCGGCCGCAGGCCTTGAATGCGCTCAATGCTCAGGTGGTGGCTGAGTTGAATCAGGCCTTGGACCAGCTCGAGGCGGACCCTGCTATCGGCTGTATCGTGATCACGGGCTCAGAGAAAGCCTTTGCCGCCGGCGCCGATATTAAAGAGATGGCAACCCTTGAGTACCCCGGTATCTACATGGACGACCTGTTCCGCGAGGCAGACCGGATCGCCGCTCGGCGCAAACCCATGGTTGCCGCAGTGGCCGGGTATGCCTTGGGCGGTGGCTGTGAGCTGGCAATGATGTGTGATTTTATTCTGGCCGCAGACAACGCCCGATTTGGCCAGCCGGAAATCAACTTGGGTGTACTTCCGGGCATGGGCGGCACTCAGCGTTTGGCAAAGGCCGTGGGCAAGGCCAAAGCCATGGAGCTGTGCCTTACGGGCCGCCTGATGGACGCCGAGGAGGCGGAACGGGCTGGCCTGGTGGCCCGCATCGTTCCCAAAGCCGCGCTGCTGGAAGAGGCGATGAAGGTGGCCGGGGTGATTGCAGAAAAGTCCCTGCCGGTGGCAATGATGGTGAAGGAAAGCGTGGCACGGGCGTTTGAGGTGAGTTTGGCCGAAGGCGTACGGTTTGAGCGCCGCGTGTTCCATGCCACCTTTGCCACAGCGGATCAAAAGGAAGGTATGAGCGCTTTCATCGCCAAACGCCCGCCGGGGTTCACCCACGGCTAGCCCAGGTGTTAATCCGTGCGCAGCCGTAGGGGTTCGTTCAGGCAGTAGCCGTAGCCGCGCAGGGTTTGCAAGGCGTAGGGTACACCCAGCTCCGCCAGCTTGCGCCTCAGGTTGCAGACATGGCGCTCGATCAGCGCCCCGCGAGAGGGCAGGGCACTGCCCCAGACATGGTCTTCTATGGCGCGCCGGCTCACCGGCTGGCCTTGCTGGGCCAGGAGCGCCAACAGCCGTTGTTCGGTCACGGTTACATTTTCCTGAGCCGTACCTCGGCCGAGCAGCAGGCGGTTGCTGGACAGCCACAGCTCGGTGTGGGCAACGGCTGCAGTTGCCGTGGTTGTATGTTGCCGGCTCAAGGCCTGCATGCGGGCCTGCAGCTCAACTGCGGTCAGCGGGTGGGCCAGGCAAGCGTCCGCCCCGGCGTGCAGCACCTGAGCACGGGTGCTGGAGTCGCTCTGCCCCAGCAGCACCAGCAGGCGCGCGCGGCCCCGGCGAATCACCGCCTTGCTTAACAGATCAGGTTGCGCCTGGTGCAGATCGAGCACAATGAAGCCGTAATGTCCGGCCAGGTGGCGGTCGGCTTGCTCGGGCGCACTGCGCACCACGCCGCCGGGATGATCGGCAAACAGTTGCATCAGCGAAGGGTCGGGCTGTTCGGTGATATAGAGTAGGTTCATGTGGCCACCAATACGTTGGTAGGGCGGCAATCGAGCACCAGGCTGGCGCCGCCAAGAGCGCTGTCGGTGACCTCAAGCCCAAAGCCATGAAGGTTCACCACGGCGCCAACGATAGACAAGCCAAGGCCAAAGCCGCCTTGGACGGCGTCATCAGTGCGGTAAAAACGTTGGAAAATGGCACGGCGCTCATGCTCAGGAATACCGGGGCCTGAGTCCTCCACACTGATCCGCGCCATGCCACCATGCACCTCAGCCTTGAGCATCACCGTGCCCCCCACGGGCGTGAATTTGATCGAGTTGCTTAATAGGTTGCCAATGGCTTCGAATAGCAGCGCACGGTCCCCGGTAATGGAAGGTAGGGCGCTGGGCGCTTCAAGTACCAGGGTCAGTTCGCCTTCTTCGGCCAGTGGCAGGTAAAAGTCATGCAGCTCGTGCAGCAGCTCCAGGGGGTCCAGCTCGACAAACCCGGAGCGCCTGCGGTGATCTTCTATTTCCGAAATGCGTAGCAGCCCCCTGAACCGAGCCATCAGCGTGTCGGTATCGGCAATCGCCTGGTCCAGTTGCAGCGCCTGAGGCGAAGCGTCGTGCGTCTGTTGCTTGATGCGGTAGAGCTGGGCACGCAAGCGGGTGAGCGGTGTGCGCAGGTCATGGGCAATGTTGTCGCACACGCCTTTGACCTCCAGCATCAGCTTTTCAATACGGTCGAGCATAGCGTTGGCGATGGCTGCGAGCATGTCCAGCTCATCGCGTCGAGTCGACAGTGGCAAGCGCTTGGAGAGGTCGCCGGCCATGATCGCCTCAGCGCTTACCTGAATATGCCGTATGCGCCGTAGCGGCCGACGGCGCAGCAGGTGCCAACCGGCGATCCCCGGCAAGATGGTGAGCGAGACACCCCACAGCAAGGCTCGCAAAATGATGTGTGTCACGGCGAAGACCGAGCCGTTATCCCTCACCAAAACCAGCCAACGGCCATCGCGGGTGGGCATGGCAACGGCGGCACAACTGTCGTGGGGCAACTTGGGGTCGCTGGAATCGATGCAGTCGTCCAGCTCATAAATGTCGCCGTCCAGCGCCAGGCCCCTGGGAATCCGGTGCAGCTCCCCGGCTACGGGGTACAGTTCGTCATCGAACAGCCCATAGGCATCGAAGGCACGGTCATCGAACGCCTGGCTAGCCGCCAGGGCATCTTCCAGGTCTCGCCCGCCGAAGCGTGCGAACAGGTGCTGGCGCTGCATGAGCGAATGCCGCGCCAGGCTATTAAGGTAGTCAGACACTTCGAAATAGAGCACACCCAGCAGGATGCTGCTCCAGGCCACGAATAGAAAACTGTAGAGTGCCAGCAGCCGGCTGCTGGAGGAGCGCCACCCCTTAGAGGGGTTCGGCAATGACATAGCCAGATCCCCGGACGGTCTTGATCAAGGGCGCGCTGCCTGGCGGATCGATTTTTTTACGCAAGCGGCCGATGTGCACATCGATCAGGTTGGTGCCTGGATCGAAGTGATAACCCCACACCTCTTCGAAGATCATCATGCGGGTGAGCACCTGGCCTGCGTTGCGCATCAGGAATTCCAGCAGCTTGAACTCAGTGGGCAGGAGGTTGAGAGGGTGCCCCTCACGGCGTGCTTCACGGGTGATCAGGTCCAGCTCCAAGTCACCCACCCTCAGGGTGTTGTCCTGAGGGGTGCCTGCCTGCTTGCGGCGCAACAGCACCTCTACCCGAGCGGCCATTTCATCCGAGGCAAACGGCTTGGTGAGGTAGTCATCGCCCCCTGCGCGCAAGCCCCTGACCCGCTCATCCACATCCGACAGCGCGCTGATCATCAGTACCGGTGTGGACACACCGATGGTCCGCAGCGTAGTGACGATGGCCAGCCCGTCCAGCTCCGGCAGCATTCGGTCAAGCGTGATCACGTCGTACACACCACTCACAGCCTTGACCAATCCCTCCCGACCGTTGTCGACCCAGTCGACCTCCAAGCCATGGTTGCTTAATTCCGCGACGATTTCCCGGGCGGTAACGGCATCGTCTTCGATGGTCAATACGCGTGTCATGGAGGTACCTGCAAAGTCAGAAGCGGACCCTGGCATTGTGCCAAGTTTGGGCAATCACCTATTTGAAGAATATTTCATCTACCCAGGCACCCTAGCGCGTTTGAACGGCGCGCGGTGCCTGCCCTTTTTCCAAAGGCACAAGCACCCGCCGGGCCGGGGCTATTCAGTCGGTCAATTGACGGTGCTTGTCGGCCTTGTACTGCATGGCCACCGCCGGCGCCTTGGCACTGCGGCCCGTCTCCATCCAGGTGCGCAACCTGCTGGCATCGGCAAAGTGCGTGTATTTACCGAAAGCGTCGAGTATCACCATGGCCACGGGCCGGCCGGCCATGTTCGTCACCAGTACCAGGCAATGCCCGGCTTCATCCGTGAAGCCCGTCTTGGTGATTTCGATGTCCCAGTTTTTCTGGTTCAGTAGATGGTCTGTGTTGTGAAAGCCTAGGGTGTAGTTAGGCTTTTTGAACGCGACGGTTTTTTCTTTGGTGGTGCTCAGCTCAGACAGCATTGGATAGTTGCGGGCCGCGATCAGCAACTTGCTCAGGTCTCGGGCCGTGGATACGTTCTGCTCGGAGAGCCCCGTGGGCTCTACATAACGCGTATGGGCCATGCCTAGCGCCTTGGCCTTGGCGTTCATCGCCGCGATGAATGCTCGATATCCGCCAGGGTAGTGGTGGGCGAGGGTCGCGGCTGCGCGGTTTTCCGAGGACATCAGCGCAATCAACAGCATGTCATGCCGGCTTAGGGTGCTGCCAAGCTTCACTCGGGAGAACACGCCTTTCATTTCTTTGGTTTGGCTGATGTCTACCGCGATCTCTTCAGTCATGGACTGTTTGGCATCGAGCACCACCATGGCGGTCATCAACTTGGTGACGGACGCAATAGGTACGACTTGGTCAGGCTTGCTCTGATAAATGATGTCTCGGGTTTGCAGATCCACCAACAGGGCGCTATGGGACGCAAGGTGCACCTGCGCAGGGTCTCTGAACGACGCCTCGGTGGCTGAGGCAAAGGGCGCCAGGCAAGCGCCTGCGAGCGCGAAACACAAACCTAGTATCGAAAAGTGGGTTTTCACGAAGGATGCTCGCAATAAGGATGAAGATATGGCAGCAATGCCATCAAGATTGGCTGCATTGTAAATTTATGGCCAACAGCCTGTCGATTGCCTGACAGGCTAAATCTTTCTTCATCTATTGGCGCGTTTGGCCCAGGCCGCGGGTATATCCCTGGCTAGGTCAAGCAGCTTCACCAGCGGGGCGGGCCATAGTAGCCGCGGGGTGCGTAGTAATAGCCTGGCGGCGGAGGCGGTGGAGCTTCCATGATGTACCCAGGCGCAGGTTGGTAGTAGGGCGCAGGCTGGTAGTACACCGGAGGTGGCGGTGCCTGTACGTACACCGGCGGGGGGGCCGCATACACCGGTTGCTGAACGATCACCGGGCCAGGCCTGGCCACTACCGCGCCAACCACTGCCGCGCCCAGCACAGCGCCTACGATGCCGGGCCCAATGCCACCACCGTGGGCAGACGCTTGGCCGGCAAGGCTCAAGGCACCGATCAACAGAGCGAACCGGGGGAGATGACGGATCATGATGCTTCCTCGTGAGGCGGCCCATGCCCAGGCCACACGCGTGGGGTGAAGAGCAGCCGTGCCTACTATGACAGTGAAAGTGTAAAAATTTGTACCGGTTCAGGGTAAAGATTATGTAAGTTCACACGCTTGTTTCCTTGCACATCAAACACCTGGCGGATTTTGAATGGCCATCTTTCCAAACAAACACACCCAACTTTGTATGTCGCTGGCCGCACGCCCCGGCAACTTCGGCACTCGGTTTCATAACTACCTTTACCAGGCCCTAAACCTGGACTTTTTCTACAAGGCCTTTAGCACCACGAACCTTGCCGGGGCCATTGGCGGTATTCGGGCACTGGGCATTCGTGGCTGCGCGGTTTCCATGCCGTTCAAAGAGGCGAGTATTGCCTACATGGACGAACTGGATGCGTCGGCGGCAGCGATTGAATCCATCAACACGATCGTCAACACCGGTGGTCACCTGAAGGCTTACAACACCGACTACCTGGCGATTCGGCAGCTGATCGACACCCACGGCCTGGATACCCACCTGCGCCTTGCCCTACGGGGTAGTGGTGGCATGGCCAAGGCCGTCGCCTGTGCATTCCGCGATGCGGGCTTCAGTCAGGGCACGCTGATCGCACGCAACGTCGAAGCCGGTCAGGCCCTGGCTGAACGCTGTGGGTATACCTGGCAAGCCACGGCCCGGAGCGTGGAAGCCGACCTGTTGATCAACGTAACGCCTTTAGGCATGGCCGGTGACCCGGACGCCGCTACCCTGGCGTTCGAGCAAGATGCCATTGCCCAGGCCCGTTACGTATTCGACGTGGTGGCTTTGCCCGCTCATACCCCCCTGATTCAGGCAGCCCAGGCCATGGGCAAGCCGGTGATTACCGGCCAGGATGTGGTGGCATTGCAGGCCTTAGAGCAATTTGTGCTGTATACCGGCGTGCGCCCGTCGCTGTCGCTGGTGACCGAAGCTGCAGCGTTCGCTTCGGCAGGTTAGTCAATCCACCCCTAGCCGGGCGAGGCGTTCTTCCAGCGCTGCGACTCGCGCCTCCAGCGCCTCGATCCGGCCAGCCCCAGACGCAGGTCGGGCGTCGTGCTCAGCTTCTAGCGCCGCCCCATTCGCCCAGCCATGGTGATAGCGGGTTTCTCGTTGCCCGGCTTGGCGCGGTAGCAGTTGCGCGAGGCCGCGTGCAATCAGCCGCTCCAGTTGATGCTGAAGCTGCTGGGCATCGTCAAAGGGATGAAGGCGGGTGCTGCGGGTTAGCAGGTCGGCCACCGTTTGGGCGCCGCGCAGAAACAGTAGGCTTAGCAACGCCACTTGCGCGGGGACTAGCTCGAGGGCTTTGTCGAGCCGATGCTCCCAGCGATCGGCACGGTTGCCCATAACCAGGCGCGCAAGCCCGGCGCTTTCCAGTGCGCGCAGGTGCTGGCCTACCTCCCCAGGCGTGAGCTGCATGAGCGGGTCTCGGCTGGTCTTCTGATTGCAGGCGAGTACCAGTGCATTGAGGGTAAGGGGGTAGGTCTCCGGGTTGCTGGCCTGTTTTTCTACCAGGCAGCCGAGGATGCGGATATCCACGTCGCTCAATTCGGGACGCTGGGTGGCAGCGGCGTGTTCGGTCATGGCGGTTTACCTGTGGGGGAGGGGCGCTAAGCGTTATACCAGATGCGCCTGGCCATTACGGGTGGAACAGACCTTGGCGAGCACCCTCGGCCACGGCCAGTATGCCCGGGTGGTTTACCCGCCGTTCTACCGAGATGGCATAGAAGGCTTCGGTGACTGCGTCGGTTTCACCCAGCAAGCGCAGCTCGTCTCGACGTACCAGATCCGCCGCGATAACCCGAGGTGCCAAGAACACGCCACTACCGGCTATGCCGAAGGCTTGCATGAGGGCGCTGTCATCAAATTCACCTACGATCCGGCACTGCACGCGGCAGTCTTCCAACCACCGTAACAGGCGCCCACGCACCATGCTTTGTGCGCCCGGAATCAGCAGTGGCGCGCCTTCCAGGCACTGTGGGAACTCACCCGCCAGGTCCTCGGCCAGGGCCGGAGTGGCGAACAGCCCGATGCCGCATTCGCCCAGCTTCAGCGTGCGACTCTTGATGTCCAGTTGGGCGGGGACCGGGCTATCGGAAATCACCAGATCCAGGCGTTGGATGGCCAGGTCTGCCAGCAGCCGCTCAAGCTTGTCTTCGCGACAGGTCAGGCGCAATGGAGGATCTTGCAGGGCCATGGCGGGCGCCAGTAGCCGGTACACGATGGACTTGGGCACTACGTCCGCCACCCCGACCCTTAGCCCTAACGGCTGCTGGCCCGGCTGCGCCTTGAGCATTGACTCCAGCGCAGCGCCTGCCTCAAACAGGGGTTCGGCATAGGCCAGCACGCGTCGCCCGTCCTCAGTAAGCTCTAGGTAACGGCCTACTTTCTGGAACAGCCGCAACCCCATGTTGCGTTCGAGCAATGACAGCTGACCGCTGATAGTAGGGGGCGTAAGGTGCAGTTGTTCGCAGGCACGAGTAATACTGCCGGTACGGGCAACTACCCAGAAATAATGCAATTGACGGTAATTGAGCATGATCCACGTTTCGGTAATGCCGAACAGTCGGCCTGAAAAATACGAATTTTCCAGAAGTATAAGGCGAACTAAGATGGCCGTCATTCAACCGGCCTGGAGCTGACTCATGGAATACCTGATGGACCTGATGGCCAGCCCGGCCGCGTGGATTGCACTGGCCACGCTTATTGTGATGGAAGTGGTGCTAGGTATCGATAACCTGATCTTTATTTCCATCCTCACCAACAAGCTGCCGGAGCAGCACCGTACCAAGGCGCGGCGCCTGGGTATCGGCATGGCACTGATCCTGCGCCTAGGCCTGCTGAGCACCGTAGCCTTTATCGTGACGCTGACTGCACCGGTAGTTGGGATCGCCGGCCATGGCTTCTCTTGGAAAGACATCATCCTGATTGCCGGCGGCCTGTTCCTCCTATGGAAGGCGACCAGTGAAATCCATCACAGCGTCGACCCCTTGGCTAAAGAAGACGCCAACGTAAGCGCTCAGGTAGGCATTGGCTTTGCGTCGGCGATCGGGCAAATCCTGTTGCTAGACCTGGTGTTCTCTATCGACAGCATCATTACGGCAGTAGGCATGACCGAGCATTTGCCTATCATGGTAGTAGCTGTAGTAGTGGCAGTATTGGTCATGCTGCTGGCATCTGAGCCTTTGGCGAAGTTTATCAATGCCAACCCAACAGTCGTGATGTTGGCACTGGGCTTCTTGATCATGATTGGCATGACGCTAATTGCGGAAGGCTTTGGGGCGCACGTACCTAAGGGTTATGTGTACACGGCCATGGCATTTTCAGCCGCCATCGAATGCCTCAACCTGTGGGTGCGTCGCTCGCGGGGCAAACATTCTGCGTAAGGAATGAGTCTAGGGGCCTCGCGGGCCCCGCTTATGAGGCCCAGCTTTCAAGGCAGCGAATGCTTCAGGCGAAGGGGCTCGGGGCACGCACTCTGGTTATCAGTTCGGTGCGCTGTAGGCGAGGCGTGGCGGTAAAGTGACGACGCACTACACGCAGAACGCCCCACAGCATTGCTGCGGCTACTACGAACCAGGCAAGGATCATTAAAAGTATCGCCACTGTCAGGCTCATCAGCGTTACCTCCTTCAGGCTTAACGAACGCAGGCGTTTCTATTCAGAGCAGTCCAGTGGCCACTATGTTTCCGGGCTACTGACGAGCGGTCTTCCAGGCGATAACCAGCCTTTAGGGTTTCTGCTCTCGCCGCCTGGGCTGGCTGTACGACGCCGCCCGACCTCCCTATGATGCCTCAGGCGCTTTAGCCGCTCTGTATATTGCCGTGAGGACACCATGCCATCTGACTCCTTGAGCCGCCCTCCTGGGCACTGGATTGCAGCCCTAAGCCTGGCAGCCATGCTCGCCGGGTGTGCCAGCTCCCCAGCCCCGCGCATTGGCGGCCTGCCCGATCGCGTGGAGCTGACGGCGGTCCCGTTTTACCGCGGCTCAGACGATCAAGGTGCGCCTACTGCGCTGGCCGCGCTGCTTCGAGATAGAGGGTTCAACGTTACGCCAGGGTTGGTAACACCTTATTTGACATTGCAGGCTGAGCTGCCCGCCTTGGACGCAAGTATCGAGGAGGCCGCCCGGCATTATGGTTTGGTGGTGTACCCGGTAGGGGCCTCCTTCCAAGGGCTGCTGGCGCAAGTCGCAGCAGGCAACCCGGTGCTGCTGCGGTACCGCGAAGGCAGTGCCTTTTGGAGCAGCGATCATTATGCCCTGTTGGTGGGTTACGACCGATTCAAGCGTCACCTGTTGCTCCGGGTTGGGGAGCAGCGGCGGGCGATGATGCCGTTTTCAGATTTTTTATCGGCGTGGCAAGCGGCAGGGCAATGGGCGGTGTTGGCGCAAGCGCCTACCCAACTCCCGGCCCAGGTGGACGCGTCAGTCTGGCGGCAGGCCGCGAGCCGGTTGGCTGGAGCAGGGCAGGAGCGCGCAGCTGATCAGGCGCTTCAAACCCTTGGCACGGCCCGCTGAGCCAGCACGCGAACTATACGCCTAGTTTGTCGCGCAAGCTGTAATACCAGGCGCCGAGTGCCGAAAGTGGCACGCGCAGTGCTTGGCCCCCTGGGAAGGGGTAGTGCGGCAGCGAGGCGAATGCATCAAAGCGTTCCGCTTGGCCCTGCAGTACTTCGGCAAGCAGTTTGCCGGCCAGGTGGGTGTAAGTCACACCATGGCCACTACAGCCTTGGGAGTAGTAGATGCTGTCGCCGATGCGCCCTACCTGAGGCAGGCGAGACAAGGTCAGCAGAAAGTTACCGGTCCAGGCGTAGTCAATCTTCACACCCCTGAGCTGGGGGAATGCCTTGAGCAGGTTGGGCCGCAGAATGGCTTCGATATTGGCAGGGTCCCGGGCGCCGTATACCACGCCGCCACCGAACACCAGGCGCTTGTCTGCCGTGAGTCGGTAGTAATCGAGCAGGTAGTTGCAGTCTTCCACGCAGTAATCTTGGGGTAACAGGCTATGCGCCAACTCATCCCCCAGCGGCTCGGTGGTAATCACCTGAGTGCCACAGGGCATGGACTTTGCCGCCAGTTCGGGGATGAGGTTGCCTAGGTAGGCGTTGCCGGCGACGATCACGAACTTGGCTTTTACCTGGCCGTTAGGGGTGTGCACCACCGGATTGGGGCCACGGTCTATACGGGTTGCAGGGCTGTGTTCAAAAATACGACCGCCCAGCGACTCAACCGCAGCGGCTTCGCCAAGCGCAAGATTTAAGGGGTGGATGTGGCCACCGCTCATGTCTAGCAAGCCGCCAATGTACTTTTCGCAGGCGACCACTTCACGAATCCGGCGGCGGTCCATCAACTCAAGCTGAGTATTGCCGTATCGCTCCCATAGCCGTTGCTGCGCTTCGAGGTGGGCCATCTGTTTGCTGGTGATGGCCGCGAAGACCCCGCCGTCTTTGAGGTCACAGGCAATGTTGTAACGCGCCACCCGCTCGCGGATGATCCGCCCACCTTCGAACGCCATGGCGCCCAGTAGCTCGGCATGGCGGGGGCCAACCGTGCGTTCGATGACGTCGATATCACGGCTGTAGCTGTTGACGATCTGCCCGCCGTTGCGGCCAGAAGCGCCAAAGCCTACGAGGGCGGCTTCGACAATCACCACGGAGAACCCTTGCTCCAGCAGGTGCAAGGCGCTGGACAAGCCGGTGTAACCTGCGCCTACAACGCAAACGTCGGCCTCAAAGGCGCCTTCAAGCGGCGGGCGCGCCGGTGCAGGGTTGGCCGATGCAGCGTAGTAAGACGGTGGATATGCAGTGTTCGGCATGGCAGCAACTCGTTGTTTAATATTATTGACAGCGTCTAGATGCTACCTCATAACCCTGCGTATCGGCTAGGGCCATCCTGCCGGGAGGCTATCTGGGCAAAACCAGGTAAGCGTTACCAGGATTTCCCCCGTCAATCAGCGGCTTACGGAAATTACAAGTTGACACTGCCTTAGGCGTGCGTAAAATGCGCACCCACAGCAGGCACATAGCTCAGTTGGTTAGAGCACCACCTTGACATGGTGGGGGTCGTTGGTTCGAGTCCAATTGTGCCTACCAGCTTCGCCGCAAGGCACGAAAAAGGGTGATCCTCAGGGGTCACCCTTTTTCGTTTAGTCGGCTTTTACACCTGTCCCACGCGCTCACTGTTGCAGGCTGCTTGGCACAGGGCGCCTGGGTCAAAGGCCGTTTACGGCCTGGTACTGTTGCCAGGTCATGCCAAGAGCCTCGGCCACCTCGCGATGAACCGCTTCGCGCATCGTCGCCAAGGCTTGCGGGCTGTCCGCCACCAATTCAAGTACATACTCCCAGGGCTGCAGACCCAAGCTCTGGGCGGCATCTTCAAACGCCCACTGCACCTGCTGGTATTGCTCTTCGTCAGACAGTGCCTGTATGTCCTGCGACAACTCAGGATTAGCCAACAGATAGCGGTGATAGGCCAGTTGCTGGCGTTCGTCAGTGGCGCTCATGGTGACCTCGGTCAGCAAGTGTAAAGCGACATGATGCCACAACCCGGCTCAGACGCCGAGCCACTAGGGTGGTGGTAGAATGCTTCGCTTGACGGTTTGGAGGCAGGTCTGTGCGTAAATTAATGACGGTAACGGTACTGTTGGCCCTGGCGGGCTGCGGCAGCGCAGTGGAAGAAGCGCACAAGGCGGTGTCCGGGCAACTGGAGAACCCCGGTTCGGCCAAGTTCACCAACGTCCGCACCACGCCTCAGGGCAACGTGTGCGGGCAGGTCAAGGGCAAGGATTCCACTGGTATATATGGTGGTTTCCAAAGCTATGCCGCGATCAAGACCGAGGAAGGGTATCAAGCGGTAATTGATCGCGACGGCAGCAATGTCGTGGTGAGGGCGGCCTGTGGGGCTGGGCTGGCGCAGCAGCCAGGCGAACCTGACGCCGAGAATGCCAGGGCAGCTGCCCATGCCCCCAATGGCTGGGACGTGCGCATCGCTGACAATAATCCGGGCGCGCTCAGCGACATGACAGCGCGCCTGGTTGAGCACGGTTTTGTGGCCAATGTAGCCAATGACGGGCCGAAACCGCGAATTTTCATTGGCCCCTTCGGTACCCGAGAAGAAGCGTTGGCAACCCGTGACCGCCTGATGGCCGGCCAAGGCATCCAGGCGGCAGTAGAGCCACACCCTGCACCCTGATCAATTGCAGGCCTTGAGGTTCACCGAGCCTACGAACTCATTACCATGCCCCATCACGCAGGCTACGCGCTGGTTACGCTGGCGTTCCCACGCCTGCACGGGGTAGGTCTTGTTCCAGGCCTGATAAAGCTGTCGATCCTGTTTGGACAATGTCAGGCGATAGCGCTTGCTCATATAGAAGTAGGTACGAGCGATCATTCCTCGAATGGTCGGCCGGGGCATGACTTTACGCGCCTTGAAGTCTACCTGGGTGAGGCAGCTGCCATACTGACCCTTTTGCTCAGGTAGCCAGCCAAAACTGAAGTTGTTGCGGTCGCCATTTACCTCCCCAATGCTAGGCACCAGGTTGTGAAGGTCAGCTTCGGCTTGTTGGTACAGCGCGTCGTGCCGGGTGCAATACTGACGCCCGCCTTTCTGCCAGCATTGGCGCTGGTGGCCGATCTGCCACGCGGGGACGATGTGCTCCCACTCGATGCGAGAAGCGCGAGCCAGGTTCTTTCTGGGCCTATACCCGCAACCTTTGAGGTCAACGCTATTGCCTATGTATTTGCAACCGCAGTAAAACTCGGTGGACTGAGGGGCGTACAACCGCCACCCAATCTTTTTGGCTTCGGAAAACGTGCGCGGCGCGTCGGCCTGCGCCGTGCTTGCCAATACCAGGCACAGCCCGGCAAGGCCTTTCAGCACACGGCCTTCAATCATCGCTTGGTACCACCCAGAACAGCTGAATCCCTCCATCGTCACGCCATGCCAGCGTGACGTTGTCGTTCTCCGAAATTTCGTCGAGCAAGCGCTGCCAATCCTCAGGGCTCTCATCAGGCTGGCGCACCAACAATGCCGAACGTGAGCGCTGTGCGGTTGGCCCGTTAATGATTTTTTGAACGCGTTGAGCCAGGCGCTCATAGGAGCAGAGAGGCTTAGAAGTGGGTGGGGAAGGGACCACGCCATGTTTCCTTTTGTTGCTGTATACGCATACAGTATTGCTGGCGCTGTTTTTTCGCAACCTACTTTAACGACTTACTTTTAAGAATCAGCCAGTTTGCCTACACGTTTTAGGGCGAACAGCGTGGGCGTCAAAGAACTGCGAGGGCCTGCTCACTGTGCTCAGGTGGATTTGACAGATAACCGAACTCCTTCCATATTTGCAGGCGCAAACGTTTGCCTTCAGGCAACGGGCCAATAATCATAAGAAGGATGCCCCATGACCACCCTGCCATTCCTACGCTCTCTGTCCGTGTCTCTGCTTACTTGCGCCTGCCTTATTGGCTCTCCAGCGAATGCAGCTGACAAACCTCAAGTTGCGCTGGTCATGAAGTCCTTGGCTAACGAGTTTTTCCTTACCATGGAAAACGGCGCCAAGGACTATCAGAAGCAACATGCCGATCAATTCGACTTGATCTCCAACGGCATAAAAGACGAGTCAGACACCTCTGCGCAGATTCGTATCGTTGAACAGATGATCAACAGCCATGTAGAGGCGCTGGTTATCGCGCCAGCAGACTCCAAAGCGCTAGTGTCGGTGCTTAAAAAAGCGTCGGATGCCGGTATCAAAGTGGTAAACATCGACAACCAGCTCGATGCGGACGTGCTGAAGGGCAAAAAGCTTGAAGTGCCCTTTGTAGGGCCTGACAACCGTGCCGGCGCCCGCAAGGTGGGTGAGTACCTGGCCGCGAAGTTATCGGCCGGTGATCAAGTAGGCATCATTGAGGGCGTGCCTACCACCACTAATGCGCAACAGCGCAGCGCAGGCTTCAAAGACGCGATGAGCGCTGCCAACATGAAGGTGGTGTCGGTGCAGTCGGGCAATTGGGAAATCGATAAAGGCAATGCCGTCGCAACCGCTATGTTGAACGAATACCCCGACATCAAGGCGCTGCTGGCCGGTAACGATAGCATGGCGCTCGGTGCGGTGTCGGCAGTACGGGCGGCTGGCAAGACGGGCAAGGTGTTTGTTGTGGGCTATGACAACATCAAGGCCATTGCCCCGATGCTGAAAGACGGCCGCGTGCTTGCGACCGCTGACCAATACGCGGCCAAGCAGGCGGTATTCGGCATAGAAGAAGCCCTGCGTGAGATCAAGGGCGAGAAAGGCGAGGGTGGCGGTAACGTCCAGACCCCGGTAGACCTGGTCACCCAGGACGCGCCATGATTCCCGGCGCCTCCCTGTTACGGTTGGAAGGCGTAGGCAAAACCTACGCCCAGCCTGTCTTGGCCGGGGTAGACCTGGAGCTGATCGCCGGAGAAGTGCTAGCCCTTACCGGCGAAAACGGAGCCGGTAAAAGCACGCTCTCACGGATCATCGCTGGCCTTACGACGCCTAGCGAGGGCCGGTTGAGCTTCCTTGATCGCCCTTGGCAGCCGGGCAGCCGGCGTGATGCCGAACGCCAGGGCGTGCGAATGGTATTGCAGGAGTTGAACCTGCTGCCAACGCTGAGTATCGCCGAAAACCTGTTTCTGGAACGTCTGCCTCGCCGATTCGGCTGGGTAGACCGCGCCCGGTTGCGGGCCGATGCGGTCGAAGCCATGGCCAGAGTAGGGCTTGACGGGTTAGACCCGGATACCCCGGTGTCGGCGCTTGGCATTGGCCATCAGCAAATGGTGGAGATTGCACGCAACCTTATCGGCGATTGCCGGGTGCTGATCCTCGATGAACCCACTGCCATGCTGACCGGGCGGGAGGTGGAGCTATTGTTCGCCCAAGTGGAGCGCTTGCGCGCTGCAGGTGTGGCACTGGTATACATCTCTCATCGGCTGGAAGAAATCGCCCGTATTGCCCAGCGCGTTGCCGTACTGCGTGACGGCCGTTTGGTGGCGGTGGCGCGCACGGGTGATGTTAGCGAAGACCAATTGGTCAACCTGATGGTCGGCCGGGAGCTGGGAGAGCGCATCGACTTGGGCGAGCGACGTATAGGCTCGCCCTTGCTGAAAGTAGAAGGGCTCAGCCGAGGGCGCAAAGTCCGTAACGTTAGCTTTGAAGTACGTGCTGGCGAAATTTTCGGCATTTCTGGCTTGATCGGTGCGGGACGTACGGAACTGCTGCGTCTGCTGTTCGCCGCTGACCCGGCCGACGCGGGCCGTGTGAACATGGGCAACCCGCTAGTGCCGGTACGCCTGGGGTCACCCGCAGAAGCGGTACGCCAGGGGATCGTCCTTATCAGTGAAGACCGCAAGGGTGAAGGCCTGTTGTTGGGCCAGTCCATCGCCGCAAACCTGGCATTAGGCAATATGCCCAATGTGTCCGCCATGGGATGGATGAGCCTGCCGCGTGAGCACGACCTGGCGCGTCGCCGGATCGAGGCCATGCGCATCCGCAGCGCTGGGCCCGACCAACCGGTTGGCGAGTTGTCGGGTGGCAACCAGCAGAAGGTGGTCATCGGGCGTTGGCTGGAGCGCGACTGCCAGGTAATGCTGTTTGATGAGCCCACGCGTGGCATCGATGTAGGCGCCAAGTTCGATATCTACCGCCTAATGGGCGACCTTGCCCGTCAAGGCAAGGCGCTGGTGGTGGTGTCCAGCGATCTGCGTGAGCTGATGCTGCTGTGTGACCGTATCGGGGTGATGTGCGAGGGCGCCATGAACGGCATCTTTGATCGCGCCGAATGGAGTCAGGAACAATTGCTTGCCGCCGCCTTGGCGGGCGAGCGCACTGAACACGCCCCGGTCGGGGCCAAGGAACTCGCATGAAAACCACACTCGCGTCCAACCCCGGCGGCGGCCTGCGCCAAGCCTCAAGTGCGGTGCGCACCTACCTGGGGCTGGGGGCCGCGCTGCTGGTGCTGGTGGTACTGTTCTCCACGCTCAGTAGCCACTTCTTGTCGTACAGCACCTTCAGCATGTTAGCCAACCAGATCCCGGATTTGATGGTGTTGGCCGTTGGCATGACATTCGTACTGATCATTGGCGGTATCGATCTGTCCGTGGGGTCTGTACTGGCTTTGGCGGCCTCGGCGGTGAGTGTTGCCATGCTCGGCTGGGGCTGGGGCGCCTTGCCGGCGGCCGCGCTCGGTCTGGCCTGTGCCACCCTGGCAGGAACCTTGACCGGCCTTATCACCGTAGCCTGGCGCATACCCTCTTTTATCGTGTCGTTGGGGGTGCTGGAAATGGCCCGAGGCGCGGCCTACCAGTTGACCGATTCGAGAACGGCTTACATCGGTGATGCCTACAGTGCGTTATCCGAGCCGCTACTCTGGGGCATTTCGCCCTCGTTTTTGATTGCGTTAGCCGTGGTGGGCTGTGCCCAACTGGTGCTTAGCCGAAGCGTATTCGGGCGCTATCTGGTGGGTATTGGTACCAACGAAGAGGCGGTAAGGCTTGTGGGTGTAGACCCTCGCCCTTACAAGGTACTGGTCTTTTCGCTCATGGGCTTGCTGTCAGGGCTGGCGGCGCTGTTTCAAGTCTCGCGCCTGGAAGCGGCAGACCCCAACGCCGGTGCTGGCCTTGAGTTGCAGGTTATCGCCGCCGTCGTGATTGGCGGGACCAGCCTGATGGGCGGGCGGGGCTCTGTGATCAGTACGCTGTTCGGCGTACTGATTATCTCGGTGTTGGCTGCAGGCCTGGCGCAGATCGGCGCGAGCGAGCCGACCAAGCGCTTGATCACGGGTGCTGTCATCGTCGCGGCCGTGGTGCTGGACACCTACCGAAGCCGCCGCACAGCACGCGCCAGCTGATATGGCGACCATCAAGGACGTGGCAGCCCTGGCGGGCATCTCGTACACAACCGTTTCACATGTGGTCAATGACAGCAGGCCGGTAAGCAAGGCTGCCCGTACCAAGGTGGAGGCGGCCATCGCGCAGTTGGGCTATGTGCCCAGCGGCGTGGCGCGGTCGCTGAAGGCCCGCACCACTGCAACCATCGGCCTGGTATTGCCCAATAACATTAACCCTTATTTTGCCGAGCTGGCTCGGGGCATCGAAGACCTGTGCGAGCGCAACGGTTATTGCGTGATCCTCTGCAACTCCGATGATGACCCGGCCAAGCAGCGCAATTATCTGCGCATGCTTCAGGAAAAACGCATCGATGGTTTGGTCCTGGCGTCGGTCGATGATGCCAAGCCTGGTGCAGAAGGCGGCTGGCCGCATGCGCCACTGGTGGTAGTAGACCGTGAAATTCCGGGTTTCGAAGCAGATGTAGTGTGCATCGATCATGCTCAGGGCGCTTATTTGGCCACGCGCCATCTGATTGACCTGGGGCACCGTCGGATTGCCTGCGTCAATGGGCCGGGCAGTGCGTCCGTCGCGAGGTCGCGCCAGGAAGGGTTCGACTGTGCCATGGCGCAAGCTGCCCTGAGCGTGCAGCCACAGTGGCGGGTGGAGAGCGATTTTACCGCCGATGGCGGGTACCGCGCAGGTGCCTTGTTGCTCGATCAGGAACGCCCTAGCGCAGTGTTCGCCGCTAATGACATGCTCGGTATGGGCCTGCTGCGCGCAGCCGCCGAGCGCGGACTGCAGGTGCCAACTGACTTGTCCGTCATAGGCTTCGATGACATTCAAATGTGCCGCTACGTGTACCCCGCGCTTACCACGGTAGGGCAATCGATCATGCAATTAGGGGAGTTGGCGGCTGAACACCTTTTGCAGCGGGTGCAGGGCAAGGCCACTGGCGCCCCCCGTAGGCATGTGATTACGCCGCATATCATTCACCGTGAGTCCACCGCGCCCTTCTCGGCGGCGTGAGCATGACCACGCTATTTTAGGAACACCTGATTGATGAGTGATAAACCTGCAGTGCTACCGACGGCCAGCGTGCTGGTGGTAGGTAGCCTCAACATGGACTTGATCGTCCGCGTCCAAGGGCTGCCCCAGCCGGGCCAAACGGTAACCGGGGCGAATTTTTCGACAGCGCCAGGCGGAAAAGGGGCTAACCAGGCCGTCGCTGCGGCTCGGCTCGGTGTTGATGTGTGCATGGTCGGGTGCGTGGGCGATGATGCCTACGGCAGGGCGCTGCGCCAGGCACTGTTGGACGATGGCATCGACTGTAGTGGCGTAGCCTTGGTACCCGAGGTGCCCACCGGCGTCGCCCTGATTACCGTGGACGCTGAGGGTCAAAACACGATCGTTATCGTGCCAGGCGCTAACGGCACCTTAAGCACTGCCCATGTGGACGCTATTGAGCACGCGATGCTGGCGGCCAAGGTCGTTGTGTGCCAATTGGAAGTGCCTGAAGCCGTCGTCGGCTATACCCTGGCCAGGGCACACGCCTTGGGCAAGACCGTCATCCTCAATCCAGCGCCAGCCACGGGCCCACTGCTGGCTCAGTGGCTTCCCTGGATCGATTATGTGGTGCCCAACGAAACTGAAGCCCAGTTGCTGTCTGGCATGCCTGTGAAGGGGCAGGCGGGTGCCGAAGCAGCGGCCCGGGCCTTGCTGGCCAGGGGCGCAGGTAAGGTACTGGTCACCCTGGGGGAGGCCGGTGCGCTACTAGCGGGCCCCGAAGGCATTCAGTACTTCCCTGCCTTTAGCGTTACCGCCGTGGATGCAACGGCGGCGGGGGACACCTTCACTGGTGCATTCGCTGCTGCGTTGGCGCAGGGCAGCGCAGAAGTAGAGGCCGTTCGCTTCGCTCAGCAGGCTGCGGCCGTGTCGGTTACCCGAGAAGGTGCGCAGCCTTCGATCCCGACACGTCAACAGGTACTGGCCTGGCCCTGGTAACGCTCAAGGGACTTTGAGGTGGGGCTCGGCTGTCGGGTGTCATTGGCAAAGCGCTCGAACACTTGGCGGATAAACAGGCTGGCCGCATCAGTGCCCAGCTCGCGTACCAGCAGGTCGATGCTGATGATTGCCAGTTCTTCCGGGCTGCTAGGGCTGTACGAGCACTGTCCTTCTGCCCATTTGGCTTTGATGTCGGTAATAAGCGTTAACGTCATGGCCGGTTCGCCGTGAAGTGAAAAGCGCAGTTAATCACCTGGCGTAGCGTTTAGCACTGACAGTTATGCCTAAACAGTCACACTTAGGCATAAACCTTGAGCCATGCCACACTTATTGCTTTCCATCAGCATTAGGTTGGCCATGAACCTTGACCTTACCCTCCCTGGTGAGCCTAGCCTTACCTCTGTTCGGCGCCTGCTTGCGCAAGGCAATGACCGTGTTCATTCTCAACTGCGTGTGAATACGGCAGGCATCGCCTGGTTGTCCACCTCGGCAGTGGGCGGCCAGGCCTTGGAAGGCGTGCACTTTCGGCTCGAAACCTGGGCAGCTGGCAGCGGGTGCGTAGGGCAGGCGGCTGCAGAGGATGATGCGTGGGTGATAAAGATCCAACAGGCGCTGCAGACCAACTGGCCAAACCCGCGTTCTGATTACCTGGACATCTATTAATGCCTGCAGGCTTCTAGACACATCCTGTCACCTTTCCAAGAGCGTTCTCCTCGCGCGAGCAGGCACACTTGGTCAGTGCAACCTCCTGGCTGCAGCGTGGTCGCAGGGGAGCAACGCTTTTATATCGAGGAGGCTTCATGAGGTGTGTAGGTAGGGCAGGGCTGTTATTCACTGCGGTGGCATTGCTGGCAGGTTGTGCGGGTACGTCAACGCCGGAACCGTCCGGCGCCAAGGCTCAGGGCAATAGTGCGGTAGTCGCAGGGCGCTGTAATGCAGAGGCGGCTCAGTTCGCGGTAGGTCAGCCAGCGTCCAAAGAGCTATTGGAGCAAGCCCGGTTGCGATCAGGCTCAGTGATGGCTCGGATTCTGGCCCCGCGTGATGCGATCACCATGGACTACCGGTCCGAGCGCTTGAACCTCAATGCCGATGATACTGGCAAGATCATTCGCGCCAACTGCGGTTAAAGCAAAAATGCAGGCAAAGAAAAGCCCGCCAGTTCAACCGCATCTTGCGGTTGCCTTGGCGGGCTTTTCAAGCACTGGAGGCGGCTGAGTCTTACTCGCCACGAACCTGCGCGGCCTGCATCCCTTTCTGGCCTTTCTCAGCCACGAAAGAAACGGTCTGACCTTCTTTCAGGCTTTTGAAACCGTCAGATTCGATCGCTTTGAAGTGAACGAACAGGTCATCACCACCGCCCTGAGGAGTGATGAAGCCGAAGCCCTTCTCATCGTTGAACCACTTGACGGTGCCGGTTTGGCGATTGGACATGGGGTGTATCTCCAGGAAACAAAAGTATCTAGTACGGGTACTGCTCAACCGAACAGTACACGGCCATCATAGACACAAACGCGGCGCAGGTAACCCCGTCGAAGATAAAAAAGCTGAGATTTCGTTAAATAACCCAGAACTTGATCGAGTCAAGCGGACGAGCGGCTATGAAAACCGCCCTGGCAATGTTTTGGCGCCGAGGTTTTACCCTTTAGCCTTGCATACTTGAACTTCGCGCTGCAGACGGTCGCGTAACTCCATGGGCGGCTCCGGGGCTTTGCTCATCAACTGCTGAATCTCCGCAGTGCTGAACTTCGCCTCGATCACCTTAGCGCCGCAGTCGCAATGGCTGCTGGCCGTCTGAACATCAACTTGTTGCTTGGCCGTGGCCACGCAGTCGTTCATGTACTGCGCACGAGCCCCAGTTGGCCAACCGGTCTGGGCGTGGGCCGTTAACGGTAACAGGATGGCCACTGTAGCCGGGAGTGCAAGCGAGCATAGCGTGGAAAGGCGCATGTAAGGCTCCTGAAGGTGAATGCCTGCTGCCGATGCAGCGTTACAGGGTTGGAGGTAATAGAGGCAGCTCAAGTTCACCTTGTGTATGCCCTAACCCTCTGGTGCAAGTGTGCTAAGATGCTCGGCCGTCAATAAAGGCGGCCTTTTACTTCCAGTCACTCCGGTTCGGCCCTGGTTGGCCTTTGGCTCCTGCCACTGTGAGGCAGGCATACCGCCGAATCCTGTACTGGCTCATCCCAACCCACGTGACCTTTGGTAGGGGTCACCACTAGGAGAGGAGGCGCCATGCCCACTATTACTCTTCCCGACGGCAGTCAGCGTTCGTTCGATCATCCCGTTTCCGTGGCCGAGATTGCCGCGTCCATCGGTGCCGGCCTTGCCAAGGCCACCGTCGCCGGCAAGGTAGACGGCCAACTGGTCGATGTGTGCGATCTGATCAGCAGCGATGCAAGCCTGCAAATCATCACCCCCAAGGACCAAGAGGGGCTGGAAATCATTCGCCACTCGTGTGCCCACCTGGTAGGGCACGCGGTGAAGCAGCTGTACCCCACTGCCAGAATGGTCATTGGCCCGGTCATCGACGACGGCTTCTATTACGATATCGCCTACGAACGGCCATTTACGCCGGACGACATGGCGGCGATCGAAGCTCGTATGCGTGAGCTGATCGATACCGAGTACAACGTCATCAAGAAGATGACCCCTCGTGCAGACGTCATCGAGGTATTCAAGGCGCGTGGCGAAGAGTACAAGTTGCGGTTGGTAGACGACATGCCGGGCGAAACCGCCATGGGCCTGTACTATCACGAAGAGTACGTGGACATGTGCCGCGGGCCCCACGTACCTAACACCCGCTTTCTCAAGGCGTTCAAGCTCACCAAGCTCTCCGGCGCCTACTGGCGTGGCGATGCCAAGAATGAGCAGCTTCAGCGCGTATATGGCACCGCCTGGGCGGATAAGAAGCAGCTGGCTGCCTATATTCAACGTATAGAAGAAGCCGAAAAGCGCGATCACCGCCGTATAGGCAAGCAGCTGGACCTCTTCCATCTCCAGGAAGAAGCGCCTGGCATGGTGTTCTGGCACCCTAACGGCTGGACGGTGTATCAGGTGCTGGAGCAGTACATGCGCCAAGTGCAGCGGGAGAATGGCTACGTTGAGGTACGCACGCCTCAGGTCGTCGACCGCATTCTGTGGGAGCGCTCCGGGCACTGGTCCAACTATGCCGAAAACATGTTCACCACCTCTTCGGAGAACCGTGACTATGCGGTAAAGCCGATGAACTGCCCGTGCCACGTGCAGATCTTCAACCAGGGTCTGAAGTCTTACCGTGACCTGCCACTGCGCCTTGCCGAGTTTGGCGCTTGCCACCGCAATGAGCCCTCCGGGGCGCTGCACGGCATCATGCGCGTTCGCGGCTTTACCCAGGACGATGCTCATATCTTCTGCACAGAGGATCAAGTTCAGCGTGAGTCGGCCGATTTTATCAAGCTGACCCTGCAGGTTTACAAAGACTTCGGCTTCCACGACGTGTCGATGAAGCTGTCTACTCGGCCTGTCAAGCGAGTGGGCTCTGAAGAGCTGTGGGACCGTGCTGAAAAAGCATTGGCTGACGCGTTGAACGAGTCAGGCCTGGAATGGGAGTACCAGCCAGGCGAGGGCGCCTTCTACGGGCCCAAAATCGAGTTCACGCTCAAGGATTGCCTGGGCCGTAACTGGCAGTGCGGTACCCTGCAGTACGATCCGAACCTGCCTGAGCGACTTGACGCCAGCTACATTGCCGAGGACAACGGCCGTAAGCGGCCGGTGATGCTGCACCGGGCAATCCTTGGTTCGTTCGAGAGATTCCTGGGTATGCTGATCGAGCACTACGCGGGTGCGTTCCCCGCATGGCTCGCGCCCACCCAGGCCGTGATCATGAATATCACAGATAATCAGGCTGATTTTGCTCGAGAAGTTGAAAGAAATCTTAATGGAAGCGGTTTCCGTGCCAAGTCCGACTTGAGAAACGAGAAAATTGGCTTTAAAATCCGCGAGCATACTCTGCTCAAGGTACCGTTCATGTTGGTCATTGGTGACCGTGAAGTAGAGACGCAAACTGTCGCTGTGCGTACCCGTGAAGGCGCAGACCTTGGCTCGATGCCGGTCGTGCAATTCAAGGAGTACCTTGCACAGGCGGTATCCCGGCGTGCTCGCCAAGATTTGGAGTAATCATTATTAAGCGTGAAATGAGACAGGATAAACGAACTGCGCCTAAGGCCCCGATCAACGAAAATATCTCGGCCCGCGAGGTTCGGTTAATCGGGGCGGATGGTGAGCAGGTTGGCATCGTCTCTATTGATGAAGCGCTTCGTATCGCTGAAGAAGCGAAGCTGGATCTGGTGGAGATTTCCGCTGACGCGCTGCCGCCTGTTTGTCGGGTGATGGACTACGGCAAAAGCATTTTCGAGAAGAAAAAGCAGATTGCGGCCGCGAAGAAGAACCAGAAGCAGATTCAGGTTAAAGAAATCAAGTTTCGTCCAGGGACGGAAGAAGGGGATTACCAGGTAAAACTGCGCAACCTGGTACGTTTCCTGACAGAAGGGGACAAGGCTAAGATCTCGTTGAGATTCCGTGGTCGTGAGATGGCCCACCAGGAGCTGGGCATGGAGCTGTTGAAGCGGGTCGAAGCTGACCTGATCGAATACGGCGCCGTGGAGCAGCATCCTAAGATGGAAGGACGCCAGCTGATTATGGTCATCGCCCCCAAACGCAAGAAGTAACCTCCAGGGCACGGCAGGCCTTGTGGTTATGTTAATTCACTGAATGCGGAGTACCGAACATGCCAAAGATGAAAACTAAAAGTGGCGCCGCGAAGCGTTTCCTGAAAACGGCTTCCGGCTTCAAACACAAACACGCTTTCAAGAGCCACATCCTGACCAAGATGTCCACCAAGCGTAAGCGTCAATTGCGTGGTAGCAGCCTGCTGCACCCGTCTGACGTTGCAAAAGTGGAGCGCATGCTGCGCGTTCGTTGATTCGGTTTCGGTCAAAGATAGAGGATATAACTCATGGCTCGTGTTAAGCGTGGCGTCATCGCCCGTAAGCGTCACAAGAAAATTCTGAAACTTGCTAAAGGCTACTACGGCGCGCGTTCACGCGTATTCCGTGTTGCCAAGCAAGCCGTCATCAAGGCTGGCCAGTACGCCTACCGAGATCGTCGTCAGAAGAAACGCCAGTTCCGCGCTCTTTGGATCGCCCGTATCAACGCGGGTGCTCGTACCAACGGCCTGTCGTACAGCCGTTTGATCGCTGGCCTGAAAAAGGCAGCCATCGAGATCGACCGTAAGGTACTGGCCGATCTGGCAGTGAACGAGAAAGCGGCGTTTGCTGCGATTGTCGAGAAAGCTAAAGCCACGCTGGCTTAAGTACCCCCGACAATCACCGTTGTCTGCTTTTGTAAGCAACGGTGTTGAACGTCTTTGAATAGGGGAAGGGCCTGCGCTCTTCCCCTATTTCGTATCTGGAGCCTTTACATGGAAAACCTGGATGCGCTGGTCAGCCAAGCTTTGGAGGCCGTGCACACTGCGCAAGATATCAATGCCCTGGAGCAGATCCGGGTTCAGTACCTGGGCAAAAAGGGCGAGCTGACCCAGGTTATGAAAACCTTGGGTAATTTGCCAGCAGAGGAACGGCCCAAGGTTGGCGCCTTGATCAACGAGGCCAAGGAACGCGTGACCGAGGTGCTCAATGGCCGTATGGCTGAGTTCGAGCACGCTGCGCTCAACGCGCGCTTGGCGGCTGAGAAAATCGACGTTACGTTGCCGGGGCGAGGCCAGGCTACGGGGGGGCTTCACCCCATTACCCGCACGCTTGAGCGCATCGAGCAGTTCTTCACCCATATCGGCTACGGCATTGCCGAAGGCCCTGAGGTAGAAGACGATTACCATAACTTCGAGGCGCTGAATATTCCGGGCCACCACCCGGCGCGTGCCATGCACGACACCTTCTATTTCAACGCGAACATGCTGCTGCGCACCCACACCTCGCCGGTGCAAGTGCGAACCATGGAAACCCAGCAGCCGCCTATTCGCATTGTCTGCCCTGGCCGCGTATACCGGTGCGATTCCGACCTGACCCACTCTCCCATGTTTCACCAAGTGGAAGGGTTGTTGATCGACCGTGACATCAACTTCGCTGACCTGAAAGGCACCATCGAAGAATTCCTTCGCGTGTTCTTCGAGAAAGAGCTGGCCGTGCGTTTCCGGCCATCGTTCTTCCCCTTTACCGAACCCTCGGCGGAAGTGGACATTCAGTGCGTGATCTGCAGCGGCGGCGGCTGCCGTGTCTGCAAGCAGACCGGGTGGCTGGAAGTGATGGGATGCGGCATGGTTCATCCCAATGTGCTGCGCATGTCCGGGATTGACCCGGAGACCTATTCCGGGTTTGCGTTTGGCATGGGCGCCGAGCGGCTGGCCATGCTGCGTTATGGTGTAAACGACCTTCGCCTGTTCTTCGACAACGACTTGCGATTCCTTGCGCAATTCCGCTAGCCGTAACGACATTTTCAGGAGAACAGTATGAAATTCAGTGAACAATGGCTGCGGGGCTGGGTGAGCCCGCAGGTGTCACGCGATGACTTGGTGGCCCGCCTCTCGATGGCCGGGCTGGAAGTCGATAGCGTTGCCCCCGTGGCAGGGGCGTTTAGCGGGGTCGTAGTGGGCGAGGTACTGTCCACTGAACAACACCCGGACGCTGACAAGCTGCGCGTCTGCCAGGTAAGCAGCGGCGATCACACGTTTCAGGTGGTCTGCGGGGCGCCCAACGTACGCCCCGGCCTAAAAATTCCATTCGCCATGATCGGCGCGCAGCTGCCTGGCGATTTCAAGATCAAAAAGGCCAAGCTTCGCGGTGTCGAGTCCAACGGCATGCTGTGCTCTCAAGCTGAGCTGCATGTAGGCGAGGGCAACGACGGGTTGTTCGAATTGCCCGATGACGCGCCGGTTGGCAAGGACATGCGCGACTACCTGGAGCTTGACGACGTCATCATTGAGCTAGGCCTGACGCCCAACCGTGGCGACTGCCTGTCAATGGCTGGCCTGGCCCGTGAAGTAGGCGCGCTGTATGGTGTCCCGGTGACTCAGCCGCAGATCCCTTCGGTGGCCACGGCCATCGAAGAGGTGGTGAGCGTAGAGGTACTGGCACCGGCCGCATGCCCGCGTTACCTGGGTCGTGTGGTACGCGGTGTAGACCTCACTCGGCCGACGCCGCTATGGATGGTCGAGCGCCTGCGTCGCGCAGAAGTACGCAGCATCGATGCGGCCGTAGACATCACTAATTACGTGATGCTTGAGTTGGGCCAGCCGATGCATGCTTTTGATTTGGCTCACATCAATGGGGGTATCCGCGTGCGCATGGCCGAGGAGGGCGAAAAGCTCGTACTGCTCGATGGCCAGGAAATCGCACTGCGCAGCGATACGCTGGTGATTGCCGACCATGTTCGAGCACTGGCTATTGCAGGCGTAATGGGTGGCGAGCACAGTGGCGTGAATACCGCAGCTACGCGGGATATCTTCTTGGAGAGCGCCTTCTTCGAGCCTATTTCGGTCGCGGGCAAGGCCCGTTCGTATGGGCTGCACACTGATGCTTCGCACCGCTATGAGCGCGGCGTGGACTTCAACCTGGCCCACCTGGCCATGGAGCGTGCGACGGCCTTGCTGTTAGAAATTACGGGCGGTGACGCCGGGCCTATCGTCGAAGTGACCAGCGAAGCGGACCTGCCGTCGTTCCCCCCTATTGTGCTGCGCGCCGAGCGCGTCGAGAAAATGCTAGGCCTGAACCTAGGCACAGCCACCATCCAGTCGCTGCTCGAAGGCCTTGATCTGGGTGTCAGTGCCGAGGGAGAAGGGCAGTGGACGGTGACTGTACCGAGTCATCGGTTTGATATCAGCCTCGAAGTGGACCTCATCGAGGAGCTGGCCCGGTTATACGGCTATAACCGCCTGCCGGTTCGTTACCCTCAGGCACGGCTGGCACCGCAACTGCGCACTGAAGCCAAGGCCGAGTTGCCAGCGCTGCGGCGTTTGCTGGTTGCTCGTGGCTATCAGGAGGCAATCACCTACAGCTTCATCGACCCCAAACGCTTCGAGCTGTTTAACCCAGGCGTCACCCCGCTTATGCTGGCCAACCCGATTTCTTCGGACATGGCCGCCATGCGCGTTTCGCTCTGGCCAGGGTTGATTCAGGCACTTGAGCACAACCTCAACCGGCAGCAGAGCCGGGTGCGGCTGTTCGAGAGCGGCCTACGCTTCGTTGGCCAGTTGGGTGAGCTCAAGCAAGAGCCTATGCTGGCTGGCGTGGTCTGCGGCAGCCGCCTTCCTGAAGGCTGGGCCCAGGGTGACGCCAAAGTCGACTTCTTCGATATCAAGGCAGACGTCGAGGCCGTGCTAGGCCAGGCGGGCGCATTGGCAGCCTTCCAATTCGTGCCCGGCATTCATCCTGCGCTTCATCCTGGCCAAACAGCCCGTATCGAACGTAACGGGGTAGAGGTAGGTTACTTGGGCGCGTTGCATCCAGAGTTGCAGAAGAAGCTTGGCTTGGATCGAACGGTGTATGTGTTTGAGCTATTGCTAGAGGCCGTGGTGGAAGGGCGGCTTCCAGCCTTTAAGGAGTTATCACGCTTCCCTGAAGTGCGTCGTGATCTGGCATTGGTCGTGGATCAAACGGTTGCAGGCGAAGCGGTGTTGCAGGTAATCCGTGAGAATGCAGGGGAGTGGCTCACTGACCTCAGGCTCTTTGACGTTTACCAGGGTAAAGGTGTTGATCCACATAGAAAAAGCCTTGCCGTTGGCTTGACCTGGCAGCATCCATCGCGCACTCTTACCGACGATGAGGTGAACTCGACCACTTCGGAAATCCTCACCTCACTCGAACACAGGTTGAACGCCACGTTAAGGAAGTGACGTATGGGGGCTCTGACGAAAGCTGAGATGGCAGAACGTCTTTATGAGGAGCTGGGCCTGAACAAGCGCGAAGCCAAGGAATTGGTCGAGCTCTTCTTCGAGGAAATCCGGCATGCACTCGAAGACAACGAACAGGTCAAGTTATCCGGGTTCGGCAACTTCGACCTCCGAGACAAGCGTCAGCGGCCGGGCCGCAACCCGAAAACGGGTGAAGAGATCCCGATCACCGCACGCCGTGTCGTCACCTTTCGTCCAGGGCAGAAGTTGAAAGCCCGAGTGGAAGCCTATGCTGGAACCAAGTCATAACGACGAACTCCCGCCGATTCCCGGCAAGCGCTACTTCACCATTGGTGAAGTCAGCGACTTGTGTGCGGTAAAGCCGCACGTGCTTCGGTATTGGGAACAGGAATTTCCTCAGCTTAACCCCGTAAAGCGTCGCGGCAACCGTCGGTATTATCAGCGCCAGGATGTGCTGATGATCCGGCAGATTCGGGCATTGCTGTACGATCAGGGCTTTACCATCGGCGGGGCACGTCTGCGCCTCTCCGGTGATGAAGCCAAGGACGACACTACCCAATACAAGCAGTTGATCCGCCAAATGATCAGCGAACTGGAAGATGTGTTGCACGTGCTCAAGAAGTAGGCGAAAAAAAGCGGAGAAAAAGCTTCCATAATTCAAAAGGTTAAGGTATCTTTCTCCCCGTTCTCGCTGCTAACGAGAGCAGGTTTAAAACGCCTAGTCGGGGCGTAGCGCAGCCCGGTAGCGCACTTGCATGGGGTGCAAGGGGTCGAGTGTTCGAATCACTCCGTCCCGACCATTTATTCCTGAGTAAAATCAGACACTTAAGCCGATCAGCTAGATCGGCTTTTTTGTGCTTGCGCAAAACTGGCGCAAAACTACACCGCAACGTTTTCTACCCCAGCGTTCAACTCAAACAACGCTGTCGCCTGAACACTATCCTTCCGCTCATGCCTGATTATCTAAGGGGTCCGGTACGCCCGCCTGGTCACTCACAGGCGGCAACTGGGCCATGTATCCTTCCAAGGATTCTTTGTTAGCCCAGACCTCTGCAAAAAGCGTTGTCTGTGCGTCCACTGATCCCGTTTCGGGACACCGTAACGTTAGCGCGAACCCCCGCTCGCTGAAGGTGACAGCGTAGCGGTGATTAACGATATGAAAGCGCAGGGCTGTATCGTAATCCTGCCGAGTGGGCCGGTAAGACATGTTTTTTAACCTTGCTAAGGCTGGAATTTTTTGGCCCCTTGCCATGTTTTTAACGCTTGACCAGAAAATATAAATTTGGAACTGTCTATAGGTTCTAAAGCATTTTTACTCAATAAAAATGTATAAGGATTTAGGCTGTAATAGGAACACGTGGTAGAGGTTTTATCGATAAAGCGCTACAAGTTTAGGGACTGTCAGAAATTTTGTGTTCGGGCATAACATGAGCGAAAGGAGCCTGTATGCCGACCAAAAAGAAACCTGCGCGCCAACCACTGAGAGATCTGCCCAAAATCCCGAAAGAGTTGCTTGAGTCTTTCGGTGAAGGGCTGATGACCGCCGATGCCATCGAGATGGCTTCTGCGGCGTTCAAGAAGGCCTTGATCGAGCGCGCCCTGAGTGCCGAACTGGGTCACCATCTGGGCTATCCATCGGGCGCGCAGCGGCCGGAGGATGAAACCAACCAGCGCAATGGTAAAAGCGGCAAGACGGTTCTAACCGGCGATGGCCCGATTCGGCTGGAGATTCCGCGTGATCGAGATGGCAGTTTCTCCCCCATCCTGATTCCCAAGCACGAGCGCCGTTACACCGGTTTTGACGACAAGATCATCGCCATGTATGCCCGTGGCATGACCGTCAGAGAGATCCGTGCGTTTCTTTGCGAGCAGTACGGCACGGACGTGTCGCCGGACTTCATCAGCTCTGTAACTGACGAGGTCATGGCAGAGATCGGCGCGTGGCAACAGCGGCCCCTGGAGCCGATGTATCCCGTTATTTTCTTCGATGCCCTGCGGGTCAAAATCCGTGAAGAGGGGCTGGTCCGTAACAAGGCGATCTACCTGGCGCTGGGTGTATTGCCCAACGGAACCCGCGATATCCTAGGTATCTGGATCGAAACCACGGAAGGCGCCAAGTTTTGGATGAAGGTCTTCAACGACCTCAGGACACGCGGCGTCGAAGACGTGTTGATCGCGGTGACCGATGGCCTCAAAGGCATGCCAGAAGCCCTCAGCGCCGTGTTTCCAGAGACGACCTTGCAGACCTGCATTGTTCATTTAATCCGCAACAGCCTTGATTACGCGGCCTGGGATAAGCGCCGCGAATTGGCCAAGGCGCTCAAGCCGATCTATCAGGCAGTCACCGCCGAAGCGGCCGAGCAAGCGCTGGATGCCTTTGAACAGGGGCCCTGGGGCAAGCAGTACCCCACAGTCGTGGCGGCTTGGCGACGCGCGTGGGATCGAGTCATTCCATTCTTTGTATTCCCGCCTGCCATCCGCAAAGTGATCTATACGACCAACGCTATCGAGAGCATCAATGCGCAGTTGCGTAAGATCATTAAAACCCGAGGTCACTTCCCGACCGACGAGGCCGCGACCAAGCTGATCTGGCTGGGGTTACGCAATATCACGGCCAAATGGGGCAACGCAGCCCATGATTGGAAAAGCGCGATGAATCAGTTCGCAGTTCTGTACGGAGATCGATTTATCAGGCCGACCTGGTAAAGCATGGCTTGCCTAACGGCAGGCCGTTATTGGCCCGCACACAAAAAATCTGACAGGCCCCAAGTTTATAATTTTTACAGGTTTTCCTTTGGTCGTACAACATTTGATCTAACAGCCAGCCAGTTACCCAAATCACACTGGCAAACCCGCCCTACTTGGTCTATGACTGTCTATCCGTCACTCAGGAAGTAGGCACCGGCATGAGCCCAGCGATCAAACACCTCACGGAAACGGCTCGGGAGCTGCGCTACGCGATGATCGCAGTGGCAGAGCTGACCAAGCGTGGCAGCATCGGCACTGCTGCGTGGGAAGAAGCTTTTGCTTGGCAGACAGAGGCACACAAGCGCTGGCACTCGGCGTGCCAGGCGGCGGGTCAGCTGTCGTCGATGGCCCTGGAGCCCGTGCCGCAGGCGTACGCGGACCAGTGTGTACCTTTGGCTCAACGCGTTGCCAAGCGTGCCAACATCAGATAGTCAAATTGGCATGTTGATGTTTCTGCGGGTCACCCAGGCAGACTGCGGGTTAGCTATACCTTCTTCTGCTCGGCAGTATTAGGCTCTGTACGTAAAGTATTGGCACTCGGTGATGCTGCGTTAAAAACCGGCACGGCCGGTCAGGCTCGGAAATGCTCATTTACGACCAGTAAACTGGATCGCCAGCCCGGTGGATCGCCAGCCCGGTGGATCGCCAGCCCGGTGGATCGCCAGCCCGGTCCGCTTCCTCGCCTACGCGGCCCGGCCTGACCTTCGTTCCAAACCTTTTCGTACAGAGCCTAGCACGGCCACCTGAGCACACCTGTTCCATCGCGCGAGGTCCCGCCGATGTGAGTCCCGCTTTACACAGTGTTGTCGGTGCAGGTACGTTCATCACTCTGGCATGGCGGGGTGTGCGTTATCTCCGTCTGCATGTTCCCTTTTTAGGGGGCAGCGCCAGGTTTGATGGATCTCGGCCTCAGCGCACGTCCTAGGTTTTGATAGGATCTCCCTACATAGGCTCCTTTTAACCCGACTGCGCTAGAGTCCCTCCAATGTCATCTATTAAATCAAGCCAGCAGGTAGCAGCTCGGCTTACTTCTTTGGAAGGCCGGATCAAGGCGCGCTACGATGCGATGACCTCAGTGGAGCAGAAGCTTTCGGATGTGATTCTGGCTTCACCGGGTCAGATGGCAATGCAAACAGCAACAGAGCTTGCAGGTTGTGCAGGCGTGTCGAAGGCAACTACCACGCGATTTTTCCGCACGTTGGGGTACGCCTCTTACGACGAGGCTCGACGTGAGGCTCGGGATTCCCATAGAAGCGGGTCGCCACTTTACCTGCAGCATCGCGGGCGTACTGAGCGCTCTATGGACGACTTGATTCAGCACCATTTGGATCAGGAGCTGGACAATATCTATCAAACTTACCAATCGCTGAACCGCCCGGAACTGCTGGCCGCGGCCCAGGCGATTGCCAATGCTCGGCGTGTGGTGATCATTGGGTTTCGCCACAGCCAAGCCATTGCCCATATGTTTCGCAGCAACCTTGTTCAGGTACGCGGCGACGTACTCTTGCTACCGGCCCCAGGCGATAGCCTGGCGGAGTATCTCGCGGTGTTGGGCAAGGAGGACTTGGCTATCTGCATTGGCTTGCGGCGGCGTATGCCAGCCCTGGAGGCCAGCATGAGTGCCATGGCGGAGATGGGCATGCCCTTGCTTTATATAGCGGACGTGATGGCGGGCAGCCCAGCGCGGCTGGCGAGCTGGGTCGTTCGGTGCCATACCGAAAGTACCTTGATGTTCGACAGCAATGCAGGCGTCGCCGCAATCACTAACCTGCTGTGTTCGCTGGTAGGTAAGGCCCTTAGCGGGCGCACGGCATCCCACCTGGAGCGCGCTGAACTGCTTCATCAGCAACTCAATGAGCTAGACGCGAAGGAATAAAGCACCAAATAAAGGCGACCACGCCCAGCATTGGAGCGTACTTGGGCAAAATAGCAACCGGAGAAGAAACGTATGTTCCATAAATTAATATAAGGAAACGTCAATTTCTAAAGACTTTGCCGGGCTCGAGGGCCTCATGGCTGAACTCTGGCACACTTCCTGCGATGTGATCTTGGCCACCTCCACAGCCGAGGCACTTGCTATGAAGACCCTTAGTTCCCGTTTTGCCATCACCTTAGCTGCGCTGACCCTGGGCTTTGCTGTCCACTGCGCCAGCGCCGATACCCTCGATGACGTGAAAGCCAAAGGTAAGCTGGTGGTCGCCATCGACCCCACCTTCGCGCCTTACGAATACACCGACGCCGCCGGCACTATCACCGGTTATACCCCCGAAATCATGAAACGCGTAGCCACCACACTGGGTGTTCAGCTCGAATATCAGAAGATGGGTTTCAGCGGGATTATCCCTGCACTGATCGCAGGCTCGGTGGATGCTGAGGGGTCTTCCCTTAACGTGACCGCCGAACGTGCGGAGAAGGTGCTGTTCACCGCCCCCTTCGGCAAGAGCGTTAACGCTGTGCTGGTTCGTGCTGACGACAAGCGCCTGGCTGCGACCCCGCTGACGGTCGAGTCGCTTGCAGGCCTTACAGCTGCGGTAAAAACCACTACAGCGCCTGAGCGCTTGCTCAAGCAGTTCAATACCGAGCTGGAGGCCAAGGGGTTGCAGCCTATCAAGCTCATCAGCGTGGATAGCGTCGATCAGACCCTGGCCACCCTGATGACCCGGCGTGCCGACTTTGTATTCGACGACATTACGGTATTAGGCGGCCTTTCCCAGAAGCTGCCGGGCAAGCTGAAACAAGCGGGCCAGCTGGGTGACAGCCAGTGGATCAGCTGGGCTACTCGCAAGGGCGACGAGCGCCTTAACAAAGTGATCAGCGATGAGATTCTTGCGTTGAAGGCCTCGGGGGAATTGGCAACGTTGCAGCAGCAATACCTTGGCGTCACCTTCGAATTGCCGTCCGCCGATTTCATTCCAGCCAAGTGAGCCAGCCAATGTCTTGTCAACATCACCACGTCCATGTGCCTGCCGGCCATGGCCGTACCTTCGAAGTTCGCGCAGGCCAATACATCACCGTGGTCGACGCCGAGGGCCAGCAAGCTGCAGATTTCGTCGCTATGGTCCTGGGCGATACCGCTGAGTACCTGTCGCCCGTGCATACCCGGCGGCGGTTGAGCTCACTGTTCTTTAAGGTAGGCCACTGCCTGTACTCCAACCAGGATGAGCCGTTGCTAGAAGTGCTGGCCGATAGTATTGGCGTACACGACGCCAACGTACCGGCCTGTGATGCGACCCGCTTCAGTGTCGATTTCGGGGTAGACGGTCACCGTAACTGCCTTGAAAACATGCACGAAGGCTTGGCCGACTACGGCGTACTGGCGGTGAATGTGCCCGAGCCTTTTAATTTGTTTCAGAACGGCCCGGTGACCGCCGACGGCCGCATGCAGGTCACAGACCCAATCAGCCGCGCTGGCGATTACGTTGTATTCAAAGCACTGAAAAACCTGGTCTGCGCCGTATCGTCCTGCCCGCAGGACATCATCCCGGGTAACGGCCTGCAGGTAACGCCCATCGACATTCGCATCACCGACGATGCACCGGCCCAGGCCTGAGGACCGAACCATGCTGATTATGAAAGATCACATCGCCGATCGTGCGCCCCTGCCGACCCGTCGTATCCAGGTAGCGGCCGGAAGCGCCGGCTCGATCGCAGTCAAGCGTGGCCAGTTGCTGCGTATCCAGGCCCTGGAAAATGGCGCCGTCGCGAGCCTGTTTGGTTTCAGCGACGCTGACCCGATGATCCACCTCTCAGTGCATCACACCCGTGTGTTCAGTAATTCTTACCTGCTCGGCTCGGGCATGCGCTTGGTGAACAACCGGCGTCGGCCCGTTATGGTGCTGGGTAAGGACAGCATCGGTAAGCACGACTTGCTACTGCCGGCGTCCACCACGGCCTATCTGCGCGACAAAGGCTATGAGGGGACAGGTTGCGTGGAGGCGCTGCAGGCTGAACTGGACCGTCTGGGTCGCAAGCAGCCGAAGCTGCCGGACCCGGTCAACCTGTTCATGCACGTAAGCCTTGAGCGTGACGGCAGCCTCCACCCGCAGCCGAACACCGTCCGGGCTGGCGACGCGATTACCTGCCGGGTGGTTCAGGACATGCTGTTCGTGGTATCGACCTGCTGTACGGGGATTGCGGGCAACGACCGCCCTGGCGCAATCGCCCTCTCAGTGGCTGAAAACCTGAGTGACTTTGCGGAGTAAGCCGTGCTTGCACACCTGCTCGAGGTGATATCAGAGTTGTCGGCCGGCTTGCTGGTCACGCTTGAGCTGACGGCCGCCGCGGCGATCATCAGCTTTTTGTTCGGCCATGTGATCTGGTGGTTACGCGAGCGGCGCTTCTGGTTCTTGCGCAAAGTGGGCGGGCTCTACGTTAGCTTCATGCGCGGCACGCCCTCCATCGTGCAGCTGTTTTTAGTGTTCTTCTCGCTGCCCATGATCGGGTTGGGCGGCCACCCCGTGCTGGCGGCGATCCTGGCTATTGGCCTGAACAGCGCGGCCTATACCGCCGAAATCCTGCGGGCGAACTACGGCGTTATACCCCGTGGCCAGCGCGAGGCCGCGAGGGTATCCGGGCTCACACGTTTTCAATGCTGGCGTTACGTTCTGGCGCCCCAGGCCCTGCGCGCCAGCCTGCCAGCCTTGGTGAATGAATTTACCTTGATTGTGAAAACTACACCCCTGGCCTCGGTGATCGCGGTAACTGAACTGACCTACGCCGGGCAACTGATCATCGCCAGAACCTACGAAGCCACTCCAGTGATGATGCCCATCGTGCTCGGCTACCTGCTGATCTGCTGGCCGATACTGCTGCTGGCCCGTGGCCTGGAAGCGCGCTTGAACAAGGCGAGGAAAACCTGATGGATTTCACCGTCATCGGTAAATACGCACCGGCGTTACTGGACGGCCTGGCGTACAGCCTGGCGCTGTCATTGGTGGCCGCCATTGCAGCAATCGGCTTTGCCGCAGGGCTGACCTGGATCGACCTTTGCACCCGCAGCTGGCTGCTCAGACGCCTAAGCCGGGCCTATTGCGATTTCATCCTAGGCTTGCCATTGCTGATATTGATCTATGTGATGTTCTTCATCCTGCCCGAGTACGGCATCACGCTGTCCTCGCCGGTGGTGGGGGTGACTGCCTTGGCGCTGTACTACGGGCCGTACCTTGCGCAGGTGTTGCGGGCAGCGTTTTCCTCAATCCCGCGAGGGCAGTTCGAGGCCTGCCGTGTACTCGGGCTGTCGCGCTGGAGCACCTTTCGGGAGGTGGCCCTGCGCCAGGCACTGCCCATAGCGATTCCCCCAACCACGGGGCTATTGATCGGCCTGGTGAAGGACTCGGCATTGCTGTCGATCGTGTCCGTTGAAGAATTCATGTACGCCGCCAAACAGGCTATTTCCCAAAGCTATGCCCCCCTGGAAATTTACCTGGCCGTAGCCCTGTGCTACTGGCTGGTCACGCTGGCGATAGACGCTCTCGCCGGCTCGCTCGAGCGGCACCTTACGCGCCATCGCCCAGCTTAACCCTCCACGAGTAATCATTATGTCTAACCCATCCCTTGTTATTCCCGCTGGCCACGGCAAGGCCGTTCGGTTGCGCGCAGGCCAGTCGGTTCAAGTCATCAACACCTACGGCACCCAAGTGGTCGATTGCTGGGCCTGGAACGCCTATGACCTCAACGAATACATGTGCATGGAGACTACCCGTGTTTACAACCAGCACCTTAACCCGGTGGTGGGTGACAGCTTCGTGACCAGCGAGCGGCATCCGATTTTGACTGTTGTCGAAGACACGTCACCCGGCGTACATGACACCTTTATGGCGGCCTGCGATCGTCGCAGATACGAACTGCTGGGCTGCACCCATTACCACCGCAACTGCGCAGACAACCTTTTTGAGGGCATGTTTGAACTGGGCGTCACCCCACCGCGGCGCAACCTGGCCTCGTTCAATATTTTCATGAACATCCGCGTACAGCCAGACAACATTCACTTACATACCCTGCCCACGGTCACGCGGCCGGGTGACTACATTGCCCTGCGCGCCGAGATGGATTGCTTCGTTGCGTTCTCTGCCTGCCCGCAGGACATCGTCAGTATCCAGGGGGAGGAGGACAATACGCCTAAGGACGTGAGCCTCTGCGTACTCGATAACGCCTATAGCGACGTTCCGGTACGTGGGCCCTGGGTACCGGCGCACGTGCACGCGACCCCTGGTTAAGAGCGCTGGGCGAGGCAAGCACCAACCTCAAGCTTGAGGCTCGTGCGGCCCCAGCGTTGGTCGAGGCCTTGCGCAGCGCAGGGTATGATGTGGAGGTGATTAGCGAAGCCTTCAGTGATGTCATGGGCCATGCTGGGGCGCTTGTCCGGCGTGCCGACGGCACATTCGAAGGGGCATCGGCCCCGCGCAGTGACGGCAGGGTGGCCGGCCTCTAGAGGGCTTAGGCTCTGCGCTGCGTTTCCAGGCGGGTCCCCCGCGCGGGGCCGCCTATTGCGGCACTAACAGGGGGTCAGGCTGAGGGGAAACCTTGCAAGCCCGCGCCATCACCGATGGCCTGAACCCATTGGCTCAAGGCCTGCACCGCCAACCCTACGTCCTGTGCCAGGACTGCCTCGGCGGGGTGATGGCTGATGCCCCGATCACAGCGCACAAACAGCATCGCTACGGGCCATTTTTCGGCCATGGCAATAGCATCGTGGCCGGCGCCGCTTGGCAATGACACGCTGCGCCCCTGAACGGATTGCACTACCTGTTCGAGGCTATGTTGTAATTCTCGGTCACAGCCTGTGGCCGACATGTTGTAGTAGATCTCGGCGTTGAACACCAAGCCACGTGCCTGCGCGATGTCCTGAGCGCCGCTGAGCAAACGGCCGAGCAGCGCATCCAGGGGCTGATCTTCGGGCCCGCGAACGTCAAGGGTCAGGGAAACCTCGCCGGGTATAACGTTGACCGCCCCAGGGTGGCACTGCAGGGTGCCGACCGTGGCAACCAGTTGGGGGCCACTGTCGCGCGTATGCTGCTCTAGCCACACCATCCATTGCGCGGCGGCCGCCAGGGCGTCCTGACGATGGCTCATGGGCACCGTTCCGGCATGCCCAGCATGACCCACGAAGGAACAATTAAGGCGGCGAGCGCCATTAATCGCAGTCACGACCCCGAGCGCCAGCCCTTCGCGCTCCAGGCAGGGGCCTTGTTCAATGTGCAGCTCAAGGTAGGCTGCAAAGTCTCTGGGCGCGCGGGCCGCGGTCAAGATTGCAGCGGGCTGCAGGCCTGCGACGGTCATCGCATCGGCTACGCGGGTGCCCTCGGCGTCGGTCTGCTCAAGCCATTGCTCAGGCCAGTTGCCAACCAAGCCTCGGCTGCCCAGCAGGGTGATACCGAAGCGAGTGCCTTCTTCATCGGCAAAGCCTACGATTTCAACGGCCAACGGCAGGCGCACACCTTGCTCGTGGAAGTGCTGCACCACCTCAATGGCAGCGATCACCCCGAGCATGCCGTCGTAGCGCCCGGCATTGCGCACCGTGTCGAGGTGCGAGCCAAGCAGTACCGCCTGAGCGCCTTGGCGCTGTCCTTCGTAACGACCGCAGATATTCCCGACCGCGTCCTGCCATACCTGCATGCCAGCCTGGCGCATCCACTCGCCTACCAAAGCGTTGGCGCGCAGGTGCTCGGGCGACAAATAAACACGTGTGAGCAGGCCGGGCGTCTCGCTGATCAGCGCCAACTCGTCGCAACGCGTCATTACCCGTGCCGCTACTGCTGTGACGTCGAACGCCCGGTCATTCATAAGTATTGCTCGCGACCGTAATGATCCCAGGCAGCCTGCATGGCCGCGCCTTGCGGCGAAGGGCGGCCCAGGCGTTGCAATACGGCTTCGAGCGCGCAGAGTGTTTGCATTACGCAGTCTTTGCGGGCGTTGTAGCCCATGGTCCCGATGCGCCATACCTTGCCCGCCAGCGGGCCGAAGGAGGTGCCGATCTCAATGCCGAAATCTTCGAGCAGCAGCCTGCGTACCTGTTCACCATCGATACCTGCGGGGATGGCCACCGCGAGCACGTTGTTCATCTTGAAGTCCAGGTTGCCGAAGGTTTCCAGGCCCATGCCGCGAATGCCTGCGAGGAGGGCGTCGCCATGCAGCTTGTGGCGGGCGATAGTCGATTCCAGCCCTTCTTCGAGAATCACGCGGGCACACTCGTGGGCGGCGAACAGCGCGTTGCTGGCCTCGGTATGGTGATTGAGGCGCTCGGGGCCCCAATAGTCGAGGATCATCCCTAAGTCGAAGTAGTTGGAGTAGATCATCTCATCTTCACCGTCTTGGTGAGCGGCGGTGCGAATGCCCGCTTCGACGCATTTACGCCGACGTATCAGCGCTTCCAGGGCCGGGCTGAGGCTGATGGGCGCACTGCCAGGCGGGCCAGCCAGGCACTTCTGTAGGCCAGCGGACACCGCGTCCAGCCCCCAGGCGTCGATGTCGAGCCGGTTGCCAGCCAAGGAGGCCGTCGCATCGGTGTAGAACAGCACGTTATGACGCTGGCAAATGTCACCCAGCGCCTCCAGGGGTTGCAGCATAGTGGTGGAGGTATCGCCATGCACGGTCAGCAGCAGGCGTGGCTTGACCCGTTTAATGGCGTCCTCGATCTGCTCAGGGGTAAACACCTCCCCCCAGGGAACTTCGATGCTGTGTACGTCGGCGCGGCAACGCCTGGCGATCTCGCACAGCAAAAGCCCGAAGCGTCCGAACACCGGCACCAGTACCCGATCACCGGGGCGGATTGTCGACATCAGAATGGCTTCGATACCGGCCCGCGAGGTGCCGTTGACCAGCAGTGTTGCCGGGTTCTGAGTATAAAAGACGCCGCGATACAGCCCCATCACTTCATTCATGCAGTGGGTCATGGCGGGGTCGTACTGGCCAACCAGCTGGGTGGACATGGCGCGCAGCACGCGCGGGTCGACGTTGATCGGCCCTGGCCCCATAAGCAGGCGTTGCGGTGGATTGACGGGCAAACGCGAGGTATTCATCGAATCGCTTCTTTTGAAAGTTTTCAAGGGTCAGTTAAGGCCGCGTACTGACGAAATGAACTGCTTGAGCTCAGCGGTTTGCGGGTTGGCGAAAAGCGCCCGGCCAGGGCCCTGCTCCCAAACGCGACCTTGGTGCATGAACACCACACGGTCTCCCACTTCCTGGGCGAAATTCATTTCGTGAGTGACCAGAATCAGGGTCATGCCTTCCTTAGCCAACTGCTCCAGTACTTTGAGCACTTCGCCTACCAACTCCGGATCGAGGGCCGAAGTGATCTCGTCACACAGCAAAACCTTAGGCGCCATCGCCAGCGCTCGGGCAATGGCCACGCGCTGCTGCTGGCCGCCTGAAAGGTTAGCCGGGTAATACTCCATGCGGTCGCCCAGCCCCACTTTTTCCAGCATCCGCGCCGCCAGTTCTCGGCACTCTGCGTCGCTTTTCTTCAGCACCCTGCGCGGGGCCAGCATCACGTTCTCGCGGGCGGTCATGTGGGGAAACAGGTTGAAGCTTTGAAACACCATGCCTACCGAGCGGCTGATGGTCGGCGCCTGGGAATCACGGTCGGTGATCGTCATGCCACCGAGCTTGATGCTCCCTTCCTGATAGCCTTCAAGCCCGTTGATGCAGCGCAGCAAGGTACTTTTGCCCGAACCACTGCGGCCGATGATGGACACCACCTCACCGACCTCGATGTCGAGGTCGACCCCTTTAAGTACGTGGTTGTCGCCGTAGTACTTCTGTACCTGATCAATGGTGATGAGCGGCATTGAATTTCTTCTCCAGATACTGGCTGTAGCGCGACAGTGGATAACACATCAGGAAATACCCCAAGGCCACCAGACCGAACACTTTGAACGGCGCGTAGGTCACGTTGTTAAGGATGGTGCCGGCCTTGGTCAGCTCCACGAAACCAATGATCGAGGCCAAAGCGGTGCCCTTGATTACCTGTACGGCAAAGCCTGCGGTGGGCGCTACACCGATGCGTACCGCCTGGGGCAGGATGACCCGCAACAGGGTTTGGCTGAACTCCAAGCCTAGGCACCGGCAGGCTTCCCATTGGCCTCTGGGGAGGGCCCGGATGCTGCCGTGCCAGATGTCCACTAGAAACGCGCTGGTATAGAAGGTCAGGGCCAGGGCCGCCGCAGTCCATGGCGATACATCGATTCCCAGCAGCGCTACGCCGAAGAAGGCCAGGAACAACTGCATCAGCAGAGGGGTGCCTTGAAATAGCTCGGTATAGGCGCGGATCAACCGATGGGGCCAGACCCGCTTGGACAGCCGCATTATCACCAGAGGGATGGCTACCAGAGTGCCGCCAATGAACGCGGTCAGTGATAGCAGCAGCGTCCAACGCGCGGCCAGCAGCAGGTTGCGCAAGATGTCCCAGTCGGTAAAGGTCGTCATGATGGCTGCTCTCCAAACCATTTGCGCCCGACTGCCAGCAGCAACTGACGCATAGCGATCGACAGCGCCAGGTACATCAGCGTCGTTATCAGGTACACCTCGAAACTGAGGAAGGTGCGCGACTGGATGAGGTTGGCGGCGAAGGTAAGCTCTTCATGAGACACCTGCGAAACCACCGATGAGCCCAGCATAACGATGATGCATTGGCCCACCAGCGCCGGGTAAATGCGCTTCAGCGACGGTGGCAATACTACGCGCAAGAAGGTTTGCACACGGCTCAGCCCCAATACCCTTGCAGCCTCCCACTGGCCATGGGGGGTGACCTGAACGCCTGCCCGAATGATCTCGGTGGAGTAGGCGCCCAAGTTGATCAGCATGGCCAGTAGCGCGGCTTCTCCTGCCGTTAGCTTCAAACCCAGATTGGGCAGGCCAAATACAATGAAGAACAGCTGTACCACGAAGGGCGTATTACGAATAAGTTCGACGTACAGGCCCCACAGGCGGCTGAACACCGTGGGGCGCCCGCTACGCAGGGCCGCCCCCAGAAGGCCCAACCCCACGCCACCGATAGTGGCGAAGAAGGTGAGCTGGATCGTTACCCACAGCCCGTGCAGCAGCTCTGGCCAATAGGGCCAAAGGGCAGGAAAGTTCAGCTGAGCCATGATCACTACACCCTTATGCGCCCAGGTTTTCCGGCAGCGGCGCTTTCATCCACTCTTCGGACAGGTGATTGAGGGTGCCGTCTTCCATACCTTGTTTGATCAGCGCATTGACCTTCTGCTGCAGTGCCGGCTCGTTCTTGCGCAGGCCGATGTAGCAGGGCGAATCCTTGAGCATAAACTTAGCCACTGGGGCCTGATCGCCATGCTGGCGGGCAATCGCGGCCACCACCACATTGCCCGTGGCAACGTAATCCACCTGGCCGGAGAGGTAGGCCGACAGGGTAGTGTTGTTATCCTCGTAGCGTTTGAGCTGGCTACCTTGCGGTGCCACTTCAGTCAGCACCATGTCCTCTACTGCCCCGCGGGTTACGCCAATGGACTTGCCTGTCAGCCCGGCCGCATCTTTCAGGCTGCTGTCCTTGCTACCGAATACACCCAGGAAGAAGGGCGCATAAGCGTCGCTGAAATCAATCACCTGCTCGCGTTCAGGGTTCTTGCCGAGGCTGGACACGACCAAGTCAACCTTATCTGTTTGCAGGTAAGGTACGCGGTTGGCGCTGGTGACCGGCACCAGTTGCAACTTAAGTTTCATCTGCTTGGCCAGATACTCTGCCATGTCGATGTCATAGCCCTGGGGTTGCAGGTCGGTACCCACCGAGCCAAAGGGAGGGAAGTCTTGAGGCACGGCGATACGAATCACACCGCGCTTTTCAATGTCCTGTAGCTGGTCTGCCCAGCTTGTGGCGGCTTGAGTCAACAACAAAGCGCCAGTCAATAACGCGGTCAGCGTCTTCTTCATGCTCGACATTCCTTTCAATGGGTATGAAACGAAAGATCCGTTTAAAGATTTTTTGCAACCAACGTGCCATAAGTGCTTAGCCTCGACCCGCCTTGGGTTGGGCCCTGTGCGGGCAGTAGTAGGCGCGTTTGAACCCAGGCTGCTGGGGAAGTCAGACACAAAGTGTGCTGTGGTGTATCTCTAAAAAAAGCGCCGATTTGGCGCTTTAGATGGCTAGGTGACCTGTATTGGTGCTTAACGCTGTTCCAGCTCGTCCAGGTCCCCATAGAGGGTAGCGATCTGATGGATACGCTGCCTGCCTTCGCTCAACTGATCATGCAGTACGGCGTTTACCAGCAGGTTGATCAGGCTGTTGGCGCTGGCATAACTGTCGAAGGCTGACACACTGTCTAGCGGAGTACAGAGGTGCCAACGGGCCAGCGCGATCACTGCCTGCGCCTGAGGCTCGCAGATCACCAGGGTAGGTATGTGCTGGCGATGCAGACTTTGCAGCAGCGGCTGGACATTTCGCGGGCGCCGGCGATAGCTCAACACCACGACTAAATCATCATCGCGCAGGTCTACCAGCTCTTCGGCTAGGGTTTGACCAGGCTGGGGCAACACATGCACGGCGCTACGGACCTGCAGTAACTGTTGGCGCAGGTGCAAGGCCGTAGGGTAGGCGTTGCGCATGCCAACCACAAACACCCGCCGACTGTTACCCAGCGCTTGCACAACCTCAGTGAACTGCTGCGCGTCGATGGCATTGACCCACTTGGCCAGGTTGGCCAGCTCCTGCTTGTAGTGCCTGGCCAGCAGGGTATTGCCCTGTACCACCTCGCGGCTATCCGCTACAGGCATGCCGCTTTGGCGTAAGCCGCGCAGTTCTTCGCGCACATCCTTGTACTTGTCATAACCCAAGCGCTTGAACAGGCGGCTGACGGTCGCCTTGGACACGCCGGTCACTCGGGCCAGTTCCGCACTGTTGTAGCTGACCAGGTCATCGTAGTGGTCAAGTACAAAGTCAGCGATGCGTTGTTCCTGAGGAGAAAGCTGCGAATAGTGACCGCGAAGACGAGCGTCCAACTGATCCATGAAAGCGCCTTGTAACTTTTGTTCCAGTGAGCCGATGATATAGCACGTCTCTTGCAGGTATGAATATCCAGGGTTGGTATTTGCTACCGCCATTGAGTATTTACGCCAGAATGGAATTGACCATGACACAGACCCCGGCCGATTGGGCAACGTATATCGCCCAGATGGAACACATGCTTGGCTTAGCGCTGGACGAAGAGCGCAAACGCGAGTTATTGATCCAGTTCAGCCGCATCGCGGCGATGGCCGAGCCGCTAATGGCCTATCCGCTGGACCACCATGTGGAAGTTGCTGGAGTGTACAAGGCATGAATCCAGCAACGCTGTCGATCGCCCAGTTGCAGGGTCTGCTGCGCAGTGGGCAATTAAGTGCTCGGGACATTGCCGAGCACAGCCTGGCGCAGATCGAGCGCCAGAATCCGTCCATCAATGCCTGGACCGAGATCACCCATGGCCGCATGCGCAATGAGGCCGATGCGCTGGACCGCCAGCGCCAGCAGGGCCTCGCGCTGCCGGCCCTATGTGGCGTGCCTTATGCGGTCAAGAACCTGTTCGACGTGGCCGGGTTCCCGACCCTCGCAGGTGCGCGCTTGCTGCAGGCAAATGCCCCAGCCAGCCAGGACGCCTGGGCGGTGGCCCGGCTTGCAAGCAGTGGTGCGCTCTTGTCGGGCATGCTCAACATGGACGCTTACGCTTACGGCTTCACCACCGAGAACAGCCATTTTGGCGCTACCCGTAACCCACACGACAGGGCGCTCATCGCTGGCGGCTCCTCCGGTGGCTCGGCCGCGGCGGTAGCGGCAGGGCTGGTGAATTTTTCCTTGGGCAGTGATACCAACGGTTCGATACGGGTGCCTGCCTCGTTGTGCGGCGTCTTTGGGATGAAGCCTACCTTTGGGCGGCTGTCCCGCAGCGGCACGCACCCCTTCGTAGGGAGCCTGGACCATATTGGCCCGCTGGCGCAGCGAGTGGATGACCTGGCCCACGTCTACGACCTGCTGCAAGGGCATGATGCCAATGATGCTTTTCAGGCCGCACAAGCACCCCAACCGGTGCTGCCGTTGCTCAGGCAAGGGCTCAATGGCCTTCGCTGCGCAGTGCTGGGGGGCTACTTCGAGCAGTGGTGCGACGACAGTGCCCGCACAGCAGTGGCGCAGGTGGCCAAGGCGTTGGGCGCAAACGAAGGCGTTGTACTGGCCGACGCCGAGCTTGCGCGTACCGCCGCCTTCATCGTGAGCGCCTCTGAAGGCGGTAATAGTTACCTGCCGGCGCTGCGCCAATCGCCGGAACTGTTCGAGCCGCTGTCTCGTGAGCGCTTGCTGGCAGGCGCGATGATTCCCAGTGCCTGGTATGTGCAAGCCCAGCGTTTTCGTAGGCACTTCCAGCGCCAGGTGCTGCCGCTGTTCGAGAGGATCGATATTCTGATTGCACCCGCCACGCCCACCTGCGCCACACCTATAGGCCAGGAGACCATGCGTATCAGTGGAACTGACCTACCGATCCGCGCGAGTATGGGAATGCTGGCCCAGCCCATCTCATTCCTCGGGCTTCCAGTGGTGAGTGTGCCGCTGCGCTGTGCGAATGGCTTACCGATAGGCGTGCAGTTGATCGCATCCCCCTTTAACGAACAGGCGTGTCTACGTGCAGCCAAGGTACTGGAAAGCGAAGGCCTCACCTGGATCAACGCCCACGATCAGGCGTAATCCTGGCAGGCTCCGCCCCCGTTGAGGGCGCTCGGTCGATCCAACTACGGAGTCAGCATGTCGCTAGGGATTAGCCTGATCGTCCTATTGGCTGCAGTGCTTCATGCCAGCTGGAATGCGCTGTTGCGTGCGGGAGAAGACAAGTTCTGGTCCATGACGGTGATGTGCCTGGGGATCGCCTGTTTGTGCCTCGGGCTGATCCCGTTTGCGCCCCTGCCTTCGCCGCCCAGCTGGGTGTATGCAGTGCTCTCGGGGATGCTGCATGTCGGTTATAACCTCTTTCTGATCCGCACGTATCGGCATGGCGACCTTGGGCAAACCTATCCCATTTCGCGGGGTTCCTCACCGCTTCTGGTGTCGCTCTGCGCTGCGGTATTTGCACACGAGCTTCCCAGCCCACTGGAAATGGCCGGCGTGTTGGTGATCTGCGCGGGCATTTTCTCGCTGGCCTTCCAAGGGCGCGGGATCGGTCGCGTGAGCCTGCTGTACGCACTGGGCACCGGGTGCTTCATTGGCGCGTACAGTGTGGTAGACGGCATCGGTGCTCGCCTATCAGGCACGCCGGTAGGCTACACCCTGTGGATGTGCCTGATCTGGTGCGTGCTGGAGGTGTGGGTGTATGTCGCCTGGCGAGGCTGGCGTGGCCTCATCAGAGGGCAGCGGGAAACGTGGGTCGCTGCCGGGGGCGGTATCGTATCGATGGTTGCTTACGGCATTATCATTTTCGCCATGTCGCGAGGCCCTATGGGGCCAGTGTCGGCGCTTCGTGAAACCAGCGTCGTGTTCGCAGCCTTGATCGGCAGGGTGTTTCTCCACGAGCGGTTAACCCTCTGGCGTATTCTGGCCTGCGCTGTCGTGGCGCTGGGTGCGCTCTGTATCGGGTACTCTCGGTAGGCGCGCCCACCCGTTGCCAGGATCCGCTGCGCTTAAGCTGAAAAATCTATACACAAAATCCGGGGATTAGTCTGTGGATAAGCCGCTTTCTTGGACGTGGAGGGCAAGGCGTACTGGCGTTGGCGGGGTTAGGTTAAAAAATAGCCAACTTTCAAGGCGGTCTGGTGAAATGGCGGTGAGGGGCCGCCTATGTCTAGCTGAACCTAGACGCGATACGGCCTCTCAAATCGTTCACGGCCTTGCTGATAAGGGGCACTGATAAGTGAGCGCCCCGGCGTGGCCCCTGTAATCGGCCCCCTATGATGGAGAGAACATGCCCAACACCCTGGTTTTTGACGTAAACGAGACCTTGCTGGATATGGCAGCGCTGGACCCTTTCTTTAAGAGGTTGTTTGGCAACAGCCGCTTACGCACTGAATGGTTTCTGACCTTGGAGGAGTGTTGGATGACCAACTCAATCACGGGCCAGTATCAGGCGTTCAGCGACCTGGCCCAAGGCGCCTTGAGGATGGTTGGCGCGCGGCACCAAGTGAGTGTGAGCGAAGCCCAGTGCCACGCACTTGCCGAAGGGCTCAAGGCCTTGCCGCCGCATCAGGATGTGGCTCAAGCGCTGCAACTGTTAAAACACGGCGGGTATGTGCTTGTGGCCTTGAGTAATGGCGCGCTAGAGGCGGTGCAGCAGCAGCTCACGTCAGCCGGCTTGATGGCCCACTTCGATTACGTGATGTCGGCAGGCGAAATCAACCAATTCAAGCCAGCGCTGAAGGCGTACCAGATGGTTGCCCAGCGCTTAGGCATTGCCACCCAGCAGATGACGATGGTCGCTGCACATGCCTGGGACATCGCGGGCGCGGCACATGCCGGATGCAAGACTGCATTTGTGGAGCGTCCAGGCAAGGTACTCAATCCCGTTGGCATGCAACCTGACCTGATAGGTGGAGACGTCTATGAGGTGGCCAAGCAGCTCATTGCCTCAGATAATCATTCCAGCCCCCGAACCCAACCTAATTCATGACTGAACCTAGTCAGGGTTTTCCGCACGGGCGCTGACCACCGCGCTCCCGTATCTTTGTCGACTGCCCAACAGCGCCGTCTTATACGAAACGGCATATTTGTAACGTTTTAGCGTGATTGCTACCGAGGGTCGTACAAGGTGACATCCGATGGACATTTTCTTTATTAGCTAACTCAGACTAGTACGGGCTAATACTGCCCGCTCTAGCTTGAGGAAGTCCTGTTAATGAGTTCAGGGGTGCATTACTGTTTCGACGATGAAGATGTGGAACACGTTGCCCAGAACATGGGTGACTTGCAAGAGCGTAGGTTACCGGTGGTGAACCGCGATAAGCGGTTGGTAGGCATTCTCAGCCTCGCTAACGTCACCAACAGCGGTGCGGACACACATGATTTTCAACAGCAGGTCGCACGGCCTCATTAACTGTGGGCACGCCTGCAATCTCCTGCGCCATTCATGGCCCGGCCAACAGCTCGCTGTATAGGCGTTGGCCCTGTCTTTAATGCAATAACCGTTGGTATAAAAGATAGTTGCGTTTAGTTATAGGCTGGCTATGCCAGGCTAAAAGCGACAAAAAAGTGCGCATTTCTATCAGGAAGATAATTACAGTGGCAGCAAGGCATATGGCCCTAATTGGCTAGCGACCCATTTTATGCGTCAGCTCACGTAATAGGCTCACCAGCGGCTTCTCTTTTTTAGTGCATTGATTACCCTGGTGGCGAGTTAATCGCACGATGCCTGGTTCTTAAGAGGTTAGGAGGCAGTAGATGGCATCTCGCGCATTACTAAAGGCCTTGGCAACAGGTGCGGTGGGCGTGCTTGGTACAACTGCGCTCGTGTGGCAGCGCCAGGAGGGTGATCGCCGACAGCACGCGCAACGCGCAGCGCGGCAATCCCCGTCCAGCCATGTACAAGCCGCACGAAGGCTCAACCGGAGCGCGGGTATATTGGCAGCCTGCGTGGCAGCTGATAGTGCTTTGGAGCATTACCGAGGGGGGTTCTACAATCGGTTCATGCTCACCCCCCTATTGGTGTCGGGTTTATCGATAGCGGTGAGTGCCCACGGCTTACGCGACAAGACTGCCGCTGCGCACTGGCTGCGCGATGCCGTGTATACCGGTGGCGCTCTGACGGGGTTGGCAGGCACCCTGTTTCACCTCTATAACGTCGGGCGCCGCCGTGGCGGCTACAGCATGGGTAACCTGTTCTACGGCGCGCCGCTCGGAGCGCCTGCGGCCATGGCGCTGTCCGGTTTGGTGGGGTTTTATGCGGAACGGGTCCGAGACGCGTCCAACGACAGCCTGCCCAAAGTCTTTGGCCTGCCTGCTGGGGAAGCAGTGGCGTTAATGGTCGCTTGTGGCTTGCTCGGAACTTCCGCAGAAGCGGGCCTGCTTCATCTGCGTGGCTCGTTCCAGAATCCAGCGATGTACCTTCCTGTCACATTGCCCCCCGCCAGTGCAGCGCTGCTGGTGGCCACGGTGATGGGTGGAGACGCCAAGCCTGGAATCCGCTGGTTATCGCGCTTGGGCTTACGCATGACTGCCGTGATGGGCGGTCTCGGCAGCCTGTTTCACAGCGTAGGGGTGGGTCGTAATTTCGGCGGCTGGCGAAATTGGCGGCAAAACCTTCAGGTTGGCCCGCCGATCCCTGCACCGCCGGCTTTTACCGCGTTGGCGCTTGGCGGGCTGGCGGCACATAGGCTGCTGGATGTGCAAGCGCAGATTCGTGCATTGCGGGGCTCACAATGACTACGCGCTATCCCGGTTATGACGTTACGCATAAACGCCACACACCGTCCTGGAACAGCGCGACCCGCGCCGCCGTTGACCAACGCTTGGCTTTGCCTGTTCAGCATCGGTTCTTCAATGCCTGCGAATGGCGTACGGCACAGGCCTTGGCTGACTGTGTCTTGCCTCAACCTATGGATCGCCCCGCAATACCTGTGACCGCAATGGTCGATGCCAAATTATTCGACGGCCGTAGCGATGGTTATCAGGACGTCCGGCTGCCTCCTCCCGACCAAGCCTGGCGGCGGGGGTTGGCTGCGTTGGAAGCCGAGGCGCTAACCTGCTTTGGCGCACGCTTCGATGTGCTAACTGACGAATATCAGCGCCGTCTGGTGGATGCTGTTGCCACCGATGCGGTATGTGCCAAAGCCTGGCGCGGGTTACCCAGTGCTCTGCTGTTTCGGTCGCGCTTGCTGCATGACTTGGTGTGCGCTTACTACAGCCATCCTGATGCGTGGAGCGAAATCGGCTTCGGCGGTCCCGCCAGCCCACGAGGGTACGTAAGGCTTGGATTTGACCAGCGTGATGCGTGGGAGCCTGTCGAGATACAGGGCGGCGATGTCATCACTGCCCAGGAGATCAATAGCCATGTCCGCTGATGTACTGTCGGAAGCTTTGCACGTACCGCGTGGCATCAATGGGCGGGCGCCCGACGTATTCACGCTGGCCGGCTGGGTGCCGATGCGTCAGCATCGCCTGGACGAGGCCGTTGACTTCGCCATTGTCGGCACTGGCGCAGGAGGAGGGACGCTGGCCTACAAGTTGGCGCGGGCAGGGTTTTCAGTCGTTGCATTCGAGGCCGGTGCATGGTGGCGGCCGTTGGAAGAGTTCGCTTCCGATGAGGCGCATCAGCAAAAGCTGTTTTGGCTGGAGGACCGTGAATGCGCGGGCGATCATCCAATCAAGTTGGGTTCGAATAATTGCGGCCGGGCCGTAGGGGGGAGCACGGTACATTTTTCCATGGTATCGCTGCGGTTCCGTCCAGAATGGTTCAAGTCGCATTCAATGCTCGGCTATGGGGTGGACTGGCCAATCCATTGGCAAGAGATGTGGCGCTACTATAGAGAAGTCGAGCAAATGCTGAAGATTTCAGGGCCATTGCGTTATCCCTGGGGGCCAAAACGGCCTCGCTACCCCTATCGTCAGCATGAGATCAACGCGGCAGGCCTGGTATTGGCTGAAGCCTGCGATGCCCTCGGGGTCGGCTGGTGTGCGACACCTTTGGCGACCCTCTCCGCGCCGCGTGGGCATGCGCCACCCTGCGTTTACCGCGGCTTCTGCGTAAGTGGATGCTCGACTAACGCCAAGCAAAGTGTACTCAATACCTGGATACCTGGTGCCCTCGCGGCGGGTGCAGAGATCCGTGACCTGGCGATGGTCGGGCGAATTGAAACGGACCAGCGCGGCCTGGCGAATGGCGTGCACTTCCACCGACAGGGCAAATGGCATTTTCAGCGTGCGCGCCACGTCGTGGTCGCAGGCTATGCCATCGAAACGCCTCGGCTTCTGCTTAATTCCGCCAATTCACTTTTCCCTGAGGGGCTGGCAAATCGCTCTGGGCTGGTAGGCAAGTATTTAATGGTCCAGAGCAACCAGGCGGTGTGGGGGCACATGCCTAAGGCCGTACGATCCTACAAAGGACCACCCTCCTTAGCGATCTGCGAGCACTGGAACTACGAGGATCAGGGTAAGGACTTTCATGGCGGCTACGCATTCATGAGCCAGGGGCCGCTGCCGATGGCGTGGGCGGCCACGCAAGCGGGACGCGGATTGTGGGGCGATGCGCTTATCCGTGAAATGGCACGCTACAACCACTTGGCGGGGTTGAAAATGGTCGGTGAAACATTGCCCCAGACTACTAATCAGGTCACGTTGAGCGAGCGTCGGGACGCCTATGGGCTGCCCATTGCTCGCGTCAGTTTCTCTCGCTGCGAGAATGATCAACGACTGATTGATCACGCACTGAACTTCATGCAAGAAGGGCTGGTTGCCACAGGGGCACGCGATATCTGGCGTGAAGAAGACGATACGTGCCACCTAAACGGTACCGCCCGAATGGGGTTCGACCGCGACAATAGTGTTGTAAACGCGGATTGTCGGAGTTGGGACATCCCAAACCTATGGGTATGCGACGGTTCAGTGTTTCCTACCGTTGGCGGCGTAAATCCATCGCTGACCATCCAGGCGGTGGCCTGTCGCACAGCAGACCGGATTGCGGATCTAGCGAAGCGGGGTGAACTCTGACAGGTATTTCAAGAGGCAAACTATCGCGTGCTTATAATTCATTTATAAAAGGTAAAGGAGGTTGTATGTCTACAGAGAAAACCGCAGTCATCTACCGTATGGTAATGAAAGAGCATATTTGCCCCTTCGGCCTGAAGGCGCGCTACCTGCTCCGCCATGCGGGATACGGCGTCGATGATCACTGGCTGAAGACTCGCGAACAGACAGACGAATTTCAACGAAAGGAGCATGTCGAAACTACGCCACAGGTTTATATCAACGGCAAGCGCATCGGCGGCTATGACGACGTTCGTCAGATGGTAGGAAAAGGCGTTCCCAAATCGTCACCGTATCGGCCAGTGATTGTTGTGTTTATTTTGGCGTTGCTCATTGCGATGGCGGCTGGCTATGTAGCCTTCGGTACGGTTTACACAGCGCGGTCTGTCGAGTGGTTCCTGGCAATCACAATGACACTACTGGCTATGCTCAAGCTTCAGGATGTTGAACGCTTCTCGAACATGTTTTTAGGCTATGACTTACTGGCGCAGCGCTATGTTCCTTACGCCTATGCTTACCCCTATGGTGAAGCGCTGGCGGGTTTGCTGATGATCACGGGGGCTTTACTGTGGATCGCAGCGCCTATCGCACTGGTGCTGGGAGTCGTTGGAGCTGTTTCGGTATTCAAGGCCGTTTATATTGATAAACGCTCGCTTAAGTGTGCCTGTGTAGGAGGGGACAGCCAGGTACCGCTTGGTTTTGTCTCCTTAACTGAAAACCTGATCATGGTTGCCATGGGGCTGTGGATGATATTCAAGCCCACTCTGTGAATGAAGTTTATAGGTGGAAGCTAAAAATTTGTCGTGCAAACTTTTAAGGCAGGGAGCACGGCAGGTAGAATCTAAAAGAATACATTTTTGAATATTAGTGCAATCTATAAATTGAGGCTTAGTTATTGTGGGCCTGTAATTATCGCGCGTACATTCTATTATTCTATAAAGCCCGCCGTTTGGCGGGTGCTTCCCATAACTGGCCTGTAAGTCCAAAAATATCTGAATTTTCCTGATACTTGAGTCGTCTTAGAATTATCTATGAAAAAGGATGACAAGCATGAACGGGTACGGTCTTTCCACCTTGGAAATAAAGCACTTGATCGAGCAGGCATTGCTGCCGGATCGGTGCGTTTGTGAAATACAGGAAGGCAATAAATTCAGTGTTTCTTTAATCAGTGCAAAGCACCCTGAGCGTTTTATTGTCCTTCCAGATATTGAGCTGGATTCGCTAACGTCCAGTAGGGCGATTGCCGAAGTTATTGGCGAAGCCAGGTACTTGTTGGCATTCGGTGCGGGCTCCAGAAAAATGTACGCAAAATAAATTTTTATCAGTCTTTTTGATCTTGATAAAAATCCTGTTTCGAGACAATTTTAATGTCTTGGCCCATTCATAAGGGCGAGTACGCACATTGCGGGGCACGCCCTTGTGTATGTTCCATCTGTGCCTGAGGACGGCCGTACAGGTAACCTTGGGCATAGTGGCAACCGTTGTCAGCGAGCCAGGACGGTAAATAGGGCAGGTGAAACTCTTCGATGCCCTCAGCGGTGACTTTCATTTTCAGACTGCGCGCCATCCCTAGGATAGCTTCCACCATCGGCATATGGTCCGTCTGGCCCGCTTCGAAGAAGGATCGGTCGATCTTGATCTTGTCGATGGACAGCCGCGTCAGGTGATAGAGCCCCGAATAACCAATTCCAAAGTCGTCCAGGGCCACGGTAATGCCGTGCTCATGAAGCCTGCTCAGGTTGCGCTGCGCAGCGTCAAGGTTGCCGACCAAGGCTTCTTCCGTGATCTCTACCTCAAAGCGGTCGAACGGAAAGCCCTCATTCCTTAGCTGCTGTAGCAACTGGTCAGGGAACTGCTCGTCGGTGATCATGGCCGCGCTGACGTTCAACGACAAATGTAAGCGATCGTCCCACGCCTTGGTGGCACGGCAGGCCTGCTTTACGAGTGAGCGCGTCATGGCGGGAATCAACCCCAAGCGCTCAAGCACCGGAATGAAATCCCCAGGCATGCCTACGCTGCCGTCTGCCTGTACCCACCGCGCAAGGATTTCAAACCCTACGACCGCTTGGGAGGGCAGGGTGACGATAGGCTGGAAGAACGGAATGATTTCTTCCTTCTCGATGGCCTGGCGCAGGGCGTACTCGCGTGTGGACTGCGCTCGGCGTTGCTGCTCATAGGCATCGTCGTAGAAATTGAAGGTCGAGCGGCCGCTGTTTTTACCGCGATACATCGCTGTGTCTGCGCAATGCAGTAACGCAGAAGCATCCTGCGCGTCCAGCCAAGACCGTGAAATTCCGATGGTAGCGCCCAATTGACCGCACTCTGCGGCGTCCAATACCGGCGCGCTGAGCGAGATGATTGCGTCCGAAGCAATTTGAGAGAGGTCGCAGTCCGCTTTGTAGGATAAAAACATCAGGCAAAACTCATCACCGCCCAGCCGTACTGCCATGCCACCGTGCGTATCAGCGATGCTTTCCAGCCGCCGCGCTACCTTGATAAGCACAGCGTCCCCGCACGAATGCCCGTACTGATCGTTGATTTCTTTGAAGTGGTCTAGGTCGATCAGCATCAAGGCGACCGGCTGATGTTGATCGAGCTGCTTGCGTAACAAGTCCATGAACACGCGGCGGTTGAGCAAGCCGCTGAGCGAATCGTATTTGGCCAACGTCTCGGTTTGAGACTGCATGCGCTGCAGGCGACGATAGCTCGACTGGGTATTGCGGACCAAGCGCTTGAGCATGACCGTGGGCGCGATCAACGAAAGCATGGACAAGCAGGTTGCAGCGGCCACGCACCTCCATCGCTCCATGGTTTCAAAATCATCGTAGGCTATGCCTAGCCCATTCATCGTCCAATATTCGAGCTTGAACTTCCACAGGATGGAGAGCGCCCCCATGGTGAGTACGCTGAGCAATACGAGCGTGGGTAAGCGATAAGGGCTGGAGCGGTGAAGGTCGGTCATGGTAGGCCTCGCAGGCCAAGTCGCACGAAATGATATCGCATGGCCATCATCTCATGACTGCCTTAATTTCTCTCATAGAGCCTGTGCATTGGGGTAATTAGCAGACCGCCGGCTGGTTAGGCGTCAGTCGAGGAGGCAGCGACTGGGCGGTTACTGCGCTATCTGGAGGCGGGTAAGCCCGCAGCGCAGGGGTGCGCGACGGGCTAGAGGCACTTTGTGCGTCGAAGGCACGACAAGCGTTTCAGCGTGAAGGGGGCGTTCCAGAAGAGGCCGCACCGCCATTATCGCGGTCGGTCTGAGCGTCTTGGTCCGAGCCTGGGTTGCCTGGCGGTGGTGTCCAGTCAGCCGGGTGTTCCCCGGTGCCTTGTTTGGGTTCGGATGAGACCTGGTCCAGCCCAGAGTCGTGGTCGGCACCTGTATCAGGCGCTTGTTCATCCGGTCCTGGGTAGGCAGCACCTGGCCCGTTGTTTGCGATTGCCATAGGTAATTCTCCTTGCTCAAAGCGCAGTGCATCTGCACCTATGAATCGGAGCGGCGCTCTTAAGTGCGAGTGCCGCAGGGCCGACGGGCGGGTAGGGGCAGCGTTCGCGAATGGCACCGTTTTGGCGGTGAACGCTAGCGGCGCAGGCCCTTTAGGTCGCCAACAGCGGCAACAGCTGGCTCGCTCGAATCAACTCATACGCCCGCTTGATCAGCGGATTGACGGTGTTAGCCCGCACCCACAGGTAATAGGTCACATCTGGCAGGTGCGGCAAGCCCTCGCTCTCGCCAAGTACGCGCATATCAGGCCCCACCATTTCCATACTGCGAGCCGTTACGCCTAAACCCGCTCGAACCGCAGCCTTGATACCGATGAGGTTCGAGGCCAGGTACGCCTGCCGCCAGGGGATGTCATGGGCTTCCAGCGCCTGCAGCGCGATTCGCCGGTAGAGGCTGGGCTCGTCCACCAGCACCAGGGGCAGGGGTTGGGTGTGATCGTGCTGATACTGCGCGGCGCAGATCCACCACACCGGCGAGGTGCGCAGTGCAAAGCCTTCCAGGGTAGAGTCGGTCAGGGTGGAGATCACCATGTCGACCTTGCCGCGGTGTAGGTCATCCATCAAAAAGGGGCTGCGACCCACGTCTATCTCCAACCGCAAATTCGGTGCCGAACGGGCGATGTGGCTCAGGATGGGCGGCAGGATGGTATCGGCGATGTCGTGAGGCGAGCCAATGCGCAGCACGCCGCTGAGGCTGTTGTCCCGCAGCCGGCCCAGCACATCATCATTGAGCGCAAGCATTTGCCGAGCGTGGCGTAGCAACTGCCTGCCTGCATCAGTGAGCGCTTTATGCCGCCCTTGTTTGTGCAGCAGGCTCACGCCGACGTGCTGCTCCAGCCGCTGCAGGTGCTGGGTGACAGACGACTGAGTACGCCTCAAGTGCCGGCCTGCGGCCTCGAAGCTGCCTTGGTCTGCCACGGCTACGAAGGTTCTGAGCAGTGCGAGGTCAAGGGTAGGTTGTCTCATGAGCAGGCCAAGTGTTATTACGAATTGAGGTCAATTCATTAGAGATCATTATGTTACTGCCTGTAAAGCGGCAAGCGCTTGCCCATTCAACCCTGTAAACAGAGGGTTTTGGTGTGAAAGTAGTTCTTAGTGCGATTTAAGTTATAACAATATGAGATATGCGAATTTCCTTCCGCGCCGCTTAGTCCCTAGCATCCTCTCCATTGCACCGGTCGTTCCGGTAGGGGAGTTGGTCATGTCACTGCGGTTCACATATCAAAAGCGGGTTACCCAGGCGCTGCTCACAGTAGCCGCCCTGGGCGCCTGCACGTTCGCCCATGCGGACCCGACGCTGGATAAGATCCAGGATCGCCATCGCCTGGCCGTCGGCGTGATGCTGTCCGGCGGCCCCTTTGGCTCTGTCGATCCGGCCACGCAAAAACCAGTGGGTTTGAACGTGGACATGGCCAACGACCTGGCGCGTCAGTTAGGTGTCGAGCTTGAATTGGTCCCTGTGCTGCCAGCTAACCGGGTGCAGTTTCTGCAGCAGGGCAGGGTTGACCTGCTGATCGCCAACATGGAATGGACGCCAGAGCGTGACAAGCTGCTGGGCTACGTGCCTACGCCGTTCTACACAGTGGGCGGCACTGCGGCGGTGCTGGCAAGCAGCCCCTATCAACGCTGGGCCGACCTCAAGGGCCAGCCCGTCTGCACCTCTCAAGGCAGCAGCTATACCCAGGCGCTGGTGCAGTTGGGTGTGAACCTGAAAGCCTTTAAAAGCTCGTCCGAATCCTTACTGGCGCTACGCGGTGGCAACTGCGTGGCGGCGGTGCATGACGCCACCTTGATCAACCCGCTGATTGCACGTGGCGGCGAATGGCAGGGCTACCGCGCCCTTACACCGGAGCTGAACCCCGCGCCGTCAGTGATCTGGACGCGCCCTGGCCAAACCGACACACAGGCGCGCCTGGACCCTATCGTGAAGGAGTGGCACCGCAGCGGCTGGCTGATCGACCACGAGCGCAGCAATAGCATCACACCGGCCTCGCCTGCGTTGGTGACGCTACGGCGAGCCTATGGCGCCTGATCACGAACCCCTTTTAAGGACTGACGATGAAGATCCGTTTCCCGGCCCCGGCCCTGGCGGCACTGCTTTGCGCGATGACGGTGAGCATGGCCCATGCCGACGCTACCCTCGACAAGATTCAAGCCCGTCACGTTATCAGCGTTGGGGTGATGCTCACCGGCGCGCCTTTCGGCACCATCGACCCGCAAACGCGTGAGCATCAAGGCTATAACGTCGAGCTTGCCAAAGCCCTGGGTGAGCGCCTGGGAGTTGAAACCCAGACCGTCTCGGTGCTTGCGCCTAACCGCGTGCAGTTCTTGCAGCAAGGCAAGGTCGATGTGCTGATCGCTAATATGCAGTACACCGACGAGCGCGCGCAGATACTGGACTACGTGGCAACCCCGTACGAGCAGGTAGGCGGGGCCGCGTTGATGCGCAAGGGCGCCGGTATGCATACCTGGGCAGACCTCAAGGGCAAGTCGGTCTGCGTGTCCCAGGGCAGCAATTTCATCGAGCCGTTGCAGCAACGCTACGGTGCGCAGATCAAGGCCTTCCGTAGCCAGGCCGAGTCGTTGTTGTCTCTGCGCGGTAACGGTTGCGTAGCGGCCGTGCATGTCAGCCCCACACTGCATGGGCTGTTGGACAACCCCGAATGGGCTGAGTATGAAATCCCCTTGAGCGACGACCTGATCCCTTCGGATTCGGTGATCTGGGTGCGCAAGGGCGAGCACGATACCCAGGCGCGTATCGACGCCATCGTCCGCGACTGGCACCGTTCGGGCTGGCTGCTCACGCTGGGTGAACGCACCGGTATGCCACCCTCGGCGGCCTTGCGCGCACTGCATGAGCGGTTCAAGGATGCCCCACCGCTGCAGGTCGCCCAATGAGTGATCTCACCTTTTTCTGCGCCCTTCAGGCGCTGTTGGGCGAGCGTCACGTACAGGCCGGCGAGCCTGGCTCACCCGTGCTGAGCGACAAGCACCGCCAATACCATGGCCAGGTAGCGGCCATCGTTCATCCAGGCTCAACGGAAGAAGTGGCCAGTGTAGTACGCCTGTGCGCCGCCCATGGTGCGCCGGTGGTGGTACAGGGCGGTAACACCGGCCTGATGGCCGGGGCAACGCCGGATGCCAGCGGCCGCTCGGTGCTGTTATTGCTCGACCGCATGAACCGCATACGCGAGGTGGACACCGATAACGACACGCTGACCGTCGAAGCCGGCTGCATACTGGCCACGGTACAAGCGGCAGCTCGGGCAGCAGGGCGCTTATTCCCCTTGAGCCTGGGCGCCGAGGGCAGTTGCACCTTGGGCGGCAACCTGGGCACCAATGCCGGCGGCACTGGCGTGTTGCGCTACGGTAACGCACGTGAGCTGACGCTAGGCCTGGAAGTGGTCACTGCCGAGGGCGACACCTGGCATGGGCTGCGCGGGCTGCGTAAGGACAATACCGGCTACGATTTGCGCGATTTATACATCGGCAGTGAGGGCACGCTGGGGATCATCACCGCTGCCACGCTGAAGCTGTTCCCGTTACCGGTGTCACGCTGCACGGCCTTCGTCGCCTTTGAGTCCTTGCCCGGTGCGGTGGCGTTTCTATCCCATGCACGCGCAGGCTTTGGTGCCAGCCTGACGGCGTTCGAATTGCTCTCTGCGCAGTGCCTGGCCCTGCTGGAGCAGCAGTTTCCTGACGCGGTATTGCCTTTCGGGCCACGTACTCAGCCTTGGTATGCCTTGATCGAGCTGTCTCATTCCCAGGACGAGCGCAGCGCCCGCGCCTTGTTTGAAGCGGTATTGGGCGAGGCCCTGGAAACCCGGCTCATCGAGGATGCGGTGATCGCCCAGAGCCTGGCCCAGAGCGATGCCATGTGGCAGCTGCGCGAAAACATGAGCGAGGCCCAAGCCCGCGCGGGGCGTAACATGAAGCACGATATTTCCCTGCCCGTGTCGCGCATCGTGGCATTCGTCGAGCACACCGGCGCCTTGCTGCAAGCGCATTTTCCCGGCGTGCGCCATTTCACTTTCGGCCACCTGGGCGATGGCAACCTGCACTACAACGTGGCCCATCCGCTCGATTCCACGGTAGAGGCGCACATGGCCAATTACGCCGCCCTCAGCCGCCTGGTACACGACGCCGCCCACGCCCATGGGGGCTCTATCAGCGCCGAGCATGGCGTGGGCCAACGCAAGCGTGACCTGCTGGCGCACTACAAAAGCCCGGTTGAGCTGGCCCTGATGCGCCGCATCAAGCGCGCTTTGGACCCTCACAACCTGCTTAACCCCGGCAAAGTCTTGCCGCTGGAGGCACCAATGACCCTGCGGCTGTCAGAGCGGGTGCAGCGCGTCACGCTGTCGGCCAATGCCGCAGCCAAGTCGCGGGTGACCGAGCTGCGCGAGCAAGGCCGCGAGATTCTCGACCTCACCACGGGTGAGCCGGATTTCGATACGCCCGAGCACATCAAGCACGCGGCCTATACCGCCATTGCACAAGGCGCCACCAAATACACCGCCACCCCCGGGGTCAAGGCCCTGCGCCTGGCCATCCAGCGCAAGTTAAAGGCTGAAAACCGGCTGAACTACGAGCTAGCGGAGATCGTCGTGGGTAACGGTGCCAAGGGCGTGATCTTCAATGCCTTTGCCGCGACCCTGGACAGCGGCGATGAAGTGCTGGTGCCGGTGCCTTATTGGCCAACGTTCCCCGATAGCGTGCGGTTCAATGGCGGCCGCCCTGTACTGCTGGAATGCCCCCTCGAACAGGGGTGCAAGCTCACCCCTGAGCAGCTCGAACGGGCCATTGGCGAGCGTACCCGCTGGCTGATCCTCAATAGCCCCAGCAACCCAAGTGGTGCCGTTTATAGTGCCAATGAGCTGCGGGCGCTGGCCGTGGTACTGCGCCGGCACCCTCAGATCTGGGTACTGCTCGATGAGCTGTATGAACACATCCGCTTCGACTCAGGCACGCCGCTCAACCTGCTCAACGTGGCGCCGGATTTACAACATCGCTGCTTGCTAGTGGGCGGCGTGTCCAAGACCTATGCCATGACGGGCTGGCGTATAGGCTTTGGCGCCGGGCCACACACGCTCACCCATGCCATGACGGTGGTGCAGTCGCAATCAGCCTCCGGTGCGTCATCGGTGGGGCAGGCGGCGGCGCTGGCCGCGTTTGAGGGAGGCTTGGCTTTTTTGCAGCCACACGTGGCTGCATATCGCCAGCGTCGAGACGTGCTGCTTGAGATGTTGGGCACTATTGCGGGCCTTGAAGTGGTGCGCCCTGAGGGTGGGTTTTTCGTATTCGTGCGCTGCGCCGGGTTACTGGGGCAGATACGGCCCGATGGCTTGACGATCACCACAGACAAGGACCTGGTTGACTGGTTTTTGGAGGAAGGCGTTGCAGTCGTTGCAGGTAGCGCCTACGGCCTTTCGCCGTGGTTCCGATTGTCCATTGCCGCCGCCACCGAGCAGGTGATCGAAGCCGGCCACCGCATCGCGGCAGCCTGTGCCCGATTACGTGAGGCCCAGGCATGAACGCTGGATTGCAAGTGTTCGTCGACGTCATGGCCAGGGCTGGCCTCAACTACCAGTTTTTGCTGGATGCCTATCAGCGAGGCAGCCTGGTCGACGGCGCACTGACCACCGCATCGCTGTGCCTGCTGACCATTGTGGGGAGCCTGGCAGTAGGCGTAGCGCTGGCCGCAGCCCTGACCAGTGGCCAGCGAGGGCTAGCGTTGCCGGCGCGGGCGTTCATCGAAGTTACCCGCAACACCCCCACGCTGGTGCAGCTGTACTGCGCCTTTTTGGTTTTGAACATGCTGCTGAGCCAGGCGGTAGGCGCCGCCAACCCCTTTACCCCCTTTGCCTGGGTGGTGATTGTGATTTCGCTGCACAAGGGCGCCTTTCATGCCGAATCGCTGCGCTCGGGCATCGAAGCGGTGCCGACGGTGACACTGGAGGCGGCCAGATCGCTGGCGTTCGGCAGGCGCCAACTGTTGTGGAACGTACAGCTGCCACTGGCGTTTCGGTTCGCGCTGCCCGCGCTGGTCAACAACCTGATTGACCTGGTGAAGATGACTGCGGTGGCGTCGGCCATCGCGGTCAACGACATCACCTATGCATCCATCATGATCTGGACCCAAAGCGACAATGTGATCGAGCTGATGGTGCTGCTGCTGTCGTTCTTCGGCGTGCTGAGTTTTGTGGTCAATTGCGCCGGTCGCGCGCTGGAAGCACGCCTGAGGATGCCCGGTTATGGTCACTGAAATCTTTCTGAGGTTGTGGCAATGGTCGCCCGCGCTGGGTGTTGGTTTGATGCAGAACATCCTCATCAGCCTCACCGCCATTGCCTTGGGCACCCTTGCCGGGCTGCTGATCGGCGCCCTGGCGATGTCCCCTTTGCCACCCGTGCGCCTGCTGGCCAGGGCGTGGGTGCAGGTGTTTCGCAATGCACCCTGGCTGGTGTTGATCTACTTCACCACCTACGTATTCCCCTTAGAACTTCAAGTGGGCGGCCACTACCTGCCATTCCCTGATTGGCTCAAGGTGACCGTCGGCCTGGCCTTACCGGCCAGCGCCAATGTGGCGGAAATTTTCCGCGGCGCTATCGGCTCCATCCCGAGCACTCAGTGGGAGGCGGCGCGCTCGCTGGCGTTCGACCGGGGCCAGATCTTCCGCTCCATCATCTTGCCCCAATGCTTCAAGCGCATGCTGCCGCCCTGGATGAACCTGTATGCGGTGGTCACCATGGGCACGGCGCTGTCTTCGCTGGTAGGCGTACACGACGTGATCGACACCGCTCAGATCGCCAGCAACACCGTCAACCTCACTGGTTTCACCGTGCTGATCTATTTCAGCTTGCTGGCGCTGTTCTTTGCCTACTGCTATCCGATTTCACGCCTCACCCAACGCCTGGAGCGCCGTTATGCCTTCTGAACCCCTGATCAGCCTGCGTGACGTGCACCTGGCTTTCGGCGACAACCCAGTGCTCAAGGGTATCGATCTGGACGTGCACGCCGGTCAGGCGGTGTCGATCATTGGCCCTTCAGGCTCAGGTAAATCCACCATCCTGCGCTGCATTACCGGGTTATTGCGGCCCCAGACGGGTGGTGTGCGAGTGGGTGACACGGCCGTGCATGCCTTAAGCAGCGAGGCTGAGTTCATTGCCCTGCGCAAGCGCGTAGGGTTTGTATTCCAGCAGTACAACCTGTTCCCCCACCTGTCGGTACTGGAGAACCTGGTGATCGCGCCGCTCAAAGTGCTAGGGCGCAGCCGGGTTCAGGCCGAGGGTGACGCTCGGGCGCTGCTGGCCAAGGTGCGCATGGAACACAAGGCCGATGCCTACCCTGGGCAGCTGTCTGGCGGGCAGCAACAACGGGTAGCCATTGCCCGCGCCCTGGCTATGCGCCCGGAATTGATCTTGTTCGATGAGGTGACCTCGGCACTGGACCCAGAAACCGTGGGCGAGGTACTGGCGGTGATCCGTGAGCTGACCGACGAAGGCATGACCTGTGTGCTGGTTACCCATGAAATGCGTTTTGCCGAAGACATCAGCGACCTGGTGTATTTCACCGAGAACGGCGTGATTACCGAGTTCGGCAGTGCCGAACGGATCTTCCAGCACCCCCATCACGAGCGTACCCAGGCGTTCCTTCGTCACGCGCAGGGGGAGGGCGGGCGCCGCCACTACCCCGCCTCGCCTGACCTGTTGAGCAATCTGGGCCGTTACAGCCTTTCCGTATAACCCTGGTTACCCATTTGATGACCTACACAAGAGACGCGACTATGCCTGCCGATGCCGTTGTACAACCGTTTTTGGACACCATCCGCGCCATCCACCAGCGGGGCGTCGATCGCGCCGCCTTGGCCGAGATCGTTAGGCTGCTCGAAGCGCTTGCCGAGCGCCGCGACCTGTTCAATTTCGAGCGCTTTCCAGCGCCTACGGCCGGAGAGGGCAGCACCCAGTTTCGTTATCGCCTCAACGACGATGGCGATACACCAACGCTGTATGTGAACTCGCTGCTGCCCGGTAAAAGCACCATCCCCCATAATCACGAAACTTGGGCGGTGATCGTGGCCATCGAAGGCCAGGAGCTGAATCAGGTGTTCCGCCGCGCCGATGATGGCCGCGATGCCACCCGTGCCAAGCTGTACCTGGACCAGGAAGTGATCGTGCAGCCCGGCACCTCGATCGCGTTTCTGGGTGAGGACCTGCACGGTATTCGGGTAGACGGCGAGCAGGCCACGTTGCACTTCCACCTGTACGGCCGCCCGCTGGAGGCGCTGGAAAACCGCTACGGCGTCAAGGCAGATGGCACGGTGCTCAATTACAACCGGTCGCAGATGGCGCCCTCCATCGAGGCGTACGGCCTGTGATCGACCTCTATTACTGGCCTACCGCCAACGGGCTAAAAATCAGCATCGCCCTCGAAGAGCTGGGAGTCCCCTACCGTGTGGTCCCGATCAACATCCGCCAGGGTGAACAAAAAACCGTAAGCTTTCAGCAGATCAGCGCCAATGGGCGGATTCCGGCCATTGTCGATGCCGGTGCGCACAACCGCCCACTTAGCCTGTTCGAATCGGGCGCTATCCTCAATTACCTGGCGGAGCAGGCAGGGCGCTTTTTGCCCCCGGCGGGCAGTGCCGAGCGCCAGCGGGTGCAGGAGTGGCTGTTCTGGCAAGTGGGGCACGTGACCCCTTACTTGAGCCAGTTGCAGGTGTTTCTTGAAAAGGTGCCGGAGCCTATTCCCTTTGCCCTTGACCTGCTGCAGCGCGAAGCCGTGCGGTTGTACGGTGTGCTGGAGCGGCAGCTGGCGCTGCACCCGTTCGTGGCGGGCGACTACTCGATTGCCGACATGGCTATCTTTCCTTGGATCCAGCCAGCCCGCCAAGGCATCATGCTTGCCGAGTACCCACGCCTTCATGCCTGGCGCGAGGCGATCAAAGCCCGCCCGGCCGTGCAGCGCGCTTACGCCAAGGGCCGTGAAATCGCCCCGGCGGAGCGCTCGCTCGTCCTTGAATAAGCCTTTTCTTCCAGCCTTGAAGGTACCTTTATGAGCCAGACGCTAACGCCCGCGCACCTCAAACAGTGGCTGTTCGATGGGCAGGAGCTTGCCCTGTTCGATGTGCGCGAGCACGGCCAGTACGGTGAGGGCCATTTGTTTTACGGCGTGAACCTGCCTTATAGCCGGTTGGAAATCGAAGCGCCGCGCTTGGCGCCTAACACCCGCGTGCGCCTGGTGGTCTACGACCAGCACGGCGGGCCCCTGGCGCAGCGGGCAGTAGCCCGTTTGGCGGAGCTAGGCTACCGCAATACCTGGGCATTGGCTGGCGGCGCGGACGGCTGGAAGGCCGACGGCAATGAACTCTTCGCCGGCGTACACCTGCCCTCCAAGGCCTTTGGCGAACTGGTTGAACACGCCTGCCATACGCCTTGCCTGACTGCCCCTCACCTGCTGGAGTGGCAACAAGGGGCGCACCCGCCTGTGGTGCTGGACGGGCGGCCGCTGGAGGAGTTTCGCAAGATGAATATCCCTGGTGCCCGGTGCTGCCCTAACGGAGAGCTGAGCCTGCGCCTGGAAGACCTAGTGGCCGATGACCACACGCCCATTGTCATCAACTGCGCGGGGCGCACGCGCAGCATCATCGGTGCGCAAACCCTGCTGAACCTCGGGGTGAAAAACCCGGTGTATGCGTTGGAGAACGGTACTCAGGGCTGGTTTTTGGCTGACCAGCCATTGGGCCACGGCAATGATGAGCACTATCCACCGCGTGCTGGCCGGCCCGCGACCGTCGAGCAGGTAGCGCGGGCGCGGCACCTGGCCGAGCGAGCAGGGGTGCGCTGGGTGAGCGCTGAACAGGTTCGCCAGTGGGCCGACGACGACCAACGCAGCCTGTTTCTGGGCGATGTGCGTACGCCTGAAGAGTTTGCCGCCGGCAGCCTGGAAGGGGCCCAGCACACACCGGGTGGGCAGTTGATCCAGGGCACCGACCTTTACATCGGTGTGCGCAGGGCTAGGGTGGTGGTCTTCGACGACGATGGCGCCCGAGCGCCGGTCATTGCCAGTTGGTTGCGGCAGTTGGGCCATGAGGCGTATGTACTGGAGGAGGGGTTGAGCAGTGGGCTGGCCTTGCCGGTGCCGGCTCAGGTGAGCGTAAACTTGCCGCTTGCTGATGCTGAAGGCTTGCACGGCGCGGCCATCATCGACCTTCGGGCCAGCAGCCACTATCGCAAGCGCCATCTACAAGGGGCGCAGTGGTCGATTCGGCCGCTATTGGCCGAGCACCTCAGTCATGAGCAGCGGCCCTTGGTGTTGGTCGCGGATGAGCCAGCGGTGGCGCAATTGGCCGCCAGCGAGCTGCCCGCCGCGCAACGCCACGGCGCTCGAATGCTGATCGATTGGCAAGGCACCGGGTGGCCGCAGGTGGAGGGCGCCGGTTCGCTGAGTGATGAGCAGTGCATCGATTTTCTGTTCTTTGTGCATGACCGGCATGCCGGCAACAAGGACGCCGCGTGCCAGTACCTGGCGTGGGAAACCGGCCTGATCGAGCACATGACCGAACAGGAACGCGCCAGTTTTTCCCCGTTAGTGGCGGCCGAGCCGGTGCGTACTCGCTTGGCGCAGGGTGGGCGAGCGCCACGAGGCGGCGGCGCCCGCGGTGTAAATCCGCCGGTGGTGCGCTTGAGTACGGTGTTGTTCGACAACGTGGCGCAGATGCACGATGCCCGTGATCGACGCGATCAAGAGCAGGTGCTCAGCTATGGCACCCGGGGCAACCCCACGGCCTTTGTGTTGGAGGATCTGGTCACTGAGCTGGAAGGCGGTTACCGCACCAAGCTCTTCGCTACCGGCCTTGCGGCGGTCGCGCAAACCTTCCTGGCGTATCTGCGCCCTGGCGACCATGTGTTGATCACGGATGGCGTCTACAATCCGGTACGCCGGCTGGCCAAGGACTTCTTGCAGCCCTTCGGTATCGAAGTGAGCTACTTCCGGGCCGACGGCGCGGGGCTGGAGCACGCATTCAAGGCCAATACCCGATTGCTGTACACCGAGACGCCCAGTTCATTGCTATACGAGCTGCAGGACCTGCCGGCCATCGCCGCCCTGTGCAAGGCCCGTGAGGTGCTGCTGGCCGTCGACAACACCTGGGGCAGTGGCTACCTGTACCAGCCGCTGAAGCTGGGCGCGGACATTTCTGTCATGGCCTTGACCAAGTACCTGGCCGGCCACAGTGATGTGGTGATGGGCAGCGTGTGTACGACCCAAGCCGCGTTCAACGCGCTGTCTAGCATGAGCGATACCTTTGGCCATACCGTAAGCCCGGATGATGCCTGGCTGGTACTGCGTGGGGCGCGCACCCTGGCTAGCCGTCTTGAGGTGCATGAGCGACAAGGGCTTGAGGTTGCCCATTGGCTGCAAGCACGCCCCGAGGTGGCCCGTGTGTTCCATCCAGGGTTGGCGGGCCACCCAGGCCACGACCTGTGGCGTCGAGATTTCAGGGGCTGCAATGGCCTGGTCTCGTTTGAGTTCGCCAAGCCTGGGGCAGGGCGCGCCGAAGCCTTTATCGATGCATTGCGGGTGTTCGGGCTTGGGGCTTCGTGGGGTGGGTTCGAGAGCCTGGTCACGCTGGCGGATACAGCGGATCGGCAGTTCTCCGTCCAGGCTGCCGGTTCGGTGATCCGGTTGCACATTGGCCTCGAAGAGGTGCGGTCGCTGACGAGTGATCTAGCCCGGGGCTTTATCGCCAGCGCGCTCGCGTTCCCTTGAAAGGCGCAACCTGAGCGCTAGAGGGCTGTCATTCAACAGCCCTTCGGCGTCGCTGACTGATTAAAGGGCTTGCCAGCTAGGCCCCCAAACTGCTATCAAATTGTACATGACTAGACATGTTCGGCTTGATAAGAAATCCCGTGTGGTCCAAACCTTGGTCGAGCGCATCGAGCGCGGCGAACTGGGTTCGGGTGAGCGCCTACCTGGCGAGCATGAGTTGGCGGCGGAGTTCGACGTCAGCCGTGGCACGCTGCGTGAGGCGCTGTCGGAGCTGAAGCGGCGCAACTACATCGCGACCCAAAGCGGCGTGGGCTCGGTGGTGACGTACGACGACGTGCCTCTGGATCAAGGCGTAGGCTGGGCGCACGCCTTGGCGGCGGGGGCAGTGCAGATGGACACCGAGCTGCTTGGCATCCACTTGGTAGAGCGCCCTGCACTGGCGGCCGTAGCTGACACTGCGCGGTTCGTGCTGGTAGCGCGGCGTCGGCGTGCGGCGCAGGGCCACTTCGTGTCGCTGGAACACGCTTGGATTCCCGCGCGCGACGGGCTTGAGCGCCTGCCAGAGGTGGGGCTGGTCGATCGTTCGCTCACCGCCACCCTGGCTGCCTATGGCTATGAGGGGCGGCGTGGCCGGCAGACGATAGGCGCCGGGCCGTTGGATGAAGCCGCCGCCGCCTCACTGCAACGCTCGCCCGGCACGGTGTTCCTGCGCACCGTGCGTGAAACCTTCGACACCCAGGGGCGCTTCATGGAGCAGGTAGAAAGCCTGCTGGACCCTGCCCATTTTCAACTTCACTTAAGTTTCGGAAGCCTGCAATGATCAGCCACGAACACACCCGCGCCCGTGCCCTCGGCGCTTTTTACGGCCTGGCCCTGGGCGACGCGCTGGGCATGCCCACGCAGTCGATGTCGCGCGAACAGATACGTTCGCGCTACGGCCGAATTACTAACTTGCAAGCGGCCGACAGCCAGCAGCCGATCGCGCCGAACATGCCGGCGGGCGCCATCACTGATGACACCGAGCAAGCCATCCTGGTGGGGCATCGGCTGGTCGCGGGGCACGGGCACATCGAACCGCAGGCGCTGGCTCAGGACTTGATCGAGTGGGAAGCCGCCATGCGCGCCAAGGGCTCCCAAGACCTGCTGGGGCCGTCCACCAAGCGCGCCATCGAGATGATCCTGGCCGGCGCCAGCCCTGAAGAGGCGGGGCGCTTTGGTACCACCAACGGCGCTGCCATGCGCATTACGCCCATCGGCATCGCGGCAGATATCACTGACCGCGTTCATTTCATGGACCAGGTGGTGCAAGCCTGCCAGGTGACCCACAACACCGGCTTGGGCATCGCCAGCGCCGCTGCGGTGGCGGCGGTCGTGTCGGCCGGCGTGAAAGGGGCCGACTTGAGCACTGCGCTGGCGCTGGGGGTTGAAGCGGCACGCTGGGGCCAGGGCCGCGGCCACTGGGTCGCAGGCGCTTCCATCGCTTCGCGTATCAGTGGGTCCCGCGCTATCTGCGCCGGTTGTGGCAGCGATACCTTGCCTGACGTGATCTACGACGTGATCGGCACTTCGGTGGCGTCGCAAGAATCCGTGGTGGCCGCCTTCGCCCTGGCGTATGCCGTGGCCGAGGGCGAACTTGAGGTGTACCCGGCGCTGTGCATGGCGGCAAGCCTGGGCGGCGACACCGATACCATCGCCGCCATGCTGGGCGCGATGCTGGGCGCTACTCATGGCCTTGAGGCCTGGCCGCTTGAGGCTGTGATTCAGGTAAAGACCGTTAACAGCCTGGACCTGGATTTGCTCACCGAGCAATTGCTGGTTTTGCGCAGTAAGAGCGCTCAACAACGGGCCTGACATGCCTTGCATGTTCCCTTTTCACCTGCCCCCAATCACAACAACCTATTGCAGGAGTGTTGCATGAGTACGCCCAATAACGCCGGACAACTGGAAACGCGAGGTATCGAGCCGGTACCCGAGCAGGAGTGCAATGGCCACCCCTTGCAGCTGTTCTGGGTATGGTTCGCAGCCAACATCAGCATTCTCGGCCTGCCACTGGGGGCCACGCTGGTGGCCTTTCAGGGGTTGTCGATTGGCCAGGCGTTTGTGGTGGCCGTCCTCGGCGCCGGCGGCTCGTTTGCGGTAGTGGGCGTGCTGTCCATCGCCGGGCGCCGGGGGCGGGCACCGAGCCTCACGTTGTCGCGCGCAATTTTCGGCGTGCGGGGCAATATCGGGCCCACGCTGGTTTCGCTCGGTTCGCGCCTGGGTTGGGAAACCGTGAACACCACCACCGCAGCCTTCGTATTGTTGTCGTTAGTGTCGATCCTCAGAGGCAGCCCGGTAGAGGCCAAGTCAGCGCCGCTGCTTACGCTGGTGTTCATCGGGCTGTTCGTGCTGCTTACCCTCTGCGTATCAGGGCTTGGCCATGCCACCTTGTTGGTGATTCAAAAGTGGGCGACCTGGGTGTTTGGCGCACTCAACCTGGTGGTAGGGGGCTTTCTGGCCTTGCATATCGACTGGTCGGCCGTGTGGGCCGCTGCGCCCGCGCCCTTGTCCGCTGTGCTGATCGGCGTGGGCACCATGGCGGCGGGCACGGGCATCGGTTGGGCAAATGCTGGCGCGGACATGTCGCGTTATCAGCACCGGGCCGTCAAGGCCGGTGGCCTGGTGGCGTCAGCCGCCTTCGGCGCAGGCATCCCCCTGGTGCTGCTGATTACCTTGGGCGGGTTGATCTCGGTGGGCAACGATCACTTGGCGTCCGCTGGCGACCCTATCGTGGCGATTCGGGAATTGCTGCCGGCGTGGATGGCCGTGCCTTACCTGATCACTGCGTTCGGTGGCCTGTTGCTGTCCAACAACCTGTCGGTGTACTCGGCAGGCCTCACCACCCTTACCCTGGGCCTCAACATCAAGCGCGTACACGCGGTGGTGGTGGACGTGGTCGCGATTTTTGCCGGCTCCATCTACTTCATGCTATTCGCTGACAGCTTCTACGGCCCGTTCATTACCTTTATTTCGCTGCTGGCCGTGCCTATCACCGCGTGGGTCGGGATCTTCCTGGTGGACCTGCTGCACCGTCACCGCTACGTGCCTGTTGACTTGATGAACGTCGGCCCTGGCAGCGCCTACTGGTACACCGGCGGGGTGGAATGGCGCGCCCTGGGCGCCTGGGCGGTGGCGATTGTGCTGGGCTTTAGTTTCACCACCATCAAGACCACTGCCAGCAACGTGCTGTTCCACGGCTGGCTGGCCGACTCCTGGTTCGGCCAGAACGGCCTTGGCTGGATCGTGACCTTCCTTATCGCAGGCGGGCTTTACGCCCTACTGGGCGGTTGCCGTGACCGCCAACCGGCCGTTCTGTCTGTGGAGCACCCTCATGCCCGCTAGGTTGTTCTACACCGGCCAGGTAGTGATCGATTTGGTGATGGCCGTGGACACGCTGCCCGCTGCGGGCCAGGACGTAATGGCCCAGAGCGCCAGCTTCGAAGCTGGTGGTGGTTTCAACGTGATGTCGGCGGCAGCACGCAATGGCCTGACCACCCGCTACCTGGGGCGTCATGGCAGCGGCCCCTTCGGTGACCTCGCGCGCCAGGCCTTGGCGCAAGAGGGAATCGAGGCCTGCCTGGCGCCTACGCAGGGCCAGGACACAGGGTTGTCAGTTGCGCTGACCGATGCCAGCGCCGAGCGCTCGTTTATCTCGCATGTGGGGGCGGAAGGCGGCTTGGCTGCCGCTGACTTGAGCACGCAGGTACCCGAGCCGCAAGACTGGATCATGGTGAGCGGTTACAGCCTGCTGCACCCCGGCAAGGCCGATGGCTTGCTGGAATGGCTGGCGTCACACGCCGGCCGGTGCCTGCTGGCGTTCGACCCAGGCCCACTGGTAAGCGCGCCCGGCGACGCGGCCCTGTCGCGTTTGTTGCCTTGGGTCACCCTGTGGAGCAGCAACCGGGAGGAGGCCCTGCGCTTCACCTCAACCCATCGCCTGGAAGAGGCCCTTGACGTATTGGTTCAGCGGCTGCCTGACCATGCCTTGGTCGTGGTGCGCGATGGCGACGCCGGTTGCTGGTTGGCACGGGGCAGTTGGCGAGAGCAGGTGCTCGGCTTCAGGGTTGAAGCCATCGACACCAACGGCGCAGGCGACGCCCATGCCGGTGTAATGCTTGCAGGCTTGGCCAGTGGCTTGACGGAGCGAGAGGCTGCACGCCGCGCCAATGCCGCCGCTGCCTTGGCCGTGACCCGGCGCGGCCCCGCCACGTGCCCAGGGCGTGAGACGCTGGAGGCTTTTTTATGCAAGCTACAACGAGGGAGGTACTAGCCTAATGACCCCACACCTTGGCTCCGATTTTGATGACTTTCTCACTGAACATGCCATGGCAAAAGAGGCGTGCGCTGCTGCGTACGCACGTGTCTTAGCCTGGCAAATGACACTATGCCCTGAACGCACTCATGTCCTGCAACAGCATGGCGAGCAAGCGGCTGGCACCGGCACTCAGCTGCCGGCCCAGGCGGGTGATGAGCTGAACCTCTGAGCCGCTGAACACCTCGTGGGCCAGCGGTAACGCCACCAAGTGCCCGGCTTTTATTTCCTCCTCCACCACGAACTGCGGGAGGAGGGTGACGCCCCCTTCCAGCGCGTAGCGTTTGAGCATGGCAATGGTGCTGCAGGTCAGGGTAGGTTTCAGCGAAAGGCCCAGCTGGTGCTCTGCCAACCCCAGCAGTTGACGGATGCCGTAAGACACGCCGGGCAAGGCCAGGCGGTAGCGGTCCAGCCCCTCCAGTGCAAGGGGGGCCTGCCTGGTCGCCAGAGGGTGCTGGGCATTCACCACCACACGCACCGGCTGCTTGCGGCGCACATGGGCTCGGGTCTTGGCATCGCTGGCGGGGTTGAACACCAGGCCAATGTGGGACTCGTCTTCCACCACCTGGCGGATCACCTCATTACTGCCGCAGACGTTGATCAGCAGTTCGATCGCAGGGTACTGCTCAGAAAATTCAGCGAGGGGCGCGGTCAGCCCGTCAATGAAACCTTCGCCCACCGACAGCACGATGCTGCCGGACTGCAGCCCACGCAGCGCCTGAAGCGAATCTAGCAACACCTCTTGTTGGGCAAGGCGCTGGCGGTAGTAGTCCAGCACCCGCTCCCCGGCTTCGGTAGGGCGTACGCCTCGGCGGTGCCGCTCCATGAGCGGGGCACTGAGTTCCTGTTCCAACTGGGCGATGTGTCGGCTTACGGCCGAGGGTGCCACGTCCAGGGCATCAGCGGCGGCACGTACGCTGCCCAGCCTCACGGCTTCGAAGAAATACAGTATCCGGCGATCTTGTACGAGGCTCATGGCATTCCTGTGTTGCGTATTGCGCAACAAATTTCCAATTTTTGGATTATTGCTGGTGCCCCAGCCCGATGTCCATACTCGGCCTTTAGCGAGTTCACCAGACACGGGTAGGCGCATGACAATCAAGGTGGGTGTGATCGGTTTGGGCAATATGGGCGGTGGTATGGCCGCGACCCTGGCTTCCAAAGGCTTTGATGTGAGTGGTTTCGACCTGTCGCAAGCCGCACTTGCCGCTGCGCAGGCCAAGGGCGTGACGCCGGTAGAGGATCGCGCCGCGTTGATTCGTGGTGCGCAGGTGCTGATCCTGTCCTTGCCCAAGGCCGAGCATGTGGAAGCGGTTTGCCTGGGTGAAGCCGGCGTGCTGGCGTTGGGCACCCAGGGCCTGATCGTCGTGGACACCACCACCTCCACCCCCGAGGCCAGCCGCAGGGTAGCGGCTGCCCTTAAAGAAAAGGGCATTGCCTTCATCGATGCGCCGGTGTCTGGCGGCCCCAAAGGCGCGGCCACCGGGACCATGTCCATGGTCATTGGTGCAGAGCAGGCCGACCTTGACCGGGTAATGCCGGTACTCGAAGGCATGAGCGGCGTGCGCACGCATATTGGCCCGGTAGGTGCGGGCAACGTTGCGAAGATCGCCAACAACATGCTCGCGGCCTGCCACCTCATCAGCACGGCCGAGGCGGTGAGCATGGCAGCCAAGGCCGGGGTGGACCCGGAAAAACTCTTGAACGGCCTCAATGCCGGCTCCGGGCGCAGCGGCGCCACCCAAGTGATGTTCCCTGCCTGGGTCCTCAACAACGCCTACGACTCAGGCTTCACCATGGGCTTGATGCGCAAGGACGTGGGCCTGGCGGCTGATCTGGTGCAATCCCTGGGCCTTGACCTGCCGCTGTCGAAAAAAGTCGCGGACCTGTGGCAGGACAGCGCCCAGACCCTGGCGGACAACGAAGACTTCTGTGCAATCGTTCAGCGTAGCGATGCCGACCTGTATGGCCGTGGAGAATAACCGATGAACTCACAACAGATTCTGGACCTGATGCGCCCCTTCTGGGGCGATACCACCGCTGTGGGCAGCTATGTGGGCGGCGAGTTCGTCACCGGCCAGGGCGCGCCCGTTGAGGTGCGCAACGCCCATGACGACACCCTGCTGATGACCTACCCCGACGCCGATGACGCCTTGGTGGCCCGCGCCGATGCCGCGGCCAGCGCTGCGCAGCAGCAGTGGTGGGCGCTGACCGCCCAGGCCCGAGGGCGCGTGATGTACCAGGTGGGGGCGCAGGTGCGGGCCCAGGCCGAGGCGTTGGCGCTGCTCGAATCGGCCACGGCCAACAAGCCTATCCGCGATGCACGGGTAGAAGTGCTCAAGGTTGCCGAGATGTTCGAGTACTACGCCGGTTGGGCCGACAAGTTGCACGGTGAGGTGATCCCCGTGCCCACCACCCACCTCAACTACGTGACCTACGAGCCTTTGGGCACGGTGCTACAGATCACCCCCTGGAACGCGCCCATTTTCACCGCCGGCTGGCAGATAGCGCCGGCCATTGCGGCGGGCAACGCGGTCATGCTCAAACCGTCCGAGCTTACACCGCTTACGTCCCTGGCCCTGGGGGTGTTGGTGGAGCGGGCAGGCGCGCCCAAAGGGCTGGTCAACGTGATCGCAGGCTGCGGCCATACCATTGGCCAGGCGTTCATTCGCGAGGCGACTATTCGCAAGGTAGTGTTCGTGGGGTCGCCGGCGACCGGGCGGCACATCGCGGTGGCTGCTGCCCAGCGGTGCATTCCTGCCGTGCTAGAGCTGGGCGGCAAGTCCGCCAACATCGTGTTCGAGGACGCTGACCTGGACGTCGCCCTGCGGGGCGCCCAAGCCGCGATCTTCGCCGGCGCGGGCCAGAGCTGCGTATCTGGCTCGCGGCTGCTGGTGCAGGCGTCTGTTTTCGAGAAATTCACCCAGGCGCTGGCGGTGGCTGCCACGCAGTTCAAGGTGGGCAACCCGGCCGACCCTGACACCCAGATCGGCCCGATCAATAATGCCAAGCAGTACGCTCACGTCAGATCAATGCTCGACAGCGCTGCCCGCGAGGGCGCCACGCAGGTAGGCGATGCGGTGTCGGTGCCCCAAGGCGCCGGGTACTACGTCAACCCCACGGTGCTGCGTGGGCATAACGCGATGCACTGCGCTCAGGAGGAGATCTTCGGGCCGGTAGTGGTGGCCATCCCGTTCGAGGACGAAGCCGAGGCCATTCGCATCGCCAATGACAGCCGCTTCGGGTTGGCGGGCGGCGTGTGGACGCGGGATGTGGGCCGGGCCCACCGTGTGGCGCGGCAGGTACGCGCCGGCACCTTCTGGGTCAATGGCTATAAGACGATCCACGTCAGTTCGCCCTTTGGGGGCTACGGCGACAGCGGCTACGGCCGGTCGTCCGGCCTGGACGCGTTGCGCGAGTACAGCGAAGTGAAAAGCGTGTGGGTGGAGACAGCGGCCACGCCGGCTGCTAGCTTCGGCTACGGGGCCAATCTGGAGTAAGCACCATGACGATCGCTACCTCACTCATCAATGATGCCGTGGCCTGGCGTAGAGCCTTTCATGCCATGCCCGAGCTTGGCTACAACGAGCTACAAACCTCCCAGCGCGTGGCCGAACTGCTGGAAGGCTTTGGCCTTCAGGTACACCGGGGCCTGGGTGGCACCGGTATCGTCGGTACCTTGACCACGGGCCCCGGCCCCACGATTGGGCTGCGCGCCGACATGGACGCCTTGCCCATCCAGGAGCTGGGCAACCCCGCGCACAAATCCGCCCATGCGGGTTGCATGCACGCCTGCGGTCACGATGGCCACACGGCCATTCTGTTGGCCACCGCGCAGCACCTGAGCACGACGCGTAACTTCAGCGGCACGGTGCATTTTGTGTTCCAGCCCGCCGAAGAAAACCTCGCCGGTGCCAGGAAGATGATCGAGGACGGCTTGTTCGAGCGCTTCCCCATGAGCGCTATCTACGGCCTGCACAACTGGCCTGGGGTGCCGGCGGGCCGCGTGGTCATCAACCCTGGCCCAATGATGGCTTCGCTGGATACCTTCGAAATTACCCTGACCGGCAAGGGCTGCCATGCCGCCATGTCCGAGAAGGGCGCCGACCCTATCGTCGCAGGTGCTGAGTTGATTCTGGGGCTACAGACCATCGTCTCGCGACGCTTGTCGCCGCTGGACAGCGCGGTGGTCAGCGTCACCCAGTTCAACAGTGGCGAGGCGATCAACGTATTGCCTGAATCCGCCACCCTCAAGGGCACCGTGCGTTGTTTGCAAACCCCGGTGCGGGCCACGGTGCAGCAGTTGATCACTGAATTCGTCGAGCAGTTGCCGCGGGCTTTTGGCGTACGCGGTGAGCTGGCTTACACGGTGGGCTACCCCGTCACCGAGAATCACCCAGGCGCTGCCGCCACGGTGCGCCAGGCGGCCATCGCGGCGGTGGGCGAAGACAATGTGCAATGGGGCTGCAACCCATCAATGGCCTCCGAAGACTTTGCCTTCATGCTCCAGGCCTGCCCAGGTGCCTACGTGTGGCTGGGCGTGGATGGCGACCAACCCTCTGCGCCGCTGCACAACCCCTACTATGACTTTAACGACCACGTGATAGAGCCAGGCGTACGGTTATGGTCACGGTTGGTGGAGCAGGCGTTGCCTCAGGGGTGAAGGCCGGCAAGCACGTCAGGTAAGGCAAGCCCCGCTCATTAGCGCAATGCTGTTCACTTAAGGATTGTTGACTAATCCTCAGGCAGCAGGAAAATCCGGAATCTAATTATGGATTCCGGATTTTTTATGTCTGTCGCTCAGGATTTAGGCACTGTTCTGGACTTTGCTGAGCAGCCTCTCTCGCGCCTCGACGTCTTTACCGATCACATTCCGCAAGAGTGGATCAGCACTGCCGTAACTTTGGCGGAGAAGGCGACCATCCGACGTCGACGCCTGCCCTCTGACATGGTGCTCTGGCTAGTTGTCGGGATGGCGCTTTTTAGAGGCGAGCCGATCGTCGAGGTCGCGCGCCGACTCAATATCTGCGCCGAAGGCTTGGCCAATGAGGTGCTCCTGGCAAAAAGCGGCTTGTCACAGGCGCGTCAGCGCCTGGGCAATCAGCCTGTGCAATGGCTATTTCGACAGTGCGCCAATGCCTGGGGATACGAGCGTTACCCGCAAGACGACTGGCATGGGCTCCAGGTTTTTGCCGTAGATGGCGCTTTGGGCGGTGACCTACGACGTCGAAGGAAAAGAGAAGACGGTCTTTACCTCGCTTCCGGCCGCAAAACTCAGCGCAGAACAGGTCGCAACGCTTTACCACGAGCGATGGGAAATCGAGTTGGGGTTCAGGGATATCAAAAGCTCGATGCAAGACAATGCACTGACGCTTCGCAGCAAGACCGTGGATTTGGTGTATCAGGAATTATGGGGGGTATTGCTGGCTTATAACGTGGTTCGCCGGGAAGCCAGTCAGGCTGCGGTTGCTCACAAGCGAGCGCCGAGCGAAGTCAGTTTCAAGTTTGCCTGTCAGCACATCGCCAGCCATTTGGTGGTCATGGCTGGGGCGGTATCGCCGTCCCATACCCCAAGGCGCCTGGAAGAACTTCGGGGCAGTATCGGCGTGCTCTTCATAACAAAACGCCCCAGACCGGCAAGGCCCAGGGCGGTGAAGATGTCAAAAACCCGGTATCCAGTTAACCGCAAGGCTGCTCCGCTTAAGTGAACAGCATTGTGCTCATTAGCGGGGTTTTTTCAGGCCTTGAGCAGCGGAGTTATGGGGCTGCTGGGTGTACTAACCAACGCAAGGTGGCGGCCTGTGTCCAACCGCGTTCGCCAACTACGTTGCTTCCCTCTGTGCCCTGTATCGCCTTCCGCAAAACGCCGCTGTACCAGGCTGGTTCAGTGAAAGAACTCAGCAATCATCACCGCACCGATGAAGGTGCCGAAGTTGGCCAGGAACGACACCAGTACGATGCGCCACCCCAGGCGGCGGAAGGCGGTGAGGTCCTTGGCAATGGACAGCCCGGCGAAGGTGAGCATTGGTGTAATCACTGCCAGGATGTTCACGGCGCCAGTCATCTTTGACACCTGCGCAGCCCAGGGGCACAGGGGCGAGGTCATGAGCATGGCAACCACCGAAACCAGGCACACTGCAGGTAGCTTGCGACCGAACAGGGTGCACAGGCTCTCGCCAATGAACACCGCGAAAATCATCAGCGCCATGCCCGCAAAGGCGTCACCGGATAGCGTCTTGTAGCCCACGTAGTTGGCGATCAATGCCAGCGCACCAGCGGCCAACCACGCGCTGGCCTTGCCCGCCCAGCTTAGCGCTACGGATTCAAGTGCTACTTCGGTATGACGAGGGCCATGGTCTGCGTGCGAAGCCTTGGTGGTGCGGCCAATCAGCGGCTCTAGCACGCGGTAGCCCCACACCGCCAAAGGCAGTGAAATGAACAACGTGAAGTAGGTGCCGATGGTGGTCGTGATCAGGTTGGAGGCGGCCGCCAGTGCCATAATATCTTTGGCGACCTCGGGCGTTTGCTGGGCGGCGATGGCGCCCGCCGCGGCGGCCATCATGCTGCCGGAGCCGATACCCGAGCCCATGGCCAGAGAGTTGGGGTGGAAGATGCCCAGGCTGGCAATGAAGCCGGCCACCAAAGCAATGAACAGCGCGCCGAACAGCGTGCCAGTGAGGTATTCCGCCAGCACCCCGCGCCCTTCCGGAGAGTCCATGCCGTAGCGCTCGCCAATGATCGCCAGGCTCGGCTCGCGGCCTACGGAGAAGGTCGCGCCAATGGCTTCGCGCTTGATGCCCAGCATCAAGGCCACCGGCAAGCCGAGAATCACCGTGCCTACAAAGTGACCGAACTCCTGAAATACCAACGCCCAGCCCGAGGCGAACACCACCGGCAAGGAACCGCCTACCACTAGCCCCAGCTTGGCGACGAACACCAGCAGCGCGGGTTGCAGGATGGAGGCTGCGCGTTGCTGCGCGCCCACATCGACCCCGATCGTCCCAGGAAGCCTGCGGCTGGCCAGGCCCACCGCAGCGCCTAGCAACAGCGCCCACACCATCGGGAGCAGAACAACTTTGCCAGGGCCCATGGGAATGCTGATGGCGCCGATGAGTTCAGCCAGGACCAGAATAAGCGCGGCCCAGCCATAGAGTTTGACGGTGGCCGAGACAGCGCGGCTTTCACCCATTGGAGTGGCGTCGATGTGGTGCATATCAATCCCCTGGCCTGCTGATGGCCGTGGCGGCCGAATCAAGAGTTGTTGTGTTTTCAGGGGGTGTCGTGAAACACCCAGGGCAGTTCAAGGCCCGACGTGCTATCGGGCGTACAGCGGTGGCGTGGTCTTTGGCCCGCTCGGCCCGAGTATGCCCGGGCAGGTGGGGCCGAACCAATAGCGCGAATTTTGTTTATCGTTGCGTTTTCTTGAACGCAGAATCAGGCGCTGCCGCTCGTGGGTGCAAGGCTTTGAGCCACTGCCGTCAGTGCCAGCCGATACCCAAGCCCGCCGAGGCCTGCAATCACCCCCGTCGCAGCGCTAGACAGGAGGGAGTGATGGCGGAAGGGCTCGCGCCGCCAGATATTGCTCATGTGCACCTCGATTATCGGGCCTTCGAACGCCAACAGTGCATCCAGGATCGGAATAGACGTATATGACAACCCGGCAGCATTGATGACCAGGCCACTGGCGTGCAGGCGCGCTTCCTGTATCCAGTCCACCAGTACCCCTTCATGGTTGCTCTGGCGGAACTCAAGGTGCAGCCCCAACGCCCGCGCGTGTGCGTGGCAGCTTGCTTCCAGGCTGGTGAAACTTTCGCGGCCAAAGGTACCGCTGCGGTCTAGCCCATACAGGTTGGCGTTGGGGCCGTTGAGGAAAAATACCGTTGTACTCATGAGGGTGCATACGCCCGGTAGTCGTTCTGCAGCACGATGTGGTCGGCGATGTATTTTGCGTCATGCCACACCCCGTAGATAAAGGATGAAGCGCGGTTGACCAGGTTGGGCAGCCCTAGAAAATACACGCCGCTCTGCGCGCAGATGCCACGCTTGTGAAAGGGCTCGCCGTGCTCGTCAAAGGCGTTGACCTGCAACCAACTGAAGTCAGAGGTAAAGCCGGTGGCCCATAGCACCGTGGTGATGCCCGCCGCTGCCAGGTCCAGGCTCGACAGCGGGTGGGTGAGGCAAGGCGGGTCGGGCAGCAAGGTCCAGGCGTCAGGCTCGGGGGCAAAGGCCAGGCCGTTGCTCTCGATGTAGGCGTCGGCGTCACGGAGGATGTCGAAGTAGGCCCGGTCGCCTTCGGCAATGTGCTCGGCCAGGCCCGGCGCAAAGTGCACCACGCCGTTATCGTGGGCGTGGGTCAGGCCTACCAGGGTGATGCCTTGATGGGCCAGGCGGCGAAAGTCTACGGTCTTGCCCCCGTCATAGCCGCTCACGGCAAAGGCCACGTGTTTTTTCTTGGGGGTGATTCGCACTTCGTCCCAGAGCCCTAGCGCACCTAGCCACCAGCAATAGTCACGGCCTCGGTAAGCGCGGGGCGGTCGGTAGTGTTCGCCGACCGACAAGTACACCGGCTTGCCCGCTTGTTGAAGCTCTTCGGCGATCTGCGAACCCGAGGCCCCGGCGCCCACCACCAGCACGGCGCCCTCCGCTAGTTGGCCGGGGTGTTTGTAGGTGCACGAGTGCAGCTGTTGAAGGCTTGGGCTCTGCGGGATTAATGCCGGCATCACCGGGCGTTGAAAGGGGCCTGTGGCAGCCACCACATTGGCAGCCTCGATTACCCCGGTCGAGGTAGTGACTTCAAAACCTGGGCGGCCCTCGCAACGCGCCACCTTGAGCACCTCCACCCCGGTGCGGACCGGCGCGTTGATAAGCGTGGCATAGCGTTCGAAATAATCGGCCACGTGCTCTTTCGGCGCGAAGGCGTCCGGCGCCACGGCCTCAAGCGTCAGGCTTGGAAAGCGGTCATGCCAGGCGGGGCCATTGGCAACGAGCGAATCCCAGCGCTCGGACCGCCAGCGCTCGGCAATCCGCTTGCGCTCCAAAACCACGTGGGGCACGCCCATCAGCGACAGGTGTTCGCTCATTGCGATACCTGCCTGGCCCGCACCCACTACCACGGTGTTGATGGTTTCCACTGACATGTGAGTTTCCTAAGTAAGCGACCTGGATCGGGCGTGCCGACACGGCTTAAGCGTTAGCGAGCGTCCGCGCAGGCAGTGTGATCAAGGGCGGCGTACAGAGGAATTCTGCTTTTTGAACGTAACGCTTAGGTAAAACCGAAGCCAGGGGCCCTGGGGCCGTCGGCAGGCCCTTTGAGCCGCCAGGCCGCCCGTTGCGTCAGGCTACCCGGCATGAACCCTGCAACGTGAACAGCGCAGGCCAACGCTGCGGTGTTCAGGCGGCTCGTTCATACCGAGGAGGGGCGCGATGCTCAGTCGGATTACTCAACGACAACTGGAATATTTCGTGGCATCGGGGGAGGCGGGCAGCATCAGCGCGGCCTCCGAACGCATTCATGTATCGTCGCCGTCGATTTCGGCCGCGATCACCCACATGGAGGCCGAGTTGGGCATTCAGTTGTTCGTCCGGCACCATGCTCAGGGGATCTCCCTTACGGCGGTAGGGCGGCAGGTGCTGCAAGAGGCCAAGCTCATCCTGGAGCAGACGAGCAACCTCTATACGATCGCTGCGGAGTCGCTCAACACGGTGCGCGGCCCGCTGCGGGTGGGCTGTCTTCATACCCTGGCGCCGATGATCACGCCCGAGCTGGTGTTTGGCTTCGGGCGGGCCTTTCCGGGGGTCAGAATCACGCAGATCGAGGGTGACCATGAGCACCTGCTGGAACGGCTGCGCAGCGCCGAGATTGACATTGCCCTGACCTACGACCTGGTCAGCAGCGCTGACATCGACTTCCAACCCCTGGCCACGCTGCCGCCTTATGTGACGGTGGGTGAAGGCCATCCGTTGGCCAGCCTGTCAGCCGTTACGCTGCATGACCTGGAGGCCTACCCCTTGGTGCTGTTGGACATCCCCTGGAGCCGGGACTATTTCCTCGGCCTGTTCCTCCAGGCAGGTGCCACGCCCAACGTGGCGTTGCGTTCCAGCAACCTTGAAACCGTGCGCGCCATGGTGGGTAACGGCCTGGGCTATACCATCGCCAACGCACGGCCCAAGAGCCACCTGTCCCAAGACGGCAAGCGCCTGGTACGGTTGCGCCTGGCAGGCGGCCTGCACCCGTTGCAGCTCGGCTATGCCACGCCCACCCACACCCAGCTATCACGGGTGGTATCCGCCTTCACCGAACGCTGCCGAATGTTTGTCTCCGACCAGTACATTCCCGGCATGGCAGCGCCCAGCTTTTTCGACCCCCATGTGGTGCCTCACGTCAGCGCCGTAGGCTAACCGCAAGGTATGAGCGGCGCACCAAAATGCGCTGCGTATCAGGGCCCGAACCTGCCATTGCGCGATTATGGCGCAAGGGCTGCAGCGCTCCGCCACCCTGACCCGGCTGCATCGGTTCTACCTACTCAGTGCCCCGGTTATTCCTAATTGACCGCACCGGCTGCTCTCCACGACTCTCGTTTCAGGTGAGCAGCCCCTGGTCAGCCAAGGGGCTGGCCGGCGCACCCTTCAACTTTGCTGAGCGCGGTGACGATGACATTTGACTGGACGTACCTCTTTGGTCTGCTATTCGATGCCCAGTTCTGGCGCGCTACTTGGACTGTTATCAAACTGAGCTTCGCCTGCTGGGTCATCAGCATAGGGCTGGGGTTTTTCGTAGCCTTGGCCAAGCAGTCCAGGCGCACGCTGCTAAGCCTGCCGGCCAGGGCCTATATCTGGCTGTTTCGCAGCATCCCGCTGCTGGTGTTGCTGATCTTTGTCTACAACATCCCGCAGGCCTTCCCGGCAACCTCGGTGGTGCTGGGCGACCCGTTCCTGGCCGGGTTGTTTGCCATGGTGCTATGCGAAACCGCCTACGTGGCGGAGATCCACCGCGGTGGCTTGCTGGCCATCCACAAAGGCCAGGCCGAAGCCGCCAGGGCGCTCGGGCTGAAGTTTCTCGGTACCCAGTGGCGGGTGATTGTCCCTCAGGCGCTGCGGGTGGCGTTGCCGTCGCTGGCCAATGAATACATCTCCATCGTCAAGCTCAGCTCGCTGGTGTCGGTGATCTCGCTCACCGAAATCCTTATGGTGGGCCAGCGCCTGTACTCGCAGAATTTCCTGGTGATGGAAACCATGGCCGGCGTGGCGTTCTATTACGTGCTGATCGTCACGGTGTTCGATTACCTGCTCAAGCGCCTGGAGCGCTACCTGGACGTCAGTCAACGCAACGTGTCCAAAGCACCGGACGCCGCCATTTTGGCCTTGGCCACCGAGCCCCAGGCAACCGTACCCCGTGCGCTAAATACCGAGCCGCAGGTGCCCGCGCTACAAGCCACGCGCTTGCACAAGGCCTACAACAATATCGAAGTGCTGGGGGCGGTGAGCCTGCAGATCCAGCCAGGCGAGGTGGTCTCGGTCATCGGCCCCTCCGGCTCGGGCAAGACCACGCTGATTCGCCTGCTCAACGGCCTGGAGCAGCTTGATAACGGCGACATTCGCATCAACGGCAAGCCGTTCATTCACCTGACCCGGCAGGGCGCACAGCCGCCGCGGTACGTGGAGCATGCAGAGCACCGCCTGAACATCGGTATGGTGTTCCAGAGCTTCAACCTGTTCCCCCACGTGAGTGTGCTGGACAACCTTCTCATGGCGCCGCGTTACCACCGCCTCGATAGCGCACCGGCGCTCAAGCAGCAGGCTTACGCGCTGTTGCACAAGGTAGGCATGCTCGACCACGCCTGGAAATACCCCCATCAGTTGTCTGGCGGCCAACAGCAGCGCGTGGCCATCGCGCGTGCCCTGATGATGCGCCCGCAAATCATGCTGTTCGACGAACCCACCTCGGCCCTGGACCCGGAAAAAGTCACCGAGGTGCTGCAAGTGATCGAGGCCTTGGCCAAGGAGGGCATCACCATGGTGATCGTTACCCACGAAATGAATTTCGCCTTCAAGGTCTCCGACCGCATCGTCTTCATGGAGAAAGGCCGCGTGGTGTGCGATGACACCCCCCAGGCACTGCGCAGTGGCCACAACCCCCGCGTTGAATCCTTCCTGAAGGATGTCTCGCTGGCCTAACCCTTCGCTGCGGGTACGAACGAGGAACTACACATGATCGAGCAATGGCAGGTTGAGCAATTTCACCGGGACGGGTTCCTGGTGGTAGAAGACGTACTGGCGGCGGCCGACATTGCAGCCCTCCAGCAGGCCTTCGACGCCTGGGTGGAGGAGAGCCGGGGCCATGAGCAGGGTTGGGGCGCCACGGTGGATGGTCGCGCGCGTTTCGACCTGGAAGGCGACCACCGCGCGGACCACCCTTCGCTGCGGCGGGTCAGCTCGCCGACTGAGATCTCCGAGGCTTATCGCCGGGTGGCATTCGAGTCTGCCATGGCCATCGTTGCGGCGCAGTTGATCGGAGGTGAAGGCCTTCGCTTCCACCACAGCAAGATCAACTCCAAGCTGCCTCATACCGCCACGCGGGTGGAATGGCATCAGGACTTTTTATTTACCCCTCACAGCAACGACGACCTCGTCACCGCCTTGCTGATGGTCAGCGAGGTCACGCCGCAAAACGGCCCGCTCAACGTGATCCCCGGCAGCCATAAAGGCCCGCTGTGGCCTCACTGGCGCGGCGAGCGCTTCACCGGCGCGGTGAGCGAAGAGGTGGTGGCTGCCCAGTGCCAGCAACCGGTCGCCTGTTTTGGCCCGGCGGGCTCGGTGTGCTTCATGCACACGCGGCTTTTGCACGCGTCTAGCCCTAACGAGACCGAGTGGCCGCGCACGCTGTTTATCAGCGTCTATGCCGCCGAAGACGCATTGCCCTTCAGTGAAAACCCGCTGCCTAGCGAGCACGCGGGCGTGATGGTGGCAGGGGCGGAAAGCGGGCAGGTGCGCAGCACGGCCAATGCGCTGCGGCTGCCGCAAAAGCCCCGTGGCGCGTCCTTCTTCGTACAGCAGGCCGGGCAAGACCACGGCCCTCAATGATTTCCAACACCGCGCAGGGAATGACCATGACTACGTTGCATCGCCTCTTTCGCCCCATTGCCTTCGGCCTGTTCGGTACCGTACTGGCCGCCCACGCACTCACGGCCTCGGCTTTCCAACACAACGGCAAGCTCGTGGTGGGTTCAGACGTCACCTTCTTCCCTTATGAATACATGGTCGACAACAAGCCCGCTGGGTTCGATATCGAATTCATGGAGGGCCTGGCCAAGGTGATGGGGCGCGAGGTAGACACCCAGGACACCCGCTTCCCCAACCTAATCACCGGCTTGCAGGGCGAGCGCTTCGACCTGCTCAACTCGTCCATGTACATCACCGCCGAGCGGGTGAAGGTGATCGACATGATTCCTTACCTCAAGAGCGGTGAGTCCATTCTGGCCCTCAAGGGGGCGCCCTTCCAACCCAAGCGCCCGGAAGACTTCTGCGGGCACAAGATCGGCTCCATGGCGGCCACGTCCTGGTTGCAACAAATGAACAAGCTGTCTGAGGAATACTGCGTGAAGCAGGGGCTCAAACCCATTGCGATCAGTGAGTACGCCACCGACCCACAAACCACTCAGGCGCTGCTTTCCCACGCCGTGGAGGCCCAGATCACCGACGCCGCCGTGGCCCGTGGCGTGGTCGAGAAGCTGGGCGGCCGCGTGGTGATTTCCTCCGACAGCCTGATTTACCCCGTGCTCAACGGCCTGGGCATCAAGAAGGGCAATGACGAGGTAAAAACTGCTGTGCTACACGCTTTGGACACCTACCGCGCTACGCCGGAATACGCGGCCTTGCTGAAGAAGTACAACTTCCAGGCCCCGACCGACGACGACCTCGCGACCTTGATGCCTAAACCCTGATCCTGGCCCCCTGACGCGGGTTACCCCTTGGCGCGGTAACCTGCCGGAGTACCCGCATGGCGTTATCACTCGAAGCACAGGCGCGTATCGACCTGGCGGCCACCTTTCGGATCGTGGCTCACCTGGGCCTGCACGAAGCGGTGGCCAATCATTTCAGCGCAGCCGTCTCGGCAGACGGCAAACGCTTCCTGATCAACCCGAAGTGGAAGCACTTCTCGCGCATACGGGCCAGTGACCTGCTGCTGCTGGACGCTGACGACCCCGGCTGCGCCGCGCACCCGGAGGTGGATTCCACCGCGTGGGCCATCCACGGGCAAATACACCAACGGCTGCCCGACGCCCGGGCGGTGCTGCACCTGCACCCGGTCTACACCACAGCCGTAGCCTGCCTGGCGACGCCCCAAGTGCTACCCATCGATCAGAATACCGCCCGCTATTTCAACCGCGTGGCAGTGGATGGCCTGTATGGCGGCATGGCCGACACCGAGGCCGAAGGGGCGCGCCTGGCGGGGCTATTGGGGGACAAGCGTCGGCTGCTGATGGGCAACCATGGCGTGATGGTCATCGGGCCGAACATCGGCGAGGCGTTCGATGACATCTGGACGCTGGAGCGTGCCTGCCAGATCCTGGTCACGGCGTGGTCCACCGGGCAACCCCTGCGGGTGTTGTCCGATGAGGTGGCCGAGAAAACCGCACGGGCCTGGGAGGGCATCACGGACTTTTCGCGGCGGCATTTCGAGGAGATGAAAGCGCTGATGATCGAGGCCGATCCGTCGTTGCTCGACTAAGCGTAGGCGCCTGGTGTAAGGCGCCACGTCCTTCGTGCTTGCGGTTATAGCCCCAGGCTGGCTTTCATGCCCACCTGTCGGCGGCGATAGGCACTGTCACGGCTGGCCAGCCAGTAATACAGCGGCGAGGTGACCGCAAGGCCCACCAGCCAGGACAGGTCTGCACCGTTGATGTGAGCAGACACCGGCCCTACGTACAGCGGCGTATTCATGAAAGGGATTTGCACCGCGATGCCGATGGCATAGGCCAGCAGCGCCTGCGGGTTATACCGCCCGTACAGCCCGCCGTCCACGCGGAAGATTGAGGCGATGTCGTAGTCACCTTTATGAATGGCATAGAAGTCGATCAGGTTGATGGCCGTCCAGGGCACCAACACCACCAGCAGTGCCAGCACGAGGTCAACGAAATGGCCGATGAAGTCCGCTGCCGCCGAGACTGCCGCCACGCAGCAGGCCAGCAGCACCACCACCGACAGCACCGCACGGCTGCGGCCAGTGGGGATCCAGCGCCAGGCGAAGGTCTGTACCAGGGTAATCAGCGACAGCACCGCCCCGTACAGGTTGAGCGCGTTGTGGCTGATTACACTGAGCAGGAACAGCACCAGCATCAGTGGCCCGATGGCCCCGGTGGCCTGCTTGACCGCGTCCATGGTGTCCACCCCAACCGGCACGGCCAGCACGGCGACTGCCCCGAACACGAAGGCCAGGCTCGACCCCAGGGTGGTGCCCAGGTAGGTGGCCCAGAAGGTCGAGGCCACGGGCACGTTGGCCGGCAAATAGCGGGAGTAGTCGGACACATACGGGGCGAAGGCGATCTGCCAAAGGGCTGCCAGCGAGACCGTGGCCAGCCAGCCCGGCAGGTTGAAGCTGCCACGGGTGAAGAAGTCCGCGCTTTGCAGGTGGGTGAAGATATAGCCAAAGCCCACCACGATGCCGATGCCCAGCACCCAGGTACCTACCCGGTTGAGCACATGAATGAAGCGGTAGCCAATGATGCCGATGATGCCGGAGCCCACCGCCCCGACCACGATACCCACGGGTACCGGTATAGCAGGCGCTATCCCATGCAGCGACTTGCCCGCCAACACAATGTTGGACGCAAAGAACCCCACATACATCACGCCAGCGATCACCACCACCAGCAGGGCGCCGAGCGAGCCAAATTGCGCCCGGCTCTGAATCATCTGGGGAATGCCCATCTGCGGGCCCTGGGCCGAGTGCAACGCCATCAGCACGCCGCCAACCAGATGCCCCACCAGAATGGCCACGATGCCCCACACCAGGTTCAGGTGGAACAACTGCACGCCCAAGGCGCCGGTGACGATGGGCAGCGGGGCGATATTGCCGCCAAACCAAAGGGTAAACAGGTCCCGTACGCTCCCATGGCGGTCTTCGGGCGGTACGTAGCCAATCGTGTGCTTTTCAATGAGCGGTGCTTGAGGGGTAGAGGGTGCCATGGAATCTCCGAAGGATAGAAGTCGACATCACAACGCACGGCCACCTACCGCGGGCATGAGTTGAATCGACAGTCGGAGGGGCACCCTAGGGGGCGATGTGGCGCGCATGTAACTCCCTCACGACTGTTGTGATTGTGATTCGAGGCAGTTGAAAAAGAAGCATCGTGGCCATGCGCTCGTGGGCGCTTGGTCCTGTTAGCCCCAACTGCGCGCCGAGAAGGGCGCAGCGCAGGCGTGATTCGATCTTGCGCGAAACGCCCGGAGGGGCAAATTATTAAAAATGTCCTGTGCCAATAGGAAAAAGTTTCCTAGGGCGGCTGTACCGACCCGGGCGACGAGCACCTGTGCAGCGGTGCCTTCCCTATACGCGGATTATTGCCAAGCAACAGTTTAATAATATTTTACCCCTCGTCAGGGCGCTGCTTACTCTGCGGGAACAGGGCACTCGCTTGCCCCACTCCGCATACCTTGTTTTGGCAAAGGACCTTCGACATGTCGTTAGCGCCCATTGAAACAGACACCCTGGTGGTTGGTGCCGGTCAGGCCGGCATTGCCATGAGCGAACACCTCACTGCCCTGGGCATTCCTCACCTGGTGCTGGAGAAAAACCGGGTCGCTGAAGCCTGGCGTAGCGGCCGCTGGGATTCGCTGGTCGCCAATGGGCCTGCCTGGCACGACCGCTTCCCCGGCATGGCCTTCGACCTGGCCCCCGACGCCTTCGCAGGCAAGGAGCAGGTGGCGGCGTACATGGAAACCTATGCCAAGCGCTTCAATGCGCCCATTCGTACCGGCGTGGAGGTGCGCAGCGTTACCCGTAATCAGGGCCGTCCTGGCTTCACCATTGAAACCAGCGAAGGCACGATACTGGCCAACCGCGTGGTCGCCGCTACCGGCCCGTTCCAGAAACCGGTCATTCCCGCCATCGCCCCTCGGGGCACCGGCATCCAGCAGTTGCACTCGGCGCAGTACTTCAATCCCGGGCAGCTTCCGGCGGGCGCGGTGTTGGTGGTGGGCGCGGGCTCCTCAGGCGTGCAGATCGCCGAAGAATTGTTAAGGGCGGGCCGGCACGTGTACTTGTCGGTGGGCGCCCATGACCGGCCGCCACGGGCCTACCGTGGGCGCGACTTCTGCTGGTGGCTCGGCGTGCTGGGCCTGTGGGACAGCGAGGTGGTCCAACCGGGGCGCGAACATGTAACCATCGCCGTGAGCGGCGCTCGCGGTGGGCATACGGTAGATTTTCGCAGGCTGGCGCAGGCAGGCATGGTGCTGGTAGGCCTGACCGAAGCCTTCGACGGCCCGCGCGTGACCTTCCGCCCCGACTTGGTGGATAACCTCAACCGAGGCGATGAAAACTACCTGAGCCTGCTAGACGCCGCCGATGCCTATATCGAGCGTAACGGCCTGGACCTGCCACCCGAACCCGCTGCCCGTGAACGCGTGGCGGATGCCGACTGCATTCGCAACCCGCTCACCGAACTGAATCTGGCCGAGGCGGGCGTGACTTCAGTGATCTGGGCCACCGGCTACGCCACCGACTTTAGCTGGCTTCACGTAGACACCTTCGATGAACGCGGCAAGCCCCGGCACCAACGCGGCGTTGCGGCCGAACCCGGCATTTATTTCGTAGGGCTGCCCTGGCTGTCTCGGCGCGGCTCGGCCTTTATCTGGGGTGTGTGGCACGACGCCCGGCACGTGGCCGACCACATTGCCATCCAGCGCAGCTACGCCCATTACCAGGCGCCCGCTTCGGCGGTTCGCCCGGCGCAATCCGCTTCCCACGCGTGAAACCTTTTACCCCGGCAGGCCGGCGCGCCTGCCCTTGATGAGGATGTTCTATGGCTACCCCCACGCATACCCGCATTCGCATGTTCAACACCAAAGAAACCTACCCCAACCAAAGCCTGGATAACGACCTGTGCCAGGCCGTGCGCGCGGGCAACACGGTGTACGTCCGTGGCCAGGTGGGCACTGACTTCGAGGGTAACCTGGTGGGCTTGGGCGACCCGCGGGCACAGGCCGAGCAAGCCATGAAGAACGTCAAGCAGCTGCTGGAAGAGGCGGGCAGCGACCTGTCGCATATCGTCAAGACCACCACCTACCTCATCGACCCGCGTTACCGCGAGCCGGTGTACCAGGAAGTGGGTAAATGGTTGAAGGGCGTCTTTCCGATCTCCACCGGTTTGGTGGTCTCGGCCTTGGGTCAGCCCCAGTGGCTGATGGAAATCGACGTGATTGCCGTAATTCCTGAGTGAGGCGCACCCCATGACCTTTTCGATTGCCGCGCGCTGCGCGGAGACCGGCCAGCTGGGCATTGCCATCAGCTCGTCAAGCATTGCCGTAGGTGCCCGCTGCCCGTGGCTGCGCCCAGGCGTTGGCGCGGTAAGCTCGCAGAACATCACCTTGCCAGCGCTCGGCCCGCAAACCCTGGACCTGCTCCAACAGGGCTTGGCCCCGGAGGAGGCGGTGGCGCAAGCCCTGGCCCGCAATGGCCATGGTCAATATCGCCAGGTCACGGCCATCGATCACCTGGGGCGTACCGCTCATGTGAGCGGTAGCGAGACTTTGGGCATTCACAGTGCGGTCAGCGGCGTGCAGTGCGTGGCGGCGGGCAACATGCTCCATAGCCCCGAGGTGGTGATGGCCATGGTTCAAGCTTTCGAGCAGGCCGAAGGGCAGTTGGCTGACCGGTTACTGGTGGCGCTGAGTGCCGGCGTGGCAGCGGGTGGGGAAGCCGGGCCTGTGCATTCGGCGGCGTTGAAAGTAGTGGGGGAGCTAACCTGGCCCATCGTAGACCTGCGCGTGGACTGGGCCGAAACAGACCCCATCGTCGCCCTGGACAACCTCTGGGTCGCCTACCGCCCGCAGCTACAAGCGTACGTAGACCGCGCGTTGGCTCCCGATCAGGCGCCGGGCTACGGCGTGCCGGGTGACGCCCGGTGAGTACCAGCCGCGACCTACTGGCGCGACTGATCGCCTTCGACACCACCAGCCGCGAATCGAACCTGGCGCTGATTGAGTTCGTGCGCGACTACCTGGCCGGCTTTGGGGTTACCAGCGAGCTGATCTACAACGTTGAGCGGACCAAGGCAAACGTGTTCGCCACGATCGGGCCGGCCGAGCTGCCGGGTATCGTGCTGTCAGGGCACACTGACGTGGTCCCGGTGGATGGCCAGCCCTGGACCGTGCCACCGTTTCAGCTTACCGAGGCTGACGGCAAGCTCTACGGCCGTGGCGCGGCAGACATGAAAGGCTACCTGGCGTGCGTGCTGGCCATGGTGCCTGCCGCCGTCAAATCGCCGCTGCGCCTGCCGTTGCACCTCGCGCTGTCCTATGACGAGGAAGTCGGGTGCCTGGGTGTACGTTCGCTGCTTGAGGTGCTTTCCCGTCAGCCGGTCAAGCCGTTGCTGTGCGTGATCGGTGAACCCACTGAACTCAAACCTGTGCTGGGCCACAAGGGCAAGCTGGCCATGCGTTGCGACGTTCAGGGCGCTGCCTGTCATTCGGCTTATGCACCCCGAGGGGTGAATGCCATTGAGTACGCGGCGCGGCTGATCGCGGAGCTGGGCCGCCTAGGGGAGGCCTTGCGTGCCCCAGAGCAGCTGGACGAGCGCTTCGATCCGCCGTTTTCCACGGTACAAACCGGCGTGATTAGCGGAGGCAAGGCGCTGAACATCGTGCCGCAGGATTGCCGTTTCGACTTCGAGGTACGGGCCGTGCCAGCCCTGGACCCTTGGCAGGTCGCCCAGCAGCTGGAGCACTATGCGCAACAGACGCTGCTCCCTGCCATGCAGGCCGTCAGTGGCCAGTGCCGCATCCGCTTTAGCGAGCTGTCCAGTTACCCGGGCCTGTACACCTCGGCCCAGAGCCAGGCGGCGCAATGGGTGGCGCAGTTCTGTGGCTCTCGTGAGTTCGGCACCGTGGCCTTTGGCACCGAAGGCGGGTTGTTCGACCAGGCGGGCGTGCCCACGGTGGTATGTGGGCCTGGCAGCATGGAGCAAGGGCACAAGCCCGATGAGTTCGTGAGCGTGGCGCAACTGGCCGGCTGTGACGCGATGCTGCAGCGCGTGCTGGCCTTTGCCCAGGGTTCACCTAGCTAGCGGTGCCCAGGTGCTCGATGCAGTGGTCGATGAACAGTTGCGCGGGTTTAGTGAGCTGTGACCGGCGCAGCCACACCGCCGACAGGCCTGAGCCGGTTACGGTTTCCGTCAAGGGTACGCAAGCCACTTCCTGACCGTCATAGGTGTGATTCGAGAAGGGCTTGGTCACCAGAATGGAAAAGCCAAAGCCCTGGGCGACCATTCCACGCACCATCTCGATGGACGGCGAACTGAAGGTGATATGCGGGCTCAGGCCGCGCTCAGTGAAAATACTCACGAAATAGGTTCGGCTGGGCGCAACGTCTAGCAGGATCATGGGTTCAAGCACCAGGTCTGCCAGGGATACGCTGGCCTGGCGAGCGAAGCGGTGACCGGCTGGCAACAACGCATAGGGCTGCTGGGGGGCCATCAGCGGCACGGTCTCCAAGGTATGGTCCAGGTCATGTTCGAACAGCATCGCCAAGTCGATACTGCCTGCCGTGAGCGCCTGCACCAACTCTTGTTGTTCGCCATCGCGGATTCGCACGTCTACGCCAGGCCAGCGCTGGCGGAACCCGGCGATCAAGCGCGGCAGGTAAAGGGGCGCCACCGTTTCATAACAGCCCACGTCTATTTGCCCCGCGACCACGTCATTATCAGCCAACGCGTTCTGCTCGAACTCATGGGCCATGCGCAGCAGCTCCTGGGCCTTGCGATAGAAGCGCGCACCGGCCGGCGTCAACGCCATTCCCTGCGCGTGTTGGCGGATGAACAGCTGCACATTAAAGCTATCTTCGAGCTGGCGGATGGCCGTTGATACCGACGGCTGGGCGATGTACAGCTTGCGTGACGCCTCCGCCACGCTGCCGCACTCCACCACGGTCACGAAGTACCTGAGCTGTCTGAGATTGTAAGCCGCCATCATCCACTACCCTTAGCCTGTGTGCGCCGTATTATCCAGGCAGGGCCGGGGTGTGCAACACAGGTAAGTGGGGCGCGCGCGCGTGCCGGTGCCGGTCAGCCGGGCTGGTCGTTACTGGAGCGCAGCACCTGCATTCGTAGCAAGGCTGCAAGGTCACGCCATGGCATCTGCTGAGCGGGAATCGCCGCCGTACAGCCCTGGTGGTGCTGGAAGGGGCGCTGAGCCTCTTGCATATTTTGGCGTGCACCGCATACACGACACGTGGTTTGCTCTTCGACAATTTCCCACGCCGCCTTCCACCGTTCCATGTTTCCTCCTCACCAACAAGCAGTGTGGCCTTGATAGGCCATCTGAAGTAGTTGTCAATTCAACGAAGGTCGTTACTGCTGACATCGCGCGCATTGTGCACGCGGATCCCAATACTCAGTCAAGCACAAGGCGATCAATAACCCCGTAACTTCTCAGGCTATGCACGCCCTGAATACTCCATCATCAGCAATCAAGTTTTGGGGAATGGCGGTCTATAGGGGATAGGGGCTTTACCGCCCTGGCGCTTGATCGAGTGGCAGAACGAGCTGATGCCCTTGGTTCCTCACATTGCCACTGCGCGGTCTACCGGGTACCACTCGAACGCGTCAGGCACAGTGCCGAGGGTGCGGGCGATTACCTCTGCCCGCTCGGGTGTGGTTGCCGGGTCCATCCATTCCTTTGCAAGGTCAGGGGGTAACACAATCGGGCGCCGGTCATGGATGTCCACCATGCCGCCCAAGGCATCGGCGGTCAGGATTACGAAGCCTTCATCCCCCCGGCCGATGCCGTCGTAGCCGCCCGCAGGGGTATTGCCTAGCCAGTCCACGTAATCTGCCAGGCTTCGATTTTGCACAAAGCGTCCGCACATTGTTTCTAAATCTCCGCAGGGCTACCTACAAAGGTGGACCGCACCAGCAATGAAAGATCCCGCGGCATGCGAGCAGCATGCGCCGACGGCCTTTCGCAAACCCCAACGTCAGGGCGTCAAGCCAGCTCCTACGATAAGGCCGAGGCGATCGCCCCGGTTACTGCCTGGGAATAGGCTATACCTTGAACTGCTTGGTCAAGCGGCTCAAGCCCGACGCCAGATTCGACAGCTCTGCCGTGGCGATGGCCGTTTGGCTGGCGCCTTCTGAGGTCTCGCTGGACAGGTCGCGAATGCTCACCAGGTTGCGGTCCACTTCACGGGCAACCTGTGCCTGTTCTTCGGCAGCGGTGGCGATCATCAGGTTGCGTTCGTTGATCTGGTTCAGGGCATCGGTGATGCCGACCAGTACCGCACCGGCACCGTGGGCCATCTCAAGGGTTCGCTGCGCTTGTTCGCTGGTTTGCTTCATGGAGGAGACTGCGTTGTTCGTGCCGGTCTGGATCGACCCCACCATCTTCTCGATTTCCTGCGTCGATTGCTGGGTGCGGTGCGCCAAGGCTCGTACCTCGTCAGCGACCACCGCAAAGCCCCGGCCGGCTTCACCGGCGCGTGCCGCTTCGATGGCAGCGTTCAGTGCCAGCAGGTTGGTTTGTTCGGCGATCGCACGGATCACATCCAGCACCTTGCTGATGTCCGTGGCCATGGTCGCCAGGGTTTGAACCTCGGTGGAGGTGGTACGTACATTGGCCACCATCTGGTTAATGGCGCTTACCGTGTCGTCCACTTGAGTCCGGCCGGCCATCGCCGCCGTGGTCGATTGAGACGTGAGTTCAGACGTGGAGCCAGCGTTGCTGGCCACTTCCTCCACCGCAGCGCTCATCTCGTTGACTGCCGTGGCTGCCATTTCGATTTCGTTACTTTGGCGCTGAAGGGTTCGAGAAGCGCCTTCGGTCACTGCGTGCATCTTTTCCGAGGTGCCGGCCAGTTGGGTAGAGGAGTCACCGATCAGCGACAGCGCACTGCGCAGGTTGGCTTGCATTTTGGCAAGGGCTGCGATCAAGCGGGCGGGCTCGTCCGAGCCTTCAAGCTTGATGTCTTTACCCAAGTCATTGGCGGCAATGCGCTCGGCGATGCTCAAGGATTCCCCAATCGGTACAGCCAGGCTGCGGGTGTACAGCATGGCCAGGATCAAAGAAGCCAATACGCCGAGCGCGATAAAGACCCCTACGGCCCACAGCGTCGCCTGATAGGTGGCTTGCGCGTTTTCGCCAGCACTTTGAGCCTTGGCCTCATTAACCGCGATGAGTTTCTTGAGTGACCCATCCACGCTTGCCGCAGCGTCTTTCATCTCGCCGTTGGCAATAGCCACGGCGGTTTCAAGCTGCCCCTGGGTAACCGAGGCCAGGTACTCATCCTGCGCCTTGTTGTAACGCGCCTGCGCCTGGGTGAACTCGACGAAGGCCTCACGGTCCTGTGGCGTAACGATCAGGCCATCCAACCCGTTTACAAAGCCGGTAATGGTTTGCCGCGCCTGCTGGACATCAGTGAGCGATTTAGCTTTTCTGTCCTCCGGTTCGATAGGGTTGCGTAAACGCGCGTTGTTAGCCCGAATGTTGACGAATTCCCGGTCAATTTGCCCTAGCAGCTTTACGCTGGGCACCACGTTGGTTTCGACAAATTTTTCTGCGTCGTTGAGCAGGGACGCCTGGCGCAACCCCAGTAAGCCGGTGGCCGCAATCATTAGGCAAAAGAAGCCGAAGCACACGGCAGAACGAGAGGCTAGGTTTAGCTTCCTAAGTAACATGAGGGCCATCCTGGGTTGGGGTTCCTAGGCTTATCGCCCTCCGGCCCAGAATCTTTAGCCTGTGGCCCTGTGCCTGAGCTTACCCAGCGCGCTGCGTACACCGGCCAGGGTTTCGACCAATGCATCGAAGGCCACCGGTTTGCTGAGGCGGTGGGTGAAGGGTGAAGCGTGCTCGCCCAGCGGATCGTTCGCTTCGCCAAACCCTGTGAGTGCGACGGCCGGCACCGTGCGCCACCCTGGCAGTGCACGCAGGGCGCGCACCAGTTCGTGGCCATTCATGCCGGGCATGCCTACGTCAGAAATCACTACATCAGCGGTTGCCGCCTTCGCCCATTCGAGGGCCTCCTGCGGTTCGCAGAACGCCGTGACGATGGCGTCTTCAGTCTCCAGCAACAGTTGGAGCACCTCGAGCACATCCGGGTCATCGTCCACCAGCAACAGGCTGAGCCCAGCGAGTTTGGGCGCAGCCTGTTCAGGCAGGACGCTTATTGGCATGCCTGCCGGCGCGATCAGTGGGAACGTGAGGCTGAAGGTTGCGCCATGACCCAGGCCCGCAGAGCGCACCTGTACCTCGCCACCGTGGGCATTGACCAACTGCTTGACCAGTGACAGCCCGATGCCCAGCCCCTGGCGCTCCTGCCAACTGCGCTGGTTACCTGCCTGGCCAAACAGGTCGAAGATTTTGTCCTGGCAGGCTGCGTCGATGCCCGCGCCGTCGTCAATGATCTCCATACAGGCACGGGGGTCGCAGGCCCAGGCGCGAAGCTGAATGTGGCCGCCACTTTGGGTGAACTTGATCGCGTTGCTGATCAGGTTCCAGATCACCTGTTCCAGCCGGGTGAGGTCGGCCGAAATCAACAGCTCCCCGTCGGCCGGCGCCAGATCAAGGGTAATCACCCGGTCGGCGTTTGACTGCGCAGCCAGCGTTTTGATGTCGCTCAATACCTTGGCCAGGTCGATGGGGCGGCAATCGAGGTTCAGCTTCCCGGTCTGTACCCGGGCCACGTCCAGCAGGTCGTCGATGATCCTGGCTTGGCCCTTGACCGCTTCCCGGATCACCGTGATCGCTTTGCGTACCGGCGGGCTGACTACTGACGCCGGTATACGCTGAAGCAGCTCGCTGTTGAGCTGGATCAGGTTCAGTGGGTGTTTGAGCTCATGGGACATGACCGCGAAAAACTCATCCTTGAGCTGGTTGTTCAGCTGGCTTTCCATCAGCCGCTGGGAACGCGCTTCGTTCAATTGCCGCTGGCCGGTCACATCCCTGGCGATTTTCACGAAGCCTTTAAGGTCATCGCTGCACATGGCCGTCACTTCGCCGCTGCAGAACACCCGCGTACCGTCCTTGCGTACATGCCAGCGCTCGTCCTCGCCACGGCCGGTTTCTTGCGCGGTGCGCAATTCGGCCTCGGGCGTACCGCTGGCGCGGTCTTCTTCGGTGTAGAGGAAGTCCAGCGTGCGGCCTTCAGCCTCGGCCCGAGGGTAGCCAAACAGCAGCTCGGCGCCCTTGTACCAGTCGGTGATCACACCGTGCTCATCCATGATGAAGATGGCGTGGTCTCGGGTGCTTTCGGCCACCAGGCGCAGGCGCTCCTCTTCGGCCCGGAATTTCTCCTCCACCGCCCTGCGCTTGGTGATGTCGATGAAGGTCAGCACCGTGCCATGGATGTGGTCTTCGCTGGAGCGGTAAGGCAATAGCCGGGCGATGTACCAGCGGTTGTCGTTACTGCTGACCTCATGCTCGATAATCGACAGGGTGTCGAACACGGTTTCGGCGTCTCGCGCCAGGGTGGGGTAGTTCAGCCGGTGAGTGATGTCCAGCAGAGAGCGCCCGGTGTCCACCGGGAGCATGCTGAAAATGTCGGTGGCCCTGGGCGTGAACCATTTAATGCGCATAGCCCGGTCGACGAACACTGTGGCGATGTCCGTGGAGGCGATCAGGTTGGTGAGGTAGTCATTGACCTTGTCGGTTTCCTCGACCTTGGTTTTCAGCTCATGGTTGACCGTGAGCAGCTCTTCGTTGATGGACTGCAGCTCTTCCTTGCTGGTTTCCAGCTCCTCGGTGGCCGAGCGCAGTTCCTCATTCACCGCTTGCATTTCTTCGTTGGACGCCTTGAGCTCTTCGCTTGAGAGTTCGGCGTGCTCGATGGTCTCCTGCAAATGCACTTTGGCCCGGTGAAGCTCGTTCTCCAGGGCCGCGATCACGGTGTTTTCGGCCGCACTACCGGAGCGTTGCGCCGCGCCCTGGCTTTCACCCGTTACAGGCTGAAACGCCACGTACAGGTACTCTTCATCGGTGCCTGGGTCTCGGTGCGGCTCGATGACCACTTGCACCAGCGGATGGCCGCTGGCCGTATTGAAGGGCATGGCACGTGACGTAGAGCGCTGATGGCTTTGCTGGGCCTGAAAGAGTGTAGTGCGAAAATCCAGGCGCAGGTCGGGCTGGATCAGCGTGAGCAAATTGCGAGACGGCTCGCCACCGGCATGGCGCAAGAACACGCCTGCGCTTTCGGTCATGTGCAGGATGTCACCCTGCGGATCAAGGATCAGGCTAGGCGGCGCGAACCGTTCGATAGCCCCCCGGTGCAGGTCATGCACCGACTGCTTGCGGGGAGCACCGGGCTCGGCAGCCGTGACGGGCGGCATTTTTACGTAGCCATTGCGGGGCATGGCGGCGGGGCGGCATGTCGCACCGGTCGCGGCGCGGGCGCGGAAGATCCGGTTCTTCTTGTCCAGTGGGGCGAACAGGTCCGAGCAGAAGTCGGCGGATTCCGAGGAGCCCAGGAACAGGTAGCCGCCCGGGCGCAAGGCAAAGTGGAAGGTGTTGAGGATTTCTCGCTGCACGTCCCGATCCAGGTAGATCAGCAGGTTGCGGCACACGATCAGGTCCATCTGCGAGAACGGCGGGTCGGTCAGCAAGCTGTGCTGGGCGAACAGCATGTGCTCACGTATTTCCTTGCGTACCTTGTAGCGGTCGTTTTCTTTCACGAAATACTGCCGCAGCCGGGCAGGGGGCACATCCGTGACGATCGCAGCGGGGTAACTCCCAGACCTGGCCACCGTGATAGCGCGCTCGTCGATGTCGCTGGCAAACACCTGAAACTTGGTAGAGGCCCCTTCTATTTGCAGTTGGTCGGCCACCAGCATGGCTAAAGAGTAGGCTTCCTCACCCGTGGAACACCCCGCGGACCAGATCCGCAGCTCTTCTCGGGCCTGGCCTATGGCAGGGGTTGCGACCAGCGCCGGCAGAATATCCCGCTCAAGGGCTTCGAAGGCGTCCCGGTCGCGGAAGAAATTGGTCACGCCAATCAACATATCGCCCAGCAGGGCTTTGGTCTCTTCGGCATGCTCCAGCAGGTAGGCGTAGTAGGCCTTCAGGTTGGCTTGAGCGGTGACCTGAAGCCTGCGCTCAATGCGCCGCAGCACCGTGGCACGCTTGTAGTGGCGGAAATCATGCCCGGTGGCCGAACGCAGCTGCAACAGGATGTCCTGGATGAAGTGCTCGTCGGAGGTGGCGTCCTGAGGGGTGTAGTCGTTAGCCGTGCTGGCGGCTACGGCGGCGTCGGGTAGTGCGATGTGTTGCATGTTGGCCCACAGTTCCAGCAGCTTGTCTGGCATGTCCACCACGGGCAACACGAAGTCCACGAAGCCGCTGTCGATGGCGTTGCGCGGCATGCCGTCGTACTCGGCATCGTCCGGGCTCTGCGCCAGTGCAATGCCCCCTTGCTCCTTGATCCGTGACAGGCCCACGGCGCCATCAGTGCCCGTGCCGGACAACACCACGCACATGGCCTGGGTCTTGTGCACTTCGGCCAAGTCACGGAAGAACAGATCAATCGCCACATGCCCGCCGCGTCGAGGCAGGGGGGAGATCACGCTCAGGTAACCGTCGTTCATCACCAGTTGCAGGCCAGGCGAAATCACGTACACATGGTTGCGCTCGATAGGCACGGGGTGGGTGACCTGCTGCACCGGCATGCGGGTGGATTCCTGAATGATCCGGTCCGCGATGCTCTGGTGGTGCGGCGACAGGTGCAGCACCACCACAAAGGCCATGCCAGGGTCGCTGGGCATGTGCTCGAAGAAGCTGCGAACCGCTTGCAGGCCGCCGGCCGAGGCACCGATGCCCACCACGGGAAAGGGAAGGTCGCTCGGGACGATGCTCGCCCGTTGAGGCAGGGGTGAGGCTTTAGGGGGGGTGGCCATGTAACACGCCTTTCCAGATTAAAGGGCGGCGTGACGTGAGCAGAAGCGCTCGTCAACGTCCTGTAAACGGCAGCCTGCGGTGAGCACTGCTAAGGCCAGGCTGCCGATCAGCTTGGCTCCAACTTTGAGCTTAGTCAAATTTCAAGACACCCGCTGCTTAAGACAGGCCCAACACATACTGACGTTCATAGCCCACACGGGCTCGGTGGCCATTACCGCGCGTCACCCAGCCTTCGCTCAAGTACAGCGCATTGGCGGCCGTATTATCAGGGGCCACTGACAACACCAAGTGGGTCACTTCTGGCCAATGCGCGTGCACAGCGCCTGGCAGGGCCTGTAAGCACGCCCTGCCTAGGCCTTGGTGCTGATAGCTGTAGTCAACTTGCAGAGACATCATCAAGGCCGCTCCAGGCGCGGCCCACGGGGGTAAGCAAGGGGCGCGCATGAGTAACAGAAAGGCACGGGGCTGGCCGTCCGCTACCAGCGCCCATCCGGTCACGGCGTGAGCGGGGCCTTGGGCGAGGGTGTACAGCGCGTCCTCGATTCGCCCGCAGGCCCCTTGCTGTTCAGGGGTGACCCGCAGGCGCTTGAGCGTTTCCGCCTGCTGCGCGGTGAGTGCTGAGTAGGGTGTGAGTTGGGTGATCATGAGCCGCGTTTCCTCTGGCGTCGGTTGCCATCTTGCCACGAGTAGCGCGCCCTAGCCCCTGCGCTGGCTAGGCTATAACGTGATCATCCGCAGTTTCGTATGGCAAGACTGCCTACTGGCCAACCCCTACATGCTGTGCTGGCAACGGCAGATGGCCGAGGGGCTGGCCGGTGCCCTGGAGCGCCTGATGCACTAGCCCCGCCTGAACATTTCTTCGTAAATCTCCGGCGAACCACCCGGCGCTTTGCCGGTCGATCTTGGTGCCCGCATTCCCTGCAAGGAGTACCGATGTCATCGCCCCTTCGTGCTACCGCCCTGGCGGCGTCGGTCAACCTGGCCAGGGTAGCAGCGTGTGCGGATGCATGCCGTGCCGAGCCATGCCCACTGTGGTCCTGGCACGGTGTGAAACCCGGCCGCGAGCTGCCGCCCGACCTGGCGTACCCCGAGCTGTTTCTAGCCGTGCAGCACAGCAACCTGTTCACCGACCAGAAACACTTTGTGGACGCTTTGCCGCGCCGGCCGCCGGCCCAGATTCGCGCTGTCTACCAGGCCCATAAGGGCCAACCGGGTTTCGACCTCAAGGCCTTCATTGAGGCAAACTTCGAGCAGGCTGGCACCGCTGATGTGCAGCCACCGCGGGCCGGCGCCGACCTGGGTACGCACATCAACGACTTATGGCCGGTACTGAGCCGTCATTTCGAACAGGTGCCGGCCTACAGCAGCCTGCTGCCGCTGCCACGGCCATTCGTAGTGCCCGGCGGGCGTTTTCGCGAGATGTACTACTGGGATTCCTACTTCACCATGGTGGGGCTGGCGGAGGGCGGGCGCGCCGCCCAGGTGGGCGACATGGTGGCGAACTTCGCTTACCTGATCGACACCTACGGCCATATCCCCAACGGCAACCGCACCTACTACCTCAGCCGCTCACAACCACCCTTCTTTGCCTACATGGTTGACCTGCTGGCGGGGTTGCAGGGGGAGAGCGTTTATGCGCGCTACCTGCCGCAGCTTGAGCAAGAACATGCTTATTGGATGCAGGGCGCCGATGATCTCAAGCCGGGGGAAGCGGTTCGCCATGTGGTCAGGTTGGCGGACGGCAGCCTGTTCAATCGCTATTGGGATGCCAACGACACGCCACGTCAGGAGTCCTGGGCGCAGGACCGCGCAACCGCCGCGCTGGCACCACACCGGCCTGCGGCGCAGGTGTACCGCGACTTGCGCGCTGGCGCGGAGAGCGGCTGGGATTACTCTTCGCGCTGGCTGGCAGACGGCCAGACACTGGCCAGCATCTGCACCACCGCCTTGGTGCCGGTGGACCTCAACAGCCTGATGTTCCATCTGGAGCGCACGCTGGCCAAGGCCTGTGACCGCGTAGGGCGAAGTGCCTGCCATCAACGCTATGAGCGCCTGGCCACCGCCCGGCAGACGGCGGTGGAGCAGCACCTCTGGCACCCCGCAGGCTACTACGCTGATCTGTACTGGGCCCCTCAACAACTGAGCGCCAGGCTATCAGCGGCCAGCCTCTACCCGTTGTACGCAGGGCTCGCCGACCCGGCGCGAGCGGCTCAGGTTGCAGCGTGCGTCGGCCAACGGTTGTTGCGGCCGGGGGGGCTTGCCACCACGGAGGTCACCAATGGCCAGCAGTGGGACGCCCCTAACGGCTGGGCGCCTTTGCAGTTGATCGCTGTAGAGGGGCTCAGGGCCTATGGGCATGAGGCACTGGCGCGTACCCTTGGCGAGCGCTTCCTGGCGCAGGTTCAGCACTTGTATGCCCATGAGGGCAAGCTGGTGGAGAAGTACGATATCGAAGGGGGCAAGGGCGGCGGCGGGGGCGAGTATGCCTTGCAGGATGGCTTCGGCTGGACCAACGGCGTGACGCTGGTGTTGCTTCGGCTTTACGGCCCTGGCCGACCGTGAACCTGCGCAGTTGGGGGCAGGTGCCGCTGGAGACGCTAGACGCCTTTGGTGGTGTCGCAGCGATACAGGACGGACAAGTCGTCACGGCGTGCATTGAGTTCAGCGGCCTTGGTGGTGCACTGCTCGATGCGCGTCTCTTGACGAACAAAGCTTTCAGCGGCCCATACAAACTGAGGCGGCATGCAGGTGGTGTGTGCTTCACTGGTACAAAACACAGCATTGAGAAATAAAGCGGGCAGCGGCATCGTTCATACTCCGGGCGAACAACCACGCCGTTTGGCGCGTCAGCAAAGAGACTGTGGTCGGGGTAGGAGGTTCAGCCCTCTGAGTAACAGATTGCAGGAAGTGTGACCCAGTTCTACTCTTTGAGTCTCGACAGACGCACCGCTGTAGTGCATAGCTGATAATACGACGGAATGGCGGGCGGTTGAGCCTGTTTAACCGTTCAGCATCGGTAGCCTGCTGTGATCTTCACCATGCTGTTGTGCGCTGTAGGAGGCTATCCTGAACACATTGGGCAGGGCGTTCTCCAAAGCCCCTAGGGAAGAAGCGCGATGACCACACGGACGCGTTCCAGTTTCTACCCCACCGCACTGGTCACCCTGATCATCGGGCTGATTTTGTCGGCAGGGTGCGCCTGGCTGATGGCCAAGGCTAATCAAACACGGGTGCAACAAGCCGTGGACGACATTGTTCAGGACACGACCGATGCGGTGTTCAATCGGGTGCAGCTCTACCAGTACGGCCTCAGGGGCGTACGCGGCGCGGTGCTGACGGCCGGTGAGGCGAGCCTGAGTAAATCGCTGTTCAAGCGCTACGCCGAGTCCCGTGATATCGACGTGGAGTTCCCCGGCGCGAGGGGCTTTGGCTTTGTGCGCAGAGTGCCCGGTGGCGGCGAAGCGGCCTTCCTGGCAAAGGCCCGTACCGACAGTGGGCCGGGTTTCGCCACCAGCAGCCTGGGCCCTCACGACGGCGACAGGTGGTTCATCCAGTACATAGAGCCCAATCAAGGCAACCGCAATGCATTAGGCTTTGACATTGCCTCCGAGCCTCATCGACGCAAAGCGCTGCAGGAGGCTGTGGATACCGGTGAGGTGCGACTGACTCAGCCCATCACCCTGATGCAGGAGCAGTCCAAGCCGCAGCAATCCTTCCTGATGCTGATGCCGATCTACCAAGGCCCCAAGACCCCCGCCACGGTTGAGGCCCGACGTGAACAGGTTATCGGCATGAGCTATGCGCCGCTGTTGATGAGCGAGGTGTTGCAAGGGCTGCGCATCGACAACCAATTGCTACACGTCCAATTGTCAGACCTCTCCGGCGGCGACGCTTTGCCCGTGATCTTCTTTGACAACCACAGTGACCGCGCGCCCGCCCCGGCGCTGTATGCACGGCACGTCGAGCACGACATGTTCGGCCGTCAGTGGCGCTTTGAATTTAGCGTGACCCCAACCTTTATTACCCGCCAGGGCATTATTGCGCCCGCGTACCTGTGGCTGGGCGGCCTGCTGATTAGCCTGGTACTCGCAGGCCTCGCGGGGGCCATTGCGGTGAGCCGGGCGCAGCGGCGAGAAATTGCCTATGCGCGGATGGAGTTGGGCGCCATCGTTGAAAGCACCTCCGACGCGATCGTTGGCAAGACCCTCGAAGGGGTTATCAGTAGCTGGAACCGAGGCGCCGAGCAGCTGTTCGGCTTTGTTGCCAGTGAGGCGATTGGCCGGCCTATCACTTCGCTAATCGTGCCAGAGGACCGCGCGGCCGAAGAGGCTGCGATGCTGGTGCGGGTGGCCCAGGGCGAATCGTCCGAGCATTTCGAGACAGTGCGTATCCATAAGAGTGGCCGGCTGCTGCAAGTGGACATCACCTCATCCCCCGTGCATGGCATCAACGGCCAAATCATCGGGGCCTCGGTAACCGCCCGTGATATCACCCTGCAAAAAGCGCAAACCGCCCGTATCGAAGGCCAGAACGAAGCCCTCAAAGAGCAGGTGCAGGACAGCCAGGCCACGACTCAGGCAATCCTCGACACCGTGATCGACCCCGTACTGAGCATCAACAGGGCTGGCACGCTGTTGTCGTTCAACCCGGCCAGCACCCGCGTATTTGGGTATGAGGCGGCGGAAATTATCGGCCAGCATGTGACACGGCTGATCCCTCAGCACCAGTGGCCGGCCTATGAGCGCTTTGTGGCCCATAGCGGCGAGCGCACCGCGCCCTTCTCGCGCAGCCAGGAAATCCATGGCTTGCGCAAAGACGGCAGCACCTTCCCGGCGCGTGTGTCGGTGGGCATGAAGCACAGCGGCGATGCGCGGGTATTCGTGTGCGTGGTCACTGATATCAGCAGCGAAATCAAGCAGCGCAACGAACTGTTGGCCGCGCGCGACCACCTGCTGCTGGCTGCCGATGCGGCAGAGCTGGGCATCTGGAGCTATAACCTCGGCGACAGTTCGCTTAGCTGGAACAGCCGCATGTACGAGCTGTACGGCCTGGCACCCTCACAGCCGGAGCGCCCGCTGTACTATGAGGACTGGCTGCGCTGCCTCTACCCGGATGATATAGCCCGCTGTGAATCCTTCATGAGCGGCCTGCAGGAGCGGCAGGAGCCTTACACCATGATGTTCCGGGCGCTCTTGCCCAATGGCCAGATTCGCCATATCCAGGCCGGCGGCCGGGTTGAGCTGGACGCCGACGGCAAGCCGCTTCGGGTTACGGGCATCAACCGCGACATCACCCTACAACAGGAAATCGAAGCAACCCTGCGCCAGGCCAAGGCGAGCGCCGATGAAGCCAGCGCTGCCAAGTCGGCCTTCCTGGCAAACATGAGCCATGAGATCCGCACACCTCTCAATGCCGTGCTGGGCATGCTCCAGTTGACCCAACGCACCGTGCTGGACGCCCAGCAACGGGATTACGTGGCCAAGGCTCGGCAGGCGGCGCGTTCACTGCTCGAGCTGCTTAACGACATTCTTGACTACTCCAAGATCGAAGCTGGCAAGCTCAAGCTTGACTGCCACACCTTTGAACTCGATGAGTTGCTCACCGAGCTTGCCGTTATCATCGCCGGTAACCAGGGGGGCAAGGATGTCGAGGCTGTGTTCGACATCGACCCCGACGTGCCGTCGATGTTGGTGGGCGATTCGCTGCGCCTCAAGCAGGTACTGGTGAACCTGGTGGGCAATGCTCTGAAGTTCACCCTCAGTGGCGAGGTGGTGATCCGGCTGAGCGTGGTGCATCAGGAAGACGGGCACGTGACCCTCCGGTTCAGCGTCAGCGACAGCGGTATTGGCATCAGTGCCGAGCAGCAGGGGCGCATCTTTGAAGGCTTCAGCCAGGCCGAGACCTCCACCTCCCGGCGCTTTGGCGGCACCGGGCTGGGGCTTGTGATCAGCAACCGCCTGGTGGTGCTCATGGGCGGTGTTATCCACTTGGAAAGCCAAGTAGGCGTGGGCAGCCGGTTCTGGTTTGACATACCCCTGGGAATACAGGACGGCGGCGAAGTGCCGCTGCCCTTGCCAGGGCGGCGTTTACCGCTGAGGCTGTTGGTGGTCGACGACAACCCTACCAGCGCTGACGTGCTGTCGCGCACCGTGCAGGCTTTGGGTTGGACAGGCCAGTATGCGCTGTCCGGCCGGGAAGCGGTCGAGCGGGTACGCCGCGTGGCGGGCACTGCTGCCCCCTATGACGTAGTACTGATGGACTGGCGGATGTCGGAGCTGGATGGCGTCGCCACTGCGCGGCAGTTACGCGCAGAGTTACCCGAGGGGCAAGTGCCGCACATGATTATGGTGACGGCGTACGCAGACCGCCTGTCCCTGCTCACCCCGTCGGCCCATCGGGAGCTGTTCGCTGCCACCCTTAGCAAACCGGTGACCCCACGTCAGCTCCGCGACTGCGTACTGGGGGTGGTAGAGGGCCGCGCCATGCCGCCACTTCCGCTGCCGCCAGAGCGCCAGCCTAAACGCTTGGCCGGGCTGCATGTGTTGGTGGTGGAAGACAATGCGGTCAATCGGCAGGTGGCCAGCGGCCTGCTGCACCTGGAAGGCGCGAACGTTACCTTGGCGGGCAATGGGTATGAAGCCATCGCAGCCCTGGACAATGCGCCCAATACCTACGATGCGGTCTTGATGGATGTGCAGATGCCTGAAATGGACGGCCTCGAAGCCACGCGCAGGATCCGTATCGATGCCCGCTTTACCAGCCTGCCTATCATCGCCATGACAGCCAACGCCTCTACCGAGGACCGCCACGCCTGCCTGCTCGCCGGTATGGACGATCACCTCAGCAAGCCGGTAGACCTCGCGGGCCTGGTGACCTGCCTGGACAACTGGGTCAATGGCGGCCGCACCCAGCCTGCGCCTGCACTGCCTGCCCCCGTAGCGGAGGGGCTGCTAGAGGCCTGGCCAACGGTGACGGGCCGCTTTGGCGGTGACTTGGAACTGCTGCGCAATGTGCTAGCGATTTTTGCTACTGACACGCGCGAGCTGCTTCAGCGCCTGGAAGACGTGGCCTCCAGTGGCGACCGTGCCGCTGCCCGGGCGATCTTTCACGCCATTAAAGGCAGTGCGGCCAACATCGGTGCCAAAGCGCTCTCTGCCCGTGCCGGCAAGCTGGAGGCCACCCTGGAGCGGGGCGACAGCGACACCGTCAACGCCTTGGCCACTGGCGAAGCGGCGCGAGAGCTGAGGGCGCTGCTGGAGACCAGCGAGGCGCAGATGCAGGCACGGCTGGACTGATCCCTGGTATTTAACGGGCACCAATCCACGGCATGGGCCTCAAAGCCCTTAGGTTCCTAGATAAAAGAGATCATCATGGCTATCGAAGGCAAGGATTCACCGCATCGCACCCTCCCTGAAGGGGCTAACACGCTCAGCGCACAGCACACGCCAGATGACGATTCGCTGGGGTTCGACCAAGAGTCCCCTGACCTGGCTGACCCTCAGGTAGACCCAACTCACCCCGCAAAGCCTCCTGCAGGGCCTGTAGATGACGCCAACAAGCGCGCCGAGGGTGACAGCTACCCGCCGTACGACGGCGAACCTGAGTAAGCACGCTGTGGCAGCCTGCCTTGGCGGCGACAGGCCCCACACCGTATTGAAGCAGCACCGCCAAGGCGGGCTGCTACAGTTTGGCAGGGCGTTTTTTGCGGGGGGTGGTGCGTTGCGAACCGCTAGCCTTTCGTTTTTTGCCCCATGCAGGCGCAGGGGCCTGGCCGTGTATCACCACGTTTAGGCCGCGGCAGCGCTCTACCAACTTGCCCATCCAGGCAGACTGCCGGGCGAGGAAGTCGTCCAGCGACATTTCTCCGCTTTGCACCATGTCCAGCGCCTGCTCCCAGATGGCGGTCGTACCGGGGTCGGTGATGGCTTTAGGCACGGCGTCTACCAGCCCACGGCCGGCCGGCGTGGCTTGAAGGGCCTTTCCCGCCTTCTGCACATAGCCCCTGTCCAACAGCCCTTGAATGATGCCAGCGCGGGTGGCTTCGGTGCCGATGCCGGTGGTGTCCTTTAGCTTCTGCTTAAGCTTTGGGTCATCGACCAGCCGAGCGACATTTTTCATGGCGCTGATCAGGTCGCCCTCGGTAAATGCCTTGGGCGGTTGAGTCCAGTTGTCCTTGAGTTGCACATCGCGCACAGGGCAGGCGCTACCTGCTTCAAGCAGGGGCAGCATTTGTGGCGGCTCTCGCCCTGGTTGGCTCGCCAGCGCCTCGGGCAGGGCGCGCTTCCAGCCAAGGTCCAGCACCTGTTTACCCACGGCCTGCAAGGTCTCGCCTGCGCACTCGAAGGTGGCGCGGGTGCGGTCGTAGGTGTGGTCGGGCAGGAACTGCGCCAGGTAACGGGCGCGTATCAGGCTGTAGACCGCCTGATGTTTCGAGGGCAAGCGCGACAGCGTAGGAACAGCGGCAGTGGGAATGATGCCGTGGTGCGCCGACACCTTGGCGTCGTTCCACGCCCGTGAGCGGCGTGAAGGGTCCAGGTAGGTTGAAAGGGCAGCCAGGGTGGTATCTGCGCCCGTAAGCCGCGGCAGAATCACCTTGGCTTCGCCGTGTTGGCTGATGGGCAGGTAGCCACAATCACTGCGCGGGTAGGTAATGGCTTTGTAGGTTTCGTAGAGCGCTTGGGCGATGTCGAGGGTCTCTTGTGCCCCCAGGCCAAGCCTGCGGGAGCACACCTGCTGCAGGGTACCCAGGTCGAAGGGTAGGGGAGCGCCTTCTTTCACTCGCTCGGTGCGTACCTCCCGTACCTTGGCAGTGGCGGCGGCTGCGAGTTTAGTGGCTGCTGCCTGGGCGACCGGCTGCTGCACACAGCGCCCCTCGTCATCACTGACTTCCACCGGCGCTTTCCACTGGGCGAGAAAAGTCCCGGCCGCACTCGGTCTGGCTGCAGCCGATTGCCTGGCCCTCTTGGGGACCGTTGGCGCTTCCAGGTGTACGTCAATGCCCCACCACGGTTTGGGGTCGAACGCTTCGATGCTACGGTCCCTGTCGACCACCAGGCGCAGGGTAGGGGTTTGCACCCGGCCCACGGGCAGCACGCCCTGGTACCCCGAGCGTCGCCCAAGCAGGGTAAACAGTCGGCTCAAGTTCATGCCGATAAGCCAATCCGCCCGCGACCGCCCCAAGGCGCAGTGGTACAGGCTGAAGGTAGCGGCGCCAGGGCGCAGGGCAGCCAGTGCCTTACGAATGGAGGCATCGTCCAGCGCCGACAGCCACAGCCGTTGTACTGCGCCCTTATAGCGACAGTGGTCCAGCAGCTCACGGGCGATCATCTCGCCTTCGCGGTCGGCATCGGTTGCGATGACCACTTCATGGGCTTGCCCTAGCAGGCGCTTGACCACCTTGAATTGGCTCGCTGTCTTGGGTTTGACCTGCATGCGCCATTGCTCGGGCACGATAGGCAGGTGATCCAGGCTCCATTGCTTGTAACGTGGATCGTAGGCATCGGGGGGCGCGGTTTCGAGTAAGTGACCAATGCACCAACTTACAGTTACCCCGGCGCCTAACAGGCAACCGTCTCCCTTGCCGGTGGCCCCCAACACTTTGGCGATGTCCCTTGCCTGGGACGGTTTTTCACACAGGAACAGCCGCATCTCACTCACCCATTGCCAGACCTCGAAAGGATGGCTGGGCGAGTGACAGGTTGCAAGGGTTTATCTGGATAAATATACAGCTAATACTGCTGGCCGCGCTTTAGCTCGATGGGCACTGCGCCCGGCTCCATGGAGGCCCGCATGAGCGTAACCGGGATGGATTTAGACGCAGGCACTTTGCTCTTTTCCGCGTAGTGCCACAGCGGTACGAGCGGGTTGCATTCAGGGTAGTAGCCTGCACAGCACCCTTGTGGAATGTCATACGGCAATACCTGGAAGGGGCCTACTGTACGGGGTACATCGGTTTCCACCGCAGTGGTGACCTTGATCCACTCACCTGCGCTAAAGCCTAGGCGGGTGATGTCATTGGTGTTCATGAACAGCACCTTGCGTGTGCCCTTCACACCCCGGAAGCGGTCGTCGTACCCGTAGATGGTGGTATTGAATTGATCGTTACTGCGTAGGGTCATCAGTTGCAGCACGGCTCGGTGCTCGCCGCCCACCTGCATGTCGTCGTCGGCGTCCAGGGTAGGCATCAGCGTGAATTGCGCCTTGCCGCTGTCGGTATTCCATTGGCGCTGGGCTGCAGCGAGCGGCCGGTGGTAGCCGCCAGGTTCGTCCATGCGGGTTTCCATGTCATGGAAAGTCTCGGGGTACACCTGCGCAATGGCGGCCCGCACTCTGCGGTAGTCACGGCGCCAAGCGTCCCAGTCCAGCTTGGGGTTGGCGGGCAGCGTGGCTTGAGCGATACCTGCGATGATCGCCGGCTCGGACAGCAGGTGTTCACTGGCCGGTTCACTCTGGCCCTTCCAGCCGGTAATGCAGCCTGTACTGTCCTCCGTGGCCCAGCGCTGTTCGATACCCTCTTGCCGGTCGATTTCAATGCGCCCCAGGCAGGGCAACAGCCATTGACTTGCCCCTGGCAACAGGTGACTGCGGTTGAGCTTGGTGGCAATTTGCACGTTGAGCGCCAGGCCCTGCCAGGCGGGCTCCATGCGCAAGGTATCGGGCACGGCCCGAACAAAGTTGCCCCCCAGGCTGATAAACCCTTTTACTCGCCCGTCCAGGACTGCCTCACAGGCATCCACCGTACAGAAGCCTTTCTGCTCCGGCACGTCGATGCCTAGTACGTCCTTGATGTTCTCGACGGGTACTTTCTTGGGGTCTTCGGTAATGCCAACGGTGCGCTGGCCCTGCACATTGGAATGGCCCCGCACCGGGCAGATACCTGCACCAGGCTTGCCGATATTGCCGCGTAGCAACAACAGGTTCACCAGCATCTGCACGTTCGCTACACCGTGGCGGTGCTGGGTCAGGCCCATGCCGTACACGCCGATGACCCGCTCGCTTCGTGCGTACACCTTGGCGGTTGCTTCCAGCGCACCACGGGTCAAGCCAGAGCGGCGCTCCAGGCTGCTCCAAGCGTAGCCATTGATTTGTGCGACCAACGCCTCGAAGCCGGTGGTGTGCTCTGCAATGAAGGCCCGATCCAGTACACCAGGCTGGCCTGCCGCCAAGGCCTCGGCATCCAGTGCAAACAAGGCCTTGATGATCCCGGCCATCGCCGCAAGGTCGCCACCGATTGCCACCTGATGGTACTGGGTGCTGACCTTGGTCGATTCAGGGCCCAGCATTTGCACCGGGTTCTGCGGATTCACGAACGCCTCAAGCCCACGCTCGCGCAGCGGGTTGAAGGTCAGGATCTCTGCGTTGCGCTCACGGGCTTCCTGTAACTGGTGCAGCATGCGAGGGCTATTGCTGCCCACGTTCTGGCCGAAAAACAGAAAGCAGTCGGTTTGCGCGAAGTCTGCCAGCGTCACGGTTCCCACGGGTACGCCAATGCTTTCTTGCAAGCCTACAGAGGTGCTCTCATGGCACATGTTGCTGCTGTCGGGCAGATGGTTATTGCCGTAACTGCGCGCCAGCAACTGGTACATGAACGAGGCTTCGAGGGAGGCGCGACCGGAGGCATAGAACACCACGCTTTCAGGCGGCAACCCCTTCAGAGAGTCGCCAATGGCGGCAAAGGCTTCGTTCCAGGCCACGGGCTGGTATTTATCCGTCGCCGCGTCATAGCGCAAGGGTTGGGTGATCCGGCCGTGCTGCTCCAGGTCGTGATCTGGCCAGGTGCGCAGCTCAGTGAGGGTGTGTTCGCTGAAGAAGTCTGGCGCGGTGCGCAGGGAGGTTAGCTCCCACGCAGTGGCCTTGGCGCCGTTTTCACAAAACTCCATGGCGTGAGGCTTGCCCGGCTTTGCCCAGGCACAGCTTACGCAGGCGAACCCTCCGGGTTTATTTTGCTTGAGCAGCGCCGCCGGGCCCTTACCCAAGGCTTTTTCACGCAGCAGTATGTTGGCCACGGAATACGCCGACCCCCAGCCGCCAGCAGCGTGAGTATAAGGCTTAAAGCGAGCGTGAGGATGCAGGCGCATGAGGGTGGCTCTTCGCAGTCATAATTTGTTACGACGTGGCGAAGCGGGTAAAGGTTCGGTCCAGGTGCGCGGCCATTGCGCCTAGTGGGGGGCGCAATGGCGGGCATGGTTCAGGGAGCGGGATTAGGGTGCTGGGTATGGATGGCATCCAGCGCGGCGCGCAGCTCGTCCGTGAAGGTGAGGTCGATACTGGCCAGGTTGCTGCGCAGTTGCTCCAACGTGGTTGCGCCGATGATGTTGCTGGTCACGAACGGCTGCTGGGTCACGAATTGCAGCGCCATTTGCGCAGGGTCCAGGCCATGCTCGCGCGCCAGTGCTACATAGGCAGCTGCGGCGGCTTGCGCCTGTGGGTTGTTGTAGCGCTGGAAGCGCTCGAACAAGGTCAGCCGGCCCTTTTCTGGCCGGGCGCCGCTCAGGTACTTGCCCGATAACACACCAAACGCTAAGGGTGAATAAGCCAGCAAGCCTATCGATTCGCGTAAGGCGATTTCCGCCAAGCCCACCTCGAAGGTGCGGTTGAGCAGGTTGTAGGGGTTCTGGATCGAGACTGCCCGTGGCCAGCCGCGAGTTTCTGCCAGGTGCAGGAAGCGATGCGTGCCCCAGGGGGTTTCATTGGATAGGCCAATGTGACGAACCTTGCCTGCCTTCACCAGCTCATCAAGTACCTCCAAGGTGTCCTCGATAGGGGTGAATGCATCATCGGCGTGGTGCTGGTAATTCAGCTGGCCGAAAAAGTTGGTTTTGCGGTCGGGCCAGTGCAACTGGTAGAGGTCCAGGTAATCGGTGTTCAGGCGCGTCAGGGACGCTTCAAGGGCGGCGGTGATGTTCTTGCGGTCCAGGCGCGGGTTGCCGTCCCGGATGTGGTCCATGCGCCCTGGGCCTGCCACTTTACTGGCCAGTACCCAGTCAGCCCGGTCGCCATGCTCACGCAAGTAATTGCCGATGATCTGCTCGGTCTTGGTATAGGTTTCGCCGCGTGGCGGCACCGGGTACATCTCGGCGGTATCCATAAAGGTTACGCCGGCGTCCTTGGCCAGGCGGATCTGCTCGAAGGCTTCGGTCTGGGTGTTCTGCTCACCCCAGGTCATGGTGCCTAGCGCAATGGCGCTCACTTTCAGGTCGGTGTTACCCAATACGCGATAGTGCATGAATGCTCCTTAGGTAGGGCCCAGGCGTACGCGTGAGGCAAGCCGGTGGGCAGGATGTATAAACCCGTTCGCGGCGGGGGCTAACCACTACGTATCCGGTTGGGGGTGAGGCGTATTGCCGCACGACGTTCGTCGTAATGCCTAGCAGGCTAACTATTTGACTGCCGCAGCCTGGGTTATCATACAACTGTTACAGATTATTTCCTTCAGCCCTGCCGCGCTGACCTCTGCCCCAAGGCGCTTTAACGCGAGCAGGCCATTTGAGTGCATCTTTTCCGAGGTTCTAATACCTATCATGGGTCGCCAAGTATTGCTGTACCTGTCCCACTTCTTCAAACGCATTCAAGAGTTGTTGACCTCCACCGGCCGTGACGATCCCGAAGACAGCTTCTCACCGTTGGCCATCCTCGCCGTGGTCGTGCTGAGCCTGTATATCGCTGGCGGCCTGGGGATGTTTGCCAAGACGCACTATTGGGATCATTTGACCGAGGCGCAGAAGACCGTGGTGATTCAATCCATGGCCGCGACCGAACAAACGCTCTGACTCCGCTGCTACGCCTCGCTTCATCCGCGCCCCTGAAGGGCACGGCATGCCTACAACAATAATGCTCATACCGGTGGTTGACGCTCGATATCTTCTGGCCTGATGGCTTGATGGACATCGGGGCGGACTGTTTTCGTCTGCATTTCGGCGCGCAACTGAGGCAGGCACTGGGGGTACTCGTGATTAATGAAGGCGATCAGCCGCTCGCGCATATGGCAGCGGGCGTCCCAACTGCGTGAGGAGTCCGCCGAGCTGAGCAGCACCCGTAACTGCATGGACTTCTCGCTGGTGTCAGTCACCTGCAGCACGCACACGCGGCCGTCCCACAGGTGCGGGATTTCTGCGCAGATGCGTTTAACCTCCTCGCGCAGCACTTCCAGCGGCAGGGAATAGTCCACCCAGACAAATACCGAGCCAATCAGGCTGGACGCGCTGCGGGTCCAGTTCTGGAAGGGTTTCTCGATAAAGTAGGTGAGCGGCACTACCAGGCGGCGTTCATCCCAGATCTTGACCACTACATAGCTGCCTGAGATCTCTTCGATACGCCCCCATTCGCCCTCGACGATTACCACGTCGTCCAAACGAATCGGTTGGGAAATCGCAATCTGCAAACCTGCGATCAGGTTGCCCAGCACAGGTTTTGCGGCAAAGCCCGCCGCGAGCCCCGCCAGCCCGGCGGAGGCCAGCAGGCTGGTGCCTATCTGGCGAACGGCGGGGAAACTCATCAAGATCAGCCCGCTACCGAACAGGATCACCACCACATTAAGGCAGCGCACCAGCACCCGCACCTGGGTCTGGATACGTCGGGCATTGAGGTTGTCTTCGATGTCCAGCGGGTTTCTGATTGCAATGGTGTCGGCCACCGCGGCCACGCAGCTCAGGCCCAGCCAGGTGAAGGCCATCACGACCAGCAGGCCGTTCAGGTGCCGGACGGTATTGATGAGCAACAGGTCGTCAGGCGCGGAGGTCCAGACCGATTGCAGTGCCAACAGCGGCATCAACCACAGGGAAGGGCGTTTGGCGTGGTCGACGAACTGACGGGCCAGGATCAGATGGCGAGAAAGGCGCATCAGCACGACGTAGCCTACCCAGCGGATCAACAGCACGACCGCCACGGCCGCTGCTGCGGCGATGAGCGTGCTCAGCCAGGGCAGGGGGATACGGTCCAGCCAGGAAGGCGGAATAAAATCCATGGAGCAGACCTCAGTTGGCGTGAAAAGATACCGACCCAGGCCAGGCCTCGGCGGTTCCCGGCGAGGCCTCTATTTGGCGCTTAACAACGCAACGGCTCGAGGATCTGAGCGTTACTCGGGCATTTCGTCATCATCGAGCAGGGGCACCTGAGCGTCGTCCAGGGTCGAGCCTGGGTCCTCGTTGCCTGGGTCATTCACTGTGCCGGGTTTGCCTTGGTTTGCAGGCTTTGCAGGGTCATTTATAAAAGGAACGCCGCTCGGGCCGTGTTCTTCGGTGCCTTCGGTAAGGGGGTTCATACGCTGATGCCTCTGACTAGGGGTTCAGGTTAAGGAGAGGCGATCATTGCAGAAGGTTCCCACTGAGCCTTCATGGGCCCCAAGCGAGGCCCACCGCAACGGCCCGCTGTACGAAGCGACGGTAGGCTGCGAAACTGCCGCATTTTCCGAGACTGAGCATCGTGATGCAGAACCGCTGGCAGCCCCACGGCGCCGTTATCCTGGGCGCCTTTTGCATGTCATGTGCGGCAGCGCAACCCGCGCGCGCGGACGCACTTTCAATCATTTGGCCTGCCGGCTGGAACGTCGAGCCTGTGCCCGCAGAGCCGGGGAGCGAGGTAATTCGAGAGCGCGCAGTCAAGCCCAACGCCAACGGCGACCCTGAAATGGTCGTGGAATTGAGCCAAAGCCCGGTAGAGCCTAGTCACGTGGTCAACGTGGCGGGGGTAGTGCTAGAGATGCGCAAGGCAATCCAACAGAACTTTTCCCGTAGCGGCTATCAAAGTGCCTGCACACGAATCAAAACCAGTAGCCTCGATAACGTACCGGCTGCCGAAACCACCTGCACCATCACGCTTAACGGCGGGCATGTGATTACCCAGACCCTGCTTGCGGCGGCTGGCCCTACGCAGGCGTGGGGGCTGTCATACGCCGGCACGCCCGCCGGCTACCTGGCCAATGAGGGGGCGGTGCTGGAGATCCGCAGCTCGCTCGTACTCAATGCACAACAATGATCGGCCGGTAAAGGAGCAGGCAATGGCGCGATTCGAACACTATGGGCCGAACCCGGTAGGCCGCGACTACGCGGTAGGGGACATCCATGGGCATTTCAGCCGCCTCGAAGCTACCTTGGACCGTGCGGGGTTCGACCCCACGCAAGACCGTCTTTTCAGCGTAGGTGACTTGGTCGACCGAGGGCCGGAGAGCCCGCGTGCACTGGAATGGCTGGACCAGCCCTGGTTTTGCGCCGTGCAGGGCAACCACGAAGTGCTGACCCAGCAGTATGTAGACCGTGACCCGCAATTGGACCCTGTGGACTACCGGCGAAGTGGCGGCACCTGGTTCATGGAAAGCCCTGCCGCCTTCCAGCGTGAGTGCGCCCGGCGCCTCACGGGCTTGCCGGTGGCCCTTGAAGTGGAGACGGCGCTGGGCCTGGTAGGGCTGGTGCATGCCCATTGCCCCTTCAGTAGCTGGACCACATTGCGTGAGTACCTCAGTGGTGCGATAGACCCGGCCATCGAGCTGGAGAGCACCTTCCAATGGTCGCGGGCGCGGCTCAAGCAGCGTGACGAAAGCCCGGTGCGCGACGTGAGGGCGGTGGTGGTAGGGCATACCCCGCTACGCAGGCCAAAGCGCCTGGGCAACGTCTGGCACATAGACACTGCCGGCTGGAGCGAGGGGTACTTCAGCCTGCTGGAGCTAGGGCAGCTGAAAGTGGTACCTGCCTGACGATGACAGGGCCAGGCGTCACGCCTCAGGCGCCGGAGGGTACACCCGATTGCGGCCCTGGGCCTTGGCCCGGTACAGCGCCGCATCAGCCGCCTCGACCAACGCCTGCGGTCTTGGCACGGTATCGTCCTTGGACCATACATGAGCGCCTGCGCTTAACGTGACGGTCCCATAAGGGCTACCGGCGTGCCCGATGTTTAGGTCACGCACCGCTTCAACGATCCGCGCAGCCACCCGCAGCGTACCGGGCCAATCGCACTCAGGCAGCAGCACCAGAAGCTCTTCGCCGCCATAGCGCACCACCAGGTCACTGGCGCGCCCTACCGTGGCGTTGACGGCCTGGCTGACCTGCTGGATACAGGTGTCGCCGGCAGGGTGGCCGTAGAGGTCGTTGTACGCTTTGAAGTGATCGATATCGAGCATGATCAGCCCCAGCGGCAGGCCGTTGCGCCGGGCCCGGCTGATTTCTCGCGGCAACGCCTCGTCGAGCTGGCGCCGGTTGGCAAGCCCGGTGAGGCTGTCTTGCATTGCCATCTGCTCAAGCGCGGCATGGGCGTCGCGCAGTTGCGCTTCAGTGCGGGCCGTTTGGCGCAGTTGCCGAATCAATATCGCGCCAAACGCGCAGGTGGTGGTGAGCAGCAGGCAAATGACCAATGCGGTGCGCAGCAGGTTGGCCCGCCAGTCGGCTAATAGATACGCTTTGGATTCTGCCGCGAGGATCACCAGTGGGTAACGGCCCACTGCCCGGTAAGCGTACAGGCGCTCTACGCCATCGACCACCGACGGCAACATGCGCGTGCCGGCACCGGCCAGGGGCAACAGTTGCGAAAAAATCACGCCCTTGGCGATGCTGGTGCCAATCAGTGCAGGCGCGTAGGGGCGGCGTGCCAGCAGCGTACCGTCGGCCATGGCCAGGGTGATGACCCCGTCAGGGTCCAATGCGTAGGCGTGGTAGAAGCGCCGAAAGTAATCCACGTTAAGGGTGGCCAGGGCCACCCCGGCAAATTGGCCTTGGCGGTCGTTGATGCGCCGCGACAGGGTAAAGATCAGTTCATTGCTCGAACGGCTACGGATCACCGGCCCAAGGTGCGCGCTCAGGTCCTCGTGGGTGCGGTGGTAAATGAAGTACTCGCGGTCAGCATTGTTGCCGTCTGAGGGGGCATTGTCGTTGGAGGTGACCAGCCAGCGCCCCTCACGGTCGTAGATGAACACATCGTGCAACTGCTCCAGTGACCCGGTGAGCCGCTTCATCAGCTCATGCAGGCGTGCCCGATGCGTGGCTTCGCTGGTGCCATCGACCCTGACGCGCTCCACCAGGCCCAGCAAGACGATGTCGGCTTCTTCTACTGTGTTACCCGCATGCTCGGCCAGCGAGCGAGCCAGATTGGACACGTTTGCCTGCGCACTGGCCAAGGCTTGCTGGCGCGACGTCCAGCTCTGCCAGAGGTCCAGGCCTACCAATGACAGCACCATCACCACAATCAGCGCGAGCGCAAGGGTGACCGGATTCTGGCTGGGAGCGGGAGCGGTGAGGGGATGATCGGGCATGGCGCGAATCATGACCGTGATCCCGAACGCCCGCAACCGAAAGGCCGCATTCTTGCGCAGGCTGCACCTGTGTAGCACGGGCCTGACACGTGTGTAGCAGGGGCATAGCAAGGTGCTGTGAGTGCCGCACATGGCCGATGCAACATTCGTCGCTGCCCGCACTCTGAAACAAGACCCCTTCAACCGCAGGTAGCCTATGACCCCCCCGGATCCGGATCACGTACGTTGGCTGGTGGAGCGCTCGATGCTCAACGCCGCAAAGCAACGGGCCAAGCTGTACTCAGGCCAGGCCCGACTGTGGCAGCGGCCGTTCGCGCATGCGCGCCCACGTGACGCCTCGGCCATTGCCTCCGTTTGGTTTACCGCCTACCCCGCGTCGATCGTGACCCGAGAGGGCGGCTCGGTGCTGCAGGCCTTGGGTGATGAAGCCCTCTGGCACGCCTTGTCCGAGGTGGGCATCCAGGGCATCCATAACGGCCCGCTGAAACTTTCCGGCGGGCTGCGTGGCAAAACCCAGACGCCTACCATCGACGGCAACTTCGACCGTATCAGCTTTGAGATCGACCCTACTTTGGGCACCGAGGCAGAGCTGGTGTCCCTGGCGCGCCTGGCTGCGGCACACAATGCCGTGGTTATCGAGGATGCCATCCCGTCTCACACGGGCAAAGGCGCAGACTTCCGTCTGGCCGAGATGGCCTACGAAGAGTACCCAGGGCTGTTCCACATGGTGGAGATCCGTGAGGAAGACTGGTCGCTATTGCCTGAAATACCCGAAGGCCGCGATGCTATTAACCTGCCTCCAGCCTTGGTAGACCTGCTGCGAGACAAGCATTACATCGTTGGGCAACTGCAGCGGGTGATCTTCTTCGAGCCCGGCGTAAAGGAAACCGACTGGAGCGCTACCCCCGTAGTGGTAGGCGTCGACGGCAAGCCTCGGCGCTGGGTGTACCTGCATTACTTCAAGGAAGGCCAGCCGTCATTGAACTGGCTGGACCCAAGCTTCGCAGCACAGCAGATGATCATCGGTGATGCCTTGCACGCCATTGATGTGGTGGGTGCGCGCATTCTGCGCCTGGACGCCAACGGCTTCCTGGGGGTAGAGCGCCGGCCGGAAGGTAATGCCTGGTCTGAAAGCCACCCGCTGTCCGTGAACGGCAACCAACTGCTGGGTGGGGCTATCCGTAAAGCCGGTGGGTTTAGCTTCCAGGAGCTGAACCTGACCATCGACGACATCGCGTCCATGTCCCATGGCGGCGCGGATCTGTCGTACGACTTCATTACGCGGCCTGCTTACCAGCACGCCTTGCTCACCGGGCGCACTGAGTTCCTGCGCTTGATGCTCAAAGAGATGCACCGCTTTGGCATTGACCCGGCGTCGCTGATCCATGCGCTGCAAAACCATGACGAGCTGACCCTTGAGCTGGTGCATTTCTGGACGTTGCACGCCCATGACCAGTTCCTGTACCAGGGCCAGACGTTCCCCGGCAACATCTTGCGCGAACACATCCGTGAGGAGATGTACGAGCATTTGGCGGGTGAGCACGCGCCCTACAACCTCAAGTTCGTCACCAACGGCGTGTCCTGTACCACCGCCAGCATCATCACCGCCGCGCTGGGTATCCGTGACCTGGACACCCTGACCGATGAAGACATTGAGCGCATCAAGCACATTCACCTGTTGCTGGTGATGTACAACGCCATGCAGCCGGGCGTGTTTGCGTTGTCAGGCTGGGATTTGGCCGGTGCCTTGCCGTTGCCTGCCGAGCAGGTAGCGCACTTGATGACTGACGGTGACACCCGCTGGATTCATCGGGGTGCCTACGACCTGACAGGGCTGGACCCCACCGCCGAAGTGTCCTCAGGCGGCATGCCTATGGCGCGCAGCCTCTACGGGAGCTTGGTGGACCAACTCAAACGCCCGGATTCCTTCGCCTCCCAGCTGAAGAAAATCCTCGCCGTGCGGCGTGCGTATGACATTGCCGCCAGTAAGCAGATCATGGTGCCGGACACGGAGCACCCGTCGTTGCTGATCATGGTGCATGAGTTGCCAGCGGGGCGAGGCACGCAGATCACTGCGCTCAACTTCGGCAGCGAAGCCTTGGTCGAGACCCTGCACCTGCCAGGCATCGCCCCAGGCCCGGTGGTAGACATCATCAATGAGCGGGTGGAAGGCGACTTGACCGAAGAAGGTGCCTTTACCATCAGCCTGGACCCTTACGAGGGTCTGGCACTGCGCGTGGTCAGCGCGTCACTGCCACTGTAAAACCCAGGGTTGGGCGCCAGGCAACCTGGCGCCCAACCGTTTACTTACCGGTGGCCTGGGCCACTTGCGCCTTGGCCAGTTTCACGACGTTTTCCACGGTAAAGCCGTACTGAGCTTGCAGCTTGCTGATTGGCGCAGACGCGCCAAAGCTGTTCATCACCACTTTCGCTCCGGTCATCCCAACGTACCGGTCCCAGCCCAGCGGGCCGGCCTGTTCGATCGCCACTCGGGCGGTGAGGGCAGGGGGCAAGACGCTGTCCTTGTAGGTTTGATCCTGGCTTTCGAACAACTCCCAGCACGGCATCGACACCACGCGGCTGCCGATTCCTTCGGCGTACAGGTGTTCGTGCGCCTCTACGGCCAAGCTCAGCTCGCTGCCGGTGGCCAGCAACAGCACCTGCGGCTTGTCGCTATCGGCTAGCACATAGGCACCTTTCTCTACCCCTTCGGCGGCGGCATAACGCTTGCGGTCCAGGGTGGGCAGGGGCTGACGGCTGAGAATGATGCAGGAGGGCTGGGACGTCTGGGCCAGCGCCACCTTCCAGGCTTGGGCGGTCTCGTTGGCATCGCCTGGGCGCAGGGTCAGCACGCCAGGTGTGGCGCGCAATTGCGCCAACTGCTCGATAGGTTGGTGGGTAGGCCCATCCTCGCCCACGCCAATGGAGTCGTGGGTGAAGACGAACACCACGGGCAGTTCCATGATCGCGGCCAGGCGAATGGGCGGCTTCATGTAGTCGCTGAACACCAGGGAGGTTGAGGTGTAGGGCCGCAGGTAGCACAGGGCCAAACCGTTGGCGATGGCGCCCATGGCATGCTCGCGTACCCCAAAGTGAAGGTTACGCCCTTGGTACTGCCCCGCCTGAAAGCTGCCGGCACCCTCGAAGGTGAGGTTGGTTTTGGTAGAGGGCGACAAGTCGGCTGAGCCGCCCAACAACCAGGGGATCTGTTGCGCAAAGGCGTTGAGTACCTTGCCGCCGGCCTGGCGGCTTGCAATGCCTTTGGTGTCAGTGGGGAACAGTTCGAGGCTGGCGTTCCAGCCCTCTGGCATCTCTCCGGCACGCATGCGCGTCAGTTGATCTGCCAGGTTGCCATCGCTGGCCTCAAGGGCCTTGTGGCTGGCTTCCCAAGCGTCATAGGCGCCTTGGTTGCGTTCACGCAGCTGTGCTTGCAGCCACCCCTTGGCGTCTTCGGGCACGCTGAACTGAGCGTCCGGGTCCCAGCCGTAGGCGGTTTTTGCCAGGCGAATCTCTTCTTCGCCCAACGGCTCGCCGTGAGCCGCCGCCGTGTTGTGCTTGGTGGGCGCGCCATAGCCGATCACGCTGTCTACCACGATCAACAAGGGGGCCTGGCCTTTGCCATCGAACTGCTCGAACGCCTGCGTCAGCGCAGCGATGTCGTTGGCATCCTTAACGTGCAAGGTGTCCCAGCCATAGCCTTTGAACCGTGTGATCACGTTTTCGCTAAAGGCCAGTTCGGTATGGCCTTCGATGCTGATGGTGTTGTTGTCGTAGATCCAGCAAAGGTTGCCCAGCTTGAGGTGGCCCGCCAGGGAGGCGGCCTCACTGCTGACGCCTTCCATCATGTCGCCGTCCCCACACAGTGAGAACACCCGGTAATCGAAGAGCGTGCCGGCCGGGCGATTGAAGCGGTCGCCCAGCCAGTGGCTGGCCATGGCCATGCCTACGCTGTTGGCGCAGCCTTGCCCAAGGGGGCCGGTCGTGGTTTCCACACCCGTGGTCATGCGGTACTCAGGGTGCCCTGGCGTCTTTGAAGACATCTGCCTGAATTGCTTGATGTCGTCCAGGCTCACCGCCGGTTGCCCGGAGGGCTTGCCATGGGCGTCTATCTCGATCACGCCGGCCAGGTGCAGCAGCGAATACAGCAGCATCGAAGCATGCCCCGCCGACAGTACAAAACGGTCGCGGTTGGGCCAATCCGGGTGGTCGGGGTGGTAGCGCAGGAACTTGCTCCACAGGGTATAGCCCACCGGTGCCAGGGCCATAGGCGTACCCGGGTGCCCGGAGTTGGCTTTTTGTACCGCATCCATGCTCAGCGTGCGGATGGTGTCGGTACACAGGCGGTCGCGTGCGTCGCGGTCAGCGGTAGACAGGGAGGAGGGTGCTTGCATGGTTCAGGTCCTTGGTCGACGGTGAGTCGATTAGCGGACCGGCGCGCGGCCGGCTCCGTAACCGTGCTGGTTATGAAGCTGACCGCGAGGGGACGGTTGAGTTGCTTTTGTCGGTACCTGGTGTGCATGAAGAACGCAGGGTCAGTGCCCTCACGCCATGCCAGGCAACTCGTTGGGGCGAAGGTCGAACACCAATACCTCGGCGCTTTTGCCCTTGCTGAACGTCAGGGCCTGCTCCTGGCGTACCCGCACCCCGTCACCCTCGCTCAGGGCCTGGCCGTTGAGGGTTATGCTGCCTTGGGCCACATGAACATAGGCGTAGCGGTCGGCCGCCAGCCTCAGCTCAGCCTGCTCCTCACCGTCGAACACGCCCGCATACACCCTGGCGTCTTGGCGCACCTGCAACGACCCATCAGCGCCGTCTGGCGAGATGATCAGGCACAGCCGCCCGCGCTTGGCTTCAGGGGTAAAGTGCTGCTGCTGGTAACGCGGCTGTGCGCCCTGAGCATCAGGCACGATCCAGATCTGCAAAAAATGCACCGGTGCGTGGTCGGAGTGGTTGAATTCGCTGTGGGTCACACCGCTGCCTGCACTCATGAGCTGCACGTCGCCGGGGGCGATGACCGAGCCCGTGCCGAGGCTGTCCTCGTGCGCCAGTTCGCCTTCCAGCACATAGGAGAAAATCTCCATGTCCCGGTGGGGGTGTTGGCCGAAGCCTTTCCCAGGCGCTACGCGGTCATCGTTGATGACCAGCAGGTCTGAAAACCCTTGTTCAGCCGGGTTGCGATAAGACGCGAAGGAAAACGTATGGAAGGACGTGAGCCAGCCATGGTTGGCCAGGCCGCGGTCGTGGGCTTTGCGTAAGGTCAGCATGTGAGTTACCTCGATCAACGGTGCGTGCGGCCAGTGTACTGTCCTGCCGCGCCTGTATTAAGTAGGCAGCTCGGGCCATACTGTCTCACCTTGGTTGACAATAGGCAGTGCCATGAACCCGTTCGAAGACATGCGCTTGTTCGCACAGGTATTGGAGGCCGGCAGCTTCACCGGTGCAGCCAACCAGTTGGGTGTGTCCAAGCAGTTCATCAGCCGGCGCATCATGCAACTGGAGGCGCGCCTCGGCGTCAGGCTGCTGAACCGCTCCACCCGGCGCCTGGACGTCACCCCCTTAGGGCACGCCTACCATGAGGCCGCATTGCGTTTGGTCGCCGACGTAGAACAGGTGGAGCAGCGCATCGCGGGTCAGCAAGGGCAGCCTCAGGGAACACTGCGCGTAAGCGCACCGCTGTCGTTTGCGGTTGAACACCTCAGCGGGTTATTGCCGTTATTCATGCAACGCTACCCTGCCATTACCCTGGAGGTGGACTTGAGCGATCGCTCCGTCGACCTTCTGGCCGAGGGGTTCGACCTGGCCTTGCGCATCGGTGAGCTACAGGATTCCACCCTGATCGCCAGACGCATCGCTGAAGTGGAGCGGGTGTGGGTATGCAGCCCGGCGTACCTGGCGGCGCGGGGGCTGCCTGAAACCCCCGCGGCGCTGGCGGCCCATGCCTGCTTGCCCTACGGCCATGCCCGCACGGCGCAATGGCGATTCGAACGGGACGGCAAGCCGCAGGTGGTGAACGTCAATGGGCGGTTACGTGCCAACAACGGTGAGGTGCTGCGCGACGCGGCCGTGGCGGGGCTGGGCATCACGTACCTGCCGTTGTTCATCGTGCGCCGGGCGCTGGAGGCCGGCCAGCTCGTCCGGGTGTTCGACGCCTGGCGGCCACCGGCGCTAGGGCTGTCCGCCCTGTACCCGCAGCACCGGCAGGCCTCAAGGGCGGTGCAGGTGCTGGTGGAGTTTTTACGTGAGCAATTGGGCAGTGCCCTATGACCTGCTGCGTGGCCGCGCCAGAAACAACCCGAGCCCCAGCAGCGGTAGCGCGGTGCCAAGGGCCACCACTCCGGCCCAGCCTGCGCGCTCGTACAGGCTGCTGGCAAACGCCGAGCCCACGGCCCCGCCAATAAAGATGCTGGTCACGTACAGGCCGTTCAGGCGTGCGCGGCTTTGGGCATCGAGTGCGTAGATGATGCGCTGGCCGGTGACCATACTCATCTGCACCGCAAAATCCAGCAGCACCCCCGTCACGCCCAGCCAGAACACCCCATTGCCGGGCAGCACGCCGCACAGGAACGCGACCGGCGCCAGCAGCAAAGCCAGCAGGGTGGCCGCGCGGCTATGGCCGGCGTCGGCCAGGCGGCCTGCCACGGGTGCAGCCACGGCGCCCATGGCGCCTACCAGGGCGAAGAGGGCGATCTGCGTCTGGCTCAGGCCATGGACCCGCGATAGCTGCAGAGGGACCGTGGTCCAGAACAGGCTGAAGGCTGCAAACATCAAGGCTTGGTAATAGGCCCGTTCGCGCAGCACCGGGTAACGCTTGATCAACTGCGCCATGGACCACAGCAATTGCCAGTAGGTGGCCGAGTGGGCAGGCTGGCGCCGTGGCAGGGTGACGGCCAGCAGCACCAGGATGGCAACCATCACCAGCGCAGCGAGGATGAACACCGCACGCCAGCCGAGGTGGTCGGCCACCACACTGGCGAGGGGGCGCGCCAGCAAAATGCCCAGCAGCAGACCGCTCATGATGTTGCCCACTACCCGCCCACGCCGTGCCTCGGGCGCCATGTGCGCCGCCATGGGAATGAGCATCTGAACCGCCACGGAGCTAAAGCCGATGAGCAGGGAAATGCCTAGGAACAGGCTGGCTTTCGCGCTGAAGGCAGCCGCGAGCAGGCTTAGTGCAGCCACTACCACGGTGGCCAGAATCAGCCGGCGGTTTTCCAGCAGGTCAGCCAGCGGCACCAGCAGGAACAACCCCAGGGCATAGCCCACTTGGGTGAGCGACACCACCAGGCTGGCGCCGTGCATCGACAGGCCAACCGCTGGGGCTATCAGCTCGATGATGGGTTGGCTGTAGTAAATGTTGGCAACGATAGCGCCACAGCAAAAGGCAAAAAGCAGTACCAGCCCGGACGTTAGTGGGGCGTGATCGTGAGGGTGTTGGGTCATGTCAGTGTCCGGCAAGTAGAGGCTGGCAGGGTGGCCCGGCAAGCCGACGGCGAGCGTCAAGCATACCTGGCTGACGTTCGCCGGGCCATCAAGCTGGGCCCTTGGTGGGGTCGCCCAGCGCCGACGCCATGAGCAGCTCACGGGTATAGGGGTGGCGTGGCGCGGTGAACAGGTCCTGGCTGGCGCCGTACTCCACCACCTGGCCATCCTTGAGCACCAGAATGTCATGGGCCAGGGCGCGGACCACGGCCAGGTCGTGGCTGATGAACAGATAGGTGAGGCCGTGCCTGGCCTGGAGGTCCCGCAGCAACGCCACCACCTGCTTCTGCACGGTACGGTCCAATGCCGACGTGGGCTCGTCCAGCAAGATCAGTTCAGGCTTGAGCACCAAGGCGCGCGCAATGGCGATACGTTGCCGCTGGCCGCCGGAAAACTCATGGGGGTAACGGTGACGGGTGGCTGGGTCCAGGCCCACCTCTTCAAGCGCCTCGATGACGGCGGCGTCGCACTGACGGGCACTGGCCTGCAGGTGAACCTCAAGGCCTTCGGAGACGATCTGCGCCACGGTCATGCGGGGGCTCAGGCTGCCGTAAGGGTCTTGGAACACCACCTGCATCGTGCGGCGCCACGGCCGCAGTTGCTTCTGGCTCAAGCGTTGTAAGTCGTGCCCCTGAAAATGAATGCTGCCTTGGGCATCGATCAGCCTGAGAATGGCCTGGCCCAGGGTTGATTTACCCGAGCCCGATTCGCCAACGATCCCCAGGGTTTTGCCGTGCTGCACCTCCAGGCTTACGCCGTCCACGGCTTTTATGTACCGCCAGGGCTTACGCCACAGGCCACCGCCCAAGGCATACCAGACTTTCAGATCGGCCACCTGCAAGACGGTGTCGCGCGTGCCACCGGGCAGCGCCTCGCCTGCGGGCTCGGCGTCCAGCAACAGGCGGCTGTAGGGGTGCTGAGGGGTTTGGAAGAGTGTCTCGCACGGGGCCTGCTCGACGATCTGCCCGGCCCGCATCACACACACGCGCTGGGCGATGCTACGGACCAGGTTCAGGTCGTGGCTGATGAGCAACAGCGACATCCCTAAGCGTTGCTGCAACGACTTGAGTAACAAGAGGATCGTGCGCTGTACCGTGACGTCCAGCGCGGTGGTGGGCTCATCGGCGATCAACAGGTCGGGTTCACAGGCCAGTGCCATGGCAATCATTACCCGCTGGCGCTGCCCGCCGGAGAGCTGGTGGGGGTAGGCCTTCAACCGCTGCGCAGGGTCTGCGATGCCGACCAGGGCCAGGAGTTCGAGCACCCGGGCCCTGGCTGCCGGCCCAGCCAGGCCGCGGTGCACCAGCAAGGTTTCGCTGATTTGCTGGGCTACGGTGTGCAAGGGGTTCAGGGACGTCATGGGCTCCTGAAAGATCATCGCGATACGGTTACCCCGTACCTGCCGTAAGGTGGCCGCGGGGGCGCCGAGCAATTCTTGCCCTCGGTAGCGGATGCTGCCCTGGCTGTGGCTGTTGCCGGGCAACAATTGCAGGATGGCGTTGGCGGTTACTGATTTGCCCGAGCCGGATTCGCCGACCAATGCAAGGCATTCACCGGCGGCGATGTCCAACGAAAGGCCGCGCACCACCGGTGCACCGTCGAAGGCAATGCACAGGTCGCGGATTTCGATCAAGGGCGCGCTCATGGCAGCCTCCGTTTCAAACTCGTGGGTCGAACGCATCGCGCAGCGCCTCGCCAATGAATACCAGCAGGCAAAGGATGACCCCTAACGAGAAGAACGCTGTCAGCCCAAGCCACGGGGCCTGCAGGTTCTGCTTGCCCTGCGCGATCAGTTCGCCCAGCGACGCGCTGCCGGCCGGCATGCCAAAACCCAGAAAGTCCAGGGCGCTCAACGTTGTGATTGCGCCGGTGAGGATGAACGGCAGGTAACTGAGGGTAGCGCTCATGGCATTAGGCAGAATGTGCCGCACGATCAGGGTGCGGCTGGGCACGCCCAAGGCCCGGGCGGCCTTGACGTACTCAAGGTTGCGTCCGCGCAGAAATTCGGCGCGAACCACGTCGACCAGGGCCAGCCAGGAAAACAGCGTCATGATCCCTAGTAACCACCAGAAACTAGGCTCCACGAACCCGGACAAGATAATCAGCAGGTATAGCACCGGCAGGCCTGACCACACCTCCTGTAGCCGTTGCCCAAGCAAGTCTACCCAGCCCCCGTAATAGCCTTGCAAGGCACCGGCCGCGATCCCGATCAGCGAGCTGAGCAGGGTAAGGGCCAAGGCGAATAGAATTGATACCCGCGCCCCATAGATCACCCGGGCGAGCACATCGCGGGCCTGGTCATCGGTGCCTAGCCAGTTCACTGCACTGGGCGGGCTGGGGGTAGGTTGGGTCAGGTCGTAGTTGGGTGTGTCCGGGCCGAAAGGAATGGGGGGGAACAGCATCCAGCCGTCTTGGCGTGCCACCAGTTGGCGGACGTAGTCGCTGCGGTAGTCGGGCTGGAAGGGCAAGACGCCGCCCAGTTGGGCTTCGGTATAGCGAGTGAACGCCGGGAAGTAATACTGCCCACCCGCCTTGAGCACCAGGGGCTTGTCATTGGCCACCAGCTCTGCGCCCAGGCAGATGAGCAGGAGCAGTGCCAACAGCCACAGGGACCACCAGCCACGCCGGTGCTGGCGTAAGCGCTTGAGGCGTCGCTGCGCCAGGGGAGAGAGGCGCATCAGCGGTGCCTCGAAAAGTCGATGCGCGGGTCGACCAGGGTGTAGCACAGGTCCCCCAGCAGTTTGATCAATAGCCCAAACAGGGTGAATAAAAACAGCGAGCCGAACACTACGGGGTAGTCCCGAGACACAGCGGCGTCGTAGCTCATGCGGCCCAGGCCGTTCAGGGAGAAGATCACCTCGACCAGCAGGGAGCCTGCAAAGAACACGCTGATGAAGGCCTGGGGCAGGCCAGCGACCACTAGCAGCATGGCGTTGCGCAGCACGTGGCCGTACAGTACCCGCCGCTCGCTGACGCCCTTGGCGCGGGCGGTGACCACATACTGGCGGGTCACTTCGTTGAGAAAGGCGTTTTTAGTGAGGATGGTCAGGCTGGCGAAGCCGCCAATGACCAGCGCCGACACCGGCAGCACCAGGTGCCAGAAGTAATCGGCCACCTTGCCCAAGGGCGACAACTGGTCAAAGCCCTCGGACACCAGGCCTCGTACCGGGAACCAGTCCAGCCCGGTACCACCGCAGAACACCACGATCAGCAGCATGGCGAACAGAAAAGACGGCATCGCGTAACCGATCACCACGGCGCTGCTGGTCCACACATCGAAGGCACTGCCATGGCGTACCGCTTTGTGGATGCCCAAAGGGATAGACACCAGGTACGTGATGAGCGTGGCCCAGAACCCCAAGGAGAAGGTGACCGGCATCTTCTCCACGATCAGGTCAGTGACCTTCTGGCCTTTGAAAAAACTGGTGCCGAAATCAAACACTGCATAGTGCTTGAGCATCAGCCAGAGCCGCTCCGGTGCGGGTTTGTCAAAGCCGTACTGGCGTTCGATGTCCTTGATCATCGCCGGGTCCAGGCCGCGACTCGCGCGCGAGCTGCCCTGCACCGCCTCCCCCCCGCTCGCGCCAGCCTGGCCCTCGCCTAGCCCTTGCAGGCGCGCGATGGCTTGTTCGACCGGCCCGCCCGGCGCGGCCTGCACGATCACGAAGTTCACCAGCAAGATCACTACCAAGGTGGGCACGATCAACAGCAGGCGCCGCAGGATGTACCCGCTCATGGCCGTGGCGCCGTGCTGAGGCGGGCGGCCATCTGGGCGCTGGTCAGTGGCTGCGGGCTCACTTCCCACCACGTGTCTGGCGCCTCTTCATAAGCGGCCTGTTCGCGCGGCATGCCAAAGCGGTTCCACCACACGGTGGAGGTGCCTGGTGGGTAATAGTTGGGTATCCAGTAGTCATTCCATTGCAGCACCCGGTCCAGGGCATGGGCGTGGTCGACCATGTCGTCGTAGGTGGTGGCCTTGGCCACCCCATCGATCAGCGTGTCCACGGCAGGGTCGCGCAAGGCCATGTAGTTGCCGGACCCTGTATCGGTGGCCGCAGCCGACCCGAAATAGTTGTACAGCTCCAGCCCTGGCGAGGCGGACACCGGGTAGCCGGCAACGATCATGTCGTAGTCGCGGGCCATCAGGCGGTTCAGGTATTGCGAAGGGTCTATCCTGCGGATCTGCAGGTCGATCCCGATCTGTGCAAGCGTGCGCTTATACGGCAGTAGCAGGCGTTCAAGACTGGCCTGGGTATTGAGAAAGGTAAAGCTCAAGGGGTCGCCCTGTGCATTTACCAGCCGGTCGCCCTCGGGGCGCCACCCGGCGTCGGCCAGCAGTGCCAGGGCCTGCAGCTGCTTGTCACGAATGTAGCCGGTGCCGTCGGTGATGGGCGCCTTGAAGGCCGGGCCGAACACCTCGTTGGGCACCTGGCCGCGCAGGGGCTCCAGAATAGCCAATTCCGCCGGGTTGGGGGCGTGCGTGGCCGCCAGTGGGCTGTTGGAGAAATAGCTCTGCTGACGAATATAGAGGTTGCGCATCAGCTGCCGGTTGCTCCACTCGAAATCCCACAGCAGGGCCAGGGCCTGGCGTACCCGGCGGTCCTGAAACAGCGGCCGTGACAGATTGAACACATAGCCCTGGGCGGATTGCAGCCCTTTGGGCGCCAGGTGCGCGCGTTGCAGGCGGCCGTCGTCCAAGGCAGGGCCGGCATACCCCAGGGTATAGCCGGTGGCTGAAAACTCCCGGTTGTAATCAAAGCCGCCGCCTCGCAGTACTTGGCGGGCTACGTCGATGTCAGCGAAATACTCCACGCTGACCTGGTCGAAGTTGTACATGCCCCGTGCTGCAGGTAGATCCTTGCCCCACCAGTTGGGGTTTCGCTGGAACGTCAGGCTGCGGCCGTTATCGACCTTGCTCACCTGATAAGGCCCACTGCCCAGAGGCGGCTCGAAGCCTCCGCCATTGGCGAAGTCGCGGGTTTTCCACCAGTGCGCCGGGAAAACCGGCAACGTTGCCACGTCCAGCGGCAGGGTCCGGCTGTCACGGCGCTTGAAGTCAAAACGCACCTGGCGTTCGCCCTCTACCTCAACACGGGCCACGTCCGCGAACTGCGCCCGGTAGCGAAGGCTGCCTTGGGTCATCAGCAACTCGAAGGTAAAGCGCACGTCCTCAGCGGTGATAGGCGTGCCATCGGCGAAGCGGGCACGAGGGTCCAGGTAGAAGCGGAGAGTGAGGCCGTCCTCGCTCAATGCCATGGCATGGGCCACCAAGCCGTATACCGTGTAAGGCTCGTCCAGCGAGCGCACCGCGAGGGGCGAGTACACCAAGCCGTCGATCTGTGACACGCCTGTGCCTTTGTCGATGAAGGGCATCAGGTGATCGAACTGGCCAATCTCCAGCGCGGCGCGCCGAAAGCTACCGCCTTTAGGGGCTTGGGGGTTGACGTAGGCAAAGTGCTCAAAGCCGGCCGGGTATTTGGCGGGCTCACCATAGACCGTGAGGGCGTGCTGGGCGGCGGCGATGCAAAGGGCTGGAGCGGTTGAACAGAGCGCGAGCGCGCAACCTAGAAACACTAAAACCGATCGCATTGGCAGCCTTGAGCAGGTTCGGGGAAATGCCTGGTTGCCATCATGCACGCCCGCGCGTGGAAAAAAAACGGCCCGCCATAGAGCGAGCCGCTTTTATCTCACGCCAGCGGTCAATCCTGACGGCTGGTGACTTCCAGCAGGTGATAACCGAACTGGGTTTTTACCGGGCCCTGCACGGTGTTGACCGGTGCGCTGAAGACGACCGTATCGAATTCCTTGACCATCTGGCCTGGGCCAAAGGAGCCCAGGTCGCCGCCTTGACGGCTCGACGGGCAGGACGAATTGGCCTTGGCGACTTCGGCGAAGTCGGCGCCGCCTTCAATTTGCGCTTTGAGTTCGTTGCACTTGTCTTCGCTGGAAACCAGGATGTGGCGTGCGGTGGCTTTAGCCATGTGAAGTACTCCTCGTTAAATGAACGGGCTAGCCTAACCCGCGCTGGCGCATGAGGCCAGCGGGATTGCTGGCGGTAGGGGCGTTGGCTACTGGCACGCCTCGCGCAGCGCAGCGTCGGTCGCGCTCCAGCCCAGGCAGGCATCGGTGACCGACACTCCGTAGCGCAGGGTGGGCCCGAGGGGCTGAGCCCCGCCGAAGAGGTGGCTTTCCAGCATCACGCCCACCACCGCCGCGTTGCCCTGCCGCCGCTGGCGCAGTACCTCGGCCAGCACTTGCGGTTGGCGCAGCGGGTCCTTGCCGCTGTTGCCATGGCTGCAGTCCACCACCACGCGCGGGTTGACGCCGGCTTTGAGCAAGGCTGCCTGTGCACGGGCCACATGAAGGGCGTCGTAGTTAGGCCCGCCATGGCCGCCCCGAAGCACCAGATGGCAGTCGGGGTTGCCCTCACTCTCGATTGCAGCTGGCTGCCCGTCGGCGTTGATGCCCAAGTAGCTGTGGGCATGGGCAGCGCTACGGATGGCGTCGCAGGCCACGCTCAGCGAACCATCGGTGCCGTTCTTGAACCCAATCGGCAGCGCCAGGCCGCTGGCCATCTCGCGGTGCACTTGCGACTCAGTGGTACGGGCGCCAACCGCAGCCCAGGCCAGCAAGTCGTCGAAATACGCGCTGGCAAGCGGCTGCAACAACTCACCCGCCAAGGGCAGGCCCAGCTCCAGCAGCGCCAGCTTGAGCTCACGGACACACCTCAGGCCGTGCGGCATGTCGTGGCTGCCATCAAGGTGGGGGTCGTACAACAGCCCCTTCCAGCCCACGGTCGTGCGGGGCTTTTCGACATACGCACGCATCACGATCAACAGCCTGTCTTTAAGCGCGTCGGCCAAGGCCGCAAGGCGTTTGCCGTAGTCAAGGGCGGCCTTGGGGTCGTGCAACGAACAAGGGCCAGCGATCACCAACAGCCGCGAATCGCGGCCCGTCAGGATGTCGCGGATGGCCTGGCGATGACCGGTTACCTGCTGGTGCAAATGATCGGGAAGGGGGAGAACCTGGCGCAGTTGGCGCACGCTAGGGAGTACGTGGCCACTGGATGATGCCGTTAGCGCTGGCAGTGATGTCGGCGAGTTACGCGTGGAGAGGGAAAGTGCTACCTGGGTATTCATGGGGCGATCCTTGTCGCCCGTTGCGTGTCAGGCACGCAAACGGGCAGGTGAGGGTGTTCGAGGCCGCATGTGCGCGCGGGTGTGAAGGGCAGTGCAGTGGGTAAATCGCCAGGTGTCGGTCGACGCGTTGCGGTAAGTGGCGTAAGGCATGGTGGTGCTCCAGCGATTGCACGTAGAAAAAACAAAACCCCCGATCAGCTAGCCGACCGGGGGTTGTTGAAAACGCTGTCAGGCTACCCGGTTGCGGGGCGCCTGAATCTGAACCTCAGAGGCGCCGTTGGCTAAACCAATAGCTAAAATACGCGCCGCCTTGTGCCTGACCAACAGCCACACCTGTGCCCGCCATGCGCTGTGCGCAGGCTGGGGAAGGGTTGGCAGTGAGGATAAGGGCGGGCATGCTAAGGGCTCCTGATGTGCAGAAAGCTTACGTGAGCGCTTCAGCCATCGCAATGCTTTGGTGCCATCTGTTTATACCTTGGAGCGGCCTGTGGAACTTGTCTTGAAGCCCGCCAGTGACGCAGACCTGCCGTTCGCGCGGGCCCTGGCTCGACGCACGATGATGCCTTATTACACCCGCCACGGCCTGCTGTGGCGTGACCATGACTTCGACACAGGCTGGGGCTGGCGCGAGAATTACCTCCTCTACCGAGGTGAGGGCCCGCTGGGCTTTGTCAGCCTGAGCGTCGATGCCCAGGCCCTGTATATCCGTGAGCTGCATTTGATCGAGGTGGCACGGGGCAAAGGCACCGGCGCTGCGTTGCTGGACTACGCCGTCACCCTGGGTGAGCAGCGAAACCTCAGGCGATTGAGGCTAATGGTGTTCAAAGACAACCCGGCGCAAAAGCTGTACGCCCGTAAGCGGCTGGCGATGGTAGGCGAAGACAGCTGCTTTTGGCGGATGGAGCGGCCCCTTGCTACTCAGCCTGGCAGGGCGGCGCAAACCATGGATTGGGTAATTCGTTGAATAGAAATTTACAATCAACACCATAATGCAGACTGTTTGTTAATTATTTAGCGCGCGAATTAAAATCGCTCAATACAGTTGCATAGCGCCTGTAGCATCCGGTCGTGTAGCCAGTGCTAGGCCATGGCAGGGCAGAGGTCTCTTTCATCAAAGGTTGTGTGGAATAGCCGCATGCTCACAGGTACGTACTCTTCACCCCTAGTCGTTATTTCCTGCCTGGTTGCCATGCTGGCCGCCTATACGGCGCTGAGCCTGGCTGGGCGTATTTGTAGCCGCCACTGGCCGCGCCGCTGCGCTGTGGATCTGCGGTGGCTCATTGGCGCTAGGTATCGGCATCTGGTCGATGCACTTCATTGGCATGCTTGCGTTCAACTTACCTATCGCGCTGGGTTATGACCTGGATATTACGTCGCTTGCCTTGGCCATCGCGGTCGCCAGCGCAGGCTTTGCACTTTGGGTCATCAGCCGCGCCGTCTTATCCTGGCCTCGGTTGGCAGTGGGTGCGCTGATACTGGGTTCGGGCATGGCCGGCATGCATTACACCGCCATGGCGGCGGTACGCTTCCCGGAAGGCAGCTGCTGCGCCGCTGATGGCGCACGTGGGTTAAGCCGCGATGGGCTGGTCTCCCTGCATCACCCTGATGACGCCATGCACCTGGCTGCCTTTCAGCAACCTGACGTTGGAAGTCACGGAAACCACCGCCATGAGCGACCCGGATGCCAGCATGGCGGTCTTGCAGCAGTTGGCCGACCTGGGCGTAGATATTTCCATCGATGACTTTGGCACAGGCTATTCCAGTCTGATGTACCTCAAGCGGCTGCCTGCCAGTGAGTTGAAAATCGACCGGGGCTTTGTGAAGGGCTTACCCCAAGACAGTGACGATGCGGCCATCGTCGGCGCAATCGCGGCACTGGGGCAGGCCTTGGGCTTGCGTACGGTAGCCGAAGGGGTGGAGACCCCCGATCAACAAGCCTTCCTCACGCGCTTGGGTTGTGATGGCGTGCAGGGCTATTTGTTTGGCCGACCAGAGCCGGCCATGCGGTTCATGGCCGCCATCGGCGCCCATACTGGCGTCTTGTGCAGTGCGTACTCTAGCGCGAGCGAGGCCGGGTGGGTTCAGCCCGCAGAGTGTCGTATTCAGCTTTGCCCATTGCCTTGGCGTTGGGATTGCCCAGCGCGTGCAGGGGAACCCGGTAGGTCTCACGCGCGCTGTACGCTGCAAGGGCTGCTACCAGGGTGACCGCCAAGGCGATGCTGCCAACCGTGAGCGGTATGTTGTCCGAGCCTGGCGGGGCAACTGCTGCGAACAGGGCCGGAAGCAGCGCAGTGACCATCGTGCCCAGGTTCTGGGAAATCGCCATGGCAGATACCCGGTAGCGGGTCTGGAACAGTTCGGGATAAAAGCTGGGGAACACCGCGTTGTAGCCTTGATACACCACGCCCCACATCAGGATGGACAGCGCGAACGCCCAGGGCACGCTGTGCAGGCTGATGGCATACAGGTAAGCCACGGACAACACACCCGCCCCGAGTGCGCCACTGATGATCATAGGGCGACGGCCTACTGTGTCTGACCAGTTGCCTACAAAGGGGATCACCAGTACGGCGACCAGGTTACCGACGACGGGTATCCACAGGTACACACTCTTTGAAAACTCCACGCCATAAGCCGGCTGCACGGCATAGGCCGCGCCAAAGACCGTTGCCACCACAGGGATAATATTCATCAGGGCCATGCAGGTAACCAAGCCCATGTTCTGCCAGCTGTTTTGAAAAGCCTCCGCCACCGGGGACCGCAGGTTCAGCCGTTGGGGGGTGTCACCGACGTCGCTTTGGCTAAAGGCTGGGGTTTCATGCACCTCGCGCCGAATGATGACGCCTGCAATCAGTACCACCGCGCTAAGCAAGAAGGGAATGCGCCAGCCCCATAGGTTGAAGGCTTCATCTGGCATAAAGTACGCCAAAGGCAGGAAGATGGCAGCGGCCAGTATTTGGCCGGCCTGCACGCCTTGCAATGTGTAACTGGCGTAATAGCCTCTCCGGCCAAACGGCGCGTGCTCCAGGATCATCGCGCTGGCTCCAGAGATCTCCCCGGCCACTGCAAACCCCTGGATCAGGCGCAGTACCACCAACAGCGTCGGGGCAAGCATGCCCACCTGGCTGTAGGTGGGCAGCACACCCACCGCCATGGTGGCAAAGCCCATAAGAAACATGCAGACCAGCAGCACGTTTTTGCGACCGCGCGTGTCGCCCAGGTGGCCCAGCACCATCGCGCCTATCGGCCGCGCTACGTACCCCACACCGTAGGTCGCTAAAGACGCCACGATCGCAACCTTGGGGTCAGTGGTGGGGAAGAAAATCTGCGGAAACACCAAGGCGGCGGCCTGGGCATAGATAAAGAAGTCGTAATACTCCAGCGCTGAACCTACCCAGCCACTGGCGGTGGCTTTTCGCGTCTGTTGTGAACCGTCGGAAAGGGGGGCAAGGCTTGGCATGTTGGTCTCCACTGTTTGCATAGTGTGCCAAACGCTGACGCCACGTGCAGCCGGAATGATCGCATTTCAATGGCGCCTCGCTTTAACGCACTTCTCTAACCGATGCTGGCACTTATCAGCCAGGTGGGAGGTCCAAGCGCGTTATTGATAAAAGCGGAGTCATGATGAGCGGCGGCTGGATGCAAATAGTGGATGCGCTTCAATCAGAGTTTGCTGACATAACCGACCTGGAGCAGATCACCCGCGTTACTGTGCGGTTGATAGTGGCTGCGCTACTGGGCGGCATATTGGGTTATGAGCGAGAGAACAAAGGCAAGGCTGCCGGCGTGCGTACCCATATGCTGGTATCCGTGGGCGCGGCGCTATTCGTGATGGTGCCGCAGTTGGCGGGGTCTGAAGCCGATGCGCTGAGTCGCGTGGTGCAGGGTATCGTGGCGGGGGTGGGCTTTTTGGGTGCCGGGACCATTCTTAAAGGCCAGAACCTTAGCGCGCACGAGGTAAAGGGCCTAACCACGGCCGCAGGGCTATGGATGACCGCTGCCATTGGTACTGCAGCAGGCTTGGGCCGCGAAGGCACGGCCGTGCTTAGCACGCTGGTGGCGTGGGCAGTATTGGCATTCGGCCCACGCCTGGCCACTCACGTTGAACATAAAAAAAACGACACCTGAATACTCAGGGCAGTATCTTGACGGTGCGTATGGCCGTGGCCTTATAGGGCACACTCACCTGTTCCTTGCCGGCTAGCTCCGGGTGATGCGCAATCAAATGGCGCACTTCCTCCATGATCTGGTCTTTCTCGGGTGATGCGGCGATGAAGGTAATGGATTTGATCCGCCGAACGATCACGTCTTCAGGTGTGCCGGTATGAAGGTGGCTCCAGGTGTGTTCCTTGGGCAGAGAGTAGCCGCGCTTGATGCCTTCACTGAGCACCTCGCGCCATTCGTTGGTGTAATAGCGCGGGTGATCCCCCGCATACCGGTTGACGATAGCCGCCAGTCTGCCCACCCAGTCCACTGACGTGTCGCGTACGTTCCAGAACAACCCCAAATGGCCGCCAGGTTTAAGCACCCTATGGATCTCATGCATGGCCTGAGTGTCTGCAAAGAGGTGAAAGGCTTGAGCGCAGACCACCGCGTTCATGCTGCCACTGGGCACTGGGATGCGTTGCGCCGAGCCTTCTTCCACCAGCACATCAGGCAGGTTTTGCTTGAAGCGCTCTATCATTTTAGGTTCCGCGTCTACCGCGGTGACACGCGCTTGCAGGTCGACCAACAGGCGCGTTGCGCTTGATCTCCATTTCAGCCATGAGCCACTCCTTGATCGCTGGCGGATAGCCCGGCCGCCCTTGGTCATAGGTGTCTGAGACCAGGCCAAAGCGCTGGATGCGGGGCAGGTGAAACAGCTCGGCGAAAGGCTTCATGGCGTCTCCTCGGCAGCAGATACAGGCTCGGTGCTCCTGAAGGAGGCGCCTTGCCTAAGCGTAGCGTAGCTGCGCCGGGCTGCACGGTGACGTGTACTGATTTCAGCGAGTTGAGCCGAGGTGGTTCTGTTCGGTCAGGCGCTGAACGGCAAGCCGGCGATAGTGAGAGGGCGTCATGCCCTTGAGCTGCTGAAAGCGCCGATTGAAATTGGAGATGTTGTTGAATCCTGACTCAAAACACACCTGGGTCACGGGTTTGAGCCCATCAGCCAGCAGTTCGCAGGATTTACTGATACGCAGACGGTTGACGAACTCTACAAAGCTGCGCCCTGTGGCCTGTTTGAACACGCGGGAAAAATACGTAGGTTTCATGTTCAAGTGCGCGGCCACTCCCTCGAGCGACAGCTCGCGTGCGTAGTGGGCGAAGATGTAGTTCACAGCACGGTTGGTGCGGTCGACGTTGGTTTCGTCTGCCAGGTCTACCGAACTCGCCGCCGACAGCAGCGCATAGTCTTCGCTAGTGGCCAGGGCCTCCATCAGGATCAGAAAGTAGCCCAGCCGGCTGATGCCCCCGCTACTGGCGATCAACCCCATCAAGCGGGTCGCTTCGCTGATCACGCTGCGGTCCCGGAATTCAATGCCGTAACAGGCCCGTTCCAGCAAAGGGCCCAGGGTTTTGAGCTCCGAAAACACCAAGTGCCCGGGTTCGAACAGCGCATCGGTGAAGTTGACCAGCATGTCCCGCTGCGGGAAGTGTTCGCAGTCGGCAACTTGGCTGATCCAGTTATGGGGGAGGTTAGGGCCCGTCAAAAAGAGGCTGCCCGGACTGAAATTGCCAATGTAATCGCCAATGAACACGGTGCCCGAACTGGCGGTGATCAGGTGGAGTTCATACTCTTTGTGAAAGTGCCAGCGCACCAGCGGGCAAGGAAAGCCATGCTGGCGATAGATGATGGACAACCCTACATGGTCATCCATTAATTCGTAAGAGGGGTCACTGTTGCGGGAAGGCCGGTTCATGCGCGTCCTGATGCGTGGCAGTACAGCAGGCTACGCAGCATAACGGCCTGGTTGCGACAAACCAAGCCTTTGCACGAGTGGCTAGGTGCGTAGCCTAGCGACCATTGGCCAACGATTTGCCAGAGGGTATACGAAGGCTGTTCAAGGCTTCCTGAGCCTGACGTAATGCCTGAGTAGCTTTGCCCTCGCAGCGGTGTCGGATGGTCGAGGCCAGTGCCTCTACAATGCCCACTGCACTGACAATGCATTCACCCAATACAGGATGGTTGGACGGGGCATATAAGGTGTGGCCCGCCACCCGCGCCAAGGGGGACGCCGGGGAATCGGTGATCGCCAGCACGGTGGCCTTGCGCGACTGGGCGTAGCGCGCCAAGGCCAGGGCATGATCGCTGTAAGGCGGCAGGCTGATGACCAGTAGCGCATCCTGCGGGCCAATGTTGGCAATCCTGTGCGCTGCCGCCTCGCTACCTCCTTCGGTGCTGACAGCCTGTACATGCTGGCAAACAGGCTGGAACGCACACGCTGCCAAGCCCGCAAGGTAGTGAGCACTACCAAAGCCCAAGGTGTACACCTGCCCGGCCTTTATCAAGGTATCGGCCAAGGCCTCGAAGGTGGCCTCTGCGTTGGCCGCCAGGGTGGCATCCATGTTGCCTTTGATCACTCGCACCTGCAGCTCTAGTGCAAAGGCTCGGCCCGGCCGCTGTTGCAACTCATGCCGTACTTTGTCAGTAGGTGATATGAGCGCCAGAAGGTTTTCCACCAGCGCAGCGCGCAACCCCGTGAAGCCAGCCAGGTTGATGGCATGTGCCAGCCGGTTCACTGCTGCCGTAGAGGCCCCGGTGGCAATGGCGATTTCATCGATGTTCATGGTAGCCGAGCGCATGGGATTGCGGAGGATGAAATCCGCAACCTTACGCAGGGCTGGCTTAAGGCTTGGCGACGCTACCATGAGATTTTTCATGACAGGCGTATCGTAAACCAGGCTGCCGCTGACATTAAGCATGGTTCTACCCTCAGGCAGGTTGTGTATAAGAAATCTCAGCCTGAGTGTAGAGGGGAAGCGTAACGGATCCAAGGGTAATGTCGGAAAAACATGCTCAAAGGCAAAAAATGTGCATTGCTGTATAAAACAACAGCCTTAAAATAGGTTTGTAAGCAAAATTACAGCTCGCAAAATAAAATTTTTATTTTATTTAATTTTTATTTTTCAAAGGGTTATCGAGGATACTTATTGTTAATTAGCTACTTATAAAAATGGCGTCAATATTTTATAAAAGGTGAAACGACAAACAATGACTGGTCGGTCACAACAGAAAAATGTCGCGACGTGACCGAGAGGGTTGAGCTGGGAGTTGAGGGAGCACAAACAGGGACGTTTATGCTCTGTACAAGATCTGGCTGAAAGCTGCGGGGGTCAGGATGCCTTGCTGAGGTCGCTGATGGCGTCGCGAAGCTGGTCGATCGAGAAAGGTTTGTCCAGACGCGTGACGCCGGGAGGTAGATCAAGCGTATTGCCATAACCGCTGGCAACCACCACCGGCATGCTGGCGTGGAGTTGGCGCGCCAGCTTCGCCAGGTCTATCCCGTCACGGTTCTTGGCGTCTTGCAGGCCAACGTCTGTAACCATTAGGTCTATACCGCCCTCATGGTTGAGCTTTTGTTCGGCCACATCCCAGCTGTCTGCCTCCACCACGGTAAATTCAAGCTCTTCCAGAACATCTACCATCAACATGCGAACGATGTCGTCATCCTCGACCACGAGGATCTTTTTTATGTCAGATGAAGGCATGGATACTTCTCTAGATAAATAGAAACGGGGGCCGGGCCTGTCATGGCTAGCCCAGAGAGCGCACCGAGACGTTGCCGGCGCCTTGCCACAAGGCGGATATCCTACGTGGAAAACCTCCAAGTGAATAAGAATTTTCCTAGCGGTCGTCAGGAAACAGGACCTTGAACGAAATTTTTGGCACACTTTGCCGCTGATCTCACCCGGACCATGGACATGCCCAGAACCTTTTCCCTCGACGAGTTTGCATTCCGTAAGATTCTGATGCGTAACGTGGCCTTGCCCTTAGGCGTGGGCGTGGTAAGCGTCATGGTATTTGTCGGGTTGCTCACCTACCTGCTGTCAGTGATCGGGTGGGTGGATCACACCGATCGGGTGATCAACAATGCCAATGAAGCGGTAAAGCTGTCGGTCGACATGGAGACCGGCATGCGAGGCTTTTTGCTCACTGGCGATGAGCACTTCCTCGACCCTTACGAGGTGGCAAAACCGCGTATCCATGCAGAACTCGAAAACCTCAAGGCGCTGGTCGGCGACAACGCGCAACAGGTTGACCGGCTCAGCCGTCTTGAGAGTCTCCAAGACGCCTGGAATACCTTTGGCAGCGAGATGATCGAGCTGCGCCGCCAGAACGGCGACTACCGGGGGGCCATCCTCGCGGGGCGAGGCAAGCGGCTAACCGACGAAATTCGCGTGCAGTACACGGCGTTCGTGGCGATGGAGCAGCAACTTCGGGTTCAGCGCAGCGAAGAGGTTACCCGTACCACGTGGATTGCCGTCACCCTTTACCTCCTATTCGTGCTGGTACTGAGCGGTTTGCTGGCCTACCGCGGGCGCAAAGACTTGCTGAGCCTGTCGACCCAATACGGTTCAATTCTGGATGCACAGAACCGCAGCGCTGAGCGTCTGGAGGCGCAGGCGTGGCTACGTACCGGGCAAACCCAGCTGGCCGAGCAGGTACTGGGGCAACTGACCGTGCAAGCGCTGGGCACTAACGTGCTGCGCTTCTTCTCCCAGTACCTGGGCTGCGTCGTAGGTGCGATCTATGTTCGCGATGAACAGAGCAACCTGCGCCGGGTGGCTACGTATGGCTTTTCCCGTCAGCAGGAAGGCCGTGATCACGTGGTGCGAGGGGTAGAAGGGATTGTAGGGCAGGTGGCGCATCAAGGCCGCTTGCACCGGCTGGACGATGTGCCCGAGGATTACTTCAAGGTAGCGTCAGGGCTGGGCGAGGGGCTGCCTCGTAGCGTCGCCGTGCTCCCTGCGCTCAATGACGGTCAGGTTAACGCGGTAGTCGAGCTGGGCTTCCTGCGGCCCCTGAGTGATCGGGACATCGCGTTCCTAGAGTTGGTCGCCGGTAATGTCGGCACGTCTATAGAGGCAGCCCGCTACCGTCAACGCCTGCAGGAAGTGCTCGCTGAAACCCAGCAACTCAACGAAGAGCTGCAAGTGCAGCAAGAGGAACTCAAGACCGCCAACGAGGAGCTGGAAGAACAGTCTCGGGTATTGAAAGAGTCTCAGGCCTACCTGGAAACCCAGCAGGCCGAACTGGAGCAAACCAACGAGCAACTGGCCGAGCGCACAGAGGCCTTGGCCAGCCAGCGCGATGCCTTGGAGCAAGCACAGATCCAGCTCGAAGAGCGGGCAGACGAGCTGCAGCGTTCAAGCCGCTACAAGTCTGAATTCCTGGCCAATATGTCCCATGAGCTGCGCACCCCGCTCAACAGCTCGTTGATCCTGGCCAAGCTGCTGGCCGAAAACCCCGACAACAACCTAAGTGCCGACCAGGTCAAATTTGCCGAGTCGATTTATTCGGCGGGTAACGACCTGCTAAACCTCATCAACGATATTTTGGACATTTCCAAGGTTGAAGCCGGCAAGCTGGACGTGCGCCCCGAAAACACCACGGTGCATCGGTTGGCCGACAGCCTCAAGGTGATGTTCCAGCCATTGGCTGCAAGCAAAGGGTTGCAGCTCGATGTACAGGTGGACGAGCGCGCGCCTACCACGATGTTCACCGACCGTCAGCGCGTGGAGCAAATCCTCAAGAACCTCCTGTCCAACGCGCTCAAATTCACTGAGCAGGGCAAGGTTGGCCTGACCATCACAGGCGAGGGTGAGCGCAATATTGCCTTTATCGTCAGCGATTCCGGTATCGGCATTGCGCCTGACCAGCAGCAGGTGATTTTCGAAGCGTTCCGTCAGGCGGATGGCACCACCAGCCGGCGTTACGGCGGCACTGGCCTGGGCTTGTCGATTTCCCGCGACCTGGCCGCGCTGTTAGGTGGCGCTATCAGCGTAAGCAGTACCCTCGGCCAGGGCAGCACCTTCACCCTGGTCCTGCCGGCACATTACGAACCGGGCATTATCCCTAACATGGGTGCCCCTCGGATCGTGGCCAATCCTGCACCTGCACCACAGGCACCCGTTGCGCCAGCGCCGTTGCCCGTCGCGAGCCAGCCCCCTGTGCGCATTGCCAGCTTCCCGGACGACCGAGAGCTGCCTCCAAGCAGCCAGCGCTGTATTTTGGTGATCGAGGACGAGCCTAGTTTTGCCCGCATTCTGTATGACTTGGCCCATGAGCTCAATTATCGCTGCCTGGTCGCCCACGGTGCCGATGAAGGGTTCGACCTGGCCGCGCGCTTCGTGCCGGACGCCGTGCTGTTGGACATGCGGCTGCCGGACCATTCTGGCCTCACCGTCTTGCAGCGGCTCAAGGAGCAGGCCACTACCCGGCACATCCCGGTCCATGTGATCTCGGTAGAAGACCGGGTAGAGGCCGCCATGCACATGGGGGCGGTGGGGTATGCGGTCAAGCCTACATCGCGGGAGGAGCTCAAGTCGGTGTTCGCGCGGCTTGAAGCCAAGCTGACGCAAAAGCTCAAGCACATCCTGCTGGTCGAGGATGACGACCTTCAACGCGACAGCATCGCCCGCTTGATCGGCGACGAAGACATCGAAATCACCGCTGTAGGCTATGCCCAGGAAGCGCTGGACCTGCTCAGGGAAAACATCTATGACTGCATGATCATCGACCTGAAGCTACCGGACATGCTCGGCAACGATTTACTCAAGCGCATGTCTACGGATGAGATCAGGTCCTTCCCACCGGTAATCGTGTACACCGGGCGAAACCTGACCCGGGAGGAAGAGACCGAGCTACTGAAATATTCGCGCTCGATCATTATCAAGGGCGCACGTTCGCCTGAACGCCTGCTCGATGAGGTCACGCTGTTCCTGCACAAAGTGGAGTCTCAGCTCTCCAGCGAGCGGCAGAAGATGCTAAGAACTGCGCGCAGCCGGGACAAAGTGTTTGAAGGGCGCAAAATTCTGGTGGTCGACGATGACGTGCGCAACATCTTTGCCCTGACCAGTGCACTGGAGCAAAAAGGCGCGGTGGTGGAGATTGGGCGTAATGGCCGTGAAGCAATCGAGCGGTTGAATGCGGTCGGGGAAATCGACTTGGTGCTGATGGACGTAATGATGCCGGAGATGGACGGCTTCGAGGCGACGCGGGAGATCCGCAAGGACCCTCGCTGGCGCAAGCTGCCGATCATCGCGGTCACGGCCAAGGCGATGAAGGACGATCAGGAGCGCTGCCTCAATGCAGGTGCCAACGACTACCTGGCCAAACCTATCGAGCTGGACAGGTTGTTCTCGCTGATACGGGTATGGCTGCCACAACTGGAGCGGATTTGAGTGCGTGACCCCTATACCCCTGCTTGCCTGGCGCGCCCTCGATGACTGAACGCACGCTGGACATTGAAATACGGTTGCTGATCGAGGCGATTTACCTCAAATACAGCTATGACTTTCGGGATTACTCTGGCGCGTCGGTAAAGCGCCGAGTGCTCCACGCGCTTCGTCAGTTCGAGTGCGAGACGGTGTCGGCCTTGCAAGAGCGGGTGCTGCACGACTCCGCCGCGTTCACGGAGCTGTTGCAGATCCTGACCATTCCCGTGAGCGAGATGTTCCGGGACCCGGAACACTTCTTGGCGCTGCGCCGTGACGTGGTGCCGCTGCTCAAGACCTATCCTTCCCTCAAGCTATGGGTGGCAGGGTGTAGCACGGGCGAGGAGGTGTATACGCTGGCGATCCTGTTGCGCGAAGAAGGGCTGTTGGAGCGTACCTTGATTTACGCCACCGACATCAATGCAACGTCCCTGGAGCGCGCCAAGCAGGGTATTTATTCACTGGAGGCGATTCACGCCTACACCGAGAATTATCACCGCGCTGGAGGTAAGGCGAGCTTTTCGGACTACTACACCGCCGCCTATGACCACGCTATTTTTGACAGCAGTTTGCGCGACAACGTGACCTTCGCTGACCATAGCCTGGCCACCGACAGTGTGTTTTCCGAGACCCACGTCATTACCTGCCGTAACGTCATGATCTACTTTAACAAGAAGCTTCAGGAGCGAGCCTTCGGCTTGTTCCATGAGTCCCTGTGCCGCCGTGGCTTTTTAATGGTAGGCGCCAAGGAAACCCTGGACTTCTCTGCCTATTCGGACCGTTTCGAGACGCTCAACCGCGTCGCCCGGATCTACCGAAAATTATGACGAGGCGCTGGTGATGAGGCGTTCCTGTGAGGCGGTAGTGATGGGGGCCTCAGCCGGTGGGGTCGAGGCGATGCTGACCGTGCTGGGCGAGCTTCCCGAGGCATTCGACGTGCCTGTGATCATCGTGCTCCACCTACCGGAGCGGCGATCAAGCGAACTTGCGACAGTGTTCGAGCGCCGGCTGCGCCGGCCAGTATGTGAGGCCGAGGACAAAATGCGTGTAGAGAAAGGTACCCTCTACGTGGCAGGGCCCAACTACCACTTATCCGTCGAGCGTGACCTGAGCTTTTCGCTGAGCCAGGAGCCTCGCGTACACTACTCCCGGCCCTCCATCGACGTGCTGTTCGAGTCGGCAGCCGACGCCTATGGCAGTGGGTTGGTGGCAGTGCTCATGACCGGCGCCAGCCATGATGGTGCGCTGGGGCTTGAGGCGATCCACCGTGCGGGTGGCCTAACCGTGGTGCAAGACCCTGCCGAGGCCAGGGTTTCCACTATGCCCCTGGCCGCGCTGCAACGCTTCACGCCCAACCATATTCTTACCTTGAAAGGCATCGGGGAGCTGCTCGCCGATCTGGAAACAGGCACATGCTGAGTCAAAGCCCCACCAAATTGCTGATCGTCGACGACCTGCCCGACAACTTGCTGGCGCTTGAGGCGTTGATCAGAACCCCCGATCGTGAGGTTTTCAAGGCCTTGTCTGCCGATGAAGCGCTGTCGCTGCTGTTGCAGCACGAGTTTGCCCTGGCGATTTTGGACGTACAAATGCCCGGCATGAATGGCTTCGAGCTGGCCGAGCTGATGCGCAGTACCGAGAAAACCAAGCATATCCCGATCGTCTTCGTGTCAGCGGCAGGCAGGGAGATGAACTACGCGTTCAAAGGCTACGAAACCGGTGCGGTGGACTTCCTGCAAAAGCCACTGGACACCTTGGCGGTCAAGAGCAAGGTCAGCGTGTTCGTAGACTTGTACCGCCAGCGTAAAACCCTCAAGGAGCAACTGACGGCATTGGAGCGAAGCCGCCAGCAGCAGGAAACACTGCTGCTGCAACTTCAGGCCACCCAGCATGAACTTGAGCATGCAGTGCGCATGCGTGACGACTTCATGTCAGTGGTGTCTCACGAGGTGCGCACCCCTCTTAACGGGCTGATCCTAGAAACCCAGTTGCGCAAGATGCATGTCGCCAAGGGCAACGTCGATGCCTTCAGCCTCGACAAGTTGCGCGGGATGGTCGACCGTGACGAGCGGCAGATACAAAGCCTGATCCGGCTGATCGAAGATATGCTCGACGTGTCGCGTATCCGTACAGGCAAATTGTCCATTCGTACCGCGCGCTTTGACTTGGTTCAATTGGTGGGCAGTGTGGTAGACCGCTTTGCCGCCCAGGCCGCGCAAGCCGGTGTGACACTCGATTACACCGCAGGCGAGTCGGTAATAGGTGAGTGGGATGAGTTCCGCATCGAGCAAGTGGTGGTCAACCTGCTTACCAATGCCTTGCGCTACGGGGGCAAAGGCACTGTAGACATCCGCGTCAGCGCCACCACCGACGAAGCCCGCATCGATGTGCAAGACCATGGGGCTGGTATCAGTGAGGCTGACCAACAGCGCATCTTCATGCAGTTCGAACGTGTTTCGAACCGCCATGGCATTGGTGGCCTTGGGTTGGGGCTGTTTATTTCCGAGCAGATCGTCTCCGCCCATCATGGCCGCCTCACGGTGCAAAGCACCCCAGGCGAGGGCGCCTTGTTTAGCATTCACCTACCACTGGTGGCGTGCCCCGCTTAATGACGCAACCTCCGCTGACGCCTGCGGTCCCATGGGCAGCCAGACAACATGACATAGGCAATGCAATGAGCGGAGATGCGCACGACGTGGTATTGATCGTTGAGGATGAACCGGTGATACGGAACAACCTCACGGAGTACTTGAAGTTAATGGGCTACCACGTGATGGTCGCCGAAAACGGCCTTGAGGCCTTCAACATCCTCGCGACCAAACCACACTTGGACCTGATGATCACTGATTTCAAATTGCCAGGGGGTATTTCCGGGGTAGACATCGCTGAGCCTGCTTTAAAGGTGCGGCCGGATTTGAAGGTTATTTTCATGAGTGGCTATCCTCAAGAGGTGCGAGAAAGCAAGCAACCCATTGCCCAAAGCGCACCCCTGTTATCCAAACCGTTCCAGTTCGAAGACCTGCAGCGTGCCATCGAGAACGAGCTCAAGTAGGAGGCGGCCCTGACTTAAGCTCTTGCTGAAGCGCAGGATCGTCTGGGTTCTGTTGCTCCAGCTCTGCCAGCAGTATCTGCACATTCTGCAGTTGCCCGGCGGCCTGCCAGTAATGGATCAATAGCAGCCTGGCTTCGCGATTGGCCGGCTGCCGCCTTACGAGCTGGTCTAGCTGCGCCTGCGCTGCCTCCGGCTGATCCAGCCGGTACAAGCTGATGGCAAGGTCTTGGCGATAATCAGCCTGCCCAGGTGCCAGCTCCACGGCTCGGGTCATTGCCAACAACGCATACTCAGGCTGCCCATGGTTGAGCAACCACAGCCCCAACTCGTGCTGTAGGAACGCATCGTCCGGGTGTGCTCGCAGGGGCTCGGCCAGGGTTTCACGCGCCGCATCGGGCTGGCCTAAGCCATCGAGGGCCTTGGCCAGCACCACGCGCGCCGGCAGGCTCTGAGGCTGTAAGGCCAGCACTCTGCGGGCGGCCTTACTGGCTTGAGCGAATTCGCTCCGGGCGAGCCGTAGCTGGGCAAGCTCCAACTGGGCCGTAGGGTCGTCGCCAGCCCCTTCCAGCGTGTTGATGCCAGCGCTGATAGCGGCTTGGACGACGGCGTAATAGGCGCCTAGCTCAGTAGGGCGCAGGCCTACCAAGGCGCGTGCCACCTTGAACCTCAGCGTAGCGTCGGCGTCGTCTAGCAAGGGCCCAAGTGCGCGTGCAAGGGGCTCGCCCTTGATTAGGTGAGTCACGGCCTCCAGTGCGGCCAGCCTGACAGCCTGATCGTCACCGTGCAGGCCCTGCTCGGCGAATGTCAGTGCGCGCATACTTGGGTAGTTGGGTAGCCGTTTATAGAGCTTGATCCTGTCTGCGGGCGGAAGGTCCACCCGGCCCAGTTGCTCGTACAGCAGCCGAGCTGCGCCTGGCAGGCCGTCGCGGGCCGCGTGCAGCGCAACCTCGTAACTGGCCTGCGGCGCAGCAGGCGGGGAAAGGGGTATGGGTGCTGGCGAAAAAAGGCCGGCGTGCCAAGCGCCCAGGCCCAGGATAAAAGCAACGCCAATGAACACACTGGAGCGTAAGGCAGGGGGCATGCGTTGATCCGCTGTCGCAGGGCTTACAGCTTCCGTTAAGTGCGGGGGGCGAGTCAAACCGGGTAGAGGCGCGCCTACTGCATTCAATGCCGCGCGGCCAGTACTTGGCCTAAAGCCGCACGCTGCTGGCCCCGCGCCTGGATCACGGCGATGCCTATCACCAGCACGCAAGCGGCCGCCCCTAGCCCGAAGGCCAGCCCGCCCTGGCCTTGTGTGACCAGATAGAGCCCTACACCCGTGGCCAGTGCTTCTGCCAGGGCCCAGGTCAGGGTAAGAAGCGCCATGGCGAACGCCGGCCGGCCGGGGAAAATACTCAGCGCCATGACTTGGTAGAGGGGGCCGAAGACCATTTCACCCAACGTAAGCAGTAGCACAGCTGTCAGGGCTGCGCCGGGGGCGGTGCCTGCGTAGAAAAGAGCCAGCACACCGGCGGCCATTACGGCATTGGCGGCGATCACCAGCCAGCTCCGAGGCTTGCCTGCCAACAGCCTGGTCAAGGGCAGTTGCAGTAACACGATCAGTGCGCTGCTCAGCGCGAACCATAGGCCGATGGTCTCTGGAGCCAGTACTTCCTGGGCATGCAGTGGGAACACATTGTAGAACTGGCTGAACGCGAAAAAAGACAGCGCGTTGATAGAGAGGAACAGCACGATGGCGGTAGGCCGCGCCTCGGCCCGCGCTTGCGCTCGTGAGGCGGGTGCAGGCTTGCTGACGGTGCTGCCCAGGCTCAGGCACAGGGCTGCGGTGACCATGCAATACACCAAAGGGCAGAGCAGGTAGTACTCGGGGGCGTGCTTCAACGCCATGGCCGAGGCATAAGGCGTAATGCCGGCACTGAGGTTCAGGGCTACGTTTTCGAGGGAAAATGCCTTTACCTCATCGACCCCCGTATGGCCGGAGGCGATATAGGTCAGTTGCGCCAACGAGGCCAGGGAGTGCCCGAGGCCGAACAGGCAGACCAGGGGGAGCCAGGCCATGACGGTGTAATGGCCTTGCTGGTGCAGCAGGTACAAGCCGATCACTGCGGTGGTGATCAGTAATTGCGTCAGGCCCAGGAGCAGTCGAAAGTCAGTACGCCCTACCCAGCGCACGAATAAAAGCGAACCCGCACGATTGGCCAGCGCGATGGCGGCCCCCAGCAGGCTGATTGCGCCTGCGGAGAAGGGCGCCTGATCGGTAAGCCAGACGGCAAAGAACGAGAACAGCAGGCTCCAGCTACCCCAGGTGGTAAAGCGGATCAGATAGATGGCCATCAGGCGTTAGTCCAGGCGGTAGGCAGGCGCAACGGGCCCGCGGTCGGTGATCAGGCGAAGGGCGCGCAGCGCATCCAGTACCGCAGGCTCGGGCCCGCTGAACATGCCTACCCAGGCGTAATCGGACGTGCCGATTGCGGGCACGCTCGCCCCGTCCGGAGCAAATCGGGTATGCCGCGCGTGATGAACGGCCACGTCAACGCCAACCAGCACAGCGGCCTGAGCCAGCCCATACCAGACGCCTAAGGTGGGGGCTGGCGGGCGGTGATCCTGGAGCAACTGCGGCTGATAGCCCGGCAGCGGCAACAACAGCACATGCGCAAGCAGGTGAGCGGGGCACACGCCATAGGCAAGGGCCACTTGCTCAAGGAGGGTAGCGCCACCGATCCTTCCTACGTTGGCATCGATCAGGTGCAGCCCTGCAGGCCCGACGATGCATTCGCAGTGGAACCAGCCATCGCGGTACCCTGCCCGCGCGAACAGGGCGTCCAGGCCTGCCCACCCGGCCGTGTACTGTTCGGGCGAGACGCTCTCGTCGGCCGGAAAACGATTCGCTACTTCGGTCAGGCCTATCCGCGTGCGCCGAGAAATGCCCATAGGGTGAAGCTCGCCGGCGTCCATGTAGCCTTCGAAACTGATCAATGTGCCATCCAGGCGCGGTTGCAACAGCCATCGCTCTGCCTGCAGCTCGGCATGCAGCGCGAGGTGGTGACGTAGGGCGTCTAACGCCCCAGGCCCTCCCTGCAGAGTGCCCACCGCCTGACCACCCGAGCAGCACGCGGGCTTGATGATCCAGTCGCCTGCCGGGGCGTGGAGCAGGGGGGCGAGTATGTCCGGCTCGGCTGCCTTGAAAGGATGGCTAGGGGGTGAGAGGGCGTGGGCGTATGTGGCTACGGTGGCCTTGTCGCTCAGCCAGACCACGGCCGCACCAGGGTAGGCCCAGCCGCGCTCGAAGGCGATGACCTCCACCAGCGGAAGTAGCTCGTCGAACAGCGTAGTCACCGCATACACGCGCCGGCACAGGCCAGGGTTCGCGGCAAGGTAGCGCCGGAGTGCGCGCGCCTCCAGCTCGACGGCATGGAAACGGCCTTTGGAAAAGTGGCCCCAGGCCTCATCGGGCAGGGTATGTGGGTTCCCCAGTACGATGGGCTCCAGGCCGTAGGGCAATATGGCCTGCTCTACATATTTGAGCGCAACCGTACCAATGCCCAGGATCAATAGCGCGCTAGCGGTCATAAAACGCCCTCCACAGCACGAAACAGCACATCACGTACGGGCGGCGTGAACAGCTCAGGCTGTAATGACACGCGGACGATAGGCACCTGATCGTTCACGCACCCCAGGTAAATACTGGCACCGTTGGCCAGCAGGCGATCGCGCAAGGCGTGTGCCCACGTGACGTCAGCGGTGGGGAAGGTCACGAAGTTGGCCGCCGACGGGTAAGTGGCCAGGCCTGCACTCAGGGCAAGCTCCACGAACCGGGCTTTCAAGGCCTGCGTGGCGGTAATGACAAGGCCGTGATGAGCCTCATCTTCCAAGGCCTGCAGCGCAAGTTGTTGCGAGAGCGTGCTGACGCTGTAATGAACCCGCGCCCGGTTCGCCAAGGCTAGAAGCGGGGCGGGCGCCATGGCGTAGCCTACGCGCGCGCCTGCCAGGCCGTAGGCCTTGGAAAAGCTACGTAGCCGTACCGTGTTGGGCAGCAGTCGAGCGCTGCTGGCGCTACCGAAGGCTTCATACGCTTCGTCGAGCATTAACAAGGTGCCCTTAGGCAGGGCGTGAGCCAGTGCTTCGATCGCTTGGGCAGAGTGTTCGCTGCCGGTGGGGTTGTCCGGGTTGGCGAGGTAGACGACCCGAGCCTGTTGCCGCCTGGCTTCACGGGCGAGGGCGGCGAGATCTGCCAGCGGCGCTCCGGCGTGCAGGCGGTAAGGCACTGGCTGTGGTATCAGGCCCAGGGCATGGGCGAAATACTCCACCGTCGGGTAGGTGCCGGATGAGTGCAGCACGACGCTGCCCGGGTCGGCAAACACACGTAGAAACAGGCAGATAAGTGCATCGGCGCCAGCATCTACCAGCAATTCGTCTAGGCCTACACTTAGGCGGCTGGCTAACACCTCTCGCAGTGCATAAGCACTAGGGTCAGGGTAGCGGCGGGCAGCCTCCAGTAGCGCGTGGCCGTAACGCGCTGTCATTGCTTCGCTGTACAGGGGCAGTGCTTCGTTGGCGCTCAATCGCGCTGTGATGCTGATGCCTTCACGCCGTTCCAGGGCCGTGATGCCAGGGAACGGGTTGCCGGGCCCAGGCTGGCGAAAGGGGCGGGCAGGGGTTGGCGTAGGGCAGGTTGCCTTGGACACAGAGGGCGCGCTGTTCATAGCGTGTTCCGTTGCGGCTGGCCCATTAGCAGGGCCTTGAGGCACACCGCTGCCTTGTAGCGCAATTCAAGCAGCGCTTGGTCCGAGTAAAAGGCGGCGTGGGGGGACCACAGCACTTCGGGTGCCAGTAGCACGCCTGGCGGTGGATTCGCCTCGTCCGCATACACATCGAGTGCCAGCCCTGCCAGTTGATGCCGCTCTACTGCCCGACCCAACGCTTGAGCGTCGATCAGCCCGCCTCGTGCGGTGTTGATCAGGTATTTACCGGTCAGGCGTGCGAGTTGCTCGTCGCCGATGAGCCCAGTGGTCTCGTCTGTCAGGGGCGTGTGAAGGCTGATCACCGTGGCGCGGTCCAGAAGCGCCTCAAGGGTTTCACAGCGTTCCAGACCAAGGCTTTTTTCCCATCCGCTGTCTCGATAGGGGTCATAGAAGGTGACGGTACACCCCAGTGCCTGGAAGCGTCTTGCGACAGCAGTGCCGATTCGACCAAGGCCGACCAGCCCGATGGTCAGGCGACTGATGCGGGGTAGCCTGCCCAATGCTCGCCAGTCCCAGCTACCCGCCCTGACCGTGGCATCGCCCAGCGCGAGCTTGCGTAGCAGCGAAAGGGCCATGGCCAAGGTGTGGTCGGCCACTTCATCAACCCCATAGTCAGGCACGTTGGCAACCTGAATGCCTTGCGCGTGGGCCGCCGCCAGGTCGATATTGTCTACCCCTACCGCTGCACGCACTAACGCTCGGCAGTGGGTCAAGTGTGCGAGCGCCGCTGCGGGCAACGCAACCAAGTGCCAGCTAATCACCCCCGCGCAGCTCAGGACGGCTTCAGGTAATTGATCGACCGTTTCTACCTGCGCCAGTGTGAGCTGCACCTCGGGGCCGAACACTTGTGACTCCACTGTCAGATCACTTACGTAACGATGCCGTGCCGAATCCAATACCAGCACGCGTGCGCCTTCCAGGCCGGTTGTCATTGGGGGAATACGCATGGCTCACCTTTCCAGTTGGTGAAGTGAATGGTCTCCGCCCCGTGGGGCGAGACCTCGATGCGGGTCGGCGTACCGCCCAGTTCCAGCGGCAGGGTGTGTTTGCCGGTGACGTGGGGGATGACAAACTCAGGCACCGCCAGGTTGGAAATGTGGCGTTTGAGCTGCCTCAGTAGCGAAATAGCCTCTGAAGCCGGCGCGGCATACTGCCCATGCCCTGGGGAGAACGGCATGAACTGGTAGAGGTAGTGCGGGGTGATGCCTGCACGATATAGCCCCATGCAGAGGGATCTGAGGGTAACCAGGCCGTTGTTCACGCCACCTAAAAAAGGAATGTTGGCAAACAGTAACGGGACGGCTCTTTGCAGGGCGCAGGTAGCGTTGAGAAAGGCTGGGGTCATCTCACAGGGGTGGGCGACATGCAGGCCGACGGCAGTCACGCGGTAGCGGGCCAGGATGTGCACCAGCGCCTCGGTGACCCTGAACGGGTTGAAGCTCAAGGAACGGGTGTGTACGCGAATGATGATCTCGGGGCGTATGACCCGGATGTCCTGGAGCAATGCTTCCAGCCGGGTATCAGACAACATCAACGGCTCGCCGCCGCTCAGGATGACCTCGTCAACCTCCGGGTGGGTGGCGAGGTAGTCCAACGTCGCTTGCCACTGTTCGGCTTTCAGGGTGGGCTTGGAGGATTTTCGCTCAAGGGTGCGCAGGGCCTCGTAGCAGAACTGGCAGTATCCGTGGCACACATTGGATACCCGCACGATAACCCTGTTGTCGTACTTATGCTGGCAGATGCCAGTCACCATTTCATCCGCCAGCTCCCAGTTCTCGGTGGCACCGTCGTATTCGAACGGCCCGGACGCCTCGAATTCGGGAATGGTCTGCAGCCACATGGGGTCGTTCTCAAGGGGCCGTTGGTGGGCATCGGTTTCAATGAGCTGCAGGGTATAGGGGGTAAGCGACACGCGCCGTTTATCGAACATGGCGCGCAGCCCCTCCAGACGAGGGCTGTCTGCGAGGCCTGGAAAGGCTTTGAGTAATTCTTCGAGGGTGGTCACGCTGTTGCGCTGTTGCCACTTCCAGTCTGTCCAGCAGGGCAAACCTGTTACTGGGCTCATGTTGCCTCCTTGTGCCAACCGCCATCGAACGAGCTGCGGCGATCATAGGGCGGCGCAGCGGCTCAGGGCCTCACAGCGGCAGTGGCGAAATCGCTAACTGTTAGCGCGAAGCGAACTAACACTGAGCCATGGCCATTTTTCCCCGGCACAAGGGTTATGGTGGTTGGCGCCGAGGGGTACAGTCTGGCCTGGCTTTTAAGCGAAACGGTAGCGGAATGGACCCTACAAGCAGTCGCCCAGGCCCCGCGCAGCGGGCTTTTGAAATCATCAGCACCAGCCTCTCCAGCGGCGCTGTACGCCCTGGGGAACAAATGCCGTCAATACGTCAGTGGGCCGCGCGGCCAGGGCTGAGCTTCCATGGGGTGGTGCGCGCCTATGAGCGCCTAGAAGCGCTGGGCCTGGTGGTGGCGAGCCCCGGCAGGGGTTACTTTGCCGCGTGCCCAGTGTCGGCCGCGCAGGCGTCACTTGCCGCAGCGCCCCGCGCCGACGCCCGGCCTACCACCGAGCTTGAGCCGTTCTGGGCGCTGTTCAACGCCCCGGGCGACGCCATGAAGTTAGGGTGTGGCTGGCTGCCTGCAGCCTGGACCGACACCCGTTCGCTGGCCCGCGTGATTCGGCGCACGGCCAATTTTGCCCGCAGTTCGCTGGTGGAATACGGCGACCCCGCAGGGTATTTCCCCTTGCGCCAGGCACTGGCGAGGCACTTGAGCACACGCTTGGGCCTGCCCGTAGCGCCGGCCAATATCGTCACCACCCTGGGCGCTACCCAGGCCTTGGATTTACTCATCCGCCTGTTGATAGCGCCCGGTGACCGGGTGTTAGTGGACGACCCCTGTAACAGCACCCTGGTACGCCTGTTGCGCTTGAGCGGGGCGCAGGTGCTGGGCGTTCCGCGTCTGAACAACGGCCCCGACATCAATGTGGTGACCACCCACCTGCAAGCCGGCCCGGTGCGCGCCTTTTTCATCAATGCGCGGTTGCACAACCCTACCGGCACCTCGCTCGGCCCGGCCCAGGCGTGTGCCTTGCTTAAGTTAAGCGCCCGGTACCGTATGTTGATCGTGGAAGACGACGTGTACGGTGACTTTTCATCAGACGGCGGGCATCGCCTGGCCACCCTCGAGGGTCTGGCCAATGTGATCTATGTAGGGAGCTTCTCCAAGACGTTGTCGGCCAACCTGCGAATCGGGTACGTGGTTGCCCGGCCGGAATGGGTGGCGCAGATTGCGGACCTCAAGTTGTTGACGAGCGTTGCACTGCCCAGCTTCTGCGAGCGATTTCTCGGCGCCATCCTGGCCGATGGCAGCTATGAGCGGCACCTGAGGCAGGCCCGACGTCGTCTGCAAACCGCTCAGTCGCAGGCACAGCGCGCGTTGCTGGCGTGGGGATGGGAGGTGTTTCATTGCCCAGCGGAGGGCATGTTCGTCTGGGTGCGGCACGCAGGTATCACGGATATCCAAAGGTTCGTGGACGCAGCAGCGCGCCAGCGCATTCTGCTGGCGCCTGGCCGGCTCTTCAGTGCCAACGGCGAGCCGACCCCGTGGCTGCGTATCAACGTAGCGCACTTCGAGCCTGACAAGGCGCGCCCGCTGTTTAGTGCGCTAGGCAGGTATTCGTCGTAAATATCCGCAATGCAGCCATGGCTGGTTTACCCTTCGCAGCAGGCTGCTCATCACAGCGGCGTGCACGCTTGAAGGGGGGTACCGATGCAGCAGGCGCACTCAGACCACTGGCTGTCAGCACTGTGCCTACAGCTCACCAATGAACCCGTACTGGCCCTGACAGGTGCGGGCATTAGCACGGCGTCTGGCATCCCGGACTACCGCGACAGCGAAGGCGTGCGGCGTGGGAACGCGCCGATGATGCATCAAGAGTTCGTCACGTCGCTGGCAGCGCGCAAGCGGTATTGGGCCAGGGCCATGGTGGGTTGGCGTAGCGTAGCGGCCGCGCGGCCTAACCCGGCGCACCAAGTGCTGGCGAAGTTGCAGGGTTCGGGTCATGTGGGGTTTTTGGTAACCCAGAACGTAGACGGCCTGCACGAGCAAGCCGGCAGTCGGGAGGTGATCGAGCTGCATGGTAACCTCCACCGCGTGGCGTGCCTCGACTGCGGCCTCAAGCTGTCGCGCGCGGTGATGCAAGACGCGCTCGAAGCCGATAACCCCGCCCTGCAGGACGTGCGCGCAGTGCTGGCACCCGATGGGGATGCACACCTGGCGGCAGCGTTTCTCGACAGTTTCCACTTGCCTGGTTGCCCGCAGTGTGGAGGCGACCGGCTCAAGCCCGATGTGGTCTTTTTCGGTGACAGCGTGGCGGTAGCAACGGCTCAGGCGGCCTGGGAGGCCACCCAGCGCGCCAGCGCCATGCTGGTGATTGGCTCGTCGTTGATGGCCTACTCCAGCTACCGCTTATGTCTGGAAATGTCCCGGCAGGGCAAGCCCCTGATGGCTATCAACGTAGGTCGGACCCGCGCAGACCCATTGCTGGCTCTCAAGGTGCCGATGCCCTGCGAGCAGGCCCTGCCAGTACTGGCCGATGCGCTGGGCGTTACCTAAGGTCGCGCCAGCGCAGGTCGACCTCGCCCGGAATGATTCCATCCTTCATCCCCAGCAACACCGCTACCTTGTGGGCTTCGCCGCGCCTGCCTTTTTTGCGCCCCGACAGCACTTGGTACGTCGTGGCAGCATCTACCCCATGCTCCCGCGCAAACTGTTGTACTGATTTCCCCTGACGATCCAGCCAAGCTCTTGCTTGTGCGGCAGTCCGTATACCGTGCATAGTTCAAGTCCGTTTCGTTTGATTTAGAAGTGTTGGATTCCACACCTATTTGGGTGTTTCGAAAAGGATTATACATTCAAATGACTGCAATTGGTGTCCGTATACGTGAAGAGCGTGAGCGTTTGAAGCTCACCCAGCGCGCCTTTGGGGAAGTTGGCGGCGTTGAGCCCAATGCTCAGGGTAAGTATGAAAGTGGAGAGCGCTGGCCCAAGGCGGATTACCTGGCAGCCGTGGCGAACGCGGGGGCCGACGTGCTGTATATCCTCACTGGCAACCGCGCGGTCTCCAGCGATCACTCGTGCCCTGACGAAGCAGCGCTACTGAATTGTTACCGTGGGCTCCCCGGCCCTGCCAAGGCAGCCTTGGCGTCCATGGCAGACACCCTGTCGGCGGTGGTTCCTCGTAAGCCTGACAGTAAGCGGGGCCGCTGAAAGTCAAGCCTGGGCCTCGACCTTTAGCCCTAGGTACCTGGCATGGACTTTGTTACTGTACTGTTATGAATGTAAAGCGTAACGAGAGGTGTCTGCTTGATTAGAGTGCTAGTGGTCGACGATCACGATCTGGTACGCACAGGCATTACTCGAATGCTGTCTGATATTGACGGGCTTCAAGTGGTTGGCCAGGCGGAATCTGGGGAAGAAGCGCTGAAAGCAGCGCGGGACCTGAAGCCAGACGTGGTATTGATGGATGTGAAAATGCCCGGCATCGGTGGTCTTGAGGCCACCCGTAAAATGCTGCGTAGCCATCCAGACGTCAAAGTGGTCGTAGTCACCGTCTGCGAGGAAGATCCATTCCCCACACGCCTGCTTCAGGCAGGGGCAGCAGGGTATCTCACCAAAGGCGCCGGCCTGACAGAAATGGTCCAGGCGATCCGCCTGGTCTTTGCAGGCCAGCGTTACATCAGCCCGCAGATCGCTCAGCAGTTGGCGCTTAAATCGTTCCAGCCACAGACCACCTCTTCACCGTTCGATTTACTCTCGGAACGGGAGATCCAGATCGCGTTGATGATCGTGAGTTGTCAAAAAGTGCAGAACATTTCCGATCGTTTGTGTCTATCTCCCAAGACGGTGAACACTTACCGCTACCGTATCTTCGAGAAGCTCTCTATCACCAGCGATGTTGAATTGACGTTGCTGGCCGTTCGCCACGGCATGGTGGATGCTAACGCGTAAAACATGACTCAAATTTTTGATCCGGCCGCCTTTCTTTCCACGTGCAGTGGCCGCCCTGGTGTGTATCGGATGTTCGATGAGGGTGGGCGCCTGCTGTATGTAGGGAAGGCACGCAACCTTAAGAAACGCCTGGCCAGTTATTTCCGCAAAACGGGCCTGGCGCCCAAGACTGCCGCTCTCGTGGGTCATATTACCCAGGTCGAAACCACCATCACTGCCAACGAAACGGAAGCGTTGCTGCTGGAGCAGACGCTGATCAAGGAGTGGCGGCCCCCTTACAACATCTTGCTGCGCGATGATAAGTCATACCCGTATGTATACCTGTCGGACGCTGAGTTCCCACGGCTGAGCATTCACCGGGGCGCCAAGAAAGGTAAGGGGCGGTATTTCGGCCCCTATCCCAGCGCAGGCGCTATTCGCGAAAGCCTTAGCTTGTTGCAGAAGACCTTCCAGGTGCGCCAGTGCGAGGACAGTTTTTTCAAGAACCGCAACCGCCCGTGCCTGCAACATCAGATCAAGCGCTGCAAGGCGCCCTGCGTTCGCGCAGTGGACGCCGCCGAGTATGCCGAGGATGTACGGCACTCCATCATGTTCCTGGAAGGGCGCAGTCATCAGTTGACCAATGAGCTGTCCCAGAACATGGAACGGGTAGCCATGGAACTTGATTTCGAGAAAGCCGCAGAGCTGCGTGATCAGATTGCCGTGTTACGCCGTGTGCAGGATCAGCAAAGCATGGAAGGCGGCACCGGGGACGTGGACGTGATCGCTGCGTTCGTGAACCCAGGTGGTGCCTGCGTGCACCTGATCAGCGTGCGTGGTGGGCGCGTGTTAGGTAGCAAGAATTTCTTCCCTCAGGTAGGCATTGAGGAGCCGCTGGAAGACGTGATGTCGGCGTTTCTGTCTCAGTACTACCTCGGCAGCTCGGAGCGCGAACTGCCGGCGGAAATAATCCTTAACATTGTGCCTGAAGACATCGACGCGCTGGTTGAGGCAGTGGACACCCTGCGTAGCTGTGAATTGACAGTCAGCCATCGGGTGCGTGGTACCCGGGCACGCTGGCAGCAACTGGCGGTGACCAATGCCGAACAGGCATTGGCTGCGCGCTTGGCGAATCGCCAACACATGGCCGCTCGCTTTGACGCCTTGGCGCAGGTGCTGGGCTTGGATGAACCGCCGCAGCGGCTGGAGTGTTATGACATCAGCCACTCTAGCGGTGAAGCCACCGTGGCCAGTTGTGTGGTATTTGGCCCTGAGGGCCCGATCAAGGCAGACTACCGGCGTTACAACATCGAGGGCGTAACCGGCGGCGATGACTACGCAGCCATGCACCAGGCCCTGACGCGTCGGTTTGGCAAGATCAAGAACGGCGAGGGCAAGCTGCCGGACGTTCTGCTGGTTGACGGGGGTAAAGGCCAGTTGAATATGGCGCGCGAGGTGCTTGAGACCTTGGCGGTGCCTGAGTTGATCCTGATTGGCGTGGCCAAGGGGGTCACTCGTAAAGCGGGTTTTGAGACCCTGTACCTGAACGACATCACCAACGAATTTACCCTCAAGGCAGACTCGCCAGCCTTGCACCTGATTCAGCAAATTCGCGACGAGGCACACCGCTTTGCTATCACCGGGCACCGGGCTCGGCGGGGGAAAGCACGCAAGACATCCACTCTTGAAGGCATCGATGGGGTAGGCCCCAAGCGTCGTCGTGACCTGCTCAAGCATTTTGGGGGGTTACAGGAATTGACCCGAGCCAGTACCGATGAGATCGCGAAGGCGCCTGGGATCAGTAAAAAGCTGGCTGAGTTGATTTATGCGAACCTGCACAGCGAGTAGAATGCAGGTTCAACCCGTTGCCAGTCGTGCTGATGAATATTCCCAATCTTCTTACTCTGTTGCGCGTCGCGCTGATTCCCATTTTTATTCTGCTCTTCTACCTTCCTTATCATTGGAGCTATCTGGCCGCCAGTAGCGTATTCGCGGTGGCCGCCGCAACGGATTGGCTCGACGGCTACCTGGCCAGGCGGCTGGAACAAAGTACGCCGTTCGGTGCGTTTCTTGACCCGGTGGCTGACAAGCTGATGGTCGCGGTTGCGCTGGTGCTGCTGGTGCAGGCACATGCCAACGTATGGCTTACGCTGCCTGCCATGGTGATCATCGGCCGCGAAATCGTCGTGTCGGCCCTGCGCGAATGGATGGCTGAACTCGGCGCCAGGGCCCAGGTAGCGGTGTCCAGCCTGGGTAAATGGAAAACCGCAGCGCAGATGGTCGCGTTGATCATTCTGCTAGGCAACCCTCCTGCGTTAACCTTCCTTGTGTTGGTAGGCTATGGCTTGCTCCTGGTAGCAGCAGTGCTTACGCTGTGGTCTATGGTCAATTATCTACGAGCGGCACTGCCTCACCTCAGTACGGATGTAAAAAAATAAAAGTATTTTTGAATCAAGGGCTTGACGGGCCCTGCTGATTCGATAGAATGGCGCCCGTCACACAGTGCGGGAATAGCTCAGTTGGTAGAGCACGACCTTGCCAAGGTCGGGGTCGCGAGTTCGAGTCTCGTTTCCCGCTCCAGTTTTAACGCTGGGTAGTTCACTACCTTGTGTTTTGAGGCCGAGTAGCAAAGTGGTTATGCTGCGGATTGCAAATCCGCCTACGCCGGTTCGATTCCGACCTCGGCCTCCATTATTAAAGCCCCGCAGATCAATGGTCTGCGGGGCTTTTCTTATTGCGAAGCATCGGCCATGACACGCGCAAACCCCCATAGCACCCGGTTAACGAAGCACTCGCTGTCGCATGGGAGCTGTTGCAAATGGAGGGCGTTCCAAGTGATTCGTTGTCGCCAAGGTTGACATCCACGGGCGAGTGAGCGTAATCATTTGCACCCTGTTCTCACCTTGCCTGTGAAGGAATGGGACATTAGCCCCGACCTTCGAGCCTGGTTATGTCGACTGATTTTAATCGTGGTGTGCTGGTGTCAAAGGCACTGACTGTGACAAATATCTACTGACCTCGCTCAGCATGTCGGGCGCGTTCAGCTTGATATTCCAAGAGGGCTCGACTGTGCCAACTTCTAAAGACACCAAGGAAGCCGTTCAGGCAGCAAAGGTCGAGCGCCTGAATGCGGCGCTTGCTGCATATAAGGCTGCAAAAGCTATGGGGCGGGTTCGACGGGTCATCGTCAACCCTGCGTAAGGGACGTTGCACCGTAGCGCTGGCAATCGCGAGGATCCTTTTGCCTTAGAGATCCAGCAACGCTTCCGTAATACCCAGCGCCGCTGCAATCTTCTCCCGAGTAGCTTTGCTCCGCTTCGCAGCCTGCTCTTGCTGAGCGTAGGCAGATTGGCTTATTCCGATACGTTCAGCTACTTCAGCTTGAGATAAGCCCAAGTGCTTGCGCCAGGCGGCTACAGGCGTTAGGTCTTCCTTCACCCTGTAGCCCACAACCTCATTAGGTACCAAGTCCTCAACAGGATGGTCCTTGAGGTACTGGCCATAGGGAATGACTACGAAAGCGGGCGAACCGTCTGGCCCGTTGATGATTTGAACGTTAGTAGGTGCGTTCATCGCGCTTGCTGACCTCTTCGACATTGACAATCTTCGGCTCGTTTCCAGATGGCAGAGGTTATAAGTATTTTTACAAGTATATAAAGGTCCCTTTTGTAACTGCCGCAGGCACAGCAGTGGGTTCGGTGATCCCCGTTATAGGCACTGTGGTAGGGGGCGTACTGGGCGGCTTGCTGCGCGCGGCGTAGTAAGTGGTCGGTTGTATGACGCGCCGCATGTGTAACGGGCGGGGTTTACAACGTATTTGCCTGCTATAGAACTTATATCACTACAGCCGTCCCAGTCCGCTACATCGTTCGATAGAGGCCGCCTTCGTGAAGCCGACAATGGAAGAAACAGATAGCGTGTTGCTACGTCTGCGCAGGCAAGACACGCCAACTGGCGTAAGCCATGCCACCGTCCAGCTGCTTACTGAGCAAACCGGCCTCAGCAAGACGGAGGTCATTCACTTGGCGTTGCGACAGATGGCCGATCGCTGCCTGCCTAAGTACGAGTTGGATGACGGCCCTCTGACGGACCAGCACATTGAGGCTATTCGCGCTGCCAGCCCTGCCACACACGTTCCCGAAGAACGCGCGAGCAAAAGGCTTTTTTGAACCATAGCCGTGTTGTTTCGCCCACTGCCCGAGCCAGGTGACATTATTTGGCCGCGCTTTCCACAAGTAAAAGATCTGGGCCACCCCGGCCCAAAGCCGCGGCCAGCATTGGTACTCAACGTCTACGAAGAGGAACACGCGATAAAGGTCGCTTATGGCACCAGCCAGCGTACGGATCGGCTCTACCCTGGTGAGTTCACCATCAAGCCAGGGGAAGGCGGCTTCGAGGCTTCAGGGCTGCAGACCGCGACCAAGTTCGATCTGCGGCGCGCCGTCAAACTCTACTTTGATGCCCAGTGGTTCAGCGCCGCCCCTGGTGTGCACGTAAACTCACCGCTATCCAAAGATAGGGTCCTTACACGCAAGTTACATGCGAGCGTCAACCGTGCGATGGCGTTTTTACTAGCCCGTTTGACGTCATCAAAGCCCCAGCCACCGACGTAGCTGGGGCTTTTTTGTGGGCGTTTATCCGTCGATTAATCAGGAGGTGATCCAGGCCGTATGGCATCAATGAGCTGCAATCCGGCCCTACTGGAACTGCTCCGCCTTTTACACCACTCAGTTTCTTCAATGTGAAGACCCTATTCTCAGGAATACCATGAGCCCCATTAGAGATAGTAGTGCCTATAACGTTTCAGCAAACTCTGTGCAAGCCGTCCAGGCAGTAATAGGAGCGCACCCGTCTGGACACGCTGACTCGCTGACATTGGCCATGTTAAGCGATCACACAGTGGCTGCGTTGAATGCTAAACAAACAAAGAGTAATGAACAGGAAAAGATGCTGGCCGGGTTTGCAAAAGGAGCTATTGAAAGCGGCCAGTTGAAGCTTTCGCCCAATCAGCCATTGAACGGTGTTGCTCACTTTGAGATGCGACGCGATCAGGACGTCTCGGTAATCAAGGCGAAGTTGAATGATCAGTCTAAATACGACGTTTTAAGCGTAGGTTTTCAAAGGGCTTCTGAAGCACCTGGCTTAATGACGCTGCCCAATCCAAGCATGTCTGCAAGAGGGGCGGCCCGGCACCCGTCTGCCTTGCTGCGCCTTTCAAACGAGCTACTGCTGAAAATCGCTCGCGACACTAGCGAGACTGGTATGGGGGTTGACCCTAAATTGCGACTGGTCAATAAGCAGATGAAGCGCATTGCCGACGATCAGATGTCGCCCAAGCAGCGGTTCTTAGCTCCAAACGGACAAAGCCTTCATGCTGCTGGTTACAACAGTAGCGCCATGGATGCTCTGTTCACGCGGCCTGAGGATGAACGTGACTTTGTCATTGCCCATGCCCAGCAACTACGCGCGAATGGCTACAATTACGTTTACCAGATCAACGACCTGGCCGCGCAACCTGCCGCTGCACGCGATTTTGTTCCCACCCATGTTCAGCAGTTGCACGCGGCCGGTTATGAGGCTTGTGATATGACCACATTAGCTGGGCAGCCTGATGGCGTACGCAACTTTGTTCTTGATAATGCCCCTATGCTTCAAGCCGTTGGCTTTAAGGGTACGGATATGAACAGCTTGGCCGTCATGGAGCCCGCCGGACGTGACTTTGTCGTTACCCATGCTCAGCAACTACGCGCGAACGGATATAAAATCGGTTTTCAGATCAAAGACCTGGCCGCGAGACCCGCCGCTGAACGCGACTTTGTTCTTACCAATGGTAAGGATTTGCACGCGGCCGGTTATGAGGGTAGTGATATGACCACATTAGCTGGGCAGCCTGCTGGCGAACGCAACTTTGTCCTTAACAATGCCCAAAGGCTTCAAGCCATTGGCTGTAAGGGTAATAACATGAACGAGTTGGCCGCCATGCCGGACGCCGCACGTGACTTCGTCCTTAACTATGGTCAGCAACTGCATGCGGAAGGACGTAGACAAGCTTTCATGATCAACGGACTGGCCAGGTGGCCCGATCAGCGCGAGGCATTTTTGCGACAGATTGGCGCATCATAGCTAACGCGTTATTGGTTCCTAAATAGCGACGAATACGTAGGCCAGCGTCTGGATCATTTTGCGGCTTACTTGGAACCGTTGGGCATTCGAACTGCTTGGGAATTGGCCAACGCAGATGCCCGTGCGTTGGGTTTGCAGTTTAGCGTGGTGCTGGAGAAAACCATTCGGAGGTGGCGGGAATTTCTTGCTGGCGTTGGACAACATTGGATTGCCTCGACGGCAGATGTGCCCAAATTGAAGCTATTCGCGCTGCCACCCTGCTACACAGGTTTCCGAACAGCACGCCACCAAAGTGCTTTTTGGACAATAGCCAAGTTGTTCATTGGTTTCTTCGTAAGCGTCCGAGCTACACCGCCTTGCAACTCAATCCTAAATCCGTTTAAACCACTGATTCACGCGCTCGCACTCAAATGCCGCTGGATCAAAAACATCTCCATGCCATTCAACCATGTCGTCATGCCCTGGATGATCGGGGTTGGCCATCGCCGCCAAAAAGTCCTCATAGCCAGGCCCGCCACCCACGTCTTCCGGTGGGCAAGCATTGGCGCCATCGATGCAATACGGCACCTGAGGACAGGCAATAGCGGGTAACGTTTTTTCGACCTTGATACTGTGATGCCAGCTGTCACCAAAGTCGTAGAGATAATTAAATGTCCGCTTTCCGTTCAGCGCCTTGATCAGCGTTTTACGAGCTTCCGGGTTAACCGTCGGCCCCCAGCCATCGGGATCGGGCATGCCATAACGCTCACCGGCAATTTCAAACTCATGCAGATGGCTATCACTCCAGCCCATCACGGTCTGGATGACATGGTGCAGTTTGCCCAAGGTGATGTTTTCAGGCACCGCGAACCGGCGCCAAATCTTCGGAGTGATCCACTTCAGCTCAATGTGCAGCAGCAACAGCTCGGAGGCGGGTTTGGGTAAACGGACAATTTTGACCATGGATCAGGCGGCCTCGCAGTGTTCAGAGCGGTTCAAAGAAATATTCCAGGGCAGCAACTCGCTTACCCGATTGATTGGGTACTCGGCAATGTGCTCCAACACATAGGTCAGACACGCCTGTGGGTTCAATCCGTTTAGCTTGGCCGAACCCACCAGGCTGTAAATCGCCGCTGCTCGTTCTCCGCCTGCATCGGAACCGGCAAACAGATAGTTTTTGCGTCCCAGCGCGACGGCGCGCAGCGCCCGTTCGGCGGCGTTGTTGTCGATTTCGATTCGGCCGTCATCGCAGTAACGCGTTAACGCCTGCCACCGGTTTAGGGCATAGAGGATTGCAGCGCCCAATGTCGATTTTTTCGACAGTTGAGTGAGCGTCTGGTTAAGCCATGCGTGTAGCTGTTCCAGCAGCGGACTGGCCCGGCTTTGCCGAATCGCTTTGCGTTGGTCAGGCGGTTGCCCTCGAATTTCGCTTTCGATGGCATACAGGGCAGCAATGCTTTGCAGCGCCTCGCCAGCAAGTGGTGACGCCTGGTCTTTGTAGACATCGTAAAACTTGCGGCGGGCATGAGCCCAGCAGGCGGCTTCCTGAATAGTGCCCGTCGCATACAACTGAGCAAAACCGGCATAGCCGTCAGCCTGCAAGATCCCGCTGAAACTCTTGAGATGGGCGCGGGGATGTTCTCCCTTGCGATCCGGCGAGTAGGCAAACCATACAGCCGCAGGCGTCGTGTAACCAGCAGATCGGTCGTCCCGTACGTATGTCCCGAGGCGAGCCGTTTTGGTTTTGCCGTTGCCCGGCGCAAGCACGCCAATTGGCGTGTCATCGGCATGGACTTTATGACCGCTCATGACATGGCGCTCAAGCGCGCTGACCAGTGGCCTGAGCAATTGGCTGCTCTGGCCGACCCAGTCGGCCAGAGTTGAGCGCTCCAGATCCACGCCCTCACGGGCGTAGATCTCAGACTGGCGATACAGAGGCAGATGATCAACAAATTTAGAGACAAGCACGTGAGCCAGCAGCCCAGGGCCTGCAAGGCCTCGGAGTATCGGGCGGCTCGGGGCAGGCACTTGGGCAATGTGCTCGCAGCAACTGCAAACCATCTTCGGGCGCACATGCCGGATCACTTTAAAACGCGCCGGGACGTACTCCAGCACCTCAGACACATCCTCACCCAACTGGCGCAGCTTCCCACCGCAGCCAGAGCATTGTGATTCAGGCGGATGAACGTGGATTTCGCGAGGCAGGTGTTCAGGCAACGGCTTGCGCCGAGACACGACGCGAGGGGGCAGTTCGGTTGGCGGCGTCAGTTCAGTCTGGCTGACTTGCAACTCTTCAAGGTTCAACTGGAGTTGGTCGATCATCGTGTCCAATTGCTCGGAACTGCGACCGAACTGCATGCGACGCAGCTTGGCGATCATCATTTTCAAGCGCTCAATCTCTGCCCGCTGGGCAGAGGCCAGAGCTTTCAAGGCTTGAAGATCGTTAGGCAGGGAGTCGGTCGCGAGCGTCATGACCGGATGTTACTTGGGATTTTTTCAGCGTGGCAAGTCAGACCGCGAGAACGGGTGCTGTACGAATGGGTCTGCGCCAATCAATGCCTTCCAATAGCATCGACAACTGCGCAGGCGTCAGCGAAACGCTGCCGCTGGTTGCTTGCGGCCAGACAAAGCGCCCTTGTTCCAGCCGTTTGCAAAACAGGCACAAGCCGTCGCCATCCCACCACAACAGCTTGATCCGGTCACCGCGCCGTCCACGAAAGGCAAAAATCTGACCGGAGAACGGGTCGGCTTCAAGTTGAGTTTGTAACAAGGCTGCCAATCCATCGAAGCCACGGCGCATATCCGTGACGCCGGCGGCGATCCAGATACGGGTTCCAGCAGGCGGGGCAATCATCGCAGTAAACGCTGCAAGATGACTTCCAGGGAATGCGGGTCAGGCGTGCCAGTGATGCGCAGCTTGGCTTTTCCAAGTTCAATCACGATCTCGGAATAAGATACGGGCTGTGGCTGGAGGGTTTGCGATGAATCCGTCGACGCCTCAATCACCTGAACAGGCAAAAGCGTTGCACTCTGGTTAATCGGGCCGAACATCCCTTCATGATATTGATGCCGCCAGCGAAAGACCAAGTTGGCATTGACGTCATGCTCACGAGCGATCAACGACACGGAGGCACCGGGCTGGAGGGTGGCCTCGACGACTTGGCGTTTGAACGTCAGCGAGAAGTTGGGGCGGCGACCGGTTCGACGAGCGGGGGCAACTGTATCCAAGATAGTGTCCACTAAAAAATGGTGTCCACTATCTTGGCTAATTTGGAGGGCTGTCAGGAGAGGGTGCTGGCCGGACGGTTACGTTTATTTTGCAGCCGCCGGCCAGTCCTGCCCTGGGTATACGCGCAGCCTCATCTTTCCAAAAAGGTATTCAGCGCGTTAATCCTCCTGAGCTATAGCCCAAAACACCTGCACCGCACCCTTATCTCGGTGCACAAGGGTGACATGGTCGTTCTCGCTGATCTCTCCCAGAATGCGTTCCCAGTCCGCTTCAGGCTCGTCGGGTGAGCGATAGATCATTGCGCTTTTGGCGCGTTGCGCTGCTGGCGAGTTGATAATGCGCTGGATGCGGTTGCCCATCACCTGGTAACTGGAAAGGGCGGTAGGTGAGGCTGAAGTGAGGGCCACGAAAATCTCCACTGCATGACAACGGGCGTTGTAGATACTGTTTTTATATACAGTAGTGTAGCGGGCATTTTGTTGCAAGCTCAGGGCGAGGAGCGGTGCTAGAGGTCACCTCCGCGCCATAGCACTTGCCCTTGGATGTCCAGTTCGAAACGGTCCCCTTCCGGCAGGTAGCGGTCGGGGTACTGTGCTTTGTCCTCGTTATCGCTTCGGATTACCCAAAGGTTATCAACGAGCATTAGCCGCTTGACGACCAAGCCGTCCTCCTCGTTCATGAGCAGGAAGAGTTTGTTGTGCGTCGGGTCTACGCGTGAGCGGTCAACGAGGATAACGTCGCCATCGCAGACAGTCGGGCACATGCTGTTACCTGTTACGTAAATCACCATCAGGTGTTCGGGGCGCGCCTGCTTGGAGCGTAGCCATTCCTGTTTGAAGGCCAGGCTGGAACGCTCTTCCACGAAGGCATTGTCGTGCCCAGGCCCGGCAGAAGCGCGCGCGGTGTAATGCGGGACCATCGCAAATGACGATTCCACTGCCGCTGGGTTGCTGAACGCTGCGCTTGTGTCCGCCTGAGGGATAAGAGAGGGAGACTCCGCCAATGGCTCTACTCCGGTGAGCGTGGCCAGTTCCTGTGCGAGGGTAGGGCTGAAATCGGCCACTGGTACGTTCAGCAGGCGCGAAAATACGGCTGCAGCCCGCAAGCTAAGCGCGGTGCGCCGATTGAGGAAATGGCTGACGGCGCCCTGAGTGACGCCTTGGCCCAGCGCGGCGGCAATCTTCTCTTGCGTCAAGCCCAACGCTCCTTTCTTAGCATTGAACAAGGCTTTGAGACGATCACTGTCGTCGAGCTGCCAAGCGGCCAGGGGGGTTCTGCGAGTGGCTTTATTCATCTGGCGATCATATGACCTGCGGTATTGACCAACAAGTATCGGCGGTATTGACTTGTAATATTACCGGCGATCATAATCCTTTGCCAGTCCGATCTACGTAGTACCAGCGATGGAGTCGTCGCTGCCGGTTTGCGTCATCACCCATCTTTGGAGGCACGCGCATGGCTACTTTCGATTATCTGCTCGGCGCGTGTAACTGGATGATCGCAGGGCTGTGCGGGGCCTTGGTTGCCGCGCGCTGGCACCAGGACGACCTGGGTGGCTTCAAGGCCTGGCTATTGTTTTTGCTTACGGGCATGGCCTGTGCACATTACCTGACTGGGCTAGTCTGCGCGTATGTGGCGGTTGTCGAACCCCGTAGCATGGCAGGGGTAGGTTTTCTGCTAGGCGCCTTTGGCGGGACGTTGATAGCCGCATTAACACGAGCCATCAGGGCAGCAGACCTTTGGTCGCTGATACGAAGCAAGTTTGGAGGGCCTAAGCCTTGATGCGCTGCGGTTCTGGATTAGGCCCGTCAGTGGGTACCGCACTGCTGAGAGAGGTATGTCTCATGAGCCTTTGGAGTGTCGTTGGCCATGGCGGTTTGCGAATGCACTACGCCTTCATCGAAGGTCAAGTCTTGGCCATTGATTTGGCGCAACTGTCGTGCAGTGGTTTCACCCAGCTTTTGATAGCGGTCGGCTTCGTTTTTTAGCCCCAAGGCTTGGGCCGAGACATAACAGCCCGTTTCCAGCGCCAGCTGTTGCGTGAGGCCTGAGGACTGGGCAGCGGCTTCAGCGCTAAAGCTGGTCAGTGGCGCCATGACGGCGAATACCGACAGCAGGAAAGGTAAGCATCTGTACGTGGGCATAATGGCAAGGCTCGAAAGGGCGCGATGCCGTTGTATCTGCCGCACGGCCGAATTGTTTAGCGGGCGGCGTTCCCCTTTTGCCTGATTTGTAGTGGTCTTCTAACCCCGGACACTGAGCTAAGTTTTCCTCGGCGACCACGAGTGCTAGGCCTTTGTTGAACTGATGCGGCCTTTGCCAGTTGTACCGCTGCATCAGGAACCGCCCGATATCCTGCTGTGCGCAAAGTAGCGCTCATGTAGTGCACCGTCAGTCATGTGAAGGTGTGTTGGCTATACGCTTTACGCTCGGGCGTCAGGGCTTGGCTGATCGGAGTGACACGGCCACGCTCCTGCTGGAGCTGGTTCACCCTACGACGCAAGGCTGACTCGCCAACGTCAAGCGACCTAGCTGTCTCGGTGTAGCTGTAGTTGTGGTCAAGCACCAGGCTGGCAGCCTCGCGCTTGAACTGCGGGATAAGGGTACGTCGTTGTCTGCTCATCAAACACCTCTGTGTGGCGATCATTTTCGCCTAAAAAGGTGTCCGGGGTTAGTAGACCACTACACCGGAGCCATTAGACCAGCTCAGTACTTAGGGTGTAAGCGTCTGGCCAACACACCTAAATCCCACACATCAGGCTACAGACCGGTCTTTTAGCGTGAAAAGGCTCAGTCCTAGCGCAATGAACGATGCACCAAATATGCGGTTAACGCTTTTTCTTCTACTCGCTCCTGTGAGAAGGGGCTTAAGCGTTTGCGCTAGCACCACGTAAAAAACATGAGCGACAACGGAACAGCCAGCAAAGGTTGCGATTAATACCCCTGCTTGACCGATATAAGAGATGCCTGGCTGGATGAACTGCGGGAGGAAAGCTATAAAAAAAAGTATCGCTTTGGGATTGGTTATAGCGACTGACACACCTTTGAGGAAAAGTTTTCCCGCTGAGGCGCACTTGGGGGTATGTGCCAGATCATTAAATGCGGTCTCCTTGCTATGCCACTGTTTAAGTCCTAGGTAGATCAGATACCCAGCGCCTGCAAGCTTGAGAACTACAAACGCAGTAGCCGAAGCAATCAGGATCGCCCCTAAGCCAGCAGTCGTGGCTGCCGCAACGGCTATCAGGCCGGTCGCATTGCCAAGCGAACCAATCATGGCTCGAATAGGGCCATAGGTAAGTGAGTTGGAAAGCGCCAAGATCACTGCCGGGCCGGGTGTGAGCGTGACAAACAAAGCTATGGCGATAAAGCCGAGCCAGTGGTGTATTGAGTCCATATGAGTCTCCGTGAACTTTCGGTAAGGACGCCATGACGTGAGGCATTGAAGCTATCAAGTTTACGGTAGCGTAACCGTGGCTCGTAATGTGTATTCACCATGATGCCTAATCGGTAAGCGTACGGGTATCCGTGGGTTCTGTGACGAGCTAAATGGCGTCGATGCGGATCACTTGGCAAGTTCCCGGATAAATCGAACGCACCCGTCAGGATCGGACCCTTGCCACTTCACGGTAATGGATTGTTCGCCAAGGGCTATTTCGATGATCGCCAACGCCTCCGATTGCTGCTTGGGCAAGGCCTTCACGGGACAAACGCAGGCAACACGGCAACTGAGGTATGCCGGTAAAGCGGCAGCCGATTACTAATGACGTTGGCATTTATCCCGTAAGTTATGGCAACAGTGGAAACGTTGGCCCAGGCTGAAGCACTGACTTAGGCATGGGACGTCTCCTTGTCGAACCCCGATAAAGCTCATCGAAAAGCGTCGAAGCAACCGCTGAATATTCACCGTTCGCTATGGGTCGACGCTGTTGAAAAAGTCGGTTGCAGCTCCCACGGCAGAAAAGTACGCGCTAGAGATTGAAATCCTAACTTTGAGCAGAGAAATCCGGGCTCAGATTTCGCATAGCAGCGCGTAAACGCAGCATTGGCGGTCAGTATGCTCGCAGTTTGGAAGAACCAACTTTTTCAACAGAATCGGTCGGTAGCCGTCTGTCGCGACCGGCAGCAACTGACCCAAAGCGGATGCAGTACAAGGAAGGTGGTGTAAATTTTCAGGTTGTCCAAATGTATGAACATGGCGTTAAGGGGGGAAAGAAGGTACGCGTCCCAGCCAGGACGGCAGGGTGTCGGCGAGAAATGCCGAAAAGAGTAATTGCGGACCAAGTGGTTTTTTGCGGACCGGAAGCGTATGGCCTAAAGCGTTTGGAAGGGCTAGGAACCCCCCGAAAACATTGTGGTGCCCGAACCCGGGGTCGAACCGGGACGCCCAAGGGGCGAGGGATTTTAAGTCCCTTGCGTCTACCAATTTCGCCATTCGGGCGGTAGCGCCGTGTCGCTGTGTGCGCTGATAAGCCTTTGACCCAAAAGCATAAACAGCGCAAGGCCAAGAATATATACAGCCCGCGACCTGGAGGCAAGGGAAAACCTACAGGTTGCGCCAAGTCCTTAGGTACACAGGTTTTGGCTGACAGGGCGCCGCTTGCGAACGTGGAGTGAACCCCACGCTTGGCATGGGGGTCGCAAAAAAGACCTAGTTACGTCTACATCGGGAGACCCGCCATGAAAAACTACCCAAAGCCGCCGTTCCCAAAGCAACCTCAGTCCGTACCTGGTTTTCAGTCGGAGATGGACCCGGTGCCCGACTGCGGGGAGGAAAGTTATAAAGGGTCTGGTCGGCTGAGTGGCAAGGTGGCGCTTATCACCGGCGCCGACAGCGGTATCGGCCGCGCGGTGGCCATTGCCTATGCACGCGAGGGGGCGGATGTGGTCATTGCCTACCTAAATGAGCATAAAGACGCCAAAGATACCGCGCGCTATGTAGAAGCGGCAGGGCGGCAGTGCTTGCTGGTACCCGGTGACCTTGCGCACAAGGCTGCCTGCCTGGAACTGGTCAACAAGACGGTTGAAACGTTTGGGCGCATAGATGTGTTGGTCAACAACGCTGCGTTCCAGATGACCCATCAAACCCTTGAAGACATTCCCGATGACGAGTGGGTGCATACCTTCAACGTCAATATCACGGCCATGTTCCGCATTTGCCAGGCGGCCGTGCCTCATATGAAGCCGGGGTCGTCGATCATCAATACCTCGTCGGTCAACTCTGATAATCCTACGCCTCAGTTGCTGGCCTACGCCTCAACCAAAGGCGCGATCGCCAACTTCAGTGCAGGTTTGGCGCAGATGCTGGGTGAGCGGAACATCCGGGTGAACAGCGTGGCACCAGGGCCTATCTGGACACCGCTGATCGTGGCCACGATGCCACCGGAGCAGGCCAGCGAATTCGGTTCGCAAACCCCATTGGGGCGCCCCGGCCAGCCTGTAGAGGTAGCCCCGATCTACGTAATGTTGGGCTCTGATGAATCCAGTTATATTTCGGGGACACGCTTTGGCGTGACGGGCGGCAAGCCCATCCTCTAAGCCCAAGGCATGGCGAGCAGGCGCGACGTCTGTTCGTCGATGCACCCTCGTAATCAACCTTGGTCTTCCCCTGCAAGAGCCCTTATAAGGGTGCTTTCTATCCGCCCGCCGCCTGCCGAAATCGCCCCTGGTAAAGGTTCTGAGTTTTGTACAACTCTGTTACAGTGTTGCCCAAATATTTGAGCGCCCCTGTGGAGTAAGCAGTGACCACGACTGAGTCGGCGCAGGCCTTTGCCGCCGCCATCGAACAATGCGCCCGCGAACCTATACAGGCGCCAGGGAGCATCCAGCCCCATGGCTTCATGCTTGTTCTGGATCCCGCTACACACACCGTGCTCCAGGCAAGCGCCAATACCAAAGAGTGGCTGGGGCTTGACCCGGAAGCAGTGGTAGGTCAACCGTTATCAAATTTGGCCGAAACGCCCGAGGTATTGGCGCTGCGCCTAGCAACGTTGCCGCCTGCTGACCCTCATCCGTTCCATGTCATGGACCTCACCTTCCGTGGTCATGTTGATCAGCAGCCCTATGCAATGCTGGCCCATCACTGGGATTCGGTCCTCATTGCGGAGTTCGAGCCAGCCTCTGACGTGGCCGCTGCCTATGGCCAGCTATACCCGTTGGTGCGCTCCTTTGTGGCTGAGCTGCAGGATATCCAGACGGTCGAGCGGTTATGTGAACGCGTGGTAGGGGAGGTCAAGCGCATCACCGGTTTCGGGCGCGTGAAGGCCTACCGCTTCGATGCAGAAGGTAACGGCGTCGTGCTGGCCGAGGACGCCGACGAAGGCTACCCCCATTACTTGGGTATGTATTTTCCAGCCAGTGACATTCCCCCTCAGGCGCGCGCGTTGTATTGCACCAATCGTATCCGCGTCATTCAAAACGCCACCTATCAAGCGGTAGCGCTGTGGCCTGAATACAACCCCGCGACCCAGCAGCCCCTGGACCTGAGCTACAGCGCGTTGCGCAGCGTGTCCCCCGTGCATTTGCAGTACATGCGCAACATGGGTACACCGGCCTCCATGTCTATTTCGATCGTGGTGCGGGGCAAGCTCTGGGGGCTGGTGTCGTGTCACCATGCCGAGCCGCGTCAAGTGGGTTACCAGATCCGTACCGCATGCGAGCTACTGGGCAGCGTCGTTTCCTTGCAGATCGAAGCCAAGGAGGCTCACGCCGATACCCATCGGCGCCTTGAACTGCGTCAGCGTGTCGTGCAATTGCTCGCTACCATGGCTGACCGCGACAGCGTGACCGACGGGTTGCTGGCCATGCCCGAAGTGTTCCTGGCGTTCGCGTCAGCTTCAGGGGCTGCGGTCGTCAGCGAAGGCCGGTGTGAGCTGATTGGGAACTCACCGCCGCAAGAGGCCGTGGAGGCCTTGGTGCACTGGTTGGGCCGCGAGGGGGCCGGTGAGGTGTTTCACACTAATAACACCGGCCGCGATGTGCCTGGGCGTTGCCAGATCGCCGAGCACGCCGCAGGCGTGTTGGCAGTGGCCATTTCCAAGGTGCACAATCACTATTTGCTGTGGTTCCGGCCTGAGCATGCACACACCGTCAACTGGGCAGGCCAACCGACCAAGACCATCGGCCCTGAGGGCAAGCTCAACCCCCGCAACAGTTTCGAGCAGTGGCAAGAGTCGGTTCGCGGGTTCTCCGTACCTTGGGACGCGCTTGAAGTGGACGCCGTGGTGGAGTTGCGTACAGCGGTGCTTGGCATCGTATTGCGCAAAGCCGAAGAAATGGCTGCGATGGCGGTAGAGCTGAAAAAGTCCAACAAAGAGTTGGAAGCGTTCTCCTACAGCGTCTCCCATGACCTGCGCGCGCCGCTGCGCCACATTGCCGGTTACGCAGAGCTACTAACCGATTTTGACGGCGATAAGCTCTCTGACCGAGGCGTGCGTTTTTTGGAACACATTGGCGATTCGGCCAGGTTTGCCGGCACCCTGGTCGATAACCTGTTGAGTTTTTCCCAGATGGGCCGGGCAGCGCTGCGTCACTCGGATGTCAATCTGGGCGCTTTGGTGCAGGCGATCCAGGCTGAAATGGCGCCTGATTACGCAGGCCGTACGGTGGTCTGGAACATCGGGCCAATGCCTGCAGTCTTGGGCGACGCCGCCTTTTTGCACCTGGCGTTGCGCAATTTGATCTCTAATGCCCTGAAGTACAGCCGTGACAGCGAACCGACTGTGATTGAAATTGGCTCGCAGCAAGCGCCTGCGGCCAACGAAACTATCGTGTTCGTCAAGGACAATGGCGTCGGTTTCGACATGGCTTACGCCGGTAAATTGTTTGGTGTGTTCCAGCGCTTACACCGTATGGAAGAATTCGAAGGCACGGGCATCGGTCTCGCCAGTGTGCGGCGTATCATCGAGCGGCACCACGGCAGGGTATGGGCGAACGGTATGCCTGGCGAAGGGGCAACCTTCTATTTCGCGCTGCCAAACAACCAGCAATAACGGGCTTGCAGTCTTATTCGAGAGGTATTCATGCTTAAACCCATCCTTCTGGTGGAAGACAATCCGCGCGACCTTGAGCTTGCACTGATTGCCCTGGAACGAAGCCAGTTGGCCAACGAAGTGATCGTTCATCGAGACGGCGCCGAGGCACTGGACTATTTGTTCCGTCGCGGTGAATTCGAAAACCGTGACGAGGGTAACCCTGCGGTGATGCTGCTCGACCTCAAATTACCCAAGGTCGACGGCCTGGAAGTGCTCAAGGCTGTGCGTGATACGCCGGAACTGCGCAGCATCCCAGTGGTCATGCTCACATCGTCCAAAGAAGAACCCGATCTGCAGCGGGCGTATGAGCAGGGCGTGAACGCCTATGTCGTTAAACCGGTCGAATTCAAGGCCTTCGTCAGTGCTATCTCAGACCTGGGTATTTTTTGGGCGGTGCTCAATGAGCCGCCTCCCGGGTCTCTGCGTTTGCAGCGCCGCCCTTGATGTGACCCGTTGCCTTCCCGCTGAGAGTTTTGCCTGTGCCCACCTCTGTGCCCATTAGGCTGTTACTTGTCGAAGACAGCACCCGTGATGCCGAACTCACCCTGTTTGCCCTGGAGCGCAGCGGCCTGCGGCTGGACGCCGAGCTTGCCCACAACCACGAGCAGGTCCAGACGCTGCTGGATGCACAGCGTTTCGACCTGATTCTCAGTGATGTGGTGCTGCCTGCCTCTTCTGGCGAGCAAGTGCTGGCGGTTGCCCGAGAAAAGGCACCCGAAACCCCGTTCATTTTCATCTCGGGCGTTTTTGGGGAAGAGCACGCGGTCAAGATGATGCGCCAAGGCGCCACGGACTACGTCCTCAAGCAAAGCCTCCCGTTGCTGCCGGCCGCAGTCAGGCGGGCCATGGCTGAAGTGCATGAGCGCAAGCAGCGCAAGCTGGCCGAGCTCAACTTGCATGAAGCCGAATCGCGTGTGCGCATTGCGATCCAGGCGGCACGCATGGGTACGTGGGAATTCAACCCCATCACCAATGTGCTCACGTGGGACGAGCGCATGCGCGAGATGTACGAGCTGCCCTCGAACGCACCGGTTAGCCTGGAATTGTTCTATTCCAACATTGATACCGAAAGCCTGCCGCGCGTTCGCGAGCGCGTGGACGCTGCACTCAACGCCAGCAGCGACCACACGTACCAGGTGGAATACCGGGTTCGCTTGCCCAGCGGGGTAGAGCGCTGGTTTTCCAGCAGCGGTCGCTCCAGTGTAGAAGACGGTCGCTGCGTGCGTTTCAGTGGAGTACTTCAAGACATCACCGCGCAGAAAGAGGCCACTGAGTCGCTAGAGCGGCTTAACGACCTTTTGGGCGACCGCGTTGAAAAGCGTACCCGCGAGCGCGACCGCACCTGGGAGCTGTCACGGGAGCTGCTGGCGGTGTTGCATTTCGACATGGAGCCTGCCGCGTTGAACCCCGCGTGGGAAGCAACCCTGGGATGGCCTCGGGGCGCGTTGTCGCAAATGGGCCTGTGGGGGCTGGTTCACCCTGATGACGTTGCGGCCACCACGCGGGAAGTTGAGAACGTCGCCGAAGGGATCGTCTCCAGCCGCTTCGTCAACCGTATGCGGCACGCCGACGGTGACTATCGCTGGCTTTCATGGACCATCGTGCCCGACGAAAGCATGATGTACGCCGTGGCCCGGGATATTACCAGCGAGCGCACGGTGCTGGACGAACTGGCCGCCACCAACGAGCGCTTGCGTGAGCAGATCCGCGAGCGCGAGCGGGTCGAAGCGGCCCTTCAACAGATGCAGCGGCTGGAGGCGGTGGGCCAGTTGACAGCGGGCGTGGCTCACGACTTCAACAACCTGCTGACGGTTATCCTGGCCAGCGCCAACTTCCTTATTCGTGACCTTGGCAGAGGCAATTTCGCCAAGTTCGACAGCCGCCTGCACAGTATTCAAGAAGCCGCCGAACGCGGCGCCCGGTTGACCAGCCAACTGCTGGCGTTTTCGCGGCGCCAGCGACTGGAACCAGCGGCCGTCAGCCTCAACGACACCGTCTCCGGCATGCTGGACCTGCTCCAGCGCACGCTGGGGGGCAGTATCTGGATCGAGACCGATAAAGACCCGTCGCTGTGGAACGCCTTGGTCGATGCCACTCAAACCGAGATGATCATTCTCAACCTTGCGATCAATGCCCGGGACGCTATGCCCAACGGTGGAACGCTCAAGGTCATTACCGCTAATGAGACGGTTACCCAACCCGCCAGCCGCCCGGAGGACCCGGAGCCAGGTGACTACGTGGTGCTGACCATCGAGGACTCAGGCTGCGGCATGCCACCGGCGGTGCTGGCCAAGGCTTTCGAACCGTTCTTCACCACCAAAGATGTGGGCAAAGGCTCTGGCCTTGGGCTGGCCCAGGTGTTCGGTTTCGCCAAGCAGTCGGGGGGTGGCGTGGCGATTCAGACCGCCGAGGAGCAGGGCACGGCCGTGAAGGTCTACCTGCCTGGCGTGCCCACGCCCAGCCTGACCTTCAGCGAACCTGCGCCTGCTGAAGCGCTGCTGCCCTCTGACGGGCTCAAGCACCGCATACTGTTGGTAGACGATGACCCTAATGTGCGTCAGGTCACCGCCCTGCTGTTGGATGCCCTTGGCTTTATCGTCATCGAAGCAGATGGCGGGGCCCAGGCGCTGGAGCGGCTCGATGACGAGGTGGATGTCCTGCTTACCGACTACGCCATGCCCGGCATGACCGGCGCTGAACTGGCCGCCGAAGTACACAACCGTTACCCCAGCTTGCCCGTCGTATTCATCACCGGCTATGCACGGGTGGAAGGGTTGGAAGACGGAAAATACTTGATCGTTCAGAAGCCCTTCCGCGAAGAAGAACTCGTCCAAAAACTAAGGATGGCGATGAGTGGTTCTGCGCTGAATGGGCCGCCGCTAAACGCACCGGCGTCAACCGTTGGTAAGTGAACCAAACGCCGTGGCGACAGGTCTTTCGTCTACAGACCAAGCGCCAGGTGAGAGGAACGCCGTAATGGACACGATGAATGAGCATAAAGACGTCAGCCGTAGTGACAGCCTGGAACATTCTGAAACACTGGCCAACAACACTCGCATTGAAGTGCAAGTGCGTCAGTTGTCCGACGATCAATATGAGTCTCACGTAAAGGTGTTTGATGCTGACGGCAAGAGCCTGAGCGATAAGGTGAAGTTACGCGAAAAGGATAAGGGGCCGGCCGCAGAGATACTCAAGTTTGCGGTAGACGAGGCCAAGCGCCAGGCGGGAGCACACCGTGGTGCCCCACTTGATGACCACGGTCAAAAAACGCCTATCTAGGCTGCAAAGGCGCCTCCAGTAGGCGCCTTTTTCCCCTTCGTAGCGTGGATCAGCGTGATGCAATGCGCGTTGCACCTTCCTCTGGCCCACCCCCCAAAGCTTTATAGATCTCCACGATGCCGCGGTACACCTCCACTTCGCCCAGCGCCTGTGCATCTTCAGCCGCCAGGCGTTCACGCTCGGCATCCAACAGCACCAGATAATCCACACTGCCCTCGCGGTAGCGTAGCCCCGCCAGGTCGGCGGCGGAACGGCTGGATTCACTCTGGCGGATCAGCGACACCAGCCGTTGCTGACGGCGGCCGTAGTCACTGAACGCATTCTCCGCTTCCTCCAAGGCCAACAGCACCTGCTGCTCATAAGTAGCCAGGGCCCCTTCGGCATCGGCGTTGGCACCACGGATGCGCGCGCGAACGCTGCCCAGATCGAAGGCTGCCCAGTTGATGCTTGGCCCCAGGCTCCAGGCTTGCGCGGCTGACGCACCTATCTGCGAGCCTCGGCCGGCGGTAAAGCCCAGAAAGCCGGTGAGGCTGACGCGGGGGAACAAATCCGCAGTGGCTACACCGATATTGGCAGTGGATGCAGCCAATTGACGTTCGGCCGCTTGCACGTCAGGCCGGCGCTGGAGCAGCACGCCAGGGTCGCCGATGGGCAAGGCCTTGGCGATCGCAGGCAATGGGCGGGGCGACAGGTCAACGCTCAGTGCGTCAGGGCGCTGGCCCAACAAGGTTGCAATGCGGTGGCGGGCACGTGCCTGTTCGGCCTGCAACAGCGGGATGCTGGCTTCTACGCCTGCCAGCCGGCTATCAGCGCGTACCACATCGAAGGCATCGCCCACGCCCAGGTCGCGCAGCTGTACCGTGATGCCTCGGGACGCCTGTTGGTTAGACAGGTTGTCACGGGCGATACGTTCGCGCAGTTGGCTGCCACGCAATTGGCCATAGGCGTCTACTACGTCAGCCACCAAGGTAACGCGCAACGACTGCAGTTGCGCCTGGGCAGCGGCCTGTTGGGCATCGCTGGCTTCCAGCTGGCGCTGGATACGCCCGAACAGGTCAACCTCCCAAGCCATGTCCAGGCCCAGATCATAGCGCTCCACGTTAATGCGGCGGTCGGTTTGCCCAGGCACCTGGCCTTTGCCTACCTGGCTGCTGGCCCCGGCCGTGACCACGGGCAGGGCATCATTGGCCACGTCATCGCGGAGGGCGCGGGCCGCTTTTACGCGAGCGAATGCCACCCGCAGGTCACGGTTACCCGCCAGGGCCTGGCCGACCAATTGGTCAAGGGTCGGGTCCTCGAACTGCTTCCACCACACCGCTTCAAGGCGTGAGCGGTCGTACAGCGCGCTGGCGTCCGGCTGCAGCTCGGTCAGGTGAGCCGGCGTCTGGGCCGGGGCCTGGTAATCAGGGCCCACCACGCAACCGGCCAGCGCTAGGGTCAACAGGGCAGGGGCAAAACGCAACAGTGGGCTCATGGTTGCGCCTCCAGGGGGGCTGGGTTGTTCGTCGCGGCGCGGGCCTGCTCACGGCGTTCCACGAAGCGGCGGATCAGGAAGAAGAACACCGGCGTGAGCAGCAGGCCGAAGAAGGTTACCCCCAACATGCCCGAGAACACGGCCACACCCATGGCGTGGCGCATTTCGGCCCCTGCGCCTGAGGAGAGCACCAGCGGTACCACGCCCATGATGAACGCGAAGGACGTCATCAGGATTGGCCGCAAGCGCAACCGGCAGGCTTCCAAGACCGCCGCCAACGGGTCCATGCCCTCGAGTTGCTTGTCTTTGGCAAACTCCACGATGAGGATCGCGTTCTTACACGCCAGCCCCACCAGTACGATCAGGCCAATCTGGGTAAAGATGTTGTTGTCGCTACCGGCAATGATGACCCCTGCGATCGCAGACAGCAGCGTCATGGGCACAATGAGGATAACCGCCAACGGTAGGCTCCAGCTTTCGTACTGAGCCGCCAGTACCAGGAAGGCCAGCAGTACGCACAGTGGGAAGACCAGCAGTGCAGTGTTGCCTGAGAGGATCTGCTGGTAGGTCAACTCCGTCCATTCATAGCTCATGCCGTTAGGCAGTTCGTTTTGCAGCAGTTTTTCCATGGCGGCCTGGGCCTGGCCCGAGCTGTAGCCGGGCGCGGCGGCACCGTTGATTTCAGCGGTAACGAAGCCGTTATAGTGCATCACCCGGTCCGGGCCCGACGCGTTGTCCACCTTTATCAATGTGGCCAACGGAATCATGTCGCCACGGTCGTTGCGCACTTTCAACTGACCGATCTGTTCGGCATCCAGCCGGAAGCGCTGGTCTGCCTGCACATTCACCTGGTAGGTGCGGCCAAAGCGGTTGAAGTCGTTGGCATACAGTGAACCCAAGTACACCTGCAAAGTGTCGAAGATGTCGCTGATCGCTACGCCTAGGGTCTTGGCTTTGTCACGGTCGATGTTGGCGTCTACCTGAGGCACGTTCACCGTGTAGCTGGTGAACAGAGCAGCCAGCTCGGGCACGCTGTGACTTTTGGCGATCACGTTTTGGGTTTCTGTGTACAGCGCCTCGTAGCCCAGGTTGCCCCGGTCCTCGACTTGCACACGGAACCCGCCGATGGTGCCCAAGCCCTGAACCGGCGGCGGCGGGAAGATCGCCATGTAGGCGTCTTGAATCCCTGCGTATTTGCCGTTCAGCGCGGCGGCGATAGCGCCTGCCGACTGGCTGGCATCGGTGCGCTCATCGAAGTCCTTGAGGGCCACGAACACCACGCCGTTGTTGGGGCTGTTGGTAAAACCGTTGATGGACAACCCTGGGAAGGCAATGGCGTTCGCCACGCCGGGCTGCTCCATGGCCATGGCCGACATGCGCTTGATCACGTCTTCGGTACGGTCCAGGCTGGCGGCGTCCGGCAATTGGGCAAAGGCCACCAAGTACTGCTTATCCTGCGGCGGCACGAAGCCTGTAGGGGTGTGCGCAAAGCCAAACCACGTGAGTACGATCAGGCCGCCGTACACCAGCAGAGCGACCGTGCTGCCACGAATCACGCGGCGCACGGTGCCTACATACCCGTGACTGGCCTTTTCGAAGAAGCGGTTGAAGGGCCGGAACAGCCAGGCGCCAAACACCCGATCCAGCACGCGCGAGAAGCGATCCTTGGGTGCGTCATGGCCTTTGAGCAACACGGCGGCCAGGGCAGGGGACAGTGTCAGCGAGTTGAACGCCGAGATGACGGTGGAAATCGCAATGGTCAGGGCGAACTGCTTGTAGAACTGCCCGGTGAGCCCGGAAATGAACGCCGCTGGAATGAACACCGCACACAACACCAGCGCAGTGGCAATGATCGGGCCGGTCACCTCGCCCATGGCGCGGTGCGTGGCGGCCACGGGCTCCAAGCCAAGCTCGATGTTGCGCTCCACGTTCTCGACCACCACGATGGCATCGTCCACCACGATACCGATGGCCAATACCAAGCCGAACAACGACAGCGCGTTGAGCGAAAACCCAAACATGTGCATCACGGCAAAGGTGCCGATCAGCGAGACCGGTACCGCCACCAGCGGAATGATGGACGCGCGCCAGGTTTGCAGGAACAGCACCACCACCAGCACCACCAGTATCAGTGCTTCGAACAGGGTGTGCACCACGGCCTCAATGGAGCCGCGTACGAAAATGGTGGGGTCATAGACAATGCTGTAGTCCATGCCGTCCGGGAAGCCCTTCTTAAGCTCGTCCATGCGCCCGCGCACCTCGTTGGAGATGTCGATGGCATTGGAACCGGGGCGTTGGAAGATCGGGATGGCAACGGCGGGCTGGTTGTTGAGCAACGAGCGCAGCGCGTACTGGCTGGAACCCAGCTCAACCCGAGCGATGTCGCGCAAGCGGGTGATCTGACCCTCGGGGCCTGCACGCACGATGATGTTCTGGAATTCTTCTTCAGTGACCAACCGGCCTTGGGTATTGATCGACAGCTGGAAACTGCTGGCGTTAGGCGCGGGCGGGGCACCCAGTTGGCCTGCGGCGACCTGGCGGTTCTGCTCGCGGATGGCATTCACCACGTCGGTGGCTGTCAGGTTACGCGATGCGGTCTTGTTCGGGTCCAGCCATACGCGCAGCGAGTAGTCACCCATGCCGAACAGCTGCACATCGCCCACACCGTTCAGCCGTGCCAGCTCATCCTTGATGTTGAGCACGGCGTAGTTGGACAAGTAGAGCATGTCGTAGCGTTGGTCCGGAGACGTCAGGTGGACCACCATGGTCAGGTCGGGGGAGGCCTTGTCCACGGTAATACCGATTCGCGTCACCTCTTCCGGCAGCTTGGGCTCGGTACGGGTGACGCGGTTCTGCACCTGCACTTGGGCGGTGTCCAGGTTCGTGCCCAGGGCGAAGGTGATGGTGAGCGTCAGCTTGCCGTCTGCCGTTGCCTGGGAGCTCATGTAGAGCATGTTTTCAACGCCGGTGATGGCCTGCTCCAGCGGCGCCGCCACGGTCTCGCCGATCACCTTGGGGTTGGCCCCAGGGAAGGTGGCCCGTACCACCACGGTGGGCGGCACCACTTCCGGGTACTCGCTGATGGGCAGCTGGAACAGCGAAATAGCGCCGCCGATCAAAATCAGCAACGACAACACGGCCGCAAAAATGGGCCGCTTGATAAAGAATCCTGAGAACGTCATGGCGCTGATCCTTTAGCCGCGTGGGGCCAGGGTGCTGGCGAGCTTCTGTGGGGCAGGGGTCGCTGGAGGAGTGTTGGCTTCGAGGGCCTGGCGCTGGCTAGCCAAGGCCGCCATCGTGTCCGGGCCAGCCATGGGCACGGTTTGAGGGTCTACGGTGCTGCCAGGGCGCACACGTTGCAGGCCGTTCACCACGATGCGGTCGCCTTTGGCCAGGCCGCTGCGCACGATGCGCAAGCCTTCGAGTTTGGGGCCCAGCTCGATCGCTCGGTACACGGCCTTGTTATCTGCGTCCATCACCAGCACGAATTTCTTGCCAAGGTCGGTGCCTACGGCTTCGTCCTTGATAAGCACCGCCTGGTACACACCGCTACCGACCAGTTTGAGGCGGGCATACAGGCCAGGGGTGTACTCGCCATTGCGGTTGTCAAATACGGCCCGGCCGCGAATGGTGCCGGTCTGAGGGTCTACCTGGTTGTCGAGAAAGTTGAGGTGGCCCAGGTGGGTGTCACCCTCTTCGTTCGAAAGCCCCATGTACACCGGCGCGGCGTCGCTGATACGGCCGTCTCGGGTCATCTGGCTGTATTTGAGGAAGGCGCGCTCATCGGCATCAAAGTACGCATAGACTTTGTCGGTAGAGACCACCCGCGTAAGCAGGCTCGTATCAGCGGTCACCAAGTTGCCCGCCGTGATTTCCGCCCGGCCTACCCGGCCACTGATCGGCGACGCCACGCGGGTGAAGCTCAGATTCAACCGGGCAAGGTCCAGTTGCGCCTGAATGGCCGCTACACCCGCCTTTGCAGCCTGGGCTGCGCTGTTGCGGCCGTCGGCCAGCTCTGCGGAAATGGCGTTGGCGCTGCGCAAGCGTTCGCCTCGGCTGGCTTCGCTATCACTGTTGGCAGCGTTAGCCCGCGCCTGCTGCAACTGGGCTTCGAGCCGGTGAACCTCGGCCTGGAACGGGCGCGGGTCGATCTGGAACAGCACATCCCCTTTTTTTACCAGCGCGCCCTCGGTAAAGGCCACTTGGTCGATCTGCCCCGACACCCGTGGGCGCAGCTGCACGGTTTCAGGCGCCTCCAGCCGGCCGGTGTACTCGTCCCACTCGTTAACCGGCTGGTCCAGCACCTGCGCCACGCTGACCTTTGGGGCCGCGGGTGCCTGGGCCTGTTCTGGTGCACGGCCGCACGCGGTAAGCACCGCAAGGGCCAACACGGCGATAGGGTAACGCAAGGGTTTGAATGACTGATCCATAGTATGCCCGCCCGGGTGTTATCAGGAATGCAGCGGATAATGGCGATATGAACCATCATCGACGAATCGAATGGTTCGAAGATAACTATCAGCGGGAGTGATTAAGCCGTTCGCAAGGGTAGTGCGCGTGTCTGAGGGGCAGCAGGGGTTGCGCTTGGTTCGAAGCTCCGGGAAGCTGTGACGCCATCCAAGGAGGTGTCCAGCATGCAAGGCGCGTTACGTAAGGTAGTGCAGGCCGTACTGTACGAGGCAGGGGCGCTGGTGTTTGTAGCGCCAGCCCTTTCAATCGTCTTCGATCAAGACATGGGCCATTCCACGCTCTTGTCCATTGCCATCAGCGCCATCGCATTGCTCTGGAACATGCTCTTCAACCAGGCGTTCGAGGCGCTGGAACGCCGCAAGGGCTGGCGCACCCGCACCCCGGCACGGCGATTGCTGCATGCGGTTGGTTTTGAGGGTGGGTTGGTGGTCCTGCTTACGCCGGTAATGGCCTATGGGCTAGGCGTTACCCCGGCCGTGGCCTTCGGCGCCAACCTGGGGCTGTTCGTGTTCTTCTTCATTTATGCCTACGGCTTTCAATGGGCCTTCGATAAAGCCTTTGGCCTGCCTAAGCAGCACGGAACACCTGCCGCCGCCTGCCCTAGTGCGGATTGACCTGTTGCCTGCCACTGCGTAGGCTTCCCGGTTTACCCATTCAACCGGGCGGGGTGCCTGGTGCTCAGTGCCCAGGGCCTCGGTCGTGGTCACTCAGTGCCTGCCTTGCCCTCGCGCAGGCACCTCATGAAAACCCTCAGCAAGCTCCCCGTCACCATCGTCACCGGCTTTCTTGGCTCGGGCAAAACCACCTTGTTGCGGCACATGCTTGACAACGCCGGGGGCCGCCGTATTGCGGTCATCGTCAATGAATTTGGCGAGCTAGGCATCGATGGCGACCTGCTCAAGCAATGCAGCATTGGCTGCACTGAAGAAGAAGCCATGGGGCGCGTATTCGAGCTGGCCAATGGCTGCCTGTGCTGCACGGTGCAGGAAGAATTTTTCCCTGTGATGCGTGAACTGGTACAGCGGCGTGGCGACCTGGACCACATCCTGATCGAAACCAGCGGCCTGGCACTACCAAAGCCGTTGGTACAGGCCTTCCAGTGGCCAGAGATCCGCAATGCCTGCACCGTCGACGCGGTTATCACCGTGGTCGATGCGCCGGCTGTGCTCGCCGGCACCTTCGCAGCCTTCCCCGAGGCGGTAGACGTGCAACGTCGTCAGGACCCTAACCTGGACCACGAATCCCCGCTGCATGAGTTGTTCGAAGACCAACTGGCCAGTGCCGACCTGGTGATCCTCAATAAGGTGGACCTTATCGACGCTCCTGGCCTGGAGCGCGTGCGCGCCCAGGTGAGCGAGGAGCTTCCAGCCTCGGTCAAGGTGGTCGAAGCGTCCTCCGGGCAATTGCCACTTAGCGTGTTGCTGGGGCTGGGTGCGGCGTCGGAAACCCACATCGACAGCCGCCAGACACACCATGACCAGCACCACGATGGCGAAGAAGCCGACCACGATCACGATGCCTTTGACTCTATCTGGGTCGAGCTTGCGCAAGCGCCGGAGGCGGCCTTGCTTGCAGCTTTGCAGGGCGTGGTAGAGCGTCACGCAGTGCTGCGTGTGAAGGGGTTTGCAGCCGTTCCCGACAAGCCCATGCGCTTGTTGGTACAGGGCGTGGGCAGCCGGTTTGATCGCCATTTCGACCGCGCCTGGGCCGCCAATGAGCCTCGCGTTACGCGGCTGGTGCTGATCGGCCAGGATCTGGATGGCGCCGTATTGCGGGCCGAACTCACTGCCGCGCTGAACGGCTGACCCATGCACCTGCTCAGGACCCAGCCTGGCGGCTTCGTGCCGGACGACAGCATCGCCGACCTCGGCCAAAGCCCCGCGCCGCTGGTGATTCTGTGCAGCGGCGATTCGCACCTGGCGCTACTGGCCGAGGCTGCCAAGGCCCTGCCGGCGGATTACCCCGCACTGCGCCTGGCCAACCCCATGCAGGTACAAAACCATGCTTCGGTCGACCTCTACGTTGACCAGGTGCTGCGTCGTGCCACGTTGATCGTGTTGTCCCTTCACGGCGGCGTAGGGTACTGGCGCTATGGCGTGGAGCAGCTCATGCGCTTGGCCGAGCAGGGGGTGCAGGTCGTCATGGTGCCTGGCTGTGACCGCCCGGACCCAGAGCTGGAAGCCTTGTGTACGGTTCCGGCCGAAGTGGCAGCCAACGTGTGGCAGTACGTGCGCCAAGGCGGCATGGATAACGCGCGTTCGTTGTTCGGGTACCTCGCCGATCACGCCTTCCCTGGCGTACTCACCGCACCGCTCCCCTGGCAGCCGCCAGCGGCGTTGCCCAGGGTGAGCCTGTATCACCCGTCACAGGGCGCCGTAGGCTTTGAGCAGTGGCAATCGAGTTGGCAGCACGGCGCGCCTGTCGTACCGCTGGTGTTCTACCGTTCTCACCTGCAAGCGGCCAATACAGGCTTCATCGATACATTCTGCGAAGTGCTCCTGACGGCGGGGCTCAACCCCATGCCTGTGGCCGTGGCCAGCCTGAAAGAGGCCGCCTGCCTTGCCCAACTCGAAACCTGGATGGATGCAGTAGAGGCGGCGCTGGTAATCAACACCACGGGGTTTGCCTTATCCAGCCCGGATGCGCCCCGCCAGCGACCCATGCGCCGAGACATCCCTGTAATCCAGGCGATCTGCGCGCAGGACAACCAGCCCATGTGGGAGCAGAGCGCACAGGGCTTGGGCGCACGGGACCTGGCGATGCACGTGGCCTTGCCCGAACTGGACGGTCGAATCATAGGCCGTGCGATCAGTTTCAAAAGCCTGGCCTGGCGCAGTGAGCGCAGCCAGAGCGATGTGGTGTGTTATCAGGCGCACCCTGAACGCATGGCCTGGGTGGCGGCCCTGGCGTCACGCTGGATCGCCCTGGCGCGCACAGCGGCGCCGCAAAAGCACGTGGCCTTGATTCTGGCCAACTACCCCACGCGTGATGGGCGTATCGGTAACGGGGTAGGCCTGGATACCCCCGCCGCCGCGTTGACCATCCTCCGGGCGATGGCGAGCGAAGGGTATCCAGTGGCGGGCCTGCCCGACAGCGGCACGGCATTGATCCATACGCTGCTCGGCGGCGTTACCAATGACTTGGACCACTTGGACGTACGTCCATGTGCCCAGAGCCTGTCACTGCACGACTATCAACAGGCCTTCCTTACGCTGCCTCAAAGCTGCCAGGAAGCCGTGCTCAGCCGCTGGGGCGCGCCTGAGGGGGACCCGATGTACCGGCAGGGGCGGCTGATGGTCGCCGGCCTGCGCTTTGGCGAGACCTTTGTCGGTATTCAGCCTGCCCGGGGTTACCAGCTCGATGCCAGCGCAACCTACCATGACCCCGATCTGGTGCCGCCGCACGGTTACCTTGCGTTCTATTTCTGGATTCGGCTGCACTACGGCGCCCATGCGGTCATCCATGTGGGCAAGCACGGCAACCTTGAATGGCTGCCTGGCAAGGGGGTAGGGCTGTCTGCCAGTTGCTGGCCTGACGCGCTACTCGGGCCGCTACCCAATATCTACCCCTTTATCGTCAACGACCCGGGCGAGGGCGCGCAGGCCAAACGCCGTACCCAGGCGGTGATCATCGATCACTTGATGCCGCCACTTACGCGGGCTGAAAGCTATGGCCCGCTACGCGACCTGGAGCGGCTGGCAGACGAATACTACGAGGCCCAGCTGCTGGACCCGCGCCGTGCGCTGGAGCTGCAACGGGAAATACTCACACTGGTAAAAGCTACCCAGCTGGACCGTGAACTGGGCCTTGAAGCAGGGGCCTTGGCGGATGCCGATGCCTGGTTACCGCGGCTCGATACTTATCTGTGCGACCTCAAGGAGTCTCAGATCCGTGACGGCCTGCACGTGTTTGGCGAGTCCCCCGAGGGGCGGCTTCGCCTCGATACCCTGGCAGCGCTGCTGCGGGTGCCTCGCGCTGCTGGCAAGGGCGCCGACGCCAGCCTGCAACGCGCCCTCGCCCAGGCACTGGGGCTGGGTTTTGATCCGTTGGATTGCGTCTTTGGCGAGCCGTGGCAGGGGCCGCGCCCCGCATTGTTGGCGGGCTTAGAGGCAGGTGCCTGGCGGACCCAGGGTGATACCCGCGAACGGCTGGAGCTGTTAGGCAATCGCCTGATTGAGCAGGCTCTCGACGGCACGTGGCGCTGCCCGGCTGGTGAGGGGTGGGCAGGCGTGGCGGCGGTGCTCGACGGGCTGGTGCACACCGTAGCGCCAGCGCTGGATGCCTGTGGCCCTTCGGAAATTGAACACCTGCTGGCCGCGTTGGCTGGCCGATTCGTGGAGCCGGGCCCTAGTGGCGCGCCCAGCCGGGGCCGGTTGGATGTACTGCCTACCGGACGCAACTTCTACAGCGTGGACGTGCGCAACCTGCCCACGCCTACGGCCTGGCGCCTGGGGTTCGCCTCGGCCAACCTGGTGCTGGAGCGCCACCTCCAGGACCATGGCGATCACTTGCGCGCCATTGGCCTCTCCGTATGGGGGACCGCGACCATGCGCACCGGGGGCGACGACATTGCTCAGGCCATGGCGCTACTGGGCGTGCGGCCCGTTTGGGCAACAGGCAGCCAGCGCGTGGACGACTTCGAGATCCTTCCCTTGAGCCTGCTGGACCGGCCCCGGGTAGACGTCACCTTGCGCGTGTCGGGGTTCTTCCGAGATGCATTCGGTAACCTGATCCGCCTGTTCGATGCTGCTGTGCAAGCGGTGGCGGATCTGGACGAGCCGGCAGACCTCAACCCGGTGGCTGAACGCGTACGTACCGAAACAGCCGCCCTGGAGGCCCAAGGGGTTGCGCTCGATGAGGCTCGGCGTCAAGCGGGCTGGCGGGTGTTCGGGGCCAAGCCGGGGGCATATGGCGCCGGTGTGCAGGGGGTGATCGACTCTCGGCAATGGTCTGCACGGGCTGACCTGGCGGACGCTTACCTGAACCATTCCGGCTACGCTTATGGCATGGCGGACGACGGCGCGCCGGCGCGCTCGGAACTGGCAAATCGGTTGGGCAAGCTTGAGGCGGTGTTGCACAACCAGGACAACCATGAGCACGACCTGCTCGATTCCAACGATTACTACCAGTTCCAAGGCGGCATGCTGGCCGCCGTACATCAGCAGAGCGGGCGCGAGGCGGCCAGCTATCACGGTGACCACAGCCAGGCCGACGTGCCGCGTATTCGCACCCTCAAGGAAGCGATCAACCGCGTGGTACGCGCCCGTGCGGTTAACCCCAAGTGGATAGAAGGCGCACGCCGGCACGGGTACAAGGGCGCCTTCGAGATGGCGGCCACCCTGGATAACCTGTTTGGCTTCGACGCCGCCACCGGCTTGATCGACGACCACCAATACGAGCTGCTTACCGACGCGTACCTGTTGGATGAGCAGAACAAAGCGTTTCTTCAAGCGCATAACCCCCATGCGTTGCGGGACATGGCCGAGCGCCTGCTCGAAGCACAGCAGCGTGGGTTATGGCAGGCCCCGGGGGCCTACCAGGGTGCGCTTGAAGACCTGCTTATCGATACCGAAGAAGAGGGCTGACATGCCGTTTCATTACCCCCTGGCTGCCGTGGTGCGTGCCGAGCCCCTCAAGCTTGCCTTGTGCCTGGCGGCCATCGACCCCAAGGTCGGCGGCGTGCTGATCGAAGGCCCGCGTGGCATGGCCAAAAGCACTCTGGCGCGTGGGCTGGCCGACCTGCTGGAGGGCGCCCCCTTCGTCACCCTTCCGCTAGGGGCTAGCGAGGACCGTGTGGTGGGTACGCTAGACCTCGACGCCGCACTGGGGCAGGGCGAAGTGCGGTTCTCGCCCGGTGTGTTGGCTAAAGCCGACGGCGGGGTACTGTATGTGGATGAAGTCAACCTGCTGCCTGACCCGCTGGTAGACGTGCTGCTGGATGTAGCTGCCAGTGGCATCAACCGCGTGGAGCGCGATGGGGTCTCCCATCAGCACCCGGCGCGTTTCGTGTTGATCGGCACCATGAACCCCGAGGAAGGGGCACTGAGGCCTCAGTTGCTGGACCGTTTCGGGCTGAACGTTGCTTTGGATGAGCGGCCCGACCCGTTAGCGCGGCAGGCCATCATTCGCCGTCGGCTTGCTTTCGACAATGATCCGGCCGCGTTCTGCGATCAGTGGCAGTCGGAGCAGGCCGCCCTGAGTGCACGCTGCCGTGACGCCAGGGCGCGCCTCGACGCAGTACCCCTGAGCGACGACGCCTTAGCCCATATCAGCAAGGCGTGCCACGACGCCGGTGTGGATGGCTTGCGCGCAGACCTGGTCTGGCTGCGCGCCGCCAGGGCCCACGCGGCCTGGCGAGGGGCGAGCACTATAGAACGGCAAGACATCGACGCGGTGGCTGATTTTGCCCTGCGTCATCGGCGCCAGCCTGGCCGCGCAGACGTGCCCCCCTCACCACCGCCGCCCGAATCATGGCAGCCGCCCGCTAGGGAGGGCAGCGCCCAAAGCGGTACCTGGGGCCAACTGCCCGCACAGGCAGTGCCGGCAGGGCCTCGGACCGGGCTACCGGAGTGGCCAAAAAAGCAGTAAGCCCCCGGCTGCAAGGTACGGGGGCTAAACGTACGCAGGTACTTGCGCGCCGGCCCAAAGGGGAGGGCAGCGCAGCCCCTCAAGGGCGTATCGCGTGGGCGAGCACCCTCGCCAATGGGCGGCCTCGCTGCCGTGCCGACCTGCGTTGGCAGCAGGGCCGGCAACACGTTCCACCGGTGTGGCTGGTGCTGGTAGATGCCTCGGGATCAACCCGGCGTAACGGTGCATTGGGTCGCGCTAAAGGGTTTTTACAGGCGTTGTTCGACCTCGCCTACCGCCAGCGTGCACGGCTGGCACTGCTCACGGCCAGTGGCGCCGGGCCTCAATGGCAGCATCACGGGCTCAAGGCCTCGGCGGCGTTGAAGCCCTGGCTTGACGCATTAGGCGCGGGGGGTGGCACACCCTTGCTGCCTGCCATGAGCGAAGCCGGCACCTGGTTGGCTCAGCAGCGGCGGGCCATGCCCGGGCAAGCGCAGCGCTGCGTGATCGTCACCGATGGCCGGATAAAATCACTGGCCGGGGTCGAGGGCCTCAGCTGCGATACGCTGCTGGTAGACATTGAGGCGGGGAGTGTGAGGCTGGGTAAGGGCAAATTACTCGCGCGGGCGCTGGCAGCAGAGTACGTTCACCTTGATGCATTGACCAAGGCTCCGTAAACATCGCCTTGAGCCGCGCAGGTTGGGCCTGCCCGGCATCGTAGGGCACCGCCGCCCTCAGGCCCGTGGCCGGCTGATCGCCAGGCTCCATTGCTCACCCTTACACCGGGGGCATGCAAGCCGTTGGTGACCTGCCAGTTGCTGCACTCCGCCACAGTGCTCGCATGCGTACAGGCCACTAGCCTCTGGCGACAGGGTCGGTGTGCGGAAGTCTTTGGGCAGAATGGACAGCCCCGGCTTCACCTCATCGTGCTCGTAGAAGTACACACTGACGTCGCCGTTGACTTCAAGCAGTGCCAGGCGTATCTGCCCCAAGTGCTCAGCGCCGTGCAGGCGCAGCTCCATCAGGAACTCATCATGGGTCACGTTGCCCTTGTCGAGGGTTTCCAGGTCGAACAGCCCGTCTCGAATCACCGGAAAGGCCCGGCCCTCCAACCATTCGCCGAAGCGGCTGCTGCGCTCGATCAGCCATGTGGTGAGACGGTAAAGCAGGGTCATCACCAGAAATACGGTCAGTACCGGCAGTACCGGTACGTCATCGTAGAAGGTCACGTCACCCGCCGCCGAGCCTAGGGTCAGAATGACCACCAGCTCGAACAGCGACAGTTGCCGCACGCCTCGACGGCCCGCGATCTTCAGGAACAGGAACACCACCATGTAGGCCAGCAGGGTGCGGCCTGCTACTTCCCACAGGAAGCTCAGTGACTGTTTATCGAGCAGCACGCGCTGCCAATCGAACCCGCTCATGCTCGGGGTGCGCCGGGGTGCCTGGCGAGCGGGCTCATTTGGCGCAGAGCGGCATGCTCCAGGGCGCGAGGATATAACCGTGGCTGGACAGCCCGGCACGTACCGTTTCCAACGCATTGGCAAACTGCCGAGGGTCTGAGTAGGCGCTGGCCGGCAGCTGCGCGCGGAACAGGTTATGGCTGGTGTGGTCGTCGATCACGGTGAGGCTGAGGGCGCCGTCACCGTCTTGCTGGGTCCAGGCAACACACTGGAAGGGTTCGAAAGCGTGGCCGGCGATCAGCAGGGCTTCGTTGACACGCAGCGTTGCATCCATGATTGGGGCTCTCTTGAGGGTAAGTGATAACCACAACACCGCACGTCAACAGCGGCGACTCTCTTACTGATGATGCCAAAGCGTCTGCGAGTCACAGCGTGATGCGAAAAAACGCGCATATCGCGGCAAGTGCAATGTATAGACCGGTTACCGTGGGGTAAATTCCATGCGCGCGACCAGTGAAACTATAGGTGTTCAACCCGGTGAAAATAGTGCGCTAGCGCCTTGTGAGCCTGTGCCTCACGTTCAGCCCAGTCACCGGTGAGTACGGCGTACGGGTGCTGGTGGTGCTGCAGCCAGCGCTGGCACCTGTCGAAGAATGCCTGGCGCTGGGCCATCTCGGGTTGGCACCGTTGCGGGTCGAATACCCAGGGCACACCGTAAGGTGACAGCAACAGGTGCAGGTCGTAGCGGCGCGACAGCAAGGCCGGCTCAAGCCCGGCAGGGCATTGGTCGAACAGCACCTGGCTCCACAGGATGTTGCTGAGCAGGTGCGTGTCTAGCCACAGCCATTCGGGCGCCTGCGCTCGAGCGCTGTCTTCCAGGGCCAATTGGCCACGGGCAATAGCGGGTATATCCGCCAGTGTGGTATCGCGCCCTTCCTGCTCGATAAAGGTGCGCACATATTCTTCGCACACACGCCCGCCATAGGCTCGCTGCAAGCGCAGGGCGAGGGTGCTTTTGCCGGAGGATTCGGGGCCTGTGATGACCACCACGTTCATGACTAGGGCCTTGTGGCAGGGTGGAAGGGGTGTGCCAAGGGAGGCATTGGAAGGCCTGCGGTTGTGGGTGTCAACTGCATCCCTGTCTCATAGGGCAGGGCGCAAGGATCCGTGCTGGCGTTGCACCCGCGCTTGGTTCAGAATCGCGGCGCGAACGAAAACCTGCCGGAAAACTAACCAATTTTTTATAAAACGCCGCTGTTTTCGTCGCCATTGGTCATTCTTCAAATTCGCCGTTGTTCAACGGCATCGCTTCGGGGTAAGTGAATGGACATGTGGACGGCCGCGTCGGCCATGCTGTTGGGCATCGTTGAAGGCCTGACGGAATTTTTGCCCATTTCAAGTACCGGGCACCAGATCATCGTTGCAGACCTGCTTGATTTTGGTGGCGAACGCGCCATGGCCTTCAACATCATCATTCAGTTGGGCGCCATCCTGGCGGTGGTCTGGCATTTCAGAGCCAAAATCGTCGCTGTTACAGGTGGCCTTGCCAGTGACCCGTCGGCGCGGCGTTTTACCGTAAATCTTTTGGTCGCCTTCTTGCCCGCCGTTGTGCTTGGCGTGCTCTTTTCGGATTTGATTCACCGTTACCTGTTCAACCCCGTGACGGTCGCCATTGCGCTGATCGTAGGCGGTGTGATCATGCTCTGGGCCGAGAAGCGCGACCATTCGGTGCGCGTCGATACCGTGGAGGCCATGCAATGGACGGACGCCTTGAAAATCGGCTGCGCTCAGTGCCTGGCGATGATTCCTGGTACGTCACGCTCGGGGTCCACCATTATCGGCGGTCTGCTGTTCGGCCTCTCGCGCACGGCGGCCACCGAGTTTTCATTTTTCCTGGCCATGCCAACCATGGTAGGGGCCGCCGTGTACTCGGGCTGGAAATACCGCCACCTGTTCCAACCCTCGGACCTCCCGGTGTTCGCGCTGGGTTTCGTGGTGTCGTTTATTTTCGCCATGATCGCAGTGCAGGGGCTGCTGGCGTTCATCGCGCGTCACAGCTATGCCGCATTTGCCTGGTACCGCGTAGTGTTCGGCGTGCTTATCTTGATGACGTGGCAATTCCACTGGGTGGACTGGTCAACCGCGCAAGGCTAATCGACTGAACCTCGGTAAGGGCTACGAGTCGATACTGCACGTGACCCGTCACACCTACCGCCACGGCTTTACCTTGGCGCAGTGCTGGCCTGACTTATGCTTGTGTCCGGGATGACATGAGCGCAGGCCAGCCGTGTGGGCCAGGCAGGCAATGAGCGCGACCTTGAAGGGCGCTCGCAGGTGGCATGAGGGCGTTGCAATGAGTGGCGTGGCAAGATTTGTGGGCATGTTGGTGTTGCTAGGCCTCGTAACAGTGCAGGCCCAGGCAGCACCGCATCTGCACTGGGGCGTAGGCTTTCATCGCCTTACCTTTGCGGACCCGCTCGATGGTAAGCCTATGCACGCCTACGCCTTTTATCCCTCCAGGGACGCTGCCCACACGGGGCGCCTGGAAGGCTACCAAGTCGCAGCGACCGAGAATGCAGCGATCGCCATTGGGCGCTTTCCGCTGCTGATGCTGTCTCATGGCAACACAGGCACCCCGTTGGCGCTGCATGACGTCATTACGTCGATTGCCGAACGCGGGTTTGTGGTCATAGCCGTGCTGCACCCCGGTGATAACTACCTCGATCAAAGCCGGCTGGGCACGCTTAGTAACCTGTATGGGCGACCCTTGCAGATTTCGGCGGCCATCACTGCAGCGCTGGATGAGCCGATGCTGTCACCCTTCGTGAATGCCCAACAGGTTGGGGTAATCGGCTATTCCGCTGGCGGCGAAACAGCGTTGATCCTCTCAGGGGCCCAGCCGGACCTCTCCCGGTTAAAGGCCTATTGTGTAGAACGGCCCTATGACGCCGATGCCTGTAAGCGCCACGGTGAACTCGTCGCTGACCGCAAGGACTTGACTGCCAAAGCCGACCCTCGGGTGCATGCGCTGTTGCTGATGGCACCGCTGAGCCTGATGTTTGGCCGCCATGCGCTGGCGACGGTTCATGTGCCCACGTTGATTTACGCTGGCGACAACGACCAACTGGTGGCGGTGGACAAAAACGCCGAAGCGCTTGCGCGAAAGCTGCCTGTGAAGGCGCGTTATCATGCGTTGGCTGGCGCGGGGCATTTTGTCTTCATGGCGCCCTGCACCCCTGAGCAGGCTCGAGAACTGCCTGCACTGTGCCAAGACGCCCAAGGCGTAGACAGGGCGGGTATCCATCGCAGCATGATCGACGAGGCCGGCCGTTTCTTCACCCAGGCCCTTGGCAGGCCCAGCCGGGCCGGGTTGCAGACCGCCGACCAATAGCAGCTGGCGCGGCCGTGCTCAGGCTGGTCGCCCTTCACGAGCTAGCCAGCCGATTAGCCCCAGGCCCGTCATGGACAGCCCTGCTGCGCAGAGGAATATCGGCGCATAGCCAGCGCTGGCCGCCAGTGCGCCCATCATCGGCCCTGCCAGGGCAAGTGCGATGTCGAAGAACACCGCGAACGCCCCGAGCCCCGAACCTCGGCTGGCCGCAGGTACCCGTTCGATGGCGAGCACCCCTAGTGCAGGGTAGACCAATGACAGGCCGAACCCCGCCAGGCTTGCGCCGATCAGGGCAAACACAGGGGAGGGCGCCAACCATAGGCAGAGAAAACCCAGGGTTTCTACGCTCAAGCAGGCAAAGGCTACGGTAAAGCCGCCGTAGTGGTTAATGGCGTTGATAAACACCAGCCGAGCCAATACGAAGCAGGCACCAAACGCCGTGAGGCAGAAGGCCGCGCCTGCCCAGCCCTGTTCGAAGTAGTACAGGGTGATGAACGTAGTGAGCGTGCCATACCCGATGGACGCCAGGCACAAGCCTATGCCGTAAGGCGCCACCCGGCCGAACGCTGACCAGAAGGGTAGCCGTTCGCCCCGGATCACCGGCACGCTTTCCCGTTTGCGCAGCATGACCAGCCCAAGTGTAGCGAGTGCCAGAAGGGCTACGCCCAGGGAGTGGAAGCCCAGGTCCGCGGTCATGACCACGCCCAGGGGTGCGCCGATGGCAATGGCGCCGTAGGACGCAATACCGTTCCAGGAAATCACCTTGGCCGTGTGTTCGGGCCCTACGTGCCCGATGCCCCAGCTACTGGTGCCCACCCCTATCAGGCCTTGGCCTACGCCCAACAGCAGCCGCGCGACCACCAGTACCGTCACGCTTGCCTGGGGCCATGCCTGTGACAGGGTTGCGATCAGGGTCAGCGCGCCGCTGGCGGCGACTGCATATAGCCCATAGGTGATGGTGCGCTTAGTGCCCAAGCTGTCAGCCAAACGTCCCGCGAGGGGGCGTATCAGGAGCGTGGCCACGTATTGGGCTGCAATCACCACACCGGCCAGGACCGCACTGAAGCCCAGCACATCGTGAACGTAGCCAGGCAATACGGCGATGGGCAAGCCGATGCAGAAGAACGCGATGAAGGTATAGAAGACGATGGACAGGATTTGCAGGGTGATAGCGCTGGAGCGCTCAGGGGTAGTGCCGGGCGAAAGGGTCATGGCGCGCTCATGGACAGTGGGCCTGCGCCTATGATGGCCAGCCCGCCGCCAAAATGAAAGAAGGCTGAGCAGCAGCGACTCGGGCCTGTGCCAGCGCAGCAGGCCCGAGTCGTTCACGCAGTGGCGCTGATCGGCTATACGCCGATACCTGCCAGGCGCTGCTACACCACGCCCTGGCTACGCAAGTATTCGTCATAGGTACCGCTGAAATCCACCACGCCGGTGGGTGTCAGCTCAAGAATGCGCGTGGCCAGCGAAGACACGAACTCCCGATCGTGGCTCACGAACAGCAGGGTGCCTGGGTAATTTTCCAGCGCCAGGTTCAGCGCCTCGATCGATTCCATGTCCAGGTGGTTGGTGGGTTCGTCCATGATCAGCACGTTAGGCTTTTGCAGGATCAGCTTGCCGAACAGCATACGGCCTTGCTCGCCCCCGGAGATCACCTTCACCGACTTGGCAATTTCGTCGCTGGAGAACAGCATGCGGCCCAGCGTGCCTCGCACAAGTTGCTCGCCGCCTTGGGTCCATTGGCCCATCCAGTCGAACAGCGTGGCATCGTCTTCAAAATCGGAGGCGTGATCCTGAGCGTAGTAGCCCAACTCTGCGCTGTCGGTCCATTTCACCAGGCCCTTGTCTGCTTGCAGTTCGCTCATCAGCATGCGCAACAAGGTGGTCTTGCCAATGCCGTTGGGGCCGATGATTGCCACACGCTCGCCGGCTTCTACCTGGAAGCCAAGGCGTTCGAACAGGGGCTTTCCGTCAAAGCCTTTGGAGAGGTTATCGACCGTGACCGCCTGGCGGTGCAGCTTCTTGTTCTGCTCGAAACGAATGAACGGGCTGACTCGACTCGACGGCTTGACTTCCGACAGCTGGATTTTGTCGATCTGCTTGGCGCGGGACGTGGCCTGCTTGGCTTTGGAGGCATTGGCAGAGAAGCGGCTGACAAAGGTCTGCAATTCGGCGATCTGCGCCTTTTTCTTCGCATTGTCCGCCAGCAGTTGCTCACGCGACTGAGTGGCGGCGGTCATGTACTCATCGTAGTTGCCGGGGAACAGTCGCAGCTCTCCGTAATCCAGGTCAGCCATGTGGGTACACACGCTGTTAAGGAAGTGGCGGTCGTGAGAAATGATCACCATGGTGCTGTTACGGGCAGTTAGCACGGTTTCCAGCCAGCGGATGGTGTTGATGTCCAGGTGGTTGGTGGGTTCGTCCAGCAGCAGTACATCCGGGTCGGAGAACAGTGCCTGAGCCAACAGCACCCGCAGCTTCCAACCAGGGGACACCTCGCTCATCGGGCCGAAGTGCTGTTCGAGGGGGATGCCCAGGCCTAGCAGCAGCTCCCCGGCGCGGGATTCGGCGGTGTAGCCGTCCATTTCAGCGAACTCGGTTTCCAGCTCCGCGACAGCCATGCCGTCGGCTTCGGACATTTCTGGCAGGCCGTAGATGCGGTCGCGCTCCGCCTTGACCTTCCAGAGCTGCTCGTGGCCCATGATGACGGTGTCGATGACGCTGAAGGCCTCGTACGCGAACTGATCCTGGCGCAGTTTGCCAAGGCGTACGTTCGGTTCAAGCATTACCTGACCGCCGCTAGGCTCCAGATCGCCGCCGAGGATCTTCATGAAGGTCGACTTTCCGCAACCGTTCGCACCGATCAGGCCGTAGCGATTGCCGTTGTTGAATTTGACCGAGACGTTCTCGAACAGCGGCTTTGGACCGAACTGCATCGTAATATTGGCGGTGGAGATCAAGTGTTTTACCTTTCAATGACGTACAGCGGAGCTGATGCTGCTGATAACAATTTAGAATGCTTCCGCTCACCTGCGCATGGGGGCATGTGCCTGGTGTGAAACGAACCGGCATGCTGGTAAGGGCAATTACCCAGCAATGTGAGAAGAGCAGGTGTCGGTGAGTGCGAGCGTTGGCGGTATTGTCGCATAGGTATGACAGCAATTGTATGGCAGTGGGGGCGCTGCTGCGTGTGCTTACCATGCTAATAGCCACAAATTTAATAAGGATTGGTCCCATTGGATCAAATCCAAGAGTGACGTGGGTCACAATCTGGATTAGCTTTAGGGGCCTTGCGCAGCGGACGCTGCCGGAACAGCAAGCTGAAAGGAGTCAGTCAGGTGAGAAGTTGGTTGTCTAAAACCCTGGTAGGGGCGGGCTTTGCATTGGTACTTATCCCAGGCACGGCCTGGTTGATTTTCTGGAGTTACTTCTACATGGGTCTGGGCCTGGAAGCCCTGGTTTCCCGCCAACCCTGGCACCTGCAAGAGGCGGTCGGGGCGGTTACGCTCGCACTGTGCTGGTTTGGTGTACTAAGCCTGTGGCGGGTGTTCTTTCTGTTTATCCAGGCAGGGGCGGTACCAGGCCTGCCGCTACGCCTGGCAACCGTCTTCGCCTTCGCGGGTGCCGTTCAACTGACGTTGGCCTGCCCTGTAATGACGGTGCTCAGACCACTGCCGGAAGCAGGGCTGATGCTGGCCCTTCATTGGGGCTGGCTATGCGGAAGGGGGTTTGGCTTCGCCAGCGAGCCCAAAGTGGGCTAATGCCAGGTCGGCGGCGTTAACGCAATATTCTGCGGTGAATCGAGGCAGTGATCGAGCGCAGCAAGTCGGTCAGCTCACCGATCTGCCAAGGCTTTTGCAGGAAACGAATATTGCCTTCGCTTTCACCCGCAGAGCCCGTAGTAAGGATGATCGGAATGGAAGGCCACTTTTTACACACTTCTTTGGCGAACTCCCAGCCATTGAGCGTGCCCGGCATCATATAGTCGGTGACCACGATCGCCACGTCATCTGGGTTTTTGCGCATGTAGCTCATCGCTTCATCAGCTGTTTCAAAGCTGACGACCAAGAGGTCCAATTCCTCGACTACCACCTCGGCGAGGAAACGCAGCACTTCATCGTCTTCGGCGATAAGCACTTTAAGGCGAGAACCTTCGTTAAACAATGGCACACCCGTCACTGCACTGAACTCCATTGACTAGCATTTCCCCAACGACCACTGGCACTAGACAGGCTTCCAGGCACGGGGATGTTGCAAGCCTCTGACCCCAGAATAACAAAGGGTTCCGCGTGAGTGTACAAAAGTGTCAGGCCTTAGGTGCAGGTCGCGGCCTCTGTCACCTTTTTCAGGGCCTTGGGCACTGATTTAAGGCAAGGTGGCTCGCGCGCCTAGTAAGGTGCATCGGCCCCGGACAACGGCTCGGTCGCCACTGCACACGTGATATGACCTGCACTTACCTCATCAGCGTACACCTTGAGGCGTGACTCGCCACGCTCGAACACTTCGACCATGCGCAGCAAGGCCTGCGCATGAGCCTGGAAAGCATGGGCGTGCGCGTGATTGTTAGTGTCCTGCAACCGATGGGCAATCCCTTTGAGTTCCACTGCAGACCACTTCAGGTCCAGTGCGATGCCTTCAAGGTTGCGCTTGAGTTCCTGTTCAGTTTTGCCAAGGCTCATCTGTATCTACGCCTCCATTGCGTTTAGCCAGGGCCTATGGCCTGCCCTAGCCTAGGTAGGCATCATCCGCAAGCTGGCACGCGGTGGCAAATTCAGGCGACAACCGGAGCCAGCCATCATGATGCCTTGCGCGGCTTGCGTGTAGCCCTTGGCTTCGCGGCCTTGGTAGTGGGTGCCTCACGCGAAGCGGGCTTGGCGGCTGAGGTTGCAGCAGGCTTAGCGCTGCCTTTACCCCCCAGGCTCCGCTTCAGCAACTCGGTAAGGTCGATGACGTCCGCGCCCTGCTTGCTGGCCGTGTCTTCAGTGGATTCAACGTCTTCGATCTCGCCATCGTTAGCCTTGCGGTGTACAAGCTCCATGATTTTGGCTTCGAACTGATCGGTGTAGCCCTCTGGGGACCAGTCTCCGCTCATGTCTTCTACCAGGCGCTTGGCCATGTCCAGTTCACCCTTTTTAAGTGTGGCCTCGGTCACCTCAGCCCCTAGCTCCAGGGTGTCGAGGCCGCGTACTTCGGCGGGCCAGCGGAGCTTTACCAACACTAGCGCATCGTCGAGCGGCATTACCGCAGTAAGGTACTGGCGCGTATGAAGCACTACCAGAGCGAGCGCAACTTTGTCCGTCTGCCTCAGTGTTTCGCGAAGCAGGGCATACACTTTTTCGCCGCGGCGGTCAGGGGCAAGGTAATAAGGGGTGTCGATATTGGGCAAGGGTATCTGGGCGCTGTCGACAAACGAGAAAATCTCAATGGTCTGGGTCGACACCGGGTGCGCTGCCTTGATTTCCTCTTCGCTCAGCACAACGTAGCGGCCTTTCTCGTACGCCACCCCTTTAACGATATTCTCAGCCTTCATTTCTTCGCCGGTGGCTTTGTTCACCCGTTTGTAGCCGACCGGGTCCATGCTGCGTTTGTCGAGCCAATCAAAATCTATCCCGTGGGACGCGGTTGCGGACACCAGCGCAACAGGGATGTGAACCAAACCAAAGCTGATGGCGCCTTTCCAAATAGCACGGGGCATGGAGGTGAACCTGCCAAATGAGGATGATGATTAACGGACCTACCAGGCTTGCTTGAAGTTCACGCGCACCTTCAGGGCTGGTGAGCAGATGGGTAAACTGCACGACAGCACGCCTCGCAAGAGTGCAAAATGCACGGTCGATTGCGTGTGATTTATTAAGACATGGACGTAAGCTATTGTTTATAAAGGACTGACGAGCGGTATTTTCTCAGGCATGGAAGCTGCTTAGCAGGGAGTGTTCTGAAACGCGAACTCATGGAGAGTGTGTTGTCTGCCGGTGAGTTACCCGCAGCTAGGCGGTCAGGGCACTCACTGAATAAAAGGGAGAGCGACAATGCTGTCGACGCTAGAACTACGCAATATCATTGAAAGTAGCTTCCTGCCACAACGCTGCCAGTGCATCCAGGGCCCAGGCCAGTCATTGACCGTCAAGGTGTTCGCGCCCAACTCCGACCGCCCTGAGGTCGTCGCTACAGGGATCGATGCCCGCCAGCTGACCAGTAGCCGCGCCATCTCGAACCTTATCGCCAGCGTGCGGAAGGACATGACCAGTCGCCCAGTCGTGCAGGCTCACCGGCTTCGACAGATGGCAGCCATCGCATAAGCTGCGGTTCCGTTTCCGAAAACCCGCACCGCCTCACGGCGTTGCGGGTTTTTTAGTCCCTGTAAAACACCTGCACCAGGTGATACCCAAAGCGGCTTTTGATAGGGCCGTGCACGACTTTGAGTGGCTTGCGGAAAATCACCTGGTCGATGGAAGTGACCATCTGGCCAGGCCGCACTTCGCCTAAGTCGCCGCCGCGTTTCCCTGAGGGGCATACGGAGTGTTTGCGGGCAAGCAGGTCAAAGGCTTCGCCTTTAGCCAACTTGGTCCGGAGGGTTTCAGCCTGTTCGGCTGTCTTGACTAAGATATGGCGAGCCTGGGCTTTCATAAACGAAGGTATGACCTGTTCCTAAAAAGGGCGTATGAATGAGCGCTTAGTTTATACGTGCCCGCCCGCTTGTGGCTTATTCCCCGATCATCTCGCGAATCTTCACGGCCAGGGCTTCGAGGGTAAAAGGCTTGCCGACGATATCCATGCCTTCTTCAAGGTAGGCGCTGCGGTCGGCAGCCTTGTCGATGTAGCCCGTCATGAACAACACCTTGAGCCCAGGCCGTTGGCGGCGTGCTATTTCGGCAAGTTGGCGCCCGTTGACTATCGGCAGGCCCACATCGGTGACCAGCAAGTCTATGCGCAGTGCAGACTCCAACAACGGCACTGCGACTTCTGCATTAGCCGCCGCATGACCGTGATAGCCCAACTCATCCAGCACGTTCAATACCAACATACGGACCGCCGGGTCATCTTCCACCACAAGTACACTTTCGCCCCGTTGGGCCAAAGGTGCGGCGTTTTCCGGCTGCGTCGTGCTGTTGGCTTCCTCTGGCGCCTGGTAGCGGGGGAGGTAAATGCACACTTCGGTGCCTTGACCTGGCTCGCTCTTCAAGGTGACATGGCCTCCACTCTGCTGGGCGAAGCCGTAGATCATCGATAGGCCAAGGCCAGTGCCCTGGCCCATGGGTTTAGTGGTAAAGAAGGGGTCAAAGGCTTTGGCCTGGGTGGAGGGCGACATGCCCGTACCGGTATCGCTCACGCTTAAAACTACATACTCCCCCGGCCGTACCGGTTCCATGGGTTGATTGGCATGGGGCTCAGTGAACGCCCGGTTGGTGCTGGCAATGGTTAGGCGGCCGCCCTCAGGCATGGCATCCCGCGCGTTGATAACCAGGTTGAGCAGGGCACTCTCCAGTTGGTTGGGATCAGTGTGTGCGCTCCAGGTAGTTGGATTCAGCGTCAGTACCAAGTCAATGTGCTCACCCGTGGTGCGGGCTAACAGGTCTTCCAGAGAATGAACCAGCGCGTTGGGCTCGATACGCTGCCGGTCAAGGGACTGGCGGCGGGAGAAGGCCAACAGGCGATGCGTCAGGGCCGCTGCGCGCTGTGCGGAGCCCAGAGCGGCGTCGGCAAACCGGCCAATATCGCCAGTGTTGCCCTTAGCGATGTAGCGTTTCATCAGCTCCAGGCTACCCATGATCCCGGTAAGCATATTATTGAAGTCGTGGGCGATGCCGCCGGTGAGCTGGCCGACAGCTTCCATCTTCTGCGCATGGCGCAACAGCTCTTCGGCGCGCTCGCGTTCCTGAGCTTCATTGAGTAGGCGCCGGTTCGCGTCAGCCAAAGCACGAGTGCGCTCGATCACGCGCTGCTCGAGGGTTTCGTTAAGCTCGCGCAGGGCTTGCTCGGCCAGCTTTCGCTCAGTGATATCAATGGAGGCGCCGATAAAGCGGAAGGGCCGGCCATGATCGTCTCTGAAGCAGCGGCCGCGTGCGAACACCCAGTGCCAGGTGCTGCCGGTTTGTAGCAAGCGGTACTCTTCGGCAAACTCGCCGCTGCCATGAATACAGGCTTTGATTTGCCGCGCCACGAAGGCCCGGTCGTCGGGGTGCACTGCAGCGAGGTAATCCCCTATGGGGCGGTGCCCCGCTTGCAATGGCTCCACATGGTGCATATGCGCGAAGTGCGCATCGGCGATGAAGCGGTCTTCGCGAATGAACCAGTCCCAGGTGCCGACGGCGTTGGTAGCGTCCAGCGCCAGGCGCAGCCGTTCCTCAGATGCCTGATTGGCCCGCTGTTGGTACGCAAGCCGCTGCTGCAGTGGAGTGCCTTGCTTGGGCTGAGGAGGCGCGACCACGGTAATCAGGGCGCCTACCACGCCGCCGTGATCGGCACGCAAAGGCGTGAAATAGCCGTCCAGCCGTTCGCTGGCCTGCGCTGTAGCGGCGCGCCCAAAGCCGCTGGCTACATCTTCCAGCCGGGTTGGCACGCCCTCACTGACGGTGGCAAGCGCCTTGCATAACGGAGCTATCAGGCTCGGAAACAGTTTGCTCAGCGCCAAGCCCTGACTGGCGTCAGTTAACCCAAACAAGGAAAAGAACGCCGGGTTACCCAGGACGGCTTGCTCGCTGCCCCAGACCACCGCCGTGGGCACCGGTGCGTTGAGTGCGATGTCTACCGCCATGCCCAGGCCGTGAGGCCAGGCGCCGGGTATCGGTTCGCCGGCAGCGCGGCCCGCGCTCCTGGGTGTCGCCGGGTTGCTGACTGTCATCGTATTACCTGTCCCTGCCATTGGATTTGCACCATGTGGCCAATAACGGCCACTCTATAGGCCGTCACGCCTACCGACCTCAACCCATCACTGGTGGACCTTACTCATGGACCTTACGGCCCTGCTCAAGCTGCTTGCCACACAGGACGGCTCGGACCTGTACCTGTCTACAGGTGCGCCACCGTGCGCTAAGTTCAATGGCGTACTCCGCCCGCTCGGCACCGATGCGCTAAAGCCCGGTGAAGTGGCACAGATCGCGGCCAGCATCATGGACGCCGAGCAACGGGCCGAGTTCGATAAAGAACTGGAAATGAATCTAGCACTGTCGGTACCTGGCGTCGGCCGATTCAGGATAAACATCTTCAAACAACGCAATGAAGTGTCCGTGGTCGCGCGCAATGTGAAGCTGGACATTCCGTTGTTCGATGATCTCAAGCTGCCTCCTGTGTTGCTCGACGTGGTCATGCGCAAGCATGGCCTAGTGCTCTTCATCGGTGCGACAGGCTCCGGCAAGTCTACCTCCCTGGCTGCCTTGATCGACCACCGTAACCGTAGCAGCAGTGGCCACATCATTACGATCGAAGACCCTGTGGAGTATATCCACCGTCACAAGAAGTGCATCGTCAACCAGCGGGAGGTGGGCGTAGATACCCGAAGTTTTCGCGCCGCGCTCAAAAATACCCTTCGTCAGGCCCCAGATGTGATCCTGATTGGGGAAATACGTGACCGCGAGACCATGGAGCACGCCCTGGCGTTCGCGGACACCGGCCACTTGGCGATTTCAACGCTCCATGCCAATAACGCCAACCAGGCGCTGGACCGCATCATCAACTTCTTCCCCGAAGAGCGCCGGGTTCAACTGATCAATGACTTGGGCAATAACCTGCAAGCGTTCGTTTCACAGCGGCTGGTCAAGACTGTCGACGGCAAGCGTCGTGCGGCCGTTGAGGTGATGTTGGGGTCGCCCACCGTTCGGGACCTGATTCACCGGGGCGAATTCGGTGAACTCAAGGGCATTATGGAAAAGTCGGTGAACCTGGGCATGCGCACCTTCGACATGGCGCTGTTCGACCTCGTCGTGGAAGGGGCCATTAGCGAGGAGGAAGCCCTGAAGAACGCGGACTCAGTCAATAACCTGCGCTTGCGCCTGAAATTACAGCCCGATGCATCTGCCGAGCGCAGCCTGCCAGCGGGCAGGCCAGCGCCCGCCCCACAGCCAGCCGTACGCAATTGGGGGTTGGTCGAGGACGAAGACGCGGCCGACTGACGCCGTACGAGCCGCTGGAGGTGCCAGCGCTCTAAACCATTTTCAACGCGTGTTTACGCTGAGGGGCGGGGAAGGCAGCGTCTAGGTCTGCAAGGTCCTGGGCGGTCAGGCTTAAGGCCGCCGCGCTTGCATTGAGTCGTAGGTGTTCAGGGTCCACGGCTTTAGGAATGGCCATCACCTGACCGCTGCGAATGACCCACGCCAGACACACCTGCGCGCTGGTTGCCTGGTGCCTGTGGGCAATGGCCTGTAGCACAGGGTGTTGAAGAAAGCGTCCACCCTGGCCAATAGGGCAATAAGCCATAACCGGCATCTGGTGCGCGGCAGCCCAAGGTAATAGGTCGAATTCAACCCCTCGGGCCTCTGGGTTGTAGAGCACCTGTTGAGTGGCGCAGCCTTCGAGCAGGGCATGCCGCAGCTCAGGCTCGTCGAAATTCGACAGGCCCCATGCGCCTATCTTGCCACTGGCCTTGAGCTGCTCGAAGCCTTCGATTGTCTCCTCCAGCGGGTGCTGCCCTGGCCAATGCAGCAGGTAAAGGTCCAGGCGCTCCACGCCCAAACGCTTCAGGCTGCGCTCGCACGCAGCCACTACGCCCGTGCGGCTCGCATTGTGCGGGTACACCTTGCTCACCAGGTAAACAGGCTGCGTGCATCCGCGCAGTGCTTCGCCGACAACGCGCTCGGCACCGCCTTCAGCGTACATTTCTGCGGTATCGATCAGGGTCATGCCCAGGTCAAGGCCAAGGCGCAGCGCCGCGATTTCAGCCTGCTTTAAGGCGGGGTCTTCACCCATGTGCCAGGTGCCTTGCCCGATAGGGGGGAGTGATGTTCCAGCCAGTTGCAGCGTAGCCATGACACGGATCCTCAAAGCGCAGGGTAGAACACCTTTACCGATAATGAGTGGGCTAGCGTCGCGGTGCAGGCGACACGAACCTGAGTGGCTAATCAGCCGGTTACTCGCTGGCCCTCGTCAGCGTTGCCACCAGCACGTCGTAGAGGGCCTGGGCGGCGCTGGACAGCCGGTGATCGGCCAACCGCATTAATCCGATTCGTCTTTCGATCCGGGGTTCCTCCAGGGGCAGGCAGCACGCGCCCGCTTCGTGCATCTGCTGAGCGCACAAGGCTGGCACTGCGCTCACCCCCAGGCCGTGGGCAACCATGCGGCCAACGGTGCTCAATTGATGCGTCTCGAATGCAACCGCCAGGCGGCCATGGCGTGGCTGTAAGTCCGCTTCAAGCAATAGCCTCACAGCGGAAGGGCGCTGCAAGGTGATGAAGTCGTGGGTGAGCAAGTGTGCCCAGGTTACGCTGGCAGACTTGGCCAACGGCCAGTCTCCAGGGACCACTGCTACGAAGCGGTCTGTGAACAAGGGCTGAAACAGCAGGGAAGGGGCAGCAGGGGGTTCAAAGCCGATACCCAGTTCCACCCGGCGTTGGCGTACCATTTCCAGTACCTGTTCGTTGACCACATCATGCACCGCCACGTTAACCTTGGGGTGCTGGTCCTTGAAGCGCCGCAGGGCGTGCGGCAGCAGGTTACCGGCGAAGGAGGGCATCGCGGCAATGGCCACCTTACCCAGTTGCAAGGTGAAGTGCTGACGCAGCCGCTCTTCGACATTGTCCCAATCGGCTAGCAGCTGTCGAGCCAGGGGCAATAGGGTTTCGCCTTCAGGCGTGAGGCCTACACTGCGGGTGGTGCGTACTAGCAGCGGGCCACCCAGGTCGTCTTCGAGCGCTTTGATGCTCAGGCTCAGGGCGGGTTGAGACAGGTGCAGGCGCTCGCCGGCCTGGGCAAAGTTCAGCGTCTGCGCCACGGCGAGAAATGCCCTGAGCTGGCGGGGATTCATTGGCATGCCTTATTAATCGATCAATAAAACAAAATTAACAAATAACTCGCACCGGCGGAATATAGCGGGCACAGGCCTTCCAGGCGCCAATAACCATAAAAAGGCATTCACATGGCCGGACTCGACAAGCGGGTATACAGCTATCAAGAGGCCCTTGAAGGCCTTACCGACAACATGACGGTATTGGCCGGCGGCTTCGGCCTGTGCGGTATTCCCGAAAACCTCATTGCGCATATCAGGCACCTTGGTGTGCGCGGCTTGACCGTGGTGTCTAACAATTGCGGCATCGACGGCTTCGGCCTGGGGATGCTGCTCGAAGACCGCCAGATCCGTAAAATGATTGCGTCCTATGTGGGCGAGAACGCGCTATTCGAGCGGCAGTTGCTCAGCGGTGAGCTGGAAGTAGAGCTCACCCCCCAGGGCACATTGGCAGAGAAAATGCGGGCCGGCGGCGCCGGCATTCCGGCCTTCTACACCGCCACCGGGTACGGTACACCCATTGCTGACGGCAAAGAGGTGCGCGAATTCAACGGTCGCCCTTACATCCTTGAAGAAGCCATCACCGGAGACTTTGCCATCGTCAAAGGCTGGAAAGCCGACCACTTTGGCAATGTGGTGTACCGCCATACCGCCCAGAACTTCAACCCCCTGGCCGCAACGGCAGGGCGTATTACAGTGGTGGAAGTGGAGGAGATCGTCGAGCCCGGCATGCTTGAACCCAGCCAGATCCATACCCCCGGCATTTTCGTGGACCGGGTGATCCAGGGCAGTTTTGAAAAACGTATCGAAAAACGCACCCTGAAGGCCTGAGCGCCGCCACTTGGAGAGTCTGAACATGGCTTTGACCCGTGAACAAATGGCCCAGCGCGTCGCCCAGGAGCTGCAGGACGGTTTTTACGTAAACCTCGGCATCGGCATCCCCACGCTGGTGGCCAACTATGTACCTGCTGGCATGGACGTCATGCTCCAGTCCGAGAACGGCCTGCTGGGGATGGGTGAATTCCCGACCGAGGCCACTCTGGACGCCGACATGATCAATGCGGGCAAGCAGACCGTGACCGCCCGCACAGGCGCGTCGATTTTTGACTCGGCGACGTCCTTCGCGATGATTCGCGGGGGGCATGTGGACCTCACGGTACTGGGCGCATTCGAGGTGGACGTCGAGGGCAATATCGCGTCGTGGATGATCCCAGGCAAGCTGGTCAAGGGCATGGGTGGTGCGATGGACCTGGTAGCCGGCGCTGACAACATCATCGTGACCATGACCCATGCATCCAAGGACGGTGAGTCTAAGTTGCTGCCCCGGTGCAGCCTGCCCCTGACGGGTGCCGGCTGCATCCGCAAAGTATTGACAGACCTCGCCTGGCTGGAAATCGAAGACGGCGCCTTCGTGTTGCGCGAGCGCGCGCCGGGTGTGAGTGTGGAGGAGATCGTTGCCAAGACTGCTGGGCGTCTGCTTGTGCCAGACCACGTGCCGGAAATGACCTTCTAGGCTTTTAGCCAAGCAGCCGCAACCGCCCCGGCTCTGCCTTCATTGATGCTCACGCGTCACTGAAGGCAAGGCCGGGGCGGCTGTGGTTTACCCATAATGACAATAAGAGGTTGCGTATATGCCCCTTGCACTTGAAGACAGCCGCTTCGCCCGATTCGCGTTGCGCTGTTCACACTTCGCCGAACGATGGTTCCCCGACTCCTACGTATTTGCCGCGCTGGCGGTGGTGGTGGTTGCCCTGGCAGCGCTGTCTATCGGCGGCGCCCCCATGGCAACCGCGGCAGCGTTCGGTGACGGATTCTGGAGCCTCATTCCGTTCACCATGCAAATGGCCTTTGTGGTCATTGGCGGCTATGTAGTGGCCAGCTCACCGCCTGCGGTGCGCTTGATCGAAGGCCTGGCCCAGGTGCCCCGCAACGGCCGCTCGGCCGTCGCGTGGGTGGCCTTGATTTCCATGGTGGCGTCCTTGCTCAACTGGGGGCTCTCGCTGGTGTTCGGGGGCTTATTGGTACGGGCGCTGGCCCGCCGGGAAGACCTGCGCATGGATTACCGCGCTGCGGGCGCTGCTGCCTATTTAGGGCTGGGTGCGGTGTGGGCGCTGGGGTTGTCGTCGTCTGCCGCGCAGTTGCAGGCGAACCCAGCTAGCCTACCGCCCTCTATTCTGGCGATTACCGGGGTCATCCCGTTCACCCAAACCATCTTCCTTTGGCAGTCCGGGGCACTCTTGCTAGTGCTGGTGGGCGTGTCGCTGATCGTCGCCTATGCCACCGCACCGGGGGCTGCTACGGCCAAGGATGCGCGTGCTTGCGGCGTGGACCCTAGTTTCAGCCTGCCAACACTGCCCAAACGGCAACGCCCTGGGGAGTGGTTGGAATACAGTCCAGTGCTGACCCTTATCCTGGTGGCCTTGGCAGGGGTGTGGCTGGCGCGCGAGTTCGCAAGCAAGCCGGCGATCACCGCTATTTCCGGGCTTAACACCTATAACTTCCTGTTCATCATGCTCGGCGCGCTACTGCATTGGCGGCCCCGTAGCTTTCTCGACGCGGTAGCCAGGGCAGTGCCGACCACTACGGGGGTGCTGATTCAGTTTCCGCTATACGGGTCTATTGCCGCGATCATGACCACCGTCAAAGGGGGAGAGGGGCAAACGGTGGCTCACCATATTTCGACCTTCTTCGTTCAGATCGCAAGCCACGACACCTATGCGGTGCTCATGGGCGTCTATTCAGCCGTGCTGGGTTTTTTCATTCCGTCCGGGGGCGGCAAGTGGATCATCGAGGCACCTTACGTCATGCAGGTGGCAAACGATTTAAAGGTCCACTTGGGCTGGGCGGTGCAGATTTACAACGCGGCCGAAGCGCTGCCTAACTTGATCAACCCGTTCTATATGCTGCCATTACTCGGCGTGCTTGGCCTCAAGGCCCGCGAGCTGATTGGGTTTTCCTTCGTGCAGTTGCTGGTTCACGCACCACTTGTGCTGGTACTGCTGTGGGCCCTGGGCAGTACGTTGGCGTACACCCCGCCTGTTATCCCTTGAGGTGCGATAAAAACGACTACCCCCGCACATGGCGGGGGTAGTGATAAACCAGATGCACTGAGCCGGGGACTAGCCCCCGTCGGTGTCGATGTCGGCATCTTTGGGCTTGCTGGATGACGTATTGTCTTCCTTAGGCTCAAAGTCTGGGCTGAATTCGTTTCCTTCGGGCGTATCACTGCCCTCGCTGGCGTTTCCAGAATCAGAGGCGTTGGAAGGTGCAGTCTGCGCGCCGTCCTCTCCCTGAACTTCCGGTGGCAGCTGCCCTTCGGGATCGATCCCGTAGTCATTGCGCGGCCCCGGTGCGTCAGGCGTGCGAGGATCTTGTTCATTAGGTGCACGGGTGGTCATGAGGTGCCTCCCTTATTTAGTGCCGCCGGCGCCGCTGCCTTCAGAACCTGTACCGCCCATACCGGTTTTGCCGTTGATTGGCCGGGTATCAGCTGGTTTAGGCGCGCCTGGGTTTATGCCATCCGGTTTTGTGGGCATGGTCTCCATGTTGCCGTCGCCAGTCCCTTTCGGCATGGTCCCGGTACCGCTACCCATATCACCGCCATTTTCGGTTGGCAGTGCCTTGGAGGTGGAGGGGTGGGTGGTGCCAGTGCTTGAATCGGCCATGGCGAAAGCGCTGCCTGCAGTCAGTGCAGCAGCAAGCATCAATGTAGTCAGGCGTTTATTAGTCATGTTCGTCTCCAGCGGTATGAAAGACACATGACTTAGGGTGGGCACAAGCAGGCAAAGTGCTAGCGGGGCGACGAGCGGTCGTTAGCCGCAGCAGGTGGGGTGTATAGCGCCACGGCCGCGTTGCACGGCCGTGGCGCAGAGTGGCTTACACCACCATCGACAGCAGCATGATCAAGATGATACCCACCACTGAGAGCAGGGTTTCCATCATGCTCCAGGTCTTGAAGGTTTCTTCCACGGTCATGTTGAAGTACTGCTTCACCAGCCAGAAGCCGGCGTCGTTCACGTGAGACAGAATCACTGACCCGGCGCCGGTGGCCAACACCAACAGCTCACGGTTCACGTCAGGGATCAAGGTCACCACCGGTGCCACAATGCCTGCACCGGTGATGGTGGCCACGGTGGCGGAGCCTGTGGCCACACGGATCACCGCCGCCACTAACCAGGCCAGCAACAGCGGGTTGATCTGAGCATGCACTGCCATTTGGCCGATGACGTTACCGACACCGGTGTCGACCAGCATCTGCTTGAAGCCACCACCAGCACCCACGATCAGAATAATCGCCGCCGTGGGGGCAAGGCTTTGATCCAGCAGCTTCATGACCTGCTGACGCGAGAAGCCACGGGCGAAACCAAAGGTGTAGAAAGCGAGCAACAAGGCGGCGAGGAGGGCGGTGATCGGGTGGCCGATCAAGTCCATCCAAACGCGAATCACATGATCTGCCGGCAGCGTCACGTCCGCGAAGGTTTTGAGCAGCATCAGGAACACCGGCAACAGCACCGTTACCAAAGTGATTGCAAAGCTGGGCAGCTCACGGGCACTGGCCTCCTTGGCAATCTGGTCCATCAGCTCCTGCGAAGGGTTGCCGGGCACGTACTTGGAAATAAACGCACCAAACAAAGGGCCTGCGATCATGGCCGTAGGCAGGCCCACCAACAGGCCGTAGAAGATGGTCTTGCCGATATCTGCACCAAATACACCGATGGCCAACAGCGGCCCTGGATGCGGCGGTACCAGCCCATGGACCACGGACAGCCCGGCCAGCAGCGGTATGCCGATTTTAACCAGCGATACCCCAGAACGCCGCGCCACGATGAACACCAGCGGGATCAGCAGCACGAAGCCGATTTCGAAGAACAGCGGGATGCCCACCAGGAACGCCGAGAACATCATGGCCCAGTGTACGTAGCGCACCCCGAACCAGCGGATCAGGGTCTGGGCGATCTGGTCGGCCCCGCCTGAATCTGCCATCAGCTTGCCCAGCATCGTGCCCAGGCCCAGCACGATACCGACAAAGCCCAGCACGCCACCGAAGCCATCCTGGAACGACTTCATGACTTTGGCGACCGGCATGCCCGAGGTCAGGCCTAAAAAGCCTGCAGCCAGGGTAAGGGCCACGAACGGGTGAACCTTGAGCTTGGTGATCAACAGGATCAGCCCAACGATGGTCACCAGCGCATCCATTAGCAAGAACGTATCAAGGGGCATACCGAACATGGTTCAAGGCCTCGTATTGTGATTATTAAGGGCACAGAAGGGGTCGCCAGCAGCGGCGTCAGCATTGTCGGTGCTGGCAGGCGTGAGCCCGGCCGCACCGTTATCACGCAACCAGCCGTCCACACGCTTGGCCAGTTGATCGATAGGTTCGGCAGCGTCCACGGTCAGCGTGTTGGCTTCGCCAGTGGGGGATTCCAGGGTTGCGAACTGGCTATCGATCAAGCTCGCTGGCATGAAGTGCCCCGGCCGATGTGCAACGCGGTACGCTGCTTCTTCGCGCGTTAGCTCCAGGAACACAAAGCCTAGTTCAGGAACGGCAGCGCGCAGGGTGTCTCGGTAGCGCTGCTTGAGGGCTGAACAAGTCAGAACAGGGCGCTCGCCGTTGGCTACCCGCGCAGCCATTTCTTCACCCAAACGTTGCAACCAACCCGCACGGTCTGCATCGTCCAGTGGAATGCCAGCGCTCATTTTTTCAATATTGGCGGCGGGGTGGAACGTATCGCCTTCGATCAGGCGGCCGCCGCTGCATTCAACGATAGCCGCACCGACACTGCTTTTGCCGCAGCCGGACACGCCCATCACTACCAGCGCGCTGAGGGGGGAAACCATCGGTACCTCCAGCGGAGTAGCGCTGTCCTGGCGCACGTAGGCCGTTGCGTCAAGGCTACCCCATGTTGTTGTTTGTATAGCTGAAGCACAGTGAGGGCTTCAGCGACGGGCGATGCCAGGGTAATGCATTGCTCGTGGCCTGAGACAGCGCTACCTTAGTCAAATTCCTACATTTGGCAAGTGTAAATTCATACACTGCGCCTCCCTTTGCCCTTCAGGAAACCCCTCTCCATGGCTCGCTCTGGAACACGTACCACTGGCCGCCCAACCCTTGACGAGGTTGCCCGCCTGGCCAACGTGTCCCCTATCACCGCGTCCAGGGCGCTGCGCGGTGTTAGCACCGTCGCGCCCGAGTTGGCCGAGCGGGTACACCAGGCCGCGGCCAACCTCGGCTACGTAGCCAACCCTGCGGCCAGGGCGCTGGCATCTGCGCGCAGTCAGTCGGTGGTAGTGCTGGTGCCGTCCCTGTCGAACCATTTGTTCATCGATACCCTGGAAGCCATTCACGAGGTGCTCCGGCCCAGGGGCATGGAAGTGCTGATCGGCAACTTCCATTACGACGAACACGAAGAGCAAACCCTCATTCGCAATTATCTGGCCTACCAGCCGTGCGGCCTGTTGCTTACAGGTGTGCAGCGGCCTGATAGCACTCGGCGGCTGCTGGCAGCCTCTGGTGTGCCGTGCGTGCATATGATGGAACTGAGCAAGGACGACAGCCTAACGTGCGTGGGGTTTTCCCAAGAGGCTGCCGGTGCGGCGGCGGCTCAGCATTTGCTAGGCAGCGGGCGCACCCGGCTGGCCTATGTGGGGGCTCAGTTGGACCCTCGGGTACTGCGACGCGCCGAGGGCTTTCGCCGCACCGTGACGGCCGCCAGGCTGGCATCGCCGCCCATGGAGCTGCTGTGCCCCCAAGCCTCCTCGATTGGCCTGGGGGGCGAGTTGTTCCGCCAGTTGCTGGAGCGCGACCCGTCCCTGGACGGGGTGTTTTTCTGCAACGACGACCTTGCGCAGGGTGCAATTTTCGAGGCACAGCGTTTAGGCGTGAACATTCCGCAACAGGTTGCCATGGTGGGCTTCAACGATTTGCCTGCCTCGGCGCACATGGTTCCACGGCTGACGTCTATTCGCACGCCAAGGGCGGAGATAGGGCGTCAGGCGGCGCTGTTGCTGCTGGAAAATCTGGCGGGAAACCCCGCGTCCACAGGCTCTCGTGACCTAGGGTTTGAGCTGATCGTACGCGAAAGCTGACGACCGGTTAACGGAAGCGCAGCGAATGAAGTGAACTCCTCTTAGGGTAATTGCGTCCTCAATAAGGTACGGCGGTGCGACTTCACGGCTCTGCAGGTACGCATCAACAGCCCACTTCCTAAAGGAGCGACACGATGAATACACCTAACCCGTCACCGACGCCAAAAGGCGCGGACGTTGCGCAGGAACACCTCCACACGTTAGGCAGTGATGCCAGTGCCGCTGTCAGCGACTTGAAAGAGCAGGGTACTCAGCAGTTCGAGCAGTACCGTGACAAAGCCGCCGACCAGCTGGAAGGGTTAGTGGAAGGCGCGCAGTCTATGGCCGCGTCTATGGAAGGTCATGACACCCTCGGCCTCGCTCAAGGCATCTCCGACATGGCCTCAAGCCTGGGTGAGTTTGCTGACCGTATGCGCAACAAGAGCGCAGAAGAGCTGCTGCAGGAAGGTGCACGGCTTGCCAAAGAGAACCCCATGCTGTTCTTGGCAGGCACTGCTGCCGTCGGGTTTGCGTTGTCTCGTTTCCTGAAGGCCTCGGCAGGTGCATCCACTACCGGCGCCCATACCGATAACGGGTTGGGTGCCATGGCCCCGACGCCTGCCGAAGCCTACGGTGCCAATGGCCCATTCGAGACCTCGGTTGCCCCGCGCAGTGGCCTGGTCAGCGACACGCTAGTACCTCGTCATGAGGCCGCAGTTAACCCAATGCCGGCCAGCGACCCTTTGGGTGCACCTGCGGCCTACCCTACGGTTGACCCGGTTAAGGACCCCATCCTGGGTGATTCGTCGAACAAAGGAGGCCTGGTATGACCTTGGATACTCAACCCACACAACCTACTGCATCAACGGCGCAGCCACGCCCCGCTGGCACAGTGCAAACGCCTGAGGGCGATGCCAGCATGATCGGCCTGTTGCGGCAGCTGACCCATGAAGTGCCAGCCTTGTTCAGCAAGGAATTGGCCTTGGCGAAGGCTGAGATAGAGCAAAGCGTCACCACTCTGAAAGCGGGCGTCGCAGCAGTAGCAGGCGGTGCGATCGTGCTGCTGGCCGGGTTTATCGTGTTGCTGATGTCTGCGGTGTATGGCCTCAGCACGGTGATGCAGCCCTGGCTTGCTGCCCTGATCGTTGGCGGTATCGTGGTGATCATCGGTTTTGTAATGGTGCAGAGCGGCAAGAAGCAGTTCGAGCCTTCTCACTTTCGCCCCGACCGTACCATCAATGCCTTGGATAAAGATCAGCAAGCCCTGCGGAGCAAATTGCCATGAATTCGTCTATCACCGCTCAGTCTCATAAAAGCCCTGAAACCCTGGAACATGAAATAGACGAGCAGCGCGCCAGCATCAGCAATCTGGTTGACGCGCTGGAAAGCAAGTTCACACCGGGGCAGCTGTTTGACCAGGCCTTGGCCTATACCAAAGGCAATGGCAACGAGTTCTTCCAGAACCTGGGTACCACAGTCAAGAACAACCCTGTACCCACCGTATTGGCGTCACTGAGCCTGGCATGGCTGGCGATGAACCAGAACCGGCCCATTGCCCCGCGTCGGCCCCATGAAGGCCCTGGCCTGATGGAGCGTGCAGCAGCGGCCGTGGGCAAGGTAGGGGATGTGGTCGATAGCGCTAAAGCCCAACTGCATGGCGCGGTAGACAGCGTCACTGCTCGCACTTCGGCGGTCAAAGACAGCGTGACAGGCCAGGCGTCCTCACTGAAGAACAGCGCCAGTGCGCTGCACGGCCAGGCCAGCGATCATCTCAGCCACACCAGTGATAGCCTTAACCGCACCGCTCATGATGTGACCCACCAGGCCAAGCAGGCCGGCAGCCAACTGAAGGGTCAGTTCGATTACCTGCTCAAAGAGCAGCCACTGGTACTGGCCGCTGTAGGCCTCGCTTTGGGCGCTGCCTTTGGTGCAGCCTTGCCGACCACGCGCCATGAAAACCGCCTGATGGGCAAAACCAGTGACAGTTTGACCGGGCAGGTAAAGGCCAAGGCGCAGGACGTCAAGGATGCCGTGACCAGCGAAGTAAAATCGGCTGCTCATGACGTCAAACAAGAGGCCAAGGCGGCTACTGCACCTAAAGACACACAGGCGCAGACGCCGGGCACTACGGCCCAGTACAAGGGTGAGCACAGCAGCAAGACGGACACGTCTAACACCAAAGGCGGCGACACTGACCTGTCGCAGGGGCTGGGCATCAAGCCCTGACCGCTGACCGTCTTTTACCCTCAAAGCCCGGTGCGTTTGCACTGGGCTTTTTTATGGGCTCAAGAATGTGTGGGGTCAGGCGATAACCGTAGGTTGAGCGGGGCTGGAGCGTTAAAGAGTCGTTGCGTCAATAAAATGTCGCTGCTTAATCCATACAGCGTTCCAGCCTTGCATTACGCCAATTTTTATACCAGTCTGCGCGCGTGCTGTTTCAGGCGGAGCCTGGAGCGAACAAATGAACTCGGATCAACAGTGGTGGCGGAATGAAATCGCCTTCTGATGGTCTGAGCCACGGTTTCCCCACTTGGTATGGTTTCAATGCGCCTGACACTCGATCCTCGCAATGACATTGACGCAGCACTGTTGAGGTATCGGAAGGTATTTTGGTCACTTGCGGTCTTCAGCGGGGTCATCAACTTGCTGGTGCTGGTTCCGTCTTTGTACATGATGCAGGTGTACGACCGAGTGCTGACCAGCCGCAATGAAACCACGCTGCTGATGCTCACCCTGATCGCACTGGGTCTGTTCGCCCTGAGCGGCGCCATTGAGTGGCTGCGTGGCCAGGTGATGATCCGCATGAGCGCTGGGATCGACGAGGGGCTGGCCCAGCGTTTGTTTGACGCCGCCTTCACCCGCAGCCTGCGCAAGCAGGACAGCAACCCGGCGCAGGTATTTGGCGACCTTACCCAGGTACGTCAATTCATCACAGGGCAGGGCCTGCTGGCCATGCTGGATGCCCCGTGGCTACCCGTATTCATGGTCATTGCCTTTTTGTTTCACCCCTGGTTCGGGGTGCTGTCGCTGGTCATCGCGGTCACGCTGGTAGGGCTGGCACTGTGGGGTGAGCTGTCGACCCGGCCAAGTCTGGGCCAGGCTAATGCGCTGTCCATGAAAGCCAACCTGTACGTGAACAGCACGCTGCACAATGCTGAAGTGATCCAAGCCCTTGGCATGTTGCCCGCGCTGCGCAAGCGCTGGGGCTGGTTGCAGCAGGGCATGATTGCCTCCCAGGCCGTGGCCAGTGACCATGGCGCGCGGATTACCGCCATGACCCGTTTCGTGCGCATTGCTGCCCAGAGCCTGTCCCTTGGGTTAGGTGCGCTGCTGGTGCTGGAAGGGCAGATTTCTGGCGGCATGATGATCGCCATGTCGTTGCTGTTAGGGCGCGCCCTGGCACCGGTGGAAATTGCCATCGGCTCGTGGAAGCAGTTCGTAGGCGCCCGTCAAAGCTACCATCGGCTTAGCCAGCTATTGCTTGAAGAGCCTGCAGCGGTGACGCCGATGGCGTTGCCGCCGCCTACTGGTGCGCTCAAGGTCGAACGCTTGCAAGTAGCCGCACCGGGGTCGCAAGAGCCTATCGTGCGCGGCGTGGACTTCGAACTGGCCAGAGGCGAAATTCTGGCGGTGATTGGCCCAAGCGCATCGGGCAAGTCTTCCTTGGCGCGGGCGCTGGTCGGCGTGTGGCCCACGCTTGAAGGCTCGGTTCGCCTGGACGGTGCGCCCTTGGACCAGTGGGCCCCCGAAGCATTAGGGCCCTACCTGGGTTACCTGCCACAGGACATCGAGCTGTTCGATGGCAGCGTGGCGGAAAACATCGCACGCTTTGGCGCGCTGGATTCTGAGCCGATCATTCAGGCGGCCCGTTATGCCGGTATTCACGAGATGGTCCTGCGCTTCCCTCAAGGCTACGACACGGTGCTGGGTGCTGGTGGGCAGGGGTTGTCCGGTGGCCAGAAGCAACGCATCGGGCTGGCACGGGCGGTGTTCGGGCACCCGGCGCTGATCGTGCTGGACGAACCTAACTCCAACCTGGATGAAGCAGGTGAGCAGGCACTGGTGCATGCCCTGCGCGCACTCAAAGCCGCCGGCAGTACGGTAATCATGATCACTCACAGGCCAAGCGTACTGGGCGTGGTAGACAAAATTCTGGTACTCAACGAAGGGCGCCAGCAACTGTTTGGCACCCGCGATCAGGTCCTCAAGGCGGTGTTGCCACACGCCAATCGTCCTGCCCAGGGCCAGGCCCAGCCTCCCGTGCCAGCGCCCACCCCTGGCCCAGCGGCCCCCACCAAAGAGGCACGTAACGATGCGTGATGTCACTGCTCGACGCCCGCTTGCGCCGGTGGGCCCTGTCAATAACGAAAGCGCTAACGCCGATGCGGCCAGCACCGCCCGCAAAGGCATGTTGTTTTTAGCGATCGCGTTCGGCGGCTTCCTGCTATGGGCGTTCCTGGCACCCCTGGACCAAGGCATGGTCGGGCAAGGCACAGTGGTGGTCGTGGGTGAACGCAAGACCGTGCAGCCTCTGGTGGGCGGAGTGGTCGAGAAGATACTGGTGAGCGAGGGTGACCTGGTCAGCCAGGGCCAGTTGCTGGTGCAGCTTAATACCGTACAGGCGCAGGCCCAACTGGATGTGACCCTGGGCAAGCTGCTTACCGCCCGTGCCACTGAAGCCCGGCTTACCGCCGAACGCCTTCGCCAAGACACCATCGAGTGGCCACAGGATTTATTGGCACACGCCGATGACCCCCGGGCAAAGGCGGCCATGGCGCTGCAACAAAACCTCTTCCTTACCCGTAAGGCCGAGCTGGCCAGCCGTCAGGGCATCGTTGATCACGAAGTGGCTTCGCTAAATCAGCAATTGCGCGCCTACCGCCAGGTCAAGGGCAACTACGACGCACAGATGGGCTTCCAGCAGCAGGAGCTGAGCGGCCTACGTGATCTCGCCCAAGATGGCTACGTGCCACGCGCCAAGCTGTTCGAGGCAGAGCGCAATACCGCTCAGCTCTCTGGCCAGATTGCATCGTCCATCGGTGACATTGGCAAGACCGAGCAGTCCATCAACGAAAGCAAACTCAAGGGCATGCAGCAGGAGCAAGAGTTCCGCCGTGATGCCGAAAGCCAGCTCAGTGACGTAGCCGCCGAGGCCAGTGGTTACGCCGACCAGATCAGGGGCTTGCGCTTCGAGGTGGAAAACGGCGCGCTGCACGCCCCGGTGGCCGGGGAGGTGATGAACCTTACCGTGCACACCATTGGCGGGGTAGCCACGGCCGGCCAGGCACTGATGGAAGTGGTACCGGTAGACACGCCCTTGGGCATTACCGCGCGCTTCCCGCCGATGCTCGCCAACAAGCTGCGCCCCGGCCTGCCGGTGCAGGTGCACTTCACGGCATTACAGCGCGTTGACACCCCTACGGTGACCGGAACGGTCGCGACCGTCTCGGCGGACCAACTGCTCGACGAGCAAACGCACCAGCCGTACTTCTCGGCCAAAGTCCAGTTGCCCCCGGATACCCTGCCAACGCTTAAAGAGGCAGGCTTGCCTATCAAGCCCGGTATGCTGGCGGACGTGACCGTGGTGACCGGCGAACGCACCCTGGTCAACTATCTGATGAAACCCTTGCGCGAGCGTTTGCTTGCAGCCTTCAAGGAAGAATAAATGAGTACCCGCTGGTTCCCGCTCGCGCTCCTGTGCCTGGCCATACAGGTGCAGGCCCAGCCTCGGCCTGAGCCTCAGGCGCAGGCTGCCTCCCCCCTGCAAGGTGTACCGCAGGCCCCTTCTGCTGATAGGGGCCGACTGGGCCTGTTGGCACTGTACGATGCCTCCCGCCTGAATGACCCGGTCATCCGCTCGGCTGATTTCAGCCATAAGGCCGCGCAGAACGAAGAGGCCATTGGCCGCGGCGGCCTCTTGCCGCAACTGTCGTTAAGCTCGCGCTATGGTAAGGGTGGCCGCACGGACGGCGGCACCGATGCCAGCTACGTGGACAGCGACGACTATCAATCCAATACCTTGTCGCTGGTTGCCCAGCAACCCATCTATGACAAGGGGCGTTGGGCGGCTTATCAGGGCGCAAAGGCCCGCGGCCAGCTGGGCGAGGTGCAGTATGAGGTGGCCAATCAAGCGCTGTTCGACCGTGTAGCCAAGGCCTATTTCGCCGTAGCCCGTGTCGAAAACGAGCTCAAGTTGATTTCCCAGCAGAAGGCCGCCATCGGTGGCCTGGTGGAGCAAAGCCAGCGGCTGTTCGACAAGGGGCAGGGTGCCATAACGGACGTGGACGAGGCGCGGGCCCGTTATGACCTAGTAGAAGCGCAGGAGGCCGAGAACCAGGCCCAGCGCGTGGCAGCGTTGCGCACGCTCTCTGGCAGGGGCAGCCTGCCGCTGCTTGAAATCCAGGCCATGCGGGAGCTACCGCCAGACACCAGCCCGCTGGCTGCTCAATATGACCTTCCTTACTGGACGGCCCTGGCCCGCGACGCGAGCCCTGAGCTGGCGGCACGCCTGGCCCAGGTGCGAGTGGCCGAAACCCAGGCAGAAGCGGAGCGCGCCGGGCATTACCCAACGCTGTCCCTTACCACGCAGCTGACCCGCCGGGATAACAGCCAGTACCAAGAGCTTTCACCGCGCCAGGACAGCTACTACGTGGGCTTGAACCTGGACATCCCGCTGTATCGCGGAGGCGCTACCAATGCGTCGGTGCGCCGAGCCACGGCCGCCCTGGCCGGCGCCGAAGCGGACGCCGATGCCCAACGGCAACAGTTGACCGAGGACGTTGAAACCGCGTACGCCGGCGTAGTGGCAGGCTATGCCAAGTGCCGCGCGACCCAGCGTGCGGTGGAGTCCAACCAGCGTGCGCTGGTGTCTACCGAAAAAGGTTTTCAGGGCGGAGTGCGGTCAACCGTAGACATTCTGGATGCGCAACAGCGGTTGTTCGAGGCACGGCGGGACTTACTTAATGCCAAGCTGGACATGCTCCAAAGCTACGTAACCCTGCATGTGCACACTGGTCAGATGGACAGGGCAGTGCTAGCGCAGGTTGAAAGCCTGTTCTAGCCTCTGCCTCAGGACACCGCCTGCATGAACATCGGCCAGTCGATGTTGCGGCCGCAAAGCACGATAGCGATGCGCTTGCCGCGCAGGGTATGGGCTAGTTTCAGGGCACCGGCCAGGGAAACGCCCGTCGCGCCTTCGACGATCCATTGTTCGTCTATGGCCACCCCCCGCAAGGCCTGGCGGATTTCTTCCTCGCTCACCAGTACCCGGCGATCCAGGAGCCGCTGGCACAGGCTGAAGGTGATCGAGCCGGGCATCAGGGCCCCTGCCGTGCTGTAGGCGAGCGTATCCTGCTCGTCCATGGGCAAGATCCGGCCGGCCTCTAGGGACTGATGCATGGCTGCGGCACGCTCGGCCGAACAGCCAATAATCTCTGCACCAGGGTTGAGCCGAGACAACGCCGTGCCCAGGCCGCAAACAAGGCCACCGCCCCCTACGGACGCGAACACGGCATCGAGGTCTGGCTGTTGTTCATTCATTTCCACCCCAACCGTGCCTTGCCCGGCTATTACGTCCAGGTCGTTATAGGGGGAAACGTACGTCAGCCCGCGCCGAGAAGCCTCGTGGGCAGCGGCCAGCTCCGCTTCGAGCGCGCTACCTGCCACCTGTACCACCGTGGCCCCCAGCGCCCGCATGGCCTCTACCTTGTAGGGCGATATGCGGGCGGGCGTGTAAAGGGTAATAGGCACCTTGGCCAACCGGCCGGCCAGTGCCATGGCCTGCCCATGGTTACCTGAGCTGGCCGCATAAACGCCCTTGGTTCGATTATCAGCGGATAACAGGCGTAGCTTGTTATAAGCGCCCCGGTACTTGAAGGAGCCACTGTGCTGCTGGTGCTCGCACTTGAGGTACACCTCGCACCCCATGGCAGCTGACAACCGCTCGCTATAGGTAAGCGGGGTCACCACCACCGCAGGCCGAATGGCCGAGTGTGCGGCGATAATCCCCCAATACAGCTTATCCAGCACCGCGTCCGTGCCCTCTACGGCTTGATTCATGTGTGCTCCATGGCGGGTGAGCTGCGTACCGTACAGCCTTGCTGAGTGTAGTGGCTGACTGCGGCTCTGTAAGGTATTCGACAAGCCGCCGAACGGAACGCTCAGTCAAGATGATGCGTCGAAGCACTGCACACACTGATGAATAGGAGGCCACCGTGGCCGATGAACAAGTACCAACCCAGCTGCCGCACGATTACGACGAATACGGCAATGAGCCGCAACAAGACGAAGAGGGCGGCGACACCCAGGCACCTAAGCCTGATGAAGCCCTCACAAACCCTGCATGAGCCGAGGGGACGTGCTCAGAACGCAAATGACTCGCCGGGTCTAGGTGCAGGCAGCCGTATTTCGGCGTTGCGCAGTGGCCCGCCTCCCTGCGTGGCTGGCGGCTGAGGGGCTGAAGGCTCAGCAGCGGCGCCTATCGCGACCTGTGCTTTATGCCTGCGTGATGCTGCCCATGGGGTCTTAGATGGTGCGCTGGGCCATTGGTGATCCGCTCCACCCCGTGCGGCTTCTTGATAGCCAGCGCGCTATTGGTCACAGCGTGGGTAGGCCACCTTGCCGCCGGCGTCGCGAAGGCAGTGTATTTCGGGGACGGCCCTTGTACGCACCCGCTCAGCAATAGGGCAGCTAAGGTCGCGGTCTGGCGTTGTGCGCTGAACTTGCACAGCCTGCTGGTGTATCGGATGCGTGGACAGGCTTCAACAGCTTCAAAGCAGAAAAAACGCATACCTGTAGGACAACCTCGCCCGTTAAAACATGAAAAATGGCTGGCTCAGGGAAAAAAATCTGTCGTCCACTCTAGCCGACTGTGTACTTGTACGATAACGTAGCACTCCATGCCGCCCTCGAAGGCGGTAGCCCGAATAAAGATAAAAAGTGGGGAGTGGACTGCATGCACGCCAGCAAGAAAACGCATGTGCGTTATTTGATTTTGTTCCTGTTATTTGTGGTTACGACCATCAACTATGCGGATCGCGCGACGATTTCTATCGCAGGTTCCAGCATCCAAAAAGACTTAGGCATCGATCCACTCACCTTGGGCTTTATCTTCTCGGCCTTCGGCTGGGCGTATGTAGCAGGGCAGATTCCCGGCGGCTGGCTGCTAGACCGGTTCGGCTCCAAGAAGATCTACGCCCTGAGCATTTTTACGTGGTCAGTGTTCACGATCCTGCAAGGGTTCGTAGGGTTCATGCCCGTTGCAACCGCCGTCATGGCCTTGTTTACCCTGCGTTTTATGGTGGGCTTTGCAGAGGCGCCGTCTTTCCCAGGCAATGCGCGCATCGTAGCGGCCTGGTTCCCCACCGCTGAACGCGGCACCGCCTCGGCCATCTTCAACTCCGCCCAATACTTCGCCACCGTGCTGTTCGCCCCGCTGATGGGCTGGATCGTTCACGCCTGGGGCTGGGAGCATGTGTTTGTCGTCATGGGCGGCTTGGGTGTGGTCTTCGTGGCGGTCTGGCTCAAGTTCGTGCACAACCCAGGACAACACCCCATGATCGGGGAGGCCGAGTACCGGCTGATCGCCGACAACGGCGGCCTGGTGGACATGGATCAGGCGGGCAAGAAGCAGGCAGGGCCTCAATGGGGCTACGTGCGCCAGTTACTGACCAGCCGCATGATGCTGGGTATCTACCTGGGTCAGTACTGCATCAACGGCATCACCTATTTCTTCCTCACCTGGTTCCCGGTGTACCTGGTGCAAGAGCGGGGCATGACCATCCTCAAAGCCGGCTTCGTGGCCTCGCTGCCCGCGATCTGCGGGTTCATTGGTGGGGTACTGGGCGGGGTGATCTCCGACTGGCTGCTGCGCCGCGGGCATTCTCTGACCTTCGCCCGCAAGCTCCCAATCGTCTGTGGCTTGCTGCTGTCTACCACTATGGTGCTGTGTAACTACGTGCAGCTGGACTGGCTGGTGGTCAGCCTCATGGCCCTGGCGTTCTTCGGCAAAGGCGTAGGGGCGCTGGGCTGGGCGGTGATGTCCGACACTTCGCCAAAGCAAATCGCAGGCATCAGTGGCGGGCTGTTCAACATGTTCGGCAACATCGCCTCGATCACTACCCCTATCGTTATTGGTTACCTGATCTCGACCACTGGCTCCTTTAAATGGGCGCTGGTGTACGTTGGTGCCAACGCACTGGTCGCAGTGTTGAGTTACCTGGTCATCGTAGGTCCGATCCGTCGCGTGCAGTTGCGTGATACCAACGGCCAACCGTTGACTGAACCAGAACCTGTGAAAGCCTGAACATCATAAGGGGCCAACCCCATGCAGTTGATTGAACATTCCGATTCGCCGCGCTACGTGCGCCTACACGACGCTGACAATGTAGTGGTAGTGGTCAACGACCAAGGCGTGGCCGAGGGCAGCGTGTTTCCCGGCGGCCTGACCACGGTCGAGGGCATACCCCAAAGCCATAAGGTAGCCCTGGTGGAGATCGCTGAAGGGGGCGAGGTGCGCCGTTACGGGCAGGTGATTGGGTATGCGCTGGAGACCCTGCGCCAAGGCAGTTGGGTAAAAGAAAGCCAACTGGCCATGCCGTCGGCTCCGCCTCTGGACAGCCTGCCGATGTCGAACGCCGTGCCCGCGCCGCTGCCGCCCTTGGAGGGCTATACCTTCGAAGGTTATCGCAACGCCGATGGCACCGTGGGTACGCGTAACATTCTGGGCATCACCACCACGGTGCAGTGCGTGACCGGCGTGCTTGACCATGCTGTCAAGCGCATCCGTGACGAATTGTTGCCACGCTACCCCTACGTGGACGACGTGGTTGCGCTCACCCATAGCTATGGCTGCGGCGTTGCGATCAACGCCCGTGACGCCTACATCCCCATTCGTACCGTGCGCAACCTGGCGCGTAACCCCAACCTGGGGGGCGAGGCTCTGGTAATCGGCCTGGGTTGTGAAAAGCTTCAGGCCGAACAGGTGATGCACGAGGGCGACGCCTCGGTGGACCTGAGCGAACCCTGGCTGTACCGCCTGCAGGATTCCGGTCACGGGTTTGTAGAGATGATCGAGCAGATCATGGCATTGGCCGAGGCCCGCCTGGAAAAGCTCAATCGGCGGCGGCGCGAAACTGTACCTGCTGCTGAGTTGATCCTGGGCATGCAGTGCGGGGGCAGTGACGCGTTCTCCGGGATCACCGCAAACCCTGCATTGGGCTTTGCCTCTGACTTGCTGATTCGCGCGGGGGCGACGGTGATGTTTTCGGAAGTCACCGAAGTGCGTGACGCCATCTACATGCTCACCTCCAGGGCACAAGATCACAACGTGGCCCAGGCGTTAGTCCGGGAGATGGACTGGTATGACCGCTACCTTGATCAGGGTGCGGCCGACCGCAGCGCCAACACCACGCCGGGAAATAAAAAAGGCGGGCTGTCCAACATCGTAGAAAAGTCCCTCGGCTCAATCGTGAAGTCTGGCTCCTCTGCGATCAATGGGGTGCTGGGGCCTGGCGAGCGGATAAGCGGCAAGGGCTTGATCTATTGCGCCACGCCCGCCAGTGATTTTGTCTGCGGTACGCTGCAATTGGCGGCCGGCATGAACCTGCACGTGTTCACCACCGGCCGTGGCACCCCTTATGGCCTGGCCATGGCACCGGTGGTGAAAGTGTCCACGCGTACCGAACTGGCCGAGCGCTGGCCGGATCTGATCGACATCGACGCGGGGCGCATTGCCACGGGGCGTTCGTCTATCGAAACGTTGGGGTGGGAGCTGTTCCACTATTATCTGGACGTCGCCAGTGGCCGCCAGCGTACCTGGGCAGAGCAGCACCGTTTGCACAACGACATCGTGCTGTTCAACCCGGCGCCTATTACCTGAGCCCCGAGCCGAGCGCGCGAGGAACCTTCCTGGCGCGCGGCCGTCACCTTGCTTTTGTCCCACAGCGATTGCAAGGTGACGGTTTTTGCCAGGGACAGCCATGAACACCGCGTCTGCCGTTATCACCTCTGCCTTAGGGCGCCCGCAGCGGGTTTCTACCCGTGTCGCTTTTTTCATCGCAGGCTTCGTCATGGCCTCATGGGCGCCACTGGTGCCCTTGGCCAAGGCCCGCGCAGGCCTGGACGACGGCACCCTGGGCCTGTTACTGCTGGGGTTGGGCATAGGGTCGATTTTGGCCATGCCCTTCGCCGGCTACCTTACGGCCCATCGTGGCTGTCGCTGGGTGATGATCGTCAGCGCCCTGTGCCTGTGCGTGTTGTTGCCGACCCTGGCGGTCGCGCCGGGTATTGCGTCCCTGGCGATCGGCTTGACCCTGTTTGGCGCCAGCATGGGGCTGCTGGATTGCGCCATGAACATCCAGGCGGTGATGGTCGAAAAAGCCACAGACAAAGCCGTGATGTCAGGCTTCCATGGCATGTACAGCCTGGGCGGAATCGCAGGTGCGGCCGGTATGACTGCGCTGCTGAGCCTGGGTGTGCCCCCGGCAGGTGCGGCACTGATGACGGTGGCCCTGGTAGCGGTTGCCTTGTGGCACTCAGGCGGTGCGTTTCTGCGCCAAGGGGCTGAGCGCGATGGGCCGTTGTTTGCGGTACCTAAGGGGATTGTCCTGTTCTTGGGCACCGTGTGCTTTATCGTGTTCCTGACTGAGGGGGCTATGCTGGACTGGAGCGCGGTGTTTCTGGTGTCTACCCGTGACATGGCCCCGGCCGTGGCCGGCCTGGGCTACGCCGCGTTTGCCACGACCATGACCCTGGGGCGCCTTACGGGGGATGCTTTTGTCAACCGCGTGGGGGGCGTCAAGGTTGTGCTGTTCGGTGGGGCATGCGCGGCGGCCGGCATTGCCGTGGCCTTGCTGCTACCAGGTTGGCCTGCGGCCCTGGTGGGCTTTGCTTTGGTCGGCGCCGGCTGTTCCAACATCGTGCCGGTGCTGTTTTCTGCCGTGGGCCGGCAGCAACGCATGCCTCAGGCATCCGCCGTACCGGCGATGGTTTCCCTGGGGTACGCAGGCATTTTGCTGGGCCCGGCGACCATTGGTTTTCTGGCGCACTGGACAACCCTGAGCTGGGCCTTGGCCAGCCTGCTACCCCTGCTGGTGTTCGTCAGCCTCAGTGCTCGCTACCTGCGTGACTGAGGCCTTGGTATCTATTTCTGGAGCAACGCCTAGCCTTTGGAGTACCCCTATGCACCTTGAAGGATCCTGTCACTGCGGCGCCGTTCACTTCAGCCTTGACAGCGCCCACCCCTATCCTTATCAGCGCTGTTACTGCTCGATTTGCCGCAAGACTCAAGGCGGCGGCGGGTATGCGATCAACTTGGGCGGCGATGCCACTACCCTTGACGTGAGGGGGCGCGAGGCGATCAGCATCTACCATGCCCTGATGCCCAACGAGCAGGGCGGGACGACCCCCAGCACGGCCGAGCGGCATTTTTGCAGGCACTGCGGCAGTGGCTTGTGGTTGTTCAGCCCTGAATGGCCCGAGCTGGTCCACCCCTTCGCCAGCGCCATCGATACCGAGTTGCCGGTTCCGCCGGAGCATACCCACCTGATGGTAGAGTCCAAGGCCAGTTGGGTGCAGGTGGCGGGAGGGCCTAACGACAAGCGTTTCGACGCCTACCCCGAAGAGTCCATCGCTCAGTGGCATCAGCGCCTTGACCTTGAGCGCTAACCCGGCCGGAGGCCCGCACCATGACGACGTTCAGCCACACCGTAGGCGGCCAGCGTTGGCACTTTGAAGGGCTGGCCAGCCTGATGGCCAAGGCGAGCCCCGCGCGCTCGGGTGACCTGTTGGCCGGCGTTGCTGCCAGCAGTGATGTCGAGCGGGTAGCGGCGCAATGTGCGCTGGCCGATGTGCCGCTCACGCACTTTGTCCAAGAAGCGCTGATCCCTTACGAAACCGACGAGGTGACGCGCCTGATCGTGGACAGTCACGATGCTCAGGCCTTTGGCCCGGTGCGGCACCTCACGGTCGGTGGCTTTCGTGACTGGTTATTAAGCTCGGCTGTAACCGGCGAGGTATTAGCAGGGCTGGCACCGGGGCTTACACCTGAAATGGTGGCGGCGGTATCCAAGCTGATGCGGGTGCAGGATTTGATCCTGGTCGCGCGCAAGGTCCAAGTAGTGACTGCCTTTCGAGGCACGCTGGGCCTGCGAGGCCGGCTGTCTACACGTTTGCAGCCCAATCACCCGACCGACGACCCGGCCGGCATTGCCGCCAGCTTGCTCGACGGCCTTCTGTATGGCAACGGCGACGCCATGTTCGGGATCAACCCGGCCAGCGACAGCCTCGCGGCCATTGTAGAGCTGCTCAAGATGCTGGACGGGGTGATTCAGCGCTACGACATTCCTACCCAGGCCTGTGTACTCACCCATGTCACCTCATCCATTGCTGCCATCGAACAGGGTGCGCCCGTGGACCTGGTGTTTCAATCCATTGCCGGCACCCAGGCGGCCAATGAAAGCTTTGGCGTTAGCCTTGGTCTGCTGCAAGAAGGCTATGAAGCCGGCCTGAGCCTCAAACGCGGCACGCTGGGGCAGAACGTCATGTACTTCGAAACGGGGCAGGGCAGTGCGTTATCCGCCAATGCGCACCACGGTGTGGATCAGCAAACCTGCGAGGCACGCGCCTACGCCGTCGCCCGGCATTTCAAGCCGTTTCTAGTGAACACCGTGGTCGGGTTTATCGGCCCTGAATACCTTTACAACGGCAAGCAGATCATCCGCGCCGGCCTGGAGGATCACTTCTGCGGCAAATTGCTCGGTGTGCCCATGGGCTGTGACATCTGCTACACCAACCATGCCGAAGCCGACCAAGACGACATGGACACCTTGCTCACCTTGCTGGGCACCGCCGGGGTGAATTTTGTCATGGGCATTCCCGGCTCTGACGACGTGATGTTGAATTATCAAACGACGTCGTTCCACGACGCGCTTTATATCCGGCAGGTACTCGGTTTGCGGCCAGCGCCTGAGTTCGAAGCCTGGCTGGCGCGTACCGGTATTTTGCAGCACGCCGGCGGTGTACTGCGGTTGGGCAGCGACCTGCCTGTGGCGTTTGCGTCGGTACTGGCCCCTTTGGCGGGAGATAGGCCATGAGCGATGACACGTCTGGCGGGGTGACACCCGATGCCTGGCAGGCCTTGCGCCGCCTGACCCCCGCGCGCATTGCCTTAGGGCACGCTGGCACCAGCCTGCCGACGGCAGCCCACCTGGACTTCCAGCTCGCTCACGCCATGGCACGCGATGCGGTTCATGTTCCGCTGGACGCCGAGGCGCTCGCCGCTGAGCTTGCGCCTCTTGGGGTGCAGGTGGTGCAGGCCCACAGTGCGGCGCAGGACCGCCCCCAGTATCTGCAGCGCCCCGACCTGGGCCGGCAGTTGGCGCCAGACAGTGCAGCGCAGCTCGATGCACTGGCCCACACGCTTGGGCAGGGGCTTGATGTGGTGGTGGTCATGGCGGATGGGTTGTCGTCGCTTGCCGTGCAGCGTCATGCAGTGCCGATGTTCACACACATTCAGCACGTGGCCAGCGAACAAGGCTGGGCGCTGGGGCCGGTGGTGATTGTCCGCCAGGGACGCGTCGCGGTTGCGGATGAAATTGGCGAGCGCCTGGGCGCGCGTATGGTGGTCAACCTGATCGGGGAGCGTCCAGGTTTGAGTTCGCCTGACAGCTTGGGCGTGTACTTCACCTGGGCACCCCGTGCCGGCCTCACGGACGCGGCCCGAAATTGCATATCCAATGTGCGGCCGGAGGGGCTGAGCTACGCAACCGCTGCGCATAAACTGGCCTACCTGATGCGCGAAGCCTGTACTCGCAAGCTGTCGGGCGTGCGCCTCAAGGATGAGGCGCCTGTGCCGGTGTTAGAGGGTGGAACCGGGCCTGCAGCGGGTGGGAATTTTCTGTTGCCACCACGTTAGCGCGCACCCTGCCGGACACGTTGCAGCGCCCTAGGGTCAAGCCAGTGGTGGCGTGCGGGGCGGTACGTTGCGTCGGTTGTCGGTCGATTCGAACGCGGCGGCAAAGCGCAGCAAGGCTGAGTCGTCATAGGCACGGCCAGCGAAGGTAAGGCCCACGGGCATGTGGATGTCGGCCATTAAGCCCATTGGCACTGTCACCGTGGGGACCCCCAGGTGACGGATGGCAAGGTTGCCATTCGCAACCCACACGCCGTTGCTCCAGGCGATGTCCGCCGAGGCTGAATTCACATCGGCATCGGCCGGCCCTACATCAGCGACCGTGGGGAAGACCACCGCGTCCAGCCCGTGGTGGGTCATCCAGTCTTCAAGGTCCAGGCGCCGGGTCTGCTCCAGGCCACGAAGGCCGTCGGGCAGTGTCGCCAGCTCGTTCCACGGGGTGATGCCCCGTTGTGCCATGCGCACGTACTCGTCCATGCCAGCCGCCAGGTCACCCTCGCGATTGGGCAGGGTGCCAGGGTCGTGCGGGAAAATCAGCGGGCCGTCTACGTCGGCCAGCCGATTGAGCTGTGGGTCCGCGTTTGCACGCAGAAAGTCGTCGAACGCCCACGCAGTCAGGTCCCATAGCTCATGGTGCAGAAAGGCTTCGGACACGATGCCACGGTTGAATACCGTGGGTGCGCCGGGGCGGTCGCCCTCACAGTTGGACACCAAGGGGAAGTCCACTTCGATCACCTGTGCGCCAGCCGCTTCCAACGCCTGGCGGGCACACTCCCATAATGCGATCACCGAGGGGCGGGTGTGTATGCGTTGCCCGGTGGGCCCTCCAATACCGGGGCGTTCGCTGGTGCCAGCGTCAGGGTCAGCATTGATGTACAGGCGCGGCACACCAAAGCGCTTGCCCGTCAGCGCCCCTGGGCCGGACGCCAGCTCAGGGTAGGACGCCGGCCGCACCTGGGAAGCGGCCGGGAGCGGCACCCAAGGCTGCAAGCGCCACAAGTCGCCACGGGTGTCGGGGTCGTCTGCCACGATCACGTCCAGGATCTCCAGCAGGTCGGCCATGGTCCGAGCGAAGGGCACTACAACGTCCATGGTGGGCGTCAGGGGCCAGTTACCGCGAACCGAAATAACGCCCCGGGACGGGGTGTAGGCGCATAAGCCATTGTTGGAGGCAGGGCCTCGCCCACTGGACCAGGTTTCTTCTGCAAGGCCGAAGGCGGCAAAACTGGCGGCCGTGGCGGTACCGGCACCGTTTGAGGAGCCCGAGGCGAAAGGGGCGGTCAGGTAAGCGCCGTTGTAAGGGCTTTCGGCCCGGCCATACAGGCCGCGCTGCATGCCGCCATTGGCCATGGGCGGCATGTTGGTCTTGCCCAGGCAGATCGCCCCGGCAGCGCGTAATCGCTCTACGGTGAACGCATCGCGTTGGGCCACCAGGTGGGCAAACGCCGGGCTGCCGGAGGCCGCGGTAAGGCCTTTTACCAGATAACTGTCCTTGGCCGTGTACGGAATGCCATCGAGGGGCCCCAGGGTTTCGCCTCGTGCGCGACGGGCGTCGGAGGCCTGAGCTTCGTCCAGTGCTTGGGGATTGCGCACCACCACTGCATTGAGCGCGGTGGGGGTACCGGCAGGGTCGTAGGCATCGATCCGGGCCAGGTAGGCCTGTACCAGCGCCACGGCCGTGGTGTGGCCCGCTTCGAGCGCCGCCCGCAATTGGGCGATGGATACCTCGGTTACCTCGATCATGCTGTCACCGGTTCAACAGTAGAAAACGGCCATTCTGGCGAGCCTTTGGCCGAACTGCAAACCGTCGAGCGGGACAGCCCTGTTGATTACATAGGCGGCGTGATGCCGTTCTCGCCCACGGAGATACTGCGCGCAACCACACTGCCGCCCGGGCCCTGGGCAGGGAACACCACCACGTGCGCGCCCTCTTTGAGCAGGCTCGCATCCCCGGCCTGAAGGCTCACGATCGGTACGTCCTGCGGCACCACGACGGTTTTCTCGTCGTTGCCGTATTTAACCGTCATGCGCCGCCCTTCACTGACCACCAAGTTGCCGACGGTCCCGTTGGTCATTGTGGCCGTCGTGCCACCGGCGGCAGCCCAGGGGCGGTGCCCTTCGCCACTGCCACGCAGGTCGGGGGCGAACACGTGGACCTCCATGGCCTTAAGGGTGCCATCTGGCTGGACGGCGGCCGCCGTGCCGACATAGCTGCCAGGGGTGATGTCCTCTGGCCGTGCCAGGCTCACCCGGCGGTATTGGGTGTTGGGGGTGAGCGTAAGCGCCACGGAGTCGCCGTTATCAGCGGCTACCTGCACTTGATCGGGCTGTACGCGGGTAAGGGTGCCTCGCAACGCCTGAACCATCCCCGGCGCCTCAGGCGCTGCCGCCGCCGTGGTGCTGGCGACAGCCAGGGTAAGCATCAAGGCAGGCACTGTAAAATACGTTTTCATGAGACACCGTCAGGCTTTTAGGGATGCTAGCAAGCCTAGACGCAACGCACGCTGTGTGCGCTGTGGCGTTACTGATGGTAGATGCCTGAACGTTATGGCCCTACGCAGACGCCGGCATCAGCGGCAGCTTGACCGTGAACGTGGTGAGGTCAGGGCCTGATTGCACCGCCAAGGTACCGCCGTGGGACTGCGCAATCTGTGAGCAGATATAGAGCCCTAAACCCAGCCCCTCGCTTTTATGCTCACCCTCGGCGCGGGAGAAGGGCTTGAACAGCAGCTCGCGTTGTTGTGCCGGGATAGCGGGGCCTTGGTTGCCCACCGACACCAGGAGCCAGTCGCCTTCAACCCAACCGGTGACCACGACCGGAGTGCCTTTGGCGCCATGCACGATTGCGTTGGTGAGCAGATTGGACAGCAACTGGCTGAGCCTGCCGAAATCACCCAACACCGGTTGGGCCGACGTGTAGCAGTAACTGACATGAGCCAGTGGGTGGGCGGCCTGTACCTCGTCAACGACCGGCCGTAACGACGTAAACAGGTCAGGCAGTACCTTGGGCGCGATGGTGAACTGGCTGCCGAGGCGGCAGCGTGCGAAATCCAGCACGTCATCGATCAGGCCCACCATCCGCTGGGTACTGGTATGGATAGCCGATAACAGCTTTTTCGCACTCCCCTCCGTGGTTTTGCTTTCAAGCAGCTCGGTACTCAAGCGCACCGCGCTCAACGGCGTGCGCAGGTCATGCCCCAATACCGCGACAAACTCCTCACGCAACCGGCCTGTTTCCACCGATACCCCTAGCGCGGATTCGCTGTCTTCAAGGCGCTTGTGCAGCACCAGGTGCGCGGCGATGAGCTGCGCGAACAGCTCCAGGGTTTCGATGACGCTGGGTTTGTCCAACGTGACCGCGACTGAATCCAGCGCACAGAGGGTGCCCACCCAACGGCCGTCCGACGCGACGATGGGGACGGAAATGTGGCTCTGCAGGTAGTGCGACGCGAACGGCCGGTGGGGCGCATACCCTGCATACGCAAGCTTGCACAGCCCAGGGCCATAGACCAAGGACTGGCGGCGCTCTCGTGCCTCCCTACACAGGGTGTCGGCCAAGGGCCGCTCGCTGCCGGCGGGAATGCCAAGGCCTGCGGCGTCATCTACCGCATAGGCCATCCAAGTAGCGTCATTGACGTAAGCGACCGCTGCGAACCGTAACCCTGTCGCCTCTCTGACTAGGCGCAGCATAGTCGGGATGACCTCAAGTTGGGCCACTGAGGTGCACAGCAACTCACTGTAAGTGTCGGGCATTGGGGCATCCAGGTCAGCGAAGCGGCACACTATACCGGCTAGTTGTATGGATATACAGCCGCCGCGCGCAATGCCTCAACCTAGGTGTAGCGCTTTACGCCGCCTTCCTGCGTTCATTGGCCCTGCGCGTTACGGGCGCTGCGGTAGTCTGCCACCGCCTCATACACCGCCTTGCGCAGGCGGTTGATGCCGCCCAGCGGCTGATGGGCCTCGATGCCATGCCAGGGGCTGAAACGAAGGTTGTCGCAGGCCAGGTTCTGCGCAGGTGTGTCGAAGGCTTGAGGAGGCAGGCGCAGATGAGCCACGGTGCGAAACGGCGAATCCTGCTCCGACCACAGCACGCTGGCATCCTCCAGTGGCATAGGGCGGTCAGGCACCTGAAGTTGCACCTGGATGGCGAAACACGCCGGCTGACGGTCAGTGGTCAGCTGTTGGTACAACGCCTCACGCAGGAAATTAGGCTGGTTGTGGTTGAGCGCGGGTAGCACATAGGCAGGGCAGGCGGAGGGCTCCGGGATCACCCGGAACTTGGCATTGGCCGAGCCAAAGCGGTAGGGCGACACCGAGTAGTAGGTGCCGTCGACAGACGTATCCGGGGCCTTGCTCAGGGTGGCCAGCGCAATCAGCAGGTGCCTTACTTGCCAGGTGCGTGGGTCCCATGATGGAAAAAACGCAAGGCCGCGCCGGCCTTCGGCTTGCGCTGCAAGGTTCTGACGGTATTCGGCCACGTCGCTGACGAAAAAATTAGGGTGGTTGAACATCACGAAGTCCTGTTCATGACGCTCGGCCTGACTGGCCAGCAGAGGGGCACCCGGCACGTTCAGCAATTTGATCGCCATGCCTCGGGCATCGGCAATGTTGTCGAACTGTGGGTACGCGTTACCGTTGGACAGCCGCACCCAAGCGTGCCAGGCCGTGCCCGGTTTGCTGAAAACGCCTTGGGCCAGGGCGGGCTCCAGGTGTGGGTCTACTTGCACCTCGGCCTGCAAGCAACCATGGGCCTTGGCGTGGGCGTCGCGCAGGTAGCGGGTATCGGTACGGTAGGCGTCCACGATACGCAAGGCGGTCTGGATGATGTCCTGGGTCATGGCCGCTTCGCCGGGCGGTACCTGCTCTACAGTCGGCACGGGCCCGGAGAAGCGCCAGGCGTACCAGAGACTCGCGCCTGTCCAGCCTGCCATCGCCAGTACCAGCGCCGCCGCCAACGACCAGGCCAGCAAGCGGCCCAGGCGTAACCACAGTGCTGCTGCGGTGCCTGCCGTGCGGGTTGTGAACAGCGTACGTCGTGTCATGGCAGGTGTTTCTCCAAGGGGCCACCCAGCACTTTGAGGTATTCCAGCAGAGCCCAGCGCTGCTGGGGCTGCAGCAAGGGGCCGATTACGCCACCACCGCGTGGCCCGTCGCGGAATTCATGGCCACCGTTGAGGTTGCCTGCAAGGCGTGTGTCGTACAAAAAGCCCCCGGCAAAGGGCTGGGTCTGATAGCCGAGGTGCAGAGGATCATAGTCGACAGTGCCGCGGTAGAACGTCTGGCCGCGCTCATCCTGTGGCGACAGCAGCTGGTACAAGGATGGGACCGAGCCGTTGTGCAGAAATGGCGGCGTCGCCCACACCCCTGCCAGCGGGCGTGCCTTGTAGGCCCGCGCCTCACGTACCTCGATGGGCAGATCGAAACCGTTAGGCGCGCCTTGCTGCGCGGGTGCAATACCGGCGTCGGCGTAGGCGCGACGCTCCACGAAGGCGGTCACCCACGCCAGGCCCATGGCGACCGAGACGTTGTGAAGGTCTACCTGAGCAGGCTTGGGGTAGACGTTCAAGGCGGCCAGGTCTGCGGGGGTCCACTGCAGGGCCGACAGGTCAAAACGGCGGTCGACGATATTATCGGCGGCGGTAGGATCAGTGCCTATGACCGAGGTTGGGATAAACGTCAGGTTTGCCTCGGGGCGGCCGTTTCTCATGTGGGTGGGTGGGGCATGGCAACCTGCGCAGTGGGCCTGGAACAACGCTCGCCCTTCGGTGGCCAGAGGCAGGTCCACCGGGCCGAACACGGCCTCCGGCCAACTGGGCGGGGCCAGACGCTGAAGGGTTTGCTCGATCAGGTACAGGTTGTTGATCTGCACGCTGGACGGGTACCGGGCGTCACCGGTATAGGGCAGGCCTTGGGCATCACGGTACTCCAGCGTAGCGCCTACCCCAAGCGCCTCGCCAACGTTGCGTGCCATGGGCTGGCGCGCCGAGCCACTCCACTGCACCCAGTCGAAGGTCCAGATATCCCACAACTGCGGGTAGTCGACCGGCGCATTGCCTGGGCGGTAATTGGCCGCAGTCAGGCCGTCGCCGAACGCAGCGTTGGCAATACGCCCGAAGGCGTCGGTGCGCCCCGGGCCTTCTTTGACGGGGTACAAACCACGATGGGTGTCGTTCCAGGCCGTGCGTACGAAGGCAAACAGGGACGCCCGCAACGCCTGGCGCAACTTGGCCTTGCCATGGGGGTAAGCGTCGCCCAGTACCTTGCGGGCAAAGCGGTCAAACTTCCAAGGCACGTAGGCGGTGGCCGCCAGGCTGGCAGCAAGGGCCTGACCGAAGCTGCCTCCGCGCAGGGTGGGCACCGACGAGGGCAAGACGTGCTGCGCAGCGCCGCCATCTATACGCACCGCCGTGCCCTTGTAGCGCAATTCGCCCGTATGGCAGGCCGCGCAGGTAATGTCCAGATAACGCTGGCCATCGGCGGGGTTGAGGTGCTGGGTGAAGCCTACGGGGAGCTTGCCCCCGTCGGGGTGTGACGGCGGGCTGTCGAACAGGAAGCCAAACCGGCCAAGGTTGCGCTGCAGGGCGAAGGGTGCGGCTGAAAACGGCTGCTCCAGCGCGGTGAACCAACGGTAGCGCAGCCCTTTGATCTGAGTGCCTTGAGGTGTCAGGTAATAGGTATGGCGGTCCTCAGCGCTCCACTGAGGCAGGTACACCCTCCGCTCGGGCGGGGCATAGGTCGGTAGGTCAGGGTAGGCAATGTAATACAGAAGGACCGCTGCCCCGATAGGTACGGCAAGCAGCAGCGCGATACACAAACGAATGAGAGTACGCATCGAAGCCATCCTTGGAAACGCACACCGTTATGCCTGATCCCTTCGGTGATGGCAAGTAGCTATATGTGCGCCGTAGAAGGCTTCCCCTTGGATTTATTGACGGCTGTGGGAGTGGGAGAACTTTCCTACACGTATTTAAGGCAGCACGGATTTGAAATGGGAGCGGGCGGGCTATTACCGTGAAGGCTGGATCTCATAGCAGGCGTGCAGAGTGGTATGGACATACGTAATTTCGGTCGTCGACAGGCACCCCCTATCAGCTTCACTTACCGTTGTCGCACTGGCGGCCTAAGTGACCACACCCTGTTGTATTGGCAGGAAAACAGCCAGGCGATCCAGGGCCGCGAGCATACGGGCGCGTTTGCAAGCTTTCGTCAAGAGGGCATAGTAACCATCAGGGCAGGAGAAGCGTTCTTGCGTCGCGCCCAGGCCCCGGCAGCGCCTGATCCCCTGGCCAAGGCAGCAGGGGGCTTTAGCCCACGCTTGTATTTCCTGGGCTTTACCTGCGTAGAGCGGCAAGCGCTTGAGATACTGGCCGCCGAAAAGGGTATTCATGTGATGCCCACCTTGCCGCGGCGGCTCGAGTTCTGCTGCTGTGGCCAGCAAGTAGCGTGGCGCGACTTGCAACAAGCCTTCGATCGCAGGGCGTGGGTGTTGCACCCACAGCAACTGCGCGAAGCGCTAGAAACCGGTCAGTTGCCTGAGCACCACCCCTGGCTGTTCTAGCGGCTGTCAGCGCAAGGCAATTTGGGGGAGATGCCGGGTAGCGTCGATACCCCTCAGGCCTTGCGCCAAACCACCTGTTCAATACCGAATTTTTCGGCCATGGGCTTGCTGGTTTTGCGTACTTTTTCAAGGCCGAAACGGCCGATTCGGCCCACCCCGGCGTCACAACTGGCCCAATGCCAAGCCTCTGCGTTATTCATGGTGTCTGCCCGAATAATGAAGGACTTCGCCGCACCGTGTTGTGTGTAATCGATGACAAATAACGCTGCGCTCATGGCGATCCTCTCCTCTGGCCGTTTAGGTATGAACAGAAGAAAGCGCGACGGCCAGAAAATTCAGTGGTGCCGTCGCTTGATTGGAACGTCCGGCAATGGCTAAGCGCGTCAAGCCGCGTCTGGGTAGTGCTAGGCGCCGAGCAGTTCGAGGGTTTTAGGGTCATCTTCGCCATCGAAATAGCAGTCGAGCAGGTGGGTGTAGAGCGCGTTACCGTGAGACGCGCGGGCAAACAGGGTCAGGCTGGACTTCAATTTGAGTGCGTCGATGTCGCCAAATATCGCCGTTGCAGCCTTACCTTCGTGACGTTGGAGCGCACGGCAACAGGCTTCAAGCCTGGCGCCCAACAGCGGATGGGCAAGGTAGGCAACGGCTTCAGCGACACCGCTGATGCCATATTGCTGAGCCGTAGGGCTGCGCCCCAGCCCTTTGAGTTGAGGGAAGATAAACCACATCCAGTGGCTCACCTTCTGCCCGTTTTCCAGTTCCTTCAGCGCGTGCCCGTAGGTACTGGCCTGGGCATCGACAAAGCGTTCAAGGTCATAGGCTGACGTCATCGTGTCCCTCCAAAGGGGTATCCATCACAGGCTTAGGTGCAGGCCGGCGTTACGCCTCGCTGCCCAGCGACCCTCAGGGTGCGGCCAGGCAGGAGGTTGAAGACTCAAGGCAGGGGATTGCCGCCGGTCACGCCGAAGACTTCACCGGTGATATAGCTCGATTCCTGTGAGGCCAGGAATACATACAAGGGAGCACATTCCGCTGGTTGGCCTGGGCGCTTCATGGGCGTCTGCTCACCAAAGTGTGGAATTTTCTCCTGGGGCTGGCCGCCGCTCGGCTGCAACACAGTCCAGATCGGGCCGGGCGCCACCGCGTTCACGCGGATACCTTTCTCGATCACTTGTTTGGCCAACGCTTTAGTGAAGGCGACGATACCGGCCTTGGTGGTGGCATAGTCCAGCAGCGTGGCCGACGGCTGATAGGATTGAATCGATGCAGTATTGACGATAGTGGCACCCGCTGGCAGTAGCGGCACGGCGGCCTTGCAGATCCAGAACAAGGCGTACAGGTTCGTCTTGAGCGTTGCGTCGAATTGCTCAGTCGTCACCTCGTCGATGGCCTGCCGCGCGGTCTGCTTACCCGCCACGTTCACCACGATGTCCAAGCCACCCAAAGCCGTATGCGCCTCTTTCACCAACTGGGTGCAAAACGCTTCGTCCTTCAGGTCACCAGGGATGCCTACCGCTTTACCGCCTTCCTGCTCTATAAGCTCGATCACTTCACGGGCATCGGCCGTTTCTTCAGGCAGGTAATTAATCACCAGGCTGGCGCCCTCGCGTGCATAGGCGATGGCCGTCGCGCGGCCGATCCCGGAGTCGCCACCGGTAATCAACGCCTTACGCCCTTCAAGGCGCCCTGAGCCCTTATAGGTCGCTTCCCCATGATCCGGCTCGGGGCTCATCTTGCTGTCGAGCCCTGGCGCCTGTTGAGGCTGATCCTCGAAGGGCGGAACAGGGTACTGGGTGAGGGGGTTCTGCATTTGATACTGGTTCAATGTCGTCGCCACGGTAGGCTCCTGTCAGCAGGGAAGATAATGATTCGAAGGAAGGAGTACCGAGGCGTTTCACGCCATGTCGGCAGTTTGCGACGGGCGGCATGGCGTAGCAGTCGGCGCGCATCCGGCAAGCTGAAGGGATTTAGCACAGAAGATGCGATCACCTGTAACCCGACAAGGGTGTTGATGTTGCACGGAGTGCTGGACGGTAGTGCTGCAGTTTGCCCAGGCCCTGCTACGGGGCTATAACTTAAAGGCAAGCCCGGGAAGGATGTATGGTTTCACTTCATCAGCCTTAGGGTCCCGGCCGTTGCCAGGAGACAGACCATGAAGCCCTTGGGCCTGAGTTTGCTAGAAATGAGAGGGATCGTTGAAAGCGCGTTCCAACCCCTGCATTGCACCTGCGAGGCAGTGGAGGGCGACTGCTTCACCATCCGAATCGAAGACCTTCACACCGGAAGCGTCCACGTCATCGCAGAGCGGGTGTCGATGGAGCGCTTTGCAAGCAGCGGCGAGATCAGCCATTTGATCGCTGAGCTACGCAGCGAACTGCACAACCCGCGATCAGTGTTCCACACCCTGCCGCCCAGCCATGGCGTGGCCCGCTACTACTGACCCTGCGGGCAAGCGACCGGGCGAGGGCCTAGAACCCCTCGAGGTCGCAGGGTCATCGATTACAGCCAGCTTGCCTTGAGGCTGCAGGGCCTCGATCAAGGCTGAAATATGCTGGTCGGTATGCGTCAGGCTGGCGGCATGGGTTACCTGGCCCACCCCAGCGGCCTCAAGCTGAGGCAGTACCGGCTGGCTGTGGTTCACGACGTGATGAGCGCCCAAGCCTGTGACCCAGTCTCGGGTTTCAGGCCGGGACGCCGAGCCAATGACAGTGAGACGTGTCAAGCGTCGGGCCAGTTGTACCAGCATTGAGCCTACGCCCCCAGCAGCACCCATGATAAGCAGGCTTTGCCCTTCACCGCCGCCTTCGGGCACACCCAGACGGTCAAGCGCGCCGGCGTAATACACCTCATCGCCCACCTTGAACAGCGACACATCGTTACCGACGTCCCGCGCCGTTCCCACGGTGTCCCAGCCAAGCACTCGGGGCTCGGTCACCTGCGCACCGGCGCGCACCTTGGTGTCCACAGGGTTCACCGCAATTGCACGTACTTCCACGAGCAGATCACGGGGGGTGGGCGTGGGCAACGGTAACTCAAGGTCTACCAGGCTGTCTGGGTGATCTAATGGCAATCCGGCTTGGCGGTAGGCAACAGCTTTCATCAGGTACGCACTCAGGTTGAAGAAGGGGCCATGGTGAGCCTTTCTGGTTTAACCTGGAAACAGGCAAAATGGCGTAACACTTCTCTATTTCAATAGCCCCGCCCCTGGGCCCCTGGCAATTGCCGCGTACTAGTGGCCGCGCCCACCTATTTGGCGCGCGCAGGCAAGCCGCTCACGCCTGATCGGCTCAGGGTTCACCCGTGCCTGAGGTACCTGCTGGGTCGGTTGGAAAGAGTGCTTGAGGCTTGGCAAGGGGAAGCGGCCCCTCTATACCTGGTATGCCCTCACCGCAGGCAGTTCTCTGCGGTGGTTCAGGCGCTGCACCAGTGGCTGCGTGATCGATTGGCCGAGCTTCCGGCCGCACCGTTAAGTAACGACTGAATGCCTGCCTGACCCTCTGACAAGGCGCCTGCAGCACACCGCAGGCGCTTTGCGCGGCCTCAGCGTTTAAACCGGGAACAGCTCGCTCAGCTTCATTGCAAGCATCATGTCGCCTTCGGCGCGCAGTTTGCCTTGCATGAAGGCCTGCATGCCGTCGGTTTCACCGCTGACGATGCCTTCAAGGGTTTCGCTGTCCATGACCAGCGTCACGTTGGCGTCAGGGTTTTCACCTTCCTGGAGGTCGCAGGTGCTGTCTTTGACCACCAGGTTGTAACGCTTGTCTTCGTCGATGCGAAAGCCAAAGACGAGGTCCAGCCCTGCGGCGGCGGCGGGGTTGAATTTAGCTTTCATGGATTCGATTGACTGCTGGATATCGCTCATGGAGAGCTCCGTTCGAGTGAATGGCGGGCAAGATGCGCAACGCGTGATCGAGGCGCAATGCAGCGAGGTTAGGGACGGCTGAAGGGCGTGTCAACGACATTCATACAAGCGTTTCAAAAGGGCGTTTCACCGCGCTCGTCGCCATGCGGGCGTCAGGTACCTGCATTGTCGGCTCGCCGCTATGCCAAGCGTGCGCTCCTCGGTATGCTGGGCCACTTTCTACCCGTTGCAGGAGTCACCGTGGAGTTTCTCTCCGAATACCTGGGCTTTCTGGCCCGCACCGTCACGTTGGTCATTGCCCTGCTGGTGGTGTTCGCCGGGCTTGCGTCCCTGCGTAGCAAAGGGCGCCGCAAAAGCGGCGGGCAGCTGCAGGTCACCCGTCTGAACGACTTGTACAAAGGCCTACGCGAGCGGCTTGAGGCCACCTTGCTGGACAAAGAAACACTCAAGCGCCTTCGCAAGCAGCAGGTCAAGGAAGACAAGGCCCTGCGCAAGGCCAAGGCCAAGGGTGGTGAGAGCAAGGGGCGAGTGTTCGTGCTGGACTTCGACGGCGACATCAAGGCATCGGCCACAGAAAGCTTGCGTCATGAAATCACCGCCTTGCTGACCCTGGCCACTTCCAAGGACGAAGTCGTGCTGCGCCTGGAAAGCGGCGGCGGCATGGTCCATAGCTATGGCCTGGCCTCCTCGCAGTTAGCACGGATTCGTCAGGCAGGCGTTCCGCTCACTGTCTGTGTGGACAAAGTCGCGGCCAGCGGCGGGTACATGATGGCCTGCATTGGCGAAAAAATCCTCAGCGCACCCTTTGCAGTGCTGGGCTCTATCGGTGTAGTGGCGCAACTGCCTAATCTTCATCGTTTATTGCGCAAGCATGACATCGACGTAGAGTTGCACACGGCAGGCGAGTACAAACGCACCCTGACAGTGTTCGGTGAAAACACCGAAAAAGGCCGGGAGAAGTTCCAGGAAGAGCTGGACATCACTCATCGACTGTTCAAGAACTTCGTCGTGCATTACCGGCCCCAGTTGTCGATCGATGAGGTGGCGACCGGGGAAGTGTGGCTGGGGGTGGCGGCCATGGAGCGGAAACTGGTAGATGAGATCAAGACCAGTGATGAATACCTGGCCGAAAAGGCACGCACCGCTGAGGTGGTTCACCTGCATTACGCCGAGCGCAAAAGCCTGACCGAGCGCGTGGGGCTGGCGGCAAGCGGGTCTGTCGAACACCTGTTTAACCGGCTCTGGGCCAAGCTGTCTGCTGGCCGTTTTTACTAAGGCGCACCCGTAGCACAAAGGGGCTTTTGCCTTTAGCCCCTTTGTAGCGGTATGTACCGCAACGTTGTACCGCCACTACCTACCATCGGCGCCTCCTAAAAGGAGGTTCCCATGACCCAGGTGTTTTCTGCTACCCCGCTTCCCCATCATGCCTTCATTCAGGCGCAGCTCCCCCCTTGGCTTCGCCAGCTCACCCCGGCGCAACTCAAGCCCTTGCGAGAGCTATCTCTGGCTGCCGACACTGCCCGTTTCAATCTCAAGGACGCCAGCAAGGCCCTGCCAGTTGTCCGGACGTTCGCCTTGGAACGCCTTCGCCCGCTCATGGCCTCATGGCTGGGAAGTGAGGTAGACCCAGCCAAGGCCGTGCTGCGTTGGGTGGCGCCGGAGGGCGATCAGGCACCCTTGGAACACAGCTTGCTTGAGGCGGCGCTGCTCAATTTCCATCAGCGCGACACCTTGCCAACCGCTTATGGCGAAGGCTCTGGCCTATTTGCCGGCGTTAACGCTGATGGCAAGGCCGACCTCTCTCGGCCATTGGCCATGCGCCCGCACACCTTTGCGGCTCATTGCCGAATGCTGGACCTTGGTGGCCAGTTGCAGCGAGCGCTGAGCGAACACGTCACCCCAGAGGTAGACACCGCCGTTCATGAGAATGCGTTGCCCCTGTCGTTCGCCTGGCATGTGTACGATGCACAACGTAAGGCGTTTATCGCTGATGCCTGCGTCGCGCGGCTCACCGGCCAGCTTAGCGCCGAAGGTGAGGCGTTATTGGCCAACTGGGGGCTCGCCTCCCAGGGTGTGGCGCCGCTCACGGGTGACGTCGTGCGGCTGACGCTATTCGATTTCCCGTTATCCAGGCTGATGGTCTTCAGGCAAGAGGCTCCTGCTGGGCAGCCGCAGCGCATCGTGGCTTACCTGCCTGGCGCACCGGAGGGCTCGGTGGTGGAGTACGCGGACGCGCGGGCCTTCGCCATCGCGCTGGCTGCACAGTTCAAGTCGGCGGGCTTCCTCACATTTTTCAGCGGCTTCGTGCCCTTGGCGCGCCGCGCGGAGTTTATTGCGCGGGTACAGGCCGCGACCCGTACCGACGGCTGGCTACCGCCACACCTGGTTTGGTCACCCGTACCGGTAAGCGGCGACCCTTTTGCAGAAAGTTATCGGATATGGGCACAGCAAACCTTGGCGGAAGCGGCTACCGTCGCCGTGCCGACGGCCTCGGTGGACCACCGTGATCGGTTTGAGCGCTATGCACACTGGGTCGAGATCGGCAACCAAGTAGGGACGAGTATCGCGCTGCTGATCGGCGGTGCGCTGCCGGGCATCAATGTGATCGTGGACGCCATCATGATCGCTCAGGGTATGTATAGCGTTTATGAGGCAGGGCAGGCATGGAGCCGTGGGGATTCCGAAGCTGCCATGGAGTGCCTGTTTGGCGCGGTCGAAAACATCGGGTTCTTCGGCATCGGTAAACGCCCGCAAGCCATTCGCAAAGCGGTGGGTTTCGCTGAGCGACTGGTGCCCGTCACTGACGCCGAGGGCAAGGTGCGGCTGTGGTGCCCCGATTTGGACGATTTTCGCGCCCGTGACGTACCGGCGCCCCATATAGAAGCCGATGAGCCAGGCCTCTATCGGCACGGCGGCCGGGTTTGGTTGAAGCTGGCCGGAGAATATTACGAGGTGGCGCCGGATGCCACGCCGACGTCGGCCCGTTTGTTACACCCGGAGCGAAGCGGTTACACGCCTGAATTGACCAGTGATGGCGCTGGGGGTTGGCGCGCAGCTCACGAACAACCGGCTGACTGGGACAGCGTTACCTTGATGCGGCGCTTCAATGGGCGTTACCAAGACTTACCACCGCATACCTTGCTCGAAGCCCAGCGCATTGCGGGCATCAGCGACGAACAGCTTCGCCAGGCGCACCTAGACAACAGCGCAATGCCCGCGCTGCTAAAACATTTGCTGGCGCGACGCTTGGCTGAGGGGGTACTGGAGACGGCCATGACGGCGCTGCAGGGGACGCGCCGGTTGGAACACATCGCCGCGCCGCTGGTCGAGGCTCTGTCCAAATTGCCCGGTTGGCCAGAGGACCTGGGCCTGGCCTACCAAGACGAGGTCAACCGTTACCTGTTCGGGTCGGGTAATACCACACGACAGGTTCGCCTGGCCCAGGCGAACGTTGCAGACGGCAGTTGGGCTCGACGGCTGATATCCCAGCTTGATGCAGCCACCTTGGAGGCGTTGCTCGGCGCCGAGACGTCTCTGGTACCGGCTGAGCACGCCGAGGCATCGTTTGCCCAGCGATGGGCCCGGGTCCTTGAATCGCAGCGTGAGGCACTGATAAAGCGTCTGACACCCCCCGCGACCTCAAGCGGCACCGCCGAGCGCACCTTGAATCAGCACTTCCCAGGCTTGGCTTCAGAATGTGTCGATACCTTGGTCCGTACCAGCAATCGCACCCAGCGACGCGCACTGGAGGCTGGTCGTACACCGTTGCCCATTGCCGAGCAGGCGGCCGAGGCGCTGCGCCAGCAGCGAATAATGAACGCCTGTGATGCCCTGGCGCAGGGTCGGCCCAGTGCAGACCGAGACCAGTTGGTATTCGGGCTATGGCCACGGTTGGGCAGTTGGGCCAGCAAGATCAGGCTGGAGCTGCGTGAGGGGCACGTCGATGGGCCGTTGCTGCAGGCTACAGGAGAGCCTACCGCCCCCCGCAAGGTGATCGTGCGAAGGGGCGCGCAGTACCAGGCGTTCGATAAGCAGGGCCTTGAACTGAGCCCGCCCGTCAGCCTTGAGAGGGCCCTGTTCGCGTCACTTCCCGATACCCTGCGCGCCACTGCCAGGGCTACCTTCACCGACGGCACCAGCTTGCGCCAGGCGCTACTCACGCACGCACTGGACCATCGCGATACGCTCCGCCTGTTGCTGGGCATGGCCAGGGACAACCGGCGCTTCTTCCGCCCGCCCAGCCGAGTGAACGGCGCGGTAGGCTACTCGCTTAGCGGGCGCGGTCGGTTGGCTGAGGGCCTGCCAGGCTTGCCTCTGGAGCACCGAGTAGCACTGAGGGCGCTGTACCCTGACGTCAGTGAGGCAGAGCTGGCTGAGTTACACGCGCGCCTTGGTCAAGGCGAGGAAGCGACGCGCTCTTTGGAGCGCTTGAACGCGGATCTGGCGCGCCTACGCCATGAGTTGGACGTCTGGGTAGCGCGCGCTGACGACAACGTCGCGGAAAACGCGCCGCAAAACGAAGCCGTTCATCGTCGAGCGGTGGCCGATAGATTGATCCTGGCATGGCAACGCCGGTTCACAACGCTTGGCATGGGCACCATAGGTTACGGGATCGTTATCCGCGACGTGCCAGTTACCGACCTGCCCAGTTTGTCGGTGCGTATGGAGCATGTGAATCGCCTGTCCTTGGTGGACATGGACCTGACCCGGATCAGTGATGAGTTCCTAGCCAATTTCCCGAACCTGGTGTGGCTCGACTTGAGCATGAACAGGGTTGAAGTACTGCCGAACCTCAATCACACACCCAGGCTTCATCGATTGAGCCTGGACTACGCCGGCCCTCGGCAACTGAACGAAGTGATTACCGCCGCGCTACCCGCCGCTCAAACCTTGACCCAGCTGGACCTGGCTGGGGTCGACCTGACCCTGGCGCCCGCCGATTATCAGGCGTTGCAGCAGCTGCCGACACTCAGGGCGGTCGACTTTGAAGGCAACTTTATTACGTTGGACGAGCACACCCGTGGTGGCTTCAACCAATTGCCTCAACTTGAGGAGCTGGTCCTCAGCGGCAACCCACTGGGGCAGGCGCCCATTGTAAGCAACCTGCATGACCTCCTGATGCTAGACCTGCGCGCCACTAACCTGACCGAATTTCCGCCAGGCCTGACGGACCTGATGAACCTCGACCCGCTGCACCTGCGGGAGATCAACCTGTCGGACAATGCCATTGAGGACCTGCCGGACCTGTCGCAAACCCGGTTTGCTCAGTTGACCCGAGAGGGCCGAGATAATGTTGAGTCTGAGTACTACGGAAATCGACTCAACCTTAACGCCAACCCCCTGAACGCACACAGCCAGGCGATGCTGCAACGGGCGGACATCACCTTCTTCCCCGACCTGTCCGATAGCTCCGGGTCAGAGCTGGGCGAGGCAGAGCCTGCTATAGATGACCGATGGCTGGTCGGCTGCCCAGCGGAATTGGAAACGCTTATCCGTAGCGAACGCGCCGACCGCCCTGCGGCGAACTTCTACCAACTGCTCAGCCGCGTAACCGGCACGGCAGATTATCGGGCGGCCCCTGCCGAAACCCGGCAACGTATCTGGGCGCTGGTAGAGACTTGGCTGCAGCCAGGTGATCAACCTCGGCCGGGGCTGGGCGAGTTGCGCGAGCGCCTCTTCGCGATGGCTGAAGACACCATGGGTACGTGCGGCGACGGCGTGGCCTTGACCCTGGACGACATGGAGTTCGAGGTACAGGCTTGGCGAACCGTTGCCGACTCCCAAGCGCCAGGAGATGGACCGTTGCGAGAGCTGCTGACGTTCCAGCGCAGGCTATGGCGGCGGGCATTGGTGGATGAGATCGCCCGGCGCATTGTGCGTGCCAGGGCGGCCCGTAATGAGGCGCTGACCACCGGTGCCCCTGGCGAACCCCCGGCACTGGACCCGCTCGATGACATCGCAGATGAGCGCCTGGGCGAGGGTGTCGATGAAGTAGAGGTGCGCTTCTATCTCAGTCAATCGCTGGAAAATACCCTGGATTTGCCACCCAGCAGGCGCATGCGTTATACCACGCAGCTCAGCGCCGACACGGTGGTAAGGGTTGGGGCTGAGGTGATCGCGGCCGATACTCCTGAGGCCTTCGCAGGCTGGGTCGCGGAGCAGCCAGGGTTCAGGACCTACCTTGAGCATGCCCAGGCCCAGGCGTTTGCAGAGCTGGAAGAACGTTGGCAGGAAGCATCAAATTATCTTTACAGCATTAGTACCGAAACCGCTTCTCCACCCCCCGCGTGGCCAGCGGCGCTGGACGGGGTGAGCGAAGCCTTGCCTGAGGTTCAGTGGCAGGCCCCAGGTCAGGAACGCCCGACCTTGACTGAGCAACAACTGCGCATGGTCTATGGCTGGGTCAATGAACAGCGGCGGCGTGAGGCCAATGCCCTGGCGCTGCGGTTCACGCGTGTACTGCTGGGCCTGGACATGTCGAGCACCGTTGGGGTTGCTGTAACGGATTGATCGAGAAGGACCACCTCAGGGCGAGCCGCGCGGGTTTAGCGCGGCTTGCCCTGGGGTTACCGACGGCGGAAGAGGGGCAAAGGCTCATCAGTTGCTGCCTGGTAGGTTACTGCGAAATCTCGCAGCCCCTCCAACGCTTCGTAAGGGTCTTTGTCAGGGCGCACCGCGAAGGCATCGAAGCCGCAGCGGTGCAGATAGAACAGCTGATCGCGCAGCACGTCCCCAATAGCCCTAAGCTCGCCCTTGAAACCGTAGCGGTCACGTAACAGGCGCGCATTGGAATAGTTGCGACCGTCGGTGAACGCAGGGAAATTCAACGCGATCACTTGAAAGCTCGCGACCTCGTCGCCGATTTCTTCGGCTTCCTCGTCGGCGTCAAGCCACACACCCAAGCCGCCATCGCGGGCCTTGAGCGCGGTGGCATGGTCGCGCCATAGCCCCAGCGGAACAATGTAGTCGTCGCAGTTGCTCAGCTCATCGAAGGTGGCTGTTTTTGGCAGCAGGTGCCAGGTTTCGTCTACCACCTGGCCCTGCTTAATGATTCGCTGCATAGACGCGTTCCTTGAAGGGTTCGATGCCGATACGCTGGTAAGTATCGATGAAGCGCTCGTCTTCGGTACGGGTTTCGACGTAGACGTCGATGAGCTTGCCGATGACGTTCGCCATGTCGTCCTGGGCAAACGAGGGGCCGAGGATCTTGCCGATGCTGGCGTCCCGAGCGCTGCTGCCCCCCAACGACACCTGGTAGAACTCCTCGCCCTTTTTATCCACCCCAAGGATCCCGATATGGCCCACGTGGTGATGGCCACAGGCATTCATGCAGCCTGAAATGTTGAGGTCCAGTTCGCCGATATCGAACAGGTAATCCAAGTCGTCGAAGCGGCGCTGGATCGACTCAGCGATAGGAATGGACTTGGCATTGGCCAACGAGCAGAAGTCGCCGCCGGGGCAGCAAATGATGTCGGTGAGCAGGCCGATGTTTGGCGTGACAAAGCCTGATTCGCGTGCCTGTAGCCATAAGGCGTGCAACTGCGACTGTTCCACATCGGCAAGGATCACGTTCTGCTCATGGGAGGTTCGCAGCTGGCCGAAGCTGTAGCGGTCGGCCAGGTCGGCGATGGCATCGAGCTGTTTATCGGTGACGTCGCCTGGCGCGGTGCCGGTAGGCTTGAGCGACAGGGTGACCGCGGCATAGCCAGGGCGCTTGTGCGGCTGCACATTGCGCTGGCGCCAGCGTGCAAAGCCGGGGTGCTCGGTGTCCAGTGCAGCCAACGCCGAAGCTTGATCGTCTAACGCTTTATAGGTAGGGTCGACGAAGTGGCGGGCCACCCGGTGGACTTCCGCATCGGTGAGCGTAGTGGTGCCGCCACGCAGGTGCGCCATTTCAGCTTCGACTTTCTCCGCGAAGACGGCCGGGGTGAGCGCTTTGACCAGAATCTTGATGCGTGCCTTGTACTTGTTGTCCCGGCGGCCATAGCGGTTGTACACACGCAGGATGGCGTCCAGGTAGCTGAGCAAGTCTTGCCAGGGCAGGAATTCATTGATGAAGGCGCCCACCACAGGCGTACGCCCCAGGCCCCCACCCACGAGTACCCGGAAACCCAGCTTGCCGGCCGCGTTATGAACAGGCTCCAGGCCAATGTCATGCACTTCGATTGCAGCGCGGTCACTGGCAGCACCGTTGACCGCAATCTTGAATTTGCGGGGAAGGTAGGCGAACTCTGGGTGGAAGGTTGTCCACTGGCGCACGATTTCACACCACGGGCGGGGGTCAATCAGCTCGTCTGCGGCCACGCCAGCAAACTGATCGGTAGTCACGTTGCGCAAGCAATTGCCGCTGGTTTGAATAGCATGCATCTGCACCGTCGCCAGCTCGGCGAGGATGTCAGGGATGTCTTGTACGGCAGGCCAGTTGAACTGCACGTTCTGGCGGGTACTGATGTGGGCATAGCCCTTGTCGTAGTCACGGGCGATCTTGGCCAACATGCGCGCCTGACGCGAGGTGAGCTGGCCGTAGGGTACAGCTACGCGCAGCATGGGGGCGTAGCGCTGGATGTACAGGCCATTTTGCAGGCGAAGCGGGCGGAACTCTTCTTCGCTTAGCTCCCCAGCTAGGTAGCGGCGGGTTTGATCACGGAACTGCTTGACGCGGTCCTCGACGATTCTTTGATCGTACTCATCGTAAACGTACATAGGTGTCCTGTGTTCAGGCGGTAAGCGCTCACGGTTGCGCGGGCGAAAGATACCGGTTTTGGCTTATTCACTGAAGCGAAGTTTTCTTATAAGGAAATAGCCAATATCGATATGCATGCGCTTACCACTCACGATCCGACGGGCTGGATGGCGGTGAGGTGGATGCTGAGCTTGACTGACAGCAACGTCCTGCTGGACGCATAACAACAAAGGTACTCGTCATGCGCAATGTGTCTGCCAAATCAAAAAAAGCGTCCCGCCCGATCGATGCCTGGGCCACTGCGTTTATGGCCGTGCTGGTCATTGCAGCAGCTGTGTTCTGGATTACTACGCATTAGGGAATTGACCTTAGAGCAAAATGCTAAGTAACTGAATTTAAAGGATATAAACTTCCTATAAAAACAAGCGATAGCTCACGAATAGGCTGTGCTGTATGAATGCAGGCGGGGCCATTAAAAGCATTCGCGAGCCGGCGCTCACTCCTACGGAAGATTTTCGATAATGATCCTAATATATTGATAGTTAAGGAAAATTATTATTTGTTCAGGCGTCGATATCCTCTAGAAAAAATCTAGATAAGCTCCCTAAGTAATTGATTTTAAGCATCATATCCAAGGTTGGGTGACAGCCAGCGTTCTGTGATCGCTTGCGTCTGGCCCTTGCGTTTGGAATAGCGCTCTACCTGGTCTCGGTCTATTTTGCCCACGGCGAAATATTGGGCCTGAGGGTGCGCGAAGTACCAGCCACTGACCGCAGCGGTCGGGAACATGGCGAAGTGCTCAGTAAGGGTCACGCCACTGGTGCTTTCAGGGTCTAGCAAGTGGAACAAGGTGCCCTTTTCAGTGTGATCGGGGCAGGCCGGATAGCCAGGCGCAGGGCGTATGCCTCGGTACTGCTCGCGGATTAGCGACTCATTGTCCAGTTGCTCGTCAACAGCGTAACCCCAGTGCTCCTTTCGCACCTGTAGGTGCAGCCATTCAGCGCAGGCTTCTGCCAGGCGGTCCGCCAAGGCCTTGACCATGATGGAGTTGTAATCGTCGCCTGCATCCTGGTACGCCTTGGCCACTTCTTCGGCGCCAATCCCCGCAGTGGTGATAAAACCACCCATGTAATCGGTTACACCACTGTCTTTAGGGGCGACGAAATCTGCCAGGCACAGGTTAGGCTTGCCGTCCGGCTTGATGGTTTGCTGACGCAAGTGATGCAGCATCGCGCAGGGCTGGCCGTCTTCGCCATACACTTCGATATCATCGTCCGCCACCTGATTGGCTGGCCAGAAGCCGAACACGGCCTTGGCCCGGATCAGTTTCTCGTCAATGAGCTTGTGGAGCATGGCCTGGGCATCGTCAAACAGTGCTGTGGCGGCCTCGCCTACGACTTCATCGGTAAGAATGCGCGGGTATTTGCCAGCCAAGTCCCACGAGATGAAGAACGGCGTCCAGTCGATGAACTCCGCCAATACCTTCAAGTCGATGTCTTCCAGCACCCGCGTTCCGGTGAAACGCGGTTGAACAGGCTGGTAGCTTGCCCAGTCCCATTGGGGTTTGGCAGCCACGGCCTTGGCGTAGCTCAAGCGTTCGGTACGGCTGCCGCGTGCGGCGGTCCGTTCGCGCACCTCGGCGTAGTCCACGCGAGTACGTTCGACAAAGGCAGGCTTTAGCTCCTTGGACAGCAACTGTGTGGCTACACCTACGGCACGTGAGGCATCCGTGACGTACACCACCGCGTCGTTGCTGTAGCGCGGCTCGATTTTCACGGCCGTGTGTGCCTTGGAGGTGGTGGCGCCGCCGATCATCAGGGGCAGGTGGAACCCCTGGCGCTGCATCTCACGCGCTACGTGTACCATTTCATCCAGCGACGGTGTGATCAGGCCGGACAACCCGATGATGTCGCACTTTTCATCCCGCGCGGCCTGGAGGATTTTTTCCGCAGGCACCATCACGCCCAAGTCTACGATGTCGTAGCCGTTACACCCCAGCACCACCCCCACGATGTTCTTGCCGATGTCATGCACGTCGCCTTTGACCGTCGCCATGAGGATCTTGCCCTTGGCTTCGGGTTTGTCGCCTTTTTCGGCTTCGATAAACGGGATCAGGTGCGCTACGGCCTGCTTCATGACGCGGGCAGACTTGACCACTTGCGGCAAAAACATCTTGCCGGCGCCGAAGAGGTCGCCCACCACGTTCATGCCGGCCATCAACGGGCCTTCGATGACCTCGATAGGCCGGCTGAAGCCCTGGCGGGACAGCTCGGTGTCTTCCACGATGTGGGTGGTGATGCCCTTGACCAAGGCATGCTCAAGCCGTTTGTTTACATCCCAACCGCGCCATTCTTCGGTTTCCGCTTCCTTGATGCTGCCATCGCCTCGGTATTGATCAGCAATAGCGAGCAGCGCCTCGGTGCCCTCCGGGGTGCGGTTGAGCACCACGTCTTCCACACGATCGCGCAGCGCGGCAGGGATTTCGTCATAGATCTCCAGCTGGCCGGCGTTGACGATCCCCATGGTCAAGCCATTGCGGATGGCATGTAGCAGGAAGACCGAGTGAATAGCCTCTCTCACCGGGTTGTTGCCACGGAACGAGAACGACACATTGGAGACGCCACCGGAGGTGAGCGCATAGGGCAGGTTGTCACGAATCCAGCCGCAGGCATTGATGAAGTCGACTGCGTAGTTGTTGTGCTCTTCGATCCCTGTGGCCACGGCGAAAATATTGGGGTCGAAAATAATGTCTTCGGCCGGGAAGCCCACCTGGTTCACCAGGATGTCGTAGGAGCGGGCACAAATATCGATCTTGCGCTGCTGGGTGTCGGCCTGGCCCTGTTCATCGAAGGCCATCACCACCACGGCAGCGCCGTAGCGCTTGCACAGCGTGGCATGGTGGATAAAGGCGTCCACGCCTTCTTTCATGCTGATGGAGTTGACGATGCCCTTGCCCTGGATGCATTTGAGCCCAGCCTCGATCACTTCCCACTTGGAGGAGTCGATCATGATCGGCACCCGAGAAATGTCCGGTTCGCCTGCGATCAGGTTAAGGAAGGTCACCATGGCCTTTTGGGAGTCCAGCATCCCTTCGTCCATGTTGATGTCGATCACCTGTGCGCCCGCTTCGACCTGCTGTAACGCCACTTCCAAGGCTTCGGTGTAGTTGTCTTCCCGAATCAGGCGTGCGAACCGCGCCGAGCCGGTAATGTTGGTGCGCTCACCCACGTTCACGAACAAGGACTGGCGGTCGATGGTGAAGGGCTCCAGCCCCGACAGCCGGCACGCCTTCGGAATGTCCGGGATGGCGCGCGGCGCATGCTTGCCCACCGCTTCGGCAATGGCCTGGATGTGCGCCGGGGTGGTGCCGCAGCAACCACCTACGATATTCAGGAAGCCGCTCTGGGCGAATTCCTCGACCGTCTCGGCCATTTGCTCCGGGGTTTCGTCGTACTCGCCAAAGGCGTTGGGTAGCCCGGCGTTGGGGTGGGCGGACACATAGGTATCGGCCTTGTTGGACAGCTCTTCCAAGTACGGCCGCAGCTCGTGGGCGCCCAGTGCGCAGTTGAGCCCGACCGAGACGGGGCGAGCATGGCGCACTGAGTTCCAGAACGCTTCGGTGGTCTGCCCGGAGAGCGTGCGACCAGAGGCGTCCGTGATGGTGCCACTGATCATGATCGGAAGTTCGAAGCCCACTGCATCGAACACGCCCTGCACGGCAAAAATGGCCGCCTTGGCGTTGAGGGTATCGAAAATGGTCTCGATCAGGATCAGGTCTGCGCCTCCTTCGATCAAGCCACGCGTAGCCTCGGTGTAGTTGGTCACCAACTCGTCGAAGGTCACGTTGCGGTAGCCAGGGTTATTCACGTCGGGCGACAGCGAGCAGGTGCGGCTGGTAGGGCCTAGCACGCCAGCGACGAAGCGGGGCTTGTCAGGGGTCTGCAGCGTCTTGGCATCTGCCACCCGACGCGCAATGTGAGCCCCTTCCACGTTTAGCTCATACACCAGCGCTTCCATGCCGTAGTCGGCTTGGGACACCTGGGTGGCGTTAAAGGTGTTGGTTTCCAGAATGTCCGCGCCGGCGTCCAGATACGCCGCTTCGATGTCAGCGATGACATCGGGACGCGAGAGCAGCAGCAGGTCGTTATTGCCTTTGACATCGCTGGGCCAATCCGCAAAACGCTCGCCCCGGTAGTCGCTTTCTTCAAGGCGGTAGCTCTGGATCATCGTGCCCATGCCACCGTCGAGAATCAGGATGCGTTTCTTCAACGCGTCTTTGAAGGCGAGTTGGCGAGCGTGGCGGTCGGTCATGGAGGTGAACTCTGCTGCGGACGGTAAAGGCCGGGATGATAGCAAAGGGCAGGGGGGTTACGGCGATGCGTGCGCTTACATGAATCTGATTCATGTTGAGGGCGCTTACCCTGCCCCTTATCGGGGCACCGATGAAACATCCCTTTCATCATGCAGTCCCATGGATGAGTCCGCGTCTTGGGCGCGGTGGTATTTTGCGGCAAAGGTAATGTGGATGCTGATTTCGATTCAGGCGCTTCGCGCCATCGCTGCATGGATGGTCGTGTGCCACCATTTCATGCAGATTTTCTTTAATTTCGAAGGCGGCGGCGTCTTGGGGCATCTGTTTGCCTCCAAAGGATCAGTTGGCGTAGACATCTTTTTCGTCATAAGCGGCCTGGTGATTTACCTCTCCACCTACGGCAAGCCGGTGCAGGCCAAGGAGTTTCTGCTCAATCGCGCGATGCGCATTATACCCGCCTACTGGTTCTATACCTTGGCCATGGGTTTGCTGTTGTGGACCGTGGGTCGTTACATGCCGCATGGCGACATCAACTGGCCTACCTTCATACTCTCATTGTTGTTCATTCCATCGGAAAATCCCGGTGGTTATGGCTTGTATCCCACGCTTAACGTGGGCTGGACCCTCAATTACGAGATTTTCTTCTATGCGGTGTTCTCGCTTGCCTTCGTGGTGCCCAAAGCCTGGCGTGCGCCAGTGGTCGCTGTTGCGTTGCTGGTGAGCAGTGAGGCGTTCAGCCAGCTGGGCCTGTCGGCGCGGTTTTACGCCAACAACATCATTTATGAGTTCTTGCTGGGAATTGGCTTGGGCATCGCGTGGCGCCGCGGCTGGGTACGCAGCGGGCTATGGTTGCCCCTGGCGCTCATCGCAGGCTGTGCGGCACTGATTTACTACCTTGAGCCGAGCAACCGGCTGGTGAACTGGGGCCTGCCGAGCGCGGGCATTGTCGCGGCCTGCCTGGCGCTGGAGTCTCGGTTTGCTCATAACCGTGTGCTTAAAGCCCTGGGTGACTGCTCCTACTCGGTCTACCTGGTCCACCTGCTGGTGCTCTATGCAGGCTGGTTTATCACCACCCGGCTGAACGTCAACGCCTACTTGGTTTTTGCAGTGTTCTGCGTACCTACCATCCTGGCCACGTCGTGGTTGAGTTATCAATGGCTGGAAAAACGCTTGTATCACCGCATGAAAGCCTGGCTGTCGGGCCCGCAACCGACGCCAGCGAACGCCTTAACCCGACAAAATTACTAGGACTTTCTCCCGCGCCCGGTTTGCCGTAAACTGGGCGCCAGTCTGTGAGGAACCTACATGAGCGCAATAACCATTACCGACGCGGCTCAAGAGTACCTGGGTGACCTGCTGAACAAGCAGAACACACCAGGCATTGGCATCCGCGTATTCATCACCCAGCCAGGCACCCAGTACGCCGAAACCTGTATCGCGTACTGCAAACCGGGTGAAGAAAAGCCTGATGACTCGCCGCTGGGCCTCAAGAGTTTCACGGCCTGGATCGACGCAGTCAGCGAGCCCTTCCTGGATGCCGCTGTGGTGGACTACGCGACCGACCGTATGGGCGGTCAACTCACCATCAAGGCCCCTAACGCCAAGGTGCCCATGGTCAATGACGACAGCCCAATCAACGAGCGCATCAATTACTACCTGCAAACCGAGATCAACCCGGGGCTGGCCAGCCACGGTGGGCAGGTCACGCTGATCGAAGTGGTAGAAGATGGCGTTGCGGTGCTGCAGTTCGGCGGCGGCTGTCAGGGCTGCGGGCAGGCAGACGTCACCCTCAGGGAAGGCATCGAGCGTACCCTGCTCGAACGCATTCCCGAACTCAAAGGCGTGCGGGACGTTACCGACCACAGCGTCAAAGAAAACGCCTACTACTAAGCCTTCCCGTACAGGGCCACGGCTGTAGCCCTTGCGGTCTTATTCGGTGCTAGCGGGTCGGTACAGGTGAGCCCGTCCCGCCCTGTACAGGGCGGAATCCTCGAACACCTCGTTGCCCAGCACCCGCCCTACCAGAATCAGCGCAGTGCGCCTGAACCCTTTAGCCGCGACCTGCTGTTCAATATCGCCCAAGGTGCCGAGCGCCCAGTCTTGGTCAGGCCAGCTGGCTTTGTAGATCACCGCAACGGGGCAGTCGGCGCCATAGGAGGGTAGCAGTGTGGCCACGATGGCTGGCAAATGGCTGATCCCTAAGTGAATAGCCATTGTGGCCCCATGTCGGGCAAGGTCGGCCAGCGCCTCGCCGGGCGGCATCGGCGAACGCGTGCCGTAACGCGTCAGGATCAGTGTCTGGGACACGCCAGGTAACGTCAGCTCACTGCCAAGCAAAGCTGCACAGGCCGCCACTGCAGTGACCCCCGGTATGATTTCGTAGGGAATATCAAGGGCCTTCAGGCAGCGAATCTGCTCGCCAATTGCGCCATACAGGCTTGGGTCCCCAGAGTGCACCCGGGCCACATCCAACCCCTGCCGGTGGGCCTGGACGATTTCCTCGATAATCGCTTCCAGGTCAAGCTCGGCGCTGTTTATCACGCGCTGCGCCTGATGCTGGCGCAGCACCTCCCTTGGGACCAAAGAACCTGCGTAAATAATGACCGGGCAACCTTGTATGAGGCGCAGCCCCTTGACAGTGATGAGGTCAGGATCGCCGGGGCCGGCGCCTATGAAGTACACGGTCATCGAAATACCTGTGGAGGGGAAGAGGCCAGCGGCATGGCCAGTGCGACGGTGGCGCTAGGGCTTTGCAGGCGGGTAACCAGCAGTTCAGGCACGGTGCCAGCAAGCGAAGCGCAGTGGGCCAGGGCTGCGCTCTCAGCCACACCTTGGCACCCTGTATGGTGCCAACTCACTGCCGAGCGGTGGCTGAGTAGCGCTTCGAAGCGCGCCATGGCCGGCGCGCTATAGCCTGCCAGCGTCAGGCACAGCTCGGTGGCCAACGCCATCAGCCCTGGCGCCTGCAGGCGCCCTTCGAAGGTAGCGATGCCTTGAAGGTTAGCCGGGCTCGCGTTGGCGGTTATCAAGGCCTTGCTCAGCAGCACCCGCAATTCCTCCAGCGAGCAGCCCTGACGGCAGCCGAAGCCCGCCACCAGGCAGTGACCCTTACCTACCACAGACTCAGGCTCTCGGATCGGCGGCGGAACAGCCAGGTACTGAGCATGCCCAATACCAGCCAGAACACCAGGTTGATAACGTGGGCTACCCAACGGAACTGCTGTTCCAGCGCCTCTGGCGCCAGGCTTTCATGGGTTAGTGGCTGCGGCGCCCCTATCAGGTGAGGTAGGGCTAAGAGTACGGCAGCGGTGGCCTTGGCCATCCAGTTTTGAACAAAAACCAGCAGCGCTAGGCCCAGCGCAGTGCACACCGCCGTGCCCGCCCACCACAATTGCCGAGACACCAGGTCTGCGGCCGCAGTACCGGGTAGTTCAGGCGGCAGCCCTAGCGTAGGGGCGAGGGTAAATACGGCGTAGCCCGCCAGCCCCCAGAGCGGGCCTTCGGCCAAGCGCCCAGGACGTCGCAGGGTATACAACCCTGCCAGGATCAAACCAAACCCCACGGCTACCACTAAATTGCCGCCGGTCGTAGACACCACTCGCTGCCAGCCCTCTTCAGGCGCCCAAGCCGGTGCCTCATGCTCGGGCGTGTGGCTATGCGCTTCCAGCGTAGGGGCGGCCTGTTCGTAGGTTTCAGCCTGCAAGATCAAGGGCGACAGCCACAGGCTTTGCATCAGGGTAAGCAGCAGAGCAGCGAACAGCCCGGCAAAGCCTGCGGTACGCACGATATGCAGCATCATCACGGGCACCTCAATGGCAGGGGAAGGCAGCGCTATGGCGCGTGTCATGGGCGGCGTTGTGAACCGCCGAAATGTGCGAAAACCCTGCGAAATAGACCAGGCTTGCGCCCAGCACAACGGCTATGCAAGCCGCAGCAATGCGTTCGACGTGGGTAATAGGGCGGGTGACAGCAGGGCTGGTAGCGTTGGAAGGCATGTCGCGTCCTCGGTAGGGTACGAGCAGGCACGCCAGCCCCTTGCCAGTCAGACAAGGCAGCACAGCCTGCCCACCGCAGGGATGTCGATGTATGACGCTCGGGCCGGTCTCCGGGCTTGCAAGGGGAAGGGCTTAAACCCTGCCTATTCGCTTCCCCTTCCCATGCCAAGGCACAGTGGATTGGAAGCGCGCTTGCTTACCGTTGCGGGGGCAGCACCGGACTGTAAAGAGCCATATGGCTCACCGGTTTCCCGTTTCACCCTGTGAGGGGCACCCGAACGAAAGGCGTAAGGAAAGCATGCCAGGTGTGATTGGTCAAATAGCAGCGGAGGATGCAAAACGCCCCGGTCAGGCCGGGGCGTTGGGGCAGTGGGTGGCACAGGCGCCAGCGGCTTTAGCCATTGGTGTCGTTGAAACCGCCGCGCTGCAAGTACTGCACCTTATGCACGGCACCCTGGCTGTCCTGGTAGACCATGGTCACAGGCACCACGCCACGCTTGGCGCTCACGTCGGTTTCAGACAGAACTTTCTGCACGTCCAAGTGCATGCCGTACTGGTAGGCATCTACTGGCACGTTACTGGTTACGCTGCGATCAGCCCCATCTTGAGCGAAGGCGCTGGTGGCGAAGGCAGTCGCGAGCGCGGCGATGGCAAAGGCGGTTTTCATGGTGGTCCTCGTGGAATGACTTGGGTTTCTGTGGGGTTCAGTAAACCGCTAATGGCACTGTTCGAGAAATTGAACACCATGGTGGCGATAATCATTATTTTTAATAGAACCTTCTTGCCGGAAGCCGCTGCGGGCAAGAAGGCAGACAGCAGACGGGAAGGTTTACAGGTGCAGTGCGTGCCCCAAGGCCCTTAGTGCAGCCTCTTGTACGGCTTCACCCAAGGTGGGGTGGGCATGAATGGTGCCGGCAATGTCTTCCAGGCACGCACCCATCTCCATGGACTGCGCAAACGCAGCGGCGAGTGCCGATACCCCTGTGCCAACGGCCTGCCAGCCGAGGATCAGGTGGTTGTCAGCACGAGCGACCACGCGCACAAAGCCGCTGGTATCGCCCAGGGTCATGGCACGGCCATTGGCGGCGAAGGGGAAACTGGCCACCAGTGCGTCAGGCGCGGCGTGCTCAGGCAACATCCCGACGGTAACGATCTCAGGGTCCGTGTAACACACGGCAGGAATGGCCGCGGGCATGAACTGGCGTACCTGGCCCGCGATGATTTCAGCCACGATCTCCCCCTGAGCCATGGCCCTGTGGGCCAACATCGGTTCGCCGGTCACATCGCCGATGGCCCATACATTGGTCATGCTGGTGTGGCACCGCGCATCCACCTTCACTGCCCTGCCATTCATGACCAGATCCAGGCGCTCCAACTGATAACCCTGGGTACGCGGCGCACGGCCCACGGCCACTAGCACGCGGTCTACCTTTAAAGTCCGCGCGTCCCCCGTGGGCGTGCGGACGGTCAACTGCTCGGCGCCCTGTTCGTACCCTTCCACGCTGTGGCCAGGCAGCATCTCGATACCGAGGGTGGCGAGCCGCTCCATCACCGGCTGGGTCAATGTGGCATCGTAGGCCGGCAATAGCCGAGGCTGCGCTTCGATCACTGTCACCTGCACGCCCATCTTGCGGTACGCGATACCCAGCTCCAGGCCGATGTAACCGCCGCCTACTACAGCCAGGTGGTGGGGCAGGTCGGACGGGGACAAGGCCTGGGTTGAATCGATCACCGCGTCACACACAGGCAGCCCCGGCAGGCTCACACTGTGCGAGCCCGTAGCCAGCAGCAGGTGCTCGCAGTGAATGCGGGTATCGCCCACGTCGAGGGTTTTACCGTCCACGATCTGGCCATGGCCACGGATAACCCTCACTTGGTGTTTCTTGAGCAAAGCCGCCACACCTGTGGTCAGGCGGTCCACCAGGCTGTCTTTCCAGCCGATGGCCTTGCTCAGGTCCAGCAAGGGGTGGCTGGCACTCACGCCAAACGGGGTAGGGGTACTGAGTTGATGAAGGTGTTCCGCCACATGAATCAGCGCTTTGGAGGGGATGCAGCCTACGTTCAGGCACGTGCCGCCCAGCGCATGCGCTTCCACCAGTACGGTCGGGATGCCCAGCTGGCCTGCGCGGATCGCTGCCACGTAGCCGCCAGGGCCCCCACCCAAAATAAGCAATCGGGTTTCCACTGTGTTCATGGTCGAGCCTTATTCGATAAAGAGTGTGGCGGGCTGTTCCAGCAGTTGGCGCACCGCTTGGATAAAGCGTGCGGCGTCCATGCCGTCAACCACGCGGTGATCAAAGGAGCTGGAGAGGTTCATCACCTTGCGCACGACGATCTGCCCGCCTACAACCCGGGGCACGTCCATTATTTTGTTCACGCCTACAATGGCGACTTCAGGCAGGTTGAGCACAGGGGTGGACACGATGCCCCCCAGCGCGCCCAGGCTGGTGAGGGTAATGGTCGAACCCGAAAGCACCTCACGCTCGGCCTTGCCATGACGCGCGGCCTCGGCGATGCGAGTGATCTCGTTGGCATTGCCCCACAGGCAGCGGCTTTGGGCGTTACGTAACACGGGCACCAGCAGGCCATTGTCACCTTGAGTGGCGATGCCTACATGCACTGCACTGTAGCGCTGGATCACCTGGCGCTCATCGTCGTAGCGCGCATTGAGTTGCGGGAAGTCCTTGATCGCGACCACCAGAGCGCGCACCAATAAAGGCAGTAGGGTCAGGCGGCCACGGCTGGCGCCCCAGCGGTGATTGAGTTGCTGGCGTAGCGCCTCCAAGGCAGTCACATCCATCTCTTCCACGTAGGTAAAATGCGCCGCGCGCTGAGTAGCCTGTTGCATCCGCTCGGCGATTTTGCGCCGTAGGCCAATCACGGGTATGGCCTCGATCGCCTCTTCGTTCGCTGCTGTAGCCTGAGGGCGGGCCGTGCCATGCGCCCACTGGTCAAGATCCGCCTGCACGATACGCCCGGCCGGGCCGCTGCCTTGCAGGGCGCAGAGGTCGATACCCGCGTCCCAGGCGCGTTTACGCACCGCCGGGGAGGCCAGCGGGCGCTCCCCGGTCATCGCTGGGCTCGCAACGGCAGGTGCGGTGGCAGGGCTTTCCGGCGGCGCAGGCGGGGTCGCTGGCACGGGTGGTGAGGCCGGCGCGGCGTCTACCACTACGGGCGCGGGCTGTGCCTGAGCATCGCCCTTGAGGTTGCCAGCGCCCTGAACCTCCAGCCGAATCAGCTCGCTGCCTACCGCCATCGTCTGGCCAGGCACCGCACCCAACGCGATCACCTGACCCGCCACAGGGCTGGGAATTTCAACGGTAGCCTTGTCGGTCATCACGTCGGCCAGTACCTGGTCTTCGGACACGGTATCGCCCACCTTTACAAACCATTCCACCAGCTCCACCTGGGCAATGCCTTCGCCGATGTCGGGCATCTTGATCACATGCTGGCCCATCAACGCACCTCCATGACGCGCTTGAGGGCGGCGCCGACGCGCTCTGGCCCTGGGAAGTAAGCCCATTCCTGGGCATGAGGGTAGGGGGTGTCCCAGCCCGCAACACGTTCGATCGGAGCCTCCAGCCAATAGAAGCAATGCTCCTGAATCAGCGCCAGAAGCTCGGCGCCCAGCCCGCAAGTTTGCGTGGCTTCATGCACGATCACGCAACGCCGGGTTTTTTTCACCGAGGCCACCAGGGTGTCCAGGTCCAGGGGCCATAAGCTGCGCAGGTCGATCACCTCGGCGTCTATACCGGTTTCCATCGCGGCGGCTACCGCCACGTGCACGGTGGTGCCGTAGGTAATGACCGTGACGGCACTGCCTGGGCGGGTGATGGCTGCTTCATCGAGGGGGACGCGGTAGTAGCCGTCGGGTACCTGACTGGCCACATGACTCGCCCACGCGGTAACCGGGCGGTCGTGGTGGCCATCGAAGGGGCCGTTGTACAACCGCTTGGGCTCCAGGAAGATCACCGGGTCGTTGCACTCGATGGCCGAGATCAGCAGCCCCTTGGCGTCATAGGGGTTAGAGGGCATCAAGGTGCGAAGGCCGCACACTTGGGTAAAGATGGCCTCCGGGCTCTGGCTGTGGGTCTGACCGCCATAAATACCGCCACCGCAGGGCATGCGCACGGTAATGGGCGCCGTAAAATCCCCGGCAGAGCGAAAGCGCAGGCGCGCAGCCTCGGAAGTAAGCTGGTCATACGCAGGGTACACGTAGTCGGCGAACTGAATCTCGGCTACAGGGCGCAAACCGTAGGCACCCATGCCCACCGCCACACCGACGATCCCGCTCTCTGAAATGGGCGTATCGAACACGCGGCTTTTGCCATGTTTGGCCTGTAAGCCTTCGGTGCAACGAAATACGCCGCCGAAGTAGCCCACGTCCTGGCCGAAGGTAACCACCGTGGGATCGCGTTCCAGCATCACGTCCAGGGCTGAGCGGATGGCCTGCACCATGGTCATGGTCCGCGTTTCTTCAGCCTGGAGTGGGTGATCGAGTTGTTGTGCGATATTCATCGGTCAAATCCCCATCTGCTGGCGTTGGCGACGAAGGTGGGCAGGCATGTCCTGGTACACGTCTTCGAAAATAGTAGCGGCGCTGGCATAGGAATCACCGCCCAGGGTGCCGTGTCGCTCGGCCTCCCGGGTGGCGGTCACCACCTCCTGCTCCAATTCCGCGATCAGGGCCTGGTGCTGGGCCTCGGACCACTCGCCCAGCACGATCAGGTGCTGCTTGAGGCGCTGGATCGGGTCACCCAGGGGAAAGTGCGCCCAGTCGTCTACCGGCCGGTATTTAGAGGGGTCGTCGGACGTGGAGTGGGGGCCGCCACGGTAGGTCACCCATTCGATGAGTACCGGCCCCAGGTTGCTGCGTGCCCGCTGCGCAGCCCAGCGTGACACCGCATACACCGCAAGAAAGTCATTGCCGTCCACCCTCAGCGAGGCGATCCCGCTGCCTACTCCACGGCCAGCGAAGGTACTGGCCTCCCCCCCGGCAATGTGCTGGAAGCTGGAGATCGCCCATTGGTTATTCACCACATTGAGGATCACCGGCGCGCGGTACACATGGGCGAAAGTCAGGGCCGTGTGGAAGTCCGCTTCGGCGGTGGAGCCATCGCCGATCCACGCCGAAGCGATACGGGTGTCGCCGCGGATCGCAGAGGCCATGGCCCAGCCGACACCCTGCACGAACTGCGTGGCCAGGTTGCCGGAAATACTGAAAAACCCGGCCGCCTTGTTGGAGTACATCACCGGCAACTGGCGCCCCTTCAGGGGGTCAAGCGCGTTGGAGAACAACTGGCAGATCATCTCGAACAGCGGCACCTGCCTGGCCATCAGGATGCTTTGCTGACGGTAGGTGGGGAAGCACATGTCGTCGGCGTTCAAGGCAAGCGCGTGGGCAGCACCAATGGCTTCCTCGCCCAGGCTTTGGACGTAGAAGGACATTTTCTTTTGGCGTTGCGCAGTGACCATGCGCGCATCAAACACCCGTGTTTTTACCATGGCCCGCAACCCGGCGTGGAGGGTGTCGAGGGCAATGGGCTCGGCCCAGGGGCCCACGGCCTGGCCATCGTCGGCCAGTACCCGCACAAGGCCCACGGCGAGGTCGGCGGTGTCTTGAGCGTCACTGTGAATCGGCGGCTTGCGTGCGCTACCTGCAGGGCTCAGGCGCAGGTAACTGAAGTCGGTCTTGCAGCCCGGTCGACCCGAAGGCTCAGGCACGTGCAGGCATAACGGCTGTTGGGCGTTCACGTCTCACAACCCTCTATCTTGTGTTTATTGGGGAGTTGCTGGAGCACTAGCACACTGATTTTAGGCCGGGGCAGCGAGAGAGTTTTTCTCTTTTAGCGAGAGGCAGCCCCGTGCCGCAGGGTAATTAATCTGCAAAGCCAGGCTTATAGAGAATGTTTGCCTGCGCTGAGGCGGCCCTATAGGTATAGGGCAGGACGCTTGCAGGCCGTCGAAACTTTTTCCACCTCGCTGCTACTAAGGCACACGTCACCTCGGGTCAGGCTATGGATCGGTACGCACCACGCCAATGGCAGCCACATGAAAAACCCAATCTGCCGGGATCGCCGTCTACGCCGTTGCACCCCACCTCCCGCCGAGTGGCCTATGCTCTGGTGGGGCTGCTGGTGGGTATCACGGGCGGGCTGGGCAACGCCTTGGTCACGGCTAACCTGATCTACTTGCAAGGCGCGCTGGGGGTGACCAGCGCCGAGATCGCCTGGTTGCCGGCAGCCTACGTGATGACCAACGTGACCATGAACCTGCTGCTGGTGAAGTTTCGCCAGCAGTTTGGCCTGCGCGCGTTCACTGAAGTGTTTCTGGCACTGTATGTGGTCGTCACCCTGGCGCACCTGTTCGTCAATGACCTGGGCTCGGCCATTGCGGTACGCGCCGCTCACGGCATGGTCGGTGCCGCCTTAAGCTCGCTTGGCTTGTACTACATGATTCAGGCGCTGCCGGCCAAATGGCGGCTCAAAGCCTTGGTGCTGGGCTTGGGCACGGCGCAGCTTGCCTTGCCCCTGGCCAGGCTGGTGTCTGAGGACCTGCTGCAGATCGCTGAGTGGCGGGGCTTGTACCTGTTCGAGTTGGGGCTTGCCATCAGCGCACTGGGCTGTGTGCTATGGCTCAAGCTGCCGCCCGGCGACCGCTTCAAGACGTTCGAGCCTCTGGATTTCTTGACCTTCGCGCTGTTGGCCCCAGGCATCGGGCTGTTGGTTGCCGTGCTTTCACTGGGCCGCATCGACTGGTGGCTGGAGGCGCGCTGGATCGGCATTGCCCTGGCCGCATCCATCGTGCTGATTTTCATGGGCTTGTGCATCGAGCATAACCGCCGCAACCCTTTACTGATGACGCGCTGGTTGGGCAGCGGCCCGATCCTTCGCCTGGGGCTGGCAGTGGTGCTCATTCGCATGGTCACCTCAGAGCAATCCACCGGGGCGGTCGGCTTCATGCAGTACCTGAATATGGGCAGTGAACAATTGTTCAGCCTCTACATGGTCATGTTGATCGGCAGTGTGGCGGGCCTTGCGGTAAGTGCGCTGACGATTCACCCCGATCATTTATTCAGGCCATTATTGATCTCCGTGGCGCTGATGGCCGTGGGGGCGCTGATGGACAGTTTTTCCAGCAACCTCACGCGCCCGCCACAGCTGTATGTGAGCCAGTTCTTGTTGGCATTCGGCAGCACCTTTTTCCTGGGGCCTACCATGGTGCTGGGCACCCGAAACGTGATCGCCAACCCCCGTAACCTGGTGAGCTTTTCCGTGCTGTTCGGGATCGCGCAAAACCTGGGTGGGCTGCTGGGCTCGGCGCTGCTGGGGACTTGGCAGGTGATACGGGAAAAATTTCATTCCAGCTTGCTGGTCGAGCAACTCCTGGCCACCGACCCCAGGGTGGCCGCCCGTATCCAGAGCACGGCTGCCAGCTATGCGCAGGTCATCACCGACCCCACCGCACGTACTACCCAAGGTGTTCGTGCGTTGGGTGCGGCAGCCACGCGGGAGGCCAATGTCATGGCCTACAACGACGTTTTCATGCTGATCGCGATCATCGCTATCCTTACCTTGATCTGGATGTCGGTGCGGGTGCTGTGGCTGTCCACCAACGCCCGTGCCGCCCAGGCAGCCAAGGCTCAACCCCCGGGCGCACCCTCATGACTGAACCCACCCAAGCCACCACCACCACGGCCATCGCCGCCACCCCTGAAGGCCAGGCGCCGGCCTCGGCGCAGACCGTGCAACCGCGGTCGGGCAGGGCGCGGTTGTTTTCAGCCCTGACCTTCGGCGGCCTGGCCATACTGGGGGTCATGGTGGTGCTGTATGCCTGGCAACTACCCCCCTTCGCCAGCCCCATCGAAAGTACAGAAAACGCCTACGTCAGGGGTCAGGTAACGCTAATAAGCCCCCAGCTCAGTGGCTATGTCTTTGAAGTGCCGGTCAAGGATTTTCAGTACGTGAAGGCAGGCGACCTCTTGGTGCGCCTGGACGACCGCATCTACACCCAGCGCCTGGCCCAGGCGCAGGCCAATGTGGCGTCCCAGCAAGCCGCGCTGGCGAATAATCGTCAGCAAACCCGAAGTGCCCAGGCGACCTTGGAGCAACGCAAAGCCGCCATTGGCAGCGCGGACGCTCAAACCCGCAAGGCGGCTGCTGACCTGCGTCGAAGCCTTGCCCTGATTACCGATGGTTCGATCTCGCAAAGTGAGCTGGACGTGACCCGCGCCGCTGCCGCCCAGGCGCAAGCCAACCTGGCACAAGCCAAGGCCGCGGTGCGCATTGCCGAGGAGGACGTGCGCAGCGTGGCGGTCAACCGGGACGCGCTGGTAGCGGCGGTCGACAACGCACAGGCAGCGCTGGCGCTGGCCCGTATCGACCTTGCCAATACCCGGGTGCTAGCGCCGAGAGATGGCCAACTGGGGCAAGTTGGGGTACGCCTCGGGGCTTGGGTAAATTCCGGTGCTCAACTGATGGCCTTGGTGCCTGAGACGTACTGGGTGATTGCCAATTACAAGGAAACGCAGATGGCCAGCGTGCGGCTCGGGCAACGGGCGTCGTTTACTGTAGACGCCCTCAACCACGCTCGGCTCACCGGCCGGGTTGAGGAAATTTCTCCCGCTACGGGTTCGGAATTCAGCTTGTTGCAGGCGGATAACGCGACCGGCAACTTCGTCAAGATCGCCCAGCGTATCCCTGTGCGTATTCAGATCGATGCCGATCAAGCCAACCGTCGGCGGTTAAGGCCGGGTATGTCGGTGGTGGTCAGCGTGGACACCAGCCAGGTGCCTGAACAGGACCGGCAAGGCGAGCCGCCAGCGGCTGAGCCGGCTACACACCCGTAGTGGGCGCCAGCGGCAGCCACAGCTCAGCGGTGGTGCCGCCAGGGTTCGCACTGCGCAGCACCAGGCGGCCGCCGGTTTGCTCGGCCATGCCATGCACCATCGACAGCCCGAGGCCCGTACCCTGGCCAATCCCCTTGGTGGTGAAGAAAGGCTCAGTTGCCCTTGCGAGCGTGGACGCATCCATGCCAGTACCCGTGTCGTGCAAGGCCAGGCAGGCATAAGGCCCCGGTGTGAGCCCCAAGGCGGGTGGGCACGCAAGGTGCTCACTCAACTCAAGGCGCAAGGTACCACCCTCGGGCATGGCGTCGCGGGCATTCACGGCCAGGTTCACGATTGACAGCTCCAGCTGGTTTACGTCTGCCAGCACCGGGCGCAGCCCAGGGCCGAACGACGCCTCCCACTGCACCCGGGGGCCTAGGGAGCTTTGTAACAGCCCAGTCATGCCATCCACCAGCGCAGGCAGGTCCACAGGCACCAGGTTCAGATGCTGGCGCCGAGCGAACGCGAGCATCCGTTGCATCAGCGATGCTCCGCGTTGCGCGCCCTGTATGGCGTTGTCGACCAGAAGGGTCACGCGAGGGTCGTCAGGCAAACGTTTGCGGACGACTTCCAGGCTGCCCAGTACCACCGTGAGCAGGTTGTTGAAGTCATGAGCGATGCCGCCGGTCAACTGCCCCAGCGCTTCCATTTTCTGGGACTGGAACAGCGCTTCTTGCGCCTCTGCGAGGGCCAGTTCCTGTTCGCGAGCGTCGGTCATGTCTCGGGTCACTTTGGCAAACCCCACCAGGCTGCCCGCATCGTCCCTGACGGGATTGATCACCACGCTGGCCCAAAAGGTGGAGCCATCTTTGCGCACGCGCCAGCCTTGGCATTCGAAGTGCCCCGCATGCAAGGCGGCCTGCAGATTGCGCGCCGGCTCGCCCTTGGCACGCTCCGCTTCGGGGTAAAACAGGGAAAAGTGCTGGCCGATGATGTCTGCCGGCGAGTAGCCCTTGATGCGCTGGGCGCCGGCGTTCCAGTTAGTCACCACACCATTGGGGGCTAGCATGTAGATCGCGTAGTCGGTCACCGCTTCGATCAATAAGCGATGACGGGCGTCGTTGTCGCTAACCGAGTCAGGGCGGCCACTTGATTCACTGCGGCTAATCAACGGCATCAGGCGTTACTCAGTCAAGGCGTGGGCAGCGGCGGTCGGGACGCTAGGCGTAGTGGCGTGATTTTACCTGGCCCGCCCAGAAGTGATATGCCGGCTTTTCGCTATCAGTGTTTTTCGTGCGGTGCTTGAAAGAAACTTTTCAGTCCGGTTGGCTTTCTTAAGCACAGAGGCCTGTGATGCACAGACAGGCCACTCGGAGTGCGGGCCGGTCGCCCGCGTGAGATGAGGTGTACGATGCGCAACAAAACATCCGCGGTAATGTTGGCGGGCTTCCTGTGCCTGGCGCCGTTCATGGCCCAAGCTACTGACGAGAAGAAAAGCGACTGCAAGCCCGATCAAGTGTGGGACAACTTCCTTGGTCATAAAAAGTGCTATTCCCATGGTGACAAAGCGCCTGATCAGTACACCTCCGAAAAACTCGCCATCAAGGACTGGAAAGCTAAAGGCCTGAAAGCACCTGATGACGACGCCCAGTGGGTCGAGATCAGTGGCAGGTACGTGATGATCAACCGCGAGAACTCGGTGATTAAAGAACTCGGTCCTATGGCCCGCAAGAAGTAATCTGCGCTCGGCAGGGTGAGCGTGTGGTGCCCACCCTGTTAGCGGTTCATCTCTATCTCGTTACACCTTCTCGGTCAGTGTTCATCGGTCCACTGCGTGAGATGGTTGTCGGCGGTCTTGTGGCCTACGTAGCCACCACCACGACGTTGATATTCCAGGGTTGCCAACTGCGCCTTGCGGGCAGACCACTGGCCCGGTTCTCCGCCTTTATCACCCTCGGTCATTTCTTTTTTTATCTGCTCCCACAGGCGCGGATTGTCTTTTTTTGCAGTAGCGCTCATTAGGGCGTTCTCCAAGGCTTTTCTGTCCGACTCCAATCAGGGGCACCTGTTCCTGGCCGCCGTTGCGTTCGCCGCTGACTCACAGCGCTCTTGAGTCATGCATGTACTTCGCCCAGCGCCCGCTACAGGTTGCCTACGTGGTTATCAGCGAAACTTCCCAGCCTCCGAACCTTCATACATCTAGTACCCGGCACGGTTTACCTGCCCGGCCCTTTATTGTCTGGAGGTTGTCATGGCTGAAAACACCTGTAATTGCAGCGGCTGCGAATGCGGCCAGTCTCATGGGAAAGGGGTTGAAGTAGAAGGGAAGTGGTACTGCTGCGTACCGTGTTCCGTTGACCACCTCGACAGCCAGCCTTGCGTGATGGACGGCTGCCATTGCGGCAGCAAGGGCGTTAAAACCCGAGAGCCTGCGCAAGACAATGACAAGGTGGACCACGCCGTGGAAGAAACCATGGACGCCAGCGACCCTATCTCGCCTTGAGGCAACCTCTTGCTCTTCACACGCACGCCATGACCCCGGCCCTTCGACCCTGGCAACGGCATAGCGCCTAGAGTCGGCATGGCCGGGCGCTATTAGCGGCCACACGCCAAGTGATTATTCGCTGGCAAGCGGTGTGGGCTGAATGATCTCTACCCAGTAGTCATCCGGGTCTTTGATAAACGCCAGGCTTTTCATGCGCCCATCGCTCAGGCGCTTCTGGAAGTTCACGCCCAGCGCTTCAAAACGTTCGCAAGCAGCGACTACATCAGGCACCGAGACACAGATGTGGCCAAAGCCGCGCGGGTCGCTGTTGCCATTATGGTAAGGCACGCTGGTGTTCTGTTGGGAACCGTGGTTATGCGTTAACTCAAGTACGCCTGGGATGGACTTCATCCAGCGGTTACGCTCTGTCGCATCCAGCGGAATAGTCTCGCGGTCTACTAACGCCAGAAAATAAAGGCTGAACTCCGCTTCGGGGAAGTCGCGCTTTTCAACCAGGCTAAAACCGAGTACTCGCGTATAGAAATCCAGCGAGCGGTCGATGTCTTTTACACGCAGCATGGTGTGGTTGAACACAAAACCTTGAGTGGCTATATCCGGTTGAGCGGTGACACCCGGCACGGTATTCGGTTCTTTGAGGGTCATAAGGACTCCTGATACTTACTTACGAAGGGAGATGAGTGTGTAACGAAAGGTGTTGAAGCGAGGGGGGCAAGGCGCGAGGAGGGTAATGCCAATAGCAGAAAAGAAGAAGCCCGCCGAAGCGGGCATATGGGGCGCTATTCCTTTAGCGGTCTTCATCCTGCGCGCATGCCTGTGAAAAAAGCGTGAAGCCATGTGCCGTTCAGCGACGAACCCAACCTTCGACGGTGTCTGCGCCGTATTGGTCTTTCCAGGCACGCAAGCCGCGGTGATTGCCGCCCTTGGTTTCGATCAACTCGCCGGTTTCCGGGTTTTCGTACACTTTGACCACACGGGCGCGGCGGGTTTTAGGCGAGGTGGAAGCAGCCGCGCGCGGTACGCTTGGTTTGGACGGGTCGAGCAGCGCGATGATATCCCTCAGCCCCTTGTCGTAGTGCTTCATCATATCGAGCAGTTTTTGCTCGAATTCGATTTCGCGTTTGAGGCCTGAATCGTTTTTCATGACTTCTAATTGAGCAAGCTGTTCTTGCAGGGCTTTTTCTGCGGCGCGAAATTCAGCGAGTCTGGACATGGGCAGTGGCTCCGGCCTAATGATTCATGTAGCCGGAGCATAGTACTTGCTCAAGGTTAAGTAAATAATCTCAGGAAGTGTTTAAGTTGCAGGCTTAGTTATTGTAGGGCGGCGTGGGCATGCTCCAACTCACGGATATGTTGGCGATAGCGCTCATACACTACCTGGTACGCCTCCACATGCGTGGCAATAGGCTCGCACCGGGTGGAGGCGTCCACGTGAACACAGCGGGCGCACAACGCTTCAAGGCTGGCAGCGCCTGGGGCGGCGCACCAGGCGGCCTGGATGGCCGCGCCAAGCGCCGCCGCCTCAGGCTCGTTGGTGCAAACTACCGGTGTTGCCATCACATCGGCCACGAGTTGCCGCCACACCGGGCTTTTGGAGCCTCCCCCCACCAGGCGAATGTCCGCGCTGTGCATGCCGGCTGCGCGCAGCAGGTCCAGCCCGTAGCGCAGCCCGAACGTAGTGCCTTCCACGGCGGCTCGGCTAAGGTTGGCAGGGGTCAAGTTAGTGGCCGTCAGGCCCAGCAGCGTGCCGGTGGCGTGGGGCAGGGCGGGTACCCGTTCGCCATTGAGGAAGGGTAGCATCAACAGCCCGCCTGCCCCGATCGGCGCCTGTGTTACATGCTGGTTGAAGGTGGTCAGGTCCACTGCGAGCAGTTCGCGCACGGTACTGGTGACGTTCGTCAGGTTCATGGTGCAAATTAGCGGCAACCAGCCCCCTGATGACGAACAGAAGGTCGCCACTGCAGGTTCACTGCACACCACCGGCGTTGGGGTATAGCCGTACACAGTGCCCGACGACCCCAGGCTCATGGTGAACAGGCCAGGGTGGATGTTGCCGGTACCGATGGCCCCCATCATGTTGTCGCCGCCACCGCTGGCAACCAGCACGCCAGGGTTGAGCCCAAGCGCTGCCGCCGCCTCTGGCAGCAGCGTGCCCACGGGTTGGTCGGCGCGCACCAGGGTGGGCAGGGCCCGGCTCAGGCGGCCGGTAGGGTCGATACTGTCCAGCAGAGGGGTATCCCACCGGCGTTGCCGCACGTTGAAGTAACCTGTTCCCGATGCGTCACCGTACTCGGTGCAGCGCTGCCCGGTCAGCCAGAAGTTCAGGTAGTCATGGGGCAGCAGGATGCTGTGGATACGCTCGAACACCGCTGGAAAGCAGTCCTGGGTCCACAGCAGTTTGGACAGGGTGTAGCCAGGTGCAATGGCCACGCCCAGGCGTGCCAGTGAGCCCTCGGTGCCACCCAGCAGCGCCAGCAGGCGTTCATTCTGCTCGGTGCTTTCAGTGTCGCACCACAGCTTGGCCGGGCGAAGCACCTGGCCTTCGGCGTCCAGCAGCACTAACCCGTGTTGCTGCCCTGACACACCAATGCCTTCGATAACCTGGCCGGCGATGCCCGCCGCGGCCAGTGCGGCCTGGCAGGCGTGTGTCAGCGCCTGAACCCACTCGGCCGGATCTTGTTCGCGGCGGCCATTAGGGCCGCTGATCATGGTGTGTTCCGCAGTGCCCCGGCCGATGACCTGGCCGCTGCGGGTATCCAGTACCAAGGCCTTTGTGCCCTGAGTGCCACAATCGATGCCTAGGAACATGGCGCGTTCCTGTCTGCATTCAGCGCCTTGAGCGCGCCGTCCACGCCGTGGGCACGCAATTGCCTCAATTGATGCTCGAACGCTTCGACGAACGCTGCGCAAGCAGGTACCTGGCTGCCAAAGATCTCCTCAGTGCCCAACAACCGTTGCGCCAGCCCCTCATCCGCAGCCACCAGATCCTGGCAGAAGGCTGCGCGGGGGTCGGGAATGCTGTACTGCTGGCCCTTTTCATCGCGCCCGCGCAGGTAAAGCGCCCAGGCCGCGACCACCAACGCCGCACGACGCAGGTCGCCACCGCGCTTGATCAGCTCATTAAGCGTCGGCACGGTGAACTTGGGGAATTTCGACGAGCCGTCCGAGCACACACGCTCCAACTGGTCAGCGATGGCCTGGTTCGAGAAACGGGCAATCAGGGTGTCTTTATAATCAGTCAGGTCAATGCCCGGCACTGGCGCCAACTGTGGGGTGACATCCAGGTCCATGTAGTCGCGGATGTACTGGGTGAACAGTGGGTCGTTCATGGTTTCGTGGACGAACCTGTAGCCCTTCAAAAACCCCAGATAGGTCAGCGCCAGATGGCTGCCATTGAGCAGCTTGAGCTTCATCTCCTCATAAGGGGTAACGTCGTCGGTGAATTGCACGCCAACGTCTTCCCAGGCGGGGCGGCCGTCGCAGAAGTTGTCTTCCAGTACCCACTGCACGAAGGGCTCACACACTACCGGCCAGGCGTCTTCGATGCCGTGGCGTTCCAGCAACTGCTGACGGTGAGCGGCGCTGGTCATGGGGGTAATACGGTCCACCATGGCATTGGGGAAGGTGACGTTGTCGGCGATCCAGCCCGCCAAGCCCTCGCCATAGGCATCGCCGGCCAGGGTCGCGAAGGCCAGCAGCGCCTTGCGTGCCACCTGGCCGTTGTGCGGAAGGTTATCGCAGGACATCAGCGTGAACGGCTTAGTGCCCGCTGCCCGGCGTCGCTGCAAGGCTGCGCAGACGAAGCCAAACATGGTCTTGGGTGCCTGGGGGTGCGCCAGGTCGTGCTGGATCAACGGCAGGTGCGCCATGAACTCGCCCGTGCTGTCGTCAATGCAGTACCCGCCCTCGGTGATGGTCAGCGACACGATACGGATCTCAGGCTGGGCCATGCGGGCAATCAGGGCCTCGGGGCCGTCCTCGGCCAGCACCATGTGGCGAAGGGCGCCGATCACACGCACTTCGGTGTCGGGGTTATCGCCTAATTCAAACAGCGTGTAGAGGTGGCCCTGGCCAGCCAGGTCATCGTGCGCCTTACGGTCTTCAGCGCGCACCCCGGCGCCACAGATGCCCCAGTCCAGGGCTTTACCCTGGTTCATCAGGGCATCGGTGTAATAGGCCTGGTGGGCGCGGTGAAACCCGCCCACGCCGATGTGAATGATGCCTTCGGTTACCGTCTCTAGCTGATAGCGGGGGCGTTTCACGGTATCGGGCAGGTTATCCAGGCTGTTGAGGTCGAGCTTCATGGGAGGTTGGCTCATAAGGGCTCCGAAAGTCAGGCTGCGGCGCGCAGAGGGTTTGGCACGGCAAGCCCTTTGGCGTCAAACAGGTGGCAGTGTTGAGCATCCAGGTGCAGGCTGAGGCGCTGCCCATACTGGCTGGCCAGGTCGCCGCGCAGGCGCAGGGTGAGAGGTTCGTCTGAATCGGTACGCACGTGGCAATAGGTGTCACTGCCCAGGCGCTCGCTGACGTCGGCGGTCACGGTCAGCTCGCAGTCGCCAGGCTTGGCCAGCTCCAGGTGCTCGGGCCGGATACCCACTGTCACCAGGTCGCCCTCGGCCAGGGTGGCGCTTATGCGTGGCAAGGCCAGGCGCGCACCCGCGTCGAGCTGCACCTCGCAGCCAGCGCCCTGCACCTGCACCACGCGACCCTTGAGAAAGCCCATTTTCGGCGTGCCCAAAAAGCCCGCCACGAACAGGTTGGCGGGGTGATGGTACAGCTCCAGGGGAGAGCCGACCTGTTCCACCCGCCCGGCATTGAGCACCACCACCTTGTCGGCCAGGGTCATGGCCTCCACCTGGTCGTGGGTCACATAAATCATCGTGGCTTGCAGTTCCTTGTGCAGCCTGGAAAGCTCCAGGCGCATTTGTACCCGCAGGGCGGCGTCCAGGTTGGATAGGGGTTCGTCGAACAAGAAAATCTTGGGGTTGCGCACGATGGCGCGGCCGATAGCCACGCGTTGGCGCTGCCCGCCGGACAGTTGCTTAGGCTTGCGCTCCAGCAGCGGCTCCAGCTCCAGGATGCGCGCCGCCTCGTTCACCTTGTTGGCGATCTCCTGTTTGTCGCGCCCGGCCAGGTCAAGGGCAAAGGACAGGTTCTTGCGTACGGTCATGTGCGGGTACAGCGCGTAGGTCTGGAACACCATGGCCAGGTCGCGCTTGGCCGGGGTGACCTCGGTGATGTCAAGGCCGTCCAGCTCGATCTGGCCGCCGCTCACGTCTTCGAGCCCGGCGATCAGCCGCAGCAAGGTAGACTTGCCACACCCCGACGGCCCCACGAACACCACAAACTCCCGGTCGCGCACCTCAAGGTCGATGCCTTTGATGATCTGTAAGTCTTCAAAGCCTTTTGTCAGGTTGCGAACGTTTAACGTAGCCATGTGTGAGTCCTTATAAGCGAGGCTGGCCGCGCCAGCGATTCAGGGCGGGTCATTTCACCGCACCAAACGAGAGGCCGCGAACCAACTGCTTCTGGCTGATCCAGCCGAAGATCAGAATGGGTGCGCACGCCAGGGTGGAGACAGCCGACAGTTTTGCCCAGAACAGGCCTTCGGGGCTGGAGTAGGACGCAATCAGCGCGGTCAGCGGCGCCGCCTGGGAGCTGGTCAGGTTGAGTGACCAGAACGCCTCGTTCCAGCACAGGATCAGCGACAGCAACAGGGTAGACGCCAAGCCGCCTTTGCTGATGGGCAACAGCACCCGGATCATCTCCTGGGCCAGGGTAGCGCCATCGAGCCGCGCGGCTTCGAGGATGTCGCGCGGGATGTCCTTGAAGTACGTGTAGACCATCCACACCACAATAGGCAGGTTGATCAACGTGTAGATGATGATCAGCCCCAACCGTGAGTCCAGCAGGCCTGCACTCTTGGCCAGCAGGTAGATAGGCATCAGTACCCCAACCGGCGGCAGCATCTTGGTGGACAGCATCCACAGCAAGGTGCGTTTGGTGCGTTTGGTCTCGTAGAAGGCCATCGAGTACGCGGCCGGAACCGCGATCAGCATGCACAGCAGGGTAGCGCTGAATGAAATCAGCACCGAGTTCCAGGCGAAGTGGAAGTAATCACTACGCTCCTGGATATGCAGGTAGTTCTCCAGGGTAGGGGTAAAGATGAACTGCGGCGGCGTTGCGAACGCATCGAGTTCGGTTTTAAAGCTGGTGAGCACCATCCAAAAGATCGGAAAGAAAATCACTAGGGCCACGGCCCACGACAGCGTGCCGAGGGCCGCGCTTTGCAGGCGACGTGAAGTCTTGAGCGTCATCATGGTCCAGCCCTCAGCCCTTGTCGGTCAGGTTCTTGCCGATCATGCGTACCAGCACGATGGCAGCGATGTTGGCGATGGCCACGGCGATCAACCCACCCGCCGAGGCCATGCCCACGTCAAACTGCACCAGCGCCTGGTTATAAATCAGGTACGCAAGGTTGGTGGACGCAAAGCCAGGGCCGCCATTGGTGGTGGTGAAGATCTCGGCGAACACCGACAGCAGGAAGATCGTCTCGATCATCACCACCACGGCCACAGGCCGCGCCAGGTGCGGCAGGGTCAGGTGCCAGAAAATAGCCACGGGGCCTGCGCCGTCAAGGCGTGCGGCCTCTTTCTGTTCCTGGTCCAGCGACTGCATCGCCGTCATCAGAATCAGAATGGCGAAGGGCAGCCATTGCCAGGCAACGATGATGATGATCGACAGCAACGGGTACTGCGCCAGCCAGTCCACCGGTTGCGCGCCGAAGGCTTTCCATAGCGCCGCCAGGATGCCCGACACGGGGTGGAAGATCAGGTTCTTGAACACCAGGGCGCCCACGGTGGGCATGATGAAGAACGGCGAGATCAGCAATACCCGGACGATACCCCGGCCAAAGAACTCACTGGCTTCGAGCAAGGCGGCGATGAGCACCCCGCCGACTACGCTGATCGCCAGCACGCTGGCCACCAGCACGACGGTGTTCCAGGCCCCCGGCAGGAAGCCACTGTCGGTGAGGAAGTAGGAGAAGTTTTCCAGGCCTACGAACGCGTTTTCGCCGGGGTATAGCAGGTTGTAGCGGATGAGCGAAAAGTACAGGGTCATGGCCAGCGGCACGATCATCCACAGCAGCAGCAGGGTGACCGATGGGCTGACCAGGAACCAGCCAGGGTTGCGGAACAGGCGCTTGCGCGGCGCGGGCGTGTCGCCCACGTGGCCCTTGAGGGTCGATGAGGTCATGGTTGCCTACCTTGAAGAAACCAGAAGGGGCCGGGGTGGCCCCTGCGGTAAACGGGCTTACTTCTTCGGATAGCCCGCGCGCTTCATGTCACGCTCGGTGCTCTGCTGGGCGGTGGCCAGGGCTTGCTCGACCGTGGTCTTGCCTGTGAGCGCAGCAGAGAAGGTTTGCCCGACGGAGGTGCCCATGGCCTGGAATTCAGGAATGGTTACCAACTGGATGCCCACGTAAGGCTTGCCTTGCGACACTTTCGGGTCCGCCATTTTCAACGATTCGAGGGTGACCTTGGCAAAGGGCGCAGCCTTCATGTAAGCGTCGTTGTAGGTAGAGGCACGGGTGCCAGGCGGCACGTTGGTCACGCCGTCCTCCTTGGCAACCAGCTTGGCGTAGTCCTCAGACGTAGCCCAGGTAGCGAAGGTGCGGGCAGCGTCTTGCTTTTTGGAGCTGCTAGGAATGGCCAAGGCCCATGAGTACAGCCAGGACGCGCCTTTCTCGGTGGTTTCATGGGGGGCGAAGGTAAAGCCCACGCTGTCGGCCACCTTGCTCTGAGCTTTGTCGGTCACAAAGGAGCCTGCGACGCTTGCGTCTACCCAGATGGCGCACTTGCCACTGTTGAACAGGGCGAGGTTTTCGTTGAAGCCGTTGCTGGACGCGCCAGGCGGGCCGGACGCCTTCATGTTGTCCACATAGAACGTCAGGGCTTTTTTCCATGCGTCGGTGGCAAATTGCGGCTTCCAGTCGTTATCGAACCAAGTGCCACCGTAGCCATTGGCCAGGGTGGTGATCAGCGCCATGTTTTCGCCCCAGCCCGGCTTGCCCCGTAGGCACAGGCCGTACTGATCCTTGCTCTTGTCGGTAAGCTTGCTGGCGAACTCGCCGATCTGGGTCCAAGTGGGCTTCTCAGGCATGGTCAGCCCGGCGGCCTTGAACAGGTCGGTGCGGTAGTAGGTGATCGAGCTTTCAGCGTAGAAGGGCAGTGCGTAGAGTTTGCCGCCGACGGACAAGCCTTCGCGTACCGAAGGGAACACGTCATCAAGGTTATAGCTGGCCGGCAGGTTATCCATGGGGGCCAGCCATTGCTTGCTGCCCCACAGTGAGGCTTCGTACATGCCGATGGTGAGCACGTCGAATTGCCCGCCCTGGGTTGCGATGTCAGTGGTCAGGCGCTGACGCAACACGTTTTCTTCCAGTACCACCCACTTGAGGTGAATGTCCTGGTGTTGTTCTTCGAAGGTTTTCGACAGCTTCTGCATGCGGATCATGTCACTGTTGTTCACAGTGGCAATGGTCAGTTCGGTGTCTGCGGCCAGGGCGTGACCTGCCATCACAAGACCCAAGGTCGCCATCAAGGCGGGTGCCGACGTGCGCATCATGCTCTCCTTTGGCCCGGGCAGGTGCCTGAGCCTGGTTATTGTTTTTTTTTAGCCGCGAGGAAGCGGGGCGTGTGCCTGGCAGGGATTACACGCTTGATGATGCAATCAAACAACGCCCTGCACGCACCCTGACTGATACTTTTTTGCAGTCAGGGCTCCATCAAGCTTGAGCGACCCCGTCGCTTTGCCGGGGCGCCATATGCGCGGCGGCCGTCAGTGCGTCGCTTAGTGGAGCAGGGCGCTCTGCTATCCAGGCCTGGAAGGCGGCGGCAGGCATGGGCTTGCCGAACAGGTAGCCTTGGCCATAGGCACACCCCACGGTACGTAAAAACTCACATTGGCTTTCGGTTTCCACCCCTTCAGCCGTTACGCAAAAACGTAAGGCGTCGCCCAGGGTCACGATGGCCTGAGTGATTGCGCCGTAGGTCGCATCCGTGGGTAGGTCGCAAATAAACGCCCGGTCTATCTTCAGGTGGTTGACCGGCAGCAGCTTGAGGTAGGCCAGTGAAGAGTGGCCGGTGCCAAAGTCATCAATGGCGGTCCGTACCCCGTGCGCCTGTAGCCGCGCCAAGACGTCACAGGCCCGCTCCTGGCTTTCCATCAGCAGGCTTTCGGTCACTTCCACTTCCAGGGCAGAGGGTGGCAACCAGTGCGTGGCGAGCGCGGTGACCACGCTTGCAAAAAAGTCACTGCGGTCAATTTGAGGTGCAGCCACGTTGATGGCCACGCACCCTACAAACTGGCCTGCTGCGCGCCACGCGGCTTGTTGCCTGCACACTTCGCCCAGCACCCACTGCCCGATAGGAATGATCAGCCCCGAACGCTCGGCCACGGGAATAAAGGCATCGGGCAGCACCAGGCCCTGTACTGGGTCACGCCAGCGTAACAACGCCTCGGCCCCCGCAACGGCGCCGGTGAGCAGACACACCTTGGGTTGGTACCACACTTCAAATTCGTCATAGGCCAGGGCCCGGCGTAGGGCATGCTCCATGACCACCCGTTCGTGAATCACCGACGTCATGGCAGGCTGGTAAAAATGATAGCCATTGCGCCCGGCACCCTTGGCGCTATACATGGCCGTGTCCGCGTGGCGCAACAGGTCTGCGGCGGTTTGCCCGTCGAGGGGGTACAAGGCGACCCCCACGCTGGCCGATACCAGCGCCGCGTTGCCGTCAAGGTTGAAGGGTTGCTGCATGGCCTTGACCAGCCGCTCTACCACCGGAATCGCCTGGGCGGGGTCGCCCAAGTGGTCAAGGATGAACCCGAACTCATCGCCACCTAACCGCGCCAGGGTGTCGTGAGGGCTGATCTGCTGGGCCAACTGCTGGGTCGCTTGTTGCAGCAACAAGTCGCCCAGGGGATGGCCTAGCGTGTCGTTGATGACCTTGAACCCATCGATGTCCAGCAGCAGCACCGCGAAACCCTGGCCCTGGCCTTGGCCACCGGCTTCGATGGCCTGGTCCAGGCGTTGCCGGAACAGCACCCGGTTGGGCAGGTTGGTCACGCCGTCGAACAACGCCATACGAGCCAGTTGTGCCTGGGCTTGCTGGCGTTCGCTGATTTCGCGATTGAGGTCCTCGTTGCGCCGTGTCAGCAGCACATGGCCGCGAGTCAACTGCGCGCAGTAGAGTGCCAGCAAGGCGCCGCCGATCAGCGACAGCGCCAGCATGCGTGAGTCAATCAGGTTCACCGCCGGCCAGCCGCCCTGGGGTCGCGCTGCCAACTGCCAATGGCCGCCGGGTACTTGAAATTCACTCACTACTGCATGGTCACTGAATAGTGAAGGCTCGCCCCAGATCATCTGCGCATCGGCCCCTTGGTCGTCGGCCACCCGCAGCGCAATATCAAGGCCGGGCTGTGAGGTGATATTGGCCGCCTTCAACAACCCTTCAACCTTTGCCACGATCAGCAGGCTGCCCCAGTAACGAGGGGCCTGGGGTGGGTGGGTCACGAACACCGCGCGGCGGTACACCAGGGCCGGGCTGCCTTGTGCCAGCGAAAAGGGCCCGGCAAGCGCATTGAGCCGCGCCTGGCTAAACACAGGCTGGAAGCGATCAGGCGCGGCGGCGCGGAAGCTTTGCCCCAGCAGGCGTTCGTTGGCAGCTCGGGGGTACACGTCAGCGATTACGTCATCGGGCGCCAGTACCACATGGTCGATGTAGGGCACGGCGTCGATCACTTGCCGGACCATGCCGGCAAACCGGGCGCTGCTGATAGTGCCTTCGACACTGATCAGGTGCGCCAGCCCTTCGGCCTCGCTGAAGGCCGAGCCCAGCTGGGTTTGCGCCTGGGCACTGACACCGCTCAGGCGAACGCGTACGTCGGCGCGCAGCTCTCGCTTGGCGTTACGCACGTCGAGCTGCCCGATGCACAGCGCGACCACCACCGCGATCACCAGGATGCCCAGGGGCAGCAACCATAGCCCCCGTTGGGCAAGACGGTAGAGGGGCGACCGTGTAGTGGGAGGGTTCGTCATGCTGTGTAGAGGGGCCTGTAAAGAGTATTCAAATAACGCGTGAACCCTTTATCGGCCGCTCCGGCTGATTATTGAAGGCCTATGGGTATTGCCTGAAACACCAGCACCTTTAACCCCGCCTCCGGATCGATGTCGGCAAACTCCGCAGGGTTGGGCACGCGGTTCACCCAACGCAGGCCTGGCGCTTCCCGGGCCATGGCGTCGCGCAGAAACGCTTCGGGCAGGGCAGGGTCATTCAGGCAGGCCAGCACTTGGGCTCCTGGATTCAGTAAGCCTTCGAGCTTGCGCAGTGCCTTGGGGTAATCCCGGCTGAGGATAAAACTGCCCCGTTGAAACGAAGGCGGGTCCAGAATGACCAGGTCGTACGGCCCTTCACGGCGTACTTTCGCCCAGGACTTGAAGAGGTCATGGGGCAGGAATTTCACCTGGCTTACGTCCTGCCCATTGGCCCGGTGGTTGTCCCGCCCCCTGGCCAAGGCGGCACTGGCCATGTCCAGGTTGACCACCGCGCTGGCGCCCCCGGCCAGGGCGGCCACCGAAAAGCTGCAGGTGTAGGCGAACAGGTTCAGCACCCGTTTGCCAGCGGCCTGGGACCGTACCCAGCGACGACCCTCGCGCATGTCCAGAAAAAACCCGCTGTTCTGCGCCCGGCCGGGCTCGATCAGGTAGGCCAGGCCATCCTCGTGAATGCGCCGAGGCACGCTGCCGGGTTCGCCGGCTACCCACACTGCCGGGCTGCCTTCAAGGTAACGCTGTTGAACGAACAGGCCTTCTACCTGGGCGCTGGCCCACAGAGGGCTGGCGGGCCATGCCTTCAACTGAGCCATCATGGCGTCATAAGCCGCCGGTTCGAGGGGTTTGAACAGGGTGACCTGAATCAGCCCCTCCAGCCAGTCCACCGTCAGTTGTTCCAGCCCTGGCCACAGCCGCCCCCGCCCGTGCAATACACGGCGGGCTTCGCTGGGCGGCGCGGCCAGAAGCTGGGTGAAGCACTGATGAAGGCGGGCCAGGGCGGTTGCATCCATGGTCAAGAGGGTTACTCGTCGATAAGGGGGCGCAGAGTGTAGCCAAATGCCCAATGGCGTGGAAAAAAATGGAACCCGGGCCGTTGGCCCGGCGGTCTAGAACGGATACTGACCCGCAAAGGAAACGCTTCATGGCTGGCATGACCGTTGGTGATTTTTTGATCGAACGCCTATACCAGTGGGGCGTGCGGCGCATATTCGGCTACCCTGGCGACGGCATCAATGGGGTGTTCGGGGCCATGGCGCGGGCCGACGGCAAGATTGAATTCGTCCAGGCCCGGCATGAAGAAATGGCCGCGTTCATGGCTTGTGCCCATGCCAAATTCACCGGCGAACTAGGGGTGTGTATTTCCACCTCCGGGCCCGGTGCCAGTCATCTGCTCACAGGCCTCTATGACGCCCGCCTGGACCACATGCCCGTGCTGGCCATTGCCGGCCAGCAAGCGCGTACGGCCTTGGGCGGCCATTACCAGCAGGAGCTGGACCTGGTGTCGATGTTCAAGGACGTGGCCGGCGCCTTTGTGCAGCAGGCCAGCGCGCCGTCGCAAGTCAGGCACCTGGTCGACCGCGCCGTGCGCACGGCCATTGGCGAACGCCGTGTAACGGCCCTGATACTGCCTAACGACCTTCAGGAAGAAGCCTACAGCGAGCCTGCTCGCGCCCACGGCACCGTGCACTCGGGCGTTGGCTTCAGCCGCCCGAAGGTAGTGCCTTACGCGCATGATCTGCAGCGCGCGGCCGACGTGCTCAACAGCGGCGAACGCATTGCCATTTTGGTCGGCGCCGGTGCTCTGAGCGCGACGGAAGAAGTGATTCAGGTAGCTGAACTGTTGGGGGCAGGGGTGGCCAAAGCGTTGCTGGGCAAAGCCGTGCTGCCCGACGACTTGCCCTGGGTCACCGGCTCCATTGGGCTGCTCGGTACAGAGCCCAGCTACACGCTGATGCAGGAGTGCGACACCCTCTTGATGGTGGGCTCCGGCTTCCCTTATTCAGAATTTTTGCCCAAAGAGGGCCATGCCCGTGGCGTGCAGATCGACCTGGCGCCGGACATGCTCAGCCTGCGTTACCCCATGGAGGTCAACCTCACCGGCGATGCCGCCGAAACCCTCGCGGCGCTGTTGCCGCTGCTACTGGAAAAAGACCGCAGCGCATGGCGCAAGCGGGTGGTGGGGTGGCGCGAGGGCTGGGAAAGCACCTTGAAAAAACGTGCACTGGCTACGGCCAACCCCATTAACCCGCAACGGGTGGTGTACGAACTTTCGCCACGCCTGCCGGACGAGGCCATCATCACCAGCGACTCAGGTTCCTGTGCCAACTGGTTCGCCCGTGACCTGAAAATTCGACGAGGCATGCAGTGCTCATTATCGGGCGGGCTTGCCTCCATGGGCGCGGCAGTGCCCTACGCCATTGCCGCCAAGTTTGCGTTCCCGCAACGGCCGGTGATTGCGCTGGTCGGCGACGGCGCCATGCAGATGAACAACATGGCGGAATTGATCACCGTGGCCAAGTACTGGCGGCAATGGGGGGATGCCCGGTGGATCTGCGCGGTGTTCAACAATGAAGACCTGAACCAGGTCACGTGGGAGCAGCGGGTGATGCAAGGCGACCCTAAGTTCGAAGCGTCGCAGAACATCCCTGACGTGCCGTACTACCGCTTCGCCGAGTCCATTGGCCTGACCGGAATCTTCGTGGACAGCGATGACCAGGTAGCCGCGGCCTGGGAGCAGGCCCTGGCCAGTGACCGGCCGGTGGTGATTGAATTCAAGACCGACCCCGATGTGCCGCCCTTGCCGCCTCACTTCACGCTGGAGCAGGTGAAAAAGTTCACCTCGGCCTTGCTCAAGGGTGACCCTAACGAGGCGGGCATTCTTGCGCAGGCCGCCAAGCAGGTGCTCGGTGCCGTGTTGCCAGGCAAGCACTGACTCGCCGTGTAGAGGCCTCGGGCCCTGGCAAGGGCCTGAGGTGGGTGGAGGTGCCTCGCGCAGGCACGCGCCTATTGGCGATGACTTCCTATATCATGCGCTCTCCTTTCACCGGCACAGATAACCCCCTTGGCCACTGACCCTCCTGTTTCATCTCGCCTGCTGCGTCGCCCCCGTAACCTTGCCCAGGTGCTGGTGGACGCGTTTTCCCAGCGTATCGGCGAGGGCGTGCTCAAGCCGGGCGATAAACTCCCTAGCGAAGTGGAGTTGATGGAAACCGGCGGCGTGAGCCGCTCCGTGGTGCGCGAGGCGCTGTCCAGGTTGCAGGTGGCAGGGCTGGTGGAAACGCGCCGTGGCATTGGTACGTTCGTGCTCAATGCTAACGCCAGCGCCGGGCCGCGCCTGGACCCTTCGACCATTGTCACGCTGCAAGACGTGGTCGCGATCATCGATGTGCGCATGAGCTTTGAAGTGGAGGCGGCCGGCATCGCTGCCCGCCGCCGTACCCTGGTGCAGCTCGATGCTATGGCCGACGCCCTTGATCGGTTCTCCCGCGCCAGCGACACGGGCAGTTCGCTGGTCTCGGATTTTCAGTTCCACCTGCAAATCGCCAACGCGACCAATAACCGCTACTTTGTAGAAATCGTCACTCACTTCGGCACGAGTATGTTTCCACGCGCTAGGCTCAATAGCGTTTCCATTGCCCGGCTCGACCGCCAGCAGGCCCACGAGCGGCTGGTCGGCGAGCATGAGCATATCTATAACGCGATCGCGCGGCAGGATTACGACGCCGCGCGCGCCGCCATGCGCGTTCACCTGGCCAACAGCAAGGCACGGGTCATCAGGTCCCATCAGCAGCAGCCGGGCTAACGGGCGTGGGTTGCAAGGTACCTATCCAGGGTTCACAGCGGAGCGATACACCAATGAGTGATGGGCCTAAGGTGGCGTTGGTAACAGGCGCGGGCAGTGGGATTGGGCAGGCCGTGGCGAGCGCGCTGCTGGCGGCGGGGTACACCGTGGTGCTGGCGGGCCGCAGGCCCGAGCCGTTGCTTGCCCTTCAGCTCGCGGCCCAGGCGCGGGGCGAGCAGGCCTTGGCGATCCCTACCGATGTCACCGACCCGGACAGTGTCAGTGCACTGTTTGCTACCGTTGAACAGCGTTTTGGCCGGCTCGACCTGCTGTTCAATAACGCAGGCATTGGCGCCCCGGCCGTGCCTGCTGACGAGCTGCCTGTACAGGCGTGGCTGAAGGTGATCGACACCAATGTGACAGGGGTGTACCTGTGCAGCCGGGCCGCCTTTGCCTTGATGCGCAAGCAGCAGCCTCAAGGCGGAAGGATTATCAACAATGGGTCTATTTCCGCCCACGCGCCTCGGCCCTTCAGCGCGCCCTATACGGCCAGCAAGCACGCGGTACTGGGGTTGACCAAAAGCTTTGCCCTGGACGGCCGGCCGTTTTCCATTGCCTGTGGGCAGATCGATATCGGCAATGCCTTGACCGAGCTTTCCCACCGCATGACTCAGGGTGTACTGCAAGCCAATGGCACTAACGCCGTGGAGCCCATGTGTGATGTGCAGGAGGTGGCGGCGGCCGTGTTATACATGGCCGGCTTGCCGCTGACCACCAATGTGCTGAACATGACCGTGATGGCCACCAAAATGCCCTTCGTTGGGCGCGGCTAGGGCTGTTGCGCCTGCGACAGATTCACCAGTTGTCTGGCGGCGATAGCGTGCGTAGTTGTATGATTCAATCGCGGCGGTGGTGGCCTCACGCCATACCCGATTCGGCAGGGATGATGGATGGTGTCGCTAACGCGTGGAGCATGCATGAGTTCTCAGGATTCGACGTTGCCCAGCCTTGCTCGCTTGCTGGCCGATGCCAGGGCGGTGGCCGGCGACAAGACCTGGGCGTTTTATCGCGCGGGTGAGCAACTGCAACTGACGGGCTGCGGCGATGAACACAGAGCCTGGCCGCGTGCGCTCAGCGAGCAGGCGCTTGCTCACTATTGCCAGCATGAAGGCCTGTACCGCTGGGTTACAGGGCGTGGCGAAAGTGTCTTGGGGTGGCTGGTGGCACGTCAAGCCGAGGCCCACAACCCCCACTTCGGCGACCTGGCCATGCGCCTGGGGTTGCGTCTTCAAAGCGATGCGCTGATTCGCGCACAGCACACCCAGCGCGTGCTGTACGACATCACCAACCTGGCCAGCACCGTGCATGACCGCGCTACGTTCATGGTGGGCGTGCACCGTCAATTGGCCGACTTGATAGACGCCGAGAACTTTTACCTGGCGCTGTACGATCAGCGCACCGGGCAAATCACCTATCCGTATTACGTGGACACCACCGATGACCAGGCGGTGGAAGCGGATGCCAACGAGTACCTGGACCGCGAATGCCTGTCCTTGACCGGGTATGTACTCACCACCGGCCAGCCGATGCTGATCGATGCGCTGGGCATTGCCAAGGCTGGTCGGGAAGGGCGCTTTTACTGCGTGGGGCACCAGCCTGAATTCTGGATGGGCGCACCCCTCAAGAACGCCTCGGATCACGTGTTCGGCATGATCGCCATGCAGGTGTATGACGTCGACAGGGTGTATAGCGAGCAAGACCGGGCGTTGTTTTTGGTAGTGGCCCGGCACGTAGCCATGGCACTGGACCGCATCCTGCACCGCGCGCACCTTGAGCGCATGGTCGCCGAGCGCACCCGTGAACTCTCTCAACTCAACGATGCGCTGCGCCAGCAGGTGACCGAGCGCGAACGGGCCGAACACCTTCAGAATGCGCTGTTCCAGATCGCTGAGCTTTCCAGCCAGCAGGGCGACATGGCCGAGCTGTTTTCCAGGCTGCACGCCATTGTCGGGGAGTTGCTCTATGCCCGTAACTTTTACATCGCTTTGTTCGATCCTGCTCAGGATGAAGTGACCTTCCCGTACTACATCGACGAAGTGGCGAATGCTCCACCACAGCCTAGGCAGCATCGCCGGGGGCTCACCGAGTATGTAATTCGCCAGCGTAGGCCGTGCCTGATCGATTTCGACGACGCGTCTCGGTTGATGGACATGGGGGAAATCTATACGACCAAAGAACTGGTGCGGTCCCAGTCCTGGCTGGGCATCCCGCTGTTCGACGACGATCAGGTGCGCGGCGTGCTGGTAGTGCAGAGTTACATCCCGCAAATACGCTACACCTTGCGCGACCAGGAACTGCTCACGTTCGTGTCTCGCCACATCGACACCGCCCTGGCACGGCGCAGCGCGGCCGAGGCGGTGCATGCGGCGAACCTCAAACTCGAAGCACGGGTGCAAGACCGTACCCGTGAGCTGGATTTGGCCAACGCCAAGCTGCAACACGAAAACGCCCATGATGCCCTTACCGGGTTGCCCAACCGCAGCCACTTGCAATTGCAGCTGGAGCAAGCCTGGCAAGCGTTTTGTGGCCAAGGGCGGCAATTGGTCGTGATGTTCCTGGACCTGGACCGTTTCAAGTTGATCAACGACAGCCGCGGGCACCATTTTGGCGACCTGTTGCTGATGGAGGCCGCCGCTCGGCTGCGCAGCTGCTTGCGCGAAAGCGACCTCTTGGCCCGGCTAGGGGGGGATGAGTTCGCTGTACTGGCGCCTGACGCCCCGGTGGACGTGGCCGTGGGTATCGCCGAGCGTATTTTGTTGGCCTTCGACCTGCCGTTTCATATCGATGGGCAGGCGGTGTTTTCCTCCTGCAGCATCGGTATCGTCAGCGCCGATGAACAATTCCACCAAGAGCCTGCCGACCTGCTGCGCGATGCGGACACCGCCATGTATCGGGTGAAGAACGGCGGCCGTGACAGCTTTGCGGTGTTCAACCAGGAGCTGCGCAGGGAGTTTTCCGACCAGCTCGAACGCGAAGGCGCGTTGCGCAACGCCATGAAAGGCAATGAAGAGCTGGTGCCGTACTTTCAGCCCATCATCGATGTCGAGAGCGGCCGCCTGGTGGCGCTCGAAGCGCTCATCCGCTGGCGGCAGGCCGATGGCAAGGTGTTGGCCCCTGGGGCGTTTCTGCCGGCCTTGGAGGGCCTGCGCCTGATTGGCCGCCTGGACCTCTATATGATGCGCTGCGTCGCTACCCTGTTGGCTCGGCCGGAAAACAGCCACTGGCCGACGGTGCACGTAAACTGCTCTAGCTACAGCATCACCCGCCCTGAATTTGCCGATGAGGTGCTTGAGTTACTGTCAGGCTTTGGGGTAAGCCCGCATCGCATCTGCCTGGAGCTGACCGAAGGCGCACTGGTGGCCGAACCGGAACTGGCCCGGCAAAGCATGCAAAAGCTGGCAGACCAGGGGATGTCCGTCGTGCTGGACGATTTCGGCGCAGGGTTTTCGTCGCTCAGCTACGTGCATCAGTTTCGGTTCACAGGCCTCAAAATCGACAAGTCCTTTATCCTTGAGCTCACCACCAGCTCACGTAGCCGGGCCATCGTCAGGGCCATTGTGCGGATGGCGGAGTCCCTTGGCCTGTCCGTGGTGGCCGAAGGCGTGGAAGATGCCGCCTCCCTGGACCTGTTGCGGGAAATGGGCACCGGCCAGGCCCAGGGCTACCACTTCGCCCGGCCCCTGGCCATCGAGGCGTTGCAGGGCACTTGGTTGTAACGGCAGCAGGCCCACGGGGACCCTACGGGAACCCTATGGGAACCCTATGGGAACCCGCTGGCTGTCGCAGTGCCAAAGGGCAATTGAGGAGGGCAAGGCATGTTGGAAGCGTTGATCGTTGCCATTACCGTGGTGGGCATGGAAGTGTTCTCTGTGTTCGCTCACAAATACGTGATGCACGGTTGGGGCTGGGCCTGGCATCGCTCTCACCACGAGCCGCGCACGGGCTGGTTTGAGCTCAATGACTTGTACGCGGTGGTCTTCGCAGGCCTGGCCATCGGGCTGATAGCCGTTGGTACGGCGGGGATGTACCCCTTGCAGTGGATAGGGGCCGGCATGACGGCCTACGGGGCGTTGTATTTCATTGCCCACGACGGCCTGGTGCACCGCCGCTGGCCCTTCAAGTACCTGCCACGGCGTGGGTATGCCAAGCGGCTCTACCAGGCGCACCGGCTTCACCATGCCGTAGGCGGCAAGGCCGGGTGCGTGTCTTTTGGTTTCCTTTATGCCCCGCCGGTCGCCACACTTAAAGCGCAGCTCAAGGCTGCCCAGCAGCAGGAGGCAGCGAACGCTAATGAGCCTCTGCGGGCTGAGTAGCAGCTGGCTTGGCCCATAGCCCACTGGGCCGTGCAGGATGATCGCCATGACGCGCCCGGGTGGCCATGCCCAAACCTTGGGCCAGCAGGGCGAGTTTTTCCGCCTTGCTCGTGCCTTGCCGGCGATCCCACGCCGCCGGCCCTGCCGCCCTCACCTTCAGGCCGATGGCCCGGTACACCTTTAACGCCGTGGCCACCGCCCAGGCACTGCGGGGCGGTAGCCGGCCAACCCCTGCCACCGCTGAGGCATAGTAAGGCTCGGCCGCCAACACCAGCCGCTCTGCCAATACGGCCAAGGTGGCGCGGTGCTGAGGCAGCGCCAGCTGTTCAGTGCGTAGCCCATGCTCGTTGAGCCAGGCTTGAGGTAGGTAACAGCGGCCAACCTGCGCATCTTCAACGATATCCCGCGCAATATTAGTGAGCTGGAACGCCAACCCCAGGTCACAGGCGCGTTGAAGGGTAGGCTCGTCCGTTACCCCCATGACCTTGGCCATCATCAGCCCCACTACACCGGCGACGTGGTAGCAGTACTCCAGCGTGTCATCCAGTGTGTCAAAGGTTCGGCCGCTAACGTCCATGGCAAAGCCGTCCAGGTGCGCGAAGGCATGGCGTTGCTCAATGTGATGGGCCTGAGCAACCTCCTGGAAGGCTGCGAAGGCAGGATCTGTCATAGGCTCGCCCCGGTACGCCGCAGCCGTGGTGCCGCGCAGCTGCTGTAGCCGCTGAAGTGCCTCATCAGCAGGGGGTGGGCGGCCGTCGTGGCCTAGCACCTGGCCGTCAATCACGTCATCGCAGTGACGGCACCAGGTGTACAGCATCAAGGCGCTGCGCCGGGTTGCCGGGTCAAACAGCCGGGCGGCGGCGGCAAAACTCTTGGAACCGTTGCGCATGGTGGCGGCAGCGTGGTCAAGCAAGGGCTGGTTCATGGCACCTGATCCTCTAGCATTAGCCGGGCCGTGGCCTTGGCTGAGCCAATCACGCCGGGCACGCCTGCGCCAGGGTGGGTGCCAGCGCCCACCAGGTACAGGTTGGGGATCTGCGCGTCACGGTTGTGGGGGCGGAACCACGCACTTTGCCGTAGCAGTGGCTCCAACGAGAACGCCGAGCCCAGGTGCGCACCCAGTTGATCGCGAAAATCTGCCGGGGTGAACATCCGGCTGGTGACCAGGTGCTCGCGCAGCCCAGGCATGTAGCGCTCCTCCAGGTAATCGAATATCCGTTCCCGCAGGCACGGGCCTTCTTCTTCCCAATCGAGTGGCGCGTTACCCAGATGCGGCACGGGGGCCAATACGTAATGGGCGCCGCAGCCAGGGGGGGCCAGAGAAGGGTCGGTGACGCAAGGCGCATGCAGGTACAGCGAGAAATCGTCCGCCAGCTGTTTGCCGTGGAAGATGTCCTGGATCAGCGCCTGGTAACGGGCGCCGAAGCACACGGTGTGGTGCGCAATACCTTGCTGGATGTGATCCAGGCCAAAGTACAGGACGAACAGTGAGTTACTGGCCCGCTTGCCCTCCAGTACCTTGCCCTGGCGCACGCCACGAGGGTGGCCGGCGAGCAGGGTTTTGTAGGTGTTCACTACGTCGGCATTAGAGGCCAGTGCCTGGGCGGCGAAGGTTCGGCCGTCTGCCAGGCGCACGCCGCTGACCCGCCCTTGTTGGGTATCGATGGCCGTGACCTGAGCATTGAGCTCAAGGCGCCCGCCTAAATCCTGGAACAGCTTTACCAGCGCATTGACCAGCGCACCGGTGCCACCCCGCGGGAACCACACCCCCCATTCGCGTTCCAGCGCATGGATCAAGGTATAGATCGAGGACGCGGCGAAAGGGTTGCCCCCCACCAGCAAAGCGTGGAATGAAAACGCCTGGCGCAGCCGCTCATCCTTGATGAACTTGGCCACCATGCTGTACACGCTGCGCCAGGCCTGAAGCCTGGCCAGGCTCGGGCCCGCACGGAGCATGTCGCGAAACGACAGGAACGGCACACTGCCCAGCTTCAGGTAACCCTCTTTGAACACCTCTTTGGAATACGCCAGAAAACGCCGGTACCCCTGGACATCCTCCGGGTTGAAGCGAGCAATCTGCCGTTCCAGGGCGTCCTGGTCGTTGGCGTAGTCGAAGCGGCTGCCGTCTTCCCAGCACAAGCGGTAAAAGGGCGTGACGGGCAGCAACTCCACGTAGTCCGCCATGCGCCGGCCACTGATCTTGAACAGCTCCTCAATGGCGGTGGGGTCGGTGATGACCGTCGGGCCCGCGTCGAAGGTGAAGCCTTGGTCTTCATACACGTAGGCGCGCCCACCGGGTTTGTCGCGGGCTTCAAGCAGCAAGGTAGGGCGGCCGGCCGCTTGCAGCCTGATGGCCAGCGCGAGGCCACCGAAGCCTGCGCCGGTGACCACCGTCAAAGGTACGTCTGTCATGATTCTTCCTGAGCAGGTGGAGCGTAATCGAGCATGGCCTTGATCGCAGGCATGACCGCCACCGGGGGCTTGCCGGTGAGCAAGCGTGCTTTGTCCGCTAGGGTTGGGACGCCGGCATAGAAGCGTTGGATCAGGCCTGCGGGCAAGCGGTGGAAGCGTTCAAGCACCCGCCAGCGCTGGTCGGGTTGGGCTGCCTGGAACAGCATACGGTTAAGCAGGCGGAAAAACCGCTGACGCCGCCACAGGGTTTGCCGGTAGCGGTGCAGCAGGGCTTGCAGGGCATCGGCATCGATCACCGCCGTAGCGCTGATGAGGTCTGCCAGGCGCACGGCTTCGGGGAGCGAATAGCCCGTGACCGGGTGAAACAGACCCGCGCGCAAGCCACTGCGAGCTACGGCCTGGCCCTCGGCGAAAAACGCCTCGAAATGCCCGGCCAATACGATAGGCAGGCTGCCTTGCTCCTCACGCACAGTGCGGGCAATTGCCCACCCCTGGCTATGGGCATAGGCTTCGATGCGCTGGCGCAGACGCAGCGGTTCAACCTCGGGGGATTCACTGTAATAGGTGTCTTCGATCAACAGCCGATCCGGCCCTAAGGGCAACACGTACACGAAGCGGTAGCCGTCGAGCTGCTCCACCTGGGCATCCATGACGATAGGCTGAGTAAGGCCATGGGCATGAGCAAGCTGCACGTCCTGGCCCACGAAATTTTGATAACCCAAGCGTAGGTGGGGGCTGGGGGCCAACCCTCGACCATCGATCACGGCGCGCGCGTGCAGGGTTTCGCCACTGGCGAGCTGGACGGTGTCCGGGGTCAGCCGCTGCACCTGAGTACCCAGCAGCATCTGCCGGCCGAGGCGGGCAGTGAGGATGCGTGCAAAGTGTTCGCCCGCAACGCTGCAATAGGCACCGGCGAATGACCGGCGAAGGTGCGGGAAGCGTACGTCGTACCCTGGCCAGCGGTGGCTTATCAGCGGGTGCATCCAGTGTTGCTGCGCCAAGGTGAGGTCGCTCTCATGGAATGACCAGGTATGGTTGGCGCCCAGCACCGGCGCTTGATCCACCACCAGCACCGACAGCTCCGGGCGAGCGGTCATTAGCCGCCAGGCCAGGATGCCATTGGCCAGCCCTGCGCCGACCAAGATCAGGTCCCAGGTCTTTTTCATGACGCGCACCTGACCCGAAGCGGTCGCGCCTGACTCACGGCGCGCTCTATCAAGGTGGCGGCCTGCTGCGCGCCGCCTGCGGATTGAAGCTCGGCGTCGAGGGCCTGCAGCGCCGAGGCATAAGCGCGGTTGCTCATCAGCGTATCCAGCCGTGTTGCCAGGGCGCCTCGAGAACTGCGGTGACTGGCCTTCACGCCAATACCGGCATGCTGCACGCGCGCGGCGACGCCAGGCTGATCGAAGGCGATGGGCAAGGCCAATAGCGGTGTGCGGGCGGCGACGGCATCCATCACGGTATTAAGCCCCGCATGGGTTACCACCGCATCGGCTTGGCGCAGCACCTGGGCCTGCGGGGCAAAGTCGGTGACCCAGGTAGCGCCAGCCGCCTTTAAACGTTGCGCTGAAGGCGCGTCCAGCCCCCCGCAGTGGGCGACCAGCAGCTGTGCATCCAAGGCGCGACAGGCATTGGCGATCCGTTTGAACAGCCCAAAGCGGTGACCTTGCAACGTGCCCAGGGACGCAAAGACAAACCGCCTCCCTGGTGCTAATGGCCAGGGTTGCTCGGTGGCAGCCGGCAGTGCCGGCGCTCGCAAGGGGCCTACGTGGTGAAAGCAGGCCGGTAACGCCACGCGTGGAAACTCAAGCCCAGGCAGCGTCTGGCTAACCTGCAACTGCGGCGACAGGCATTCGTGCAGCCCGGTGCGGGGCGCCAAACCAAAAGCCCGGGCCCAGCGTTCGACCACTCGCCCGTGGGGCGCCATGATCGCGTCGTAGATACGGGTGGAGCTGGCGTACATGTGCAACTGGCGCGGCGCTTGGCCCCATTGAAAGGGCATCACGGGCAAAGGCACGCCCGGTTCGCGGTTAATGGGCAGTGCGCAGGCCACGGACACAAAGGGCAAGCCCAGCGCCTCGGCCACCAGACCACCGGCGGCTTCCATCTGATCACAGATCAGTGCCTCTACACCCAAACGGATGAGCGCAGCGGGCAGCTCATCACACAGCAGCTCAGTCGTGGCCGCCATGTCATGGATCACCCGGCGTACCCCCAGGCCACCTGGCCGGGCTGAATGGCGCACCAGCTGTGCCAGGCTGCCCGGAGGGCAACGGTGCTGCCCCAGAGGGCAAAACCCGATGCGGCTATCGTGCAGCAGGCTCAGGGCCTCCCACTGGTGAAAAAACGTGACCTGGTGCCCGCGGTCGATCAGGCACCCTGCCAGCGCTTGCAGGGCTTGAAAATGGCTGTACAGGGGAGGGGTAACGACCCCGAAATGGCTCACGGCGCAGTGGCCTCCCTTACAAGTGGCGCACGGCGTAGCTGTGCCAGATTGGCAGAACCTGTACAAAAGCAGGCGATGCGCAGCTGCCTCAGGGTGGCCTCAAAGTGCTCGATCACCGCGTGGGGGGAGGTAGTGGCGCTGCGTAGCACGGCCGCAGCCTGGCCCACCAGGTTGGCGCCCAGAGCGATGGCCTTGGCCATGTCGATACCGTTGCGCACACCCCCCGAAGCAATGAGGGGCAAATGCGGCAGCCGCTCGCGCACCTGCTGCAATGACTCGGTGGTGGGAATGCCCCACGCGCTGAAGGCCATTGCCACCTCACGTTCCAGCGCCGTGGTCGCGCGTTCCCCCTCGACAGCCGCCCAGTGCGTGCCGCCCAGGCCCGCGATATCGAGGGCAGCTACCCCTGACGCGGCAAGGCGAACCGCCACGTCGGCGCTCAAGCCACTGCCGACCTCCTTTACGATGACCGGAACCGACAGCCGCCGCGCGGCCTCGCCAATGGCGTCCGCCACGCCCCGCCAATCGCAATCGCCGCCTGGCTGCACGGCCTCTTGCAGGGGGTTGAGGTGCACGATCAAGCCATCAGCGCTGATCATGTCAACCGCACGCCTGGCCAGGTCCAGGCCAGCCGGGGTGCGCAGTTGCGCCCCTCCCAAGTTTGCCAGCAGCAGTACGTCGGGAGCGCGGTCGCGCAGCTCACGGGTCAGGCCTCGGTCGGCACCGGTCTCCAGCGCCACGCGCTGAGACCCAACCGCCATGGCAAGCCCCAACGCTTGGGCGGCGTCGATCAAGTGATGATTGATGTCACGGGCCAAGCGTGCGCCACCGGTCATGGAGCTGATAAGCACAGGTGCCGACAACCGCTTTCCCAGGAATTCCGTACTCAGGTCAATGGCGTTAAGATCCAGCTCTGGCAGGGCGCAGTGAACGAAGCGCCACTGGTCAAAACCTGTACGGCCAGAACTCTGGGCGCGGTGAGGGTCCAGTACGATCTGCAGGTGGTCGTTCTTTCGGCTCACCAGATCTTCATCATTCATTGCGGCTCCGGGAGTATTCCAGAAAATCCACTGTCAGTTATGCAGGGTCATGTGGTTGTAGAAGGTTGGTACAGCACCCGTGCGCATGTAAGGCAGCGCCAGCGCCAAGGCGTTCCCTCAGACGTAAAGCTGGCCGAACCTTTGACTATTCTGGGCCGTATAGCCGCGTCAGTGGCTGTCGTACCGCACTAAAACCCCTCATGAGCCTGTTTTGATGACCGCCGTTCATAGCCAGAAGGACCGCACCGCATGACTGCCACGCCCATCGCCCTGCACGACAGCACCCAGTGCACTTGGGCGCCATTGCGCCAGCGCATTGAAGCGCGGTTGCAGGCCCTGCTGCCTGAGCCCGGTGAACCTCATCAGTTACTCGCGTTGGCCATGCGCGAGGGTACGTTGGCACCTGGCAAGCGGGTGCGCCCCCTGTTGTTGCTGTTAGCGGCCGAGGGGCTGGGGGAGTCGCGCCCGGCAATGCTTGACCTCGCCTGCGCGGTAGAGATGGTGCATGCCGCCTCATTGGTATTAGATGACCTTCCCTGCATGGACGATGCAACGTTACGCCGAGGCCGCCCAACCCTTCACCTGAGTTTTGGCGAAGACGTGGCGATCCTGGCTGCGGTGGCGCTGCTCAGCCGTGCGTTCGGCCTGTTGGCCACCGCCGGTATAGAGCCTGGCCGAAGCGCCCAACTGGTGGCAGAGCTGTCCAGGGCGGTAGGCAGCCAGGGCCTGGTAAAGGGCCAATATGAAGACTTGCGAGAGGGCAGTGAGGCGCGCAACGAAGACGCCATTGCCCGAACAAACGAACTGAAAACCGCCGTGCTGTTCGATGCCACCTTGCAAATGGCGGCCATTGCCGCCGGAGCAGGCATGGAGGTTCGGCGCTCGTTGGCGGCGTTTGCCCTGGACTTGGGCCAGGCGTTTCAGTTGGTGGATGACCTGCAGGACCTCGCCACCCCTGGCACCGCTGCTGACAAAGACGTGGGCAAGGATGCCGGCAAATCTACCCTGGTCGCGGTGTTGGGCAGCAGCGGCGTCAAGCACCGCCTGCGTCAGCACGTGCGTAGCGCCGAGCGCCATTTGGGCGACGTGTACGGCCCCGATCAGCCAATACGTGCGTTTGTAAGCGAGCTGTTCGCACGCTTTGATTGACTCAGTGCAACCGCAGGTTACGCTGCGTTCGAAGGGCCGGCCTTGCGGGCGGTAGTGATGGGCAATGCCTCCAGTGCCTGCCGTAACGCAGCCGGGTCGTCGAAGCGTCGTTCTGCTTTCAACGTGCCGCCTTCCACCTCCAACCACTGTACGCCTTCGCGGGCGCCGTCATAGCGAGGCGCCACGCGGCCCTGGATATCGAGCAGTATGCGGTAGGGCGCTGAGCGCATGGCCGGTATGGCGATCGCACGGGCGATGGCAGGCATGCGTTCAACATCGGCGATATAGGCCACCTGGCGTGAGTCAAGGTAGCCCTTGGGCGCGTTATCCATCGCGGCATTGAGCAGCTTGGCAGCGCTCATGCTGCGTGCCACAAGAATTACGCGGGTATCGCCACTGAGCGTGTAGGGCTGATCGAACTGGTCCAGCAGTGTCCAGGGCGCGACGGCCTCTCCACGCTCAAGGGCGTGCAGGGGAAGGCTGGCTAACAGGAGGAGGCTGAACAGAGCGCCACGCTTGAACATGAACAATCCGAATAGAAACGGTGCGGCCGAGCGATGCCAGGCAGGTAACGAAGCGCGGAAAGCCTGCTGGCCAGACGCGCTGCGCGTTTACTGTTCGTTTTTTGCGGGTGCCGGGGTGCCTGACTGAATGCGCTGGTAAATCTCTTCACGGTGTACTTGTACGTTCTTGGGAGCGTCGATACCGATCCGGACCTGCATGCCTTTCACGCCCAGGATGGTGATCTTGATGTCGTCGTTGATAACGATGCTCTCGTTGTTCTTGCGGGTGAGAATCAGCATGTAATGTTCCTTTTCCTTGCTCAAAATCCGGTCTGGTGATGTCCAGAACGCGTCCTAGGTTAAAGACGCGAGTTAATCTTTTTAATTCCGTACTATCCCCCATCGCTATAAGAAAAATACTACAAGGATTGAGGCATTAACGCCCGGGGAGTATCGCCTGTAATGGCTTTTGCGCCTAGCGCCTAGCACGCGGAATGCGTGAAAAGTCGTTTATGAGTGCCCTGGGCCAGGGCGGCCCAGGGCGAGGGGTCAGGCCTTTATCGCTTTTGCAGCCTCGACACCGGCAGCACTGAGCTTCACGGGGTACACCATTTTCTCCTCTTCCGGGCTATGAATAAGGCCGCGTTGACGCAGGTCCTGTACACATAGCGCCACCTGTTCGGGGCCGTGAAGGTCGTCCAGTATTTCCGCGCCCAGGCCACGGGGGTGGGCGTTGAGCAGGCGGTTAAGTACGGCTTTTTCTAATTCGCTGGTCATCGTTGATCCTCTTTAGGGTTGCCAGGAGCTGTTGTCGCCGCTGAGTTTGCGGTCAAGGAAGGTGGCAGCGCTTACCAAGGCCAAATGGCTAAGCGCTTGAGGGGTATTGCCCAGGTGGCGACCGTTAGGGTCGAACTCCTCGGCATACAACCCCAGCGGGTTGGCGTAGCGCAGCAGTTGTTCAAACTCCAGGTGCGCTTTATCCAGTTGACCTGCGCGCGCCAGGCACTCGACGTACCAAAAGGAACAGGCGGTAAAGGCACCCTCGTCGCCTTTCAGCCCATCGGCACTGTCGTGATTACGGTAGCGGTACACCATGCCGTCGCGTACCAGGTCGCGCTCGATCGCGGCCAGAGTTGCCAGCCAGGCGGGGTCTGTTGCGCCCACAAAGCGGAACAACGGCATTAACAGCATAGAGGCGTCCACTTCGGTGGTGCCCAGGCGCTGCACAAAGTGCCCCGCGTCGGCGTCCCAGAAGTTGTCCCAGATGTCTTTGTGGATGGCCTGCCGGGTGTGATCCCAGCGCGCCAGGGGGCCGGGCAGTGACCGCTTGTACGCCAGACGAATCGCCCGATCCAGAGCGACCCAGCACATCAGCCGGGAATGGAGGAAGTGCTGGGGTTCACCACGCATTTCCCAAATGCCCACATCGGTGGTGTTCCACTCTTCGCACAAGCGGTCAACCAAGGTCTGGCAGTTAACCCAGCCCTCGTGGGAAATCGCCTCGCCGTACTTGTTGGCCAAATACACCGCATCCATCAGTTCGCCATAGATGTCCAGTTGCTTCTGTTCATACGCCTGGTTGCCAATGCGCACCGGGCGCGAGCCCATGTGGCCTGCCAAGTGGCTGAGTTCTTCTTCTGGAAACGACTTCTCACCTTTGATGCCATAGACGATGCGCAGCGGGGAGGGGTCTTTATTGCAGGAACTGACGCGGCTGCGTACCCAGCGCATGAACGCGTTGGCCTCATCATTGAAGCCCAGGCGCATGAAGGCATACACGGTAAAGGACGCGTCACGTATCCAGCAATAACGGTAATCCCAGTTGCGCTCGCCCCCCGGTTGTTCGGGCAAACCGAAGGTGCCAGCCGCCAGAATGCCGCCATGGGTACGGGATGTGAGCAGTTTCAGCACGAGGGCGGAGCGCTCGACGCACTCACGCCAGCGGCCGCGGTAGTTGCTTTTACCCAACCAATGGCGCCAATAGGCGAGGGTTTCGGCTTCAAGCTCTGAGGCCCGCCCTGGGACAACCCTGGAGTCGTCGGCATTGCCAAACACAAACTCTGCGATCTCGCCGGCGACCAGTTCGAATTCTGCATAGGCGGTATTGTCCTCAAGATGCATGGGCATTGAGGCGCCTAGCCGTATAGGCGGCTGGCCGTCGGCTGTGAAGACCACGCTGGCAGCGTCGCTGTGCGCCTGAGTCTGCGCACGGTTGTAGTCGTGGCGCACCCGGCAGCGCATCCGCACCGTAGCCTTGCCGGACCTTGTCGTGACCCGACGCACCAGCAGCGGTGGCAAATCGGGGTCGGCCACCACTGGCATGAAATCCGTCACTTCAACAACGGCATCTCCGCTTAGCCAGCGGGTTTGAAGAATGTTGCTGCCTGGCAGGTAGATTTGCAGCCTGCGAGCATCTGGCAGCCGTGGCGCCAAGTCGAATACGCCGGCCTCGGGCGTATCGAGCAGTGAGGTAAACACCGAGGGGCTGTCGAAGTCCGGCCAGCACAGGTAGTCGATGCTACCGGTGTCGGCGACCAACGCCAGGCCTCGCATGTTACCGATCACGCCGTGCCGCTGAATGGGCACCTGAGCAGGCCTGCGTCGTTCATCCATTGCCACGAAACTCCGGGTAAAGGCTCATGCCACCATCGATGAACAACGTGGTGCCGTGCACGTAGTCCGACAGGTCAGACGCGAGCCAGACGACGGCATTAGCGACGTCTTCCGGATCGCCGACACGGCTATAAGGAATGAGCTTGAGCAATTTTTCGAGGTTGTCGCCGTGGGTGGCTTGCTCATTGATCGGGGTGCGGATCGCGCCAGGTGCGATGCTATTGACGCGTATGTGCTGTTCGCCCACTTCCTGGGCAATGGAACGCATCAGCAAGTCCACGCCGCCTTTTGACGCCGCGTAGTTCACGTGCCCGGCCCACGGGATCAACTGGTGCACCGAACTCATGTGAATGATCTTGCCGTTGGCCTTGGACACCCAGGGCCTTGGGCCTTGCTTGGCGAACTGGCGAAGGGCGGCACGGGCACACAGGAACTGCCCGGTAAGGTTCACGTCGATGACCTTGCGCCAGTCCTCAAGGGTCATGTCGGCGATGGCCGCGTCCCGTTGCAAGCCCGAATTGGCCACCAGAATATCCAGGGCCCCAAAGGCCTCGACGGTTTTAGCGAAGAGTGCCTCCACGGCCTCTTCCTGGCTGACGTCGCCGCCAAGGGCAATGGCTTGGCCGCCCTCTTGGCGAATCTGCTCAACCAGCGCTTGGGCAGGCTCCGGGTGGCTGTTGTAGTTCACCACCACCGAAGCGCCCGCAGCGGCCAGTGCCTTGGCGGCAGCCATGCCAAGGCCCGAACTGGCGCCGGTAACGAGGGCGATTTGCTTGTCCAGCGAGATGTGCATTGCAGGGTGCCTCCAGTGAGCCAGGTTTTATGATGACTGGCCGGCGAGGCCGTGAGTTCAGCGCAAACTTTTACAGGCGTTCTGTTGCCTAATGCATGAACCCGTAGGAGTGATACTCATGCCTCAGCAATCTGAACGCGAAGACCTGAACCATAACCCCGATAACGCCGGCAAGGTGGGCGAAACCCATAAGGACCTCAACGAAAAGGGGGAAGTGTCGCGGCCTATCGATGAGAAAGACCCTGGCAACGACCCGCTGCCCACCCGCTAGGCCTACACGCCGCACTGCGCTAACCAGCGCCGTGGCAGCGCCCACGGCGTTGGCGCCGGTGCTACCCTGCCTTGCGTGTACGGGATAGCGCGGGCTGCGCATCGTCAGTGACCTGCGCCAGGTTTTCCAGGAAGGTGGCCAGCGCGACCTCCTCAAGCTTCAGGCCTTTGCGTTCGCGGGGCTTGGGCAAGGCTGCTAGCTCACCCATCACAAAGCGCTCGAGTACCGCAGGGTGGATATAGCAGCGCCGACACACCGCAGGCGTATTGCCCAACTGACGGGCCACTTGTTTGACCATGTCTACAATGTGCCGCTTGGCATCGGGCTCAGGTTGCCAATGCAGCTCGCGCAACATGGCCAGTGCCAAGGCACTGCCTGCCCAGGTTCGGTAATCCTTGGCGGTAAAGTCGCTGCCGTGCAGTTCGCGCAGGTAATCGTTCACATCGTGAGAGCTGACCACGTGGCGCTCTCCGTTTTCATCCAGAAACTGAAACAGGTGCTGGCCGGGCAGGTCCATGCAGCGTTTGATGATGCGCGCCAGGCGCTTGTCTTTCAGGCTTATCTGATGCTCAACCCCGCTTTTGCCGCGAAATTGAAAGGCAATCGCACTGCCTTTGACGTCCACGTGCTCGTTAAGCAGGGTGGTCAGGCCATACGACTGATTGTCGCGGGCGTACTGAGTGTTGCCCACACGGATCAACGTAGCGTCCAGCAGTGAAATCACCGCTGCCATGACTTTGTTACGGGAGAGCCCTGGCGCGGCCAGGTGCTCTTCAAGCTGGCGGCGCACCTGAGGCAGGCTTTTGCCGAACGCCAGCATGCGCGCATATTTGTTTTCGTCACGCAGCTCACGCCACCGTGGATGGTAGCGGTACTGCTTGCGCCCACGTGCGTCTCGGCCCGTGGCTTGCAGGTGACCACGCGGGTCAGGGCAGATCCAGACATCTTTGTAGGCCGGGGGGATGACCAGCGCGTTAATGCGGTCGATCTCTTCCTGGGCTTTGATGCGCTCACCGTCCGGGGTGAAGTAAGCAAACTTGCCTCTGAGCGTGCGCCGCCGGATGCCAGGCTGGCTGTCATCGACGTAATGAAGGTCAGGGGGCAGGGCGGGTAGGGCGATGTCCGACATGGTTAAAGCGTCCTTCGGGGCCTACAGCATTGACCGCACCGTGCGATGGATTGCTCCCTGACAGAAATCTTCCCCCTTTCCTACAAATAGCTCGGACCGGTCCTACAGACACTTTCTTGGGAAGATCGAATAATCCTCCCCCCGTCAGGCATTAGACGGCCAGCGCCAAGGAGGTGTGAATGTACCGGGCAATGATCGTCGATGATCATCCATTTATCCGCGCAAGCGTAGGGCTGCTGCTGGCACAGGATGGTGTCGCGCTGGTGGCCGAGGCTGATAACGGTCGCCTCGGCCTGCAGGTCGCGCGTGACCTGTTGCCCGACCTTGCCATCGTGGATATCTCCATGCCGCTACTCGATGGGCTCACCGTAATGCAGCGGTTTCGCAGCCTGCAGTTACCTACCAAAGTGCTGGTCCTCAGTTCACTGCCCGCCGAGTTCTACTCGCTGCGCTGCATGAAGGCCGGTGCGTGCGGGTTCGTGGCCAAGAACAACGAGCTGGCTGAGCTGCGCAAGGCGGTGAGGGCGGTGAGGGCGGGGTACAGTTACTTTCCCGACGTCACCTACAGCAGCGTCTGGCGCAAGGATGCACTGCGCACCGAACGCGAATGCCTGGCCACCCTCAGCGACCGAGAAATCCTGGTCCTTCACCACCTCGCCCGGGGGTATACCAACCGCCTGATCGGCGAGCACCTGGCGCTCAGCGCCAAGACTATCAGTAGCTACAAGTTTCGATTGATGGAAAAACTCGGCGTGCCGTCTGTCATTGCCTTGGCCGAAATCGCCAAGAGGCACCAGCTGTGCTAAGGCGGGCAGGCCTACAGGGCCGTTACCTGGTGCTGCTCATTGTGGCCTTGGCCATCACGCTAACCACACCCTGCGCAGCCGCCGAAGGTCCGCAGTTGCGGCCCCGGGTCAGCTTGCCTTCGGAGTGGGCACTACCGCCCTTGAGCGATGCCGACCGTCTGTGGCTACGCCGTCGCGGCCCCTTGCGCGTAGGCGTCACCCGGCCCGATGCGCCGCCTCTGGACATCCTTGGCAATGGCCAACACTACGAAGGCATCAGTGCGGAGTACCTGCGGCTACTGACCGATGCGTTGCAGGTCGAGGTGCAACTCGTGCCGTTCGATGCGCGTGAGGCCGCTCTGCTGGCGCTGAGAGAGGGCGCCGTAGACCTGCTCACCGGCTCCAGTGGTGACGAAACCACCGCGCAGGGTGTGGCCCGAACCTTACCCTATGCCGTAGACCAGCCCGTGCTGGTACGCCGCCTCTCGCCTCAAACCACCTACCGTAACGGCGCAGGGCCACGCGTGGCCGTACAGGCCACTTACGCCAGCGCCAGTACGGTGGCCGTACAGGCCACTTACGCCAGCGCCAGTACGGTGGCCGGGCTGGTGCCGCCTCACCAGGCCATACTCGTACCCTCCCTGCTAACCGGGCTCGCAACAGTAGCGCTGGGCCAGGCGGATGCGTTGTTGGCCGATGCAGCCTCGGTGGCCGCGCAACTTGCTCACAGTCCACTTTATGGCCGCGAGCACGTGCAGTTCCTGCCGCCACGCCCTGAAGGCTTCGCGTTCCTGCTTCGCGCCACCGACGATCGCTTGCTGAACACACTGAACGCACGCCTTGGGCAGGTGCCCCTGCGTTGGCGTGACGAGGTGGCTCAGGCGTGGAGTCGCGGCGCCACCCGGCTGAGCGAAACACCCCTGGTGCCGTTAGGGCCTGTCGAACATCGCTGGCTGGAAACCCACCCCCGCATTCGCGTGGGCTATCTGAGGGAGTTCGTACCCTTCAGTTTTCAGGGTGAGCGGGGCGAGTTTCGCGGGCTGGCTGCCGACCTTCTGGCACGGATTACCCAGCGTACCGGCGTTGGGTTCGAGCCTGTTGTGTTCGAGTCGCAGGCTGCGCTGGTGGCAGCCCTGCAGGCTGGCACGGTCGAGTTGGGGGCGGCTATGGCCAGTGATACTGCCAGCGGCGCGAACCTGCAGCTCAGTCGCGCCTGGCTAAGCGCCGTGCCCGTGCTAATTACGTCGGCCAGCCCAGGCCTGCGTACACCGCTGAGCACCGTAGAGGGTCAGGCCGTAGGCGTACCGGCTACTCTGGGCCTTACGGCTGCACTGGCCCATCAGTGGCCAGGCGTGCGTTGGCACGAGCAAGCCAGCGCACGCCTGGCCTTACAGGCCGTGAGCAGCGGCCAGGCGGCAGGTGCCGTGTTGCCTTACATCCAGGCGCGTGCACTGTTGGCAGGGGAAGCCGCCAGCGGCCTGCACATCAGCGGCGCGCTACCGGTCGCTCCGCCGCGCTATGGGTTCGCGGCGCGTCCAGAGCAGGCGGCGTTGTTGACTATCCTCGACCAGGGCCTGCTCAGCTTTGAGCCCGCAGGCCTCGATGCAATGGCTCATCGCTGGCGTAGTGAAATTCACGTAGAGCCCCGCTGGCCGAGTCAGGCCCGCTGGCTGCTGCCTGCATTTGCACTGGCAGGGGTGATGCTGCTGCTGGCCGTGGCATGGATACGGGCCCTTCGCAGGCAGGTACGCAGGCGCCGCACCGCCGAGCAGGCGCTGACGGACCAGCTGGAATTCATGCGGGTGATGATCGATGGCACCCCGCACCCCGTCTACGTCCGGGACCGCGGCGGCCGCCTCCTCAATTGCAATGCCAGCTACCTGGCCGCCCTTGGGGTCGACCGCACCCAGGTGATCGGCCAGGCAGTAACGCGCATCCCGTTGGTCAGCGAGCAGGCCAAGGAGTATGAAGCGCTGTACCTGGCGGTGGTTGCAGAAGGCCAGGCGATCGTCGAGGACCGTCAGTTGCGGCTGCGTAACGGCCAGCAACTAACGGTGTTCCACTGGATGCTGCCCTACCAGGCCAGTAATGGCAGCATTGGCGGCGTGATCGGCGGCTGGATCGACATCACGGAACGCCAACGGCTTTATGATGCGTTACAAACCGCGAAGGAGGCTGCGGATTCGGCGAACCGCGCAAAAACCCGCTTCCTGGCCACAGCCAGCCATGAAATCCGAACGCCTATGAACGCGGTGCTGGGGATGCTTGAGCTGGCCCTGCGCAAGGCTGAGAAGGGGGAGCTGGACCGGCTGGCGCTCAAAGTAGCCTCGGAATCCGCCAGCGGCCTATTGGAGCTGCTCAACGATATTCTCGACATCAGTCGAATCGAGTCTGGCCACCTCACACTCAACCCCCGGCCTGTAGACATCGATGTTCAGGCCGCGCAAGTGGTGAGGCTATACGAGGTCAAGGCCCGAGAAAAAGGGTTACACCTAAAGCTAAACGCCTGTGCCGGTGTAGGAACGGGCGTCTTACTGGACCCGCTGCGCTTTCAACAGGTGTTGGGTAACCTGCTCAGCAATGCCATCAAGTTCACCCGTGCCGGCAGCGTGACGGTGAGCCTCCACGCTACCCGCGAAGGCCACGAGGTGGCCCTGCGGTTGGTGGTAGAGGACACCGGTATTGGCATTCCCCAGGCAGACCTTCGCCGGCTTTGCCAGCCTTACCAGCAGGCGGATAACCACGGCTTGTCCGGGCGGGTGGGGGCAGGGTTGGGGTTGTCCATCAGCCAGCACCTGTGCCGCATCATGGGTGGCGGCCTTACGCTGGAAAGCCGCGAAGGCGAAGGTAGCCGGGTGCAAGCCTGCCTGCGCTTGCCGATGTGCGAACCGCCGGGCCTGGTACAGGAGGAGGTGCCGGCTGCTGCCCACCAAGTGGCGATGGATGTTCTGGTGGTGGATGACCATGAGCCTAACCGGGTGCTTCTGGCGCAACAGCTGAGCTACCTCGGCCACCGGGTCACGGTTGCCGTGGACGGTGCCCATGGTTTGCGAGAGTGGTGCGGCCGGGGCGGCTTTGACGCGGTGATCTGCGACTGTGAAATGCCAGGCCTGGATGGCTACGACCTGGCCAGGGCCATCCGTCTGGAGGAGCAGCGCAAAGGGCTCTTGCCCTGCCGGTTGCTTGCCTGCACGGCCGATGCCGGGTGCGGCCAACGCGAACGCTCACGCGAGGCCGGGATGGACGACTGCCTGGTCAAGCCGCTGGGCCTTGAGGCGCTCGCCGCAGCACTCGCACCGGCAGCAAACGCCGCCTGCGCGCACGGCGACTCCAGCTCGAACGAGGAGGGCTTGGCACCTCAAGGCGCCGCGGCATTATTGGGCCTGGCTGGGGGCAGCCCTGTTTCTGCCCGCCGATTGCGCGATAGCCTGCAGCAAGCGTTGAGCGTTGACTACACACGCCTGCACGCACTGGCGCCGGGATCTCCGGAGCTGGACGCCGTGGTCCACCGGATCAAAGGGGGCGCACGCATCGTGGGCGCTTTGGGGCTGGTGCAGGCTTGTGAAGCAGTGGAAAGCGGCACGACGCCGGTGGAGGCCCTGCTGGTGGAAATCGAGACCTTGCAGCGGCAGTTGCGTTCAATGCGGTTCAGCTCAACGGCACCAGTCGAGCCTCAGGCCCCTGGGGGGTTAGCGTCAGCAACGCAACCGAAACCGGCAGCGTGAAGCGACGCGGGCCCGCGCTGCCCGGGTTAACGAACAGCACGCCATTGCGGGTCTCGATCAACGGCTTGTGGGAGTGCCCGGTGACCACGACCTGGGTGCCTGCAGGTAACTCGGCAGGCACATCAGGGCGCTCATGGGTGAGGTAAATCACCAGCCCTGCGTGGCGTACCACCAGGTGGTCGGGCAGGTCATCTGCCCATGCCAGGCCGCGGTCGTTATTGCCTCGCACCACGCTCAAGGGGGCGACGCCTCGGAGCGTGTCAAGAATCGCGGGCTTGCCGATGTCCCCGGCGTGGATCAAGTGGTCACACCCCGCAAGGGCGTGCAGCGCTTCTGGGCGAAGCAGCCCGTGGGTGTCGGCTATGAGCCCAATGGTCATCAGTCAGGTCCTGTGCAGCTACCGGGTGCAAGCGTCTTAGGCCGTGGGCGGCAGGGTGCCTAGCAGGGCCACCGCAGCCAAGGCCCCTAGGCCGAACAGCCATTCGAGCGTCAGGGTGGCGCGAAGGTTCTGCTCGGTCGCGGCCCGTGCCTTGGCCCTGTGCCAGGCGGCCAGGCCCAACATGCCCGCCACCGCTATCAGCTTGGCGCACAGTGCCCAGGTGTAAGGGCCCGAACCCGGCAACAGCGTGCCGGTGATAGCCCACAGATTAACCAGCCCGGTAACGCCAATCACGCCTACCAGGGGAAGCCCATAGCGGCCGAACGCCAAAGCCAGGCGCCCTGGGTGCAAGCCCAGGGGCTGCACCGCTACCCAGGCGAGCAGTGCCAACGCCCCCACCCAGCCACCGACTGCCGCCAAGTGAGCCAGTTGGTTCAGCGCCAGGAGCACGCCAGCGTCGCCGCTGAGCATGGCGGTATGGCCAACGGGGGCGAGCGTTGCGAGGGCCAGGGTGGCCAACGCTAAGGCAGGCAACGGCGACCGCTGCCCTGGCAGCCGCCACCACACCAACTGCACCAGGCAAATCACCACATGGGCCCCCCATACCCGGCCGAAGGCGGTGTCGAATAACACCGTGCGCAGGGTGTCGGGTTGAACGCCGGTACGCCAATCCCCAGCCATGTTGCCGCTTACGGCCACCAGCCAGCCCACGGCCGACAGAAACGCCAGCAGCGCCACCAGGCAGAGTACCGGGTCCATGCGCCGGCGCAGCGCCGGTAATTGCGGGGCGTCTTTGAGCAGCAAGGGTCGAAAGAAGCTGACACCGAACAGGCTCAGCACGGCGAAATAGTGCAGAAAGCGAAATACGACCAGGGCAGTCATGGCAGCGGGGTGTTCCGAGGGTAAAAGGGCCGTCGGCGAGGCCGACAGGGGGGCGCTACTCTACCAGCCCCGGCCGCCACGGCCAACGCACCCCCGCGTAACGCAGGCCGGGCCACGCAGGCCGGGCCACGCTGGCTTACACCTTGAAGTGCCCAACCATCTCGTTCAGCTCCACCGCCAGCCTGGACAGCTCATGGCTGGCCGCGGAGGTTTGGTTGGCACCCGCCGCCGACTGCAAGGACAGGTCACGGATGTTGATGAGGTTACGGTCCACCTCTCGGGCCACTTGCGCTTGCTCTTCAGCAGCGCTGGCGATCACCAGGTTGCGCTCGGAAATTTCCCCAATGCCCCGGCTGATTTCTTCCAGGGCGCTACCCGCACTGCGAGCCGCTTCCAGGGTGTGCTGGGCGCGTTCGCTGCTGGTTTGCATAGACGCCACGGCCTGGCCACTGCCGTGCTGAATGCCGCTGACCATGACTTCGATTTCTTGAGTGGAAGCTTGTGTGCGGTGGGCGAGGGCGCGCACCTCATCGGCCACCACGGCAAAACCACGGCCTGCTTCACCCGCACGCGCTGCCTCGATAGCGGCGTTAAGGGCCAGCAGGTTGGTCTGTTCGGCGATGGCCCGGATCACGTCCAGCACCTTGCCAATCTCCTGGGTACGCGTAGCCAACTCGCGCAATTGCGTGGAGGTGGCACTCACGTCGGTATTCATTTGCTCAATGGCGAGCACGGTCTGGCTAACACGCTGCTGCCCTTCGGCTGCCGCGCTGGTGGACTGCTGCGAGGCGTTGGAGGTGGACACCGCGTTGCTTGCCACCTCTTCCACGGCTGCGGTCATTTCATTGACGGCGGTGGCGGCCTGCTCGATCTCGTCGTTCTGCCGCTGCAGGCCTCGTGAGCCTTCCTCGGTCACCGCATTGAGCTCTTCAGCGGCAGACGCCAGCTGAGTCGCCGAACCACTGATACGCGACAAGGTGCTGCGCAGGTTGTCTTGCATCAGCGCCAGGGCCGTTTGCAGGCGGGTGACTTCATCACGCCCTTGAGGCTCGATGCGCTGAGTGAGGTCGCCTGCCGCTACTTTTTCCGCCAGGCCCACCGCGACCTGGAGTGGTCGAACGATGCTACGGGTAAGCACCATGGCCAATATCACGGTGAGCACGAAGGCTGCGGCCAATAGCAACCACACCCACATCCGAGCATTTTCGTATTTGGCGTGAGCCAGCTTCACCGCCTCATCACCGCCACGCCCGTTGAGCTCGGTCATACGGGCTAAAACGGGGGTGATTTTATCGGAGAAACCCTTCAGGTCCGCCGCGATCAACGGTGCCAGTGCATCCTCGCGACCGGCCACCGAGGCTTGGCGCAGCCGAGCCAGCGCCTCGACATACCCGCTGTGCAGTTGCTTGAGTTCGCTATAGGCCTGGGTTTCCTCACCGGGGTTTACCAAGTTCGCATACTGATCGACCAACTGCTGGCCCTGGGTCGTGAGCTCGCCCAACCGCGTGTCGGACTTTGCCACGTCCTCCTTGGCCCGGTTAACCAGCACAAAGTAGGACATGGTGCGGTAGCGGCCAATGATGTCGGTCATCTGGCCAAGGGTGCGCGTGGAGGCAAGGTAGTTTTCACTCAGTTCCTGTGTGTTGTCGCTGAGCTGGGCCATTTGCCGCAGGCAGAACACGCCTACTATCGCCATCAACAGGGCAATGCTGGCGAAGCCTAAGGCGGATCGAGGGGCAATGCCCAGTTGACGTAGCAACATGCGCGGATACTCATGAGAGGGTATGTCGCGCTATCGGCAGCATTGCGCCGAGCTGTAGGCCCGGCGGGTTAATGTTTAATCAGCCTTGCCCACGCTGTGACTACTAAACGGCCGAAGCGCTGATTTTTTCAATTTTTTTCAACGCCAGGAGTAGAGGCAAAACGTCACGGACCGTTAACTCGCTCAGGTGCTTAACTTGTTCGAGTGATTCCGCGGCTTTAGCCCGAAGCTTATCAATGGTAGCCTGCCTGGCCTGTTGTTGATCCGGATGCTTTAAAGCCTGTGGGGTAGAGTTCTCCTCAGCAACTTTCAAGAGCGCGTTAATTATGTTTGAAATTTCGGGTAAGTGGTCCGTTTTTGGTAGCTTGCCAAAGCCATATTTGAATAGGCAGTCGATTAAATCCAAGGTGGTCTGAGCATCGTGCGTGCTCGGATTTTCGAGCGAGTCGTATAGTTTTTGGAGAGGTTTTATATTTGGCGCGCCAGGCGTTTTTAGTACGTCCATATGCGTGTTGAATTGAGCGAGAACAGCCTGTTTATCCAGGGCGGTAGTCGTCTGCTTATTGGGTCCGCTAGCACTCGGTCCGAACAAGTGGTCAAGCAATATCTCAAGGTCTTGGGTGTTGTTTGTACCTTTGCTAAAGGCCGTCCATGCCTTGCGTATATCTTCAGGAACCTTGTTCAGATCCCTATGCAGCATGTTATTTATCTGAGCGCCAGTGCGGGAAAGTGCCAGTTTATCCTGCGTTGCCAAGTGGCTGCTTACAACGTTTAGGACATCGGCGTTGGCATCTTTCCACGCGCCTGTCAACAATCGGGGAGCGCTGCCTGGGGTAGCCTGCTGGGCCGAGCCGTTTGTTAGGCGGGCGGCTGTGAGCCCCTGGAACGAATTAGCCCTAGGCCTGGCGGGAGGCGCATCTGGCCGTGTAGTTGGGGGAGGCGCTGACTGCGAACGTGCGCGCGGAGCCTGAAGGGGGGCGGTAGTAGGCTCTTCGGCCGTTGACAAGGGCATGCTGGGAATGCTGTTGGATCGATTGACAGAGGTCATTAAAACGCACCTGGCGAGTGAATAGACTCGCTGAGTGGCCCCTGACTTGTAGAGGGTTCCATCAGGTGCTTAGTTAGCAACCAACAACTAGCTTTTACCCCCTTACGTATCAGCCCAACTGCTGCGCCTTCACCGACTGCATGAACGCCTGCATGGCGGAGCTTTGGAGGCGGTGCCTGCGGGTAATCAGCCCATAGGGCGGCAAGCGCGCCTCGAAGGTAATGGGCAGTACCGCTAGCAGGTGCCGGCCGGGGTAGTCCTCCACTACTGACAAGGGGGTTACACCGATCATGTCGGTCTGCTGCACCAACGACAGCAGGGTCATGATGGAGGTGGTTTCCACGATGCTGTTGGGAATGTCCACCCGGGCATCGTGGAACACCTGATTGATGATCGCGCGCATGGGGCTGGGGTGTTGTTGCAGTACCCAGGTTTCCTGTTGCAAGGCCGCCCAGCTTAGGTCTTGGGTATGGGCCAGCGGGTTTTGCGCCCCAGCGATCACGCATAGCGCTTCTTCGCCCAGGCTGTCGAACAACAGCTCTTCGGCCCGAGCGCCGGCCGGGATACGCCCCAACACCACATCCAGTTGTTCCTGTAGCAGCGCTTGCACCAGCACGTCGCTGGTGTCCACCTGGATGCTCATCGACAGCCTCGGGTGGCTCTGCTTGAGGTTAGCGATGGTGCGGGTCAACAGCCCGGAGGCGAGCGCCGGAATGGCCCCGACGGCCACCCGGCCCAGGTTGCCGGACTCGAGTGCGACCAGCTCTTCGCGCATGCCGGTCAACTCCGCGAACACCATACGCGCGTAGTAGATAACGGTTTCGCCAAAGGGGGTAGGGCGCATGCCCCGGGGCAAGCGCTCGAACAGCTCTACCTTGAGCACGTCTTCGGCTTCATGAAGCATTTTGGTGGCAGCGGGTTGGGTCATGCCAATGTGATCGGCGGCGCGGCGCAGCGAACCCAGTTCCTGCAGGGCCAGCATCAGCCGCAACTGCCGTAGGCGGAGGCGGCCGTGTATCACGCTGGCAGGCGGTATTCGGGTCATCAGCTCGGCCTCCGGAAAAGAATGCGACGAGCCTGCCAAGAACCGCCACCCATTACCAGCGCGGGTTGCCATTTACACCACCTTGGGCTTGGCGTTGCGCTGCCCGCGTCGGTTGAGCAACGCCGCCAGCCCGCCCGAGATCAGCGGCCAGAACAGCATCAGCAGCGCTGCCGTAGTGAGGCTGCCCACCAGCGGGTTGCTCCAGAAGATGCCCATCTGGCCATCGGAGAACAGCATGGACTGGCGGAACGCGTCCTCGGCCTTATCCCCCAACACCGCTGCCAACACGAGGGGTGCAATGGGGTAGCCCAGTTTTTTGAACAGGTAGCCCAGGGCGCCGAAGGCCAGCATCAGGCCTACGTCGAACATGGAGTTGTGAACCGAGTAGGCACCAATGGCGCAGACCATCACGATGATCGGGGCAATGATGCTAAACGGAATACGCAGGATGGACGCAAACAGCGGCACGGTGGCCAGCACTACCAGCAGGCTGACCACGTTGCCCAGGTACATGCTGGCGATCAAGCCCCACACGAAGTCGTGCTGCTCGGTAAACAACGTAGGCCCAGGGTGCAGCCCCCAGATCATCAGCCCGCCCAGCATGACCGCTGCGGTGGCAGAGCCGGGTATGCCCAACGTCAGCATAGGCAGCAAGGCGCTGGTGCCTGCCGCGTGGTCAGCGGTCTCTGGGGCGATTACGCCTTCGATTTCACCTTTGCCGAAGTGATCGCGGCGCTTGGAGAATCGCCGGGCGAGGCTGTAGCTCATGAAGGACGCCGCCGTGGGCCCGCCTGGGGTGATGCCCATCCAGCACCCCACCAGGGTGCTGCGCACCAGGGTGACCCAATAGCGCGGCAGCTTGGCCCAGGTACGCAGGATGACCATAGGGGTAATGCGGGCGTGTTCGCCTCGGAACACCAGGCCTTCTTCCACGGTGCAGAGGATTTCACCAATGCCGAACAACCCAATGACCGCCACCTCGAAGCTGATACCTGTCATCAGCACCGGCTGGTCGAACGTCAGCCGCAGGTTGCCCGACACCGTGTCCATGCCCACGGCAGCCATTGCAAAGCCGATCATCATGGCCACCAGGGTTTTAAGCGGCGGGTTCTTGCTCATCCCAATGAAGGTGCAGAACGCCAACAGGTACACCGCGAAAAACTCCGGCGAGCTGAACGTCATGGCGAATTCAGCGATACGGGTGGACAAGAAGGTCAACAACAGCACCCCCGCCAGCGCGCCGATCAGCGCAGAGGAGAAGGCGGCGGTCAGGGCTTCGGCGGCGCGGCCTTCACGAGCCATGGGGTAACCATCGAAGGTGGTCGCCACTGAGGAAGGCTCACCGGGAATGTTGAACAGGATCGAGGTGATGGACCCGCCAAACAGTGCGCCCCAGTACATGCACGAGAGCAGGATGATTGCCGACACCGGTGACAGCGTGAAGGTAATGGGCAGCAGCAACGCCACCCCGTTTGGCGCACCCAGCCCCGGTAGCACGCCCACCAGAATGCCGAGCAATACACCCACCACCATCAGGCCGATGTGCCCAGGGGTAAGGATCAGGTTCATGCCCTGGAGCAACGAATCGAATTCCGTCATTTCAGTGCCCTCTCGGCCATGGCTATCAGCTCACGCAGGGGCCCCGCCTGCAGCGGCACCTTGAACCATAGATCGAAGATTAGGTAGCTGGCGGTCACCGCGCCCACGGACACCAGGGCAATCATCCACAGGCCATAGGGTGTTTCACGCACCTTGTCACGCCACATGAACCAGGCGATAAACGCCATCGAGGCCAGGTAGAGCCCTATAAACGGCATGGCGGCGATGAACAGGGCGATGGGCACGAACACCGACACCACCTGCCTGAAGGCACCACGGCTGACAAAGCTCACCGCCAATGGCTGCCACCGCCACAGGGTGAGCGCCGCGTTGGCCACGCTGGCCACGGCCAACAGCAGGCCGATATAAAACGGGAAATACCCAGGGTCCGGGCCTGAGCTGCCCCAGCCAATGCCTTGCTCGGCCGAGCCATACATCACCACGGCGCCAATGCCGGTCGTGAAGAGCGCCAGGCCCAGCTCTACCCAGCGAGTGCCCACCAGGGCCATTTCGGCCACTGCCTTGTCCATACACACCTCCCGCAATGGGCTGCCCGGCGTGTGCGCGCCGGCAGCCATAGGAATCAGTTACGCAGCCAACCCGCTTGCGTGAACACCGGGGTGACGCGGGTGATGTCCTTCTGGATGTAGGCGGTGAGGGCGTCTCCCTCAAGGAAGGTAGGCACTAAGGCGTTTTGCGTGACGTAGGCTTTGTATTCAGGGGTTTGCGTCACCTGGCGCATCAGCTCGGTGTAGAAAGCCCGCTGCTCCGGCGTGACCTGACCCGGCATGAAGACGGTGCGCGGGAAACGATACTGGTCCACGCCCAGGCCCGCCTCATGGCAGGTGGGCACGTCAGCCCAGGCCTTGTCGCCCGCTACTTTGTCGGTGTAGGCCATCCGCGCCTGGCTGAAGACGCACAGCGGCTGGACCTGGCCCCCTCGCCACTGGCTGATGCTTTCGGCGGGGTTATTCACGTTGGCGGCGATGTGTTTGCCCGCCAGTTGCGTGGCGGCTTCGCTGCCGCTTTTGAAGGGGATGTACACCAGCTTGGTGTCGTTGGTCTGGTTGAGTAGCAGGGTCAGGGTCTGGTCTACGTCTTTGGACTGGCTGCCGCCCATGCGCAGGGCCGAGGGGTCGGCTTTGGCGGCTTGGTAGAAGCCTCTAGCGTCCTGCCAGGGGGCGTCTTTATAGGTCCAGAGAATGAAGTCATCTTCGGCCACGGCCGCAACGGGCGTCAGCTCCTGCCAGTCATAGCCCAGCTTGGACACCAGAGGCAGCAGGTAAATGTTATTGGTGGCGATGACCAGCTTGTCGGCATCGCCTTTGGACACCTTCATGTCCAGAAACGCCTCGGCCCCGTTACCGCCGCCTTTGTTCAGCACCACGGTGTTCACGTCCAACAGTTTGTGGGTACTGATAATGGACTGGATCAGCCGGCCCAGTTGGTCGGTACCGCCGCCAGGGCCGCCCGCGACCACGATTTCCAGGTTCTTGTCCGGCTGCCAGGCCGCCAGTGCCAGGGTGGGCAGCGCGGCGACGGCCAATAGGGTAGTACCGGCTAGCAGGCGGCCAGCGTGGCGCAAGGAAGGGATTCGCATGGGTGTCCTCATTGTTGTAGTTATGTGAGGGCGCTGGTTGAACCAGCCCTGCGGCCGAGTGTGGGAAAGTTGCTATGCCACGTCCACTCAAAACATCGCATATAGCGATAGCCTGAGGTTATCGCTACCGGCCGCAGTGGCCGAACGCTGCGTTGCCGGGGCACGGGCTGTTACCAATAACCATGGGGTATCGGTCTATCACCAGGTTTGATTGGACGGTTATCGCTCAGGCTTCGATAGTGCGCATCACGGCAGGGCACAAACGCCACGCCGATCATAAAAACAACAATGCAGAGGACCCTCCATGGCCAGGCTTGATGGCACTGCCCAGGTACCCAGTGCGGCACACGCTCAACCGATGCCCCTGGCCAGCAGCACTACAGGCCGTGCCCATACAGGCCGTGCCACTTCCGTGCGTTGGCGCATCTTCGCCATTGTCTTCTTACTGACCATGGTCAACCTCATTGACCGGGTGTCGCTGTCTATCGCCATGCCTACCATCGCTAAGGAGTTCAGCCTTTCGCCTGCGATGCAGGGGTTGATCCTGAGCAGCTTCTTCTGGGCCTATGCACTGTTACAAATTCCCGGCGGTTGGTTGATCGACCGCTTTGGGCCACGCCGGGTGATTACCTGGTCCACAGGCTTGTGGGGCGCATTCCAGGTGGTGGCAGGGTTAGCCACCGGGGGCATTTCGCTGCTATTTGCGCGGATGTTCCTCGGCGCTGCGGAAGCGCCTTTGTTTCCGTCAGGTGGCAAGTTGATTTCCCTCTGGATGGCACCCAACGAGCGTAGCCGGGGCGCTGTGATGATGGACAGCGGCAGCCCGCTGGGCGTGGCGCTGGGTGGCTTGATCATCGCGTGGCTGATTGTGTCCCTGGACTCGTGGCGCACCGCCTTCGTGGTCGCCGGTATCGCGACCCTGGCCTTGGGCCTGGTGTCCTGGCGTTACTTGCGCGATGACCCGGCGCAGCATCCGCAGGTCAACGGCGCCGAACTTGACAAGATCAATGCCGGGCGCGAAACACCTGCGGCGGCGGCTGCCCGGGCGAAGGTCAAGGGCCTTGGCATTGCCCGGCGTTCGCTCAGCGGCCTGCTGGTGGGACGTGCCACCTGGGCGATGGTGTATTTCGGGCTGCTCACCTGGGGCCCCAGCTACCTGGCGCAGGCGAGGGGCTTCGATATCAAGGGTATCGGTTTCGCCACCTTCGTGATTTTCATCTGCGGCTCGGTGGGCTCGCTGACCGGTGGCTTTTTATGTGATGGGTTGATTCGCAAGGGCGTGCGCCGGGGGTTGGCGGTCAAAGGCTTGCTGGCGTTCTCTGGCATCATCGCACTGGGCGCGTTGCTGCTGTTGCCGCGCCTTTCCGATCCGGTTGCCGCCGTGGGCGTGCTCGCGGTCACGGCGTTCTTCCTGATGTGGGGCAGCCTGTACTGGAGCTTCCCGGCGCTGTTGGCGGCTCCCGCACGGGTGGGCCTGATCGGTGGGGTGATGAACCTGGCCGGGAGTATTGGCGGGATCTTCGTGCCCATCCTGGTGGGGCTGATCGTGCAATTCTTTGGCGGCTTCGGCGCGGTGCTGGGGTTTTTCGCCCTGTGCGCAGCGCTGTTCGTACTGGCCACACTGCTGATCAGTTTGGACGGCACCCCGTTGGATAGCACGCCAGGAGCCGATCATGTCTGAGTGCTGGAGCGGGCCGGTGGTCGATGCCCACCATCATTTCTGGGACCCTCGCGTGAACCTGCACCCCTGGTTGGCGGAAGGTGCAAACATTCCGTTCCGCTATGGGGACTACTCAGCCCTCAAACGGCGCTACCTGCCGCCTGAGTACCTGGCAGACGTAGGCACACACCAGGTGGTGCAAAGCGTCTACGTGGAAACCGAATGGGACCCGACCGACCCGGTGGGCGAAACCCGCTATATCCATCAGGTTGCGGCGCAGTACGGATTCCCCAATGCAGTGGTCGCTCAAGCCTGGCTCGATGCCCCGGACGCCCAGGCCCTGTTGGCGGAGCAGGCAGGCTTTGCCCTGGTGCGCAGCGTTCGGCACAAGCCGGGCGGGCCGAGCACGCCAGTGGAGGTAGGCCGCGAGCACAGCCTGATGAGCACCGAGCCGTGGCGGCGTGGTTATGCCTGCCTGGAAGCATTAGGGCTGCACTTCGACCTGCAGACGCCTTGGTGGAACCTCGCCGAAGCCGGCCGGCTGGCCCGAGACTTCCCCAACACCACGCTGATTCTCAACCACGCCGGCCTGCCTTCGGACCGCAGCAAGGCGGGCTTGGCCGGGTGGCGCCAGGCGATGGCCCAGTTTGCCGAGCACCCTAATGTGAGGGTGAAAATCTCAGGCCTTGGCCAACGGGGTAGCGCCTGGCAGGCCGCGGCCAATGCCTGGATCGTGCGCAGCGTAATCGCCTTGTTTGGCAGCGAGCGGGTGATGTTTGGCAGCAACTTCCCCGTGGACAGCCTGTGCGGCACCTTCGACGACATTTATAGCGGCTTCAAACAGATTGTCCGCGACCTGCCCCAGCTAGAGCAGGCGCGGCTTTTTTACAGCAACGCCCAGCGCATTTACCGGTGCGAGCCGGCGGCTGTGGCGCAGTCAGTGGACACAAGGAGCAAGGCATGAACGCAAGTAAAATCGCTATGGTGCTGGGCGACCCGGCCGGCATAGGCCCGGAACTGGTCGCGCGGCTATTGGCCGAGCCTGAGGTGCGCCAGCAGGCCAGGGTGCTGTTGATCGGGGACGAAGCCGAGGCCCAGCGTGGCATGGACATCGCCGGCCTGCGCTTCCCCTACAAGGTGATCGAGACCCTGGACGGGCTGAGCTTCGAGGATGATGTCCCGCTGTTGTACAACCCCTGGGGCAGCGCCGAAGCTGAGTTCGTGCGCGCTCAGGCCAGCGCAGTGGGTGGCCAGTACAGCCTGCAGACGCTGAAGGTGGCGGTTGAGCTGACGGCGGCGAAGACCACCAACGCCGTGCTCTTTGGCCCGCTCAATAAAACCTCTCTGCACATGGCCGGCATGGCCCATAACGACGAACTGCATTGGTTCGCAGAGCTGTTGGGGTTCGACGGGGCGTTCTGTGAATTCAACGTGCTGGATAACCTCTGGACCTCCCGTGTGACCTCCCACGTGGCCCTGGCCGAGGTGCCCGGTCTGCTCAGCCAGCAGCGGGTGGTAGAAGCGATTCGCCTGATCGACACGGCCCTCAAGCGTAACGGGCTGGCCGCGCCGCGTATCGGGGTGTGCGGCCTGAACCCGCACAATGGCGACAACGGCTCCTTCGGCCGGGAAGAGCTGGACATCATCGGCCCAGCGGTAAAAACCGCCCAGGCCCAGGGCATGCAGGCCGAAGGGCCATACCCGGCAGACACGATCTTTTTGAAGGTGCAGGGTGACGCCCGCGCCTTCGATGCCGTGGTGACCATGTACCACGACCAGGGCCAGATCGCGATAAAGCTCATGGGCTTTTCCCGTGGCGTGACGGTGCAGGGCGGCTTGCCCATTCCCATTACCACGCCCGCCCACGGCACGGCCTTCGACATCGCCGGGCAAGGCAAAGCGAATGTCGGTGCCATGCGCCAAGCCTTTGAAATTGCCTGCCGCATGGGCCAGAGCAACCTTTAACCGTCAGTGCATTGGCAAGGAAACCCTCATGAAAATAACAGCGATCCGTACCCGTGTGTTCGAGTGGAAAGGCAAGGTGGTGCCCCCTCAGGCGCACTTTTGCACCAATGCCAGCGACATCCTGTTCGAGCGCGGCGACGCCATGGGTTCGTTCCGCTTCCACGGCTGGCTGGTAGTGGAGGTCGAGACTGACAATGGGCTGGTAGGCATTGGTAACTGTGCGCTAGCCCCGCGCATCGCCAAGCAGATCATCGATACCTACCTGGCCCCTATTGCCATTGGCGAAGACCCCTTCGACAACGAGTACATCTGGCAAAAGATGTACCGCCAAAGCCACGCCTGGGGCCGCAAAGGCATTGGCATGGCGGCTATCTCGGCCATCGACATTGCCGTGTGGGACCTGATGGGCAAGGCCGTCAACAAACCGGTATTCAAGCTGCTGGGCGGGCGCACCAAGGAGAAAATCTGGACCTACGCCTCCAAGCTGTACGCCAATGACAACCTGGACCTGTTCCTTGAAGAAGCCCAGGGTTATCTGAACCAGGGCTTTACTGCGCTGAAGATGCGCTTTGGCTATGGCCCCAAGGACGGGCCGGCGGGGATGCGCAAGAACATCGAGCAGGTGCGTGCCCTGCGTAACCTGGCAGGGCCAGACGTGGACATCATGCTCGAATGCTACATGGGCTGGACGCTGGAGTACGCCCGGCGCATGTTGCCCAAGCTGGCGGAGTTCGAGCCGCGCTGGCTGGAAGAGCCGGTGATTGCCGACGACCTGGAAGGCTACGTGGAGCTTAAGAAAATGGGCCTCATGCCCCTCTCGGGTGGTGAGCACGAGTTTACGTCTTACGGCTTCAAGGACTTGCTCGAGCGCCGGGCGGTGGACGTGATTCAGTACGACACCAACCGGGTGGGCGGCATTACTGCGGCGCGCAAGATCAACGCCATGGCCGAAGCCTGGTCAGTGCCAGTCATCCCTCACGCCGGGCAGATGCACAACTACCACCTGACCATGGCCAGCACCGCGTCGCCCATGGCCGAGTTCTTCCCCGTATTCGACGTGGAGGTAGGTAACGAGCTGTTCTATTACGTGTTCAAGGGCGAGCCGCAACCGGTGAACGGCTACCTGCAACTGGACGACAACCTCCCTGGCCTGGGCCTTGAGGTGTCCGATGAATACCTGAGCGAGTTCAATATCATTGAATAGGCTGCGGCTTAACCTGAGGGGAGGGGCGTCATGCGCCTGATTCAATTCGAAAGCCCAGCCGGGCGGCGCCAGGTGGGTGTTGTGGACGGCGAGCAGGTGCAGGTGGTGCGCGTGACGCTGTCTACTCGGCAATTGGCCCTGGTGGCCATCGCCGCCGGGCGCAGCCTTGCCGAAGAAGTTGCCCTGCGCGGCACTGATCCAGGCCCTGACTACGCGCAGCTACTGGCCGCAGGGCAGGTACTGCCGCCGCTGGACCATGAAGACCCGGCGCACTGCCTGGTAAGCGGCACGGGGCTTACGCACCTGGGCAGTGCCGCGGCCAGGGACACGATGCACCAGCAGGGCCAGCAGGCTGAAGCGGCCATGACTGACACCCTGAAGATGTTCACGTGGGGGGTGGAGGGCGGCAAGCCTGAACCAGGGCAGGTGGGCGCGCAACCGGAGTGGTTTTATAAGGGCGACGGCAGCATCGTGGTGCGCCCAGGCGGCCACTTCCCGGTGCCCCGCTTCGCTGAAGATGCCGGGGAGGAGCCTGAGCTTACAGGGCTGTATGTGATCGGTGACGATGGCAAGCCTTACCGCTTGGGCTATGCGGTGGGCAATGAGTTTTCCGATCATGTAATGGAACGCCGCAATTACCTGTACCTGGCTCATTCCAAACTCAGGTACTGCGCTTATGGGCCGGAGCTGCGGGTAGGGCCTCTGCCCGAGCACCTGGAAGGCACCAGCCGTATCACGCGAGGCGGCGAGACGTTATGGGAGCAGCCGTTTCTTAGTGGCGAAGGCAACATGTGCCACAGCCTGGCCAACCTTGAATACCACCACTTCAAGTACGCCCAGTTTCTGAGGCCCGGGGATGTGCACATCCATTACTTCGGCACCGCCACCTTGTCCTTTGCCGACGGTGTAAAGACTCAGCCAGGTGACCGCTTTCATATCAGCCTGGAAGGGTTCGGGGCGCCCTTGGAAAACGAGGTAGGGGAAGGGGCCAGGGTGCTGGAGAGCGGGGCGGTGAAAGGGCTCTGACGTTAGTGTTTTGCGACCGGCGTTACCTTGGTGGTAAAGCCGGTCGCCGGGAAGCCGGTCGCCGGGAAGCCGGGCTGCTACAGGGTGTAAGGGGGTAACGAGCCAGCCTCTGTAGGTGTCCAACGCCAGTTGGCGAAAGCGTTGGCGGACATCTTCGCCAACTGCCGTTGGCTCCTACATGAGATTCAATCGTCTTTAACGATTTTGAACAGCGTGGTTTTCAGCGCCGGGCCTTGCTTGGGATCGAAGAAACTCATGTCCGGAATACGTGAGTCTGTCACGTAGACGGTGCCGTCTGGGCCTTGGATGAAGGTGTCTGGCCAGCGCATGTCCTTGTCCTTGAGCAGCACCTTCACGTTGTCGCCTTCACGCACCTTGATGGAATGGTCCTCGACCGACCCTTGGTTCACTCGACCTGAACGTGCTGGCTTTGTGTGCTGGAGCCGTGCTAGGAGGGGCTAATTGATAACTGTCATGCTTCAATCAATGCAAAATTAGCCTTATCGTTTCAAGAGGTGTCACGCACAATCCATTGGTTCTCCGCCGTCATGAGCTCGCTTCTCTTATACCCCCGAATAAAAAAGGAACCCTCTGATGAATACTGTCTGCAAACACGCTTTTGTTGCCTTGGCGCTGAGCGGCGCCACCTTCGGCGCGGCCCAGGCCGAAACGCTTAATGTGATGATTTCCGGAGGCTTCAATGCGGCCTATGAGCGTTTGGGCCCGCAGTTTGCAAAGGACCATGGCGATACCCTCACTACCATCCCGGGCCCGTCCATGGGCAAGGCGCCCCAGGCCATTCCCAACCGCCTGGCCCGTGGCGAACAGGCCGACGTGGTGATCATGGTGGGCTACGCCCTGGATGAACTGATCAAGCAAGGGGTGGTGGACCCGGCCAGCCGCGTGGAGCTTGCCGATTCGCGCATCGGCATGGTGGTGAAGGACGGGGCTGCCGTGCCTGCGATCAAGGATGATGCCGCGCTCAAACAGGTGCTGCTCAACGCAAAATCGGTAGCCTACTCCGACAGTGCCAGTGGCGTGTACGTGGAGAAAGAGCTGTTCAAAAAGCTGGGCATTGAGGGGCAGCTATTGCCCAAGAGCAAGATGATTGAGCGCATCCCCGTGGGCTCGGTGGTCGCTAAGGGGGATTACGAGGTGGGCTTCCAGCAGGTGGCCGAACTGTTGCCGGTGCCGGGCATTACCTTCGCAGGCAAGATTCCTGAAGACGTGCAGTCGGTTACGCGGTTTGCCGCAGGCATCCCGCGTAACGCCCAGCACCCCAAGGAAGCCAAGGCACTGCTTGAGTACATGGCGTCGCCCTCTGTGCAAGGGCAGGTGCAGGCCACGGGGCTGGACTCGGTAGCTCAGTGACTGCCTGACCCGCCGGCGCGTAATCAGGCCCACCTTGCGTAACAGCTTGTGCCCAGGGGCAGAAAAGGCTCAGCCCCGTTCGCTTCGAATGTCGACCAGCCGCTCACCTTCGAACCGTAGGTAGTGGTACATGCCATTAGTGGGGCCGTAGGTCCACTGTTCTACTGGCACGGTGGCGCGTCGGCCGCGCGTGTCGCGGTCGCGAATGTAGCTGACTGGCCCGCGCCCTGTGGGCTCACCGCATTTGCGCAGCACGGTGGTCATGTTGTCGCGCACCGACACGATCGTGCTGTTGCAGCGCAGGGTATCGCTGGCCTGGGCCGACAGGCAGCCGGTTAGCAACAGCACGCCCATCATCCCTCCCAGGTAAGCCTTCATCAGTCCAGGTCACTGGCTTGGTGGCGTTCGGCCAATTGTTCGCTGTCTTCGCCCCAGGTGCGGTTCACCCGACGGCCACGCTTGACGGCAGGGCGCTCGGCGATCTGGTTGGCCCAGCGCTGTACGTGGGGGTACTCCTGCACCGACAGAAACTCGGCCGCCCCGTAAAGGTTGCCGCGCACCAGTTCGCCATACCAGGGCCAGACGGCGATGTCGGCGATGCTGTACTCGCTGCCACCCAGGTAGGCCTGCTCGGCGAGGCGGCGCTCAAGCACGTCCAGTTGGCGCTTGGCCTCCATCGTAAAACGGTCGATGGGGTACTTTAGTTTTTCCGGGGCATATGCATAGAAGTGCCCAAAGCCACCGCCCAGGTAAGGGCCTGCGCCCATCTGCCAGAACAGCCAGTTCAGGGTTTCGGTGCGCGCGGCCGGATCTTTCGAAAGCAGAGCGCCAAACTTCTCGGCCAGGTACAGCAGAATCGACCCGGATTCGAACACTCGAAGCGGCTTGCTGCCGCTATGGTCCATCAGGGCCGGGATCTTCGAGTTCGGGTTCACCGCCACAAAGCCGCTGGAAAACTGGTCGCCGTCGGAAATACGAATGGGCCAGGCGTCGTACTCAGCGTCATGCCCAAGCGCCAACAGTTCTTCGAGCATGACCGTGACCTTTACACCGTTGGGGGTGGCCAGGGAGTACAGCTGCAGCGGGTGCTCACCTACGGGCAACGTTTTCTCATGGGTAGGGCCGGCTACTGGACGATTGGTGGTGGCGAACTTGCCGCCGGAGGGTTCCTCGTGTTTCCAGACCTTGGGGGGGACGTAAGCGGAGTCACTCATGGGCAAAGCCTTCCAATAGTTGATAGCCACGACAGTGTAGCGGCGCGACGCATCGGCCTCACCGCGTTTGTGGAGAATAGATTGTCATTATGTAAGAGCGTTCAAAGGGGTAGGTGGGACCGCCCCAACCCGTAAGGTGCTCTAGGGGGCAAGGGGATGCCGGGGCAGGGGGCATGGCGCATTCGGTGATGGGGTCTGCGGTAATAGCGGCTTGGGTAATGCCCACGTGCTGATGACCGAAGACCAGCACTGCCCCGCCGTGCATTCTATTGCCTTTCATTGAGGTCGCGCTCCAATGCGGCTACACGGAACGCAGCGCTTTTTCCAAGTAGTTCAATGGGTTAACCGGCTTTACCCCTTGCCAGTATAGAAACGCAACGGCGCATTGAACTATTGACAAAGATCCGCTCGTCTGGCAGGAGCGGCATTTTGATCTTGATCAGGGAATTACCCTCAAATGTGGGCAGTCAAGTAGGTATACGGGCTATTTGTAAAAGCCTTGCACAGCCCTTGTCTAACATTTGTAGAGATAGCCGCCATGACCATAGAAGCCGACACCCTTGAGCAACTGACCTTTGTGCTCCAACAAAAAGGCATGAAGCTTGTGTCTGATATCCATTTTACCCGTGCGCCTTATCGCCACAACCACCGCTGGGTGTGCATGGTCGAATGACACGGGCGTATGGGCACTAGCGTTTAACCTTGAGGTCCTTGACGGAATGCGAACGCTGTTCGTCCAGGGAGTTGTAGTAGGTATTTTGGGTAGTACTGAGGCTCTCGTGACGCAGGTCAGCCTGCAAATCTCTCATCTCGCGGTGAGCAGCGTCGAACGTTGCAGAGGTATGCCGCAGCCAGTGCAGCGATGCCGAGCGTAGCTGATCGATCTCGTCGTCAGTCCATGCTTCTCTCTTCATGCGCTGAAGCGATCGATCGAACACTTCCTGCAGTAATAGGCGGACATGCCGGTCGGACAGGCCGGCCCGGCCTTTTAGCGATGTCAGTAGTGGCAGCTTTTCGTGAGGCGAGGGTAGGGCAGACAGGTGACGAGACTGCCGGTAACGCACCAAGTACGTATTCACATAATCATCGCGCACGCTGATCTTGGCCGCCTTGTTGCCTTTGCCGACTACATGGAACCACCAATTCCCACGGCTATCCCGGCGAAAGTCCCCCATGCTTGGCGCCCAGTTATCACGGCCCACCAAGTCTGAAATCCGCAAGTACATGGAATACAGCGTTGCCACTATAAAGAGCGTGCGCTCGTGTTCCTGCGCCTCAAATGCCATGACTTCCGCTGTTTCGATTACGAACGTCCACTGCAACTGAGTGAGGGAACGTGAGGCCACGTCAACGGTGTTCCGCTGCTTATACACCGACTTTTGCTTCACTGCGCGGAAGGGGTTGACCTCGGTTAGGCCCTCATCAATGGCATGCTGATAAAAGCTGCCGCACACAGCAAACACCTGCGCCACTGATCCCTGGCTCATCTTGTACGCCGGCGGGGGTAGGGGTTGCAGCGTCTCTTCAGCAATCTTGCGTTCACGTTTCGCAATGGTAACGGTGAAGGGTCGCCACATCGGGTTAACCCGGTAGGTATCGGATTCCAACTGTTTACGGCCACCTTCCCTTAAGAACCGCGACTTCACTACAGGGCCTACCCAGTCAGAAGGGGGGTTAAGGCAAAACTCCATAAACGCCTCGGCATCGCGGCGTTTCAAGGCCAGCAGCGGTTTGCCCGCCACGGCCAGTGCCCACAACAACAGCCGCTCAACATGGGTGCGATAAGACGTAAAGGTGGCTTCATTACCAGCGTACGACTTCAAGAAGCCTCGTACCGCCTGATAACCCTCCAAGGGCTGCGTGGAAGCAGGGCAGGTGTCGAGGTAACTGACGACAGCCGGAAGCTCGCCGCTCATACCTCGAAAATGCAGGTCCAGAAAACGATCGTAGGTCTCGAATAAGGGATGCGGGCGCACGATAACCACTCAACTGAATAGCTTCAAGAAGGTAAGGGTGCGTTAAATTATTGCAATAAGCAATATCCAGGTCTGGCGGTTATCGGATATTGCATAGGTAAATAAACGTACACAAATCGACTTAAAATCTTCAGTGACAAACAGGCCGTTAAAAGCAAAGCGAGTAAACAGGGGAAGAGGTTAACCAAAGGAAGGTTGGCCTGAATGATGTGATTCAAGTGGGCTGCTGGTTCGACGTCGGATGGGTACAGGGTGATCAGGCCTCGTAGGTCGGACCGCCCAGGTCGGGCCTGGCAATGCACGGCATACCGTGCTGGGCATTATGGCCTGGCCCAGTACCAAGAAACACTAGCGGCTATGTGTGAATGATGCGGTTCGCCAAGTACATCGGGGTTACAGAGCAAGCCTGGCTTGCGCAGGGTTACAAGCGCAAACGGGCTAGCGCTATTTAAACCCGGCAGCCTCAGTGAGGGCTCGCAGGTGGTGATCGGCAGGTTGCCACGTTACTGGCTGCCTGCAATGTGGCACAGCGTTATGGGTGCAGGGGCCCCATGCTTAGCGGTGCTGAGCTGCGGACCAAACTCGTTGCTGCAGGTGTCCTTGGACTTTGGGCTACGATGGCTACAGTGATGGATGGGCTATCTGGCACAAGCCCAGGAGCATCATCAGAAGAGCCTGTTGCTGTCTAGTCTACGATTCACCGGCACTACGGTATGGTTGTGTAGGGTTGGGGGTGGCTTGTGACAGGTGCGACCCCTAATGAAACGCGCCCTATGCCAGGCTGGCTTACTGTAATATCTTGTTACCTATAATGCACATTATGTTAAATACAGTGTTTATGTCTCTCCTTTCGTAATCAACTCTGTGCATGCATTGGTTTTTCTTGTACAACAAAACCAATCAACGCTTTGGAATGCACTGATGCCCCTCATACTTGTCTCTCACACCGCCGCTGAGCCTGCACTGTTCGGTGCCATGGCAGCCGCGGTCGCGTATACCGTCGGTGGCCGTCTTTGCTACCTGCCTCACCGTCACCACCTCTGGGCAGATGCGGACGCCGCGCAATGGGTCAGCGCTGACGGCCACCTGGTGCCCAGCGGCCTGGTTTGGTATGAACGGCTGACCAGCCAGAGTGTGAGTGCGCCAAGCACTATCGACGAGATAATGGACGCTAGCGCACAGCAAGTGACTGTTCTTGCCTGGCATCCCGGTATAAACCTTGATAGCGAGTTAAAGCAGCTCATGGCCAGTGCTGCTCAGCGAGACATCCAAGTGCGTCAATTAACAGTCAAGCAACAGGCTGATGGCGAACTCTGCATCGCGCAGGATATCGATTACCTACAGTTTGGCCTGTGGCACCGGGACGCCTTCGGTCGTTTCCAAGCGGGCCTGCGCCATTCTGCGCAGCCCCCCTCCTACACCCTCGCCTTGCTGGGCACTGCCCATGAGCACCTTACCGTCTATCCTGCCGCGTTAGCGGCACTGGGTGATGCGATAGAGGCATGCGGTGGTGATGTGGCAGTTCGGTGTATCGATGCCCAATCGTTCCAGCGTGCAGCGCTGGAAGGCGTCGACGGTATCGTGCTCCCCGGCGGTTCGGACATGGCCAACGTACCAGGCCAATTGCGCGCAGCGCACTATGGCCTAGCACAAGGTATTCCGGTACTCGGCCTGTGCCTTGGCATGCAAAGTATGGCTACGGCATTTGCGCAGACATTGGGCATTCCTGCCAATCTTGAGGAACTCGATCCGGCAGTGCCGATCAAGAGTTTCGTAGCCATGGCACCCTATCCGCAATTGCCGACACACCGGCTGGGCGACCGGCAACTGCGAATCACTGCCCCTGACTTAGCAATGCTGCTCGGGGCAGAGACGCGACTGCGCTGCAATCATCGCTATTTTTTGAATCCGCAGCTTATTCATGCCTTGAGCGACGGCGGCATGCAAGTCACCGCAACGGACGAGTCAGGCCTCATCGCCGACGCTATAGATGTTCGCGCGCATCCTTTCTTTCGCGGCATGCAGGGGCATCCAGAGCAATCCTCGCGCCAAGGGCGGCCGCACCCATTGATAGCCGCATTCGTCATGGCGGCCAAAAACTTCGCGCAAGGCTCTAGAAAGGTGGCTAAAGGAGAGAAGAGTGAAGTAGGGCGAATTGTACAATAGGCAACAGTTAATACTTGGAATGGATATTGCTCCATCCTCCCTAGCATCGGTTTGGTGCCCGTAATAACCCGCTACTAACGCCTAAATTGTCAAAAATTGCCCCACTCTAGGGCATTCGTCCCTTGATAAGGCTCTATTTTGGGTCTTGAAATTTTTGTACTAAATGCTTCATTTAGTGCAATTTAGCATTGGAGAACTGCATGATCCGCAAAACCCGATTAAGTAAAGGCCTCTCGGCGCTTTGCGCTGCCGCTTTCCTGCTTGTCGACCATGCTGGCGCGGCAACGATTGAGCCTTCAGCCCTGGTGACTGCTGGGACCCTGACCTACGGTACCGCCGCCACGTTTGCCCCTTTCGAATTTCAAGCCAACGGCAAGCTGACCGGATTCGATATTGACCTTATCGCGGCCATCAGCCAGAAGCTGGGGCTGAAGACCCTCCCAATGAACATGGAATTTCAAGGGCTGATTCCTGCGCTGCAAGGCAAGCGCCTGGATGTCATCAACTCAGCGATGTACATCAACCCCGAGCGTGCCTCTCAAGTCGATTTCGTGCCGTACCTGCGTATAGGCAACCAAGTGGTGGTTGCTCAAGATAATCCATCTGGGATTACCGGCCGCGACGACAGCCTGTGCGGCAAGACCGTTGCGGTGACGCTCGGTGCCATCGAGGAAACCTACGCCCGTCAGGACGACGCCCGCTGCAAGGCCGCCGGCCTGGCAGCGGTCAAGGTACAAACCCTGCCAACCGCGCAGGCTTCGGTACTGAGCCTGCGCCAGGGCCGTGCCGATGCATTCTTCGATTCAACCCCAGGCGTGGTGCAACTGCTGAACGAAGTACCGGGCGTATTCAAGACCGTAGGCCCGGAGTTCGAGGCAGGCACTCAGATTGGCCTGGCGGTGCAAAAGGGCAACGGCACCATGCACGCGGCCCTGCAGGCCGCCATCGAGGAAGTGGTAGCAGACGGCACCTACAAGAAACTGATTGAAACCTGGAAATTCCCGAAAAGCGTTTCGTTGTTTGACTGATCTTGAACGGTCTGGCATTGGGCTATCTCGCCTGCTCGCCAGACCGACTCCAGCATTTGAGGAGGTAAAATGTCATTCGAACTCGTCTGGCAATATCTGATTTCTCCAGCGTTCTTCCATGGTGCGTTGATTACCTTGGAGATCACCTTGTACTCGCTGTTCTTCGGCGTTCTCGTCGGCTTGGTCATCGCTCTGCTGCAAGAGTCGCGCACGCGCATCGGAAATGGCATCACGCTGGTCTACCTGTGGCTGTTCCGCGGTACGCCGGTTTTGTTCCAGATCATTTTCATCTACAACGTGCTGCCCACCTTCGGCATCCGGCTGTCGGCACTCGTCAGCGCTGTATTGGCGCTGTCACTCAACGAGGGTGCTTACATGGCCGAGATCATTCGCTCGGGCCTTCAAGCAGTTAAGCGAGGCCAACGTACTGCCGGCCTGGCGCTGGGCATGAAACCGTTCGCGGTCATGCGCTACATCGTCATCCCTCAGGCGGCGCGCATGATCCTGCCACCGATGGGCAACCAGATGGTCGGCATGCTCAAGCTCAGCGCGCTGGTTTCAGTCGTGGCGGTGGAAGAGTTGATGCTGGTCGCCAACCAGACGGCCAGCGCCAACTTCCGCTACTTCGAAGCACTGACTGCGGCGGGCATCTATTACTTGATCCTGACGACCCTGTTCATGGGAATACAAGCGTTGATCGAGCGCAAGCTGGACCCCAAACGGCGTCGCAAGGGCTCTTCCCAGACGCTGACCGAGCGGGTGCTGGGCACCTCGCGCGGCGCTACTGTCCGCTAGGAGACCTATGGCATGAACAACCTTGCAAAAACTGCTGCCAAGCCGGTGCTCGAATTGATTGGGCTAGACAAGCACTACGGTGCCTTCCAGGTTCTGAAAAACTGCTCGCTGAACGTTAACAGCGGCGAAACCATGGTGATCATCGGCCCGTCGGGTTCGGGCAAATCCACCCTCCTTCGCTGCGTCAACCAGCTTGAGCCGGCCGATGGTGGCGACATGTTCTTTGAAGGAAGGCACATCGGTTTCGACAAACGCAACGTGCACCTGCTGCGCCGCGACATTGGCATGGTGTTCCAGAACTTCGAGTTGTTCGCCCATTTGTCGGTGGTCGAAAACATCATGCTGGCGCCTATCAAGGTGCTTGGAATGAACCGCTTCGACGCCCACGACTTGGCACTCGAACTACTGGGCAAAGTACGTATCCCGGAGAAGGCCGACGCCTACCCTGACGAGATCTCCGGCGGCCAGCAGCAACGCGTGGCCATCGCCCGCGCACTGGCAATGAAACCTAAAGTCATGCTCTACGATGAACCCACCTCAGCGCTCGACCCCGAGATGATCCGTGAAGTGGTCGACGTAATGGCCGACCTGTCGGCCGAAGGCATGACCAGCTTGGTGGTGACCCACGAGATGGGCTTCGCCCGCAGAGCCGCCGACCGTATCGTCTTCATGGAGGCCGGCGAGATCATCGAGAACGCCAGCAAGACGGCTTTTTTTGACGGCGCGGTCAATCCTCGCACCCGCCATTTCCTTGACCAGATCCTGCACTGAGAGCCTGCCATGAGCCAGCAACCGGACTTCAACCGGATGAAACATGACCTCGCCGCCCTGGTGGCGATCAACACCGAAAACCCACCGGGCCAAGAACTCGTGGCTGCCGAGTTCCTGCGTGATCTGCTACAGGCCGAAGGCTTCGACCTGTCGCTGTCAGAGTACAAACCGGGCCGGGTCAACGTTATCGCTACCCTGGTGAACGGCCCCGGCCCGACCTTCGCGTTCAACACCCATATCGACACCGTGCCGGCCGGCGAAGGCTGGAAAACCGACCCGTTCGTGCTGCATGAAGCCGATGGCAAGCTGTACGGTCGCGGCAGTTGCGATGCCAAGGGCCCGATGGTTGCGATGATCGAAGGCTCGCGCCTGCTGCTCGGCGTGCGCGAGCAATGGTCAGGTACGCTGATGCTGATCTTTACCGCCGACGAAGAAATCGCCAGCGAAGGCGCCAAGCATTATGTTGCTCACCAGCCGCCGCACATCGACTTTGCGGTAATCGGCGAGCCCACCTCCAACTGCGCCTATACCGCGCACAAGGGCAGCTTGAGGCCGCTGGTGCGTGTGCACGGCGTGACAGCCCACTCGGGCACCCCGCACCTGGGTGAAAACGCCATCTACCGCGCCGGGCAGCTGCTGGGCCTGATCGAAGAGCACCACCACACCGAGGTCAAGTGCCATTGTCACGCGCTGGTCGGCGAAGCCAGCCTTACGGTCACCCGCATCAATGGCGGCCATGCCGATAATGTCCTGCCCGGCGCCTGCGATTTGCTGCTGGACCGGCGCATGGTCCCAGGTGAGGATGAAGCCGTAGTCAAGGCCGAGATTGACCAACTGCTAGCCTTGGCCAACGAGCGCTTCGGCGTGCGTGCTGAAGTACTGGAATACAAGCCCACCACCGGCGGCGCCACCGAAACCGCGCTGGCCGAGCCGATCGTGCAGGCCAGCCTCGACGCCTGCCGCGAACATAACGACGGCAATGCCGGCCCGTTTGGCTTCCAGGGCGGTTGCGATCTTGTGCACTTCCGTAGCTTGGGCACCACCGGCACCGTGATCGGTCCCGGCACCCTGGCCGTGGCGCACAAGCCTGACGAATTCGTGCCCATCGACGAGTTCATCGCCTCGGCGCTGATCTACCGTGACATCGCCTTGCGCATGTTGCCAAAGGCCGCGCTGTGAGGCTGCGTGCCACCCTGCGCAGTGCCCACCTGCGCTACGGCAACGGTGTGCAGCTGCACACCGCCGCGTCCGGCAGCATCGCCGACTTGCATGCCCTGTACCTGTGCCTAAATGACGGCCAGTACCGAGCAATCGGTGAGGTGCGCATCAACATTGGTTACCTCAATGGTTACACGCCAGCCCAAGTCATCGCCGATGCCGAGTTGGCGCTGGCGGCAATCGACTGGCGTGAAGATCCGGCCCAGTTGCTGGCCAGCATGGCGGACTGGGCGCGGTCGATCGGCGCACCGGTGCGCAACCTGATCGACTGCGCCTTGCACGACCTCCTGGCCCAGCGTGCTGGCGTGCCATTGGCGGCGTGGCTCAACCCGGCGGCCAACCCAATGGTTCGCTACGCGACCAACCAGACGTTGTTCTGGTCGCCGTTCGAGCAGTTCATCACGCAAGCCCAAGGTTATGTCGACCGCGGCTTTCGCGACCTCAAAGTGCGCATCGGCGTTGCCGATTTCGCCGCCGACGTGCAACGCCTGAATGCCCTGCGCGAGCGCTTCGGCGACCAGATCAACGTCGCCGTCGACGTTAATGGCCAGTGGTCTGCCGCCGAGGCGCTCCATCGCTTGGAACAACTGACGCGCTTCGACCTTGCCTATGTCGAGCAACCGATCGCCGCAGGCGATTGGCAAGCCATCGAACAGTTAGCCGCGCGTGCGCCGATGCCGCTGATGCTGGACGAAAGCCTGGCCTCCAATGCCGATATCGAGCGTGTTTGCACCTTGGGTGGCGCGGTCTGGGCGCACGTCAAGCTGGTCAAACTCGGCGGCCTGGCACCTAGCCTGGCGGCGCTGCGCCGACTGCAAGACGCCAACGTGGTTTGCATGGTCGGGCAAATGAACGAAGGCGCCGCCGCTACAGCCGCCGCCCTGCACCTGGCGTGTGCGAGCACGCCAAAGTTCGCTGAGTTGTACGGTGCCGATGGCCTGGACAACGACCCGGCGAGCCCCGTGGATTACGCTCAAGGTTGCGCGCAGCTAGCTGCCGTGCCAGGCCTGGGCGTTACCCTGAATCTTACCGACACCCAATTGATCCGGAGTTTCTAGCATGCCAGCCCTCCCCCCTTCCCTGCGCCAAGGCGCCGAGTCGGCGTTCGCACCCGAGGAGTACGCCGAGCGTCAACGCCGCGCTCGCAGCAATTTACAACAGGCCGGCATCGACGTGATGATCGTCACCGGCCCCGAAAACATCTTCTACCTGACCGGCCAGCAAACCCCCGGCTACTACACCTTCCAGGCCCTGGTGTTGCCGGTCGACGGCGAGCCGCTGTTCATCATCCGCCAGTTGGAATACTTCAATTTCGTCTCCAACACCTATATCAGCGATGCCCAAGTGTATCTGGACGGCGATGACCCAATAAACGTCCTGGTCATGGCCATCCAAGGCAAAGGCTGGAGCCAACGCCGCATTGCCATCGACAAGCGCGGCTGGTTCCTCCCGATTGCCGTTTACGAAGCCTTGCAGGCGCGCCTGGGCGATATCCACGACGGTGCCGGCCTGGTCGAGCAACTGCGCGCGGTGAAATCCGCCACCGAGATCGGAAAACTCGAGCACGCTGCGCGTTACGTCGACGCTGGCATGCGCGCGGGCATGGCCGCAGTGCGCGCCGGTGCCAGTGAAAACGATCTGGTCGCGGCGATGCTGCAGGCGTCCATCGCAGCAGGGTCTGAGTACATGGGCATGGAGCCGCTGGTCTCGAGCGGCCCGCGCAGTGGCATTCCCCACGGTACGTGGCGTCGCCGCGTGCTGAATCAGGGCGAGCCGGCGTTTTTAGAAATGGCCGCCAGCCACGACCGTTACCATGCCGCGCTGATGCGTTCGGCCTGGCTAGGCAAGCCGCCACAAGTGGCAATCGACATGGAGAAAGTCTGCCAGGACGCCCTGCAGGCCGCCCTCGATGCGCTGCGCCCGGGCGAGCCTTGCGAGGTCTCGCACCTGGCCTGCCAGGCGGTGATCGACAAAGCCGGGTATACCGATGCGTTCAAGAAACGTACTGGCTACTCGGTGGGTATCTCGTTTGCGCCTGACTGGGGTGAAGGTTCGATCCTGAGCCTATACAGCGGCGTCAAGACGTTGCTGCAGCCGGGCATGAGCTTTCACATCCCGCCAGCCTTGCGCATTTACGGTGAATTCACCGTGGGCGTCAGCGAAACGGTAGTCATCACTGAAACCGGCTACCGAGTACTCGGGACGCTGGAGCGCCCCCTGCAGGTGGTCTGATGCAACGCAGGGCACCTTCGCTGAAGCGACGGTGCCCTGCGCTTCTTAGCGCAACAGTGCGCATGCCTCTTCGAGACGACGGCAAGCAGTGTCCAATACCTGGTCATCCACCGCGTAAGCGATGCGCAGGTAACCCGGCGTACCGAATGCCGAACCATGCACTGTACCGACCTTGGCCGCTTCCAGCAGATAGCTCGCCAATGCCAGGTCGCTGTCGATCAAGGTGCCATCCGGGGCCTTCCTGCCTAGCAGCCCCTCGCAGTTGACGAACAGATAGAAGGCGCCTTCCGGCATCGCGCATTTGACGCCGTCGATGCGTTGCAAGGTGCTCAAGACCCGATCACGACGCGTGGCCAACCGCGCGACCCACTCTTCGATGAATGCGGTGCCTTCATCGAGCGCGACCACCGCCGCAGCCTGGGAAATCGACGAAGGGTTGGACGTGCTTTGCGATTGCAGCACCTGAATCGCGTCGATCAGCCACTGCGGGCCAGCGGCATAACCGATGCGCCAGCCCGTCATTGAAAATGCCTTGGACAGGCCGTTGACCGTGAGCATGCGCGGCAATAGACGCGGCTCGACCTGCCCAGGCGTGTGGAAAACGCGGTCGAAGCGGGTGTGCTCGTAAATATCGTCGGCCAACACCAGTACATGCTCGTAGCGTAGCAGTACGTCGGTCAGGGCGCGCAGCTCGCTTTCGCTGTACACCGCGCCCGTAGGGTTGTTAGGCGAGTTCAGCAATACCCAGCGAGTGTTCGGTGTGATAGCGGCTTCCAGGGCTTCAGCCCGCAGCTTCCAGCCATCGTGCTCGAAACACTCGACCATGCGTGAGGTGCCCTCGGCAAGTGCGACCATGTCAGGATAAGAAACCCAATACGGCGCGGCGATGATCACTTCATCACCGGCCTGCACTGTCGCCAGCAAGGCGTTGAAAATGATCTGCTTGGCACCGCAGCCGGCGATCACTTCCTGTGGCGTAAAGCTGAGGCCGTTCTCGCGCTGGAATTTGTCGATGATCGCCTGCTTCAACCGGGCAGTGCCAGCGACGGCGGTGTACTTGGTCTGCCCGGCCTCGATGGCGGCGATGCCGGCAGCGCAGATGTGCGCGGGCGTAGCAAAGTCCAGCTCGCCCTCCCCTAGGTTGATGACGCAATGCCCTTGCTGAGTGAGTGCACGCACCTTGTCCGAGATTTCTGCGGTGGGGGACGGTCTGACCCGCCCCATGCGTTGAGCCAATACGGGTGTGAACATAGCGGTACTCAAGTGCCTCGAAGTAATTGCCTCTATTGGTACATAAAGAGCAATAGAGGACCAATTTAAATCACCATCGACTCGAAGGCCGAACGTGGAGAAATGTCAGTAACGGATGAAAATGATCAGATGCTGCGAATCAGGCCGCCGTCCACGCGCACGGTGGAGCCAGTGATGTAGCTAGCCCGTGCGCTGGCCAGGAAGCACACGGCATCAGCGAATTCGGCGGGGTCGCCGTAGCGGCCCATGGGGATAGTGGCGCGCGATGCCTGAGCGATCGCTTCGACAGTGGTGCCGCTACGTTCGGCGGCGGCGGCGTCGAGCTCACCGACGCGGGCGGTGCCGATGCGACCAGGGATCACCGCGTTGACAGTGACGCCATCGCCAGCGACTTCGGCGGCCAGTGTTTTGCCCCAGCCAATCAAGCTGGCGCGCAACGTGTTGGAGACGCCCAGGTTAGGGATCGGTTGAACTACGCCGGACGATACGACATTGATCACCCTACCCCAGCCGCGGGCGCGCATGCCTGGCAGAATGTGCGAGGTGACATCGAACAACGCCGCGACCATGGCATCAAACGCGGCGCGCCATTGCTCCGCAGCGACCGCCGAAACCGCGCCAGGCGCTGGCCCACCACCGTTATTGACCAGAATGTCATACTCGCGGCCGTCAGCGAGCAGTGCCTGGAGTGCCTCGCCACGCTGGCTCGGATTAGCCAGGTCCAGTTCGATGCAGTCAGCCTGAGCGCCCCTGGCCCGCAGGCCGGCAACGGCTTGCTGCAATGCCTCGCGATTACGCCCGCAGAGGGTCACGCTCGCCCCTTCTGCCGCCAGACTTTGCGCAATGGCCAACCCCAGACCTCGGCTCGAGCCCAATACAAATGCGCGCTTGTCCTGCAACCCCATGTCCATCGTTACGTCTCCACTGGAATAGAGCAGCCCGTCAGGGGCTGCTTGAAATAGCGGGTGTCTGACCTGCCACTGCCGCCTTGCGCCGGCTGCCGGAGGCCTTGGCCTGAGTCTTCTTGCCTGTCTGTGCCGCGTTGTCGGCGTGGCTCAAGTGCTTGCGCATGCGTTCGCTGGCGAGCTGAAAGTCCCCCTCCGCTACCGCATCGATGATCTGTAGGTGCTCGGTGCACCAATCGCGCACTCGGCGTCGGTTGGCATAGCCTGCGAACTCGAGCAGTTTGCGCAGCCGGTTCTGTTGTTGAATCGCTTGCAGAATGAAGCTGTTGCCACCGAACTCGGCGAACATTTCATGGAATGCGGCGTCGGTCTCGAACAGCTGCGCATTGCTCAGCGCAGCGGAATCCGAATGGCTGGCCAGGTATAGGTGCTGCAGGCGGGAGCGTTCGAGCGCGGCGTTGTCCGGCTTGAATTGCGCGCTCAGAAAGTTGGCTGGCTCAATCATCAGGCGAAACTGGTAGCCGTTACGCAACGCTTCGTCGTTGTCCAGTGTCGGCATGAAACGCCAGCCATGGCCCTTGTTCCGCATCAACAGACCATCTTCGGCCATGCGCGTGAGGGTTTTGGTCAAGGTGACGCGATCGACGTCATAGCGCTTGGCGATTTCGGTCTGGGTTAGCGAATTGTCAATGGTGCCGGCAAGGCGGTCATTGACCAGGCGCTCGTACAACGAGGCGTCGAGGCTCTGCGATACCGAAAGCTCGACCCGCTGCAAGGTATCGAACGCCCTGAGCAGGAAAAAACCTTGGTGGGGCCGGCGCTCGACGATTCCTTCTTCAGCCAGCAGCGTCAGGGCATGGCGCACTGGCGTGCGGGACACGCCGAGCAGGTCGGCCAATTGCTGTTCACGTAGGTGGTGCCCCGGCTCGAAACGAGCCTTGCGCACTACATCGAGGATCTGGTTAGCCAAGCGGCGGCTGTTCTGACCCGTTGAAGGAACCATGAAAGATGAACCTCAAGTCAAGCCTGTTAAGGGGGGCTCTATCGTAACAAAGACAGCGCAGGCCCCCTCGCCCTTCTCGCCAGAGCAACCCAACCTGTCGGCGGTGACATTGACCAATGGCGTGATAATTTTCATTGTACATGTAATGTCAAATAATACAATATTGCCACTCCACACCGCTTTTCTACAGGAGCCCCCATGCAGTCGATCCAGGAAACCCGTGAACGCCTCAACGGCATTTTCAACATCACCGTCACGCCCTTCACTACCGCCGGCGAGTTCGATTTCGCCGCCCTGGCCGAAAACATCGAGCGCGTCATTGGCCTTGGCTACGATGGCCTACTGATTGGCGGTACCTACGGCGAATTCCCGGTGATGACCTCTGAGGAGCGGGCCGAATTGTTTCGTAGGGTCATGGCGATTGTGGGTGACCGGGTCCCGGTCATGCTCTGCACCGCCGGTTCCGATGCCCGCACCGTGCGCGAGTTGACCCAACTGGCCGGCGATCTTGGCGGGCTGCCAATGGTGACACCGCCCTTCGTCTCGGAAATCACCGACGCGCAAATCGTCAGTTTCTTCGAGCAGGTAGCACCGCTATCGAAGACCGGCATCCTGATCTATAACGCCCCCGGCATCGGTATCACCTTGTCGGTGCCGGTCATTCAACAACTGGCCCGTATCGAAGGCGTCGTGGGCCTCAAGCAAGGCGACCTGACACCTACCGTCATCGACCGCATCGCCCATACTCTGGGTGACCAGCTGAAACTGTTCTGCGCCTCGGACCTGGTGTTTGCGGGGCCAATGATGGCCGGTTTCGACGGTATCAGCTCGACCAACAGTGGCGCGCTGCCGGAGCTGATTCTCGCCACCTACCGGGCGCTGGAAAACGGCGATGCCAAAACCGCGACTCGCCTACACGCGCTGTGGTTCCCGCTGCGTGAATTGGCGCGCAAGCATGGCCAGCCGCAGACGACCAAGGCGATCATGAACCTGCGCGGGTTCAAAGGCGGTTCTGTGCGCCAGCCGTTGCTGGATTTGCAAGGGGCAGCACTGGAAGAGGTCGCCGAGGCCTTGAAGGCGTTGGCTGCCGAGCCTATGGCGGGGATAGCGATGCCACGCTGAGCGAGGCAGATGTACGCTGCCCCTGCTGTTTAAGGTGGTGCGGCTCCTGCCGAACCAGGCGGCCGGCAACCTCTGGCTTCAACTTCATGAAGCCAGACGCAGCCCAAGCATGGCGGTACACCGTACTCAGACGTCGTTGATTCCCTCCTTATCAGCCTCTTTGCCCGAACATGTGCTGGAGCCAGTGCCAGTTACCTAACGCTTCAACCCCCGCCCCTCAAAAGAGTTTGCAAACCTCAGCCACCACCCGCTCAGTAGCCTCCTCAACCGTGCCTTCATTCCGGCACAGAAACCACCCCTGCTCTTCACTTACGCGTTCGAACGCCTCAGTGCAGGCGTACTGCTCTTCCACGTGGTGTATCACGGTGCTGCCCAGCCCTCGGGAACGGGCGGCTGCCCTGGCCCATGACACCTCGGGCGCGGTGATCACGCCCACGTGCAGGTCCGGCACTTGCACCTGTTGATCGAGGTTGAGCTTGAGGATGTCCGCAAACGGGACAGTGCGGCGGAAGGCGGCGTCTGACGGGTACCAGCGGTCGATCAGAATGATACTGCCCGTTGGCTGCTGGGTAAGCACATGCGCAGACACCCAACCCCGGCTGGCGGCCAGCCGCTCACACACCTTCAGCTCCAACGCCGGGTCAGGGTGTTTAGCCAGCCTGTTCACCATGGCCATGGTCTCGGCCCGGTGCGGGTCACGTTTACGCTCGCAGAGCCGTATGACCGTATGCTGGTCGGCACGCAGTACACGGGTCACCGCCTCCAACAAGGTGGTTTTGCGTGTTCCCTTTGGCCCGTCCATCGAAATGAACAGCGGGCGGCTCACGCGTTCGGCCCAAGGGCCGGCACCAGCAGAGCCGCCAGTACCGTACCGATATCCACATGCTGCTGGGTGAACCACCCGCTACGGTGGCCGAAGTTAAGGGTGCCTATACAGGCCCCTCGGTCGAGAACGGGAATGTTCAGGATTGCCTCTATCCCCAATGCGATCAGGGTGGTGCTGTCGTCGAAGTTGGCCTGAAGCACCCCGGCGTCATTGCTCAGCACCACCCTGCCCTCATCCAGCAATTGCTGCTTCCACGGGGTTTGCTGTTTGACTTTAGAGCCGCCTACCGGGTAGTCATCCGGGCGATTGCTATACACGCGCGCCAAGGTCGAATGTGTGCGGTCATAGCGCATGATGGTGAGCATCTGGCAGCCAATGGCGGCGCATGCAATCGCGTCTATGGCCGCAAACACCTGCGCGGCGTGGCCACTGCGCAAGGCGGCGCTCAGCTCAGTGACCTGGGCAGGGCTAAGCATTGTTACCTCGGATAGGGGGCTGGGCACTAGAGCCTACACCAGCGCTGCTGGATTTTGCTTTCAGGCGTTGCTCAGAAATGTCTTCGAGCGACCGGTTGCGCGTCTCGATGCCAAAGACGATCACTACGCCGGCGCCAATAGCGAGCACCGTGGTAGTCATGCCAAATACCCCTGCAAACCCTGCGATGGGGTACACGAAGCCTACAAGAATGGGCGCACTCACCGACCCCAGGCGCCCGAACGAGGATGACGAACCCACACCTGTTGTACGCAGGTGCGTGGGGAACAGCTCTGGCGTGTAGGCGTACACGCCCGCGAAGGCGCCGTTCATAAAGAAGGACAGGCACATGCCTGCCGCCATGATGGCCGGCACGCTGCTGGAAAATGCCAGCGCAATGGCAGACAGGCCGCCACACGTCATATACAAGGCAACCACACGGCGGCGCCCGAGCTTTTCATTGAGGTAGGCCGCGCTGAAGTACCCCGGAATCTGAGCGCCATAAATAGCGATCGAGTACGAGAAGCTCTTGGCAATGGTATGCCCCTGGGCTACCAGCAGGCTGGGTATCCAGGAGAAGAACGAGTAGTACGCGAAGGCGACGGTGAACCACATGCACCAGGTCAGCGCGGTGGTGCTCGCCAACGGCGGGCTCCAGATAGCTTTCACGTTACTCAATGCACTGGTTTTGGACGATGGTTCGAAGGCTGGAATCGACGTGGGATTTGGGGCGGGTAAGGTAATCCCGCGCGCCGCAAACTGCGCTTCTATCTTCGCCACAACCTTTTCAGCTTCGTCGGTACGGCCCTGGCTTTCCAGCCAGCGGGCAGATTCCGGCAGTTTACGGCGCCACCACAGCAGCATCACCACCGGCAGCGAGGTAATGATCGCGATGTAGCGCCAGCCATCGGCGAAGGCGCTGACCACGGTGTAGCCCAGGATGGCCGAGGAGAAATAGCCCAAGGACATGAACCCCACCAGGGCGCCGCAGAACATGCCCCGGTAGCGCTGAGGGATGAATTCAGCCAAAAACGGCGCGATCACCACCGCCTCTGCGCCAGACCCAAAGCCTGCCAGGATGCGGCAGGCGAAGAAGGTGGGCCAGTCATTCATGAAGGCGCTGGCCAGCGACGCGGCGCAATAGATGGCCAGTGCGCTCATCATGATGACCCGGCGCCCGAGCACATCGGCGAGCACCCCTGAGAGAAAGGCGCCAAAGAAGTACCCGATGTAGGTGCTGCTGGCCACCAGGCCAACCTGCGAACTACTCAACCCCCAGGCCTGCTTGACCATCGGCAAGATGAACGCCAGTGATGAGGAGTCCAGGCCATCGAACAGGTACCCACAGCCACCAATCATCAGCAGCATGAAGTGGAAGCGAGAGAGCGGAAGGCGTTCGATGCGTGCGGCAATAGTGGACATAGTGCTTCTCCTGGGCTTAACGACCGACCGCGTAGGCCTGCATTTGTCGGGGGGTGGCGGCGCCACGAAGCAGGCCGTCGCTGCAGCCAATGGCACACACGCGCCCCAAGGACCAAGCGCCGCTGACGGTCAGGTCGTGCCCCTTCTGGCGCAGTGCTTCAAGGGTTCGCTCAGGGAAACGCGATTCCGCGCTGATCTTGCCGAGCGATAAATTCCGGGGGTAGAAGGAGTTGATCAAATGCGCCGTCTGGAAGGTGGGCGCATCGATCGCTTCCTGCAGGTTCATGCCGTGATGCACGTGCTTGAGAAACATCTGCAAGGTCCACTGGTCCTGCTGGTCACCTCCCGGCGAGCCAAAGGCACAATGGGGTTTGCCGTCTTTCATTACCAAGGTGGGCGTGAGCGTCGTTCGAGGCCTGCGTCTCGGCCCAATGGACGACGCCAGGCCCTGCTCCATCCAGAACATCTGGGCGCGGGTGGTGATGTTGAAGCCAAGGCCCGGCACGGCTGGGGCTGCTTGAAGCCACCCGCCCGAGGGCGTGGCCGACACCACATTGCCCCAACGGTCTGCCACGTCCAGGTGCACGGTGTCGCCTCGCAGCTCTGGCAGGTCAGCGAAGGTAGGCTCGCCCTGCCCTGCGCCGCCCAGCTGCTGCCGGCCAGCGTTGCGCAATACGATTTCAGCCCCTGCCCTGCTGCCGTCCAGTACGCCGGGGCGGAATGCAAGGGAGGCGCGATTAGGGTCGATCAAGCCGGCGCGTGCGCGGTTGTAGTCACGGCTCAGCAAGTGGTCCATAGGAATGGTGGAGAAATCAGGGTCGCCGTAAAACACGTCCCGGTCGGCAAAGGCGAGCTTCGAACATTCAATGACGGTGTGTACGAACTCAGGGCTGTTGGGGGGCATGCCGGCGACATCGAAGTGCTCCAGCAAGGCGAGCTGCTGCAGGAATACCGGGCCTTGGCCCCAGGGGCCGGTTTTGTGAACGTCGTACCCCTGATAGTGATAGTGAGTGGAGGTTTCATAGGTGGCCTTCCATTCGGCCATGTCCTGGCCGGTGAGCAGGCCCGTGTTGTAGCGACCGGACGTATCGAGTACGGCGTTGTGGCGGAAAAAATCATCCACCGCTTCGGCAACGAAGCCTTCGTAGAAGGCCTGCCGAGCGCGTTCGCACTGCTCACTGCGATCAGGCGTGGTTTTGGCGTGCGCCAGAATACGCTTGTAGGTGGCCGCAATGGTCGGATTGGCGAAGCGCGAATTGGGGCGCGGCGCCTGGCCCGCCACAAGCCACTGTTCGGCAGAGGTCGGCCATTCTCGATTGAAAAAATCCGAAATGGCCATGATGGACGCCGACATGCGCGGCACCACAGGGTAGCCGTGCTCGGCATACCCGATCGCGTAGCTGAGCACGTCCTCCAACGGCAGCTGGCCATAGTCACGCAGCAGGGTCATCCAGGCCCCGAAGGCCCCTGGCACCACTGCGGGAAGCATGCCTGTGCCGGGCACCACGTTCAGGTCCAACGCGGCCAGCGCCTCGTACGTCATGGAAGCCGGTGTGACACCTTGGCCGCAGAGCACCTTTACCTGCGCTTGAGCGGCGCTGTAAAAAATGATCGGCACTTCCCCGCCCGGCCCATTGAGGTGCGGCTCGACGATCTGCAGCACGAAGCCTGCAGCAGCGGCAGCATCGAAGGCATTACCGCCCTTTTCAAGAATGCCCATCGCTGCCGTAGATGCCAGCCAGTGGGTAGAAGTTGCCATACCAAAGGTCCCAAGGATCTCTGGACGCGTCGTAAAGGCCATCGTAGAATCTCCAACCAATGCAGATTGGTTTTATATTTGAAGTGTCTGCAGGTGGAATAGCAATATAGGTGCCACTCCAGGAGTGTCAACATTTACCTGGATATTAGACAGGATAATGCACCTAATGGCAGCATCTCTCTAGAGACTGCACCATCACGCTTCTATACCAATAAGGATTGGTTTAATGATCGAGGCCTACATTCGTGATAATCAGCTCACGGCCGGGCAAGCGCTGCCACCCGAACGCGTGCTGGCTGAACAGTTAGGTATCAGCCGGGCGAAGCTGCGCGCCGAACTGGCGCGTGTGGAGGTGGCCGGTTTGATTTGGCGAGGGGTTGGCCGCGGCACTTACGTAGGGGGGCGGCCGGAGAAATTCAGCCCGTCCCTGCAGGGCCTGAAGGTGGGCACCAGCCCATCGGACATCGCAGAGATGCGCCTGATGGTAGAGCCCTCCTTGGCAGGCCTTGCGGCACTCAAAGCAACCCCTGAAGACCTGACCGAATTGATGCGCTTTGCAAAGATGGGCAGCGCCGCAATGTCAGACACTGACTGGAAGCTCTACGACCACAACTTCCATCTGCTGATTGCCAAGGCGACCCGTAACCCGGCGATCGTCGCGCTGGTCGAGCTCATCAACAGCGTGCGCGCCAAGCCTCATTTCCGGAAAACCACCCTGTCGGAGGCAGACCGCAGGTATTTTGGCAAACAGCATCAAGCGATTGCGCAGGCCATTGCGTCACGTGACGCGGAGCGCGCCACCGAGGCACTCAGGGAGCACCTGACAGGGGTTCGGCAGCGCGGGTAACGCAATGGGCCTTGATGTGCGCCAGTACGGCTTCGGTCTGCTCGATAAAACCGAACGACCCACTGCGCTCCAAAAACACTAGCGTTATGCCTGGCGCCTGGAAACCCATTTGCAGATCGGGGTACAGGGCACGGTCATGACGCCCGGCCAACACCTTCACGGGCATCGCAAGCTTACCCAGCAACGGCCTGAAGTCAGGGATTGCCAGCAACTGCCCGCCAATGTCGAAATCCACGTCAGCGCCACAGAATAGCGGATACAGCGCCGTATTACGCGCGCCCGGTTCGGTGAACAGCCGTTTGGCATTGTCGGGCGCGTAGAACCTGACGAGCGTAGCCGCTTCACCGAATAACGCCTGCATATCGGCTGAGGTAGACACCTGCCCCGCGTCGCGCAATGCGAGGATCTGCCCCCATACCTGTGGCAACTGGTGGGCAATGACGTGGTTAATGTGTTCATGGTTTTTTTGCCACATCCCAGGGCTATACAGCGTGTTGCAAAGTAATAGCGTCAGCACCTGATGAGGTGCGTGCAACGCTACCTGCAGGCTGATCAAGCCACCATAGGAAAATCCGAACAGGTGAGCGCCCTCTGGGCACAGAAGCTCGATCAGCGCTATGACATCGCGCACATCCTCTTCAAAGGTGATACCTGACAGATCATCTGGCGTATCAGAACGCCCACGCCCGTACAGGTCCACATAGATCACCCGAAAGTGGTTATGCAGGGCGTCGAAGTGCGGGTGAAAGATGGCATGAGAGCCGGCCGGGCCCAGCCCTGAGAGGAGCATCAACGGCTCCCCTGCCCCCGCCTCCTCGACCCATAGACGCTTCGCTCGGACGCTATGCAGTGCACCTGGCGCATGGGGGCTATGGGGTATCATGCAACCCCCTGCGCCAGGTGCTCGAACACCTCGGCTTCAGCGTGACGGACCGCCTGTATATCAGTACTCAGTTGCTGCAGATCGTCATGGGCCAGCACCACAAATCCAAGGGCCAGGGTGGCGAATAAATCCTGCGTGGCGGGGACCCGCTGGTGGTCCCGCACCTGGATACTGGCATCGACATAGCCAGGCAACGCTGCCAGCCTGTGTAACTTGCTGACATCGCGCACTACAGAGGGTGCCAAGGCTCGGAAAAACACCACCGACATACGCTTGCGTAGGGTGAAGCGTAGCGGTGGAACGATGCCTTGGGCGAAGTACCGGGTGGCTCGGTGGACCTGGCTGTCACCGGTTGCGAGGTAACACAACCGTGGATGCCCGCCTCCGTGAGGCCTGGCGCCCAGCTCAATCAAACGCGGCCCGTTTTCAGTCTGCATGATCTCAATGTGGGCATTGCCCCACTCGATACCCAAGGCATCCAGCACCTGTGCGGCGTAAGCGGCCAGCGGTTCAACCACCGCGTCATCGGGGCTTACCCAATCCATCCGGTCATAGATGGCCATGCCGTGGGCATTCGCCAGCTTGGTGTACTTGCACAGGCTGCAAAGAGTGTGCACGCCGCCATGGCTAAAGGTATCCACCACGTACTCGGTGCCCTCCAGGTATTCCTGGACCACCACCCGGTCATTAATGATGCCAAGGCGATTCGGCTTATTAAGTAGCTGTTTGAACGCAGCCTGAAGGCTGTGGGCAGGGCTTATTTTGCTCACCCCGTCCGTGCTTGCGCTCTTTGGTGGCTTGACGACCAGATGCTTATTTGCCAGACCCTGTTCCAGGCGCCACCGCTCCACCTCGACAAAGTCACTGGTGCAAATTTGCTTCATCATCGGTACGCCGGCCGCGACCACGGCGGCGGCCATGAGGCCTTTATCACGCCTGGCGCCTGCGAGCTGTGTAGCGTTCGAGGTCGCAGGTACAAGCATCGGCGTGAGGCGCTCGGCAAGCTCCACGCCCGACTCACATCCCGTCAGCACACAAAGAGGCGCGTAGGCCTGCAGCTCCTTGACCAGGGATTGCAGACCCGAAGCGGTTGCCACCCGCACCATGAAAAAATCTTCCGGCTTATAGGACGCCGCATACACCTCTGGAGGTTCGGCGCTGGACAATACCGCAATAAGCCGAACGCCTGACAACGCGAATTGGGCAGCGAACAGATTGCCGGACGAATAGGGATCGACGATCACCGCGAAGCGGCCACCGGAGGAAATCATGCGGCCACCCTGGTCATTTCGCCGACCTTCGAACAAAAACGCGTCCAGGCGTCCTCCACGGTAGGGCTCAGTGCGCGTGCGCGAATCGCGGCATGGACCATGCCCGGCTCTATCACCAGCTCTACCTCAATGCCCTGACGCTGCAACGCCTGCGCATACAATTGTGCATCAATGGCCAGAGAGTCCTTCTCGGCGCCCATGACATAGGCTTTGGGAAGCCTGCTGAAATCGCCCGCGATCAGCGGAGAGATGTAAGGCTGGGAGGCAGTGTCTGGATCTGGCGCGTAGCACGCCGTATAGAACTCCATCTCCCCGCCGGTGAGTAACGGCGCGTCAGCGCCACCGTGGCGCCACCGGGTGAAGTCCAGAACCGGGCTGATCAGCGCCTGCCCCGCGAGCACAGGGCCATTGCGATCACGCGCCATCATCGAGACGACTACCGCCATGTTGCCGCCTGAGCTGTCGCCCGCGACGATGATACTTCGGGGGTCGATGCCTAAAGCGGCTGCGTGTTCACTGGCATACATCAAGGCCTGGTAGCAGTCTTCCAGCGCGACGGGAAACGGGTGCTCCGGCGCCAGCCTGAAATCCACGGCCATGACTTTTACCCCGGCCTTGGACGCGATTTCCGCCGAGACCGAGTGGTGGGTGTCGAGTGACCCCAAGACAAATCCACCGCCGCGAATATAGAGCACAAGCCCATCACTTGCGATGCGGGTGGGCTCATACAACCTGAAACGCAAGGGGGCGCCGTTGTGAATCACGGTCTGCTCTTCCCAACGCACATCCGTCGGCACTTCGTAGGGGAACTCAACGATCAGGCTCTGATAGAGACGGCGCTGTTCATGCACCTCATACGTAAAGAAATCAGCGGGCATAATGGCGTTGCAACGGTCGACGAACTCTTCGATACCAGGGGCATAGGTCATAAAGGCGGCTCCAGTCAGCTAGGTGATGAGTCAGGCGCAAAACGTATTTCCGGCCTGCGCAGGTCTGCCAGGATTCCGCGACGAATCAGCGGTAACAGGCACAACGCGGTACCTACCCCACCCACCCAGAGGGTCCATTCAAGCCCGGCGACCTTGATGATCAACGATGTCATGAGGCTGCCAAGGGGAATCGCGCCCCAGATCATGAAGCGCTGTACCGAGTTGACCCGGCCTAGCAGTGGCAGCGGCGTCTCGGTCTGCCGCAACGTCAACGACGTAGGGCCAAAGACGCCCTCGCCTAACCCATGCAGCACGCTGGCGGCAATGAGCCCAACGACTGATCCGGACGCACCGAACACTGCGATCAGGAACAGCCCACTGACCGAGGTAGCAGCCGCCAGTACCAACGTGCGCGACACGCCCAAGGCATTCATCAACCTGGCGGCGATAAGGTTGGCAATAGGGAAACCTGCGGCGGCTGCGCCTATCACGATGCCAATGGCACTGGGTGAAAGCAGCAGAACGTCCTTGCAATACAGCACCAGGCTGGTTTCGATGACGGTTAGAAACAACACATACACCGCGCCACAGAAAAACACCGGCTCAAGCTTGGGATGAGAAAATACAAACCTGAGCCCAGCCTTTATATCGTCCATGATTGAGGTTGGGCCCGTGCTGTGCGCCGTGCTTTCACGGGACGCCTGCTGGTCGCGGATCAGGCCGAGCGTGATGGCCGATACCAGGAACGAGCCTCCATTCAAGAGGATGGCGATCGGCGGGCCGAACACCGCTATTAACGGCCCGGCCGCCACTGGCCCTAAGGTGCGGGCGATGGACTCCGAGAAAAACAGCTTTGCATTACCTTTTTGCAGATCAGACGTTGCCGAGTAAATCTCTGGCAGGAAGGAGTTGTACGCCACCTGGAAGAACACGGTCGCAATCCCTGCGGCAAGGATGAAGCCCATGAGCACAGCGAAGGTCAGCATCCCGCTCATCGCCAGTAACGCAACTGCGGCGTACACGCCCATTTGCACCAGATCAGCCAGGATCATCGTCTTGCGCTTGGGCAGCCTGTCGACCAGCGCACCTACTGGGAGGCCAAACGCCAAAAAGGGTATGAACATCAGAAACGGCAGGAGCACGGCTTGGGCCGGCGTCGCCCCTATTACCTGCACTGCAAGAAACGGAAGCGCGATTACCAGGAATTGATTGCCCATTAAGCTAGAGGACTGCCCAGACCACAGCAGATTGAAATTTCTATGGGCGGCCTTTGGCAGCGGCGTGTTGGGTTCAGCGTCCATACAGCGTCTCCTTGTAAACGAAAGCGAGGCCGCCTGACCAAGGCCAGACGGCAAGCACCTCAACTGGCAATGGTGTTCAACGTCCTGGCCGTCAAGTGCTGGCCAAACTTCACCCCATCACAGCTCAGCGACACCGGGAGGTGATAGTCCCGCGACTTCCTGACGTTGAGCGGGGTATCGAACAGCTGGACGGCTTGCATCCAGTGCGAACGAACGTTATGGGGGTCATTGGAAAGGCAATTGTCGTCTTTAAGGAACAGGTCAAACCAGAACACAATGCCGTGTGCGAGGGCATTGGCGTTTGCAGTAAAGGTCAATTCACGCTGTGAATCAAAGGAAAAACTGCTCTCAAAGCGCGCGCTGTAAAACTCGATTCTGTTGCTCACAAGTTGATGCGGCCATGTTTGTAGCCTTACCGGAAAGTACCCCGCCGTTCTAAACTTGTTGAAGGCGCTGACATCCAGCCCAAAAATATCGTCATAGACGTAATTCAGGTTAGCGACCGCCTGGCTGGACAATAAACATGCATGAAGCCTAACAGCTTCCGGAATGATGATAGCCTGCGGGCTCATCAACTCCCGCTTGGCATGAGTGAGTGCGTGGCCAAACCCTTCGCCAAAAAAACCGCAATCAACTGTTTCCGAGATCAGGGCGTCCATGTTTCGTGGTACATCCTGGCCTGGGGCGAGGTCAGTTGACAGTTTATTGATGACAGTGATCCGGTGGTCCAGCCCGTTTGCGCGGATAATCTCCTGCGCTTTGGCTGCCACCAGTGAATTAGATTCACAGCTATACACGTGTTTGGCCCCCTTGCGCGCGATAAGCATGGCCAGAAGGCCTGAGCCAGTACCAATATCGAGAACCGTTTTATCGCTAAAATCCGTGGCCACAATCGAGTCGTAAAAGGCTTGATTACGCTGCCGATCGTTGAGCATGGAAAAGTGCCAACGTGGAATGCTGCTAACCAAGGGGCTGGGTACGGTAATGGCATTCGCTTCAAAGACAGCTTCGTTGTTGTTACTCAACATGCTATATCTCCAGTTTGGGCATCATGACCAGTTCAAGCGACGTTTATCAGACGTTTTGTATAAGGCGCTCAAAATCCCGTAGCCCTACCCAAACCGTGTTAGCGTTTTCTACGAAGGGTAAATCCAGATAGCGTATTCGGCACGTCTTGGTCTTTTTTCCATGCCACGGGCATATGATGGAGCCCATGTCTTCACTGCCATGCGTCAATGGCCCTCCTCGGTGGGCACAGGTCATATCTCTAAATAGTATTTGCCCGTCTTCCCCCCGTAACATTTGAATGTATTTGATCGTTGTTTTGATCACTGGCGTGGTATCTGATCTATCAAAGGCTATAAGTCGCATAGTGGCGATAATCCCCGATAGAGAGAATTCGATATTTGCAAAAATCAGACAATACCAATGCGCCATGCAATCTGTTTTTTGCAATCACGACACAGTCGCCAGGTGAAAGGTCGCTGAAACAATCGGGGCCGTGGCAAAACCTCAGCAGGCCTTCATCGACGATACAAAATTCATCGCCATCATGTACGTGAGGTACAGACAATTCGCCTTTTGGTTCATTGAGGTGAGCCACTGGAATGTTTTCGATGTTCGAGAGCACTGCGGATTTGATGTCCATGGCCAGCTGTCGGTACTGAGGGCGCTTGTCCATCCAGGTGAGCTGCGCGCACAGGTCTTCTTCCATGATGCCTTGCAGAAGGCAACTCATCTCGATGCCCCTGACGAATTCTGGATAAACGCAGGCTCCATATTTATCTGCCAACGGGAGCAGGATTTCATTAAGTGTCATCGAGCCATGGAAGCCATCGATGTGTACGTGCTCCGTGTAATACCGTGCATCTGCCTCTGGAAAGTGTTTGAGCAGCAGGTGCTTGACCCTTGCGCAGTAGGGCCCGAAAGCGTTTTCTGCGTAAGTAATGGCACCGACATACTCAAAGAAACACTCAGGGTTCCGAGTCAGCTTGTGAAAGTAGTTGTTATTCAGTAGAGAGGACGTGAGGTAGTAATTCCAATACGCATGGGAATTATCGAGTAGCCCGATGGATTTCAGGGTCTGTTTGAAGAGCGTGCTGTGTTTGACAGCATGTTTCCCATAGCCAAATTCATCAAGCAGTACCCGGAAGACTGCAGACTGAACCTCGCCATAATCGCCTTTGGCAAACCGTGCCATGTGTGACGACTCAGGAAGAAAGTCTACCGCGTGTTGCATCAGTAGCAAGGGCACCAACAATTTAGGGTCGCTCGCGCCATCAATGAGTGCAAGTGAGTCATCTGGCGCTTCGCTGGAAGGCTCAAGCCTGGTTGCAAGAAAACGCTTGAATAAATCTTGCGTCCATTCGCCTCCAACGTTTACTTCTCTTTCGATACAGCCAAGCACTCTGTCTTGCAGCGGTGGAATAAGCGCATCTGACAAAGCCCGCTGGGTGTTGCTGTAAGCGCTTTTCAAGCCTTCCACAATGTTTGTCGAGGACGCTGGCAGATAGAGGAAATCTTGTTCGTATAAAGCCGTAAGGGTTCTATTCATCGTCAGTGATGAATAGTCAAAAAGCGTTTCTCGCGTGACGCTATCAAACGTGGTGTAGGGAAAGGCCTGGGGTCGAAGGGGGCGTTTCCACACATTTTCTGCTTCCGTCCAGTCCTCCCCATCGTGGTAGATCTCTAGTTCACCTAGCTGCGCCATATTCCGCTCAACGTCTTTCTTCAACCACGCGTCCATTGCACGACTCCCAGATAATGAGATTTAGCCGATTGACCTGAAGACTCATAACGTGCCTGACAATCCCCCAAACCTTTTGGCAGGATTAGCCTTGCCCCGCACGTATTCACTACCTGGGCAGCGAGTGCAACAGCGGGCGGTGGATTAAACTATTGCTTAATAGCGATTAAGAAAACCCTGTTTCTTGCTCTGATATTTTAAAAAGTTAAATTTTAATTGGCGATATTTCTAAGGCGCTCTATGCTCTACGGCGCGGGCTTACAGGTTTTATTTGTCTGTAATGCGTTTGATTTTGATGCTGATAAAATCCATTGTCTGTAGTACGCGGGCAGGCACCTGCTACATGGGCGATAGCCTGCGGCACGCGCTGCCTGCATATCCAAGAAGAACACTCGATACTGTGTGTAGCCCCCTTTTTTCAGGGCAAGCAATGCAGCCGGGCAGTCCAGGCGACCAAAAATCTTGCTTTTGCTATGCCCGCCAAACTGGCCAGGCGCCTCACTGAGTACGAACTCGCCTGTCGCCTTCAGCAATGTCCACTGCTTCGCCTCTCTCAAGGGGCTGCTTCGATCAGTTCTTTTTCGCACTGGAGCAATTTGCGCTTGCGCTCAACCCCCCAGCGATAACCGGACAACGACCCGTCACTGCGGACCACGCGGTGACACGGGATCGCGACAGCCAGCTTATTCGCCCCGCACGCATTGGCGACTGCTCGGGTAGCACTCGGCATGCCGATGCGGGCCGCGATTTCGGTATAGGTGGCCGTCGCCCCAACGGGGATGTCCCTGAGCGCCTGCCAGACGCGCTCTTGGAAAACTGTACCTCGTATATCTAGGGGCAGTGATAGCCCAATAGCCGGGCACTCTACAAACCCTACTACCGTAGCCACCAGTCGCTCGAACTCGGCATCTCCGCCAATCAGGTTGCCGTTGGGAAACCGGTCCTGGAAGTGCTCGACCAATACGTGAGGGTCATCACCCAGCGAAATCGCGCAGATACCCCGAGCGCTGGTGGCGACCAGGATCGACCCCAGCGAACTTTCCCCCAAGGCAAACTTGATGTCCACGTTGGCGCCGCCTGCCCGGTATTGAGCAGGTTTCATCCCGAGCATTTTGTGCGAGGCTTCATAAAAGCGGCTGTTGGAGTTGTATCCGGCTTCATAGAGCGCATCGGTGATGGTGCCACTGAGTGCCAGTTGATCTGTTACGCGCGTCCGTAACGAGGCAACGCTGTAGGCTTTAGGCGTCAGCCCTGTGAGCTTTTTGAAAATGCGGTGAAAGTGGAAGCTGCTCAGCCCTACTTTAGCGGCCAGGTCGGTAAGGCAGGGTACCGCGTCGGACGTATCGATAAGCCTACAGGCTTCGGCCACCGTGGCCGCGTGCTTTTGGGCAACCACCGCTGGCGTGCTGTTATGGCGCTTGGAGGGCCGAAAGCCCGCCCTTTCTGCTTCTTGTGCGGTCTCGAAGAACACGACGTTTTCAGGCCTTGGCAGCTTAGTGGGGCTAAACGGCGTGCAATACACGCCGGTGGTGAGTACGCCATACACAAAGTTGAGGTCAGCGTCTGCGAGGCGCCCTACCAATACCTGCCAGCGGGGGTCGTCTTCAGCTTTGGGGCCGCTGTCGCTGGCCTGGGGTTTGACGCTATTCATGGCACCGTCCCTTTGTCGTTTTCGCAAGCTTATCGCTGTGCTCGCGGCTTGAAACTCCAAGTCTTGCTTTCATATCCATAAACGCTCGCGATTCGATTATCCAACCGCGCTACATCGATCACTGGGCGTCGTGAAATATGACCCCTAGTGTGTACCGGTCTCCTGACAATACCTGGCTCACCCCGTGACGCGTGTTCACGCCATAGAACCCTCGCGCGCTTTTTACGGGCCTTCGATTGACCGCAAAGAGCACTGCATCGCCTTGGCTCAATGGCACCACGTGCGCTCTGGACTGCATACGCGGCCGTTGCTCGGTGAGTATGAACTCTCCCCCGGTGAACTCAGCAGCGGGCGCACTGAGCAATACCGCCATCTGCAGTGGGAAACACACCTCGCCATATAGGTCTCTATGCAGGCAGTTATAGTCTCCCGGGCCATAACGCAGCAGCAAGGGCGTCGGCCGCATCTGGTTAGCCTGGTGGCAGTGGCTTAAAAACGTGTCGTGACGCTCAGGGTAGCGTGTGTCGACGCCAAGCCGTTCGTTCCAGGTGTTGGCCAAGGGGGCGAGTTGGGCGTAGAAATGGGACCTTAGCCTTGCGATGAGGGCGGGCAACGGATAGGCAAAGTACTTGTACTCCCCTGCCCCGAATCCGTGACGGTTCATGTCGATGCAGGCACGGAATGCCCCCTGCTCTCCGTACCCCTCCCTCAGGGCGAGGCAAGCTTGCAGGGGCAGCAAGCCTTTCAGCAGGGTGAATCCTTTGGCGTCCAATTCAGCGAAGTGTTCGCTCCAGTGCTCGGCGTCAAGCTTTGAATCCAACGCGAGATCGTTCATCGGTGTGCCTAGGGCTGTAGGTCAAGCCACCGTATCCTGCCCTAGGAACGAATTCCTCCCGTTTATTGCTAATACATTTGAGATCATCCGACGACTAACCATCCAGGCCGGCGGCTCGGCGCAAGGTGATGCACGTCAACTCTGAGGGGCGCCCCAACCTGATCGCAAAACCGGGCCAGAGCGCGGTACCGTTGTTGACGTAGAGCTGCATGCCGTTAACGTGGTAGAGGCCAGACACGAAGCCTGCGTTGGCTGACGCCACCACCCGGTCCAGGCCCAGGATCATGCCGCCATGGGTGTGGCCAGAGAGTTGCAGCGCAACGCCGCGTTTAGCGGTGAGCCGAGCGTCTCTCGGCTGGTGGTCGAGCAGAACGACCGGGGCCCCCTCAGGTACGCCGCTGAGGGCCTGCTCAAGGTCAGGTGGCGCCAAGCCGGTGCGCGGCGCGGAGAGGTCAGTCACCCCCGCCACGGCCAAGGTAGCGCCCCCCCGGTTCACCAACCGGTGCGCGTTTTCCAACGGCACCATGCCCAGGCCCTCGAAATGGCGCATCCAGGCGGCCCCGTCAAAGAAATACTCATGATTGCCGGGAATCACGTACACCCCATCAGGGGCCTGTAAAGCGCGTAATGGCTCTACTGCCGACGCCCGATGGAGGATCGAGCCGTCAATCAGATCGCCTGTGACCACGATCATGTCAACACCCAGTGCATTGGCGCGCGTCACCACCGACTCGGTCCACGCCCTGTCAAACAGCCGGCTGATGTGCAGGTCGGTGAGCTGCACGATCTGGTAACCCTCGAATTGCGCGGGCAGGTGGTTGATCCTGATATCGATGTTTTTCACTGGCGGCACGCGTATCGCCTGCTGCACCCCCACGGCAGCCAGCAGCATGGCAGCCACGCCAATGCCATAGCGTAGGCCGGTGGGGACGGTCAGCAGTTGCTGGCGCACCAGTATGGTCAATAAGGTCCCTGCATCTACCGCAATCTGCAGTACCGCGAGCAGCAGAATGGCACCGAAGGCCCAATTGAGAAAAATCAACAGCGGCCGTGGAAGCTCCGGTGACGACACGCTGCCTGAGGAAAGCCGTGCATACAGGTGATATTGCGAACCGAGCAACAGGGCTACGGCCGCCACCAGTTTGGCGGACAACGGCCACGGCATAGGCCCTATGTAACACAGGACGACGTAGAGGCACGGCAGGCTAAACATTACGTGGAACATCGCTTGCTCCTTTAAATGCAAGGGTATGTCAGGGCCATGTGGGCATACGCCATGGCCCTACCGAGGAGCAGCCTTTAGCCGCCATTCACTACAACGCATAACGCCGACAATGTTCCAGATACCCTTGCTCATGGCTCCCGACCAATTGCACCACACTGGACCACAGCCAGGAAGGCGCGTCCAAGGTGCGCGAACGATTGGTCTGAAGGTCGCGAATCCACGCCGCACGGGTCTCCACGTCCATCTGCCGCGCATGGGCCATTCCCACCACTTTGGCCAGGTAGCCTGCTGCCTGAATGGCTTCGGGCTGGGTAAGCTGATCGAGCTCAAGCTTCATGTCTTGGGGCAACAATTCACGAACGAAAAACGCGTGACCGTGCATGCGGGTAGCAATCATGCGCCCGCCAAGGCCTGGCGACAGGTGCCGGGCGCCCTCCACTACCCGCCTGCCGTTGTCACGCGGCATGCCTGCCCTGGCGGTGCGGGGTGCCGCAGCCGCAACGGCCTCTTTGATATCCAGCAGGCAGTACTCCTGTTCATCGTCGTCGCCCACGCCGACCAGTACCGCGTAACGCAACAAGCCCAGGGAGCTGCAACCCTTTACCCAGTAGGCTGAGTCCAGTAACTCCACCCGGTCGCTGGGCGAGCGGCCTTTGAGCGAGGTGACCAAGGTGTGAATCTCCGGTGTGAGGCACAGCGCTTTGATTCCCTCGCGCTCAGCCTTGGACAGCCCCCAGAAGTGCTTGCCCAGTGGAATGGTCGGCCGCATGTCGCCCATGCGCTCTTCGGCCAGGTGCTTCCAGGTGCGCTGAACCGCACTGCGCATCCCGGCTTTTACCTGTGTCGGGCGCGCCGGCTCTTCATCGCCGCCATGCTCGAACGCCTGTTCGTAGCCTTGCATCATTTCTTCGAGCATCCGCGGCGTGGTCACGCCGGGTAAGTCAGACCCGCGCGCTGCGGTGGCCAAGGACAACCCTAGCCTGACCAAGTCGTGGGCAGGGTTGCCAACCACGGTCTGGTCGAGGTCGCGGATATGGATATCGATCCGCCCTTTCGAGTCCCCAGTAGGCCCCAGGTTACCCGCGTGGCAGTCACCGCAAATCCATACCGGCGGGCCGCTTGGTAGGCGACGGCCCGTCTGGCTGTTGAGCCACTCATAAAACTGTGCGGTATTACCCCTAACGTAGGCATGGGCAGACCTTGCCATCTTGAGGTTGCGCAGTTGAGTAAGTGATTGCAGGCGAGCGCTAGGGCGAGGGGTTTTCATAGAGAAACCTGAAAAAGAGGTATCACATGGACCCGCTTCGCTGTGTGAATGTTTCAAGACATTTCAGAAACAGGAGGCGTTGATAAGTCCTACTCAACACCCCAGCACCTGCACGGCCTCGGTCAAGGAATCGGCCACCACATCCCAGTCCTGCTCGGGCTCCACGTCCGTGACCTGCCCAGGGCCGTGCTCGGTAGGCCTGCGTATGAACACCGTGCGCATGCCCAGGCCGCGTGCGGCCTTGAGGTCTTGGTTGTGCGCCGCGACCAAGGCCGTGCGCTCGGGCGTAAGGCCCACGGCTGCGATGGTACGCAAGTAGGTCTGCGGTTGGGGCTTGTAGCTCTGGCTAAGCTCGGCGCCGCCGATCATGTCCCACGGCAAGCTGGCATGGCGGGCGAGGTGCATCATCCCTGCGATATGACCATTGGACAGTGGCCCGAGCGCAAAGCGGGTTTTGAGCCGGGTCAGCCCTTCCACGGTGTCTGGCCAGGGGGCCAGCCGCTGCCAGGCTGTGTTGAGTGCGTCCAACGCCTCGCCGGGAATACAGGCGGTGTCTATACCTCGGCTCACCAGTAAGGTCTCAAGGCTTTCTCGGTTCAATACATCCAGCGTCACGAACGGCCGCCGGCCCTCCCGTATGGGCGCCATGGAGGGCTGGTACAGCGAGCGCCATTCGTCTGCGAACGTGAATGGATCAATGTCGAGGCGGTACTGACGCAAGAACGGCTCGGCGATTTTGGCCACACTGGTTCGCCAATCCACCAGGGTGCCAAACACATCAAATCCAAGAAAGCCTACCTGCTCAAAGCCTGACTTCATACGGAGCCTGCACCCTTACGCCGATGGGGGCTATGGCAGGTGAGTGTCGAGAAATGCGCCAATAGCCGGGATGATCACATTGCCATGGGTTTCCAGAGCAAAGTGGCCAGTGTCGTAGAAACGAATGTCCGCAGCCGGTATATCTCGCGCCCAGGCCTCGGCGCCTGCCGGCAGGAAGAACGGATCGTTTTTCCCCCAGACCGCCAACAACGGCGGCTGAAAGGCCCGAAAATAGCCCTGGAGTGCAGGGTACATTTCCACATTAGAGGCATAGTCCAACACCAGGTCAAGCTGGATGTCCGCATTGCCGGGGCGGCTTACGTGAAGCCCTTCCAGCGTGTAGGCCTCGGGTGCCACCAACGGAACCGGTGAGCAGCACCAAGATGGCCTGGTCGATGACGATAGCGTCGTGAATTGGCTTAACACAGCAGGTGTTTTGGCCGCGGATGCTGAGCACATAAGCCCACCTGGCTTGATTGCGCTGGCTCGCCAGCTGCGTGCCTGCGCCAGGGCCGCAGTAGGTACGCGCGTCGATAACGCACCGCCCCCAGACCTTGCCGTGGTGAACCACATTCTGGAGGCCGGGCCGATCAGCGCCCTGGCGTGGGACACGCAGACAAAAGCGTTTTATGTGAAAACGGGGCGGCGTAACTACAGTGCGGCCAGCCTCTTGCAGCCCGTGGCGCAGTCACTGGTCGACCTGCTCACGTGCGAGCAGGTGCAGTATGTGCGCCAATGCGAAGCTCATGACTGCGTGCTCTGGTTCAACGACCTGACCAAGTCGCATCGCAGGCGCTGGTGCAGTATGGCTACCTGTGGAAACCGCATGAAGGTGGCGGCGTTCCGATCCAGAAAAAAGGCCGATCAGCTTTAGACGCTACCTGATGCCCTGCAACTACCGTCAGCCCTCACACACCCGTGGCGCCGGCGTGGGTGCCAACCAGGGGCGTAACACGCTGATCAGCCCAACCAGCGCCATGCCTGCACCTACCCACAAGGGCGCACGCAGGCCATACCCGGCGTCTACAGCCTCACCGCCGGCCCAACTACCCAGCGCCAGGCCTGCGGTAATCACCGAGGTGTGCAGCGTGTTAACCAGCGCACCCGGTTCGGCGGCCTTCATCACCCTCGCCACCATGGCGGGGTTGAGTGCAACGCCGGTGAGCCCGACACTGATGAAGCACAGCAGGTTCAGCCAACGGTGCTGGCCCGCCAGTGCAAAGCCCACCAGCGCCAGCACCAGCAAGCCCAGGCCCCAGCCCAGCGCTGGTAGCGTATGGCGGTCAGCGATGCGGCCTATCACGGTATTGCCCACCAGGTTGGCCACGCCATACAAGGCCAGCAACGGGGCGATGTAACTTGGCAAAATGCCAACTTCTTCCAACAGGATCGGTGTGATGTAGCTAAATGCTGCAAAGGTTGACCCGATAATCAGGCCACTGGTGAGGTAGGCGGCCCAGAGGCTGCGGTTTTTCAATGCGTTCAGTTGCCCCTGTAACCCGGGTTGCTGCTCTGCGTGACCATGGGGCAGTTTAATGGCAACCATCAGGGTGCAGACCAGCGACAGCACCACCACCGACCAGGCGCTGGGCCGCCAGCCGAAGCTGTGCTCGATCCAGGTGGTCATGGGAACACCGGCCACCGGGGACAACATCAGGCCGGCCAGCACCACCGAGACGGCTTTGCCCCGCGCCTCCGGCGCCACGAGCCCTGCGCAGATAGTCATGCACAAGCCGATACAGGCGGCACTGGCGATGCCCATCGCCACTCGCGCGACGAGCAGTACGTCATAACTGGGCGCTGCCGCCGCCAGTGCCCCTGCCACCACGTACACACCTAATAGGCCGATCAACGCTCGCTTGGTACTGATGCCACGGGCAATCAACAGCATGGTAACGGGCGGCCCACCCAAGGCCATGCCCAGCGCATAAAAGGCAATCAGGTTGCCCACCTGGGCAAGGCTCACGCCGAAGGCTTGCGCCAGGGCGGGCATGATGCCGGCCACCATGAACTCCGCCGTCACCAGGGTGAAGATGGTCAACCCTAGGAGATAGACGGTGGGTGGCAGTGTAGAGCGGTTGGTCATCGTGGTCTCAAGTATGAAAACGGCTGGCCACCCTAGGGATATAGGCAGGGATAGTCAAACCAATGGGGTGTATTGCTGCTGGGTTTCATGGTCAGATGCCACGCCCATACCGCCTCTCGCTTAACAAAGGTCACGCCATGCTTATTGTGTTCAGCGGCTTGCCCGGTACGGGCAAAACTACCCTGGCCCGTGAACTCGCCACGCGGACACGTGCAGTGTACGTGCGCCTCGACACCATCGAGCAAGCGATTCGGGACTCGGGCGCATTTGGGCTACACGACGTAGGGCGCAGTGGTTATTTCGTTGCCAACGGGCTGGCGCTCGGTAACCTGCAGTTGGGCGCCACGGTGATTGTAGATTGCGTCAACCCGGTAGCTGAAAGCCGGAACGCCTGGGCAGACGTGGCGCTGCGGGCGGGCACACGCTTACTTGATATCCAGATCATCTGCTCGGATAGGCGTGAACATCAGCGCAGGGTCGAGTGTCGGGCGACTGATATCCCTGGCCTCTTGCCCCCCTCATGGAGCGCTGTGCTCAACCATGACTATGAGCCGTGGGCTGAAGCGCCATGGACGCTCGATACCGCCCTGGTATCACCTGCCCATGCCGTAGCGATGATTAGCGACCGATTGCGCGTGATGGGCGCCGACATTAGTGAGGCCTGACGCCCGCTTCTCAATACCGGCATAATGCACCCCTTCATCATTTTGTTACTGCATTATTCATGAAAACCTACCTGCTCGCTGCCTTCGTCTCTTTCGTGTCTTTTTCGGCCTTTGCCGAGCCTCCTGCAACCTTTGCGGAGGCCAAGGTGATTGCTAAACAAGCCGTGTATTACGATCAGGGCAACAGCACCCTGGGTGAGTTGTATTGTGGCTGCCAGTGGACGTGGGTCGGTAAATCGGGCGGGCGGATCGATGCGCAGTCCTGTGGCCTGAAGACGCGCACGCAGGCGAACCGCGCGCAGCGTACCGAGTGGGAGCATATTGTGCCGGCCTGGACGTTTGGTCAGCAGCGGCAGTGCTGGCAACGGGGTGGGCGTGACTACTGTGAAAGCGATGACCCGGTGTTCCAGGCCATGGAAGCAGACCTGTTCAACCTCTACCCCTCCGTAGGTGAAGTGAACGGCGACCGTAGCAACCTTAACTACGGTGTGGCCGTTGGGGTGGCGCCGCAATATGGTCAGTGCAAGACCAAAGTAGACTTCCACCAACGGGTGGCCGAGCCCCGTGACGAGGTAAAAGGCCTGGTTGCACGTACCACCTTTTACATGTTCGACCGCTACAAGCTCAACCTCTCCCGCCAGCAAGAGCAGCTGCTCATGGGGTGGAGCGCACAGTTCCCGGTCACGCCTTGGGAGCGCGAACGCAACACGCGGATTGCCGCCATCATGGGCCACCCCAACCCCTTCGTGACCGGTGAGCGCACGTGGGTAAAGGGTTATATTCCCGTAGGTGACGGTGTGGTCAGCCCGATTCCCTCCCCGGCCTCCACTCCTGCCCCGGCTACAGCCAGCACTAACGCCAACGCGCAGCCCAGCGACGCCTCCACTGGGGCGATCATTGGCAACCTTAATAGCCACGTGTATCACCTGCCTGTTGGCTGCCCGAGCTACGCCAAGGTGGCCAACAAAAACCGTATCACCTTCCACTCCGAACGCGACGCGCTGGCGGCAGGCTACCGCAAAGCCGGTAATTGCGGTCGGTAGTGCTGGTATCATGCCGGCCCTTTTAATACGCGAGCGCCCATGTTCACCCTAAGCTACCTCGTTACCCCACCCTCTGAAGCCATGGCCAGCCAGGTACAACGGCTGGCCATGGACCACCTCACCGTGCTGAGCAGCGTCGCGCTGGCGCCGAGCAATCGGTTGTACCCGCTGTACCAATATGGCCTGGGCCTTGAAGTACACCAGTACCTTCAGGCTATGGGCAGCGATGAGCACCTGACGGTCGAGTGCGTACTGGCGCTGGATAAGCAAGAGGCCAGCACGGTGTTGGGCTTCGCCCTTCTACTCCCCGCCCCAGGCGCCACTGGCGCGAGCGAAGTGCTGTACCTCGCGGTGCTGCCCCGCCATCGACGTCATGGCATCGGCCAAGCGCTCCTGGCTGAAGTGGGCGCGCGTTATCCCCATACCGAGGTGGCGTGCGCGATCAGCGTGGCGGGTTGGTTTCAGGCACAGGGCTGGCATTTGGTGGGGGCAGTTGGCCCTCAGGTCGTGATGAGCACTCGGCAGGTGCGCACCCCGGTGCAAAGCACCCGCCTGGACACAGCGCGGATCTATCAGACTCTGGAAGTGCAGCAGATCCATACCTACTTGCTCAACCAGCACGGGCGCAAGGCCATGGTAGAGGCCGAGAAGCAGCGCGACTATCGCCTCGACCAATTGGAGCGCCAGGCGCAACGGCTGCTCACATCACGCCCCTAGTTTGCTGATACGCACGCTCCGTTTTATCGCTTAACGCTCCGCATCAAGCGTCTCATCAACAACGTTGGAAAAATGGAACCGCCCATCCCGCATGACGACTCAGCAAGCTAACTGCACTGACTGAAAGGCCCGATATGGATGGCGTTGCACGCGGCACCCCCTCTTATGCGACTAACGCTCAAACAACACCCTTGCGGCCCAACATCGAGGGTTCAACGCCGTTGCTGAATGGACAGGTTGCCGATACTTCTTCGATGAATTGGCTCGTCAATAGCCATGACCCTCAACTGGGTGCGTGTATTCATAAGGAAATAAGCGAGGGCCGCCTACAGACACAACAAGCATCCGCCAGCCGCGCTGACTACCATATTGCCTTGACGAGAGCCGACGGAACCCGCGCCCCGGTGCTGTTGAACTTTCATTCAGTACCGGGCAGCAGTGACCTGCACCTGGCTGCCGTGACGTTTGGTGAAAACATGGTATGGCGGCGGCCTGTGAACAGTACCGCTGTCAACGTACAACATCCTGCAAAGGGCGCGGCACCTGATGCATTGATGTGGTATCTGCATCAGCAAATGGGTGCCCACCAGGTAGCAGCGCAGTCGCTACGCCACGACCATCCGCTGAAACAACAATTGGAAGAAAAGTCTGAGCTGTACCGCCAGCGCTTCTCCGCCACGGCGGGTGTGCAGCAAAAAATTCAGCGGCTTTTGCGGCTCCAATCTCAATGGGGCGCGCAGCTCAATCAGCCAGGGGTGTCGCGTGAGGGCATTGGCCAACAATTGCAAATCATTGATCAGCAGTTGAAGGCGGAAACGATAAATTTCCAGGTTGCCTTCGCCAACTTAAGCCACCGCCCGGTCAATGATCAGGACCGCGCGCCCTTCAGGGAGCTTGGGCGGCTGCACGCCGAGTTGTTTAGAGGTGGGCCGATTGAATGTGTGCCTGAAGGCAGCAACGTGTCGGCCAAAAACGTGAGGGATGTCGACATGGACGAGTTCGATGTCATCAATTCGAAAGACGGCTGTCAAGGCATTGGTACCAGCGGCCTGGGGCCCTGCATTGCGGTCTGTGCAAGAGGCATGGATAAAGAAGGGCTTCCGGTGCTGGGTGTGTCCCACCACAGTGGGATCGGTTTACCAGAGGAAACGATGGCTACGCTCGACCGGGCGATGCGTGACAAAGGTGCTGTGCGCATCAGGTACTGTCTGGTAGGTGGCAGGATCATGCCCAAAGAGGAAGAGGCTGGCAGCTATGCCGACGAGCAAAGCTTTTTGGCATTGAAAGGCAGTTATTCAATCGAAGGCGTGCGCTTGCATGTGTCCGAAGGCGAAGAGGACGCGCATACCGGCGAGGACAACAGTGTCAATGTTCTGCTGATGCCTAACCGGGTTCTGTACGGTCGCGACACACTCTACCGCTGAGAGATAGAAGCTCTTGTTACACCTGCATCGAACTGTGCCCTTGGTTGCAGAACGGCGAAACAAGGGGTTAGAGGTGCCGCCAGATTTCGCTCACAGCCGGAACTGACCCTGCTACAGAACAGGCTATCACTCGGGTAATACCGGGTCTTGCCAGCGTTCCCAGACGCTGGGCCCCATGGCCATTTCTGCGTCGGTCAGCAGGCAGTGGTCAAGCATGGCGGTTAGCGAATCGGGCTGCATGCCCATGCCGATTAGCACTAATTCCTGGCGGGCGTCGCCCACATTGGCCTGCCACAGCGCCTCGATAGCCGCCACCTCGGCAAGGTCCTCAGGCCATTGCTCGCGGGGCACCGCCACCCACCAAAGGCCGGCTGGCTCGCGGCGGCAGATCGCGCCTGCCTGGGACCAGCCGTATGCCTCGGCGGGATGATTGGCGATCCATATGAAGCCCTTCGAGCGTACCACGCCCGGCCAGCCTTCATTCACCGCGGTATAGAAGCGTACCGGGTGGAACGGCCGGCGAGCCCGGTACACGAAGCTGGCAATGCCGTAGGCTTCGGCTTCAGGTAGGTGCTCGCCGCGCAGTTCCTGTAGCCAACCCGGTGCGCTGGCAGCCTGGTCGAAGTCGAACAGGCCGGTGTTCAGTACTTTCGATAAGGCCACTTGGCCAAATTCGGCCAACTCGATCCGGGCCCGGGGGTTCAGCCGGGTTAGCAGGGTGCACAGTTGGTGTTGCTGCTCAGGGCTTATCAGGTCCAGCTTGTTCACCAGGATCACGTCGCAGAATTCCACCTGCTCGATCAGCAGGTCCACCACGCTGCGGGTGTCCTCTTCCCCCAGTGATTCGCCGCGTTGGGCAATACTGTCTTCGCTGCTGTAGTCACGCAGAAAGTTAAAGGCATCGACCACCGTTACTAGCGTGTCCAGGCGGGCGAAAGCCGACAGCGAAACGCCCTCCTCGTCGGTGAAGGTGAAGGTTTCTGCCACCGGCAGAGGTTCTGAAATGCCCGTGGATTCGATCACCAGCTGATCGAAACGATGTTCTTTAGCCAGCCGCGCGACCTCGATCAGCAGGTCCTCGCGCAGCGTGCAACAAATGCAGCCATTGCTCATTTCCACGAGTGTTTCGTCCGTGCGCGACAACGCCGCTCCGCCACCACGCACCAGAGCTGCATCGATGTTGACCTCGGACATGTCGTTGACAATCACCGCCACCCGCCGCCCCTCACGGTTAGTCAGAATGTGGTTGAGGAGTGTGGTTTTCCCTGCACCGAGAAACCCCGAGAGCACGGTGACGGGCAGGCGTGTAAGGCCCTCTGTGGGCGTAATAGCAAGGCTGTTCATGGAGGCTCCAGCAGGCGGAAAAGCGATAAGCTCAAATGTTATATTATAACAAATAATAACGACAGCCTTTTCTCGCGCGGCTTGTCTCACTTACAGTCCGTGCCTAAGTTGCGGCCTTTAAGGTCACCGGGGGTTGAGGGCAGATACCGGTCATCGGCGCACACCCACCGGGCGTTCAATCTTGAAGCCCTGCCTCGCTCAAAGCTTCACGGCCACTGTTTGAAGGACATCGTTATGGAATACGTAAAGCTGGGCACTACCGGCCTGGACATCTCGCAACTGTGCTTGGGTTGCATGACCTTTGGCGATCCCGCCTCCGGCACTCACCCCTGGACCCTGGATGAAGCCGCCAGCCGCCCGATCATTCGTCGCGCGGTAGAGCACGGCATCAATTTTTTCGACACGGCTAATAGCTATTCGGCAGGCACTTCGGAAGTGATCGTGGGCAAGCTGCTCAAAGCGTTCACGCGCCGCGAAGACACCGTGATCGCCACCAAGGTGTTCTACCCGCCGAACATGGGCAACGGCACCACAAAGCCCAATGAGCAAGGGTTATCGCGTAAGGCAATCATGCAGGCAATCGATGCCAGCCTGACCCGCCTGGGCGTTGACTACGTTGACCTCTACCAGATCCACCGCTGGGACTACCACACCCCCATCGAAGAGACCATGGAAGCGTTGCACGACGTCGTCAAGGCCGGTAAAGCTCGCTACCTCGGCGCGTCCTCCATGGCGGCGTGGCAGTTCGCGAAGGCACAACAGGTCGCGGCAGACCATGGGTGGAGCCGCTTCGTGTCCATGCAGAACTTCGTCAACCTGCTGTACCGGGAAGAAGAACGGGAAATGATCCCGCTGTGCCTGGACCAGGGGGTGGGGCTGATGCCCTGGAGCCCCTTGGCCCGTGGTCGGCTTACTCGCCCTCGGGGCGAGGAAACCGAGCGCACCCGCACCGACCTCTCCGGCAAGTCGTTCTTCAAGGGGCATGAAGACGAAGACGGTCAGGTGATCGACGTGGTGCAGCAGATCGCTCAAGAGCGAGGCCTGCCCATGGCGCAAATCGCCCTGGCCTGGGTACTGGCCAAGCGCGGCGTATCGGCGCCTATCGTAGGGGCCTCGAAAGTGCCGCAACTGGACGATGCCGTTGCAGCCCTGCAGGTACGCCTTAGTGACGATGACATCGCACGCCTGGAGGCCCCATACGTGCCTCACCCGATCAGTGGCTTTAGCTAAGCCCTTGGGTTACTGGCGCGCAATCGTCGGGAGGCCTGCGACCTATCGGCCTCCCGCTTTACTTAGAGGGCAATCATACCTTCGATGCAGGTAATCGACTCACCGCCCACCGTAATGACGTTGTCTTCAATGCCCAACCGGATCTGGCCAGCCCGGCCCAGCCGAATGCCCTGGCTGGCCTGCAGTGATGCACCCAAGGTCGTGGTTTGCCCTGTGTGGCGAATGAAGGCGGCCATTGCACCATTGCCGCTGCCGCACACAGGGTCCTCATTGATGCCGCAGGCTGGCGCATAGGCTCGTACCTCTACTGCAGCAGGGCTGCCTGTGGGGTAGGCACCGAAGATCAGCACCCCGGTGGCGTTGACCTCAAGGGTCAAGGCCTTGATTGCGACCAAGTCGGGTTCATTAGCCAGTACCTGCTCGGCGTTGCTCATTTGCGCCACCAGCCAGCGAGGCCCTACCGCCACTACTGCAGGTTGAAAGGCAGGCAGCACGGGCGTACCCAGCGCTGTTGTCAATGCGGCCAATTGAGCCTCCGTTACCAACGTGAAGTGAGGCTGCGGTAATTGAAGGGCGATGTGAGGCTGGTGGGCCGTGCCGGTGATCGTTAGCCGTACCAGGCCCGCCTCGCACTCCTGAATCAGCTCGCCCTCATGGGCCTGTACCAGGCCACTTTCCAGCAAGGCGTGGGCACTGCCCAAGGTAGGATGCCCGGCGAAGGGCAGTTCGGCATTCGGGGTAAAGATGCGAAGGCGGTAACTGGCCGAAGGCTGAGTGGGCGGCAGCACGAAGGTGGTTTCTGAGAGGTTGGTCCAGTTGGCGATCTGCTGCATCTGCAGGTCGCTCAACCCTTGCGCATCCATAATCACTGCCACCGGGTTGCCCTTGTAACGCTGGGCAGTGAATACGTCTACCTGCTTGAATTTAACCGTTGTCATTGAGGCCTCCAGGTTGCCAACACGGGCCTGAAGTGTGCCACTGCACCTGCCACACGCACAGGTTCAGTTGGAATGGGGGTCGCCCGTACAGTTTTGCAACCCCCTATCCACTGGCTACTGCTAGCGGCCTACACCCGGTGCGGGGTCGGCGCGGCAGCCTCCAAATCGTCCTCCCCGTGCAGCGAAATCCGCGAGGTTTCCGGCAATGCCAGACCCCCGGCCATGGCCAGCACGGCAATGATCACAAGGTAGAAGGCCGGCGCCAGGTTACTGCCCGTCGAGCCAATCAGCCAAGTGGCCATCAGCGGCGCGGTGCCACCGAAGATCGTATAGGCCATGTTGTAGGTAATGGCCGAGGCGGTGTAACGAGTACGCGTGGGAAAGGTTTCAGATAGCAGCGCGGCGGTTACCACCCCACACAGCAGCGCACCGACGGCAAGCAACAAGACGCCGCAAATGGCCTGCCCTACCTGCCCTGAACTGGCCAGCCAATACGCGGGGAACACCGTGACCATCACCCACAGGCAGGTAAAGCCTATGGTTTTGCGGCGGCCGACCTTATCTGAAAACGCGCCTGCTATCGGGCACGCCCCGGCGGCAAACAGCAGCGCTACGGTAGACACCGCCAGCGCCTGGGCGCGGGTCAGGTGCCCGACCACTTGCAGGTACGTGGCGAAGTAGGTAGTGAACATATAGAACGACAGCGCTGTCAGCGAGATGAAGGCGCCCAGGCAGCACATGGCCGCCCCGTGGTTACGCAGGGTGTCTTTGAGTGGGGAGTGCGTCTGAACCACGGTTTGGGCCTGGGCAGCTTTGAACGCCGGGGTTTCCTCCATGCGCCAACGAAGGATCAGCCCGATAATGCCCAAGGGGGCAGCCGCCAGGAAAGGCACGCGCCAGCCCCAACTGGCCATCGCCTCGGGTGACAGGCTGGCTTCCAGTACATAAGCCAGCACGGCGGCCACGGCAAAGGCCGAGAACGTGGACACGGGAATGAAACTGCCATACCACGCGCGCTTGTGTCGCGGGCAATGCTCCATCAGATAGGCCACGGCACCGGCATATTCTCCACCGGCCGAGAACCCTTGTACGCAACGGGCCAGGGTTAGCAGCACAGGCGCCATGATGCCGATGGTGGCATACGTGGGTAACAGGCCAATCACCGTGGTGGAGCACGCCATCATCAGGATCGTCAGCGACAGGATGCGCTTGCGGCCCAGCCGGTCCCCCAGGGCACCGAACACCACGCCGCCCAGCGGGCGCAAGGCAAAGGCCACCGCGAATATCGCAAAGGTTTTCAACAATGCCACGCTGGCGCTGTTGCTAGCGAAGAACTGGTTGGCAATGAGCGTTGCCAGAAAGCCGTACACTGCAAAATCAAACCATTCCACAAAGTTGCCAACAGCAGCGGCAGCGATGACTTTACGTAGGGTGGCGGGTGGCACCTGTTCGAGGGTATGCGTAGCCATGGGCAAACTCCGGACATGTTAGCCCCAGAGCGTATAGGTCATTGGCGTGTGGCCCTGTGCGAAAAGCGCCCCTTACGTACTCAGGAACGCTCTGTTTCGCACCTTTGGGGCCTCAGGCCCCGTCTGGCCCCGGTTCCCGAGCGATTCGACGAGCCGATTCAGGTTGACTGGCCGAACCGTCTCGATAGGCCTGGCGCTGCCCGGACGCGTCGAACGCATGACGAATGGACTCACTGAACATGGTGGCCGACACCAGGTGCTCTTGCCGTAACGCAATAGGGCTGTACACATCGATGGCGGCATAGTGCGTGGTGTATTCCACCGTCAAGGTGTCGTCGTTGCGGTAGCCGCTGAGGGTGGGCACCAACAGGATCTCCTGGTCGATCCCAACCACTTCAGTCGGCGCGCCCAGGGAAATGATATAGCCCACGTAGACTTTCCTGTCCTGCATGGACAGCATCACGTGGGCACGGTTGGCGAAGGCTTCGTAGAGCATTAGCAGGCGCGGGCTGTGTAGCACCGACTCCCTTAACAGGTACGTGCCGATTACTTGGTCGTCAATGCGCTCGGCAGCGCCTGGTGCAAGCCGCTTGAGCCGGGCTTTCAAGCGCCAGGCTAGCCATTTGGCCCAAGGGGTGGGCACCCACAGTGCTGATACCCCCACCAGCGTGGCAAAGCCCGTGACCTGTGCGTGGGTGTAGGTGTCTGCCAGCCCCAAGGCGAGGCATCGCTGGCCTAGCCAGCTCAACCAGTCAGTAGAGAGCGCGGGGATACACCTTGCGCCAAGGCAATAACCACCCCAGGCATGGGCAGTGAGCCCAGCCATGATTAGCCAGAAGCAGAAAGAGAAATACAGGCACGCCAGGCCGTAACGGGCCACCTGCAGATACAGCAGCTGGCCTTCGTAGCGATGAAGTCGATTGTAAAGGCTGGGGTTCTTGAGGCAGACCAGAAAACCGCTGACCAACAGCGGGAGCAACAGCAGCACGCCCATCGGTAGCCCTTATTAACGCGCTGCAACCAACCCTTTGGTGCTTTCCCGCGACTCACGTACCTTGGCCTTGAGGTCCGAGATATCCATGGACACGCAGCCATCGCGCACTTGCAGGGTTTCGATCCGGCTCAGCGCATTGAGGAACGCGATGTCTTGCTTCTCTTCGGCTTTGCTCTTTTTACCAATCAGGCTGAACAACATGGCGACGCCTCCACGTGGTCGGGTGCAGTGAATCTAGCACACCCGTGGGCTTACGGTATAACCCAAAGGGGCAGGCGGCATCTGACCTTGCCCAATTGGCCGGAACTCAGCCGCGCCCGGTGCTTTCTACTTCCAAACCCTTGGATCAAGACATCGATACCATGGACGGTGGCTAGCGGGCTGGCGTCTCAGCCCAGGAGAATAGCGCAATGAAAGCATTGGTTGTACGGAGCCCAGGCGGGCTGGACCACCTTGAACTGCAAGACGTGTCTGATCCGGGTATGCCAGGCCTGGGAGAGATCCGGGTGGCGGTCCACGCCACCTCGCTGAACTATCATGACCTCTTGGTCGCCAACGGGAGCATTCCTACCCAAGATGGCCGTGTGCTCATGGCGGACGGCGCCGGCGTGGTGGAAGCAGTGGGCGAAGGCGTGACAGAGTTTCATGTGGGCGATCCGGTGGTGTCCGTGTTCTTCCCTCAATGGCAGGATGGCCTGCCCTCTTCTGAGGTTGGGCATTTCGCCAAAACGCCTGGCGACGGTGCCGAAGGGTTTTCAACTGAATATGTCGTGCGCCCCGCGACACACTTCACCAAGACGCCTCGCGGCTGGACTCACGCTCAATCCGCTACGCTCACGACCGCAGGGCTGACGGCCTGGCGTGCACTGGTTGCCGATGGCCAACTCAAGGCAGGCGACACCGTGCTGCTGCTTGGCACCGGCGGCGTGTCCATCGCCGCCTTACAGATCGCCAAGCTGTTTGGGGCCCGAGTGATACTCACCTCGTCCTCTGATGAAAAACTCGCACGGGCCCAGGCCATGGGGGCGGATGAGGTCATCAACTACCGTGACGTACCCGAATGGGGCAAGGCAGTACTGGACCTCACCCAGGGTAAAGGCGTAGACCATGTCGTAGAGGTGGGCGGGCCAGGTACGCTGGCGCAGTCGATCACGGCGGTAAAAGTAGGCGGTCATATTTCTTTGATTGGCGTGTTGACCGGCCGTCAGGGTGAAGTACCCACCTCTCTGTTGATGGCAAAACAGGCACGCTTGCAGGGCCTGATCGTAGGCACGCGCCGTCAGCAGCAGGAGTATGTAGCCGCCTTGGAGCAGGCCAGTATCCACCCGGTGATTGACCGCACATTTGCGCTTGAGCAACTGGCCGACGCGTTCAAGTTCCAGGAAAGTGGCAGCCACTTTGGCAAGATCGTAGTGGAGTGGTAGACGCAAGGGCCTGAGCGGGCTATTTGAGGCGTTCGGCAACTGGCGTTGCCTCCTACAGTTACGCGCCGGGCCTGTTTAATACCGCCGCCTGTAGAAGGTAACGCAGCCGCCAGGCGGCGTTGGCGAAGAGGGTTGTTGCCAAACCCTCTACAGCTGTAAGTGACAACCTACCGAGCCCGAGCGATTAAGCCCGTGCAGCAGGCTCGTAACGCTGCAACCAATGCGCATACGGCGCTGGTAATACCCAGGAAGGTTTATCAACGCCCAGCTGTTTGGCGGCGTAGTAGGCCCAATGGGGGTCTGCCAGATGAGCGCGGCCTACCATCACCAAGTCGATCTGCTCAGCCGCTATCACGTTTTCACACAGCGACGGCTCATCTACGCCCCACGCGGTGGCCACCGGCAGGCCGGCTTCGTCGCGTACACGCTGAGCGATAGGTGCCAAAAATGCAGGGCCCCACGGGATGTCTGCCTCAGGTGTATCGAACCCGATGCTCACACTGAGCATGTCCAGGCCCGCGCCGCGCATGGCCTTAACCAGTTCGATGGAGTCCTTTAAGGTTTGCTCGTCGTTGCCATCGAATTCGATTACCCCAAAACGGGCGGTAAGGGGCAGGTGCTCTGGCCATACTTCGCGCACCGCTTCCAGGGTTTCGAGGATAAACCGGCCACGGTTCTGTGCGCTGCCGCCGTAGGCATCGGTACGCTGATTGGCATGAGCAGAGAAGAAGCTTTGAGCCAGGTAGCCGTGGGCAAAGTGCAGTTCAAGCCACTCAAACCCTGCATCCAGCGCCCGGCGGGCAGTGGCGACGAAGTCATCACGCACCCGGTGAATGTCTTCGACGGTCATCTCCTTGGGCACTTGCGGCAGGTTGGCACCGAAGGCTGTGGCCGAAGGGCCAAGGGTTTCCCAACTGCGCGGATCGTTAGGTGCGATGTGGTCATCGCCTTCCCAGGGGCGGTTGGCGCTGGCTTTGCGCCCGGCGTGGGCGATCTGAATGCCGGCCACTGCGCCGCCTGCCTTGATGGCCGCAGCAATGCGTGCCATGCCCTCAGCCTGCTCGTCATTCCACAAACCGGTGCAGCCTGGGGTGATACGCCCTTCTGGGGCGACTGCGGTCGCCTCGACGATCACCAAGCCTGCGCCGCCACGGGCCAGGGTGGTGTAATGCGCCAAGTGCCAATCGTTAACCACGCCCTCATGGGCGCTGTATTGGCACATAGGGGGGACTGCGATCCGGTTGCGTAGGGTCACGGATTTCAGCGAAAAGGGGGTAAACAGCTTGGACATGAACACCTCTGAACATCGTTGAACAAACCCCAGCGTAAAAGGGGCTGCGCCTAATCAGAAATTGCTTCGGTTAATGCGCTCTATCACAGTGGGCGATACCGCCAGGCTCCAGCCTTACGGCGCGCCGTGGGGCGTGTTCGAATGCGCGTTCTGGCCTGGCGTGGACGGTGTGCTGGCGCCTGGCTGCAGCGCCTTGTGCTGCTGCCCGGTAGGGTCAGTAATCTGGATCACCTGCCCTTGCCTCCAGGCATCAGCGCCGGGGGCCACGGGCGGCGCCACGATGTCGGCACGCTGACGCTTTTCATCGGCACTGTTTATACCCATGCGCCGGTCACGCTCAGCCACCAGCGCAGGATCGACCTGACCGTCTGCGGTAAAGCCCATCATCAGTTGTGGCACGCCCAAGGGCAGGGTTTTATCCAAGTCGGTGTGCCAGGTGTGCCAGGTGTGCCATGTCTTGCCATAGGTATGCACGAGCTTTTCCATTAGCGCGTGCTCGGCCGGTGCAGGAATACCGGGTGCGATCAACTGCCCGGATTTCACCTCATGTCCATGGCTGTGCCATAGCTGCTTTTCAGCAGCGGGGAGCGTGGTGAACAGCTGCTCGCTGATGATGTACTCCACACCCATCAGCTTTGCATCCTTGACATTACCGTCGTAGATCACGCACTGGATCACCTCTTCGTTGAGGATCGAGCAATAGTGGTGTGCCTCCATCTGAACGTCAGGGTGCCCGTTGTAAAAATGAAAGCCGTCCAGGTAGGCGTTCAGTGCGTCAATCGGGGGGCGGCTTTGCAGCATCGCGGCGCCCGCATCCAGCGCAACGGTCGAGGCGCTTTTTGGGGCGCCTGGCGCTGTGACATCCGACTGGGTATCGTGCCCACTGCACCCGCTTAACAGGCCCAGTGCCAAGGTCAGGCCACCGAGGCCCAGCGGGGATTTGGCAGAGACGCGAGCTGTGCTCATTGAAAACCTCCTGGCAGTGATAGCCCTGGCGGGCTATCGAGAATAGGTCGCCGGTAGACCCTGCAGCCGTTGGCAGGGTTCAGGCAGGCTGCGACAAGACGTCGCGAGGCCCCACACGGTTTGTGCTTGCGTCCAGGCGTCAGGGGTTTTATTTATGGCCGGGTATCCCTTCATACCTGGAATGTTCATGCCTGTAACGCTGCCGCACTACCTCCTCGCCCTCCTCCTGGCAAGCACCGCGCCCGCGGCGTTGGCCGAGGGTGACGCCGACGCGGGCCAGGCCGTGTTTCAGGCCAGGTGCAGTGGTTGCCATGCCATTGGCCCAGGCGCTCAAGCAGGGTTCGGCCCGGTGTTGAATGGCGTCGTAGGCCGTAAGGCAGGAACCGGTTCGTACCAATACTCCGAAGCCATGCGTACCTCCGGCATCACCTGGGACGCCCCTACCCTGAAAGCCTATATCGACGACGCTAAAGCCATCGTACCCGGCACCCGCATGAACTTCTGGTGGATCGGCAGCGATCAGAAGCTCAGCGATCTGGTGGCGTACCTGACCTCCCAAACAGCACCCTAGCGCCAGCGCATACTCCTCAGGGGAAAGCAGACGACTCATACTCAAGAATTATCGTTTCAGCCGATACCGTCTGCATGACTTAATCTTGGGGATGCTCCAATGTTCTTACGCCGCCTGCGCATCGCACAGCGCTCCTTGCTGTGCTTTGTTTTTTTTGCCGTACTCATGATGGGCTTCGGGTTGTTTTCCCTCGGGCAGGTATCGGCCATCCGTGCCTCGCAAAGCACCTTGCAAAACAACGTACTGCCCAGTGTGCAGACCATTTATCAAGTCCGTAACGACCTGCTCTCCATCCGCCTCTACAGCAGCCTCTTGCGTTCGGCAAAGGACAGCAACGCCACGGCCAGGGCCGAGCAGCGTATTCAGGCTGCCCGAGAAGCGCTTGAGCAGAACCTGAGCGCACTGAGCCCCTTGCTCATCAGTGAACAGGGCCAAGCGACCTATGCTCAACTACGCCAGGCCACCTCGGATTACCTTGGCGCACAAGATCGCTATCTCGCCGCCGTTCGTGCTGGCCAGGAAGAACAAGCGCTCAGCATGACCTCTTCCGTGGGCGAGGTAACCCGCGCGGCCGAACAGGTCCAAAGCCTGATCGACAAGCTCAACGGCCTGATCGACGGGAAGGTCAAACGTGAAGACACCAACGCCAACACCACCTATGCCCAAGCCCGTGAGGTCACCGTTATTGTGATCCTGCTGGCGCTGGCGGCAACAGTGGCGCTGGCCATGCTCTTTACCCGTAGCCTGGTGGCCCCGCTGAACAACGCGCTGGGAATTGCCGAGCGTATCGCCAACAACGACTTCAGCCGCCCAATCCCCTTCGATGGTAACGACGAACCGGGCAAGCTGCTGGCAGCCTTGGCTCAGATGCAGACCAACCTGCGCGCGACCGTCACGCAACTGGCCGACTCTTCCAATCAGCTGGCCTCAACCTCTGAAGAAATGGCCGCCGTGACCGATGACGCCTTGCGTGGTATTCAGCGCCAGAACGACGAGATTGCTCAGTCAGCCACCGCCATGAACCAGATGTCTGCTGCCGTGGACGAGGTTGCCAACAACGCGGTGCTGGCCGCCGAAGCGGCACAGGCCTCCAGTGCTGCTGCTGAACAGGGGCATCGCCAGGTGGCGAGAACCGTGGGGTCGATCCACGACCTTCAGGGCGCTGTGAACCGAGCGGCCACTGAACTCAACGCGTTGGCCGGTGAAGTACGCAGCATCGGAGGGGTACTGGAAGTGATTCGCGGGGTGGCCGATCAGACCAACCTGCTGGCGCTCAACGCTGCGATCGAAGCGGCCCGAGCGGGTGAAGCCGGCCGTGGTTTTGCGGTAGTGGCCGATGAGGTCAGGGCCTTGGCCCACCGTACACAGCAAAGCACTGCGCAGATCGAGGACATGGTCGTGGCCATCCAGGCTGGCGCCGATAAAGCCGTTAGCTCCATGACTGACAGCAGCGAACGGGCCCAGGTCAGCGTTGAGGTCGCGCAGGCCGCCGGTGCTGCACTGGAGGCCATCACGGCTGCTATCGCCCAGATCAATGCCCGCAACCTGAACATCGCGTCTGCCACCGAAGAGCAGGCCCAGGTTGCGCGGGAAGTGGACCGTAGCCTGGTGAGCATCCGTGACCTGTCGACACAAACCGCCGCAGGTGCCGAGCAGACCGCAGCCGCAGGCAATGAACTGTCTCAGTTGGCGGTCAACCTCAACGCAACCGTAACGCGCTTCAAGCTGTAAGGGGTCAACGACCCTTCACTGAAACAATGAGGTACGACGTCTCATAACCTATAAATTATGGTAGTGTACGACCGCAGCTGATGCACTGGCTGCGGTTTGGCGAGCACGCCTGTGCTCGCTGTGCTCTTCGGCTCGCACACCATAAAAATAATTGTGAGAGATCTCTATGAGTGACAACTCAACCGCCACCACTGGCGCATCGCGACGTACCTTTCTCAAACACTCCGCCACCCTGTCCGCACTGGCAGCGGTGAGCGCCTCGGTGCTACCCCGCGCAGGCCAGGCGATGGACATCCTGAGCCAACGTTACCCTGACCCGTTGATCGAAGTACTGGATGACAGCTTCCTGAAGTACCGCGTGTTCAACGCAGGCGTGCAACGGCTGGCCGTGGGCCTGGAATGGCCCGAAGGGCCCGTATGGTCAGGCGCGGGGCGCTACCTGCTATTCAGCGATGTGCCGAACAACCGCATCATGCGCTGGGACGAGATCAGCGGCTCGCTGGGGGTGTACCGGGATCAATCCAACTATTCCAATGGCCTGACCCTGGACCGCCAAGGCCGGCTGATCGTGTGCGAGGGGTCGACCACCTCCACTGAAGGCCGCCGAGTGACCCGGACCGAGCACAACGGAAGCATCACCGTACTGGCTGAACAATTCGAAGGTAAACGCTTTAATTCCCCCAACGATGTGGTAGTGAAACGAGATGGCTCCATCTGGTTTACTGACCCGCCCTTCCAGACAGGTAATAACTACGAAGGCCATAAGATCACGCCTGAGCTGCCTGATGCGGTGTACCGCATTGACGGGGATACGCTGAAGGTGAGCCGGGTGATCGACGCTATCGACGGGCCCAATGGGCTGTGCTTCTCACCCGATGAAAAAGTGCTTTACGTGGTGGAAGGCCGAGCCAAACCCAATCGGCTGGTGTGGGCGTACGCCGTCAATCCGGAGGGCACCCTCGGGGAGCGTCGCAAGCATATCGAGGCGCTGGAATACGGCGCGCTGGATGGCATCAAGTGTGATGAAGACGGCAACCTGTGGTGTGGCTGGGGTAGCTCCGGCGCCCGTGAGGCCAAGCCGGAGGTGTTGGACGGCGTGAAAATCTTCAACCCGGCAGGCAAGGCCATCGGTCATATTCACTTGCCCGAACGCTGCCCCAATCTCTGCTTTGGTGGAACGAAGGGCAATCGCCTGTTCATGACCAGCTCACACTCGGTGTATGCGCTGTATGTGAATACCCGCGACGCTAGCGCGGTGTGATGCGCTTTCCTAGCCCATGCTAACAGCGGGGCTGGGTTATCTCGACAGCTCAAGCCCAACATCGGATTCGACTAGCTTACGCCTTGCTAGCCATGAAGCAGTTGGTTCTCGAAGGGCATAACCCGGCCATCACTCAGGTGCGCCGGTTGCATAGTGTTTGATGAAGAAACATGCGTCGGAATCATAAGCATCGCTCGCGTACGTAAGGGCATGAGCAAGCGGCAAGGTAGCGGTGCCAGCTTTATCCAGGTTGTGTGGCAAAGCTGGCGGCTTGGTTCCCTAGCAGTCAGTAAGCGTGGTCTTACTGCCTTCCCCGCTCGCTCCCCCAGAAGCGCATGGTTACTGCGATACCCGCGTGACGCGGTCTTTCCGGCTACGCAGCGCATCGCTCAAGGAGGTGCCCAGCCCCGGCGCGGTGGGAGGAAGAAGGTATCCGCCCTCCATCACGGGCAACTCGGTCACGAGCTCCTGATAAAACCCGGCCAGGTAGGCACGCACGACTTCCTGAAAGATGGCATTAGGCGAAGACAACCCTAGGTGCAACGAGGCCATCAGTACCACCGGGCCGGTGCAATCATGAGGCGCGATAGGCTTCTGGTACGCTTCGGCCATGCTGGCGATCTTCTTTGCCTCACTGATACCGCCGCACCACGATAAATCCAGCATGACGTAGTCTAGGGCGTCTGCTGCCAGCAGGTCACGGAAGGCACTTCGCGTGGCAAGGGTTTCGCTACCGCATACGGGTATGCCCGAGAGTCTGCGGTAGTCCGCGAGTGCCTGAACACTGTCCATCTTAATCGGGTCTTCGGCCCAGAATATATTGTATTGCTTGAGCTCACGGGCAATGGCCAAGGCGCTGGTCGTGTTCCATAGCGAGTGAAACTCGCACATGACCTCGATACGATCACCCACGGCGCGTCGTATTTTTTCGAACGGCTCCAGCGCTGCGCGGATATCTCTGCTTGATATGAACTGCCCACCCGTGTGCATCGCAAAACTGTCCGTGGGCCAAATCTTCATTGCTGTGAATCCCTCCTCGATCAGGCTATGCGCCAGCTCTGCCGGGGACTCGATAAAAGCGACTTGGTCATCGTAGCGCCCCGTCACGGGCGCCTCCCCCTTGGCGATGGTTCGACGCTGCTCACCGCCGGTATTGAAATTACCGCCTGCGCAGGTGTTGTAGGTACGCATGCGGTCGTGAGCCAGGCCGCCCAGAAGCTGCCATACGGGTTGATTGACTGCTTTCCCGAACACGTCCCACAAGGCGATATCCAGGGCAGAAGCGGCACGGGTTTCCACGCCCGAGCCGTTGAAGCCCAGATAGCCGCGCAGCAGCGCCTTGTTGTGTCGCTCGATCTGCAGCGGGTCCTTGCCCAGCAACATGCCCGCACTGATGGAGTGGATGTAGGCTTCCACGGCTTCGGCGCCGCGGAACGTTTCCCCAAGGCCAACCAGCCCTTCGTCCGTATGGACTTCAACCCACAAGAGGTTGGGCATCAAGGTGAGCCGGGTCGTCTGAATCTTAGTGATTTTCATCGTGCAGGCCTTAGGCGTTGCCGCCAACGACGTTAAGCAGGGGTTCGCCTCGGCTAAGGCGATCTATGTTCTGGGCAATAAATCGATAGCGCCGCTCGAATAACCCCGTCGTCCAGCCTGACACATGGGGCGTACAGACGGCGTTGGGCAGATGTTCAAAACGGTAGGGGGCCGGCAGCACCCTGTCGTCTTCGCTTACTGGGTACTGGTACCACACATCCAGGTACGCACGGGCGATGCGCCCTGCTTCGAGGGATTCATACAATGCGTGGGGGTCTACCACCCCCGCGCTGGCAATATTGATCAATACCCCGCTCTGCTTCATCGCGCTCAGTTGCGCTGCACCGAAGGATCCACGAGTGCGCTCGTCGAGTGGGCAACAGAGCACCACGAAATCCGCTCGTGGCAGTTGCTCAAGCAGCTCAGCATTGGTGTAGGCCTCATTCATGGGGCCGTCCACTCGACCGTTGCGCGCGCGGCCGGAGATCGCGATTACCCGAATACCAAAGGCTTGTGCACGCACGGCTACCGCCTGGCCAATACGACCGAAACCCACGATCAGCAGGGTTTTGCCATTAAGCTCACCCCTGGGTGCGCGGTTAAGATACGACGCGGCGAAGCTGTCACTGGAAAAACGCTCGCCAATCGCGGCCAGGCCGATCTGCTGGTCCAGCAGACAGGCCATGGCGTATTCGGCCATGGGCATTTCATGCTCGAACACATTGCACACCGTGCTATGAGCCGGCAGGGCGGAAAAATCGATGCCGTCCAGACCCGCTCCAGGCACATGCAGTAAACGAAAGCGTGGCGCGGGCGTTGTTCGCCTGAAGCGCATGGCGATGAGTACATCAGCCCGTTCGATGTGCTCGTCCCAGGCTGATGACTCATGCGCCTCGCGCGGTAGTGCAATAAAGGTAGCCGGAGTGGTTAACTCGGCTTCCAGCTCATGCTGGTGTGTGGCGGCTTCCCCAACCATTACGATGTTCATCTGTACTCCTAGGCAGTTTTATTGAGCACTTCCCTGGGGCGTGCCAATCACGGACGTTTTGAGCTGCAGTCGCTGGATCTTGCCTACCAGTACCAGGTAGCAAAGGATGGCTCCCAACGCATGGGCAGCGATGAATATCAACGCCACAGAAAAATTGCCGGCATCGCTGACCAGGTAGCCGATGATGATGGGGGTCACGATGCCCGCGATATTGCCAAAGCCGTTGAACAGCGAACCGGCGAGGCCAGAGGCCTCTTTGGGTACCACATCGCTCATTACGCCCCAACCCTGGGCCCCAAAGCCCTTGCCGAAGAACGATGCGGCCATGATCGCGACCACTAGCCATTCGGTGGTGATGTAGTTGCAGATCATCATGGAGGTGCATAGCAGCATCCCGGCAACGAGCGGGATCTTGCGCGCGGCGCTGAGTGAATGGCCACGGCGCAGAAGCCAGTCCGAGAACACTCCGCCCAGTACGCCACCCACGAAGCCTGCAATGGCCGGAATCGCCGCTATGAAGCCGGCCTTGAGGATAGACATGCCCCGGTCCTGCACAAGGTAAATGGGAAACCAGGTCAGGAAGAAATACGTGAGCGTGGTCACGCAGTACTGCCCGAGGAATATCCCGGCCATCATCCGGTTGCTAACGATTTCCCAGACGGCGGGCCAGGTTTTCACGCTGCCCTGCTCCCCTCGTTTGCGCTGGGTATTTTCCTGGCTGTCCATGTCCACTACCGCACCGCCCTCGATCATGTAGTCGAGCTCTGCCTGGTTTATACGCGGGTGCTTGCGAGGGGAATGAATAACCTTCAGCCATAGAAGCGTCATGAGCAAGCCCAGCGTACCCATCAGCAAGTACACGTATTGCCAGCCGTATACCTGAGTGATCCACCCCATCAAGGGCGCGAATATCACCTTCGCAAAGTACGATGACGAGGTGAACAATGCCGAGGTGGTGCCTCGCTCCGACGCCGGGAACCAAGTGGCAACTACACGGCTATTGGCGGGAAAAGCCGGGGCTTCCGCCAGGCCGACCAGTATGCGCAACACGAAAAGCGCGGTAATACCTACGGCCGCCGGAAGCCCGATCACAAAGCCCATGGTAAAAGTGAGCACCGACCACAGCCCGAGGCTGGCAGCGTACACAGGCTTGGAGCCGTAGCGGTCCAGCAGGCGCCCGCCGGGTATCTGCGCCAGCACGTAGGTCCATGCGAAGGCCGAAAACAGGTAACCCAGGGTTATGGAAGAAATGCCCAGGGTCTGTTGAATCGCGACCCCGGTAATCGACAACGTAGAGCGGTCGGCATAGTTCATTGCGGTCATGAAGAAGAGCATTGCCATGATGCCATAGCGTACCCGAGTCGCTTTAATCGATCGGGCATCACTGCCAGCGATGGTATCGCTACCATTTTTGTATCGTTGTTCATCCGGGATTGCTCGGGACATGCGATTACCCCTTGCTAAGTATTATATTTATTCTATAGCGCTCCCAGACTGGGGATTTGGTAGCGCAATCATCGACGAGCGAACATTAGGTCACCGCTTCAAGATTGGCAAGGGCTTGAGCGCAAGATGCGTTTAACGAGTACTGTCCCTGTCAATCAGTTCGAAGCCGATATCTTCGCTTTCACTCTGTGATTTACGCCCTTCCAGGCGCGCCAGCAGCAGGTCGGCCGCGACCTGGCCCATGCGCTCACCATCGATGCGGACGGTGGAAAGGGAAGGAAATGTATGCGCGGCGAAGCTCATGTCACCAAACCCGATGACAGCTAGCTCGCGGGGTACCTCAATGCCCCTTGCGATGGCTTCAATAAGCACGCCATGGGCAATGGTATCCGAGGTGCATACCACCATCAGCGGGCCCTCTCCTCCCTGTAAACTCGCAGCAAGCAACTGGCTTAACCCTTTTCGCCCTTGCGCCAGGTTTGGTAGGCCTTCGAAGGTTAGCGTCGTTGCTGGCGCCAACCCTGCGGCCACCAGAGCTTGGTCGAAGGCGCTGCTGCGACGCGTACCTCGGGGGTCCCCTACCTTGAGCACGGCAAAGCGTCGATAATCCTTGCGCAACAAATGGTTGGCCAGGCTTCGCCCAACCTGTTCATGGGAAAACCCTACCAGCATGTCGATGGGAGACTCTGTCAGGTCCCACGTCTCGACCACGGGTACGCCGCTGGCTTTCAACCGTTTGCAGCTTGCCTCGGTGTGCAACGTGCCGGTGAGGATCACCCCATCCGGGCGGCGGCTGAGAATTACCTCAAGTAGTTCTTGCTCACGGCCGGCCTCATACCCACTCATACCGAGCAGCACTTGATAGCCAGCGCCTGCGAGACGTTCCGCCACAGCCTGGAAGGTATCGCTAAAAATCGGATTGGTAAGCATCGGCACGATTACCGCCACCAGGCGGCTTCGATTGGAAGCAAGCGCACCGGCCACGCGATTGGGCACGTAGCCCGTCTGCTCGATGGCCTTCAACACCTTTTCACGGGTTACTTGTCGCACCGCAGAGGGCTGGTTTACCACCCGCGATACGGTCATAGGCGCCACGCCCGCCAGGCGAGCCACTTCAACAAGGGTAATACCGCCGGTTTGCCGACAGGTCGGGGGCTTGAATACCATTAGGACACACCAGTAACAGAGGGCCATATCCTAACGTGGTGTAGTCGTCTAATGAAACAGCCCACCCATTCGAGCAGATACGCTTGAGGCAAGGTAAAAGCGCGACGTTTAACGAGGGAACTCAGTGAAGTTTATCCAGAGGCGGGCTAGGCCAACGCTGCCGGCCTTGCTGAAGTAAATCCTGATCTTGATAGCCAGGTTTATTTCGTACCAGTGAATGAAAAATAGATCCTAGGAGGGATTGCCTTCCCAGGCTTGCCAATCCAGCCATTGATGCTAGGTCCTATCTTTCGTACCTATAGGGGTATAGCGCTAAGGCGTTCGCCCTAGCGCCTTCCGAATTAACCAGTGCCTTTACGCTGTGCTTATAAGCCATCAGTCCAGCACCCGTTCCTCATAAACATTAATGCCGTCAACTCCAAAGTTGGCTACACCGGCGTAACGACTCCATCTCCCGTAAAATGGCCCTTCAGGTTAGCCAGAAACAGGTCAAGCTGGGCGCGGTTGGCTTCGGGCGACCACCCTGCCAAGTGGGGCGTTATCAACAGATTGCTTAAGCTCAGCAAAGGCGCTGGCGCGTGGGGCTCGCTCTCATAGACGTCCAGGCCGGCACCGGCGATGGTGCCATCGGTCAGCGCCGCTGCCAGCACCTGGGTATCGATAAGGCTGCCACGCCCCACGTTGATTACATACCCCTGCGCACCAAGGGCGGCCAACACGGCTGCGTTGACCCTGTGCCGTGTATCGTCGCCTCCAGGGGCGGCACAGACCAGCACATCGCACCAGGTAGCCAGGTTCAGTACGCTGTCGAAATAGCGGTAAGGCGAGTCGGCCTTCTGACTGCGGTTGTGGTAGCCGATACTCATGTCGAACGCCTGAGCGCGCTTGGCGATCTTTTCCCCCACCCTGCCCAGGCCGAAGATCCCCATGCGCTTGCCAGAAACGTTTGGAGGCAGCGAAATGGCCGTGCGCCAAACGCCCTCGCGGCATTGCTGGTCCAGCTGGCGAAAATTGCGCAGGGTCGCAATCACCATGCCCATGGCGTGATCAGCCACGCAGTCGTCATTGGTGCCACGGCCATTGGCCACCGTAATGCCAAGGGCGCGTGCCGCCTCAAGGTCGACACCTTCGTAGCCCGCACCCATGCAGCAGACCAGCGTGAGCTGTGGCATGGCACGCATTTCCTCGCCCGTTAAGCCCAGCGTGCCGATCGTGAGCACCGCGTTGAACGTGTGCCCTCGCTCGCTGATGGCGGCCGCACGGGCCTGCGGGGTCGGGGCGAAGGTAGCACTGCAGGCCTGAGCGATAGCGGCCTGAAAATCATCGGCCACAGGGTTAAGGACGAGCAGTTCGATTGGCAACGTCATTGGTGCAAGCTCCTGTCAAAAGGCAAAGGGCGTAGAGGGACTCAACCTGCTGGCAAGTCTACGCTCCAAACGGCATCGCGCTCAGTTCGGCGCAGGATTTGCTGCTAACCCCCACTAGCCTGTAAGCACCGAGCGCTGCCGTGCACCTTACCCCGCAGCCGCTATCAGGGCTTCCCGTAGCCTTTGCACTTGGTCTGGCGTGGGCAAATCCAAGGGGTCAGCTATAAGCTGCGCTTCCAGCGCACCGGCCAGTGCAGCCACCTGCGTCGCCCCCACCATGAGCGCGGCACCTTGTATGCGATGGGCACGATGGGCCACGCGCGCGCCATCGCCCTGGCGCAGCGCAGCCTGGATTTCAAGCAGATCTGCCTCAGTGGTACTCACGAACAACGCCTGAAGCGCGCGTTCCTGCTCGGACACGGCCGGAGCGGCCAGCGGCGCCCAGACGCTAAGCAGTGCCTGCAGTTGGGCCAGCCGCAAGGGTTTACTCAAGGTGGCGTCCATGTCGCTTGCAAATACCCGCTCGTGGTGGGCCTGGTCATTGGCTGCGGAGATTGCCAACAGCGCTAGCCGCGGTAGGCGCTGCTCTCGCTCTTGCCGTCGAATGGCGGTGGCAACGGTATAACCGTCCATACCCGGCAGTTGGCAATCCAGAAGCACCGCGACGATACCTTCTCTGTCAGCTAACCGAGCCAATGCCGACGGGCCGTCAGGGGCGAGCTCACAGCGGTAGCCCAGGGCCTCGAGCTGTAAGGCGATCGCTTTCTGGTTCACCGGGTGGTCTTCTACCAGCAACAGACAGGGCGCCTCTGCGAGATCGATCTGTGGCGCAGCCAGTGGCGGTTCAGTACGGGGTACAGCCTGGAGCACCGGCTCTACCGGCAGGCTTACCCACACGGTGGTGCCCTGCCCGGCTTCGCTGCGCAGGCCCATGTCTCCGCCCATCAGTGTGACCAAGTCTTTACAGATCGCCAGGCCCAAGCCACTACCGCCATAGCGCCTGCTGGTGGCGGTATCGGCCTGTACAAAGGGCTGGAACAGCTGGGCCTGACGCTCTAAAGGAATGCCTATTCCGGTGTCGGTGACCTCAATGGACAGTTTGGAGTGGTCGCCTGCTTCAAGCGCAAGCCTGAGGTCGATGCGGCCCTGCTGGGTGAACTTGACCGCGTTGGAGAGCAGGTTGGACAACACCTGCCGCAGGCGTACGGCGTCGATCATGAGTACGCCGCTTGCCGGGCCTTCCTGGTGTATCGCCAGCGCAACGCCTTTGGCGTGTGCGGCCAGTGCGTGAATGTCGGCTACCGCATGTGCCAAGGCCCACAGGTCGGTGGGCTGCGGGTCCAGTTGCACCCCACGCGCCTCCAGGCGGGAAAAATCCAATACGTTGTCCAGCAATTCAAGCAAGTTGCCTGCAGCGTTACTCGCCATGGCAGTCAGTTGCTCTTGGCGACCCTCAAGCGGGGTTCGTTTAAGCAGCTCCAGAGACGATACGATGGCGTTCATCGGGGTGCGTATTTCGTGACTCATCATCGCCAGAAAGGCGGTTTTTACACGTTCACTGGCCTGGGCGGCTTTGCGTGCGCACACCGCTTGGCGGGAAAACACCACCAGCAATAGCACGCACACAACCAACCCCAGCAACTCCCAGCGGTAGTAACGCACCAGCGTGCGCCAGGAAGGCTCGCCGAAGTCGCTTTGGGCCACCCAGCGCGCATCCATCAGGTCGGTTTCACGGGAGGTGAGCGTACTCAAGGCCTTATCGACGATGCGTTTGAGTAACGGGTGCGTGGGGGCGATCCCCAAGGCAATCACGGCCGGCATGTCAGAGATCACCCCGGACAGGTGCAGTTGGTCCAGGTATTTACTCCGTACAAGAGGCCGCAGGGCTTGATCCAGGCCGATAGCGGCGTCCACACTGCCTGCGTCCACGGCGGCCAGGGCTGCTTGCGGGTCGTTGAGCAGTTGCAGGTGAATGCCAGGGTAATGCTGGCTCAGATAGCGCTCGTACCCTCCTCCCCCTTTTATCGCTACGACCTGCCCCTCGAGCTTGGCAGGGTTGTACGTAATGGGGCGCGCCGCCTTGGTGATGATCACCGAGGCACCTACAAAATACGGATCGCTAAACAACAAGCGCTGGCGGGTGGCCTGGTCGATTAGCCGGACAGACACGGCTGACACCGCCTCTAGCTCACCGCGCTCTATCATAGCCAGGCTATGTTGGAGGTCAGGGCTGCTCACCTGCTCGAACACCAAGCCGGTGGCCCGAGCGATGTAATCGATGTATTCGCGGGTAAGGCCTCGGTGCTGACGGCGGGCGTCCAGGTACTCCATGGGCCAATAGGGGTCGATAGCATAGCGCACTACGGGGTGGGCGCTGATCCAGGCGCGCTCCTCATCGCTGAAGGTCACACCAGAAAGCGCAACGCCTGGGCTGGGTGTCGTGGCAACCACGGCCTGAGCTACCAGGCTGTAAAGCGCCGTTACCGCGGTGAGTGCAACGTGGGCCAGGCGCACGTTAGCGGCGTTCCAACTGGGCTCGCAACTTGAATAGCTCATGGTCCGTGCGCAGGCCGAGCTTACGGTAGGCCGATTGCTTTTGGGCGCTGATGGTCTTGATGCTGCGCGAGAATTTCAACGCGATGTTCGTCACAGACAAGCCATCGAGGCAGCAGCGCAAGACCTCTCGCTCCCGCAGGGTGAGGTTGGGGGTATAAGCAAGAAAACCTGCCGGTTCCTGTTGAGGTTCCTGCTCCAGTTCATGCAACCCCGGTAGCGGCACGGTCGCTACGTTGTTTCGGCGCAGTTCGCTTTGCATGGTGGGGTGCAGGTACACCTCGCCGGCGGCAACGGTTCGCACGGCGTCAAGCAGGGCCTCGATACCCAGTTCCTTGCCAACAAAGCCGGCTGCGCCGCAGCGAAGGCTGAGGGCAACGGTGGACGGTGTGTGCAACGAGGAGATCACGATCACTTTAACGCCAGGGTGGCGTGCACCCACGGCCTTGATGAGGTTCAGCCCGTCGACCTCGCCAGGGCTGAGCGAGTAATCCAGTATCACGATATCGACTTGCGTGGTGCGCAGTGCCTCAAGCAAAGACCGGCTGGTATGGTGAGTACTGATCACCTGGGTGTCAGGGTGTTTGGAGAGCACACTGACAATGCCGTGAAGGATGAACTCATGGTCATCCAGCACCATCAGCCGTATGGAGAGCTTAGGGGCTGTTGCCCTCATGATCTGCCCCCCGTAGAGCAAACATGGCGCAGGGCTGGCGCCGTCAGAGGTGCGTCTGGAGTGGTCAAAACTTTCATCGTGCCAAGCCTCGAAACTATCTATTCATGGCGCGCCCCGGGGCGCTCCGCAGGGGGAGGTTCGCCGGAAGGCTTGGCTCGGGAGACATCCCGTTTTCAGAGCTTAGCCTGAAGATCTCGCTCTGCAAACCTAGGAAAATAGTGCCCGCCCAAAGCCTGTCGTTGAACTGGCCGCGCACTTTAGAGCCTGGCGAGTGGCAGGAGTATGGGAATACTCCGAAAGTAAACAAGCGGTTACGTTAAAGCGTCCCGCACGCCACGCATTGACACTGTCATGCGTGCAAGCGATATCCGTTATCGATAGCGCTGATTCATCACACGCCAGCAAGGCTGGTAATCTTCGCTTCGAAGACAGAACCTCCAGGCCCATGCATCCCCCCGCCGCATGAATCTGCCTGGTGTGCTTCCCTTCGTCCTTTGGTGATAAACGTTGACCACCTCCCTCGCGGGCGGTGGTTTTTTTTGCCTTACCGAACCGCCTGGGCTTAGGTTTGTGCTTCGCCTCTTTCATCTGCTGCTGCGCCCTCGGCGTGTTTCACTGGGTGCGCGAGGCGCGCTTCGTGCAGCAGTGCTTCCAGTTGGCGGCCTCTGGCCCGCAGGTCTGCCAGCTCATCGGCCCGCGAGGCGAGCAACTGCTCGGTGCGCTGCAATGCGTCACGCAGCTCGGTCAATTGCGTAGCCAATACCTCACGTGCCCCTTGTGCCTGCCCATGGGCGGCAGCCAAGCGCGCGATTTCTGCCTGTAGCATCGTTGCCTGCTCGCTGCTTTGGGTGCGCGCCAGCTCGCTCTGGCCTAACGCCGAGAGCAAGCGCTCATTGTCCCGGTTCAGCCCTGTGAGTTCCTCTTGGCGTACGACCAGGGCCTGTTGGGCTTGACGCAGCTCCGCCTGCACCTGTTGCAGTTGGCCTTCATGGCGACGCTGTTCTTGGTCACGCTGTTCGCGTGCGGCGGTGCGGTAGTGCTCCAAGGCTTCCCGCGCGTGCCGATGTTTTTCTTCCAGGGACACAAGGTGTTGTTGATTGTCTGCCAAGCGCGCGCTTAGGTCTTCATTGGCTTGGGTCAACCGCACCCGCTGAGTGTGCTCGGCTTGGGCATTGGCATGGCTCTGCTCAAGGGCTGCGCTGGTCTGGTTTAACGCGGTTTCACGTTGAGCAAGCGTTTGCTCAAGCGCTTGAGCCTGGCTGCTCAGCTCGGTTGCACGCGTTTGAAGCGCGCCTCGCTGTTCATCGAATTGCGCCTGGGCAGCATCGATGCGCGCCTGAGCCTCTTCATGCAGGCGCTCCGCCAGGGCCTTGACCAGCCCTGTGAGTTCGTCACTTATCGAGCCCATGCCTTCGGCCAGGGTGCCTTGGTCTGCCTCCAATTCCTTGAGGAAACGGTGGATCGTACTCTTGGACCCTGTATTGCCAAGTTCAACCCGTATCGCATCGATGCTGGGGTTCAGCCCCTTTGCCAAGAGCGAGCGACGAGCCTGCTCGACCACCTCTTTTGTTACGCCAGTGCGGGCCATCGGGCCTCCTAAAAATGTACTGTATTACATAGTCTGTAATTACATACTGAATATCATATTTATTCAAGCAGTTGATTGTTCATTCTTTAACGGGATAATGGCGCGTTATCACGGGTAAGGCGTTAAAGGCGGCTATGAATCCAGTCGATCAGTACATCGAGGCAGCCACGCGGGCGAATACACGCCGCAGTTACCTAGCCGCGCTAGAGCACTTCGAAGTCACCTGGGGTGGCCTTCTGCCCGCTACGGCTGAGAGCGTGGCCAGGTACCTGGCCGACCACGCGGGCAGCCACGCCGTCAGCACGCTGCGTCAACGGCTGGCCGCACTCGCGCAGTGGCACCTCAGCCAAGGCTTTCCGGACCCTACCAAGGCGCCCATGGTGCGGCAGGTATTAAGGGGTATTCGAACCCTGCACCCAGCGGCCCCTCGGCAGGCGGTACCCCTGGCCCTGGTTCAGCTTCAGCAGGTGGTCGAGCGGCTGGAAGCACACGCCGTGCAGGCAACCGCCGTCGCCGACCTGCCTGTCAGGCTGAGGGCGCGGCGCGATCAGGCATTGCTGCTGTTAGGGTTTTGGAAGGGGTTACGCAGTGATGAGCTGGGGCGCTTGCAGGTAGAGCACATTCAGGTAGAACCAGGCAGTGCCCTCACCCTGTTTTTGACCCGAAGCAAAGCTGACCGCCAGGCGCTGGGGCAGCAAGTACGCATCCCGGCGCTGCGGGTGCTGTGCCCGGTCAAGGCCTACACGGCCTGGATAACCGACGCAGGGCTGGCAAAGGGGCCGGTCTTTCGCAAGCTCGACCGCTGGGGCAATCTGGGCGACGCCAGCCTGCATCCCAGTAGCTTCATTCCCTTGATCCGCGATGCCTTCGAGCGGGCCGGGGTCGCTAACAGCGCTTTGACCAGCCACTCCCTGAGGCGCGGCTTCGCCACGTGGGCCATGGGCAACGGCTGGGACTTGAAATCCTTGATGAGCTACGTGGGGTGGAAGGACATGAAGTCAGCCATGCGCTACGTTGACTCGGCCGAGTCGTTTGGGGGGCTGGCGCTGGCCAACAACGCGTTGATAGGCACTGGCCTTGAGTGAGATTGCCGCGCAGGGCCTGAGTCAGTGCTATGGCCGCCTTAGCCAAAACACCGCGCCCTGGCGGGTGCGCCCCGTGTAGCGGCCCCCGCCACCGGGGCTTAGCAGAATAAGGGTACGGCCACCTTCGCCGACCAACGCAATGCCGTCAGGCTTGCTGGCCCAGCCAGCCACAGGTTGAGCCAGCCATCGCAGCGCGCTACAGCCGGCGGCCTCACCCTGTGCGCTGCCATTTATAGCCAACGTCAGCCTGCAAGTGACTGCTGGCTGACCTTCAGGGTAAAGCATCCAAGCCCCCAGCAAGGCCTGAGGGCCCAGCGGCGCCAGGCTGCTCGCCACCGCAGGCAGCGACGAGCAAAGCACCGCCAGGCAGGCGACCTTAAACCGTAAAGTCGCTGGCATGGGCCTCGCCGAGGATTTTCAAGACGAAGTCCGCACTGTGGTCGCCATCGAAATCAATGGCCAGGTGCGTGCCATAGCTGGCGCCGCGCAATACTGCGGCGCCGACGCTGCCATCCAGGGTTTTAGTGAAATGAATGGCGCCCACGCCGGGGGTGGTAAGGCCTGTGAGGTCAACCACGTCCTGGCCGGTGACGAAGTCCATCAACCGGTCGGCGCTGCTTACTGCTGAGTCGCTTCGGGCGAAGTAGATAAAGGTATCCGCGCCCTGGCCACCCCATAGCTTGTCGGCACCGCCTGCGCCAGCGATCACATCCTGGCCGTCGTTGCCGACCAGCCAGTTGTCCGCATCGTTACCCAGCAACAGGTCATTTCCCTGCCCGCCGATGGCTTTCTCCAAGGTCACACCTTGGGCGATAGACACGTTGCCCACCTTCCCGCCCACGTCGGAGAAGCTGCCTTCATGTAAATTGATGCGCTGGTTCACTGTGTAGCCGGAGAAGTCCAGGGTATCGACACCGCCCCCATCCCACACTGAAAAGATCAGGGTGCTGTCTGCAGACGTGGCCGTGGTCTCTGCCCGGTTGCTGTTGGAATTGAACCCGTAAACGGTGCCGCCCGAGCGTGTGTCGGTGTTGGCGCCGTACAGCAGCTGCATGGCGGCAATGTCGTCCATCAGGGGAACCGACGCGTACGCATTGCTGAAATCCTGGCCGGTAAAGTATTCGTCCCAGTAGCTCATCACGGTGTAGCCGCGCGAATCTTCGGCATAAATCGCATCGTCCGTATAACTGAGCACGCCGTTCCAGGCGTCGTAATCTGCCGGGTGAGCCAGGCCGAGGGTGTGGCCGATTTCATGCAGCAGGGTTTGCCCGCCATAGTTGTTCACGTCAGCGTTAGCGTTCTCTCGGTACGCATCACTGACCCAGTACCAGGATTCGCCGTCACGGGTGGTGCCGTTGGGGTAATACGCAAAAGCCGCTTCACCAGTGGACTGGGTGTAGCCGCCCATGCTCAAGTGACCTTCACCGCCTGTTGGCGCGAGGCTGAAGGACAGGTTGGCGACGTCCGACCAGCCGCGCAGTGCCAGCTTGGTCTGGGCCTGCTGCTGGTCGTTAAAGGCGACGAAGTCCCCGCGCGAAGGGTCGAAGTCAGCAGGGCGGGCCTGGGTGAAGCTGTAGGTCAGGTCAACGGTTCCATCGCCATTGCTATCGGTAAAGTGATAGCCGTAGCGGGCGATTTGGGCGGCCGCTTCACTGGCGCTGTAGGAGGGCCGATCTTTGACGACCCCCGCGCCTCGATCGTAGGCGTGCGCGTAGTCGAACAGGCGCTGGAACGCCAGGCTGTAGCTGGAAAGGCCGGTCAGGGCAGGAGCAAGCTCTAAGTCAGACATCAGGTTTCCCTACTGGAGTAATAGCGAGCATGTTCAGGCCTGCCAGGTGGCACCACCTTAGAGGAGTGCCCGCCTGGTTTGCCTGATGTGCTCACGCTCGCACAGTCTTGAACGGCCCGCTATGGGCGTATTGCGCTTCGCCATCACTGGCGACGAACGGTACATAAAAGATGGCCACTGGCCTTGACTGGAGGTCCCAGCTACCCTTCCGATTAACGCCTTGGCCAAGGCTAGTCCGTGCGGTCAACCTACCCCTTCGATGCAGTACCATCCGACGCTTGAAGGCCTTTACCTGTCGCTTGTCATCCTGCCATGGGCGCGGGCATCGCCTGCTCTGGCGCAGCGTCACCCAACCAAGCACGGGCGCTGAATGTCGCCGCCATGAGCGTTCGCCTGCGGCTGTACTGGGCGGCGTTGTTAGGGGGCTGGCCCTGGGCCCGTAACTGAGCGTCTATCAGCGCGCCCAGTGTAGCCATGGCTGCCTTACTGCGCGCCTCCCACGGATAGCCATGGTTTAACCTCACGCGTGCCTGCGCTGGAAAATAACCTGCGGCCGCGGCGAGCATGGCTTGTTGCTGATGAGGCTTGGCCTGAGCTTGCGCAGGTGACGGTCGTAACCCAACCCTCATGGTCGAAATGCTTCACTGCTCGCGGCGGTTTGTACCCGTAGTACAGCTCGGCATACACCCGCGCCTGGATCAGCCCCCGGTCTTTGAGCCAGTAATAGGCGGGGAACACCGTCGCTGGGCTAACCCCATACCGTCCGCTGGCCTGGCGCACTGAGGGCACCCGCTCCCCGGCGGCCAATACACTTGAGCGGATCATGTCTGCGATCTGTTCAGCCAGTTGTTCATAGCGCTTGAGCTTGTGGGCCATACACCCTCCTCCAGGCGCCATGATGGCTCAGGCAGGGCCCATGAGCCAGCGCAGTTAGCTCATTTACCAACCGCTGGATTCAGGTGCTCATGCTCATAGGCGCTTGTAAAACACGACATCAAAAGAAGGCTATTTTTTTGGCTCCAAAACTAGCGCCCTGCCAGGCGAACCGGCACAATGCGCTCGCGCGCTCATAGCGTTTGCGGAATGGATGCGCCCTGCGCTGGCTTGCGGCGCCTTTCTTGATAATTGGCCTTGGCGGCAATGTGAACTCGCGGCCCATGCCCTCCTCTGAATAGTCAGGCATACCACCCGGAGTAATGGCATGAAGGTCGAAGACATCGCTGGCGCAGTAAAGGCTGGCACCGTAACAGAGCTCAATCTTGTGTCAGTAGAGGGCGGGTCCTATACCCTCCATGCGATCGTTGATGGGACGTCCGAGCGCGTGCTTGACGGCGACGGTGACACCGTACACGTGGCCTCGGCAGACCAGGCACGCAAACTGCTGGCTGACGTTCCAGATACCGTGCAACTGATGCTGGTACAACCTGCGGTGTATGACGAAATGGTCGGCCTTGACAGCGGCCCTACCGACTCCCGCGAACCGATCCCTCTTCACAGCAGCAAGTAACCTATGAACGCCGGCGCGGATCGCAGTTCTGAAAGGCAGCTACTGGCTGAAAATGCCTCGTTACGCGCCGAACTCGAAGCACTCAAGGGCGATGTATTCGATGCCAGCGATGTGGGGTTTTGCATCATCGAACTGCGCTTTGGCCCCAATGGCGAGGCGCAAGACTACTGCTTTCTCAGCGTGAACCGCGCGTTCGAGAAACACACCGGGCTCGACCACGCCGAAGGGTGTTGGATGCGTGAGCGGGTTCCCGATCACGACGAGTTCTGGTTCCAGACCTACGGCAAAGTAGCCCTCACGGGGCAACCGGCGCAATTTGAGAGCGAGGCTCGTGCGTTAGGTCGCTATTTTATGGTTCAGGCGGCCCGTATCGGCAGCCCTGAACAACGCCGCGTGTCTGTAATCTTTCACGACATCACCCAGCGCCGCGTAGCTGAGCAGGCATTGACCAGTAGCGAGCGGCACTGGCGCGGGCTGTTCGAGCACTTCGATGAAGCCTTCGCCTTGGCCGAAGTGGTACGTGACGAACAAGGCGGCGCGCACGATTGGCGTTTCATCGACGTCAACCCGGCCTGTTGTCGTATCCTAGGCCTGCCCGCAGCGCAGGTGCGGACCCAAACCCTACGAGCGCTGTTTCCCAACCTTGCACCGGGGTGGATCAGCGACGCGGCCAAAGTGGCCGAGACCGGCGTGTCGATGCCCTTCATTCGCCCCCTGGATAATGTGCGTCGATGGTATGAAGGCCGCTTCCACCCGCTGCCTGATGACTGTTTCATGGTGATCTTCCAGGACGTCAGCGAGCTACGCCGCGCGGCACAGCGCCGTGAAGGCCTGCTGCACTTGAGTGACCGCCTGCGGACCATGGATCAACCCGACGACATCGCAGGGGTAGCCGCCGAAATTCTTGGCAGCGTGCTGGAAGTCAACCGCGCGGGCTACTGCCTGATCGGCACTGATCCGGGGCGCGTAGAAGTGCAGCAGGATTGGTCCAACGATGGCCGCGTATCGCTCAGGGGCCCACACGACCTGAGCGCGCTTGGAAACTACGACGGCATACTGGTCAGCGGCCAAGCAATCGTGGTCAGTGATGTGTTTTCGGACGCGCGTATTGCGCACCCCGAAGCCTTCGAACCTTATGGGGTGCAGTCGTTTATCAGCGTCCCGCTGATGGAAGGCGACCGCTTGGTTGCCGTCATGTTTGCAGACTCCCGCCTGCCTCGCAGTTGGAGCCAGGAAGACGTTGAGTTCACCCGGGAGCTGGGTGAGCGCACGCGCACGACCATTGAGCGCCGCCGCGCCGAGCAGCAGCTTCAGCAACTTAATGCCCGCCTGGAGCAACTCGTAGCCGAGCGAACCAGGGAGCTGCTGCGCTCTGAGGAGCAACTGCGCCAGTCCCAGAAGATGGAAGCCGTAGGCCAACTCACGGGGGGCATCGCCCACGACTTCAATAACCTGCTCACCGGCATTTCCGGCAGCCTTGAGCTGTTGCAAAGCCGTATTCAGCAAGGCCGTACCCAAGACTTGGACCGCTACATCAACGCCGCCCAGGGGGCGTCACGTCGTGCCGCCGCCCTAACCCACCGATTGTTGGCGTTTTCCCGCAGGCAAACCCTGGCGCCCAAGCCCACCCAGGTGAACCGCCTGATTACCGGTATGGAAGAGCTGATCTCCCGAACCGTGGGGCCGGGCATCTCCATCATCACAGACCTGAGTACAGACCTGTGGAGTGTGTTGATAGACCCCCATCAGTTAGAAAACGCACTGCTCAACCTGTGCATCAATGCACGTGACGCCATGCCCCACGGGGGCACCCTGACCGTGAGCAGCCGCAACCGTAGCATCGACGACCGAGGCGCTCAGGTATTTGACCTCACGGCTGGCGAATACGTGGCGGTTGCCGTGTCGGACACCGGTACAGGCATGGCGCCTGAGGTGATCGCCAAGGCGTTCGAGCCCTTCTTCACCACCAAACCCATGGGGATGGGAACTGGGTTAGGGCTGTCGATGATCTATGGGTTCATCCGCCAGTCGGGTGGCCAGGCGCGCATTCATTCCGAAGAGGGCAAAGGGTGCATAGTTACCCTCTACCTGCCCCGTCATCACGGCGCCGCAATAGAGGCCAGCGTCCCTCAGCTAAGTGCGCCGCCTAGGGCAGAAGTGGGTGAAACCGTGCTGGTGGTGGACGACGAGCCCACCGTGCGGATCATGGTCACTGAAGTGCTGGAAGATCTGGGCTATCACGCCATAGAGGCTGCCGACGGTCGAGCTGGCCTGCAGCTGCTTAACTCCGACTTGAAAGTAGACCTGCTGATTACGGATGTTGGCTTACCGGGCGGTATGAATGGCCGCCAGATGGCGGATGCCGCACGGGTAAATAGGCCAGACCTCAAAGTGCTGTTCATTACGGGCTATGCCGAATCCAGCGTGTTCGAAAACGGCCCGGCCCATGATGGCATGCACGTGCTGACCAAGCCCTTCTCCGTAGACAACCTCGCCCACCGGATCCGCGAGCTGATCCAGGGTACTACCCGCTAGGGCCACCGACGCACATCAGGGCAGCTAACGCCGGTTGTAACCTGCGTTAGCTGCCCTGATGTGCTAGATCATGCGGTGTGGTCAACGTGCTGAGGTACGCCTACCAACTGCACGTCTTGTGAAGTGGCTGGGTCCGCGAACACGAACGCATCCTTGGTGAGGGTATGGCTGTAGTCCCCTTCCAGCGACACCTGGAACTTATGCCCTGAGGCATCCGCTTCATTGCTGCGCACGTAGGTGCGATCGGTTGCCGCGCTATAGCTGAACTTCAAGGACCCGTCAGTGCCATCACCCAGTTTGGTGAAGCCCAGCGCGGACACGTCGAGCACATCCCTCCCCACGGTGAAGTCAGTGATGACATCGGATGCACCCACGTAGCTGTCACTCACTTGCTCAAAGCGGAAGGTATCGGCACCCGAGCCGCCGGTGAGCTTGTCAGTACCGCCGCCGCCAATGAGAAGGTCGTCGCCGATGCTCCCAGCCAGCACGTCGTTGCCACCCAGGCCGGTCAGGGTGTCGTTACCCCAGTCGCCATACAGGGTGTCAGCGCCTGCGGTGCCGACCGAATCCAAATGCCCAATGGGCTGCGAGGTGTCGGTCTGGGCAGGGTTGGGGTTGGCGAACAGTACGTTGGTGGCCGTCAGCTCTGCCAGATGGTTGCCGCTGAGCAAGATCTCGAACCGGTTGCCGTCGGCGTCAGGCTCCAAAGACTTGAGCGCAGTAAAATCACCTGCCAGGTTCAATACCACTTTCAGCGTGCCGTCGAAACCATTGCCAAGGCCGGTGAAGCCCAGTGCCGTCAAGTCAATGCGGTCATGCCCATTACTGTTGAAGTCCGTAATCAGGTCGCGCTGGGCATAGCTGCCACTGGCATCGTTACGGAAGCTGTCGCTCTCGCGGGTGTACACGAAGGTGTCGGCCCCCGAACCACCGGTAAGGGTGTCGCCACCCGCGCCGCCAACCAGGCGGTCAGCGCCGCCGTCGCCCAGCAAGGTATCACGGCCTGTCAGGCCTACCAGAGTGTCATCCCCGGTGGTGCCAACGAGGCGGTCGTTATAGGCAGTGCCGCGCGTGAGCGACATGAAGTTGTCAGCGCCCAGGGTAGCCAGGTGATTGCCGCTCAATGCCAACTGGAACCGGTTGCCGTCGCTGTCTGCGTCCAGGCTGGCCAGGTACGTAGTATCGGTAGTGGCGTTGTAGGTCGCCTTCACCGTGCCGTTGTGGCCATTGCCCAACCCGGAAAAGCCCAGCGCTGTCAGGTCAAGACGGTCGCTGCTGTCGTTGAAGTCAGTGATGCGATCGCTGAATGAGCCTGTTGCAGACTGGTAGCTGTCACTGATCTGGGTAAAGCGGAAGACATCACTGCCACTGCCGCCGCTCAAGGTATCGACCCCGGCACCGCCCGCGATGACGTCGTTACCGGCACGCCCATCGATGCGGTCATTCCCCGCACCGCCACTAATGAGTTCATCGGCGCGGCTACCGGTCAGGGTGTCAGCTGCAGCGCTGCCCCGAAGAATGAGCACGTCGCTGTTGTTGTAGACCTGGGTTTCGCTGCCTATCGCATTGATGTCGCCAGCCGGTGTGCCATTGATGACGTTGCCGAACACGATGCTGCCGTCGACGCTGGCCTGATCGGACGGGATTTCAGCCACACCCCAGGTGGCGTTAGCGCCGCCGGTGATGAGGTTGTCATAGACGAAGTTCTGGCTGCCTGCATTCGCGCCCTGGGCACGGATGGCCACTTCAGCGGCGCTGCCCGCCTGAGCGTTGTCATGGATGACGTTGTCAGCGACTTCCAGGTGGGTGGTACCTTGCAGGTCAACCCCTGAGCCGCCGTTACCGTGGACGTCCTGGCGGTACACCCCACCGTATTCGATGCCGCGTACACGCACACCGTCCCCGGCGTTGTCATAGACGTCACCGCCCACCACGCTGAAGTAACCCGTGTCTACGCCGTTTTCGTTGTGAACGTAAATGCCATCGCCTGCGTTACCCGCCGCGATGTTATCGGCCAGGGTGAGTGCTTGATCGCCCAGGGTCACGTCGATGCCATGACGACCATTCTCCAAAGCACGGTTGTCCTGGAAGGTAATGGCCGGAAGCGAAGCGCCCAAGGTGAAGCCGTCAAGCGTATTGCCCGTGGCGGTGCTATTGCGAACCGCAAGGTTGACGCCCGGCGCAGACAGGTCAAAGCCATGGCCGCTGAAGCCCTTGGCGGTTACGCTATCGATTACCAGGTTGGTCACATCCTTGGCCCCTGTCTGGGACCAGCCGCTGATCTGGCCACTGCTGCCTGCCTGGCTACCGTCCAGGCTGAGGTTGCTAACGGTGGCATCGCGCAGGTTGGTGCCTGCCTTTACGCCGAGCAGGGAGGTGGTGCCAGCCCCTGCGCCCTCTGCCAACGTGAGCACCGAGTCGTTGGCCCCTTCACCGGTGAGGCTCACGTTGCTTTTGAGTGCCAGTGCATTGCCCGATCCGTCCGCGTCGGACACCACCCACGTGCCCGTAGGCACGAATACCTGCCCACCGCCCGCCGCCGCAGCGGCATTTATGGCCTTCTGGATCGCCGCAGTGTCATCAGCCCCGTTGCCCTTGGCGCCATAATCGCGGATATCGAAAACAGTCATGCATTGCTCCTGTGTAGGTACTTGCGGCGGCGAAGCCTGCCTGGCCCTCGTGTCCGCTGCGTAGCTGGTCGGCTTATTCAAAACCTGGCGAAACCATGTGACCGGGGAAAGCTCTCATAGTTGGCTCATCATAGGCGAGATCCGACGGAACGGCGCCTCGCCCTTTCAATGGCACCCCGTTATCCCGCTCATCCTTACTATTTGCCCTTACTCCAGCATCCAGAGACCGTGGCTTCAATGACTCAGCACCTCTCCATCGATAGTGAGCCCTTTCTACACGGCGGGAGAACTTGGGACGCTGATTCGCCAATATGACTGGACGACGAGCGGCCTCGGCCCGCCTGCGCAGTGGCCGCAGAGCGCCGACTTCAACGACCATGTGATGCGGGTGGGCCTGGCGCTTCCTCGATGACCTCGCCAAGGAAACCAGCCGCATAGCGAAGCCGATGCCATCATGGCGACAGCCACCCGCCTATTGGGAGAGCACCTGGAGTTGTCCGTGTGTGCAGTGTTGGGTAGCCTGGAGCTACTGTGCCGCCGTCTTCCCGACGACCCTATGCTGTTACGCCTGCTCAACAACGCCAAGGCCGGCGCCGAGCGAGGCGCGACCCTGACTGCGAGAATGTTAGCGTTTGCCATGAACGGCCAGGGCCGCATTCTGATCGAAGCCTGCCTTGAGCGAGTGGCCAACGACCCGGCCCTGGCATCTGGCGAGTATTGGCGGTTGTCAGTGACTGATACTGGCGAAGGCAAGGATGCACGCACCTTGGAACGTGCTACCGAACCCTTTTTTACGACCAAGGGCCGGATCACGCTCAACGGCTGGCAAATCCTCTATCGAGGCTGGGCGCCATAGAGCGCCCAGCGTCACTTAACGCTGCTTCAAACGGTCGATGATCACCGCCAACAGCAGGATGCTGCCGCGAATCACGTACTGGTAGAAGGTGTCGATGTTCTTGAGGTTCATCGCGTTCTCGATGATCGCCAGAATCAGCACACCGGCGATGACGTGGCGCATCATGCCAATCCCGCCCGCCAGAGACACGCCGCCTAATACACAGGCAGAAATCACCGTCAGCTCAAAGCCCTGACCGATCATCGGCTGGCCCGAGGTCATGCGCGAGGCGAGCACCACGCCTGCCAGTGCGCCGATCACACCGTGCACCGCAAAGATCATGATCTTGGTACGGTCTACCGCCACACCGGCCAGGCGGGCGGCTTCCTGGTTGCCGCCAATGGCCATCGTATTACGCCCATAGGTGGTGTAATTGAGCAGCCAGCCAAAGAACAGGAAGCACAGCAGCGTAATCACGATAGGCACGGGCACCCCATAAAGCTGCCCGTTACCAAAGATCGAGAAGTCTTCCTGCATCACGCCTACGGCTTTGCCGTTGGAGAAAATGTACGCCAGGCCGCGCACGATCTGCATGGTGGCCAAGGTCGTAATCAATGCATTGATGCGTAACTTGGCAATCACGATGCCATTGATCAACCCGACCACCAGGCCCATGCCCAACGCAGCGCCTACGCCTAGCGCGACGCTGTCAGTGTCTCGCATGACAATCGCGGCAATCACCCCTGCGCACGCAATCACCGAACCCACGGACAGGTCGAAGTGCCCCGACGCCAGACAGAACAACATGGTGCACGCGGCAATGCCGGTGGTTGAGATCGCAAGCCCCAGGCCACGCATGTTAAGGGGCGACAGAAAGTTATCGATGAAGATCGCAGAGCACGCAAAGATAGCGACAGCCGCCAGCAGCATGACCCAGTCATCGAGAAAACGCCGCAGGTTGAGCCGTTGGGTCGACATCAACGGAGTCTGGGGTACGCTAGCCATGGTTCACCTCTTGTTCTAATGCTACCTGGGCGCCAGGGAGGGCCAGGTGTAGCAGGCTGGATTCATTGGCCTGAGCGCGGTGCAACTGGCCGGTCACGGCGCCTTCGCACATCACCATCACCCGGTCAGAGATACCGATCACTTCCATCAAGTCGCTGGACACCACGATCACCGCCACGCCATCGGCCGCCAGGTTGTGGATGATCTGGTAGATCTCGGATTTGGCGCCTATATCGATGCCGCGGGTAGGCTCGTCAAGCAACAGCACCTTCATGGGTAACGACAGCCAGCGACCCAGGATGGCCTTCTGTTGATTGCCCCCGGACAGGTACAGGATGGTTTGATCGGCCGAAGGCGTTTTCACATTCAGCGCGCGGATTTGCTTCTCGGCGTTGCTCCGCTCCCATCGGCCTCGAAGCAGGCAGCCTAACCGTGAGTGGCGCGGCCGGGCGCCGATGTTGATGTTCTCCGCCACGCTGGCCAAGGAGACGATGCCCTCTTTTTTACGGTCCTCCGGGCACAGCAGGATCCCTGCGGCAATAGCGTCCCTGGGCGTAGACAACTTAAGTGCCTGGCCTTCGAGGCGCACTTCGCCTGCTGTAGCAGGCGTCAGGCCGGTCAGCAACCGAAGCAGCTCGGTACGCCCTGCCCCGACCAGGCCAAAGAAGCCCAGTACCTCGCCCCGGCGCGCCGTAAAGGACACGGGCGACCGCACACCTGGCCCCTGCAAGCCCACTACGTCCAAGGCCACGTCCCCGTGGGGCCGTGGGCGATAGTTGTAAATGTCCTGGATATCCCGGCCCACCATGCAGGTGACCAGTTTGTCGTGGGTCAGGCTTGCCATGTCCTGGAAGGTCTGCACATAGCGCCCATCCTTGAACACCGTCACCGCATCGCAGATACGGAAAATCTCTTCCATACGGTGAGAGACATACAACACCACCCTGCCCTCGTCGCGCAGCTGGGCAATGATCTGCATCAGCCGGTCGATTTCTCGGGCCGACAGGCTACTGGTAGGCTCGTCGAAGGCGATAACCCGCGCATCGTGGGAGAGTGCCTTGGCGATTTCCACCAGTTGCCGCTGCCCCAGGGAAAGGTCACCCAAACGGGTAGTGGAAGGGATTTCATCGGCCAGGCCCCGGAGCAGCTCCTGGGCACGGGCATGCATGGCGCGGCGGTTGACGATTCCCATGCGCGACGGAAAGTGCCCAAGCAGAAGGTTCTCGGCCACGGACATTTCCGGCACCAGGTGAAGCTCCTGGTGAATCACCGCAATGCCGTTGGCGAGGCTATCGGCGGCATTACGTAGCTTGAGGGTGCGCTCGCCCACACACAGCTCGCCCTCAGAGGGCGCATAAGCGCCCCCGAGGATCTTGAGCAGGGTGGATTTGCCAGCACCGTTCTCCCCCATCAAGGCATGCACTTGACCGGGGTAGGCCGTGAAACTGATATCGGCCAGCGCGCGCACGCCTGGAAACTGCTTGCCAATGCCTTTGAACGACAGCGCCTCGGCAGCGCCGGCTTGCGGTACGGTAGACAACATTGCAACGCTCCTCGCGACCTGCTTAGTTCCACAAGCCGATTTTTTCAAGCGCTTGCTTGAAGTTCGCCCGAGTAATGAGCGTTACCTCGTCCATTGCGGTGTACTTGGGCGGCTCTTTGCCTGTGGTCACCCACTCGAACACCATGGTTGCGGTCCGTTCGCCCTCGATGTGCGGGCTGGGAAGCATCGACCCGAAGAAGCCGCTGTCAGGCTTTTTCAGCTCGCCAATGGCGTCGGTACCGTTGATGCCGATACCGATCACGTCGGCCGCTTTGAAACCTGCGCTTTCTGTTGCCCGCACACCGCCCAGCACGGTGTTGTCGTTCATGCCGCCGACGATCAGGTGCTTGGCAGCCGAAGGCAACTTCACCAGTGCCGAGTTGGTGGCGTCCATGCTGCCTGGCACGTCAAGGGTCTTCTGCGGTGCGTAGACAATATGGTCTTCAGGGAAGCCTGCCTTTTTCAACGCGTCTACCGAGCCATCGGTGCGTTTTTTACCGGTATCGAGTTCGTTGTAGGTATTGATCACCGCCCAGGTTTCTTTCCAATCCCACCCCCGGTGCTTGGCTTCCTCGGCCATGGCAGCGCCTTGCTTCTGGCCGACTTCAAAGGCCGCCATGCCCAGGTAGGGCACGTCTTCCATGAAGTTGCCCTTGGCGTCCACAAAGCGGTCGTCCACGGTCATCAACTTGAGGTCGTTGGCCTTTGCCTTCGCCACGATGGCGGGGCCCAGTGACACGTCTGGCGCGCAGATCACAAAGCCTTTGGCGCCGTTGGCGGCCAGGCTGTCGATGGCGGCGAGGGTTTTTTCACCATCGGGTACGGCAATCTTGAGCAGCGTGAAGCCCTTCTCTTTGGCTGCCTTTTCGGCAAAGGCCCATTCGGTCTGGAACCAGGGCTCTTCAGCCTGCTTAACCAAGAAACCGATTTTAACCGGGTCGGCCGCCAGCGCGTGGCCTGCCCAACCCAGCGCGGCAGTCGTTGCAACAGCGCCACAAAAGACGCGGAACCCTTTGGATAGGGGCATTGGCTCACTCCTTGTTTTTGTTAGAAAGCCGAGCGGTGCCGATAAGCCGACTACCGCGAATTCAGTCAAGCACAGCACGCTTGGCAAGGTGTAACAAAGTGTCACCTAGCCAAGCGGTTTCATCATCCGGCGAAGCGGTGGCAGGGCCTGCCCGCGACCGTCGTGCGAGCCTTGAACACCGCGCCATCGAGCGCCGACACGGTGGTGCCCGGGATCGCTGACGTTAGGTACAGGGTGCGCAAATCCTCGCCGCCGAACACGCAACTAGTGGGGCAACTGATGGGCACCTCGATGCGCCGATCCAGCGTGCCATCGGGGGCGAAGCGTAATAGGCAGCCCCCGCCCCAGCGGGCATTCCATAGATAACCTTCACTGTCCAAGGCAGAGCCGTCAGGCGTGCCCGGCCCGCTATCCGCCCACGCCTGGCGTTCGCCCAAGGCGCCGTCCGGGCTCACGGGGTAGCGGTACAGCGCCCCTGCTCGGCTGTCGGCGGTATAGAGGTAGCGACCATCTGCGCTCCACTCCAGGGTATTGGGGATGCCAAGCCCCTGCAGCACAGCCGTTACGGCTGGTTGGCCGCTCGGGCTGGCCGCAGCCACACGGAACAGGCCCCCGTTGTCACGGCTAACAGGAAGGTCTTCCCCGTCAGGCCCCAGGTTATTCTGCATCGTGCCTAGCCAGAGCCGGCCATGGGCATCACAGCGCGCTTCGTTGGCGCGGTTGCCCGGCGCGGGATCCACTACAGTGAACAGGCTCAAGCGCGGATGGTCTGTGGGAGAGGTGAGGTCCAGCCGGTACACGCCGCTGGCGAGGGTGACCAGTGCATCACCCCGCACCGTGGGAATGAACGCCGAAACGGGTTCATTCAACTGCCAGGCCTGCACGCCGTTATCAGTTAAGCGACAGGCTTGATGGCCTGCGATGTCGGCAAAATAGAGGGTTTGCGTGCTTGCGTCCCAGAAAGGGCCTTCGGCGAGCTTGTACCGCTGGGGCGAAACGGGGAGCCATTGCATGGCGCCTCCTTATTATTGTTGTGTACCTCGCGCCAACCGAGTTCGGCAGGGCTGGAAGCATTAAATAATATTACTATTTAGCTTTCAACCCCTAAAATACATAGTAATTCTCGGTTTTTATTGATCTTGATGTTGAAATTGGTATGACTATATTCAACAGGGCAATGTTGTAGCCCTCCCCCTTCTTCATAACAACAAACGTACGGAGACTACCCATGAACCCCCTTCTCACGCGCAGTGGCCAAGCGGCCGCCCTGGCCTTGGCCATCGGCACCGGTACGGGCGTGGCGCACGCCGCCGGCCTGACACAAGAACACGTCAGCTTTGCCACCTTGGACGACGGTAATTCGGTAGAGCGCTATGTGCTGCGCAACAGTCACGGGATGCAAGCGAGCATCCTGACGTATGGCGCAACCCTGCAATCGCTGCTCGTCCCTGATAGCAAAGGCAACCTGGCAGATGTGGTGCTGGGGTTCGATGATCTGGCAGGCTACCAGGCCCACGGCGACGTGTATTTTGGCGCCACCATTGGCCGCTTCGGTAACCGTTTGGCCAAGGGCCAGTTCAGCTTGGATGGCAAGCAGTACCAAGTACCCGTGAATGATGGGCCGAATGCCCTGCATGGCGGGCCGAAAGGCTTCGACAAGCATCTGTGGACGGCACGTGAGACGAATGAAAAAGGCTGGGTGGGCGTGACCCTGAGCTACCACTCTGCCGATGGCGAGATGGGCTTTCCGGGCAATCTGAAGGTCGACGTGGAGTACAGCCTCAACGACAAGAACGAGTTGCGCATCCGCTATAAGGCCACCACTGACCGCAGCACGGTGCTTAACCTCACCAACCACAGCTATTTCAACCTGGCCGGTGCTGGCGAAGGGGATATTCTCAACCATGTGGCTACGCTCTACGCGGCCAAGTACACGCCTATTGATAACACCCTGATACCTACGGGCGAATTGGCACCCGTGGCCGGCACCCCATTAGACTTCACCCGCCCGGTAGCCTTTGGCAAACACATCCGCGACGATCATGAACAGCTCAAGTTCGCCGAGCCCAAGCAAGGCGGGTTTGACTTCAACTGGGTACTCGATAGCGCGGGCGACTTGAGCACGCCGGCCGCCGACGTGATGGACCCAGGCTCAGGGCGGCGTTTGCGCCTCTACACTACCGAGCCGGGCGTGCAGCTGTACACCGGTAACTTCCTTACCGGTTTCACCGGCAAAGGGGGTAAAACTTACCCCCACTGGGGAGCCTTCACCCTGGAAACCCAACACTACCCCGATGCACCTAACCAGCCAAACTTCCCCTCTACCCGGCTGGACCCAGGCAAGACGTACGCCCAGACCACCCTGTTCAGTTTCAGTCACCTATGAGCCATGAGCCCCCGGCGCTACGTGCGTGCCTGCTTGATCTGTTGGCTCAGCGCAGCCCCGAGGCCTCTATCTGCCCCTCTGAGGTGGCTCGCTCAATAGCGCCAGCGCAGGACGCCTGGCGTGCGCTGATGGAGCCCGTGCGTCATCAGGCTCAGCAACTGGCCCGGGAAGGCGTGATCGTGATTACCCAAGGGGCTCACTCGCTCGACCCGGAGGGGCCGTTCAACGGCCCTATTCGCCTGCGCCGGGGCCCGAGCTTTTAAGCAGGCGCTCGTGTACCCACAGCGCATCGCCAACCGCCGCGCCCGCGGCGGTATTGTCGAAGATGCACCAGGTAGGTACGTCGCTGGCATTTAACCGCTCGACCACGCACTGGCGCACCGGCTCGCTGTACGCGGAATAGTAAATTTTAGGGCTGCCGTGTAGCCGTAAGTACACAAGCCCACCCCACCCTAAGGGCTCGGTTTCCTTCAGTGGAGCGGGGTCTGCTTGCACCCACGCCACCTCGAACGAGGTCAATAGCGCCCCGGCATGCAGCCACGTGGGGTGACGGGGTTCCAGCGCTACCGCGCCGTGATAACGCTGGCGCAGCTGCTCGAAAAATAAACCTGTGTGCTTAGGCTCAAAGATAAAAGAAGGCGGCAACTGCACCAGCAGGCAGCCCAGGTTGGGTCCCAACGCCATGCACTGGTCGAGAAAGGCATCAAGGGGTGCCTGGCACTGCTCAAGTCGCAGCTCGTGAGTGATGTGCTTAGGCACCTTGACGGAGAACCGGAAGCTCGGCGGTACCGAGCCGGCCCAGCGGGCATAGGTTGCCGCGCGGTGCGGGCGATAAAATGAGCTGTTGATCTCCGCCGCAGTGAAGCGGCTGGCATAGCGCTGCAAATGGGTGCCGTCGCGGTCAAACTGCGGCCAGTAGTCGCGCGGCAGGCTCCAGCCTGCACAGCCCAGGTAAGGTGTCGGGTTCATAAGGTTAAGACTGCGACGTACCCTACGGTGTTCCGTCGGACGGATATGTGAGGCACAGCCGCCGCCCTTTATACTACGCGACATCTAAATGCCACCATGGGCCCGGCCAATGCGACTGCCAGTGTTACTCGCCGCCCTCACCTGCGTTACCCCCGCAGCCTTTGCCGAGGCGTACAAATGTACGGGCCCCGAGGGCCGGGTGAGCTACAGCTTCGTGCCGTGCCCCGTGGCACGCGGCAACACCGACTGGTCTCGTAACGTGGATCAGGCACGTTGGGTGAGCGCCAACCCTGACGACGCCAAGCCCGCTGCAATCAACAAGCGCGCGACTGATATTCTGCGCGCCAGCTACCGCACCAAGGTGCGCTACACCGTGACCTACCTGCCAGGTCATGCACCGCCTCCAGAGAAAAAAACCAAGGCCAAGGCCAAACCGATGCGCTGCTTGCAGGGAGCCGGGCGAATGGCCTGCGATGGCTTGGCCCGTCCCTAGGCTCACGTGGGTGAAGGTCAGAGACGAAAACTGCCCACCAACTGCTGGAGCCGCCCGGCCTGCTGTTCAAGGTCCACGCAGGCGCGCAGCGTCGCGTGGGCGTTTTTAATACCTCGCCGGTTTTGAGTTGTGCAAAAACAAACGGCGGCCTATTGATGCCAGTGCTTAAGTCAGTCTTTAGGCGTGGGCAGACGGGGTACAGGGGCTGCCCCGATGGCCTTGCCCGCGCGAGCGCCCACTGCCGCCGCTTGGCCATCGCGTTGCTTGCCATGACGTGCCTGCACCACCAGCCTGGGGATCAGGTCGCCCTCTGGCAATAGCTTCCAGAACCGCGTAGGCATGTGCCCTTGCATGATGCTGGGGTTCACCCGTGCAGGGTTGAAGGTGTGCGCGTAATAGGCGCGCCACAAGGCATGGGTGTCATCCCCCCTGCCCCGCGCCAGGTCACGCCAGGCGTCAGGGCAGGTGCGTTCGTAATGCAAACGCTCGCCGTTGTAGAAGATCCCATCGCGCGGCGTTGCGATCAGCCAGCGCTCGCGGCCCATGCGCCCCACGAAATGCTCCGCCGCCCGTTCAAGAATATCGTGGGCCGGCTCGTGCCAGGCCACGAATGCTGGCCCCTCGCCAGGCGCCTGGCGCTCCTCGAAGCGCAGGAAGGCATGCAGGTGATGCGCCTCGCGACTGACCTGCTTGATCCGCCGATGAAGCTCCGAGCCCAGGGCGTCGCCGGCCAGCATGGCAGTACGGTCGCCATGGCTGACCCGCCACAGCACTTCATACAACAGGCTCCAGCGGTGGTCACCCAAGTACTGGGCCGCGTCGCGCAGCAGGTCGGGCAAGGCTTGCGGGATCTTGGCGTGAAACAGCCCAAGGGCCTCTGGCAGATCGTGGGGTGCGCTGAAAAGGTCCACCTCGCGCTCGCCGTTCCAGCTCACCTGGCTAGGGTCTATATGGTGGCTGAGCAACCAACGCGCTTGCTGGCGCCACTGGCTGAACAGGCCATTGCACTCCAGGCAGATCACCCCCACAGCCCCAGTTGCTGAGGTTGTGGGCGCTCGATCATCGCCTGGCGCAGCGAAAGGCTGCTGCTTTCGCCTTGGGGCGGATGGTAGTCCGCCGTGATCACGAAGGGCCGCGCTTTGGCCAATACACAGCGCAGCCGAGCCAGGTCTGCATACCGAATGCGGCGCTGACGGCGCAGTTCGACAATCCGCTTGGTGGTCCGGATACCGATACCTGGCACCCGGGCAATCATTGCCGGCTCGGCGCGGTTGAGGTCTAGCGGGAACAGGTCGCGGTGCTCCAGCGCCCAGGCCAGCTTGGGGTCGATGTCCAAGGCCAGGTTACCGGGCCCGCTCAACAGCTCGTCGGCCTTGTAGCCGTAGCTTCTGAGTAAAAAATCGGCTTGGTACAGCCGATGCTCGCGCAACAAGGGCGGCGGCGCCAACGGCACGCTCGAAGGGCTGTCAGGGATAGGGCTGAAGGCCGAGTAATACACCCGGCGCAGGCGGAAATTGCCATACAGCGACTCTGCGCTTTGCAAGATGGTGCTGTCGTCGGTGGCATCGGCCCCAATGATCATTTGGGTGCTCTGGCCAGCGGGGGTGAACGCCGGCGCCTTGGCCTCGCCTGCCACGGCTTGTTGGCCCTGGTGGATAGTGTCCATGGCCTGATGGATGGTAATCAGCTGCTTCTCCGGCGCCAGTACCCGCAAGCTTTCGCCGGTGGGTAGCTCAACGTTAACGCTCAGGCGGTCGGCGTAGCGGCCAGCCTGTTCGATCAGTGCAGGGTCGGCGTCTGGAATGGTCTTGAGGTGAATGTAGCCGCGAAACTCATGCTCCTCGCGCAAGCTGCGAGCCACGCTGACCAGTTGCTCCATGGTGTAATCCGCAGAGCGGATGATCCCTGAGCTTAGAAACAGACCGCTGATGTAATTGCGCCGGTAGAAGTCCAGGGTGAGCCGCACGACCTCATCCGGGTTGAACCGTGCGCGGGGTACGTTGCTGGTTCGACGGTTTACACAGTACTGGCAGTCGTACAAGCAAAAGTTGGTGAGCAACACCTTGAGCAGCGACACACAGCGACCATCAGGCGTATAGCTGTGACAGATCCCCATGCCATTGGTAGACCCCAGCCCACCCTTGCCTTGAGAGCTGCGCTTGGGCGCGCCGCTGCTGGCGCAGGAGGCGTCATACTTGGCGGCGTCGGCGAGAATGCTTAGCTTATCGATCAACTGCATGGCGGGCCCAGTCACTGGTTTTATGTACAGTAACGGGTCGGTTGTACAACCTCAAGCACCCTTGGTCGCGTGGTTTCCAGGGTGGGCCGCCGCGGTAAGTTGCCTGGCTGGAGTGCGGGAGCAAGCCGGTCGCTGCTTTTCAGGCGACCGGCCTTGATGCCTGGGCTATTTACCGGCTGCTGCTGGCAACCTGGGTATGGCGCAGGGTGGGCAACAGGAAGGCAATGGCCAGGATGCAGGCCGATACCAGCATCACGAAGCCGCCGTTCCAACCGAACCGATCAACCACGTACCCCATGGCTGCACTGGCCGCCACCGAACCACCGAGGTAGCCGAACAGCCCGGTGAACCCAGCGGCGGTGCCTGCCGCTTTTTTGGGGGCCAACTCCAGCGCTTGCAGGCCTACCAGCATGACCGGCCCGTAGATCAGGAAGCCAATCGTGATCAGCGCGGCCATGTCTACAGTAGGATTGCCAGGCGGGTTGAGCCAATACACCAGGGTGGCAACGGTCACCAGTGCCATGAACACCACGCCTGTGAGGCCGCGGTTGCCCCGGAAGATCTTGTCTGACATCCAGCCACACAGCAGCGTGCCGGGAATGCCCGCCCACTCGTAGAGGAAATACGCCCATGAGGTTTTATCGACGGTGAAGTGCTTCACCTCACTGAGGTAGGTCGGCGCCCAATCCACTACTCCATAGCGCAGCAAGTAAACGAATACGTTAGCCAGCGCTATGTACCACAGCATTTTGTTGCGCAGCACGTACTTGACGAAGATTTCCTTGGCGGTGAATTCCTCTTCGTGACTGGCATCGTAGCCTTCGGGGTAATCGTTCTTGTACGCCTCAACCGGCGGCAGCCCCACCGATTGCGGCGTGTCGCGCATGGTGATGAAGGCGAACACAGCCACCATGACCGCGACGGCGGCAGGCACGTAAAACGCGGCGTGCCAGTCGTTGGTCCAGCCCAGGCCCAGCAGGAACAACGGGGCAATCAGGCCACCCCCCACGTTGTGCGCCACGTTCCAGGTGGACACCACGCTGCCGCGTTCTTTCTGTGACCACCAGTGCACCATGGTCCGCCCGCTCGGTGGCCAGCCCATCCCCTGTGCCCAACCGTTGATGAAGAGCAAGGCGAACATGATGGCCACGCTGGAGGTGGCCCAATGTGCGAATCCGAACACGAACATGACCGCCGCTGACACCAGCAAGCCAAACGGCAGGAAGTAGCGTGGGTTCGAGCGGTCGGACACAATGCCCATCAAGAACTTGGAAATGCCATAGGCAATCGCGATGGCGGAGATGGCGACCCCCAGCTGCGCCTTTGAATACCCCTGTTCCTGAATGAGGTAGGGCATGGCCAGCGTGAAGTTTTTGCGCAGCAGGTAGTAGCCCGCGTAGCCAATGAAGATACCCGCGAAGATCTGCCAGCGTAGGCGTCGGTAGGTACTGTCGACCCGATCCTCGGGCAAGGGCGCACGGTGGGGCGCTGGACGGAAGAAAGCGAACATCGGGTGTCTCCGGCGTTATTATTGTATGCGAAAGCGAATATTACATTTTCATTACAGAAAACCCTAGGTGCGTTGGTCGCTGTAAATGATGGAATGTGAAACATCCTGTATCCGCCCTGCACCCTCGCCTTGGCCCTCAGCCCTACCCGCTTCCACCGCGTCAGAATTGCAGTTGATAGCCCACCGTGGCCCAGTAGCTCGGGTCCTCGCCTTCACTGGTCGCGTTGAGCATCAGCGTGGCCACACCTGCTCCCACCTTCATTTCTGCCCCGGTGCCCACTCGCACCCAGTTCTGGCTGTAGTCGCGCCCTGGAAGGCTGAACCGGCCGCCGCCCGCCCCGAGCACCTCACCTTCGGCGCGAGGGCCTCGGGCCTCGTAGCGATGAGCGCCCTCTACTCGCCCTAACAGGGTCACGCTGGGGCTCAAGGGCTTCACGGCGTCCAGGCCGAGACGGGAGGTCTGGCTACGCGCAGTGCTGCGCGACCACGCAACCGGGAAGCCACCACCGGTCTCGCGGTAACCGTCCAGGCGAGTGCGCAGGAGGGTATGGCTGACATAGGGCGTGAAGGTCGCGCCGCCCAGCGAGAAGGCATCCAGCAGATCAAGGCGCACCCGGCCGCCCCAGCTAGTGACTGACGTATCACCCTGTGAGGTGCGCTCAGTGCCTGCGTTGAGGTAACCCCGATCGATGTCGCTGTCGCTTCGGCCATACAGCAGGCTGAAGGTGGTATAGGCCACCGTACCCGGCACTTGCATGATCAGTTCGGGCAGCACGTACGTGCCTTGTACCCGCGTGTGGCTGCCCATAGCCCCGTTCTGTGTGTCGGCAGTGCGGCCTAGGGCCAGGTTTACTTGCCACCCTTGCGTCAGGCTTACGCCGTAGCCGATTTCGCCCAGGCCCGAGTCGCCGTCTGCGGCACCGTGACCCTTACGGCCGATGTCGCCTGAAGCCCAGACGCTCTGCTTGCCCGTCGGGAGCAGCCCCCGCATGGGATTACCATGAAGGCCGTTGAGGGTGAGGTCGCTGCTATTGAGGGCCAGGGTGGAGGTTTGCATCCGCACAGCGGACAGCCCCGCCATGAAGTCGTCCACGTCGATCAGCCCCGAGCCTGGTGCAGAGGCCACTGGCGATGGAAGTGCAACCTCTTGAGCGGGCGTGGTCGTGGGCTGGGGGGGTGAAATCGGCGCGGTGACCACATCCGGCGGCGAGCTGACTACTGGCAGTGGCGTTGGCGGCGTGATTTCCACAGGCGGGGTGACGGGCTCAGAGGGTGTGACCACGACCACCACTGGCGGTGTGACGACCACTGGCGGCGTGACTGGCGTAGGCGGTGTGACTACAACAGGCGGTGTGACTACAACAGGCGGTGTGACCACCACAGGGGGCGGTGCTGGGGTGATAATCCTCGCCAAGTACCGATGACCGTTACTCAGCTGCCCGATGACCACACGGCCGTCATCGCTCACGCCTGCCGCACTGACCGCGCTTGTCCCGGTGTCGTTGAGCTGAACACCGTTCTCGCCCAGCCAGGCCTCTACCGTCTGCATGCCGCCGGCCAAAGACCACCGGTACGCCTGGTTCTGGTTGCTCAGGTCTGACGCCGTACCGACTATCACGGTACCGGTGGGGTTCATGTCGCTGGCATAGACCGCATTGCCCCCCAGTGAGCCTAGGTCAACCACCGCCCCCGCCTGCCAGCGAAACACCCGTGTGTTCCAGTTATCGGCCAGCATGGAGCGCCCAACCACCACGCTACCGTCAGCGCTGGCGAACTGAGCGACAGAGTAGTGGCCGCCTAGCGTGCCCAGGTCCTGCATCGTGCCTGCCGACCAGCGAAAGGCGTGGGCAAACCCGTTATCCGCCAGTAGCGCATTGCCAACCACCACCTGGCCGTCGGCACTGATAGCGGTTGCCTCGGAATGGTCGCCCCCCAAGGTGCCCAAGTCAGACATTGCGCCAGCGTTCCAGAGGAACGCGTGCTGATCGCCGTTGCCGAGTGATGCCGTTCCCGCCACCGACCCGCCATCGGCGCTGACCGCGCGCGCGAAGGATTCCGCCCCCCCCAAGGTGCCCAAAGCCTGAAGGGTGCCGTTCTCCCACCTGAATGCCATGCTGTAATTGCTGAAGGGCACGCCCGCATACCCCACCACCACACCGCCATCGGCGCTCACGGCCTGGGCGTCCGCGTAGGTTCCGCCGAAGGTGCCAAGGTCGGTCATTGCGCCGTTGTACCAGCGAAAGGCGTGGTAATCCCCATTGGTGTTTGAGGCTGAGACGCCAATAATCACGCTGCCATCATCACTCAACCCATGAGCCTCGGTAGCGCCACCGTTGAGGCTGCCGATGATTTCAAACGTGCCGTTGCTCCAGCGCCCTACTCGCTGTTGCCCTGCGTCGTTGACCAGCCCACCGACCGCCGTTGCACCCTCAGCACTGAGATAGACCGGGTCTAGGTACGGGCCAGTAGGTGAATAGAAGTCGATCACCTCGCCGGCCAAGGCGCTTGATAGCGGTGCAGCCCATGCCATTATCGACGCCGCCAATAGCCTGATTGCTCCAGGGGCATTTGCAGTGCGTCGTGGGTAGGAAGGCAACAGCTGAGCATGGGTTTGCATACGGGCCCTATCGGCGGTTGAGAGACGGTGGCGGGATGCCAATTGTTTCGGCAGCAATCCGCTGTACCTTTAATGGCAAAAGCAGATAGTTAGCGCCGCTGCAATTAGCGGCTGCCTATAAGGGCGATAGCGACCGGTAGCGGACCGAAGGGCATCAGCGCGCTTCAGCCCCGTTTTTACTGGCCGATACCCCGGCATTTCCCACGTTTGCACAAGGCAGGCGTACCCCTTTCCGTGAGCTGCCGCCCATGAACCCTTTGAAGTTTTTTACTAAAACCTGTGCTGACCGCCAGGGTACTGCCAGCCTCAGCTGCACCGCCGCTTAGCTCGACGCTGCCCTGGAAGACTTCAATCGCGCCACTGAAGACACCGCACAGCGCACCAAGGCCATCGCCGATACCTTGACCGGCCTGACGCACGCCACCTTTTAAACGGTGTACGTTGCAGGGAACTGTGCAGGGCGTCCCTTACCGGGCCTCCCTTACCGGGCCTCCCTTACCGGGCGTCCCGCGGACGCGTGGCGAAGGGCATTTGATAGACGATGGCAATGCCTACCTGGCCGATCACCAAGGCACGGGCTGGCCATCCCAGGCCCAAAAGGTACCCGTATCGGCAGGCCCGTGGCAGCTGATCTGCTCAAGCAGGCAGCGCACGGCATAGGCCGGTTCGAACAACTGCCCGGAGGGCACGTTGGCTTGAAAGGGGCGCGACAGCGCAGTGTCGGTAGTGCCGGGATGAAAGAGCAGCACGGTGGCGGCGGGGTTGAGCCGTTTAAGCTCGATGCTTGCGGTGTGCAGCAGTTGGTTCAGCGCGGCCTTGCTCGCTCGGTAGCTGTACCACCCACCCAGCTGATTGTCCTCGATCGACCCCACCCTGGCGGACAACGCCACAAAGGTTGCGGGTTGACGGCGAATCAGGGGCAACAGGTGCTTGAGCAGCAGGACGGGAGCAAACGCGTTGGTGGTGAAGCTGGCGTATAGGCTGGCCATCTCCAGCTGGGCCAGCCCCTTCTCTGGCCGTGCGCCTTCGTGGTGGAGAATGCCCAAGGTACTGACCACCAGATCAAGATGATCGCACTCGGCGCTTAACCTGCGCCCCAACGCTTGCAATGCTGTTTCGTCTCGGGCATCGCAATCGACTTGGCTCAGGCGGTCAGGGTAGCGCCCAGCCAGGTCAGCTAGCCCTTTAGCCTCGGTCGCTCGGCGGGCCACTGCCCACACCTGGCTCACGTCGTCACGGGTCAGCAATTGCTCACACAGCGCCAGGCCGATGCCCTGGCTGGCGCCGCATACCAATACAGTGGCTTTTCGGGAAAGGTTAGGTATCAGGCTCATGTGCTTAGGACGCCGTCCCTCTAGGGAACGTTCAGCACCTTTCACCGTAGGTAGCGGGCGACAGCTCGCGAACGAGGCCTATGCTTCGCTCGCGACCGACCTCTTTCTTATGCGAGCTGGAAGCGCTGCACCAGAGTTTGCAGTTCGTGGGCCAGGCTGGTCAGCTGATGGCCAGCGTCGACCGTCTGCTTGTTGCCGCCCTCACTGACCACTGACAAGTCGCGAATGCTGATCAGGTTGCGGTCCACCTCTCGGGCCACGTGCGCCTGCTGCTCGGACGCCGCGGCAATTTGCAGGTTGCGGTCCTCGATCAGCTTGACCGAGTGGAGGATGTCTGTGAGTGCGTCACCGGCGGCTTGCGCGATGGCGTAGGTTTCTTGCACTTGAGAGGTGCTGGCCTGCATGGAGCCAACGGCTTCAGCGGAACCCGACTGGATCGCCCCCATCATCTTTTCGATTTCCTGCGTCGATTGCTGAGTGCGGTGCGCCAAGGCTCGCACTTCATCGGCCACCACCGCGAACCCGCGCCCCTGCTCTCCTGCCCGCGCCGCTTCGATGGCTGCGTTGAGGGCCAGCAGGTTGGTCTGGTCGGCGATCGCCCGGATCACCCCCAGCACCTTGGCGATGTCTTGGGCCTGGCCGGCGAGGCCTTCCACCTGGTCTGAGGTGGTTTGCACCTGCGAGGTCAACTGTTGCATGGCAACCAGGGTTTTCTTCACTTCATCGTTGCCGGTCAAAGCAGCGACGCTGGACTGACGGGCCGACTCTGAGGTAGAGGCTGCGTTGCGGGCGACCTCTTCCACTGCCGCGCTCATTTGCGTTACGGCGGTGGCCGCCTGATCGATTTCAGCGTTCTGTCGCACCAGGGTGTCGCTGGCGTCACGCGTTACCACATTCATGGTGCCTGCCGCGCCACTAAGGTGAGTAGACGCCTGAGCAATGCCGTGCAACGTGTCCTTGAGGTTGGCTTGCATCTGACCCAGCGCCTGCATCAAGCCCGCGGCCTCATCCGAACCTTTCACCTCCACTACACTGGTCAAGCGGCCAGCGGCGATGGCATTAGCTACAGCCAGCGACGCACCAATCGGTTGCGCCAGGCTGCGGGTAAGGCGCCAGGCCATTAGTAAAGTCACCACCAGGGCGACGCCCATAAAGATGAAGATGACCCAGAGGCTGTGCTGGTAAATCGCTGTAGCCGACTCCCCAGCCTTGGACGCGGCAGCGTTATTAAGCTCACGCAACGCCGTTAACTCATCTTGATAGGCCTGCGCGCGCAGGCGCTGGTCGCCGTTCGCCAGGGCAATGGCTTTCTCATGATCGGTACGGGCCAGGCTGACGATCTGTTCCAGCCCTTCCAGATAGCTCTTCATCATCTGTGCCGCATGTTCGAAGCGGGCCGTTTCTTCGCCGCTGGACAACAAGTGCTGGCGGTAATGGTCGGTGCGCTCGTTCATCATGTCGCGGTTGAGCATAATCTGCTTGATAGAAGTGTCCATGGCCACAGGGTCTTCAGTGGCCAGCAGCCTGATGCTTTCCAAACGCGTGTGCAGCAGCGAGATCTGGATGTCGTCTGTGGTCTGAATACTGGCGAGGGTGTCGGTCTCGATGCTTTTTTCAGTGGCCCGTAGCTGTTTGAGTTGATCCAGTGCGAAGGCACCCAGCAACAACACGAGCAGGGTAATGATGCCAAAGCACAAGGCGGCGCGGGGGGCGATACGTAACGAACGTAGGTTCACTGGGGCGGCTCCGTAAGACCTTCACATGGGTCTGTCTGGCCGGGTTATCTGCCGTTCTGGGTAAACCTTGAGCAGCGTAAAAACGACCGTTCATACCCTTGTCAATGAAATTTTGCGACGGAGTCGAGCCTTTGATGATGACAGTGGCCTGAACGGCTCCCACCGCCCCCCAATTGGTAGCACAATGCCACACCTCCGCACCCTTTCGAGCCTTCACATGAACAGTTACGACGCAAAACACCTTCAGTTGATGGACCTGATCGAAGCCGGCAAGTGGCAAAACATCTCGGAGCATGACGCCGATGAACTGCGCGTGCTGGTGGTGTGCGGCTATGTATCGATCAAGGACGAGAGAAGTGGCAAGCCACGCCTTGCCTTGAACCAAGAGGGGCGCCACTACCACCGCCAGCTGTCTCAGCTCACCACGCTTGCACAAAGTGCCTGAGGCCGCCCTCGCGCTCAGAACTTGAACAACGCCTGAGGCGTTTCACGCAGCAGGGCATGCAACAGCTGAGGGGGGCATTCCAGGGCGTCCAACTGAGCCCTTGCCCGTGTGAAGTCGACCGTCGCCTCGTGTTGCGTATGGGGCCAGTCGCTGCCCCATAGCAGGCGGTGGGCGCCGAAGGTTTGCTCCAGGTGCCTCAGCGCCTGGCGGGCAAAGCGTAGGTTTACGTCCTCCGCCGCGCCCAAGCGGTAAACCCCGGAGACCTTCACCCATATTTGCTCTGTTCGGCCCAAGGCCAACAACTCACGCATGCCTGGCTGCTCCATGCCCAGGCCTGACTCTGGCCGGCCAAAATGGTCAACGACCAGCGCTACCCCGAATGGCAGTAGTTGCTCGACAAGCGCGGGTACGTCGGCCAGAGGCCTGTGCAGCTCCAGGTGCCACCCCAACTCCGCAAGATGGCCCAAAAACACCTGCCACATCGGCTCGCTGAAGGTGGGCAAGGCCTGCCCTATAAGGTTGAGGCGCACCCCCACTACCCCACGCCTGGCCATGTACGCCAAGGTCTCGCGTGGGGTGCCCGGCTCCACCATAACGACGCCCCTAAGGTGCGAGGGGGCTTCGCCCAAGGCCGCTAGCAGGTAGCTGTTGTCGGTGCCCAGGAAGCTGGGCTGCACCAACACCCCGTGGCTGAACCCATTGGCGTGCAGTTGCTGCCTGTACTGCGCAAGCGTGGCATCGTAGCCGGGCGTGTAGCGCCGGGCAGTGCTCAGGTTCAACCCCCGGCTGAACACATGGGCATGCCCGTCGATACCGGTAATGGGCGCGCCAGGGTTGTGGGGTATCACTTGATCTATCACGAGCAGTGTTCGTCCTAAAGCGGTGTCAGTTATGCACGGGCGGGTTCAGCGGTAGGTTGCACGGGCGCAGGGCCTGCCGTATCGAGGCTACGGCCACGGGTTTCAGGCAAGCACAGCGCCGCCACCACGGCTACGCCATATGCAATGCCTGCGTCGATGCCAATGGCCGAGCCCAACGACATCGATGCACTCATGTGGCCTACCAAGAACGGGAATATCGCAGACAGCACCCGGCCGAAGTTATAGCAAAAGCCCACCCCTGCACCGCGAACGTCGGCCGGGTACAGTTCGTTGAACAACGCCCCCAGGCTTGCAGGAATGCCCGCAGCAAAGAAGCCCAGTGGAAAGCCCAAGAACAGCATCTGCGTGTTGCTCAGCGGTAAAAAGACATAGCACTGCACGGTGATCACGCAGCACAGGGCGAACAACAGGATATTTTTACGGCGCCCGATGCGGTCGATCAAATAGCCGCTGGCCACACAGCCACACCAGAAGGCGACGATGATCACCGCCAGGTAGCCGCCCGAATTAAGTACAGACAACTGGCGCTCGGTTTTAAGGAAGGTGGGCAGCCACGTCATTACCGCGTGATAACCACCGTGCGCGCCCAACCCCAGCAAGCCGCCAAACAGGGTGACCCGAAGCAGCTCCGGCCGGAAGATTCCCGCCAGGGACTGAACAAAGCTGCGGGGCGCAGCCTGTACTTGGTTGACGCGCACGAAGCTGTCCGGCTCTTGCACGTTGCGTCGTACCCAGATGATGAGCAGTGACGGCAGCAGCCCCACGAGGAACATCACTCGCCAGGCCAGGTCCTGTGGCACGAACGAGTAAATCAGGGCGAATATTGCCACCGCCGCCCCCCAACCCACCGCCCATGCGCTCTGGACCGTACCCATGACCTTGCCGCGGTATTTAGGGTTGATGGTTTCGGCCATCAGCACGGCACCTGCTGCCCATTCGCCGCCAATGCCGAACCCTTGGAGTGCTTTGACGATCAGCAACTGCTCAAAGCCGGTTACGAAGGCTGATAAACAGGTGAAACACGAAAACCAGAGGATCATCCACTGTAGGGTGCGCACCCGGCCGTAGCGGTCGGAGAGCGTCCCCCCCACCCAGCCCCCTAGCGCTGAAGTAATCAGGGTTACCCCGCTGATGAGCCCGGCATCGCCCTTGCTCAGGGCAAAGGCTGCGATCAGTGCAGGAATCGCCAGCCCGAACATCTGTACTTCCAGAGCGTCCAGGGACCATCCGCCAAAGCACGCCCAGAAGGTTTTGCGTTCCCGTGAAGTAATGACGCGGTACCAATTGAACATATCTCTTATCCTTATCAGGTGAATCAGCGGGGCGCGGGCTTAACGGATGTCCACGCTGTAACGAAAGTGCTGGGCGTGCCCACGCGAACGACGCCACTCCAAGGGGGTTGCGGCGTAATCACGGGCCAAGCGCTCGATCACCACTACCGGGCTGTTTACCGGCACCTGCAACAGGCGCGCATGCACCGCGCCTACGCATTCGGCCGTCAGGCTCTCTTCGGCCGAGGCCACTACCTGCCCACACAGGGTTTCGTAGATGGGATAGAGCAGCGGACCTTGCTGGTCCAGGTCGATATCAAGCAGTGGCTGAAACCGGGCCTGGGGGAGCCAGATCTCTTCGGCCAGCACCGGCTGAACCTCCAGCAGGCGCAGGCGTACGATGCGGATCACGGGTGCGTCGGCCGGCAGCCCCAATGCCTGGGCTACGGCCGACGGTGACGTTACCGCCTCGATAGAGAGGATTCGGCTTTCGGGGATCTGGCGCTCGCCGGCCTGGGTCTGGAACCGGAAGAACCGAAACAGTGACGACTGAAACTGTGGGCGACGGATAAAGGTGCCGCGCCCTTGCTGTCGCTCCAACACCCCTTCGCTGACCAGGGCGTCTACTGCTTTGCGCACGGTGCCCGTGGACAGCTGGTACTCCGAGGACAAGGCGGCTTCCGTAGGAATCGCCTCGCCAGGCCGCCATCGGTTGTTGGCAACCTGTTCGGCCAGGTGGTCCCGCAGGCGTTGATAGAGCGGTAGCCGAGTATCGCTAGACAATGGATTCATGGGGCATTCATCTTGTTATGTAGTCATCTATATGAATCTGCGGCCGAGTATTGAGCCGGCTGCGCATGCTGTCAAGCGCGCTTGACACACCACGTACTGAGCAGCGCCTTGGCGCCAGCTCATCGGCCGACGGTTGTAACGGGCCGTAACACGTCGGTACCATTACCGCCATCGAACTGCCTTCCCCAGGATGACAGTGCCTCGTTCCAACTGGCTGCCTACGCCGCCATAGCGCTACGCCCCCTCGCACTACCCTGACCGCCTAGCGTGGTCGTCCTCGGCTGCGCGCTTTTAGCTAGCCGCCGCCACTCACCTCCGCTCCCTATACCGGCACCGCCCTGCGCAGCGTTCGCCGCTGCGCGCCTGGCTGTGCCTGCCTTGGATAAACGTATGCTCGAACCTATCAAACGTGGCTGGTTTTCTAATATCCGTGCCGATGTACTCGCAGGCTTGGTGGTCGCCCTCGCCCTCATTCCCGAAGCTATTGCTTTCTCTATCATCGCCGGGCTGGACCCTAAAGTAGGCCTCTACGCCTCCTTCTGCATCTGTACGGTGATCGCCTTTGTAGGTGGCCGACCGGCCATGGTGTCCGCCGCCACGGGCGCGATGGCGCTGCTGATGGTTAACCTGGTCAAGGAACACGGCTTGCACTACCTACTGGCAGCCACACTGCTGTGCGGCGTGCTGCAAATCCTCGCCGGCTACTTGCGCTTGGGCGAATTGATGAAGTTCGTGTCGCGCTCGGTGGTTACCGGCTTTGTGAATGCCTTGGCCATTTTGATTTTCATGGCGCAGCTGCCTGAACTTACCGGCGTGACGTGGCCGGTGTATGCCATGACAGCGGGCGGCCTGGCGATCATCTACCTGTTCCCGCGGCTACCTGTACTGGGCAGGCTGCTGCCTTCCCCGCTGGTGTGCATCCTGGTTCTGACGGCACTTTCCACCTACCTGGGCCTGAGGGTCCATACCGTGGGTGACATGGGAGCGCTACCCGACAGCCTGCCGGTGTTCATGTGGCCCAGCGTGCCCCTGAACCTGGATACCTTGTGGACCGTGCTGCCGTACTCTGCCGCCCTGGCAGTGGTGGGTTTGCTTGAGTCGATGATGACCGCGACCATCGTGGATGACCTCACGGATACGGAGAGCGACAAGAACCGTGAATGCAAGGGCCAGGGGCTGGCGAACATCGCCTCGGGCCTCATTGGCGGCATGGCCGGTTGCGCGATGATCGGCCAGTCGATGATCAACGTTAAATCAGGTGGGCGCACTCGCCTCTCCACCCTCAGTGCCGGTGTCCTGTTGCTGATCATGATGCTGTTCCTTGGCGACTGGCTGGCACGCATCCCCATGGCCGCACTGGTGGCGGTGATGATCATGGTGTCGATCAGCACCTTTAGCTGGGCGTCGATCCGCAACCTGAAAGCGTACCCGCTGTCCACCAACATCGTGATGATCACTACCGTGGTGGTGGTGGTCGCCACGCACAACCTGGCGTATGGCGTGTTGGCGGGCACCCTGCTGGCAGCCATGTTCTTTGCCAACAAGATGGCGCATTACCTGGCTGTTAGCTCGCAACCTGACCCTGAGTTCAGTCACCGCACGTACTACGTAACCGGGCAGGTCTTTTTCGCCTCGGCAGATCGCTTCACCCAGGCGTTCGAACTCAAAGAGCCACTTGATACCCTGACCATCGACCTGCGTGATGCGCACTTCTGGGACATTACGGCGGTAGCTGCCTTGGATAAGGTGGTTATCAAGCTGAGACGCGCCGGTGTTCAGGTGGCCGTCATCGGCATGAACCGCGCCACCGCTACGCTGGTAGATCGCTTCGGGGCCCATGACAAGCCCGGCGGCATCGATACCCTGATGGGGCACTGACCCTGCGTTGCCCTTGCGTCTATAAAGGACGCGAGGCAATGGCAACGGGCGCGCGGCGCCAAATTGCACGCAACAAAAAACCCGCCTAAGCGGGTTTTTTATTCAATACCACTCCAGCGTCCTGCCGGTAGCCTTCCAAACCGTGGTCGATCGTCCATGACCCCAGAGCACTCCTGCGCTCCAGTTGATGAGCCCATACTACGTGCCCGTCGGGGCAATAACGAGAGCCAAACGCTGCGCTGTGGTGTAAGCCATTGGCTATGGAGTGCCGTAGCAAATGCGCACCGCTGTTGAGGAATCGGTCGCCCATCTGGCGTTGTTGCACGGCCAGCCTGGCCAGTGCGTCTCAGAGCCGCTTAGTCGATACGCGGGTGCTGCTGTACCAATTCATCTCGCTTTGCCTGCAGCCGCTTGATTTCCGCATCGATGTCCTCGATCCGGTGCTCGATGTGGTCGTGGTGCTCGCGCAACAGCTCCTTGGCTTCGGTAAGGTCCGAGGCCGTTGGCGCGGCACCGCGCAGGGGCTTGTTTGCCGTTTCCTTCATGGTCAGGCCCGTCGCCAGGCCGATCAACGCAACCACCATCAGGTAATAGGCCGGCATGAACAGGTCTTGAGTGCTTTCTACCAGCCAGGCAGCGATCGTTGGCGTAAGGCCTGCGATCAACACTGAGATGTTGAAGGCGCTGGCCAGGGCACTGTACCGAATGTGCGTTGGGAACATCGCTGGCAGGGTTGACGCCATGACCCCGATGAAGAAGTTGAGCAGCACCGCCAACATCAGCAAGCCTGCGAAAATCAGGCCGAGCTTGCCGCTGGTGATGAGCATGAAGGCCGGTATCGCCAGGCAGAACAGCCCGATACTGCCGATGATGATGAACGGCTTGCGCCCGAACCTGTCGCTCAAACGTCCAAACACCGGTTGGACGAACAGCATGCCTACCATGATGGCGATGATGATCAACACGCCTCGGCTTTCGCTGTAATGCAAGTTATGCGAGAGGTAGCTCGGCATGTAAGTGAGCAACATGTAATAGGTAACGTTGGTCGCGACCACCACCCCTACACAGGTCATCAGGCTGCGCCAGTGCTTGGTCGCTACCTCTTTGAACGACACTTGAGGGCCCTTGGCCAGGCCTTCACGGTCGCCTTCTTCGAGTTTTTCGACGTGTTGCTGGAACGCTGGTGTTTCTTCCAAGGCGTTACGCAGGTACAGCCCCACCAGGCCTAATGGCAGCGCCAGGAAGAATGGCAGTCGCCAGCCCCATTCTTGGAACTTCTCTTCACCGATCACGGTGGAAATCGCTACCACTACGCCTGCGCCCAATACGAAGCCTGCGATTGAGCCAAAGTCGAGCCAGCTACCAAGGAATCCGCGCTTACGGTCGGGCGCGTATTCGGCCACGAAAATCGACGCTCCGGTGTATTCACCCCCGACCGAGAAGCCCTGAGCCATTTTGGCCAGCAACAAGAGGATAGGCGCCCAGATACCAATGGAGGCATAGGACGGGATCAGGCCAATGGCAAAGGTACTGAGCGACATGATCACAATGGTTGCCGCCAGCACCTTCTGTCGCCCATAGCGATCCCCTACGGCACCGAAGAACAACCCGCCCAAAGGGCGGATAAGGAAGGGCACGGAAAAGGTGGCCAACGCGGCGATCATCTGCACACCGGGGTCTGCACTGGGGAAGAACACCTTGCCCAGTACATAGGCCACAAAGCCATACACGCCAAAATCGAACCATTCCATGGCGTTACCCAAGGCAGCGGCGGTGATCGCCTTACGCATCTTGGCATCATCCACAATGGTGATGTCCTTCAAACCATAGGGTTTGAGGGGTTTTTTCCTTGATTTCATACACATTACCTGGGAGCTAACCGGCCATCTGGATGCAGGGTCGCCGCATGGGCAGACCCTGCAGATGATGCTCAGAGGCACTGCATGCTGAATAATTCACTGGCTGGAACGTTTCTTCTGCTTTTAAACCGGGCGTTAGGCGCTGTTAGGGTATGCAGTGCAGACTCACCCCACGCAACTGGGCCCCGGCGATCAGACGTTCTCGAGTAGGCCCATCCAACGGGTTAGCTCCGATGTTCACCGACCTCAACCGCCCGTTAGACGTCTCGATACCCTGAGCAAGCAAAATACCGCCGGCGGGTGTTATGAAGTTGCTTCTAAGGTTCAGGTGGGTCAGCGGGCATTGCTCATGAGCAAGGGCCCTGGCCAGCGCCTCCGCGCCTCCATCCTCGACGCTGCCACTGGCGAGGTTGAGTCTTGCTAACCTGCAATCGGGATGGGTCAGCAGTGATGCCAACGCTTTCACCGCCTCCACATCGATGGTGATTGGCTCGTCCAGGCCTACATTTAGATACAGCGCCGTATGGCGCCCAACATTTTTCCCTAACGCCCCTATCACGGCTGCGACGTCTTCGCTCGTCAAACCCGTGTAGCGGGACAGGTCCAGGCTCGCACCGTCTTTTTCCTGGTTCAGTACGGCCCTCACAATATTGGCGGCGTTCAGGCTCATCGAATTCCAGCCGTGGGTTACCTGCGTGGTGCCGTGCCCTGTGCCCAGTGCCGCGACCTGATCTTCAGACAAGGGGTTCCATCGCAGATCAAGGCTGACGGAAGGGGGATAAGCGTGTGACAACAGAGCCCGCAGGGCTGGAAGGTGCTGGGTAGCTAAACCCTGCCCCGCCAGATCCAGTGACAACTTTAGCGACGGCGCCGCGTTACGGGCAATCTGCGCCACCTTAGTGCCGTTGCTGGGCGAAAAGCCGCGCAAGGTGAGCGAACCCGAAGGCGGCGCTGCGGCCAGCACGTCCAGGGCCGCCGCCTGTTGGGCCGGCGTAAGCCCGTTGAAGGCCACGGCCACATGCGCGCGCGTGCCCACCCGTTGAGCGAACGCTTTACGAAACTGAGCCACGTCGTTAGGCAGGCGCCGCGCCAACCGAGCAATCGCCTGTTGAGTAACAGCCCGGCCAAGCGAAGGTCGAGCCTGCTCAGCACTATAGGCACAGCCTGCCCAGGCGCGATTTTGCAATGCCAAGCCAGCCAGTGCCTTGCCTGCCATGACCTCGGCATGCTGCCGCGAAACGGTACCCTGCTGCGCGGGTGTTAGCTCATCGGCCACCACCTGCTGGGCGATCTTAAGGCGCAGCTCAGCAGGCAGCTTTCCTGAAGGCCCCTCAACAGGCACGCCGCATTGGGCCATGGCCAGGTTGAGGAACGCGTTGAACTGCGCAGTGAAACCCACCATCGGTGACCTTTAATGAGCGGTGCTGGAGTGGCTAGGTGGTAGACGCCGTGGGTTCGGTTCCAGTAGGCAACCACCAGGCGCTCTTTTCCTAGCAATTAACGTTCATTAATTACCAGGCACTAGCGAAGTTATCTGAGGACAATAGTGCGCATAAAACCGCATAGCTATGTACAACTTTTTGCGCACTTCCTGTAAGTTCTTGTAGTTATCGCTGTAGGAATTACTTAAAACTAACTGCCAAATACCTAACACCCGTATTAGTTATAGGAGTGACTCCATTATTTGTTTATCCTTTGCGCTCATCTGACACAGGCACGGCTGCCCGTTAATCATTTTTAGTTAACCTCGCACCCTTGTTTATCGGCGACTTGTAAGGATCAAGGGATGTTCGCGTCGCACGCTGCCAAGGAGGTCCAATGAACGACCCTGAATACCGCGCCCAACTGCACCGGGCCAGGCGCAACCAAGCCTTCAGCAACGCCCCCTTCGGCATGGGCCTGTGCCCACTTCAATCGGCGGAGGTGGCGATTTTCCCGGTGCGCTATGCCTTGGACGAAGCCCCCAGCCAGCCCGGCAGCCCACAGGGCCCGCACCCGCTGCCTAAAGGCTGGGCAAGCCACCTGCCAGCGCTGGTCACCCGCAGTTACACCCTGCGCCAACTGCGTGACGGCTGGCTGTACGTGTGGAACAGCACCGACGAGACTTTCCACGAATACGAGGTGACGGGCCACCAGTTCACCCGCCACGAATGGACCGACGCCCAGCTCAACCAGGACGTGCGCCACAACCCCGGCGAGCCCTTGCCCTACGTGCTGTACCCCCGCCGCAGCCAGCTGCGCATGGCCTACTCGCCGGTGCAGTGGACCTGGCGTCTGTGCGAGCGCTTTCGCCAGCACCCCGAGCAGGCGCACTGGACCAGACGCCTGAGCCTGCCCCAGTTCTGCACCGAGGCCAGCGTGCCGCACGGCGCGATGATTACCGAGCTGAGCCGGTGCGTGGCGGACATCTTCGCCTTCGGCGAAACACCACCCTTTTTCACCAGCACCCTGCTGCCTACAGGGCCCACCGCGCCGGATGGGCCGTTCAAGGCGGGGTTCGAGGAGTGCTGGGTTCGCGGCGGCGTACCCGACCAGGACACCGCCCTGTTCGTGGCCCTGGACGACCCCCTGGCCCTGATCGATGACCTGACCATGAGCCTGAGTGGCCGGGTGCAGGAGGTGCAGCAATTCCAGAACGAGCACCAGTACCGGATGCAGAGCGCCGCGGTGGTGGAGCGCTTGTGCGGCGGCGACACCGAGGCGCTCATCCCCGCCGAGCTTAAGGGCCGCACTCAGCAACAAGCCTACACCGACGACCTGTATGCGCTATTCCAGGCCTATGACGCGGTGCATGCACGCAACAGCCTGACCGAGCCCGGCGTACAGAGCCTGTCGCTCGCCGATGCAGGCTACCTGAAAGCCGCAGACGACGCGTTCATCGCCACATGGGGCCGCTTGCCCGACCGCCGCCTATGGCAAGAGCACCTGCAACGGTGGGACGCCCGGCGTACCTGGAGAGAGGACGTGCGCCTCGACGACGCGCGCCACTACCTTGACCGCAACAGCACCCTGATGGAGCGCCTGCATGCGCATTGTGAGCGCAGCAGGGAAGACCTCACCGCCTGGCTCCAGGCGCTGCCTCCTCACGCTGAGGCCGTGTTCCACGACCCCTGCAACGCCACCCAGGCCGCAGCGTTGATGGGCACGGCCCACGCCGTCTGCCAAACCCTCAGCGGCGTGACGGGTGGTCAACAGTGGCTGACCGACCAAGCCCGGCAGCCGACCACGCTGTTTGCCCTGGCGCGGTTCAACTTCACCCCCGAGCTTGCCGAGCTGCTCACTACCGTGGCGCATCGCTTTAGCACCACGGGCAGCCTGGACGGCAAAGGCCACGGCGATGGCAGCACCCCGGGCCTGGCCATCGGCAACCCAGGGGACGTAACCAACGTGGGCACGCGGGTAAATGAACTCAACGCCGTGTTCGACCTGGTGGTGCTGCGCGACAGCCCGCCCTATCAAGCCGCCAGCAAGGTCACCCAACGCAGCCTCAGCACCCTGCTGGAGGTGGCCAACGGCCTGGCGAAAACCGCCTGGCATGGGTTGGTCAGCCTCTATGTGGGTACCCTGACTGCCGAGACCGCACTGATACAGGCGGTCACCCACGCCCTGATCTCCAAGGAGCTGTCCAGCGGTACTCAGCTGATCTTCAATGGTAATTACGCAGGCGAATTCCAAGCGTGGCTGCTTGAGCTCAGGGGCCTGCAACACCAGGTCAACGACCTTAACGCGCTGCTGCAGCGGCCCGCCCCGGCCCACGACCACCACGCCGCGCGCATCCGGCTGTTCCGGTTGAACGAGCGCCTCAATACCCTTTTCCTGCAGCGCCCGCTTCAGGTCACCGCCAAGGTCACCGGTCACACTCAGGTGAATGCATCGATAACAGACCTCAACGGCTGGTTGAGCGACATGGGCCAGGCCGAAGCGCGCGCTCAGGTAAAGGGTGCGGACCGCGTCTCGCCCGCGCAGCACCTCAAATACTGGTTCAACCTGGACCTGGGCACGGCACTGCCCTCCCTGGTCGTGGCGCTGAACCTGTGGAACCTCCACCACACCGCACAAAGTGCCGCCAACGACGGCAGATTTACTGCAGATGAGCTGCGCACGCTGGGCGCCAACAGCGCCTATGCCGCTAACGCCCTGGCTGCGTTATGGGTGGCGCCTGCGTGGAGTCGGGCGGGTGGGATGGGGGTGATGGAGTATGGAGACAAATTGTTGAAAGTGACCCAGGCAGGGCACACAAGGTGGCTAGAGGAAGCGCACCGTTTGGTGGGAGAGGGCCAACACGCTAAAGCGGCAATGGCAGACGAGTTTGCAGCGATTTCAAGAGGGTTGATAGTGCGCACGGCTACCTGGGCTGCGCTGGGAGCGATTGCGGCTGGGCTGGAGGCTTGGCAAATAGGGAAGGATATCGATAAAGCCAGCAGTGCCATCGAAAATAGTCTGTTGTGGATTAAGTTTGGCATGGTCGGTGGAATGACCTTTGTTACTTCAGTTCAGATGCTGGGCGCTGGCTTTGGCGCCTGGTTCCCCTTCAGTTGGTTAATGTCCACACCGGTCGCCATCATCATCGCTGTCCTGGGCGTCGCCTACCTTTGGATTACAAAAGAAGCCTACCGCTACAAGCGTGAAGGGCTGCGGCTATGGCTCTACCGGTGTGAGTGGGGCCGTGGCGCCATTGCCGAATGGCAGGGTAAATACGGCCATGCCAAGCAGATGCAGGCCCTGATGCACCTCCTCAACCGCCCCAGCGTACTGGCCAAAACGCTGAGGCTCGCCCGGGAACGCACCTACCCTACCTCCCAAGGCGTGTGGGTGCAGGTGCTGCTACCAAAGCGGCTGGCCGGTAACACTGTCACGCTGAGGCCTGCCCTCGGCCGTCAGCATGTGTTGGTGCCGGACCAACTGGAAAACCAACGCTGGGAGGTGACCGAACAGTTCCTCCAGGGCCATTGGGTAGACCCCGACCTGCTCGGTAAGCTGCCCAACATCCCAGGGCCAACTACTCGGCAAACAGACTTCCCGTACAGCGAGAAACACGAGCACCGCCTCTGGCAGGTGTGGATAGCGACCACCCTGCCCACACCTGTTCTTGAGCTTGAAATCCTGTACCCCCTGGAAACGCACCAGGATGAACGCCGTTTGCGCTACCTATTCCGCCTGGAGCCTTTGACAGACACTAAAGAAGCCGACCGCCTGAACACCGCCTTCAGCGCAGAGCCTGCGGATACGGGCGACATCATGCTATTGAACACAGGGTACCGAGAAAGGGTTAAAGCCCTGACGCTCAGCGTGCCGGTGCAGTCTAAATGAGTGTGCTTATGTTTAACTTCAGAAGACCCATCGCCCTCCCTCCTCGCCTTACCTGGAAGTACACGCGTGAGCCTGAGCTTCTTGCCTGGACGCTAAAGGTACGGAATTACAGCACCTTCTTGGCCAACATAGGGCTCTCAATAGTCACTTCAATTGCCTTTGTGATAGCCCTATACGTATATTTCAATAACAAAGCTTTTAGCGAGCCTTGGCTCAGTTTCTCAAGCACCTTAATCTTTGGAATTCCTACTCTAACAGCATGGAGTCTCATGGGTCAGACTATTAATATCGCCTACCGATTCACAAAAACAGGCTGGGAATACTGCGAATGGAAAGACACACCTAAATGGCATCTAACGATGGCGAAATGGGCTACAGGGTTCATAGTTGTGGTCTCCCTGTATCTGGTCAGCATCGACCCAGGCTTTATGCTCGGCGCACTCATCGGCCCAGGTGGCATGGCGATGGTTTATCTGTCCATGGCCAATTCGCAGGAATATCAGCAGTTGCAGACCGAGTACCACCACCTATCCTATGAGTGGGGCCAGACGACGCAGTTAGCCATAGTTACCAATAGAGAAGCAGTCAACATTCAGCGAAAACTTCGGTGCGATAATATTTTCTGCAAGCGGGGCGAAAAAGAACAAGTTGCACAATTTATTAGGTCTCACCTTTCTCCAGACGTGCCCTTTGTCAGGGCAAGAGTCAATAACATAATGATCATTCAAGAAGGCGAGCCCATTTCATAGCGCCAACGCCCGGCCCTTAACCGGCATCAGCATGGCGGGCGCGCAAGCCAACACGCCCGCCCCCTGCCGTCACGTACAACCTCTGTTTCCACATTTACCCCACAAGGAGCCTTGGATGCTGAGGCTACAGACGCAGCGCTTGAGCTTTCTTACCTTGATCGAAGCCGATTGCCGAGAGGCCGTCATCGGCTACGCCGTAGGCCTCGAAACCCTGGAATCCACCATGATCCACGGTAATGTGGCCTCATGCCTTGTGCTGGAGGGCATTGCATAACCCCGCCAAGGCCACGTGTAACCACTGGGCTTATTCGTGCGTCGAAGTCATAGACGCCACGAACGTGCGCAGGTCGGGGTCGCCGTTAGCGGTCTTGGGCAGGTCCGCCCACTTGCCGCACCTTTCCAGAATCCAGGCCGCTGCGCCGACCGGGCTGTCCGCCAGGGCCACGCCCAGGGTCTGAGGGCGGGTTTGCTGCTGGTGGCTGTAGCCTGTTTCCCAGTCTCTAGCTCACGTTGCTGAGCGAAGAAGGCGCGTTCTTCGTCCGTGGTGTCTTCGGTGCCTTCGGCCATCAGGTTTGCCATGTTGAGGTGAATGCCTAAAAGCGACAGTGGCTGATCATAGGCCATCCAACCCGCAATCGACGCCCCCCAGTCCCCGCCCTGCACCAGGTAACGCGCCGGCCCGCATACCTGCGTCATCAACCCATGCAGCAACAACAGCGGCGGCTTGGTGCCATCGCCCTCCAAGTGGATGAAATGAAGCCGCTGGCCCATCGGCCTCAGTGGTGAAGTGCAATTGATTTAACCGAGCTTCTACAGCGCGCCAGTCGTAAACACTTTGCCAATAATCTACCAGGCGCTTGAGGTCGGCCAAGCCGACCCCCGCTGACCAGCCGCCAGCATCGGGTATCTGGTGCCAGTCATAAGCGGTAACTTTGGCCTGGATCAGGGTCAAGCGTTCATCAGGTATGTGAATGCGATAGGGCGAAACCATGAGCGTGTCGTCGTGGGCGAATAGGCTTAAGCCTGGACTGCGCAACCTCACTGATCTATCCGGGGCAGTTGCGCCCCGCTCCACAAGCGTGAACAAAACGTAATGTTACTATATAACGTATCCGTGTTAGGCTTTATCACCTGCTTATCTGAGACCCCGTCATGACCCACCCAAGGCCCGACCCTGGCTCCCTGTTCGCAGCTTCAGCCGGGCAGCGTGTGCTGCTGGCCCTGCTTATCCTGGTGCCTTTGTGGGGCGCGGTGTACTGGGCGGTCGCTATCTCATGAGCGCAGACATCGTGCTGTCGAACTTGACCGTCGCATACGATCGCCACGCCGCCGTGCACCACCTTGACGGCCGTTTCACGGCCGGGAGCCTGACGGCAGTGGTTGGTCCCAACGGGGCGGGCAAGTCCACCCTGTTGAAAGCGCTGATGGGGTTCATTCGCCCGGCACAAGGCCGTGTGGAGTTGGGAGCTTTGAACAGGCGCAGCATTGGCTATTTGCCTCAGGCGGCCGAGCTTGATCGCAGCTTCCCGTTGAGCGTAAAGGATACGGTGGCCATGGGTGCCTGGGGCCGCATCGGTGGGCTGGGGCGGTTGAGTGCCGCACTCCGCGCTCAGGTCACTCACTGCCTGTGCGTGGTCGGTTTGCAAGGCTTTGACGACCGTAGCGTGGGCTCGCTGTCGTCCGGCCAGCTACAACGGGTGTTGTTCGCACGGCTGTTGCTTCAGGACGCGCCCGTTATTGTGCTGGACGAACCCTTTACCGCCATCGACGCCCAAACCACTGAAGACATGCTGCACCTGGTGGCTGGCTGGCACCAGCAGGGGCGCACCGTGATCGCGGTGTTGCATGACCTTGAGCAGGTTCGTCTGCATTTCCCCACCACCCTGCTGATGGCGCGGACCCTCATCGGCTGGGGCGACACCGCGCAGGTGCTGCGCCCGGACAACCTGCAGCGCGCGCGGATCATGGCGCAGGGCTGGAGCCAGGACACTCACCTGTGCCAGCGTGCTGGTCAGGTCGAGGCCTTCTCATGACCCTCTATGCCGTGGCGTTTGAGCCCTTCGTGGCGTTTGGCTTCATGCGCCGCGCGCTGGTGGCCTGTCTGGCCCTGGGCGTAGGCTCGGGCCCGGTGGGGGTGCTGCTGATGCTAAGGCGCATGAGCCTGGTCGGTGATGCCATGAGCCATGCGGTGCTCCCTGGCGCGGCGGTGGGGTTTTTGCTAGGCGGGCTATCGCTGCCGGCCATGGGCGTTGGCGGGCTGGTGGCGGGCTTGACGGTTGCCCTACTGGCAGGGCTGGTCAGCCGGTTCACGGCGCTGCGCGAAGACGCAAGCTTTGCCAGCTTCTACCTGACGTCTCTGGCGGCTGGGGTGATGATCGTGTCGGCCCATGGCTCCAGCGTAGACCTGCTGCACGTGCTGTTCGGCAGCATCCTGGCAATCGACGCTGCGTCTATCAGCCTGGTGGCGGCCATTGCATCCCTCACCTTGGTGCTACTGGCGGTGATCTACCGGCCGCTGGTAATGGAGTGTTTTGACCCTGCCTTTCTGCGTGCGGTAGGCGGTAAAGGCTCGCTGTACCACGTGCTGTTTTTGCTGATGGTGGTGCTCAACCTGGTGTCTGGGTTCCAGGCGCTGGGCACGCTCATGGCGGTGGGCATGATGATGCTTCCAGCCACGGCGGCGCGTTTCTGGGCGCAGAGCCTTTCAGGCTTGATGTTCACCGCTACCCTCATCGCCAGCGTGTCGGGGTACCTGGGGTTGATGTTGTCTTACCACCTGAGCGTCGCCTCTGGCCCGGCCATCGTGCTGTGCGCAGGCGCCTTTTGCGCGGTGTCCTTACTGTTCGGGCGTACCGGCCTGGTCCGCCGTGCCTTGTCTAAACCTCACTATGCGAGTTGATAGCCTTATGAGCCTCCGATCACGGATGACCGCCCTGGCGACACTGACCTTTGCAACTGCGCCGGCGCTGGCCTTCGCTGCCCCGCTTCAAGCCGTGGCCACCTTTACGGTGATCGCAGACATGGTTCGTAACGTGGGGGGTGAACATGTTCAGGTCAGGTCGCTGATCGGCCCCAATGGCGACCCTCACGTATACGAACCCTCCCCTGCAGATGCCCAAGCCTTGCAACAGGCCGACATCGCCTTCGTCAGCGGCCTGCATCTGGAAGGCTGGATGGACCGTTTGATCAAGGCCTCCGGGTACCCTGGCGCTCCTGTTGTACTGTCCAATGGCGTGAAGGTGCGAGGCATGGACGAGGACGGCGAGCGTGTCCTCGACCCTCATGCCTGGAACAGCGCCAGCAATGCATTGCAGTATGTTCGCAACATCAACGCCGCCCTGGATAAGGCAGACCCCGCCCACTCCCTGGCGTATGACCGCAATGCCCATGCCTACCTCGCCCGACTCCAGGCGCTGGATGATTACGCTCGCGCCCAGGTGCAGGCAGTGCCGACGGCGCAGCGCAAGGTGCTCACCTCCCATGACGCGTTCGGCTATTTTGGTGACGCGTATGGGGTCACCTTCCTGGCGCCACTGGGGTTCTCCACCGAGAACGAGGCCTCGGCCGCCGATGTTGCAACGCTGATCCGGCAGATCCGGGGTGAGCACGTCAGTGCGTACTTCTTCGAAAACTCCACCGACCCGCGCCTGGTCAAGCAGATCGCCATGGCCAGCGGTGCGCAGCCTGGAGGTGAGCTGTACGTGGAATCACTCAGCCCTGAAGGTGGGCCGGCGGCCACCTACGCCGATATGTTTCGTTACAACGTGGATACCCTGGTCAGGGCAATGAAACAACCCGCGGCGCCAGCGGGAAAATAACCCACAGGGGCAAGGCTTGGCTGCCAGTACAGCGCCCCGCTCTACGCCCCTGAGACAGGATGCCACGGTAGGCAGCCCCCTTCAGGAATGTTAGATTCCGCCCCACGTTTCGAGCAGCCCACGCTAGCCGTCCTGGCGCGGGCACCTTGCACTGCTCGCCCCAGGCGCGTCAGCCGCGCCATGCTGAACCACCGATGAAGACCTCACCATGTTCGACCTCACACGGCGTCAACTACTGGCCGGCAGCGGTGTCCTCGCGCTGGGCGCGCTGGCAGGCTGTGACGCGGGCAGCAGCCTGCAATTCAAGTACGGCAAAAACCTCAGCAACGAGCCTATCGGGCGCACATTCAAGCTCAAGGACACCCAGGGCAACCCCACGACCGTCTCCAGCTACTGGGGGCGGATGCCCATGGTGTTCTTCGGTTTCACCCAGTGCCCGGCGGTGTGCCCCACGACCCTGGCCAGGGCCGCGCAGGCCAAGCGCCTGATGGGCCGTGATGGCGATACCTTGCAGGTGGTGTTCATCACGCTGGACCCCGAGCGGGACACCCCCGAGGTGCTGGATAAATACGTGAAAACCTTCCACCCCTCCTTCGAGGCGCTGACCGGCAGCCCAGCCGAAATCGCTGCGGCCGCCAAGGAGTTCAAGGTGTTCTACGAAAAGGTACCGGCAGGCGATACCTACACCATTTCTCATACCTCCACCTGTTTCGTGTACGACGCCCGAGGCAACCTGCGCCTTGGCTTGTCACACTCGCTCACTGCGCGCGAGTGTGCGGACGACCTGCTCACCCTCATGGAGATCTGTTAATGAAGCGCCCCCTGTTCGCCGCCCTCGGATGGTTTGCCTGCCTGGCTGGGCCCGCCATGGCCGATACCACCGTGACCGATGCCTGGGTGCGTGCCGCCGTGCCAGGGCAGCCCGCCACCGGCGCCTTCATGACCCTCACGGCTGACGAAGATGCCCGCTTGCTCTCGGTCCAGGCCCCCATTGCCCACGAGGCGCAGATTCACAAAATGCAAACGACGGGCGATGTAATGCGCATGGGGCCCTTAGCGGCCGTTGCGCTGCCCGCTCACCAGCCCGTTGCCTTCAGCCCGAGCGGTTACCACGTAATGCTGATGGGCCTGACCGGCCCGGTGAACGCTGGCGGTACCGTGGCGCTGACGCTCACGGTGGAAACCGCCAAGGGCGTGCGGCAAACGCTTCAGGTAAACGCGCCGGTCCAACCTCTGGACGCCGAAGGCGCGCCCCATGACCATGGGGCAATGGCTCACTGAAACGTACTCCGGCTAATGGGACATCCACTCGATCACGGCCCTGAGGTCGTCGTCGGTGCAGGTCATGCACATGCCTTTGGGTGGCATCACGCTGTAGCCGTTGCGCACATTCTCCAGCAGCACGTCATTACCTTTGGTTAGCCGAGGCTGCCAGGCGGCGGCATCGCCCTTGCTGGGCGCGGCGTCCAACTGCCCGTCATGGCAAATGCCACAGCTCGTTTTGAAGACTGCTTCCGGCGACTGCGCGGCCTGGGCCAGGCCTGCCAGGCACAGGCTCAGGGCACACACCAATACACTCAGATAACTGCGTTTCACCTGTCCGTCACCCCCCTTTTAACGAGTGATCTCGAAGGTGTAATGGCCGTCGCTCTGGTGAGTATCGACTGACACCGCATGCCATTTCACGTCATAGTGCCCTGCCACCAGGGGTTGCTGGGGAGTGACGATCAATTGCTTGTGGTCGGCTGGTTCCACCGCGACTGCCTGAACCGCGACCGCTGAGCCGTCGCGAGTGAGGGTCACGGTGGAAAACGCAGGCTCCACGCCTTCGGAAAAACTCAGTCGCAGGGCCTGCGGGGCCTGAACACTGCTATCAGCAGCCGGGACCTGGGTCACGAGGTGGGCGTGGGCCAAGGCGGCGCTTGCGGTACCCAGTGCTGTAAAAAAAACTGCGGCCCTGATGAGTCGTTTGAACATAGTAGGTAATCTCCAAAGGTAAGCGGCTAGTTTAACGGGGCCAGGCCCGTGGCTCGATAGCGCGTGTGCGGCATCCCCGCCGACGTATAGCAGAGCCCGCGTCTGTTTATTAATGCAGCATGTGTGTAAATTAGCCGCGTTTTCGGCTTGGGCCTGAGCGTGAAGCCCTCCCTCTCATTCCCGCCTTTAGTCAACGCTACCCGGATTGTTCTATGTCTAACATGTCGCCTGAGGAGACTGTCCGCGCAGCTCTTCAAATGTCCCATGCCCGGTTGCGCAAGCAGCATGAGATGGTGGTTGATTTTGGGGTCAAATCCCTCAAGGCTTCCAGCATCGATGAGCTGCTCACGCAAGCCTGCGCCACCGTGGCCCATGGGATGGGCACGCGTTACGCCAAGGTGCTGAAGCCTAAGATAGACGAGCGCTGTTTCAGGCTGGCATATGGGGTGGGGTGGGACTCGACTGACATTGGCACCGCGACTGTAGGCGCTGATGACGCGAGCCCCGCGGGCTATGCCTTCCAAACCAATCGCCCGGTAATTTCCAACCACCTAGGGGAGGAGAACCGATTCCGAACGCCCTCGTTGCTTAAGAAGTACGGTATTAAACGCGCGATCAACGTGCCTATCCGTGGCACCTCCGAGACCTTCGGCGTGCTGGAGGCGGACAGCGGCAACGACGAGCACTTTGCCGAAAGTGACCTTGTGTTCATGGAAGGCATAGCCAATGTCATTTCCATGGCCGTAGAGCGCGTGGCGGCGGATACCGAAGCGCAAAAACCGTTCCTGTACTCAGAGACCATCCTCAACGCTAGCCCAGACTGCGTGCAGATTCTCTCCCTCGCGGGCGAGGTAGAGTTTCTTAATGAGGCCGGCCTGTGCCAGATGCACATCCGCGACGTGCACGGCGTACTGGGCACGAAGTGGTCAGCGCTGTGGCCCAAGAACGCTACCCCCACGATTGACGACGCCCTCGCCCGTGTAAGCAAGGGTGAATTCGTGCGTTTCGAAGCCTTCTGCCCTGCCCCGACCGGTGAGCCGATGTGGTGGGACGTGACCACCGCTCCTGTCTACAGCGCGTCGGGCACCGTCGAGAAAATCATCGCCATCTCACGGGATATCACTGAACGTCGCACCCATGAGGCGCAGTTGGCCTCATTGATCGAAGCGCAGAACGGCAAGATCATCGAAAGCGACCTGCGCATCGAGGAGATTCACCATCGGGTTAGAAACAGCCTGCACCTGGTCAATACCCTGCTGTTGCTACAAGCCAACGTGGCAGTAGAAGACGCGGTGAAGTTGCAGCTCCAGACTGCGGCCAATCGGGTGCTGACGATTTCTACCGTTCATGAGCGCTTGTACCAAAGCACCGATACAGACGGCGGCAACGCACCTGCCTACCTGGAAGGGTTGCTGGGGGATATCAGCAATGCCTTCGGTGAGCGGCGCATTAGATTGGCGGCAGAGGGCCTGAAAGTACCGGTTGAACGGCTGGCGCCTCTGGGGCTGGTGATTTCGGAGTTGGTGACCAATTCACTTAAATACGGCAAAGGCACCATCGACGTAACGATAGAAGACGCCGGCGATCACGCCTTGATCACCGTGACCGACGAAGGAGATGGCTTCCCGATTACCTACCCCAAGCCCAGTGGCACGGGCTTGGGCATGAGGCTGGTCAGGAGTTATTCAGGCTATGGCGCTCAGGCCGTCACGGTAGACCGCTCAGCTAAAACCAGTACCATCCAGGTGCGCTTCAAGCGTTAGCGTTGGGCATCGGCGCTTCGGGCCAGGGCGCGGGTAACAAATGCCGCTACCTCAGCGCCCTGCACCGGCTTTTGAATAAAGTGGACATCGGCGGGCACGTGTTGAATATCATCAGCGCGATGGCCGCTCATTAATACTGTTTCAAGCGCAGGCCAGCGTTGCTTGATCATGCCTGCCAGTTCGGCCCCGGTAAGCTGGCCAGGCGTATTTTGGTCGAGGATCGCCAGGGCGGTAGGTTTCGTTGCCTTGAGCAAATACATCAAGGCATCGTCAGCATTACCGAACGCTACGCACGTCGCGCCCAGGTCGTTAATTACGCTCGCCAAGACTGATCGCAGAAGCTCGTCATCCTCAACCAGCACTATCCGTATACCCACAGTGCCCTCTTCGCTGTCCACGGCCATAGGCCAGGTGGTAACAATAACCTTACCGACCTATGTGCTCAAGGCGACTGGTGATCTATGAGCCCCTTGGGAGAAGCACCTCGCCTAGCGCACACCTCAACGGCCACAAAGTAAGGCGCAGCCACCCCAGTATCGCTCCCATGGCACAACCTGCGATGACCCTATAAAATGCAACCTTTACACACCACGGGTGCAGCATGGCTACCGACACGTCCAAGCTCGATAAAATCCTTGCCGATAACCAGCGCGAGCGTGAACGCGGTTACCGTGACAAAGCCCTCAAGATGTACCCTCACGTATGTGGCCGCTGCGCCCGTGAGTTCGCTGGCAAGCGCTTGAGCGAGCTTACGGTGCATCACCGGGACCATAACCATGACAACAATCCGCAGGATGGCTCCAACTGGGAGCTACTGTGCCTGTACTGCCATGACAACGAGCACTCCCGTTACACCGACCAGCAGTACTTCTCGGACGGGTCGCTGAGTACGCCTTCGGTGGCCAAGGCCACTCACAACCCCTTCGCCGCGCTGGCGGGGCTCATGAAAAAAGAGTAGGCCTTCACACCTGGCTTAATAAACGCGCGCAACAAAAAACCCGCCGAGGCGGGTTTTTGTTCCAATGCCATTCAGCGTCCTGCTGCCGGCCTCCGAGGCCATGGCCGATCATCCATGATCCTGAAGCGCTTCCTTCGCTCCAGTTGATGAACATAGATTACAGGCTTCAAAACTAGACCACGAGAGCGAAACGCTGCGCTGTCGTGTAAGCCATTGGCTATAAATGGCCGATGTTATTGTGCCACCTCTCCGTAAGATCAAGATTTTCCTACAGTTCTGGATCAGACTGCATTATGGCTAAGTGTTGACTGTCGCGGCACCGTGCGGCCCTGGGGGCGGGAATAGCCTTCCACGCGCGCCCATCCGTCCTTGATTTCCTTGATCACCTCGCTGCGTGACCAGCCGTCGAGGATATTAGGGTCATGGAGCATGGTGACTCCCATGCCATTTCTGACGAGCAAGTGGTTCAAAAAAACGATGCAGATCGCACGGGCGTTCCCATCCTTAAAGGGATGCAGGCGTTCCAGCTTCTGGCATAAACCTACGATGTGCTCAAGCTTTTGGTCTTCATTTTGATCGGGACGTGCTGACATCGCTCGCTCATACGCTTTGATGTAGTCGTCTGCTTTCATCAGTAACCGGCCGTGGGTAACGAAGGCATGCTTGAACAGAATCGAATCGCCCGTGGGCTCCACCGGGACCGGCAGGGGCGTACCCGAGGCGCGTTGCTCGAATGCGCGCCTGAACGAGGCGAATTGCTGCTCGTTATCGAACAGCCCATAGGCCGGCAGCTCTCGCCTTAACTCTTGCATAAAACCAAGCACTTCATGCCGCCCGGCATCAGTCATGTTGTTGCCAAGTGCCAATTCGAACCCACTGGAAAACCGCGTGCTGGTTTCAAAGGCATGGTGCTCACAACATATTTCGTGCAGGTCCGCAAGGAAATCGGCACTAAGGGGGGTGTCCAGGTGTTCCATCGACACCGCCAGCCCTTCAAGAACGCCGCTCAGGTAGGCCGGTTCCTTGTCAAAAGCGAAGCACAATAGCGGGTTTTCGTGCGCGTCACTGATGTGCCGTTCAATGGCATCAATGACCTTAGGGTCCACGCACATCCGCCAACGGTGCTGGGGAAGAATGTCCGCTAAGGGTGACGCTGACCTATCAATAAAGTGGTGTAACTGTTCGATAGCCTCAAGGCGCAGGTCGATCGGCTGCGGCGTGATCGCCTCGGAAGGGAACCTCTGGTTGAACATCGCTAACCCCTGCTCGTGCGCATGTTTCACCAGCGTTTCAACCTCAGGCGGAAACGCTGCATGCGCTGGCAGGCTGATGCCTTTGGTGCGCAATGCTCGATGCACGGTTTGCAGCGCACTCAACATCACGTGGTTATGTGCACTGCCAATAACGGGGGTATGGCGGGCTTGGTCGAACGTGCGGCTCATCCCGTCCATCAGGCAGCTATCAACGATTGTCTTAAGTTAGGCCAAGAAGCGCACACATCGTTGGGTGGCTGCGAGCCCCTCGGCGGTTCCAACTACAGTGTTTGGCCAATGATCTTAAGGCCTTTTCTTAAAATATTTACTCAGACTGCTCAAGGCGCTCAAATTGCTTTTCGACGATGGGGCCTTCGCTTTGGCCGCGCCCCCTACCGACCAGCCGGCAGCGCGCGCCTGCCCTTCCTCCAGCGCCTGCGCGACTTCCGCAGTCGACCAGCCATCGAGGATATTGGGATCGTCCAGCATGGTCAGTGGTAGCTTTTCCCGTGCCAGTAAGTGGTTGAGCAACAAGATGGCGAAAGTTCGCGCATTGGCGTCGGGGAATGGGTGCAGTTGTTCAAGCTTCTGACACAGCTCAATGGCCTGGAGCTGACGCTGTTGAGGGGAGGCCTTAGGTGTCTTGCTTCGCTGAGCGTTATATTCATCGATCAACACCGCCATGTGCTTGCGCATCACGGAAAAGTGGACATCAGGGTTCACTACCAGTGCGTGGTCAGTAAAGCTGTCATCGGGCTGAGCGTCAGGCTGGGTCTTGCGCGCTTCGATGAACGCTTGATAGGCCTTCTCAGACTGCACTACCGCATACTCCGGCAACACCTCGCGCAGTTCCTTGGCGAAAGCTCGCAGCTGTTTGGCGCCGTCCAGGCTCATGTTAGAACCCTGGTGGAGCGGAAATCGGGAGCTAAACGTCTGCTGTTCATACGCGTCATTAGACTGGTAACAGGCGCGGTGCAGGTCGCATACCAATCGGGCACTGAGGGGATAGTTCAAGCTCGTCATGGAGGTTTGCCAGCCATTCAAAACCCCGTGCAAATAGCCCGGCGTACTGTCGAACATGAACGGCAGCAGGGGATTATCACGGGCGCCGACCACATGGGCCTCAACGAAGCGAACCTTGAAAGGGTCCAGGCACATCCGCCAGCGTTGATGGCGCTGAACGTTCACGAACGGCGAAAACTGGTTGGTGCTCAGTCGATTTTGCAACTGATCTAGCGCGTCAAGGTGTAGCGCAATGCGGCCAGGGTCAAAGTTAGGCGTCGCTGATGTGCCCTGTTCCCTCTCACCGCGCTGTTGATAACGTTGTTCAAGATTTTCCAGCGTCATCGCGGCGGTGCGCTTGATCAGCTCCTCGACACCTAAGGGTATGGCCTGCTGGGGCAAGAGATGAATACGCGCGTCCTTAAGCGCGCCATTGACCGCCTGCAGCGTGGCGATCATGCAAGCGTTCTCCTCGCTAATGCGCCGTGCAGCCATGCCCTCCTGGTCCAGCTGATTGAAGGTATCTTCCATGTCTTGGTTCAGCCGTTTGGCCACGCCTTGCATAAGTTGGTCGACGCTTTTAGTGCCGATCTTGGTGCTAGGGAAGTCGGCGGGCGAAGACGCATGAGCGGTTGACACGGGTAACGGCCTCGGCGGCACGGCACCAGAAGAAACGGGGGTCATTGGCTGCTCCTGAGTGGGTGCGAAAATAAAAACCAGGCACGTGGGTGGCTGATGCTGGGCAAGCGGTTCCGATCCCCACGCTGAGCACCTCACCTTTAGGGCATCATCACTGGATACTGGTACAAGGTTATGTTCGCTGCATGGGGGCCGCCGGCAGGTTACGTGCATACCAGGGTCGCTCCTGGGCCCGGTCGAGAGCATTGCCAAGGGCACTGCGCGATTCCACGGCGATGTCCAGCGCCAGCTTCATCAGTTCCACATCGGTTTCCACGGCCGTACCCATCCAGATGCCAGGCCCGGTGGCGCAAGCGTGGCTGATGGGGCCCATCCAGGGGTCGTCCTGTTCCACCCATGCACCTTTGCCGAACCAGCGCACCCCGCGCAGCTCGGCTGCCTGCACCTCACCTGGGTGATACAGGCTGTGGGCGATATGCCAATCCTCGACACGGGCGTCGATCCAGCCATGGAAGCCCCAGAACAACGGGTGTACGTGGGAGGAAAACGGGTCCCCTAAAAAGTCATTGTGCGCCTCGAACCAGCCGGCATCGAAGTCGTCTGGCTGCCGCGCCATGGGCACCGGTTTGCCGCTCTGCGGTTCGCGGGCCACGCTGGCCCAGCACATGTGCAACCAGTCGTGCAGGCTGAGCTCTAGCTCCGACCCCAGTTGACCCAAGGTCAAGCGTGCCAGGTATTCAGGGTCGCGGTAGCGTGACTCCCACACCTGAAAGTTGCCCTCATAGGTGTCACGGCTTTTGATCGTTGCCATGCCCTGGCTGTAGCTTTCGTCCCCGGGCGCCAGCCAGGCGGGCGGTACGGAACGGCCGTCGTGGTTCTCGAAATAACGCAGGAACGCTACCCGGTCGGTTTCAACCGCCGGCCGTGCCAATGGGAAAAACGCCCAGGCCGCAGGTGCATTCAGTTTGGCGGCCTTAGCCAGCATGTACCGGTGCATGTACAGGAAGTCTATGCCCGAGCCGTTGCGGTCCTTGTGGCGCCCGCGTGAGTCGCGTTCCTGCCCTCGTGGGCCCGGCTGCCAGCCCAGGCCGCGCAGCGCCTCACGGCGGTCATCCCCGATCAGGTGCCATTTATCACGTACCGTGTGCCAGAGCTGGTGGGCCAGCCGGTGCTGCGGCGTGATAAGCCAGTCCATGAAGGCCGGGGCCAAGGGGGTTCGATCACGGGCTTCTGGAAAGGCCAGCTTGCGCGCCGTAAAGCCAGACGCTACCAGGCCCGCCTCTGGGCTAAGGGCTATGACCTGGCCGTTGAGGAGGTCGTTGTCTGCCACCCCGACGCCACCCCACACATCGGTAAGGGCCACGCGCACCGAATAGCCCGTGCTGGCTGAAGCCGACGCCGTGCCTAACAGGCGCCAGCGCACCTGTTGAACGGTCGCCCCTACCAAGTCACCTATCACCTGAAACCTGGGCGTCTGGCCGCTGGCCAATACGTCGTAAGTATCGAGGTAGCCGCGCAGCCCTCTGCCGCGTTCTCCCACGTCTAACAGCAAGGTCGCGCCATCAAGCTCAGGCACATCAGGGGCCTCTACTACCCAGACGCCACGTAGCAGGTCGGCCAGACGTTGGGTGGGAACATCGGCCAGTTCAACGTGCGCTTCATTAGGCGTACCGCCCTCGGCCCACCACTTTTTCACGCGGCGCGCCCCCTCGTAACCTGCCGGAATAAGTGCCCCGCCCAGGGCTGCACCGGCGAGGAGTGTGCGGCGTGAGAGTCGCATCGCGTGGCTTCCTGCTGAATAATAAAATAGTCTTATAAATCAATAAATTGACTATATTTCTCTAGAAAATTTAGTCACGAGCCGATTGATTGACAGCGATCATAGCACATTGCTATTACCTATTACGATGCTGACTTTTCGCTGGCGTCTACCTTTAATATGTAACTTAACGCTGCCAAGTGCCCGAAATCATTAGGGTTCGGCTCATAAATTGCGGATCCAATAAAAAATATCAAGTAGTAGCATTAAGACAGCAACTTACTTCAATTCGCTCGGTCACAGGGTCTGCGAAGGATTGGGCTAGTGTGGCTTTCCTTAAAACGACAAACATTTGACACTGACGAATTGACGACGGGGCCACTCCGGTGCCCGCGGTTCTATAGTGATGAAGGAGCGAACGATGATCTTCAACGTTAAAGACTATGGTGCCGTAGGCGACGGCGTGACAGACGATACCGCAGCCATCCAGTCGGCTATCGATGCAGCGTCCGCCGCAGGTGGCGGCCAGGTCTATATTCCCTCGGGCACGTTTATTGTGTCGGGTGGTGAGGAAGCCTCCGACGGCTGCCTGATGTTGAAGAGCAACGTGTACCTGTCCGGTGATGGCATGGGCGCCACCACTGTTAAGCTGGCGGATGGCTCCAGCCAGGAAATCACCGGGATCATCCGCTCGGCCTACGGCGAAGAGACCCACGACTTCGGCGTGAGCAACCTGACCATCGACGGTAACCGCGACAACACCACCGCGAAGGTGGATGGCTGGTTCAACGGCTACATTCCCGGCCAGGAAGGTCAGGACACCAACGTCACCCTCGATGGCGTGGAAATTCTCAACTGCTCCGGTTACGGCTTCGACCCCCATGAGCAGACGGTGAACATGGTGATCGAGAACTGCGTGTCCCATGGCAACGGCCTGGACGGCTTTGTGGCCGACTACCTGATCGACAGCACGTTCATAAACAACGTGGCTTACGACAACGACCGCCATGGCTTCAACATCGTGACCAGCACCAACAACTTCAGCCTGGTGGACAACATCGCCTATGGCAACAGCGGTGGTGGCATCGTGGTCCAGCGCGGCAGCGAGGACATCGCCTCCCCGACCGCCATTACCATTACCGGCGGCGCGGTGTATGACAACGCTGCCGAAGGCATTCTGATCAAGATGTCCAACGACGTGACCGTCAGCGGCGTGGACGTCTACAACAACGGCAGCGCAGGTATCCGCCTGTACGGCTCATCCGACGTGACCGTGGTGGACAACACCCTGACCGCCAACGGGCAGAACAACCCTGTTCCCGAAATCATCATTCAGTCGTATGACGATACTAAAGGCGTGTCCGGTGATTTCTACGCCGGCAGTGGTAACGTCATCGAAAGCAACACCATCACCGGTGGCAGCAACTCCACCTATGGTGTGGCCGAGCGCAACGAAGATGGCACCGACGGCAATGCCGTGGTCGGCAACACCATCACCAACACCACCAAGGGCACTACCTTGCTGTATGGCGATGGTAGCTATGTAAGCGATCAGGTACCTCTAAACGAGATCGACGGGACCGCAGGCAAGGACACCCTCACCGGCACGGCAGTGGCTGACCTGATGCTGGGCGGCGCGGGCAATGACGTACTCAACGGCGCGGGCGGTAATGACGTGATTGTCGGCGGCGCTGGCAAAGACACCCTCACCGGTGGTGACGGTGCCGATACCTTCCGTTTCGACGCCTTGACCGACAGCTACCGCACCAGCACTTCAAGCTTTGGCGACCTGATCACCGACTTCAACGCCAGTGAAGACAAACTGGACCTTGGCGCATTGGGCTTCAGCGGCCTGGGTGACGGCTACAACGGCACCCTGTCGGTGGTGTACAACAGCAGCAACGACCGCACTTACGTGAAAAGTCTTGAAGCCGATGCTTCAGGCAATCGCTTCGAATTGGCGCTGTCGGGCAACCTGGTTTCCAGCCTGACGGCGGACAACTTCGTGTTCAAGTACGTGCTGCAAGGCACCGAGCAAGCAGATACGCTCACCGGCACCGCACAGAACGAAACCCTGTACGGCCTGGGTGGTGCGGACACCATTAACGGTGGCGCTGGCAATGACGTGATCGTCGGCGGCGCGGGCGCGGATACCCTCACCGGTGGTGCAGGTGCCGATACCTTCGTGTACACAACCTTGAGCGACAGCTTCCGCGACTACAGCACCGGCGGCGTGAACCAGGGTGATCAAATCCTGGACTTCGACGTAACCCAGGACAAGATCGACTTGTCGGCGCTGGGCATCACTGGCCTGGGCAGCGGCCTTGGCGATACCGTGCAACTCGTGCTCAATAGCGATGGTACGCGTACCTACATCAAGAGCCGCGAGGCCGATGCCGATGGACATCGCTTCGAACTCTCTGTAGCAGGTAATCATCTCAACGACCTGACGGCCGCCAATTTCGTGTTTGCCACGCCTGTGACCGGCACCCTGGTGCAGGGCACAGCGGGCAACGATTCGCTGACCGGCACCGCCGGTAGCGACATCCTGGTAGGCGGCGCGGGCAGTGACCGGCTGACCGGTGGTGAAGGGGCTGATACGTTCCGCTTCGACACCATCACCGACAGCTACCGCACGGCCACCGCCAGTTATGACGACCTGATCCTTGACTTCAACGCTAGCGCCGACAAGCTTGACGTTTCAGCACTGGGCTTCACGGCACTGGGCGATGGCCATGCCGACACCCTGTCCATCGTCTATAACGCCACTAGCAACCGTACCTACATCAAGGACCTGGACGCGGACGCCAACGGTAATCGTTTTGAAGTCGCGCTGACGGGCGACCACTCTACCGACCTGACCGCGGCCAACTTCGTGTTCGCCAGCACCACGCCAGCCAGCACTGCCTCGACGGACGCTACCACCGCAACCACCACTTCTGCCGCCACCGACGTGGTGATCCTCGGCACGACCACCGATACCGAGCACCACACCACTCAGGCTTAAGGCCTAAGGCCCGCCCCTTCACGGAGGGGCGAGCCTATCTAGTGGTTAACCTTCCCCCGTCACACTTAGCAGCCACTTCGCCAGATCCAGAGCCTCCGGCTGACTGATGCCATGCCCCATTCCGGGGTAAGCATGAAACTCCACATTGACGCCAGCGCCGATCAGGGCCTCACGGGCATCCATGGCTTCCTGGTAGGTCAAAACCGGGTCTGCCGTGCCGTGGCCAATAAATACTGGCAGCTTTCCAAGCCCGCGCAAGTCGGGTACTTCAGTGCGCAAGGGTGCCGGGAGCTTGCCACTGAGCACCGCAATACCTCCCACGGCCTGGGGCGTGTGCAAGGCCAGTTCGTAACTCATCATGGCGCCCTGGCTGAAGCCGACCAGGTAAATGCGCTTGGGCGGCACCTGGTACTTCTTGCCTATCTGGGCGAGGAAGGTACGCAGTTGCGCCAGGCTTCGTTCAATATCGGCGGGAACACCTTCGTAGGGCCCCTCGATGGGCGTCTTGCTGAACCACTGGTAACGGGATTCCCCCAAGGGCATGGGCGCACGTACTGACAGGTAGGTGAACTCGGGGGACAACTGGGGGTGCAGCTCGAACAAGTCTTCTTCGTTCGCCCCGTAGCCGTGCAAAAACACTACCAGTGGTTGGGTTTCGGGGTGGGCGCCTGTCTGGGCGAGATAACTAAGGGCCAGGTCGGTTTGCAGCACCGGCTGCGCCTGGGCGAAGGTAGCGATCAACGGCAATACGAGGGCGACTAACCACTTCATCGGACAAGGTTTCCTTGGGGAATGACCGCTTGAGGGTATCACCGCTGGCCCGGAACGCCACGGCCCGCGCGGCCAGCCGATTTTACCAAGCGCATGCCGCCCTGCCCTCGACCCTGTGCGCTGCCCGCTATATAGTCCACCGCACCTCTTTTACCTCTCAGGATGCTAAATGCTGCCTACCCGTTTTGTACCTTGTGCATTGTTCACCCTGGCCAGCCTAGGCGCGGCCCATGCCCAGGCCGATGACGTGAATGTGGGGGTGGCCGCGAATTTCACCGCCCCCCTTCAAGCCATCGCCGCCGCGTTCGAGCGCGACACCGGCCATCATGTGGTTGCTTCGCCGGGAGCAACCGGTCAGCTTTACGCGCAGATCAAAAACGGGGCGCCCTTTCAGGTGTTTTTGTCGGCCGACGACACCACGCCCGCTAAACTTGAGGCCGAAGGCGCAGCCGTCAAAGGGTCTCGCTTTACCTATGCCATCGGCACCCTGACGTTATGGTCGCCCACCCCCGGCTACGTGGACGATGCAGGGGAAGTGCTCAAAGGCAGTGCGTTCAAACACTTGGCCATTGCCAACCCGGCCACCGCCCCTTATGGCTTGGCGGCCACCCAAGTGCTTGCTCACCTGAAGCTTGCCGCTAGGCTGGAGCCAAAGCTGGTTCAGGGGCAAAGCATCACTCAGGCGTTCCAGTTCGTACAAACCGGCAATGCCGAACTGGGCTTCGTTGCCCTGAGCCAGGTGTTCAAGGATGGCAAGATCACGTCCGGTTCGGCCTGGGTCGTACCTCAAACGCTGTATGACCCTATCCGTCAGGACGCCATCCTGCTTGGCACCGGCGCACAGACCGCTGCCGCACAGGCATTCGCTCACTACCTGCAAGGCCCAGAGGCTGCACGCATCATTACTGCCTATGGCTACGCCCTCGATGCTAAGCCCCAGTGATTATGGCGCGATCTGGCTGACCCTCAAGCTGGCCACCGTCACCACCCTGATCCTGCTGCTGATAGGGCTGCCTATTGGGTGGTGGCTGGCGCGCACCTCGTCGAGGTGGCGCCCATTGGTCAACGCTGTGGTGGCCCTGCCCCTGGTCTTGCCGCCCACGGTCATCGGCTTTTACCTGCTGTTGTTCATGGGGCCCCACGGCTTCTTGGGCCAGGCCACGTCAGCCTTGGGCTTGGGGACCCTGGTGTTCAGCTTCCCTGGGCTGGTGCTGGGGTCGGTCATCTATTCCCTGCCCTTTGTCGTGCAACCTCTGCAAAACGCTTTCGACGCAGTCGGCAGCCGCCCCTTTGAAGTGGCCGCCACCTTGGGCGCTTCCCCCCTTGACCAGTTCTTTAGCGTAGCGCTGCCGCTTGCGCGTCCAGGGCTGCTTACCGCAACTGTGCTGGGCTTTGCCCATACGGTGGGCGAGTTCGGTGTGGTGTTGATGATTGGCGGCAACATACCTGACAAAACCCGGGTGGTGTCGGTGCAACTGTTCGATCACGTCGAGGCGATGGCCTACCCTCAAGCGCATTACCTGGCCGCGTTGATGGTGGCGTTTTCATTGGTCGTATTGCTGGTGCTGTATCGCAGGCGGGCCGGCCATCAGGGGCGGGTGTGATGGCCAAGCCCATTGAGCTGCGTCTGCGCCTGACACGCCCAGGGTTTAGCCTGGCACTGGAGCTGACCCTGCCCGGCAGCGGTGTCTGTGCACTAAGCGGCCCTTCCGGCTCGGGTAAAACCACGGTGCTCCGTTGGCTGGCGGGGCTGGAGCAGGCCGACGAGGGGTTTATCCAAGTGGCCGGCGACACCTGGCTGGATACCACCACCGCACGCAACCTGCCTACTCACCAACGCGCCATCGGGTATGTATTCCAGGAGGCGAGCCTGTTCCCGCACCTGAGTGTTCGCCAGAACCTGACCTACGGCTGGCGGCGCTTACCGGCCACTCGGCGCCCTACCACGATGGATGCGCTGTGCAACCTCTTAGGGCTGGAACCACTGCTGGATCGCCGGCCTGAAGGGCTTTCGGGGGGTGAGCGGCAACGAGTGGCCATCGCTCGTGCGTTGTTACGCGCGCCCAAACTGTTATTGATGGATGAGCCGCTGGCGGCGCTCGACGGTGCGCGCAAGGCTGAAATACTGCCTTATCTGGAACGGTTGCGAGACCGCCTGGCGATACCGATGCTGTATGTCAGCCATGCCCCCGAAGAGATCACGCGCCTGGCCGACCACTTGGTGTTGCTGGACAACGGCCAGGTAGTGGCAAGTGGTGCGCTGAACGAGCTGCTAACCCGCCTCGATTTGCCTTTGGCTCACAGCCTTGACGCCGGGGTGGTTATCGAGGGCGTAGTGACCGCCGTTGACCCTCACTGGCAGTTGCTTCACCTGAGCCTTGGCGCCGGCCAGGGCACCCTCACGGTGCCGCATGCCACGCTGCCCATGGGTGCTCGCCTGCGGGTACGGGTGCTGGCCCGTGACGTGAGCCTGAGCTTGGCTCCCGACGTGCGCAGCAGCATCCTCAACCGCCTGCCCGCCGTCGTGGTGGCAGTACAGCCCAACCTTGGCGGTGCGGACGTGATGGTATCGCTAGACTGTCAGGGCACTGTTTTGTTAGCGCGGGTCACCCGCTACTCCCTGGCGCACCTGGGCGTTGGGCCAGGCGCGCAGGTCTGGGCCCAAATCAAGGGCGTAGCGGTTCTAGCCTAAAGGTGGCTCATCTCAGGGTCGAGATCACCGTCGTCGGCCTCGGCCGAGCCTTGTATCAAGGTGCCCTGGCTTTGGGTTTCGATAGCGGTGATCCCCATTAGTTGGGCTTGGTCCATGATGGCTTGAGGTGAGTCGTCGTCGGCCGGTACCACTGCACGGCCGCTGTCCTGGTCTTGGTGGAGCGCTATCAGTTGCAAGGCTGCTGCCTCTGGAGGCAACTGCGCGGTGGGGTATTCCACTACCTGCTGGCGTGGCTGTTCGTTATAGAGGTAACTGACGCGGTGGCGATACCGCTTCGATGTAAGGCTTACCATGCTGTACTCCCGGTTGAAGTGAATGCACGTCATACGTCTCGTAGCAGCAGAGCTTGCTCGCGACCGCCGTTAGTGCGTGTTGAGGCCGGTCGCTAGCAAGCTACGCTGCTACAGGGGTGCGCAGGTGCAAAATCATACGTCTCGTAGCAGCAGAGCTTGCTCGCGACTGCCGTTAGTGCGTGTTGAGGCCGGTCGCTAGCAAGCCACGCTGCTACAGGGGTGCGCAGGTGCAAAATCGTACGTCTCGTAGCAGCAGAGCTTGCTCGCGACTGCCGTTAGTGCCTGTTGAGGCCGGTCGCTAGCAAGCCACGCTGCTACAGGGGTGCGCAGGTGCAAAATCGTACGTCTCGTAGCAGCAGAGCTTGCTCGCGACTGCCGTTAGTGCGTGTTGAGGCCGGTCGCTAGCAAGCCACGCTGCTACAGGGGTGCGCAGGTGCAAAATCATACGTCTCGTAGCAGCAGAGCTTGCTCGCGACTGCCGTTATTGGGTAGTAAGGATTGCCGTTAGGATTTCAACTGCACCCAGGTAGGCGCATGGTCGCTGGCGTGGGGTCGGTCCCTTACCCACCGGTCCACCCCTGCGGCTTTGAACCGCGAGGCCAGTTCGCGGCTCAAGAGCAGGTGGTCAATACGCAACCCTTTGTTTTGAGCCCAGTGCTGCCTGAAATAATCCCAGAAGGTGTACACCGGCTCATCAGGAGAGTGTGTCTTCAGAGCGTCTGTCCAGCCCTGATCCAGCAAGCGCTGGTAGCACGCACGGCTTTCAGGCTGAAGCAACGCGTCTTTGCGCCAGGATTTAGGGCTGTAGATATCGGCATCGGTAGGCACTACGTTGTAGTCACCGGCCAGTATAACGGGGTGCCCGCTGTCATACAGGCTCTGCGCATGAGCGATGAAGTGCTCGAACCACCGCAGTTTGTAGTCAAACTTGGGGCCGGGCTGCGGGTTGCCGTTGGGTAGGTACAGACACCCCACGATCACCCCCTGGACGGCCGCCTCCAGGTAGCGGCTATGGGTATCGGCCTCCATGCCCGGCAGGCTGCGCCGGATTTCCAGCGGCACGCCACCCTTGGACAAAATGGCCACGCCGTTCCAGCGTGCCTGCCCGTGCCACAGCGCTGTGTACCCGGCCTTTTCCAGCTCTGCCTGTGGAAACGCCTCATCCGTAGCCTTGAGCTCCTGAAGACAGGCAATGTCCGGGGCTTCTTTTTCAAGCCAGGCAAGCAGTGCCGGAAGGCGGGCGCGGATTCCGTTGATGTTGAATGTGGCGATCTTCATACGCAGGCCTTAAGCGCTTTCTCGTAAGACCTGCGACATGACCGAGGGTTTGATCGGCGTTGCAATGGCGCCTATGGGCCCTGCGCCAAACAGGCTAAGCAGTTCGTGGTAAGCCTAGTGGGTGGTTCTTCAAAAGCCCGGCAACCCCTAACACAAGCGCGCCAACGCAAACTGACGTGACGTGACGTGCCGTTTGCACTTGGTGGGCAATGAAGGCTAGCGTAGGGCATCGGTTAAAAGCGATTCAAACCGCTCGCTCCCTCGACCGGCCTTACGAGTTTCCAAAACAGAGATAGGGCTGCAAAGGTATCACGAGGCCCTGCAAGGTCCAAAGGCTGGACGCCAGGGACCACTAAAAAACCTAGACTGAAACGAGGCGTATGTTCATGCCGAGGCTCCGAGTGAGGAAAGCCCTAACTTAATCAGGTGTAGCGAATGTGTTCTGCCAAAGGCCGGCAACTACGCGCCAAGCGTAACCCTTGCGTTCAACGTGCCGCGTTGAGTTCTTCCTGGCACACAGCTCTTAGTACTTCGTCTGTCAACTTGCCGATAGTCCATGGCTTGGGCAGGAACGCCACATCTTTTGCGATGTCTGCCGTTTCGGGCGTCTCATGCCCGCTCATAACGATAATTGGCAGTTTCGGCCAGGTATCATGTACGCGTTTGGACAACTGAGCACCGTCGATTTCGCCCGGCATGCGGATATCGGTAATCAACAGGCTAAGGTCCATACCTTCGCCAAACGCCTTCCATGCATCATCGGCGGTGGCATATTCGACGGTATCAAATCCTTCGAACTGGAGGATTTCGCACACAAATTCTCGAATGATCTGCTCATCCTCGACGACCATGACCTTGCCGCGGGGCTCGGCGGGGATATCGACACTGGCTGGGAATGGTACGTTAAGCATTGTTCAGGTCCTTGGCGTTTGAACTGGGCCTTTCGCCCCTACTCCTTCGTCAACAGCCAACGAATATGATTCTGCCACCTCCCTCCTCAATTCGACGGACGGTCGCATTCTTTAGGTAGCTGATGTATGCGTCAGGTTGAACCCTAAGGTATCGCAAGTTTCATTACCTTAATGGTTTCAGCGTAATTAACCTTATCGGTTCGATCACTCTTCACTTGGAGATCAGGCATGAGCAATACCCTTACCTATGCAGCGCAGTCGGCTACCGACGCGCTTAAACCCTTTGCCATTGAGCGCCGGGCGCCCAACGAGGACGACATTCAGATCGAAATCCTGTTCTGCGGCGTGTGCCACTCAGACCTGCACACGGCACGTAACGAGTGGCAGAACAGCCTTTTCCCTTCCGTGCCTGGCCATGAAATCGTCGGCCGCGTGAGTGCAGTCGGCAGCAAGGTCACCCAGTTCAAGGTAGGCGACCTGGCTGGCGTCGGCTGTATGGTCGACAGCTGCCAGCACTGTGCCTCGTGCGCCGAGGGCGAAGAACAGTACTGTGAAAACGGCTTCACCGGCACCTATAACGGCCCGTTGTTCGGGGGCGAGAACACCTACGGCGGTTATAGCGAGCGCATCGTCGTCAAAGAAAAATTCGCCTTGCGCATCACCCACGGTGAAGAGCACCTGGCGGCCGTTGCGCCCCTGCTCTGCGCAGGCATTACCACCTACTCCCCGCTGAGCCACTGGAAAGTAGGCCCAGGCAAAAAAGTAGGGATCGTGGGCTTGGGCGGCCTGGGCCATATGGGCGTGAAGATTGCTGCTGCGATGGGCGCTCATGTGGTGCTGTTCACTACCTCCGAAAGCAAGCGTGCAGATGGCTTGCGTTTGGGCGCCAAGGAGGTGGTGGTCTCGCGCAACGTCGAGGAAATGAATGCCCACGCCAACAGCCTGGACTTTATCCTCAACACGGTGGCTGCCCAGCACGACCTGGACCCGTTCCTTAACTTGCTCAAGCGTGACGGCACCATGACCCTGGTGGGCGCACCTGAATACCCTCACCCGGCGCCTACCGTTTTTAACCTGATCCTCAAGCGCCGTAGCGTGGCTGGCTCATTGATCGGTGGCATCCAGGAAACCCAGGAGATGCTGGATTTCTGTGCCAAGCACAACATCGTCTCGGACATCGAGATGATTGACATCCAATACATCAACGATGCCTACACCCGTATGCTTAAAAGCGACGTGAAGTATCGGTTCGTCATCGACATGGCCAGCCTGGCCAAGGATGCGGCTGTCTAAGCACCGTCTTGTGTTACACCCTGTTGTACCGGGTGCATCTGCATCCAGCGCAGCAGGGGTTATGTCGGTAGCATCACCCCCACAGCCCTGCGTCCACCTAAAATCTCGACAGGCGCACTTGAGCGCCGAACTTGCCTGGCCGACGGCGATCTAGTAGGGGAATCTTCTCCGGAGCCGCGCCCCCGTGCCTCGTCTTGCCCTCTTGCTACTGACTGCCCTACTTGCCTTTCCTGTGTTTGCCGATGCGCCCGCCGCAGCACCCGCGGCCGCTACACCTGCGGCCGAGCAAAAGCCTGCGGAGCCTGAAAAAGAGGTACTGGTGCAGGGCGGATTGTTAGGCACGTTGACCTCTAGCCTGGATGACGTGCAGGACAAGCTGGACATTAACGAACACCTGGTCGATACCTGGCGGGTACGCACCGACCGCGCGGCGGCTGAAGCAGGCCGGTTGTTCGACCCTCAGGCACGCACCTCCGGGGTCGTGCTGACCCGCGACTTTCTGATCCTTACCCTAGCGTGGATCGGCACCTTCCTGGCGCTCTATACCCTCGCCCGCCTGGCATGGTCGCAGGTAGGCCGACGGGGTTTCCTGCACCGACGCGCACGCTTGCGTGAAGTACTGGGCTACCTGCTTCGTTTCACGCTGCCGGCCTTGTTGAGCTTCGGGGTGTGCCTGCTGCTGCGCCAATACCTGCAGCCTTCAGATGCACGGGCGCTGGCTCTATGCCTTGCGTATGCGACCACCAGTGGCTTGTTTTCGACCACCCTCATTCTGTGTTTGATTACTCTGTTCAATGTGGGTCACAAGCGCGCCGCTGTCCGGGTATTGCGCCGGTCGGCGCCGGCCCTGCTGTTCGTCATCGGTTTTCTGGCAGCGTTGGGTGATGCGCTCACCACCGGCCAGATCGCCCGCCAGCTGGGCAGCAACCTCACTGGCAGCATCGCCGTGGTCAGCGGGTTACTCGCGACCTTGACCTTCGCCGTGCTGGTGATTCGCATGCGCCGCCCGGTGGCACACCTGATACGCAACCGCGGGTATCGCCAGCGCCACGATCACCGCGCTGTGCAAGAGACGCTACGGGTCTTCTCCGCCGTCTGGTACTTCCCCATTCTGCTGATGATTCTGGTCTCGGCCATCAACCTGATCGGTGCGGGTGAACAGAGCCAGCAGGCCTTGCAACGGGCCTTGATGAGCACCGTGCTGCTGATTGCCGCTGTGTTCGCCAGCACCATGATGCACCACATCCTCAGGCCTCAAGGCCCTAGTGACCCCGAGCGCGCACGGCCCTACCTGGAACTGCTGCGCGGCCTGGGCCATGCACTGTCGCGCATTGTCATCGCTATTGTGTTCATCGAGCTGTTCGCCCGCATTTGGGGCGTGTCGGTGCTTGAATTTGCGGCCCGCAATAGCGTGGGCCGAGCCATTAGCAATTCCTTGAGCAGCATCGGGTTGATCTTGCTGGTCACCTGGATGGTCTGGGTCGTAATCGACACTGCGATCCAGCAGGCGCTCAAGCCTGCAGTTGGCAAGCGTGCCAGCCGTCAGCCCAGCACTCGGGTAAAAACCATACTGCCCATGCTACGCAATGCCACCAAGATCGTGCTGGTGGTCATTGGCACCATCACCACCATGGCGAACCTAGGCATCAACGTGGCACCGCTGTTGGCCGGTGCCGGGGTGGTGGGGTTGGCCATCGGCTTTGGGTCGCAACAGCTGGTACAGGATGTGATCACCGGCCTGTTCATTCTTATCGAAGACACCATCGCCATCGGAGACTGGGTGGTGCTGGATTCGGGGCACGCTGGCACCGTTGAAAGCCTGACCATCCGTACCCTTCGCCTGCGCGATGGCAAAGGCTTCGTACACTCGGTGCCGTTTGGTCAAATCAAGGCGGTAACCAACCAGTCTCGCCAGTTTGCGAACGCCTTCTTCTCCGTACAGGTGACCTACGACAGCGACATCGATACTGCATTGGCGCTTATCCAGCAGGCGGCAGACCAGATCGCCGACGACCTGTTGCTCAAAACCAACCTGCAGGGCCCGCTGCAAGTGTTTGGCGTGGATAAGATGGACCTCAACGGCATCACCCTCACTGCGCAGTTCCGTACCTCGTCTGGCGGTCAGTACGCGGTAGGCCGGGCCTTCAACGAGAAACTTAAAAAGCTGGTAGACGGCGCGGATAACGTACGCTTTGCGCAGTATTACCTGCCACCTGTGCCTGCAAAAGTGTGAAGCGCTGGCGGGCAGTGCAAGGGACCATTACCATGGCACGCTCTACCGCTTGCCTATAAACGAGACTCACCGCCCATGCCACTGACCCTGCTGGTACTCAACGGCCCGAACCTTAACCTGCTGGGCACCCGGGAGCCTGCGGTGTACGGCACCGAAACCCTCGCCGACGTGGAGGCCCAGTGTACGGCCGCCGCACAGGCCCATGGGTTTGCGCTGGAGTTCGAGCAGACCAACCACGAAGGTCAGATGATCGACTGGATTCACCAGGCGCGTGGGCGTGTGGCGGGTATCATCATCAACCCGGCCGCCTGGACGCATACGTCGGTTGCCTTGCACGACGCCCTGATCGCCGCTGAGATACCTGTGCTCGAAGTGCATATTTCCAATGTGCACAAACGTGAAAGCTTTCGGCATCACTCGTATGTTTCGCTCGTAGCTGTAGGCGTGATCGCGGGGTTCGGTACCCATGGTTATTCCCTGGCGGTAGCGCATTTCGCCAAGCTGCTCAAGTAACGTCTTTGCGGGGCGGCCTGCTCGCCTGGGCGCCGCCATTCACGTGACCCGTCAACGGGATTGATCGATGAACCAGCCTGCTAGCCCACCCCCTCGCTCATCGTTACGCAATACGCTGCTAGGCGGTGGCAAAGAGCCGGACCCCCGCTTCACCCTGGCCAACGAGCGCACGTTTCTGGCATGGATTCGTACCGCCCTGGCGCTGATGGCAGGGGGCATCGCGGTAGAAGCGTTCACCGCTCAGGTCTTCGCCCCGGATGCCCGTAAGGCCCTGGCCGTGTTGCTGTTGTTCCTTGGGCTGTTGCTCAGCGCGTGTGCGGGCGTACGGTGGTTGAACGTAGAGCGCGCCATGCGTCACGGTCGCCCCCTGCCCTTACCGTGGCTGGTGCCGGTCCTGGCCATGGGCGGCGCACTGGCCACGGCCGTGCTGTTGGTATTTATCGTTATTCGCCCGGCATGACGCCACGCGCTGGGCATCACACCGACCTGGGGCTGCAGCCGGAGCGCACGTTGCTGGCCTGGCGGCGCACCTTGCTGTCGCTGGTCGCTGCCAGCCTGCTGTTCCTGCGCTGGATACCCCACCATGGGCCCTTTGCGGTAATGATGGTGGGGCTGTCACTGCTGGCGGCCTTGGGCATTGGGCTTGGCCAACAGCGACGTTACCGGGAAGGCGTCGACGCCCTTAACGGCCAGCCAGGTCTGCCCCCTCTGGGTGAGGTGGCGGCTCTGGCGTTGGTCTGTGTACTCCTGGGGCTGATTGGCCTGTACGTGGTGCTGTTTTTCTAAGCGCCGCCTCAGGTATTCGCCTCGTCCAGCTCACCGGCTTCCCGGGCCTCGTCCGCTTCGAACAGGCGCGCCAGTTCGGCACGTGCTTCCTGATTACTCTGAATCACCTTGGCGGCGTCGTCGTACAGCCGGTGCTGGGTACGCAGTACGCTTTCATCATGCGCCTTGAACCGCGCGATGCGGGTCTGAGCCTGAGCCTCGCTCAGCCCAAGGCCAATCAAGGTGCGGCGGCTTACCTCAAGGCTTGAGTAGTAGGTTTCACGTACCGCATCTGCGCCCAGGTCGATCAGCTTATGAACATGCTGACGGTTACGTGCGCGGGCAATGATCTTCAGGTGCGGGTAGAGCCGCTTGACCATTTCGGCAGTCTTGATATTGGTGTCCGGGTCGTCGGTGGCAATCACGAAGTACTCAGCTTCTTCAACCTTGGCCGCGCGCAGGATTTCTGCACGCAGCGGGTCCCCGTAAAACACCGGAACCCCGGAAAAACTGCGCGACAACTCGATACTTTCTACAGACGTATCCAGCGCGACGAAAGGGATTTTCTGGGCGCGCAGAATACGCGCAACGATCTGCCCCATGCGGCCCATGCCGGCAATCACCACGCGGGGCGAACCGCTGTCGATATGGCGGTACTCCTCTGGAACTGGCGTGGCCGGCGCTGTACGGGTGAGCAGCCTCCCAGCCGCCAACATCAGCAACGGTGTTACCGCCATGGACAAGGTAATGGCCAGTACTAACAGGTCGTGTAGGCGCTCATCGAACAAACCACTGTCATGGCCCAGCTTGAACACCACGAACGCAAATTCCCCGCCTGTGGCAAGCACCAAGCCAAGGCGTATGGCGGAGATCTTGGACAACCCCCCTGCCAGACGCCCCAGTACGAAGAGCAATGGGAATTTGAGGCCCAGCAACAAGAACGTGAGCCCGATCACGGTGGCAGGCTCTGCCAGTAACAGGCCCAGGTTGGCGCCCATGCCCACACTGATGAAGAACAATCCCAGCAACAGCCCCTTAAAGGGCTCGATCTGGGCTTCCAGTTCGTGGCGGTATTCGGAATCCGCCAGCAGCAGCCCGGCGAGGAATGCGCCCAGCGCCATTGAGACCCCAACCTGATCCATCAGCCAGGCAGTGCCGATCACCACCAACAGGGCTGTGGCCGTGGACACCTCTTGCAAGCCAGTACGTGCCACGGCTCGGAACACCGGCCGCAGCAGGTAGCGTCCACCCACGACCACCAAGGCGATACTGCCCAACACCTGCAAGCCATGTTCAAGGCTTGGCGCCTGATTGGCCGAGCCTTGTGCCAACAGCGGCACGAGGGCAATGAGCGGAATGGCAGCGATGTCCTGGAACAGAAGGATGGCAAAGGCCAGCCGACCATGGGGGCTGTGGAGCTCGTGCCGCTCCGCCAGGCTTTGCAGGCCGAAGGCGGTGGACGACAGGGCCAGCCCAAAGCCCAGCACCAGCGCGCTGTTAAAGGGTTGGTTGAAGAGCAGCATGGCCACAGTGCCTATAACTACCGCCGTGGCCATCACCTGGGCAAGCCCTACCCCGAATACCGCCTTGCGCATGAGCCATAGGCGTTTGGGAGACAGCTCCAAGCCAATGATGAACAGCAACAGCACCACGCCCAGTTCGGACAAGTGGTTCAGGCTCTGGCTGTTGCCCACTAGCCCCAGCGCGGCTGGCCCGATGGCGACACCCGCCAGCAAATACCCCAATACCGCGCCCAACTGCAGCCGCTTGGCCAGCGGCACCACCAGCACCGCAGCCAGCAGGAAGACTACGGCGGCCCCTAACAGATTGCCATCGTGTGGCATTCAACACCCCTCTTACTAAAGTGCGGGGCGCCCAATGAACGTCACTACCTGATGAATCACCTGGTCGATATCGAACGGTTTGTCGAAGACAACCGCGAACAGCTCGGGGCTTGCGCGGCCGATGTTGGCTTGGGCGCCACTCATGAGAAATAACGGTAAATCGGTAAAGGCAGGGCGCTGGCGCACTGCACGCGCAAACTCCAAGCCATCCATCACCGGCATCATGAAATCGGTGATGACTAAGCTCGGGTGTTCGCGGTCGAGGACTTCGAGTGCTTTGCGACCATTGCCAGCCTTGACCACCATGTAACCCTCATCCTCAAGCGCAAACCCAAGGATATCGGCGATCAAATACTCGTCGTCGACTATAAGGATGGTCGTCATGTTTAATTCGGCCCGATCAACGTCAATTGCTTGTGGACGAGGCGCTGCCCGTCAGCACTGCCTCCGCGTGTTTGAAGGCTTTCTTGAAGCCCATACCGTGCGCATCGATCACAACCTCTAACAAAGAGGCGTCATACATGCTGTCCCTGACTTTAAGAATCGTCATCATTCGCTTTAGTTCAGCCACATGTTCAACGAAGCGCATCACGAAGATGTTGTCCACCAGGCATGACATATCGGGAAGCGGGGCTTTGATCTCGGGCCCGATCAGCCCCTGCATCTCGCTGGTGATCATCAGCGTTACGCCGCGGGCCCTCAGCTCGCCGGTGAGGCTGCTGAAAAAATCGCCAAGGCGCGCGGGGTTGGTCGTGACACGTGTCATGCCGCCCAAGCTGTCGATTAGCAGCCGCTTGATGCCGTAGGTATCAATCATGGTCAGCAACTTGGCGCCCAGGCCGTCGAGCAGCCCCTCAGTGGTAGGGTGCCAGCAAATGTGCAAGGCGCCGCTGCTTTGCAAGGCGTTGAAGTCCAGGCCCAGAGCCGCGGCCTTGAGCATCAGCCGTTGGGGGCTTTCATAAAAACCGAAATGCAGGGCGGGCTCTTCTGGCGTGGCTTGGGCCAGAAACTGCAGGCCCAGCGTGGTTTTGCCCACTCCGGCCGGCCCCATGGCCAAGGTCGCGGAGGCACGGCCCAGGCCGCCGCCAATCAACGCATCAAGGCTAGCCACGCCACTGCTCACTTTGGTCTGATCGGCAGAGTCGGGGCGCGAGGGATGGCTGTACAGGCTTTCGAGGCGGGGGTAGACCACCAGCCCTTCGTCAGTGATTTCGCAGTCGTGGAGCCCGGAGAGCGCACCACTGCCCCGGGTTTTACGCAGCTGAATACGGCGCACCGAACGCGTACCAATGGTGGCTTCGCCAATCTCGATCACCCCATCGACCATGGTGTGCTCGGGGCTGCCGTCATCAAGCCGAGAACTGGTAAGGAACAGCACAGTGCACCCGGCGAACGCGGCGTGACCTTGCAGCTCGGAAATAAACTTTTTGGTGTCGATTTGTGAGTCAGCCTTGGTACGGGCGTTGAGCAACCCGTCCACGACCATCACGGTTGCCTTTTGCCGGGCGATTTCGCGTCGCAACAGCTTGACGACCTCCTCCAGCCCCTCGTTTTGCATCGTATCGAACGCGCTGACGAACTGGATTTGCGCGCCGATGTAACTGGCCTCGAAGAAGCTGAGGGTGGACAAGTACTGGAACAGCCGCTCATGGGACTCGGACAACAAGGTGGCAACCAGCACCTTGCCACCCTGTCGGGCGTGGTGAAAGCTCAACTGGTTGGCCAGAATGGTTTTCCCTGAGCCTGGGCGCCCTTGCACGATGTAGGAGGCGCCGGCGACCAAGCCTCCTTTGAGCAGGTGATCCAGGCCTGATATTCCTGTCGCTAGGCGTTTTAGCTGTTCCAAATTCAAAACCTGCCTGTGTGTAGTGAGCCAGTGCCAGCAATCGCCCGCCAGCCAGAATCGAAAAGCGCAATTCTATACTGCGCGGCTGCGGAACACACTTGTATACCGCCATTCGTCATGACGCGACGGCGGCTGCGAGCCTCGATCTAAGGCAGACGTCTGCAATCAAGGTCAACTAACCTGGCCGGGTGCAGTCACAAATCAACATGTCGTAACGATTGAGCACTGATGAGTTTTATTACCGCAATTGCAATTTTTGGGGCGATCTTGCTCCTGCTCGCCCTCGCTTCCGCGTATCTGCGCTGGCTGCCTGTTACTACATCGGCGGTCTGCCTGCTTTTGGGCCTTGGTTTTGGCCCTGCCGGGCTAGCGTTAGTAGATATCGATATTGCTGAATCTAGCCACTGGTTGGAGCGTTTGACCGAGGCGGCCGTGCTGTTTTCGTTGTTCGGCACCGGCATCAAGTTGAGGCTTACCTTTGGTCGCAGTGCCTGGCGTTGCGCGTACCTGCTGGCCGGGCCAGTGATGATCGCGTCGATTCTGGGGGTGGCAGCGGTGACCCATTACGCGCTGGGCTTGGACTGGGGGGTGGCGATGTTGGTAGGGGCCATGCTGGCGCCTACCGATCCGGTATTAGCAAGCATGGTGCAAGTCAACAGCGCTCAGGACTTCGACCGTGTGCGCTTTGGTTTATCAGGCGAAGCTGGCCTCAATGACGGTACCGCGTTCCCCTTCGTGATTTTTGCCCTGCTGCTCATTGAGCACGGCGGCATCGACAGCCAATGGGTTTCGCATTGGGTTATCAAGGATGTGCTATGGGGTGTTGCAGCCGGGTTGCTCGTTGGCTATGGCCTAGGCCGGCTGGTAGGCAATGTGATGATCTTCCTGCGGGTTCGTCACCAGGACAGCACCTTGTCACCCAATGACTTCCTGGCACTGGCATTGATCGCACTGGCCTATGCGCTCGCCGTGACGCTAGGGGGATACGGCTTCCTTGCAGTCTTCGCGGCGGGCCTGGGCTTGCGCCAGGCAGAGGTCCGCTCTACCGGCTCCGAGGTACCGTCCGAGCACTTGACGCAGCCCAAGCTTGGGCATCGCGAGCTGTCTCCAGACCAGGCCCTGGCGGGCGAAGTGAGCAAACTGGCCCCACCTCAAGTGGCGGCAGGCGTGATGATGAGCGACATGATGGTATTCGGTAGCTTGGTGGAGCGCTCCATGGAGGTGCTGCTCATTACCCTGTTAGGCGCTATAGTCTGGGGCCACTGGGACTGGCGCGGGGTCGGGCTTGGGGCGGTGCTGTTCTGTGTAATACGCCCACTGGCCGTGTGGGCGTTTGGCGGCGGGCGGGCGTTGTTGACCGGGCACCAGCGGGCGCTGCTAGGGTGGTTCGGCATACGCGGCATCGGCTCGATCTATTACCTGTGCTACGCCCTGCAACATGGCCTGCCCAAAGACATGGCTCAAACCTGTATCAGCCTCACCCTTACGGTGATTGCACTGAGCATCATGGTCCATGGGGTTAGCACCCAACCCCTGCTCGACCATTACGAACGACGCAACCGCAAGAAACTGAGCTAGGCCGCCTTGAGCAACCGCGCTACGTCATCGTAGTGCGGCGTGAGGTGAAAGCGGGCCTCCTGGCTATAGGCGCCGAAGTCTTCATCGCCATACCCTGCTACCCATGCGCCCGCAGCAAGCCCGGCCTCGACACCTGCATGGCTGTCTTCGATCAACAGGCACTGTTGAGGCGCCAGCCCTAGCACACGGGCGGCTTCGAGTATCAGCCCTGGGGCCGGTTTCCAGGCCTTTACTTCATAAGCGCTGACGATATGGCCCGTGAAATAAGGCAGTAGCCCTGCCGCGCCCAGGCAGGTTTCGATCTTCGCGCGAGGGCCGTTGGAGGCCACGCATTTAGGCAACGCCAATGCCTGCACAAATGCCAACGCGCCGGGCATAGGTGCCATGCTCCGGGCAAACAGGCCAAGGCTGTCTTGACGGAACTGAGCCATGAACGGTTCGGGCTCCAGCCAGGGGTATGCGTGTGCAAGACGCTCGGTAAAGACGGCAAATTGCACGCCGCGAAAACGCTGTAACACCTCTTCCCGAGAAAGGGTGATGTCACGCTGGATAAGCATTTCCCATAGCAGGCCGGCCGCGATGCGTTCGCTGTCTACCAGGGTACCGTCCGAATCGAAAATGACGCCTTTGATGTCCACTGTTACTCCACTGTGCTGTGCCAACCCTCTGTGACAGCACATAAGGCTACAGGTTGCCGGTGGCCGAATCACTACCAGGCGCGCCGGACTGCGATGCGCGTGGCGCCTTAGTGAAAGTCCCGGCTGCGTACGTCAAGCCCGGACAGCAGGGCTGTCATGTCCAGCAACTGGTGGGCGATCAGGTGGCACACCTCCCCCTGCCGCTCCCAGCGCCCACGCACCTGCAACAGGCGCGCACCGACCAATACGGCGCGCTGACGCTCGGCAAGGCTGCGCCAGACGATCACGTTGACCATGCCGAACTCATCTTCCAAGGTCACGAACGTGACCCCACTGGCGGTGCCCGGTCGCTGACGACTGATGACCAGGCCGGTGACCGCCACTGCCCGGCCGTGGGCAAGGCTAGCCAGGTCGCGTGAATGCCGGCAGCGCCACTTACCCAGCGCACGACGCAGCAGGGCTAAGGGGTGAGCACCCAGCGTGGTGCCTAATACGGCGTAATCGGCCTGCATGTCCTCGCCGACCGTGGGCACCGGCAAGCTTGCCTCCCGCTCGGGTAATGCCTCGACTCCGGCGAACAAGGGTAGCTGCCGCTCTACGCTGGCCACGTCCCAGCGGGCGCGATAACGGTGCCCAGACAACCCTTGCAGCGCGCCCGCGTCGGCCAGTAAGGCCCTGGCGCGCTGGTCCAGCTCAGCCCGCACCACGACATCCTCCACGCTGGTGAACGGCCGATCGGCGCGTGTACGGCACAGCCGGTGTGCAGCTGACTCGACGAACCCCCGCACCATCCGCAGGCCCAGCCTGAGCGCGGGCTGGGCCGTCTCGCCGGGCTCTAGCGAGCAGTCCCACGTGCTATGGCGTACATCCACCGGGCGCACCTCGATATCATGACGCCGAGCGTCCTGAAGGATCTGGTCCGGGCTATAGAAACCCATGGGCCAACTGTTTATCAACGCGCAGGCAAAGGCGGCCGGTTCATGGCATTTCAGCCAACTGCTGGCATAGGTAAGCAGGGCAAAGCTGGCGGCGTGGGACTCTGGAAATCCATAGCTGCCGAAGCCTTTGATCTGCTCGAAAATACGCAAGGCAAAGGCTTCGCTGTAGCCGTTTTTCATCATGCCTTGACGCAGTCGCTCCTGATGCGGCCCCAGGCCACCCTGGCGTTTCCAGGCTGCCATTGAGCGGCGCAGTTGGTCAGCCTCCCCTGGCGTGTAATCGGCCGCGACGATGGCAAGCTGCATGACCTGCTCTTGAAACAGGGGAATACCCAAGGTGCGTTCGAACACGGCTTGGAGCGCAGGCGAAGGATAGGTCGCCGCCTCTTCCTGATTACGTCGGCGCAGGTAAGGGTGCACCATGTCGCCCTGGATTGGCCCCGGCCGCACAATAGCCACCTCGATCACCAGATCGTAGAAGTTACGGGGCTTGAGCCGAGGCAACATGGCCATCTGCGCCCGTGACTCGATCTGGAACACACCCACGGTATCGGCCCGGCCGATCATGGCGTAGGTGGCCTGGCATTCAGGGGGTATCCCGGCCAGGGTCATCACCTCACCCCTATAAGCCTTTATCAAGTCGAAGCAGCGGCGGATAGCGCTGAGCATGCCCAGCGCCAGGATATCGACCTTCAGCAGGCCCACGGCGTCCAGGTCATCTTTGTCCCACTGGATAACCGTGCGGTCTGCCATGGTGGCGTTCTCAACCGGCACCAGGGTTTGCAAGGGGTGCTCGGAAATGACGAAGCCACCAGGGTGCTGGGACAGGCGCCGCGGAAAGCCGACAAGTTCACCCGTAAGCACCATTACCCGGCGCAGCACCGGGCTTGCCGGGTCGAAGCCCGCCTCGGCCAGCCGTTGCGGGGGCGGCAGTTCGTCGCTGTACCGCCCCACGCAGGCGGCGAGCGTATTGATTTGGTCTACCGGTAGCCCAAGGGCCTTGGCCACGTCGCGGATCGCACCGGTGGCGCGGTAGGTACTGGCAACAGCCGTCAGCGCCGCGCGGTGACGCCCGTACCGTGTGAATACGTACTGAATCACCTCTTCGCGCCGCTCATGCTCGAAATCTACGTCGATATCAGGCGGTTCGTTACGCTCCCTTGAGATAAACCGCTCGAACAACAGGCTGGCGCGGGCCGGGTCGATGGAGGTAATCCCTAGTGCGTAGCAGATGGCCGAGTTGGCAGCTGACCCCCTCCCCTGGCACAGAATGCCTTGGCGCCGAGCGAAGTCCACGATGTCGTGCACGGTGAGGAAATAGGACGCATACCCCAGTTCGCCGATGACTTGCAGTTCGTGCTCCATCTGGGTGACCACCGCTGGGGGTACACCCGTGCGCCAGCGCTGCGCGGCACCCTGCAGGCTAAGGTGCCGCAGCCAGGTGTCAGGGGTTTGCCCCGCAGGCACGACTTCACGCGGATAGTGGTAGCGCAACTGCCCCAGGTCAAAGGTGCAATGCGCGGCCACCTTCAAGGTTTCAGCTAATAAATGAGGGGGGTAAAGCTCAGCAAGCTGTTCAAGGCTGCGCAGGTGGCGCTCTCCATTGGCGAACAACCAGGGGCCCGCCTGCGCCACGGTAAGGTGATGACGCACCGCCGTTAAGGTGTCCTGCAACGCGCGCCGGCCACGGGCATGCATGTGCACGTCGCCACTGGCCAGGCATGAGATGCCCAGTTGGGCGCCCAGGGCTTGCAGATGCGCCAGGCGCCGGGCGTCGTCAGGGCCACGGTGAAGCTCGATCGCCAGCCATACACGGCGCTCGAACAGCCGCGCCAGCCACTCACCCTGCTGAGGGGCTGCCCCCTCTGACGGCAGCCATAGCGCCAGCAGGCCCGACAGGTCAAGGGCCTGAAAATCCTCTGCAAACAGTTGGTAACTGCCCTTTTTGGCGCGGCGCCGCGCCAGCGTAATGAGCTGGCAAAGCGACTGATAGCCACCGAGGTCACGTACCAGCAGCACCACGCGAACACCGTTGCTGACCTGTACCTCGCTGCCCACGATCAGGGGCATACCGCAGGCCTTGGCTGCCTGCCACGCGCGGACGATGCCTGCCAGCGTGCACTCGTCGGTGATGGCCAAGGCCTCATACCCCAACCGCTTGGCGCGCGTAAACAGCTCTTGGGCACTGGACGCACCGCGTTGAAAGCTGAAGTTGGAAACACAGTGCAATTCAGCGTAGGTGCTCACCCGAACCACCCCTGCAGCCAGTAGCGCTCATCCCCCACTGCCCGGTACACCCACGCCTGGCGCCCACACGGCATCTGCACCCGCAGGTAATCACGGCGCACGTCCCCGCCGTCCCACCACCCGCTTTCAATACGCTCTGGCCCCGCCAGGCACACCCAGCCGCCGGAGGGCAGCGCTTCGGGGCGAGGCAACAGCCACCCTGGGCGCGGCGCCAGCGTGCCGAGTACCTGGCCGCTGGCAGGGTGCTCGGCAAGAGCCCAGGCACATTCAGGGCGGTGGTCCGCCTGATAACTGAGGCTACTGACGGCCTCATCGCCCAGGCGGGCACGCAGCCGTTCTCGCACCTGTTCCCAGCCCTGCCCCGCCCCGGCCCTGGCATCGAACAGCCCTTGAACGGTAGGCGTGTAGGCCGGCAATTGCTCCGCCAGCAACCGCAGGTTGCGTACCGGCCGTTCAACCTGCACCGGTTCAAGCCGCCCACGGGCCAGCTCGAACAGCAGCGCCGGGTCGCGCTCCGGGCTCAGCAAGCCTACCGGCACCTGCGTGTCGTCACCCTCGGCGTGTTCGAGGTGCACCACAAATTGCTGCACGCCGCCATCACGCCCGGTGAGGTACACCCCGAGGTCTGCAATAAGGCGGCGCAAGGGGAACAGCAATGCCTGGGTGGATTCCACATCGAAATTGAGCTCGATGCGGCTGTCGAAGCGCTCAGGCGGCGTGAAAAACTCAAGGGCTTGAGGGCGCAAGCCTTGCAGTGCGTCGAGCTGTGCGAGCACGTGCGCCGGAAACCGCCTCGCCAGGGCAGCGCGCTCCAGGCGCAACAACTGCCCAACATCGCGCAGCCCCATGCGCATCAATGCCGTTGCCTGCTCGCGCGCCAGCCCAATGCGGTCGACCGGTAAACGCGCAATGGCGCCCTGCAGCTGCGCCTTCGTGGCCAGGGCCAGGCCATCGTGGGCATTGGCGAGCATCCGTGCCGCTACCGGGTTGGGCGCCAATACGATGCGGTGGGCAAACCCTAGAGCGGCCAGCTCTTCACGCAAACGTGCCTCGAACCTGGGCCACGGGCCGAACAGGCCCATCCCCGAAGCAACCTCTAGCAGTAACGCCCGCGGATAGTGCAGGCTCACCTGCGAACTGTACCCATACGCCCAGGCCGCCAATAAGCGCTCGGCGTGCTCAAGGGCAGTTGGGTCATAGTCAAGGGTAATGAGGGTGTGACTCAAGGCATGGGCCGCGCTCAGGCTTTGCCCTGGGCGCAGACCTTGTGCCCTGGCTGCGGGGTTGACCGCGTGCAAGACTCGTCGCTGGGCCGGGCCCGTCACCAGTGCCAAGGGGGCCAGTGGGTCGGCTTGCTGCCTGAGGGCAATGTCCATGGCCAAGCGCGGGAAGAGGATGCAGGCCCAAAGCATGGCAACCTCAGGCGAACGCCGGTGAAGCCACGAGGCGGCCTGAAATCTGCCCACCACGGCACTTGAGGACGCGCCACCCGCTGGGCTCGACACTGACCGCAATGCGCAGTGCGGCGGGTGACGGGTTCAACGCGGCGTTATGGGGGCGAATCACGAACCCGAGGGCCTGGCCTGCCTCGGCGGCCACCTGCAGCCGGCGCAGCGCGCGGTCGTCCCCCGTGCCCTTGCCCTCAAGGCAGGGCCAGCACACTACCGCTGCACAGCTGCCAGAACGCAGGCATTGCTCGGCGGCCCATAACGCATCAGCGCCTTGGGCCTGAACAAGGGTGAGCCAGGTTAGGTCTACGCCGGCGGCCTGCCACGCCTGTGGGTAGGGAATATAGGGAGGCGCTACCAGCACTACGCGCTGAGCGGCAGCAGTGAGCCGGGCCAACGTAGGCCAAAGCAACCTCAGTTCGCCACACCCTTGAGCGGGCAGCAGAATTTCACTCAAGGCTGAGGGCGGCCAGCCCCCGGTAGGCAAGAGGTGGTCCAGTTGCGTATGGCCTGTGGGTTGGACAGGACGGTCGTGAGCATGCTCAGGGCCACTGCGGCCCTTCCATACCTGCCGCCCCACTAAGAGGGCGTCGAGGCTGACGACAGTCGCGCTCACGCCTGGTACCCCGCGTAAGCAAGGCGCGCAGGGCTGGGGTAAGGGCGAGTGGTTAGGGGTAAGGTGTCCATGGGGCACATTTGTACCCCATAACTGTATGGATGACCAGTATTTTTAAGCGACGCTACTTCGCTTTTAGCTGATCTCTGGATCTGCTATTTCCAGCACTGCCCGTTCGCAGCAAGGGCAAGCGTCCATGTAACGGTGGGCTTCCACGAACTGGTCGAACGGGAACGCCCGGATCGCCTGGGGCGACAATACGCGGTCGGCCGTCAATTGATTGATTTGGGTGAGGGCCTGGCGTACAGCCTCTTGGTCCTGCGTGATGCCCAGTTCAGGCTTGCCTGTAAAATTGCCCAGGCAGTGAACGTGAAACTGAATATTCTTCTGGAAGGCCGCACACGCCGGGAATGGCGTTTGGTTACCGCCCTGCAGGCCATAGAGCACCAGGCTGCCCCGAGGCGCCAATACATCCCCCAGCAACGACATCTGGGGGCCACCCAGGCCGTCGAACACCATGTTCACGCCCTTGCCATCGGTAAACTTGCTCACCTGCATCAGCAAGTCTTCGTCATCCGTGACCACCACTTTATCGGCACCCAGCGCCTGCACGGCTTCGCGCTGGGCTTCGCTGCGGGTAGCGGCAATGACCTTGACACCCAGCGCCTTGCCCAGTTGCACAAAGGCTGGGCCTGAGCAATGACTGGCATCGGTAATCAAGGCGACCTGGCCCGGCTGCGCATTGGCGAGCTTCACGTACCCGAACCAGGCAATTAGCAAAGGGGTGTAGTGCACGGCTGCCTGCGACGGGGTAAGTACGCTTGGGTAACGGATGAGCGCCTCGGCCGGCATTACTACCCACTCTGCACTGGCAGGGTAATCGTTAGCATCGGCTGCCGGAAAACTGGCCACTGCCTGCCCTGGGCTGAATTCGGTGACCCCAGCCCCCACGGCCGTGACGATGCCGGCCATTTCCTGACCAAAGCCCGCCGGTAGGCGCGCTTGAGAAGGGGCAAGGTTCTGCCGCCAGAGGATGTCGTACCACGAAATGCCAATGGCTGCGACCCGCACCTGCACTTCGCCAGGCCCCGGCAGCCTTGCGTCGTGCGTTTCACACTTGAGCACCTCGGCAGGGCCGAACCGGTGAAAACGGATTGTGCGGGACATCGCTAACCTCGTCAGATCACTGCTATTACCCCGTAGGTTATCCGGGCTTTAGCCGGTTAACCACCGAGGGAAATTGATAGTCAACATGCCTAATATTGATCCCCACTTCAATCGCTATCGCGTTGATTTAATATTTGCCGTGCACCAAGGGAAGCATTACCCGTACTATCTCAGCGCAGAAAAACCTAGCCAGAGCGGTCCAGATGAATCGTAACGACCTTCGCCGTGTCGATCTGAATTTGCTGATTGTCTTCGAAACCCTGATGCACGAGCGCAGCGTGACACGGGCCGCCGAAAAACTATTCCTGGGCCAGCCTGCCATCAGTGCCGCGCTGTCTCGGCTGCGTAGCCTGTTCGACGACCCATTGTTCGTGCGCACCGGGCGCAGCATGGAGCCCACCGCCCGCGCGAGCGAGATCTTCGCCCTGCTCTCACCTGCGCTGGATTCCATCTCCACGGCCGTCAGCCGGGCAGCCGAGTTCGACCCTACCACCAGCAATGCGGTGTTTCGCATTGGGCTGTCCGATGACGTGGAATTTGCCCTGCTGCCACCCTTGCTCAAGCGGCTCCGAGCCGAGGCGCCAGGGATCGTGTTGGTGGTGCGCCGAGCCAATTACATTCTGATGCCCGCGCTGCTAGCGTCGGGGGAAATCTCTGTAGGGGTCAGCTACACCAGCGAACTGCCTGCCAACGCCAAGCGCAAGGTGCTGCGGCGCAGCGTGCCCCGACTGTTGCGCGCCGACAGCATGCCAGGCGCCATGAGCCTGGACGACTTCTGTGAACGCCCTCATGCGCTGGTTTCGTACGCAGGCGACCTGAGTGGGTTCATCGACACCGCCCTCGAAAAGCTGAAGCGCAAGCGCCACGTGGTGCTGGCAGTGCCCCAATTCAACGGCCTGGGCACGATCCTGGCGGGCACCGATATCCTAGCCATCGTGCCCGATTACACGGCCGATGCGTTGACCGCAGCAGGTGGTTTGCGGGCCGAGCCGCTGCCCTTGGACATCCAAACCTTCGAGCTGCACATGGCCTGGCGCGGCTCCCAGGACAACGACCCCAGTGAGCGCTGGCTGCGCTCCCGGCTGCAGATGTTTTTTGGGGATCCTGAGAGTCTTTGAGTCTTTGAGTCTTCAGGCGTCGTTGGAAAGGCTGTTTATCAGGTCATTTTTGCCTTTTCATAGACCGTGGAGATCCATCCACTTCCAGTGGATTGCTACATTGGGGCATATCTGAGGGCATGGTTTGATCATCCACGCAGCTCTTACCTAAACCGGAATCTTCCTTATCACTTTCATAGCTCTGATCGCCGGATGTCGGCCCCAAACTATTCTCCTGAGTGAAAATGGCATAATATGCCAACAGTCAAAAGTACCTGTTTGTATGGAGCTGGAGCTAGTTATGGCGACCCGAAACGTTGTGCTCACCCCTCACCAGGATCAGGTTATCCATGACCTGGTGCAGTCCGGCCGTTATCAGAATGCCAGCGAAGTGATGCGAGAGGGTTTGCGTTTATTGGAGCAGCGCGTCGCGGAAGACACCGCCAAAATTGAGGCACTGCGCCAGGCGACCTCAATCGGCATCATGGATCTTGAGCATGGGCGCTTTACTCAGGCGAACGAAGGGGATCTGGAGCACTACCTTGAGGGCTTGAGCCTGGAGGCAACCCTCCCCGCGAGAGAGAAACACTGAGCATGCCGCAGTATCGGATTTCCAACTCGGCGCGCGTCGACATTGTCGATATCCTCAGGCTCTCCCAAACACAGTTCGGCGATCAAGCGCGCCAGCGCTACCAGGCGCTGATCCTCGCGGCGCTGCAAGCGCTTGCCGACACGCCTCATCGGATTGGCAGCCACAACCGCGAGCTTGCGCCGGGCCTTCGCAGCTATCACCTCATCTATTCACGTCAGCAGGCCAAACAACCCCATGGAACAGTCAAAAGCCCACGCCATATCGTGTTTTATCGTGTTGCAAACGACGAAGTGATCGAAGTCGTCAGGCTCCTTCATGACGCCATGGAGGTGCAGTTGCACTTGCCGAACGACTAATCAGCGACCTGGCCCAATGGTTGAACCGGCCATGAACAGCGAAGGTAAGGTGCCCCCTCTGCATCTCAACCCGGGCCCCCTCTGCCACCCGGCTCGGCGGCCAACTGAAGCGCCAGGTTCTGGGCCCGGCCGGGCTATCGAGATCCACGACCAGAAACACGAAGCCACATATGGGCGGGATCCCGGTGCAATCGTTCAGGCCATAACATAAGCTTTTCAAAACCCGGAATGGCGAGTGGAGGCGCTTGGACGTGAAGTGCCGGCTCAGCTCGCACCAGCCTTTCTGGTACCGCCGCAACCAAGTCGCTGTGCGCCAATGCTGAGACAAGCGAGTTGAAAGCGAATGGTGCGCTGGATAATCTGTTTATTCCCCATCCAGCATGGGATCCTTTTCTACCCTGGTTTCACAGTGATGCCGCCTTTCCCAATCTATAAAATCGGAAAAATGGATGCTGCTCGTTCCGAACAGCTGTGCACGGCCTATGCTGCCCGACTGGATAACCTGTTCGATGATAAGCCTTTACCTTTCCGTCGCCAGAATGCCGGAGACTATGAAATTCCGGGATTGACGCTTAAGCCACATCTTGCACCCGGCCGCGACGATTTGGGCATTCATCTCCGTGAAAGCGACATTTGAAAGGCCCAGCTTCTGAGAACACGTCGATCAATGTCGTAACCGGGCCACGTTCTGATCGATGCGGTCTTGGATCGTGCGCAAGGTGTCTGGAATAATAACCTGGGGGTAGAGGTTCTCAGCCAGGCTTGTAAATTGGCTGGCGACTTCGCACATACTGTCAATCATTGTGCCTGCAACGTCCTTAGGAACCTCGGCCTCTTCGGCAAGCCGCAGCAGGTGCGTGCGGGAAATCGACAGCGCCTCCCCCATCACATCCATCTGGTGGTAACCACTTGGCCCCTCGCAGAACGTCACGTCGTAGGCCGGCGACAGTCTCCACTGGCCCTCTTGCGACATCAGGTAGGCGAAGTTTTTGGGATGATCGTCTCTGTTGTTGAACGCAACGTTGAAGACGGCACGTTCGAAGGCGACCTTCATCTGTCGCACATCGTTGGTGCACATCTGTGTCGCCCGCACGACGTTGACGTAGTCCAACACCCCCGGAGTGCGGTAATTCGCTCCTGTGAAGGCTGCAAGGCTTTGCATGGGTACGCGCAGCCCATCTCGGCGGTCGAATCGCTTACTGGCAAAGGCCGCCAATCCATTAGGTAGGCTGAAGTACTGCGTGTCAGGGGTCTCGATACCGCACAGGCGCAGCGCTTGGGCGTAAACCATTTCGATAGCGCACACCTCGGCATGTTCTTCTTTCGCCGGGAACTTGACCAACCACGCCTCACAGCCCGGCGTAACGGCAGTGGTGAACCGGCCGGTTTCAGGATCACGATAAACGAGGGCCTTAGGCCTTGCACCCTGGGGCGAGCCACCTACCAACATTAATGTGTGCAGGAACTCGCCACCGTCTCCTTGGAGCACTTCCTGCACGTCGGCGGCAAGCTGTTCAAGTGGAATATCGACCTCGGACGCCTGCCCTTCGGGTGCCACAGGCTCAAACGTCATGGCCCCCATTGCATTGCTACCGATGTAGGCCAGCCGTTCCAGTGCGCCAATGCGCGCTGTGGTGAGCCCACGGCGCCTGAACAGGCGGTCCATCAGCAACAGGCCCCAGCCATCCGGCAAGGCGTCGTAAACAGGCCCTGGCAAGTACAGTTGGTGGTCTGGAAAATCGCGGCGCAACTGAGCCCCCTCTAACGGGAGCCTGTAGGAGGACAGCTCCAAACGCCGTTGTCTGGCTTCATTGCTGTACTCGAACGCGATCAGCGGGCGACCGGTCAGGGCCGTCGTGGAGACCAGCGTGCCCCATTGCCATCGCTCACCCCAGCCCTCGTAAAAGACGTTCACCTGCTCAAGCATTGCCGGACTTCTTCTTGGTACGCAGACGATTGGCACTGTTTTCGTAGCGCCGAATATCCTCGATGGTGTCTAGCTTTGGCAGGAATAGGCCTTCAAGCTCTTTGGTCTGTCCAAGAACCATCGCCACACGAACGACGCTCTCAAATCCAACATTGCGCCCGGCTTCAAGGTTGGACACTGTATTTGTGCTGAGGCCAGCACGCCCGGCCAAGTCGGATTGCGTCATGTCTAATGCCAAGCGCTCTATGCGCAGGCGATTGCAAAGACGCTTGACGACCTCGCCCGGCTTACTGAAGCTGAAGTCTAACATAGTGCGTGCCCAACCCATCTGCGCTGGTAAGTGCCTGGGATTATAGAATTAGCGGCCGGCCTCATCAACCTAATCAAATCCCTTATTTTGTGGCTTATTAGCTAATTCAACCGTTAAGCCACACTTTAATGGAATTACCTACAGCGACCCCAGCAGCCTTCAGCCCATCCCTCACCACAGCCGCGCTCTGCGGTTTCGGTTGCTGAACCATCCCCTCCCGAGCCAGTCCGACTATCAGGATAATTTGATAGCACTTGGGAGCTTGGCCGATGGCAACACGGGATTTCCGGCCGCTAGACCAACAGGTCACGGCCGCGGACGTGCTTCCAGAGGAAGCCCCGCCGGTACATTCGTTACACATACTTACCGTCAATACGCATAAAGGGTTCAGCCCGCTCAATCGCCGCTTCGTGTTACCCGAGTTGCGGGAGGCTGTACGCGCGACCTCCGCCGACGTGGTCTTTCTGCAGGAAGTACTGGGCGTACATCGACGTCATGGCGAGCGCTATGACAACTGGAGCGACGTGCCTCAATACGAGTTCCTGGCCGACAGCATCTGGCCGGTGTTTGCGTATGGGCGTAATGCGGTGTACCCCGATGGCGATCATGGCAACGCCCTGCTGTCCAAGTTTCCCATCTTGCATCATCAGAACCATGACGTGACCGTGGCCGGCCAAGAAGAACGGGGCCTGTTGCATTCGGTATTGGCCGTACCTGGCCAGCCCCCGGTTCACACCATTTGCGTTCACTTGGGCCTGCGTGAAACCCAACGCCATCAGCAGCTGAGGCTGCTCTGCCAACTGCTGGAAGGGTTACCCGCCAACGAGCCGGTGATCGTGGCAGGCGATTTCAATGACTGGCGGCTTCAAGCGGACAGGCTGCTGGCCGGTTGCGGGTTGCATGAAGCGTTCGTCGAGGCCTACGGCGCGCCCGCACGTAGCTTCCCGGCCCGCCTGCCACTGCTGCGCCTGGACCGCATTTATCTACGCAACGCCAAAGCCAAGGCGCCCTTGGCCCTTGCCCGAAAACCCTGGTCGCACTTGTCTGACCATGTGCCGTTGGCCGTGGAGGTGTGCCTGTGAAAGAGCAATGGCGCGAAAACAATGCCATTCAGTTGCTAATGAATGGCGAAGAGTTCTATCCCAGTGTGTTTGAAGCCATCGGCCAGGCGCGGGAAGAAGTATTGATCGAGACCTTCATCCTCAGGGATGACAAGGTAGGCCGCCAACTGCAAGAAGTGCTGACCAACGCCGCCAGCCGAGGGGTACGCGTAGAGGTGCTGGTAGACGGCTATGGCAGTGCCGAGCTGTTGCCAGCCACCTTGCAGGCCTTGTCTGAAGCGGGCGTGCGGGTGCTGGCGTTCGACCCCAGCAAGCGCATGCTGGGTATGCGCACCAACCTGTTCAGGCGGCTGCACCGCAAGATCGTGGTAGTGGATGGCGAGATCGGCTTTGTAGGCGGCATCAATTTTTGTGCCGACCACCTCGGCGACTATGGCCCGATGGCGAAGCAGGACTATGCCGTGCAGGTACGCGGCCCGATCGTGGCAGACTTGCACAAGGCCTCCCTGGCGCTGATGGACCAGACCAGCCGGGTAACGCGCAAGCCCAAACCTTGGCTTACTGAACGCCTGCCGCTGGAGGCAGACACTGCACAGGCCCGCGTATTGTTGAGCATCCGTGACAACAACGATCACCGGGACGACATCGAGACCCATTACTTGAACGCCATCATGGCGGCCAAAGATCGGGTGTTGATCGCCAACGCGTATTTTTTCCCTGGCTACCGCGTACTGCGTGAGCTGCGCAATGCGGCCCGCCGTGGCGTGAAAGTGACGTTGATCCTGCAAGGGATGCCGGACATGCCCTTGGTGCGACTGTGTTCGCGGCTGTTGTACAACTACCTGCTACGCGACGGGGTAAGCATTCGTGAATACACCACTCGCCCGCTGCACGGCAAAGTCGCGCTGATAGATGACCGTTGGTCCACGGTAGGCTCCAGCAACCTTGACCCCTTGAGCCTGTCACTCAACCTGGAAGCGAACCTGGTGATCGACGACAAGGCGTTCAACAAACGCCTACACGACCACTTGGCGCCGCTGGCTGAGCATGAGTGTAAAAGCATCACCTTGCAGCGGGTGCTGCGAGGCTATTGGTGGCGAGCGCCGCTTATTTTCCTAAGCTTTCACTTCTTGCGGCATTTCCCGGCCTGGATCGGGTTGCTGCCCGCTCATTCGCCCCGGCTAAAACCTTGGACCACCGTCAATGAAAGCCCAGCCGACACGTCCATGAACGCGGAGAAAAACCTATGAACCCCTCCGTAGACCCTGCCGCCCCTGCTAAAACGCCCAGCGAGCAGAACAAGCCCCGTTCACGCAAATGGCTATGGGCCCGGCGCCTCATGACCTGGAGCTGTTTTATCCTCGTGCCGGTCTTGCTGTTCATGCTGGTGCGTAACCTGGACTGGCAAGAGGTCAGCCACGCGCTGCGCTCTTATAAAGGCGGCACCCTTGCCCTTGGCGCCCTTATTGCGCTGGCCAGTTACGGGGTATTCAGCGCCTATGACCTCTTGTCTCGGCGCTATACCGGTCACAAATTACCCACTACTAAGGTCCTGCCACTGGCGTTCGTGTGCTACGCCTTCAACCTCAACCTGAGTTCTTGGGTAGGTGGAATAGCGCTTCGCTACCGCCTGTACGGGAAGTTGGGCTTGAGCGTGAGTACCATCACCAAGATTCTGAGCCTGGGGTTGGTGACCAACTGGTTGGGCTACCTGCTCATAGGCGGCACCGTGTTCGCCATGGGCCTACCCGCCCTGCCTGATAGCGTCAAGATCGGAACCACAGGCCTACGGCTGATCGGTGTGGCGATGGTTGCGGTGGGTATTGCGTACCTGCTGGCGTGTGCGTTCGCTAAAAAACGTACCTGGACCGTGCGCAAACAGGAAATTACCCTGCCTTCCTTCCGTCTGGCCGCGTTGCAGGCCATGTTCGGGGCGTGTAACTGGGCCTTGATGGGGGCGTTGATCTTCACCTTGCTGCCAGAAAAAGTGGATTACCTGACCGTTCTGGCCATCTTGCTGATCAGCAGTATTGCCGGCGTTATCACCCACATCCCCGCTGGGTTGGGCGTGTTGGAAACGATCTTCATCTCCCTGCTCCAAGGGCAGTACAGCAAAGGCGCACTGCTGGCTGCGCTGATCGCCTACCGAGCGCTGTACTTCCTGATGCCGCTGGCCATTGCGTGCGTGGTGTACCTGGTTCTAGAGCGCAAGACTCGCCGCAACGGTTCGGAACCTACGCCCGGTCAACCTGCAGCAGGCGACAGCAGTACGGACGCAGCCCAGCCCCACAAGGGTTGACGGTACTACACAGCGGGCGGGCGCAGCCGTTGCGTCACCCGCAATGCCAGTTCATTGAGCGTGAAGGGTTTGGTCAGTATCTCCATGCCCGCTTGCAGTGGCGCGCTGCCCAGGGACGACTGCTCGGCATAGCCGGTTACAAATAGCACCGGCAGCGCTGGCTTGATGGCACGTACTGCTTGCGCCACCTGCAAGCCGTTCAGGCCACCCGGCAGGCCGATGTCCGTAATGAGCAAGTCTACCCGGGGCGCACGGCCCAAAGCGGCCAGGCCGCTGGCGCCATCTTCTGCTGTAATCACGGTGTAGCCCAATCCTTCCAGTTGTTCTGCGGCCAGTTCGCGGATCGTCCTCTCGTCGTCGATCAACAGGATGCATTCACCGCCGCCTGCTGGTTCCGGCACATCCACCGTAGGGCCAGGCTCAGGCGTTTCGATGATCAGCGAGTGGCGCGGCAGTATCAGGCTTACCCGCGTGCCTTGCGCTGGCGCGGAGTCAATGCGCACCGTCCCCCCGGACTGCCTGGCGAAGCCATAGACCATGGACAACCCAAGGCCTGTGCCCTGGCCTAAGGGTTTGGTGGTGAAAAAGGGGTCAAAGGCTTTGGCGAGTACGTCGGCGGTCATGCCAAGGCCGGTGTCAGTCACCCCGATAGCCACGTATTCACCCGGCGACAAGGCATCAGGCTCTGCCTCTGAGCCAATTTGTACATGCGCACAGCACGTCAGGGTCAAGCTGCCACCTTCCGGCATGGCATCACGGGCATTGATACACAGGTTCAACAATGCACTTTCCAGTTGGTTGGTATCGGCCAGTACGCACCATGGCTGATCACCCAACTGGTGCTCATAATGAATCGCGAGCCCTAGCGTTTGGCGAATCAAGGCTTCCAGCCCTGTGACCAACTCCCTGACATTGACGGGGCGCGTGTCCAGGGTCTGGCGACGAGCAAACGCCAATAGACGGTGTGTCAGCACCGCGGCACGGTCTGCGGCGCCTTTAGCGGCACCCAGGTAGCGGCCCAATTGGTCAATGCGGCCTTGCTCGATACGCCGCCCCATCAACTCCAGGCTGCCGGAAATCGCCGTTAGCAGGTTATTGAAATCATGCGCCAGCCCCCCGGTAAGCTGCCCGACCGCTTCCATTTTCTGGCTATGGCGCAGCAGTTCTTCAGCTTGCTCCAACGCTGCCGCCCGCTCACGCTCTACGGTGACATCACGGCCTACCGCATTGAAAAACCCGCCGCCAGGCACGGCCGCCCAGTTTATCCAGCGGTACCCTCCTAGCTTGTGCTGGAGGCGGCAGTCCATGTCCCGTAGCAACCGGCCGGCGATAAGGTCCAGCGCGGCCTGCTGACAGACCGGAACGTCCTCGGGGTGAAGCAACGTAAGGACATTGGCCCCTATCAGTTCGGCCTCTGCCCATCCCAACACCGCCTCCCACGCTGGGTTCACTGCTGTGATGGTGAGGTCTGCCCGAGTGACCAACATAATGTCGGTGGACAATTTCCATAGGCGGTTGCGGTCGGCGGTACGTTCGGCTACCTCCCGCTCAAAGCCCAGTGCCAACGCTTTAAGCTCGCGCTCGGTTTCTACGATCGACGTGGTTTCAATCAAGGTGCCTAACACCCCTATCACGCTGCCGGTGCTATCACGCAACGGGCTGAAACAAAAGGTGTACCAGGCAGGCTCACGGCGGCCGTTACGCTCCACGGGGAGGCAGTGGTTTACGCCCTGGCTGGCCTGGCCGGTGAACGCCTGCTGGATCATCGGCGACAACCGTGCACCCGCGTGGGGCCACAGCCGTTCAAGGGTTTCACCTACCACAGGGGCGCCCTGGCCCAATACCGTTGCAAAGGCGTCGTTATACAGCGTGAGCTGATGCTCGCCCCAGATCACGCACTGCGCGAACTTTGATTCCAGCAATGAGACCAGGGTCAGGCGCAAGGGCTCTGGCCACTGCTCCCAGGGGCCTAGTGCGCTGCGAGGCCAGGGGTAACGGCGGATACGATCACTCATCACCCCTGATGAATAGGGGAACGGCACCGGTGTTGTTATGGGCATGGCGAGGCTCTTTAACGCGGCGAACCCCGCATTCTCGACCATTGATCGGCGTGCCGCAACGAACGGGATCCGTTTCAGCTGTTTTATAGACGTCGCTCAACACAAAGCGACATTTCTGATAGCCCTAGATCCCTTGTCACCCCTGCCGACGGGCCTGCGCGAACCTAGCCTGGGCCAGCACTTTATTACAGGGGCATTACATGTCACGGACAGGCAAGCAACGTTCAACAGTTAGCACGGCATTGATATCGTTAGCCGCAGGCGTCATCCCTTTTGTCGTTGGGATAGGGCTCACACTCTCCCTGGCAGACGAGTCGTTACACGATGAGAATGTGCGAGTAGGTGCAAAGGCTGTGCAGCAGATAGACAAGTTGCTTGAACTCTCACTGGCCACGGCAGAGACCTTGAAACCCCTCACTGCGCAACGGTGTGAATCGGTGTTGAGCCGCCTCCGTCAGCACGTAGCCGCCAATCCCTGGCTACGCTCAGCCGCCTTGCTTTATAAAGACGCCCCCTATTGTGACAGCCTTGCCGGCCGGCTCACTTCACTGCCAACTGCCGCCCCCAAAACACCCGACACCATGGAAATGACCAGCCTCAAGTTCAAGGGGCCGGATGACCTTTATCAGGATTACGGCTCGATAAAATTGCTCAAGGCAGGCACCAACTACGGTGTGGAGCTCACCCTTGACAACCGGGTACTAGTCGAACGCTTGCATTTGATCAGCGGCACGACTGACGTCGCTATGTACGTAGATGGGGTGTACCTCTGGGACGATGGGTCCCTGCTACGGGGCGAGCTGCGACAAAACCCTCGCTACAGGGCGATGACTCCCTCAACCTTATTCGATTACCACATGCACAGCAGCGTGACGGCCGAAGACATCTTCACCTTGATGACCCGCAAGTTGCTTACCGCCCTGGGGGCGTTGTCCATGTTGTCTATCCTTACAGGCGGCCTGTGCCACTGGGTGCTGACGCGTCACAGGCCAATGCCAGCTTAGCGGTATCAAAGGGTGCGGGCTCGCCATGCCCGCACCTCCGCCCCCAGGGCTACCGGTCAAGGCTGCGCGGTCAACACCCCTCGCCGCAACTGATCACGTTCGATGGACTCGAACAACGCCTTGAAATTGCCCTCGCCAAACCCATCGTCCCCCTTACGCTGGATGAATTCGAAAAATACCGGGCCGAGTACGGTTTCCGAGAATATCTGCAAGAGCAGGCGCTTATCCCCTGCATCCGCTGCGCCATCTAGCAGGAGGCCTCGCTGCTCAAGCTCATGCGTGGCTTCGCCATGCCCCGGTACCCGCACCTCCAGCATTTCGTAGTACGTGGCAGGCGGTGGGGTCATGAACCGCATACCGAGCGCTTTCAGGGCATCCCAGGTAGCGATCAGGTCGTCCGTCAGAAACGCCACGTGCTGGATGCCTTCCCCGTTGAACTTGAGCAAAAATTCCTCGATCTGCCCGGCGCCACGTGAGGATTCTTCGTTGAGCGGAATACGAATCAAACCGTCGGGTGCGGTCATGGCTTTTGAGGTCAGACCGGTGTACTCGCCTGTGATATCGAAGTAACGAATCTCTTTGAAGTTGAACAACCTTTCGTAAAACCCCGCCCAGTAGCTCATGCGCCCGCGGTACACGTTGTGGGTCAGGTGGTCGATCACTTTCAAACCTGCACCTTTGGGATGACGCTCTACCCCCTCGATAAAAACAAAGTCGATGTCGTAGATCGAGCTGCCTTCGCCGTAGCGATCGATCAGGTACAGCGGTGCGCCACCGATCCCTTTGATGGCCGGAAGGCGGAGTTCCATGGGCCCGGTAGGCACATCGATAGGCTGGGCACCCAACGCAAGCACTTGGGCATAGGCCTGTTGAGCGTTGGCAACGCGAAAGGCCATGCCACACACCGATGGCCCGTGTTCGGCGGCAAAGTACGACCCCACACTGTGAGGCTCGCTATTGACGATCAGGTTGATTTCACCTTGGCGGTAAAGCTGCACGTGCTTGGAGCGATGGTTAGCTACATGGGTAAAGCCCATCATGGCCAGTACAGGCTCCAACAGGCCAGGCGTAGGAGACGCCAGTTCGATAAATTCAAAGCCCATCAGGCCCATAGGGTTGTCGTAGAGTTCAGGCATGGCGTAAACCTCGTAGCGATCTGCGTTGCATAGCGTGAGCACTGCGCTTGACACAGTTAACGAGGGGGTGCGCCGGGCAGGCCGCGCGTGGTACGGGCAAGATAGTCACCGAGCAGGAGCTGGAAGCCGAACCGCTGCATGTACGCCTCCGAGGGGATTTTTATTTTATGCGTAACACAATTCTACTGAGCGTAATAACGTTTGTCGCTGACGATCTTTGCGCAACCCTGACCAGCACTGCGGGTCAGAGAGTAAGCACCCCTTACTAGGAGGCTTACGCCGTGAAGACCCTCACCACTACTTTAGCCCTCACCTGCTGCCTGTTGCTTGCTGGTTGTTTTGACAGCAGTGAGAAAAAAACCACCCAGCAAAACGCAGACAGCGCACCTGGCTCTGTGCAAATGCAACAAAAGGATGAGCAGAAAAAGTAACTCGCCCTCAAAACCATCCAGGTCGCGCGTCGCACGCCGGGCGTCGCACGCCCGACCTGTGTGGTCAGGGTAGCGCTGGCCTCTTTTCGTCAAGGCCTTGCGAGCCTACTGGTATCGACGACTAAGCTGCGGTAACGTGCCGCCCCCGCCGTTTCCCGGTCGTCATGAGGTCGTTGTGTCCAGAGGTATCGCTTTATCCGTGCTGGCGTCCTGCTTGTTCGCACTCATGTACTACTACACCTCACTCCTAAGCCCCCTCACCGGCGAAGAGGTGTTCGGTTGGCGCATGCTACTGACGTTGCCGTGCGCGACACTATTCCTGCTATTAACGGGTGACTGGCGTCTGGCCGTGGGCGTGCTGCGCCGTATCAGGCAACGCCCCGCCCGCGTATTCGGTTCGCTGGCCACTGCGGCCCTGATGGGGGTACAGCTGTGGTTGTTTTTGTGGGCACCGCTACACGGCCGCAGCCTGGAAGTGTCCATGGGCTATTTTCTGCTGCCGCTGGCAATGGTCCTCACCGGCAAACTGCTATGGGGCGAATCGCTTTCAAACGCTCAAACCCTGGCGGTAGGTTTGGCAGCCGCTGGCGTGGGTTACGAGCTGCTTCTACAGGGCAGCTTCGCCTGGGAAACCCTCGTGGTCACCTTGGGCTACCCGCTGTACTTCATTGTGCGTCGGCGCTGCCATAACGACCACCTGGGTGGCCTATGGACGGACATGTTACTGATGACCCCGCTGGCGCTGTATTTCATTCTCACCGGCCCCTTGTCCCCCTGTGATGTGGACGTTCACCCTGCGCTATGGGTGCTGATACCGGGGTTGGGCCTTATCAGCGCGCTGGCGTTGGTGAGCTACGTGATGGCCAGCCGGCAGTTACCCTTCGGCCTGTTCGGCCTGCTCAGCTATGTCGAGCCTGTATTGCTGGTGGCGGTGTCGTTGCTGCTGGGTGAAACTATCAGCGCTCAGCAATGGCCTATGTATGGAGCCATCTGGGCAGCCGTTGGGGTGTTGGTGGTTGCAGGGGCGCGGCACGTGCTCAAGCGAGGGATGAAAACCCCCTGACGCGCATGGGTTCCTTCACCCCTTTACGCGTTCACAGCCTGCGCGGCCGCGGCTAGACAGGGCAAGTAAGTTTAACGAGAATGCATCCCATGTTATTGACCCTTGCTTGCCACCGCCGAACACCATGACAGAACCCCTTCCCCGGCTGATCTGCGAGCACTGCGACACCCTCTATCAGGCGGTACCGCTACAACGTGGCGAAACCACTACGTGTCGGCGCTGCGGCGCGGTGCTGCAGCGGGCCAGGCGCCTGTCCGTCCAACAGCATTTTGCCCTGGCCCTGACAGCCGCCATTCTGTTCGTCTTCGCCAATGCCTTCCCCGTAATGGGCATCAGCCTTGAAGGTCTGAACAACGCCGCGACCCTGTACCAGTCGGTCCAGGCGCTCAATCAAGGCCGCATCAGCCCGCTGGCGGCGGTCACGGCCTTGACCATCATCCTGGCCCCCTTGATGCAGGTCACCTTGCTGTGTTGGGTACTGGGCTTTGCTTGCCGGGGTAAGGCTGCACCGGGTTTCAGGTTGTGCATGCGCACCCTTGAGCACTTGCGCCCTTGGAGCATGCTGGAGGTCTGCCTGCTGGGCATCCTCGTGGCTATCATCAAGCTCGGCGGCATGCTTAACGTGCACCCAGGCGTCGGGCTGTGGGCCTTGGCCATGCTCACCGTACTGCTGATCGCCTTGGGGGGCCGTGGCGTCCGCCATCTGTGGGCCGATTTCGACGGGCACTTGCGATGAAGCCCTTACCCTACGCTCGCCAGGCAGGTTTGCAACTGTGTCACTTCTGCGGCCAAGCCTGCCCGCTGACGAGCCACCGCTGCCTGCGCTGTGAAGCCAGCCTGCACCCACGCAAGCCCAACAGTGTGGCCCGTACCTGGGCATTCCTGATTGCCGCGCTGATTTTCTACATACCGGCGAACCTGCTGCCGGTGATGAACACCAACATGTTCGGCAACGCCAGTGAAAACACCATCATGAGTGGCGTGCTGGAGTTTTGGGAAAGCGGCTCGTGGGACATCGCGCTGCTGATTTTCTTTGCCAGCGTGGTGGTGCCCAGCCTTAAATTCTTTGCCTTGGGGTTGCTGCTCATCACGGTTCAACGACGTAGCCAATGGGCAATGCGAGAGCGCTCGAAGCTGTTCCGTTTCATCGAGCTGATTGGGTATTGGTCAATGCTGGATGTGCTGGTTGTGGCCTTGGTGGCTGCACTGGTGCAGTTCCATTCGCTGAGCTCAATCGAGCCGCGCCTGGGTATCTTGTTTTTCGGTGTGGTGGTGGTGTTAACAATGCTGGCCGCCATGAGTTTCGATCCCCGGTTGATCTGGGACGCAGAGGTTGACGATGACTGACAAAGGCCACACCGATGAACCTCAGGGCGAGCCAACACCGGGCGGCCCGCATGTTCCAACGCCTGAGGTACGCAAGCGGCGCTTCAACGTCTCCCTGGTGTGGCTGGTGCCCATCGTGGCCGCACTGGTTGGGATGTCCATGCTCGTGCACGACAGCCTCTCCGCAGGCCCGAGGATCAGTGTCCAGTTTCAGACCGCCGAGGGGCTTGAAGCCAACAAAACCCAGGTCAAGTACAAGAATGTCGTGATCGGCCATGTGACCGACATCGAACTGGCACCTGACCGCACCCATGTGGTGGCCAGCGTATCGCTCAATGCGTCTGCCGAAGGGTTTACCGCTGCTGATTCAGTGTTCTGGGTCGTGCGTCCGCGCATTGGCGCCCAAGGCATCACAGGGGTCGATACCCTGGTGTCGGGTGCGTTCATCGGTGCCGATGCCGGCACGTCTGAAGAGAAACGCAAGGATTTTGTCGGTAAGGAAACCCCACCGGCCATCACCTACGGCCAGCAAGGCAGGCGCTTTACCTTGCATACCGAAGACTTAGGCTCTCTGGACATTGGCTCGCCGGTGTACTACCGACGTATTCAGGTGGGCCAGGTCATCTCCTACACCTTGGCCGACGATGGCAAGGGCGTGGATGTGCAGGTCTTCATCAATGCGCCGCACGACAAGTTTGTGTCCTCTGACAGCCGCTTTTGGAATGCCAGCGGGGTTGATGTGTCCCTGGGCGCCAATGGCCTGAAAGTGAACACTCAGTCGATTTCCGCGATTCTGGCGGGTGGCATAGCCTTTGTGGAGCCGCGCTGGAGCCCGGATGCCACGCCTGCCAAGGAACACGCACAGTTTCAGTTGTACCGGGACCAGGAGTCCGCCCTGGCGCCGCCTGATGGCGAGCCGCGCTACATTCGCATGCGCTTCGAGCAGCCGTTGCGGGGGCTTACGGTCAATGCACCAGTCGAATTCCACGGGGTCAACCTTGGCCGCGTCGTGTCAGTCGACCTGGACTACGACCAGACCAAAAAGACCTTCCCCACCATGGTTGGCGCGGTGATCTATCCCGCTCGGCTGGGGGAAGCCCACGAGAAGATACTGTCCCAGTGGGGAGGTGAAGACGACACCCGCTCGGCCCTGCTCATGGCCGCCTTCGTCAAACAGGGGTTACGCGCGCAGGCACGCACGGCCAACCTCATTACGGGGCAATTATACGTGTCGCTGGATTTCGTGCCTCGGGCTGCGCCGGTCAATTTCGACGCCTCTGCTCGCCCATTGCTGATTCCTACGGTGCCGGGCAGCCTGGATAAACTGCAAGAGCAGCTGCAAGCCATCGTAGACAAGTTCAGCAAGTTGCCCATGGACCAGATCGCCAATAACCTCAATGGCAGTTTGAGCGAAATGAGCAAAACGCTGCATCAGGTCAACGCCCAGATGCTGCCGCAGCTGAACGAGACGCTGGCCCAGACCCGCAAGACACTGGCCGCCGCCGAACAGACCCTGGGCGAGGACTCGCCGCAGCGTCAGCAACTGGGGGATGCTCTGAACGAAGTTGAACGTACCGCCAAGTCGGTGCGCGCCCTAACCGATTACCTGGGGCGGCATCCGGAATCCCTGATTCGCGGGCGCACCCGTGAAGGGCAGCCCGACGCCTACCGTTCCACCTCGTCCTCATCCCGGGAGTCTGAAGCACGATGAACGCCCTGCCCCTTCGCGCTTTGGCGCTGATCGCGCCGCTCACATTGGCCGCCTGCGCCTCGGCACCTACTGGCTACCACACCCTGCTGGCACCGCAAACCGTGCCTGACGCACACCCCGTTGCAACACCAGGCTACCAGTTCGAAATGCAACAGGTGCGCATGCCCGTACAGGTAGACCAACCTCAATTGGTGGTGCGCCAAGGTCAAGGCACGTTGGCGATTCTGGAAGCAGAACGCTGGGGCGCACCCTTGGCGGATGAGTTTCATGATGCCCTTACGCAGCGGCTAGAGCAGCGGCTAGGGACACGTGATATCGCAGGATTACCACGCACGCCAGGCATGGCCTTGCTGACTGTGCGCACCGATGTGCGCCGGTTCGAAACCGTGCCTGGGCACTACGCGCTAGTCGATGTGGTCTGGAGCCTGGGGCTGGCCACGCCCGGCACAACGGGCCGACGTAACCTCACCTGTTCCACCCTGCTTCAGCAAGCCTCGACAGGCGGAATAAACGACTTGGTGCTCGCTCATCAGGGGCTTATCGATCAGCTCTCGGTCGCAGTGGCCAAGACCGCCAGTCAATGGGTGGTCAACCCTTCCAGTAGCTGCCCAAGGGCCAGCCAACGTGCGCAGGAGTAATGCGCATGACCACTAACAGCTTGATCAGCTAACGCTGTTCAGTTGGCGCTCAGCACCATCTTGGGCGACGGCTTGGCTGTAGGTCGAGATAGCCGTGCTGGTCACGCGGCCAACCTGGTGCTCGGCATGGGACCGTGCGAATGCACTGGTGCTGGCCATCAAGGTAAGGGCAACGGCGACTAGAATTTTGCTGTTCATGGTGTTTTCCTTCAAGACAGTGATTTCGTGAAGCCAATGCTACGCCCCTGGCGCAAATACGGAATTTCATTGCCGCAATGGTAACAATCATCGAAATCGATGATTGCTCCAGGAACTTAAACCACCCTAAGCTGCGCTGATTAACGCTACCTTAGTGACAATAACGAGTTTAATATTGCGCAATCTGCCCATTACCGGTAAGTCTTTGCACGTTTTGCTCATTTACATTCTGTACCATTGGTAGCTCTTTTCCTTGCCGGATAGCCACCTGATGACGTCCGTACCTCACGCTGATCACACTCCTGAACGCGCTGCCCGTATCTCGGCACGCATCGACAGGCTGCCCTCAGTGGCAACCCTGTGGCGCCTGGTGGCGCTTCTGTCCATTGGCGGGTTCTTTGAGCTATACGACCTGTTTCAGACGGCTTATATCAGCCCAGGGCTGTTCGAAGCGGGCATCTTCAAAAAGGGTGCCGAGGGCGCCTTTGGCGTGTCTGACCAGGCCGCTTTCGCGTCGTCCACCTTCCTGGGGCTGTTCATTGGTGCCAGCCTGTTAAGCCCTATCGCTGACCGTTTTGGTCGCCGCGCCATCTTCACCTTTGCGCTGATCTGGTACACCCTGGCAACCGTGCTGATGGGCTTACAAAGCACTGCCATGGGCATCATCCTGTGCCGGTTTCTGGTAGGGATCGGCCTAGGCATCGAGCTGGTCACGATCGACACCTACCTCAGCGAGCTGGTGCCCAAGCGGCTACGCAGTGCGGCCTTTGCGTTTGCTTTTTTCGTACAGTTCCTGTCGGTGCCAGCAGTGGCCGCGATGTCCTGGTGGCTCATCCCCCAGGCCCCGTTCGGGATCGCGGGCTGGCGCTGGGTGGTGTTAGCCAGTGCAGTGTTTGCGCTGTTTATCTGGTGGCTGCGTAAACGCTTGCCTGAATCTCCCCGCTGGCTGGCGCAACACAACCGCCTGGATGAAGCGGAACACGCCCTTGGAATGATCGAAGCGCGCTGCGAACAGGACATGGGCGCACCCTTGCCTCCGGTAGAAGCCAAGGCTATCCGGATAGAGCCCGCAGGCCGGTTCTCTGACATCTGGCAGCCGCCCTACCGTCGACGCGCCTGGATGTTGATTGTCTTCAACATCTTCCAGGCAATCGGGTTTTTCGGCTTCGGCAACTGGTTGCCGGCGCTGCTCAATGGTCAGGGCATGGCCACGGCCCATAGCCTGGGCTATGCCTTCATCATCACCCTGGCGTACCCATTAGGCCCACTGCTGTGCATGGGGCTGGCCAATCGGGTGGAGAACAAATGGGGCATCGTAGGCTCAGCCCTGTGTACCGTGATATTCGGTTCGCTGTTTGCTTATCAAACCAGCCCGCTGGGGCTGGTGGCGTGCGGGATCATGGTGACCTTTGCCAATGCCTGGCTGACCTTCAGTTACCATGCCTACCAAAGCGAGATGTTCCCCACCCATATCCGCGCCCGGGCCGTTGGCTTTTGCTACTCGTTCAGCCGGTTGTCCACGGTGTTCAGCAGCTTGCTGATTGGCTTCTTCCTGGAGCTGTGGGGCACGCCTGGGGTATTGGCCTTTATCGTCTCAAGCATGTTGATCGTGATGGTCACCATCGGCGGTTTCGGGCCACGTACACGGAACCTTGCCCTTGAGGACATTGCCCGATAGGCAGGGCCTGCACGTGCGGGTTGTCGGCCCTGCCCCTGCCCGCCCCCGTTAAGGCCAAGCCTCATGTTGCGCGTTCAAGACGTTTTCAAACGCTATACCACCGCCCAAGGCCCACTTGAGGTGCTGCGCGGGGTCAACCTGCACATGGCCCAAGGGGACAGCCTGGCGTTGATGGGGGAATCCGGCAGCGGCAAAAGCACCCTGCTGCACTTGGTGGCGGGCCTGGACCAGGTCGACAGTGGCAGCATCGACATCGCGGGGCAGCGCCTCGACCGCATGAACGAAGCTCAGTTGGCCAACTGGCGCCGTACCCAGATCGGCCTGGTGTTCCAGCAGTTCAACCTGATCGGCAGCCTGCAGGTTGAAGACAACCTGGCATTTCAGGCCCGCTTGGCCGGGCGCCATGATCCAGCCTGGCAGGCCCATCTGGTAGCACGCCTGGGCCTTGGCGCCTTGCTCAAGCGCTACCCAGAGCAACTCTCAGGCGGCCAGCAGCAGCGCGTTGCCATCGGCCGGGCGCTGGCCTCACGCCCCGCCTTGTTGCTAACCGACGAGCCCACGGGCAATTTGGACGAGGCCACCAGCGACGACGTGTTGCAATTGTTGCTCGACCTCTTGGCCGACAGCCCTACCAGCCTGCTGATGGTGACCCATAGCCCACGGGTAGCGGCCAGGTTGTCGCGCCAGGTGGTGCTGCGGCAAGGTTGCCTCGCTGCCAGCGAGGCGAAGTAAGGTGCGGGTGTTTTATTGGACACTGCGCGCACTGATCAGCCACTGGCGGCGCCACCCAGTGCAGTTCTTCAGTGTTTTGGCGGGGTTATGGTTGGCAACCAGCCTGCTCACTGGTGTGCAGGCACTCAACAGCCAGGCGCGTGACAGCTACGCCAAGGCCAGCCAACTGATCGGCCGCGAACCCCAGGCAAGCCTGGCAGCTCCGAGCGGCGCGCCATTTTCACAATCGTTGTTCGTGGCTTTGCGCACCGCAGGCTGGCCGGTATCACCTGTGCTACGGGGCCGGATTTCTCTTCAGGGCCACGCTGACCAGCGTCTGCAAGTGATGGGTATCGAACCCGTCTCCATGCCCGGTGGCACGCCACTGGCTGGGCAAACGCTGGACACTGAACAGACCGTTGCCTTTTTTACCCCGCCGGGGAGTACCTGGATCGCGAGCGCCACCTTACAAGCGCTTGGGTTGCGTGAAGGCGACCAGCCCTTGACCGAGACAGGCCACGCCTTGCCGCCGCTGACCGTGAAAGCTGACATGGCGCCGGGTGTACTGCTGGTTGACATCGGTTTCGCCCAACAGCTGCTGGATCAACCAGGGCAGGTATCAAGGCTGCTGTTACCCAAAGCCTTTGCTGACGATGCCCCGGCGCTACCCGGCACCTTGGCAGGCCAGTTGGTGCTCAAGCGCGCCAGCGCTGACAACGACTTGGGCAAGCTCACCGAAAGCTTTCACCTCAACCTCAACGCATTGGGTTTCCTGTCCTTTATCGTAGGGCTTTTCATTGTCCATGCCGCCATTGGCCTGGCGCTGGAACAGCGTAGGGGCCTGCTGCGTAACCTGAGGGCGTGTGGGGTAAGTGCGCGGCTATTGATCCTGTGCCTGGCCGTTGAGCTCGGGGCGCTGGCCTTGCTGGGGGGCATGGCGGGTGTTGTCAGCGGCTATGGACTGGCCACTGCGCTGCTACCCGACGTCGCCGCCAGCTTGCGCGGCCTCTATGGTGCGGAGGTGGCCGGCCAGTTGACCCTTAGCCCGGTGTGGTGGCTAAGCGGGCTGGGCGTAAGCCTGCTAGGGGCCTTCCTGGCAGGCAGCAACAGCCTTCTACGGGCGGCGCGCTTGCCCTTGTTGGCGCTGGGCAACGCCCAAGCGTGGCACGAAGCACACGCCCGTTGGCTACGGCGGCAGGGGTGGGTGGCGGCAATTGCCCTGGTGATTGCCCTGGTGGCCGCCCTGTGGGGCAACAGCCTGGCCCTGGGCTTTGTGTTGATGGCAGCCCTCCTGCTAGGGGCTGCGTTGGCGTTGCCGGTAGTGCTCAACGCCCTGCTCAGAGGGCTGCTTGGCGGCACTCGTTCAGTTCTGGCTCAGTGGTTTTTGGCAGACTGCAGGCAACAACTGCCCGCCTTGAGCCTTGCCCTGATGGCGCTGCTATTGGCCATGGCAGCCAATATTGGCGCGGGCAGCATGACCTCAGGCTTTCGAGAAACCTTCAACCATTGGCTAGCGCAACGGCTGTCGGCTGAGCTGTACATCAATCCGGCCACCCCTGAACAGGCCCCGGAATTACAGCACTGGCTGGCAGACCAGCCCACTGTCGCGGCGGTGTTACCCAACTGGGAAGTGTCGATCGAACTTCAGGGCTGGCCCGCGCAGCTATTTGGGGTTATTGACCACCCGAACTACCGGCAGCACTGGCCATTGCTTGAATCCACTGCAAATCACGGCAAAGGCGACGCTTGGACGCAGTTGGCCAGTGGGCAAACCCTGATGCTTAGTGAGCAACTGGCACGGCGGCTCAAGGTCACCGTGGATGATGACGTGAAACTCCCGACGCCGACCGGTGACTGGTCGCTGCATGTGGTGGGCATCTATGCCGACTATGGCAACCCTAAAGGTCACCTACTGGTCAATGCCGACCACCTGCTTACCCACTGGCCTGACGTCGTACCTAACCGTTTCAATTTACGCATGGCACCCAGCGCGGTGCCTGACCTGATCGCTCACCTGCATGACCGCTTTGCGCTGGATGACAGCCATATCATTGACCAGACCCAGCTTAAAACCTGGTCCAGCCAGGTATTCGAGCGTACCTTCGCCGCCACGGCTGCCCTCAACAGCCTTACGCTGGGCGTGGCCGGCGTGGCGCTGTTCATCAGCCTGCTGACCCAGAGTCAGAGCCGGTTAGGCCAGCTTGCACCGCTCTGGGCGCTGGGCGTGACCCGGCGCCAGCTGATGCTGCTGAACCTGGCGCAGACCTGGTTGTTGGCGGTACTAACCCTAGTGCTGGCAGTGCCCTTGGGCCTGCTGTTGGCCTGGTGCCTGGACGCGGTGATTAACGTCCAAGCCTTTGGTTGGCGGCTGCCGCTGGCGGTGTTCCCTTTGCAATTGCTGCAACTGATGGGCCTGGCGTTGATCGCCACATTGCTGGCATCGGCGTGGCCTCTGTACCGGCTGTTCCGTACCCAACCTGCTGACCTGCTCAGGACGTTCGCCAATGAAGACTGAATGGGCCGCCTGCGCCTTGGCGATAACACTCGTTGCCGGCTGCGGCGAGGCCCCGCCACCGGCCAAAGGCTTTGCCGGTTTGGCCGATGACGCCACGGCCTATGCCCAGGTAACCCCAGGCAAAGTGTTCGTCTTCCCCCTCGATCACGGCCCGCACGACGACTATCGCATTGAATGGTGGTACATCACGGCCAACCTCAAAGGTGCCGAGGGCCAGCCGTTGGGCGTTCAGTGGACGCTCTTTCGTAATGCCCTGCCCCGTGCGACTGCTGCGCTGAGTGACAACGACGGCTGGAAAAACCGTAACCTGTGGATGGGCCATGCCGCCGTTACTTCAGCCGATCGGCACTATGCCGCAGAGCGCTACGCACGCGGTGGCGTGGGCCAGGCGGGCGTTACCCAGCCTCCGCTGACGGCCTGGATAGACGACTGGTCGCTGTCGTCCACCCCAGGCCATGCCAACCCATTGGCCGACCTGCACCTGCGCGCCAGCGGCCCGGCGTTTAGCTATGACCTGCACCTCACCTCAAACAAGCCCCTAGTGTTGCAGGGGCAGAATGGCTTTAGCCAAAAATCTGAAGCGGGCCAGGCCTCGTACTACTACAGCCAGCCTTTTTTCACGGCCAGCGGCAACGTGACCCTGGAGGGTAAAACCTTAGCAGTCACAGGCTCCGCCTGGCTGGACAGGGAATGGAGCAGTCAGCCGCTGACGGCTAATCAAACGGGGTGGGACTGGTTCTCCGTGCACTTGGACGATGGTCACCAGCTCATGCTTTATCGTATGCGCCAACAGCAAGGGCCGCCCTACCTCACCGGCACCTGGATCAACCCTGACGGCAGCACTGAAGCCCTGGCCGCTGACGACATCAGCCTTACCCCGAGTGCCATCACCGCCGTTAATGGGCACAACATGCCCACCCGCTGGGCCGTAAAGGTACCCCGCAAAGGCCTGGACATTACCGCCGAGGCGCTCAACCCTAACGCCTGGATGAACGTGCGTATCCCGTATTGGGAGGGGCCGATTACCCTGAAAGGCACTCATCAAGGCGTAGGCTACTTGGAAATGACCGGGTATTGAGTGCTCATTAAGCCGGCACCGTAGGTGACAGATCACCTACGCTCCTGCATTAACAATAACAACACGGCCGCGAGGCCACGTACGGGAGCATGGGATGACCCACCGGGAAGTTGCAAGCAAGCACGAGGCGCCGGGCCATGGTGGTGGTGAGCGCCTATACGAAACTGACTTGCCGGCACGGCTGGACCGTCTGCCTTGGGGGCGGTTTCATACGTTGCTGGTGTTCGCGCTGGGTATCACCTGGTTGCTGGATGGGCTTGAAGTCACCCTGGCAGGCTCGGTATCCGGCGCCCTCAAGGGCAGCCCAGCCTTACAGATGACCAATGCTGACATCGGCCTTGCAGGCGGTGTGTATATCGCGGGCGCCGTGATCGGGGCATTGTTCTTTGGCTGGCTTACTGACCGCCTGGGGCGGCGCAAATTATTCTTCATCACGCTGTTCCTGTACGTAGGGGCAACTGCCTTGACAGCGTTTTCGTGGAATATCTGGAGTTTTCTAGCGTTCCGGTTTTTAACCGGTGCAGGCATCGGCGGTGAATACACGGCGATCAACTCGACCATCCAGGAATTTACACCGGCACGGTTCAGAGGCTGGGTCGACCTCACGATCAATGGCACCTTCTGGGTAGGCGCTGCGCTGGGCGCGGTAGGCTCTATTGTGCTGCTGGACCCTTCCGTGGCCGGCGGTGACGTGGGCTGGCGGCTGTGTTTCGGCATAGGTGCTGCACTGGGCCTGGTGATTTTATTCATGCGCCTGTGGGTGCCCGAGAGCCCTCGCTGGCTAATGATCCACAACCAGCCTGAAGAGGCTGAGCGCATCGTTAATCACATAGAACAGCGGTTGCGCGACCAAGGTCATGAGCTCGCGCCCCTCACGGAACCGCCCCTTCGCTTGCGCGCCCGCGGCCACACGCCCTTGAGCGAAGTGATGCGCACCCTGTTCGTGGGGCACCGGCAGCGAGCGAGCGTGGGCGTGACCCTGCTCACTGCGCAGGCGTTTTTTTACAACGCGATTTTCTTCACGTATGCCTTGGTACTCACCGATTTCTACGGCGTGCCTTCCACGCACATTGGCTGGTACGTATTGCCCTTCGCCTTAGGCAATTTCTGCGGGCCATTGCTGCTAGGCCGCTTGTTCGACGTGGTGGGGCGCAAGGTGATGATCAGCGGCACGTTCGTGCTCTCAGGGGTTTTGCTAGCGATTGCAGGCTATGCGTTCGAACAAGGCCTACTGACGGTAATCGAACAGACGGCAGCCTGGATGGTGATCTTCTTCTTCGCCAGCGCAGCGGCCAGCTCAGCCTACCTCACGGTGGCCGAAACCTTCCCGTTGGAGATACGGGCCCTGGCCATTGCAGTGTTCTATGCGTTCGGCACTGCCCTTGGCGGGATCATAGGGCCGATGTTGTTTGGCCAACTGATCGAAAGCCATGACCGTGGCAATGTGTTTATTGGGTATCTGATTGGGGCGGGGCTGATGGTGATTGCCGGTGTAGTGCAGGCGATATGGGGCGTGGCGGCTGAAGGAAAATCCCTGGAGAACGTGGCCAAGCCTTTGTCGCACGCCGGGTAAGCGCCGGCGCATGATGCGGTACTCGGCTCAGGGCTGCCGAGTACCGTATGGGCGTTAAGAACTGCCGGGCGGAATGCCACCCTTATTGAAGTCTTTCAGGCGCTCTTGCTCCTGCGGTGTGGAATGCGCGGGGGTGTCTTCCTGCTTTTTTTCTGGCTCATCGCTCATAGGGCAACTCCTTTGGGATTAATCGTTGGGCTAACCCAGCGAGCAGGAGTTCCTTGCTGCTCATATAGCTAATCTGAATAAGTACATTCGATAAGGTTATGGTGGGTTATATGGATTCTCGTTATGCTGCGCCCGATCAGGAATAAGCAGTAAGGCTGTGAACATGGACACCAGTGGTTTAGCGTTTAGTGTGGCAGGGCTGATCGTCGGGTTTATTGTGGGCATGACCGGCGTGGGTGGTGGGTCATTGATGACGCCTATTCTGCTCTGGTTCGGCGTTAACCCCGCCACGGCGGTAGGCACCGATTTGCTCTACGCTGCGATCACCAAATGCAGCGGCGTGTGGGTGCATGGCCGCAACCGAAACATCGACTGGGCCATCACCGGGTGGCTGGCCTTGGGGAGTGTGCCCGCCGCAGCCCTCACCTTATGGTTGCTCAAAGGGCTAAACGCCGATACCCAGGTGCTGAATGAGCTTATCAAGTCTGCATTGGCGTATGTGTTGCTGCTTACCGCGCTGGCGATTCTCTTTCGTTCTCGCTTGCTGGCGTTTGCCAGCCGCCACGCGGGCGACCGCTACCGCCTGACCCCTCGCCTTCTCAACGCCTCCACGGTACTTACGGGTGCGGTGCTAGGCATCATGGTCTCCCTGACCTCCATCGGCGCGGGCGCGCTCGGCACGGTGGCGTTGTTCATGCTGTACCCTGCGCTGGCCACGCGCAGGCTGGTAGGGACCGAAATCGCCCACGCTGTCCCGCTGACCCTGGTAGCGGGCCTCGGCCACGCGGGCATGGGCAACATGGACTGGGGCCTGTTGGGGTATCTGTTGATTGGCTCTCTCCCTGGCATTTACCTGGGCAGTCACCTCTCCGGAAAGGTGCCAGACAAGGTACTACGCCCGTGCCTTGCGATCATGCTGGGGATGATCGGCGTGAAGTTGATGTATTGATGGGGCTACAGGCTTCTGAGAGTCCAGGCCAGGCTACGCCAGGGGTACTGCTCACCCAGCGCGCTGGCAGCGCCGCTCGGGTCATGCAGCATGGGGCGGTTGGCCTGGGTCGCCATCTGCACGGCATGACAGTAAGGGCAGCGGACCATATCGGCATCCAGCCGCCATTGACGCCCCCACTCCGATAGCTCTTCAGCCATGCGCTGATGCACCGAACGCACTTCATCACTGCCGGGCGTCACGAACGCCATCCTTGGTGGTGCTAGGTGTTCGGGAAGCGTACAGCACAACGTGCCAATTACCTATGGCAAGTGGCATCGTCATGAGGGAAGCCCGGCGCGTGACGCCGGGGGTACCGCTTGGACCACACGCCCGGCGTGCTTATAGGCAGTCGCGCGCCATGTCTGTCCAACCGTTGGTGCCTGCCCACTCTGGTGGCAGGAATATCCGTACGTGAGCGCCTTCGCCCGCGCGATCGATTTGCGCCCAAGCCGGTGCAGCAGTGTAGGCAGCCTCTACTGTCAGTTTGTAGCCGGTGTCGGTTTGTTCTTGCCGTAAGCCCGGCTTGAACGCGGCCCATTTAGGGGCCAGGCACTGCGCATAGCTTTCTGCGCTTTTAGTGCTCGTGGCATCCAGCGGTGCCCTGGGGTCCGCAGGCTTGCCAGCGCAACCTGCCAGCGCCATAGCGCCCATTATCATTATCAGCCCGCGCATCATGTTCCCTCACTCTCCAATGGTCATTGCACTTTAGCAGGCGGCGCACGCTTGGGCACCACCCTATTCTGATCCGCTTTGTTATTAACAATCTGCTGCTGTTATGCCTCGCCCAATACGCGCACGCTGGCCACATCTTCTTTTAAAGAGAGAACAGCGAAATGGACGGTATTATCATGCTCGTCATCGTATTGGCCACACTGAGTTCCTTTGGCTATGTCATGTACCTCATTCACAAAGAAAGCCGCAAGTCTTAGGCTTTTGCCCCTTAGCGCCTGGGCCACAGCCCCTGGCGCTGGTCCACAGCAAACCAATCCTGGTTAGCCTGAAGCTCTTGACGCAACTCCGCGACCAGGTTCGATATCGCCCGGATCGAGGTCAGTGGCGCCAAGGGCACGCCCACGACCAATAGATCAATATGGCCATTGGCAGCGGGGTCGGTCACTTCAATCGTTAAGGTTCCACCTTCCTGTGGGGTGCAGGTACAGTGCAGCGGCAGGAAGCTTGACTGGATGATCTTGAGTACTTCGTGCTTGGGTATCACCTACACTCCCTCCCCTCGACGGGCGCGGTGTTATCTGCGAATGCCCTTCTCCGCTATAACAGTATCGGCCTGGCCGACCGTTCCATGAGCGCACGCCGGTAACGGCTTGGCTTACCCCTAACGCACGAAGGCCGGTCACCCCTTGAAAGGTGACCGGCCTCGTTCGTGGTCAAGGGCTGGCAGGCTACGCAATCAGGCGGGTGCTGAACTGCGGATCAGGTGATCGAACGCCGCCAGCGATGCCTTGGCGCCTTCGCCCATGGCAATGATGATCTGCTTATAGGGTGCGGTGGTCGCATCCCCTGCGGCGAAAATGCCGGGCAGATCGGTTTCACCGCGAGCGTCGACCATGATCTCCCCTCGTGCAGATAACTCAATGGCGCCCTTGAGCCAGTCAGTGTTGGGCAGCAAGCCAATCTGCACAAAGATGCCTTCCAGGGCTACGGTATGCAGGTCGCCGGTCTGGCGATCCTTGTACATCAACCCCGTCACCTTTTGACCGTCGCCTTTTACCTCGGTGGTCAGGGCGCTCTTGATAACTGTGACGTTGGGCAGGCTGGCCAGCTTACGCTGCAACACCGCATCGGCACGCAAGTGGCTGTCGAATTCGATCAGGGTCACATGCGACACGATACCCGCCAGGTCAATGGCTGCTTCTACGCCGGAGTTACCTCCACCAATAACCGCAACACGCTTACCTTTGAACAAGGGGCCGTCACAGTGGGGGCAGTAGGCCACGCCACGGTTGCGGTATTCCTGCTCGCCGGGCACGTTCATTTCACGCCACCGTGCACCGGTGGCAATGATCAAGGATTTGGCCTTCAGCGAGGCCCCACCCGTGAAACGTACTTCGTGAAGGTCACCGTTGCGGCCAGGAATCAACTGTTCAGCGCGCTGCAGGTTCATGATGTCAACTTCGTACTGCTTGACATGCTCTTCCAACGCCATGGCCAGCTTCGGCCCTTCCGTTTCTTGAACCGAGATGAAGTTTTCGATCGCCATGGTGTCAAGTACCTGACCACCAAAGCGCTCGGCAGCCACACCCGTACGAATGCCTTTACGGGCGGCGTAGACCGCAGCCGCAGCACCTGCAGGGCCACCACCGATCACCAGGACGTCAAAGGCTTCTTTACCATTGAGCTTTTCTGCCTGACGGGCGCCAGCGTTGGTGTCGAGCTTGGCCAGGATCTCTTCCAGACCCATGCGGCCCTGGCCAAACACCTCGCCATTGAGGTAGACACTGGGCACTGCCATCACTTGACGACGTTCGACTTCAGCCTGGAACAGTGCACCGTCAATCGCTACGTGCTTGATCGCAGGGTTGAGCACCGCCATCAGGTTCAGCGCCTGGACCACGTCTGGGCAGTTCTGGCAGGAAAGCGAGAAATAGGTTTCAAAATGGAACTCACCTTGTAACGAGGCGACGTGTTCCAGTGTTTCTGCGCTGGCCTTGGAGGGGTGACCGCCTACTTGCAGCAGCGCCAGTACCAACGAGGTGAATTCGTGACCCATGGGCAAACCTGCGAAACGCAGGCTGATGTCACCACCGGGCCGGTTGATGCTAAACGACGGGCGACGCTCGTCGTTGCCGTCATCACGCAGGGTGATCAGCGGAGACAGGCTTTCGATTTCTTGAAGCAGTTCCAGCATTTCACGGGATTTCGCACCGTCATCGAGCGAAGCAGTCAACTCGATGGGTTGGGTAACCCGTTCCAGGTAGGATTTGAGCTGGGATTTGAGAGTGGCGTCCAACATACGGGCGATTTCCTTTACTTGAATCCGGTTCAGACACCACAACGCCCAGGCGATGACCGCCCGGGCGTTGTGGTGGGCAGCGGTGTTGCTTAGATGAAGCGGCTCACCGCCGCGTACTCAGTCACGGTTAGATCTTGCCGATCAGGTCCAGGGACGGAGCCAGGGTAGCCTCGCCTTCCTGCCATTTGGCTGGGCACACTTCGCCTGGGTGGGCAGCAATGTACTGAGCAGCCTTGACCTTGCGCAGTAGCTCCAGTGCGTCACGACCGATACCGCCGTCAGTGATTTCCACAACCTTGATCTGGCCTTCGGGGTTAATCACGAAGGTGCCACGGTCAGCGATACCGGCGTCTTCGATCAGCACGTCGAAGTTGCGGGAGATCACGTGGGTTGGGTCCGCGATCATTGGGTACTGGATCTTGCGGATGGTGTCGGACGTGTCGTGCCATGCCTTGTGGGTGAAGTGCGTGTCGGTCGAAACGCTGTAGATCTCTACGCCCATTTTCTGGAACTGTGCGTAGTTGTCAGCAAGGTCACCCAGCTCGGTTGGGCAAACGAAGGTGAAGTCAGCGGGGTAGAAGAACACCACAGACCACTTGCCCTTCAAGTCCGCTTCGGTCAGCTCAACGAAGTTGCCGTTGTGGAACGCCTGAGCTTTAAAAGGTTTGATCTGGCTGTTGATGATAGGCATCGGGTGAATCTCCTTGGTAAGTAAATCTGACTGGAGCAATGGTAGCCACGTTTCCTGGCTCAAGCTCATTGGCAATACGCATCTTAATCATTGGTTTTGCCTATGAAGATGGCTTAGGCCTATGCAAAGAACCGTGGCAGCGAAGGCTTTGTATACCACCACAGGCCTGTCGTAAAGCTCGTTACAATCTTTGACCGTTGAGGCCTCCAGCCGCTTTGTACCAAGATTTTCCAAGCGGCTGACTACCCTGTGGGCTTTACATGGATTTTCATATCTATTTGATTTAGTTGTGTTTTTTTAAGAAAAAAAACGTCATCGGGCCACCCGCTTCACTTGCCTGTCAAGCCAAATATTTATTTACCATAACAATTTGTCGTACTTGGCTTTCAATTGATGAGACCCCGTTATGGATTTCCAGGGAGTATCACCATGCCGAGTACCGCACTGAGCACCTACGTCAAGCAAGCTGGTCCCATTCACCTCACCAAGCGAGAAATCATTACCCTGGAATGGAGCGCCCGTGGCAAATCCTCCTGGGAAATCTCCCGAATACTGGGATGTAGCGAATCTGCAGTTAACTTCCACTTCTGTAACATCCGGCGAAAATTTGGGGTGAAGTCAAGACACGTCGCTGTACTGCTGGCCCTTGAACACGAGTTGATTCACCTCCATTAGAAGGCCTGCCCTTCACCCCCCCACAGGACGCCCCATGGTACTGAGCATCGTTATCGCGGATGACCACCCCGTGGTACTACAGGGGCTCACTGAGCAGCTTCAGAGCAGCGCACGCAGGCGGTTCGAGGTGTGCGCCCTTGCGCACAGCGGGCGGGAGCTGTTGCGCAGTTTACGCGGCAGGCACTGTGACCTGGCGCTGATCGATTGGCACATGCCTGCTGCCGACGGCCTCGATGGCTACGCGCTGGTGCAGCAGGTACGGCATACCTTCCCACAGGTGGCGTTGGTCGTCATGACCGCCTCACAACGCCCTACGCTATTGGGCGCCTGCCTGAATCTTGGGGTGAAAGGGCTCTACGACAAACGCGGCGATGCCGAGCAGCTTCGGCATGTTCTGATGCAGGCAGCACAAGGCAAGCGCTGCGTCAGCCCGGGTTTCGAAGCCATCCTGGCGCGACACTACCTAAGCCCTCGGTATTGGGGCGTAGACAATCAGCACGTACTCACGCCCAGGGAGCGGGAGGTAATCAACCTCTGCGCTCAAGGCTACAGTGGGCGCGAGGTCGCCGCCCGCCTGGCGCGCAGCGAGAAAACCATTAGCCGGCAACGGCGCTCGGCCCTGGACAAACTGGGCCTGCACGCCGACGCTTTGCCTGACCCACCTCGAGCGGCCAGCCGATAAAGCGCTATTCCCCAACGGCGGTGCGAAGGGTCACGAACTCCTCAGCGGTGGTAGGGTGTACGCCAATGGTCTCATCGAACACCGCCTTGGTAGCGCCGGCCTTGAGTGCTACCGCAAAGCCTTGAATGATCTCTCCCGCTTCCGGCCCTACCATATGGCAACCTACGACCTTATCCGAGGCTGCGTCCACGACCAGCTTCATGAAGGTGCGCTCAGTGCTCTCGGTGAGGGTTAATTTCATCGGCCTGAAGCGGCTTTCGAAAACCCGCACGTCATAACCGGCTTCTCGCGCCTGAGCCTCGGTTAGGCCAACGGTGCCCACACTGGGCTGGCTGAACACGGCCGTAGGGATATGATCATAATCCACCGGGCGGTACTGCTCGGGCTTGTACAGACGCCGGGCAACGGCCATGCCTTCGGCCAGGGCCACTGGCGTGAGTTGAACCCCTCCTGTGACATCCCCCAGCGCCAGGATGGATGGCTCCTGAGTCTGGTACAGCGTATCTACCTTGATGAAGCCTTCGTCGTTCACCGTTACCTGAGTGTTTTCAAGGCCCAGGTTATCGACCATTGGCCGGCGCCCTGTCGCATAGAGGATGCAATCGGCGACCACGACTTCACCGCTCTTGAGGGTGGCGTGCAGTGCCCCCTCGCGCTTGTCGATGCAAACGATGTCCGCATTGAACTGCAGGTCGACGCCCTTCTTGCGCATTTCTCCGGCCAAGTGCTTGCGCACGGCATCATCGAACCCGCGCATGAACAGGTCACCTCGATACAGCTGGGTAGTCTTGGCCCCCAGGCCGTTGAAAATGCCCGCAAACTCTACGGCGATGTAGCCACCTCCTACTACCAGCACACGCTTGGGCAATTGGTCTAGGAAAAAAGCCTCATTGGAGCTGATCGCATGCTCGCGGCCTGGGATGTCAGGAATGGAAGGCCAGCCGCCAGTCGCGATCAGTATCCGCTCGCAGCGATAGCGTTCGCCTGCCACCTCAACGGTATGAGGGTCCAGGATCCGCGCATGAGCTTCCAGTACCGTTACGCCGCTGTTTTCCAGCAGGTTGCGGTAAATTCCGTTCAGACGTTCGATTTCCTGATTCTTATTGGCGATAAGGGTGCGCCAGTCGAAAGACGGCGTACCTGGCTCCCAACCGAATCCGCGAGCGTCCTTGAAGTCTTCATGGAAGTGCGAGCCATACACCAGCAACTTTTTAGGCACGCAGCCTACGTTGACGCAGGTGCCACCCAAATAGCGGCTTTCGGCCACGGCCACGTTGGCGCCAAAGCCTGCCGCGAAGCGTGCTGCGCGCACACCGCCAGAGCCGGCGCCAATGACGAACAGGTCAAAATCATAGGTCATAAAAAATCCTCATACGAAAACGCCGCCATTTACATGAAATGGCGGCGTTTGCTTACCTCGAAAATAGCGTTAAGTCGGTGCCTTACATCTGGCCTTTCTTGTAGAAATTTTCAAAGCAATAGTTGGTAGCATCGATGTAGCCTTCTGCGCTGCCGCAATCGAAGCGTTTGCCCTTGAACTTATAGGCCAATACGCAGCCATTCTGCGCCTGTTTCATCAGGGCGTCAGTAATCTGGATTTCTCCACCCTTGCCTGGCTCGGTCTGAGCGATCAGGTCGAAAATATCCGGGGTGAGAATGTAGCGGCCAATGATCGCCAGGTTGGAGGGCGCATCTTCAGGCTTGGGCTTTTCTACCATGCTGTTAACACGGTAGATGTCATCGCGGATCATTTCGCCCGCAATCACCCCATACTTACTGGTTTCCTGAGGGTCGACTTCCTGGATGGCAACGATAGAGCAGCGGAACTGGTTGTACAGCTTGACCATCTGCTCAAGCACGCCCTCACCTTCAGGGTTGACGCACAGGTCATCCGCAAGCACTACGGCGAATGGCTCATCGCCAATCAGCGAGCGGCCGCTGAGAATCGCGTGGCCAAGGCCCTTCATCTCGATCTGGCGTGTGTAGGAGAAGGTGCATTCGTCTAGCAATTTACGAATACCGACGAGGTACTTTTCCTTATCGGTGTTACGGATCTGGTTTTCCAATTCGTAGCTGATATCGAAGTGGTCTTCCAGTGCACGCTTGCCGCGACCAGTAACGATCGCAATGCCGTTCAAGCCTGCCTGTAGTGCCTCTTCCACGCCGTATTGAATCAGCGGCTTGTTGACCACCGGCAGCATTTCCTTGGGCATGGCCTTGGTAGCTGGCAAGAAGCGGGTACCGTAACCGGCGGCCGGGAACAAGCATTTCTTGATCATGGAATGTCCTTGGTTCTTAGGGCGTTTCGTACGCATTTATCGCAGTCTAATCACGCGCCTCGCGCCTTACAATGGCGTACCGAAGCGGCTGCTGCATTAGTAGAAAAAAACCTTTCGCGATAGTTCCGCAACTTCCTGCCGAATCACCCCGAGATGCAATCGGTAGCCGCCTTCTGTACGTCCTTGAAACGCAAGGGCAAGTTCGACAAGCGTTCATGCACCTTGATCGTGCTGCCCCCGGAGCGCTCTTGCACATCCACCACTGCGGCTGGCCCGGAGCTTAACTTGCGTGGCACTACGATCTTGTAGCCGCCGCCACTCCGGTCAATGGCCACGGGCCGCCGGGTTTCGGCCAATCTGCGCGCCAGGCACTGAGTGTAGTCTTTAGGGTCCTTCCCGGACATAACGTCCATGGTTTCATGGGTTTGCTCGATCTCTGCGACCGTTGCACAACCCCCTAACGCAAGTAGTGCCAAGAAGATCCCAACCGCTTTCATCTTTATCTCCAAAAAAGAACCTAGGACCGTACCCGCTCTAGAACGTTCGGCGGCGTGATGCTTGGGGCCTAGACACCAACATGCTATGTTTGGGCATTATTCAAGCGTGGAGCCAGCATGAAATTCGTTCACCAGCGCGAACACCTGAATGAGGATGACGTGGTCGTCATCGAGTGTTCACAGCGCTGCAATATACGCCTTATGAGCGATGCCAACTTCAGAGCGTTCAAAAACGGTGCGCGGCATACTTACCACGGTGGTGCCTTCGATCAGTTCCCTGCGCGCATCACCGTGCCCAGTACAGGTTTTTGGAACATTACCTTGGACACGGCAGGCAGTACCTTGAACAAGGCTGCTAAAAAGGCGCCGTTCAAGCATGGAATAAAGCTGATCCGTCGATCACCCTCTTCGTTTACCTGAGGCACGCCCCATGGCTAAGTACGTGATTCACTACACCCTCGAAGGGCAACGTCGTTGGGACTTTGCTCATCTTGAACAGGGCACATTCGAAGAAGCTGCCCAAGCGCTGCGCGCCCTTCATGGCGACACTGAAGCCGAAACGCTTGAAGTCACGAAGGTTACCAAGGCGCTTTAGCGCGTGTGGAGCACGGGCGTAGCATGAGTGCTACGCGCCTGTTGCTCGCTATCCAGCGCCGTTCGTCGTCAAGCTAATGACACCGATCAATTTTCAACCAAAAAGTGCCGTATCGTTTCAAAATAGTCCGCTGCTCGTTGCGTACCGGTGCTATGTTTCTTATCACTGATCGACTGTCGAGGCCGTGCCCTTTTGGCAATTGGCCGCTGCATGATGCAGAGGTACCTCGAATGAACAAAATGACTTTTCCCAATGCCTGCCAAGTCATGCGGTGGCATTTCCACCCACTGGGGTTTGAGGGCAGCATGGACACTCCCAGTAGCATGGTGGCCAGGCTTTTCGACCGTGGCTCAGGCGAGACGCTTATCGCCATCGCGGGCATCCCCTGTGCGACCGTGATGAGTGCGGCAGACGTCGAGCGCATGATCGAAGCCATCGAAGCGGAGCTTGAGGCTTTTATTCCTCCCCAACTCCTGAAAGCTTGCTGATAAACGCCCCGCTAGCTTCGTTTATCGAGAAACGCACCAGCTGTACCCGTTACTCGTGCCGATGCACCCCCGCTCTCACTCTCCCGCCCCGCCGTTGGCCTGTCGATAAACCAGTACACTTCCCGGGTTGCGCGCGTAACGGCAACATACGCCAAGCGCAGTGCTTCGTCAGCCTGGGCTTTGTCATAGGCCTGTGAACCTTGTTGGTCCGCCAAGCCTGCCAATGCATACAAGCGGTTGCGCGATGAGGATTGAGAGCGTGCCTCGCAGTCCCCTAGCAGGATCACCACGTCAGCTTCGAGGCCTTTGGCTGCATGTATCGTCATAGAGCGCACCTGCCGTGCTTCAAGCCCACCCGAGTGCTGGGCCTTCAACAGGTCGGCAACTGGCAGTAGGTGCCGTGGATCGTCTTTACTTTGGCGGTGAAGCATCAGTACGCTCCGCCCCTTGCCAAGCGCTGCCTCAAGGGTAGCAGCGATTTCAACGGGGTCTTTCCAATGAAGACAAAGGTCGCCCCTTATCGCTTCAGCGGTGTGTACTGCAGTAGCCCTTTTACCTTCAATCGAAGGCACGCCTTTAACTATTAATTCAGCAGCATCAATGACTTGCTGCGTACTTCTAAAGTTATCTTTCAGCATTAGCCGCCGGTAGGAAGGCGCTGAAAAGGCTTTGGCGAAGTCAATAAAGAAACGCGGCGAACTCCCTCTCCATCCGTATATCGACTGCCAGTCGTCCCCTACGCACATCAAGGTAGCGGGTGAGGTACCGTCTCGCCGCAGACGCTCTGCAAGCCCTGCGCTAAGCCACTTGGCAATCTGCGGCGAGACATCCTGAAACTCGTCCACTAGCAGGTGGCGGATACCCTGGAGCTTGTCATCCGGCAGCCTTGACAGGGCGCTCCCCGCAGCATCCGAGAAGATGGCGAACATGCGGTTATAGGTAAGCACGGGAGGAACACTCCCCAGCAGTTGTTTTTCCAGGGCTCGCCAATAGGTACCCAACGCACTAAAAAACAGCGCTTCTTCGCCGTCCTGTAAGCTGACGGCTGCCGTAGGCACCTCTAGGCCAAGGTTCTCAATAAAGCCTGCCATCGCGGTAAAGGCATCCAGCAATGGCAAACTGGCGTATTCACCCGCCAGCCGATAATCGAAGCCTGCCCCTTGCACGCTGTCATTGAAGGAACCTGCCGCGTGCTCGAAGCTTTCAAGCCAGATCAATGGTTTATCGAAGAAAGCTTGAAACAGGGTTCGCTTCACTGCCCATTCTGCGCGGGCTGTAAGGCGTGCCCCTGAGCGGGTTCGATCGCCCAGCCCCGGTTCTGCACCTAACATCACCCAGGCACCCGCTTGTGCGTGGTAACCATGGCAGCGGAACACTTGGCCCTCGATCACATGGGGTTGCGAAGTGGGCTCAATACCCGCAATCGGCCACTGGCCGGCTTGCTGCCAGTGGGCTTCAATCAGCGTGCAGAGTTCGGCGTCACGCTGGGACGCGGGGATCAGCGCCGCCAAGCGCCTTTGTACGTCAGGGTGACTGGGCGAACGCTTTGGCAATGCATCAGCTCGCAGCCTAAGGCTTTGTATTGACTGGGCGAAAGCGGGGTCTTCTGCCATTAAACGGTGATAACACCGGTTTAGCTGTTCGCGCTGTGTGGCGTTGATTTGCAGCTGCAAAGGAGTGCCGCTGCTCTCACCTGCTCCGAGGCTTTCGAACGCTTGCAATTGGCCAAAGCCCGGCATGGTTCGCGCCCAACCCAGCACCGTGGCGTGAAACGTCGTCACCCTTTCCAATGCTTGAGGGAGCGACAACGCTAACTGCCAGCGCCCATACAGGTCGACCAGACGCTCAGCGAAGTCTGCGCGGGACGCTCGGGTAAAGGTGACCACGCTGATATCTGCCATAGGTATCCCCAGGTAGTGGTGCAGCAACAACACCCGGAGTGCCAGCGAGCTGGATTTGCCCGAACCCGCGCCAGCTACCACACACGTGGTAATGGTGGTACTGAAGATCATTTTCCATTGAGCGACGGACGGCTGCTTGCCTTCAGGCAAATACCGCAAGGCATCGGCCCTCATCTGTTTGCGTATGGCGGGCGTGATGTTAAGAGGAAGGTCAGCGAACAGCAGGGGCGCGCCTGCCGTAACGGCTGGGCTTGGAGAGGGCTTGTTACTGGGTGCCGAGGCACGCTTTTGACCAGTGCTCGACGCGAGGCGGGCGGGCTTGCGCTTTATAGCGGGAGACATCTGCTCAGCCTGACGCCCTGAGAGCCAACCGATTAGAACTTGAAGTAGTTTCGAGATCACCACAATAAAATCTTATTTTTCAATCGCATAAATCGAAATTCTAGATGTTAGATTAAGCGCTTTACTGTAATCCACGCTTACCTTGCCCGACCTGCGCGGCCCGACCTGCGAGGCCCGACCACCACACGCTGGCCGGGCCAAAGGGCTAGCAGGCTTAGGCGCTAATCGCGCTGTCTACCAAGGCCTGCGCTTCGCTCACCAGTTGTTGCAGATGGGCTTCGCTAGTAAAGCTTTCGGCGTAGATTTTGTAGATGTCTTCAGTGCCTGACGGCCGTGCCGCGAACCAGCCATTGGCCGTGCTCACCTTTACGCCACCAATGGCTTGGTCATTGCCCGGCGCCTTGCTTAACACCTGTTCGATGGTATCGCCCGCCAATGAAGTAGACGTCACCTGCTCAGCCGACAACTTGCCCAAGGCTGCTTTCTGGCGAGCATCTGCCTTGGCGTCTACACGCGTGGCATAGGGCTCCCCGAGATCGGCAACCATCGCCTGGTACAGCTGATGCGGGTTTTTACCCAGCCGCGCGGTCATCTCTGCCGCCAGCAAGCCTGGGATAAGCCCATCTTTGTCGGTGCTCCATACTGTACCGTCGCGGCGCAGGAACGACGCGCCGGCGCTCTCCTCGCCTCCAAAGCCGAGGGTGCCCTTGAACAGGCCGTCGGCAAAGTACTTGAATCCTACAGGTACTTCATACAACGTGCGGCCTAGCCGAGCCGCTACCCTGTCGATCAAGCCGCTGCTAACGACGGTTTTACCCACGGCAGCGTCTGCACGCCAGTCGGGGCGGTGGCGGAACAGGTAGTCGATGCTCACGGCCAGGTAGTTGTTGGGCGCTAACAGGCCGCCGCTGCGAGTAACGATGCCATGACGATCATGATCAGGGTCGCAGGCGAAGGCCACATCGTAGCGGTCCTTGAGGCCAATCAACCCTTGCATGGCATCACGCGAGGACGGGTCCATGCGGATTTGCCCGTCCCAGTCCAGGGTCATGAAGCGGAAGGTAGGGTCAGTGTGCGAATTAACGACATCCAGCGACAGCGAATACTGCTCAGCGATTGCAGGCCAGTAGCGCACTCCGGCACCACCTAGCGGGTCAACACCCAGGCTCAGGCCCGCGTTACGGATCACATCGAAATCGATCACGTTGTGCAGGTCGTTGACATAGGTATTGAGGTAGTCATGGCGGTGCGTAGTCGCGGCCTTGAGTGCGCGTTCGTAGGGCGTACGCTTTACGCCGGCAAGCCCTGCCTCCAGCAGCTCATTGGCTTTGGCTTCGATCCACTTGGTTACATCGCTGTCCGCAGGCCCGCCATTGGGCGGGTTGTATTTAAAGCCGCCGCTTTGCGGAGGGTTATGCGACGGGGTGATGACAACCCCATCCGCCCATCCACTGGTGCGGCCACGGTTGTAGCAAATGATGGCGTGAGATACCGCTGGTGTAGGGGTGTACTCGTCATCGGCGGCCAGCATCACGTCTACGCCGTTGGCGGCAAACACTTCCAGGGCACTGGCACCGGCAGGGGTCGACAGGGCATGGGTATCGATACCCAGGTACAGCGGCCCGTCGATGCCTTTGGCCTTGCGGTAAAGGCAGATGGCCTGGCTAATCGCCAACACATGGTACTCGTTGAAGCTGTTATCGAACGACGTTCCTCGGTGGCCAGAGGTGCCGAAGGCTACGCGGTGGGTCGCCACGGCGGGGTCAGGGCGGCGCGCGAAATAGGCGGTCACCAGGGCAGGAATATCGATCAGCAATTCGGCCGGCGCCGGCTTGCCCGCTAACGGACTGTGCGTCATGCAAAACCTCAGTTGGGTATCAATCGGTGGCAGTTTACTGACACTTCGACCGCTGAGGGAAACGATTGATCCACCGTGCCGCCGTTATCCTCACAAGGGCTCGGGCTGTGGCCACCAACTGGGCAACAATTGCTGGATACGGGGCTGGGCGTAGCGGTCATCGATCAACACAATGGTGCCTTCGTCGGCCTCTGCACGAATCACCCGCCCCGCCGCCTGCACGACCTTGTGCAGCCCTGGGAACAGGTACACGTAATCGTGCCCACTGCCGAAGCGGGCCTGCATCCGTTGCTTGAATCGCTCATTCACAGGGTTGACCTGGGCCATGCCCAAGGTGGCCACAAAGGCACCGATCAGCCGCTTACCGGGCAGGTCGATGCCCTCGCCGAACGCACCGCCCAGCACTGCGAACCCTATGCCGCACCCGCCTACCTCGAAACCCTCGATAAACGCCTGGCGCTCGGCTTCGTCCATGGCCCTGCGCTGCGCCCGCACAGGCACCTCAGGGTAGGAGGCCTGAAGACACGCCACCACCTGATTGAGGTAGTCAAAACTACTGAAGAACGCCAGGTAATTGCCCGGCTGTTGCTCGTACTGCTGCGCCAGTATTTGGGCCACCTGCTGCAAGGAACGCTGACGGTCGGCATACCGGGTAGACACGTGACTCGCCAGGCGTATGCGTAACTGGCCGGCCTCGAAGGGGGATGGCACATCCAGCCACCCCCAGCCCGCAGGCAGCCCTAGCACGTCGGCAAAGTAGTGGGAGGGTGTAAGGGTGGCAGAGAACAGAACGCAACTGCGGGCACTGGCAAACCGAGGCGCCAGCTGCGAGGCAGGTACGACATTACGCACGTTAAGCGTGGCACGCAGGGCCCGCTTTACAGCGTACACCTCGACATCGAACACAAACCCGTCGTCAAACAGTTCTGCCACGCGAATGAATTGCAGGGCCTGGAAATAGAACTCCAGCCATGCTGGGGGCACGCCCGCAGGCGATTGATTCAAGCACTCACTCACGACGGCCGTGCACCGTTGCAACGCGTTCAGCCATTGACCCGGCACGCCAGGCTGGCTGTGATGGCCTACGCCCTGGGCACGTGACAACGCATTCCAGTGCCGCGTCAGGGTGCGCAACGCGCTACTGGTGCCGGCCAGAGGTGCTTCACGCAACGTAGTCAGCAGGCGCTGATCCAGGCTGGCGCTGTACATGCCCCTGGCACGGTCCACCAGATTGTGGGCTTCGTCTACCAGCACCGCAGTGGTCCATTCCTGCGCCTGCGCCAAGGCATACAGCCAGCCGTTGAGGTCGAAGTAGTAGTTGTAGTCACCGATAATGACGTCGGCCCAACGGGCCATTTCCTGACTCAGGTAATAGGGGCATACCTGATGGGCGCTGGCCACCTCGCGCAGGGTGCGCTGGTTGAGCACCCCTTGATCCGCCGCCGCCACACGTGCCGCTGGCAATCGGTCATAAAACCCCTTGGCTAACGGGCAAGCGTCCCCATGGCAGGCAGTGCCTGGGTATTGGCACAGCTTGTCGCGGGCGGTGAGCTCCAGCACCCGAAGCGGCTGAGCAGACGCTGCGCTAGCAGGCACTGTGCTGAGCGTCGTGGGGGGCTGAAGCTGGCGCAATGCGTCGAGGGCCAATTGCCGGCCGGGTGTCTTGGCGGTCAGGAAGAACACGCGCTGCACACCTTGGCGCGGCATGGCCTTGAGCAAGGGAAACAACGTGCCCAGGGTTTTACCGATACCGGTAGGCGCCTGCGCAAGTATGCAACGGCCGGTGCTGGCCGCTTTGTAGACGGTTTCGGCCAACTGGCGTTGACCAGGGCGCATCGCCGTGTAGGGGAAGGCCAACGCCTCCAGGAAGGTATCGCGGCGCACCTGATGCGCCGCCTCGCGTGCGGCCCACGCCAGGAATGCCTCGCACTGGGTGTAAAAAAACGCAGTAAGCGCCTCGGCGCTGTAGGCCTCGTCGAAACGGGTCTCGCTGTGGGTGTCGACATTCCAGTACACCAGCGCCAGGTTGACGCTCGCCAGGCCCTCGGCTACGCACAGCAACGCGCCGTAGACCTTGGCCTGGGCCCAGTGCAGGGCGCGTTGGTTGAGCGGTTGGCGGGTAAGATCGCCGCGGTGCGTCTTGACCTCCTCCAGGCACTGGCGCTGCGGATCGAACCCATCGGCGCGGCCGCGTACCTTGAGCCCCTGATATTCGCCTGCCAGTGACACTTCGCGGCGGTAATCCGGGCCGCGTCGGTCCGCCACCAAGCGGTGCCCGGCGATACCTTCCAGAGCGGTAGGCGACGGGGTAAATCGCAGGTCGAGGTCCCCTTCGCGCGCGGTGAACTCACACAAGGCCCGCACGGCCACGGTCAGCGTCATGCAGGCTCAGCGTGGGGCACAGGTGCGTCCCAGCGTACATGGCAGACGCTCACCGGCAGCCCGTGCGTTTGGCAAAACGCCATCCACCGCAGCTGATTGTCTTGGAGACGATCGCCCGGCCCTTTTACCTCAATCATGCGGTAGCGGGCCTCGGATGGATAAAACTGAATCAGGTCAGGCATGCCGGTGCGGTTGGCCTTGAGGTCTTGCAGCAGACGCTCAAAGCACACCCGCAGGTGTGCTGCCGGGATACACGCCAGCGCCAGTGCAAGCAACGGCTCATTAATGGCCCCCCAGTGCACGAAGGGGTTAGCCAGGCCGTACTTGGCGGTGAAGCACTCGAGCATCAGGGTTTTGTAGCGGCCATCGTCGAGCGCTGCCAGGCATTGCTCCAGGTGAGCGTGTCGACGCTGGGCGAAGTCGGCCTGATGAAGGTCCAGCGGCGCGGCCTGGAAGGGGTGAAAAAACGCACCGGCGACGGGTGCGAACAGTGCAGGCCAGCACAGCAGCCCAAAGAGCGCGTTGAACAGGGTGTTTTCAACATACATCACAGGCGCCTGCTCGGTGCCCAATGCCTCGCAGACTGCCCGCTCGACACTGCCATGGTGCGCCAGGCACAAGTCCAGCCGTGCCACCGCCGCTGAGGCCCGACGCACCTTGACGGTCTCGCCCAAGGCCCGCCGTACCCTGGGCAACAACCGCTCCAGGCCTTGGGCTTCGGCAGGGCTCTCTGGGGCAGCACTGGCTTGCTCGGCCAGTGTCAAGGCCGCCTGAAACTGCTCGGTGCGCTCCAACATACGCAGGCGCCGCAAGCGTGCGCCAGGCCAGGTACACGCCGTGTACAACTCGGCAGCCTGAGCCCAGTCACCTGCGCGTTCGCAGCGCTGGCCAAGGCTGAACAGGGTTTTTTGGTGGCGGCTGGCAAGCCAGGGGTTATCCGAGGCCAGCGTATCGAGGGCCGCCAGCAGCGCCGCAGTGTCTGCGCCCTCCTCCATGGCTTGCCGACACTCGGCCAGCCCCAGCGCCACTTCTAGGTCTCGACGATGACGAAAGGCCCTGGAGGCGAGGGAGAATTCCACGGCCTCATAACGCTGGATGCCCAGCTCTACCAGCACGAACTGGGACCAGTCCTGGCGCAGGTTGCCGAAAAACAGCAGGCGCAGGCGTTCGCACAGCGGGCGCACTTCAAGCCGCCATACCTGCCCTTTATAGGCGGGCCACCACTCGCCCACGCATGCACGATGCTCATGCCAGTGCCCCAGGGCGTCATACCACTGTGCTTTGCGATCACCTGCTGGCAGGGCTTCCTGGGCGAACCCGGCGCGCAACTCAACTTTGCCAAACAAGGTAAATAGGTCACTCAGGCTCAACGGCGCCTGCTCTTCCAACCAGCCTAGCGCATGCATCGGCGCCGCCGCGGATTCAGGCGCGCCAATTTCGGCATAGGCCAGCTTGTCGCTTCGAAAATGATCCCCCTTGCGCATCACCAGCCTTACCAACAACGCGCGAGCGTTCTGCGGCAGGCCTGCGAAATCTTCCAGGAACTGGCGCTCGGTGGCATCGAGCACATCGATGTAACGTGCGCGCAGCCAGGTCAGCGCCTGTTCGAAGTTGTGCAAGTAGTAGAAGGGGTTGTCGAGGGGGTTCACGCGCCTGGGGTCCTCAGTCATCTATGCGCTGTTTATACATACAGTTTTGAGCACGTACAACCGCGTGCCGCTGGTCGGTGGCAATCCTCCCGGTCAGCGGTATTTGAGTGGGCTCGGCGCGCCTGCTAACCTCCGCGCTTTGCCTACCGGGACGCACCTATGCTCAATGCTTTGTTGTTCGACCTCGACGGAACCCTGACCGATACGGACAAACTGCACCTGATTGCAATCCAGCAGTTGCTCTGGGAAGAAGACCGCAGGCCGTTTACCGAAGCAGAGTTCGAAGCCTTGTGCAGCGGCCGAGCCAACCCCGAGCTGTGCGCGCTGCTCTTTCCGGAACGCACCGTAGCGCAACACCGGGCTTTTGCCGACCGCAAGGAAGCACGCTTTCGCCATCTGTCCCAGTCACTGGCACCGCTCCCCGGTTTGATGGACCTGCTGGCCTATGCGCAGCGGCACGGGATTGGCCGGGTCGTGGTTACCAATGCGCCGCGTGCCAACGCCGACCATATGTTGGCCGCCCTGGGCCTAGCTGACACCTTTGCCAGCGTGGTGGTTGCCGAAGAACTCCCTTGGGCCAAGCCTCATCCGCTGCCCTACCTGACGGGCCTGGAGCGCTTGCACGCCCAGGCCACAGAAGCAATGGCCTTTGAAGATTCCATCCCAGGCCTGACCGCCGCCAAGGCCGCCGGGCTGTTCACGGTAGGCCTGGCCACCAGCCAACCCGCCCAGGCATTGCTCGCAGCGGGCGCAGACCTGGTGATCGACGACTTCACCGACCCTAGGTTGTGGGAAGAGGTAGAGGCGCGGCGTACGAGGTGATCTGTAGCGGATAAAGACACGTGCCCAGCTAGGTTTGTTAAGCGTCCTTCTGCGCCACGGTTAATTCGCTGAGCAGCTGAGGAAGCGCTGCTTGCACAGTTTCCCACACCACATCAAGATTGATATCAAAAGTAAGCCCTTCTACAAACGCGCACCCATCAGTCGCGGCCTGCAGCATATGCCCAAGGTAGTCACTTAAGCGATTTTTGATCATACGGGCAGCGCCTCTGCCAGAACCTGAGCCCGAAATGACTCCGGTAGATCGCCAGGCGTGAGCAGATCCACGTGCAAGCCTAGCAGCGACTCCAGCTCCAACTGCAAACCGCCCAAGTCAAACAGTGTTGCACCAGGGAGGGCGTCAACCAAGAGGTCAATATCACTACCATCGCGGTCGGTACCATGCAGCACAGAGCCAAAAACACGTGGGTTAGCCGTAGCGAAGCGTGTAACAGTTTCACGCACCGCGCTGCGATTCAGATCAAGCACTACCGAGGGGCGCATCACGCCTTCCTTGTCCATCAATTCAGTACCGACATGAAACCATAAATACCGCATCATGCGCTGCTCTAGTGACAGATGCCCCTTACACATGCCGGCGCTGCCCGCCCTCACCCTTGATAACCAGCACAATCCCGGCCATGGACAGCAACACCCCCAAGGCGATGATCCAGGACAAAGGCTCTTTGAACATGCCCCAGGCCCAGACCAGGGTAAGTGCTGGGCTCAGGTACAGCACGCTGGCGACCCGAGTAGGTGACGAGCGCTTCAGGCACACCCAGTACAGGCCGTAGCCACCCAAGGTGCTCAAGGCGGTCCAGGCTACGCTGTAGATAAAACCTCTGCTCATGACAGGCGGTAACCCTGTATCGAACAGGCATACCCCACCAAAGCACAGCGCGGACACTAAACACTGCACCCATAAGCTGGCCAAGAGGTTCAACGAGACGGGATCGCCCGCGTGTTTTTTCCAGACGCTGGCGATCGCCAGTGACACCATCCCGAGCAAGGGCAAGGCATAGGCCCAGGATGGTGCAGTTCCGGCGTGCAGGGCATCCTGCGTGACAACCAGCACGCCTGCCAATCCAAGCCCGAGCCCTAGCCAGGCAGTAGATGGTAGCCGCTGCTGGCCTACCGCTACGGCGATCAACGCAGTGCCGATGGGTAGCAGGTCGGCGATCAAGGCTGCCAAACCCGCAGGCACACCTAGTGCGATGCCTTGCACGACACCTGCGAGGTACCCGACCATCGCTAGCAAGCCAATGGCCGCCTGTTGCAGCAACACCTTAAAGGGCATGGACCGTAGCGGCTTCCACACCCAAGGCATGAGCACCAGACACACCAATAAGCAGCGCCAGAACACCACCAGAAAGGCAGGTGCCTGATCGATAGAGTAGCGAGCACCGATAAACCCTGAACTCCACGTCACTACCATCCCGGCTTCCATGACTGGAAGGGGTAACAGGGCAAGAGACAACCCAAGCTTGAGCATCATTGATCATTCCTTGGTGGCAGACGTTGAAACTAGCCCACGCCCATAGTTTAATAAATCAAATCTTAATGATCTTATGATTCGGATTTATTAAATGAGCACGTCAACACTCGAGATCGAACTGCTGCGTACCTTTCAGGCCGTTGCCCGGCTGAAGCAATTTCGCGCAGCAGCCAGGCAGTTGCATAAAAGCCCGGCGGCAATCAGCGTGCATATTCAGCGTTTAGAGGCTATCGCCGGTGCCCGCTTGCTGGAGCGGGATAACCAAGGCGTAACCCTAACTGCCATGGGTAGCCGACTGCTGGCCTCCAGTGAGCAACTGCTGACGGTACACGACCGTGCCCTCAGCGACCTACGGGGTGCCGAGGTGAGCGGGCGTGTGCTTCTGGGCGTTCCAGATGAATACGTGGTGCATGTCATCCGCGACATCCTCCCCACCTTTACCAAGGTGTGGCCAAACGTCGTATTGGAAGTGATCACCCTGCCCAGTGACACGCTGCGTGAGCAGGTTGAGCGAGGTACGTTGCACATGGCGGTAATCGCGCAGGCAGCGGGCATGGAGCATGACAATCCGCTACTCCGGACCACCACGCCAATCTGGGTGAGCGGCGCTCGATTCATGCTCGAACCCGATGCCCCGCTGCCTTTGGCGTTGTACGCTGCCCCATGTCCTTATAGGGACGTCATGATCCAGGCACTGGACCGCATGGGCAGACCATGGCGGGTCATCTTGGATGCCTCCTCCAGCACAGCAGTAAGGGCCTGCATCGAGGCCGGCATTGGCGTGAGCGTGGTCGACCCCTGGCGGATGTCGGCTGATATGAGGCGGATGGAAGGCCTGCCTGTGCTGCCCCTGCATGAAATCGTCATTTTTGAGGGCAGGCCGACGGCTGGGATGGCCATAGAGGCAATGGCGGCGTTAAGGGCAACACTGCAACAGCGGTTCTGGCTGCAAGGCGACGCGTAGCCCGCCGCCTCAGTAAGGCATCAGGCAGACCGCGTGGCTTCCACCAGCACCACAGCAATGCGCTCGGCTTCGGCGTACCCAGGCAGCTCCAGGTCCTCGCCAAACACGTCGGGGTCGAGTTCTTGGTAGCGCCAGTGCCCATCGAAGGCCTCAAGGCTTGGGCGGGCAGCGGCCAGGAACGGGTCTTGACCGCCGACGATGGCAACGCCGGTATACAGCAGGCAGGTGCCACCTGGAGCCAATCGGCCCAGTGCTTCCTGCAGAATACGCAGCGACAGGCTACTGCCCAGCCCGCTGCCACCGTCGCGGTAGGCCCTGCCCTTGGGGTCTTGCATGTACGGAGGGTTAGCCACGATCAGGTCAAATTCCCCTGGCAAGCTGTTGAGCACATCGCTAGCGCGCGCCGTGAGGCCATACGCACCTGCCAGTTGGGCATTGATAGCCGTCAATGCCAGGGCTTTAGCGTTGATGTCCGTGCCCCAGACCTGGGTGCCTGGGCACGTCGTGGCGATTACCAACGCCCCCGCCCCACTGCCACAGCCGATGTCCGCCGCCCGGGCCGGTGGTGCGGTGCGCCGCGCCAAGTGGGCTCGAATCGCCGCAGCGAAGCGGTAGGTGTCAGGCCCGAAAAACACCGCGTCAGCGGCGTCGGTAGGGTACCCGGAATGCAACAGCAGTTCGCCACCCAAGCTGGAACAGCGAACACTGGATCGCCAGAACCCTGGGGTGTCCACCCTCAACACGTCCGCGTCGCGCAAGTGGTTGAACAGCTCGGTCGGCAGCAGGTCTGCGGCAAACGGGCGGTTCCAACCAAAGGCGCCGCGCAGGTCTGTAGCGGGGCCTGCAAAACGATCAAGGTTACGTTGGTGGGTCAGTGGCGTGGGGGTAATGAAGTGATAGTCGTGACCCTTGAGATACGTGCCCAACGCCAACAGTGCGGCGCCCTGGGGAGCCTGCTGTGCAGGCACAAAGTGTTCGGCCATGGTCATCGCCCCACCCCCGGCTCGCCGGCCAACTCGCGAGCAAACAGCCGCGTGGCGTAGAGCCCTGAAGGCGTCGCATGGCACTGGGGCGCCAGGAAAGGAATCAGACGCTCCAGGCGAGCGTTGGGGCCTGCGTGTGCCAAGGCAGCCTGCACCTCAGCGCGCTCTTCCAAAGAGGGGCCACCGCCCTGCGCGAGGGAATCGGCCAGAGGATGCTGGCGGAACTTCAAGCGGAAGGGATTGACGCTACCGCGGCGCTGGCCGTCTTCCGATGTGAAGCCGTCGGCGATCCAGTCAGCCAATAGCTGCTTTTCATAGGCACTGAACACGCCAAACATGGCAGCGCCCGGCCCTTCGATGAGTTGCCAGAATCGGCTCTGAGCAGGGTCGGCCCTACGCTTGATCCAGCCTTTATGCTCCAAAGCAGCTAAAAACGGGCGGACCCCACCGGGTTCGGCCAGCCACTGATTGACCGTACGGCCTTCGATTTTGCAGTAATCCGAGTGCATGTGCTGCGCGAAGGCCTGCTTGCGCTCCAGCATGCCCATCACCTCTTCTTCGAGATCAAAGGCGGCAATAGCGTCCTGGGTGCCCAGGCCCAACTCATTGAGCTGATACCCGGCACGTACCCGTGCCATGAAGGCTTCACGCCCTACCGTCGGCAACAGCTCACAGACACTTTGCGCGGCCTTCTGGGCGTGGCCGGTGCTGGCATTGTCAATGGTCACGTGAAGCGTGAAGTAGTAGGGGTCAATCCCCAGTTCGTTGAGCTCGAACGAGGTAATGAGCAAGTGCAGGGGAAGTTGTTCATACCCTAGATTGAAGCCGATGATTTCAGGCAGCAGGTCTTTGCCCAACATACCCAGGGCAATTTGAATGGCCCCTTGCTCGTAGTAACGGTCATCAAGGTCTGCCTGAGGTTCACATTCCAGGTCGGCGATCAGGCGGCGGTATAGGGCCACATGATTCTGGGCCGGCTGCCCGTCCCCCAGCTCTTCCAGGTAGGTGCGGATCAGCCCGTGGTAGCGCACGTCACTCCAGTGGGCCAGGGTGCCGTACAGCCATGCTCCATCTACCAACTTGGTCGGCGCAACCGCGCGCAGGAAGAACAGCGCATGGGAACGGTTAGTGAAGTAGCGACGAGGCGCCCCTTCGTGCCGGGCCTTGAGGTATGCCGCATAACGCTCGGCGACCTGGGTAGCATTGGCCGATACCCACTGTTCCAAGTCATCGAAGCGGGCGGGCAGCCCACCCGGCAACTGAGCCGCTTCGTCCAGGCGATCACTTAAATAGACGCGGGCCTTTTCCAGGCTCTCATCGTCCGGCTGACGCATCAGTGCGTTGTACAGATCACGCGCGAGGGTTGCCGCAGGCAGCGCGCGTGAGTTCGAGCAGGCAAGGTTTTGCAAGGCAGTCATAAGCAACTCGAGAACGTCTTGTCGTGCAAGTTCGAACTCGCCTGCGTGCAGGAATTCCGCTGTGCGTTTCAGGGGCGATGAATGGAGCGAGATCCAGGATCAGCCTCGCCTACGGCTTGCCCTCACCCCTGATACCAGGTCTCCTACCGTAGACACCGAGCCTGTCAGGGCCAATCGCTGACCTTTTAATACCTCGTCCTCCAGCGTCTCGATCAGCGTCTCTATCTGTGCTTGCGTCAAGCCTAGCGTGTCTACCAGCCCGGTCTCCAAGCCTACGTCGGCCACACCACTGCCAATTATTTGAGTCAATGCAGCCTTCACTTTTTTGAATTCGTAACTCATGGCGTTCCCCTTCCCTTGGTGGCTTCTATCTTCCTGCACGCGCGTGCCCGAACACACCTGACAGTTCTGCCAGGTTTGGCCAGCGTCTATCTGATAAGGTAACGCCCCCACTTCCCTAGCGCTTCACCCAGGAGGGCCCCTTGGCCGTGCCAGAATCCTTCACCGCCGATTTGTTCGAGGTCGACAAGCGCCTGTCCCTCAAACCTGTTGCCGATTTTAATACCTACCTGCGTACAAGCTTTGGCGAAGGGCCCTGCGTCTGCATCCGGTGCGAGCAAAGTGGCGGGCTGGACGCCGGCTACACCCACCGGCATACCTTTGAATTTGAGGGCACCACGGCGCACCGGCGGTTTGCGGTGAGCAGCGCAAGTGATGTGCTGATGATGTTGAAAAAAGCCTGGTTGTCCTACACCAAGGCCGAGCTGCCCCTAAGTAGCCCCCTGGACCTTGCAGTCGTGCACAGCTTTGTAGCGCCGGAGGTTCACAGCAGGCTGGTTCCGTTGCTCACCGCCAGCGGGCTGGTGCGGCAAACGGATGAGGGCTGGAGGCTGGTGATGCCGGTAGAAGCATGAGCACCGGTGTGTAAACCTGTGCTACCCCTCAGCGGCACGGGCGATCTGTCATCGGCACGCGGGCATTCCAGACAGTCACGTCATAGCCTGGCGGGTACAAGTCCGCACACAGCAGCCTGCGGTAACGCTGCTGCTCCAGGTAAAACACCAGGTCGCCCACCGCGCTGAACACCCGTTTGACCAACCCCTCCGTGTCGATCAGTGGCTGCACTATATAGGCGATTGCGGCGCGGTCGTGGCAGTTGAAGCCTGGCCCCAACGGAGTGGAGAAACTCAGCACCTGCGTGCCGAGTCGTGCGGCCAACACAGGCCGAATCGCCTCGAAGAGGCTGTCCAGGGACGTGTCATAGGCGTCTTCGACGGCTATAACCACATCGCCCACACACGCCAGCGCCGGCGCCCTGCGCAGCAACGAAGCGCGACAAAACGCGTTCTCGACCTGAGCCAGGAACACGTCTTTGTCCCGCGCATCCCATTGCAGATCGCCTGAGAACCGGGTGCTCGCCTCAACCTGATGAGGCGCAACGGCAAACTCCAGTGTCAGCAAAGCCTTGATTCGCTCATAGGCATACATGGCGCGCTACCCCGTCATGAAACGTGACAGCCACTATTTTCAGCCACTCGCCCCCCTCCCACAGCTGGCAGAGCTGTCAGGTTGACGCGTCGGGTTAGCTATGAGGCGCCCTGTCTGCGGGGTTACTCAATGCCTAGCGCCTTGAGGCGTCGATACAGCGTGCGCTCACTCAGCCCCAGGTGCAGCGCCAACGCCTTGCGTGAGCCTTTGAAGCTGGCCACGGTTTGCAGGAAGTCTTGCGCGCCTGCCTGTGCCGCGGGTAGTTCGTCCACGGGCAAGTCACGGCGGCGAATCACGCCGTCGCTGGCCAGCAGTTGAGCCCTCTCTAGCAGGTTACGCAGCTCACGAATGTTGCCAGGGTAGTGGTAGGCCACGAGCCACGCCATAGCGTCCTCGGCCACCTGCCAGGGCCCGCCCTGAGCATGGCGGCGTAGCAGGCTGTCAATCAGCAGTGGCAAGTCCTCGGCGCGCTCGCGCAACGCGGGCAGGCGTAAGGTGAAGGCGTTGATGCGGTAGAACAGATCCTGGCGGAACGTGCCCTGGGCCACCATGTCGGCCAACGGTTTGTGGGTCGCGGCTACCAGGCGAAAATCGGCATGCAGCGTGCGCAGCCCGCCTACCGGGCGGAAGCTGCCTGATTCGATCAAGCGCAACAGCTTGGCCTGTGTCGCCAGGGGCACTTCTCCAATCTCATCCAGGAACAGCGTACCGCCATGCGCAGCCTCGGCCAGCCCGGTCTTGCGGGTAGCCGCCCCGGTGAACGCGCCTTTTTCATGGCCGAACAGCTCACTCTCGAACAGGGTTTCGCTCAGGCCCGTGCAGTCCACCACAACCAGCGGGCCACTGGATCGAGGGCTGGCGGCGTGCAATGCCCGTGCGAAAAGCTCCTTGCCCGTCCCCGACTCCCCTTGCAACAGCACAGGAATCTGCGACGGCGCGGCGCGCTCCAGGCCCGCCAGCGTGCGCTGAAATGCAGGGGCACGGCCGACCAGCCCATGTTCGCTGGGCTGAGCCACCGCCACCGCGACAGAGCGCAAACGCTCCACATAGCCCAGCAGCACGCCATTGGCGTCCACCAAAGGCCGCAGTTCCACATCCACATGCTCAGGCCCGCGCGGGGTGTGGTGAACGTGCAGCACACGCTCCGGCAGCCCGGTTTCGCGCGCCTTGCGCATCGGGCAGTGCTCGCCTGCGCGGTCACACGGCACGCTGTAGCCATGCGAGACCTGATGGCAGGTTTGCCCAAGCGGCGCCTCGCCCTTGACCCCAAATTGCAGGCGATAGGCGCGATTGGCGGCGACGATGCCGTAGTGCGTATCCAGCACGATGGCAGGCTGAGGGTCATGTTCCAGGTAGGCGCCAAGGGCCAGTGGATCAAACGAAGCCAAGGGGTCGCTCCCGATAGAATCAAGCCGTCAGCATACTGCCAATTACTGCCACCCGCTGCCATTGCCTGGCAGAAAGTGGCAGTCAATGGCAGCATCCCTGGCTGTAACACGCAGGCGGCACTGGGCTAAAGGCTTCCCACCCGGATGGCACGGTTCTTGACCGTCATACCCTGACGGTCACCACGCCCTACTCTGACCGCTTCAGGAGTTCACCTATGGCGTATGACCCCATTGCACCCTTGGTCGAGGCGAGGTATCGCGTAGAGCCTTTCTTCGATACCCACACGTCCACCCTCAGCTACCTGCTATTTGACCCGGCAACCCGGGCCTGCGCCGTGGTGGATGCCGTGCTGGACTACCAACCCAACACCGGGCATACCGCCACCGAGGGCGCGGACCGGCTGATTGCCAGAATCCACGCACTGGAAGGGCACCTGACCTGGATTCTTGAAACCCATGTGCATGCCGATCACTTGTCCGCAGCTCACTACCTTAAGCAGGCGCTCGGTGCACGCATTGGCATTGGCGCTCACATACGTGAGGTACAAACAACGTTCGGCCGCTGGTTCTGTGCACAGCCTGAAGGTGCTGAACGTCAACCGTTCGATACCTTGTTCAACGAGGGAGACCGCTTGACCGTGGGCTCGCTGCCTTTAAGGGTGATGCACACGCCCGGGCACACCCCGGCCTGCATCAGCTACGTGCTGGACGTGGCGCAGGCCCCGCTGGCGTTTGTCGGAGACACGCTGTTCAGCCCCGACTATGGCACCGCACGGTGCGATTTTCCGGGCGGTGACGCTCATGTGCTGTACCGCTCCGTGCAGCGCGTGCTGAGTTTGCCCGCCGCAACCACCTTGCTGCTGTGCCACGACTATCGGCCAGGCGGCCGGGCGCTGGTATGGCGCACCACCGTGGCCGAACAACGCGACCACAATGTGCACGTACATGCGGGCGTGAGCGAAGCCGCCTTTGTTGCGATGCGCCAGGCACGCGACGCCACGCTGGCCATGCCTGCGCTGATGCTGCCGGCCGTTCAAGTCAATATGCAGGGCGGCCAACTGCCGCCTGCCGACGCCAATGGCCTACGCTACCTGCGAATTCCGCTCAATCAATTCAAGGACCCTTCATGAGCCAGACCGTGCCGTTTCATGACGTCGTGATCGTAGGCGCGGGGGCGGCGGGTATCGCCGTCGCTGCCAGCCTGCTCAAGCGCCTGCCCGACCTGGATGTGGCGTTGGTGGACCCCGCCCCTGAGCACTACTACCAGCCAGGCTGGACCCTGGTAGGCGCCGGGGAGTTCGAGCCCGCCAGCACCCGCCGTGACACGCAAACCCTGATACCGCGTGGCGCTCGCCTGCTGCGTGCGACCGTGACCGGCTTCGACCCGGACCACAACCGTATCGTGCTGGGCGCGCAAGGCCCTCTCGGGTATCGCCAGTTGATCGTCTGCCCTGGGCTCAAACTCAATTGGGGGGCAATCGAAGGCCTGGAAGCGACACTGGGGCAACACGGCGTAACCTCCAATTACCGCTACGACCTGGCGCCTTACACCTGGGAACTCACCCGCTCACTGCAACGCGGCAACGCGGTGTTCACCCAGCCGGGCATGCCTATCAAATGCGCAGGGGCGCCGCAAAAAGCCCTGTACCTGGCGTGCGACCACTGGCGCCGCCACGGCAGGCTGGGCGCGATCAAAGCGTCATTCATGAACGCCAACCCGAGCCTGTTCGGTGTGGCAGCCTACGTACCGGCGCTTGAGCGTTACATTGAACGGTATGCCGTGGACCTGCGCCTGCGTCACCGCCTGGTAGCGGTAGACGGGCCGTCGCGTCAGGCTCACTTCGAGGTGAGCAACGCCGAGGGTGCGCTAAGCGCCTACACCTGCACCTTCGATATGCTCCATGTCGTGCCGCCGCAAGTCGCGCCGGACGTACTGCGCGGTAGCGCCCTGGCCGACGCTGCGGGCTGGCTGGAAGTAGACCCTTATACCTTGCGCCACCTGCGTTTCGCCAACATTCACGGGCTCGGCGACGTGGTCAATACCACCAACGCCAAGACCGTCGCGGCGGCCCGCAAGCAGGCACCGGTGGTGGCCCATAACGTCAGCGCGGCCTTGGGCCGTGCAACTGGAAGCGCACGGTACGACGGCTATGGCGCCTGCCCCCTCACGGTCGAGCGCGGCCGCATTGTGTTGGCAGAGTTCGCCTATGGTGGCCATCTGGCGCCCTCTTTCCCCCAATGGCTGTTAAAAGGCACCGAGCCCACTCGGCTAGCCTGGTGGCTCAAAGCCAATGGGCTGCCGTGGCTGTATTGGCACGGCATGCTCAAAGGCCGCGAGTGGCTGGCACGCCCCGAGGTGGCACAGCACCCATGACGCTGCTGGCCACAGGGCTGGGCCTGGTGGCTGGATTGGTGCTGGGCCTGACCGGGGCCGGTGGGGGCGTATTGGCGCTGCCCCTGCTGGTGTTCGGCCTGGGGCTTAGTATCCCGGCGGCGGCGCCCGTGGCCTTGCTTGCGGTGGGGCTGGCCGCCACGCTGGGCGCCGGCCTGGGGCTGCGACAGGGCACCGTGCGCTACCGGGCCGCCAGCTTGGTCGGGCTATGCGGCCTGCTCACGGCGCCCTTGGGGTTATGGCTTGGTCATCGGCTGTCTGCGGTTCCTCTGGCATTGTGCTTTGGCGTCGCGCAAGTCCTGGTCAGTGTGCGGCTCTGGCGAGGGGCGAGCGCAGCACCAGTCACTCAGGCGCGTTGCCCTTGCCTGCTAGACCCTTCCACTCACCGCCTCCACTGGACACTGCCTTGTGCCCGCGCGCTCGCAGCCACGGGCGCCTTCGCAGGGTTGCTGTCAGGGCTGCTAGGGGTGGGCGGTGGGTTTGTGATCGTTCCAGCGTTGCGCCATTTCACTGACTTGCCCATGAACGCGGTGGTAGCCACATCACTGGCGGTGATTGCGCTGGTCGCCCTGGCAGCGGGGGGCGCTACGCTTGCAGGCGGCTGGGTAAACCCTGCGTTGGCCCTGCCCTTTGCATTAGGCACCAGCGCCGGCCTGCTGGTAGGCCGCTGGCTTGCACCCAAGGTAGGCGGCATGGCCTTGCAGCGGGTGTTTGCGGTTGCGGGGTTCGCGGCGGCGCTGGCGTTGCTGGCACGTAGCCACTTTTTAGGATGAGCGCACCGTTAATCGGCCTATTGCGCGCCGTTTGTACATTCGATGGAATTTTGCGCAGGGTTCAATGCTCCGTTAAGTCGGTAAGGATCAACGGGACTGATTAGAAATGCCTAGCCCAACACTTTTTGTTATCGACTATTGCCTTCATGGCACCCCTAAACACTTTGTAATCCGTCTTGATCGCATGGACAACGCCGAAGCGTGGCATTGGGCCAGTTGCGACGCGGGCGTAGGGCATATCCCTCGCCACCGTCACGATAAGATCAAACGTACCTCGAAGCCGATGGCGGAGAAGTTCGGGATCACTGAAGTGCGGTGGCGCGCTGCCGGCATGCAACCGCCTCAGGAAGCGCCTGTCGCGGACCGTGCCGCTGGCTGATGCTGGCGGGTCGTGTGTGCGGTTAACGACCCCGGCCTTGCGCCGGGGTTATTCCTTCAGGCTCAGTCGTAACACTGCCCCACTCTTCCTACTACGGGTGTACGCCCTGTGAGCAAAGATGTTGAAAACCCCTGCACCTCCAAGTGCAAACTCAGCGAGGGCGTGTGCCAAGGCTGCGGGCGCGCCAAAGATGAAATAAAGAGCTGGAAAGGCCTGAAGCGCTCTGAAAAATCGGCGGTTGTAGAACGCGCTCGCAAGCGGCTCAAAGAGATACGTGGCAAAAAGAAGAAATAACGCCCGCCATCCGTGCGGCCCGGCGCCTGCCTCCATGCTGCCCCTCCCTGGAGATCACCCATGGCCGAACCCACCTCTGAGCACGAACCCAGTGTCTGGTCATGGTCACTGGCCGGCTTCCGCGATGCGTTGGCCGGTAACGCTCCGGTCCCCAGTTGCGGCGCCACCGCAGCGGTGTGTGGCAACCTGGGCCTGGCGCTGATCGTGATGGCCATGACCAAGAGCCAGGCCCGCCGTCCCCAGGCTCAACTGGCACATGACTTAACCCAGGCCGAGGCACTCCTGCCTACGCTCGCCGGGCACGCCGACGCCGACATGCGCGCCTTCGGCCGGTTCATTGCTGACCTGCCGCTAACCGTACCCGACGATGACCTGCGCCAGGCTGACGTCGCCCGCATCACCGAAGGTGCGCGCGCTGCCGCTGCAGACACCCTGGCTGCGCTGGAACTGGCCGCCAGGGTGCGCGCGCGCGTGCACACAGGCCTTCGCTGCGATGTGCTGGCGGGGGGGCAACTGATTCACGCCAGCGCGCAAGCCCTGCTGCTGAACATGGCCGAAGACCTGCCCCTGCTCACCGACTCCGCTGTGGTGCACGCGTTCAAGCACAGCCATGCCGCCCTGTGCCAACGGGCTGATGCGGCGCTCAAGGCCCTTCTCCAAACGCCCACCGCTTCGTAGGCGAAGACCGCGCCAGCCAGGTAAGTGTGTCGTCGAACGGCATGGGCCGGCTGAACAGGTAACCCTGTACCAGGGTGCAGCCCAGGTTTCGGAGCACGGCCATTTCGTCTTCGGTTTCGACCCCTTCGATCACGCACTCCAGCCCCATGTCCAGGGTAAGGGCGATCAGCGACTTGACGATTTTGTAGCTGGCCGGGTTTTGGTGGATGCCGCTGACGAAGCTGCGGTCGATCTTGAGCTTGGTCAGCGCCAGAGCGTGCAACTGGCTGAGGCTGGAGTAACCGGTGCCGAAGTCATCCAGGGAAATACCACAACCCAATTGCCGGAAGTGGGCGATGGCCAGCTGCATCTGACCAAGGTCCTGCACGATGGCGGTTTCAGTGATTTCAAGATCCAGGCAGTCAGGCGCAAAGCCACTGCCCGCGATAACCTCGATGATCTGCGCAACCTTCTCACACGAGGCGCAGTCGTGCGCCGAGAGGTTAAACGCCAGGCGCATGCCGGGTGGCCAGGCGCAGGCGTGATGCAGGGCCTTGCGTAACAAGGGCAACGTCAGGCGGTTGATTAGCCCGCTGCGTTCGGCCACCGCGATAAACCGTGCAGGGGGCACCGCGCCCAGCTCTGCGCTGTTCCAACGGGCCAAGGCTTCAAAGCCAACCGTGGCGTGGCTGCAGGCATCCACGATAGGTTGGAACTGAACATAAAACTCGGCGTCCAGGTCGGCTCGGCGCAGCGCCTGCTCGGTCATGGCGTCCCGGTGCAACTGCTCGTGGTGCGCGGCTGAAAACAGGCACAAGGTACCTGGGCTCTGACGCTTGCCTTGGTACAGGGCATAGTCGGCGTATTCAAACAGCTCGGCAGCGGTATCTGCGGTTTCAGGATAGGTTGAGATCCCCAGGGTGGCGCCAATCTGGATAGGCACACCGGCCATGACGAATTCGCTGCGCAACTGCTGGCACACGCTCTGGCCCAGCGCCTGGACGGCGTCGGAGGTCAGGTTACCGCCGATGATCAGGGCGAACTCGTCACCACCCAGGCGGGCGACGTGCACGTCTGAGGTCACCCGCCGCGAGAGCCGGTCGCCCACGGCCTGTAGCAATTTATCCCCCACCCCATGGCCGTAGAGGTCGTTGACCGGCTTGAAGCCGTCCAGGTCCAGAATACCCACGGCCAAACGGTTACCCTGGCGATGCGCCTCGGCCAGGGCCTGCTCAAGGGTCGTGAAAAACTGCCGGCGGTTAGGCAGGCCTGTGAGGCTGTCCTGGTTCGCCAGGCGCAGATTGTCATTGCTCAACTGTTCAGTTTGAGCCTGGATATTGATCAGCCGGGTGAAGTCCCGGTAGTTGCTGCGCAGCACCACCAGCAGGGCCATGGACACCAGCAGAATATTCACCGCTGTGGCAATGAACGTCGGGTTTTGGGTAGAGGCGAAAAACACCACAAAGGCCACGTCCACCACCACGGTGGTAATCAACGCGGCAGGCAACAGGTGCATCATGCAGAAGATGCACACGATCACGGTGATGGCCATGAAAAACGCCACGTGGGCCTGGGCGTAGGCACTGCCGTAGGGGTACAGCGACAGGGACCAGGCGGTAAAGCCCATGGCAATGACAATTGACAGGCGATTGGTGCGGTTGAGCATGGCCACGATGGCGGCGGCACTGGGTGGCCGGCCCGCCAGCCGCCACCACATCACTGACCGCGCGCCACAGACGCACGTCAGCGCACTGGGAATGTACAGCGTTAGCAGCGGCGGTGCGCTCAGCCAGTGGGTAAAGGCCAAGGCCCAGGTATTGACTAACAACACGAAGTACATCATTGGCAGCTGACGGGACAACGCGACGAACTGAGCCGTGAGCAGCCGTGGGTTGTCGCTGGGCACCGAGATCAGGCTGGCGAATTTGCCCAACAGGGATCTACTCATTTAATACGTCTCGGGCGCCGACCCTACAGGGCCGTGCGGTCAGATTCATCAGCTTGCGGAGTGTGCGCAGCCTTATATTCCACACGTATCGGCCTGACGCGGGGTTTTCTTTAGCAAGCTGTGAGGGGCGGGTGCTTCTGTTCGCTGGCGAGCCTAGGGCCTTTGAACCGACGGTTGCGTAAGGGTTGGGCCCACGCACAGGGGCGCTTCGTGGATACGCAAGTGCCAATTGCTCGCCTATGTCTTGAGCGCGGCGATGGCGGCACTGCTGCATACGCCCGGTATCTGGCGGTACATGCTGGCCATCGCGATGGTGCCGGGGGTGTTGCTGTTGATCGGCACCTTCTTCGTGCCCGCCTCCCCACGTTGGCTGGCCGCCAAAGGCCGCCTGGTCGAGGCTGAACAGGTACTGGAGCAGCTACGCGACATCCCGGCCGACGCCCAGCGCGAACTGGAGGACATGAAAACCCAGGCCCGGCAGGCGCACAAACGCCCGCCTGTTGGCGAACTGTTGCGTCAAGGCTGGGTGATCAAGCTGCTGTTCATTGGCATCGGGCTAGGCTTTACCGTCCAACTTACCGGGGTGAATGCCTCTATGTACTACACCCCGATCATCCTTAAGCAGACGGGCATGGGCACCAATGCGGCCCTCACTGCGACCATTGGCAATGGGGTGGTTTCGGTGATCGCAACCCCTGCTCGGGATCTGGGCGATTGGCCACATTGGCCGGCGCCCCTGCTGATGACCGGCCTGGTGATGGTGATTCTGATGCAGGCGGCCCTTGGCGCCTTGCTGATCTTCATGCCCCAGAACCTGATACAAAGCTACACCGCGCTGGGCTGTATTCTGGTGTTTCTGCTGTTCATGCAGATGTGCATATCGCCGGTGTACTGGCTGCTGATGTCCGAACTGTTTCCGATGCAGGTGCGCGGGTTGCTGACGGGCACGGCTGTGGCCATGCAGTGGCTGTTCAATGCGGCCGTGGCCTTCACCTTCCCAATCGCCATCGGCACTTTCGGTAACCCCACCTTTTTTGTGTTCGCAGCCATCAACCTCGGCTCGCTGCTGTTCGTGTTCATGTGCCTGCCCGAGACCAAAGGCAAGTCACTGGAGCAGATCGAGCAGCACCTTAAACGGGCCTTATAGCGGCAAGCGGCTGCTCGGTGGCCTCTTCGGTCGTAGTAGCCGCCTGCGCAGTGGGTTGCGCCGTAGATTGACGGCGGCCCAACGCGTACCACTGCTCCATGGCCCGCCCCACTAAAGCATCAGCACCTTGCCCCTCTTGGGCGCGGGCCGTCTGCACAGCAGTGCTTAGGCCGCCGCGCCGCGCGGTATTGGCATACGCACCCGCGCGTGTGACCGCAGCGCTGGCCATGTCCTGGGCCGCCTTGCCTTTATCCGTGAGGTAGCTCAGCCCCTTGCCCGCAGCGCTCCCGGCGGCCTCACCCACCATGCCCGGCACACTAAGGTTGGCAGCGGTCAATACTGCGGCCCCGGCTGCATAGCCCTGTGCGCCCTTGTCCAGGAAATTCCAGGCCTTGTTCACGCCCAGAAACGCCGTCATTACCAAATTCAGGCCAACAATCTCCTTAAAGGTCTGTACGGCTTTTTGCATGTCGACTTCTGAATTAAGGGCCAGCTTGAGCATTTCCGAGGTACACCAGGCACCGTCAGCGGCGTAATCGGCCTTGCCCACCAGGCTTTCCATCAGCACCACCAGCGCTGCGCTGATCCCTGCCGTGAGTACCACGAGCCCCATCTTGGGATAGAAGTCTGGATCGTGAGTCCGCAGGGGCGCCGCAACGTCCAGGTTCACGCGCTTGGCGTCTGCCCGCGTATAGGCCGCTTTAATATCGCTGCTTTTGGTCAATAGGTGGCTCAGGTTCGAGTTCATGATGTCGCTGATGGGCTTGTGCTGCTTGAACAGTTCCACCGCCAGCCTGAATTGCTGAGCAATCTGTTCGCCCTGTTCGAAATGGCGGACCACCGCCTGGTGATCAGCCTCAGGGATGTCAGCCTCACCCACCTGCGCGCCAAACAACCTGGCTTTGGCTGTCTTGATGGCCGCCGTGATTGCATCCCGGTTAAACACCCCCAAGGTCACCCCGCCAGACACTACGGCAGTTGCCATGCCGAAACCCACCTTCTCCAGCAGGTGCTCATTTTTGGCGAAGGTCGGCTGTGCCACGATCACGTTGGCCAACACCGTGACGAAATAACGGTTCAGCCCGTGGTCAAGGTTGGTACGGCTGTTAGTAAGCCCATTCATCATCAGGCCCGCCATGAAAACGGCATTTTTAGAAAAATGCGCCACCAAAGAAGAACTGTAGGGTTTGTCGCCGCTGAGGAACGCGACTGCCAGCGGTAGCGGCGCAAGCCCGAGTAGCATCGCGGGGCTAGCCGTTACCCGGCTGACGAACGATGCGCCGTTTTTCAAGGTGCCCAGCTCAGCATTCATCGCCTGGTTGAGGCTGGTGAGCTCTGCGCGTACCGAGGCTGGTAACCCAGACTGCGCCAGCACCTCAGGCAACTTCTGGTTATGTGCCAGCCAGGCGTCGAGTTGCCCTGCTGCATTTGCTGACAGTAGCGTATCGAGCATCTGTTGATCGCTTGTGCTCAACGCCACCCTAGGCTGTTCCAACAAAGGCTTGAGGCCCGCCGCATTAACCGAATCTACCTTGGCCTGCTGCCCAAGCTCGGCGCGCTGCTCGTCTGTCAGCACCAGCGAGCCGTTGGCTAATGCGGCTCGCAATTTTTCGTCGAACTCAGCGAGGTGCCCGGCTTCAAGGTCGCTCGAAGGCGCAGGCAGCGTAGTACGGTTCACCACCTCGAACTGATCGTCGGTTAACTCAATAACGTGTTTGTTTAGAAACGCGTGCATTTGCTCGGGGGTGAGCTTAGGCGCGGGTCGGCGCATCAGTGTGAGCAACGCTTTGTCGTCCATAGGCGCCAGAGCGCCATAGGCGTCGAACTTGTGCAACAGATGAGTGGCAGTGGTACGTAACGCCTCACGCCGCGAGGTCGCTGGGGGTACAGGGGTCGGCTGGGCGACCGATGCGGCCTCCCCCGGCCCCTGCTCAGCCAAAGCGGTGCGTAAAAGATCCAGCAGCTTACCCGCCACCCCGCCCAACTGATTGATGTCCTCTTTTGTGCTCGCGTCCGGGCAGTGGCCCTCTAATGTGCTGAGCACGCCAGGTAATTGGCCCAGGCTGTGTACCGTATCGGCGTGGGTGCGTAACAGCTCCCTTATGGCGTTAGGGTTGCGCCGCAGGTTGCCCATCAGCTCGTCGCTGCGGTGCTTGGCCATGCGCACGAAGCTGCCTAGCAGCATATAGGGCGCAGGCCCTTCGGGCCGGTCAGCCAGTGCCTCAGGGGCCAACTGAGTGAGCGCTAATAAGTCCGGCAGGCACCGCACTGGTGCATTGGCGTCGGTGGTGAATTGACTGATGGCCTGATGTAAACGGGTAACGCTCAACGCGTTGAGCGTTTGCGTCAGCGCAGCGTGGGCGGGGGTCAAAGGCTTCGCATTAGCCAACGCCTCATTGCATAGGCGTATCAGGGCCAACACCTGGCGCTGATGGGGCTCATCCATCAGGGCCCGCCCGCCTGCCTCGGTCTTGGCACCCTCGGCCAACTGCTGGCTGAGCTGGGCAATGGCGGTGTAGGACGGCTGCGCTACCTGTAAGCGCCGTTCCAGCACGCTCAGCAATGAGGCGACGTCCTGGCCAGGTGCCTGCGCGTCACGCCCCAATACCGTGTTCACGTCTCCCGTCTGCAAAAACCTACGCGTGGCCGCCCAGTGGGTAGGCACCGCGCGAGGGCTGGTGGAGGCTGGCGAAGCAGCAGCAGGCGTAGGTAGCGCGGCATGGCGGGTAACATGAAGCATGGTAGGCAGCCCTTAATACGTAGATCGCACTGTGTGTCGTGATGGCGGTAGCGGTTCCCTCGGCACCCTAGCGCCCCGGTTGCACAAGGCGCATTGCGGGCGCGCGCCGGCGCGGTTAACGTGTGCCAGCATCCCATCTACCTACAGGCAGTCAGCCATGGCCACCACCGAATTCGCGTCGCTATTGGGCATCGACCATCCCATTATCCAGGCGCCCATGGTGGGGGTCTCGACACCTACGCTGGCCGCCGCCGTGTCCAATGCAGGCGCCCTGGGCTCGATTGGCCTGGGTGCCAGCACGGCGAATCAAGGCCGCGCGCTGATTCGCAACACGCGCGAGCTGACAGGCAACCCCTTCAACGTGAACCTGTTCTGTCACCGGCCGGCCAGCTTCGACCAGGCCCGCAACGACGCGTGGCTAAACCACCTGGCGCCGGTATTTGCTGAGTTCGACGCCACGCCCCCCGCTCGGCTTCGGGAAATCTACACCAGCTTCCTGGCCGACCGAGCCATGCTGGACATGCTGCTGGAAGAACGTCCTGCCGTGGTGAGCTTTCACTTTGGTGTGCCCTCGCCGGGCTGGATTGCCGAGCTGCGTCAGGCGGGCATCGTTACCCTCGGCTGCGCGACCACGTTGCACGAAGCGCGCTCGCTGGAAGCGGCGGGCGTGCAGGCCATCATCGCTCAAGGCTATGAGGCCGGTGGGCATCGAGGGGTATTCAGCGATGCCCCAGGGGAGGACGCGTGCATGGGCCTGCTGCCGCTGCTGCAGGTGTTGCGTGATTCGATAACGCGCCCGCTCATTGCGGCTGGCGGAATCATGGACGGCGCAGGCATCAACGCAGCGCTGGCCCTGGGCGCCAGTGCTGCCCAACTGGGCACCGCCTTCATTGGCTGCCCGGAATCCGCCGCGACCCCGGCCCACCGTGCCGCCCTCCAAGGGCCCGACGCGCACCTCACCCAGGTAACCTGCTACCTCTCGGGCCGCCCGGCCCGTGGCCTGCCTAACCGCCTGTACCTGGAAGGCCACGCCCCACTGCCGCCCGCTGAGTACCCCCTGGCCTATGACCTGGCCAAGGCGCTGCATTCGGCGGCCAGCGCCAAGGGCTGCGAGGCGTTTGCCGCTCAGTGGGCCGGGCAAGGCGCCCCCCTGGCCAGGGCACTGCCCGCCGCCGCGCTGGTTGAAGCCCTCGTACTGGAAATGCGTACCCCGCCCACCCCTTCCTTTAACTGCCAGGGAAGCGTGACACCATGATGCTATCCGGCACCTCCAGCCCAACCGCTTCGATTCAATGGGAGGCACATGCCTGCCTGCCGTTGATACCAGGGCAGAGCATGGCCAGCCTGATGCGCTATAAAGCGGCGGGCTTCAACCACGTGTCGGTAAACGTAGGCATGGACATGACCCCGTTGCCCACGGTGCTACGGGTGATTGCAGGGTTCCGACAGTGGCTGGCCGAGCACGCCGACGGCTTCGTGTTGGCCCGTACACCCCAGGCCCTCCAGCGCGCCCGTGAGGCAGGCAAGCTGGCGGTTTCGTTCGACCTTGAAGGGGCCAACATGCTGCTGGAGGACGCCGCCATGGTCGAGGTGTTCGCCCACCTTGGCGTGCGCCAGATGCTGCTGGCCTATAACCGCGACAACCCGTGCGCCGGCGGTTGCCACGGCGCAGGCAGCGGCTTGACAGCGCTTGGGCAGGCGGTGGTCCTGGCGGCCAATACGGCGGGCGTCACGCTGGATTGTTCGCACGCCAGCAAGCGCACCAGCCTGGACATCATGGCCTGCTCCCAACGCCCCGTGATTTTCTCGCACACCAACGTCAAGGCCGTGTTCGATCACCCACGCACCCTGGACGACGAGCAGATCCTGGCCTGCGCTGCCCAGGGAGGCGTGATCGGCCTGACAGGCATCGGTATATTCCTCGGCGACCCCCACGCTCGCGTAGACGCCTTCGTGCGCCAGATCGATTACCTGGCCGAGCGCGTCGGTACCGGCCATATCGGGCTGGGGCTCGACACCGAGCTGCACCCTGAGCATAGCGATACGCCGGCAGGTGTGGACGAAGACCTCTGGTGGCCGCGTGCGCATTATGGGCAGGTGAACGGCCATACCCAATTGCAGCCCGAAGCCTTGGGTAAAGTGGCGGTTGAATTGCGGCGGCTGGGTTACACGCCCCAGGACCTCGCCGCAATCTATGGTGAGAACTTCCTGCGCGTGGCCCAAGCCACCTGGCCTACCTGCCTAGAAACACGTATTGAGGGTTTCGACCACCTGTAACTGCGCATCCACCACGCACCCGGTACGCCATTTGTCGAAGGTCAGGCACGGGTGCGAAGTGCCAAAGGCGATGATGTCGCCAACCCTAAGCGCGCACCCCGGCGCAACCTGCATAAAGGCGTGTTGGTCCATCACTGCCGTGACACGGCATGCGCTTACATCCTGTGCCTGCCCTGCGTCGGCCCCTGCCGCGTAGTGGCGCAGCGGGTTAGGCAACCCTGCGTCATACGCTACGTCTCGCTTGCCCAGCGCGATGACGGCGAACCCTGGCTCAGGCAGCGATTGAACATGGGCGAACACCTCCAATGCAGGCTGCAAGCCCTCGCTCAAGTCGTCACGACGGGTCAACACCCCCTGCTGCGCGTCTTTGTAGATGCCATGGTCATGGGCCACGTAGCTGCCAGGGCGCAGTACCGCCTGAAACTCATCGCGCACCGCCTGGCGGTCGAATTCCTCGGCGATCAGGTCATACCAAGCGGAGCCCGAAGCGGTGACGATGGGCCGTGGCAACGAGAACTGGCCGTTGGCCTTGAGCCGAGTGGCCAGGCTCACCAGCGAGGCCGCGAATCCGCGGATACCCTCCACCGCCTCAGCGCCATGAATCACGCCCTCGTAACCCTCGATGCCGGTCAGTGCCAACCCAGGCTCGGCAGCGATCATTTTGGCGAGATCCAGTACCTGTTCTTCGCTCCGGCAGCCACAACGGCCGCCCACTACGCCGTACTCAATCATTACGTTCAGGCGCTGGCCGCGCGCCGCGAAGAACGCCCCCAGCGCGCGGGCGTTATCAGGGTGGTCCACCAGGCAATGGAACTCGAACCCAGGGTCTTCGAGGAGTGTGCCAATCAGCGCCATGTTGGGCGTGCCCACCAGTTGGTTGGCCATGATCACGCGGCGTACCCCATGGTCATAGGCCGCGCGCACCTGAGTGGCGGTGGCCAGGGTAATGCCCCAGGCGCCATGAGCGAGCTGACGGTGAAACACGCCTGGCATCATGCTGGTCTTGCCATGAGGCGCCAGGGCGGCACCTGCCTTGCTAACGAACGCCTGCATCCAGCGCAGGTTGTGTTCCAGGGCGTCTTGATGCAGCACTAACGCAGGCAGGCTCACGTCGTGCAGCAGGCGTTGGCCAGGCTGGGCGGCGCCTTTTTCGATAGTGGCCAAGGTCATGGGGCTCTCCACGTCAATTAATGTTGAGTGCGCCGGGCAAGCTGGTCGGCACAGTCGATCAGCACCTGGCGGTAGGTCTGGTAGTGGGCGCGGGCGTCATCCCGAGGCGCCACGATGCACAAGGTCGCCACGCACACCCCCTGGCTATCGCGTACGGGCGCCGCGAAGCAATGGGTGAAGGTGTCGGCGATGCTGTCAAAAGAGAAGAAGCCTTCGGCGCTGGCTGCGCGCACCTGGGCGATAAATTCAGCAGCCGGCAGGCGTTCGCCGCTGGGGAGGATGAAGTCCTCAGGGTCGATCAGTGCCAGGATCTGCTCATCGCTCAAGTGCCCCAGCAGCAAGCGCCCGGAGGCCGTCCATGGGATGGCGGCGTCTTCGCCGATGTCCGACGAAATACGGAAATGCCGTGCCCCCTCTTTCATCAGCGCTACGGTGTACTTGCGGCCGTTGAGCAAGCACATCTGGGCGGTTTCTCGGGTGCGCTGGACGATTTCCCCCAAGGCAGTTTCAGCCTCTCGGGTGAAATCGAAGTGCCGCAAGTGAGCCTGGCCAAGGAAGTACAACTGACGCCCCAGGTACAGGTGCCCGTCAGCACCCACTGGTTGCAGGATGCCACGCTCCAGCAGCGACGCCACCAACTCGTACACCGTGGACTTGGGGCTGCCGATGCCGCTGGCAATCTCGTTGGGGCGCATGGGCACGCCGGTCGCCTTGAGGTAATCGAGGATGTCGAAAGCGCGGTCCAGGCCACGGGCCCGACGTTTGATCGGATCTTCGCTCATTGGGTAGCGTCCGTTGAAGTAAAGCCTGGGATTATGCCCCAGGCGCCTTGCGGCGGTAGGCGATGCAATCGATCTCGACCTTGCAGTCCACCATCATGCTCGCTTGCACACAGGCCCGCGCAGGCGCGTGCTCAGGGCTGAAGTACTCGGCGAACACCTTGTTGAAACTGGTGAAGTCCCGTGGGTCGTCCAGCCATACGCCTACGCGCACCACGTCCTCCAGGGCATAACCGGCCTCGTCGAGAATCGCGATCAGGTTTTTCATGGTCTGGTGGGTTTGCTCCACAATCCCCCCCACCACAATCTCGCCGTCGGCCGCCGGCACCTGGCCGGACACATGCAGCCAGCCCTCGGCCTCCACCGCCCTGGCAAAGGGCCGGGGCGTGCCGCCGGCTGCCGTGCTGCCAGTGCCGTAACGGGTAATGCTCATGTGAAGCTCCTTGTCGCTAGAAATGGATGTTCTTGAGGAAGTCTTGCAGGCGCGTGGATTGAGGGCGGTCGAACAACGCCCTGGGCGGCCCCTGCTCCTCGATACGCCCCTGGTTCATGAACACGATCTGGTCAGACACCTCGTAGGCGAAGCGCATCTCATGGGTCACCAGCAGCATGGTCATGCCCTCCTCGGCCAGGCCTTTTATCACCGCTAGCACCTCCCCTACCAGCTCAGGGTCCAGCGCCGAGGTGGGTTCATCGAACAGCATCAGGCTGGGGTTCATGGCAATGGCGCGGGCAATCGCTACGCGTTGCTGCTGGCCACCGGACAACTGCCCGGGGTGGTGGTCACGCCGGGCCAGCAGTCCAACGCGGTCGAGCCACTTTTCTGCCAAGGCCACGGCTTGATCGCGGGGCATGTGCTTGACCTTGCGCAGGCCCAGCGTCACGTTTTCGAGGGCTGAAAGGTGCGGGAACAGATTGAACTGCTGAAACGCCATCCCGGTCAACGCGCGGTGGGCGGCCACGACCTTTTCAGGGTGGCGCAGGCGCTTACCCTCAACCTCCCGGTAGCCAATGCTCTGGCCTTCGAGCAGGATCCGCCCCCCCTGGAATTCTTCGAGCAGGTTCACGCAGCGCAGCAAGGTGGTCTTGCCCGAACCGCTGGAGCCGATCAGGCTGAGCACGTTCCCGCGCTGCAGGGTCAGGTCTACCCCTTTGAGCACTTCGGTCGGGCCGTAGGCTTTGCGCAGCCCTTCGATGCTCAGCAGCGGTGGTGTGCTAGTCGTCTGGGTATCAGTCATGGCAAGGCCACCCGTTTTTCGATAAACCGCCCGAGCAACTCGATGGCGTAGTTGATGAAGAAGAACAGCAACCCGGCGAAGAGGTAAAACTGCAAGGTCATGAAGTTGCGTGCAATCACTTGCTGCGTACTGAGCAGCAGCTCCGCCACCCCGATCACCGACAGCAGCGTGGAGGCCTTGACGATCTCAGTAGACGAGTTCACCCAGGTCGGCACTATCTGCCGCAGGCCCTGGGGCAATAGCACGTGCAGCAAGGACTGGCGGAAGGTCAGGCCGATGGCCTTCCCCGCTTCCAGCTGGCCACGGGGAATGGCTTGCAAGGCGCCGCGCACGATTTCGGCCACGTGAGAGGCGCAGAACAGCGTCAACCCCAAAGCCCCGGCGGTGAAGGCGCTGATTTGCCAGCCCAGCGCGGGCGCCATGTAAAAGCAGGCCAACACCAGCACGAACACTGGGGTACCCCGGATCAGGTCCACGTACACCCGGAACGGCAAGCGCCCCCACCAGCGCCCGTAGGTAAGCACCAGCCCTGCGACCACGCCCAGCAAGGTGCCAAACAGAATTGCCAGGGCCGAGCACTGCACGCTGGTCAAGAACCCTGCCCACAAGGCGTCCCGCGCGACCCACAGCTCATGAAAGAAACTTGGCGGTTGGTACATTGATGGCCCCCTAACGGCGAATGGCGAGGCGCTGCTCTACAACACGCAGCCCCAAGGCAATGAAGTAGCAGGCAATCACGTACAGCGCTGTAGTCACGAGCCAGGTTTCAATCACCCGGTAGCTTTCTACGTTGATCTTGCGCGCGTAGTAGGTCAGCTCCGGTACCGCAATCGCCGCCGCCAGCGAGGTGTCTTTGAACAATGAGATAAAGTTGTTGGACAGTGCGGGCAGCACGTTGCGCAGCATCACCGGCACCAGAATGTAGGCCCGGATCTGCCACTCCCCCAGCCCGATCGCCAGGCCGGCTTCACGCAGCCCCTTGGGGATACCGGCCAGACCCGAGCGAAACACTTCGGTCAAATACGCGCCGGCATACAGCGACAGCGTGACCACGAAGGACGACAGCTTGTCCAGACGAATACCTGCGCTGGGTAAGGCGAAGTAGATCCCCAGGATCAGCACCAGAATGGGCGTGTTGCGAATCACCGTGACGTACACCGACGCCAGGGTACGCAGCCAACGGTGGCGGGACAGCAACGCAAAGGCGGTGGCCAGGCCAATCACACAGCCGATGGCGATGGAGCACAGCGCAAGCTCCAACCCCAGGCCCAGGCCGGCCAGCAGGTTGGGAAAGTCTCGCCATACCGCTGAAAAATTCAGTTGATAATTCATTGAGTGTTACCTAAGGGCGGGCGATGACGCGGCCCGCGCCTGTTGGAGCTAACGGAGACTTACTTGTATTCCATCGGGAAGCCGATCTGCGGCGTCGGCAGCTCCGCGCCAAACCACTTCTTGAACGACTCGGCGTACATCGGGAACTCAACCCCGGTCATGGCCTCGTGCAATGCAGTGTTGACGAAGTTCAGCCAGTCCTGGTCGCCGCGCTTGACTGCGCACGCGTAGGTTTGAGGGCTCCAGGCATAGGCCGGGCTGCGGTAGCGCCCTGGGTTTTGCACCATCAAATACTTGATGGACGATTGGTCGGTGGCGGCAGCGTCCGCGCGGCCTGAGTTGATGGCCTGATACATCAGGTCCACGCTGTCGTACTGGTCCACTTTGGCCTTGGGCAACGCCTGGTGTACCAGCTCTTCGGCATATACGTTTTGCAGCACCGCCACGGTAAGGTCATCGCCGGCAGTGCGCAGGTCGTCAATCTCTTTGTACTTGCTTGCTTCCGGCAACAGCAGGCCTACGCCTTCGCGGTAGTACGGCAAGGTGAAGGCTACTTGCTGTGCGCGGCTGGCCGTGACCGTGATGAATTGGCAACTCATGTCCACTTTGTCGGTGAGCAGGTTAGGGATCCGTGCATCTGAAGACTGCACCACGAACTCCACCTTGCTTGGGTCGTTGAACAGGCCCTTGGCGACCATGCGCGCCACATCAATATCAAAGCCCTGCAATTTGCCGTCTGCGCCCTGGAAGTGCCAAGGCGCATTGGTGCTACCAGTGCCCACGACTAAATGGCCGCGTGCGAGAACGCTGTCTAGTTTGCTGCCGTCGGCTGCTTGAACCGATGCGGTATGAGCCACTGCCAGCAAGGCTGTCAGGGCCAAGGTTTTGAATGAAAGGATTGTGCGTTGCATAAGATCACTCCGCCGAGAGTTTTTTCCGCTATAGCGGACATTAGTTTGCCACAACGGAATACCGAGCAGATTCTGTGCCACCCACTGCTATCGCTCACAGCAGTTGCAAAAAGCTACGAAAGATCAGCACCATAGCGTCCGTTCAGCGTTGACAGCGCTCTGCGCCCTGCTGCTACCAAACGCCACCCGCGCCCTTGCCGCACCACCCGAGCGCGTGGGAAAACGAAACGCTTCGTTTTTGGGCACTTCTTTCTCTGCCCCAACCGCACGGCTGGGCTCCCAAGAGGCCATACCCGATGACCGACCAAGACATTGCCTTCCTACCCGATGCCGACCCTGAGTCCATCTCCTCAGACGTGGCAAGCTTTCAAGGCCTGCTGGTCACCACCCAGATCCCCACCCGCCCCGATGGCAGCCTGGAGCTGGGTGACATCGAAGCGCAAAGCACCTGCACCCTACAGGCACTAAAAACAGCCCTTGAAGGCGCTGGCAGCTCACTGGATAGGGTTATGCACCTCACGATCTACCTGACCGATATCAGCGAGCGGGCGCAATTCAATGCCGTGTACCAGCGGTTCTTCAGCAAGCCCTGGCCAGTACGCGCGGCCGTGGGTGTGGCGGCGCTGGGAGTTGAAGGCATGAGGGTGGAGGTAACGGCAATGGCGGCGCGGAGTGTGGCTGCTGACTGAAGGTGCGGTGCGGCTTTGCGGTCAACGCGCAGGCGCGCCCCGAACACGGCAAGCGTGGGCAACTGCCAGGAGGTATTTGATCGACATGGATGAGATGACGATGGAAGCAAGAGGCATCTTGGGAAAGCCAGTGATATTTTCACCTGGCGCATTCCGATGAAGAATGCTCCTATGAAAATCATCCATTTCACTATTTCCCTCCAGCCTCGTAGGGTGGTGTCTTCTACATGAAGACATCATTCTATGAACCCCCTGCGCTTATATGTCGATTCGCACTTTACCAGCCCCTACGCCATGTCAGCCTTTGTTGCTCTACGCGAGAAAGGTATTGACTTTCAGATGGTGACTGTCGACCTCGCTGCATCTGAAAACCAAGCAAACACCTACGCCCTCCTCTCGCAAACGCAACGGGTCCCTACTCTGGTAGATGGCGAGTTTGCGTTGTCTGAATCCTCCGCAATCACGGAGTATCTCGAAAACACCTATCCCCAAACGCCGATTTATCCAATCGACGCCCGGCTACTCGCCAAGGCGCGGCAGGTCCAAGCGTGGATTCGCAGCGACCTACTTGCCATTCGGCAAGAGCGCTCCACTCTCGTGGTGTTCTATGGCGCGGAATCTGCCCCATTGTCCTCTGCCGCGAGCCTATCGGCAGGCAGGCTATTCCACGCTGCGCAAGCACTACTCAAGGACAATGCGGAGTATTTGTTCAACCAGTGGTCGATAGCCGATGTGGATTTGGCGCTCATGCTCAACCGGCTGATTTTTAACGGCGATACTGTGCCTCCCAAGCTGATTGAATATGCACAGCGCCAATGGCAACGCCCCAGCGTGCAGGCGTGGGTGAAACTTCAGCGTCCACCGCTTTAAGCCTGAGCGCTCTGAGGACATCTATGAACGGCTAACCGTGGGTTTTGGGCCGGTTACTGCCCTTGACCACGGCCGGAGTCGCTTTAGCTAGCCGTTCGCAGTCTATCGCTACGCTAGCCGCCGCTTCAGGCTGCCCTTGGCAGGGGCAGCTAGAGTTGGTTTCCGCCAGTGAGGATAGGCCGCTACCGACCCAAAGCTGCCATTCGTGGTCTGGGCCAGGAGCAGACATTCGAGACAGGCTAGCTATGGGCCATTTTTGGAATTTGTTGATGGGGCTAGAGGGCTCCCTTGTCTCATTCTCCAACGTCCCTCTCTAGGGACCCTCATACGCCAGTCGTCGCTTCGGCGTGGTCGGCGTGTAGATAAGATGCTATAGGGCATTAAGCGACAGTAATGTCGACTAATTGATAGTTAGGGAAAACTGAGTATGCGTCGCTTAATAGCCAATGGGTTTGTGTTTGTAAACATTGCGATACTCTGTTCCGGCTGCACATCTTATTCTTCCCAGCCGACAATCAACGAACCCATTGAACCCGAAACACAAGAAATCATATCCAGCTTCAGTTACGCAATAAATTCCCCATGGAAAGACAGTCGCTTCGGCAAAGACGCATACGCAGCGACACGCAAAGTTATTCCCGATGCACATGATACGGGCTCCGGCCTTGCCGCCCCGACCATGCCGGCATTAGAAATAAATATCTCGGAGTTTCCATCTGGTGGCGCTTGCGGACAAGATTATTTGACGGGCCTGAGTCTGGGTTTGATCCCCAGTTGGTGTACGCGGACAAATCTTTTCAAGTTTGATTTTATATTGGATAGCGCTTTTGCAGGCAGAAAACCTACTCGATAAACTCCACGTCTTTTTCACATCTCGCGATGATTCCGTTTGCACTATTCAATACTGATAATCAGCCATTGACGCTCTATCAGGCGGCGCTTAAAGATTTTCTTCGGAGAGGTCAATGTGCGACGCGTTGAGAGGCATGATAACAGGCTTCATTTTGCGGCTGCGAGTGGCTCATTCCAGGTGTTGGGACGTTCGAAATTTATCTCAGGTGAGCGGCAGCTTTTGGCCGATTGCTGCCTGTGAACTGAAGCGCGCACTGCGAAGTGTCGGATCCATGAGATGTTGACTGTTGCAAAGGCTTTGCGCGCTCCGTTAAAGATCCGTAACACTCACAGATTGCTTCCTAGAGTACCTCAGGCTCCGAACGCACCGTCGATCGTATGCATCGCCCCCGTCACAAAGCCCGCTTCCGACCCTGCCAACCAGGCCACCATCCCCGCAACTTCTTCAGAACGACCGTGGCGCTTGATTGCCATGAAGCTGTGCATCAGGTCCTTCATTGGGCCAGTCGCGGGATTCGCATCTGTGTCGATCGGGCCAGGTTGCACGATGTTGATAGTGATGCCGCGCGGTCCGAAATCCCGCGCCAGCCCTCGGGCCATGCCTTGTAGTGCGGATTTGCTTAAAGCATAAGACGCCATACCGGGCAAGGGCATGCGGTCACCGTTCACCGATCCGATCACGATTATCCGCCCACCGTCTGGCATCTGCCGCGCCGCTTCCACGGAGGCATGGTATGGCGCGTGTACATTGATGCGGAACAGACGATCAATTGCATCCGGGTCCTGTTCCAGCGCGTCGCCGAAGATGGCAATGCCTGAATTGACGACTAATACGTCCAGTGGACCGCTATCTCGGACCCTAGCGATGACCGCATCGCGGTCAGCGCTGTCCGTCGAGTACGCGCTGCCGCCTGTTTCGGTGGCAAGCAGCTGTGCCGCTTGGGGGGAGCCTGAGTAAGTAAACGTGACATTCGCCCCGTCTGCGGCGAAGCGCCTCACGATCGCTGCCCCAATTCCCCGGCTTCCACCCAGTACCAGCACCGATTTGTTTTTAAAGTCTGACATGATTACGCCTCTGGATTAATGTAGCGTACGATACAATATTGTCCGTACAAGCTGTCAAAGGATTTTGTAATAATGACTACAAATATATTGCCAGCGCGTGGCCGTCCTCGTCGTTTCGATCCAGATGAGGCGGTTGCCACCGCTCAGCGCCTGTTTCATGCCAAGGGGTACGATGGTGTAAGCGTCGCCGATCTCACCAGGGCCCTGGGTATCAATCCGCCTAGCTTCTATGCCGCTTTTGGCAGCAAGGCTCAGATTTACGCGAAGGTTCTCGATCGGTATGCCGTTAGTGGTGCGGTTCCTCTCTCGCAGATCTTGGGGGCTGACCGGCCGCTCGCTGACTCGCTTACGCACGTGTTGGAACAGGCCGCGCGAAACTATGCTGCCGACCCCTCAGCCACCGGCTGTATGGTGCTGGAAGGCACCCGGTGCAACGATCCGGACGCGCGTGAGGCCGCCTGCGGCTTCCATGTTGCTGCCCAGGATTTCATTCGAAACAGCATCGCCCAGCGCTACCCGCTAGAGGCCGATCGGATCGCTGATTTTGTCAGCACCACCATGGCGGGGCTCTCGGCTAGCGCGCGCCACGGACAAAGTCTGGACCGCCTCCTTTCTACTGCACGGCTCGCCGGCATGACGCTCGCTCAGGTGTTTCCTGCCTGAGTCATCATGGGTATAGGGACGTGTATTGATAAAGGCTTTAGATCGGGCAGTCGTCTTGACCGGCCGCTATCGACCCAAAGCGGCCTTTCATTGCAGGCGCGAACGGGCGGAAGTAGGCGTTCACCACGAACTCCTGATGCCTTTCTTTGAGTATCATCCCATTCATTTCATCGATTGATGGTGACCCAGTGCGTTCGCAAGGTAACTCGTCAGTGAACCTCAAGCAGGAAATATTTGAGCATTTCGGTCCAACCGTATTCCACAGACCTCTGTTCTACTCTTACCCAGGAGGGCTACGATTCGAGCTCTCAACTCTGGGTAGCACAGTTGCCCGTTTTCTTTTAGCGCTACGCAGGGCAACGGCAATCTGCACGGATATCTTCATCGATGAGCCCATAGTCGTTTGTCTGCGGGTGCATTCAGGCACCAGCCACGTTGAGCATCGAGGTAAGCTCGAATCCTTAAAATCCGCTGGCATTTTTATCCCTGCACAGCGAACGATCTGGAGCGAGGAGATCGATTCGAAGGATCGGTTTTGCAACTCGATGCGAGAGTACTGGGTTTACCTCTCGTTTGAGGTCCCTATGGCGACTCTTGAAACATTGCTGTGGTGCGCGTTGGCGAAGGATTTTCCAGCTATACAGCCCAAGCCTTACTGCGACATTTATCTGTTCAACCTACAAAAAAAGGTCTTAGCGCTCCCCTACGACGACAGGGGAATGGACGTAGTTGGACCAAACAGAAAAATACTTTCAGCCCTATATGAGAAGCATCAGTCCTATCTGCTGGGCTATGATCGCCAAGCAATGGACAAGTGCTTCGCATCTCGCTAAGGAACCGCCAGACCGTAACAAGCACTGCCTGAGCATCCGACGCCAGCTTTGGGTCGGTTGCTGGCGGTGACAGGCCCCTACCGACCCGAAGTAGTCGCTACTAAGTGGGCCATCCGGTTATGGCATTGAAATCCTTGGCTGGATTATTTAGGAAAATAATTGTATGCCAGCATTCCGATTGAGCTGCTTTATATTGGCATGTGTGCTTCAGCCTGTTTGCTTGGCTGATACCTCTGTAATTGACCCTAGCAGCGAGCGTCTGTATCAGCAGGCCGTGCCTTATCTTCAAGACGTGGACAAAAACCTTCAGGCTGTAGAACTGAGATCACCGAATCCAGAAATCCAGGCTAGAAATCGCGCGCTGGGTGTCAAGGCGAGCGAGCAGTTACAAACAGCAATTCCTCTGTTGGAGCAGGCTGCAGCCCTGGAACATTCCGTTGCACAATATCGTCTTGCACTCATCTATCTGGTGTATTCACCTGAAGTTTCTAAGGAGAAAGCGTGCACATTGCTGAAAAAAAGCCTGAGCCATGGCTTTTCTCCGCCGGCTGTGCCGATTGAGTCATTTTGTTATACGTATACTGATACGCCTGAATATCGCTCCATTCTGCAAAACATGCAGACCCCTACACCAACCTATGAAAGTTACTTTCCACAGCCTGCTATGAATCTGGCTTGCCGTCGTGAAGAAGCGCCAGGCGCTGGGTTCCAATGGGCTGATAGCCGTGACTATCAAGCAGAAATCTACTGGTTGCTTGGAGCGAATGATCGCGCGAATCGTTCGGAATATGCGAAAAAAGCGGTTGATATAAACAATTGTTACCGAGCTCAGCGGTGGCTTGGAAAGCCTAAGCAATCAGAGAAATAAAATTCTGCGGACAAGCCCTTTGACTCTGTCGGAGCTGTTCAAAGTCTGCATTTAGGCAAACCGGCCTGCTATCGTCCGACCGTCTGAATGTGCCGATAGCTGCCTTCAGCGGATGGCCGCTTTGGGTCGATAGTTGCCCGTCGTGAAGTCAGCGCTGCGACTCTTTGGCAATGGGTGATACACACCGAGTCTATGACGAGCATAAATAGAGGCGAAATGAATCAGCTGAGTACCGATCTGCGTGAAGACATCCTCGAGGTGCTGGATGAGGTCTCTACATTGATGTCCGCTGCATATGCGCAGCTTGGCCCAGTGCCTGATGATCATCCATTGGCACAGTTGGGCCTTGAGAATGGGGCTCAGATCGTTCTGGAACGGCCACCACCAGAGAACCTACTTACCACATTGAGCGGTTTCTCGGCCCTTCGTTGACCATTGTTGCTTTGTTATTGGGTTAATTTGAGGTTTTTGGCTTAGTGCAGGCGCACCTATCCCGGGGCAGGCGGCCCTTGAGATGTAAGTTTGGCCAGTCGACGCAGGTTCTGTACCGCAGCCGCCAGTGTGAACTCATCGGTCGCGCCGCTCATGCCACGTAGTCGCAAGCGATCCAATTTCAGGATGCGCTTGAGGTGGGCGAACAACATTTCGACCTTCTTACGTTCGTGGCGAGAGCGCACGTACTCCGGCGTCGCCGCGATGCGTCGAGCCACGTCACGAGCGGCTTCATGAACGCTGCGAGCGATCTTGCGAAACGACGTGTTCGGGCAGCACTTGGCTTTCATCGGACACGTCGCGCAGTCAGTCTGTCTGGATCGGAAGATGATGGTGTTGGCTTTGGTGACGTGCGAACGCTCGTTCTTGAAGGCTCGCCATTCGCTACGTAATGCATTGCCAGCCGGGCAGCAGTATTCCTCAGTCTCTTCATTCCAGCGGAAATCGTTGCTCGAAAAACTGTCGTTCTTGCGTTCGGTTTTGTCCCACACCGGCACATGTGGCTCGATGTCCTTTTCCTCCACCATCCAGGCCAGAATCGGCGCGGTACCGTAAGCGGTGTCGCCAATGAGGCGTTCCGGCTTGATGTCGAACTGCGCCTCAACGCGATCGATCATCGTCTTGGTGCTCTCGATTTCTGCGGTTCGATGAGCCGGTGTGGGTTCCACATCCATGATCACGCCGTGCTCGGTATCGATCAGATAATTCGTGGAGTAAGCGTAGAACGCTGGGCCACCTGGAGCTGCGGTCCAGCGGGCTTGAGGATCAGTCAGCGATAGACGCTTCGGTAGCGTTTCGGCCAGAGCCTCTTCATCAAGTGCCTCAAGACACTCACGCACGGCGTGGGTGCTCAGCGCCGGATCGCTCCAGTTGACCGGTTCATCACCCGGTACACCGCGCTGCCGGCTGGCATCCGCTTTGATGATGCTGGCGTCCACGGCAAAGCCTTCGCCCTTGACCAGGCCGGCGCCCATGCAACGACGAAGCACTTCATTGAACAGCCAGCGAAACAGATCGCTGTCCCGAAAACGGCCGTGTCGGTTTTTGGAAAAGGTCGAGTGATTGGGGACTTCATCTTCAAGGCTCAATCGGCAGAACCAGCGATACGCCAAGTTCAAATGGGCCTCTTCGCACAACCGCCGCTCTGAGCGTATGCCGTAGCAATAGCCCACGATCAACATGCGGATCATCAATTCAGGATCAATCGACGGGCGCCCAATCGGGCTGTAGAAGTCGGCGAGGTGATGGCGCAAATCGCTCAGATCGAGACACCGATCAATGCTGCGCAGAAGGTGATTGGCTGGGATGTGATCTTCAAGGTTGAACGAGTAAAACAGTCGCTCCTGCCCACTCGATAACTGTCCCATCATGCTGTGTGATCCCCCGTCGGCCAATGAAGCAATTTTGCCGCAGGCCAGACAGGGGAGCTACTTTTTCAACAGAATCGGTCGGTAGCGGCCTGTCGCCACCGCCAGCAATCGACCCATAGCTGCCGGTCATAGCAAGCAGCTTCGGGCCAGAAGCGGCCTTCTCTCCCAAAGCGCCGCTTTGGGCAAATATAATCGCGCTGATAAGGGTTATTGCCGGTCGGTACAGGCTTGCAACCAACTCTTCACCAGCGGAGGAATCGTTCCTTCAAGAGCTATACGTTCTGGTTGGAACAAAGTGGCGACGAAGAACCCGGCACCTGTTAATTCGACAACCCGTACTTCACCGCCCTCATCCCAACCCGTCGCGCATAGAGGCCCATCCAGCAGCACAGCCGCGAACTGCGGGTTTAGCCCATACCGACATCTATAACCTTCTTGAATACGCAAAGCGCCATAGGCCTGGGCGATCCGTGAGCCTTCGGCCAAGCGAATAGATTGTTGGGTCTCTACCAGCGCACAAGTCAGCGGGGCAATCACCGCCCGACCGCCTTCGCTAGGCAGCTCGCCATGCTCGGCATCCCTCCAGCCCAAGGCATTGCGGGCATACTCCAGCAAAGCGTGTTGAAAGCCGCCACAGGTGCCTAGAAATGGAATGGCTTGCTCTCGCCCGTAATTGATAGCGGCCAGCACAGCGTCGGTGTCGCGGTAAGGACTGGCAGGAACGCACCATAGGCCATCGAAGCTGGGCAAGTGCGCAGGGTCGATCGAATCTGTAGCCAGCCATTCAAATTCAACACTGATACCTATTGCGGCAGCAGTTAATGGCAGCGCTTGTTCGATAGCGCGGTGAGCGGTAACGCTGGTGTCGCGGTCTCCGATCAGGCCTACATATATGGCTGGCAGTGTACTCATGAGTCGTTCCTTTGACTGTGGTAAGGCGAACGCTAGGAGGAGGCGACGATAAGCTCAGGCAAGGGATCTGTCGAGTCTGAACGGCCGGCAGTAATTGACTTGGCAGAGCAAGAGGCTGATTTCACCAGGCCGAGCATCGTTACACTGATCATCCACTTCGAAGGCGTCGCGGTAGGGGTACGACACTGGTACCGTAATAGGACTCGCTTAGCCCTGTTGGAAGGGAATTCGTTGTGCTCAACCGTAACAAAATGGTCCCTGAATTAATGGTTACTGACTTGGACTGCAGCCTGAATTTTTGGGTATCTTGCCTAGATTTCAAAGTGGCTTATCAACGTCCAGAAGACGGATTCGCGTACCTCGATTTGAACGGTGCGCAACTGATGCTTGAGCAGGTAGATCCCAGAGGGGGACAATGGCTTGCTGCGACCTTAAGTAGGCCGTTTGGGAGGGGGATCAATCTTCAGATTGATGTTCAGGCTGTCGCTCCAACGATCCAGAAGCTGGGTGAAGCTGGACACACGCTCTACCGAGAGTGTTCGGACATCTGGTATCGAGCTAACGATGTGGAGATCGGCCATCGTGAATTCATCGTGAAAGCCCCTGATGGTTATCTTATTAGATTAGTCGAACGTCTGGGTGAGTGGTGCATTTCTTCACCCTGATAGGCAGCTTCTGGCCAGTTGATTGCCGGCTTTATTGCGCTGGAAGCAGCCGGTGGAAACGGGCCTCAAAGAGTCCAAAACAACCAGTAGCAACAGGCGCAAACTGGCAGAGAACGGTAATTAGAGACTAATGAAATGGGGCTACGACTAAGACAAGCATGCGTGAACGATCTACCGGCTATTTACCGAGGCGAGGAAAGCTATATCCGCTCTTGGGAGTCTGAACATGAAGCTTCATGGCACAGTGACCTGGAGCGACATCTGGCGCGGTGGGTAGAGAATTTCGACCATCTTACAGTCGCTGTAATCAACGATGCTTTCGCAGGTTATTCCTTGTGGATCCCCGAGGGCGCCTACGCAGAGCTTTGCACCATCCACGTAGCCCCGGACTCTCGACGGAGTGGCGTTGGAACGGTTCTGGTAAAGGCGTACATGCTTGATGCTACACGCCAGGGGTTCACTCAATTACGGCTGAGTGTGCGGCCTGACAATCCTGCCAGGGTGATCTACCAGAAAGCCGGTTTTTCATGCGTTGGTACCGGTGCGAATGGCTACCTGACCTACGAACGTTGCAACTAAAAAAAATTCTGACGTGCAGCGGCATCTGATTTTTCTTCTGCCTATTGCCACCGTTGGTATGGATCGTTTGCGGCCTGTTGGAATCGGCCGCTATCGACCCTGAGCGGCCCTTTACTTACCAAGCACCTCCCCCCGCTGAGCCGCCATCCCGGCCAACACCCGGCTCTGCACACTGGCCGGCACGCCTTTGTTGTTCATCGAAGCTATCAGATCCTCTACCAGCGCATTGAACTCGGCTGGCTGAAGATTCATTCCCTTATGGGATTCAGCAAGGGTATCGCCGGTGTAAGTGCAAGGGCCGCCGGTGTCTACGCATAGTTGCTCGACCAATTTGTCGCGTAGCCGCTCAGGGGCAATGTTGCGAAAGTGCTGCATGATGCGCGGGTCGCGGGCGGCGTTGAGCAGCATGCCTTCCACTATTTGGGTGATGCCCGGAATGCCTCCTAGCTCTTGGTACAGACTGTTATACGCCTTGCCATGAATGCTGGGCGCCGTGCCAGCAACCGGTAACCGGCTCGGGTTTGAAAACTCATCGGCCTGTACAGACGCACTCAGCGCCCCTATCAAGCACAGCAACATCTTTGCGAGTGGCATCAGCCAAGCACCTCTTCAGCAGGTAAATAGTGGTAAATGATCTGACGCTGGTTGACCCTTCAGCTAAGGCCCTGCGTCTTAGGCGAGAACGCGTGGATGGCCTGTGCCCATTGTCGGGTATAAGCGTAATGCTCCGAGTGGGTATCGACCAGATAAGAGCGTTCTATACCCAGATGACGAAGTGATGCTTATCTCATCACCAACGGCACCTCAACGCCGCTCCACCCGTCAGACCGCCGAGACACGATCAACAGGCAGTTTCCCGGGCCGCTAGTGGCCGCCACACATCGCCCCTCCTCATCCCATAGGGCGCTTTTCCCGGCGGCTGCGTAGCCGCCGGTGGGGCCACCGTGGTTGGCCATCAGCACCGCCATGCCGTGGCGCGCGGCATAGCCTTGCAACAGCGTACTGTCATGGGGGTAGCCGATTTCACCGATCAGCGCGCTGCTGGCATACAGCTGTGCGCCCTGCAGCGCAGCGCGTGATGGGTGTTCAGGGTGGCTGAAATCGGCGCACACCGACAACGCCCCGGGCAGCCCCGCGATGGACATCAGCTCGCCGCCCTGGCCTGCCCTGAAATACTGATCTTCGCCAAGGTGTAGATACTGCTTGGTATAGCGCCCCAGCCTGCCATCCGGGTGGAGGATAAAGGCTGCGATCAGCGGTTTGTCGTGATCCTGCAAGCGTAAGGGTAAACCCACTACTGTGGTCATCGCGGTTTCCTGCGCGAGCTGGCGCAAGGGGTCGAGCAGTAGGCAGTCTTCGGGCTGCGCCAAAGCTTCGGCCAGGGTGGGTTCATAACCTGTCAGGGACAGCTCCGGGAACAGCAGCAGCGTTACCCCATGTTCGGCAGCCTGCCGCATGAAGGCGGCGTGCAGTTTGAGATTGGCGCGCCGCGGTGGGCATCGTTGTACGCAATCAAGGCCAGCGCCTGGGTATCGCGCACCAGTGTCTCCACGCCCTCAGGCACCGGCTGATGATCGGAAAGTACAATGCCTGCCCTGCGCATTGTCTGGTCAACGGTCTGCAACGCGCTCAACATCACTTGATTATCCGCCCCGACGATATGAGCGATCGCCCGCGTCTCATGAAGCGTGCGGCTCATGTCCTCGATCAAGAAGGCGCATCAATTCGGCGACCAGGTAACGCCCGATCATCTGGCCTGCCGAGCAAAGAACTTTGCAGAGGGCACGGCGTTAGCTAAGCGTCCTACTACCTCTGCAGAACTCGGACCCAAGCGGCTCAGAAAAGGTTGTTGAGGCGATTCTTCAGCGAGTCTTGCCACTGCCTTTTGCTTCCGGCCTGAGCAGCAGCACCTGGGCTACCGGAATAAGTGGCGACATACCGCTGTCCTGCTTTTACTTCTGCTACAACCTGATCACGTGACCAACCGTCGAGGATATTAGGGTCGCTGAGCATCGTCAGCGGCATACCGTTACGCACTAGCAAATGGTTAAGCGTCAAGATCGCAAAGCTGCGTGCATTGCCATCAGGAAACGGATGGAGCCGCTCCAGCTTCTGGCACAAATCGACAATATTGCTCAGCCGTTCGTCCTCAGTCTTGCAGTGAGGCATTTTCTTTTCATAGTCACTGATAAAGCTGTCCATGTGCTTGGTTAGTGTTGCGAAGGGCACTTCGGCATGGGCGGCGTTGGCCAGGTTTCCAGTAGGCTCTGGCGGCGCAGGTACTGGGACGCCGGGCAGCGTCTCGTCCCACTTCGCTTCAAACTCCTCGAACGCTTGCCGAGAATCAGTCACTACGTATTGGGGTAATTCTTTGCGTAATTCTCTGGCAAACGCCAGCAACTCCTCCCGACCTTCAACTGTCATGTTATGCCCCATGGTCAAGCCAAAGCTGCTTCTGATGTACTCCTTCTTATCGATACCTTGGCCATCGAACACAGCGCCGTGCAGGTTAGTGAGCAGCTTGGCGTTAAAAGGCGCCTTAAGGGACTTCATAGACATGGCCCAGCCATTGAGTAATCCATGCAAGTAATGGGGCTCGGAGTCCATCATGAAAGGCAGAAGTTTGTTGTCCCGCGCGCCCGCTATATGGGTTTCGACCAGGTCCACAAACGCCGGATCCAGGCAAAGACGCCACCGATGCTCGGCTGGGACGTTGGCTAGTGGCGTCTTGGAAGTGTCGATTGAGCGCTGTAGTTTTTCGATACCTTCCAACTTCAAGTCCGCCTTATTAGGTACAGCGGCGGCGAGCGGATACCTGACGGGGTCACTGCGCAGTTGCTCAAGCGCAGTACTGAGCAATTGTTCTACCCCCTCTGGCAGTCGGCCATGAGCAGACAGATGAATCCTTTTCTCAGCCAGCACACCATTGACCGCTTGCAAGGCCGAGAGCATCGCTAGGTTGTTCACGCCAATGCGGGCGACCGGGGCGCCCTGATTGAACGTGCTGGTGACGTACCCTTCAAGCGTATCCTTGAGCCGCGCTTTTAGTGCGGGAAGCGGATGCCCCTCAGTACTCTGTGCGTCCTCGGCATGACGACTGCTGGATGCCTGAGCAGAGGGATGCAGCAATTTATTAAGTATCTGGGGCATATCGCTCTTGTCAGCTCCAAAGCTTCAGTAGGTTTTAATGGCAACAGCGTCTCGGCTGCCTAATCAACGGCGGGCTCCAAGTGAGTGGGCCAAATCAATTGCCAGTTCCCTTACAGCAGAGCCTTCTGACTTCTATGAGCACGTTTTAAATGATGCGCGTGGTCAAGCTCAGGGTCAGTGCGTGTCCAAGGGCCCCAGGCGTACCGGCTGTGCCCACATCTGCAAGGCGGGTAAATCAGCTGGCGCTGGGTGCAGGTCTCGGTTACGCCCCGCCTTCGCCACCTGCCCTGGCAGGCCATGGCCTAGCAGCGCGGGCAAGCGCCGCGAGAGGATGAGCAGGTGCTCCAGGTCGATGCCGGTGTCGATGCCCATTTCGTCGCACAGGTTCACCAGGTCCTCGGTGCAGATATTCCCCGAGGCGCCCGGTGCGAACGGGCAGCCTCCCAGCCCCCCCAGTGAAGCGTCGAATCGCCGGGCGCCCGCCTCATAGGCCGCCAGCACATTGCACAGCCCCAAGCCACGGGTATTGTGAAAGTGCAAGGTCAGCGCCGAGGCCGGCAGCCGGGTCAGCACCTGCTGCACCAGCCGCGCGACCTGCCGCGGGTTGGCCATCCCGGTGGTGTCGGCCAGGGTGATGCCTTGCATCCCCAGTTCCAGATAAGCATCGACGATCTGCAACACACGGTCTTCGCTGACAACGCCTTCGAACGGGCAGCCGAAGGTGGTGGCGATAGAGCCGTTCAAACTCAACGGGCTGCCCTTGACCAACGACACTACGTCGGCAAAGGCCGCCAGGGACTGCTCGCGGCTCATGCGCAGGTTGGCAAGGTTGTGGGTCTGGCTGGCGGACATCACCAGGTTCAGCTCATCGACACCGGCTGCCATCGCCCGCTGCGCGCCGCGCAAGTTAGGCACCAAGGCCACGTAAATCAGGCCCGGTTGCCGGGTGATGCCTGAAAAAACCGCTTCGCCATCGCGCAGCGCGGGGATGGCCTTGGGCGACACGAACGAGCCCGCTTCGATGCGGCTGAAGCCGGCCAGGGACAGCTGGTCGATCAGGGCGATCTTGTCAACCGTTTCGACCCAGGTAGGTTCGATTTGCAGGCCATCGCGCGGTGACACTTCCTGCACCAGGAGGCGTTGGGAGAAATCGGTAATCATTGCGCTACTCCATCGGCCTTAAGCCGTGCAATGTCTTCGGCCGTCATTCCTAAGGCGGTGAGCACGCTGTCGGTGTGCTCTCCTAGCGCAGGGCCTTGCCAGTTCACCGCGCCGGGTGTTTCCGACAGCTTGGGTACGATGCCTGGCATCTTCACCTGAGCACCGCCCGGCAGCGCGGCGTCGAGAATCATCTCCCGTGCCTGGTAATGGGGGTCTGCCACGATGTCGGCCACGTTATAAATGCGCCCCGCTGGCACCTCGGCCTGCTCCAGCACCTGCAACACCTCATCGATGGGCAGGCGGGAGGACCACTGGCTAATGGCGGTATCGATCAGGTCACTGTGTGCTGCGCGGCCGTCGTTATGGGCGAAGTCGAGGCGCTCACCCAACTCAGGCCGCCCGATGGCGTTCATCAAGCGCTTGAAGATGGGGTCGCTGTTGCCGGCGATCACCACGTAAGCGCCCTCTTGAGTGGGGTAGGTGTTGGAAGGGGCGATGCCCGGCAGCGCGCCGCCACTGCGTTCGCGCACATGCCCCAACATGTCGTACTCGGGCACCAGGCTTTCCATCACGTTGAACACGCTTTCGGCCAGGGACACGTCTACCACCTGGCCATCGCCCTGCCCGGTCTTGACCCGCAGCAACGACATTAGCGCACCCATCACCGCATGCATCGACGCCAGCGAATCACCCAGGCTCACACCCACCCGTGCCGGTGGCGTGCCCGGCGTGCCGGTGGTATAGCGAATGCCGCCCATGGCTTCGCCGATCGCACCGAACCCAGGCCTATCCCGGTAGGGGCCTGACTGCCCATACCCGGAGATGCGTACCAGAGTCAGCTTGGGGTTCAGCGCATGCAATACATCCCAGCCCAGGCCGAGCTTTTCCAGCGCGCCGGGGCGCAGGTTTTCGATCAGCACGTCCGCGCTTTCAGCCAGGCGCTTGACGATCTCGATGCCGTCGCGGGATTTGAGGTTCAGGGCCAGGGATTTCTTGTTGCGTGACTGCAAGTACCACCACAGGGACGTGCCTTCATGGAGTTTTCGCCACTTGCGAAGGGGGTCGCCCTGCCCCATGGCTTCGATCTTGATCACTTCGGCGCCGAATTCACCCAGTAACCGGGCCGCGAAGGGCGCTGCGATCAGGGTGCCGATTTCGATTACCCGCACGCCGTGCAAGGGGCCTGTCATAGCGTTGCCTCATTTATTCTTGGAAGGTACTGCCAAGCGTAGTAGGCCGATGGGGGCCAGATCCAACCGTCACTGGGCAATGACCCTTCGCGAAACGCGAAGGGGTGTTGGGTCGTGAGTTGCGCTTCGCCCGCGAGGCCGCCGACCGGGTGGTGTTCATGGAGCACCGCCCAACGCCAGTTGGCGAACGAACGCCGCTGCACGTTTTATCGGAGCAGTGGGCGCTCGTGGGCTTAGTGCCTACGTTGCAAGTGCGCGGCAGCACCCCGATACCCAGGTTGGCCTGGACCATACGGCACATGGCATCGAACCCTGGCACGTGAATGCGTACCCGCAGGGGTTTGCCATGAGCGCGGGCGGCGTTCTGGGTGCGCATGTTGATTGAGCTGGCGGCGTGCAGGCCGATGTGGTCGCTGCCCAGAGTTTTCTCGAATGCCACGTGATCTCGGCCCGCCAAGGGATGGTCCTGGCGCAGCACCACCAGTTCGTCCGCACCATAGGGCACGCGGTGCAGGCCTTGGGGGTCAGTGTCCTCGGAGCAGATGGCAGAGAGGTTCGCCAGCATCCGCACGTAGCCGCGCATACCTTGGCGGTGTTCCTCCTGTTCCAGGCCCATTTTATCCAGGCCCGACAACATGCGTTGGGCGGGGTGCGGCAGGGTATCCCCGGCGGCCGTGAGTTGCATGCCCTTGGCGTTACGCACGAACAGCCCGGGGCCCAGCACTGCCTCCAGCTCCATCAACCGCTTGCTTGCCGCTGAGATGGCAATAGCCTCCCGGGCCGCTGCTCGGGTCAAGGTGCCCTCTTGCGCAACAGCCACGAACAGTTGGAGGGTGATCAAATCAAACCGGCGAATGAGCTGGTTGTGGAGCATACGAAACTGGCCTCCTTGGGGAACGCGTATGAACTGTGTGGGCGTCACGCGGCCCTAGGTTAACAGCCAACCAAAGGAACCTTCCCAATGAGCACAGATAACGCTAGCGCAGACGACCGTATCCATCAGCACGTAGCCAAGGAACTGGGCATTACCTTTGACGAATTGAAGACTTGGATGATCAATGACGTGGAGCGCGTTACAGAAGGCGGCAAGGACGTGGGCCACATGGTGGTGTTTCGCGAGTCCACACCACCCGAAGTACTGGATAAAGTTCAAAACAAGCAAAGCCAGTACACCGCAATGACCGGGGTAATCAAGGACGCCTGAAACAACAATGGGTATGAGCATAAACGCTCATACCCATCGAACAAGTTGGTAACGCCATGCCACTAACCAGGCGCCTGGCGGGCAGTGGGGCGACGAGCACTACTACACCCAAAAGTTCCAACTAAATAGAAGCAGCTAGTTAGGCTTGCTCGTCTTTATGTTCTTCATCGTCATGCTTGAGCGCAGGCTTTTGCCCAGGCTGTGGCGCGTGCTCAGCGTTTGGCGCAATTTCTTCGCCGTGATTTTTCTTTTCTTGTTGAACTTTCTTGTCATGAGCAACGTTGCGTGGGTCAGTCATTTTAGTTCCCTTTTATTTAACGAAATAATATCTACCGTACTGCCCACACAATACGCTGCCCTTGAAGACTTACGCAAGCCAAAACGCAACCCCGGCCTAGTTAGCGAACGTGCCTTTTTTCTTGAGAAGGGCGATAACCAAAATACGCGCTATAACACTTACTGAAGTGACTGGGCGATACAAAGCCGCAGGCGACCAGTATGTCCACGTGAGACAACTCGGTATGTTGCAGCAGCCGACGCGCTTCGGTGATGCGCAGCTCAAGGTAATAACGCTGGGGCGTGGTGCCCAATTGCTCCTTGAACAAACGCTCCAGTTGCCGCCGTGAGCGCCCCGCGTACACGGCCAACTGGTCGATCTCCAACGGCTCTTCCAGGTTGGCCTCCATCAGCTTCACCACTTCGCGCAAGGGTGCGCTCACGCAGGCATGAGACGACGGCGTGGTGCGCCGGTAGCGTGATTCCTCGAATGCCAGAATGTCCTCAATGCCCTCCACCAGCGCGGTGTCGTGCCGGGTTTTGATCCATTCCAGTGCCATATGGAACGCCCCTGCCGGGCTGGACGCAGTGAGCCGGTCGCGGTCTACCACAAAGGCTTCACTGGTAACGGCGGTGATTTTGGCCATTTCAGCCAGCGCGGGGCGGTGCTCGGGGTGAATCGCGCAGCGGTAGCCGTCGAGCAGGCCCGCCGCGCCCAAGAACCAGGCGCCATTCCATAACCCCGCCAAGGCAACGCCTGCTTCGGCCGCTTGGCGCAGCACACTGACCAATGCCTCGGTGGTTTGCAGCGCCGTGCGGTAGCCACCGCACACCACCAGCAGGTCCAGCCCCTCCAGGGCCCCTACTCCCAGTTGGTTGTCAGGCCGGATCACCAACCCCAGATCACTGACCACTTCACCCTCGGTCAAGCCAAAGGTGCTCGACGAGAACACGCGCGGCCTGAGCAGGTTGGCGGTCACCAGGGTATCGAGTACCTGGGTAAAGGCTGGCAGTGAAAAGTGTTCCAGCAGCAAGAAGCCTGCCCGCGATGGCCGAGGGAGTACGCTACCCGGCGCCTCAAGGTAGCGTAAATTCTTACCTTGCATGGCGCCGCTAAATTGCCGCCGTTCCATCCGTACATCCTCCCTGGCGAAGGACACAAGCGTCGCACTAACCCCGTGGCGACTCAAGTACGGCCAGCATAATGATCAATCAGGCGGTTAAACGAGATCGCCAGCACGGTCATTGCCGTGCCCCGAAACGTAGCTAGCCGAAATAACCTCACGCGGAAGGCGTCGATGGCTAATGACAACCGTCCTCTGCAACCCTTTGAACATCTGCGCCAGGCTGGCCTCAGAGAGTGATAGCGACCGATGCGCGCATCGGTTTCATTACCCTTGGAGGCTACGCCGATATGAAAATCCTGATGGTGCTTACTTCACACGACCAACTGGGCGACACCGGCAAGAAAACCGGTTTCTGGCTTGAAGAGTTCGTGGCGCCTTACTACACCTTCCTGGACGCAGGTGCCGAGATTACCCTGGCCTCGCCCAAGGGCGGCCAGCCGCCGCTGGACCCGAAAAGCGACGAGCCTGATGCCCAGACCGACGACACCGAACGCTTCCGTGGCGACGAAAACGCTAAGAGCGCCTTGGCCAATACGCTGCCCCTGGGTGAAATCGACCCCTACAACTTCGATGCAGTCTTTTACCCCGGTGGCCATGGCCCACTATGGGACTTGGCTGAGGACCTCGATTCCCAGACCCTGCTGGCGTCGTTCTACGCGGCCAACAAGCCAATCGCAGCGGTATGCCATGCCCCTGGCGTGTTCAAGCATGTCAAAGCTGCAGATGGCCACCCCGTCGTTAAAGGCAAGAAGGTGACAGGCTTCACCAACAGCGAAGAAGCCGCCGTGGGCCTTACCGACGTAGTGCCTTTTCTGGTCGAAGACATGCTTAAGGCTAACGGCGGCCAGTATTCCAAAGGGGCGGACTGGGCCAGTTACGTCGTAGAAGACGGCCATCTGATTACCGGGCAGAACCCAGCCTCTTCCGCTGCCACCGCCCACGCATTGATCAAGCGCCTGAGCCAGGAAGTCGAGGGGTGATAGCAGCGAGGTAACCTTATGAACACCCCTTATAACGCCTTGGTCGTGGGCGCCAGCGGCATTATTGGCAGCGCCTTGGTCGATACGCTCGCGGCGGCAGATGATTGGAGCGTACGGGCTATTCGCCGCACTGACGTACCCGGTGTGCAGACCATTGATTGTGACCTGAACGACCCTGAGGCGACTCGCGCGGCGCTGGCGAGCGCTGCCGACACGACTCACGTGTTTTATGCCGCCCTTCAGGCCAACGCGGATTTGGCCGAAGAGTCGCGGATCAACGCCGCCATGCTGCGCAACCTGTTGGATGGCTTGAAGGCCGTAGGCGCGCCGTTGCAGCGGGTGGTGCATTATCAGGGCGCCAAAGTGTACGGGGTCCATCTGGGCCCTACCCTGGCGCCCTTCTACGAAGATGACCCACGCCATGTGGCGCCCAACTTCTACTATGCCCAAGAGGACCTGCTGCGTGAGCGCCAGGCCCAGGACGGTTTGACCTGGACGATCCTCAGGCCTGACGTGGTGGTAGGGGACGTGGCCGGCAACCCCATGAACATCGCCATGGTCATCGGCGTGTTTATGAGCTTGAGCCGTGAGCAGCACCTGCCGTTGCGGTTTCCAGGCTCTGTCAAAACGTACCAAGACGTGCTTGCCCAGGTCACAGACGCCCACTGGCTCGCCCGCGCCAGCCTGTGGGCTGCCTTGGCAGCCAACGCTGCGAATGAAGCCTATAACCTGGTAGGCGAGCCGTTTCGGTGGGAGCGCCTCTGGCACAAAGTTGCGCAGGCGTTCGGCATCGAGGTGGCGCCGCCGCAGCCTTTCTCGCTCGCCAAACACATGCCAGGCCTGGCTGACACCTGGGCGCACCTGGCCACGGCGCATGGGCTCAAGGCAATGCCATATGAAAAGCTGGTGGGCTGGCCCTTCGGGGACTTTGTGTTCAACACCGAGTTCGACATGGTCTCGGACATGAACAAGATACGCCGGGCAGGCTTCACTGAAACGGTCAACAACGAAGAGGTACTCATCTCAGCCCTGCAACGCTTGGCACGTGAGGGCTACTTGCCGTTGTAACAGCGCGCACCTCGCTGTTGCATCGCCGGCCTGCCCTTAGCAGCATCAGGCAAGCCGGCAGCAGCAATCAGCATTCGCAGTGGGCGCTCCCCCTCGTACCCTTGGCAGACCCTAATCGCCCCGCCCCTCGCTGGGCGGTTTCTCTCTGCGCAAGGAGCATTGCAATGTCCTCCGTTCACAACAAGGTTGTGCTGATCACAGGCGCCAGCAGTGGTATTGGCGAAGCCGCCGCGCGCCTCATCGCCGCCAAAGGCGCTCATGTGGTGCTCGGCGCGCGCCGCACCGACCGGCTGGAGCGCTTGGTCGCGGAGATTACCGCCCAAGGCGGCTCGGCCTCCTGCAAGGCACTGGACGTTACCCAGCGCGAAGACGTGCAAGGCTTTGCTGACTTCGCCAAGGCCACCTTCGGCCGCATCGACGTGATTATCAACAATGCCGGCGTAATGCCGCTGTCGCCCTTGAACGCCCTGAAGGTAGACGAATGGGACCGCATGCTGGACGTGAACATTCGCGGCGTGCTACACGGCATCGCCGCCGTGCTGCCCACCTTGGAGGCTCAAGGGCATGGGCACGTCATCAACCTCTCGTCCATCGGTGGCTTGTCGGTGTCGCCGACGGCCGCCGTGTACTGCGCCACCAAATACGCCGTGCGGGCCATCTCTGACGGCCTGCGGCAGGAAAGCGACCGTATTCGGGTCACGGTGGTGTGCCCAGGGGTAGTGGAGTCTGAACTGGCCGAGACGATTTCCGATAACACCGCCCGCGACGCCATGAAGGGGTTTCGCAAGGTGGCGATAACCCCGGCCGCCATCGCCCGCGCCATGGTGTATGCCATCGAACAACCCAATGATGTGGATGTCAGCGAAATCGTGGTCCGGCCCACGGCCAGCCCGTATTGAGGCCAACCGCGGTTCGAGCATCAAGCATAGAGACGGTAGCCACGTCGCACTACCTCATAAGCAGGAGGCGTTAAGTCGATTAGCGTGAACGCGTAACGCTCATTCATCGCTTCATAAAACGTCGAGCCAATTCGCCCACTGGCGCCGGTCATCAGTAAGTGTTTTCACCCACCGTTGCCTCTCCTCTCTCCATAACAGTGGGCTGAGGCTAGTTCAGAAAATGAAGCCGCAACGTGTTTCTTCAGCGGGGCGTCCACACGCGTTGACCGAAGGTATCAGTCACCTAAGCGTCATAAAACCGTAACAGTGACAACCCTCTCGGGCCGTGGTCTGTAAACAGACAACGTTTCGTTTAAGGGGGGAAACATGGCGTTCACCGATCAGTACGTCCAAGCGATCATCCAGCTGGAGGTGAAGCTGTGGAGCGCACACGCCCGGCTGCGGGCTGGTACCGATACCGAGGCGCTACACGACTTGCGCATTGCGGTGCGGCGCTTGCGCAGCCTGTTGGTGCCGGTGCGTAAAGTGGCAGCCATGAGTGCCCTGAGTGACGCGGCGCGGCAAGTGGGCCGGTTGACCACGCCCTCGCGCGACCTTGAAGTGATGGCGCAGCAACTGAGCGCGCGCGGCCTGGCCACCGCCGCCAACCACCGTCTGGAACAGTTGCCGCGTCACTATGCGCGTATCGCCGAGTCGCCAGCACTAAGTGCGTTGCTCAAGGCACTGGACCGCTGGCCTGCGGCTTTCCGCGCGAGCCCAATGGGCAGTGACTCAAGCGCCCTGACCAAGGCCGTAGAGAAATCATTCAGTAAGCACCTGAAAAAGTTGCACGCCGGCCTGGATGACCAAGGGTTCGACCGGCATCAACTGCGCATTCTGGTTAAACGCACCCGCTACCTCACTGAGGCGTTCCCCCAGCGTTCACCGCTCTCCCCCAAGGCAGCCAAAGCATTGAAGGCTGTACAAGCCGCACTCGGCGCTTGGCACGACCATCACCAGTGGTGCCTGCAGGCCGATGCGCAACCTGATCTGCGCGACCTGCGCGACGCCTGGGGTCAAGGCGCCAACGCCAAGCTGGCTCAGGCCGAGGTGGCCATCAAAGCGCTTAAAGCGGTATTGAATGTGTCCTGAGTTCTCATGGATTGCTTTCCTGCGGGAGCGGAGTGTGGAAACTGGTCTGTTTCTACCTCCTCGGCCCCGGCCTCAGAGAGTGCGCAGACAAGGTGATCGACGGGCTTGGCAGGTCTTGAATACCGCCGTTTTCATTCACCTCGGCGGCGTAGGTACTCAGCGAAAAGAGGAACCGAGAAATCAAGGTAGCCATGGTCTGTACTGTAGATCATGCCCTTAGAAATGATGTTGGCCCGAGCCGGACCTAGCGATGACTGATCGCGTTCCATCTCCTTAGCAATACCTGCCATTCGACGCATAGCAACGATTAGCGCAGACAAGTCATCTTCAGAGAGGTATTGAACTTCATCGATTAGCAAAATCCATCCTTTCCCAGCAGCTTTGACCCCGTCACCAATTATGGTGAACAGATCTGGAAGATCGTGTTGCAGATCGCCGCTATCAGCGAGCCCAGGCTCTGCACCTTCAACACCAACCTCAACACCACCGATGTCGATTTTGAAGATTGAGGCAAATTACGAAGGGCGCCCATACCCCGATTGGCAAATATGCAGCACAGTATTTCGCTCAATTCAGAGCAGTGTCATTGTGCCATAAAGTTACTAAAGGATCCGGAATTGGTGCCGATACCAGCCTCAAGTGGGGGGTGATCTTGCCGTCAAATTCAGGTAAGGGAATGCAAGGAAAATGCACAAGGCTAGCCGCTCCATATTCAAGCCGTTGAACCTATTTACATCATTTGCACTGTTGTTTGCTCTGTCGGTTAATGCAAACGAAATTTCGGTATTAGGGGCTCCCCTACCAGTTTATACTCAGGATGCGGATAAATCCCACCTACCTCCAGTACTGGTTACTCCACAAGTCGCCGATCCAGGCCTTCCAGTGCAAACTTCAAAAATAAAAATGGCCGTCGGGGACAGAATTTATCTCTTGGGGAAAGGTAGCGCACTGAGTAACGCCAATGTAATTCAGATGCTGGGTATGCAAATTATCTGTAGAGGTGCATTACATACAGAAATTGTGGGAGGTCTGTTCAGTACTAGAAATTATCTTGGTAAGGACGTTGAAACTAACGGCGTGTTGAGTCTCGTCGTGAGATATCTGTTTGTCGCTCCATATGCAGACACATATACCTGTAGTTTACGAACGCAGAATTTCACAGGCCGGGGCGCTGTTAACGGAACGCATTTCTGGACACTTCAGACAGGCTCAACCAACACCTATTTAAGTGTAGACCCCTCAGTTCCTGGTAGCACAAGCTGGGGCACAGAACTTGATACAAAGGATTACCAGAGAGCGGTAAATGCGGGTATAGCCCCTGAGCAATACGATCCTGAAGCTGTACATATTGCGAATACTGGTGCTTTGTTCAACGATGCCGGAGAATATGCGCTTCGGTCTCCGAAATGGACACCCACCGCAGATACGATAAAAGCTATTTCTGATATTGAGGTAACCGTCTGTTACTTTGGCACAGGCTCATGTAAAAGTTACGCTTATGGAGCCAATAACGATGCTGCCAAAGCCGCAGGTTCGATCATAAAGACACGTTTGATCGTAGATGAATACAAGAACGGCGAGACAGATCCCGCAAATAATTGCAACAGGACTATGGGGCCTTATGTACAAGTCACTGTCTCATCAGATACGCATCATCGCAAGATTTTCCATAATCTTGACGTTGATAAGTCACCCACACTGTGTGGATCGGGAAGTTACTTTAAGAGCCGGGTAGACATTCAATGGTTAGGTGGCAATCCAATCCGAATCGAAGACCCGGAATATTCACACGGCGCCTTTATAAATATGCCGTAGGAAACACTATGAATGTCTAACCCTCAATGACGTTATAACCAGCCAGGTGCGCCAACCGTGAAAATCGGTGCACCTTTATCAGTGATTTATACACTGACGTTTCAAAAATTTAAGCTCGCCTCGATCTTAAAAAGACTCGGCGAGCCACCGCTGTGGGTTAAGACTTTACCCTGCCAAATGGGTATCACTCGGCGCAACGCCTACTAATTCGATAGGCGCATCAGGAGCGTGCTCGGCTGTTGAACCGGTGCTCGCAACAATCAGGTTATCTGCGGTGAATGTCTTGGTGTAGCCGCCTTCCAAAGCGATTTCGAACCGCTGACCCTCAGCATTCAGGTCGTAGTCCTTGAGATAGGTGCGGTGTAGGTCTGTGTCGTAGACCAGCTTCAAGGTACCATCGTGGCCGTCTCCAAGGCCGGTATAGCCGAGGGCTGCCACGTCGATCTTGTCCTGGGTCACATCGAAGTCCGTGATCAGGTCAGCGGCACCATGAACGCTATCGCTGCTGTCTAGATAGCGGAAGGTATCTACCCCAGTCCTGCCCGTCAGCGCATCGCCGGCACCGCCGCCGATAAGAATACCGCCGTGACTTCCCGCATAGAGAGTATCGAAGGTCGGCGTTCCGGTCAGCGTCTGGTTAGCTTTGTCAGAGTAGTTATCACCCGCGAAGATAAAACCATCGGCATCCTGGAAAGCGACGTCACCGTGGCGGTTGTCCTGGTCGATATACACTTTGAAGCGGTTGCCTTGGGCATCGGCTTCGAACGACTGCGCCACAAAATGCCCTACGGTTTTGTCATAGGTATAATTCAGCGTGCCATCGTAGCCGTCGCCCAGGCCAGTAAAGCCCAGCGCGGAAACGTCCAACACGTCCCCACGGAACAGGTTGTAATTGCTGATAAGGTCAACGCTGGACAAACCCGAGGCGTCGTTGACGAAACTGTCGCTGAGCTGGTGATAGAGGAAAGTATCGTAGCCGCCATTGCCGAGCAGGTGATCAGCACCTGCGCCGCCATCCAGTACGTTGGAGAATTTCCCTCCAGTCAATGTATCGGCGCCATCCTGGCCATTGAGTACGTACGCTTTGGTGCTGAAGCTGTAGTCCAAGATATCGTTGCCAGCTGTGCCGTCATGGCGCAGTACGAAGTTGGTCGTGCTTAGCTGGCCTTGGAAATCGCCTGCCAGGCGCACCTCGAAGAAATTGCCGCTGGCGTCTTTGTCCAGCGACCGCAGGTAGGTAATGTCCGTGGCAGCATCATAGCTGACGTCCAGATCGCCATTGTGGCCGTTACCGATCCGCTCTAGGCCGAGGGCGGTCAGGTCCAGCACATCGTATGGGCCAAAGAAATTAGTAATTAGGTCGGAGTGAGAACCCTCGGCATTGGCGTAACTGTCGGTGAGCGACGTGAACACAAATCTTACCGGGTATCCATCGACTGCGCCGCCTGTGAGGGCATCGACTCCCGCACCGCCTACCAATATATCGTCGTTGCCGCCCTGGCCATTCAGGGTGTCGTTCCCAGCACCACCAAACAAATGATCCCGTGTATAGGAACCATTGATCACGTCGTCATCCGACGTTCCTTTGTAGGTAGTGAAAGAGCCCTGAGTATGAACGATGACTTGCTCATCACTCAGTACGAGCGGAGCGGTTATAGGACCTGTAGGCATGGTATTATCCTGGTTAGTAAGAGAATTTCACATGCAAATGCAAAATATCGACCTATTATCAGCTTAAAAGTTCCAGTTTAGTAGAAATTTAAAGGCATGTTAATTTGTATAGCAGCTTAATTTTTTATATCTACCATTAGAAAATTTTGTGAGTCCTTAAATTATATTTATAGAGCAATTCTGGTTATTCGTGTGCGACCGAACAAGAATCGACCCACTCATTAAATTTGGCGAAATTAGTACGTTTAATATATTTTTCATGATGAAACGCAGATATTGGCATTTAGGTTTTTCAGGGTATTCATTATTTTGCATTGACCGTCCATAACTGGTCTATCCGCGTGGTGTAACTCTGGTTCATAAAGTCGCGACGCATGCCCCAATCGGGCTCTATGGGCACTGTAGCTGAGCGCAATGTACCCCGTCCCCAACGGGCATTGATACTGTCCATGATGCCCATCAGCTGCTAGCACTTCTCTGGCTGCGTCCGCGCAAACAAGTCCCCTGTGTACTCGCCAGGTTGCCGCAGGTCCAACTGCTTTGCCGCTTCGAATCCGAAAGAGAACGCATTACCCGCCGAAGCTCTGGGTAAAGGAGCGTTGAAAGCGTGTTTTTCTCCGGCGCTTCAAGCTAGGCAAATAGTGAAAGCTAAAAAGCCATAGTATTTTTCACTATCATTGCCTAGAGATTGATAAGGTTTGTTGTGATTTAGACCGGCACCGCCAGGATATCCGGGATGGCCACATTGAGCTTGCGCATCATGGCGCGTTTTTTCTCATGGTGCCCCTGCATGCGCCTGAGCAGGTTATCCAGGGTGGCCACCGCTTTATGCACGTAAGGGCCCTTGTTGAGCATGACGCAGTCCGCACGCACGCCCATGGCGGCGTCGGTGATTTCGGCGCGTGTCGGCGCCCCGGTCTTGGCTTGTGACTCCAGCACTTGGGTGGCCCAAATCACCGGCACGTGAGCGGCCTCGCACAGGCACAGCATCTCTTCCTGTAGTTCAGCGGTACGCTCAAAGCCCGCCTCCACGGCCAGGTCGCCCCTTGCAATCATGACGCCCAGGCGGGGGATCTTCATTCCTGCAAGCAACAATCGGGGAAGCTGCTCGAAGCCCTGGCGGGTTTCGATCTTCAGCACTACGCCCATGTGCTCTGCGTTGAGACGCGCCAAGTGCGCCAGCAGCTGGTTGACGTCGTCAGCGGTGTTCACGAATGACAGTTCTACGATGTCAGCGTGCTGTGCGGCAAAGGCCAGAGCGCTGAGGTCGTCTTCGCCCAGGGCGTCGATGCCGAGGTCGGTGGCGGGCAAATTAATGCCCTTGTCGGCCTTGAGCTTTGCACCGCCGGGTGCGTGATCGATCCTGACGTGCAGCAAGTCGCTGCTGCCCTGCTCTACCACCCCGCCGATCTTGCCGTCGTCGAACCACACAGGGTCACCGGCTTGAGCCGTATCGAACACGTTGGGCGACGTGCAACTGATGCGTGCTGGCGCCGTGACCGCGCCGGCTTCGTCCAGCTGGGCGGGTACGCCCAGCGCGTTGTCGCGGGTGAGCACCAAGGTATCGCCCTCATTGAGCGTGATGGCCTGGGTGACCGGGGGCACGCCAAGCACACGGCCTACCAGCTTGAGGCCCTCGACCGAGGTGCGCTTGAGCTTGAGCCCCGGGGTGAGGTACGTCGTGCGGGGCAACTCAACCCAGCAGCCGTGATCATCGAAGGCGACAACGGTCATGCTGCGCTTGGCGTGGCGGGCATCGCGCAGGGTGAATACATCCCCTACGCCGCTGTGTTCGATCAGCGTGGCAGGTACGTGCAAGGTGGCCCCTGCAGCAGGCCCGCCCTCGCCGCACGGCGACGCGCTCAAGTAAAGCCGTGCGGGCGTGAGCACAGTGCCGGTTTCGTCGCGTACCGGCTTAACTTTAAGCACTGCGGTCCCGGGCGCGATGGGCCCCGTGCGCAGCTTAGGCCCAGGCAGGTCCATTGCCACTTCGCAGCGTTTGCCCAACTGCTGACTGGCTTTGCGGACGTTCGCAATCATCGCCGCCCACTGTTCAGGCCCGTCATGGGCGCAATTGATTCGTTGACAGTTCATACCGGCGGCCACCAGCCGCTCCACCAGCGCGTAGTCCTCGGCGGCCTCGCTGGGCATGGTCACCATGATCCGTGCCGCGCGGCCCTTCGGTGCGTCGCCGAACAACGCCGTGGTATGGGCGTGGAGCGCCACAGGCTCGGCGAGCGTGGCAGGCCGGGCCAGCGCGCTTTGGAAGGCCGGTTGCTGGCCGGCCAACTGTTCCAGTACGCCAATTAGGCGGGATACCTCTCCGAGGGCGTCATGCTCGCAGCGCCCCAGCGACGCCAGGCCCAGGTCCGACAGCCGCCCTTGCAGCAAGCGGATGTCATGGCGACGCAGGGCCAGGTAAGCCAACAGGTTGGCTGCGCTGACCTGGTAGCTGGAGTCGATACGGGACAGGTCGATGGCCGCGGCCTTGAGCATGTCCTGGCGCAGGAAGGTCAACGACCTCAGTGCTGCGCTGATTTCACTGGCGGGCCCTTCATTGCCCGGAATGAAAGAAAGGGTCATTGCACGCACTCGCTAAAGAGATAACCCGCTCACGTTAGGGGCATGGCATGACCGTTTTCTTACTGACTGACGTCACCGGTCGGGCGGGGGCTAAATCGCAACGCTGCAACATAAAGTTCATATTGCTCACCCGCTCCGCCTCTGTGCAGACCCGATACACTGACCCCTTTTGGTAGAGGAGGCTGTCAATGCGTCGGGTCGTGTTCAACCAGAAAGGCGGTGTGGGCAAATCCAGCATCGTGTGCAACCTTGCCGCCGCCAGCGCGCTCGAGGGCTACCGCACCCTGGTGGTCGACCTGGACGCTCAAGCCAACTCCACCCACTACCTTACCGGGTTGCTTGGGGACGACATCCCGCCCGGTATCGCGGACTTTTTCAAACAGATGCTGTCCTCCACCAGCGGTAGCAAGAAGAACCGGGTGAAGATCCTGGAAACCGCCCATGACAATCTGCACCTGATTACCGCCAGCAGTGAACTGGCCGACCTTCAGCCCAAGCTAGAAGCCAAGTTCAAGATCAATAAGCTGCGCCGCCTGCTCGATGAGGTGGCCCAGGACTACGACCGCGTGTATCTGGATACTCCACCAGCGCTGAATTTCTACACTTTCAGCGCCCTGATCGCAGCAGACACGGTATTGATCCCGTTCGACTGCGATGCGTTTTCCCGCCAGGCGTTGTACCAAGTGCTGGAGCATGTGAAAGATATTCAGGAGGACCACAACGAATCCCTGACAGTGGAAGGCGTGGTCGTCAACCAATACTCAAGCACCACCGCCCTCCACCGCAGCATGCTGGCCGAGCTGATCGCCGAGGGCTTGCCGGTGTTGCCGGCGTACTTGAGCAGCTCGGTGAAGATGCGCGAATCGCACCAGCGCTGCCTGCCCTTGGTCCACTTGGACCGTCGCCATAAGCTCACTGAACAATATGTAGAGCTGTTGCATGTCCTCGAACACCCGGATGGGTTCGGCACCCGCACCACGACGCGCTAAGTATCGCTAGATGGCACGCTCTGCATTGCCCTCAGAACCGGACTGTTCTGACCCAGCCATATCACAGACGGATCCAATATCATATTGCCATCTGTCGGCTGTGTACATTGCGATCTAAAGTGTACAAATAATTGGCCGATCAACGAATTACCTACCTTGGCATCGTCACAGGCGCGTACACATGTTCTTCAATAATCAACTCAAAAATGAACTGGCCTCTCTCCGTGAGCAATTGGCATCGTTCGAGCAGGTGCGGCATGGCCTGGACGAAGACATGATCGTGATGCTTCTGGATGCCGAGGGCCGGATCGAGCACGTGAATGCCAACTTCGAGCGGGAAATGCAGCACCGTGACGCCGAGCTCAAAGGCAAGCCGCTGTCTGAGTTGGTGCCGGAGGCCGTACGCCACGACGATTTTCACCGCCGTATCTGGACCGCGCTGCGCAACGGTGAAAACTTCAGCGGCACCCTGCGTATTGTGCGCAAGGACAACCGCGAGGCCTGGCTGCGCATTTTGCTGCACCCCATTCGCGGCGCCAACAACAGCCTCACGTCTTATGTGATCTACGCCAGTGACCTGACCCGCACCATCGAGACGTCCCGCGAGCAAGAAGGCATGATCAAGGCCCTGATGCGCTCGACGGCCGTGATTGAGTTCGACCTCAAAGGGCACGTGGTCAAGGCCAACGACCGTTTCTTACAAGCCATGGGCGTTCGTCTGGAGCAGATCAAGGGCAAGCACCACCGCCAGTTCTGTACCCAGGAAGACGGCAAGTCACCCGAATATGAAGCCTTCTGGGAACGCCTGCGCCAGGGTGAATTCATCGCAGGCCGCTTCAAGCGCCTTGACGCCGCCGGCCGCACCGTCTGGCTGGAAGCCTCGTACAACCCTGTGTTTGATGCCAGCGACCGGCTGGTAAAGATCGTGAAATTCGCCACGGTGATCACCGAGCAGGTCAATCAGGAAAACGCGGTGGCCGACGCCGCAACCATGGCGTACACCACCTCTGTCCAAACCGACACCACCGCCCAGCGTGGCGCCGATGTGGTGCAGGAAACCGTGACGGTGATGCGCAACCTGGCGCACCACATGCAGGAGGCTGCCGAAGGCATCGAGGCGTTGGATCAGCAAAGCCAGGTAATCAGCACCATCATCAAAACCATCAGTGGCATCGCTGAACAAACCAACCTGCTGGCGCTCAATGCCGCCATCGAGGCGGCGCGTGCCGGTGAGCAGGGTCGTGGTTTTGCGGTGGTAGCTGACGAAGTGCGCCAGCTGGCGTCCAGGACCACTCAGGCCACAGCCGAAATCGCAGGCGTTGTGCAACAGAATCAGCGCCTGGCCTCCGATGCGGTCACCGTGATTGGCACAGGGCGCGCTCAGGCCGAAGACGGCCTCAACCTGGCGAACCAGGCAGGGTCGGTGATTCTGGAGATTCAGGATGGGGCGAAGAAGGTAGTGAGCGCGGTAGAACAGTTCGCTAACCGTTTGGTGCGCTGAACCCGGTGTGGCTCCCTGGGCTGCAAGGTGTGAATCCATCCAGCGCGAAGAACGGCACATAGGCAATGCTTTGTTGAGCCACGTCTGCGATCAGCGCCTAATCCGCGCATGATCAGCACGCCTTGGGCTTGGGGTGCAGTACTTGGCGGATTACGGTTGGTAACGTGCCGTGCATAGGAGTGCGCGGTGTCTAAGTGGCTAACGCCCGCCGCCACCGCTTCAGGCAACACTTCCAGTGCCACCTGCGGGGGTATGCGACGAGCTAACTTTGACAGTCTGCAGCTGCAGACTGGGCCGCGTCCATTAATAATAGTACCGTGGCTACCAGCAATCGGCTTCAAGCGGAGACCATGAAATATTATTCCCCTATTTTTAGCCAAACCCTCATATTATTTCTTTGCATTTTGGTATTGTTTTACATAGTGATCAAATGCAGAATCCTGGCCTCGATTTACTCTCCCATTGTTTTTTAACTCAGAAAATATCAACTCAATCTTATCAGACTCGTTCAGTGCATCATTCTTTGCAATCTGGTTATATTTCGGGTTGACTACCAAATCTTCATGGCCAATAGCAATAGCCACTTGAGAACGTTTTAGTACCGACTTAGACTCCCAACGCAATGCACTTTCGGCGTATTCTTCTCCCGTTTTTGCAGCCTTTTGAAAACGCTGTAAAGGTCCTAAATTACCACCATCGTGTTGACTGGCGTTCGCCAATTCGTATGCAAAGCTCAGTGCTGCCTGCTCGGGAGAAAGGCCAGCATTGATTCTAATCGTTTTGGCCATGAATCGAGTATTAGCTTTAGATTGACTCTCTGTATCACCAGCATAACGAAAGCCCATCTTATTAACCTGCTTTTCCAATGCTTTGGCTTCGGAACATCGGCTAAAAATCTCATACATCTTCTCTTCATCAAAACCAATGTTAGCGGAACGCGTAGGTCCCCGGAATACGCCAGACGTGATGTTTTCGTCTTGTTTTGAAATTCCGTCTTGTAGAGCCATTTTGGCAAAGTCGGCGCTTAATGACGTCTTGCTGCCACTCCTCCCTTCAGGATATTTGAGGGGTCTTGAGGGGGGCGGAGTCAGGGAAGCTGGTGCTGGAATTGCCTTTTTGCCGTCTTCTGCTTCAGAAGCAGAATCACTTAATAAACAATCGGGTGGGATGGAAAAACGGCCAATAGGTGAAGTCATATAGCGAGCTCCTGGACTGAATGCTTCAGACTGAGTGAAATTTTTCAGTGTTCAGTTCCATAGCCCTCACTACGCTTCGAGTTCCATGGCAAACATTAATACATCCCTGATGGCAGGCGTTCAGCGGGCCGTTTTTGTATCACCCCGGCCGCCGCCACCTGCCCTCCCCGCTCAAGGCCTTCGTAAACTTCGTCAAGGCCATGAATGAAGCCCTGTAAAGGGCCTCAATACTTCCAGGTGACAGACGCCATAAGGTTGCGCGGCGCCCCATAGTTGGTGGCCGTGCCGCTGTACAACGACAGCAAGTATTTGCGGTCGGTGACGTTGTTGAGGTTCAACGACGTGCTCCAGTGTTCATCGAATTCGTAGCTGGTGAGCAGGTCGACCACCGCGTAGGCGTTCTGGCGAATGTCGCTGTTGGTTTCATTCTCCACCGCGCTTTGCCAGCTCACCCGCCCACCTACCCGTACTTGCGGCGCGCTGGGCAAGCGGTAGGTGGCCAGGCCTCTGAACGAATGACTGGGCACATACTTACGTGCACGGTCGCCGTCGTCATCGTCGATATGCACGTAGGTATAGCCTGCCAGCAGTTCCAGGCCAGGCAACGCCTCCCCGGAGGCTTCCAACTCGATGCCGTGGCTTTTGTAGTCCACAGACTCATACAGGTACTGGCTACCCACTAGGTTAGAGGCACCGGCCACGTTGCTTTGCTGGGTTTTGAATACCGCCGCAGACACGTCCAGGCGCTTGTCCATCAGGTTGCCTTTCACCCCTGCCTCAAGGCTTTTGCCTTCCAACGGGTCCAGCAGCCGGCCGTCCAGGCCAAGGGTGTTGTATTGCGGGTTGAAGATTTTGGTCCAGCTGGTGTAGAGGCTCCACTGGTTGTTGAGGTCATACACAAGGCCCGTGTAGGGCGTGACCTTGCCGTGTTCGCGCACCGAATGGTCGGCGCCATAGCTGGTGCCTGAGCCATCGGCGCTGAGTATGCGGGCCCCGGCGATCCAGTGCAGGTCATCGGCCAGGCTGAAGCGCGCTCCGGCGAACAGGCTCTTTTGGCGATCTTCGAAGTTCTGGGTATTGCCATCGGCGGTGTACGTGAACGAAGGCCGTGCCGCCGTGCCGGCCAGCAGCCCGGAGAACGAGGTGGTGTAGTAGCCGAAGTCATCCACGGTGGCCCGGTCGGGGTCGTATTCACGGGCCTTCTGGTGGGTGCGGCCGTAGTTGGCGCCGAGGGTGAGCTGGTGCTCGCGGCCCAACAGCGTGAACGGCCCGGACACCTTTGCTTCGCCGACGAGCTGATGTGCCTTGCTGCTGGTGTCAGCGGCATACACATAGGCATCGTCATCCGCCACACCGGCCACGTAAAACATGTTGGTGTCTTGGTATTCGGTGATGCCGGTGGCCGTCAGGGTGCTGTTCCAGCCGTTGCCGAAGTCATGGGTAAGCTCGGCGAAGGCCCGCTGGGTGTGCATGTTCCAGTAGGTCCAGTCCTGGCCCACGCTGGAGCTGCGGCTGCTGTAGTGAATCCGCTGGTTGTCGCTGTCAACCAACGGCAGGTTGCCCCAGGTGCTGCCGTTGGAGTCACTGTTGTGCTGGGAGAAGCCCACGGTGAGGGTGTCAGCGTCAGACAGGTCGAACGCCAACAGGCCTGCGGCCACGTTGCGCTCATGGCTGTAGCGGTCCAACCAGGAATTGCTTTTCTCGTGGGCGTAGATAAATCGGCCACGCACGTTGGCGGACGGGGTAAGCGGGCCTGACACGTCTACGTCCACCCGGCGGCTGTCCCAAGAGCCCACGCTGGTCCCGATCTGTGCCTGGAAGGTATCGGTGGGACGCTTGCGCACGAAGTTGACCGTGGCCGAGGGGTTGCCCGTACCGCTCATCAACCCGTTGGCACCGTGCAGCACGTCCAGTTGCTCGTACTCGGCCATGTCCTGGTTGCCGATTAACAAGGTTTGAGCAAAGGGCATGCCTACACCGTCGTACTCGAAACTGGTGATATCAAACCCACGGGAGGTGAATTCGGTGCGATCGGTCTCGGTCTGCTCTACCGTCACCGAGGGTGCTGAACGCAGTGCATCCTTGATACCAGTGATCCTGAAGTCGTCCATCTGCTCACGGGTAATCACCGTGATCGCTTGTGGTGTTTGCTTGTTGGTGATGCCCAGTTTGGTGGTACTGGCTGAGGCACTGCCCTGGTAACCCTGAGTCTGGGTGTCATCTGACGTCGCGGTGTCTTGAATCTGGGTAGCGGGCAAGGTAACGACGTCGGCCGCTTGTGCCAGAGGCAAGGTGCTGTACGCACTGGCGAGCAGGAGGGTTACAGGCAGACTGGGTTTCAAGTTCGCGGTTCCTGAAGGGATACGGGAATGCGATTCTGAACGAAACTGCGAATGAGAACCAGATGCACTAGCAACATTTTGTGGACATTTTTTTCACACACCATCACGTTCTCGGCAGCCCCCTTCTACACTTTCCGACAGGCGTAGCTATCTCGGTTCAAATGCACGCCACAGAAGGGCTGCAGCCGACCAGTAGCGTTTTATTTGGCGTCAAAATAACGTACCATTCGCTCAATGATGGCACCAAGATATCACCTACGTTGTCACAGGATTATTCGCTCATCTTGATCGGTGCCGTATGCCCGCTTCTTCCCTCAACCGCCCCTGCTCCGAAGACCTTCGCACCCTTGAATCCATCGAGGATGCGATCACGTCGGGTGTTCGCACGCTGCGCTTCGAAACAAAACTTGAGCGGGGCTATCAGCGGGATACCTTGGCTCCACGGCGACGGTTCCTTACCTCGGTGGGCTTAGGCGGCAGCTTGATCTACCTGATGTTCCTGATCGACGACTGGCTCTTGATGAACGACGTATTCGAATACGTTGCCATCGGGCGAATCTTCCTGATCACGCCCTTGATCGGCGCCATGCTGCTGCTTACCCAACACCTCACTTCACGCAAGACGCTGGAAGTGATGGCAGCGGTGGGCGCGGTGGTCTGCTCACTGATGCCCCTGCTCGTGATGCTCCACAGTCAAAGCCCGTACCGGCTGTACTACCAGCTGGGGATGCTGCTGTTGATGGTCTACTGCGCCATGATTCAGCAGTTGCCTACCCGGGTCGCGGCGGTGGCCTTGACCACGATGCTTGCCATCCAGTTGGTGACCACCCACCTCGCCAACTTCATGGACTTTGTGACCTGGCAGGCGAATTCGCTGCTGTACCTTTCCACTGTGTTACTGCTGCTGATGGCGTCGTACTTTTTAGAGCGCAGCGCCCGCTTGAGCTACCTCTTCGCCCTGCGCGGCCGCTTGCTCCAAGCGCAATTGACCGAGGCGGCCCGTACCGACCCCCTCACCCGGCTGTTCAACCGCCGTTATCAGGGAGAAGTGACGGCGCGGGTATGGGCCAGTGCGCAGACCACGCCTACCAACGTGGCGGTTATCCTGTTGGACATCGACCACTTCAAGGCCTACAACGACAATTATGGCCACCTGGCAGGCGATACCTGTCTCACGCAGCTCAGTGCCGCGATTCAAGACGTGGCCCAACGCGCTGGGGCGCTGGCGTTCAGGTTTGGTGGCGAAGAGATCCTGGTATTGAAGGTAGGCGCTGACGCAGCACAAGCCAGGGCACTGGGTGAATGCCTGCGCGCGGCGGTGACCGCGCTCAACATGCCCCACCCTGTGTTGGGCGATGGCGCCAGGGTTACCATCAGCCTGGGCATGGCCAGCGCCCTGGCACCGCATATCAACCCTGATGCATTGGTGGGCGCGGCGGATACAGCGCTCTACGACGCCAAACGCGCCGGCCGCGACTGCCTGCGCAGCGCCCGACCCGAAGCGGTGCACGGCTGATTGGCGTGTTAGAGGGCCACAACTGACCCGTGTGAGAGCCAACGAGAGTTGGCGAAAGCCGTTTCAAGTGTGTTCGCATCATCTTTCGCCAACTGCCGTTGGCTCCCACAGAGACTGGCATCACATCGGGTTGTGGTTGCAGCCGGGTCAAGGTTCACGTGGGGTGACCGATACACTCTTGACGCCTTCCTTTTTTGGCCCTTGAGCACGTATTCCGATGCCCTCTATCCGCAGTTACGCCACCGTGCGAAAGAACTTGTGCGCATTGCTGGTTTTGTATTTCTTCAGCATGGCGGCGCTGTCGGTGCTGTGGGAGTTCAAGCTCGAAGCCGTTGCGACGCACCTGCTGGGCTTGCCCTACGATGGGGATTTCGAAGACGACGAGCGCTGGCGTTTCATTTTTACCTCTATCAGCTTTGCGCTACTGTCGACCGTGGTGCCCTTTTTGATGGTCAGGCGCTTGGTGCACAGGCTGCAACACAGCTACGAACACCTCGTCCAAGCCCAGGCGCTCAGCGACTCTCTGGCCCGCCATGACCCGTTATCGGGCCTGCTCAACCGCCGCGTCTTCCACGAGCAATTGACCGGTCGCCTTGAAACCCCTGACGTCCCGACCGCCGTGTTTTTGATCGACCTGGACAAGTTCAAGCAGGTCAACGACACCCATGGTCACGCCGCCGGGGACCTGGCCATTTGCACCCTTGCAGACCGGCTGCGCGAGGCCACGTCAGGCTGGCACGCTTCGGTGGCGCGGCTAGGGGGCGACGAGTTTGCCTTTGCCATCACCGGTGACTACAGCCGGATGGAGCTGGCAACGCTGGCCGAAAACGTGCTGGCGACCATCGCCCTGCCCCTGGAAGGCGCACCCATGCCGAACCTGAGTGCCACGTTGGGTATCGCCGTAGCGCCCTGGGACGGGGTCACCGGGGAAGTCCTCTTGCAGCGGGCGGACAGCGCCATGTACCGGGGGAAAAACAGCGGCCGGGCGGTGTTCCACTTTTACGAAGCCAGTTTCGAGCAGGCCCAGCGCGAGCAGGCAGTGTTCGAGCAGGCCCTTCGTGGGGCAATCGAAGTGGGGGGCATCCAGCCCTTCTACCAGCCCATCGTCAGCCTGCCCGATCAGCACTTGGTGGGCTTCGAAGTACTGGCACGCTGGGAGCACCCTGAGCGGGGCATGGTCATGCCGCTGGAGTTCATCCCTATCGCTGAACACCTGGGGCTGATCAAACCCCTCACCGAAGGCCTGTTGCGCCAAGCGTTCGAGCAAGCCCAGCACTGGCCTGGCGCCTTGACCCTGGCGGTCAACGTCACCTCATCGATGATCGAAGACCCCGAGTTTCCGGACTGGCTGGCGCACCTGGCCAACATAGGCGACTTCCCGCTGCATCAACTCGAGGTGGAAGTGACTGAGAACATGCTGGTGGCCAACGTCGAGAGCGCCCGGCACAACCTTGAGCGCCTGCGCGCATTGGGCGTGACCGTGGCGCTGGATGACTTTGGCACCGGCTACTCGGGGCTCTATCACCTTACCCAACTGGCCATCGACAAGATCAAGATCGACCGCTCGTTCCTTGATACCTCCCTGGAAAACCAGAACGAAATGGTGCGGGCGATTCTCGCCCTGGGCAAAAGCCTGAAGATGCAGATCACCGCTGAAGGCGTTGAGCACGAGCGCCTGGCCGACTGGCTGATGGACCACGACTGCGACTTCGCTCAAGGCTACCTGTTCGGGCGACCGCTGCAGTCGGCCCATGCCACCGAGGTCGCAACCGCCCAGGCATTGCCCGGCCCGGTGCGCGCTGCGCAAGCGCCACTGACCCCTGCCTGACCCTGACGCACGACGGGCAGTGTTGGCGTTGCTATGCTGCGGGCACTCCCCGTCAGTCAGGACTGGCGCGCCGTGCCTGGACTGGCCGTGCCTGAACTGGGCGCAGGCGCCAGCTCCAGTGCCAGCAGCGCGGCGCCCAGGCTTTTACCGTGCGCGTCCAGCGCCAGGGAGCGGGTAACGCCGCCCTTGAGCATGCCCGGCAGCACAAAGTTAAGCGCCTGCAGCTGTGGCACCAGATACCGCCTCACTGGCCCCGCCGTCGGGCCCAGGAGCGCGGAGAAATGAGCGGCCACCACGTCTTCCGTGAGCTGGGCGACCAGGAGCGGGTAATCGTCGCGCCGGAAGGCGATCACCGAGATGTTGGACGTATCGCCTTTGTCACCTGTGCGGGCGTGGGCAAGATCTGCCAGGGTAAGCGTGCTGTTCATGACACCTCCTCGTGCAAGGTCAGGCTGACGGCCGTTCTGGGCACCATTAGCGAAGCAACTGCAACCACCTGTCGCAGTTGCTTGGTCGCGCCACCACCGCCCGCAGGGCCATTGGTGTAAAGGGTCTCGACCTCGTTGCCAACCAACGCCGCGTCTTCACGCCGGGTACAGCGCGCCGTCACGCGCAGGCGTACCTCAGTGGGCGCTGCCGCTGAGGCCAATACGCTGCCGTACAAGGCGTTGATACCAATCAGGTCGACACGTACTTCTTCGGTAGCCACGCCGATCAGGCGCAAGCGCTCGACTACGATCTCCCCGGCCAGGGTGGCGCGGGCGACGGCGTTGGGCCCACCGTATGACATCTGCCCTTCGCCCACCCAGCCATCGCGGTAGCCTACCGACACTTTGAGCTGATCCGGGCGTGGGTGGCCGCTACCGCCGACGACCTTCACCTGGTTCTCACCCACCTGCTCGAAGCAAACCGCGCTGAAGTCAGCGCTGACATCTGGCGTGAGGTAGCGGGCCGGGTCGTGGACTTCGTACAGCAGTTGCTCAGTGCAGGTGGCCGTGTCGATCCGCCCGCCACTGCCTGCCACCTTGCTCAGGGTGGCGTTCCCGTGTTCATCGACTTCCATCAGCGGGAAGCCCAGGCGCGCCAAGTCTGGGACCTCCTTGCGGCCAGGGTCTGCGAAGTACCCACCAGTGACCTGGCCCGCGCATTCGAGCAGGTGGCCAATCAAGGTCGCCTGGCCCAGGCGCGGCCAATCGTCTGCCGCCCAGCCGAACGTGTAGCACAGCGGTGCGAGAAACAGCGACGGATCGGCCACGCGCCCAGTAATCACCACGTCAGCCCCGGCCTGAAGCGCCTGGACAACGCCCTCGGCGCCCAGGTACGCGTTGGCCGACACCAACTGATCGCCCAATGCCCTCAAGGTTTGACCGTTGTCTAACCACTGGTCGGGGTTGGCCTGTACGGCCTCAAGCACATCGTCGCCGCTCAGGGCGATGACCTTCAGGCCCGCAAAACCAAGCTCACTGGCCAGGCGCGCCACGGCGTTGGCGGCCGCCATGGGGTTGGCTGCGCCCATGTTGGTGATGATGCGCAACCGCCGCCCGCGGGCCGCAGAACCCTGTACGTACGGCAGCACCCGGCGCATGCGCGCCAGCAGCAGCGGGTCATAGCCCCCCTCTGGGTTGTTCAAGCGCTCCAGTTGGGCCAGGGCAATGGTGCGTTCAGCCAGGCATTCGAAGATCAGGTAGTCCAGCTCACCTTTTTCGGCTAGCTCCACGGCAGGCTCGATACGGTCGCCGGAGTACCCGGCGCCGGAGCCGATTCTCAAGGTTTTCATTCAAAACACTCCCAGTAACAGGGCGGTGAGGGTCATCAGCACGGAGGCGGCGAACAGAAATGGAATGGTGAAGCGCTGGTGGTCCGCCAACTCTACTTTGCACAGCCCCACCAGCAAGAAGGTGGCCGGGGTGAGCGGGCTGACCGGGAAGCCAGCGGTATGAACACCCAACAGCGACGCCTGGGCCACTTGCAGCGGGTCCACGCCCAGGGAACGGCCTACCTCGGCAATCACCGGCATCACGCCAAAGTAATAGGAGTCGGGGTCGAACAATAAGCTCAGCGGCATGGACAAGAAGCCCACCACCGCCGGTATCAACGTGCCGTGGCCTGCAGGAATGCCGGTAACGGCGACTTCCGCCATGGCCTTGAGCATGCCCGTGCCTTGCATGATCCCGGTAAAGACTCCCGCAGCCAATAAGATGCTGGCCATGGTCAGGGCGGTCTTGGCGTGGGCGTCGATGCGGGCGCGCTGAGCATCGACGTTCGGGTAATTCACGCACAGGGCCAGAACGGTGCCCACCATGAACATCACCACCGGGTCCACCCAGCCTGCGATCATCACCGCCATCACCACCAGGGTCAGTAGCAGGTTGGCTACGAACAGCGTGGGCCGGCGCAGGGTTTGCTCCTCGGCTGAGAGGATGCGTTGCGGCATGGCTTCGCTGGCCGGCGAGCCCGCGCCCAGGCCCAGCCTGCGCTCTTCGCGAAGGCCAAGGCCCCAAGCGCAGGCGAACACGAACGCCAAGCCCACCATCTGAACCAGGATCAGTGGCTGGAACAGCTCGCTGACCGGCACATGCAAGGCGGCCGAGGAGCGCAGCACCGGCCCCGTCCAGGGCAGGAAGTTCACCCCGGCGGCCATCGCCGCCACACAGGCCAGTATCCGACGGTCCATGCCCAGCCGTGTGTAGAGCGGCAACATCGCAGGCACCGTGACCAGGAAGGTGACCGCACCTGAGCCGTCCAGGTGAACCAGCAGCGCCAGCAATGCGGTGCCGAACACGATACGGGTGGGGCGAGTGCCCACGGTTTTCAGAATACGGTCGATGATCGGGTCCAGCATGCCGGCGTCGGTCATGACCCCGAAGAACAGGATCGCAAACACGAACATGCCCACCACGGGCGCGACGTTCTTGATACCGGTGATGATGAAGGTGCTGGTTTGCAGGCCAAAGCCTGCGAGCAGTGCGGCGATGATGGGTAGCGCGATCAGGGCTACGAGGGGGGACAAGCGCTTGCTCATCACTGCAACGAGCAAGCAGACGATGGTAATCAGACCGACAATCGCGAGCATGGCAGCTCTCCGTGCGGGGCCTCTCTGGCCTGGCAGGCCGAGCAGCGGGTTTATTGTTGTGCGGCCAGTATTAAAACCTTCGGGTCGTCCTGTAAATTGAAATGCACCCTCATTCACCTTCGAAAAAACAAAATGAAAAATTCGATTCCCTGCATTCGTGCCTTCGTGGCCGTGGCCCGCACCGGGCACTTCTCCAAGGCCGCTGCGCAGCTTCACTTGTCGCCCTCGGCCCTTACCGTACAAGTGCGGCAATTAGAACGCTGGCTAGGTGTCAGCCTGCTTGACCGCAGCCCGCGTCACGTGGCCCTCACCGAGGCAGGCCGGCAGAACCTGAACCTGATGGAAAAACTGCTACTGGACCTGGATAACATCGTTACCCAGAACCAGGATCTGGCGGGCCTCAAGCGCGGGGTCATCGAATTCGCCGCCCTGCCCTCGCTGTGTTCCGGCGTGCTGCCTGCGCTGCTCAAGGCCTTCAGCGACCACTACCCTGGCGTGGAAATCCGCCTGCGTGACGTAGTGGCCCGGCACATCGAAGAGTTGGTGCGGGCCGGGGACGTCGAGTTTGGCCTGGGGGTGCCTACCCGTGGCGCAAATGGGTTGCTGTTCAGGCCATTGCTGATAGACCGCCTGTGCCTGGTGCTGCCCGCTGGCCACCCGTGGGCCGAGGAGCGTGCGCTGAGCCTGCAGGCGCTGGACGGTCAACCGATGATCCTGACCGGGCGCGACAGCAGTGTGCGCATTCAGGTGGAGCACTTGTTTCAGGATCGAGGGTTGACGCTTCACGCGCGCTGCGAGGCCAATTACTTGTCCACCGCCATTGCCCTGGTCAAACAGGGGCTGGGAATGAGCCTGTTGCCTGAGTCGGCGGTACAGGGGCAGGAAGGCTTGGTGAGCATTACGCTGGACGTCGCAGCCCTGAACCGGGAAATCGGCTTGATTACCCGCAGCGAATACAGCCTGGGGCCGGCAGCCGAGCTGCTGGTCGCGCAACTGATAGCCAGCCTGCCAGGCGATCAGCGCCTGGCTTAGCTAGGCCTCATTACAGCGCTACCATGGCCTGGACACAGCGCACCATGTGCTCGTTCGAAAACGGCTTGGTGACCACCGCCATGTCGGGAGTAAACCGGCCCAGGCCCAGGACCGCTTCCTCGGCGTAACCGGTGATGAATATCACTTTGAGGTTAGGCCGGTGTACACGTGCGGCTTCGGCCATTTGCCGGCCGTTCATGCCACCTGGCAAGCCCACATCGGTGACGAGCAGATCTATAGCAACGCCAGAGGTGAGGATGTTCAGCCCCGCCTGGCTGTCACTGGCCTCAAGCAGGGTGAAGCCTAGGTCTTCAAGCAAATCGACCACCAACATCCGAATGGACGGCTCATCGTCTAGCACCAATACAGTGCGGCCCCTACCAGACGGCAGCGCAGGGCCGGGTTCGGCCAGCGGCCCTTCAGGCGCCACTCCCCCCCGGTAACGCGGAAGGCACAGGCTGACCGTAGTGCCCACGCCTACCTTGGATTCGAGGCGCGCCAACCCGCCGGACTGTTGAGCGAACCCGTAGATCATCGACAACCCCAGCCCGGTGCCTTGGCCTATGGGTTTTGTGGTGAAGAACGGCTCGAAGGCGTGTGCGATCACGTCCGGGGACATCCCGGTACCGGTGTCGCTGACCTTCAGCACCAGGTAATCGCCTTCCGGCACCCTGTGCTCTTGGGCCAATGCTGCCTCCAACCAGGTATTGGCCAACTGCAGGCTAATCCTGCCACCGTGCGGCATCGCATCACGGGCGTTGATGCACAGGTTGAGCACTGCGTTTTCCAACTGGGAGGGGTCAACCAGGGCCGGCCATAGCCCTGCCGTGCCCAGCCACTCAACGTAAATGCCAGGGCCCACGGTGCGTTGAATGAGGTCTTTAAGCCCAAAGGCCAGCGCCTGCACGTCGGTGGGCCGGGGCGCCAGGGTCTGGCGCCGTGAGAACGCCAGTAACCGATGGGTCACGGCCGCCGCCCGCTGGGTGTTGCCCAAGGCCGCCTCAATGTATTTGTCCAGTTCGCGCAGCCGCCCTTGCTGGACTCTGAGCTGCAACAGCTCCAGGCTGCCGGCGATGCCGCCCAGGAGGTTATTGAAGTCATGAGCGAGCCCCCCGGTCAGTTGCCCTACTGCCTCCATCTTCTGGGACTGACGCAGCGCCTCCTGGGCGTTGCGCAGCACCTCGGCCTGGGCCTTTTCAGCGGTCACGTCGCGGCCATTGCAGTAGATCAGCTGCCCCTCAGGTTGCAGGGTCCAGGAAATCCAGCGCCAAGAGCCGTCCCGGTGGCGGTAGCGATCCTCGTAATCGATGCTGTGATAATCGCCACATTGCAAGCGCGCCAACTCTGCAGCAGAGGCCTGCGCATCTTCGGGGTGCTGAAACTCGCTCACGTGTCTGCCCACCAGCCATGCCGGGGCCCACCCCAGGATGCGCTCCCAGGCAGGGTTTGCACTCACCACGGTGCCGTCTTTGGTGGCAACGGTCAGCAGGTTGGCAGAAAGCTGCCAGATACGGTCGCGCTCGGCGGTGCGCAGGGCCACCTGATCTTCCAAGGTGTCATTGAGCTGGTGAAGGGCGTTGTCGGCGCGCACCCGTTCGGTCACATCGGTTACGTGGTGCATCACCGCGGCCACCTTGCCCGCGCCGTCGAAGACGGGCGAATTGACCGGGTCCCACCAGCGCTCCTCAAAGCCCCCATGGGGGGAGGCAATGTCGTATTTCTGCACCGGCATGGTGTCTGGCACGCCGCTTTCGATGGCTCGCTCGATGGAGGCTTGCAGGTTGGTCACACCGGTGGCGCTTTCATCGTCAGGGTTGTCCGGCATGGCCTCAAACAGCGCGAAACCAACCAAGGTGGCACGCGTTTGCAGCGTGGCAGACAGGTAGGCTTCATTGACCGCAATGATCGTAAACCGCGGAGGGTCCGCAGCAACCACGAGCATAGGCGCCGGCGCCCGTTCGAACAGGGCTTGGTAATCAAGCCTAAGGTTGAAGTCGTTCATCCCGCAGGGTAGCTCCTGAACACACTTGATAGCTGACTGCGCCAGCCGCGAAAGTGTTCCCCATCGACGTTACAGCAACGGCGCCGAGCCTGATTGCCCAAACACCTGGGTAGGCCGTTGCAGTACAGGGTCGAAGGGGTTCAGGCGCTGGCTGATGGTGGCGGCCTCACGTTTGAGCAGCTCCACCACCGTCGGCAGCCGGTCAGCGTTGAGGCGGTCACTGATGGTGGCCACGCTCAAGGCAGCCACCGCCCTGCCCTCACGGTCCAGGATCGGCACCGCCAGCCCTGCCATGCCGGCCAGTACGCCGGTGTTGCGCGCCGAGTAGCCCAACCGGCGCACGTTTTCGACCTCCGAGCGCAGCAGCACTTCATCGTACAGGTGCAAGTCGCGCAAGCGAGGCAGGTTGTAGCGGATGACCGTTTCGCGCTCCTCATCGGGCAGAAACGCAAGGATCGCCACACTGCCCTGCCCCACACCTAGGGCAACCCGGCCGCCGATGTCGCCGGTAAAGGTGCGGATGGGGTACGGCCCCTCGCTGCGGTCCAGGCAGATGGCATCGAAGCCGCTGCGCGCCAGCAAAAACAGCGAATCCCCTAGCGAGGCCGACAGCCGCAGCAAGCTGGGCCGCACCTGGTCCCGGAGGTTGCCGGACTGCCCCGCCCGTGCCGCCAGTGCGAACAGCTCAAAGCTCAGCCGGTAGCGCTTGCTGCGGCTGTCCTGTTCCACCATGCCTTCGGCCATCAGGCTGCGCAGTAACCGGTGGGTCGTGGGTTGAGAAAGCCCTACGCGTAGTGCCAACTGCGTCACCCGCTCACCCCCCTCAGGGCCGTCGGCCAGGCAGCGGAGCACGGCAAATACGCGAGGCACTGCACCTATACCCGGCCCTGCAAAGTTATTCCGTTCAGTGGAATCTTTACTGCTTGAACTTTCTTCATTACTCATAGGCTGAATTAACTTCAAAAAAACAATCGCACAGTGAAATTTAACGTTGAGGCTATCCTAGGCTTGGCTCTAGTATCAGTCCACAGGGCGATTCGAATAACAGCGGTAGCCGACCTCAGTCGAGCACCAGCGTCCAAGGCATTACGCACGGTTTCCATTCGCCTCTGCCCAGTACAAACCGCACGCTTCGGCGCGCCTTGATAAGGTAGAACGCAGCCATGGCTTTTCTTGAGCTTCAGGCACTAGGTAAACGTTATGGCGCGGTGGATGCTGTGGTCGCGACCCACCTGAACGTAGAGAAAGGGGAGTTCGTCTCCCTGCTAGGGCCGTCGGGTTGCGGTAAAACCACCACCTTGCAAATGATCGCAGGCTTTGTAGAGGTCACCAGCGGGCGCATCCAGCTCGATGGGCGTGACATCACCTACGCCACTCCTGCCAGCCGAGGGCTGGGCGTGGTGTTTCAGTCCTACGCGTTATTCCCCCACATGACAGTGCGCGCCAACGTGGCCTTCGGCCTGACGATGCGCAAGGTGCCGAGGGCCGACCTGCAGCGCCGCGTGGACACCGTGCTGGCGTTGGTCCACCTCACGCCCCATGCCGAGCGCTACCCACGCGAACTCTCCGGTGGCCAGCGCCAACGCGTCGCCCTGGCCCGTGCCCTGGTCATCGAGCCACCGGTCTTGCTGCTCGATGAGCCCCTGTCCAACCTGGACGCGAACCTGCGCGAAGAAATGCAGTTCGAGATTCGCCGCATCCAGCGCGAAGTGGGCATCACCACCTTGATGGTGACCCACGACCAGACCGAGGCGTTGTCCACCAGCGACCGCGTGGTGGTGATGGAGGCCGGCCGTATTACCCAGGTCGATGCCCCCTACGCCCTGTATGAGCACCCGCGCACGCGCTTTATTTCAAGCTTCGTGGGCAAGGCCAACCTGCTACCGGGTGACACGGACGCCACCGGCGCGCCGCAGGTTCGCCAACGTCCTGGGGCCGGCGCGCTGACCTTGAGTTTGCGGCCGGAGAAAATCGACCTCGTGGCCTCCGGTGACGGTCGCCTGCAGGGCCACATCCTTACCCGTTACTTTTTAGGTAGCCAGTGGCTGTACCGGGTTGGTACCGCGCTGGGCGAGTTGACGGTGGTGCGGCGCAATACCGGCGAAGCGCCGTACAACGAAGGCACGGCCGTGGGCCTGGACTGGTCAACGGACTTGTTGCGCGTGTTGGACGCCGACGAGGTGAGCCTATGAACAGCCCTCACATAGGCGGCCCTAGCGTGTTTCGTGACATGGGCCGGGGCTACCTGCTCTCGGCCCCCGCGCTGGCGCTGTTCATTGGCTTGCTGGTGCTGCCCCTGCTCCTGACGCTGGTGCTGTCGTTCAACGTGTTCGATTACGAAGTAGGGGTGAAGGCCGACGCCTGGACCTTGGACCACTACCAAAGCCTGCTGTCCGACCCTTACTTCTATGAAATTTTCCTGCGCACTTTCTGGATCAGCGCGCTGGTCACCCTGCTGTGTGTGGTCATCGGCGTGCCTGAGGCCTACATTCTCAGCCGCATGGGCACGCCCTGGCGCTCGATTTTCTTGATCCTGATCCTCACGCCCCTGTTGATTTCAGTGGTCGTGCGCGCGTTTGGCTGGAGCTTGCTGCTGGGGGCCGAAGGCCTCGTCAACCAAACGATCCAGGCCCTGGGCGGGCGGCCGCTGAAGTTGTTGTACACGCCGTTGGCGGTGGTGCTGGCGCTGGTGCATGTGATGCTGCCGTTCATGATCATTCCGGTGTGGACGTCCTTGCAGAAGCTTGACCCTGCCGCCGAGCAGGCCGCGCTGTCGCTGGGCGCCAGCCAACTTACGGCGGTGCGCAAGGTGGTGCTGCCGCAGATCATGCCCGGTGTGTTATCGGGCACCTTGATCGTATTTGGCTTGTCGGCCAGCTCGTTCGCCATTCCCGGCCTGCTGGGTGGCCGTCGGTTGAAGATGGTCGCCACGGTGATCTACGACCAATACCTGTCCGAGCTGAACTGGCCCATGGGCGCGACGCTTGCCGTGGCACTGCTGGTGCTCAACCTGCTGGTGATGCTGTCCTGGAACCGCCTGCTTGAACGCCGGTACAAAAAAACCCTGGGGGCCTGACCATGTCCAAAAATGGCCCATTGGCGCTGTGCTTTCATACCCTGGTGGTGGCCTTCATGCTGGCGCCGCTTGTGGTGGTGTGCCTGGTCGCCTTTACGCCCGAGAACACGCTGAGTGTGCCCTGGCATGGCTTCTCGCTGCGCTGGATGCGCGCGGTATTCGAGCGGGCGGATTTCATCCAGGCCTTCTATAACAGCGTGATCCTGGCGGTGGTGGCAGCCACCCTGGCCACGGTCATCGCCGTGCCAGCGGCGCTGGCGATCACCCGCTATCGGTTTCCTGGGCAGGGGGCACTCAACGCCTTGTTTCTGTCTCCTATCATCATTCCGCACCTGGTGCTGGGCGTGGCGATGCTCAGGCTGTTCGCCCTGATGGGGGTCAACGGCAGTTTTGCCTGGCTGATGTTCGCTCACGTGGTGGTGATTACGCCCTACGTGCTCAGGCTGGTGCTGGCCGCAGCCATCGGCGTCGACCGCAGCGCTGAACAAGCGGCTCAGTCCTTGGGTGCCGGCCGCTTTACGTTGTTCCGGAAAATCACCCTGCCCATGATCCTGCCGGGGGTCGCAGGCGGCTGGTTGTTGGCCTTCATCAATAGTTTCGACGAAGTCACCTTATCGATCTTCGTGACCTCGCCGTCTACCCAGACCTTACCGGTACGCATGTACGTATACGCCACGGAATCCATCGACCCGATGATGGCGGCGGTCTCCACCCTGGTGATCGCCCTTACCGCCGCAACCATGATCGTGCTGGACCGGGTGTACGGGCTGGACCGTGTGCTGGTCGGTAAGCATTAAGCGCTACGGCGCCCTGTTCGACGTTCGCCTCTGGAGAAAGCGCCATGGCTTTGTTGAAACGACTGGCCGAGCAGCACCGGCCCGTGCTGCCGTTCACCCTTGATGGCCAACCCGCCAGTGGCCTGCTGGGTGACACCCTGCTCACTGCCGTACTCACGGCCAGTGATCACTTGCGCGGCAGCGACTTCAGCGGCGAGCCACGGGCCGGCTTTTGCCTGATGGGGGCCTGCCAGGACTGCTGGGTCAGGCTGGGCGACGGCCGACGGGTCAGGGCCTGCGCGACCTTTCTTGAAGCGGGCCAGCACGTAAGCCGTGACCCAGGGCGTACGCTATGAGCGCGCCCTTTGCTTCAACTCGCGCCCTGGTGGTCGTGGGCGCAGGCCCCGCAGGCGTGCGCGCCGCCCATACCCTGACCACTTACGGTCAAACCCCGTGCCTGATCGATGAAAACTTGCGCGGTGGCGGGCAAATCTACCGCCGTCAACCCGAGCCTTTCAAACGCCCGGCCAAGGCTTTGTATGGGTTTGAGGCCGGCAAGGCAACTGCCCTCCACGCCGCGCTGGACAGCCTGCCTGGGCGCCTGGACTACCGCCCGGACACCTTGGTATGGAACGCCGAACGACAGGCGCTGGACACCCTGAGCAACGGCATTGCCCGGCAGGTGCCTTACACCCACCTGATCGTCGCCACCGGCGCCACGGACCGCATACTGCCCGTGCCCGGCTGGACCTTGCCCGGTGTGTACAGCCTGGGCGCGGCGCAAGTCGCGCTGAAGTTTCAGGGGTGCGCGATTGGTGAGCAGGTGGTGTTCGCAGGCTCCGGCCCGTTGCTGTACTTGGTCGCTTACCAGTACGCCAAGGCCGGGGCGCAGGTGCTAGCGGTACTGGACAGCTCACCGTTCAGCGCGCAGGTGCGAGCGCTGCCTGCCCTGCTCGGGCAACCGGCGACACTGGCCAAGGGCATGTATTACAGAGCCTGGCTCACCGCTCACGGCGTGCCAGTACACCATGGGGTATCGCTTACCCAGGTAGAGGGCGACCGCAAAGTGACCGGCGTGGCCTGGCGCCAGGGCACCCAGGCGCACACCCTCGCCTGCGATGCCGTTGCGTTCGCCCATGCCCTGCGCAGTGAAACCCAACTGGCCGACCTGCTGGACTGCGCCTTCGGTTGGAGCGCCCTTAACCGCGCCTGGCTGCCCACCCGCGACGGCAGTGGCCGCAGCAGTGTGCCGGGTGTGTACCTGGCCGGGGACGGCGCCGGGATCATGGGTGCGGACGCCGCAGAAATGGCCGGCGAGCTGGCCGCGCTGGCGCTGCTCAGCGACCTGGGCATTGCCACCGACCCCCGCCGTCATGCCGAGCTGCAACAGCGTTTACAGCGCATCGAGGCCTTTCGACAAGGCCTGGAAACGGCGTTTCCATTCCCCGAGGGCTGGGCTGCCGCGGCCGCAGATGAGGTGATGGTGTGCCGCTGTGAAGAGGTGCGTGCCGGGGACATCCGGCAGGCCGTGGCCGAGGGTCACTGGGAGGTCAACCGGGTCAAGGCAATGTGCCGCGTGGGCATGGGCCGTTGCCAGGGCCGCCTGTGTGGTGCCGCTACCGTGGAGCTGATCGCCCACGCATCGGGCCATCCCGTGGAACGCATCGGCCGGCTCCGCAGCCAGGCGCCTATCAAGCCGCTGCCTTTTGGCGTGGAGGCAGCGCAATGAGCCGCCACCTAACCCTAGACGCGGTGGTCATCGGCGGCGGCATCGTCGGGGCGTCGGCGGCGTTGTTTCTGGCCCTGCGCGGCAAGCGCGTCGCACTACTGGAGCGCGACTTCTTTGGTTCTCATTCCAGTGGTGTCAACTACGGCGGCGTGCGCCGCCAGGGCCGCCCGGTCTCGCAACTGCCGCTGTCGCAAAGGGCCCACGCACTGTGGGGCAACCTGGCCGGCCTGATTGGCACTGACGGTGAGTACCTGCGCTCGGGCCACCTCAAGCTGGCCCGCAGCGATCAGGACATGGCCGCGCTGGTGGCCTATGAACAGGCCGCTCGCCCCTTTGGCCTTGAGCTGCAACTGCTCGACCGCGCTCAACTGCGTGCCCGCTACCCGTGGGCCGGCGATGTGGCAGTAGGGGCTTCTTTGTGTGCAGAAGACGGCCATGCAAACCCCCGGCTGGTGTCCCCGGCGTTTGCCTTTGCCGCGCGGCGGGCCGGGGCGCAGGCTTTCGAACAGGCGGCCGTGAGCGAGGTGAGTCATGACGGCCAGGTGTTTAGGGTGCGCACCCAGGGGGGCCAGCACTTCCAGGCCCCATGGGTGCTCAATTGTGCGGGCGCCTGGGCCGCTCGATTGGCCGAACAGTTTGGCGAGCCGGTTCCGCTGACCGTCGGGCACCCGGCCATGTTAGTGACCGAGCCGCTGCCCCTGTTCATGGATGTCAGCACCGGTGTGGAAGGCGGCGGCATTTACGCTCGCCAGGTTGCGCGGGGCAATTGCGTACTGGGCGGCGGCCAAGGGTTTGCCCTCGCTCCGACTACGGCGCGACCAGGCCAGGCGGCTACGCTGGTGATCTTGCGTGAAGCCGCCACCCTGTACCCACCCCTGGCCGGTGCGCAGGCCATTCGCACCTGGTCAGGCACCGAAGGCTACCTGCCAGACCGCCAGCCCGTGCTGGGCCCTAGCGCTACTCAACCCGGCCTGCTGCACGGTTTTGGCTTCGCAGGCTCGGGGTTCCAGATTGGCCCGGCGGCCGGCGAAGCGCTGGCCGAGATTGTCTGCGCCGGGGCCTCTACCGTGGCCCTGGACGCCTTTTCCATCCGTAGGTTTCAACCCGCCCCCGCCGCGCCCTTGGACGCTGGCGATAGCATCCCATCCCTTGAAGGAAGGTCGACCTCATGAAACACGCTCGCCGCGGTGCGCTGATCGGTTTGTCTTGCTTGCCCCTTGCCTCGCTCCTGGCCTCGGCGCCAGCCCTGGCAGAGCCCACCCTCTACCTGGGCATGAACGGTGGCACCATGGAACGGCTGTATGCCGACCAAGTGCTGCCGGCCTTCGAGAAGGCCAATAACGTGAAGGTGGTGATCGTACCGGGTACCTCGTCAGACATTCTGGCCAAGGTACAGGCCAGCAAAGACAACCCTCAGCTGCATGTGATGTTCCTGGACGACGGCATCATGTACCGGGCGATTTCCATGGGCCTGTGCGGCACGCTACAGCCCAGCCCTACCCTGGCGCAGATCCCGGCCAAGGCCAAAATCAAGGACCAGGCCGTGGCGGTGAGCCTGGGCGTGACGGGGCTGGCCTACAACACCCGGCTGTTCAAGGAAAACAACTGGAGCGCACCCACCTCGTGGGCGGACATGGCCGACACGCGCTACAAGGACAAACTGGTGTTCCAGTCGCTGGCCTCCTCCACCTTCGGGCTACACGCCTTTTTGATGTTCAACCGGTTGCAGGGCGGCACCGAAACCAACGTAGAGCCGGGGTTCAAGGCGTGGCCCAACACGGTGGGGCCAAACGTACTGGAGTACATCGCCAGCTCGGCGAAGATTTCGGAGATGGTACAAACCGACGAAGCGGCGTTGTTCCCCCTCACCCCTACCCAAGTGTCTGCCCTCAAGCTCAAGGGGGTGCCGGTGGAGTACGCCCAGCCAAAGGAAGGTGCGGTCGTGCTGAACGTGGCCGAATGCACCATCGCCAACAACGATCAACCCGAGCTTGCCCAGAAACTTGCGCAGTTCTTGCTCACGCCTGAGGCCCAGGGCCCGGCGCTGGAGCAAGGGGACCAGATCCCGTCCAACCCCACCACCCCAACCACCGACCGAACCCGCGCCCAGGTGGAGGCCATGAACACCTACCTTCAAACCGCCGTGACCATCGACTGGGACAAGGTCAATGAGATACGGCCTGCGTGGAATGCGCGCTGGAGCCGGTCCATCGAGCGCTAGGCTGAACTGTAAAAGCAGCCATGACAGCCTTTTTTTCTCAAGTGCTGAGGGTGGGCAGCCGACAACCCGGTATTACTCACCCTCAGAGGATCTAGCATGAGCCTGTCTATTAAACACAAGCTGTTGGGGTTAGGGATTGTCCCCGCGCTTGTGTTCGCCATCGTCCTGACCAGTGTCGCCGGGGTTTTACTGCAACGCAGCGCCGACGCTGAATTGGTCGATGCCCGCGGACGGTTGATCGAGCGTAACCGTACCGCGCTGAAAAATTACGTGGACATTGCCATGAGCACCATCCAGCCGATTTATGACGTGTCGGCGCAGGGTGACATGGCGGCGCGGGATCAGGCGTTGGCCTTGCTCAAGCCTATGAAATATGACGCTGAAGGGTATTTCTTCGGGTACGACAGCAAAGGCGTGCGGGTTTTCCGGGGCACCAGCACCGGGGGCGTAGGCCAGAGTTTCTGGGACACCCGCGACCCTGACGGCAGCTACCACTACCGCACCTTCGTAGACGTGGCCAAGAACGACACGCACTTCATCGACTACTTTGCCCCCAAGCCTGGGCAAGACACGGTGCAAGTGCCCAAGCTGGGTTACACGGTGTACCTGCCTAAATGGGACTTGGTCCTGGGCAGCGCCATCGACATGGGCGACATCGAAGGCCTGGTGGCCGCCGACCAAGCCATCAAGGCCAAGAGCGTTCGCGGCGTGCTGACCACCGTGGGCGGTGTAACCGTGCTGCTAGTGCTGTTGGCGGCGCTGGCGGGCGTATTGGTGGCTAACCGCGTAGTGAAGCCGCTGCGCCTGCTCAAGGACAACCTCGACAACATTGCTGCAGGCAATGGCGACCTTACTCATCGCCTGCACATCGACAGCAAGGATGAGCTGGGTGAACTGGCCGGCTCGTTCAACCGCTTCGTGGGCAAAATCCACGCCATGGTGCAGCAGATCGCGCAGGTTACCCAGGGCCTGGGCAGCCTGTTAGCTGAAGCGGCACGCCAGACCCAGCGCGCCGAGCAAGCCATGCAACGCCAGCGCGAAGAGACCGACCAAGTGGCCACGGCCATCAACGAGATGTCGAGTGCGGCACAAGAAGTGGCCCGCAGTGCCCAGCAGGCGGCGCAGGCTGCTGCCGAGACCGACGAGCAAGGTCGGGCGGCGGGCTCGGTGGTGAAGCAAAGCATGACCCACATGAGCGCGCTGGTGGGCGACATCCGGGACAGCGGCACCAGCCTGGACACCCTGCAGCAGGATGTACACGCCATCGTGAGCGTGCTGGACGTGATCCGTGGCGTGGCTGAGCAAACCAACCTGCTGGCGCTCAACGCAGCCATCGAGGCCGCCCGCGCGGGCGAGGCAGGGCGAGGCTTCGCGGTAGTGGCTGACGAAGTCCGCGCCCTGGCCAGCCGTACCCAGCAAAGCACACGAGAAATCCAGGGCATGATCGAACGCTTGGAAAGCGGCACTCAGGCCTCGGTAGCCGCCATGCGCCGCTCCAGCGCTGCGGGGGAAGGCGCCAGCCAGCAAACCCAGGAGGTCAGCACTGCGCTGGGCAACATTGCCGGGCTGGTGGGCACCATCAATGCCATGAACGCCCAGATCGCCAGTGCCGCTGAGGAGCAAACCTCCGTGGCCGAAGAGATCAACCGCAGCGTTCACCAGATCGCCAATGCCGTGGAAAGCCTGGCCGGCGAAACCGAGCAGAGCGCTTCTACCCTGCGCGAGGTGTCTCGTTTAGGGGACGAACTGTCGGGGCTCGTAGGGCAGTTCAAAATCTGAGCGTGATGCTGAAACGTAACAGCCCTAAGGGTGCGACGAATGGATTGAATTTTTCACAGAGCAACACGTGATTAAGTCTGGCGCCAAACATTCAGTAACAGTTATCGTACAAGGATTCACATACCAGGGCTGCTGACCACAGCCCTTACCCATTTTGAAAAAATTGTTACACCCATAGCTGCACCTAGATCGCGCCCCGGCCATGACCGCGGGCATAACCGTGATACCACGCATTGAGAGAACCTGATGTCCGACGATGCCACCCTTCCGGCGCGGCGCGAGTTTCTGCGCAAATCGCTTACCCTCATACCTGTGGTCACCCTTGCAAGCGCCGGGGTGCCAAACCTGGCAACCGCAGCAGACCCGACGCCCACCAAGCCTTCAGAACCGGCCAAAGCCTATCAACCTACCTTGTTCACCCCTCAAGAGTGGGCGTTCGTGGTGGCTGCGTGCGACCGGCTGATTCCCTCCGACGCCACCGGCCCCGGCGCGGTGGAGTCCGGGGTACCGGAGTTCCTTGACCGTCACCTGCAAACCCCCTACGCCAACGGCGCCATCTGGTACATGCAAGGCCCCTTCCTGGAGGCTTCACCCGAGTTTGGCTACCAAGGCAAGCTCAACCTGCGTGAGGTCATCCAAGTGGGTATCAAGGCGTTCGATGCTGCCTGCCAGGCCAGCGACGGCAAGGCCTTCGCGGACCTTTCCACAGGCCGCCAGGAAGCCCTGCTCAAGGCCGCCGAAGCCGGCAAGCTGGAGCTCAACGGCATCGGCGCCAAGCTGTTCTTCACCTACCTGCTGACCGAAGTGCGCAACGGTTACTTCGCTGATCCTTCCTACGGCGGCAACCGAGACATGGCGGCCTGGAAGATGATCGGCTACCCCGGCGTACGCGCCGATTACATGGATTGGGTCACGGTACGCGACAGGCCGTACCCATTGGGCCCGGTAGACTTATCCGGGCGGAGGGGCTGAGATGGCGAACGTAAAACCTAAAGTCGATGCGGTCATCGTGGGCATGGGCTGGACCGGGGCGATCCTGGCCAAAGAATTGACCGACGCCGGGCTCAACGTGGTGGCCTTCGAACGCGGCGCTGACCGCGATACCCAGCCAGATTTCGCCTACCCACGGGTAGTGGACGAACTCCAGGGCTCGGTGCACCGGCGCTACCTGCAAAGCCTTGCGCAAGAAACGGTTACCGTGCGGCATAACCCGGCGGGCACCGCCGTGCCGTATCGGCAGATGGGCTCGTTCAAACCCGGCACCGGCGTGGGCGGCGCTGGCAGTCACTGGTCGGGCTGCCACTTCCGCGCGTTGCCCGAAGACTTCCAGTTGCGCAGCAACGTGGAGCAGCGCTACGGGCGGCAGTTCATTCCCAAGGACATGACCATCCAGGATTTCCCGGTCACCTACGAAGACCTCGAACCGCACTTCGACCACTTCGAGTACGTGTGCGGCACCTCGGGCAAGGCGGGGGTGCTCAACGGCGTTAAGCAAGCCGGCGGCAACCCGTTCGAAGGCTCTCGCTCGCGGGAATTCCCGCTGGGGCCGAACCCTAACTACCTCGGTGCCGAGCTGTTCTACAAGGCGGCGCAAGAGATGGGCTACAACCCCTACCCCATTCCCGCCTCTAATGCCTCTGCACCTTATGTGAACCCCTATGGCTGCCAGATGGGGCCGTGTAACTTCTGCGGGTTCTGTAGCGACTACGGCTGCCTGAACTACTCCAAGGCCAGCCCCAACGCGAGCATCCTGCCGGTGCTGCGCCTGCGTAAGAGTTTCGAGCTTCGGCCGCATTCTCAGGTGCTGAAAGTAAACATGGACAGTGACGGCAAAAAAGCCACCGGTGTGACCTACCTGGACGCCGAGGGCCGCGAATGCGAGCAGCCGGCCGACCTGGTGCTGCTGTGTGCCTTCTCGCTGTACAACGTGCATTTGATGCTGCTGTCCGGGGTAGGCAAGCCCTATGACCCGCAAACGGGCGAAGGTACGGTAGGCCGCAACTATTCCTACCAGAACCTCAACCGCGTGATGATGTTCTTCAACAAGGACGTCCAGGCCAACGCCTTCATGGGCATTGGCGGCGGTGGCACGACGATCGACAACCTCAACGGCAACCAGCTGGACAACGCCAAGGCGGGGTTCGTGGGCGGCGGCATCATCTGGGCGCGCCAGCCCGGCACCGGGCCGATTCGCGGCGTGAGCGTGCCCAGTGGCACGCCCAACTGGGGGCCGGAATGGAAAAAGGCCGCAGCGGATTCGTTCCGCCACTCCTTCTACTACGAGGTGCAAGGGGCCTGCATGAGCTATGAGCAGAACTACCTGAGCCTGGACCCCACCTACAAGGATGGCTTTGGCCGGCCCTTGCTGCGCATGACCTTCGACTGGAATGCCAACGAGATCAAAGCCTCGCAGTTCCTGGTGGGTAAGGCAATGGAGATGTGCAAAGTGCTAAACCCGCTGTCCATGGCGGGTGACGCAAAAAAAGACGGCACCCACTACGACATCACCAAGTACCAGAGCACCCACACCTGTGGTGGCGCCATCATGGGCAGCGACCCCAAAACCTCCGCGCTCAACCGCTACCTGCAGTCTTGGGACGTGCATAACGTGTTCGTGATCGGCGCCAATGCCTTCCCCCAGAACAACGGCTACAACCCGACCGGCATGGTCGGGGCGCTGGCGTACTGGGCGGCCAAGGCCATCCGTGAGCAGTACCTGAAAAACCCCGGCCCGCTGGTGCAGGCGTAAGGACAGACGACCATGAAAAAAAGACTGCTTTCGCTGCTGGGCCTGGCCGTGCTGGTGTTCCTTGGGCTGCTGGTGTATGCGCTGCTGCCCACGCACACCCCATCGCTGCAAGCCCCGGCCGACCTTGCCGACGCCGCCCTGGTTGCCAAGGGCAAGTACCTGGCTGATGCCGGGGACTGCACCGCGTGCCACACCGCCCACGATGGCGCGCCTTTCGCGGGCGGCCTGCCCATCGCGTCGCCCATCGGTACGCTGTACAGCACCAACATCACCCCCAGCAAAACCAACGGCATTGGCAATTACTCCCTCGATGACTTCGAGCGGGCACTGCGCCATGGCATCGCGGCCAATGGTGACAGCCTCTACCCCGCCATGCCCTACCCTTCCTATGCGCGGGTCAGCGACGACGACATCAAGGCGCTGTATGCCTTCTTCCTGCACGGCGTTGCGCCGGTAGAGCAGGCTAACCAGGCCAACGACGTGCCTTGGCCGTTGTCCATGCGCTGGCCCCTGGCGCTATGGCGTAAATGGCTTGGCCCGAATGCCAAGGAGGCGACCTTCGAGGCCGCCGGGTATACCGATGCCGAGGTGGCACGCGGTGCGTACCTGGTTCAGGGCCTGGGCCATTGTGGTACCTGCCACACGCCCCGCGCCCTGACCTTGCAGGAACGTGCGCTGGACGAAAGCAAGCCCGAGTACCTGGCCGGTGGCCCACACATTGATGGCTGGCTGGCGGTCAACCTGCGCGGTGACCCTGCGACCGGCCTGGGTGCCTGGACGCCAGAAGACATCATCGCCACCCTGCGCAGCGGTCGTAACACGCACCACGCGGTGCTGGGCGACGCCATGGGTAATGTGGTGCAGCACAGCACGCAGTTCTTGACCGACCCCGACCTGGCGGCCATTGCGAAGTACCTCAAAACCCTGCCCGCCGGGGCGAATGGCGCCTCTTCGTTCAAGGCCGACCCTACCACCGCCGCTGCCCTCAAGCGCGGTGAGGAGCCTAACCGTGGCGCGCAGCTTTACGTGGACAACTGCGCTGCGTGTCACCGCACCAACGGCGAAGGCTACGCGCGCGTATTCCCAGCCATTGCAGGCAACTCCACGGTATTGGCTGAAGACCCGGTGTCGTTGATTCGCCTGGTGCTGGTCGGGGCGAAGCTTCAGGGCAACGCCGCCGCACCGTCACCGTTGGGGATGCCAGGCTTCGACTGGCGCTTGTCGGATGACGAGATCGCCCAGTTGCTGACCTTCGTTCGCCAGAGCTGGGGCAACCAGGCACCGGCGGTGACCGCCAGTGAAGTGCAGGCCCTGCGCAAGACATTGCCAGAGCCCTCGCCGGCGGTGTCGAGGACTGACATTTCCAAGTGATGTGATGCAAAAGCCCTTTCACCGTGCAATGCGGTGAAAGGGTGGAACTCCTTGACCCCTTCGGCCACCCATAGGAATCACTACAGCCCTCTGCGCCGGCAGCGCCCTAAACAGGTCACAGAATAATGAACCCCCTTCCGCCTTCTACCTCACGCTACACGGGCCACATCGGCGCGCAGCAACCTGTCGATGTCACAGGTACGCAAGCCACGCACCAGCACCCCCCGTCGCTTTCACTCGCTGGGATGAGCTCCGCCACATTGACAGCGCTAGGGCGGGCCGATGAAAACCGTGAGTTCCTGGCAATGCTGGCAGCAGACGCTATCGCTCACGGTACGCTGGGCCTTAAATCGACCGAGGGCTCGGATGCCTACTATGCGAATGCCGATACCACGCTTACCGTCCACGCACGCTTGAACGAACAGTCCCGCTATGACGTGATTGCCATAGGAGCACCTCCTAGAGGGCCGCCCCTGCAGATGAGCGGCCAACAGCGGGCGAGTTCCGTCAGCCCCGGGCGGTCACCTTCACGTACCCATCTGTCTTCATTGGCCAACCACGCATTGATAGGCGCGCTGAATGCCAGACACAATGCCCGAGCAGCAGACCTGTCGCCTCGTTCGCACTTTCGGGCCATTGCTAGAGAAGAACTCTACGGCCTGCATAACAGAGGCATGGCTGCAGAGGTGACGTTCCTGGGCACGCCCCCTGAGGAAGTGATGGAGGTGTGCAAGCTGGCGGCCAACGCCATAGGCAAGTCCTTTCCCCATTTTTTCAATAACATTGAATTCGAGCTGTCTGCTCGACGCAGAGAAACGGATCCAGACCATACAACTTTGATGGGAAACAAGGCCAGGGTATCGATGAGGTTGCTCCCTGAGATCGAATGGGATAACGACCCCGAGATGCTAGGCAAGATTGCCTTTACTGCGTTCCATGAGATTTTTTTACATGCATTAACCGACTTGCGCACGGCAAGTAATAATCAGGAACGGACCGCAGAGCATGAAGACCACGATGTAATCCTCTCCCCCCCCTGACGAAACAAACCTGTTTCACAAGGCAGTCAAGAGCGCACTCCCACACATTCCTGAAGACATTCGGCAATTCTTTCTAGACAGCTACGTGGATGAAGTGGAGGACATAAAAGATAGTGACTCCCGTCCGCCTTCACCTAGCAATGATGATTGGCATACACAGCTCAATGCCAATCACCAAGACATGAGCCTTCCCTTCTGGCAGTAAGGGGCCGGTACCGGGCATGCATGGTGTGATTGCACCCCGATCAGGTCGCCCCTATAAGTCTGTTACGCAAAAGGCCGCTCCTTTGACAGGAGTGGCCTTTTTAATGCAGCGCTAAGTCAGTTGCCTTCCAGACCAATGGCCGAAGTTAGGCACCCGTTTTACGCGTCACTCGCCAAACGGTATTGGCCAGGTCATCGGCAATGATCAACGCCCCACGTGGGTCGACGGTTACGCCCACCGGGCGGCCGCGTGTCTTGCCATCATCGCCATAAAAGCCCGTCGCGAAGTCCACCGGCTCGCCGGCAGGCTGGCCATTCTTGAACGGCACGAAGACCACCCGGTAACCCACAGGGTTGGGGCGGTTCCAGCTGCCGTGCTCACCCACGAACACGCCATCGGCGAACTTCTCACCCATGGCAGGCTGAGAGAAGTCCAACCCCAGTGCGGCAACGTGCGAGCCCAGGCTGTAATCAGGCTTGATGGCAGCCGCTACTTTGGCCGGGTCTTGAGGCTGGGCGCGTGGGTCCACGTTCTGGCCCCAGTAGCTGTAGGGCCAGCCGTAGAAGGCGCCTTCCTGGACCGAGGTGAGGTAGTCAGGCACCAGATCCGGGCCTAATTCATCACGTTCGTTGGCCACGGCCCACAACGTGCCGGTGCCCGGTTGGATCTTCAGCGCTGTAGGGTTGCGCAGCCCGGTTGCGTAAGGCCGATGGGCCCCAGTGGTGGCATCGATCTGCCAGACGCGGGCGCGATCCAGCTCAACCTCCATGCCCCGCTCGGTCACGTTGCTGTTCGAACCAATCCCTACGTACAAGAATCGACCGTCTGGGCTAACCGCGAGGGATTTAGTCCAGTGGTGGTTGATCTGTGAAGGTAGGTCCGTGATTTTGGTGGGCGGGCCATTAGCCTTGGTTTGGCCATCGGCGTAGTCGAAACTCACCAGCGCATCCTGGTTGGCCACGTACACTTTGCCATTGGCGAAGGCCAACCCGTAGGGCGCGTTAAGGTTGTCAGCGAATACCGTCTTGACTGCGTAGGTGCCGTCACCCTTGGCGTCGTGCAGCAAGGTCAGGCGGTTACCGCCCTTCACTTGAGTGTTGCCCTTAGCCTTGATGTAGCTGGCAATGACGTCCTTGGGTTTGAGCTTGGGTGCGCTGCCGCCACGGCCTTCAGCGATCAGGATGTCGCCGTTAGGCAATACCAGCGTTTGCCGAGGAATCTGCAAGTCGGTGGCAATGGCAGTGACTTGATAACCCTCTGGCACCTTAGGCTTTTGATCGCCCCACGCCACTGGGTCTGCAATCTTCATGCTGGGCAACAAGCCCCGGTCGGGGGCTGGCATTTTCGGGTCAGGCCCACGGGCCTGGGTCGCTTCTCCATTACCGCCACAGGCGCTCAATAACAAGGCCAGGCTCAGGGCCGTGAGTGCGAAAACAGGCTTCATTGGACGTCTCCCGAACGCAGGTTGGTAAGGCCCACCCAGCTGGCAATCAGCGCCAGCACCGTGACCACTACGGACAGGATCAACCCTGACGGCATCACTGCCCACGCATCCTTGGCGTGCTCGAAAGCGTTTATCAGCCCCAGCACCCAGGTCACCAGCAGTAACAGGAAGTACAGGGTTGGGCGGCCACCTTTACGCTCGGCACGCACCAGGTTTACCAGGGAGAACAGCAGCGCCAGCCCGCAGAACAACTCACCGCCTGCGATCAGCCAGGCGGCAAAGTTGCTCCATTGAATCTGGAAGGTTTGGGCATAGGCTGCATCGCTGAGCAACGCGCCTAAGAACAGCGGCACAGTGCCTGCCAGCAGGATGGCATGTAACGGGCTTGGGGTTGTTCGGTACAGGGGGTGGGTAGCAACGGTCACGACAGCTCCTTATCGTTCAGCACCCCGGTAGGCCCATGACTGCACATGCACCGGCCCGACAGGGTTGCGTGAGGGGTATAAGAAAGAGCCTGCACTGCCTCGCTTAGTTCACCGCACGTGTGCGCCTGCGGGGTAAAGGGTGATGACCGGCCTGCACCCGGCAGGAACTAACGGCCCGAAGGGCGGGGTTTCATCATTTTGCGCCAGTACCTGCCGCTGTCCATGATGCGCTCGGCGGTGCTCATCAACTTGGTCATGGCGAAAGGCTTGAGCAGTACCGGGCCTACCGCATCGCGGTGACCCTCGGTGGAGAACCCTGTCATGGTGATGACCGGGATGTCTGGGAATTGCTCAGCCACTAAATGGCCCAAGGCGAGGCCGTCCATGGAACCGGGCATTTGAACGTCGGTGACCACCAACTGGATACGCGGTGCAGCCGCCTTGAGCATTTCGAGGGCCTGGTCTGCGGAATTGGCGGTCAGCGACCCATAGCCCTCTTCCTCGAACGCCTGGGACATCATGACAGCGATCAAGGGCTCGTCATCAACGATCAACACTAACTTGGAGGGCTGAAGGTTTACGTCTTCATGCATGCAGTGACTTCCTAATACTGATGATGCAGGGGCGGGAGCATAGCAGTTTTCCTGGGCTGTCTGGGTACCGCGCCATTGGTCGACACAGGGCTGAATGACAGCGGTTGTCAGGTGGCCAGGTGCCCCCATTTGCCCTGTCTTTATAGTAGAGTCCGCACCGCTGCCGCGGCCCTGCGCTGATGACCTGCTAATGCAGTCAAAACACGTGGCCTTACCGTCCCCACTGCGCTTCGCCGAGAGCCTGACCAACGCGCTTGGCCGCGACATCGTGTCGCAGCATTTACAACGAAAACCACGCTATAGCGTGAACACAAGATATGGCTATGCGGGGGTATGAGAGTGACTGATGCGCTGAATGGTTTGACCCGAGAAGCGCTTGAAGCGCAAGTGCTGCGCTTGCGGGGCCTGCTGGAACGCGCTGGCATCACCCCCGATGCCCCTGGCGATGACGCCTCCACCGAGCAGGTGATGGAAGACGCCCAGACCCGCTACCGGCTTGCGGTCAAAGCCACCAATGACGCCATCTGGGACTGGAACCTCAGCGCGAACCAGGTGCAGTGGAACGATGCGTTGCAGCATGCTTACGGCCATGCCGTAGGCAGCTTCGAGGCCACAGGCCAATGGTGGTTGGGGCATATCCACCCGGACGACCAGCCACGTGTGGAGCAGTCCATTCATGCCGTCATCGATGGCACAGGCGATGCCTGGGCCGATGAATACCGCTTTCGCCGGGCCGACGGCTCCTATGCGCAGGTGCTCGACCGTGGGCATGTGATCCGTAACGATCAGGGTGTCGCGGTGCGTATGATCGGGGCCATGCTTGACCTCACCGGTATGCGAAGCGCTGAAGCCGCCCTGCGCCGCAGCGAAGAGCGGTTCAGGACCATCATCGAGACGATCGAAGCGGCCTTTGCCATCGTGCAGGTGAAATTCGATGCCGATGACCAGCCGGTCGATTACCTGTTCGTAGAAGCCAACCCCGCGTTCGAACGCCAAACCGGTGTTGACCTGCGGGGCAAGTGGGTCACGGAGTTCGCTCCCGACCTGGAGCAGTTCTGGTTCGACACGTACGGTCAGGTGGCGAAGACGGGCATCCCTGCCACCTTCGAAAACTACGCCCACAGTTTCAGGCGCTGGTTCGACGTTCGCGCCGTGCGGGTGGGTGACCCCGCGCAGCGGCAAATCGCTATTTTCTTCAGCGACGTCACCGGCCGGCGCACGGCCCAGGAGCGCTTGCGTGAAAGCGAGGCAGTGGCCCGGCAGAACATCGAGCGGGTGCAGCTGGCCTTGGCCGCTGGGGCTATTTTCGGGACCTGGCATTGGGACCTGCGCAACGACAGCTTCACCGTGGACGAAGCCTTCGCTCGCGCCTTCGGGCTGGACCCACGCCTGGGTCACAAGGGCCTGAGCCTTGAGCAGGTGATTGCAACGGTGCACCCGGAGGACCGTCAAGGCCTGCTCTCGGCTATTAATGACGCCATCGCCAGAGGCGGCGCGTATGCCCATCAGTACCGGGTGCGCCGCGCCGATGGCAGGTATTACTGGATCGAGGCCAACGGCCGGGTCGACCATGGCGCCGACGGCACCCCGTCTGACTTCCCAGGCGTACTGATCGATGTAGAAGGCCGGCGGGCAGTGGAGGCGCAGCGCGATCGCGCGATTTCGGCGCTGCGCGGGCTCAACGACACCCTTGAACAGCGCGTCGTGGCCCGCACCGCCGAGCTGATGCAAACCGAAGAAAAACTACGCCAGGCACAAAAAATGGAAGCCGTCGGGCAATTGACCGGGGGCCTGGCGCATGACTTCAACAACCTGTTGGCCGGGGTGTCGGGCGCCCTGGAAATGATGGCCACCCGCCTGGCCCAAGGCCGCCTGGCCGATGTGGACCGCTACTTGCTCAGCGCCCAGAGCGCCGCCAAGCGCGCCGCAGCCCTGACCCATCGGCTGCTGGCCTTTTCACGCCGGCAAACCCTGGACCCACGGCCTACGGATGTGAACACCCTGGTGGACGGCATGATTGAGCTGATCCAGCGCACCGTGGGCCCCAGTATTTCGATACAAACCCACCTGGCCCCCGACCTGGGGCCAGTGCTGGTGGACGCCAGCCAACTGGAAAACGCGTTGCTCAACCTCTGTATCAACGCCCGTGACGCCATGCCTGCTGGCGGGCGCATTCTGATCGACACCGCTGGCAGTTGGCTGGACAGCCAAGACACCCTAGGCCTGGACATGACCCCAGGGGAGTACCTCACGCTGCGGGTCACTGACAACGGCACCGGGATGACGCCGGCAGTATTGGCCAAGGCCTTCGACCCGTTTTTCACCACCAAACCTATCGGCCAGGGTACGGGCTTGGGTTTATCGATGATCTACGGCTTTGCGCGGCAATCGGGTGGTCAAGTGCGCCTGGCGTCAGAGCTGGGCAAAGGCACCGTGACGTCCCTCTTCCTGCCACGCTACGCCGGCGCATTACACGCCAGTGAGCAGGGCGAAGACGCCTCTGGGGCCGCGCAGGCGGCGGTGGGCGAGACCATTTTGGTGGTGGATGACGAACCCACGGTGCGCATGCTGCTCATGGACGTGCTGGGCGACTTGGGCTATGCCTTGATCGAGGCCGCCGACAGTGCCGAAGGCTTGCAGGTGTTGCGTTCCGACGTGCGGATCGACTTGCTGATTACCGACGTGGGGCTGCCCGGTGGCATGAACGGGCGGCAGATGGCCGATGCGGCGCGGGAGGTCAGGCCGGGCTTGAGCACCTTGTTCATCACCGGCTACGCCGAGACCGCTGCAATCGGCGATGGCCAGTTGGCGCCGGGCATGCATGTGCTGACCAAGCCGTTTTCCATCGACACCCTGACCTCGCGCGTGCAGGGCTTGATGAAAGGCTAGCAACGCCAAGCGCAACCGGTGCATTTGCCATTCTTACGGATTGCTTTACTATCCCCGCCGCCGGTTACCGAAAGGTATTGAAAGGGAATCCACCGGGCCTAGGCCCCAACTGGAACTGCCCCCGCAACTGTAGGCGCCGAGTGTGTGTCCGTTAGGCTCTGTACGAAAAGGTTTGGAACGAAGGTCAGGCAAGGCAAAAACCGGCGAGGAAGCGGAGTTTACTGGTTGTAAATGAGCATTTCGAGCCGGTTTTTAACGCAGCATCACCGAGTACCAATACTTTACGTACAGAGCCTAGGCCACTGGGGTTACCCCTGGGAAGGTAGACACATGCCGCGACGCGCCAGTCAGGAGACCTGCCGGCCAAGGTAATACCACTGACCGGCGGGGTGTCCGGGAAGGGCGCCCTCCCCCTGACGTGGCCAGCGCGACCGGCCTACGTGGCCAACGTGCCCCGGCCTGCCCGTCAACGGCAGGAGGCGTGAGCGTGCTTTCCGATACCCTGCGCCCCTGATCGTGCGCTACTTGACCCCTCGGAGAGCCCGCCTTGAACCTGCCCCGCCTGTTTGCCCTGGTTGCCGCCTTGAGCCTGCCCGCCACCGCGCTGGCCGCCCCTACCCAGTACCCGCTCACGGTCGAAAACTGCGGCAAGGCCGTGACCTTCGCCCACGCACCCACCCGGGCGGTGACCATCGGCCAGGCCGGCACAGAAATGCTCTACGCCCTGGGCCTGGGCGACCGGCTGGTGGGCACGTCGCTCTGGTTCAACCCCGTGCTGCCTGAATACCAGGCGCAAAACGCCAAGATCGAGCGCCTGGCAAACAACGAGCCCAGCTTCGAAGCGGTGATCAACAAGCGGCCCCAGATCGTACCGGTTCAATTCGAATGGATGGTCGGGCCTCAGGGCGCCGTCGGTACCCGCGAGCAGTTCGATGATGTGGGCGTGCCCACTTACCTCTTCCCGTCCGATTGCGAAGGCAAGGACAACCTGGTGGGTGCGGACGGCACTCGGCTCCAGGCGTTTTCCATTGATAGCCTGTACAAGACCCTGGAGCAACTGGCGCAGATCTTCGACGTGCAAGGCCGAGGCGACGCACTGGTGGCAAGTTACCGCGTGCGTGTGGCGCAGGCACAGGCGCACGCGCGCCAGGCCGCTGGTCACGAGCTGTCGGCGGTGGTGTGGTTCTCCAGCGCCAACCTCACCACCGACCCCTTCGTGGCGGGCCGCAAAGGTGTGGTGGACTACATGCTCAGCACGCTGGGCATCCGCAACGTGGTGGAGTCCACTGAAGAATGGCCCACGGTAGGCTGGGAAACCCTGGCCAGGGCCAACCCGGATGTGATTGTGATCGCCCGTATGGACCGCCGCCGCTTCCCCGCCGACGACTATGAGAAAAAACTGGCCTTCCTCAAAAGCGACCCGGTCACCCGCACCATGGACGCCGTGAAACACGACCGCATCCTGATTATCGATGCCGATGCCTTGCAGGCCAGCACCCGCCTGTTCACCGGCCTTGAACAACTTGCCGATGCCAGCCATCGCTATGCCCGATGATGCTTAGGCGTACGTTGCTGGCGGTCGCCTTGCTGGCCCTCGCCGTGCTGGCCGCCATCGCTATTGGCGAAACCACCATCGAGCCCCGGGTCGTGGCTCAGGTTCTGGCGAACAAACTGGGGGGGGCTCATTACGGGGTCGACCCCATCGATGTGGGTGTGGTGTGGAATTACCGCCTGCCCCGAGCGCTGGTGGCAGCCGCCTGCGGTGCAGGCCTTGCGCTCTGTGGCTTGATTCTCCAGGCGCTGCTGCGCAACGCCTTGGCGGACCCGTACCTGCTGGGCATATCGGCGGGTGCCTCCACCGGTGCAGTGCTGGTGTCACTGATTGGGTTGGGCGGTGGTCTGTTGTCGTTGCCAGCCGGGGCGTTTCTGGGTGGAGTCGCGGCCTTTTCGCTGGTGGCGCTGCTGGCCCGCGCCTCACGGTTGTCAGGCGGCAGTGGCCTGATCGTGCTGGCGGGTGTTGCCAGCTCCCAACTCTTCAACGCGCTCACCGCCTTCCTGATTGCGCGGTCGGCCAATGCCGAGCAGGCGCGGGGCATCCTGTTCTGGCTATTGGGCAACCTCAGCGGGGTGCGCTGGCCTTCGGTCACCCTGGCGGTGCCTGCAGCGCTGTTGGCGTTGGCGGTCTGCATCTGGCATCGCCGGGCATTGGATGCCTTCGCCTTCGGTGCAGAGTCCGCCGCCTCCTTGGGCGTACCGGTGCGGCAGGTGCGGCTGATCCTCATCGGGTGTGCGGCGTTGGTCACTGCCGTGCTGGTGTCGTTGGTAGGCTCGATCGGCTTCGTCGGTTTGGTCGTGCCTCACGCCCTGCGCTTGCTGGTGGGCACCCGCCATACGCGCCTGGTGCCTCTGGCGGCCGTGGCCGGCGCGTTGTTCCTGATGGCGGCCGACGTGCTATCGCGCACTTTGATCCAGGGGCAAGTGTTGCCGGTAGGGGTGATTACCGCGCTGGTCGGCGCCCCGGTATTCGCCCTCTTGTTGCTGCAAGGGGAGCGCAAGCGATGACCCAACCGGTGTTGGCCTGCCATCAACTGAGCTTCAAGGCGCGAGGGGCACTGCTGCTTGATGACGTCAGCCTGGAGGTACACCCTGGTGAGCGCCTGGGCATCGTCGGGCCCAACGGCTCGGGCAAATCCACCTTGCTGCGCCTGCTCGGTGGGCTGCTCAAGCCTGCCAGTGGCCACATCACCCTCTTCGGCCAGCCGCTGGCCGCTTACGGGCGCCGCGACATCGCGCAGCAGCTCGCCATGGTCGAACAACACGCTGAAACTGCCGAACGCCTACGGGTGCGGGACGCGGTAGAGCTGGGCCGCACCCCCTGGCTGTCAGCCCTGGCGCCTTGGGGCCCCAGCCATGACGCTGCGGTAGACGCGGCCCTGGACGCAATCGGCATGGCCGCCATGGCGCTCCGCCACTGGCATAGCCTGTCAGGGGGCGAGCGCCAGCGCGTACACATCGCCCGGGCCTTGGCGCAGCAGCCCAAGGTGCTGCTGCTGGACGAGCCCACCAACCACTTGGACATCCACCACCAGCTCTCGCTGATGGCGCTGGTTGGCGGGCTGGGTGTTACCAGCGTGATCGCCCTGCACGACCTCAATCAGGCCATGACCTGCGACCGCCTTGCGGTGCTCCACGAAGGCCGGCTGGTCGCGATAGGGTCACCCCGCGACGTGCTAACCCCTGAGCGCTTGCGCAGCGCGTTTAAGGTACAGGGCCATTGGCTGGCCGACCCGAAAGGCGGCCCGCCGATGCTGGCGCTGCGAGCCATGACCGACGCGCCCTGACACTCGCGGGCCACCTTAGGCCGCTTTCAAATATTAAGTTTTCGTAAACCCTGCGTCTGCGCCGGAACGTGAGGTCTCTACCGCGCCACTTACGGCGCACCTACACCCTGTTGCGCGCTTAGGCTGATGACCGCTGGCGCGCGGCGGGGCCTGTCAGTGCGCTTGGCAAGGGATTGAAATGCCCCACGTCAATAAGGCGTTGCCCTCGCCCTCTCATAAGGGCTCTACCGTGAACATTTCCAATACCCCTGCGCTTGCGCCCTCGTTGCCGGTGGATGAGCCGCCCGCCTCAACGGGTTTACCTCAGGCTGAGCAGGCAGGGCAAACGGCCCAACCCTCGCACCTGGGCAATGAGGCACCGCTTTCGCCGGGCAGCTATCCGGCGCCAAGGCCAGGGCTGAGCGCGAACCTGCGTTTTGGTGCTCAAGCCTCACCCCCTGGCACGCCCCGTAAAGGGGCAAGCGATACCAACCGGGCCCGCCTGGACGGGCTGCCTACCGAGTTGAAGCGCCAGATCGCAGGGTGCCTGATGGAAGGCCCGGATGTTCGGGCTAACCTACGGAACCTGAAAGCTGCCATGGGCACTGATCATTCGCTACGTACGGCGGTCAGGGACCAGGGCGCCACTGATCCAGCGGCCCCTGATGCACTCAAGTGCATGATCCGGCTAGAGGCTGCCTGCAAACAGCTGCAGCGTATGGCCGACCTACCGCCCTTACCTGATGCACAGCGTGAGACGATCATTGGCCTGCTCCAGCCGAGCGTTCGTCAACGCTTGGTTGATGAGGCAATCGGCTCAGGCGAGCTTAGTAAACAGGGGGACGCGATCCTGGCCCTCGGCGCAGGCCTGAAACACCTGACGCCGTCACAGCGCACGAGCGTGTTCGAGGCCACCTTTGACCTCAGAGGCGAGCCGAGAGCGGCCGCGCTACGAGGTCTGGCCAAGGGGTTCCCCGCGCTGCTGCCAGAGCAGCAAAAGGCGCTGTTCACCATTGCCATGCGCCCCGGCGACACTCATGACCTCAACGGGTTATTGCCCACCCTAGGTGCGCATCTGCCGGTGCTGCCCCCCGAATACAAGGCTCAGTTGCTTAACCTGGCCCCAGGCACACTTAACCCGCCGTCTGCACCCCGCCTTGCTCTCCTTGCCTCGATAAGTAGGCACTTGCCTGCCCTCCAGGCTACCCACAAGGCGGCCGTGTTCAATGCACTGCGTGACCCCACGGCGGACCCTGCCTGCCGGACTACACTCTTCGAGCACATGGCAGCTCAGGCTGCCCAGTTGACCCTGCGTGAACAGTCAGCCTTGGTCACTCATGCCACGTCGTTAGCCGGTGATGTACCGCAGGCGCAGGCGATCGCCCTGCTAGGGCAGCATTACAAGGCGTTGCAACCCAAGGCGGCTAACGAACTGTTCAGTGCGCTCAATGAACTCACCGCGCGGGCGCCAGCGCACGCGTGCATCGCCCTGAGCGGCTTCGCTCGCCATTACGGTGACTTGAGGCATTCCGTGCGCACGGCGCTGGAAGACGCGATCCCACACGACCTGACGCAGCCTGCGCCCCCGGGCTTTGCCAGGCTGGCAGAAGGCCTCAGCCACGCCTTCCATGACCTGCCCATCGACACGGGCAACCGGTTATTCGAGAGCGCCATCCGTTACCAAGGGGTGGACAGTCATCGCGCCCTCGGCGGCATGATGAGGGCAGCCGCGTCGCTGACGGTGGACCAACGCGAGGCCGCACTGGCGGCGATGCTTGGGCTGCAAACTCACGCTGACGTGGCCTACATCGCCAGCGAGCATTTGGGCGCTTCCCTTCACGCCTTCACGCCAGAGCAGTCCAAGCAACTGTACGGCACGCTTGATGGGCTCACGCCTGGTGAACAGGTGGCATGCACTGCCAGGCTCGGGCAACAGGTCAGAGGCAGATCACGGGCCTGACGCGAAGGGGCCACGGCCGCCTTAGGCCGTGCCCCAGGTCAGTACCCGCTCAAGGATAGGCTCATCAACCTGGCCCAGTACTCTGAGGTAGAGGGTAACGGTAGTACCGGCACCCGGCGCGGTTTGAAGGCGAGCGTCCCCGCCTGCACTGACCGCAAACGCTTTCACCTGGGCCAGCCCTAACCCCGTGCCCTGCCCTGCCGGCTTGGTGGTGTAGAACGGCGTGAACACCTGACCGGCGACCTCAGGCGTCATGCCAGGGCCATCGTCACACACGCTGAGCACCAGGTAATCCCCTTGTGCCAAGGCGAGGTCATCCTCGATGTGTACCTTGCGCGTGGCCACCTGTACCTGCCCTGCACCATCGAGCACATCCCGGGCATTGACCAGCAGGTTCATCACCACCGCATACAGCTGCGCTTCCACACAGAGTACGCCCCAGCCTCGGTCAGCCAGGTCGAAGGTGAGGTCCACCCCTTCACTCATGGCCCCTTGCATCATCGACTGGGCAGCTTCGAGCCGCTCGCTGACGTCGATGCAGATGACCTCGGCCCCATCGCCGCGCACGCTGGTCATCAGATGCTGGACCAACTGCCGGCCTTGATCTACCGCCTGAAACCCCGTATCGGCAAACCGCTCTACGTCGAGGGGGCGGCGCGAGCGCAAGCGGATCATCTGAAAGCTGGCGCTGATGGTTTGCAGAAGGTTATTGAAGTCATGGGCAATGCTGGCGGTGAGCATGCCCAAGGACGAAATACGCCGTGAATGCTGAGCCGAACGCTCACTCTCGGTGCGCGCCTGTTGAGCCTGCTCTAGTTGCGCCTGCAAGCGCAGCGCCTGTTGCTCGCGTTGCCTGTTGAGCAAACGCGCTTCGAGCAAGGCGCTGGTTTGCCTGGCCAGCGCCTCAAGCGCAACGCAGTGAGGGGCGCTCAGCTGCCGGGGCCGGGTGTCGATCACACAGATCGTGCCCAGGGCGTTGCCCCCATCCGACACAATGGGCGCGCCTGCGTAAAAACGGATATAGGGCGGGCCCAGCACCAAGGGGTTATGGGCGAACCGGGGGTCGAGCCGCGCGTCCTCTACCACCAGCACTTGGGAGGGATCCAGGATCGCGTGGGCACAGAAAGCGATGTCACGGTGGGTTTCTCGCTCGGGCAGGCCGATACAGGCCTTGAACCACTGGCGGTCGCGGTCCACCAGTGAAACCAGGGCAATGGGCACGGCGCACAAAGTGGTGGCTAGCAGCACGATATCGTCGAACGCCTGTTCGGGGGTGCTGTCCAGCACGTCCAGATGTTCGAGCGACAAGACGCGCTCCTCCTCGCTGATGGGCACAGGTGCGGGACGATGAGGCATTGAAGAAATCGCAGTGAGAAAGAATAGCGCGCCATCATGCGCTGCGCTTATCGGCACGGCAAGCCTGTTCGGCGCATCCCGCCCACTGGTGTGCCATTGCCCTGAAGAAAGGTTCATCCACCCAAAGGCGCCCAGACAGCTTGGTGAAAGCCTGCTTCCGTTAGGCTGCCCAACCGCGCCCGGAAGACGTAGCCAAGGCCTTCAGCAAAGGCGTCGGGGGCATTCTGGGCGAAGCCGGGATCATCATTGCCCTGGGTGCGATGCTAGGCGCCCTGATGGCCGAGTCCGGCGCTGCAAGCCGTATTGCCAGCACTCTGCTTGCATTGGGAAAGTGCCGGGCATTGCCCTGGGTGATGGCGGTGGTCGCAATGGTCATCGGCCTGCCGTTGTTCTTCGAAGTGGGCCTGGTGATGATGGTGCCCATCATCTTCGTGATGGCGCGTCAGTCCAACCAACCCCTGCTCAAGATTGCGATACCCGCACTGGCCGGTATGACCAGGCTGCACGCGCTGATGCCGCCCCACCCTGGCCCCCTGATCGCGGTCAGTGCGCTGCACGCCGACCTGGGCTTGACCATGCTGCTGGGCTTTACGTTGGCCGTGCCGGCGGTGATTCTGGCCGGGCCGTTGTATGGCCTCTGGCTGTCGCGGCGGCTGCACATTGAGATCCCGGCAGAGCTGGGCGAGTTGTTCACCGCGCGGCCCGGTTGCTGACCCTCGGCGCAGGCGGCGGCTTGAAGCAAACCTTGCTGGACGCCGGTGTGAGCCAGACCATCAGCAAGCTTGCAGCTCAAACAAACCATCTGGGTGTGGTCGGTACTGCAAACCATCGTGTCGGTCACAGGCCTGGCAGGCGCGTCTTTATTCTGGATGTGGTTAGTCTAGCCCCTGCTTACCGTTTAGGGACTGAATGATGTTTTCTGTCTGGATCCTATGATGAGGGCTCTATACTTAACCCATCACAAGCCCAGATGGGGCGGCCATCTTAAGGAACGGTAGCGTGGTAACAGGCGTGGCGAGGTGGGTAGCAGCGTGCGTGCTGGCCGCAGGCGTGGGGGGCTCGGCCTGGGCACAAAGCCCGATCGAGGTGGTGACCGAGGAATTGCCGCCTTACAACATGACCCTCAATGGCAAGGTCACCGGCTTGAGCACTGACATCGTGCAGGCGGTCATGAAGGAAGCCGGCATAGCGGCACCCATTCAGGTGATGCCGTGGGCCCGCGCCTACGATCGGGCCCGTAGCGTACCGAACGTGCTGATTTATTCCATCGTGCGCACACCCGAGCGTGAGGCGCTGTTCCAGTGGGTGGGCGAAATTGCACCCATGAAGTGGTACCTGTTCAGCCTGGCCGAGCGCCCCGTGCACCTGAACAGCCTTGATGAAGCCCACGGGCATCAGATTGCCGCCGTCAACATGGACGTGGGCCAGCAATACCTGATCAACCACGGCTTCAAGCCAGGCTTCGAAGTGCAATCAACCAACCGCTACGAAACCAACTACCAGATGCTCAAGGTGGATCACGTAGAACTCTGGATTTCCAACGAGCTCAACGCGCTGTACCTCGCCCGCCGTAACGGCGACGACCCTGACAAGGCCTTGGTGCGCTCGCTGGAACTTACCGCTTTCAATCACCAGGGCGGCATCGCCATGGCCTTCAGCAATGGTACCGCCCCCCAGACCGTAGAGCGTTTTCGTCAGGGCCTTGCGACCATCAAGGCCAACGGCACCTATGATGCAATTCTTGCGCGCTGGCTCAAGGCTGGTAAGGCTGTGCCTTAGGCCCTTGGCTCAAGACAACACCGCACTCAGAGGCTGGCTGACGGGCGCGGCGAGGGGCAGCGCTACCGTGAACACCACTTCGCCGTCACGTTGTTCAGCCGTGATCGCGCCGCCATGGGCCCGGGCAATGGCATCGGAAATGTACAGCCCGAGGCCTAGCCCGTCGCGATTGCCTTGATGGCTCGTAGTGCCTTTGAACGGCGTGAAGAGGTTCTTGAGGCGCTCGCTGCTCATGGGCGACGCCGGATTGGCCACTTCCAGCAGGATGCCGCCAGGGCCGCGCTGCACGCTGAGTCGAGCACGGCTGCCATTGCCATGTTGGCTGGCGTTGGCGATCAGGTTGATGACCACCTGTGCCAAGCGATCCGGGTCTACGTCGGCATGCAAATTGGGCTGGATGGCCCGCTCCAGGCTCAAGCCTGGGTAGGCGAACTCGGCCTCGGAGGCTAACACCTCAAGCAGTGCGGAAATATCAGTGGGCACGCGGTTCAGAGCCATGCCAAGGCCTGCCTGCAAGCGGCTCAACTCCATGACATGGCTCACCAGCCGGGTCATGCGCCCCGACGAGGTAGCGATGCTCTGGCGTAACCGGGCCGTACGCTGCTCGCTGTCGGAGAGCATGGACGCGGCCATGGTGATCGATTGGAGAGGCGTGCGCAGGTCATGGCCCAAGGCGGCAATCAGCATCTGACGCATGCTGTTGGTATTACTGACGCGGTTGTGTACCACGGTTGCCACTGCTTGACGCACCCCTTCGGCCACGGTGCGGTCGATGCGCGACCAGGGCACAGACTGCCCCCGCACCACCTCTTCCCAGGCATCGAACGAGCCACGAGGCGTGAGCCGCGAACCGAACGGCCCGGTGTCGACGATTTTCTCGGGCTTACCGCCCCAGCGCACGTTCTCTACCTGCTCCGGGCGGAACCACATGATCCAGCCTTGCTCGCCCCGGTCAAAGCGCACGGCAAGCACGCCACACAGGCCATTGATAGGCTCTGGGCCGGGCCAGCGCTCCAAGGCATAAAGGTTGTGGTCACTGAGCAAGCTAAGGTGTTCGTTCATCTGCCGCGCGGCTTCGTCTGCCAGGCTGTACAAGGTTTGCACCCGGCCTTTGAGGCAAACGGCAACGTCCTGGCAGTCGATGATTTGGTCCAGGCCCGTGCGGGCCTGGCACAGCGCTGCGATCAGGTCATCGGCGTCGTGTAGCCCTTCTTCAAGGGCATGAATGCGCGTTTGTGCCAGGTTGATGGCCTCGCTTTGCTGGATCTGCTCCAGGCGCTCCACCAGTGCCGAGCAGATCTGCGACACCATTTGAAACGACAGCCTGACGGAGTACGCCAGGGTTTTAGTGGAGTCATGGTGGCAGGAGAACAGCCCCCATAGCTTGCCGCCCACCACGATGGACACGCTCATGGAGGCATGCACCCCCATGTTGGTGAGGTATTCGCAATGAATAGGCGAGACGCTGCGCAACTCGCAGTGGCTTAGGTCGAACGGCCGCCCCGTTAAAGGATGCACATCAGGCACCAACGGTGAGGGGCTGTAGGCGACGTCGGCAATCAGGCGGGTGGGGTTCTGGATATACAGGCGCCGGGCTTGTGCCGGAATGTCCGACGCAGGGTAGCGCTGGCCCAGGTAGGACACCAGATCAGGGCGATGGGCCTCAGCCACTACCTCGCCGGATTCGTCCGGGCGGAAACGGTACGCCATCACGCGGTCATAGCCGGTCAGGTCGCGGATGCGGCTGGTAACCCTGGCCAACAGCGCCTGCGTATCGGTGGCGTGGCGGATCTGCGCAATGATGCGCTGCGCATCGCCAGCCAGGTGATAAAACGCGTTCTGGGGCAAGGGCTGCGGCTCGAACTCCAGGAACACCATGCCCTGGAAGCGATGCGCAATCACATCAAAACCCAACGCCTGGTTGGTGTACCGGCTGCTGTCAGTCCACCCATCACTGGCCGTGAGGCCGATTTCCACGACATCGCCCAGTTGGTCGAGCAGTACCTCGGGCAAAGCCCGGCCCGGCTCGGCATCCACACCTAAGTGCTGAGCAAAATTCTGGCTTCGCGTAAGCACATTGCCGCTGGCGTCCAGCCCCACCAAGGCGCCATGCGGCTGAATCGAACCCGGCGTATGGATAGGCTCGTTTTCGCAGTTTTCCAGGTTGATGTGGCCGGGCGAAGCATAGGGCATAGCGGACCTGTAGCGCTGTGAAGGATTCACATGACATGCGATTTAATCGTAAGACATCGGATTATGCCAACGGTGCCTGTTGTTGGGCGACTACCGGCACTCGCTTTGCCGACCGAACTTGAGTCGGCGGCCCTACGCTGGTGTCACAGCTATGCGCACGAATGCAGCATTCCCTGCCCCTCCTTAAGGAATCCAATGACGTACATCGCCGCCCCTGACCGTTATGAACGCATTCCCTACCGCCGAGTGGGCCGCAGTGGCCTGGTACTGCCGGCCCTGTCGCTGGGCCTTTGGCACAACTTTGGCGACAGCACCCCTATCGACCGCCAGCGCGCCATGCTGCGCACGGCGTTCGACCTGGGCATCAATCATTTCGATTTGGCCAACAACTACGGCCCGCCTTACGGCACGGCCGAAACCAACTTCGGCCGACTGCTGCGGGAGGACTTCAAGGCCTACCGCGATGAGCTGATTATCTCCACCAAAGCCGGTTGGGACATGTGGCCCGGCCCCTACGGCCAAGGCGGTGGCTCGCGTAAATACGTGCTGGCCAGCCTCGATCAGAGCCTTGCCCGCATGGGCCTGGAGTACGTGGACATCTTCTACTCCCACCGCTTCGACGCCGACACACCCCTGGAAGAAACCGCCAGTGCGTTGGCCACTGCCGTACAGCAGGGCAAAGCCCTGTACGTGGGCATCAGCTCGTATTCCGGCAGCAAAACCCGTGAGATGGCCGCACTGCTCGCAGAGTGGAAGGTCCCTTTGGTGATTCATCAGCCTGCCTACAATTTGCTTAACCGGTGGGTAGAAAAAGACCTCCTCGACACCACTGAGCAGCTTGGAGCCGGCGTCATTGCCTTTACCCCCCTCGCCCAGGGCTTGCTCACGGACAAGTACCTCAACGGTATCCCGAGCGATGCGCGGGTCAATCAGCCGGGTGGTCAGTCGCTGCAAGCGGGGCATTTGTCCGAGGAGAACCTGGCCCACGTGCGGGCGCTCAATGAAATCGCCAAGGCGCGCGGTCAGAGCCTGGCGCAGCTTGCCCTGGCCTGGACCCTGCGCGACCCTAGGGTCACCAGTGCGCTTATTGGCGCCAGCCGTCCTGAGCAGATCATCGAAAACGTAGCGGCCCTGAGCCGCCTGGACTTCACCGACGAAGAGCTGACCGAGATCGACCGCTTCGCCGTGGAAGGCCAGATCAACCTGTGGGAGAAACCTTCGTCGGCCGAATAAGGCGCCGTCACGCGCGTACACGTACCGCAATGCGGCCGCCTTTCATGGTGGCCGCCAAGCGGTATGGCAGGTCAGCAACCAGAAACTCGCGGGGGTGGCCCAGCACTTCGTTAAACGGAAGCCCAAAGCCCACGAGCGCGGTGGTGCGAGGGTCGAAGCCCAGGAATGGCCTGCCTTGTGGGGTTAGCGATGGGGTGGTCATGCTCAACTCTCTTGATAGCGTGTCAAGAAAGCTATCGGCCGCTTGGGCAAAAAGTTTGACGCCCGATTGTCGGCGCATTCACGATGCGCGTCAGCACCCCACCAGGCAGGCCTGCTGACACACTAAACGCAGCCACAGCCCTCCACGCCAGGCTCACCCACCACCACCTCAAAACCCTCGTCCCGCCAGCCGGTCAGCCCACCGATCATCTCCTTGACCGCAAACCCCAGTGCCGCCAGGCGGGCCCCCGCTTGATGCGCGGCGTTGCAGTGAGGGCCTGCGCAATACACCACGAACAGGGTCGCGGACGGCCATGCGGCAAGCGTTTGCTCGGTAAGCAGCGCATAAGGCAGGTTGATGGCGCCCGGCACATGCGCTGCAGCAAAGGCGGCGGCATTGCGCACGTCGAGCAGAGTGTAATCCACCTCACCCGCCTGCTGGCTGTGGTGCACGTCGGCGCAGTCGGTTTCGAACGCCAGGCGGTTGGTGAAGTGTGTCCAGGCGACACAAGACAGGGCAGCGGGAATCTCACTAACGGTGCTGGGCATGGTGTGGCTCCTTATAGGTAGCCCCACTGTATTTGCCGTCAGCAGGTGGTTACAGTGGCTGCCTGGACAAGCACCGGCAGGTTTGCGCCATATGCACACTCAACCACGGCGCGTAGCCATTTTGGCCTACGACGGCCTTTGCACGTTTGAATTCGGCGTGGCCGTAGAGATCTTCGGGCTGGCCCGGCCAGAGTTCGAGTTCCCTTGGTATCAGCATTGCATCGTTGCAGCCGACGCAGGCCCATTGCGGGCCATGGGCGGCATTCAGGTGGTGGCTGATCTAGGGCTGGAGGGGCTGTTTGATGCCCATACAGTGGTGATCCCCGGGTGGCGTGACGGCGACATACCTCCTCCTCCCGCCTTGCTGGACGCGCTGCAAGCCGCCTATGAACGCGGCTCACGGCTGGTATCGATCTGTTCGGGGGTGTTCGTGCTGGCCGCCGCCGGGCTGCTGGACGGCAAGCGCGCTACTACACACTGGCGTTACACCGATGAACTTGCCCAGCGCTACCCGTTGATCGAGGTGGACGCTGCGGTGCTGTACGTGGATGCTGGCCAGATCATCACCTCGGCAGGCAGTGCGGCCGGGATCGACGCCTGCCTACATGTGGTGGCGTGTGATTTTGGTACGGCTGTGGCCAACACCGTGGCGCGGCGGCTAGTGATGGCCCCGCAGCGCGCCGGCGGGCAGTTGCAATTCATTCCTACGCCGGTGGCGAGCGCCTCGCGCAATGACCTTGCCCCTGTACTGGAATGGGCACGTGGCCGTTTGCACCAGCCATTGACGGTTGCGGCCATGGCCGAGCGGGCCTTGATAAGTGAGCGCACCTTCTTACGCCGATTTACCAACGCGACAGGGCTCGCTCCCAAGGCGTGGCTGCAGCAGGCCCGCTTGGCCAGGGTGCGAGAGCTGCTGGAAACCACGCCGACCGCCCTGGAACGCCTCGCCGAGCAGTGCGGCTTTGGCTCGGTCGAGGCGTTTCGGCTAGCGTTTCGCAAGCACAGCGGCTTGTCGCCGTCGGCTTACCGCGAGCGCTTTGGACGGCGGGCGGTGCCGGACCCGCTGCCGGTCTAGGCTCAGGTTTGGGGTTGCAACTTCACCTTGATCCAGCCGCTGTCATGGCGCTCGAATGCTTCGAACGCGGCGATGGCATCGCCTAGCGGCTCGCTCTGGGTGAGGACCTTGGCGGGGTCTACCCGGCCGGCCAGGGTAAGGTCGATCAGCGTAGGGATGTACCGCCGGTGGTGACAGTTGCCCATGTTCAGGGTCAGGTTCTTGTTCATCGCCGCGCCGATAGGGAAGCTATCAAAACCGGGTGGGTAAACCCCAATAATCGACAGCGTACCGGCCTTGGCCAAGCCCTCGATGGCCCACTGCAGGGCTTGTGCCGGGGCGTCGCCAGGCTGCCATTGCGCGTGGGTGTGGTGATGGCCGCCGTGTGAATGGTTGGCGTCGATGCCCACCGCATCGATGGCGCAGTCCACACCGATGTCATCGGTAAGGCGCTGCAGGGTTTGCACCGGGTCTTCCTGCTCGAAATCGATCACTTCCGCCCCCAGCGCCCTGGCTTTGTCCAGGCGGTCAGGCAGGCCATCGATGGCAAACACCCGCCCGGCGCCCATCAGCTTGGCGCTTACCACGGCAAACAGCCCAACCGGGCCACACCCAAACACGGCCACACTGTCGCCGTGCTTGATCCCTGCCATCTCGGCGCCAAACCAGGCCGTGGGGAAAATATCGGACATCGCCAGGGCCTGATCGTCGGAAATGGCATCTGGCAACTTGATCAAGCCTACGTGTGCATAGGGGATGCGGGCTTTCTCTGCCTGCAGGCCGTGGAAGGGCCCGGTGGCTTTGGGCCCGCCGAAGAACGATGTACCCGCCGATTTGCCGTTGGGGTTGGCAACGTCGCACTGCGCGAAATAGCCGGCGCGGCAGTAGCTGCAATTGCCACAGGCGATGGTTGAGGGGATCACCACCCGGTCGCCTACTTTCAGGTTGCGCACGTCAGGGCCCAGTTGCTCCACGACACCGACCCCTTCGTGGCCAAGGATGGTGCCTGGCTGCATGTCGGGGAAACTGCCGCGGATAAAGTGCAGGTCGGTGCCGCAAATGGCCGAGGCCGTGAGCCGCACGATGGCATCGGTGGGCGCTTGAAGTTGGGGTTCGGGCACGTCGTCAATGCGAATGTCGCCTTCACCATGAAATACCACCGCTTTCATCTGTTGCCTCCTCAATCGATCAGGGCATCGGGAACGTCAATGACACACTGACGCGCTTGAGCAATAGAAGTAAGCAGCGCAAGGCGAGTTTAAAATTTTGGGCGCTGCCTGGACCAGCGGCCTACGGCTTGCTCGCGGCCTGATAAGAACACAGGGGGAACGTCTGAGGTCGATTACCAGTCTTTACAGTACCTCACTCATTTGTGGTGCTTGTCGGCCACCAGGAGACTGAACATGACCCTGCGCCCTACCCTCGCTTACCTTGGCCTTACCCTGGCGCTTGCTTCAGGCGCTACATGGGCGGCATCGGGCAAGACGTCTGATGACACCGCACCCGCCACCCCAGGCATAGGCTCACCGCCTGCCGTTGATGTGCCCGGCGCACCGGGCAAAGGCTCAGCCCCGATTACAAACCCTACCGGGGCGAATGGCGCACTCGACATGCAGCCTGTTGAAGAGCTGGACAAGCGCCCTGCCACGCCCCACGACCAGCATACGGCGCCTGCCCCAAGCACGCCCGCGCCGACGAAACCCTGACACCCCACGGGGCGTGCCGATCCAAACCGGCGCGCCTTTATGCTTTCCAGGAGAGCTTCATGAACGCTTATAAAACTGCTTTGACCAGCCTATGCCTGGCGACCTCCTTGTTGGCAGCCAACGCCATGGCCGATACCGCCAGTACGCATAAGGACGACAAGGGCGTGCACGCTGAAATCCGTGACGGCGCCAACGAAACCCCTGCCACCAATAAAGGCAAGGGCACTGGCCTTCTGGGTGGTGGGCCTGTCAAGGAAAACCCGGAGGATGTAAAGCCGGGCAAGTCTGAAAAGATGAACGACACACAGGGTGAGACGGCACGCTTTAAGAAAGACCAAGCCCAATAAGCCCCTCGCTGCTCCGCCAGGGCCTGCCCAGGGCCCTGGCCTTGCTTTGATTGATTCCCTACTGAAGGTTTGACGGAGCATTCCCGGCTTCGATGCGGTCTAGTTCATCGACCGCTAGAAACATAAGGTAACAACATGCCCCGTCACCAGTCCTCCCTTGCCCTGGGAATTACCCTGCTTGCCTTGATTGTGGTGCTATTGGGCGCCTACACCCGGCTGACAGGTTCCGGCCTGGGTTGCCCTGACTGGCCCGGTTGCTACGGCCAGCTCAGCGTGCCAGAGGGCCTGCCGACGGCACGCCAAGCCTGGACTGAAATGATCCACCGCTATGTCGCGGGTGCCTTGGTCGTGCTGGTGACCCTTCAAGCCTGGTTAAGCTGGCGCGTCCACGGGTGGCGGCAACCTGCGGCATTGCTGATGTGGGGTGTAATCGCGCTGCAAGCGTTATTGGGCCTGTGGACGGTGACCTTCAAGGTGTGGCCTCAAGTGGTCACGCTGCATCTGCTTGGCGGCCTCACGATTTTGTCATTGGCCTATGTGCACTGGCGCCGGCTGACGGCCCTTCCTCTGACAGCAGCAAAGCTGCCCGCCCTGCGCTGGCTAGCGGCCGGTGCAGTAGCTTTACTCGTGGTGCAAGTGTGCCTGGGAGGCTGGACCAGCACCAATCACGCCGGTGCCATCTGCCCTGCCTTGCCCGGCTGCGGCGCAGTAGCGTGGCAGGACCTTGACCTCTCCAGCAGCTTGCAGCTGCAACAGCCCATTGGGCCAAGCTATCTGGCGGGTGCGCTACCTCTTGAAGCGCGTGCCGGCCTGCACATGGTGCATCGGCTTGGCGCCGTGGCTTTGATGCTGGTACTTGCCGCCTTGGCTGCTGTTCTGTATCGACACGGGCTTAAAGGCCTTGCGGGCGCGCTGGTGGCTGCTGGCGCCGGTCAAGCGTTGATCGGCATGGCCACCGCCCTGTGGTCAGCACCACTTCCGCTGGCGCTGACTCACACGGCGGGCGCAGCCGTGCTGGCGTTGGTGCTGGTAGAGATCAGTCATCGGGTCTATGGACAGTCGCCTGCCGTTGACCGAGGCCGCCTGCCTGCACAGTGGCAGCCCCGGCCCGCGCTGCTGCGCGACGCGCCGTGACGGCTGGCGACCATGGGGCAGATCTTTTCGCGCAGCGCCGACCTGTGGCTTCGGTTGACGTTGATTGGCCTGTTTGGTGGGTTGGTGGCGGTGTTCATCATTGCCCAGATACTCGCAAGGTCCGATTACGCCACCTCGCAGGGCTTCACGCCCGATCAGCCTATTCCCTTTTCTCATCAGCACCATGTGGGTGGGTTGAAGCTGGACTGCCAGTATTGCCACACCAACGTGGCCACCAGCGCCCAGGCAGGCCTGCCGCCTACACACACCTGTATGACCTGCCACTCGCAGATCTGGACCAACGCCGACGTATTGGAGCCGCTGCGTCAGAGCCTTGCGCGCAACCAGCCGTTGAAGTGGAACCGCGTATCCCAGGTGCCAGACTACGTGTACTTCCATCACGACGTTCACGTCACCGCTGGGGTGGGCTGTGTGGAATGCCACGGCCGGGTAGATACCATGCCGCTGATGCGTCGAGACAAAGCGTTCACCATGCAGTGGTGCGTAGATTGCCACCGCGACCCTGGCCCACGCTTGCGCCCACGGGAGGTGGTTACCCAGATGGATTGGACGACCCAAGAGGACCGTCGTGCTTTGGGCGAGCGCTTGCTCAAGCAGTACCACATCGATACCCGCGACCTGACCTCGTGCAGCGTATGCCACAGGTGATCTCATGAGCGTGCGCACGTACGACCCCGGCACCCTGATCGTGACAGAGACGCTCGCGCTGACGCCTGCGAGCCGCTACTGGCGCAGCCTGGAGGCGCTGGAGCAGCGCGCCCTCGCTGAACACCCGGCGCTGGCCGCGCAGTTGGACGCCGAGTTCACCGACGCGGCGCTGCCCGAAGGCATGGACCGCAGGCGCTTTTTGCAGCTGATGGGCGCTTCCCTCGCCCTGGGTGGCCTGACGGCGTGTGGGCCGGCGCCTGATACCGCTATGCCGTACGTGTTGCAACCTGAGAACACAGTGCCAGGCGTTGCTCGCTGGTATGCCACATCGGTGACGCTCGGCGGATATGCCCAGCCGGTGCTGGGGCGCACGCACGTAGGCCGGCCTACCAAACTGGAGGGCAACCCCGACCACCCGGCCACGTTGGGGCGGTGTGACGCCTTTACCCAGGCGGCGATCCTGCGCCTGTATGACCCTGATCGGGCACCCGCGCCACGCCACAAGGGCGAAGAAAGTAGCTGGAAAGCGTTCCAGGACCATCAGCGCGAGGTGCTGGAACGCCTCGATGGCGTACAGGGCGAGGGCTTCCATGTACTGATCGGCGCCAGCAGCTCCCCTACCCTGGCGCGCCAACTGGAGGTGTTCAAGGCTCGCTGGCCAGGCCTACGGGCGTACCGATATGAACCCTTCGAAGGGCGGCGCTACGAGGCTGCTCGTGCAGCGTTCGGGCGCCCAGTCGACACCCGCTTACAGTTGGCGGCCGCAGAATGGGTGGTGGCGTTCGATGACGACCTGCTAGGCGCCGGCCCCTGGCAGACCGCCCATGGCCTTGGCTGGAGCCAGCGCCGGGCGGCCGCTGCACGGGGTGAGGGCGATGCCCGGCTGTTCGTACTGGAGGCGGCCAGCAGCCTGACCGGCGCCAACGCCCACGAACGCCGCCGTATCGCCCCTGGCCAGGTGCGGGCCTACGTGAACGCGCTGGCGGCGGCATTGGGTGAGGCGCCTGCGGGGCCTACGCTCCCGGCCGCCGATCAGCAGTGGATAGACCACTTGGCCGCAGGCCTGAATGCCCGCCGCGGGCGTTGCCTGATCACCGCGGGGGCCTATGTGCCCGTAGACGTGCAGGCCACTGTGCATGGGTTGAACGCCCGCCTGGGGAACGTCGGCACAACCGTCACCTATAGCGAACCTGTGTGCCTGCTCAGCCTGGCCGGCGAGCCCTTGCAAGGCCTGCCCGCCTTGGTCCAGGCCATGGCAGACGGCACGGTAGACACCCTACTGATGCTGGACAGCAACCCTGCCTACACGGCTCCCGGCGACCTTGATTTTGCGGGCCAACTGGCCAAGGTGCCTCTGCGCCTGTGCGCCAGCCTCTATTACGACGAAACCGCCGCGCTGTGCCACTGGCACCTGCCCTTGAGCGATGCCCTGGACAACTGGAGCGATGCGCGTGCGGTGGACGGTAGCCTGTGCATTCAGCAGCCGCTGGTCTCACCCTTCTACAGCAGCAAGGCATTGGCAGAAATGTTGCCGTTGTTTGCCGGCGCGCTGAGTGCAGACGCACGAACCGAGGTGCGCAACACCCATGCCGCATTGGCGGAGCCCGTGTGGCGTGAAGCACTGGAGCTGGGGTACCTGAAAGGCAGCGCGTACCCTGCGCTGGACGTCATTGCAGCACCCGAAGCAGCGGCTGCCGAAGCACCGGCTCCCGGAGCGCGGGCCGAAGGCCTGACCTTGATCCTGCGCCCAGACCCTTGCGTATGGGACGGGCGCTTCGCCAACCTGGGCTGGCTTCAGGAATTACCCAAGCCCCTCACCAAACTCACCTGGGCGAACGTGGTGGCGCTTGCCCCCGCGCTGGCTCAGCGCCTGGGGCTGAACAACGGGGACTTGGTCAAGGTAGACGTGAAGGGGCGGAGCGTTACAGGCCCGGCCTGGCTTATGCCTGGCCAGCACGAGGCGACTGTGGTGGTGTATGGCGGCTACGGCCGGCACCGCGCCGGCAAGGTAGCCGACGGCGTGGGGTTCTCAGTCACTCCGATGCAGACAGCCGATTCGCCCTACGAGCAAGCAGGCGTTCAACTGATGCCCACAGGCGGCCATCACGCCTTGGCCAGCACCCAGATGCAACATGACATGGGCCACACCGAGCTGATCCGTGAGTTCCCCCGCAGCAGCCTGGAGGCGCCTGTTGCGGAAGTACCGCCGCAACCTTCCCTGTACCCGCCGATTCCTGCCAGTGACACGCGCTGGGGCATGCTCATCGACCTGGATCAGTGCATCGGCTGCAATGCCTGCGTGGTGGCGTGCCAGGCGGAGAACAACATCCCCGTGGTTGGGCCCGAAGAAGTCGCCAAAGGCCGGCAAATGCACTGGCTGCGTGTGGACCACTACTACGCCGGGCCGCCCGAGGCGCCCACTTCGCACTTCCTGCCCGTACCCTGCATGCACTGTGACCAGGCGCCTTGCGAGGCAGGCTGCCCGGTCAACGCGACCGTGCACGGTACCGGGGGGCTTAATGAAATGGTCTACAACCGTTGCATTGGTACCCGCACCTGCTCCTCGTTCTGCCCGTACAAGGTGCGGCGTTTCAATTGGCTGGACTGGACGGCCGATGACGCCCCCGCCACGCAAGCCATGCGCAACCCCAACGTGACGGTACGCGCACGGGGCGTGATGGAAAAATGCACCTATTGCGTACAACGCATCAGCGACGCCCGCATCACCGCCCGTAAGGAAGGCCGCGACGTGGCCGATGGTGAGGTGGTTACCGCCTGCCAGCAAACCTGCCCTACCCAAGCCATCACCTTCGGCAACTTGGCCCAGGAACAGAGCCAGGTGGCACAAGCCAAACACTCATCGCGCCATTACGGGCTGCTGGAGGAACTCAATACCCGGCCCAAAACGACTTACCTGGGCGAAATCACCGACGCCCCGCTGGGTTCGGAGGGCGCCTGATGGCCGACACGCCGCATTTCCTGCCGCAAGATTTGCCTGCCAGCGCGGTCACCGCGCAGGTGATGGACATCCCCTTGCGCTTTACCCAGCAACGCCGCTGGTGGTACTTGCTCGGGGCTTGTTCCGTGCTGCTGGGGCTGTTCGTGGTGTCGGTGATCGTGCTGTTTGCTAAAGGCGTGGGCGTGTGGGGCAATAACATCCCGGTGAGCTGGGCGTTCGCGATCCTCAATTACATTTGGTGGCTGGGCATTGGCCACGCGGGCACCTTCATTTCGGCGCTGCTGTTATTGCTGGAGCGGCCCTGGCGCAATTCCCTCAACCGCCTGGCCGAGCTGATGACACTCATGGCCGTGTGTTGCGCCGGGGTGTACCCCATCCTGCACCTGGGGCGGCCGCAGTACTTTTACTGGATCGCCCCCTACCCCAGCACCCTTGGCGTGTGGCCCCAGTTCAAAAGCCCTACGGCGTGGGACTTTTTTGCGGTGCTGACGTACCTGTTGGTGTCGGTGCTGTTTCTGTATATCGGCGCCATCCCAGACTTCGCCGCCGCCCGTGACCGTGCCCAGCACCGGGGCCAGCAAGTGTTTTACGGGGTGCTGGCCCTGGGTTGGCGTAACGCGGCCAGCCACTGGTCGGCATGGCACCAGGCCTATCGGCTGATCGCCATCCTCGCGGTGCCCTTGGTGTTTTCGGTGTCCAGCGGCTATTCGTTCCTGCTCAACCTAGGGCTGGCCGCCGGTTGGCACTCCACGGTATTCCCGCCGTATTTCGTGGCCGGGGCGGTGTTTTCCGGGTTTGCGCTGGTTGCCCTGCTGGCCTGTGGGGTGCGCCGCCTGTTGCTGCTTGAAAACCTGATAACAGCACGCCACCTGGACATGCTCGGGCGGCTGATCCTCGCCACCGGCTGGCTCACCGCCTACGGCTACCTGGCGGACATCTTCATGGCGTTCTACTCCGGCGAGCCGCAGGAAATCGAAGTCACCCTCGCTCGGATGGTCGGCCCTACGGCCTGGAGCTTCTGGCTGGCGATCACCTGCAATGTGGTGCTGCTGCAAGCCCTGTGGTGGCCCACCGTGCGGCGCCATGCCGGCTGGCTAAGTGCAGTGGCCCTGGCAGTGCTGGTGGGCATGTGGTGCGAACGCTACATGCTGCTGATTACGCCGCAAACCCGTGATTTCATGCCCTCGGCCTGGAGCGATGCCTACAGCCCCAGCTTCTGGGAAGTAGCGCTGTTCCTTGGCACCTTTGGCCTGTTTGGCGTGCCGTTCTGCCTGTTTTTGCGGTTCGTGCCCATGGTCTCGGCCTTCGAGGTGAAACAAGCGCTCTACCAGAACCGGGAGGGCGCATGAACCTCAAGACCACGCCCTATGGCGTACTAGGAGACTTCGCCCAGGCCGAGGCGCTGATCGCCGCCTGCCAAGCCGCACGGGAGGCGGGCTACACTCGCATGGAAGCCTTTAGCCCCTTCCCGCTGGAGGCCCTTGATGCGCCACTTGGCTTGGGGCGCAGCCGGGTGGTGCGCTATGGCATCGTCGGCGGCGTGGTGGGGGCGCTGATTGGCTTTGGCTTGCAGGTGTACACCAACCTGGATTACCCCTTGGACGTGGGCAACCGCCCGCTGGTCGCCCTGCCTGCGTTCATGATCGTAACCTTCCTGCTGGCGGTACTGTTCAGTGCCGTCGCTACCGTGCTGGGGTTGCTGATCGAATGCCGGCTGCCCAGGCTGCACCACCCGCTATTCGATAGCAGCACCTTGGCCGGGGCGTCAGATGATCGCTTCGCGCTCTGCCTGCTGGCTGAAGACCCTCGTTTCGACCTTCCGGCGGCCCGTGAGTGGTTGTCGCACCGTGCAGACTCAGTCACTGAGGTGTGGCAATGACGCGCGTGGCCCGAATAACGGCCTTCGCGTGCGTTCTGGCACTGCTGGCCGGCTGCGACAATCTAGAGCGGCAGCGCAAGGCCAAGGATCAGTCACCCAGTGACTTTTTCCCTAATGGTCAGGTGCAACAACAGCCCCCTGCGGGCACCGTGGACCGTGGTGATGCTGCCCGCCGGGCGCAGCTTGCCCAGCGGCCCGCACTGACCGCTGAATTGCTGGCACGTGGCCGGGACCGGTATGAGGTGTACTGCACGCCCTGCCACGGAGTGGCGGGTGATGGCCATGGCACCATCGTAGCGCGGGGCTTCCCGGCCCCTCCGGACTTCATAGAACCCCGACTGCTCTCTGTGCCAGAAGGCTACTTCGTGGGCGTGATTAGCAGCGGCTACGGCCAGATGTACAGCTATGCGGCACGGGTAGCGCCGGCCGACCGCTGGGCCATTGCTGCTTATATTCGGGCCTTGCAGCTAAGCCGGCACGCACCAGTGGCGCAACTGCCGCCAGAGGACCGCCAGGCCTTGGAGGCAGCGCCATGAACCGCTGGGTACTGGTCGCCGGCTTGAGCGCGGCACTGCTGCTGGTGGGTGCGCTGCTGCAGGGGCGCAGTGTACTGGCGGCGGCGCTCAGCGCTGCGCTCACCTGCATTACTTTGCCGATAGGGTGCCTGCTCTGGGGGCTGATGCTGCCTTTGATAAAAGGACAATGGCGCGCAGCCCTGACGCCACGGCTGCTGCTGGGCCTCGAAAGCCTGCCGTGGGCCTTGCTGGGATTACTGATCTTGGTACCGGCGGCCTGGTGGCTATACCCCTGGGCGCTGCACCCGGCAGAGGGTTTCCGAGGGTTCTGGTTGCAGCCTGTCACCTTCCTGGCGCGGGCGCTGCTGTACGCAGCCCTTTGGTGGTGGCTGGTTAGCCGGCAGAGGGCAGGCGTGGGCGCCGTGGGTGCGGGGCTGGGCGTGATTGCCGTTGTGCTCACGCTGTCGAGTGCGGGTATCGACTGGCTGATGAGCCTGGACGATGAGCTGGGCTCCACCATTTTTGGCCTGTTCTTCGTGATGCGTGCCTTGCTCATGGGCCTGGCGTGGGCTGCGCTCGGGTCGCAACACACGGACCATCGATTGCTGCGTGGGCTGATGGTCGGTGCGTGCCTGCTGTGGGTGTACCTGCACTTCATGCAATACCTGGCGGTGTGGGCAGGTGACCTTCCTCGTGAAATTCAGTGGTACCTCGAACGCAGCACTCACGGCTGGGGGGTGATGGCGGTTGTGTTGGCGCTCACCCAAGGGGTGATTCCTCTGGCCTTGTTGACACTGCCCTGGGGCAAGCGGCCTTACGCACTTCAATGGGCCTGTGGGCTTACCCTGTTCAGTGGATTTATAGAGATGGCCTGGCTTGGCCTGCCGTCGGTCACGCCCGCGCCCTCCCTCTGGCTGCCGTTGGCGTGGCTGGCCTGGGGGCTGGCCATTGCCTGCGCAACTCGCTGGAGGCATGACCATGGCCGCTGAACATCAAGGCGCGCAACCAGAGGGCCAGTTGGAGGGCCAGTTGGAGGGCCGGTCGGACGGCACCTCGGTACGGGGCATCCTGTACACGGCCGCGGGCCTGGTGGCGATGCTGCTGGTGTGCGGCACCGCCATTGGCCTGCTAATGCACTATTACCCCCTTATCTATCAGCGCCGGCAGCCCCCGTTGACCGAGGTAGAGCAGCAACGCCAACCTCCGCCGCGCCCACGCCTTGAAGTGAACAGCCCCGCCCAAGGCGCCGAAGTCATAGAAGCCGGCAAGGCCAAATTGCGGGGTTACGGGCAAGTGCCTGGCGAATCAGGCCTGGCGCATATCCCCATCGAGCGGGCGATGCAGATCCTCAGCGAGCGTGGCTGGCCCGCCCCTGGCCAGGGGGCTGCGCCATGAAACCATGGGCTCACGTGCCACACGCCTGGGCGACTCCTCTGCTGGTGGGTGTGTTGATGCTGGGGGCGCTCCCGACGGCGCGCGCCACCCCTGCCGCCAACGCACCTGCAGCCGCTGAATTCGAGGGGGCGGGTATTGAGGACCGGCTGGGCGCGGCCCTTCCCCTGGATGCCCCCTTTACCGATCAACAGGGGCAGGCGGTCACATTACGCCAGTACAGCGGCAAACGGCCCTTGATCGTGGCGCCGGTGTACTTCACCTGCCCTAACGTGTGCTCCGCCCAGCTGGCCACCTTGTTCATGGTACTGGACGCGCTGGATTACCAGCCGGGCCGGGACTACGAACTGGTGGCCTTCAGCTTCAAGCCGGAAGAAACCCCCGCCGACGCCGCTGAGCAGCTGGCAGCCCTGGCGCGGAGGTGGCCGGCGCTGGCTAACAACCGGTCGGTCCACTTTCTGGTAGGCCCTCAGGCGTCCAGTGCCGGCCTGGCCCAGGCCATGGGCTTTACCTACCGCTTCGATCCACGGATTGGCGAATACGCACACGCTTCTGCTGTGGCCACAGTTACCGCCGCCGGTACGCTCACGCGGTGGCTATACGGGCTGGGTTACCAAGCCAGCGATTTACGCCTGGCCCTCACCGAGGCGGGGGAAGGCAAGGTAGGCGACTTGGGAGATCAACTGGTGCTGCTGTGCTTTCACTACGACCCGCGTACGGGCGGCTATGACAACCTGGTGATCCGGGCGCTGCAAATCGGCGGAAGCCTCACCTGCTTGTTATTACTGGCGGGTATCGGCGTGGCGATTGCGCGCGAGCGCAGGAGGGCCGCGCGGTGAACGGGTTCTTTACCGAACTGTGGCCTATGGCAGGCTCGGCCTACGCCAGCCGCGTGGATTGGCTGGTGATGACCTTCACCGGGGTGATGTTGTTGTTCGTGCTGCCTGTGGTGGTGTGCCTGGTGTGGTTCAGCCTGCGCTACCGGGAGGGCAAGGACGTGCCACGGCACACCGCCGCGCTGGGTAACCATAAGCTGGAAATCGCTTGGATCGTAGTGCCCTTCATCGCTGCGATGATTCTGTTCGGGTTATCCGCGCGGCTGTTTTTCGAGGCCCGCACGCCGCCGGTAGATGCCCTGGAAATCCAGCTCACGGGCAAGCAATGGATGTGGAAATTCCAGCACGCCAGTGGCCAGCGCGAGCTAAATACCCTACACGTGCCCGCTGGCCGGCCAATCAAGCTCAATATGATTTCCGAGGACATGATCCATAGCTTTTATCTTCCCTCCATGCGCATGAAGCAGGACTTACTGCCAGGGCGCTATACGCAGATGTGGTTCCAAGCCGACAAACCCGGCACCTACCAAGTGTTCTGCGCTGAATTCTGCGGCACCGACCACTCGGCCATGCTTGCGAAGCTGGTGGTGCAGACGCCTGCCGAGTACGCGCAGTGGCTAGGCGTGGCCGAGGCGCCGGGCAGCCTGGCCGAGCAAGGCGAAGCGCTGTTCCAGCACCTGGGTTGCAGCGGCTGTCACGGTGCCTCGGCCGTGGTGCATGCGCCCAAGCTCGAAGGCCTGTATGGCCGCCCGGTGCCCTTGGCCGATGGCAGCATGGTCACCGCCGATGCGGCCTACCTGCGTGACTCGATCATGCTGCCGCAAAAACAGGTGGCCGCCGGCTACGCCCCCATCATGCCGACCTACAGCAACGTACTGGACGAAGAAGCCGTCGTGCGGCTGGTCGCCTACATCCAATCCCTCGGTAACACGGAGCCGCCGCAATGAACGTCCCTGCCCCCGTGCCCAGCTACCTGGAAGCCGGCCATAGCCTGCGTTCATGGCTGCTGAGCACTGACCACAAACGCATCGCCGTGCTGTACATGCTGGCAGTGACTTTTTTCTTCTTCATCGGCGGGCTGGCGGCAGGGGTGATCCGGGTAGAGCTGCTCACCCCCGACGGCGACATCGTGTCGTCTGATGGCTACAACCGTGCCTTTACCCTGCACGGTGTGATCATGGTGTGGTTTTTCCTGATCCCGTCGATCCCTTCGGTGCTGGGCAACTTCCTCATCCCCCTGATGATCGGCGCCCGCGACATGGCCCTACCCCGCTTGAACCTGGCCAGCTGGTATTTGCTCATGGGGGGCGGGCTCTTCACGCTGTTTGCCTTGCTGGCCGGTGGCGTGGACACGGGCTGGACCTTCTACACGCCGCTGTCGACCATGTTCAGCAACGGGCACGTGGTGGCGGTGATCGTCGGGGTGTTCGTCACCGGGTTCTCGTCCATCTTCACCGGCATCAATATCGTGGTGACGGTGCACACGATGCGGGCGCCAGGCATGACCTGGTTCCGCCTGCCGCTGTTCGTCTGGGCGCTGTATGCCACCTCGGTGATTCTGATCCTGGCCACCCCCGTGCTGGCCATCACGCTGGTGCTGATTGCCGCCGAGCACCTGTTCCATGTAGGCATCTTCGACCCGGCACTGGGCGGCGACCCCCTGCTGTTCCAGCACCTGTTCTGGTTTTATAGCCACCCGGCGGTGTACATCATGCTGTTGCCCGGCATGGGTGTCGTGAACGAACTGGTCACCTCCGCCGCCCATAAGCGGATTTTCGGCTACAGCTTCGTGGCGTTCTCCAGCATTGCCATCGCCATCCTTGGGTTTATGGTCTGGGGTCACCACATGTTCGTGGCGGGGCAATCCATGTACGCCAGCCTGCTGTTCTCGTTGCTGAGCTTTTTGATTGCGATCCCGTCGGCGATCAAGGTCTACAACTGGACCGCCACGCTGTACAAGAGCCGCCTGGCCATCACCGCACACTTCCTCTACGCCAGCACCTTCATCGCGCTGTTCCTGCTGGGTGGGTGCGCGGGGCTGTTCCTGGCGCTGCTGGCCGCCGACCTGCATGTGCATGACACCTACTTCGTGGTAGCGCACTTCCACTACATCATGGTGGGCGCGGCGGTGTCGGCCTTCTTCGGGGGGCTTCACTTCTGGTGGCCCAAGATCACCGGGCGCATGTACAACCAGACCTTGGGCAAACTGGCGGCGGTGTTGATCTTCCTGGGGTTCAACTTAACCTTCCTGCCGCAATTCGTGCTCGGTTACGAAGGCATGCCCCGCCGTTATCACCACTACCTGCCACAGTTTCAGGTACTGAACGTGCTCTCCACGGCCGGTGCAGCGGTGCTGGCGGTGGCCTACGCCATGCCGTTCTGTTACTTGCTGTGGTCGTGGTTCAAAGGGGAAAAAGCACCGGCCAACCCATGGGGGGCTGCGGGCCTTGAATGGAAAGTCGCCTCGCCGCCACCCGAGCATAATTTCGAGCAGGTGCCCACGGTGGACTTCGAGGCCTACGATTACCCACCGGAGGCTACCCATGGCCGGGATTGAACACCCCATCACCGAACAGTTCGCCAGCGCTGCCCAGCAGCGCGAGGCGGTGCATCAAGGCATGTGGCTGTTCCTGGCTACTGAAACCATGATGTTCGGGGTGTTGTTGTTCACGGCGACCTATTACCGCATGGCCCACCCTGCGGGTATCGCCGAGGCGGTGGCCAAATTTCATTACCTGCTGGCAGGCGTAAACACCGCACTGCTGTTTACCAGCAGCATGGTGGTGACCCTGGCCTTAGCGGCGGCACGACGCGGCGACCGAGCACGCGTACAGCGCTGGCTGCTGGTAGCCAGCGCCCTGGCGGGGTGTTTTTTACTGCTCAAGGGGTTTGAATACCACAGCGAGTTCGACGAACACCTGCTGCCGGGTCAGGCAGGCAACCCGCTGGTGGCACCGCCGGCACGGCTGTTCGTGGGGCTGTACCTGGTGATTACCGGGGTGCATGCGGTGCACGTGACGGTGGCGATCCTGTTGGCCCTCGGGCTGTACTGGCGCGTGCGCGTAGGCCGCTTACCCTTACCTGAGCGGTTTCTGGTAATGGAAACCTTTGCCCTGTATTGGCACGTGGTAGACGTGATCTGGCTCTTTGTGTACCCCACCCTTTACCTGGTAGGGCGGCCCTCATGAGTACGCCTCGGGTACTGCTGGCGTATGCCGCCGGCCTGGTGCTGCTTGGCATCAGTATCGCTATCAGCGTATCTGCCCTGCCCTGGCGGCCGGTGTGGCTGTACAGCTGCGCGGCGCTGGACGCCGCGCTCATTCTGGGGTGCTTCGTTGAGCTGCAGCGCAGCAGCCCGCTGGTTAGGCTGTTTGCCCTGGGCACGCTGTTCTGGTTTGTGCTGCTGTTTGGGATGACGCTCATGGATCTGTACCAGCGGATGAGCGGGGGATAAAACCTCGTATCCCCTTAATTTTCTTCCAGTGAATGAACGATCAGGGCTTCAAGCTCGGCCATCTGAAAAGGCTTGGCCAGCATCGGCACGGTAGGAAACCGCGCGCGTACCTCGTCACTGGCAAAGCCTGAGGCGAAGGCGAAGGGGGTGCCTTTGGCTTGCAGGGCCTCAGCCACGGCAAAACTGGGTTCGCCGTTGAGGTACACGTCCAATAATGCGAAGTCGAATTTGCCGGTTTGAGCCAACCAGCAGGCGGTGTCCAGGGTGGGGGCAATGTCCAGGGTTTGCTCCACGCCCACGGCCTGGAACAGGCTTTCAAGGAACAAGACCACCAAGGCGTCGTCTTCCACCACCAAGACGCGAAGATGACGGATTCGATTGGCCCAGAGGACACCAGGTACTTTCATAAAAACTCTGCCGCTTCCTTCCGAATGGGCCAGCGTGGCTGGGGGCTAACGCTACGATGCCTCGCGCTATTTGTCGAGGGGTGGGAAGCCAGTTCCCGTTCCACCCCCGTCGCGTTCCCTCTCGATCCGCGTTGGTGCACGGCGGCATGGCGCTAGCTAATCCTTACAAACACAACTGCGTCTCACAGCCCCAGTTCACTTAGCCCAGGGTGGTCATCCGGGCGCCGGCCCAAAGGCCAATGGTACTTGCGCTCGGATTCATCAATCGGCAAGTCGTTGATGCAGGCGAAGCGCCGTTGCATAAGCCCATTAGCAGCGAACGCCCAGTTCTCGTTACCGTACGACCGGAACCAGGTGCCTGAGTCGTCGTGCCATTCATACGCGTAGCGCACGGCAATGCGGTGATCGGTAAAGGCCCATAGCTCCTTGATCAGCCGGTAGTCCAGCTCCTTGCGCCACTTTCTTTCAAGAAACGCCTGGGCCTCGGCGCGGCCGTTGATAAATTCGCTACGGTTACGCCAGTAGGTGTCCTCGGTATACGCCAAGGCCACTTTAGCGGCGTCTCGGGAATTCCAGCCATCCTCGGCGCCGCGCACTTTTTGAATCGCGGTTTCCAGTGTGAAGGGTGGCAGCGGCAAACGTTTTTCTTCGGTCATTTCAGCGCTCTCAGAACGGCTTGTGAGGAAGGATGTTCAGTCAGGGTTCGCGTGGTAGTGGCCGTGTAAAGGCCTTGGCGTAGCAGCAGTCAACCTTACCACCTTCCATGAGCCTGCCTGGAATGGTCCTTGGTTTCGTAAACACGGTTTTTGCACAATGCCTGAGGCCTCTATGGGCGATGGGCTGAAACAGATCATGCACCGTCAGTGCTTGACCCTTGATCCCCAAACTCGAGAAACCCTATGGAGGCGCTTCGCTGGTAATAACGCCCTACCGACCAACAGGCCAGGCGTTACCAAGTCGATGTGATAAACCAAAGCACCGACCACACGTGCAAATAGGTTCAGCGCATGTGCCCGGTGTGCTGTTCACTACGGCATGCCTAGCCAGGTAGGCAGCGCCAGAGAAATCATTGGTACATAGGTGACGAGCAACAAAAACAACAACAGAATCGCCAACCAGGGCAAGGCTGCGCGAATGGTTTGCCCCAGAGTAAGGCCGGTAACCGCCGAGGTAACGAACAGGTTCAAGCCCACTGGCGGATGCACCAAGCCGATCTCCATGTTCACCACCATCACGATCCCCAGGTGAATAGGGTCAATGCCCAGTTTCATGGCAATAGGGAAGAAGATCGGCGCCAGGATCAGCAAGATTGCCGAGGGCTCCATAAAACTGCCGGCAATCAGCAGCACTACGTTGACCATGATCAGGAAGCCAATGGGCGTCAGGCCTTCGGAAAGCACCCAGGCAGTGATCTGCTGCGGGATTTGCTCAGTGGTCAGCACATGAGCGAAGAGCATCGCGTTGGCGATAATGAACAGCAGCATGATGGTCAACCGGCCCGACTCCACCAGTACTTTTGGGCAATCGCTCAGCCGCATGTCTTTATAGACGAACAGCGCGATAAACGCCGAATACACCGCGGCCACTGCGGCCGCCTCGGTTGGGGTGAACATGCCGCTATAGATGCCGCCCAAGATGATGACCAATAGCAGCAAGCCCCAAAAGGCGCGACGGGCAGCCGATAGCCACTCGCGGAACGTGGCACGCGGCTGGGCGGGAAGCTTCTTCACCCGGGCGACGATATAGATCACGATCATCAGGATGACGCCCAACAGGATGCCGGGTATCACACCTGCCATGAACAGCTTACCCACGCTGGTCTCTGTGGCGGCCGAATACACCACCATCACGATAGAAGGCGGAATCAAGATCCCCAGGGTGCCGGCGTTACAGATGATGCCGGCGCCAAACTCTTTGGGATAGCCCGAGCGCACCATCCCTGCCACCGCAATGGAACCCACTGCCGCCACGGTCGCCGGCGAGGAACCTGACAGCGCGGCGAACAGCATGCAGGCCAGCACTGCGGCGATGGCCAGGCCGCCGCGGATATGGCCAACGCACGCATTGGCGAAATCGATCAGCCGCTGAGCCACGCCTCCGGTGGTCATGAATGCGCCTGATAGCAGGAAGAACGGGATCGCCAGGAAGGTATAACTGTCGGACGTCTCGAACAACTTGATGGCGAGCGAGCTTAATGAGTCCTGGCTGAACAACAGGATCGATACCGCCCCGGACAAGCCCAGAGAGATTGCAATGGGCACCCCAAGGAAGATGAACACGAACAACAGGGCGAACAGACAAAGCACGGTCATCAGTGTGTTTCCTTCCCTGGATGGGCCAGTTTGCTGGCTTCAGCGGCTTCGTCTGCCAACCCCAGACCGGTCTGTCGATGGGTGTAGATGCGGTACATGATCTCCAGATAGCGGACGATGACCAGGGCAAACCCAAAGGGTACAATCAACGCGATGTGACCCACCTTGATCCCGAAGCGGTCCAAGTCTTCCGCGCCAATACCCGCCCCTAGCACAGCCGATACCCACTTGATACTGGCCACCAGGAACAGCCCCGCATAGGCCAGGCAGCACGCACAGGCCAGCATCACCAGAAGGCGCTGTACCGGTTTGCTGGTCTTTTTGACCAGGACGTCTACGCCCAGGTGGCCTGCGGTGCGTACCCCATAGGCGATGCCGAAGAAGATCAACCAGCCAAACAGCGCTTTGGTAAGGGCGATGCTCCAGGTCATTTCCTGTGCCCACATCATTAGAAAATCGCCAATCGCCGCGAACAGGTCCCGGCTGACGGCCCATTGATCGCTGAGTACGTAAAACGGGTTGTAGAGATTATTCAGAGCGACGTAGACAAAGGTCACCAAGGTCATGGCAGCTAGCAGAAAGGCAATCATGCCCTCTTCAAAGTGCTCCCAAAGGCGTCTGAGTGATTGCATGAGAACCCTCTGCACGGAGAGAAGGCGGCCCCTTTACCTGCAGGCCGCGCGCACGTGGCGTGATCGCCACGGCCGGGTGTCGACAGGACGGCCCCTCAAGGCGCCGTGTTGGACGCTTCAGCTGCCTGGATCAGGTCTGCGCCGATCTCATCGGAAAACATCTTCCACACCGGGCGCATGGCTTCACGCCATTGCTCGCGCTGTTCCGCAGTAAGGTGAGTGATCTCGCTGGTCTTGGCGTCAATGATCTTTTGTCGGGCCGTCTGGTTCAGGGCCTCGGCCTGCTTGTTCACTTCGACCGTTACCTGATCCATGATCGTTTGCAGCTCCGCGCGCACGTCTTCAGGCAGTGAATTCCAGAACTTGGCGTTGGTGATCACCATATAGTCGATCAGGCCGTGATCGGTTTCGGTAAAGAACGGCTGTACCTCGTTGACCTTCTGGCTCTCATAGTTGGACCAGGTGTTCTCAGTGCCGTTGACCGTGCCGGTCTGAAGGCCCTGATACACCTCGGCAAAGCTCATCTTGCGCGGGTTCGCGCGAATGGCCTTGAACTGCTCCTCAAGCACGCTGGACGCCTGCACCCGGAACTTCAGGCCGCGGGCATCCTGAGGCAAAACCACCTTCTTGTTGGCGGAGAGCTGCTTGAGCCCGTTGTGCCAGTAGGCCAGGCCGTGGATGCCTTTGTCTTCCATTGAGGTCAGCAATGCCTTGCCGGGGCCTTGCTGAAAACGGTCTACCGCAGCGAGATCATTGAACAGGAACGGAAGGTCATAGATCTGCACTTGCTTGGTGTAGTGCTCGAACTTCGCCAACGACGGCGCCAGCATCTGCACATCGCCCAGCAGCAAGGCTTCCATTTCTTTGCCGTCCCCGAACAAGGATGAGTTCGGGTAGACCTCTACCTTCACCTTATCCTTGAGTTGGGGGTCTGCCGCCACCAGCTTCTGGAACATCAGGGCGCCCTGCCCCTTCGGGGTGCTGTCGGCTACCACGTGAGCAAACTTGATCACAATGGGGTCGGCGGCATGCGCCAGGCCAGTGATGGATAAAGCGGCGGCGCACAGCAGCGCCTGGGTCAGCTTGAACATCGAAATCACCTTCTTATTGTTGTAGGGCTACTCAGGCTACGATAGCCGTTTTCTGAGTACGTGCCTGTGTGAGCTGTCGAAGCGCTTCGAACGTAAAATGGGCTAATCGGTGCGGTTGTGAGAATCAGCTTTTGAATAACCCTGCGTTTGGAAATGCTGAACGCCGAGGGTGGCTGATGAGGCTTGTGCAAGTGCCAGCAGTCGACGCGCGCGTTGCAAGACAGGCGCATCCACCATCTGCCCTTTCCACTGAAAGGCGCCAGCGCCACCGGCCGCGGCATGGGCTTGCAGTACGTCGTGGGCCCAGTCCACGTCAGCAGGCTCAGGGACCAGGGCGGCGTGAATGACCGCCGTCTGGGCAGGATGAATGCACAGTGCGCCGCCATAGCCCATATCGAAGGCGTGGCGCACGGCCCGGCGCAGCCCTTCGTGGTCGGTGATGGCGGGGTATACCCCGTCCAAGGGTGGGAGAAGGCCTGCCGCACATGAATGTAACTGCACCGCCATGCGCGCGTGATCGAGCATCTGCTCAGCGGCAACCGTGCCAGGGCTGAGGTTCAGATCCACGGCAAGATCAAGGCTGCCGAACGCCAGGCGCTCTACACCCTCGGCGTGGGCAATAGGCTCAAGCGCAAGTACGCCTCTGGCGCTTTCAATGATCGGCCAGAGGGGCTTACCGGTATGCCGGGCGATGGCAATATCGGCCGCGCTTCCAGCCTTGGGCAACACGATGCCTGCTACGCCAGCCCATTGGGCACATAGGGCTAAGTCTGCGCCATGCTCGGGGTGAGTAGGCGCATTGACGCGCACCCAAACACGCGCCGAGGGCGTATTACCTAGAAAGGTTGCAAGGTTGTCCCGGGCCTGGCGCTTGAGTGGTTCTTCCACGGCGTCCTCGAAATCGACGATTACCGCGTCGGCGCCCGCGGCCAGGGCCTTGGCAAAGCGTTCAGGCCGACTTCCCGGCACAAACAAGGCAGAGCGAACAATAGGGCGATGCATACTGGAATCCCTGTACTGAATCGAAACGCTGCCAGCGAGTAACGCCGGCCCAACGTCAAACCACACCGTCTGCCGCCAATCGGGCCTTTTCATCGGCACTCAAGCCCAGCTCCTCCAAGATGGCCTGGGTGTGCTGCCCCAAGCCGGGCACGCCGTCCATCCGGGGGCTGAAAGCCGTGTTGTGGCCCGGCGGCAACAACGACGGCAAGGCCCCGGCGGGGCTGTCTACCGTGCGCCAGCGATCGCGCGCTTTAAGTTGCGGGTGGTTCCATACCCCTTGCATGTCGTTGACGCGGGCATTGGCGATCTGCGCCGCCTCAAGCCGGGCCACCACCTCGTCCACGGACAGGCTGGCGAAGCGCTCGACGATGATCTGGCGCAGGGTGTCGCGGTTCTCCGAACGCTTGAAGTTGGCGCTGAAGCGCTCATCGGTGGCTAGCGCCTTGTCCAGCAGGACTATCTCGCAGAACAGCGCCCACTCCCGCTCGTTCTGCAGGCCGAGCATCACGGTGCCGTTGCCGCCGGTGGGGAACGGGCCATAAGGGTAGATAGTGGAGTGCGACGCGCCGGCACGCGCCGGCGGCGGTGCGCCGTTGTAGGCGTAGTACATGGGATAGCCCATCCATTCCACCAGGCTTTCAAGCATCGACACATCGATACGGCTGCCCACGCCGGTTTTACCGCGCAGCATCAGCGCGGAGAGAATACCGGTGTAGGCGTACATGCCCGCGGCGATGTCTGCAATTGAACAACCGGCTTTGGCCATGCCGTCTGGCCCAGGGCCTCCGGTCACGGAGAGAAACCCGCCCTCGCTTTGAATCAGCAGGTCATAGGCCTTTTTCGTTTCATAAGGGCCGCCCTCTCCGTAGCCGGAGATGTCACACACGATCAGCTGGGGGAAGCGCGCGTGCAGTGCTTCGAACGACAGCCCCAGCCGCGCTGCGGCGCCTGGTGCCAGGTTTTGCACCAGCACGTCCGCTTTGCCTAACAGGGCTTGGAGAATATCGCCTGCGGCCTCTTGCTTGAGGTCCAGGGTCAGGCTTTCTTTCGAGCGATTGGTCCACACAAAATGTGAAGCCAGGCCGTCTACCCGCTGGTCGTAGCGTCGGGCGAAGTCGCCGCTGCCGGGGCGCTCGATCTTTACCACACGCGCCCCAAGGTCGGCCAACTGGCGCGTGCAAAAGGGCGCCGCGATGGCGTGTTCCAGGCTGATAACCGTAATGCCGTCCAGAGGACGAGGATGGGTGTGGGTCATGGACGTTTCCTACAGGCCGTAAGGGGGCGGTGACAGGGGTGCGGAAGGGTCAAATAAGCTCGCTCAAACCGTGGGCCTGACGCAGGTTCCAAACACGTTGGATCAGCGCCGCGCCCTGTTCCGGGCTACGCGCGGCGGAGAACGCCAGCAAGCGTTGGAACTTGGCTTCCAGCTCCGAGCGGGTAAGGGTATTGCCCGGGTCCCCCTTGGGCTCGTCAATCGCCCCGTCAAGGGTTCGCCCGTCGGTGGTAATGACGGTCACGCGGCCCAGCCAGCGACCGGGATAAGCGCCGTCCACTTCTGGGTCCAGCGTCATGCTGACTTTTTCGCGGAACGCCTCCACCCGAGGGTCGGTCAGGGCCAGGTCGCGAAACTCGATAAGCTGAGCGCTGCCATGAACCGCGATCAGGCCCAGCACCGTGCCCATGGAAAACTTGGCCTGATGCACCGTGGACGGTTTAACCACCCGGCCCAGCACGTCGAGGGCGCCCTGATGGACATGGGTGATGACTCGGTCGATCTGGTGGTGGCCCAAGCCTTCGCGCTCCATCAAGGCGAGCAATGCGTCGGCGGCAGGATGGGTATGTCGGCAGGATGCATGAAACTTGAACGACGTCTCCACCAGCGCCCAGCGAGTACCCAGGCGGTCCGATAACCGAGACGGGGCCGCGTCGGTGGACATCCCAGCCGCCATGCCCTGCTCGCCCTCCAGAATGTTACGCGCACCCGTAAGCCCCTCTTGGGTCATGTAGGCGGCCAACACACCATCAGCCGCCGCCTTGGCGGTATGGAGTTGCTTGGAGTCCGCCGCATCGCGCAAAAATTCCCATAAGCCCGCAGCCTGAGTACCGGCATTGCCCAGCAGGTTGATGAACTGCTCCTGGTTCAAACCCAGCAACTTACCCACGCCTACCGCAGCGGCCAACGTGCCCACGGTGGCGGTGGTATGGAAGGTGCGGTAATGGGAGCGGCCCATGAATTCACCGATACGAATACCGGCTTCGTAGCCTGCAACCGACGCCAGGAGGAGGTCCTTGCCAGATTTCCCAAGGTCCTGCGCTGCCGCCAGCACGGCCGAGAACACCACCGTGGCAGGGTGCAGCACGGAGCTGTTGTGCAGGTCGTCCTGCTCCACCAGGTGTGATGAGGCGCCGTTGACCAACGCTGCGAAATAGGCCGATGTACCCTGCCCGCTTACCAGGATCCGGGCGGCACCGTTGGCCGGGCCTACGCGTTGGGCATAACGTTCGAACAACGGGATGGGGTGCGCGCCCTGGCTGGCCAGTGCTGAACCGATCCAGTCCAGGAACAGGTCTTCGGTACGGTCGAGCACGGCGTCCGGGATCTGAGAGTAGTGGAGGTCGGCCAGGAAGCTGGCCAAGGCATGGGTGTGGCTCATGGACAGGCCCTCAGAAACTACGCGGCAGCTCAAGCAAGTGCTCGGCAACATAAGACAGGATCAGGTTGGTGGAGATGGGCGCCACTTGATACAAGCGGGTCTCGCGAAACTTTCGCTCCACGTCGTATTCGCAGGCGAAACCAAAGCCGCCATGGGTTTGCAGGCAGGCGTTGGCCGCCTCCCAGGACGCCTTCGCCGCCAGGTATTTGGCCATGTTGGCGCTGGCTCCGGCGTTCTGCCCGTTGTCGTACTCCTCGCAGGCGCGCCAGCGCATCAGGTCGGCCGCCTCCAGCTCGATGTGCGCTTCGGCAATGGGGAACTGCACCCCTTGGTTCTGGCCAATAGGGCGGCCGAACACCACGCGCTCGCGGGCATAGGTGCTGGCCTTTTCCACGAACCAGCGGCCATCGCCGATACACTCGGCGGCGATCAGGGTACGTTCGGCATTGAGGCCGTCGAGGATGTACCTGAAGCCTTTGCCTTCTTCCCCGATCAAGCTGTCGGCGGGCAACAGCAGGTTATCGAAGAACAGCTCGTTGGTTTCGTGATTGACCATGTTGGCAATGGGCTGGACGGTCAGCCCGTTGCCGATGGCCTCGCGCAGGTCCACCAGGAAAATGGACATGCCCTCGGATTTTTTCTTAACCTCGGCCAGCGGCGTGGTGCGTGCCAGAAGAATCATCAGGTCCGAATGCTGAACCCGCGAGATCCAGACCTTCTGCCCGTTAATCACGTAGTTGTCGCCCTGGCGCACGGCGGTGGTCTTGATCTTGGTGGTGTCGGTGCCGGTGGTGGGCTCGGTGACCCCCATCGATTGCAAGCGCAACTCGCCGCTGGCCAGCTTGGGCAGGTAGTAGGTTTTCTGGGCTTCGCTGCCGTGACGCAGCAAGGTGAACATGTTGTACATCTGGCCATGCACGGTGCCAGAGTTGCCGCCACAGGCGTTGACTTCCTCAAGAATGACTGAGGCTTCGGCCAAACCCAGGCCAGACCCGCCGTATTCCGTAGGGATCATCGCCGACAGCCAGCCCGCTTCGGTCAAGGCTTTGACAAAGGCTTCAGGGAAGCCTTTCTGTTCGTCGATGGTGCGCCAGTAGGCGGCGTCGAATTCTGCGCACAGGGCGCGCACGCCCTCGCGAATGGCATTGAGGTCTTCATCGGTATACGGATTCATCGGCAGATTCTCAAGCGTGCGTCAAAGACCTGGCCGGCCATTGGGGCCTGCCAAGGGCAGGATCAATCAAAAACCACTTCAGCCTGTTGGGCGATACCGGCCTCGTTCCCCGCCCACAGCTGAGCGTTGCCTGGCGAGACGACGCGCCCTGACACCTGAAAAGGCGCAGGAACGTTCAATGGGCGAACCCCCCGATAGCTGAACTGCCGCACCCGTTTGCCAGGGTTGGCACGCTCAAATGCACGCAGGCTGAGCGTGGCGATCATCGGCCCATGCACCACCAGGCCTGGGTAGCCTTCGGTATCGGTGACGTAGGGGTAATCGTAATGAATGCGGTGGCCATTGAAGGTCACTGCCGAGTAGCGAAACAGCAGTGTTGGCGTAGGTGCAATGGTTTCGCTCCACTGCCCAGGCTCTAGCGCCTCCCCACTCGTAAGCTTGGGCGGGTTGGGTTCGCGGTAGACGATGTCCTGCTCCTCGCGTACGCATAGCTCACCGCCTTGGGCGTAGTCATGGCGTACGGTGACGAACAGCAACGCGCCGGTGCGGCCGTGCTTTTCTTCCACACGTAACAGGGTCGATACACAGCGCGCCTCGCTGCCTACCTTCAAGGGCGAAATGAACTCCACACGCCCACCGGCCCACATTCTGTTGCGCCCCTCGGCCGGGGGCAGGAAGCCGCCCCGCGCCGGATGGCCGTCACTGCCCAATTGCGCCTCATCCACCGGCTCTTGGAAAAAACACCAATGCCACAGCGGCGGTAAGGGTTCGCCGGCCTCGGGAGCCGCTTGTGCAAAGGTGGCAGCAATACGCTTGACCAGGTTGCGGCTCAATAGGTCGTGAGCTTCTTGGGTGCGCCCAAGCCACGGGCTGTAATCGGTGGGCGAAGTTGAAGCACTCATAGCCGGCTTGCCTCGGGTCTGTTGTTATCAGCCGATGATGAGCGCAGGCCGGTGTTGGGTGAATACGCATTTGCATACACCGGCGTTCAGCTATGCTGAATGCTTGATCCTGACGGGGAGAGCGTTGTGCACTTCGATTTGGCAGACCTGCGTCTGTTTATACATATCGGCGAATCACCCAGCCTGACCCAAGGCGCCCGCAGGGCTTTTCTGTCGCCAGCGGCAGCCAGTGCCCGCATCAAATCCCTGGAAGCGCAGCTCGATACCCGCTTGCTGTACCGCGACAGCCGAGGCGTAGAGCTGACGCCTGCCGGCCAGAAGCTGTTACGCCACGCTCGGCTGATCATGAGTCAGGTGGATTACCTGAAAGCCGAGTTCACCCATTACGGCACCGATTCGGCAGGGCACATTCGCATCTTTGCCAACACTACGGCGGTGACGGAATTCCTTCCGGAAGTACTGGCGGGGTTTCTGGCCAAACGTCAGGGCGTAACCGTGGACCTACAGGAGCGGCTGTCCCGGGATATCGTGCGTGGCGTGCTGGACGGCAGCACCGACATGGGCATCATTGCCGGCCCCGTGGAGGCTTCGGGCTTGCAAGTGGTGCATTTCAGCACCGACCGCCTGGTGCTGATCGTGCCTGAAGGGCACGCACTGGCCAAGCGTAAACACGTCACCTTCGCCCACACCTTGGCCTTCCAGCACATCGGGTTGCAGGAAGGCACCACCTTGCTTAGTTTTTTGCGCGATCACGCCGACCGGATCGGCCAAAGCCTGTTGCTGCGGATTCAAGTGTCCAGTTTTGAAGCCATCTGCCGCATGGTCGAAGCAGGCGTGGGTATTGGTGTGATCCCGGAGTCAGCGGCCGTGCGCCATAGCCATACCATGCGCCTGGCCACGGTCGAGCTGGATGAGCCTTGGGCAATCCGCGAGCGAAGCATCCTGGTGCGTGACTTTGGAGCGCTGCCGGGTGTGGTACGCGCCCTGATCACCACCCTGGCGCCCCATGCGGCGGCGACCACCAAGGCTTGAACCGAGGCGCCTAGCCGCGTGTAGTGCTGGCAGGCATGGGCCAGGCTACCTTTCCATTAGCGCACGAAAACCGATAGGCCTTATTTACTCGCGTGCGAAATTTTCACATCAGTTTCATTGGCCACTGACTCACTGGCCACCATAGTGCGCGCACTTAGCCCTGTAACACGCTTCACGGGCCTATTTGCCCCCCTATGCCAAGGAAATGCCGTAATGCATGTTGAAAACGTTCTGCCTGCGCCACGGCCACTCATTAGTGCTCACCTGTTCCTCAAACGGCGATTTTGGTTAGGCGTCGTGTTCGTGTTAATCATCGCCTCGCTCATTGGCTGGGTACTCAATCCTGCCTCTGCGCGCAACCTGAGCGAAGACCGGGCTATTGCGTCATCAGGGCTGCTACAGGCCTGGGCTGAAGGGAGTGCAGTGGTTGTGATCCGCCATGGGGAACGGTGCGATCGCTCGCACAATGAATGCCTTGGCGCTGCAGATGGCATCACTGCCCAGGGTGCTGCGGTGGCCGCTGAAGCGGGTAAAGCGCTTGACGCCCTGGGCCTTAGGGCCACCGACTTCGTAAGTAGCCCCATGGTGCGCACCGTGCAAACCTCTCAGGCCCTCACAGACCGGGATGTGTCCACGGTGAGCTGGCTTCAGCAATGCAAACGCCCCTCGCTGGATAAACTGCTCGCTCTCAAGCAGCCGGGCCGTAACCTGGTGATCGTCAGTCACAGCGGTTGCATCAAGCGTTACGAGCGACAGCTTGGCGTCGGCGGTACCCCTTCAAGTGGTTATGTCGCTGCCCTCTTTCTGTCTAGCGGCCCGCAAGCCTCTACAGAGGTGCTGGGGTACTTGAATGCGTCCGGCTGGGGGGAGTTGTCGGCTCAGGCGAAAAAGTAACCTCGTATAAGCCTTCACTTTGACCTGGGACACGCGCCCTGCTCCTCGCCCTTATAAGGCTTTACTCGTAGAACGGCGCTACAACCACCCGCTCGCCAGCGAAGAAACTGTCGGCCACTACGCGCAAGGGCTGGGTGTCCATGTCGGACGCACCGGCCTGGATCAGCCGGTGAAAATGCCGATAGAGCGCGGGGTATTCACCGTCCCCGCGCAGGGGTTCGGGTACGCCGTCGATGCTCAAGGCCGCCCCGCCCTGATCAAGCCGCAATAGGCCACTGTTGGTTTGGAAGTCGATCCGCCAGAGTTCGTCATGGTCATGGTCGAAGTCTAGCTCCGCGCTCACGGTAAGGCCGTGCTCCGTGCGCAGGCCCAGGGTGGCAGCGATGGGGGATTGGCAGTTGCTGGGCACGTGCAATGTGGCTTGCTCAACGAACAGCGGGCTGCTCACCAAGTCGGTCACGATAGACAACGCGTTAATGGCCGGGTCAAACACGCCCAGCCCCCCGGCTTGCCAGATCCAGGCTTGCCCTGGGTGCCACTTGCGCACGCTTTCCTTCCACTGCACCCGCACCGCCGTCAGCGGGCGCTCGGCCAGCCAGGCCCGCGCCACCTCCACCCCTGGCGCGAAACGCGAGTGCCAGGCGAACAGCCCGCTCACCCCTGCCGCCTCCGCCTGAGCAGACAGCGCCATGGCCTCGCCTACGCTGGCGCAAGGCGGCTTTTCAACCAGCACGTGCTTGCCCGCTGCCAGTGCCTCGTTTACCAGGGCGTAACGGCCTTGGGGGGGTGTGCAAAACGCAATGGCGTCCAGGCTTGGGCAGGCCTGGAGCATTTCTGTCAATGCGCTGAAGTGGGCAACGCCTGGGCATGGCGCGCCTTGGGTAGCCACGGCCACCAGTTCGAAACCAGGGTTGGCCTGGATCGCAGGCACATGCTGGTCCTGGGCGATCTTGCCGTAGCCCACCAGGCCAAGACGAATCGGCTGCATCTGACACTCCTGTTTGTTGTTATTTAAAGGAAGCGGTGCCGATGGTAATCGGTGTAGGGCAGGCATGCCTAGACTGTGCGCAGCGTGTGCGGGGTGGGATGTGAGTAATGGAAATGTTCGCGAGCTGTCGCTCGCTCCTACACGTGAGGTGCACGGTTTGAGCGACGCGCGCGGGCTGTAAGGTTGAAGTCAGTAGCGGGGCTTGAGGGCCTTCCAGTCCGCCTTGTAGCGCTGCATCTGACGGACGTCGTCGCGTTGACGGATGCCGCAACTCAGGAACTGGTCATGCAGCTTGGCCAATTGGTCGTAGTCCAGTTCCACACCAAGGCCAGGGGTACGGGTCACCGCCACGCAGCCATCTTCGATGGTCAATTTACCGCCTTTAATTACCTCTTCGTCCGGCTCCTGCCAGGGGTAGTGGGTGTCACACGCGTAGGCAAGGTTAGGCACGGCCGCCGCCACATGGGTCATGGCCATCAGGCTGATACCCAAGTGGGAGTTGGAGTGCATGGACACGCCCAAGCCGAACACATCGCACATCTTGGCCAGCACCTGGGTATCCCGCAGCCCGCCCCAGTAATGGTGGTCCGCCAACACAATCTGCACGCTGTTCAGCGCGACGCTGCGCCGAAACTCGTCGAAATCGGTAACCACCATGTTGGTGGCCAGCGGTAACCCGGTGCGGGCGTGCAGCTCTGCCATGCCATCCAGGCCAGGGGTGGGGTCTTCGTAATACTGCAAGTCATCACCCAGCAACTCGGCCATGCGGATGGCCGTGGCCAGCGACCAGTTGCCATTGGGGTCGATGCGCAGCGGGTGATCGGGGAAGGCACGCTTGAGGGCCTTGATGCAGGCCACTTCGTGCTCGGGCGCCAGCGCGCCGGCCTTGAGCTTGATGCTCTTGAAGCCATGGGCTTCGATCATGCGCCCGGCCTGTGCCACGATCTGCGCCTCGCTGAGGGCTTCCCCCCAGTTGTCTGCGGGATAGGGGCTGTCCACGTGCTGCGCGTACTTGAAGAACAGGTACGCACTGAAAGGGACGCGGTCGCGCAGCGCGCCGCCGAGCAGGTCCACCAGGGGCATGTTCAACGAGCGCGCCTGGAGGTCCAGAAACGCCACTTCGAAGGCCGAGTAGGCGTTGCTCACCGCTTTGCTGGCATGAGAACCCGGCGCCAACTCTGCCCCGGCCACGCTGGCGGGCTTGTGCGCGGCAACCGTTGCCTGCACCACTTGGCGCAAGCCGTTGAGGTTGAACGGGTCCATGCCGATCAATTGATCGCGCAGCGCCAGTTGTATGGCCAGTGCAGGTGCGTCCCCGTAGCTTTCGCCCAAGCCGATGTAGCCGTTATCGGTTTCCACTTCGATGATCGAACGCAAAGCATAGGGTTCGTGAATACCGCTGGCGTTGAGCAGCGGCGGGTCACGGAACGCGATAGGGGTGACGGTGACACGGATAACTTTCACGTGCGGAACTCCCGGTCCAGAAGAATAAAAAACAGGGTCAGGCCGCTGCGGCGGCCGCCTTGCCATCGCGTAAGGCAGTACGGCCCGCGCCGGGCTTGCCACGGGCAAACATCACCACGATGGCGGCCAGCACGGAGGTAGCGGCCAAGCCATACAAGCCACCCTGGATCGACCCGGTGGTTTGCTCAAGGAAGCCAAACGCGGTGGGGGCCACGAAGCCTCCCAGGTTGCCAATCGAGTTGATCAAGGCGATGACTGCCGCCGCAATGCGGCCATCCAGGTAGCCCTGAGGCAGCGGCCAGAACAGTGCCGAGGCGGCTTTAAAGCCAATGGCGGCGAAACAGATGGCCACGAAGGCGAACACGGGGCCGCCTACGGTGGACATGAACATGCCCAGCGCCGCGATGAGCAGCGTGAGTGCGCACCAGGCCTGCTGGTGGCGCCACTTGGCCGCCAGCCCTGCAAACCCATACATGGCCACGATGGAAATCAACCACGGAATGGCGTTGAGCATCCCCACCTGGAAGTCACCCAGGCTGCCCATTTTCTTGATCATGCTGGGCAGCCAGAAGGTGGCGCCGTAAATGGTCAGGGCCACCGAGAAGTAGATGAAGCAGAACAGTATGATCTGCCGGTCCGCCAGCAGCCGCCACACAGAGGGCCGACCGCCCCGCTCGGCCTCACGTGCGGCTTGCTCCTGGGCAATGGTCGTGGTCAGTGCCTGTTGCTCTTCCAGGGTCAGCCACTTGGCCTCGCTTGGGTGGGACTGCAAATGCAGCCACACGAAGCCGCACAGCACTACCGAGGCAAACCCTTCGATCAGGAACATCCACTGCCAGCTGTGCAGCGCTGGCAAGTCAAGGCTAAGCAGCCCACCGGAGACCGGCCCGGAAATCACCGAGGCGATGGCCGAACCGCTCAAGAACACGGCCATGGCCCTGCCCCGCTCCGAGGCAGGCAACCACTGGGTGAAGTAATAAATAATGCCGGGGAAGAAGCCCGCCTCCGCCGCGCCCAGAATGAACCTGAGGACATAGAAACTGGTTTCGCCCTGAACGAAGGCCATGGCCATGGCGGCGATGCCCCAGGTGAGCATGATGCGGGCCAGCCAGGCACGGGCGCCGTAGCGTTGCAGCAGCAGGTTGGAGGGCACTTCGAACAGCGCATACCCTATGAAGAACAGGCCGGCACCTAAGCCGTAGGCGGCCGCACCGATGCCCAGGTCAGATTCCATGTGGCTGCGCACAAAGCCGATGTTGACCCTGTCGATATAGTTGACGATGAACATCACCACAAACAGTGGCAACACGTGGCGCTTCACTTTGCTTGCCGCACGGGCAAGCACGTCAGCCGGAACGGCGCTGAGGGGTTGGGTCACTGGGCATCTCCCGATCTTGTTTTTCTGGGTAGGCCGCATCCATGGATGCATAGCCGATCATGGACGCCTGGATTGTTGCGGTCTAATCTAGTTTATATCTCGATTGATACCCGGAATGAATCAGTGTTCGAACTTGCCCAGCTTCGCTGCTTTACCGCCGTGGCCACGGAGCTCAACTTTCGTAGGGCGGCCGAACGGCTCAACATGACCCAACCACCCCTCAGCCGGCAGATCCAGCTACTGGAACACCAGCTAGGCGTGGCCCTGCTCACCCGCACCACCCGTAACGTCGCCTTGACTGCGGCAGGCCGGGCGTTTTTTCTGGAGGCACAAAGCCTGCTGGAGCAAGCCCAGATGGCGGCAGTCTCGGCCAGGCGGTTCGCGGCTGGGGACATTGGGTCGGTGACGGTAGGGTTTGTGGGCAGCGCAGTGTATGAATTTTTGCCCAAGGTCATCACCGAGGCGCGGGCTAAGCAGCCCAACGTCAACATTGCCCTGACTGAAATGAACACGGCCCAGCAGCAGGAAGCCTTGCGTGCCCGACGCATAGACCTGGGCATCACCCGTGGCCCGCTGCATGCCCCAGGCTTTACCAGCGAGCTGCTGCTACGCGAGCCGTTCGTACTGGCTGCGGGTACCCGCCACCCGTTGGCCACTGCCGCGCAGGTGACGTTGCAAGACCTGCACGGCCAGCCCTTCCTGATGTACTCCCACGCCGCCTACGCGCCTTTTAATGAGCTACTGACCGGCATGTTCCGCTCGGCGCGGGTGACACCGGATTACGTTCAATGGCTGGGGTCGTCCCTGACCATCCTGGCGTTGGTCAACGCAGGCCTGGGCTTGGCGCTGGTGCCTCGCTGCGCCACTACCGTGGTATTCAAACACGTGGTATTCCGGGAGCTGCCCTTGAATGAGGGGGTGCAGAGCGAGCTGTACCTGGTGTGGCGCGAGGACAACGACAACCCTGCCTGCCTCATGGTGCGCGATGCCATTCGTGCGTCTATCCAGGGTTGAACAGTGCCCTGGGGAATCATCGGCCGTGGGTTGGGTCTAGGTACTTTACAGCGGCATTCCAATAACCGGGGCCGGAGCCCGGCACACCGGCCGCACGACGAAGAGGAGCCTATCGATGACAACCTCCGATCTGGATGATATGCATGCGCCCACTTGGCGCTTGATGCTTGACCGCGTAGATAAAGCGACCGATTACGTAGAGATTCGCGAAAGCGCCGCCCGCGCCACAGGCTACTTGAGCTGCCTGACGGATTTTGGCCTGGTCAACCTAGGCCAGCGCAAGGCCATGACCGAGCGCATTCATGCCCTCTCCCACCGTCGGCTCGAAGCGTTGCGCAGTGCTGCCTCGGTCAATTCAGACCCCTGGTGATCCCTTGCCATGTACTGGCTTAATCAAAAGCGGGATCGGCAAATAGTTCCCTTCCAGGCGCACTATTTTCATAAAGAACGGCGCGTTCTCGCCGATACGCTTTATGACAATAGGAGCCTTACACCCATGCAACACGCCCTTACCCGCACTGCACGTTTGCGCCCTTCCGGCACGCTTCACACCGAACACTACCTGATGGCTTTTACCGGCGCCGCCGTGTGTGGCTGGGCGTTGACACTCGCATGGCTGTGGGCGGCCTGACCCATGGGCCTTTCTGGAACCCAGTGGCTCATACTTGGCCTGAGTGTTTGCTTGTGCATGGTGCTGGACGCCGAACTGTGGCGGAACGTGGTGGTGTAACTCCACGGGGTTTAATCTGCCCGCAGCAAGACTCCTTCTCGGCTGAGCCGAAACCGATCGTAATCCGCCGCGAGGATGAGGTTGCCTGAATAGTGGGCTGCGGCTTCAGCACGCACGGCCTCAATGGACAGGCCTCGCTGGGGCAGGCCTCGCTGGGGGTGGGCCTGATAGCGCGGGCTAAAATGCGTGAGTACCAGGTTCGGCAGGCCTGCCTGCGTGGCAAAGGTGGCCACCGTCGCCGCACTGCTGTGCCCGTGTTCAGCCTTGCCCTTAGCCACCTCGGCGGTGTACGTAGCCTCGTGCACCAGCACCTGAGCACCTTCACACGCCACGGCCAGGCGTTCCGGGGCGCTGTTGTCCCCGGCTACTACCACGCAATGAGGCGGTTGCGCGTGATCAACGAAGTCCGCGCTTCGCAGCCATCGCCCCTCAACGTAGACGTCTTGCCCACGCGCCAACTGCCCCCACGCCAGCCCACGCGGCACGTCGTGCGCGATGAGCCTTTCTTGATTGAGCCGAGGGCGTGCGGCCGCCTCTTCAAAGCGGTAGCCGTAGGACGGTACACGATGCACCAAGGCCGTAGCGGACACGGTGAGGTGCTCACGTCGCCAGGGTTGCGTTTGCAGCGCCTCGGTGGAATGAACGTGCAGCGCGTAGGGTAACGTTGTGTGCGTTAGGGCAAAGGTGGCTCGCAGCCAGGCTTCAATGCCTGCCGGCGCAATGATATCCAGCGCCTGGGTGCGCCCTTGTAGCCCGGCGCTGGCGAGCAGGCCAGGCAACCCGAAGCAGTGGTCCCCATGCACATGGGTAATAAAGATGGCGCCCAATCCAGACAGGGTAAGGGGCGTGCGCAACAGGCGGTGTTGAGTGGCCTCGCCACAATCGACCAACCACCAGCCCTTGCCCTGCCCCGCTACCACTGCCAGGCCGCTGACGTTGCGCGAACGGGTGGGCGTACCAGACGAGGTGCCCAGAAAAAGCAGCTCCATTGATGCTCTCTACAATGCTTGTTAACGAGAATCGCCAGCTAAGTATGCCGCCGCGTACAAACGAAGCTTATCAGCCCGATCAGGAATAGGCCTGCAAACGTTTAAACGGCGCCTATACTCAATAGAGTACGCGGCGTTGCTGTAGATCTCTTGACGCCCTATTTACTCGAAATTATATTTTAACCCCAGCGGTTTCGCTTAGAGAGGTGCCGAACAGCTGGGCTGTCATCAGGTTGATTACAACTATGAGTAACATTGACCCTGTTTCATCGGTAGCCATCGCCTTTCTCTTGGGGCTCATCGCGCTGACGTCATTTGCAAAGCCGGATCCCGCCGTTACGCTGTCGGGCCAACTGGTCCAAGAGTTCGTACCCTTATGTGCGCAACACAGCGGCCAGCGGCCGCCCCGGCTAGTCTGCTGAAAAGACCTTCATCTTCTAGAGTGAACTTTGCCAGTGCGTTTGCTTCACACCTACATAGGGCCTGTCATGGGCTAAGGTTAAACTCACTGATAAGGAGCCAGCATGGCTAGCAATCTACAAGGCAAGAACGTACTTATTATCACGTCCAATACGGGCATTGAGCGCGACGAGCTGCTCAAGCCCTGGGAAGCCCTCAAGGGCGCCGGTGCCACCGTGACCTACGCCACCGTCGATGGCGGCGACGCACAAACCTTCATGCAGGACACCGAGAAAGACCGCACGGTAGCGTCGAACGCCAAACTGACGGATCTGCAAGCAGCTGACTTCGATGTGCTGGTCATCCCGGGCGGCACTGTGAATGCGGACACCCTACGGCAGGATAGCGACGCGCAGCGCCTGGTCAAAGCCTTTGCAGATGCAGGTAAGCCCGTGGCTGCAATCTGCCATGGCCCCTGGGTGTTGATCGACGCAGGCGTGGTGGAAGGCAAAACGCTGACCTCCTACGCCAGCGTACGGACCGACCTGCTCAATGCCAAAGCGGCGGGCTGGAAAGACGTCGAAGTATTCAAATGCGGCGCCAACGGCTGGACCCTGATCAGCTCACGCACCCCGAAAGACCTTGATGCTTTCAACAACGCGATCAGCGAAGTATTGCTTGCTGCCTGATCCAGCACTTTTCAGGCCCGCTTCGGCGGGCTTTTTTTTGGGTTCGAGTTAGCGCAGCGGTACTGATAAGCCTCGTATACAACCATTTAATGAAATGGCCTACTTCATCACGCTATTAAGGTGAAACATTATTTAGGGCGCAAAAGGCCTCACGCCAAAATCGACTAACACTAAAAGACGCCAATTAAGTATGTTAAACCCACAACTAACCATTTATCGGGAGTGGCCAACAAAGCGGAACAAACTTACCCAACACGTTGGTCATAGTTATACCCCATGCAGGGGCGCTTACCCTGAACCACTGACCTAAGAATCAGGAGATATATCATGACCAAGACCGGAAACAGCAATCCAGGTAACTTCGCGAATGATCGCCAGAAAGCCTCTGAAGCAGGCAGCAAAGGCGGGAGCTCTTCAGGTGGCAACTTTGCCAACGACCGTGAAAAAGCCTCTGAAGCGGGGCGTAAGGGCGGAGAAAATAGCCACGGCGGTGGCCGCAAAAGCTGATTCACATGCTTGAGCGAGGGCGGCTTAGGCCGCCCTCCTGCTTTCCTTCTAACACCCCCCTGCTACCACTCGCTCCTCCTTCCGATTGACCCCCTCGTGCCCCACTGTTATAACCCCGCCGCGATTTCGACCCAGGGCCGTGCTTTACCCTGTACTAGAGCCCTTCTTTGCTCGGGTACCTGAACTTTCCCGCTTCGCTGGTTTCTGTTCATCCCAAGACGCGTCACCCCCCAGGCTGACACCCAAATGTGAATCCTCGGGCCTGCGTCGATTTCGAAATAACCAATTGCCCGACACTACACAGGACGCGGCCATGACGGATAACACCGTTGCAGAAACACCCGATCTTCCCACAGCCAACAGTGCCAACGTCCAACGGTTAAGCCTGTTCGTCTTTGCGTTGTTCTTCATTTTCGGCGGTATCACCAGCCTCAACGACATTCTCATTCCCAAACTCAAGAGCCTGTTCAACCTCAGCTACGCCGAAGCGATGCTGGTGCAGTCCTCGTTTTTCCTCGCCTACGCCATAGCCTCTATCCCAGCGGCCCTGCTCATTACCCGCATCGGTTACATGCGCGCTGCGGCTATCGGCCTGCTCACCATGGCGGTGGGCTGCGTGCTGTTCGTACCGGCGGCGCTGGTGGGGCTGTTCGGTGCCTTCTTGATCGCGCTGTTCGTGCTCGCCATCGGCGTGACCGTGGTGCAGGTAGTGGCCAACCCTTTGATTTCCCTGCTGGGGCCTAAGCAGACCGCTCACAGCCGCGTGACCTTCGCCCAGGCGTTCAACTCGCTGGGCACGACGGTCGCCCCCTACCTGGGCGCGATGCTGATCCTCGGCTCGCTCAGCCAGGTAGACCCTGCCAGTTTGTCGGGCTCGGCACTGGCTGCGTACCTGGCAGAAGAAGCCAAGGTCATCAGCAATACCTATGTGGGCATTGCCTTGGCCTTGGTGGCGGTGGCCTTGCTGGTGTGGCAACAGCGCAAGCAACTGCCGGCGTCTGGCGCCAACGAAGGGGCGAACCCGCTGTCGGCGCTGGGGCTGCTCAAGCAACCGCGCTTTGCCTTCGGCGCCGCCTGTATTTTCTGTTATGTGGGCGCTGAAGTGGCCATTGGCAGCTTGCTCACCAACTTCCTCATGCAGGACTCCACCTTCGGCTTCGATGCCCAATTGGCCGGTAAACACGTGGCCTATTACTGGGGTGGCGCCATGGTAGGCCGCTTCATTGGCGCGGCCCTGTTGCGCGCCTTTGCGCCCGGCAAAGTGCTGGCCGTTGCCGCGTTGATTGTGATTGGCCTGATCGTGAGCGCAGCGACCAACCACGGCGCCGTGGCAGGCTGGTCGATCCTGGCCATCGGCCTGTTCAACTCGGTGATGTTCCCCACCATCTTCGCCTTGGCGTGTGAAGGGCTGGGCAAACGCGCTGCGGAAGGCTCCGGGCTGATCTGCTGCGCCATCGTGGGCGGCGCCATCATACCGCCCCTTACCGGCCTCGCCGCCGACATGACCACGCTGGGCCTGTCCCTCGCCGTTCCCGCCGTGTGCTATGCAGTGATCGCTACCTACGGCGTGTATGCACGGCGCCCTGCGCTGGGCTGAGCGTTCTAGCTCGCCAAGGGCCTGGCATACAGCCGGGCCCCACTGGCCACCGCGCCTACCAGCGCAAACCCACACCCTAACCACAAGCACACCTGTGCGCTCGCCGTGCCGGACACGTGAAAGCACAGTGCAACCAACGCCGCGCCCAGCGTTTGCCCCACCAAACGAGAGGTGGCGACCACCCCGCTGGCGCCACTGCTGCGCGACACGGGCGCGCTGGTCATCAAGGCCTTGAGGTTCGGTGACTGGAAGAACCCGAACCCTGCCCCACAGACTGCCATGCGCCAGCCGATGTCCCAGGCGCTGGCACCCGGCGCCAGCAGCGCTAAGGTACCCATCCCCACGCTGAGTACTACCAGGCCAATGCCGCCCAGCAAGCCGGGGGACACCCGGTCTGACAGGCGCCCGGCCACCAACGCCATCAATGCCACCACTGCCGGCCAAGGCGTGATCAGGTAGCCTGTAGCGACCTGGCTATGGCCCAGTTGATCCTGCAACAGAAACGGCAGCGCGACGAACGCCAAGCCCTGAGTACAAAAGGCGCACACCGCCGTCAATGACGACAGCGCGAACACCGGCACGCGGTACAAATCCACTGCCAGCATCGGCGCGGGGTGGCCGGCCTGACGCCGTGCCAGGGCCAGCCCGCACACGGCTGCAATGGCCAGCTCAGCGGCCGTCAGCAGGCCCTGCCCACCGTGCACGCCGGTACTGAGCGCCAACACGGTAAAGCCAAACAGCCCGGCGCACAGCACGGCTGCGCCTCGGTCGTAAGGGTGCGTGGCCGGGGCGATACGTGGCAGGTTGCGGCTGGCCATCCACCACGCCATCAGCCCCAACGGCACGTTGATCAAGAACAGCCAATGCCAACTGGCGAAGGACAGGATCGCCGAGGCCAGGGTGGGCCCGAGGGTAAACGCCAGGCCCACCACCAGTGAGTTAAGGCCCATGCCACGGCCTAGCCTGGCCGACGGGTAGATGTGCCGTAGCAACGCCCCGTTCACGCTCATCAGCGCTGCCGCCCCCAGGCCCTGCACCACCCTGGCCAGTGCCAGGCTGGGCAAGGACCACGCCAGGCCGCAGAACAGCGACGACACAATGAACACCAGCAGCCCGCCCAGGTAGACCCGCCGAGGCCCGAGTACTTCGCCTAAGGAGGCAAAAGGCAGCAGGGTGGCAACCATGGCCAGTTGGTAAGCGTTGACCACCCAGATCACCGAGGCCGAGTCGGTACCAATGCCGCTGGCCACGGTCGGCAGTGCGGTATTGATGATCGCGGTGTCCAGGGTGGCCATGCCTACGGCCAGGCAGACGGCAATCACGGCGGGAATCAGTTGACTACGGGGAAGGCCATCGGGGGCGAGCATGGGCTGAAAAGGTCCTCGGGTGATGACGACGGGCAGGCTGCAGGGCATAAGCGTAGCAGGCTAACGAATAAGCGATTGGTAGACACTGTCTCCCGGCTCATCGAGCTTCCTGCCAGATTTCCATCTACATCGCCCTAAGTTTGAAAACGGGCAATTACCCCACGACCGCGCCATCAACGACAACTAGCTCTTCTCGCAGCCCCGGTTAGACCATACGTCGCGCATACCAAGAAACGCCGCGATGAATCACCTACCAATTCTTGTAGTTTCTTGCATCGGGCCGCTGCCCTAGCATTCCTGTTTCCGCCCGCAGCCAGAAGGCAATGCCATGCAATCCGCCACTGCCAAGGCCGCGCCCTTGATCCTGCTGATGATCATTTTCATCGACGGCCTGGGCACGGCATTGCTGCTGCCGATGCTACCGATGCTGCTCGACCCGGGCGACCCTGCGGGGGTGGTTTTCGGCAGCGCACCTACTGCCGCTCGCACCGCCTGGCTCTACGCCTTGCTGTTGGCAGGCTACGCCTTTGCGATGATGGTGGGCGCGCCTCTGCTGGGTGCGCTTTCAGACCGCATCGGGCGGCGCCCAACGCTTCTGCTTGCGGTGGCCGGATCTGTCGCCGGGTATGCCCTGAGCACTTGGGCGGTGAGCCTGGGCAGTGTGGGCTTGCTGATCGCCGGGCGCTTGCTGGGAGGCACCTTCGCCGGTAGCGTCCCGGTGGCACAGGCCATGCTGGTCCAGACCCCCGACAGCGCAATGAAACGTATTGGCTGGGTAATGTTTGCCATGACTGCGGGGTTTTTCGGCGGTCCCGCGCTCACGGGCATCCTGCTAGCAGCTCATACACCGGGAGCTAGCCTGCTCCTGCCCTTGCAGGTCGCGCTGACCCTCAGCGTGTTGTGCCTGATGATGGCCTTCTTGCTGCCCTCTACCCCAGCTCCGGCTGCAACAACGGGCCCATCGCTGATCAGACAGGTCTTGAACGGCTTCACCTCGCCAGCCACGCGCAGACCATTGTTTGCACTACTCTGGCTGCAAATCGGCTGGAATCTCTTCTACCAGTACTTGCCCTGGATGCTCGCACGCCAGAGCCAGACCGTAGGCAGCATCAGCCTACTGCTGACAGTGGTCGGGATCGGCATGTGCATCGCCTTCATCTGGGTGGCCGGAGCCTTGCAAACCCGGTATCCAGCGCCACAGATCGCGCGCGCTGCCATCCCCATGCTGGTGGTAAGCTGCGCATTGCTAGCGGCCACGCTCGACAACTCGCTTGCCCTGGTTTTCGGTGCGCTTGCCGCGATCGCCTATGGGGTGGCCTACACTGCTTTGATCGGGCATGCCTTGGCATGCGAGCAGTCAAGCCTGCGTGGCACGGTGCTGGGCATCGCCGCTTCACTGGCTGCCGGCGCCGCAGCCGTCACGGCGTTGCTCGGCGGGATAATCGGCGTCTGGGGCAATCTGCTGCTGGCCTCGTTGAGCGTGGCTGCGCTGGCCCTGAGCTGGGTCATCCTGGTTTTGGGAAGAGATCGAGATGAGTAGCGACAACGCCACCTTGATCATCAAAGACCTGACCTTGCGCCTGCCAGACGGCAGGCCGCTGTGCTCGGGGCTCAACGCAACGTTCTCCAGGCAGTTCACCGGCATCGTCGGGCCCAACGGCAGCGGCAAATCGATGTTGGCGCAGATCATGGCGGGTCGCCTGACCGCGAGCGAAGGCAGCGTCCAGTGTGCTGGCAGTGTCGGTTATTTGCCGCAATGGCTCGGTCCCATAAGCGGCACCGTCGCCGACCTGCTGGGCGTACGCAGCGCTTTACAGGCCCTGGCCGAGGTCGAGGCAGGCGCCTGCGACCCGGCGCTGTTCGACCTGATCGACGACCGCTGGAACCTGCCAGGCGATATCCACGCCTGTCTGACGCGCTTGGGCCTGGCCCATCTGCCGCTTGATCGCGCAAGCGAGGCCTTGAGCGGAGGCGAGACTGTACGCCTGATGCTCGCCGGTCTGCGCCTCGGCGGCGCGCGGGTATTGATACTCGACGAGCCCACCAACCATCTGGATCGCCAGGCCCGCGAGCAGCTGAGTAAAGAGCTGCGCCAGGGCAAGGAAACCCGCATTGTCATCTCCCACGACCGGGCGCTGCTGGAACATGCCGATCGTATCCTCGAGCTTCGCAGCGACGCGCTGGTTCACTACAGCGGCGGCTACAACAACTATCGCGAGCAACGCCAGGCCGAGCAGGACAACGCCCAGGCTGCACTGGTCAGGGCACGCGCGGCACGCGACAGCGTCGAGCAGCAGATCACCATGGCCCGCCAGCGCGAAGTGCAGAGTGCCAGTCATGGTCGTAAGGTGGCACGTGCCACAGGCACCCCGGCCATCGTCGCCAATGCGCAGGCAGAGCGCGCCGAGCAGCACAGCGGCCATCAGCGCATCCAGCAGGCGCGTCTGAGCCAAATGGCGCGAGAGCGGGTCGACCAGGCCAATGCGAATGTCGAGCCGGTACGCCCAAGCCAACTGTTCGCCCCGACCGGCCTGGTCGCCAACGCGACCCAAGTGGTCACGCTCGAACACTGCGAGCTCCCCTACGGCCCCCCCGACAGCCGCTTCATCGATCTCACCCTGCACGGTCCGGTGCGCGTCGCGGTGATGGGGCCGAACGGCTGCGGAAAATCAACCCTGCTGAAGGTGATAGGCGGGCAACTGGCGCCCGCCAGCGGCATCGCCCGGCATATCTTACGCACTCACCTGATCGACCAGCACGCTCAAACCTTCGACCCCGAGCACAGTATCGAGCAGGTGCTACGCAGTGAGCTGGGCACTGTCGAGGAGGGCCGCTTTCGCCAGGTCTTCGCCAACGCCGGGCTCGACGCTCGGCAGATGGCTACGCCATTCGGCCGGCTCAGTGGTGGCGAGCGCCTGCGCGCAACGCTCGCCTGGCTGGCAGGGGGCCCCGAACAGACGCAACTGTTGCTGCTCGACGAAGTGAACAACCATCTCGACATCGCGGCCTTGGAAGCAGTCGAGCAGTTGCTCGGACAATTCAAAGGCGCGCTCATCGTGAGTGCTCACGACCCTGATTTTCTGCAGGCCTTGGAATTGACGCATCAGTCGATCTGGCAACCAACCGGTTGGCGCTACGAGCCGTGGGATGATGGCGGGCGGTGAATACCGGAGGCCAGGCGAGTGATCTCACTGGCTTCTGCGACAGCTTTAATTCTCTAAAATCACCGCTACGCCCAACGCACCACCTAGCGAACAGCCAGCACGCGATTGATCGGGCGAATTACCTATCAGCTCCCTATCGGGGTAGCATGATGGCTGCATGGTATCAGCCGCCCCATGGCGGGATAATCGAGTGTTTATGAATAAGCAGGTTTTAACCCGGCGCGGCCTGTTCGTGCTGGGCTTGACGGCCATCGGTGGGCGCGCCTTTGCCGCCGATGACACACACAACGACAGCGCTGCCCCTTCGCGGCACCGTGGTTACAAAGTGGGCGGCGGGATGGTGATTCTGGTGATTGCCGCAGTGGCCGCCAGCATGGTGATGTTTGGTGACCTCCGACGCTATCGCTCGCCCAAGGCGCCTCCGCCGCCCTTACCGCTTCCAGACGAGTCGGAGTGGGACAGCCTTCACAGCGATGAAGCCGAGGCTGGCGGAGACAGTGAACACGCGCCTCGGCCCGGCCCATGGCGGCGGCGGCCTCGTGAAGATGCCACGGACACCCCGAAGGATTGACCGCGCCTATCCGGTAGCCGCGCCCAAGGCAACGGCCACCCGCGAGTCGGGCGTGCGCCCCAATACAGCGCTGAAGCGGTGACTCAGGCGCACCAATGCCGCAAGGTCTACCCCTGTGTAAAGGCCAAGGCCTTCAAGCAGGTACACCAGGTCTTCAGTGGCCAGGTTGCCACTGGCCCCGTTGGCATACGGGCAGCCACCCAACCCTCCCACTGCGCTGTCGAACACGCTCACCCCTTCCAGCAAGCTGGCATAGACATTGGCCAGGGCCTGGCCATAGGTGTTGTGGAAATGACCGGCAAGCTGGCTCACAGGTACCGCTTGGCGCACGGTCTCGATCAACCGCCGCGTATGGCCGGCGGTGCCCACCCCGATGGTGTCCCCCAAAGAGATGGCATAGCAGCCCATGTCACTCAAGGCGCTGGCCACGCTGCGTACTTGCTCAGGGGCGACGGCGCCGTCATAGGGGCAACCCAGCACGCAGGACACATACCCACGTACCCTAACCCCTTCCTGCCGGGCCAGGGCCAACACGGGTTCGAAGCGCGCAAGGCTCTGGGCAATGGAACAGTTGATATTGCGCTGGGAGAAGCCTTCGGAGGCTGCGGCGAAAACAGCCACTTCCCGCACGCCGCAGGCCAAGGCCGCTTCCAGGCCGCGCAGGTTAGGCGTGAGGGCGGCGTACACCACGCCGGGGCGTTGCTCGATAGCGCCGAACACCTCGGCGGTGCCGGCCATTTGCGGTACCCACTTGGGGGCGACGAAGCTGCCCACCTCGATGTACCCAAGGCCTGCGTCCGCCAACCCGTTCACCAAGGCGATCTTGGCGTGCTGCGAAACGGTTCCGGGCTCGTTTTGCAGGCCATCGCGTGGCCCCACCTCCACCACGGTAACCCGCTCAGGCAGCATCGCCCTGCTCCTTTTCGTTGATGTCGGCCAGCACGGCGCCTTCACGCACCAAATCCCCGACCTTGCACAACACCGCTGCAACCTGCCCTGCCTTGGGCGCTCGCACGCTGTGCTCCATCTTCATGGCTTCAAGCACAATCAAGGGGGCACCCGCCTCAACGCGCTGCCCCGGCTCGACCAGCACCTTCACCACGCTGGCATTCATGGGCGCGGCTAAGCTGCCCGGCGCCGCGTGACCGGCTGTGGCGGCCAGCGGGTCCAGCGCTTGCACGTCATAGGCAGCACCGTTCCACTGCACATAGAGCATAGCGCCCCGACGCAGGCCGCTTAAGGTCAAGGTTACTGAGGCCTGTGGGTTGAAACTCACCTGCCGCTGTTCATCGCCACAGCGCAGGCTCAGCACCGCTTCAGCAGGCCCGCCGCTGCGCCAGCCCGTGAGCACCTGCCAGGGCGAATGCCCAGGTGGTGCAGGGCGCGTGGCCAGGTACAAGCGCGCAGCCTGCTGCCAGAAGTCATCGCTCAACGGTGCGGCCACGGGCAGCAGCTGCGCTTCGTTGCGGCCGATAAAGCCGGTGTCCAGGCGCCCTTCGGTGAAATCCGCATGGCTGAGCAGGCGCTGGAGGAAGTAACGGTTGGTTTTCACGCCTCCCACGTAGGTCTCGGCCAGCATGGCCAGCAGGCGCAGGCGCGCCTCTTCACGGGTATCACCCCAGGCGATCAGCTTGGCGAGCATTGGGTCGTAGAAGGGCGAGACGTCATCCCCTTGCGCTACGCCACTGTCTACTCGCCGGCCCTCTCCTGTGGCCGGCTCACAGTACAACGCCAGCCGGCCGCTGGCGGGCAAGAAGCCGTTGCCGGGGTCTTCGGCGTATAGCCGGGCTTCGATGGCGTGCCCACGACGCGGCACGTCAGCTTGGGTCAAGGGCAGCGTCTCTCCGCGCGCCACCCGTAATTGCCAGGCCACCAGGTCCAGCCCGGTGATGGCTTCGGTCACAGGGTGCTCGACCTGTAGGCGAGTGTTCATCTCCATAAAATAGAAGGCGCCACTGGCGTCTAGCAAAAACTCCACCGTGCCCGCCCCCACATAGCCGATGGCTTGGGCAGCGCGCACAGCGGCTTCGCCCATGGCGTGGCGTAGCTCGGCCGACAGCCCTGGCGCGGGCGCCTCTTCGATTACCTTCTGGTGCCGGCGCTGGATCGAGCAATCGCGTTCGTGCAGGTAAAGGCAGTGGCCATGACTGTCTGCGAATACCTGGATTTCCACGTGGCGCGGGCCAATGACGTACTTCTCGACCAGCAGGCGAACATCCACAAACGCCGCGTGGGCTTCGCGTTGGGCAGACGCCAGGCTCTCGGCCATGTCCTCAACGCGCTCTACCACCTTCATACCCTTGCCACCTCCGCCGGCGCTGGGCTTGAGCAGCACCGGGTAGCCGATGGCCTGAGCGGCGGTGAGGAAGGTGCCCAGCGACTGGTCATCACCGTGATAGCCCGGCACCAGCGGCACCCCTGCCTCCTCCATCAGCGCCTTGGCCGCCGCTTTGCTGCCCATGGCTTCGATGGCGCTGGCCGGAGGGCCGATGAACACCAGCCCTTCCTGGGTCAGACGCTGGGCAAATACCGCGTTCTCAGACAAAAAACCGTAGCCGGGGTGAACCGCCTGGGCACCGCTGGCCTTGGCAGCGGTGATGATTTTATCGATGTCCAGGTAGCTGTCCTGGGGTTTGGTGCCACCCAGCGGGAGGGCGATATCGGCCTCACGCACATGCCGGGCGTGCTCATCGGCCTCGCTGTACACCGCAATGCAGGTCAAGCCCTGCGCACGGGCCGTGCGCATCACCCGGCATGCAATCTCGCCCCGGTTAGCAATCAACACATGGGTAATGGGCGTCATAAGGCGGCTCCTGGCCACTGCGGCGGGCGTTTTTCTAAAAAGGCTTTGATCCCTTCCTGACCCTCGGCGCCCGTGCGCAACCCGGCGATCACCTGCTCAGTGGTGCGACGCAGGGTAGCGTTTAAAGCCGATTGTTCCACCTCGTGCAACAAGGCCTTGCTGGCCTTCAGGGCGGCCGGGCCATTGCTGAGTAACGTGGTGCTCCACTGGGCGACCGCAGCGGCTAATGCCTCGGTTGGGTACACCTCGGCAAGCAAGCCCAGCGCCTGTGCGCGCTCGGCATCGAAGCGGTGCGCCGTGAGGGTGTAGCGCCGCGCCGCCCGAGCGCCAATGGCCCGGACCACGTAAGGGCTGATCACCGCAGGCGCCAGCCCCAGGCGTACCTCGGACAAGCTAAACACGGCAGTGTGGGTACCAATGGCCATGTCGCAGCAACTGGCCAGCCCGACCGCGCCCCCATAGGCCGCACCCTGCACCACCGCCAGGGTAGGTACCGGGAAGGTGTAAAGCGTATACAGCAGGTCGCTTAGGGTACGGGCATCGGCCAGGTTGCCTTCCAGGCCAAGCCCCACACTGGCCTGCATCCAGGCCAGGTCTGCACCCGCGCTGAAATGGGTACCCCGCCCGCGCAGGATCAACAACCGCACGTGGGGCTGGCTGACCAACTGCTGCAGGGCCTCGCTGAGTTCGGCGATCATCACCGCGTTGAAGGCGTTGTGTGTGTCTGGCCGGTTCAGCCACAGGGTGGCCACGCCTTGAGGCGTTTGGTCGAGTTCGAGCGTCGAGAATGTTGTCATTGTTGTGTGCTCTACGAAGGCGGGCCCGCTTACATGCGGAAGACGCCGAAGCGGGTATCGGAGATAGTTAAGGGCGCCGCAGTCGCCAGGCCCAGCGCCAACACCTGGCGGGTGTGGGCCGGGTCGATCACGCCGTCGTCCCACAGCCGCGCGCTGGAATAAAACGCATGGGCCTGGCGCTCATACTGCTCGATCAACGGCTGCCCCAGGGCCTGGGCCTGGGCGTCGTCGAACGGTTGCCCGGCTCGCTGGGCCTGCTCCTGTTTGACCTGTACCAACACACCCGCAGCTTGAGCAGCGCCCATCACACCGATCTTGGCGTTCGGCCACATCCATAAAAAGTTGGGGTCGTAGGCACGGCCGCACATCCCGTAATTGCCCGCACCAAAACTGCCGCCAATGATGACCGTGAACTTGGGCACCTGAGCACAGGCCACGGCCGTAACCAGCTTGGCCCCATGCTTGGCGATGCCCCCGGCCTCATAGGTTTGCCCCACCATAAAGCCCGTGATGTTCTGCAAGAACACTAAAGGGATTTTGCGCTGGCACGCCAGCTCGATGAAGTGGGCGCCCTTCTGTGCGGCCTCCGAGAACAGAATGCCGTTGTTGGCCAGGATCGCCACCGGGTAGCCCTCGATCCTGGCAAAGCCGCACACCAGGGTGGTACCGAACAGGGCCTTGAATTCATCGAAGCGCGAATCGTCCACCACGCGGGCGATCACTTCTCGCACGTCGAACGCTTGACGAGGGTCGGCCGGGATCACCCCATAGAGGCCCTCGGCGGCATAGCGTGGCGGCAACGCTGGCGCAGTGGCCGGCGCGCGATGATCGGCCAGGTTGAGGTTGGCAATGCACCGCCGTGCCAACGCCAGCGCGTGCTCGTCGTTCTCGGCGTAATGGTCGGCCACCCCCGAAGTGCGGCAGTGGACCTCTGCGCCGCCAAGGTCTTCGGCGCTGACCACTTCCCCAGTGGCAGCTTTTACCAGCGGGGGGCCGGCCAGGAAGATAGTCGCTTGCTCGCGAACCATGATGGTTTCGTCGCTCATAGCCGGTACATAAGCGCCGCCGGCCGTACAAGACCCCATCACTACCGCAATCTGGGCAATGCCTTGCGCGCTCATGTTGGCCTGGTTGAAGAAGATCCGCCCGAAGTGCTCACGGTCGGGGAACACCTCGTCCTGGCGTGGCAGGTTGGCGCCGCCTGAATCCACCAGGTACACGCACGGCAGCCGGTTCTGTTGAGCAATGGCCTGAGCCCGCAGGTGTTTTTTGACGGTGAGGGGGTAGTAGCTGCCGCCTTTGACGGTGGCATCGTTGGCAATAACCATGCAGGCGACGCCTTCGATGTGACCAATGCCGGCGATCAGCCCGGCTGCGGCCACCGGCTCGTCGTACACCTGATAGGCGGCCAACTGGCCGATCTCCAGAAAGGGTGAACCGGGGTCTAGCAGCAGGTTCACGCGCAAGCGCGGAAGCAATTTGCCCTTGGCGGTATGCCGCGCCTGGGCGGCCGGGCCGCCGCCGTCGTGCAGGGTGGCCAACACCTGGTGAAGCGCGCCCACCTGCGCCTGCATGGCGTTTCGGTTGGTGGCAAAGGTGGGCGATTGAAGGTCGAGGGTACTGTTTAGAATCGTCACGGTGTGCCCCTCAGCGGGTTTCGTTGAACAGCTCGCGGCCAATCAGCATGCGGCGGATCTCGCTGGTGCCTGCGCCGATCTCGTAGAGCTTGGCATCACGCCAGATACGCCCTACGGGAAACTCATTGATGTAGCCGTTGCCCCCCAGAATCTGAATGGCCTCGCCGGCCAGCCAGGTGGCTTTCTCGGCCGCATACAGGATCACCCCGGCGCAGTCTTTGCGCACATGCCGCGCGTGCCCGGTGCCCAGCGCATCCAGCTGCTTGCCCACGGCATAGAGGTAGGCGCGGCAGGCCTGGTGGGTGGTGTACATGTCCGCCACCTTGCCCTGGATCAGCTGGAATTCCCCAATGCTCTGGCCAAACTGCTTGCGGTCGTGCAGGTACGGCACTACGGCGTCCATAGCCGCCTGCATCAACCCGAGCGGGCCACCGGAGAGTACGGCGCGCTCGTAATCCAGGCCGCTCATCAGCACGCTCACGCCCTGGTTCACCTGCCCCAGAATGTGCTCGGCGGGCACCTCGACGTTGTCGAACACCAACTCCCCGGTGTGAGAGCCGCGCATCCCCACCTTGTCGAGCTTTTGCGCCACCGAGAACCCAGGGGTGTCGGTGTCCAGAATGAAGGCGGTGATGCCTTTGGCGCCGGCCGCCGGATCGGTTTTGGCGTAGACCACCAGTACGTTGCAGTCCGGGCCGTTGGTGATCCACATCTTGGTGCCGTTGAGGCGGTAGCGGTCACCGATGCGTTCGGCCTTGAGCCCCATGGACACCACGTCCGAACCCGCGTTGGGCTCGCTCATGGCCAGGGCGCCGACGTGCTCGCCGGAAATCAGCTTGGGCAAAAACTGTAGCTTCTGCTCGTGGGTGCCGTTGCGGTTGATCTGGTTCACGCACAGGTTGGAGTGCGCGCCATAACTGAGCCCGATGCCCCCTGCTCCGCGTGAGATCTCTTCCATGGCGACCATGTGCGCCAGGTAGCCCATGCCCGCCCCGCCGTAGGCGTCCGGCACGGTCAGGCCCAGCAAGCCCATGTCGCCGAATTGCCGCCACAGGTGCGCGGGAAAGGTGTCGTCGCGGTCAGCCTGGGCGGCCAAGGGCGCCACCCGGTCAGCCACGAATGCGGCCACTGAGTCGCGAAGCATGTCGATCTCTTCACCGAGGAAAAAATCCAGGCCTGGCAAGGGGGTCATGACGGTTCTCTCTATTGTCATTATTGGGAGTATTCAGTGACTCAAGTGTGGCTACGCCGACGGCGACACCTGCTCCAGGGCCAGCCGACAGCGTTCCTCGGCAGTGTCGAGCTCAAGGTGCATCTGTTCGATGTCGAGCATTTGCTGGCGCAGCTGCAAGCGCCGCTCTTCGATCTTTTCGAGAAAGCGGGCCAGCTGCTTGCGGTTGCCCGCCGGGTCGTACAGGTCGATCAGCTCTTTGCATTCGGCCAGGGAGAAGCCAATGCGCTTACCGCGCAGGATGAGCTTGAGGGTGACCAGGTCGCGCGGCTGGAAGATGCGCTCCTGGCCGCGCCGCTCTGGCGCCAGCATCCCCTGCTCCTCGTAGAAGCGGATGGTACGGGGCGTGACGTCCAGGGCGCGGGCCAGCTCGGAAATGGTATAGGTGGTAGGCATGATGGAGGCTGCTTCGAGGTTTACGTTAACGTAAACGTAGGGCGCATACCTGTCAATGCGCCCTGTCCAGCCTCGGCCTGCCTTACGGGGTTTTCTTGAAGGCGTAAAACAGGTTGGGTTCGCTCACTACGTACAGGTTGCCTGCGGTATCCAGGGTAAGGCCTTCCGCTTGAGGAGCGTCGTGCTTGAGGCCACTGAAGGCGGCGCGCAACGAGAGAATGCTTACGAACTCACCGTCGGCGTTCACTTCGGAAATGTTTTTCGACTCATCGCTGAGCACCAGCAGGTGGCCGCTGCTCGGGTCGTAGTAGCCGTCGGACAGATCCCGGGCAAACACGCTTTGGGTCAGCCAGGCGTCCAGGTCGTGCAGGGCCAGGTGAACGCCTTGACCGTCGGTTGCCCGAAGCAGGCCGCTGACTTCATACAGTGCACGGGGGTCGCGCTCCTTGATTACGAAGAGGCGATCCCGCACCGCGTCATAGGTCACCCCTTCAAAGCCTTTGTTCTGATGGCTGGCCCCCAGCTGCAAGGTGAGATACTGCGCCTCGTCCGCCTTGATCGGCCGGACCTGCGCGGGCATCTGCACAATATCCAGGCGCTGGCGCTTTTCGTCAGCGATCACCACGCGGCCGTCGCCGATATAGGCCAGCCCCTCAGCGTCGCCAAAGCCGACCAAGGGGTAACGCGCCTGAAGGTCACCGGCCTTGTTCATCACCAACAGCTCCATGGGGGCGCCATTGGTCACGGCCAGCAGCCGGTCCTGGTCGTAATCGTACGTGATGGCGGAAAGGTTTTTGAGCCCAGGCGCCACCACCTTGGCATCAATGGTCACGCCGTAGTCACTTAAGCCAATCCCCTGCTTGCGGGCGGCCTCGGCATTGCGATAGCTCTGCCAGTGGGCGTAGGCCTGTTGCGGCAGGTAATACCTGAGCGCAAAGACGCCAAAGCCTACAAGCGCCAGTAACGCCAGCAACCCCGTTCGGCTTCGCAGCCCCTGCCAGCGCTTAACCCTAGGGCGCCGTACCTGCGCACCCGTTGTACCGGCTGAATAATCCATCAGCATCGTGACCGCTCCCCTTATGCCTGTTTGAAAGGCACTGTAGGGGGCCGGTGTTACAAGACGTCGGTGACGGTGATCTCCAATATGGTGTAGCAGCCTAGCTTGCTAGCGACCAGCCTCACATCTCGCTGAAGCCAGTCGCGGCCAAGGCGGGCTGCTACGGGCGGTGGCTATCTCCGATCCTTCGTAGCAACCTAGCTCACCATTCCCCCGCCACCCCCTGTACCAGCAGCGTTCACCCCCAGCATATAATCCACAGCCGCTCTCTGATCCCGCGTGAGGGCAATGTCTCCGCCCACAGGCGCACCGAAAGCGGCCATTGCATTCACCAGGTTATTCACCTGACCGGCATCAAACTGATGGTTAGCGATTTCGATAGCGTCTAATTGATTCGATGCGTCGCTGAACCAGTTTTTAACGGTTACTGTGTTGTCCGAGCCTAGCAATGTCACAACCAAATCATCCTGCGACTGAGAGAGCCATAGTTTAGTGGCATCACCGCTCGAGATCTCAAGCCTATCGAATGCATCGGGAGTATTTGAATGGTTATCGAGGATGGTTTGGCCACCGCCATTAAAGGTGTAAACATCATTGCCATCGCCACCGATCAGGTAGTCGTTACCACCGCCTCCGTACAAGGTGTCATCGCCTTGCCCGCCGATAAGCAGGTCATCGCTTGACGAGCCCTGAAGGTTTACGGCCTCGGTAAAGGCACTGTCGGAGACCGCTGCAAACTCCCTCTCGTCAGGTAAGTCGGCATAGAGGGGCGAGGTGTAGCCCGTCGGGGCCGTGATGTTCAGCTTTTGGAGCATTTGCTCTGCGGTAACGGTACCGTCTTCCAGCTTGAAGGTGCCAACCATCTGATCGCCGCCCGTGAACCAGTCACGGATAACGACCGAATCTTCGCCGCCATTGCGCAGAATATTGAGATCTTTCCCGGCCTGGCTAAACGACTGGTAGAAGTTGCCTACCGTCATCCCTTCAAGTATTACCGTATCGTCGCCGCCTCCCCGGTTATCGATAGTGTCATGGCCATTTCCTTGAGCGAATTTATACACATCATTGCCGCGCCCACCAATCAACGTGTCGTTCCCCACACCGCCTATCAAAGTGTCGTTTCCATTCCCACCTTCTAGACGGTCGTTTCCGGCGAGGCCTAATAGCACATCATTACCATTGAAGCTTTGAATAAGGTCGTTTCCAGCAGTGCCCCGCAAACCGCCTTCGCTTGGATCTTCAGGGGTGGCCGGGGTGGCGCCTGCGAACAGGAAGTTGGCTGCTGTCAGGTCGTTGGAATGGTTACCGGACAACGCCACCTCGAAACGATTGCCAGCGGCGTCTGCGTCCAGGTCTTTGATGTAGGTGCGGTCGGTACTTGCGTTGTAAACAACAGACAGGGTATTGGCATGACCATCTCCCAGCGCGGTGAAGCCCAATGCCGACACGTCGATCTTGTCTTCGCCCGCATTGAAGTCGAGGATCTGATCGTCCGAGCTGGTGGTTGCCGTGCGATAACTGTCGGTGATGTTGTCGAAACGGAAGGTATCCGCGCCACTGCCACCGGTCATTTTGTCCAGGCCGGCGCCACCGACTAACACGTCATTGCCAGCGGTGCCCTTCAATACATCGTCACCTGCGGTGCCCAGCACGGTAGTGCCCACTGCCGCACTGGCGAACACGAAGTTAGCCGAGGTCAGGTCCGCAAGATGGTTGCCTTCTATCGCCACTTCAAAGCGACGGCCATTGGCATCCACGTCCCGGCTTTTGATATAGGTGACAGTGCCGGCAGTGTTGAGGGCTAGCTGCACCGTACTGTTATAGCCCGAACCCAGGCCGGTAATGCCCAGCGCTGATAGGTCGATCTTGTCGGTAGTGACATCGAAATCGGTGATTTTGTCGGTTTGGGTATCGCCGCCCGTGTTGTAGTTGCGATAGCTGTCATCCACCGCGCTATACATGAAGGTGTCCGCACCCTCGCCGCCGGTAAGGGTATCCGAGCCCGCGCCGCCGGAAATGATGTCATTACCCGCCCCGCCACTGATAGTGTCAGCGCCAGACAGCCCGTAGAACGTCTCATCGTTGGCTGTACCGGTGAGGGTGTCTGCCCCGTCAGTGCCTTGCACATACTTAAACAGGAAGTTGCTTGCCGTCAGGCTCCCTGAAAGGTTACCGGCCAATCCCAGTTCGAAGCGATTGCCATCCGCATCGGCTTCCATACTCTTGACATAGGTGCGGTCATTGCCGCTGTTGTAGACGACCGCCAACGTACCGTTGTATCCATTACCAAGGCCTTTAAAGCTCAGGGCGCTTAGATCAAGTTTGTCTTGGGCAGCGTTGAAGTCAGTGATCAGGTCCCCGAATGCCTCTTTGCTGGTGCGGTAACTATCTGTTACCGCGTCAAAGCGGAAGGTGTCTGCGCCGTCGCCGCCGGTAAGGGTGTCCTTGCCTGCGCCGCCAACAATGACATCGTTGCCGCCCGCGCCGTTCAAGGTATCGTTACCGGCGCCGCCCAACATCAAGTCCGCAGCGGTCGTGCCCGTGAGGGTGTCCTTGCCAGGGGTACCGTCGATCTCATTCATCGGTACGGTAGCGCTTACAGCGCTGCGCTCACTGTAGGACAGGGTGCTGACTTTAGGGTCTTCGGTATTTTCAGGGGGCTGGATAACAGCGTCGAAATCCGCCTCTGGAACAGAGAAAGGCAGGCCAAGTAATGCGTAAATCTCGCTGGCGGTGAGCACTGCACCCGAATCATCTTGGAACCTTTCAACTTGGTGGGCCGAACTGGCGAAGAATCCTTTGATCTTCAGCGTATCGCCTGCCGCGTTACCGAAATCAATCAGCAGATCGTTGTTAACCTTGGACAGCTTGTTCTGGATATCTTTGATAGAGGACACGTTGAAAAGCGTGACCGTATCATTACCTGAGCTTTCTTCAATAACGGCTGTGCCGCCTACGAAGTAGTAAATGTCATTACCTGTGCCCCCATTCATGAGCGCATTACCGCCGAACGCTATCAGCGTGTCATTCCCGCCGGCACCAAACATAGAGGTATTGCCGCCCTCCGCAACAAGATGGTCTTCGTCTAGATTGTCATGGAGATCGACTGGGGTTGTTGAGAGGAAGTTAAGAATATCGGCGGCAGTCAGTTCGCCGCCGGACTGATCCCGGATAGCGGCGACTACAGGCGTATCAGAAGCAAACTGCCCTTCGACGCGAAGCTGATTACGAGGGTTGTACACGTCCACGATCAAAAGATCGTTACCCTGCCTGTAAAATGCGAGCGGCGCAGGGCTGTTATCGCTGGGTCGATGAATAATTTGCGGCCCACCAGGTACATCAGTCGCCGGTTCACCGCTATCACTAGCATTAGAGGCGAGCGAGCCGAGGTATTCGACCATTACAATGTCAATGCCCCCACCGGTTGAACGAATGACGTCCAATCCCTCCAACTCATCGAAGGCATAAGTGTCGTTCCCGGCACCGCCATCCAGCAAATCGTTGCCAGTTCCGCCGCGGATCACATCGTTACCCGCCCCACCCGCGAGGACGTCATCACCACGACCTCCGCTAAGATCGTCGTCACCGTCGCTACCAGTCAACGTATCGTTGCCTGCCCAACCTTGGAGGGTGCCAGGGCCATGAAGGGTGTCCGCGCCGGCCCCGCCGGCTAGTGCCAGATGCTCACCGGTAACCGGCGAGTCGACCCCGACCGCGTCGATCACTGCCCCCCTGATCGAAGGGTCTGGGGCTTCGCCCAAGCCGAACCTGCTTGCGAGGTCATTCAAGGAAACCTCAGTACCATCTGCAAAACGTATAACCTCTATCCCCTCTCCGTCGGGTTGATCAGTATGTGGCATTAGGATCTTAACGGTCCTGCCGTCGCCCCAGGACAGCTCCAACGTTGTATAAGCCATCAGAGCGTTGATGCCACGGCCCGACGCCCATTTTTCCCCTCTGTCTTGCCCCTCCTCTGACCAATAACCAACGTCCTCATTTATATATTTGTAGTTCACACCCTCCGCGAGTGTCTGCCCCCAACTAACCTTTATATTGTCGAGGGTTGCAGTATCTGGCAGGGCGACAACATCGGTTGAGAGATCACGCTTACCAAGGTCGATCCATTCATAAGCATCGTCGGCAATCGCGTACCAGGGAGTAACGAAGTCTGAAATCAGGTCTGTCCCCGGCGTCGAATCGACAACATAAGTGTCACGCCCTTTTCCACCCCACAGAAGATTATCGCCCGCCCCTCCCGCTAATATGTCGTCGCTTGCGCTACCGAGGAGTACATCATCGCCACCACCACCTGATTCGAATGCCCCAAGGGAAGAGCCGAAAACATAGGCTGTAGAGCCCATAAGGATGTCATTCCCGTTGCCTCCGTAGAACTGGTTTCCACCCATTACGTTTACAGTTTGGCCGGTATTTTCACCCGTAGCCACTTTATAGGTGTAACTACTGCCTGTTTCAGACCAATAAAAATTCTTGTACGAAACAGCCTGGGTGTTTTTAGTTGGATAAACATACCAACCTAAAATGCTTCCAGCCGAATCTCTTTTCTCTACTATCATGCTATTAAGATCGTAGGAAAAATTCATGCCGGATGAATAATAGACTGGCTTCACCACCACGTCGCTACCGGCAGCGAATACGGTACCAATCGCCCGCTGCTCACTTCGGCTGGTTGAGGTGCTACTTGAATCAGAATCCACCACCAAACCGGAGGGAAACCTCGAATCTCCATTCTCTACGGCAGCACCCGATTCAATAGCGAGTGAGGCTGTTCTCGCGGAGCTGGAATAGCTGTATCTGGATTCCCAATACGAATCTAAGTGGTATTTTCCATCGGCTTCCAACTGATAGCCTTGGCTGTCCATAGACTGACGGAATGCGTTTTTAAGGTCCCTTTCAAAAGCGTGCGCATAGTAGGCGAGACCGCTGGTTGGGGCATCTGCCAACTGCCCGATCAGATCCCCAACGGCCATTGACGGCCCATTAGGTGTAGAGACCTTCCACTTCCCAGGATCGTCGTAATAGCCCTGAATGGTGAGCGAATCACTGCCGTCGACCGTCTGGATCATAAGATCCTGACCCTGGCGCACGGTACTCAAGTCCCTAAGGTCTACGAACGAATCGATATTGATGGTATCGATTTCACTCCCACTGTCGATCACGAGATCGTGCTGCATGCCTACGTGGAAAACATAGGCGTCGGCTCCATCACCACCTTCGAGAGTGTCATTGCCGGCTCCTCCGTTTAGAGTGTCATTTCCGGCACCGCCCCGTAGTACATCGTCCCCGACACTGCCACTGAGTTGGTCATTACCCGTGCCGCCGTCGAGCATGTCGTTGCCGGAACCACCCTCCAGCACGTCATCACCTTCTTGGCCGTAAAGGCTGTCATTACCCTCTCCGCCACGAACGTCATCATCTCCATTTCTAGCGTATACGGTATCTGCGCCGACGCCACCATATAACTCATCTGCGCTATTGGTGCCGTACATTACTCCACCCAAAACCGAAGACTGAACAAGCTGCACGCCTGGGATCGAAGCAATTGCATCAGTAAAACTAAGCTCGGAACCGTCGGCGAACGCTAAAGCGGTAACTACACCAAATAACCCGTTGGGGATAGTGATGGATCCGCCAGGGTAACTAACCTTAAGGCTCTGAGTACCGTCACCGGTATAAACGACATCAAAAGACAAAGAGCTTGCCTGCACGTCGCCCGCAAATTTGATTATATTCCTGGCTACAGTGCCGTCGGCCTTGAGCTGGGAATCAATGAGCGTGTCATCACCGTCACCGGCGCGGAATTCATAGGTGTCGTCACCGCCTGAACCCCGCAGCGTATCGTTGCCTTGGTTGCCTACAAGCGTACTGCCGGTAAAGCTGACAGTTATGTTGTCGGCCCCGCCCCCGCCTACGGCGGTCGGTGTCGCTCCACCGGTGTTAACGTTAAGCGGTGTTTTAACAAGCCGCATCAACTCCGAGAATGCCAGCACCTTTCCGTCGCCGAAGAAGAAACTAGACTCATAAAGCTCTTGGTATTTATCAAAATACAGAATATCCCTACCGAAACTAAGGCGGAGGTAGCCTTCTGTAGTTGGAACCACCGTTACCGTATCCGGCGTAAAGGTACCTGCCAAATAAAACTTATTTTTTCCGCCATCGTCGCTAATAAAATCGATGCCATCCCCTGAGGAAAACTTATAGGTATCGTCACCATAACCCGCTGACATCTGGTCGTTACCGGTACCGCCCTCAATATAGTTATCGCCCTCTCCGCCAGAGATTACGTCGGCGCCGCTCCCGCCAAGCAACGTATCATCGCCGCCTTGACCCCAGATCGTATCGTCGCCAGCACCACCGTCAATATAGTCATCACCCTGATAGACTAAATCCAGCACTGCCTCATCGCCTGCTAGCGTGTCATTACCGCTGCCGCCAAAAATAGTGTCGCTGCCTCCGCCGCCTAGTACGGAGTCATCACCCTCTCCAGCATCGATCCAGTCATCGCCAGACAACGTAGGGTCAAGATTGGACGCGTCGCCATTAATAGAGTCGTTACCGCTGCCACCGTAGATCTTGTCGTTTCCACCAAGCCCCAAGATCACGTCGTCGCCCGCGCCGCCGTCGAGGTAGTCATCACCTTGAGGCCCTTCAAGGAAGTCCCCGGATAACGTGTCGTTGCCGGCGTCGCCATACAGCGTGTCGGCCCCGCCACCACCCTGAAGCGTATCGTTCCCCAATCCGCCACTCAGGTAGTCATCACCATTAGCAATATCAGACGACCCATCGCTCTCTACATAATCGCCATAAAGGGTGTCATTATCATCACCGCCAAACAGGCGGTCGTTGCCTGCGCCGCCCACGACAATGTCATCACCAGCGCCGCCATTCAAAAAATCGTTGCCGTGGGTAGTACCATCCCCAACTCTATATCCATCACCATACACACTGTCATTGCCCGTGCCACCGTCAATGATATCGCTGCCGCCGTTGCCAAAGATGAAGTCATTGTCGGCGCCGCCGTCGAGGATATCGACGCCTAGCCCGCCGTAGATCCGGTCATCACCGGCGCCGCCATACACAGTGTCTGTCGAGAGCGGGTTATCGTCTGTTATTTCGCCGTCATCACTATTTGCCCAACCCTCAGCATGAACGACGGAGGAGCCTCCCTCTAACGTAGAGGTCCAGTTCAATCCCACTGCCCCAAGAAAGCGCTCCGCGCCATTTCCGCCTCGATCAGCGGAGTTGCTGGTAGAGATAATATCGTTGCCTGCCCCTCCAGAAATCACATCGGACCCACGGCCTCCATCTAATACATCATTAGCCGCACTACCAATGATGATGTCATCGCCATCACCGCCATCGATATAGTCTCCCCGCTCTGCCAACGATTGGGTTTGCTTTAAAGAGGTATCGATGGCCATGACCGTATCACCCGTCAGGAAGTCGTTATCCGCTCCACCAAACAAAATATCGCTGTCTGCCCCACCGATGACCGTGTCTTTACCTGAATCAGCCACGATAATGTCATGGCCGCTACCACCATCATATAAATCGTCGCCACCGTTCTTACCGATGATGACATCGTCACCGCCCAGACCGTAGATCGAGGTATTGCCCGGTGTGTCATAGATTTCATCGTCGCGACCTGCGTCCGCAGCATCGGGATTGGTGATCAAGTTGCCCCACTCATCCATGGCTGGGGCATCAGGGTCAGCAGGCTGAAGGTCGCCGTATATGACAGCGTTGCCTAAGGCAGGCGTAACGCCTGGAGTTTCTTCGTAGGCGTTCAGCGTGATGCCAAAGGAGCCTTTTCGGTAATCCTTAATTTGGACTTGCCCACCAGCATAGGCAACCGTCAAATCAACGGCTCCCTTTTCTCCATTAGTTAAACTGAATTGGTATTTATTATCAGCTGTCGACCATGTCGTACTATCAAGCGAGGTTTGAAAGGCTACGAAGCTTGATTCTCCGGTGATATTCAATATGCCGTCGTGATCGCTGTCGTAGATGACATCATTGCCGTCACCAGCGGTGAACATATACATATCGTTGCCAGATCCGCCTTCAAGGTAGTCAGCGCCGGACCCGCCGTTCAGAATGTCCCCCCCTTCCATACCTATCAGTTTGTCATCGTCGGCTCCGCCGTCAAGGTGATCGTCACCGGTGCCGCCTTCTAGATAGTCGTCCCCTTTGCCGCCACTTAATATATCACTCCCATCATTACCAAAAAGCGAATCAGCTAAATTAGTACCGATACCAACGTCATTAGAACTCGCACCAAAATATACCAGCGATGCACCATCAGTTATATTCTGAAGACGGGCGCTAGCAATATCCTGCCAGACCGTCCGCGTAGAGGAATTCGGTACAATTACTTGATCCGAAAAATAGCTGAAAATGTCATGCAGATAGTCTGCACGCAGTTTTTCCCAAGTCTGCGTAATGGTACCCGCCCCCACTGCAGCATCATATAACTTTAATTTATCCTCAATCTCGGGCGTATACAACCCATCACCTAGCAAGGCAAATGCGTTGCCCTCTACCAGCGAATAACGATAGGCAATATTATCGTGGGACAGAGAGCTTATCAGCTGCCCGGAAAGAGACGCCAAGCTAGCAAGAGAAGCTTTAATCTTTTGATCTGCGATTACATCTTTAACTTCTTTATAAGGGCGGTTGCCAAGGCTGAGTGCAACACAGCTATTGAGTTAAGGAGGGGGGCTGGTGATGCTTAGCCATCATAGCCGTCATCATTTCAATGGGGCATTTGTAATCAAATCGCTGACGCGGACGGATGTTCAACTGGTACGCAATGGCATCCAGTTGCTCCTGACTTACACCTGACAGATCGGCTCCCTTAGGCAAATACTGGCGGATCAATCCGTTAATGTTTTCGTTGCTGCCCCGCTGCCAAGGGCTGTGCGGGTCGCAGAAGTAGATCGCCACGCCAGTGCGCTGGGTGATTTCAGCGTGCCGCGCCATTTCACGACCCCTGTCATACGTCAGCGTTTTACGCGCCGCCAGTGGCATACGATTCAATGCCGCACTAAAGCCCTCAACAGCCGAGGTGGCCGTCGCATCGTTCATCCTGACCAGCATCAGATAGCCTGTACTTCGCTCCACCAGGGTCCCGACAGCCGATGCATTGGCCTTGCCCTTTATGAGATCGCCTTCCCAATGGCCCGGCATTTGCCGATCCTCTACCTCTGGCGGTCGTACGTGAATGCTGACCAGATCAGGGATTTGACCGCGCCGGTCAACACCGCCAGACCGTGGGCGCCTGGTGGTGTTGCCTTGGCGAAGGCAGATGATCAGTTCCTTGCGAAGCTCGCCCACTGGCAGCGCATAGATGGCGTTGTAGATGGTCTCGCGACAGACGAAGGTGTCTTCAAAGTTAGGAAATTCCATGGACCTGAGCTTGCCTGCAATTTGCTGTGGGGAAAAGCGTTGTCGCAACAGATAGACCACAAGATCGAACAGGTCGCTGCCTGGGACCAGCTTTAGCGCAGGGCGGCAGACCTGGCGGCGAGAGCGCATGTGTTGCTGGGCTTGGCTGGCTGAATAGCGATGAGCGGTCAGACTGTTGCGGCGCACTTCGCGGCTGATGGTCGAAGGGCTTCGGTCGAGCATCCTGGCAATGGCCCTCAGGCTCAGGCCCTGAAGAGTGCCTATTTGGATGGTCACGCGTTCTTCGATGTTGAGCTCTTGATAGGACATAGGCATACCGTACCGGAAAGGTCAGGTGTTGCACTCAGTTTTTGCCGCTATCAAGCATTGAAAACGGCATCGTGATCACCTGTAGCAATTCCTCCTGCAGAACCTACCGCATGGTCTACAACAAGCCTCTTTAAAGCAGCGACTACGGTCTCAAGAACTGATTCGTGCTCACTACTTGCTTTGAACACCTCAGAAAGGGTCGAGAGGGTAACGGTTGAATCTAAAAGTGCAAATAATGACTGTACAATTAGAGACTCTGTCTGCCCTACTATTGAGTGCGCAGATAAGGGTTCGATTGCTTCATCGTAAGAATAAAACTTTTCGCCAACATAATCTCCGAGCCCGTTGATAGTATCTGCTGGCGCAGCGATATTTATGACGTTGTCGTTCCAATCAACAGAGATTGAAGTATGACCCATTAACTGCTGTTGCAGGTCTGCCAAGCGATCAATAAATAAGTCAGCGCCGCTCGTTCCAACAATCTGCGAAAAATCAAATCCTGGCCCATTGAAAGAATAGATTTCATCCACTGCGTCACCGGCAAGACGGCTAAGCGTGCTAGCCAGATGACCGCCAAGTGAATGCCCTACGCCGACAAACGTTTCTCCATACAGCGGGCCGGTTTTTGCGGCCACTTCGGTATAGGCCTCCAGTTGGTCAAGTTTATTATAGAAATATCGTACAACCGTATCGCCTTCCCTGGCTGTCAGATCCTGGTAGTAATTCAAAAGCTCAGCAGTCTGATGCTTTGCTATGCCGTCAATCAGACCAATGCTTATAACATCCTCAACTCTATCAGCCCAATCATCCGTTCCGCGTATCGCTAGGATATACTTCGTAGAATCCAATTTTGTAGGGTCTGGTTTCGTTTTAAACAATGTTGCAGAAAAACCGCTTGCGCCTCCGTTAGTTGATTGGGAGACAACCTCAAATTGAGTTAATAATGTTTTAACCTCCGCTTCTGAAAACTCCAAGTCTTTTGGAGAAAGACTCGCCAAAGGGTCAGTGTTATTGCCTGCTGAGTCAAATTTGAAATCCGCATAAGCGGCTTTTGACAAGGCGGCATAACTTGCAATCTCAATAATATTCATCAGTTGCCCCCAACATTGTAAGGTCGAAAGGTATTCATTATAAGTTCGACAGCCCCGATTCTTTTCGGGCATGTGCTATAAGTTCCCATTCCTGCGATTTTTGTAGCCCAGCGCCAAATATATCCTCCATGGTTTCTATAACCTTCTTGTACACTGAGAACCTCATTACCGTTGTCGGAGTCCAAAGCTCTAAATCCAAAAATCTCTAAAGAATCTGACACCATTTCGCTGTAATAGATAACCTTAATATGAGCCAAGCCTACAGTGCTTAACTCGAAAACTACGCGACCTTCTCGGCCAAAAGAATATCGCTCAATTGGGTATTGCAATTTGCTATATGAAGAATTTTTTGTTTCTATAACCTGGTACCCCTTACGCAATAGATATTCCGCGTCTGTGCCGCTGAGCAAATCGCCATATATTCTATCCACCGATTTAGTACCAAAAATCTTGGTTCCTGCAGTCAGGCAGTGTCTTTCCCAACTCCACTGAGCGTACATTCCCGGCCCAAAAAATATAATTTGCAAAACTACAAATAACGGAATACCTACTGACTTTTTCGTTACTATTGCGCTATTCCTTGCCACATAAGCACTTGCAACAACCCAAAATATGCATGCAAACGCATATACAAAACCGTTCATTAAATATCCTTACTATTAACTTAGCCAGCACTGAAAATTAAATGAGCAGGATAAGAACCAGTGCTCTCGCCACGTCTATTTATAGACGATATAGACAACCCTGGAAAATTTTCAAAATCGCGCGTAATATCCTCATTCGACATTACATTATTGATCGTGCCAAGCGAAAACTTGTTAGCTATGGTGGAATTATCCAACAAATTTAATTCTATCCTCTGTAACTGGATTACAAATTTTTGTCTCCGCCCAGAATTTAAACCAAAAAAATAAAAGTCAATGCCTGGCCCATCAAAGGAATATATTGAAGTGACTTGCTCGCCTGCGAGCCTACCTAGAAGAATAGCCAAGTGCCCACAAAGTGAATACTCTACGCCGACAAACGTTTCTCCATACAGCGGGCCGGTTTTTGCGGCCACTTCGGTATAGGCCTCCAGTTGGTCAAGTTTATTATAGAAATATCGTACAACCGTATCGCCTTCCCTGGCTGTCAGATCCTGGTAGTAATTCAAAAGCTCGGCAGTCTGATGCTTGGCTATGCCGTCGAGCACCCCTATACTTGCTACATCCTCTAGCACATCAACCCAATCATCCGTTCCTCGTATTGATAGAATATATTTCGTCGGATTCTCTTTAGTTTTAAACAGCGTTGCAGAAAAGCCGCCGTTATCGCTTTTAGGTGACTGCGAAACTACGTCAAATTGCTCCAAAAATGATTCAGCTTCCTCTTTAGAAAACCCCAATTTTTTTTGGGACAAGCTCGTGCCGGGATCAATAATATTATTTTCTGAATCAAAATTAAAATTCGCGTAAGCAGCCTTTGCCAGAATAGCATAATCCGTAGCTTCAATAATATTCATAAATTATCCCTATTGATGTAAAATGGGAAAACATTTAGTATAAGCTTTACCGCCCCGATGCTTTCTGGGCATGTATCAAAAGTTCCCATACCCGCGATTTCTGTCGCCCAGCGCCAAAGATATCCTCCATGGTTTTGATAACCTTCCTGCAAACCAAGAAGTTCATTTCCGTTTTCCGAGTCTAAAGCTTTGAACCCAAAAATTTCTAGCGAATCAGATACCATCTGGCTGTAATAAATTACCTTATACCGAGTTAAGCTAACTTTATCTAACTTAGAAATCATATTTCCTTCGTTTCCGAGCATATGTCGCTCTAAAGGATATTGCGCACTATTATAAGAATATTTTTTCCGCTCAACCATGCTATATCCTTTACCTAGCAAGTACTTTGCGTCTTGCTCCGCGAGCAACTCTCCGTAGATTTTATTTGTAGGCGTAATTTTGAAAATTTTTGTTCCCGCTGTCGAGCAATGTCGCTGCCAATCCCACTGAGCGTATGCGCCGGGCCCAAAGAACATAACTTGCAAAATCACAAAAAATGGAATACCCACTGATTTTTTTGTTACTATTGCGCTGATCCTTGCAGCATAGGCACTTGCAATAATCCAGAATATACAAACAAACGCATAAATGAAAAAATTCATTAAATGTCCTTACCGTCAAATAATACAACTTTTAAAAACTCCACCTTTAAACTCCCTCAGCAAAAAATAATTAATTATTAAAACAAAAAAATTCACAATCCCACAACCCAAACTATCGTTCCCTAATACTTTCATCTAAGTGCCGTTCCAGCGGGCTCAAGAAATAATCAATAATCCGCCGCTCATCCGTTTTAACCTCTACCGTCACTGCCATCCCGGGGCTCAGCACCCTATGCTCTGCCCCACCCGACAAGTGACTTTCATCCAGCTTTACTTTCGTACTGTAAATAAGCCCCCGCTTTTCATCCTCGATAGCATCGTGCGATACGCTTATAACCTCACCAGAAACGGTTCCGTATTTAGTAAAGGTAAAGGTCTCGACTTTCACCGTAACCTTCTGCCCTGGATGCACGAAGCCGATGTCTTTGTTTTCTAGCATGGCCTCCACCTCAACCGGCTGATTTTCCGGCACCAGGGTAAGAAGCGGCTGAGCAGGGGTAACTACTCCGCCCACAGTATGAATGTTCAGTTGCTGCACCGTACCGCTGACGGGTGCTTTAAGTGTGGTGAGCAGGTCCTGGTACTGAGCCTTAGCCAGGTCTTGAGTCAAAGCGTTCGCTTTTTGCTCTGACTGTTGCAGTAGATCCAGCATTGCGCGTCGGGTTTGGGCAACGATGCCCTCCGCGCGGCGCTCTGCTTCCTGGCGGGCCGCGGAGGACTGAAGCAGGCTTGCGTGCTGTACGCTGAGTTGCCTTTCGATTTCCAATCGAGCTTGCTCTTTCTCAAGATAAGCGTGTCGGGCGATGTATTGCTTTTCCAGCAAGTGCTGATAATCGTCAGCCAGCTTGGCGGCGATGGGGAGGCTTTTCTGCAGCCCGGCCACTTGGGCGCGGGCGGCTTGCATATCCGCCTGGCGCTGCTGTACTTCCGCCGCAGCCGTATCTAGGCTGCTGCGGTATTCAAGGTATTGGCCTTGCACCCAGCGATCAGCGGCCAGCACTTGAGAGGGGCTGGTACCGCTGATTCGGTCGAGCAGGGGCTTGGGTGGCCTTTTTGCGTTAATTGCCTCCAACATTGCCGCTGCCCGTGCTTGGTCGATACGGGCGGCAATCAGATCGCTGGTAACCCGCCCCATGTCTGCTTCGGCCGCTGTCGCGTCGAGTTCGAGCAGCACGTCACCAGCCTTGACCTGCTGGCCATCGACCACGTGGATGGCCTTGACGACGGCAGTTTCGCTGCTCTGGATAACCTTGCTCTTACCACTTGGAATGACCTTTCCGTTAGCGGTCGCGACGATATCGACTTTGCCCACGCACGCCCATATCAGCGCTATCGAGGCGAACAGCACAATCCCCCACATCATCATTCGCGGCGCCGGATGGGTAGGCTTTTCCTGTAGCTCCAGCGCTTCAGGCAAGAACTGTATTTCGTGAGCCACGCGTTGCGGTGCCTCCATGGCGTGGCGATGCTTCCAAGACTGCCGCCAGGCGCGCCTGTATCGATGGGCGAGGCCGTTCTTCTCAGGCTTGTGCATGGCTGCTGCCTCCTTGTTGCAAGCGGTGCAGCCGGGAATAGTGCCCTGCCTGATGAGTGAGTAATTGCGCGTGGCTGCCCTCTTCCACAATCTGGCCCCGGTCCACCACGATAATGCGGTTCGCGTCCCTTACCGCTGACAACCTGTGCGCGATGATAATGACGGTGCGCCCCTTGCATATGGACTTCATGTTCTGCTGCACCACACGCTCGGACTCATAATCCAGCGCGCTAGTGGCTTCATCGAAAATAAGCACACGCGGGTTGCCCATCAGGGCGCGGGCAATCGCGATACGCTGTCGCTGGCCCCCCGACAGCGACGCACCGTGTTCACCCACTACAGTGTCATAGGCTTCGGGCAGCTCCATGATGAAGTCATGGGCGCCCGCCAAGGTAGCAACCCGGATAACGGCTTCCAAAGGCGCACCGGGGTCCGCAAAGGCGATGTTCTCGCGAATGCTTCGATTGAAGAGCATGTTGTCCTGGAGCACGACACCAATTTGGCGCCGCAGCGAGGACACGTCGGCGAGTGCCAAGTCCATGCCATCAATTAATACGCGGCCGCGCTCTGGCACATAGAGCCGCTGTAGCAGCCGAGTGAGTGTGCTCTTACCAGAGCCGGATCGGCCGACAACCCCAATCACTTCGCCCGCCTCGACCGTAAGGTTGATACCTCTCAGAATTTCCGACCCGTCCGGCCGGTAGCGAAAATGTACCTGATCAAACTCAATCCGGCCTTTGATGGGGGGCAGCGTGCTTTTGTTGGCCTGGTTGAGCTCATTCTTGGTATTGAGAATATCGCCAAGCCTCTGAACGGAGACACCCGTTTGTTGAAAGCTGGTCCAGAGTTGAGCAAGCCGCATGATGGGCTGAGCGACACGCCCAGCCAGCATATTAAAGGCAATCAGTTGCCCCACCGACAAATGCCCGTCAATTACCAGCTTTGCGCCAAACCACAGCGTTGCAACGGTAACGAGTTTGCCAATCAGCGATACGCTTTCGTTGGCTACGTTCGAAAGTGTTTGGCTCTTGAAACCTGCGGCCACGTAGCCTGCCAATTGGGTGTCCCACTTTCTGATGACCTGCGGCTCTACCGCCATGGCTTTTACGGTGTCGATGCCATTGACGGTTTCTACGAGAAAGGCTTGGTTCTCTGCACCTTTGGCAAAACTCTCGTTTAGCCGCGCGCGCATAAGAGGCGTAATCAGAACGGAAACTGCCACGTACAACGGAAGCGACAGAACGACAATCAACGTCAGCCAACCGCTGTAGTTGAACATCACGGCGATAAACACCACGGAAAACAACACATCCAACACGAGTGTGATCGCGTTCCCGGTCAAGAAGCTTCTGATGTTCTCAAGCTCACGCATACGCGCCACAGAGTCGCCCACCCTGCGTGCTTGAAAGTAGGCCATTGGCAAGGTGATGAGATGGCGAAACAACCTTGAACCCAGTTCCACATCGATGCGGCTGGCAGTATGAGAAAAGATATAGCTACGAAGCCCGGACAGGGCAGACTCGAACAGCATCACGCCTGCCAGGCCAACGGCGATGACATCGAGTGTTGTCAGGCCGTGGTGCACCAGCACCTTGTCCATCACCACTTGAAAGAAAAGGGGCGTAACGAGGGAGAAAATTTGCAAGATGAACGAAGCCAGCAGCACTTCACCGAGCAATTTTCGATATTTAACGATGGCCGGAATGAACCAGGTGAAATCGAAGCGAGAGGTTTCAGTGCCACTGGCAGCCTGTGTCTTTACCAATATAAGCCCCCCATTCCAGCGCGCGTCGAGTTGCTCAAGTGTGATCACTTCAGGCCGCTGGGAACGGGGGTCATGGATCAAAGCCTTACCCTGGTCCAGCTTCGCAAGCACGAAGTAGCCGCCGCTCACATCGCACGCAATCGCAGGTAATGGCGTGCGGTTGAGGCGGTCGCTGGACGTATACACGGCCTTGGCTTTCAACCCAATTTTCTTGGCCGCAAGCAGCAAAGAAGGTTGAGACAAGGGCCCCTCAGCGCTACCAAACTCATGAATGAGCTGGTCGGGCGAAACAGGGCACTGATTTATACGTGCCAGCATTACTAAACAGGCCATGCCGGTATCCAGCACAGGGGTGTTGTCTGGAGCGGCTATAGGTTTCGCTTGATTGAGCATTCGGACTCCTGTCTGTGCGCGGTGCCGCACCATGGAATTAACGTGTTCGCGTCGCAGAATGCTCGGCGCCAGACTGCATGGTTTTTTCCGGTAGCTGTAGTGATCCAGGAGGGAGGAAGTCCCGATCAGGGTCATAATCTGGTTTCAAGTACAGGGCCAGGGCCTGTAAGTCCGTGGGCGCGAGGCTGCCCGCGGCTTGCTTAAGCTTTAAGGTGTCGATGATGTAGTCATAGCGTGCGTCGTTGTAATCGCGCACGGCGGGGGACTGTCAGAAATTTTGTGTTCGGGCATAACATGAGCGAAAGGAGCCTGTATGCCGACCAAAAAGAAACCTGCGCGCCAACCACTGAGAGATCTGCCCAAAATCCCGAAAGAGTTGCTTGAGTCTTTCGGTGAAGGGCTGATGACCGCCGATGCCATCGAGATGGCTTCTGCGGCGTTCAAGAAGGCCTTGATCGAGCGCGCCCTGAGTGCCGAACTGGGTCACCATCTGGGCTATCCATCGGGCGCGCAGCGGCCGGAGGATGAAACCAACCAGCGCAATGGTAAAAGCGGCAAGACGGTTCTAACCGGCGATGGCCCGATTCGGCTGGAGATTCCGCGTGATCGAGATGGCAGTTTCTCCCCCATCCTGATTCCCAAGCACGAGCGCCGTTACACCGGTTTTGACGACAAGATCATCGCCATGTATGCCCGTGGCATGACCGTCAGAGAGATCCGTGCGTTTCTTTGCGAGCAGTACGGCACGGACGTGTCGCCGGACTTCATCAGCTCTGTAACTGACGAGGTCATGGCAGAGATCGGCGCGTGGCAACAGCGGCCCCTGGAGCCGATGTATCCCGTTATTTTCTTCGATGCCCTGCGGGTCAAAATCCGTGAAGAGGGGCTGGTCCGTAACAAGGCGATCTACCTGGCGCTGGGTGTATTGCCCAACGGAACCCGCGATATCCTAGGTATCTGGATCGAAACCACGGAAGGCGCCAAGTTTTGGATGAAGGTCTTCAACGACCTCAGGACACGCGGCGTCGAAGACGTGTTGATCGCGGTGACCGATGGCCTCAAAGGCATGCCAGAAGCCCTCAGCGCCGTGTTTCCAGAGACGACCTTGCAGACCTGCATTGTTCATTTAATCCGCAACAGCCTTGATTACGCGGCCTGGGATAAGCGCCGCGAATTGGCCAAGGCGCTCAAGCCGATCTATCAGGCAGTCACCGCCGAAGCGGCCGAGCAAGCGCTGGATGCCTTTGAACAGGGGCCCTGGGGCAAGCAGTACCCCACAGTCGTGGCGGCTTGGCGACGCGCGTGGGATCGAGTCATTCCATTCTTTGTATTCCCGCCTGCCATCCGCAAAGTGATCTATACGACCAACGCTATCGAGAGCATCAATGCGCAGTTGCGTAAGATCATTAAAACCCGAGGTCACTTCCCGACCGACGAGGCCGCGACCAAGCTGATCTGGCTGGGGTTACGCAATATCACGGCCAAATGGGGCAACGCAGCCCATGATTGGAAAAGCGCGATGAATCAGTTCGCAGTTCTGTACGGAGATCGATTTATCAGGCCGACCTGGTAAAGCATGGCTTGCCTAACGGCAGGCCGTTATTGGCCCGCACACAAAAAATCTGACAGGCCCCACGGCGGCGTACAGTTGACGTTGGGCGTTGAGTACATCGGCAATATTGCGTGAACCCACCTCTACGCCCACCTGATTCGCTTCAACTGACTTAAGGCCTGAAAAAATACTCTGACGGCGGGCAAATACTTGTTCGATATCGGCGTTAATGCCGCGAAACGCATTGCGCGTGTTGAGTACAACTTCGCGGCGCTTGTCTTCTTGTTCATCCTGGCTTTGGTACAGGCGCTCGGTGGATTCTCGAACTTGGGAACCCGTCATGCCACCGCTGTATAAGGGTATGTTCAGCTCCACGCTGATACTGCTTTGGGCGACATTGCCGCCATAGCCGTTGGTACCAAAATCAGTGGGGTTGTTATAACCGAAGCTGTCATTGTCCCCTTTTCGATAAGAGGCAACGAGGTCGACCGTGGGCGCATAGCCGGCCTTGCGCTGTGAAATGGTTTGCTGCGCGGCACCAATGGCTTTACCTGTTGCAAGCAGTTGGAGGTTCTGCTGCACTGCTTTTTCGACCCAAACACTTGGATTGGCGGGCATAGGGGGCTCTGTCGGCAGTTGGTGCCCCATGCCTACGATGGACGCATAGCCAGCGTTGGTCAGCCGCGACAATGCCTCAAAAGCATCCTCGACTTTACGTTGGGCAAGCTGGCGATTAGCACGTGCATTGTCGAACGCGGCCTGAGCATCGTAAACATCAGTAATGCTCGAAGCGCCGTCTTCTAACTTCCCTTGAACCTGGTCACGCTGACGCAGCAGAGCCGCTTCTTCTGCCTTAGCCGCAGCCAGGGCATCCTGCGCGCGCAGGATCTCGAAGTACGCTTGCGCCGAAGTGAGAATCAACGCCTGCTCTTTGGCCGCAAGTTCCAACTCAACGTGGTCAACAGATAATTTAGCCGCTTGGAGTTGGTACCAACGATCCGCATGGAACAGGGGTTGGCTTAGATTGGCTTGAAAGGTGTTTCCGCTGCGTTCGCGCGTAAGTGCAGGCCTATCACGATCAAGGCGTGTGATCTCTGTCTTGGTGCCTGCGCTGATATTTGGCAAAAGCCCAGCGATAGCTTGAGGTATAGCCTCGGCCTGCCCTCTGAACGCATGGCGAGCAGCGGAAAGCTGTGGATCGTTAAGCAACGCTGCTTGATAGACACCCAGTAAGTCGGCCCTGGGCGCCATTTCAGTCGCGAATGCAGCGGCTTCTATCCCAGGCAGCACGAAAACCAAAAATACAAAGCTGATGCCCGCACGGCTTGTCATTTCCAGTCCTTCAAAGGCCTTCAGTAAGGCGCTTTGCGCCGGGGACGCCATGTCCTCCGTTAGGCTTTCGGCAACAAGGATCCGAACTTGAATGCGGTTACTGGCTAATTGCTATAAGTCGCTATACAAGCAGCGCTATGTAGCAGCCTCGCTTGCTAGCGACCGGCCTCACATCTCGCTGAAGCCGGTCGCCGCCAAGGCGGGCTGCTACAAGCAGTGGTGATCTTCAATGCTTCGTAGCAGCCTAGCTTGCTAGCGACCAGCCTCACATCTCACTAAAGCCGGTCGCCGCTAAGGCGGGCTGCTACAGGCGGTGGTGATCTTCAATGCCTCGTAGCAGCCTAGCTTGCTAGCGACCGGCCTCACATCTCACTAAAGCCGGTCGCCGCCAAGGCGGGCTGCTACAGGCGATGGTGATCTTCAATGCCCCGTAGCAGCGTAGCTTGCTAGCGACCGGCCTCACATCTCGCTGAAACCGGTCGCCGCCAAGGCGGGCTGCTACAGGCAGTGGCGATCTTCAATGCCTCGTAGCAGCGTAGCTTGCTAGCGACCGGCCTTACCCTGGGTTGAAACCGGTCGCCGCCAAGGCGGGCTGCTACAAGCAGTGGTGATCTTCAATGCCTCGTAGCAGCGTAGCTTGCTAGCGACCGGCCCTACATCTCGTTAAAGCCGGTCGCCGCCAAGGCGGGCTGCTACAGGCGGTGGTGATCTTCAATGCCTCGTAGCAGCGTAGCTTGCTAGCGACCGGCCTTACCCTGGGTTGAAACCGGTCGCCGCCAAGGCGGGCTGCTACAAGCAGTGGTGATCTTCAATGCTTCGTAGCAGCGTAGCTTGCTAGCGACCGGCCTCACATCTCGCTGAAACCGGTCGCCGCCAAGGCGGGCTGCTACAGGCAGTGGCGATCTTCAATGCCTCGTAGCAGCGTAGCTTGCTAGCGACCGGCCTTACCCTGGGTTGAAACCGGTCGCCGCCAAGGCGGGCTGCTACAAGCAGTGGTGATCTTCAATGCCTCGTAGCAGCGTAGCTTGCTAGCGACCGGCCCTACATCTCGTTAAAGCCGGTCGCCGCCAAGGCGGGCTGCAACAGGCGGTGGTGATCTTCAATGCCTCGTAGCAGCGTAGCTTGCTAGCGACCGGCCTCACATCTCGCTGAAACCGGTCGCCGCCAAGGCGGGCTGCTACAGGCGGTGGTGTCTCCAACTCTTCGTAGCAGCGTAGCTTGCTAGCGACCGGCCTCACATCTCGCTGAAACCGGTCGCCGCCAAGGCGGGCTGCTACAGGCGGTGGCGATCTCCGATGCCTGGTAGCAGCCTAGCTTGCTAGCGACTGGCCTCACATCTCGCTGAAACCGGTCGCCGCCAAGGCGGGCTGCTACGGTCGGTGGTGATCTCTGATCCTATGTAGCAGCGTAGCTTGCTAGCGACCGGTGCTATAGCGGCCGCTGCATATGAATGGTCTGCCACACCGGGTCGGGATCGACCGCCGCCACCTCAAAGCCTTGCCGCTCCCAAAACCCCACGGCGCCTGGCAGGAAGGGGTGGGTATGCAGGTACATGAGGTTTACTCCAGCAGCCTCGGCGTGGCGTTGCAGGTGTTCGTACAAAGCAATAGCAATGCCGGTGCGGCGGTACTCGGGTAGCACGAACAGCCTTACCACCTCCACAACGTGCAGCCCCGGATAAGGCAAGGTGTCGAAGCGCCGGTCGTAAGGGACGTAGCCGATTATGCCGACCAGGCGGTTGCCCTCGCGAGCGGTGAGGAAACAGCCGGCGCCTTGGGTATACACCTGCTCGAAGGCCGCCAGGTCAGGCGGCGTCGGGGTGCCAGCGAGCAAGGGGAAGGTAAGCTCGCGGGCCGCCAGGGCAAACACCACCACCTGCGCGACCTCGTTGGGTTGGACCTGTTCGATACGCCATTGCACGTTCAAAACACTCTTCTTTAACGATGAAAACTTTTGCCCACGCTTTAGCGTCTGAGTTACATACCTCGCCATGTGGCCGCGCGCCCAGGATAACCCTGCTCAATGTCTGAACAATCCAAAGACCTTCACGCGCGAGTCGATAACACTCAAAACGCGGACCTTTCCGCGCCGGGCAAGAATATCTTCTTTGCGGCGGTGTCCACGACGCGTATGCCCATGGTCGTGACAGACCCCAAGCAACCGGACAACCCGATCATCTTCGCCAACTCTGCGTTCCTGTCCATGACTGGCTATGACACGTCGGAGATCTACGGGCGCAATTGCCGACTGTTGCAGGGCACGGATACTGACAGCCATGTGGTGGCCCAAGTGGGCCGCGCCGTCAAAGAAGAGCGAGACATTTCAGTAGAAATGCTTAACTACCGCAAGGATGGCTCATCGTTCTGGAACGCGCTGTTCATTTCGCCGGTGTACAACGACGCCGGCGACCTCACCTACTTCTTCGCCTCTCAGCTGGACGTTAGCCGTCGCAGGGATGCCGAAGATGCGCTGCGCCAGGCCCAGAAGATGGAAGCGCTCGGGCAATTGACCGGGGGCATTGCCCACGACTTCAATAACCTGCTGCAAGTGATGGGCGGCTACGTTGACCTGGCCGACCGGGCCGCCAGCAAGCCGACCGTAGACGGCGGCAAAGTGGCCCGGCACCTGTCGCTGACCAAGGGCGCCATCGACCGTGCTTCTGTGCTGACTCAGCAACTGCTGGCGTTTTCTCGCAAGCAGAAGCTTCAGGGGCGCGTCATCAACCTCAACAACATGATCGACCAGATCACGGCAGTGGTTGAGCGGGTGATGGACAGTGAGGTGACGTTCAATGCCGACCTTGAGCCGGACCTGTGGAACTGCCGCATAGACCCCACCCAGGCGGAAGTGGCGCTGTTGAATATCATCGCTAACGCCCGCGATGCAATGGCGGGCCGAGAGAAGCCTGCGCTCAGCCTGGAAACCCGCAATATCCATGTGGACCCTGCCAACGCCAAGCACTATGACGGCATGGCCGCCGGCCGGTACGTGTGCATCGCATTGACAGACAACGGGTGTGGCATGCCCGAGAGCATCATGAGCCGTGTGATGGAGCCTTTTTTCACCACCAAGGAGGAAGGCAAAGGCACGGGGCTCGGGTTGTCCATGGTGTATGGCTTTGCCAAACAGTCCGGTGGGGCGGTGCGGATTTATTCCGAAGAGGGGGTGGGCACCACGTTGCGCATGTACTTCCCGGCCGACACCGCGGACGTCACTGCCCTTGAGGAGCCCAAGCGCAACGTTGCCGCCACGGGCTCTGAATCGGTGCTGATCGTCGAGGACCGCGACGACGTGGCGCAGCTGGCCAAGACCGTGCTCGACGACTTCGGCTACCAGACCAGGGTGGCCAATAGTGGCGCTCAGGCGCTAGAGATACTGGCTGCCACTGAGAAAGTAGACCTACTGTTTACCGACGTGATCATGCCCGGTGGCATGAACGGGGTGATGCTCGCCCGTGAGGCCCGCAAGCGTTACCCCGACATGAAGATACTGCTGACTACGGGTTATACCGAAAACGCCATCGAGCGTACCGACACCAATGGGCAGGAATTCGAGGTGCTGTCCAAGCCGTACCTGCCTAACGTATTGGCAAGCCGGATCCGCCGCGCCCTCGATGGCCCTAACGGCGTAAGTTGAAGGCGGCCCCCCTGTGAGGGTCGGGCGGCCTTAGCTGGGCCGCAGTGGCTGGGCCGCAGTGGCCTTACACCTTAAAGCGCTTGGCCAACTCGCCCAAACCATTGGCCAGGCGCGCCAACTCTTGGCTGGCGCTGTGGGTCTGTTCGGCGCCTGCCGAGGTTCGGATGGACAGGTCGCGGATACGCACGAGATTACGGTCCACTTCCCTCGCCACCTCGGCCTGTTGCTCGGCGGCGCTGGCGATTACCAAGTTACGTTCGTCGATCCCTGCTACAGCCTGAGAGATGATTTTCAAGGCGTCATTGGCCTGGGTGGCTTGGGTCTGGGTGGAGCGAGCCTGGTCGGCGCTGGTCAGCAGGGCGTCCACGGTCTGAGTAGTGCCTACCTGAATGTTGCTGATCATGCTCTCGATTTCGCGGGTGGATTCCCCTGTACGGTGCGCCAGGGAGCGCACTTCGTCTGCTACCACGGCAAAACCCCTCCCCGCCTCACCGGCGCGGGCCGCTTCGATCGCGGCGTTGAGTGCCAACAGGTTGGTTTGGTCAGCCACGGCGCGAATCACGTCCAGCACCTTGCTGATGCCATGGGTTTGTTCGGCCAGTTGCGTGGCCTGGCCGGAGGCGTCCAGCACGTTGTTGGTCAGCGAGCCGATGGCGGTGAGGGTGGCCTGAAGTTCGGCCTGGCCGGTACGCGCGGAGTCGCTGGCAATGCGAGAGTCGGATGAGGCCGACACAGCGTTGGACGCCACTTCTTCTACCGCCTGGCTCATCTCGGTCACGGCAGTGGCCGCCATTTCGATTTCCTGGTTCTGCTGTGACAGGCTGCTGGCGCTCTCGCTCATCACCGCGCTCATTTCCTCGCTGGCCAAGGCCAACTGCTGGGCAGAGCCATTGATTTGGTCCAGCGTCTGGCGAAGAGTAGCCTGCATGGAGGCCATGGAGGTCAGCAACATGGCCGCTTCATCCTTGCCGGAGGTGTCCAACTGCCCAGTCAGATCGCCTGCGGCAATCCGCTGCGCAGCCGCTACCGCCGTTTCCAGGGGCGCGGTCAGGCTGCGGGTCATGCGCCAGGACAGCACGATGGTCAGGCCCAGTGCGGCCAGGATCGCGGCGATGATCAGGTCACGGGTTTCGCTATAGAGGATGGCGCTGAAGGTGTCGTGGGCATTGGCTTCGGCCAGGTTCTGCTCTTGTAAGGCGGCGGCCAGGTCATTCATCTTGCCGCCGGCAGCCGCCATGCTATTGCTCACCAAGGCGCGAGCGCCTTCGATGTCGCCTTGGTCAATCAGGGCAGACACCTGCCCCGCTGATTGAACATAGGCCTTGTACGTCTGCTGCAAGCTGTCGAAATTCGCGCGCTCACTGTCAGTGCCGACCATGGGCTGGTATTTGGTCAGAAAGCCATCGATCACCTTGCTTATGCTGCCGATAGTCTGCTGCGTTTGCGCAGCACTGGCGGGCACCGCAATCAACCGCAGCACTTCGATTCTCAAGCGTGCCATGTTCATGGCAATGCCATCACTGGTGGTGATGCCGGGAATGCTCTCCCGGGTCAGAAGCTCAGTTTCACTGCGGAGGTGTGCCATCTGGTACAGGCTGGACAAGCCCAGTGCGGTCACGATGGCACAGATGAGGCCGAAGCACAGCACGCTGCGCTTGGCGATAGTGAAGGACCGTAGGTTAAAAGTGGACATACCGTTCGCCATTCCATCTAGCAGGAGGATGCCCACCTATCGGCACGTGGGGCTAAAAGTTAAACGCGAATGACCAGCGGGCTAGCCTTGCGCAACACTGCGTTTGAACTGCTGGCGCCAGGCATGCAACAGCGGCTCGGTGTAGCCCGAGGGCTGGGCTTGCGCGTTGAGCACCAGCTCCCGTGCCGCCTGAAACGCCAACGACTGCTCGAAGGCCGGCGCCATGGGCCGGTAGGCCGGGTCACCGGCGTTTTGCTGGTCCACGGTACGCGCCATGCGCTCCAACGCCGCTTGTACTTGCGCCTGATCCACCAGGCCCCACGCCAGCCAATTGGCAATGTGCTGGGCAGAGATTCTCAAGGTGGCGCGGTCTTCCATCAGGCCGACGTTGTGGATGTCGGGCACCTTCGAGCACCCGATGCCCTGCTCCACCCAACGCACCACGTAGCCCAAAATGCCCTGGCAGTTATTCTCCAGCTCTTGCTGGATGGCCTCCTGGCTGTAAGCGCCGGCTGAGGCAACGGGCACGGTCAGCAGGTCATGCAACAGGCCAGGCCGAGCGGCGGCAGCGTCGGTGCGCTCCAACGCCACTTGAACGGCCTGCACGTCTACTTGGTGATAGTGCAGCGCATGCAGGGTCGCACCCACCGGCGAAGGCACCCACGCGGTGCTGGCGCCTGCCTTGGGGTGAGCGATTTTTTGCGCCAGCATGGCCGCCATTTGATCTGGCATGGCCCACATGCCCTTGCCGATCTGGGCTTTGCCACGCAGGCCGCAGGCCAGGCCGGTCAGCACGTTGTTACGCTCGTAGGCTTGAATCCAGGCGCTGGTTTTCATCTCGCCTTTGCGCAACATGGGGCCGGCGTGCATGGCGGTGTGCATTTCATCACCGGTGCGGTCCAGAAACCCGGTATTGATAAAGGCCACCCGGTCACTGGCAGCCTCGATGCACGCCTTGAGGTTAAGGCTGGTGCGCCGCTCCTCATCCATGATGCCCATTTTCAGCGTATTGGCCGGGAGGTGAAGCAGGCGCTCTACCTGCCCAAATAATGCACAGGCGAACGCTACCTCCGCCGGGCCGTGCATCTTGGGTTTGACGATGTACAGGCTCCCGGTGCGGGAATTGCCCTGGCGCTGTAGGTCGTGGCGGGCAATGAGGCTGGTGACCAGCGCATCCATGATGCCTTCGGGTACTTCGTGCCCGTTGACGTCCAGCACGGCGGGCGTGGTCATCAAATGGCCTACGTTGCGTACCAACAGCAACGACCGGCCGTGCAGCGTCAACGGGCTGCCCTGTGCCGAGGTATACACGCGGTCAGGGTTGAGCCGCCGTTCGACGGTGCGGCCGCCTTTGACCAGCGTCTCGGTGAGGTCGCCTTTCATCAGGCCCAACCAGTTGCGGTAGACCAACACCTTGTCGGCAGCGTCCACGGCCGCGACGGAGTCTTCGCAGTCCATGATGGTGGTAAGGGCAGCCTCCATCAGCACATCCTTGACCCCTGCCGCATCGGTCAGGCCAATCGGGTGCTGAGGGTCAATCTGGATTTCGACGTGCAGCCCGTTGTTTTTCAGTAACAGCGCGCTGGGCGCAGAGGCGTCGCCCTGGTAGCCCACGAATTGCTCCGGGCGCGCCAACCCCACAGGCTCGCCCTGGGCGAACGTCACCTGCACATGTTCATGGGCCACCCCATAGCTGACCACATCGGCGTGACTGCCCTGAGCCAGGGGTGCTGCCTGGTCCAGGAAGGCTCGTGCGAAAGCGATCACCTGTGCGCCACGCGCCTGGTTATAGCCCTCCCCTCTGCCAGCACCCTCGCCCTCAGGAATCACATCGCTGCCGTACAAGGCGTCGTAGAGCGAGCCCCAGCGGGCATTGGCGGCGTTGAGCGCATAGCGCGCGTTGCTCACAGGCACTACCAGCTGCGGCCCCGCCAGGGTGGCGATTTCCTCGTCTACCCCCTCGGTACTGATACGCACGTGGGCAGGCTCTGGCACCAGATAGCCGACCTGCTCCAGGAAGCCTTGGTACGCCGGCATATCAGCAATAGGGCCTGGGTGGGCGCGGTGCCAATCATCCAGTGCGCGCTGCAGGCGGTCGCGCTCTTGCAGCAAGGCGCGGTTGCGGGGTGCCAGGTCGTGAACCAGCGCATCGAAGCCTGCCCAAAAGGCGCCAGCTTCGACACCACTGCCCGGTAGCGCCTGTTCATCGATAAAGCGCTTGAGCACTGGGGCAACACGCAAGCCGTGGCACTGTTCGTAGTCGGTCATTCACCTTCTCCTAAGTGTGGGGGTGCGTGTCAGAGCGCTGCAACGCCAGCTTTGGCCACCTGGGCGTCTTGTTCGGCCTTCACACCCGACACCCCGACGGCGCCTATTACATGCCCTTCTACGATCAGCGGCACGCCGCCCTCCAGCGAGGTCAGCAGTGGCGCACTCAAAAAGGCCGTGCGCCCGCCATTGACCATGTCTTCATACCCCTTGGTTTCACGCCGCCCCAAGGCCGCGCTGCGGGCTTTTTCCAACGCGATATAGGCACCAATGGGCGCACAACCGTCGAGGCGGGTCAGCGCCAGCGGGTGCCCACCGTCGTCCACCACGGCAATGGCCACGGCCCAGCCCTGCTTTTGGGCTTCAGCAATGGCGGCGGCAAGGAGGGTCTGGACATCAGGCTGGCTCAGTACGGCTTTATAGTTCATGTGTTCTCACCTTATCGGTCATCAAGCATGGGAAACGCGGCGCAGAAAATCTTTCATGCGCTCGTGGGTGGGGTTGGCCAGGATTTCCGAAGACGGCCCTTGTGCCACCAGCGTGCCGGCTTCCAGGAATAATGTGCGGGTAGAGACCGCTCGGGCAAAGCCCATTTCGTGGGTCACTACCACCATGGTCATGCCGTCTTGGGCCAGGTCCTTCATCACCGCCAACACTTCACCCACCAGCTCAGGGTCGAGAGCCGAAGTAGGCTCATCGAATAGCATCGCCTTGGGCTCCATTGCCAACGACCTGGCAATGGCCACGCGCTGCTGTTGCCCGCCGGATAACTGCGGGGGATAAGCGTCGTATTTCGCGGACAGCCCCACGCGGTCAAGCAAGGCCTTGCCACGCTGGCGCGCCAGCTCCACAGGCTCGCCCTTGACGTACACAGGCCCCTCGATCACGTTCTCCAGCACGGTACGGTGCGGGAAAAGGTTGAAACGCTGGAAGACCATGCCCACCGACCGGCAGATCTGACGAATGCCCTTGGACGTGGCGTCCACCTTGACGCCGTCGATGGTGATCGAGCCACCGTCGTAGCTTTCCAGGCCATTGATGCAGCGCAGCACGGTGGACTTGCCCGAACCGGACGGGCCGATAAGGCACACGACCTCGCCCTGGCGGATGTCTGCGCTGATGCCTTGCAGCACCTGGTGCTGGCCAAAGGACTTGGTGATGTTGTCGATCTTGATCAACGGGCGCTCCTTTTGTATTTGCGCTCCAGCCAACCGGCCAGCCCCATCAGCGGCAGGCTGAGGCAGAGGTACATCAAGGCCACCAGGGTAAAGATAGTGGCATTGTTAAACGACGCGGCGGCGATGAGCTTACCCTGCATGGACAGCTCCACCACGGTGATGATGGAGGTCTGGGAGGAGTCCTTGAGCAGCATGATCATGTTGTTGCTGTAGGGCGGCAGCGCGATCTTCAGCGCCTGGGGCAAGATGACCCGGCGCATGGTCAGGCCGGGGCCCATGCCGATAGACTGCGCCGCCTCGCGCTGGCCGCTGTCAATCGCTTCGATACCGGAGCGAAACACCTCGGCCATGTAGGCTGAATACGCAAGCCCCAGGCCAAGGGCACCGGCCTGGAAGGCGCTCATGTCCACACCCATTTCCGGTAACACAAAGTACAGGTAGAACAGCACCACGATGATGGGAATGCCCCGAATGGCATTGGTCAGTACGCGTGAACACTCTGCCAGTACCCGCACAGGGCTTACGCGTAACAGCGCCCACACCAACCCCAACAGGGTGCCGATCACCAAGGCGCACAGGGTGATGGCAATGGTCGTCCAGGCACCTTCCATCAGGATCGGAAAGTACTCGACCGCTTGGGTCAGGAAACCTTCAAACATAGGCTGCACCCCTCCATTTCAGGCGCCGAAAAGCGACGCCTGGGAACTCGATCACAGGCTTTTCACGTTCCACTTGGCGAGGATCGCAGCCAAGGTGCCATCAGCTTTCAAGGCGGCAACGCCTTCATTGATACGGGCGAGCAACGGGGTATTGCCCTTGCGTACCGCCACGCCGATGGCGATCCGGATCTGTTTGTTGTAATCCTCGGCTACCCGCAATGCCTTGGACCCAGACTGTTTGACGGTGTAGAGCATGACGGGGCCGTCCCCCACCGCTACGTCGATTCGGCCCAGCGCCACTTCACGAATCATGTCGGCCATGCTGTCGTACATGCGCAATTCCTTGATGCCTGCCTGGGCTTTCATCGGCTCGACCGAGACCGTGCCTGTCTGCACGCCAACGGTTTTGCCAACGAAGTCAGCGCTGCTGTGATAAGCAGTGGTGTCCTTGCTATTGACGATGACTTCTTCGCTGTAAGCGAATAACTCGTCAGAGAAATCCACCACCTGAGCCCGCTGAGGGTTGATTGCGAAGGCCGAACTGATCAGGTCGATCTTGTCGGTTTGCAGGGAAGGCACCAGCCCTGCAAACGGGATGGCTCGCAGGTCGGGTGTAAACCCCAGTTTCTGGCCCAGCGCCTGAGTGATGTCGATCATCACACCCTGAAGGCTGTTGGTCTTGGTATCGAGGAAGTTAAAAGGCACGGCGGTGGGCGTAGCCCCCACGCGCAGCGTGTCTTGAGCCTGAGCACTGGCCGACAGCATATGGGCGGCAAGCACGGCGCAGCCTGTTAATTTGAGCAATCGTGACAGCATGGGGCGTCTCCTTTAAAGGCGAAGTTCAGCGTAAACAACGTTAAAAACGGCTGATCGAAAAAGCCTCGAGCATCGTGCGGGCCTCTGCCGAACCGGCCATGGCCTGGGCCAGCCACCAACCCGTGCCCGCCGCGCCGGTCAGGCCTAGGTGGCCATGCCCAAATGCGCACCACAGGCCAGCGTACCCCGGCACTTCCCCGATCACCGGAAGGGAGTCGGGCAGGCAGGGGCGATGCCCCATCCACTCGATGGGGTCATGAGTGTTCAAGGCAGGCAAGCCGGCTTTGGCATGGCCGGCGAGTAACGCGGCTCGAGCGCTGCTAGAAACGCGTTCAAGGCCACCGAACTCCACTGTGCCGGCAACGCGCAGGCCGCTGTCCATCGGGGTAATGAACACCTTGCGGTCTGCCAGCACCACGATGCGCTGCAGCTCCACGCCCCCGTCCGGAAAACGCAGGTGATAGCCGCGCTGGCTTTCAAGGGGCACTTTTACGCCCAGCGGGCGTAGCAATTGGGCAGACCATGCCCCTGCTGCAAGCACGACCCGTGGCGCTCGGTACTGATCGCCCTGCCCTTGCAAGGTCCATCCGCTGTCTGTACGCGAAAGCGCTTGTACAGGGTCCTGAACAAACCGCACGCCGCTCTGCGCAAGGTAGGCAGCAATCTGTGAGGCGTAACGCTCAGGCTCCTTTACCCAAGGCTGGTCAGGCAGGTGGTAGCCCACCTGATAGGCCGGGCTGACCGAGGGCTCCAGCACCTGGATATCGGCACGGCCGATGGGCTGGGCGTTTAGCCCGTGAAGACGTTTCAGTGCCCAGCCGGCGTTATCCTTTTCGAGGCTTGCCTGGTCGGGGTACAGGTGCAATTGGCCGGTCTCCACGATCAACTCCGGGCAATTGGCCTTTAACGCCAGGGCTTTGTGCCGGCTCACCGCATCGCCAATCAAGGCATGCAGCGCCTGGGCAATCCGGGCCACGCGTGCGGGCCGGGACGCCGCCACGAAACGGGCCATCCAAGGCGCCACCTGCAATAGGTAATTGGCCGGCACATACAGCGGCCCTGTCGGGTCGAGCAACATACTGGGTGCCTGTTTCAGTACCCCTGGCATGGCCAAGGGCGCGACGGCACCTGATGCCAGAGAACCTGCATTACCCGAAGAACACTGCTGCCCCGGTCGCGAAGCGTCGATGACCGTCACACGCACGCCGGCTTCGTGCAGGTGAAAGGCCGCACACAGGCCAACGATGCCTGCGCCGAGGACAATGGCTTGTGGATCTTGATCGTGGATGTCGGGCATAAGGCGGTCTCAGCCAGTGGTTACTCGTGACATGGAATGCAGATGCCACGCCTATTTCGATAGCGCTATATCGCAGAGCGATACAGGTAGTTCCCGTAGCGCTACACTTCAGCCGTTACTGCGTAGTCAGAGGGCTGGCCTAGCCTCATTCCAAGCCTTGGTCGCCGTCTGCAAGCCCTCTTCCCGTGCGGCAAACCGCCGCCTGCACCACAAATGGACCCTCTACACGATGAGCGCAGAAGATTCCCCGCTGTACGTCCAATCACTGGCCAGCGGGCTGGCCGTGCTTAATGCGTTCAATACCGACCGCCCTTCGATGAACCTTCGGGAACTGGCTGAAGCCGCCGGTGTTACCAAAAGTGCCGCGCAGCGTTTCACCCATACCCTGGTTGCCTTGGGGCTGTTACGCAAAGACAGCGCTTCCAAACGCTTCACCTTGTCGCCCGGCACGCTGGACACCGGCTATCGCTACCTTCAGGCTCATGTGCTGCTAGAGCGCGCCAACCCGTACCTGCTGGACCTGAACCGGCAAACGGGCGAGACCGTCAACCTGGCCGAGCCGCACGGTGACGACATGGTTTACATCGGGCGCTTCCCCAGCCCTCATCGGGCCATCGTGCACATGCCAGTAGGCCGGCGGCTTCCGCTGTTTTGCTCGTCGGCAGGGCGTGCGTACCTGTCATGCCTTCCCGACGAGCAGGTAGAGCAGATCCTCACCCGCAGGGACCGGCCACGCTTCACGCCGCATACCCTGACCGACCTCAAGGTGCTGATGGAGCGGATCGCGACGGCGAGAGAAACCGGCTTCGCCTACAGCATCGAAGAGTTCTATCAAGGCGACGTAGCGTTCGCGGTGCCTGTTCGTAATATCAGGGGTGAACCGGTGGCGGCTGTGAACCTGTCGGTCTCCACCGCCTACTGGAGCTTTGAACGGGCCAGCGCCGAGCTGGTGCCTAAGCTAATCCACACCGCTAACCTGATCTCGACCCGCCCCCCGACCCTGCGAGCGATGGAGCCCTTTCAGATCGGGTACGGCAAGGTCAAGGACGGCGAGCGGCACCAGTAGGCGGCGCAGCCCTTACACCGCCGCAGTGACGATGATTTCCACCAGCAGGTCCGGGTCATCGAAGGCCACCTGGCAGGTGGCGCGGGCAGGCCGGCCGGCTTCACCCAGCCAGTTCACCCATTGCTCGTTCATGGCGCCGAGGTCGCGGGCCATGTGGGCCATCCAGATCTGTACTGAAAGCAAACGGCCGCGGTCGGTGCCGGCCTCGCTCAGCAAAGCGTCGATCCGCTCCAGCACTTGCCGGGTCTGGCCAGCGGCGTCCTGGCTGCAGTCATCTGGGGCCACGCCCGCCAGCCAGGCGACGTTGTTGTGGATCACTGCGCGGCTCAAACGTGGGTTGGGTTGTTGACGCACGATGTCGGTCATTGGAAGTCTCCGAAAGGTTGATAAGTGAGGGTTATTGTTCGTTGGCAAGCTGGGCCAACGTGATGGGTGTCAGCGGCGGTCGGATACGGTAATAGCCCACCTGTGCGGGGCTTACGCCATGGGCATCGGCCAATAACCGGGTGACCGTGAGGCCACACTGGCGGCCCTGGCAGGGCCCCATGCCACAGCGGCCATAAGCCTTGGCCTGATTAGGGCCTTGGCAGCCCAAGGCTGCGTATTGGCGAATGGCCCCGGCGGTGACTTCTTCGCAGCGGCACACCAGGGTGTCGTCGGCAGGGGCTAAAAAGGCCTTGTCGGGGTAATACAGGGTGTCGAGGAACGGCCGCGCGCTGTGCTCTCGGGCCAGCCGCCGGCGCCACGGCTTGGCGAGCCGGGTGGCTTCAGTCAGGGTAATGCGCCCCAGGGACAACGCAATGCCCACAGCAACGGTCTTGCCTTGCAGGGCCGCTGCCGCCGCGCCCTCGATGCCAGCGCCATCTCCGGCCACAAAGCAGCCTGCGGTGCTTAGCTCACCCCACAGGCTTTGCTCGGCCACCCAGCACTGGCGGGCATCGTCCCAGCGGTGAGTGGCTTGCAAAGCCAAGGTGGGCTGGGTATTGGGCACTACGCCTTGGTGCAACAGGATGAGGCGACTGGCAAGCTGGTGCGTGCGCCCGCCACTGACGAAGCTCAAGCCCTCGGCCTGCCCCTCGCCCAGCACCTGTAGCTCACTGGCGCCCTGGAACCAGGGCACGCCGGCTGTGCGAATGGCGCGCACCAGGCCCAGCCCTTTAAGCAGCAGCCGGGCATTACCCAATGCCCGTGGCAGGTGGGCCAGCGCCCGTAGCCGCTGGCGCGGGTTGGCGGTGTCCACCAACGCCTCGATGGTCACACCGGCGCGCAGGTACTGCCAGGCCAGCAGGTAAAACAAGGGGCCGGTGCCGGCCAGGATGACCGGGGCAGCAGGCACCTGGCCTGCACTTTTGAGCTGGATCTGCGCCGCACCTGCGGTCATCACCCCCGGCAGCGTCCAGCCGGGGATGGGCATCGGCCGCTCGTAGGCACCACAGCACAGCAGCACACGCCGGGCCTGCACCCGCCGCGCCTGCCCACCTACCCGGTAATGCACCTCGTGGCCGACGGTGACCAACCACACCGATGCCCGAGGCACATAGTCAATACCGCTGGCCACGAACGCCTTTACCAACGCACTGCCCGCCTGATAATCCGGGCCCAGTAGCACGCTTCGCTGGGAAGGCGCGCTTTGCGTCCCTCGGTAGATCTGCCCGCCCGGGCTGGCCTGCTCGTCCAGCACCCGCACCCGCAAGCCCATGGCGTGGGCCTGCAGGGCGGCGGCCATCCCGGCTGGGCCCGCGCCTACGATCAACACATCGATCGCGTCACTCATCCAGATCACCCTCAGCACCGTTCACGCCCTGGCGGCTCACGCGCAGGCCGGCGCTCACCGGCACCTGGCACGCCCGCTGGGAGCTGCCCTCTATGCGCACCAGGCAATCGAAACACACGCCCATCATGCAATAGGGGGCACGGGGCGCTCCGCTCACGGGGGTCACGCGGTTGTGCGTGATGCCCGCTTCAAGCAAGGCGGTAGCCAGGGACACGTCGCTCATTACACTCAGCGGCGCGCCGTTGAACTCGATTAGCGTCCGGGCGGGGCGTGGGTCCAGGCTTTTGAACAACGGGTCAGTGCGCATGAGTGCCCTCCGTAAAGCGTTGATCGTTGAAGGCGTCAAGGCCGGGTGGCGCCGCGCCGCCTGCGATCCAGGGTGCAAGCACCAAGGCGTGGGCGGCTGCCAGGGTGACGCCGCTGTGGCAGGTGATGGCAAACACCCCTGGCGCCTCGCGTGCTTCTTGGTAGATAGGAAAACCATCCGGGCTCAGCACCCGCAGCGCGCCCCAGGTGCGCACCACCTGCACATCGGCCAGCCGCGGGAAACAGCGCACCGCGCGCTGGGCCAAGCTGGCCATCACGCTGCTGCTGACGCCGTCGTCCAGGCCCACGGCCTCATGTGAGTCGCCCAACTGCACGCTGCCTTCGGCGGTTTGCCGAACGTAGCTGGTGGGGTAATGCAGGAACGGCGCGATACGCTCGGTGACCAGGATCTGCCCCCGGTTGGGGCTCACCTCGATGTTCAGCCCCACCTGCTCGGCCAGCGCGCGGTTGCCCAGCCCAGCGGCGAATACAACCCGCTCGGCCGTCCACTGCTGGTGCCCCCCTATCAAGCGATAGCCCTCCCCGCACGGCTCGATGCGCTGAACATCGGCATGGGTGAACAGCCGTGCCCCCCTGCCCTGCATGGCGGTACTCAAGGCCCGCAACAGCAGCAGCGGGTTCACGTGGCCGTCCAGCGGGGTATAACAAGCGCCGGACAGCGTAGGGCCCACGCCTGGCAGGCGTTGGCGTAACGCGGTCAGGTCTAGCACCTCGAAGTCGTAGTCGCCGTCCAGCGCGTCATGCAGCCAGGCAAGGCGGCGTACCTCTTCGGCCAGTTCGGCGTCGTCCAGGCAGAGTTGGAAGCCCCCCGGCTGGCGCAGTTGAACGTCAATGCCGGTGTCCTCCAGCAGCGCCCTGGCCAATTGCGGCCAGAGCGCTGCAGAGGTTTGCGTCCAGCGCGCATAGGCCGGCAGCCCATAGCCCTTGCCCTGTACCCACACAAGCCCGAAGTTGCCGCGCGCCGCGCGCAGGGCCACGTCGCCCTGGTCGAGCAGGCACACTGACTCGCCGGCGCGGGCCAGCCCGTAGGCCAAGGCCATGCCCACCAGCCCGCCGCCCACCACGCACACCTTGGCCGCTGTCATCGCTGGTTGCTCCCCTGTGCGTCCATGGCGTTATTTAGTTGGCGTGACATCAAGCTTGAGCCATTTTTCGGAGAGCTTTTTCAGGCTGCCGTCGGCGATTTCCTCGTTGATCGCCTGGTCAAACCGGGCCTTGAGCGCCGCATCACCCTTACGCAGGCCAATGGCGATACCGGGGCCAAACACGCCCCCTGCGACGATCGGGCCGGCCATCTTGGCGCCTGGCAGGCTGCCGTCTTCAGTGGCCAGCTTGAGCACTACGGCGTTGGCCAGCACGGCATCGATACGGCCGCTGGAGAGGTCGAGGTTGTGAGCGTCGACAGTTTTGTATTCGCGCACCTCCATCAGGTCACCCAGGTACTTTTCCGCAAAGGTCGACGCCGTGGTCGAGCCCTGCACACCCAGTACCTTGCCCTTGAGCAAGGGGGCCAGCTTGGCGATCGCGGCCTTCACGCCGGCTTCGTCCTGATCCAGGTCCAGGGTGCCGCTTTGGGCCATCTCGGCTAACGGGCCATTACCCATCACTAAGAAGCCATTGAGGGGCGCGGCATAAGGCCGGCTGAAACCGATCACCTCCTGGCGTTTTTCGGTGATGCTCATGCCCGCTATGATGGCGTCGAACTTGCCCGCGTTGAGCGAGGGAATCAGCCCGTCCCAATCCTGAGCTACCACCTCGCATTTGGCTTTGATCCGGGCGCACAGCTCATGCGCCAGGTCGATCTCGAAGCCGTCCAGTTGCCCGCCCGGCTTGACGAAGTTCCAGGGGGCATAGGCGCCCTCGGTGGCGATCTTCAACACCGGCGTGTCGTCGGCATGCGCCGCTACACTGCCCAGGGCCAGCCCCAACACAGCACCCAATAAGGTTTTCTTGAACATCGGCGTTCCCTCAGTCATTGCGCATGGGTTCGAGCCATGCGATCACGGTTTAAACGGCGCTCCAGCCACATCACCACGCGGGTAATGGCGAAATTGATCAGTAAGTAGAGGGCGCCGGCGCAGATGAAGACTTCCACCGGCCGGTAGCTCTGGGAGACCAGGCGTGCGGCGATCCCGGTGACTTCCATCAGGGTCACGATGGACGCCAGCGAGGTGGCCTTGACCATCAGGATCACTTCATTGCCGTAGGCTGGCAGCATTTGCCGCCAGGCCAGCGGCCAGACCACGTGGCGCCACACCTGCCAGCGGTTGAGCGCCAGCGCTAGCGCGGCTTCGCGTTGGCCGGCAGCGACCGTCTTGATGCCGCCGCGCAGGATTTCACTGGTGTAGGCCGCCGTGTTGAGGGTCAGCGCCAGCAACGCGCACCAGTAAGCGTCGCGCAAGTACGCCCAAGCAAAGGTGTCGCGCAGCCAGGGGAACTGGCCAAGGCCGTAATAGATGATGAACAGCTGCACCAGCAGCGGCGTGCCGCGCAGCACCTCGACCACTGCCCGCGCCGGGTAATCCAGCCAGCGCCGCCCGGACAGGCGCATGGCGCAAAACACCCAGGCCAAGGCGAACCCGGCCAGGCAGGCGAAGGTGGCTAATTTCAGGGTCAGCGGCAGCCCTTTAAGCAGTTTCTCGAAGCACTCAAGCATGAACGCCCAATCCATTACACACCCCTCGTGGGCAGTGCCAGGCGGCGTTCGAGGCGTTCCAGCACGTGGCTGCTGCTGACGCTCACCAGCAAGTACAGTGCCCCCGCCGTGGCGTAGAACCAAAAGGGCTGGTGGGTGGCACCGGCGCCGATTTGTGCCTGGCGCATCAACTCCACCATGCCCACCACGCTGATCAGGGCGGACTCTTTGAGTACCAGCAGCCAGACGTTCCCCAATCCTGGCAAGGCGAACCGCAAGGCCTGTGGCGCAACCACCAATACCAGCAACTTGAAGCCATCCAGGCCCAGCGCGCGCCCGGCCTCCAGGGTGCCCCGAGGCACGCTACCCATGGCGCCGCGCAGCACCTCAATCTGGTAGGCGCCGGACACCACCGCGATGGCGAGCATGCCCACCACGAATGCAGGCAGGCCCACGAAGCTGTCGAAGCCCAGGCTGCGTGCGGCCTGGGTCAGCACCATGCTGCTGCCGAAGTAGAACAGGTAGATGACCAGCAAGTCGGGTACGCCCCGTAGCACGGTGGTGTAGGCGTCGGCCAGGATGCGCAGCGTGCGGTACGGGGACAGCTTGGCCCAGCAGCCCAGGCCACCGATCACACCGCCACACACAAAGCCGCACAGGGCAATGGCGCAGGTCATGAAGGTGGCGAACAGCATGTCCGCTGCCCACCCGTGTTCACCGAAACCCATCACCTGCCAAAAGGTCATGCACTGCCCCCCATGGGATGGCTGTTGAACGAGGGCAGGAACCAAAAATGCAGTGGGTGCAATGCCGCTCAGCCAAGGCTGGCGCATTACCCCGGTGGGCACCGCTCATGCGGCGCCTCGGTTAAACGCTTTGCGCTAATTTCGCACAGACGCTTCATCATCCATAATCACTTTATCAAGCCTTGGAATAACGAAATGTTATGGAGCGACCATGCGCCTTACCTTGCGTCAAGTTGAAGCCTTTCACGCTGTTATGCGCACCGGCAGCATGACGGGGGGTGCAGACCTGATGGCGGTGACCCAGCCTGCCGTCACGCGGCTGGTCCGCGACATGGAAGCCGCCCTGGGCTTCGGATTGTTCGAGCGCCGTGGCAACCAACTGCTGCCTACCGCTCAGGCCATCGCGCTGCTGCCCGAAATCGAGCGGTCGTTCATTGGCCTTGAGCGTATCGCACGGGTGGCCCGTGGTATTGGCGAGCACACTGCAGGCTCGTTGCGCATCGCGGCCATGCCGGCAGTGGCCAACACCTTGCTGCCTGGGTTTTTAGCGCAGTTTCTGGAAGGCAGGCCGCAGTTGCAGGTAAGCCTGTTGGGCGTGCCCTCCCACCTGGTGGGCGAGATGGTTGCCTCTGGGCAGGCTGATATCGGCTATGCAGAGGGGCCGCTCAATCGTCATGGGCTGGACATCCAGGCTGTGCCCATGGATGCCGTGGTGGCGATTCCCAAACAGCACCGCTTGGCTGCCAGCGCCCTGATCCGCCCCGGCGACCTCAGTGATGAACGCCTGATCGGCGTTGCCCCAGGTTCGTTATTCGCCGCTGGCGTGACCGTAGCGCTGGCGCAAGTGCCCCGGCTTACCTACTTGGAAACCGGCCTGTCCTATACGGCCTGCGCGCTGGTCGCCCAAGGGCTAGGCATCAGCATCGTGGACCCGCCCACGGCCCGGCAGTTCGTCAACCAGGGCGTGGTGGTCCGGCCGTTGAGCGTGCGAATCGATACCAGCTTTCTGGTGATTCGCACCCAGGCGGCGTCAGAGCCCGAGCTGGTACGGCTGTTCGCGGCGGGTTTTCTGGATTTTGTGGCCGGAGAGGCCGCACTGTAAGCCGCTGGGGCAATTGCGTGGACCTTGGCGCGACGCGGCGGGTCGGTTACTGAGTGCTGCATAAATGTGACCACTCAGGCGAACACCACTTTCGGGAGACCTACCCATGCGCCCAACCATTACCTGCCACATGGTGACGTCCATTGACGGCCGCCTGCACCCCTCGCGCTGGACCACCGTGCGCGACGAGGGCAATACCGACTTGATCAGCAAACGCTACGAGGCCCTGGCCGACGAACTGGGCGGCCAAGGCTTCATTCTAGGGCGCACTACCCTGGCGGAATTCGATGGCATCACCACCGAGGCCCCAGCCCCGTCGCGCAGTGGCACCGAACCCAGGCCACCCCATCAGGCCCACGGCGCAGATGAGCCCGTGGCCGTGGTGATCGACCCTCAAGGCAAGCTGCGTTACACCAAGCAGGCCATCGACGGCGGCCACCGCATTCTTACCTGCCTTGCTGAAACCGTCAGCGACGACTACCTGGCCACGCTCAAGGATGCCGGAATCTCCTACGCCTTCGCCGGCAACGACGGCGCCGACTTGGCACGCGCCATGGATACCCTCGGCGACACCTTTGGGTTGGAAGCGCTGTTGCTCGAAGGCGGCGGCACCATCAACGGCGCCTTCCTGCACGCCGCACTGATCGATGAAATCAGCGTGCTGCTGTACCCCGGCGTGGACGGCCTGGCAGGTGTACCTAGCATCTTTGACCACCGAGGTGAGCCCGACAGCCGCCCGGCAGAGGGCCAGCGCCTGAGCCTGATCAGCGCCCAGCCCCTGGATGACGGATTTGTGTGGCTGCGCTATCGCGTGCAGCACGCGTAAACGCCCTTTTCACCGGCCCTTGGCTGTGCCGCCAACTGACCCACAGGCTGGCGCCACGGCCCATCCCTTCTTAGAACGGCCCCCAGTTGATCGCTACGGCAATCACCAGGCTGACCACGCAGATCACCGCCCACACCGCGATCAGCGGCGACACAAACCTTAACCAACGGCCGAAGGGAATGTCCGCCGTGGCCAGGGCGCCCATGAGCACGCCCGAGGTGGGGTTGATGCAGTTGACGATGCCTTCCCCCAGCAACACCGCTTGCACGGTGACTTGCCGGGTGAGGCCAATCGCGTCACCGATAGGGGTGTAAATAGGGATCAGCAGTGCCGACTCCCCCGACCCCGAGGAAATCGCGAAGTGCATCAACGCGGCACTCAGGTACATGCCAATCGCGGCCATGGCCGGGTGCAGCGGTGCGAGCAGATCCGACATGAACGCTACGATTGGGTCGAGGATAAAACCGTTCTGCAGCACGATGGAAATGGACTGTGCCATGCCCACGATCAACGCCCCCTGAACCAGCGTGCTGCACCCGCCTAGAAAGCCGTTGGCAATGGCCGAGCCACTCAATCGCCCGAGCAGCCCTGCCCCTATCGCCATAATCACGAACATGGCAGTCATCTCGGCTTCGCCCCACTTGAGCCGTATCGCGCCCACGATAAAGGTCACCAGGCACGTGGCGGCGAACCCCAGGATCAGCCAGTGGCGCGGCGTTGCGGGTGCGTCGCCCGATTCATGGGAAAACTGCGTGGGCCTCACTTCCCCGTTACGCCGGCAACGACGCGCATAAAAGGTGAGGAACACCAGCGCGGCGACCACGAACAAGGCGCAGGTAGCCCCCCGAAAGCCAATACCGGAGAACAACGGCAGCTGCGCCAGGCGCTGGGTCAAGCCCGTGGTGGCCGGGTTGGTGATGGCCACATTGAAGCCCGCCGCGGTGGTCAGGTACACCAGCGACATGCCGAACACAGGGTTCAACCCCAGGGAGCGCGCCACCAGCAGGCCGATGGGCACAAAGGCGATAACGGCGTTGACCACCACGCCCGTGGTGCCCAGCACCCCAAACACCAGGCTGAAAATCACGATGACGGAGAAATCCCCCAGCCGGGTGCTGCGGGCAATGCCTTTAAGGGCCTGGTGAATGGCGCCGGTGCGCTCCAGCACGGCGAGAGCGCCGCCGGTGAACATGATCAGGAAGATGATCGCGGCGGATTTTTTCACCCCCTCGGCAATGGCCATGAAGATTGCCAGTGGCTGAACACCGTGCTGGTCCATCGCCTGCAAGCTGTTGGGTATGGCGAAGGTGATGCCATCGCGCACCTCACGCTCGAACTGGCCCGCCGGGATGATCCAGGTCGCCAGCGCCGCCACGATCAGGATGAAGAACAGCAAGACATAAGGGCTTTTGTGTTCGCTGGCATTAGTGCCTTTGGGTGTGGCGGCAACACCTTGGGTATGAACCTGGCTCATGGCGACGTCCTGTGAAGTAAGGTCAGAGTGTGCGGATCAGCTCGGCCAGCAGCGCGGCGCGTACGGGCACGTCAGCGATGATGATGTGCTCGTATTCCGCATGCGGGCCGGCACCGGTCGAGCCCAGGCCATCAAGGGTAGGCACGCCCAGCGCGGAGGTGAAATTACCGTCACTGCCGCCCCCTACCGAGGCCTCGCCGAGCTCGAAGCCAAGGCCTGCCGCCGCCTGCTGGGCCAGTGCGAACAAGGCGCGGCTAGCGGGCGTATGCGCCATGGGCGGGCGGGTAATGCCACCCTCTACCTTGAAGCGCACGCCGGCTGCATGAGGCTGAAGGGCCCGCACGGCTGTTTCGATGCGCCGGGCTTCCTCCAGGCTGGTCACGCGCAGGTCCACACCCAGCTCGGCCTGCTCGGCCACCACGTTGATCCGGTTGCCACCCTTGGCGATGCCCACGTTCAGGGTGGTGCCCAGCTCTGGCGCGTTAAGGGCGTGCAAGGCCAGGATCTGCAAGGCCATTTCCTGCACGGCACTGATGCCATCCTCCGGGTTGTTGCCCGCGTGCGCCGCCTTGCCCTGAATGTGAATATCGAAACGCCCGGTGCCCTTGCGCTGCGTCTTCAGCGCGCCGGTGCGGGCAACCGCTGGCTCGACCACCAGTACCTGGGCGCAGGCACTCGCCTGCTCCTCGATCCATTGGCGCGAGGTTGGGCTGCCCAGCTCTTCGTCGCTGGAGCAGATAAAGCGGATTTCGTAATCGCTTAGCAGGCCCAGCGCCGCCAGGGCGCGCACCGCCCAGATGGCCTGGATCAAACCGCCTTTCATGTCCAGCACGCCTGGCCCGTAGAGCTTGCCGTCCTCTTGGCGCAGGGTGAGACGGCCAATGTCCCACACAGTGTCGAAGTGGCCCAGCACGGCCACCTTGCGCGGCCCATTTCCGACCGTGAACAGCAAATGGTCCCCATGCTCTGTGCATGGTGAAGCGATCACCGATGCACCCAGCCGTTGCTGCATAATCGCTGCCAGCACCTCGCCACAGGCATCCACCGCGGCTTTGTCGTGAGACGGGGACTCGGCGCGCACCAGCCGCTCCAGGTCTTCAAGAATGGTTGAGGCGTGCTGTTGCAGGTAGTCGAGGATAGAAGGCATTGCGCAGGCTCACGACAGTGGGACGAACCCTAGTATGCGCATGCTCTGCGGATATTAAGAATGCGAAGCCGAACGGTATATTGTTGACTTCACAGCAACAGTCACCCAGCGGGGCATAGACGATGAACGAAGCGCTTCAGGAAAAACGCATGGCGTACTTACACGAAGTGGCCGTACGCGGTGGTATCCGGCGCGCCGCCGAAGCGCTGGGCGTGAACCCTTCGGCCATCAGCCGGCAACTGGCGTTGCTTGAGCGCGCTTTGCAGCTGCCGTTGCTGGAGCGGCATGGCCGTAGCGTGGTGCTCACCGAAGCAGGCCGACTGCTGACCAGCCACCATGCCGAAACCCACAGCCGGCGCGAAACCCTGCTTGAGCAACTGACCGACCTGCGCCATATGCGGCGGGGCACGGTGCACCTGCGCATCGGTCAGGGCATGGTGGGCGACGTGGTGGAGCCGGTGCTCATGCCCTTCGCAGCGGACTACCCCGAGGTATTCCTAGACATCAGCACCGGGGATTTTGCGACCACCCTGCAACTACTGTTTAAAGGTGAAGCGGACATGGCCGTGAGCTTTGGCCCTATCACCAACGCCAGCCTGATGCGGCGTAGCTTCCCGCGTGGCCCGCTGTGCGCAATTGTCCACCCCAGCCATCCATTGGCCGCCGAGGCGTCAGTTACCCCGCAGGCATTGGCCGAGCACCGGTTGATCTTGATGAACGACAGCTTCGGCATGCAGCGCCATCTAAATACTATATTCGAAAGTACCGGTACGGCCGTGCGCCCTGCCTACCGTTGCAACCTGCTTTCAGCGGCATTGGCGTTATGCCAGGCCAACCTGGGCGTTGCCTTTATGACTGACCAATCGCTAAGTGGCCAGCACGGCAGCGGGCAACTAGTGGCTGTACCCATCGACCATGACATTGCCCGCGCCACGCAATGTCATTTGCTGCGCAGCTCCGACCGGCGCTTCACGCCTGCCGCTGAACACCTATGGCAACTACTCACCCGCTGCCTCTCGCGAGGCGCGGAGCAATGAAGGTATGCACTCACTTCTTAAACGCGTAGCCACGACACATCAATACCAGCAATGACCCGCCCGCCGCCCAGGCCATGTCTTTCTGGGCATCCCACACATCGCCCTGCGCGCCCACAAAGGCGGTATTGCCATCGCCCAGGACGCCGCCTATCCACTCCATCAGCTCGTACAACATTGAGGTGGCCAGGATGAACGACCAAGCGATGAGGGACGCCCATACCCCACGCGTAGGGGTCTTTTCAATCAGGAGCTCTCGCAGTGGCAAAGCGAAACACAGGCCATAACACAGGTGCACGAAGCGGTCGTAATAGTTGCGCTGCCACCCTAACGCTGCGTTGATATCAGTACCTGTCAAGTGTTCGAGCCACGCGTTATAGGGCACGCGCGGGTAAGTGAAATGCGTGGCCACCTCGTGGACGCACAGGAACGCCAACACCAACACCCACGAGCGGGTCGACCAATAAAACTGTCGCCGGGTAGCCCACACCGCCAGAGCGCCGACTGCGACCAAGGCGTTTTCCATGCCCCAGGTAGCACGGTCATAGGGTGCCCACGCCAGTATCAAAACCACCGCACCGAAGGCAAGCTGCATCAGCCGCACGGCACTGCGCCCGCTGACGCCTAACGTGCGTGGTGGCTGGGAGCGCAACCCGCTCAAGGCAAATCCTTCAACAGCTTGTCAGGCGTCAATGGCAGTGACCTAATCCGCAGCCCGGTTGCATGAAACACCGCGTTGGCAATGGCCGCGGCAACGCCGACCAGGCCGATTTCGCCCAAGCCTTTGATGCCGAGCGGATGGCCGGAGCGGTCGTCTTCCTCCACCATCAGCACATCAATTTGAGGTATATCGGCGTGAGTGGCGATCAACGCTTCAGCAAGATCAGCGTTCATCCATCGGCCAGTGCGGTCATCTAGCTGGCTGTGTTCGAACAACGCCTGCCCAAGGCCCCAGACCATGCCACCTGCTAACTGGCTCCTGGCAAGCATCGGGTTGACGATGCGCCCACCGGCGAAAGCGCCTACCAGCCGTTGTACGCGCACTTCCCCTGTTACCGCGTCAACCGCGACTTTGGCAAACTGCGCACCGAACGCGGCCCGCCCCCATTCTGGCTTACTGATTTGCGAGGCAGTGCTTGCCTGGGCTTCGAGCCCATCAAGCCCTAAGCGGCGCAATAAGTCGCTGACCTGGTCCTTACTCCCATCAGCAGCTTGCAGCGCCCCGTCGGCTAGTCGCAATGCGTCTACGCGCAGGCCATACAGGGGCGACTCGGTATCATTGACCGCTCGCTCGGCTAACTGCTGGCGCAACTGCTCAGCGGCCGCGGAAATGGCAGCGCCCAGGCTCAGGGTGGTGGAGGAGCCTGCCGTCAATGAGCTATACGGCAGCCGTGTATCGCCCCATTGCAACTGCACCCGCTCCAGAGGCACGCCCAGCGCTTGGGCCGCAATCTGGGTCAGTGCAGTGAGGCCGCCCTGCCCAAGTTCGTGGGTCGAGGAAGCAGCCACCGCGCTGCCATCGGCGTTAAGCCGCACGCGCGCCGATGCGGCCATTTGTGCAACATGATAAATGGCTGTCGCCATACCGTAGCCAATGTACTGACCCCCTTCACGCAGGACCCCAATGCGCTTGTCACGCGCGTGCCAATCGATCGCTTCGGCAGCCTGCCGATAGCATTCATGCAAGGCCTTGCTCGACCACGGCAGACGCTCTTGCGGCTCGACATGCGCGTAGTTACGCAGCCGTACCTCCAATGGGTCCAAGCCGAAACGATGGGCCCATTCGTCCATGGCGCTCTCGATCGCGAATTGGCTTACCCCTACCCCAGGCGCACGCATAAAACTTGGCGAGTTGATGTCCATTTCTACCGCACGGTGCGACGTGCGTAGGTGCTCGCACGCATACAGTTTCGGGGTCATCTCCCCGACAGGCTCGATAAAGGTGGACAATTTTGAATTTTGGATCAGTGCGTCCTGGATAAGCACCGAAAGGCGCCCGTCTGCGCTACCGCCCAACCGGATACGCTGGCGCGTGCCGCCACGAAATGGCATGAGCGAGAAGGTCTGGCGCCGGGTCAATTCAAGAGATACCGGCCGCCCCGCCAGCTTGGCCGCCATTGCGGCCAGTAAAGGATGCAAGTTGCCCTTCTTGCCCCCGAAAGCGCCTCCAATGAACGGCACGATCAACCGAACTTTGTCATCCAGGTTCTGCTCTGCTTCTCCACTTTTCATGACATCAGAGAAGGCTTTGCTCAGCCCCAGATCGAACGCTTGGCCGAGCGCGTATGCATCGCCATAGGAGTACTGGGTGGCGGTATGGACGACCAGGCGCCCTTCGGCGTCCCACTCGGCCACCGCAGCGCCAGGCTCCAACGCGTTGTGGTGGTGGGGCACCGTCTCGTACTGTTCGTCAAAGCGCTGGGCAGCGCTAGCGAAGGCCGCCTTTGGCGCGCCCCGTTCCGTCGTCCCTGGCAACCCGGCGCCCACCGTCTCGGCCAGTTCCGCATGGCGCTCGTCCATCGCCAGCACCGGCTCGCCTTCGGGCGCCAGGTAGCGCACCTGCACCAGCGAGGCCGCATAACGTGCAGCCTGCGCGGTATCCGCCACTACAATGGCGATCGGCTGGCCGCTGTAGTGAAGACGGTCGTCCTGCAGGGGTAAAAATCGCCCCAGCTCACCGCCCGGCAGGGTTTGGATCGGCTTGAGCCGCGGCGCGTCGTGATGGGTGAAAACAAGCCGCACGCCCGGGACGGCGCAGGCTGCAGCTGAATCGATAGCGAGTACACGCCCACCGGCCTGAGCGCTTTGCACGACCGCTGCATGCCAAGCCTGACGACCGGGAGGGTTGGCAGCGATGTCCATAGCATAGCGGGCACGCCCGGTGACTTTGTCCAGTGCTTCAAGGCGCTGCGGGGAATCAGATAACGAGTGCGGCATATCGATCTCCAAGGGGTGCCGGGTGCCGGGTGCCAGGTGCCGCGCGCCTGGCGTTGCGCGCCGAATGCAGGGGAACCTATACCTTCGGCCATACACGGATCCGGGTGTTCCTGGGGCAATACCAACGAAGGATGGACGGCGTTGTGGCCCAAGCCGCCCTATAGACATTATGTCGAAGCGGCTCGGCAGGTATAGGAGCCTGGAACCGGATAACCCAGGGGGCCACTCAGGCGGCACTAGGAAATCCGAAGCGCTTGCTGCACTGGGCGGTGGCCTGCTGAGCGACTCGGCCTGAGAGGGGCAACTGAAGGCACTTTAGGGCACGCCTTTTATCACGTATGCACTTAAACTGACCTACAACGACGAGACAGGCCACACCTGCCTCAAAAACCATGAGGCCAATGGGCAGGGCCAGCGCTTTGAACTGACCCTGGACGAACGCTGGCCCCTGTCGGAACCGGAAGACACGCTGGTGTTCGCCGCGAAAAGCGCCGCCGCCCTCGCCGACTTGGAGTGGCTGGGCGTTCATCCCGCATCCGCGCAGGATTTGGCCGTTGCCTAACCCCTGTAGAGCAAGAGCCCAAGCAGCTTTAGCTGCTGCCGGGGCACGTTAGGGCCACGATCCAGAGTGCCAGTGCCGCCGGATTGGGGCCTGCGTCGAAAATTTATGAGCCCGCGCCCTACCCCAGGGCTCAATCATCTATGCAAAGTAAAAGCGCAGTGGAACTGTCTTGATTCTAAGGCGCGTTATGCAACGGCTCTAAAATCTTGTGCTCAAGTTTTTTAACTCATTAGGGTTCGTTTAACAACTTTGCAACCTTATTACCTTCCTGGTTGAGATTCATCAGACTAAAGCTGTACAGAATTTATAGGGACTGTCAGAAATTTTGTGTTCGGGCATAACATGAGCGAAAGGAGCCTGTATGCCGACCAAAAAGAAACCTGCGCGCCAACCACTGAGAGATCTGCCCAAAATCCCGAAAGAGTTGCTTGAGTCTTTCGGTGAAGGGCTGATGACCGCCGATGCCATCGAGATGGCTTCTGCGGCGTTCAAGAAGGCCTTGATCGAGCGCGCCCTGAGTGCCGAACTGGGTCACCATCTGGGCTATCCATCGGGCGCGCAGCGGCCGGAGGATGAAACCAACCAGCGCAATGGTAAAAGCGGCAAGACGGTTCTAACCGGCGATGGCCCGATTCGGCTGGAGATTCCGCGTGATCGAGATGGCAGTTTCTCCCCCATCCTGATTCCCAAGCACGAGCGCCGTTACACCGGTTTTGACGACAAGATCATCGCCATGTATGCCCGTGGCATGACCGTCAGAGAGATCCGTGCGTTTCTTTGCGAGCAGTACGGCACGGACGTGTCGCCGGACTTCATCAGCTCTGTAACTGACGAGGTCATGGCAGAGATCGGCGCGTGGCAACAGCGGCCCCTGGAGCCGATGTATCCCGTTATTTTCTTCGATGCCCTGCGGGTCAAAATCCGTGAAGAGGGGCTGGTCCGTAACAAGGCGATCTACCTGGCGCTGGGTGTATTGCCCAACGGAACCCGCGATATCCTAGGTATCTGGATCGAAACCACGGAAGGCGCCAAGTTTTGGATGAAGGTCTTCAACGACCTCAGGACACGCGGCGTCGAAGACGTGTTGATCGCGGTGACCGATGGCCTCAAAGGCATGCCAGAAGCCCTCAGCGCCGTGTTTCCAGAGACGACCTTGCAGACCTGCATTGTTCATTTAATCCGCAACAGCCTTGATTACGCGGCCTGGGATAAGCGCCGCGAATTGGCCAAGGCGCTCAAGCCGATCTATCAGGCAGTCACCGCCGAAGCGGCCGAGCAAGCGCTGGATGCCTTTGAACAGGGGCCCTGGGGCAAGCAGTACCCCACAGTCGTGGCGGCTTGGCGACGCGCGTGGGATCGAGTCATTCCATTCTTTGTATTCCCGCCTGCCATCCGCAAAGTGATCTATACGACCAACGCTATCGAGAGCATCAATGCGCAGTTGCGTAAGATCATTAAAACCCGAGGTCACTTCCCGACCGACGAGGCCGCGACCAAGCTGATCTGGCTGGGGTTACGCAATATCACGGCCAAATGGGGCAACGCAGCCCATGATTGGAAAAGCGCGATGAATCAGTTCGCAGTTCTGTACGGAGATCGATTTATCAGGCCGACCTGGTAAAGCATGGCTTGCCTAACGGCAGGCCGTTATTGGCCCGCACACAAAAAATCTGACAGGCCCAATTTATAGAAAATTATACGCAGATATTTTTCTGTATAGATTTCTCCAAGTTCTATCCGCGCTTTTCATAAGTCATTGCTTAATTATTACGCTTAAACTTTAATACGCTAACTGGCTGACTTCTTTTCTTCTAAAGCCATTAAGGATAGACATGAAGCCAACCCCTGAGCTGTCACCTAATGTGCCGCAGGAGCCAGGGATCGCCCCTAGCACGTTGTCGTTCCCTGTCGTAGGGATTGGCGCCTCGGCAGGCGGCTTTCAAGCAGTCAAAACGTTTTTTTCCAACCTTCCTCGTGATAATGGCATGGCGTTCGTCGTCATTTTCCATTTGGACCCGAACCACGAAAGCATCGCTCACCAGATCATTCAAGAATCCACCAAGATGCCGGTGACGCAGGTCACCTCCCCTGTTCCGATTGAACAAAACCACGTCTATGTCATTTCACCGGCGGTGGAGCTGTCAATGAACGATGGTTACTTGCGAGTAACCAAAGCGGCCCCTAGAAGCGGCCGACACGTAGCGATCGACAGTTTTTTTCGGGGCCTGGCCCATGCACATAAAGAGCGGGCCTTCAGTATTGTGCTCTCCGGTACCGGTGCCGATGGTTCAGTTGGTATTTCACGCATCAAGGAACAAGGCGGAGTCGCCTTGGCCCAGCTGCCAACCGATGCCGAATACGACGCTATGCCACGCGCGGCAATCAACACCGGGATGGTCGATCTAGTATTACCGGTAGCAGAAATGCCGCAGCGGATACTGGAGTTATGGCAAAACGCTCAAAACATTGTGCTGCCCACTGACGGGGACCCAGAGATCGTCACGGTGGAACCTAAATCCCGGCCTGAAGCAGCTGAAGCACAGGCAAGCCTGCACAGTGTGCTGGCGCAGCTTCGCGAGGCTACAGGCCATGATTTCAAGCACTACAAAAAGGCGACTATCTTGCGGCGTCTTGAGCGGCGCATGCAGGTCACGGCGCAGCCGAATCTGGCCGCATACGAGGCCTATCTCAGAGGCCATCCCGAAGAAAACAAAGCCCTGCTCGACGACATGTTGATCGGCGTCACCAACTTCTTTCGGGATCGCGATGCCTTTGAAACCCTGGAGCGGGACGTGATACCGGCGATTGTCGCGGCTCAGGGTAGCTACAAGGAACCAACCGAACTACGCGCCTGGTCTGCGGGTTGCTCTACAGGCGAGGAAGCTTATAGCCTGGCCATGGTGTTCATCGACCAGCTTCGAGCTGAAAATATCAGTGCGAAATTGCAGGTCTTTGCAACAGATATAGACGAGCGCGCTATCGCCAAGGCACGTGCCGGGGTTTATCCCTTAGCCGTCATGACAGACATTCCTCCCTCGCGGCTACGCCTGCACTTGATCAAGAATGATGCTAGTTACCGCGTGCGTAAGGAGGTACGAGAGCAAGTACTGTTCGCCAAGCACAACATACTCTCAGACCCGCCCTTCTCCGACCTGGATCTCGTTGTCTGCCGCAACCTGTTGATCTATCTGGATCGAGAGGTGCAAAAAGAAGTTTTACGTACGTTCCACTTCAGCTTGCGCCCTGGAGGCTACCTCTTTTTGGGCTCTTCTGAATCGGCGGATTTATGCGACGAGTTTTTCGTTGCGGTCGACAAAAAAAATCGAATCTACCGGGCCAAGGATGTTGGAGGCAGAAAACGTAGCCGCTCGGCACCAGCCGCTACGCTTTCTTTATTGAAGCCCCCTCCCACGGTACAACAGCTGACCCAGGGGCCTTCGCAGTCCATTGCAGACATTCACAATGCGGCCATTCTCGCTCAGGCCCCCCCTAGCATTCTGATCAATGAGGACGCTGAAATTCTGCACATCACCGAGCAAGCAGGCAAATACCTGCGCTACATCGGTGGCGAGCTTTCACGCAACCTGCTGACACTGATCCATCCCGACCTGCGGCTTGAGCTGCGCTCTGTGTTGTTTCAATTCCGTGATCGAAAAGTGCCTGTCAGGTCAGGGCCCCTCAGGCTCACAGGCGAGGCGGCTTCGAACGCTGTCTGCCTGGTGGCGTCGTCATACGCCCAGGGGGATCTCAATTACGTATTGGTAACCTTCAAGGCGCAGGCTAACGCCATTGAGGACAGTGGGCTTGGAAGTGACTTGCTCGCACCGTCCGACAGGCACTTGCTCGCGGCATTGGAGCATGAGTTGCACGCAGCCAAAGAACGGCTGCAGGACACCATAGAAAGCTCCGAAACCTCTACCGAGGAGCTAAAAGCCTCGAACGAGGAAATGCAGGCGGTCAATGAAGAGTTGCGTTCGGCAACCGAAGAACTTGAAACGAGCAAGGAAGAGCTTCAATCCGTCAACGAAGAACTGCTAACGGTAAACCAGGAGCTGAAAAGCTCCAGTGAAGATCATATTGATGGAACGGTACTTACGTTCATTGATATCACCCAGCGCCGCTGCGCTGAAAACAAGCTGCGCGCTAGCGAAGAAAGGTTGCGTTTGATCGCTGAAAATACCCATGACCATGCCATCTTCATCATGGACGAGAAAGGTGTGGTGACCCATTGGTACAAGGGGGCCGAGTTGATCTTTGGGTATACGGCAACTGAAGCTGAAGGCCGCTATTTCGAATTCATTTTTACCGCCGAAGACCGCTTGGCGGGCATACCCCGTGCTGAACTACAAATGGCCATGGCGCAGGGCCGCGGCAAAGACGAGCACTGGCACCTGCACAAAGATGGCACGCGCTTCTACTGCAGCGGGGAGGTGATGCGACTGGAAGGTGAGACCCTGCGCGGCTATGTCAAAATTGCCAAGGACATGACAAGCCAGATGCTGTTGCAGGAGCAGAAAACCCATGAGCTCGCAGAAACTCAAAACTCCAGCCATCTCAAAGATCAGTTTTTTGCAATGATGTCGCATGAGCTCAGGAACCCCCTGAACCTCATTCAACTCAATGCCGACCTGATCCAGCGGTTTCCCGAAACTCGACGGTCTCCAGGTGGTATCAAGGCTGCGAAGTCCATTCTCGATGCCGTGCAAAGCCAAGGGGTCATCATCAATGACTTGCTGGACGTCGCGCGGGTCAAGACAGGCAAATTGAACCTCAGCCTGGAGCCCCTGGACCTCGCCAGCCTGTTGAGCGATATCCATAGCATTCTTGCCGAGGATGTCGGCCGGGATATTCAGCTCCATTTACCCCCTGCAGCAGAAGAGCCCGTGATCATCGACGGTGATCGAACCAGAGTGGAGCAAGTGATCTGGAACCTGGTCACCAATGCATTTAAGTTCACCCCTACCGACAAGCCCATTCGGTTGAGCCTTACACGCGAGAAACATACCGCAGTTATCGACGTTATCGACCAAGGCCGGGGAATCGCTCCCGAGCAGCTGAACAAGGTATTTGAGCTGTACGGTCAGGCAAGCAATCACGTGGCTGCTCAACAACGACAGGGGCTAGGCATCGGATTGTCGCTGGTGAAAGATTTGGTAGAAGCGCATGGTGGCACGGTAGGTGTTCAGTCGGCCGGCCTAGGCCATGGCTGTACGTTTACCGTGCGTATGCCCTTGAAAGAAAAGCCCGAGGCGTGTGCCTCTCCAGCTAACGACCAAGAGGCGCCTGGACAGCTACACGGCGTGAAGCTGCTTTTGGTTGACGATTCACCAGATGTGCTGGAGGCACTTGGCATGTTGCTAGAGATCGAGGACGCAGAAACACACTGCTTCAGCGACCCTTTCAAAGCCATAGAAGCTGCGCAGCATCTGACCTTCGACCTTATCGTCTCGGACATTGGCATGGCAGGTATGGATGGCTTTGCCTTACTCGCCGAGCTGCGCAAGCTGCCTCATTTAGCGCATACGCCAAGCGTAGCGCTGAGCGGTTATGGTGCTGAGGCTGAAGGTGCAGTGCGGGGTTCACTTGGTTTTGCGTTGTTCCTACAAAAACCTGTGCCGATGGACGAGTTCGTGAGAGCGCTCAAGAATCTGGTTTGATCTGGTTGCTTGCACGCTAAGCATCAGCACTGCAAAAAATGCGTTACACGTTTCAAATTTTTAATTGGCCAGCTGTCTGCTTTTGGAAGATGGTTTAAAACGATTTACTCAGCCCTCTCTCTGAAGAACTGGATACGTTATTCAGGAGTAGGCGCTGTGTGCTCTACGGTTCTGCTTGTTGAAGATGATGAAATCCTACGGATTTTGGTGACCGAAGCGCTCTACATGCTGCCGGTAAAGGTCATTGCGTGCCCCTGTGCCGAGGATGCGTTGCACGTACTGGAAGAGGCCGAGCCTATCAGCCTCGTATTCACGGACATTCGTATGCCAGGCCAGCTTGATGGGTGGGGCTTGGCCAATGTCATCTGGCTCAGATGGCCGCATCTGCCCGTGATCCTGACATCGGGGCATCGACACTTATCTGCTGAAGAACTACCGCCTCAATCCGCCTTCATTCCCAAGCCATGGACACTGGATACCTTGCATGAGACGGTCAAGCAGCGGCTGGCACCCCTTCATATGTGACCCGTACGGGCAAAGCCCCTGGTTGACGCTCCCTGTGCCGCCAGAGGCATTTTAGAAGGCGCTACGCCCCTAGCAGTGTCAGCTCATGGCTAGTGTCGGCAAATATGAACTGGCTTGTGCTCAGGTCGTTGCTGTGGTCACCGCTCAAGGCAATTTCGAACCGTTGGCCGGCAGTGGTGACAGTGAAATCCTTGACATAGGTGCGATCGGCGTCGGCACTGTAGCTGACCTTAAGTGTGCCGTTATGGCCGTTGCCAAGGCCGGTATAACCCAGGGCCGACACATCGATCAGGTCCCGCTCGGCTGAGAAATCGGTGACCAAGTCGCTGGCGCCACGCAGGCTGTCGGCGCTGCTGGTAAAGCGGAAGATGTCGGCGCCCCAGCCTCCGGTGAGCTGGTCTACCCCCGCCCCTCCAGCAAGCCTGTCGCTCCCGGCACCGCCGTTGAGCAGATCATTGCCGAGACCACCGGCTAACGTATCGTCGCCACTGCCGCCATCCAGCGTATCGGCCCCTGCATCACCGGCCAGGGTATCGTTCCCCGCCTGGCCACGCAGGGTGTCGTTGCCCTCCAGGCCGTTGATGCGATCGTCGCTGAAATACCCGACGATGACATCGTTCCCGGTGGTCGGCACGTCGAGGTAGTAGTCGTCGTAGCTGGCGGGTTGCTCATTGAAACGGGTAGCAACTGGGTCGCCGAAGCGGATAGCCGAGTTATTGATGTAATTGACGTCCTCCAGCAGCAGCTTGAAGTAGTTGCCGTTGGCGTCTGGGTCCAGCGACTGCAGCAGCATGTCGCCCGTGCCGCCGACTTGTGCGGCCTGGAGGGTGCCGTCATGCCCGCTCCCCAGGGAGGAGAAGCCCAGCGCGGACAGGTCCAGCACGTCCTGGCGATAGTCGAAATCCGTGAGGGTGTCGCTGAAGTCCACGCCACGAGTGTCGTTGGCGTAGCTATCGCGCAGCGCAGTGATTACGAAGCTGTCTGCGCCCCCACCGCCGGTGAGCTGGTCAGCGCCGGCACCGCCAATCAGGTAGTCGTTGCCAGCACCGGCGTTCAGGGTGTCGCGCCCGGCCAGGCCTGCCAGTGTTTCGTTTGCATCAGTGCCGCTTAGGGTGTTGCTGGTACTGGTGCCCTGAAGCAGTGTTTCAAAGTCAGCGGCTTGCAACAGGCCCAGGTAGTTGCCAGCTAACGCCAGCTGGAAATAGTGACCATCGACGTCGGCGTCCAGACTTTGCAGGTAGGTGCGGTCCAGGCTGGCGTTGTAGATCATCCGCAAGGTGCCGTCATGCCCATTACCCAAGCCGACATAGCCAAGGCTAGCCACATCGAGCTGATCCTCGCCAGGCTTGAAGTCGGTGATCAGGTCGCTGGTGCCGCGCACGCTGTCGCCGGCATTGGTGTAGCGGAAGGTATCCGCGCCCTCCCCGCCCCTGAGCCTGTCACTGCCGGCGCCTCCGTATAGCAGGTCCTCGTAGGCGCCGCCCGTCAAGCGATCATTGCCTGCACCGCCGTAGAGGAGCGTGTCGGCCATATCCGTCGCAGTGAGCCTGTTGCTGCTGGCCGTGCCGGTGATTACCAGCCCGGCGTGGTTGCTAAAGGCGCTGCTGTCGGTGCCATAAAACACCGTGGCGGGGTCGCCCAGGCGGCTGAAATAGTTATCGAAGACGGTGTTGAAGCCCACCAGGTCTTCGTTGCGCTCGGTCACGGCGTAGCTGGCGTTGCCCCCACTGATGATGTTGTTGTACACCGCGTTGCCGGTAGCAAAGTCTGGCGCGGTGACGTCGGTGTCGTCCGAGGCCTGTAGGATGACTTGCGCGTTGCCATGGTCCACGGCGTTGTTGTAGAGGGTGTTGCCAGCGATGGTGTTCGCGGAGCTACCGAACAAGCCTATGCCAGCGCCGCCATTATCGTGCAGAGTGACGCCGCTCACTCGGCTGAAGTCGGTCTGCTTGAGCAGCAGGCCTTCCTCCCCATTGCCATACACCTCGCCACCAGTGATCTGCACCCGATCGTCAAGCTCTTCGCCCAGCGGGCCCTGGACGAGAATACCGCGCCCTCCGTTGTTGGCGGCGTCGTTGTCGGCCAGGGTGGTCCGGTAGTCGTCCAGCAGCAGCGTGAAGCCGTTGCGGCCGTTGTTCTCACTGCGGTTGTCCTGGAAGCCGCCGGCGTCTACGTACGGGTTGAACGCGCCAACCAGATGGGCATAGAAACCATCGAGGCCGTTGCCGCTGGCCACGCTGTCTGTAACGCTCAGGCCGTAGGTGTTTTCCTGGGCGTTGAGCCCATTGCCGCTGCAATTGACCAGCGCTACGCCACTGAGGGTGACGTTCGTGTCCGGGTTGTCGCGCACGTTCTCCCCGCCGGTGGTAAAGCCATCCACGCGGCCGCTGGTGTTGGCGCTATTGCCATCGAGCGTCAGGTCATGGGCGCCCACGTGCTGTGTTTCGCCAGCGGTTTGCACGATCCCGGTAACAGCCTTGTCCCAGCCATCGGCAAGCTTGATACGGGTTGCGTCGGCCCCGTCGCCACCCAAGGTCACGCGGCTATAAAGCCGGAGACAGCTGCTGGCGCTTAGATCGGGATTACCACTGACGATGTAGGTGCCTTCAGGCAGGTAGACCTCGGCATCAAGTATCTCGTCGGCGGAGTCAATAGCTGCCCGGGCGGCATCGATGGTTGCCTGAATAGCCTGAGTATCATCGGCAACGCCATCGCCAACTGCGCCGTAGTCGCGAACGTCATAGTAAATAGTGGTCATTGAAACTCCTGGGAGCACAGGAGCTGCCTGGGTACCGGTGCACCGCTGGCGTGGCCTGGCTTGTTGTATGAGGGAGATACAAGGGTAGTTCAGGTTCGTGCGTTACTCCTCCCTACCCTCTTCGCGCGCGATGCCTGAAGGATACTGTCCTGGCCTCAATCGACAGCACGCCCATCGTCATTACACCGGGCGAACCGGCCTGGGTGCGTGCAGGTCGACCCACCGTGGCTGAAAGATAAACGCGCCGCACGCCGCGCATCTGGCGTCTTGTCGAAAAGCAGCTAGGGTGAGGAGACCGTTACACTGCGGCCCCTTCCCCTCTTCAAGAATCGGATCATGACGCCCTACAACCCCGTCGAAACCGCCAGCAACATCACCCACTATGCGCCTGGCAGTGCAACGTGATGGATCGTTGCTGGTGCAGACCCCCGCCCACCGCAACGGCAATGACAGCTTTGGCCTGACCCGGCTGCTGCCGGACGGCACCGCCGATACGGCATTCAACACCAATACAAAGGCCAACATCCCAGCGGGCCTGGGCAGTGAAGGCACCCGAGTGAACGTGAACGCTGACGGCAGGCTTTTGATCAGCCAAAGCAGCGATCAGGGCGCGGTGCTCGTTCAGCTCAACGCCGACGGCACCCTGGATAAAACATTCGGCAATGAGGGCGTAGCCTACGTGGCCACAGGGCTGAGCTTTAATGGCGAAGTTCACTCGGTGGCCGTCGGCAACGGCCAGTTTCTTCTTACCGGGACTTCGACAGTGGCAACGGCAATCACTATGGGATTGTACGGGTGAATGCAAACGGCACCCTGGATGGCAGCTTTGGCCAAGCCGGCCAGGTGATATTCAGCAGCGATGTGTTGTCCGACTACCGCGGTGCGCTGGCTGTGCAGGCTGACGGCAAGATCGTGCTGGCCGAGATATTGGAAGGCTATGGTGGCGACGACCTGTACCAGGGTAACGGCGGCCGCGATACGCTCTATAGCGGCAGCGGCGAGGATGTGTTCCGCTTCGTGGCGGTGCAGGACAGCTACCGAGACGCCAGCACCGGCCACGCGGACATCATCACCGACTTCAATACCTTCGACGATCGCCTGGATGTCTCGGCTCTGGGGTTCACAGGTTTAGGCGATGGTAAGGACGGTACGCTCTTGGTCAGTTATAACGGGCCTTGCAGCGCACCTTCATCAAGGATGTGACGCCGGACGCTCAGGGTCACCGGTTCGAAGTGTCCTTGGCCGGCGACCTGGAGTACGACCTGGACGCGTCCAACTTCCTGTTCAGCAACAGCGCGACGGAACTGATGGCTATTGGTGTGCCGGTTGAGCACGTTTAGGCCCTAGCCGCCACTGACTGCCAACGCACCGTGGCTAGCAGGCAGGCTGTAACGATCAATCCCCCACCCAACCACGCGCTGAAGGTGACGACTTCGCCAAGCCAATAGACCGCAAACAAGGCGCCGAACAAAGGCTCGCTACCCATCAAGAGCGCCACGCGGGTGGGGTCACTGCGCTTGAGTGCATAGTTCTGCGCGAAAAACGCAAACAATGTACACGCCGGTACCAAGTAAGCAATGTATCCCCAGCCGCCAAGCGCATCGACGGGCGCGTCCAGCCCGTGTGTTGACGGGGGTGCTATCAGCAACAGCACAGCACTGCCAAAGGCCACCGTCCCCGCTTGCACGGCTGTTACCGTCAGGGCCGGAAGTGCCATGGTACGGCTCAGACGTTTGAGCCAGCACACCTGCACGGCCCTGAACGCCGCAGCCAGTACCACCAGCGCGTCCCCCAGACCAAACCCCAAGGGCTGACCACCGGCTAACAATCCGGCACCGATGAGGCAAAGGACTGTCGCGCAGACTTCCCGTGCCGCAGGCTGGGGCTGAGTTGAACAAAGGTGAGCCCAAAGCGTAACGCCAACAGCCCGAGCACCGGGTAGAACAGCAGTGCCGCCTTGACCACTCCGTAACTGGTGCCCCATACCACCGCGACGGCCACCAGCATCACCCTGATATGGCTGTTCTTGTGCGGGTGGTAGAAGGCGGTAATTTCTCTGCCGCCGCGCGGCAATTGGGTTCGATGCCGTCCACCGTGAGCCGGCAAATGAAACGCCTCGAGCGGCGGCTAGGCGCACAACTGTTCGAGCGTTCAACCCGAAGTATTCGTCTCACTGAGGCGGGCGCTGAGGTGTACCGTCATTGCCGCGATATGCTCAACGCCGCCGGCCATGCGGTAGATGCTGCCGGGGTTGCAGCGGTAGAGCCTCGTGGCCGGGTGAATCTCAGCGCGCCCACGGCCTTTGCCAAGACCGTGCTGCATCCATTGATCGTCGAGTTTCTTCAGCGCTACCCGGCAGTGGATGTTCAACTGGTGTACAACGATCACCCCACCGACCCCCTGGTGGACAGCCTTGACTTAGTGATTCATACCCACCCCTTGGGCTCGCCGGGCGCACCCTTGGCAGCGTGCGCTGGTTGCTGTGCGCCTCGCCGGCTTATCTGGCAGCCCATGGCACACCTTGCGCACCGAGCGAATTAGCTCACCATCAGTGCCTGTACCTGGGTGAACAAGCCAACGACAACCGGTGGCGCCTGCTTCGAGGCGATGACAGCGAAACGATGTAGCAATGGAGCCTGCAGGTAAGGCGCTCTTCCAAGAATGGCAAAGCGCGGGGCGGTACTTCTATGCGCGTGCGCGAAAGCTCGCGCCAATACAACGTCTGCACCGTTCGCCAACTTTGCTGGCTCCTACAAACAAAGGCCGGTATAGCCTGGAGCTGACACCTCGACTGGTCTCGTTCTGCTGAAAAGTGCCAGCGGGTTCGTTTCGGAACTCCCAAGCGGCCTTCCACGCCTCATGCTTTGGAAGGGCTGCTGCAACAAGGCAACGCGTCTTTTCTGGCTTGCCGATGGCTCGGCCGGTATAACCTCGGTGTTGCAGGGCGCAGGCGATGTCATTGGTGTCACCGGCTTGACCATCGACGCCAATCGCACCGGCAACGCCGGCGCCGTGAAGGGTTGGGTGAGCGGCGATAGCGATACCGTGACCCTGGAAGCGGTCGAGGTGGTCGGTGCCAGCGGCGTTCAGCTCTTCGCTGGCGCTGGTAAGGATCGGCTCGATAGCGGCGCAGGTGCTGATGTAATCAATGCAGGGCATTGTGCCAATCTGTTGACCACAGGCGCTGGTGCCGACGCCGTACGCTTCGCTACGTTGACTGACAGCTACCGCGACGCCACGCGCAGCTACGCCGAGCGCATCACCGAATTCGACGCCAGCCTGGGCGATCAGATCGACGTGTCGGCGCTGGGCTTCACCGGTTTGGGTGATGGCCATGGGCAGAGGCTGAAGGTGAGCGTCAGTGCCGACGGAACAAAAACCATACTCAAGTCCCTGAACGAGGACGCTCAAGGCGAGCATTTCGAAATACTGCTGCGAAAAGGACGAGTTCATGAAAGAGCTTGGTTACCTCAGAGACCATATTCAGGTTGGTTAACAGCTGACTGATCATTTATAACAACGCCTATAGGGGCTGGCCATGAAGTTAAACGGATTAGCTGGTAAACTGCTCGGCTTCCAGAACATACCTCCCAAAGAAGGAGTTTTGATTTCACGCCCTTATGGCGGGGTTTCGCAATCAACTCAGCCTAATGACTTAACTAACAGCTATGCTTTTTTGGATGTACCGTTTTTTCATCAGCAACACATTAATCTGTGTGGGGATGCAAGGGTGTAAACCCTGTCTCTCTGGTGCTACCAAAGAGGTTGAATGCTGAAGGCAAACGAGGCTGGGAAATGGAAGATATTTGTAAAAAGCTCAACCGACATGGTCCGATTATATGTTAGGGACGACTACCGGGTGACGTTGTCAATCATTGCGTCGTACTGGTCGGCGCATCGGATAATACGGTTGTGTACCACGATCCATGTTGCGGGGCCCGACGTACGAAAACGCTTGAACAATTCAACGCCTTCCTAGATTGGGACGACCCTGATGCGATGATCTTTGGAGTGAGGGAAAAAAATCTCTCCTCCAGTCACCCGCTGCACCAACGGGACTGGCGGTTTCAAGGTCTGGGTGCAACACTTGGCTATTGAATCAGTGATAGCCCCTAACCGGGGGCTGCTAAGTTCGAGCCCCCTCAGCCGTTTCCTTTAGGCGGGTTTGGTAAAAATCGCTACAGAATAAACATGATCTGGATCTTCAGGGCTTTGCTTGGCATTATTTGCTTCCCTTAACACAAGCGCTTTATCCGCCTCCATATTAAACTTTGCCAAAATGCTCCTTGATGACCAACCATTTGGGGTGTGTTTCATAAAGTCATCGAATTGAGCAGGGCTCATGGTCTCACCGTGGGCCATAGCGTTCTTCTTGAAATAAACCTCTCCTTTCAGGGAGTGGATAGCTGCGCGGACCAGCACCTTGGGCCCAGCGGTCAGCCCTGCTTTTTCGGCCTGCATGTGAACAACGTCTGCCATTTTAAAGCTGGCCAATTTTGGATCGCGCATATTATTTTGCATGACCCAAAGGTTAGGGTTGTAACTATTAAGGAAATAAAGATTTCCTTTCGCCAAGTCCTTCATGTCAGGTTCGTCAGATTTTAGAAAAGTTGTAATCGATTTCAAGCTCTGGTCTTCAATTCCAAAAAATTTCTGACATTCACCCGGCTTTAATGGCAAAGACTCTCCAATAGAAGTGGCATCTAGCTCGCGTGTCGCTTCTTTGGCTTGGCTCAGCGTATAGGCGGGAGCCGGAGGCTGCGTCAGCAATGTATCAAGCCGAGCTTGCGCCAGAGTAGTTTTTGCAGGGGCTGGGGAGGAGGGGCGGCCCTGTCTGGGAGAGGGCTCTGGTTCGCGTGTAGAGTGTACTGATTCCAGTGAAGGGCTGGGCGAATTATGCTCGGGGGTTGACGGCAGATTGTACGAGGGAGGCGTGGTGGTGGAAGATATACGCGTCATTCAGGCTTTCGCTTCTATCGATAAAAAAAAGATCTGACGGGTGAGTGACATGATCCGGCCTTTGGTTCCAAAAAAGGCGGTGGCCCGCCGTGTCAGGATAGGGTATCCGCGCCCTCCCCGCCCTTTACTGTCACACGCTGCGCACTCGCCTTAAGTGCTTGAAAGATCTAGTACAGCGCCTTAAAGGGGCCTGTCAGATTTTTTGTGTGCGGGCCAATAACGGCCTGCCGTTAGGCAAGCCATGCTTTACCAGGTCGGCCTGATAAATCGATCTCCGTACAGAACTGCGAACTGATTCATCGCGTTTTTCCAGTCGTGGGCCGCGTTGCCCCACTTGGCCGTGATATTACGTAACCCCAGCCAGATCAGCTTGGTTGCGGCCTCGTCGGTCGGGAAGTGACCTCGGGTTTTAATGATCTTACGCAACTGCGCATTGATGCTCTCGATGGCGTTGGTCGTATAGATCACTTTTCGGATGGCAGGCGGGAACACAAAGAATGGAATGACTCGATCCCACGCGCGTCGCCAAGCCGCCACGACCGTGGGGTACTGCTTGCCCCAGGGCCCCTGTTCAAAGGCATCCAGCGCTTGCTCGGCCGCTTCGGCGGTGACTGCCTGATAGATCGGCTTAAGTGCCTTGGCCAATTCGCGGCGCTTATCCCAGGCCGCGTAATCAAGGCTGTTGCGGATTAAATGAACAATGCAGGTCTGCAAGGTCGTCTTTGGAAACACGGCGCTGAGGGCTTCTGGCATGCCCTTGAGGCCATCCGTCACCGCGATCAACACGTCTTCGACGCCCCGTGTCCTGAGGTCGTTGAAGACCTTCATCCAAAACTTGGCGCCTTCCGTGGTTTCGATCCAGATACCTAGGATATCGCGGGTTCCGTTGGGCAATACACCCAGCGCCAGGTAGATCGCCTTGTTACGGACCAGCCCCTCTTCACGGATTTTGACCCGCAGGGCATCGAAGAAAATAACGGGATACATCGGCTCCAGGGGCCGCTGTTGCCACGCGCCGATCTCTGCCATGACCTCGTCAGTTACAGAGCTGATGAAGTCCGGCGACACGTCCGTGCCGTACTGCTCGCAAAGAAACGCACGGATCTCTCTGACGGTCATGCCACGGGCATACATGGCGATGATCTTGTCGTCAAAACCGGTGTAACGGCGCTCGTGCTTGGGAATCAGGATGGGGGAGAAACTGCCATCTCGATCACGCGGAATCTCCAGCCGAATCGGGCCATCGCCGGTTAGAACCGTCTTGCCGCTTTTACCATTGCGCTGGTTGGTTTCATCCTCCGGCCGCTGCGCGCCCGATGGATAGCCCAGATGGTGACCCAGTTCGGCACTCAGGGCGCGCTCGATCAAGGCCTTCTTGAACGCCGCAGAGGCCATCTCGATGGCATCAGCGGTCATCAGCCCTTCACCGAAAGACTCAAGCAGCTCTTTCGGGATTTTGGGCAGATCTCTCAGTGGTTGGCGCGCAGGTTTCTTTTTGGTCGGCATACAGGCTCCTTTCGCTCATGTTATGCCCGAACACAAAATTTCTGACAGTCCCTATTAAAGTTACTAATTACTCTTCGCCATTGGCATTCCCTAAACTTTTGGCTATGGTACGCAAGAACACAAGTACCAGACCCGCACAATTCTTACATACGACTTAGCGCATTAGCCAGCTGTTAATCGCAGCCAGCATTTGCTTGTAAAAAATTTACCGATAAGCAACCTGAAAATTTCTGCAAGCTAACGATTTTTAAATAAAGTCTGCTGTCAGCGTGCTACCACGCTCACTCTGTAAGAGGGCTTACAAAATACCGGACCAGAGAGTGATTGGAGGAGAGACTAGTTATCCCGAATCAATTCTAACCGGTACGCAAATTAATTTTCATAAAAACCAACACCCGTAAAGAACCACGGCCTTATTCAGTTGTTAATGCCATAAAAGACGCAATGGATGAACATTTGCACGAAAACTCACATGCAATCATTTTTCCAATGCCATCCCAACATGGAAATTTAAACATGATTTACAACGTAAAAGATTATTCAGCAAAAGGCAATGGTTCTACAGACGACACCCAGACCATACAGCGGGCCATTGATGCGGCGTCCAAGGCAGGGGGCGGGCAGGTGTATGTCCCTGCCGGCACCTATGTGGTTTCGGCAGGCGACGACCCGGGCGATGGCTGTCTGATGCTGCGCGATAATGTGCAGCTGTACGGTGCTGGGATGGGCAAAACAACCATTAAGGTTGCGGACGGTTCTGATACTAAGATCACAGGTGTGATTCGCTCAGCCTACGGGGAGCAGAATCATGACTTCGGAATCAGCAACTTAACCATCGACGGTAACCGCGCCAACACAACTGGCAAGATCGACGGCTGGTTTAACGGTTATATTCCAGGCAAAGCCGGGCACGACTCCAATGTCACCATCGACAGTGTCGAAGTCAAAAATTGCTCGGGCTATGGTTTTGACCCGCATGAACAGACCTGGAACATGGTCATCAAGAACAGCGTAGCGCACGGAAACGGCCTGGATGGCTTTGTCGCCGATTACCTGGTGAACAGCTCGTTCGTGAACAATACCAGCTACGGTAATGACCGCCACGGTTTCAACGTAGTGACCAGCACTAACGATTTCACGATGCGTGATAACAACGCCTACAGCAACGGCAGCACGGGCATTGTGCTACAGCGCGGTGACGAAGACATTGCCGCGCCAAACAACATCGTTATCAGTGGCGGGAGCGTGTATGGCAACAAGGCCGAGGGGGTGTTACTCAAGTTGGTCCACGATGTGACCGTCAGCGGGGTGGATATCCACGATAATGCGCGCTCCGGAGTACGCCTGTACGGCAGCTCGGGCGTGGAGCTTCTGGGCAATTCCATCCACGAAAACTCATTGGCGGTGACTTCTCCGGAAGTTGTGATTCAGTCGTTTGACGATACCCATGGGGCGTCCGGTGACTACTTTAATGGCAGCAATAACCTGATCCGGGATAACACCATCGTCGGCAGCGACCGATCCACATACGGCGTGGCCGAGGTGGACGAAAAAGGCACTAATCACAATACCCTGTTCAATAATGCCATCAGCCATGTCTCCCGGGGTGAAACGGCGCTCTACGGCGACGGTAGCACGGTCAGCGCTCACCAGGGCTCGCTGCTTGGCACCAGCGGCAACGATAACCTGTCAGGTACCGGGGCCAACGAAACCCTGATGGGCTATGCCGGGAAGGACCTGCTCAATGGCGGTGGGGGCAACGATGTGTTGGTGGGCGGGGCGGGTGTAGACAAGCTTATCGGTGGCACGGGCAGCGATACCTTTCGCTTCACCGCTATCAGTGACAGCTACCGCACGGCCAGTGTCACGGCCAAGGACACTGTGACCGACTTCAGCACCAGCGGCGACAAGATCGACGTTGCGGCCCTGGGGTTCACGGGCCTGGGTAATGGGCATGGCAACACCTTAAACGTTTCTTACAACGCAACCAGCAACCTCACCTACCTCAAGGACTTTGACGCCGACGCCAATGGCATACGCTTCGAGCTGGGCCTGAGCGGCAATTACCTGAGCAGCCTTAAGACGTCCAATTTCGTGTTTGCCAAGCCAGGCACCGGAAAGGTCGATGCTCTGCCCCAGCATGATGCGCTGGCAGTCACCACGTTGGCAGCCGCTGCCGTGGCCAACCCGCTCAATGGTACGAAGGGTGACGATATTCTGATCGGCGACGGCCCCGCCAATACCATTAACGGCCTGGCGGGCAAAGATCGCATCGACGGGCTGGGCGGCAATGATCGGATAACCGGCGGCGCGGGTGCTGACACGCTGACGGGTGGCACTGGCACTGACACCTTCGTCTACACCGCGGTCAGCGATAGCTTCCGTAGCACCCGCGGCACAGTGGGCAGCGACCTGATCAAGGACTTCAGCACCGACCGCATTGACCTATCTGCCCTGGGTATTACTGGCTTGGGTGACGGCATGGGCACCACCGTCACCGTGACCACCAGCAGTGATGGCAGCAAGACGTACATCAAGTCTTACGAGGCGAATGCAGCCGGGGAGCGCCTGGAGATCTCGTTCCAGGGCAACCAGACGGCCAACTTGGCCGCCAACCGGTTCATCTTCGCTGATGGTCTTCCCAGCACGAACCTGACCGGTACCAGCGGCAGCGATAGCCTGGTGGGCACCAGCAACGGCGAGGTGCTGCTTGGCCTTGGCGGCAACGATACCCTCAAGGGCGGGGGTGGCAATGACACACTTGACGGCGGCGCGGGCAAGGACTCGCTCTATGGGCAGGCAGGCGCCGATACCTTCCGCTTTAGCCAACGGCTGGACAGCTACCGCGACTATGACTCGGGCGGCGTGACGGCCACTGACACCCTGTTCGATTTTGTCCGCGGCCAGGACAAGATCGACGTCAGCGCCCTGGGCTTCTTTGCGCTGGGCAGCGGCAGCGGGCATACGCTGTACACCACGTATAGCGCCTCGGCCGACAAGACCTACGTCAAGACCGCCGACGCCGATGCCAGTGGCAATCGCTTTGAAATCGCCCTGAGTGGCCACCTCGCGTTGACGTCCAGCGACTTCGTGTTTACCCCACGTACCACTGCACCTATCGAGTTTCTACCCACCCTCGGCCAGTCCAACGCACGCCTGATGCGCGTGACCGAGGACGACGGCCAGTCCGGCATCACCGAACTGGTCAAGGACCTGGGGCGTTACACACCCCTGGACGTGCGCAGCCAGTTCACTGATAGCAATGGCAACCCTGTCGACGTCGCCATCGGCGGCACGACCGTCACTGGGCTTTCCACAGGCACGGCCGAGGAGAAGAGCCTGAGCTGGTGGTACGCCGACACCAATAAGCCGGGGCCTGTGCTTACCCGGGCGGTGGACCTGCTCAAGAGCCAGGTTGCGACCCTGAATAAGACCGGCCCCGTAAACCTGGACATCATCTGGGGACAGGGCGAGGAAGCCGCCCAGGAAATTGCCAGGGCCACTGACAAAGCTGCGGCTGAAGCCCTGTACAAGGCGTCGACCTTGAAGGTCTTCGATTACCTGCATGCACAGCTGGGAGACTTCACCGTCTACCTGATGGAAACCGGCCACTATGCGGAGGACGGGGCCCGCTACCGTGGTTATTCTGAAAGCAAGATCGCCAGCATTGTCGACGGCACCCTGCACGTGCGGCACGCCCAGGAGGCCATGGCCGCCGAGCGCGCAGACGTTCAGCTCGCCGTCGACTACACCGACCTGCCGCTGCGCCAGGAGGTGGACCCGGTGACTTACCCGGATGACGTCTGGCATCTGCACGAAGAGTCAGCGGAAATCGTCGGCCAACGCCTGGCTGATTACATCGCCAACGATCTGGGCTACAAGGGCAACCCTGGCGACAACAACGACCCTGACGACATCACCGCCTCGAGCTCGAACCAGAATGGGCGGATACAGGGCACCGACGTCGCTGACACCCTGGTGGCGACTGGCTCGGAAAGCCAAGTGCTTAACGGTGATCTGGGCGCCGATACCCTGATCGGCAAAGGCACGGGCAACACCTTCTACATTGTCGACAACGTTGGTGACACCGTGACCGAAACCGACGCCAACACGGCGCATATTGACACCGTACAAAGCTCGGTAAGCTGGACGTTGGGCAGCAATGTCGAAGTACTCGACCTTGCCGGTGACAAGGCGCTGGCCGGGACGGGCAATGCCCTGGACAACACCCTGACGGGCAACAGCGGGGACAACGTGCTCGATGGCAAGGGCGGCAGCGACACACTGGTCGGTGGTGCCGGTGCTGATGTGTTCCGGTTCAGCGCATGGCAGGACATGGGCGTGGGTGCCGAGCGGGACCAGATAGAGGCGTTCAGTGCAAGCGAGGGCGATAAGGTAGACCTCACCGCCCTAGATGCCAATCCGCAAACGGTGGAGATGGACGTCTTCAAGTTTATCGGCAGCGCGGCGTTCAGTGCTGATGCCACCGGTGAGCTGCGGTTCGCCGATGGCGTGCTGCAGGGCAGCCAGGAGGCTAACGGGACGCCGGCATTAGAGATACGGATGGTAGGCCTTGATGAATTTCGTTCGGTGGATTTGGTAGGTTAGGGGAACTGGGTGCCCGCTGGCCAAGGGTCGTACCAACCGTGCCAGTGGGCTTCCCTTTGTTGCAACGAATAGGTTTGGTACGCCTCTATTAGCACACCCGCCTGGAGCCCCCACAATGTCAGAACAACACTCCGTCACGGTCAACCTCCTCAACGCCCCCGATGAGCCCTCCTCCGTCAGCCCCGAACGTCAACGCGAGGTGCAGGCAATTACCCAGGCGCTGGATGACGCCGGCATCGTTTACTCGCAAGGCGACGTATCCGGCCAGTACCGGGTCCCGCTTGTCCAGTTCGCTAACCCGGTGGTGCCGCGCGCGCTGTTGGCCTGGCGTGCAGGCAAGGCGGGGCGCACGGTCACGCTGAGCGTGGGTGAGCTGGAGGTTGAAGCCAACAGCCAGGCCGACATCGACCTGCTGGTCAAAAAGGCCCTGGCCCTTGATGTACAGGTAGCTACGCCGGATAAGGTGCCAGGCCCTCTGCAGCCGTGGTAGCCCCGCAGGGCACGGATGTGAGCCCTCAAGGGCTAGCCAGGCAGCGTTCAGCTCTTGCGTTTGCTGGAGATCGACGAGGCCGTTGAGATGAGCAGGTCGGCGTAGCGGCGCAGGTCGCGCTCGGCCACCCAGCGTGAGCGGGAGACCGCTACGTTCACCGCGCCAATTCCCCTTCCGCTGGCGTCGAGGATGGCGGAGGCTGTGGACACATCCCCATAGAAGTACTGGTCTTCGAGGTGGGCGTAGCGCTGCTCGCGTATCTGCTGGATGTTCGCCCAGAGCAGGCCACGGTCCGTGATGGTCGCGGGGGTGTGCTTGATCAGCTGGCTGTGGTCGAAGATCTCGTTTATTTCAGCATCGCTGTAAGTGGCGAGAATGGCCATGCCCGGCGCGGTACACCAGGCTGGCAACCGGGTGCCGGCGATGATGCTGTTGTTAAACACATGCCGGCTGATGATACGCAGTACGAACACGATGTCTGCACCGTCCATGACCGTAAGGTTAGTGGCCTCTTCGGTTTGAGCGCTCAGTTGCTGCAAGTAGGGCCCTGCGCGGTTCACCAGGTCGCTGGATTGCAGGTAGTGCGAGGTGAAATCCAGCAGCTTGGGGGACAGCTCGTACTTCTTGCCCTGGTCTTTTTTAAGGTAGCCCAGCGCTGCCAAGGTGTAGGTGAACCGCTGCGCGGAGCTTAAGTCCATGCCGGTTTGGGTGGCGATCTCTGACAGCGAGAGCGTGCGCTGGGTACCGTCGAACGCCATGAGTACTTTCATGGCTTTTTCTACCGACTGCACGTAAAGGGATGACGCCGTAGGGTCAGTGTTGGCTTTCCTGGCGGGGCGCGAGTTAGGCATGGGATCCGGAACTTCAAATCGAAGAGCCGAATTATCCTCGGCTTTGCGTTGATATTCTATTGCTATTCGCTAAAGGGTTGTCGCGCCCGCCCTGTCGTGCCTTAGCTCGCGGCCTTGTCCCACGCACCCTGGAAGGTTCGAGGCAACAGGTGCTTCTTGATCCGCTCGCTGGGGGTGAGCTCAAAGGCCTCCACCGCCTGGTAAAACCGTGGCTGCTGGAACGTTGCCAGGCGGTCGCCGGCCCAGGTTGTGAGGGCCGGCCACTCCAGATGCGCGCCAGGTTCGAACTGTACATAGAGCATGATTTCCTGTTCGCCCACCGCCGATTCCACCCCTACCGCTGCGCAGGCACGAACCGCCGGGTGCTGGCTGTACACCCGCTCCACCTCCCAGGCCGAAACGTTCTCGCCGCGCACCCGCATGCTATCGGTGCGCCTGCCTACGAAAAACAGGTCGCCATCGGCATCGGCACGGGCCATGTCACCGGTGTACAGCCGGCCCTCGCGCAACGCACTCGCAGTGGCAGCAGGGTTGTCCAGGTACTCGGGCAAGAAGGTACCGTCAACCCAGCTACTGAGCACGATCTCGCCCAGCGCCCCCACCGGTACCGGCGCGCCGTCGGCGTCCAGTAGCTCTACCGTCAGCCACGGCAGGCTTTTGCCAATGGAGCCCACTTTGCCGGTGGTATTAAGGGTAGCGAAGCTGGAGCACTCGGTCATGCCGTAGCATTCGCGCACCTGCGCGTTGAAGCGCCCCGCCACCGCCGCCCAGTTGGCCTTGCTCACGCCTGCGCCCCAGAGGGTGCGAAGGCTATGACGCGCGGGCCATGCGGAGGCAGGCTGCTGCATGAGGATATCCAGGATACCGCCCAGGTAATGCAGCTGCGTGGCCCCGGCCGCCAGGCACTGCGCCCAGAACTGGCTGGCAGAAAAACGCGGCAGCACATGCAACTGCACCTCGACCAGAAACGGCAGCAAGAGCATCTGCGCCCCACCGATGTGGCACAGCGGTTCCCAGAGAAGCTGACGGTCGCCGGGCTGTACGTCCGTGACCTGTATCACCGCTTCGGTGGCAATGCGCATCATGCGGTGGGTAAACACCACGCCTTTGGGGGCGCCGGTGGTGCCGGAGGTGTAAATCAGGCACAACGGTGCCTGAGGCGGGCTGTCTACCAGCAGCAAGGCCGCCCCACCCTGCTCGGCGCCCTGCTGGCGCAGCTGATCGATGGACAGATAGGGCAGCTCGGCAGCAGCACTTTGCTCCAGCAGGGGTTCAAAGGCCCCTTCGCCAACTATCAGTTGCGGCTGGGCGTGCTCGAACGGGTAGTCGAGGCCAGGGCCGCGCAGTTTGGTATTGATCGGCACCCACACCAGGCCACTGAGGATCAGTGCATAGATCAACACGATCTGGTCGTCGCTGTTGTTGAGCATGACCGCGACTCGCTGCCCAGGGGTCAGGCCACGGTCTGCCAGTACGGCTTGCACGCCTGCGACGCGTTCGCGCAGGGTGCGGTTATCCAGGGAGCGGCCGTCGAACACGATGTGAACGCTGGTGGCCTCAGTCATCAGCCCGGCATGGATCAATGGCGCCGTGACCAGCGCGTCATCAACAAGGCGATGAGGGAAATACTCGGCATACGCATGCATCGTTCAGAGTCCTTGGCGCTTGGAAAGTGAGCGGCGAGACACCCATTGGGCGATCACGGCAAACAGGATGATGAAGGCCAGCAAGGTGGTGGACACCGCCGCCAGCGTGGGCGTAAGCGCCAGCTGGATGCTGTCCCACATCTGCTTGGGCAAGGTGGTGTTGATCCCGCCACTGACGAAAATGGCGATGGTGAGGTCGTCGAAGGACGTGATGAACGCCAGCAGAAACGCCGATACCAGGCTGGCACTCATCAGCGGCAGCGTGACCGTGCGCAACCGGGTAAAGGTGCCTGCCCCGAGGCTGCGCGCGGCATCGTCCAGGCGCCAGTCATACTGCTTGAAGGCCGCAGACAAGGTGACCACCACGTAGGGCAACGCCAGCACCGTATGGCCCAGCACCAAGCCTAGGTCCTTGCCGGCCAGGCCCATGCGGGAAAACAGGTACAGCAAGCCCAGGGCAATCACGATGCGCGGCACGATCAGCGGCGCGATGAACAGCGCAAACAGCGCCTTGCGCCAGCCGGCAGGCAGCCGTGTGAGCGCCATGGTTGCACCGAACCCCAGCACCAGCGCCAGCAGAGCGGTAGCCACCCCGACCCCCAGTGAGCGGAACAAGGCGGCTTGCCAGACCGGCGAGGTAAAGAACTCGGCAAACCACTTGAGGCTGAACAGCTTGGGCGGGAAGGCAATGAACGGGCTGCTGGTGAAGGCCAATGGCACCACGATGAGCACCGGCAAGATCAACAATAGCACCAGCACCACGCTGTAGCCCGTAAGCACGCGGCTGTCCCCTGAGCGCGGCCGCTCGTGGCCACGCCGCGAGAACAGATGGCCAAGGCCGATCAACAGCGAGAGGCCGCGGCCCGACTGGCGGTCTTTAGGCGCTTCACCGCCCAACGACGACAACCCCGCCACCCGGTCGTAGATCAAAAACACCACCAGCGAGCAGGCCAGCAACACCACCGACAGGGCCCCGGCAAAGTGCAGGTCGAACAGCTCCAGCACTGAGGAGATCACCAGTTGCGCCACCATCATTTCCCGTGGGGAACCGAGCAAGGCCGGCACGATGAAAAAGCCCAGGCTGGTGATGAACACCAGCAAGGTTGCGGCGGCGATACCCGGTGCAGACAGCGGCAGGAAGATACTGAAAAACCCCATGGCCCGGCTGGCGCCCAAAGTCTGCGCAGCGGGCATCAGCCGCTGATCGATAGTGCGCATGATCGGCAGCAAGGTGACCACGGCCAGCGGCAGCATCGAGTGCACCATGCCCACTAGCACCCCGGACAGTGCAGGCACGAGCCCGGAAGGGTTGTCGATGACGTTGGCGGCCAGCGTAGTAAGGAAGCCTTTGCGCGACAGCAACAGCATCCAGGCGTAGGTCTTGACCAGGTAGCTCGTCCAGAATGGCAGCATGATCCACAGCAGCCAGCGCTCGCGCCCATAAGGCGACAACCGTGTCAGCAGGTAGGCCACCGGGTACGCCAGCAACACCGCCAGCACGGCCGTCGCCGCCGAGATCCAGAAGGTAATGCCCAGTACCCGCGCGTATACCGGCGTAGAGGCGATGCGCTGAAAGTTGCCGAGGCTGAACGCACCGCTGGCATCCTGAAAGCTCCCCATCAGCATTTCAGTGACTGGAAGCAGAAAGAAGGCTGCAAGAAACAGCAGCGCCGGAAGGGCGGGAATCAACCCGCGCCGGATGTTCACAGGGCCCCCTGCTCAGGCAACAGGATGGACTGCTGGGCATCCCAGCAAATACCGGCGTCAGTGCCCACCTGCGGGTTGAGGTGGCGGCCGCAGCGCACGCTGAACATCGCACCAGAGGGCAAGCGCAGCAACACGCGAAGGTCGCTGCCCAAAAAGACGCATTCTTCGATGCGGCCCACTAACAGCCCGTCGCTGGGGGTGGTCAGTTGCGCAGCTTCCGGGCGTACCAGCAAGGTTGCCTCGCCCGTGGCTGGCAGCGCTCCCCCACACCCGGCCAGGCTCAGGCGACGGCCCTCTACAGTCAGGGTGCCCTGCTCGCCCACCTGCCCGGTGAGCAGGTTGGAGTGGCCGATGAACTCAGCAGCAAAGCGGCTGGCAGGCCGGTCGTATAGCGCCAGCGGCGTGGCCAACTGCTCGACGCGTGCCCGGTTCATCAGGCAGATGCGGTCGGACAGCGTCAGCGCCTCTTCCTGGTCATGGGTGACATAGATGAAGGTGGCGCCCAGCTCCTTGTGCATGCGGCGAATTTCCAGCTGCATGTGTTCGCGCAAATTTTTGTCCAGCGCCCCCAGCGGTTCATCCAGCAGGATCACCGAAGGGCGGTAGGCGAAGCAGCGTGCCAGGGCGATGCGCTGTTGTTGCCCACCTGACAGCTCATTGGGGTAACGGTGGGCGAAATCTTCCATGCGCACCATGGCCAAGGCCTCCTGTACGGCCCGGTTGACCTCAGCCTTGGTCACCTTGCGCATGCGCAGCCCATACGCCACGTTGTCGCGCACGCTCATGTGCGGGAACAGCGCATAGCTTTGAAACACCAGGCCCATGCCGCGAGCCCCAGGTGATGCATGGGTGGCATCGTTGCCATCGATCAGCAACTGCCCCTGGGACGGCAGCACCAGCCCCGAGATCATTTGCAGCAGCGTGGTTTTGCCGGACCCCGAGGGGCCCAGCAGGGTGAGGAACTCCCCTTCCTGCACCTGAAGGTCGGTGGGCTGCAGCGCCACGAAGGCGCCATAGGTTTTACCCAGGCCGCGTGTTTCCAGTTTGACGCTCATGCATCCACTCCCTTACTGCAAGATCCACGCGTTGAAGCGTTCGGTAACAGCCGTACGGTGCTCTGCCCACCAAGCCGGGCTGGGCAGGCGCATGTCCTTGAGGTTGGCGGGAGCCGTGGGCAGGAGCGCGGCACGCTCGGGCGGTATGCTGTCGAAGGCTTTGCGGTTGGTGGGGCCATAGGCCAGGGTGTCGGTGAACGCGGCCTGGCGCTTGGCGTCGGCGCAAAATTTCACGAACGCCTTGGCCATGTCCGCCCGTGGCGTGCCTTTAGGGATGGCCCAGCCTTCGATGGAGTACAGGCCCTGGTTCCAGACGATGTGAACCGGGGCGCCGTTTTCAATGGCCGCCTGAGCGCGGCCGTTCCAGGCTGAGATCATGTCCACTTCACCGCTCTGGATGGCTTGCATGGCCTGGGCGCCGGAGGTCCACCACAGGTCGATGTGCGGCTTGATCTTGTCCAGGCTCTTGAACGCGCGATCGACGTCCAGCGGGTACAGCTCGTCCAGGCCTACACCGTCGGCCAGCAAGGCTTGCTCCAATGTGTCGAGCGGGCTACGGCGCAAGCAGCGGCGGCCGGGGAAGGCCTTGACGTTCCAGAAATCGGCCCAGCTCTGGGGGCCCTTGCCGGCGTCGAAGGTATCGGTGCGGTAGGCCAGCACCGTGGAGTACACGTCTACGCCCAGGTAATTCGGGGTGATGGCCTGCGGTAGGATGTCTGGGTAATCCTCGGGTTTGAGGCCGATCGGCTCCAGCATGCCCTCGGCCTCCAGGTACGGGATGTCGGCCGAGATGGTGAGGGTGGTGACATCCCAGACGAAATTCTGCGTCTTGACCATGGCGGAGAACTGCGCAACCGGTTGAGATTCCCGGGCCACGCTCACCACCTTGATCCCGGTGGCCTGCTCGAACGGGTCGTAGAAGGCCTTGCGGTAGGCGTTGGTGTAGGGGCCGCCGGGGTCGGAGACGATGATCTGCTTGGTGTCGGCGCGTACCACGGTGGGCAGGCCGCACGCCAGCGCAAGGGCGGCGCCTGCTTTAAGGACGTGCCGGCGGCCTGGATGTTCTGGACGACTCATGACTCACTCCTACAAAAATGTGGTGATCGTTGAGGGCTGGAAAGACGTCGGCAGAAGCAAAATGGCGCAGGTTCAAGGGGAGGTGCATAGCCGCCGCCGTTGTTGTTCGTGTTTCGCCACCAGGGGCGGTGGCGAAGGCTTGCAAGGGTCAGGCCTTATTGGCGCGTTTGGCGAAGAAGGCTTCCATCATGCGCGCCGGCTCGCCCGAATCGTAGGCTTCCTTCTGCAAGCGCGCGCCAGCTTCGATAGCGTTCTTGAAGCCTGCTTCGCTCATTTCCGCAAAGCGCTGCTTGTCCAGACGCATGGCGATAGGCGGCTTGTCGGCCAACTGCTGGGCGATCTCCAAGGCCTTGGGCATCACGTGATCGGCCGGCACCAGGTAGTGGATCAGGCCGATCTGCTTGCACTCTTCGGCGTCCATCAGCCGCCCGGTGAGGGTGAGCTCGATGGTGCGCGACATGCCCAGCATGCTGTTCATGATCCAGGGGCCTGTAGTGCTGGGAATGCCCGAGTTGATTTCTGGCTGGCCCATGCGCACGCCGGGGTGGCCGACCCGGATGTCGCCTAGCAGTGCCACCTGAAAGGCAGAGCCCGCCGCCGTGCCGTTCAGGGCGATCACCAAGGGCTTGGACAGGGTGCGCAGCACCGCGTAGTAGCGTTCCCACTCGTACACCCACTCCACCGCGCGATCACCATCGAAATCATGGGCTTCGGACAGGTCTTGGCCGGCAGAGAACGCCCGGTCGCCCGCACCGGTCATGATGACCGCCTTGATCGCAGGGTCTACGTCGTACGCCTGCAGCGCGTCGATGATTTCATTGCGCATGGGAGTGGTCCAGGCGTTCATCACCGTGGGCCGGTTGAGGGTAATGATCGCCACTGAACCGCGCACTTCTAGCACTATGTCTGACATTTTTATCTCAATGCGATAGTGAATGTCACAGTACGATAGTTAAATCCCAGAAAGCGTGCAACGCTAATTTGCCTTGGCCGCACACTTGGCGTGTGTTGGCCCTGCAAAGCAGGTGAGGAAAGAGGGGTAACAGCGAGGGTAATGCAGGCGCTACACCCTGAGGCCGTGCCGCCTTGCGCGGCCTACCCCAGGGTGTACGGTGGTTGCGAGTGTCAGTAGCTGGACGCTGCCGGCGCGGTGCCACTGACGATGCTTACACCCGAACTGGTGCCCAGGCGCGTGGCGCCTGCATTGATCATGGCCACCGCCGCTGAATAGTCGCGCACGCCACCAGAGGCCTTGACGCCCATCTCGGGGCCCACCACCTTGCGCATGAGCGCAACGTCTTCCAGGGTAGCGCCGCTGCGGCTGAAGCCGGTGGAGGTTTTAACGAAGGCTACGCCTAACTCACGGCAGATCTCGCATGCACGGGATTTCTGTGCGTCGTCCAACAGGCAGGTTTCCAGGATTACTTTCAAGGGCACCGCGCCACAGGCTGCCTGCACGGCGGCGATGTCGGCCTGTACCACGTCGAACAGGCCGCCACGCAGGGCGCCGAGGTTGATCACCATATCGATCTCTTCTGCCCCGGCCGCGATGGCACGCTCAGCCTCGAAGGCTTTAGTGTCACTCAGCCCTGCGCCGAGGGGAAAGCCCACCACCGCGCAGACTTTTACGGCCTGGCCTTGCAGCAGTTGCGCCGCATAGGGCACATAGCCGCTGTTCACACATACCGAATAAAACCCGTGCGCCTTGGCTTCTTCGCACAGGGTGGCGATCTGTTGGCGTGTGGCGTCCGCCGCCAGCAACGTATGGTCGATATACTGGGCGAGTGCAGCAGGTGCAGGGGTGCTCATGACGGTAGGTCCTGTTCGATGAATGACAAGGCCAGGGCACAGTGTTAGGCCCCAGGCACAATGTCAATACAGTACCAAAAAATGGTAGAATTACAACATTTTGGGCGAACGGAATTGCGCGTGGACACTAAGAGATCGGAACGCATCAAGCTGATTCAACAAGCCTTGCAAGACCAGAAGGCTATTCACTTGAGGGAGATGGCCGCGCTGCTGGAGGTGTCAGAAATGACCCTGCGCCGGGACTTGAATCATCACTCTGAACGGTTTCACCTGCTGGGCGGGCACATCACGTTGGCGTTCGACCCTGCCGAGGCGGGCGATTACAGAGTCACCGAGCAAGGCACGCGCCACGTGGAAGAGAAACGCCGCATTGGTAAGGTCGCCGCAGGGTTTATCAAGCACGGCGACACGGTGTTCTTCGACTGTGGTACCACCGTGCCTTTCGTGGTGGATTTCATTCCGGACGACTTGGAGTTCACCGCGGTCTGCAATTCGCTGAACGTGCTACTCAAGCTTCAGCAAAAGCCCCACTGCGACATTGTGCTCTGCGGGGGCACCTTCCACCGAAAGAACCAAGTGTTCGAGCACCGCAGCGAGACGAGTGTACTGGACAGCCTTCGCCTCACATGGGCGTTCGTGTCTGCGGCCGGGGTTAGCGAGACCTTGGGCGTGACCTGCTTCAACCTCAATGAAGTGGAGGTGAAGCAAAAGGTGTTGCGCCAGGCCCGGCATACCATGCTCCTGGCCGACCACAGCAAATTCGACGCCGTGCGCACCGCGCACTTCGCCGACCTGTCGCAGTTCCAAGTGGTGGTGTCGGACAAAAAGCTGCCCAAGGCGTACCGCGAGGTACTTGAGCGCCAAGGCACACAGGTGGCTACCTGAATGCCCTGGCGCGGGCTCAGGCCGGGTTGCCGAAGGCCATGCGCTGGCGCTCCTGCGCCGAGACGTAGCCGGTGGTCAGGCTGAAGGTAGCGCGCTGGTTCGGGGCCAAGGCACGCACGTTGCCCTTGGCTTTTTCGGCCAGGTACCCTTCCGGCTCGCAGGTAGACGGCAATACGAACGCAGCGACCGCCTGGTCGGCGTTATGCAGTATCCAGCGCACCGCGTGGGAAAACTGCTCAGGCTGGTAACGGGTGTAGAACGCACACCCGGACGGGTGATCCAGCAGGAAATGCGCGTCGCCTGTCGCATCCACCGGTACGCGGGCCAGGAAGCAGACGATTTCCGGGTCGTACAGCTCTGGAGTGTCCAGGCTGGTCAAGCGCTCCGGTGCTTCGCTCAACTGCGCGATGTAGGCGTTCCACGCCTTGGTGGGCTTTACATGAGCCGGCACGCTACTGCGCACTCGCCGGGGCACGGCGCCCAAGGGCTCGACGAAACGCCCGTCGGGCACGTAGGCGTAATTGAGGTGGGCCATGTACATCAGGGCCATTGGTTTGCCTGCCAGGTTGGTCACCTGCATGCCGACGTCAAACAGCCCCGAGCCTGCCCGCAAGGTCAAGGTGGGTTCGGCCAGGTAGTGGTCGCCAAAGCCCATGACGTATTCGAAGGCTCCACACAGCCGCACGTAAGCGCCCTGCTCGTCTTCGCCGGCTTCGAGCCAGGCGCGGTCCATGGGTGCGCAGGGCATTTCACCGTGCAGCGGGTGGTCGTCTTCCGGTGCCGGGCAACCATTACGCAGCAGGCCGGCATGGAACATGAAGCAGCCATAGGTCCCCATGATGGTGGGCGTGGGCTTGGGCTGGGAGAACAGGTTGCGCATGGTCAGGTCACAGCCATCGAACTCGGCCGACCAGATCATTTGCCCCTGATACGGCAGCGCCACCACGCGCCCCCGTGCGTTTTCCAGGGCAAGCGCCTTGACGCCGCTGGGGTAGGTCCAGGCCAGCACCTTGAAGTCAGCGGATTCGAGCAGTGTTTTTTCAGCCCCGTTAAATTGATCGGGGGTCAGCGGTACGGTAAAGCAGTTCATGAGGTCACCACCGCGCTGGCGGGCGCTTGGACGTTGCGGTTATGCCGCATGCAATTGACCGCGTAGGCGACGATCACCACGAAGCACAGCAGCGGCACGCTGTAGGCGATCTGCATGTTGCCATGAGTGGCATCAGATAGCAGGCCCTGGAAAATCGGGATCACCCCACCGCCTACGATGCTCATCACCAGCAGCGAACCAGCTACCCCGGTATCTTCGCCCAACCCTTCGATGGTCAGGCCGTAGATCGTCGGCCAGCATGGCCCCAGGAAGATACTCACGCCTACGGCGGCATACACGGCACTGATGTTAGGCACCAGAATGGTGTAGGCCAGCAGCACGATGGCCAATACCCCATACAAGGCCAGAACCTTGGCCGGATGCATCTTGCGCATCAGCAGGTTGGCGACCATCTTGCCCACGAAATACGCGGCGAACGTGGTGAGCAGAAACCAGGAGGCGCTGCGCTCATTCATCCCGCCCATTTGCATAGCCAAGCGAATGGTGAAGCTCCACACGCCCACCTGGGCACCCACGTAGAGAAACTGCGCCAGCACACCAAAGGTGAAGCGAGGGTTACGCCATAGGCGCGACAGGCTTTGGCCAAACCCTTGGGTTTTTACCTGAGCCTGGTTATTGCCCTTGCACGCAGGGAGCTTGGTGATTGCCACCAGGATAAACACCAGGATCAGCACGGCAATCATCCACTTGTACGGTAGCAAGGTGGACTGGATCATCTGCAACTGCTGGATCGCGGCGTCGGCGGCGCTCATTTGCGTGAGTTGCTCACGGCTGGCATCGGTGTCCTTGAACATCACGAAGCTGCCCACGTACACCCCGGTCATGGCGCCGAAGGGGTGAAAGGTCTGAGAGATGTTCAGCCGGCGCGTACCGGTCTCACGTGGGCCCATGAGGGTGGAGTAGGTGTTGCACGCGGTTTCCAGGAACGACAGCCCCGCCGCGATCACGAACAACGCCAGCAGGAACATGCCGTATTTGGCGGTGGAGGCTGCGGGGAAGAACAGCATGCAGCCGAACATGTACAGCAGCAGGCCGATCAGGATCGTGGTTTTGTAGCTAAACCGCCGTACCACCATCGCAGCTGGCATGGCTACGAAGAAATAGCCCAGGTAAAACGCCGACTGCACGAAGGCGGTCTGAAAATCGCTTAGCAGAAAGGCCTTTTTGAAGTGGGCAATCAGCACATCGTTCATGCTGGCTGCAGCGGCCCAGAGCGCGAAGATGCTGCACAGCAGCAAGAACGCGAACCAGGGGGTACGGTTAAGGTAAAAGCCATCCGGCGACTGTTGGAGCGGCGGTTTTATCATTGTTGTTCTCCAGAAAGCGTAAACAGGTACGAGGCTCAGGGGTAGGCAGCCGAGCGGTTATGCGCGGGTAAGAAAGGCGGCGAAGCGTTCTGCATCGGGGTATGAGCTTTGGGTGCCGCGGCCGGTCACGGAGCAGGCCGAGTAGGCAACGGCCTGAATCATCGCTTCACGGATATTCCCGTACTGGCTCCAAGTGTGTGCGAAGCACCCGATGAAGGCATCGCCGGCGCCAGTGGTGTCCTGGGCCTCGACCCGGCGCCCAGGCACATGAAATTCACCCTCCTCGCCGACGTACAGCGCGCCGTTTTCCCCCAGGGTCACGATCACGTGGCGAATGCCCTGGCCAGTGAGTTCACGGGCTGCCAGCAGGGCGCTCTCGGCGCCATTGACCGGGCGGCCCGTGATCAGCGCCAGTTCGCTTTCGTTAGGCACGAAGAAATCCAGCTGCGCCAGGTGCGCTTGGCTTAGCCCCGCCACGGCCGGCGCCGGGTTGAGCAGTACCGGAATGCCATGGCGTTTTGCGAAGTCGATGGCGTGGTACACGGTGTCCAGGTTGATCTCCAGCTGCAACACGATGAGCCCGCACTCGCAGAGGGCCTGTTGGGCGGCGTCGATATCTGCAGGCGTAAGGTGGGCGTTGGCGCCTTTGACGATAAGAATGCTGTTGTGAGAGTCGCGCTGCACGAAGATCGGCGCTACCCCGCTGGAGACCCCCGGGACGCGTTGGACGAAGCGCGTGTCGATGCCGTGCTTGCGAAAATTGGCCAGGGTGTTGTCTGCGAACATATCGTCGCCGATCTTGGTGAGCATGAGCACCTCAGCCCCAAGCCTGGCGGCGGCAACGGCCTGGTTGGCCCCCTTCCCGCCGCAGCCCATGGCGAATTCCGGTGCTTCCAGGGTTTCTCCCTGAGCGGGCATGCGGTCGATATAAGTGACTAAATCCACCATGTTGCTGCCGATGACTGCGATCTTGTTCATGAGGGTCTTTACCTTGTACTCGATACCTGCGGGCAGTGGCGCCAGGGCCTGCACGCGCATCGAGCGTCGTTATTTTTGTTATTTAAATAACATATCTTGTTATAATTCAATCTATTTTTCAGGCTGGCATAGCCCGGCAAAGCGAAACGCCAGCCTTGCATCCCTTTGGCACCGCGCAGAGCCTGTGCCAGACGCTCTTTACCGCTCATCCGAAGAATACGCAAACGTTTGCGATGAGGTGGGGATCTGGCTGTTGTGAAGGCACCATCAGGGTTGTAAGTCGCTTAGAGAAGGCATGGCAGGGTGCAGCCACAAAGCGACTTAATGTGCGCTCACCGGGGGCGGTTCCTGAGCTGACTGCGGTGATAGCGCCCATCGCGCTAAATCCGCTGCCAGGGCTCGAGGCAACTTCCCCACTGCCGGTTGGCTCTATCACAGTGCACGATCGCGCGTGCTGCACTAGGGTGCATACACTTTACCTGCGTCTAAGGGATGACTCATGGCTCCGACCTTTCAAAACACAACCGGCACTCACACAATCAGGACCGGCCCAGGCAGTGTGCTGGTAGACCTCACGCTGCTGACCGATAACGCTCAAAGCGTGACGCTTCAGCCAGACGGCAAAGTGTTGATTGCAGGCTTTAGCCAGCACCCTTACGTTGGCTACTCCGGATCGCCAGGGGATGAGTCCTACGGTACACGCTCAGACCGTGCCGTGATCCGGCTCAACGCCGATGGCACCCTGGATAACAGCTTTGGCAAAAACGGCATCGCGATACTGCCTGCCAACCTGGACCGCGAAGACGCGACCTTCATCATGGCGGTGCAAGACGACGGCAAGGTGCTCTTCGCGGACTATACCGCCGCTGGCATCAGCATCCAGCGCTTCAACCTGGACGGCAGCCTGGACAGCAGCTTCGGCACCAACGGTGCGCGAGTACTTGCCGTGGACTATTACCCCGAAGGCATGTTCATGGACGTCAACCCGGACGGTACGTTTTATTTCAGCGCGCGCGGCGAGCACGAGGCCGAAATCTACAAACTTACCCAAGAGGGCGCGCTGGTAGACAGCTTTGGCGACCACGGCCGCCAGGCGCTCAGCCCCGATGGGGACTATTACAACGGCAACATCTCCACCGCCGTGCAGGCCGATGGCAGCGTGGTAATCGGTAACTGGCTGTATGTAGGTGGCTACGACGTGCCGGGCAGCACCGTTCATGTGCCCGGCGACCCGATATACAGCGTTCAGCGCCTCAAGCCCGATGGCACAGTGGACACCCGCTTCGGTGACAACGGCACAGTACATTTGGACCCGGCGTTGGACCTGAGCTATTACTCGGAGGTGGCCCTCCAGGCCGACGGCAAGATTGTGCTGGTGGGTGAAGGGCCCGATAAAGCGGGCACCGTTTTACGGCTCAACGCCGATGGCTCATTCGATAACACCTTTGGCAACGGGGGCATCACCACCTTTGCGCCTATCCCCGATGACACCAGCTACGCCCATTGGAACGACGCCCGCTCCGTTACCGTGCAGCCCGATGGCAAGATCGTGATCGCGGGCAACAGCTCCCTCAATGTGAACGCAGGCTTTAGCGTGGTTCGCCTGAACGCTGACGGTTCCCTGGACACCACCTTCGGCAGCCAGGATGGCGCCTCGCACCTGGAAGGATCAAGCGGCCAGGACACCCTGCTGGGCCTCAACACTGCCGAAATCATTCACGGCCTGGCCGGTGATGACCTGCTGCAGGGCAATGGCGGCCGCGACGTGCTCGCCGGCGGTGCTGGCGCGGATATTTTCCGCTACGCCCAGATCAGCGACAGCTACCGCACCGCCACTCAAACCGGCAGCGACCGTATTGTGGACTTCGACCCGTCCCAGGACCGTATTGACTTGACCAAGCTAGGCTTCACTGGCATCAGCGATGGCCACAACGGCACCGTGGCGGTGGTGGAGAACACCGAAGGCACCCGCACCTACCTCAAAAGCTATGACGCCAATGACGAGGGGCAGCGCTTTGAGCTGGTACTCGACGGCGGCCTGGCTGGCCGCTTGACCGATGCCCAACTGGTGTTCAGCACCCCTACCGTCTACGGTACCGAGAAAGGCGACGTGATCACCGGCAGCGCCTTCTCGGAGATTCTGCGTGGCCTGGACGGCAATGACACCATCAACGGCGGGACAGGCTCCGATGTGATTGTCGGCGGCGCGGGTGCAGACAAGTTGAACGGCGGGGATGACTTATCGGTGCAGATCTTCAACGGCAAGCACGAGAACGATGACACCTTCCTCTACAACGCAGTAAGCGACAGCTACCGGACCGCTACCAAGAGCATGGTGGACCTGATTGTCGACTTCGCCGACTACAGCGACAAGATCGACGTGTCTGCGCTGGGTTACACCGGCTTTGGCAACGGCACGGGCACCACGCTCAAGGTGGTGTACAACCAGGCCCTTGACCGCACCTACCTCAAGGATGTGGAGGCGGACTCACAAGGCCATCGGTTCGAAATCGCCATGACCGGTGACTGGTCGGATGAGCTGGACAACAGCAACATGATCTTTGCGCCTGCTCATAAAGAAGTCACGCTGGTAGGCGTGGCCACCGACACCCACCACGATGGCTCGGTTGCCTAAGCCACGCGGCGATACTGCGGGAAGCAGGCGCTAGCTCACGAAGAAGTTTAGTAAGCATCCTTCGCGAGCTGCCGCCCGCTTCCCACACAGGCATGCGAGCGAACCAGCATGTCCAACGCGCCTCGCCCGGCATTCTTGTTACAAGGTATGTATCAGCTGTACGTTACATTATCACATAACTAACATGCAGCCCCTGTATGCCACTGCTCTTGGCCTTACGCTTATTGCCCATGCTAACCCAGCAATGAAGGCATAAAGCTAAGCCTCGGCCGGCGCTCATCAAGGACTGTCATGGACTTCACGTACACCGCTCGCCATTTCTCTTTGGCCGCCGCGCTAGCAGCCTGGTGCTTGCTCACTCCCCCTGCTGCTCTGGCCGATGACCGCGTAGTGGACGTGGTTGCACCCTTTGAAATTGGAGGCCTGGACCCTGCTATCTCGGGCTTCATTTTTCAGCGGATGCAGGTCACCGAAACCCTCATGGAGGCAGACAGCAAGGGCCAGCCCCTGCCAGCGCTGGCCGAGCACTGGACGGTGTCCGAGGACCATACACAGTGGACATTCCGGCTCCGCCAAGGTGTGACCTTTCATGACGGCAGCCCGTTGACCGCCGAAGTTGCCGCCCACTCGCTGAACGTGGCGCGAAACAAGCCAGGCTTGCTGAGCAATGCCAAGATTGCGTCTATCACCGCTCAAGGTCAGGACGTGGTGATCCGGCTGGCCGCGCCCTTCAAACCGTTACCGGCGCTACTGGCGCACTCCTCTACCGCCATCCTCGCCCCTGCGGCCTATGACAGTGCCGACAAGGTGCGCGCGATCATCGGCACGGGCCCCTATGTGCTGACCCTGCTAGCGCCGCCACAACGGCTGGCGGTTAAACGCTTCGAAGGCTATTGGGGGCCCAAGCCCAGTATCGAACGCGCCACCTACCTAGGCGCAGGGCGCGGCGAAACCCGCTCGCTGATGGCTGAAAGCGGCGGCGCTGAGCTGGTGTTTCAATTGGACCCGCCGAGCATTTCACGCTTACAGCGCACTCAAGGCCTGCAGGTATTGATTGGCCCGGTACCCCGCGTCGTGATGCTGGCAGCCAACGCGGGCACGGGGCCCACGGCCTCGGTTGACGTGCGCAAGGCTTTGAGCCTGGCAATCCAGCGCGAGGGCATTGCCGCGGCCGTGCTACGCGCCCCCGGCACAGGCGCCTCGCAGATGTTCGCAGACAGCGTACCGGCCTGGCATGACCCGGCGTTGGCGCCGCTTGCGTTCGACCCAGACGCTTCGCGCAGCCTGCTCAAGGCGCAAGGCTGGGTACCCAACCGTGACGGTATGCTGGAAAAAGACGGCCAGCCGCTTCACCTCAAGCTTATTACCTACGCGGACCGCCCCGAACTGCCGCTGATTGCCACCGCGCTTCAGGCGCAACTGCGGGACGTAGGCGTAGACATCACGGTGGCAGTAGAGAACGCCAGCGCCATCCCGGCCGGTTACAACGACGGCAGCCTGCAACTGGCGTTGTTTGGCCGTAACTATGCGCTGGCACCCGACCCCTTGGTCACGCTGCTGGCGGACTTCGCCAAAGGTGGCGCCGAATGGGGGCCTTTAGGCTGGAACAACCCTGAGTTCGATAACGGCCTGCACGCCCTGCTCGCCACAGATGACCCGGCCCGCCAACAGCAGCTGCGCAACACGCTCATGGGCGTGGTGCAAGACCAACTGCCGCTGATCCCTGTGGCCTGGTACCGGCAGACCATCGCCGTGTCCGACAAGATTCAAGGCGCGGCCATCGACCCGTTCGAGCGCACCTTTGGCCTAAGCACGATGCGGTGGGCGCCATGATTCGCCTCCTCTGCGCCCGCCTGGTGCAAGCCATCATGGTTGCCGTGTTGATTGGCGCCCTGACCTTCGCGCTGATGGCGTTACTGCCTGGCGATGCGGCCTACCGGATCGCGGCGGGCCGCTATGGCTATGACATGGTCAGCGGCGCGGCAGCCGAAGCGGTAAGGGCCGAACTCAGCCTCGATCAACCCCTGATACAGCGCCTGGTTGCCTGGATCGGGGACGTCATTACGCTAAACCTGGGCACATCGCTGGTGTCGGGCGAACCGGTGACCGCCAGCATCACCCATGAGCTGGGCAGCTCCATTCAACTGGCCCTGGGTGCGGTACTGCTGTCGTTCATGATCGGCCCGCCGCTCGGAATACTCGCCGGGTTGCGCCCCGGCAGCTGGCTAGACCGTGGGTTGTTGCTGTTGAGCCTGGGCACGCGCGCGGTTCCCCACTTCGTGCTTGGGGTGATCCTGGTGCTGACCTTCTCGGTCTCGGCGGGGCTGCTGCCCTCGGCAGGCCACGGCACCTTTGCCCATGCGCTACTGCCCACCGTCACCTTGGCCCTGGGGCTGGCGGCGGTGTCGTCGAGGATGGCCCGTGACGCCACCGTGGCCGTGGCGGGCTCTGCCTACTACGGCTTCGGCCGCCTCAAAGGGCTCAGTGGCGCACGCACGTTTATGCGCCACGGGCTGCGCAACATCAGCGTACCGGTGGTGACCTACCTGGGCGTGCAGTTGGTGTACCTGATCGAGGGGGTGGTGGTGGTGGAAACCCTGTTCGCCTGGCCGGGCATCGGCCACGGGCTGGTCCACGCCATCTTTCACCGTGATGTGCCCATGGTCCAAGGCACGGCACTGGCGATGGGGCTGCTGTTCGTGCTGCTCAATACGGTCGTGGACATGGCCAACCACCTGCTCGACCCTCGCCGGAGAACCGCATGAACCTAGACGTCGCCGTGCTGACCGTTGAGCGGCCTGCCCGTGCACTGCCACGCCTGGCTGGGCTGACACTGCTGGCCCTGTTGGTGCTGTTTGCACTGGTGGTGCCGTGGCTGTGGAGCCTGGACATCGCCCGCCAGGATTACACCGCTATCCTCGCAGGCCCCGCCAGCGCACACCCCTTAGGAACCGATCACTTGGGCCGTGACATGCTCGCCCGCCTCGCCGCCGCCATTCGCCTGTCACTCGGGCTGGCCCTGGTGAGTGTGCTAACGGCCGCAGTGCCTGGAGTGCTGCTGGGCATGCTCGCGGCCTGGAAAGGCGGCCTGACCGACAAAGCCCTTGGCCTGTTGGCTGAGCTGTTCCTGGCGTTGCCCGGCCTGTTGCTGGTACTGCTGATCGTGGCCCTGTTCCCCGGGTCCTTCATGGCCCTGTACGGTGCGATCGCACTGGTGCTATGGATTGAATACTTTCGTATGACCCGAGCGCTGGCGCGCACTCTGTTGGCCTCCCCGGCCGTGGCCGCCAGCCGCTTGCTGGGCTTTGGGCCACTGTACATCGTGCGCCGTCACCTGTGGCCGGAGCTGTCTGCGGTGGTACTGACCCTCACAGCCTTTGGTGCCGCCTCGGCCATCATGGCCATCGCCGCCCTGGGGTTCATCAGCGTGGGCATGCGCCCGCCTACCGCAGAGCTTGGCCTGATGATCACCGAATTGCTGCCGTATTTCGCGGAGGCGCCCTTTGTGATCGCGCTGCCCATTCTGGTGATCTTTCTCATCGTGTTGTCGTTGATGCTCATCGCCGGAGGGCGTAAACCATGAAGCCATTGCTCAGCACCCAAGGGCTGGAAATCCGTACCGAGCACGCCCAATTAGTGGCGCCGCTGTCGATTACCCTGCGCGCGGGTGAAGTGCTGACCCTCATCGGCGAGACGGGCTCCGGCAAAAGCCTGTTCGCCCAAGGCATCGTCGGTAACTTACCGCCGGGCCTGCAGGCGTGTGGTCAGGTGAGTGTCGCAGGCGTGAATGAAGACGGCCGAGCCCAAGGGCGCCGCGCGCGCTGGGGCCGCGAACTGGCCGTGCTCCCTCAAGAACCCTGGCTAAGCCTGGACCCGACCATGCGGGCGCAGGAGCAGGTGGCTGAAACCCACCGTTATGTAGGGGGTAAACGCTGGGCCGAGGCCCGTCGCCTTGCCCAGGATGCCCTGGCTCACCTGGGCCTGGGGCCGGCGCACGCCAAATACCCGTTCGAGCTGTCGGGCGGCATGGCTCAGCGCCTGGCCTTTGCCGCGACCCACGCCGGTGGTGCCAAGGTGATGATTGCAGACGAACCCACTAAAGGCCTGGACCGTGCGCGCATTGGTGAGGTAGTGAACCTGCTGGAGGCAAGCGTGGCCGCCGGCGGCGCGCTGCTGATCATTACCCATGACATCGAGGTGGCCCGACGCCTGGGTGGCCAGGTGATGATCATGCTCAAGGGAGAGGTGATAGAACGCGGCGATGCCGCACAGGTCCTTCAACGGCCCAGCCATCCTTATACCCAACGGCTGATTGAAGCAGACCCCAGCCGCTGGGCGCCACGGCCGCAACCTGCGCTAAAAGACGAGACACTGGTGCAGGTGCGCAACCTCACCGTGGCCCGTGGCGAGCGCACGTTGTTTTCTGGGCTGGCCCTGACTATCCGTCGCGGCGAAATCGTAGGCGTCACGGGCCCTTCGGGGTGCGGTAAGTCCAGCCTTGGCGACGTGATCCTCGGCTTGCTTGCGCCCACCCACGGAGAGGTCATTCGGCCTGGCAGCGCACCCAGGGTAGCGTTTCAAAAGCTCTACCAAGACCCGGTCGCAGCTTTTGCGCCCAGCCTGACCCTGGCGCAAGTGCTGGCGGACCTGGTACGCCTGCACCGCCTCGATGCAGGCCGCATCCCGACGTTGCTCGAGCGCTTGCGCCTGGCCCCTGCCCTGTTGGAGCGGCTGCCCGGCAACGTCTCGGGCGGTGAGCTTCAGCGCTTTTCCTTACTGCGGGTGTTGCTGCTCAACCCCCTGTTCATCTTCGCGGACGAGCCCAGCTCCCGCCTGGACCTGATTACGCAAAAGGAAATGATCGACCTGTTAGTGGAAACCGCTCGCGAGCACAACACCGCCGTGCTGTTGGTCAGCCACGACGACGCCCTGATCGACGCGGTCTGCGACCAGCGCCTGCGCTTGGGCACCGCGCCTCGGCACTCTCAAGATGACCTGACTTCATTCCCCACCCCGTTTGTGCAACAGCAAGGTAACCCGACATGAGCCCGCTTTCTGTTCGAGCAGTGCTACTGGCAGGCATGGCCAGCCCTGCGGCGTTCGCCGACTCCAGCGCGCCCGAGGCCCACGGCTTTATCGAAGACAGCACCTGGAGCCTGCTCAACCGCACGGTGTACGACAGCCGCGAGTACCGCCATGGTGGCCGCAATAGCGGCGCGCGCAACGCTTACAAACCACGCGCCGACCGCAACGGCTACGCCGAAGAAGCAGCCTACGGCTTGATGGGCACCTTTCAGTCCGGGTTTACCCAAGGCGTGGTCGGGCTCGGCGTAGAGGCCCATGCTTACCTGGGCACACCGTTAGATACCGGCGGTGGGCGGGCCGGCAAGGCACGCTTGCTCGGCATTGATAACGAGGGCCACCCTAAAGGCACCTTCAGCCGGGGCGGGGCCGCTCTGAAGGTACGCCTGGGCGCGACGGTTGTGTCCTGGGGCGAGCAGCGGGTAAAAACCCCGGTGTTCAGCTCCTCGGATAGCCGCCTGCTGCCTGAAACGGCCACTGGGCTGTTCGTGAGCAGCCAGGCGTTCGACACCCTCAAGCTGGTAGGGGGCCATTTCACCGAAAGCACCGACCGCAATGCCAGCAGCCACGACCAAGGCTTTGTGGTCAATTACTCCAATGCGCCCCAAGGCACGGCCTTTGATCTGGCCGGCGTTGCCTGGAACCCGAGCAAGCAGCTCACCGCCAGCCTCTACAGTTCCCATTACGAAAACACCTGGCGCCAGCACTACCTGGGCGGCACCTTCGTGCAGCCCCTCGACAGCGACCGCTCGCTGGCCGTGAACCTGAACCTCTACCGCACCACTGACACGGGCCGATCGCTGTCCGGGCGCATCGACAACACGACCTGGAGCTTGATGTCGACCTATGCCCAGGGGCCGCACAGTATCAGCCTCGGCTACCAACGGGTGAACGGCGACACACCGTTCGACTACGTGACCCGGGGTGCGATTTTCCTGAGCAATGCGGTGCAACTGTCGGACTTCAACGCGCCCAATGAACGGTCCTGGCAGGCCCGTTATACGGTGGAACTGGCCACTTGGGGGCTGCCAGGGCTGTCTGTGAGCGCGGCCTATGTGCGGGGTAGCGACATTGACGGTAGCCACGTAGACCCCCGTGGCGGCTATGCTTACTTGGGTTACGGTCGAGGGGGGAAGCATTGGGAACGTGACCTTGAGGCCCGTTACGTGGTCCAAGGCGGAGCCGCCAAGGGCATGACCGTTTCGCTGCGCCACGCTGCACACCGCAGTAATACCGCCCAGGCAGAGCTAGACACCGACCAGTTGCGGCTGGCCGTGGAATACCCCTTGACCGGCGGGCTATAGGGCGGTCATTCACGCAAGAAGGCAGGCATGAAAAATATCCTTATCATCGGTATCGGCGCGGGCCACCCCGAGTACCTGACTGTCCAGGCCGTCAACGCCTTGAACCGGGTAGACGTGTTCTTCCTGATGGACAAAGGCCACAGCAAGGAAAAACTGAACCACCTGCGCAAACACATCTGCGAGCGTTACATCCAGGGGCACGACTACCGTTTGGTGGAAGCGCCCCAACCTGAGCGCGAGCGCAATACCGGCGATTACCTCAAGGCGGTCGACCACCTGAACGACGACAAGCAGTCGGTGTTCGAGCGCCTTATCGCGCATGAGCTGGGCGAGGGCCAGTGTGGGGCCTTTCTGGTGTGGGGGGACCCTGCGCTGTACGACAGCACGATCCGTATCCTGGACGCCATCGTGCAGTCGGGTCGGCAAACGCTGAGCTATGAGGTCATTCCTGGCATCACCAGCGTCCAGGCCCTCGCCGCTCAGCATAAGGTACCGCTCAACCATATTGGGGGTGCCATTGAAATCACCACTGGGCGGCGCCTGGCCAACGGTCTGCCACCCAACGTCGACAGCGTGGTGGTGATGTTGGACGCCGAGAACACTTACAAGACACTGGTGGACCACGACTTGGATATCTACTGGGGCGCTTACCTCGGCACCCCCGATGAGCTACTGGTGGCAGGAAAGCTCAGCGAGGTGGCCGACGAAATCGAGCGGGTACGCACCGCAGCCCGCGAGGCCAACGGCTGGATCATGGACACCTACCTGCTCAAGCGCCGCTAACGCTACGGCCTTGACCCGGCACAGGGCGTGCCGGGCCAAAGACACACGGGCTAGGCCTGAGGCCGGGACAGCGCCCCTGGCCGCTCTCGCAGGCCGAGCAACAGGTCTGCAGCTACAAAGCCGGCAAGGCTTACACCCAGCACCGGCAGGCACACCCCTACAGCTGTGGCCAACAGCACTGCCGCTGCTCGCCCCTTCGCACTCAACTGGCGCCAGGCCTGAACCAGCGTACCCGCCTGCACGGCCACAGGCCGGCGGCGCCACCACATCCAGTACCCCATCACCACCATCGCTACCAGCCCGCTGGCAAATGCAACCAGTAGCAGCTGGTTAAACAGGCCGAACAGCACTCCCATGTGGGCGTCAATCCCCCACCGAGTCAGCTTGGCTGGCAGTGAATACTGGGCGAACGCAACCTGGTCCACCACCTGGCCGGTGGCAGGGTCTATAGAGACCGCATCCACTTGAGTGGGCCAACGCCGGTCAATCTCGCCCACCACCCAGGCCTTGTTGGCGCTTGCAGCGGGCCGAATCTCGACTTTAGCGGCATCTATGCCCGATGCCCGCGCAATGCCCAGCATGCGGTCGAATAGCCCAGGATCGAGGGCCATGGCGGGCCCATTGCCGCCCATGTGCATGGAGTGCTCGGCGTGCTCATCGGTACTCATGGGCATGGCATGGGCGCTGCCTAGCGAAGTGGCTACGCTGGGTGTGGACCACCCGTAGTAAGCCCGCAGCACGCCGATGTTATTACCGGCATACTGAGACCACGTCAGGCCCGTGGCCGAGAAGAACAGCAAGCCCAGCGCAAGCCACGCCCCCGCGCTGGCATGCCAGCCCCGTAGGCCACGTGCTTTATCCCGCATCGTCTTGCGCCGAGCCGCCCACAGCACCAGGCCACCGATCACCGCCACCCACAGCCACGACGCCGCCAGCTCGCTGTACAGCCGCCCCACATCGCCCAGCATCAGCCCCCTGTGGAATTGATCGATCCAGGTGCGCAGCGGCAATACACCACTTGTGCCGTACACGGTCATGTCCCCACGTACCGCGCCGGTGACGGGGTCAATGAAGATGGCCCGGTGTTCAGACTCTCCCAACTGCGGCGAGCTGAACATGACCCGTGTGGTGTCGCCTGCGCCAGGCGCCGGGCGCACCGCCGCCACCTTGGCCTGAGCGCCCACTACCGCTTGAGCGTTGCTGACCTGCTCAGCCAGGCTCAAGGCTGTGCCCTGCGTGCTGGTGTGCAACACATCGGCGTACAGGCGTTCTTCGAGCTGCGGGGTAAGTGCGTACACCACCCCGGATAGGGCAGCCACCAGTAGAAAGGGGCCAATACAGACACCAATGTAAAAATGCAGCCGTTTTAACAGGGCCATGTGGGCCCCAGGCTTTGAGGCCGATAAAGTAGCGGACATAAGCAATACTCACAGTAAGCAGCAACCAGCTCAGCACAGGCTGAACGTGGCACACGCATCAAAGGTGGGTGTAACGGCGAGGACACGCCGCTTTGCCTAGGGGCCGCGAGGGTTTAACGCAGGAAAGGCCAGCCGGAACGGTGCACCCGGCCAGGGTGTAGGCAGGGACATAACCGCCCGGACCTGGCGTATAAGCCAGCCCAGCACGGCAAACGCCAGCATGGCCAGGGTCAGGATGGTTGCGAACGGGCAGTCGCTCATCACGGGCTTTTCAGGGTGGTGCATCGGTGCAGGCGTGCCGTCGTCGGCCATTGACATGGCGGCTGCCATGCTTGAGTCATCGGCCAGCGGGCCTGTGTGATGGCCCTCATGAAGGGCCCCGGCAGCTGCCTGCTGCTGTGGCGGGCTACCCATACCACCCATCATCCGCCCATGGCTCAGGCTACACGCCAGTGCATTGAGGAAGATAAAGGCCATTAATGCCCAGGCAACGGGCAGGCGGTGGTGACGTAGGTGGTTCATAGGGCAGGACTGTACCACCGCACTCGTTACTCGCCTAGACGGCGCAAAACAACCCCCGGATTTTAGGCAGCCATGCCCTTTAACCTATACGCGGGCGCTTAATCTTGTACAAACCGGTCATTGGTCGCAGCCACGTTTATAAGGCGAACTTCTGCCTTACTTTTCCCCTCCCTTTCATAGGCTTGGGAGGGAAACCGAATGTGTAGCGGCAAGCTTGTAGACTGGCATCACCAATGGCAATTACAACAGGGAACCATCGTCTGCCGTGCCTGCCTGGCGGTTCAGACCGAGCACGCGCGCGGCCAGCCGTTCCCGCACCTGCCCGACTGCCTCCACGCTGACAACGTGCAGCCTTGGGACCTGCTTGATAAGGCAGTGGCGGATACGTAGGGTGCATTAACAGCGCCTGACGCTTCCTAGCCTTTCCAAAACATTATTCTTGGGAAATGCGAAATCAGGCGCTCGGTTTGGGGCAAGTCACTGCCAGGAAGTGCGCCTTAACCGAGGCAACCTGAACTACCCTCTTCTCTACCAGGCCAGCGGTGCTGCGTGATCCCGGGGCTGATGGGCCGCGATGATATCGGTGGTGGGCGGTAAGGAAACGTCAAAACTGACCCATTGCGGCCGCTCGCGGCACGCGGCAATCTGCCACTGATATTCCGCCAGGTTAAAATCCAGGCAGCCACTATCATCCCAGCTACCATAATTACGCAAAGTTGCGAAATTAGGATTTGTTCAACCCGGATAACATTTCGACTTCTTCGGCGTCTAAAGTGATTTCTCTGAATTTATCCTTATTCTCTTCGCTCAGCTTTATCCAACACCTCTCAACGAACGAAATACCGACCTTTTTTTGAAACTCGAAACTAAACCCATGGCTGTCAGCAGTGGCAACGCATGCAAACATGGCGTTCAGAAAATCTTCTTGTAGCGAAATCGAAACCGTGTATGTTTCAGATATTCCACGACGTACAGATTCGAAAACCATGTAAGACGTAAGCTCCCTGACTTTTTCCTTGTCTTTAATCCATGAGGGCTTTCTGCTCGCTTTGTCGAAGCTCACTTTCCCTATCGAATCCATAGCTAAAACAAAGGATTCGACAAATTGGGCGGGGTCTTCTATCAGCTGTTGGCCACTGCCTGCCCTGTTGACTCTTTCACTAATTCCGTAACTATCCAATCTCTCTTGAAGGTCACGCTCGATCTCGATTTCGACAGCGCGACTATCTCTAATAGAAATTGCTGTCCCGCCACCAACATCTATCATGAAGTTCACAAAATATGAACGACCATTGACAATGATTGTAGTTGATGCAGCATCCTGCTCGGGGCTCTGGGCTCCCTTTGCTATGGCATACGATCAAGCGGCTGCAAAGTGCAGGTCAGCAAATACACCATGATTTCTCTTTTGCTCAATTAATTTTTTAACTCTGGCTTCGACGGCATCATCGCGACGGCTTTTTCGCGAGGAAAATATGTAAATCACATAACCTAATAGCCCCAACCAGATCGGTGAAAAGAAGAAGCCTGCGACAAAGAGTCCGACCAGTATTATTATCATCGATAAACCCTCAAAAAAAACTTCCTTTAAACCCCTTGACTGGGGAAGCAAGCACGACACTTTTTTATGGAGACGCGCGATTTGATGGCCTGTCCAGCCTGCTCGACCACTTTACATATTGGGGCACGCAAAACTACTGATTTGCCACCAGCCTGTCCACTAGAAGCATCTAGCCAAAAGCAGCCCTATACAAAGGGTTGCTTCGGGTCCAGGCTGTGTGAAAAACGTTTTTGGATGTAGACAGTCGAAAAACTGCCCTCAAAGTCGTGTTCCCACGTCAAATTTGAGTCTGCTCCAGCCGTCACTTAGACTCAGATTTTGCGTAGAAACGCGTAGCTAGTTTTTCGGTTGGCGTTTTCACACAGCCTGGTCGGTATCGGCCTGTCGCCACCGGCACCAACCAACCCGAAGCGGTCAGTGCTTTTAACAACCGCGCCTTCTTTCTGCCATGAATTCTGGAACCGTCATGTTTTCAAACCAACGCGAGCAGGCTCAAATTGAGCGCCGCCTGATCGCAAGCCTTACAGACGCTTGTGAAACCGCCAAGGCCGAAATCATTGGCTTCAGTTGGCTCACCCACGAAGTCGACTATCAGGCATTTCCTCAAAGCCTGCGAGTGATCTGGGTATTTGACACCCTGTCCAACAAAGACCAAGCCCTGGCGACAGGACAGGGCAAACGGATGATTGAACTGACCCGCGCAGCGCTCGAAGGAGCTGATGTCACTGCGGAAGAGGTAGCACGGCGTGTGCACTTCGACTCGGAAGAAGAATGCGCGACGAACCAAGGGGGTGATTGGGTAAAACGTTTGGCAAAAATGCACAAGGTAAGCGGTAGCCGGCGTGGCTAATAGCGTTTGATCAGCGCTTCGACTGGGGAAGCGTGAACGGCTGAGCTACACTGTCGGCTACTTCTCCGAACGCCCTACTGTCATGCCTGCGCTCAAATACCTGCAAGCCTACCCCGCCGAGCTTCAAGCCCGGGTTTACCAGATGATCGAGCAGCAACGCCTGGGTGATTATTTGCAACAGCGCTATCCGGAGCGGCACGCTGTACAAAGCGACAAGGCGCTGTACAGCTATGTGCTGGATATCAAGCAGGACCACCTGCGCAACGCCCCTAGCCCTGACAAGGTGTTGTTCGACAACCGGCTCGACCTCACCCATCGCGCGCTTGGGTTGAACACGGCAATCTCTCGCGTTCAAGGCGGCAAGCTCAAGGCCAAAAAAGAAATTCGGATCGCTGCCTTATTCAAAGAGGCCGCGCCGCAGTTTCTGAAAATGATCGTGGTGCATGAACTCGCGCACTTGAAGGAATCCGATCACAACAAGGCGTTCTACAAGCTCTGCGAGCATATGCAGCCCGGCTACCACCAGCTGGAATTCGACCTGCGTGTTTACCTTACCTGGCGTGACCTCGCCCCTTGACTGGAAGTTGCCCATGGATGTCAGCAAGACCCGCACCAGTTTCTATCGTCGTTTGTATGTGGCTTACCTGATCGACAGCGGCTTGGCCAGCAGCATCCCGGCCTTGACTGAAGTGACAGGGATGCCACGGCGCACTGCCCAGGACACCGTTGTTGCGCTGGCGGAGCTGGATATCGTGTGTGAGTTCGAGCAGGCTGAGGGCGAGCGTAACCATATCGGCCGCTACCAGATTCGCGACTGGGGCGCGATTGACCGTGGCTGGGTAGAACGCAATCTTGCGCGGATCAAGGCCGTGTTGCAGTACCCGTGATGGGGGCGGGCGGCTGGTATCTTTACAGGCCGGTTAATATCCAATCGTCTTTACCACGTGCCTGTTAGATCAACGGCACGCGCTCGCTGACCGGCCGCTTGGGCGTAAACGGAGGGTGGGTGGGCATCCAGAAGTTGGCAAGAGGCTTCCTATCAGTATGATGAAATACGCCTTTCACCCAAGCGTTCGACCACTCTAACCAGATAACCATCGGGAGCTTGAACGATAAATCCTCGCTGGCCGACCTCTACATCATCTGCTCGATACCAGTTGTCTGAGCATTCCCGGTAGAGAGCGTATCCAGCTTGGCCAAGTTTCTGGACTATTGGCGCAACAGCCACAACATCAATTTGAAGATTTACCCCCCTTCCAAATGGCCTGTTCAAAGGCCCGGTTAGCCATTGACCTGCGCTTGGATCTGCCTGCTCAAGCATCACTTAGGCACCATTTAGATCGAGGTAAGCAAATGCGTCTTCTGGCCGTTGATAAGCTACTTTAAAACCCAGGCAAGATACCCAAAAATCCAGACTGGTCTCTAGGTCAGTGACCATCAACTCTGGAACTAGCTTGTTACGCTCAATCATGATGACGTCCTTTCAGTAGCGACCAAAAAGCCGGCACCTGAAAACCGTGTAATTCACAGAACGGCTTAGCCGTCCTGCTGACACTCAAAGTGAGTTTATCGATGCCAAGTAAACGAGCCAAGAAGGCGACTTCTGCACCACGCCGGTAAAGGCGTTTACACAAGGCTTCGCCATTGACGGCATCAATCATCACACAATTCCTCGCGCCAACCGCGACAGCAACCGCGCCCGTGCAACGGCAAGGCGCTGCGCGCACGCCAGGGTGGTGAGTTCGAAGCGCACGCGCTCGCCGGGAAGGCGTTGAGCGAGCAGCGGCAGGTCAACGCTAATGACGTTGGCGATACGGGGGTACCCTCCGGTGGTTTGCCGGTCGGCCATCAGTACGATGGGCTGCCCATTGGGCGGCACTTGCAGGGTGCCAAAGCTTACGCCTTCAGACAGCAATTCCAGCGGCTTGAGGAGGTCCAGTGGCTCGCCCTCTAGCCGGTAGCCCATGCGCTCCGAGTCGTTACCGATCCGGTACTCGCTGTTAAGCAGGTGATGACGAGCGTCGTCGGTGAAGGTGTTCCAGTGACTGCCTTCGATGATACGCACCGGCAAGCTGGCCTCATGTTCAAGGGCGCGTGCCAGGGGCATGGGCAGCACCACCATGGGAGGGTTGCGAAAACTGGACGCAATGCCCAGACGATCCCCCGCCACCAGCGCCCGGCCCAGCACCCCGTCGTACGCTTGGCGGCGATAGGCGCTGACACTGCCCAATACGGTGTCTACTTTGAAGCCACCGGCCACAGCGAGGTACGCTCGCGCGCCGCCGATGCGCCCTCCAGATGGCACACCAAAGGACAGTAGAGTGCCGGGCTGCAGGCGCGTCGGCTGATTGACCGGTAGCGGTTCGCCATTAACCCGCGCGCTCAAGTCGGCACCCGCGAGGGCGATAAGTGCGCCGGCGTCAAAACGCAGGGTCGGCCCTTGAAGGGTTATTTCCAGGGCACCCATACCCAGGGCGTTACCCACCAGCAGGTTTGCCACTGAATGCGCCAAGGTGTCCATCGGGCCATTCACCGGTACGCCGATGTGCTGATAACCGGTGCGGCCGGCGTCCTGCAACGTCGTGCAGAGGCCCGGCTTGAGGATTTCCACACTCACCGGCTGGTGCCCTCCTGTGAAATGGCGTCGAATGTCGCTGAATCGATGGCTACGAACCGAACCTGGTCGCCACTTCGCAGCAGGCAGGGTTTGGGGCGGTAGGCATCGAACAGCGTCAAAGGGGTGCGGCCGATCAGGTTCCAGCCACCAGGTAACTCAAGCGGATAGATCACCGATTGGCGGTTGGCCAAACCAATGCTGCCCACTGCGACGCGAGTACGCGGGGTCGCCTTGCGCGGGGGGTTCAAGCGCTCGTCGAGCATGCCGATGTAGGGGTGCCCTGGCGCGAACCCTACCATCAGCACGTCAAGGGCTGAGTTGGCATGCAGCTCGATGAGGCGCGCTGGGGTGAGGTCAAGCAACGCCGCTACTTCGTGCAGGTCGGGGCCATGCTCGCCGCCGTAGCACACTGGGATATCGACCAGCCTGGAATGAACCCCCTCCCCTGCGGCTTCTAGGCTTAACAGCGTGTCTATTTGCGCGCCAAGTGCCTCGAAGGGGCACTCATCGTGCGGGCATGCCACCTGCTCGGGCCGATAATGCACAGCCAGTGAAACCATGGCCGGCACGATATCCGTAACGCCCACCAGCTCACCTGTGGTAACGGCCAGATCGAGCTGCCGCGCCCAGCGGGCTACCTGACGATTGCTCTCCAGGGTGAACGCCTGGCCCGCGGTCACTAGCAGGCAACTGTCCCCTAGCGGCGATAGCATCCAGCGCCGGGCAGCCGCTTGGGCCAAGGCTGCGGTTGATGAGGTTATCTGGGGCACGGTGTGTCGATCCTAGCGTTCAAGGGGCGTTCCGGCCGTTTCTTTGAGGAAGATCAACGACAACAGGCTCAACATCCCAGCCCCCGCGAGAAAGTAACCAGGCATGAGCAGGTTGCCGGTACTGCCAATCAGCGCTGAGGACAGATAAGGCGCCAGCCCGCCGCCCAGAATGGCCCCAAGGTTGACCGAGATCGCCATGCCGGTATACCGAATACGAGTAGGAAACTGCTCCGCGTACGTGGGGTAGCCGACCGACTGAATGATGGGCATCGGCAAGGTTGCAATCAGCAAGGCGAAGGCTGCGACCCAGAGCGATGCGCCGTTCATCACCGCCATCATGGGTACGACCAGCAGGATGTAACCGCTAAACCCGATCGCTAACGTGCGGCGACGGCCAAGGCGATCCGATACCCCACCCCAGAACGGCATCATCGCGGCTACCAAAAAGCTGATCGAGGCGATCATCCAGTACACGTTCGACTTGTCGAACTTCAGGTACGTGGTCAGGTAGATGTTCATAAACACGATGCCGATGAAGTACCCCACGTTTTGACCGAACGCCAGAATCACTACCCGCACGATCTTGCTCAAATGCTGGCTCAGGACCTCGCGAACCGGCGCGGCGGGTGGTTTTTCCTTTTGCAAGAACGCCTGGTATTCGGGGGTTTCCTCAACACTGTGACGCAGCTTGCAGGACAGCAGCACCAAGGGCACACAGAGGAAGAACGGAAGCCGCCAGCCCCAGGCCTGTAGCGCATCAGGGGTAAGCAACACTGTGATCAGGCCACACACGCACGCCGCGATGCCGCCGCCGATGGCCACGCCGACCGGGGTGAATGCACCGAAAAAACCGCGCCGATGCGCGGGTGATGACTCCGCGACGAAGGCGGCCGCCCCCACCACTTCCGCGCCTGCGAAAAAGCCTTGGGTCAGGCGGATAGCCACCAACAGGATGGGCGCTAATAAGCCCCCTTGAGCCGCCGTTGGCAGCAGTCCGATCAGCGCGGTAGAGGCGCCCATGCCAATTACGGTGGTCATCAGCACACCCCGCCGGCCTATCCGGTCGCCCAAGCGGCCGAGCACGATGCCGCCAAGCGGCCGGGTCAGAAATGCACTACCAAACACCGCCAGCGATGCCAGCAGCGCGGCGGCGGCGTTTTCACTGGGGAAGAATAAAGGCGCGATGATCGCTGCCATGTAGCCGTAGATGCCGAATTCGTAGTATTCGACTGCCGTGCCAGTGGCTGCCGCTATGGCTGCCTTACGGCTGACTGCAGGGTCGTAGGCCGGAAGCGAAGCGGACGTTGCGGCAGCAGCAGACACCGCTGCGGACGCCTCGGGGGCTAGTACGCGGGACATAGATCACCATTCACGGAACCAACGATTGTTAGTAAGGCGGTATGCCGCCTGTTTCATCTGTTTGCAGTCAGCAAACCGGTTGTGATGGGCAGTAGGAACACAGCAAGGAAATAGAACGGGCGGTCATTCTTATTGTGAGGCGGCGGCACCGGTAACGTACCACCGGGCCGCCTGGGCATTACTTGGCAAACAGCTGACTCATGTCCTTGAACGCTTTGAACTCCAAGGCATTACCACAGGGGTCAAACAGGAACATGGTGGCCTGCTCACCCACCTGGCCCTGGAAGCGTACATAGGGCTCGATCACGAACTGGGTCCCACGCGACTTCAACCGATCGGCCAGCGCCTCCCACTCCTCCCAGCCCAGGATGATGCCGAAGTGCGGAACCGGTACATCGTGGCCGTCCACCGGGTTGGTATGTGCCGCTTCCTGGTTGGTGGTCTTGGGGTGCTCATGGATGACGAGTTGATGACCATAGAAATCGAAATCGACCCACTGGGCGCTGGAACGCCCTTCCGCCAAGCCAAAGGTCTCGCCGTAGAAAGATCGCGCGGCCGGAAGGTCATACACGGGAATTGCGAGGTGAAAAGGAGAAAGGCTCATCAGTGGCTCCGGTCTTGTCGTGTTACTGCGGCGTTCAGGGCCCGCCGTATTTAGCATCGGCGGCCTACGCTTTGAATGAATCATAGGGGTGGCCTACCAACAAAAAAAACAATATATTTTTTTGGTTTTAACAAAGGATTTTTATCAATGATCCGCGAACTCAAGACCCTGATTGCTGTGGCGCGAGAGGGTACCTTCGCGGCCGCCGCGCAGAAAATTGGCCTGACCCAGGCGGCGGTGAGCGCTCAGATTGCGCGATTGGAGGCTGAGCTGGGCGTGCAGCTGTTCGACCGCACCGGGCGCAATGCCGTGCTTAACGCCATTGGGTATCAGACCCTGCTTCAAGCGCAGGAAATGGTGAAGCTGTATAGCAACCTTGGCGCCTTCACGCCTGAAACCCAAGCTCCGCAGCGGGTGACCTTGGGCGCGATCGCTTCGATCCAGCGGATGATTTTGCCAGGGGCGCTGGCCGCCTTTCACCGCCAGTGCCCTCATTCTCGAACACGGGTACTGCCTGGGTTGTCGATGGAGCTTCTAGACCAGGTGGACGCGGGCGAAATCGACATGGCGGTAATTATCCACCCCGTCTTTTCACTCCAGAGCGACCTTACCTGGGTGCCGCTGGCGCGCGAGCCTTATCGTTTATTGGTGCCCAAAAAGACACCAGGGCATAGCTGGCAAAACCTGATTACCTCGCAGCCTTTCATTCGCTACGACCGCGCCTCCTTCGGTGGGCGCCAGGTAGACCGCTTTCTGCGAAAGCTGCACATTACCCCTCGGGAAGTGTGTGAGCTGGACGAACTGGACGCTATTGCAAAATTGGTAGGCAATGAGCTGGGCGTTGCGCTGGTACCCGAAACGCTCGGGCATAAAGCCTGGCCGCCCGGCGTACGTGCCCTCGACCTTGAAGAACACACGTTTTACCGGGAAATTGGCCTGGTATACCCTGCCAAACGTAATGTGAACGAGCCGGTGATGGTGCTTGCTCGGATGATTGAGGCCTTGGCTGCGAAGGACGGTTCGGGCAGTGTGGAGCGCGCCTGTCTAAATGACAGACAAAAAAAAGGGCCTGGCGCTGAGCCAGACCCTTGATTCCATGATTTGTGGCGGGAAACCAGGGATTCGAACCCTGGGTACGCTATTAACGTACGCCGGTTTTCAAGACCGGTGCATTCAACCACTCTGCCAATTTCCCGGTGCATCTGAGGTAGAACCCGAAAATTCCAAGGTACGGACGCTAGGGCCGCCGCTTTGAACCACTGGGCACCACCTCGTTGCTTTGCGGGCGCCATCATACCCGAATGAAACAACCTGTCAAACACTTCAACTGGTGTTATAAGGTCGCTTTGGTATGCTCATTTGCAACTATAGGTGTCAGGGGCGGATATGGCGCTTGCCCCCAGGCCCAAAGGCCTGTTCAATCGCCTCATCAACGACCTTTAAGGAGTTTCGCAATGCGCGAACAAGACTACATTGTCAGTCACAGTGCGAAGGGGGCGGAGCTTGAAGTTAGCCGCGTGCTTCGCAATACCTACGGCTTGCTAGCCCTCACCCTGGCGTTCAGCGCCCTGATGGCGTTCGTGGCGCAACAGATGAACGTGCGCTACCCCAACGTCTTCGTGGTGCTGATCGGCTTCTACGGCTTGTTCTTCCTCACCAACAAGCTCCAGGATTCCGTATGGGGCATCGTCTCCACCTTCGCCCTCACAGGTTTCATGGGCTACATCCTTGGGCCTATCCTCAACCGCTACCTGGGTATGGCAGGCGGTGCAGAGATCGTCAGCTCGGCCTTCGCCATGACCGCACTGGTCTTCGGTGGCCTATCGGCCTACGTGCTGATTACCCGCAAGGACATGTCCTTCCTGTCGGGTTTCATCACCGCTGGTTTCTTCGTACTGCTGGGCGCAACCGTTGCCGGGTTCTTCTTTCAGATAAGTGGTCTGCATCTGGCGATCAGCGCCGGCTTCGTACTGTTCTCTTCGGTTTGCATCCTGTTCCAGACCAGTGCCATCATTCATGGCGGTGAGCGGAACTACATCATGGCGACCGTGAGCCTGTACGTATCGATCTACAACCTGTTCGTCAGCCTGCTGCAGTTGTTTGGCTTGATGGGTGGCCGAGACGACTAAGTCGGCCTTGTCTAAAAGCCCGCTTCGGCGGGCTTTTTTGTGGGCGACGGATTAGAATTGTGGCGTTATCGCGCCTGGAAGCCCCATGAAATTTGCCATCGCCGTGTTTTCTCCTCCCTACGCGCCCTCCTCTCGCCGTGCGCTGCGTTTCACCGAAGCAGCACTCGCCGCAGGCCACCACATCGTGCGTGTGTTCTTTTACCAGGGCGGCGTTTATAACGCGTCGTCGAACGTTATCGCGCCTCAGGACGAAGTAGACATCGCCGCGGCATGGAGGCAACTCATTAGCGATCATGGCGTGGACGGGGTGGTGTGCATCGCTGCAGGCTTGCGACGTGGCACCCTGAATGCCGAAGAGGCCCAACGGTGGGAGCGGCCGGGCGTGAATGTATTACCGCCCCTGGAGCTGTCGGGCTTGGGCCAATTGCACGAGGCCGCTCAGGAAGCCGACCGGCTCATGTGTTTTGGAGGCGATTGAGGTGGCCAAGTCATTGCTTATCGTAAGTCGGCGTGCACCCTGGAGCGGCCTGGCGGCCCGGGAGGCGCTAGACATCGCCTTGGCTGCTGGCGCGTACGACCTCCCTGTCGCGATGCTGTTCATGGACGACGGCGTCTTCCAACTGCTCCCAGGGCAGCAACCTCACGCAGTGGACGTAAAAGACCTGGGCGCTAACCTCAGCGCTTTGCCACTATTTGGCGTCACTGACCTCTTCGCTTGCGCCCTTAGCCTGGAGGCGCGCGGTGTGGCCGCTAGCGCGCTGGCCTTACAGGCCCAAGTGGTATCTGCTGAGGGCCTGCCTTCGCTGTTCAACCGTTTCGACGAGGTAATCACACTCTGATGGCTACCCTGCATATTGTGTCCAGCTCCCCGTTTGAAGACGGCCGTCTCAACAGCTGCCTGCGCGTACTAGGCTCGGGCGATGGTCTGTTGCTGTGCGGCGAGGCAGTACAGGCCCTGCGAGCCGGTAACGCCTTAGAGGCACGCTTGCGTGAGGTACCTGTGCCGCACCTGTATGCACTGCAGGAGGATTGCCAGGCACGAGGGCTGTCGGCAACGGCGGCTAACCCCGTAGATTACGCGCAGTTCGTAGCGCTTTCGTTGGCGTATGACCGAGTTAACACATGGTCGTGAATAGCCTGACGGTAGGCGATGCACACGTCGCCGTGGATAAAGAAGGGTTTCTCGTTAATCTGGCCGACTGGTCAACGGAGGTGGCCGAAGCGCTGGCTTCGCGTGAAGGTATACCGCTCACGCCAGCGCACCACGAAGTGCTGGCGGTCGTGCGGCAATTCTACGACACCTTCCAGCTGTCACCTGCCACACGCCCCCTGGTGAAATACGTGGCCGCACAGTTGGGAGCGGAAAAAGGCAATAGTGCCTACCTCAATCACCTGTTCAAAGGCACCCCTGCCAAGCTGGCTGCCAAGCTGGCGGGTTTGCCCAAACCGGCTAATTGCATATGAGTAACCCTGTGACCACGCCCGAACCGCTGCGCCTGACCACACCCGCCGAGCATCCATTTGCCGAATTTGTACGCATTCTGGGCAAAGGTAAGCGCGGGGCTCGCCCGCTTACCCGAGAAGAAGCCATGCGTGCCATGGGCATGGTGCTTGACGGGGAAGTAGAAGACACCCAACTCGGCGCCTTCTTGATGCTGCTACGGCACAAGGAAGAGAGTGCAGAAGAGCTGGCAGGCTTCACTGAGGCGGTACGCGCCAGGGTGAGTGCGCCGCCGTTGCAAGTAGACATCGACTGGCCTTCATATGCGGGGAAAAAACGCCATCTCTCCTGGTACATGCTGGCCGTGAAATGCCTGGGCCTCAATGGCATGCGCGTGTTCATGCATGGCGGAGGCGCTCATACGGCAGGCCGGCTGTACACCGAACATTTGCTGGGCGCCTTGAATATCCCGCTGTGCCGTGACTGGGCGGAGGTCTCGGCTGCCTTAGAGGCTCACGGGGTAGCCTTCGCGCCACTGAGCGACTGGGCCGGCCCCTTGCAGCGCATGATTGACATGCGTAACACGTTGGGCCTGCGCTCCCCCATCCACTCCCTGGCCAGGGTACTGAACCCGCTCAATGCACGTTGTGGGCTGCAAAGTATTTTTCACCCCGGCTACCAGGCGGCTCACCGAGAAGCCAGCCGTCTGCTAGGGGATACGTCGATTGTGATCAAAGGGGACGGCGGCGAACTGGAGGTGAATCCTGATGCGGCGTGTCACCTCTACGGCACCGAAGGGGGCGACGCCTGGGATGAGGAATGGCCACAGCTGTCTGCCCAACGGCATTTGAAGCCGGGTTACCTTGACCCTGCCCAATTGAGCGCTGTATGGCGGGGCGACGCTCAAGACCGGTATGGAGAGCTGGCCGTTACCGCAACCATGGCCCTCGCCCTTCGAGGGATAGGCACACCGCGCGAGGAGGCGTTTGAAACCGCCAACGCGTGGTGGGCCAATCGAGACACCGCAGCTTAGGCGCCGCCTTCGAACCAGGCAAGCTTATCGCGAAGGCGTACCACTTCCCCAACGATTACCAGGGTGGGAGCGTGTACGTCGTGCTGGGCAACCAGTGCGGGCAGATCTGCAAGGGTGCCGGTAAATACGCGTTGATGGACGGTAGTGCCCTGTTGTACCAAGGCCGCTGGCGTGTCGGGCGAGCGGCCATTGCGGATCATACCCTCACAAATCACCGGCAACCCTACCAACCCCATGTAGAACACTACGGTCTGCGCCGGGGCAACTAAGTCCAGCCACGGCAAGTCGGTACTGCCGTCCTTCAAGTGACCTGTCACAAACCGCACGGACTGCGCGTAGTCACGGTGCGTCAGCGGAATCCCGGCATAGGCTGCACAGCCGCTGGCGGCAGTGATACCCGGTACCACCTGGAAGGGAATACCGTGAGCCGCCAGCTCCTCGATTTCTTCCCCGCCACGCCCGAAGATGAACGGATCGCCGCCTTTTAGCCGAACCACTCGTTTACCTTGCTGAGCAAGGTCTACCAACTGGCGGTTGATTTGATCTTGAGGCAGGGCATGTTCGGCGCGCCGTTTGCCTACGTAGATACGCTCGGCGTCACGACGGCACAGGTCCAGGATCGCAGGCGCCACCAGACGGTCGTACAGCACCACGTCTGCCTGTTGCATCAGGCGCAGCGCCTTGAAGGTGAGCAGGTCCGGGTCGCCTGGCCCAGCGCCTACCAGGTACACCTCGCCAGGGGCGTGGGGCGGCGCGCCCTCTACCCGTTCAGCCAACATGGCAGCGGCTTCAGTGGAACGTCCTGCCAGCTGCCGCTCGGCAATAGGCCCCTGGAAGACTTCCTCCCAGAAGGCCCTGCGCTGGTTCACGTGCGGGAACCGCTCCTTGACCCTGTCTCTGAAGCCTGCAGCCAGCTTGGCCAGTTCGCCGTAAGCCGCAGGGATCCAGGACTCAAGCCGTGCCCGAATCAGCCGCGCCAGCACGGGGGCATCACCCCCGCTGGAAATGGCCACAACCAAAGGCGAGCGATCCACGATGGCAGGAAAAATGACCGTACACAGGGCCGGCGCGTCCACCACATTGACCGGCACACACTGGCGCTGAGCGTCAGCCGACACCTGGGCATTGAGGGGCGTATCGTCCGTGGCGGCAATCACCAGCACGACGCCGTCAAGGTCACCCGGTGCGTAGCCTCGCTCTTGCACCTCGCCACCACTGCCATGAACCAGCTCGGCCAAATGGCCCTCGACCTGCGGCGCGACCACTCGCAGCCGCGCGCCGGCGCTGACCAGCAGGCGCGACTTGCGCAGCGCGATCTCGCCACCGCCTACCACTAGCACTGTGCGCCCGGACAGCTTGTGAAACAGCGGCAGGTAGTCCATTTAGCCGATAACCTCAAGGCCGGCCATGTAGGGCTTCAGTACCTCAGGCACGCGGATCGAACCGTCGGCCTGTTGGTAATTTTCCAGCACGGCGACCAACGTACGGCCGACGGCCAGGCCAGAGCCGTTAAGGGTATGCACCAATTCAGGTTTGCCGGTTTCCGGGTTGCGCCAGCGAGCTTGCATGCGCCTCGCCTGGAAATCGCCCGTGTTGGAGCAGGACGAAATCTCCCGGTATTTGCCCTGGCTGGGCACCCAGACTTCAAGGTCGTAGGTTTTGACAGCGCTGAAGCCCATGTCGCCGGTGCACAGGGCCAATACCCGGTATGGCAACTCAAGCAGCTGCAGCACACGCTCCGCGTTGGCCGTCAGGCTTTCCAGCGCCTCCATCGACTTGCCAGGCTCGACCACCTGCACCATCTCAACCTTATCGAACTGGTGCTGACGAATCATCCCACGGGTATCACGGCCCGAGGCGCCGGCTTCGCTGCGAAAGCACGGCGTGTGCGCTACGAGCTTGAGCGGTAGCGCCTTGGCGTCCAGGATCTGGTCGGCGACAAGGTTGGTGAGGGAAACCTCAGCCGTAGGAATCAGGTACAGGTCCGCCTCGCCTTCACGTGCGATCTTGAACAGGTCTTCCTCGAATTTGGGCAACTGGCCGGTGCCCTGTAAGGCCGGGGCCTGCACCAGGTACGGGGTATAGGCTTCTTCATAGCCATGTTCACCCACATGCAGATTGATCATGAACTGGGCCAACGCGCGATGCAGGCGGGCAATTGGGCCACGCAACACCGCAAAGCGCGCGCCAGACAGGCGGGCGGCGCTTTCGAAATCCAGCCAACCGAAACGCTCGCCCAGAGCTACGTGGTCTTGTGTGTCGAAATCGAACGTAGGGGGGGTGCCCCAACGGCGCACTTCAACGTTGTCGTCTTCATCCTTGCCCACAGGGACGGACGGGTCAGGCAGATTAGGTAGCCCCAACAGGATGGTATCCAATTGGGCCTGGATGTCATCCAGCTCGGTTTTACCTTGGGCCAGCTCCTGGGCCATACGCTCTACGTCCGCCATCAAGGGGGCGATATCCTCACCACGGGCCTTGGCCTGGCCTATGGATTTGGAACGACTGTTGCGCTCGGCCTGAAGCTGCTCGGTGCGCGTCTGCACCACTTTGCGCTGAGCTTCCAACGCTTCGATTCGGGCAGTATCAAGGCTGAAGCCGCGCGTGGCGAGGCGCTCGGCGACGTCTTGCAGTTGGCCGCGTAACAGTTTGGAGTCGAGCATGTGGTTCTCTCGTTGATCAGATTTTTGTCAGGTACAGGCCGGCCCAGGTAGCGAGCAGGCCGCCGAACACACTCGCGGCGGCATAACCGATGGCCAGCGGGGCTTGACCACCTTCCAGCAAGCGTAGTGTGTCGAGGGAAAAAGAGGAAAAGGTGGTCAGGCCACCTACGAACCCCACCAATAAACCGGCCTTCAGGTAAAGCGGTGCCTCGGGGCGAGCCAGAAAGGCACCGTACAAGGCGCCGATGATCAGGCACCCGGCGATGTTAACCGCCAAGGTGGCCAGAAAGAAATGCCGCGGATAGTGTGCCGATACCCAGGCACCCGTCACAAAGCGTAATAGCCCACCGGCGATCCCGAACAGGGCTACTGAAACAACGCTTTGGATCATGGTTTTCTCCGCTGCAAGGGGCTCGCGCGATCCCGTTCGGCGAGGTGCCGAAGTTTTTCGCCTATCTTCAGTTCGAGGCCACGGGGCACGGGCTGATAATAATGCCGCGGCGTCATGCCTTCAGGGAAGTAGTCCTCGCCTGCGGCGTACGCATCGGGCTCGTCATGGGCGTAGCGGTAATGCTCGCCATAACCCAGTTGCTTCATCAGTTTGGTAGGCGCGTTACGCAGATGTAGTGGCACCTCTTGGGAGCCAAGGCCGGCTGCGTCCGCCCTGGCCGCCTTGAAAGCGGTATACACCGCGTTGCTCTTGGGCGCACAGGCCAGGTAGACAATCGCCTGTGCTACGGCAAGCTCCCCTTCAGGGCTGCCGAGGCGCTCCTGAACATCCCAGGCCGCCAGGCACAAACCCAGCGCACGGGGGTCGGCATTACCGATGTCTTCACTGGCCATCCTTACCACGCGACGGGCGATATACAGTGGGTCGCAGCCGCCGTCGATCATGCGTGCAAACCAGTAGAGCGCCCCATCGGGGCTGGAACCTCTTACGGATTTGTGCAGCGCTGAAATCTGGTCGTAGAAGGCTTCGCCGCCCTTGTCGAACCGCCGCAGGCTATCGCCCAGCAAACCCTGCAGCAGAGCCTGATCGATGGTGTCGCCGTCTTCTACCAAGTCAGAAGCGTTTTCCAGCAGGTTCAGGAAACGACGGCCGTCGCCATCGGCAGCGGCCATCAGCAGCGCGAACGCCTCTTCGGCCAGGGTGAGCTTTCGATCCCCAAGCCCCTTGGGCTCGGTGAGAGCACGGTGCGCCAACTGACGCATCGCCGCTTCGTCCAGGCTTTGGAGGACGTAAACCCGCGCCCTTGAAAGCAGGGCATTATTGAGCTCGAAAGATGGGTTTTCGGTCGTGGCGCCTACGAAAATAAGCGTGCCATCTTCCACATAGGGCAGGAAGGCGTCCTGCTGGGACTTGTTGAAGCGATGCACCTCATCTACGAACAACAGGGTACGACGGCCATATTGAGCCGCTTGCTGGCGAGCAATATCGACGGCCTGACGAATGTCCTTTACTCCAGCCAGCACGGCAGAGACCGTTTCAAAGTGAGCGTCGGACACTTTGGCCAGCAAGCGTGCGAGGGTGGTTTTGCCCACCCCCGGTGGCCCCCAGAAAATCATCGAGTGCAATGCACCCTGCTCCAATGCTTCTCTGAGCGGCTTGCCAGGCGCCAACAGGTGTTGCTGCCCCACATACTCATCCAGGGTGCTGGCACGCAATCGCGCCGCCAAGGGCTGGGCCGGTGGCGGCGAGCTAAAGAGGTCCATCGAGGCGGGGCTGCCCTATTCCTGGATCACGTCGGCACCCTTGGGGATGACGAACGTGAACTTGCTAGCAGGCACCGGCTCGTTAGCCCTGACCCCCATGAACAGGATATTGGTACGCTGGCCTACGCCGTCGATCAACTGCATGTCGTTGATGAGCCCACGGCGGAACGACAACCGCAGGGAGTCGAATAGGGTGTCTTTGGTTTTAGGCTTGAGGACGAAATCCACAACATCCCCTGCCTCTTTGGAGGTGATATCAAAACTTTGGCTTATTTTGGAGACGTCGCCGGATAGCAGCAGCGCCGGGGTTTGGGTTAGCCGTTGATCCAAGGTCTTGATAGTTACCTGCTCAAGGTCAGGGTCCCACAGCGATACCTTTTTGCCATCCGATACCATCAACTGCTCTTGAGGCGCATCGGTGTGCCAATTGAACAGGCCAGGGCGTTGTAGGGCCATTTCCCCACTGGTCTCTTGCAACTGCGTGCCGCCGCCATCCAATGTGAGCTGGGAAAAACGACCGGTTAGGGTCTGGGACTTTTCTAACAGCTGGGTAAGAGACTTGACGGCGTGGTCATCCGCCGTAGCAGAAACGCTGGCCAGGGCCAGGGCAGACACCAACAGCATGCGAATCAGGCGCATGGTAATCCTCTTGTCAGGTAGGCGAACCGGCACCCGTAGGTGCCGGGAAGTCAGTCGCGCGTCGGCCCCGGGGCGATCACATCGCGGCTGCCGTTAGTGTTCATGGGCGTAACCACACCGGCCATTTCCATGGCCTCGATCATGCGAGCGGCACGGTTGTAACCAATCTTCAGTTTGCGCTGAACAGACGAAATCGATGCCCGACGGCTTTCGAGTACGAACGCAACCGCTTCATCATAGAGCGCGTCGCTTTCGCTGTCGTCACCGTCCCCCCCACCTGAGCCCTCGAACCCGCTTGAGCCGGCCTCTTCGATACCGTTGAGGATATCGTCGTTGTAATCGGGGGTGCCACGCATCTTCCACGCCTCTACCACGCGGTGAACCTCATCGTCGGAGACGAAGGCACCGTGAACGCGGATCGGCAGGCTAGTGCCAGGGGGCATATAGAGCATGTCACCATGCCCCAGCAACTGCTCGGCGCCACCCTGGTCGATGATGGTGCGCGAATCTATCTTGCTAGACACCTGGAAGGCCATGCGCGTAGGGATGTTTGCCTTGATAAGGCCCGTGATCACGTCCACCGAAGGGCGCTGGGTCGCGAGAATCAAGTGAATGCCCGCCGCACGCGCCTTCTGGGCGATACGTGCGATAAGCTCTTCTACCTTTTTGCCAACGATCATCATCATGTCGGCAAACTCATCCACCACCACCACGATGGTAGGAAGGGTTTTGAGCAGTGGCGCTTCGTCTTCCATGCTTTCTCGGCGGTACAGCGGGTCGCCCAATGGGTGGCCCGCCTCTTCGGCGTCCTTCACCTTGCGGTTGAAACCGGCCAGGTTACGCACCCCCATGGCCGCCATAAGCTTATAGCGGCGCTCCATCTCGGCCACGCTCCAACGCAGCGCATTGGCGGCGTCTTTCATGTCGGTGACCACAGGGCACAACAGGTGCGGAATGCCTTCGTAGATGGACAGTTCGAGCATCTTGGGGTCGATCATGATCAGCCGGGCGTCTTGAGGCGTCGACTTGAACAGGATGGACAGGATCATTGCGTTTACACCCACGGACTTACCGGAGCCCGTGGTACCTGCCACCAGCAAGTGGGGCATCTTGGCCAGGTCGGTAATTACCGGCTTGCCGCCGATGTCGTGACCGAGGGCAAGCGTGACAGGGGACTGCGCATCGTCATACTGCGGCGTGGACAACACCTCGGAGAAGCGGACGATTTGCCGATCTTCATTGGGAATCTCGATGCCCACGGTCGTTTTGCCGGGGATCACTTCCACGACGCGCACGCTAGTGACCGCGATAGAGCGAGCCAGGTCTTTGGCCAAGTTGGAGATGCGGCTCACCTTCACGCCAGCAGCGGGCTGGATTTCATAACGCGTAATCACCGGGCCTGGGTGGATCGAGTCCACGGTGACCTCTACGCCAAACTCCTTTAGCTTGATTTCCAGCAGTTGCCCTACGCCTGCCAAGGACTCCGGCGAATACTGCACTTGCTTCTTCTGCACGGGGTCCAGGATCGATAGCGGCGGAATCGTGCCTTCGAGCGCTGCGTCCACCTGAGGCGGCTGAGGCGGCTGAGGCTTTTCAGGGAAGGGCCGGCGTATCGGTTCTGCCTTGGGCGTAGGCGCTGCAACGGCGGGCGGTTGTGCGTAAGGCGCGATGATGGGCGGCATGACAGGCGCACTTATTTGAGCAGCTGGCGCAGGCACTACCCGCGGCGCTTCCAGCACTGGCTGGTGATCGGTCGCCGTGAAACTCTCCAATACGTCTTCCTCGTCATCCCACGGCATGCGCAGCGCAGCTTCAGAGACAGGTACACGAGCCCTCGGTGCCAGGGGCGCTACGGGTGTGACGGGGCGCGGCTCAACCACCGGCGCAGCGTGAATCACAGGCGCCGCAGGCTTGATGTCGGCCATAGGCTCTAGCCGTGGCTCGGCACGGCCTTCGCGACGCCCTGATGGCTCCTCAGGGGCCCGCACAGGTGGTTCAGGCCGTAACCTGGCCACCAGCTTGCGCTGTTCGGTGCGTGCAGACCACCAACGGCTCGCGGCGCCCGTCACAAGCTCAATGAGATCAAGGGTGATTTTGCCCGTCATGTCCATCACGGTGAACCAAGACAGGTCGGTGAACACGGTGAGGCCGAACAGGAACAAAGCAATGAACATGAGCGTGCTGCCCTGGACGTTCAGTGCATTACGGGCGAGGTCCCCAAGGCTTTCGCCCAAGGCCCCTCCAGAGGAAGCCGGTAGGCTATTGCCTGAGTGAAAATGCAAGTGCGCCAGCGCCGCGCCGGACAGCACCAGAAACACCAGGCCGATCAGGCGCCAGGAAAACAGCCAGCCGCTCCACTGCCAGGCCTGATGGCGCTCGCGGAAGATTTGCCAGGCCTTCACGCCCAGCAACAACGGGAAGATGTAGGCAAAGTAGCCCAGCACCATGAAAAGGATATCGGCGGCATAGGCGCCTGCGCGGCCTGCGGCGTTCTGCACCTGACCGACACTGGTGCCGGTGTGGCTCCAGCCAGGGTCGCCCTGGTCGTAGCTGAGCAAGGCCATCCAGAGGTACAGGCACAGCGCTGCCACAGCAATGAGCGCGCCTTCCTTGAGACGGTAGTGCATCTGTTGCCGCCAAAGGGGCACGGGGACGGGTTTAACAGTGGACTTCTTCAAAACGCATTCTTTCCTGCGCGGTGCGCGCGATCAGGGCTAAAAAAACTGTATCGCGGCCGGTTCCGTTCATGGCCGACCATTGTACGGATTTACAGTATGGGTGTCATAGGGTGGCATCCTGCCACTACGAACACCGCAAGCGATGGCTGCCTTGTTTCGGCCCTTCAGGTCAGGCAGCACGGAAATGGGCCTGATTTCACCATGTTTTATGAACGCTGACAAAGGGTTAAGTGAATATTTTAGCTTCCTGCTCGAAGCTTCATGGATTCCATGGCGCGCGCCTGACATGCGAAGCTCAACGGCTTGGAACGAACCGCGTAGAGCGGCCTAGTGGATAATTACCTGCGCATAGGCCTCGACGCTGGCCGACACCGGCGCAATACTGCCCTCCCCTCTTCACTCTGGTACTGCGGCCTTCACCATGCTCACTTGGCTAACCCGCGACGACCTCACCTTCCCGCCCCTGGAACGTGCCCTGCGCGAACCCAACGGGCTGCTTGCCGTAGGCGGCGACCTGACCGTAGACCGGCTGGTGGCAGCGTACCGCCATGGGTGCTTCCCCTGGTACGAAAAGGGCCAGCCGATTCTGTGGTGGTCGCCCGACCCTCGCATGGTGCTCAAGCCTGCAGAGCTTGACCTTTCGCGCAGCCTGCGCAAGGTCATGCGCCAAGGGCGGTTCACGGTGACGCTGAACCAAGACTTCGCTGCTGTTATTCGCGCCTGTGCTGCGCCGCGCGCCTATGCTGAAGGCACCTGGATCACGCCGGCCATTGAACAAGCCTACATCGCGCTCCACCAGCAAGGTGTGGCGCACAGCGTGGAAGCGTGGCAAGGAACTGAGCTGGTGGGCGGCTTATACGGCATTGCCATGGGTCGGCTGTTCTTTGGCGAATCGATGTTCAGCCGGGCAACCGATGCCTCCAAGGTGGCCTTCGCGACACTTGTGCAGTACCTGGAGCAGCACGGCTTCGTACTGATCGACTGCCAGATGCACACGTCGCACCTTCATAGCCTGGGAGCCAGGGAGATCAGCCGCGCAGCCTTTGCTCAGTACCTGGAGCAGTACCTGGATCAATCTAACAGCGCCCGATGGGCTGACTAGGCGAGGTGCGCTGCCTGACATACACTCAGGTGTACGTTTCGATCGAGGGCTGATCATGACCGAGCTGGCGCGCTTGAAGTTTTATGCCACTCAACCTCACGCCTGCAGCTACTTGCCGGACCAACAAGCAACAACACTTTTTCTGGACCCGAGCCAGCCCATGGACGTGGGCATCTACGCCGACCTTTCAGAGCTGGGCTTTCGCCGCAGTGGCGATCACCTTTATCGCCCTCACTGCCAGCGTTGCAGCGCCTGCGTACCTGCGCGGATTCCAGCCGAGCGCTTCGAGCCTCGCCGCCAGCATCAACGCATCTTCAAGCGCAACGCAGACATCACCGTAGTGGCCGCGCAACCACGTTATACCGATGAGTATTTCGACCTATACCGTCGGTACATCGAACAACGTCATTCGGACGGCGACATGTACCCGCCCAGCCGCGAGCAATTCTCAGCCTTCCTGGTGCGGGACCTGCCCTTCTCTACGTTCTATGAGTTTCGTGCCGGGTCGCGTCTGCTGGCTGTGGCAGTAACCGACCTTCTGCCTAACGGTCTGTCAGCGGTCTATACCTTTTACGAGCCCGAAGAAGAAAGGCGCAGCCTGGGCCGATTCGCTATTCTGTGGCAGATAGGTGAAGCTGTACGGCTAGGGCTCGCTGCAGTCTATCTGGGCTACTGGATCAAGAACTGCCAGAAAATGAGTTACAAGACGCAATACCGCCCTATCGAGCTGTTGATCAATCAACGGTGGGTCGGGCTGAACTGAGTGCTTGGCGCGCGGTCTGTTTTTCGGGCACAATATGCGCCGCTTTTGCCTGGCGCAGTTGCACCGGGCCACTTACTGGATACCGAGGGCTTTACTGCATGTCGAAAGAAGACAGCTTCGAAATGGAAGGCACTGTCGCCGACACCCTGCCTAACACCATGTTCCGTGTGGAGTTGGAAAACGGGCACGTCGTTACCGCGCATATCTCTGGAAAAATGCGCAAGAATTACATCCGCATCCTGACTGGCGATAAGGTCCGCGTTGAGCTAACGCCCTATGACCTGAGCAAAGGTCGCATTACCTACCGCGCTCGCTAACGGCACGGCAACGAAAAAGCCCGGCAATAAAAGCCGGGCTTTTCGTTTCTGGAGTACACCCACACAACGGCGAGGTGTCCCCGCCGGTGCTTTTTTACGCCATTTCGGCCGTGGTTTCGAAGTCGAAGGTCATCTCGCCATCCTTGATGTCGATGTGCACCACCCCCCCGTGCTCAGCCAGCTCACCGAACAGGATCTCTTCAGCCAACGGCCGCTTGATCTTGTCCTGAATAAGCCTGGCCATCGGTCGCGCGCCCATCTGGGCATCGTAGCCGCTTGCCGCAAGCCAGCTGCGCGCCGCATCTGTAACTTCCAGCAGTACGCGCTTGTCTTCGAGCTGAGCCTGAAGTTCGGTAAGGAACTTGTCGACAACACTCTTGATGACCTCGTGCGTGAGCCGACCAAACTGGATGATGGTGTCCAGGCGGTTACGGAACTCAGGCGTGAAGCTCTTCTTGATCACCTCCATCGCATCAGACGAGTGATCCTGGTGCGTGAAGCCAATGGAGGCGCGCGAAGCCGTTTCTGCACCTGCGTTAGTGGTCATGATCAGAATGACGTTACGGAAGTCAGCCTTGCGCCCGTTGTTGTCGGTCAAGGTACCGTGGTCCATGACCTGCAGCAGCAGGTTGAAGACTTCCGGGTGGGCCTTCTCGATTTCATCGAGCAACAACACGCAGTGAGGTTGCTTGGTAATGGCCTCGGTCAGCAAACCACCCTGGTCGAAGCCCACATACCCTGGAGGGGCACCAATCAAACGAGAGACCGTATGACGCTCCATGTACTCGGACATATCAAAGCGCACCAACTCGATGCCTAAGGCCTTGGCCAACTGGCGAGCCGCTTCCGTTTTACCGACACCGGTAGGGCCTGCGAACAGGAACGACCCTACAGGTTTGTCGGGTGCCTTGAGGCCTGCACGCGACAGCTTAATAGCCGTGGACAGCGAATCGATCGCAGCATCCTGACCGAACACTGTGAGCTTGAGGTCACGCTCCAAATTACGCAGCAATTCTTTGTCGGAGCTGCTCACGTGTTTTGGGGGAATACGCGCGATCTTGGCGATGATGTCCTCTACCTGGGGCACCTCGATGCGTTTAACGCGCGCTTCGACCGGCTGCAGGCGCTGGTAAGCCCCTGCCTCGTCAATCACGTCAATGGCCTTGTCTGGCATATGCCGGTCATTGATATACCGAGAGGCCAACTCAGCGGCCGCACGCAACGCTTCATCGCTGTACTCGATGCTGTGGTGCTGCTCGAAGCGGTTCTTCAAACCTCGCAGGATACCGATGGTGTCTTCTACGGAAGGCTCGGAGACATCTACTTTCTGGAAGCGCCTGGCCAAGGCCCGGTCCTTCTCGAAAATGCCGCGGAATTCCTGGAAGGTGGTAGAACCAATGCAGCGAATTTCGCCCGATGAGAGCAGCGGCTTAAGCAGGTTGGATGCATCCATTACCCCACCCGACGCTGCGCCCGCACCAATGATGGTGTGAATCTCATCGATGAACAATATGGCTTGAGGGCGCTTGCGCAGCTCACCTAGCAACGCCTTGAAGCGTTTTTCGAAGTCACCACGGTACTTGGTACCGGCCAGCAAGGCACCGAGGTCAAGCGAATACACAACGCTGCTCGCGAGCAGGTCAGGCACCTGGTTATCCACGATTCGCTTGGCAAGGCCTTCGGCAATAGCCGTTTTGCCCACGCCAGCTTCGCCGACCAGCAACGGGTTGTTCTTGCGACGGCGGGCGAGGATCTGCGCAACGCGCTCAACCTCGCTCTCGCGCCCCACCAACGGGTCAATGCGCCCCTGACGCGCCAACTCGTTCAGGTTGCTGGCATACGCGTCCAGCGGGTTGCTGGAAGAAGAAGACTCACCGCCCTCATCGTCCTGCATTTCCTGCTCTCCTTCGGAATGCTCACCATGACCAGGCACCTTGGAGATGCCGTGAGCGATGTAGTTGACGACATCAATACGCGCAACGCTCTGCTGCTTGAGCAGGAACACCGCCTGGCTTTCTTGCTCGCTGAAAATGGCGACCAGGACATTGGCACCGGTCACTTCACGCTTGCCCGAGCTTTGCACATGGAAGACGGCGCGCTGCAACACACGCTGGAACCCTAACGTCGGTTGAGTCTCGCGATCTTCGTCATGCACCGGGATAAGGGGCGTCGTGGAATCAATGAACTCCTGCAGATCATGCTTGAGCTTGTCAAGGTTGGCGCCGCACGCACGCAATACCGTGGCGGCAGCTTCATTGTCCAAAAGGGCCAGCAAGAGATGCTCGACGGTCATAAATTCATGACGCTTTGAACGAGCCTCCTTGAAGGCCAGATTCAGGGTGACTTCGAGCTCGCGGTTTAACATAGCTTCACCTCATAACCCAAGTGGCCGGATTTCAACCGTCCTTCTCGATTTCACAGAGTAGCGGATGCTGGCTTTCCCTGGCGTACTGGTTCACCTGCATTGCTTTCGTTTCCGCGATGTCCCTGGTGTAGAGCCCGCAGACTGCGCGCCCTTCCGTGTGGACCGCCAGCATTACTTTCGTTGCCAGCTCGCGGTTCAGGTTGAAAAACAGCTCCAGGATTTCCACCACGAAATCCATCGGGGTGTAGTCGTCATTGAATAACACCACCTTGTACATCGGCGGTGCCTGTAGCGAGGGCCGTGACGCTTCCACCGCTACGCCGGAAGCATCATCTTCCAGAGGGTCGGGGCTGTCAGGACCTAGCCTGTGATGGCCGTACCCATACAGGCCGTGCCGATCTTGCTTGAAGGTTAGACGAATGTGATTGGTCGCATGCATTTCGGAAGTGATCATCGTTGAGCGATTTGAAGGTAGTGGTGAGACGTGTGGACAGATTGTGACTCGGCCGCCGCATGACCTTGACTATCGGCAAAACGGTGTTACAAACAGTAGAACCCAGATTGGGGAGGAAAGGTCCGCACAGTCAAATAAAATTTTCGGCCGACGTGTGGGCCTGGTGGATAATACTCCAGAGATGGGGTCCTTTGCAGAGGGATATGAGCATGCAAAGCGGTAAAGTCAAGTGGTTCAACAATGCCAAGGGCTACGGATTTATCATTGAGGACGGAAAATCGGAAGATCTTTTCGCCCATTTCTCCGCTATAACCATGGACGGATACAAAACGCTCAAGGCTGGGCAACCTGTCAAATTCAATATTATTCAAGGGCCTAAAGGCCTGCATGCCATCGACATTTCAGCGGTAACCGAAACGGCGACCGTCACCACCCCAGCGTCTTTAACCTCTACTGCCTGACGCCGCGTCTCGACTGATGACTGGTTGCCTCTCACCATGGCAACCAGCCCTACTACCCACCTTCTCCCGCCCATCCAAGCCTCTTTGTTTTGTATCACGCCGACCTAGGTGCGCCTTTCCATGGGTTTGATATACTCGGTTGCGTGACCACTGGTCATGGCGGCGTTCCCCTTCACACAGGGGCGCCCGCGGCACGTGTGAACCTGTTCGGGCCTGCACCTTGGCCCGGCCGTTTGACGCTCGACTGATGCACCCAACATCACCGCAAGGCTTCTCGACGCCCGTCGCGAGCGCTGTACGCGGCAAGCGCCGGAGCGCTATCCCGTATAACGAGATGCTTAGCATGCTCAGCAAAACAGAGAGTTAACCCGACATGCCCACCCGATCCAAGATCATCTATACCTTCACCGACGAAGCCCCTGCCCTCGCCACCTATTCCCTCCTGCCTATTGTCGAAGCGTTCACCAAGACCGCTGACATCAGTGTCGAAACCCGCGACATCTCCCTGGCTGGCCGTATTCTGGCCGCGTTTTCGGAGCGCCTGGGCGACAAAGCCGTTGCGGATGACTTGGGCGAGTTAGGCGAGCTGGCGACGACGCCGCAGGCCAACATCATCAAGCTGCCCAACATCAGCGCGTCCATTCCCCAGCTCAAGGCAGCGATCAAGGAATTGCAGGCCAAGGGCTTTGATGTGCCGGATTACCCCGATACGGGTGACAGCGATCAGGACAAAGACACTCGCGCTCGCTACGACAAGATCAAAGGCAGCGCCGTTAATCCGGTATTGCGCGAAGGTAACTCCGACCGCCGGGCACCCTTGTCGGTGAAAAACTATGCACGCAAGCACCCGCACAAGATGGGCGCCTGGGCGAACGACTCCAAAGCGCATGTAGCGCATATGGAACAGGGTGACTTCTACGGCACCGAAAAAGCGCTGGTAATCGACGCTGACGACACTGTGAGTATCGAATTGGCCGGGGACGACGGCACCACCACCGTGCTGAAGGAAAAAACTAAAGTAAATGCTGGCGAGATCATCGACAGCGCCGTGATGAACCGTAAGGCATTGCGCGCCTTCGTAGCGGCTCAGATTGAAGACGCCAAGGCACAGGGCGTGCTGTTCTCAGTACACCTCAAGGCCACCATGATGAAGGTCTCGGACCCGATCATGTTCGGGCAGTTCGTCGAAGAGTACTACCAGAGCGTACTGACCAAGCACGCCGATGCATTGGCCCAAGTGGGCTTCAATAGCAGCAACGGCATCGGCGACCTCTACGCCCGCATCAAGTCGCTACCAGCGGACACGCAAGCCCAGATCGAGGCTGACGTCCAGGCGGTATATGGCGTGCGTGCTGCGGTAGCAATGGTAAATTCCGACAAGGGCATCACCAACCTGCATGTACCAAGCGACGTAATCGTCGACGCCTCGATGCCAGCGATGATCCGTGATTCAGGCAAGATGTGGAACGCCGAAGGCCAACTGCAAGACGCCAAGGCGGTCATTCCGGACCGCTGCTACGCAACCATCTACCAGGCAGTTATCGAAGACTGCAAGCGCAATGGCGCTTTTGACCCTACCACCATGGGTAGCGTGCCGAACGTAGGGCTGATGGCCCAGAAGGCTGAAGAATACGGCTCGCATGATAAAACCTTCCAGGTGCAAGCCGCCGGCGTGGTACGCGTACTGGCGGCCAATGGCAAGGTGCTGATGGAGCAGCCGGTAGAGGCAGGCGACATCTTCCGCATGTGCCAGACCAAGGACGCGCCGATTCGCGACTGGGTAAAGCTTGCCGTCAACCGTGCTCGCGCCAGCGCCACGCCAGCGATCTTCTGGCTGGATCAAGCGCGCGCCCATGACGCTGCACTGATTGAAAAGGTGCAGCGCTACCTCAAGGAGCACGACACCAAGGGCCTGGATATTCAGATACTGTCGCCCGTGGACGCCATGAAGTTTTCGTTGAAACGCACCCGTGCAGGTCAGGACACCATTTCGGTGACTGGCAACGTACTACGCGACTACCTCACCGACCTGTTCCCTATCATGGAGCTGGGCACCAGCGCCAAGATGCTGTCCATCGTACCGCTGATGAACGGCGGCGGCCTGTTCGAAACCGGCGCGGGCGGCTCTGCACCCAAGCATGTGCAGCAGTTCAACGAAGAAGGCTTCCTGCGGTGGGATTCACTGGGTGAGTTCCTGGCCCTTGCCGCCTCACTAGAGCACTTGGCCACTACCACCCAGAACAGCAAGGCGCAAGTGCTTGCAGACACGCTGGACCAGGCAACGGGCAAGTTCCTGGACACCAACAAGTCGCCTTCGCGCAAGGTAGGCGGTATCGACAACCGTGGCAGCCACTATTACCTGGCCACCTACTGGGCTCAGGCGCTGGCCGAGCAAACTGCGGACGCTGATCTGCAGGCACGTTTCAAGCCGCTGGCCAAGACGTTAACCGAGCAGGAGGCAACTATCGTTGCGGAGCTTAACGGCGCTCAAGGCAAGCCGGTGGATATCGGCGGTTACTACTTCGCGACGGCAAGCCTTGCCAGCGAGGCCATGCGCCCCAGCACTACGCTCAACGAAGCGATCGCTTCGCTGAAGTGACCCAAGACCCCGGCTCCGGCCGGGGTTTTTCTTTCTGACCGGGATACTCGCCCATGACTTGGCACCCCCACATTACCGTTGCCACCGTTGTCGAAGACGACGGCCGTTTTCTGTTCGTCGAAGAGCACAAAGAGGGCCGCCTGGTGCTCAACCAGCCCGCGGGCCACTTCGAGCGAGGCGAGACGCTGCGGCAGGCAGCACTGCGGGAAACACGCGAAGAGACCGCCTGGGACGTCGAATTGACGGCGGTGGTAGGCATCTACCTGTACACAGCGCCTTTCAATGGCGTGACGTACCAGCGCATTTGCTTCGCTGCCAAGCCCCTTCGTCGCAAGGACCATCCTCTGGACCGTGACATCACCGCAACACACTGGCTAACGCGCGAGGCGCTGGCCGCCGAACCCCATCGCTGGCGCAGCGAACTGGTGATGCGCTGCCTTGATGACTACCTCAAGGGCCCACTGCATAGCCTGGACCTTATCCGGGACTGAGCCGTTTACCCAGCGCAGGCGTGGCCTGTTAGAATACTGCGTTTTTCACCAGAACTCTTTCCAAGCCCATGCGTGAGCCTGCCCTTCCCGATCCCTACAAGGATCCCCGTAATACGCGCGTGATCGTCGGCATGTCCGGCGGCGTCGACTCCTCCGTGTCTGCCCTACTTCTCATGCAACAAGGCTTTCAGGTAGAAGGCCTATTCATGAAAAACTGGGAAGAGGACGACGGTACCGAATACTGCACGGCGCGCGAAGACCTGGCCGACGCCCAAGCGGTGTGTGACCGCCTGGGCATCACGCTGCACACGGCGAATTTCGCTGCCGAGTACTGGGATAACGTATTCGAACACTTTCTGGCCGAGTACAAGGCCGGGCGCACGCCCAACCCCGATATCCTGTGTAACCGCGAGATCAAGTTCAAGGCGTTCCTCGACTACGCGCTAAGCCTGGGGGCCAATTTGATTGCCACGGGGCATTACGTGCGCCGGCGTGACCGCGACGGCGTCACCGAGCTGCTGAAGGGGCTGGACCCGAACAAAGACCAGAGCTACTTCCTGCACGCCGTAGGTGGCGACGAGATCGCCCGCACACTGTTTCCTGTGGGCGAGCTCGAAAAGCCTGAAGTCCGGGCTATCGCGGACCTTCATGGGCTGGCCACTGCCAAGAAAAAAGATTCCACCGGCATCTGCTTCATCGGCGAACGGCGTTTCAGCGACTTTCTCAAGCAGTACCTTCCCGCGCAGCCTGGCGAGATCAAAACCACCGATGGCGCCGTCATCGGGCGCCACCATGGCCTGATGTACCACACCATTGGCCAGCGCCAGGGGCTCGGCATTGGCGGCCTTCACGGCGCGGGCGAAGAGCCCTGGTACGTACTGGCCAAGGACCTGGCCCGCAACGAGCTGATCGTAGGCCAGGGCAACGATCACCCCTGGCTGTTTGCCAAGGCGCTCACGGCTTCAGGTATTTTCTGGGTGAACCCCATAGACGTCACTCATCCACGCCAGCTTACGGCAAAGGTTCGTTATCGCCAGGCCGATCAACCCTGCACGCTGAGCCTGACGGCTGAGGGTTACAGGGTGACCTTCGATAATCCGCAGCGGGCGGTTACTCCGGGGCAGTCGGTAGTGTTCTACGAGGGCGAGGTCTGCCTAGGGGGCGGCGTGATTGAAATCGCAGAACCCGCTTACCCACGCCAGAGCGCTATCGCATGAGTACGCTGCACGAGCAACTCATTGCACTTGGGGGGGTGTTCCAGGCGGCGATCCTTGTCGATCAGGTAGCCAAGACCGGTCAGATCAGCGAGGCCGCCTTGGGCAGCATGCTGGGTACCCTGTTGGTACGCGATCCCAAAGATACCCTTGATGTGTTCGGCGGCACCGATAATCAGCTGCGTGATGGCTATAAGGCCTTGGCCGCCGCGTTGGAGCGCGAACCTTCTACCCTCCAGCGCGAGCCACTGCGATACGCCCTGTCCATGGTCACCCTCGAACGGCAGTTGCAAAAACGCCCTGCCATGCTGGAAGCCATTGGCAAGCGGCTGCCTCAGATCCAGGGGCAGGTAGAGCATTTTGGCCCTGCTCATGAAAACGTCGTGGCTGCGTGTGGCGGCCTGTACCAGGACACCCTCAGCACCTTACGTCAGCGCATTCAGGTCAATGGCGACATGCGCCACCTGCAGCAACTCAATAACGCGTCCAAGATCCGGGCACTTTTACTCTCAGGCATACGCTGCGCACGTTTGTGGCGCCAGCTGGGCGGGCATCGTTGGCAATTGTTGGTAAGCCGCCGCAAGCTGCTAGCGGAACTGTATCCCATGCTCCGTGACAGATAATCGGCGGCCTGGTTTTTCGTGTATGATGTGCGCCCTTTTCGTTGCCCAACTGCCGAGAACACCCCATGCAGCTTTCTTCGCTCACTGCGGTTTCCCCTGTTGACGGCCGCTATGCCGGCAAAACCGAGGCCCTGCGTCCTATTTTCAGCGAATACGGCCTGATCCGTTTCCGCGCCATGGTCGAAGTGCGCTGGTTGCAGCGCCTGGCCGCACACCCAGGGATTGCCGAAGTACCTCCGTTCTCGGCTGATGCCACCGCGCTGCTCGATGAGTTGGCCACCGGCTTTGCCCTCGAACACGCAGAGCGCGTGAAAGAGATCGAACGCACCACCAACCACGACGTCAAGGCCATTGAGTACCTGCTCAAAGAGCAGGCCGCTCGCCTTCCAGAACTGGCTAGCGTAAGCGAATTCATTCATTTCGCCTGCACCAGCGAGGACATCAACAACCTGTCCCATGCGCTGATGCTGCGTGAAGGCCGGGATACCGTGCTGCTGCCACTGATGCGCCAGATTACAGGTGCCATCCGAGAGCTTGCGATCCGCTTCGCAGACGTGCCGATGCTGTCCCGCACCCATGGCCAGCCTGCCTCCCCCACGACACTGGGCAAAGAGCTGGCAAACGTGGTGTACCGCCTTGAGCGCCAAGTCACCCAGATTGCGGCAGTGCCGCTGCTGGGCAAGATCAACGGCGCGGTGGGCAACTACAACGCCCACCTCTCGGCCTACCCCGGCATCGACTGGGAAGCGAACGCCCAGGCCTTCATCGAAGACGAACTGGGCCTGATATTCAACCCCTACACCACCCAGATTGAGCCACACGACTACATTGCCGAGCTGTTCGACGCCATCGCCCGCTTCAATACGATCCTCATCGATTTCGACCGAGATGTGTGGGGGTATATCTCTCTGGGCTACTTCAAGCAACGCACCGTTGCGGGTGAGATCGGCTCGTCCACCATGCCGCACAAGGTCAACCCGATCGACTTCGAAAACTCCGAAGGCAACCTGGGGATCGCCAACGCACTGCTCCAACACCTGGCCAGCAAGCTGCCGGTATCGCGCTGGCAGCGCGACCTTACGGACTCCACGGTGCTCCGCAACCTGGGCGTAGGGTTTGCACACAGCGTTATTGCCTACGAAGCCAGCCTCAAAGGCATCAGCAAGCTGGAAATCAATGCCCAGCGCATTGCCTCCGATCTGGATGCCTGCTGGGAAGTATTGGCCGAGCCCATCCAAACCGTCATGCGCCGCTACAACATCGAGAACCCCTACGAGAAGCTCAAGGAGCTGACCCGGGGCAAGGGCATTACTGCCCAGGCGCTACAGGCGTTCATTGAAGGTCTGGATATGCCTGAGGCTGCCAAGGCTGAGCTGGCGCGCCTAACCCCTGCCAGCTACATCGGCAATGCGGCCGAGCAGGCCCGCAGAATCTAACCACGCCCGCGCCATGACGCCCGGCCTCGCCGGGCGTTTTTCATTCTGTGATTCAACGACATTCAACGAGTTAACGATGCCTTCCGATAAACCTCTTCAACTGCTCGGCGGCTTGACTGCGCAACAATTTCTACGTGATTACTGGCAGAAAAAACCGCTACTGGTGCGCCAGGCGTTCACTGACTTTGAGAACCCTATCAGCCCCGACGAGCTGGCCGGGCTGGCACTCGAAGAAGAAATAGAATCCCGTATCGTGCTCGAACACGGCAACCAGCCCTGGGAGTTGCGCCGCGGGCCGTTCGCCGAAGACGCCTTCGCTCAGCTCCCTGCAAACGACTGGACGCTGCTGGTGCAGGCCGTGGATCAATTCGTGCCTGAGGTAGGCGCCCTCCTTGAGCCGTTCCGCTTCCTGCCCACCTGGCGTATCGATGACGTGATGATCAGCTATGCCGCCCCTGGCGGTGGCGTAGGCCCGCATTTCGACCATTACGACGTGTTCCTTCTCCAAGGCCATGGCAAGCGCACCTGGCGAGTAGGCCAGGCCTGCACCTCGAACAGCCCTTTGCTGGAGCACGCCGACCTGCGCATCTTGGCGAACTTCGAGGAAACCGACGCCTGGACACTGGAGCCTGGCGACATGCTCTACCTACCGCCAGGGCTTGCCCATTACGGCACGGCAGTGGACGAATGCATGACGTACAGCATTGGCTTCCGCGCGCCAAGTGCCAGTGAAGTACTGACCCACTTCACCGACTTCCTGAGTCAGTTCATTCCGGATGATGAACGCTACAGCGACCCTGATATCCAGGCCGCCAACGACCCCAATCAGATCCAGCATGACGCGCTGGTCCGGCTCAAAACCCTGCTGGCGGACCATATGAGCGACGATCGATTGCTGCTCACCTGGTTCGGCCAGTTCATGACCGAGCCTCGCTATGCGGAACGCGTGGCAGGGTCTCAACTGAGCGAAGAAGAGCTTCTTGACGCTTTAAGCCAAGGGGCGGTGATGATCCGAAACCCCAGCGCGCGCCTGGCGTGGTCGGAAATGGGCAGCGAGCTGATGCTGTTTGCCAGCGGCCAGAGCCGCCTGCTGCCCGGCAGCCTGCGTGGCCTGCTGCAATTGGTCTGCTCTGCGGATGCGCTGCACCAGACCAACCTGGGGCCTTGGCTGAAAGATGACGAGGCGGTGACCCTGCTCTGCCAACTCGTGCTTCAGGGCAGCCTGGGGTTTGCCGATGAATGATCTTCGTATCCGCCTGGCAGACTGGCATCGGGACTACGCCAAGATTCATCACATACGTGAAGCAGTGTTCGTGGCCGAGCAGGCAGTAGCGCCCGAGCAGGAGTGGGATTCCGAGGACGATGCCGCGATCCACTTTCTGGCCGAACAGGGGGACTTCCCTATTGGTACCGCTCGGCTGCTACTGGACGGCTACATTGGCCGCTTGTCTGTGCTAAAGGACTGGCGCGGCCTGCACGTTGGAGATGCGTTAATGCACGCCGTCATTGCGGAGGCCAGGCGGCGTGAAATGAAAGCGCTGAAGCTCACCGCACAGGTACATGCCACGGCGTTTTATCAGCGGTTCGGCTTCGAAGTAGTCAGCGACGAGTTTCTGGAAGCGGGCCTGGCCCATGTGGAAATGCTGCGCCACGCTGCCTGACCCATCTGGCGGTATGGCGGTGCTCGGCAACCTAAGCGATAGTGGCTAACACAACCACTTTTCGTAGGGCGCCTGGGTCATACTAGGTGCTCACCTTGCGGAGTAACTAGCCATGCCGCTGCGCCCTTATATTACCCTTCTGCTCATGGCGTTTGGCTCATTCGCCAACGCCGCCACTCAGGTAATGGAGCTCCACTACCGCAGCAGCGACGAGTTGCTGCCTACCTTACGGTCGTTTCTTGGCAACCAGGGCACGATCAGTGCGCTGGGCAACCAGCTGGTGGTCAATGCCGAGCCTGGCAAGCTGGACGAGCTGGGGGCACTGCTCGAACGCTTGGACATCCCCGCCAAGCGCCTGCTGATTAGCGTGGACACCAGTGACGCCAACCGTGCCACAACCAACGGTGCGGGTAACGGCCGGATCATCCAGTACGGCACGGCCAACCGCACCGGCGGGCTGCAACAAGTGCAGGCCAGTGAAGGCACCCCCGCGCTGATACAAGTTGGCCAGAGCATACCCCTGACTACCGCTCAGACGGACGCCTATGGCCGGCTACAAACTCAGACCGAATACCGCAACGTCACCCAAGGCTTTTACGTGACTGCAAGCGTGACAGGCGACACGGTGCACTTGGCCATCAGCGCCAACAATGACCGCATGAGCCAAGAGCGCCCGGACGTAGTCAATGTTCAAAGCACTGATACCCGCGTTAGTGGCCCATTGGGCCAATGGATCACCGTAGCGGGCGTCAATAGCCAAAGCCAAGCCGGGCGCAGCGGGACTAGCCGCTATTACAGCACCCAGGGGCGTGACGACATGACGCTTCGGGTACGGGTCGATGCGCTGCCGTGAGGCAGGCCTGTGCGGACGTACAGTCGCAGGGCATGGCTTGATGGCCTCATGCCTTTATCGTCTTCGTAACATAGCGGTATCTGGCCTTTCATTGATTCAGATCTAAGGCCTGCAATTGATTGGGGCATAAACTCAAACCGGGGCTATAGTCACTTGAGTGAGCTACAACTAATACAGACACCACCCATTGTTGCGATCAATTATCATTCACACTCAAGTTGTTGCCGTTAAAAGAAAAGAGCTTTGAACAAAACCGCTCTAATCCGCTAACAACAAGGCATGGCGCGGTATAGGTGTGTACTATTTGCACCATTGGGTGAATTAATTTGATCCTATAAATTTACTTGCCGCGGGTTTGCCCATAAAATTCGTCGATCCATGGCTGCGACATTTCGTCACTGCTATACCCTCTTTAGATTCAGAGACCTAGCGCTCTGTTAAGGATTGCCAGCATGACCCCTTCAGCAGGACTCATCGCCCATAACTGGGGCTTTGCCATCTTCCTCCTGGGTGTCGCGGGGCTCTGTGCCTTCATGCTTGGCCTGTCCAGCCTTCTCGGCGGCAAGGCCTGGGGCCGTAGCAAGAACGACCCCTTCGAGTCAGGCATGTTACCCGTTGGCAGCGCCCGGCTCCGCTTGTCCGCCAAGTTCTATCTGGTCGCGATGCTGTTCGTGATCTTCGATATAGAAGCCCTCTTTTTGTTCGCCTGGTCAGTGTCCGTTCGCGAAAGCGGGTGGGCAGGCTTTGTCGAAGCGCTCATTTTCATAGCAATTCTGTTGGCGGGTCTTGTCTACCTATGGCGAGTGGGGGCACTCGATTGGGCGCCCGAAGGTCGTCACAAGCGGCAGGCGAAGCTGAAACAATGAGGCTTTGGCAATGCAATATAACCTTACCAAGATTGACCCGGATGCTCCTCAGGATCCGGAACAGCGCTACCCCCTGGGCAAGCAGGGCATCGTCGATGACAAGATGCTCGAAGACCAGGTTCACCGTAGCGTCTTCATGGGCAAGCTTGAGGACGTCTTAAGCGGCGCCGTCAACTGGGGCCGTAAAAACTCGTTATGGCCTTACAACTTCGGGCTGTCCTGCTGTTACGTGGAAATGACCACGGCCTTTACCGCACCCCATGACATCGCCCGTTTCGGGGCTGAAGTGATCCGCGCGTCACCCCGGCAGGCAGACTTCATGGTGATCGCTGGCACCCCGTTCATCAAGATGGCGCCGGTCATCCAGCGCCTGTACGAACAGATGCTTGAGCCGAAGTGGGTAATCTCCATGGGTGCTTGCGCTAACTCAGGTGGCATGTACGACATCTACTCGGTCGTTCAGGGGGTGGACAAGTTCCTGCCCGTGGACGTCTACGTCCCCGGTTGCCCTCCTCGTCCAGAGGCATTCCTGCAAGGGCTGATGCTGTTGCAGGAGTCAATCGGCAAGGAGAAGCGCCCTCTGTCGTGGGTGGTGGGCGATCAAGGTGTTTACCGCGCCGAGATGCCGTCCCAGAAAGACCTGCGGCGCGAACAGCGTATTCAAGTCACCAACCTGCGCAGCCCAGACGAAGTGTGATCCGGGCGCGCCTGCCACAGGCTGGCAGGCGCGCGTCTGGGGCTCATCCTTTACGTTGACCGAAAGCGAAAGCGACCGACACCATGACAACAGCGGACACCGCTCTGTATATCCCGCCTTACAAGGCTGACGACCAGGATGTGGTCGTTGAACTGAACAACCGCTTCGGCCCTGACAGCTTCACTGCCCAGCACACCCGCACGGGCATGCCTGTGCTGTGGGTGCCAAGGGCCCAGATAAAGGACGTGCTGGCGTTCCTGCGCGACCTGCCCAAGCCCTACTCGATGCTGTATGACCTGCACGGCGTGGACGAACGCTTGCGTACCCACCGCCGTGGCCTGCCCGAGGCTGACTTCACCGTCTTCTACCACCTGATGTCACTGGAGCGTAACAGCGATGTGATGCTCAAGGTGGCGTTGAGCGAGGGCGACCTGAACCTCCCCACCATCACAAACCTGTGGCCTAACGCCAACTGGTACGAGCGTGAAGTGTGGGACATGCTGGGCATTACTTTCGTGGGCCATCCCAACCTGAGCCGCATCATGATGCCGCCTACCTGGGAAGGCCACCCGCTGCGCAAGGACTACCCTGCCCGCGCCACCGAGTTTGACCCCTACAGCCTGAGCCTCGCCAAGCAGGCGCACGAAGAGGAAGCCGCGCGCTTCCGCCCTGAAGACTGGGGCATGAAGCGCGGCACAGCCAACGAGGACTTCATGTTCCTCAACCTGGGGCCCAACCACCCCTCCGCCCACGGTGCCTTCCGGATCATCCTGCAGCTTGACGGCGAAGAGATTGTCGATTGCGTGCCCGACATCGGCTACCACCACCGTGGTGCTGAGAAGATGGGCGAGCGCCAGTCGTGGCACAGCTACATTCCGTACACCGACCGCATCGACTACCTCGGCGGGGTGATGAACAACCTGCCCTACGTACTGGCGGTAGAGAAGCTGGCCGGCATTACCGTGCCCGACCGGGTCAATACCATCCGTATCATGATGGCGGAGTTCTTCCGCATCACGAGCCACCTATTGTTCCTGGGTACCTACATCCAGGACGTGGGCGCCATGACACCGGTGTTCTTCACCTTCACCGACCGGCAGCGGGCCTACACGGTCATCGAAGCCATCACTGGGTTCCGCCTGCACCCGGCCTGGTTCCGCATTGGCGGGGTTGCACACGACCTGCCTCGCGGTTGGGAAAAACTGGTCAAAGACTTCATCGACTGGATGCCCAAACGCCTGGACGAATACACCAAGGCGGCGCTGCAGAACAGCATCCTCAAGGGCCGTACCGTTGGTGTCGCCGCCTACAACACCCGCGAAGCACTGGAATGGGGCACCACTGGCCCGAACCTGCGCGCTACGGGTTGCGATTTCGACCTGCGCAAAGCGCGGCCGTACTCGGGCTACGAGAACTTCGAATTTGAAGTGCCGTTGGCTCACTCAGGCGATGCCTACGACCGCTGCATGGTGCGGGTCGAAGAAATGCGCCAGAGCCTGCGGATCATCGAGCAGTGCATGCGCAATATGCCGGCGGGCCCTTACAAGGCAGACCATCCGCTGACTACGCCGCCGCCTAAAGAGCGCACCCTGCAGCATATCGAAACCCTCATCACTCACTTCCTGCAAGTGTCATGGGGGCCGGTTATGCCGGCCAACGAGTCCTTCCAGATGATTGAGGCGACCAAGGGCATCAACAGTTATTACCTGACGAGCGACGGCGGCACCATGAGCTACCGCACCCGTATCCGTACCCCCAGCTACCCGCACTTGCAGCAGATTCCTTCGGTGATCCGCGGCAGCATGGTCGCCGACCTGATTGCATACCTGGGCAGTATCGACTTCGTCATGGCCGATGTGGACCGCTAAGCATGAACACGACGCTTATCCAGACTGACCGTTTCGCACTGAGCGAAACCGAGCGCTCGGCCATCGAGCACGAGCTGCACCACTACGAAGACCCGCGCGCGGCCTCTATCGAAGCACTCAAGATCGTACAAAAGGAACGCGGCTGGGTCCCTGATGGCGCGCTCTATGCCATCGGCGAGCTGCTCGGGATTCCGGCCAGCGACGTTGAAGGGGTTGCCACCTTCTATAGCCAGATATTCCGCCAACCTGTGGGGCGCCACATCATCCGCGTGTGCGACAGCATGGTCTGCTACATCGGCGGGCACGAATCGGTGGTAGCCCAGATCCAACGTGAACTGGGCATCGGCCTTGGCCAAACCACCGCCGATGGCCGTTTCACCTTGCTCCCGGTGTGCTGTCTGGGGAACTGCGACAAGGCGCCCGCGCTGATGATCGACGACGATACGTTTGGCAACGTCATGCCCGACGGCGTTAGCCACTTGCTGGAGGCCTACGTATGACCCTCACTTCGTTTGGCCCGGCCAACCGCATCACGCGCGCCGCTGAGACCCATCCCCTTACCTGGCGCTTGCGCGATGACGCGGAGCCCGTCTGGCTGGAGGAATACCAGCGCAAGGATGGCTACACGGCCGCCCGTAAAGCGTTGGCACAGATGACCCAGGACGAGATCGTGCAAACGGTCAAGGACTCCGGGCTCAAAGGCCGCGGTGGCGCCGGTTTTCCTACGGGCGTGAAGTGGGGCCTGATGCCTAAAGATGAATCCATGAACATCCGCTACCTGCTGTGCAATGCGGACGAAATGGAGCCCAACACCTGGAAAGACCGCATGCTCATGGAACAGCAGCCCCACCTGCTGATCGAAGGCATGCTGATCAGCGCTCGGGCGCTGAAGGCCTATCGCGGATATATCTTCCTGCGAGGCGAGTACACCACTGCTGCTCGGCACCTCAACCGTGCCGTCGAAGAAGCCAAGGCCGCAGGCCTCCTGGGCAAGAACATTCTAGGCAGCGGCTTCGATTTCGAACTGTTTGTACACACCGGCGCGGGCCGTTACATCTGTGGCGAAGAAACCGCACTGATCAACTCACTGGAAGGCCGCCGCGCCAACCCGCGTTCCAAGCCGCCGTTCCCGGCCGCCGTAGGCGTGTGGGGTAAACCTACATGTGTTAACAACGTCGAGACGCTGTGCAACGTTCCGGCAATCGTCGGTAATGGCGTTGACTGGTACAAGGCGCTGGCGCGTGAAGGCAGTGAAGACCACGGCACCAAGCTCATGGGCTTTTCCGGCAAGGTCAAGAACCCTGGCCTGTGGGAGCTACCCTTTGGCGTAACCGCACGTGAGTTGTTCGAAGACTACGCAGGCGGGATGCGCGACGGGTACACCCTCAAGTGCTGGCAGCCTGGCGGCGCTGGCACTGGCTTCCTGCTGCCCGAGCATCTGGAAGCCCAAATGTACGCCGGCGGTATTGCCAAGGTAGGTACCCGCATGGGCACCGGCCTGGCTATGGCCGTGGACCAGACGGTGAACATGGTCTCGCTGCTGCGCAACATGGAAGAGTTCTTTTCCCGTGAGTCCTGTGGCTTCTGCACCCCCTGCAGGGATGGCCTGCCATGGTCGGTCAAGCTGCTGCGGGCACTGGAAACCGGCCAGGGGGCCCAGGGGGACATCGACACCCTGCTGGGGCTGGTAGGTTTCCTGGGGCCTGGCAAAACCTTCTGTGCCCACGCCCCTGGGGCGGTGGAGCCATTGGGCAGTGCCATCAAGTATTTCCGTGAAGAATTCGAAGCCGGCATCGCCCCCGTGGGAGCGGCGACCCCGGCTCCGGGCTTTGGCCAACCACGGCCCATCCCGGCCGGTGCCTGATTGATGCGTAGGCGGTGGCCTTGCCCCGCCCCCGCCTGCGCGCTTCGGCGCCAGGCGCAGAACAAGATTTCCATTAGCCAAGCCTGGGCAACCGGGCCAACGAAGACCTTTGAACCATGGCCACTATCCACGTAGACGGCAAAGCGCTCGAAGTCGATGGCGCAGACAACCTACTACAGGCGTGTCTGTCCCTCGGCCTCGACATTCCCTATTTCTGCTGGCACCCCGCATTGGGCAGCGTTGGCGCATGTCGCCAGTGCGCGGTCAAGCAATACACCGACGAAAACGACACCCGTGGCCGTATCGTCATGTCCTGCATGACCCCGGCGGCCGATAACACCTGGATCTCCATCGACGATGCAGAATCCAAGGCATTCCGTGCCAGCGTGGTGGAATGGTTGATGACCAACCACCCGCACGACTGCCCGGTGTGCGAAGAAGGCGGCCACTGCCACCTGCAAGACATGACGGTGATGACCGGCCATAACGAGCGCCGCTATCGCTTTACCAAACGTACGCACCAGAACCAAGACCTGGGGCCGTTCATTGCGCATGAAATGAACCGCTGCATCGCCTGTTACCGCTGCGTACGTTTCTACAAAGACTATGCCGGCGGTACGGACCTGGGCGTGTACGGGGCGCACGACAACGTGTACTTCGGCCGCGTTGAAGATGGCGTGCTGGAGAGCGAGTTTTCCGGGAACCTCACTGAAGTGTGCCCAACGGGCGTGTTCACGGATAAAACCCACTCCGAGCGCTACAACCGTAAATGGGACATGCAGTTTGCGCCCAGCATCTGTCATGGCTGCTCCAGCGGCTGCAACATCAGCCCGGGCGAACGCTACGGCGAACTGCGCCGCATAGAGAACCGCTACAACGGTTCGGTCAACCATTACTTCCTGTGCGACCGTGGCCGCTTCGGTTATGGCTACGTCAACCGCAAGGACCGCCCCAAGCATCCGATGCTGGGTCAGGAACGCGCCATGCTGGGCGTGGACGCCGCACTCGATCAGGCCGCTCAACTGCTACGTGGCCGTACCATCGTCGGCATCGGCTCGCCACGAGCCAGCCTGGAAGGCAACTACGCACTGCGTGAACTGGTGGGCGCCGAGTGGTACTCCACCGGCATCGAAGCAGCCGAGCTAAGCCGTATCCGCTTGGCGCTGGAGGTGCTGAACAATAGCCCGCTTCCGATCCCAAGCCTGCGAGAGGTAGAAGACCACGATGCGGTCTTCGTGCTGGGCGAAGACCTTACCCAAACCGCTGCCCGTATGGCCTTGGCCTTGCGGCAATCGGTGAAAGGCAAGGCAGAAGCGATGGCTGAAGCCATGCGCGTCCCGCCCTGGCTGGATGCTGCGGTCAAAAACATCGGGCAACACGAAATGTACCCGCTGTTCATCGCCAGCCTGACGGATACACGCCTGGATGACGTTGCCGAGGAATGCGTACACGCAGCGCCTGAAGACCTCGCCCGCCTGGGCTTCGCAGTGGCCCATGCCCTGGATGCGAGCGCCCCGGCCGTGCCTGGCCTGGATGACGAGACCCTCGGGCTGGTTCAGCGTATCGCCGACGCGCTGCTGGCCGCCAAGCGCCCCCTGATCGTATCGGGCACGTCGCTGGGCTCCAACGCGTTGATCGAAGCCGCTGCCAACATCGCCAAGGCACTTGCCCTGCGTGCCAAGGCCGGTTCGCTGAGCCTGATCGTGCCGGAGGCCAACAGCCTGGGCTTGGCCATGTTGGGCGGTGACTCCCTCGACGCTGCGTTGGATGCAGTGATCGACGGCCGCGCAGATGCCATCGTGGTGCTGGAAAACGACCTGTACACCCGCGCGCCCAAGGCGAAGGTGGATGCAGCGCTTGCAGCGGCGAAAGTGGTCATCGTGGCGGACCACCAGCAAACCCCTACGGCCGACCGCGCACACTTGATACTGCCCGCCGCCAGCTTCGCTGAAGCCGACGGGACCCTGGTCAGTCAGGAAGGCCGCGCACAGCGCTTCTTCCAGGTGTTCGACCCGCATTACCTGGACCCCCAGAACTTCGTGCATGAAGGCTGGCGCTGGCTGCATGCCCTGCGCGCCACGCTGCTTGAGCGCAAGGTGGACTGGACCCAGCTTGACCAGGTCACGGCTGCCTGCGCCGCTAGCGCCCCGCAGCTTGCGGGTATCGTTGGCGCCGCACCGTCTGCGGCGTTCCGCATCAAGGGCCAGAAGCTGGCCCGTGAGCCGCTGCGCTATTCCGGCCGTACGTCAATGCGCGCCAACATCAGCGTGCATGAACCGCGTACCAGCCAGGACATCGACAGCCCGTTCGCCTTCTCCATGGAAGGTTACTCCGGGAGCAAGGAACTCCGTCAGCAGGTACCGTTCGCCTGGTTGCCAGGCTGGAACTCCCCGCAGGCCTGGAACAAATTCCAGGACGAAGTGGGCGGTCATCTGCGAGCAGGCGACCCAGGTGTGCGCCTGATCGAGCCGCGAGGCGATGGTCTCTCCTGGTTCGCCAGCGTGCCAGCGGCCTTCGCGCCAGCGCGGGGTACCTGGACGGCCGTGCCGGTGTATCACCTGTTCGGCAGTGAAGAAACCTCTTCACGGGCCGCGCCGGTGCAGTCGCGTATCCCGACGCCCTACATTGCCTTGGCCAAAGCGGAAGCTGATCGGCTAGGTGTGAACGATGGTGCCCTGCTCAGCTTCAGCGTGGCGGGGGTTGAATTGCGTTTGCCGCTGCGTGTGGATGATCAACTCGCCGCAGGCCTGGTTGCCCTGCCCAAAGGCTTGCCGGGCATCCCCCCGGCCTTTGGCGGGCAGCCCGTTGAACGCTTGCAGGAGGCTGCGCAATGACCTGGTTTACCCCTGAAGTGATCGACGTGATCGTCTCGGCCTTGAAATCTATCGTCATTTTGCTGGCCGTCGTGGTCTGTGGTGCGCTGCTCAGCTTCGTGGAGCGCCGTTTGCTAGGCTGGTGGCAAGACCGTTACGGGCCCAACCGGGTTGGCCCGTTCGGCATGTTCCAGATCGCGGCTGACATGCTGAAGATGTTCTTCAAGGAAGACTGGAACCCGCCCTTCGTGGACCGGGTGATCTTCACCCTGGCCCCTGTGGTGGCGATGAGCGCCCTGCTCATCGCCTTTTCGGTCATTCCCATCACCCCTACCTGGGGGGTGGCTGACCTGAACATTGGGGTGCTGTTCTTCTTCGCGATGGCCGGGCTTTCGGTGTATGCGGTGCTGTTCGCGGGCTGGTCGAGCAACAACAAGTATGCACTGCTGGGTAGCCTGCGGGCATCGGCCCAGACGGTGTCCTACGAAGTGTTCATGGGCCTTGCGCTGATGGGCGTGATTGTCCAGGCCGGCTCGTTCAACATGCGCGACATCGTTGAGTACCAAGCGCAGAACCTGTGGTTCATCATTCCGCAGTTCTTCGGCTTCTGTACGTTCTTCATCGCAGGCGTAGCGGTGACTCACCGTCACCCGTTCGACCAGCCCGAGGCGGAACAGGAATTGGCCGACGGTTACCACATCGAGTATGCCGGCATGAAATGGGGCATGTTCTTCGTAGGTGAATACATCGGTATCGTCCTGGTATCTGCCTTGCTGGTCACGCTGTTCTTCGGCGGCTGGCATGGCCCCTTCGATATCCTGCCGCAGGTACCGTTCCTGTGGTTCGCGCTCAAGACCGCCTTTTTCATCATGCTGTTCATCCTGCTGCGCGCCTCGATACCTCGGCCGCGCTATGACCAAGTGATGGACTTCAGCTGGAAGTTCTGCCTCCCGCTGACCCTGATCAATTTGCTGGTAACCGCCGCGGTCGTGTTGTTAAACACACCGGCGGGGACTTGAGGAACGCGTGATGTTCAAATATATCGGCCATATTGCCCATGGCACCTATACCCAACTGCGCAGCCTGATCATGGTATTCGGCCATGGCTTCCGCAAGCGCGACACCCTGCAGTACCCGGAGGAAGAGGTCTATCTGGCCCCGCGCTACCGAGGCCGGATCGTGCTTACCCGCGACCCGGATGGCGAAGAGCGCTGCGTGGCGTGCAACCTGTGCGCGGTCGCCTGCCCTGTCGGCTGCATTTCGCTGCAAAAGGCTGAAGCAGACGACGGCCGCTGGTACCCAGAGTTCTTCCGGATCAACTTCTCGCGCTGCATCTTCTGCGGCTTGTGCGAGGAAGCCTGCCCCACCACCGCGATCCAGCTGACGCCGGATTTCGAAATGGCGGACTACAAGCGTCAGGACTTGGTGTATGAAAAACACGACCTGCTGATTTCAGGGCCAGGCAAGAACCCGGACTATAACTTCTATCGCGTCGCAGGCATGGCCATTGCTGGCAAGCCTAAGGGCGCTGCGCAGAACGAAGCCGAGCCGATCAACGTGAAGGGCCTGCTGCCTTAAGGAACCACAATGGAATTCGCGTTCTATTTCGCCTCTGGCGTTGCGGTGCTGGCGACCCTCAGGGTTGTTACTGGCACCAATCCGGTCCATGCCTTGCTGTACTTGATCATCTCTTTGATCGCTGTCGCCATGACGTTCTTCTCACTCGGGGCGCCCTTTGCCGGCATCCTGGAAATCATCGCGTACGCTGGCGCCATCATGGTGCTGTTTGTGTTCGTGGTGATGATGCTCAATCTGGGCACCGCGTCCGCCGAGCAAGAGCGTGCCTGGTTCAAGCCAGGGATCTGGGCAGGCCCAATGTTGCTGGCAGTGCTGCTACTGCTGGAATTGATGTACGTCCTGTTTTCGGGCCCAGGCAACATCCCGCTGGGGGAAACCACCGTTGGGCCAAAAGCCGTGGGCATCAGCCTGTTCGGGCCATACCTGTTGGTGGTGGAACTGGCGTCCATGCTGCTCCTGGCGGCTGCCATTACCGCCTTCCATATCGGCCGTAACGAGGCGAAGGAGTAACCTATGCCAGCCATTCCTCTAGAACACGGCTTGGCCGTCGCGGGCATATTGTTCGTGCTGGGCCTGGTAGGCCTGTTGGTTCGCCGCAACATACTCTTCATCTTGATGAGCCTTGAAATCATGATGAACGCTGCCGCATTGGCGTTCATCGTCGCGGGTAGCCGCTGGGCACAACCGGACGGGCAGATCATGTTTATTCTGGTGATCAGCCTGGCCGCGGCCGAGGCCAGTATTGGCCTGGCCATTCTGATCCAGTTGTATCGCCGCTTCCATACGCTCGATATCGACGCTGCCAGTGAGATGCACGGATGAACCTACTCTTCCTGACTTTCGTCTTCCCTCTGCTGGGTTATTTCCTACTGGCGTTCTCTCGGGGCCGCCTCTCGGAAAACACCTCGGCGCTGATCGGTGTCGGCTCCATTGGCTTGTCGGCCATCGTGGCCGCCTATGTGATCTGGCAATTTAACTTGGCCCCCCCAGCAGGTGGTGCCTTCACCCAACTGCTCTGGACCTGGATGTCGGTTGACGGCTTCGCGCCAAGCTTCACCCTCTACCTGGACGGCCTGTCGGTCACCATGTTGGGTGTGGTGGTTGGCGTGGGTTTCTTGATCCACCTGTTCGCCAGCTGGTACATGCGGGGCGAAGAAGGCTATTCGCGGTTCTTTGCCTATACCAACCTGTTCATTGCCAGCATGCTGTTCCTGATTCTGGGCGACAACCTGCTGTTCATTTACTTTGGCTGGGAAGGCGTGGGGCTGTGCAGCTACCTGTTGATCGGTTTCTATTATGGCAACCGCAATAATGGCAACGCTGCGCTCAAGGCCTTCATTGTCACCCGGATCGGTGACGTATTCATGGCCATCGGCATGTTCATCCTGTTCCAGCAGCTGGGTACGTTGAATATCCAGGAGCTGCTGGTGCGTGCGCCGGAGCACTTCAAGGTCGGCGACTTCTGGATCGTACTGGCCACCTTGATGCTACTGGGCGGAGCAGTGGGTAAATCGGCTCAGCTACCTTTGCAAACCTGGCTGGCAGACGCCATGGCCGGCCCGACACCTGTATCCGCGTTGATCCACGCTGCGACCATGGTGACCGCAGGCGTTTACCTGATCGCTCGCACTCACGGCTTGTTCGCACTGGCGCCGGATATCCTGCACCTCGTGGGCGTGGTGGGTGGGGTGACCTTGGTGCTGGCCGGCTTCGCAGCGTTGGTGCAAACCGACATCAAGCGCGTCCTGGCCTACTCAACCATGAGCCAGATCGGTTACATGTTCCTGGCGCTGGGAGTAGGCGCATGGGAAGGCGCGATCTTCCACCTGATGACGCACGCCTTCTTCAAGGCGCTGCTGTTCCTGGCTTCGGGTGCGGTGATCATTGGTTGTCACCACGAGCAGAACATCTTCAAGATGGGCGGGCTCTGGAAAAAACTTCCCTTGGCCTACGCCAGCTTCATCGTGGGCGGGGCAGCGTTGTCAGCCTTGCCACTCCTGACGGCAGGCTTCTACTCCAAGGACGAAATCCTCTGGGAGGCATTTGCCAGCGGCCATACCGGTTTGCTGTACGCCGGCCTGGTAGGCGCGTTCATGACGTCCTTGTACACCTTCCGGTTGATCTTCATCGCCTTCCACGGCGAGGCGAAAACAGACGCGCACCCTGGTCACGGTATCGCTCACGCGCTGCCCTTGGGCGTGCTGTTGGTGCTGTCCACCTTCATTGGCGCCTGGATTCATCCGCCGCTGGCGGGTGTACTGCCAGAAAGCGTGGGTCATGCCGGTGGTGACGCCAAACACAGCCTGGAAATCGCCTCGGGGGCTATCGCACTGGCGGGCATTCTGCTTGCAGCGCTGTTATTCCTTGGCAAACGTCGGGTAGCTACCGCTATTGCCAACAGTGGGCCAGGCCGGTTGTTGTCTGCATGGTGGTATGCGGCGTGGGGCTTTGACTGGCTGTACGACAAGCTCTTCGTCAAACCGTACTTATGGATCAGCCATGTACTGCGTAAGGACCCTATGGATCGCGGTATCGGCTTGGTCCCTCGGCTGGTCAAAAGCGGCAATGCCGTCATGAGCCGCACCGAGAACGGCCAGTTGCGCTGGTACGCTGCGTCCATCGGCTTTGGCGCCGTCCTGGTGCTGGGCGCTGTAGTAATGGCGGCCTGACTATGAACCTTGCGAATTTGCGAAAGGAAACGAACCCGTCATGATTTTGCCTTGGCTGATCCTGATTCCCTTCATCGGCGGACTCCTGTGCTGGATGGCTGAGCGCTCGAGCGCTACCCTCCCCCGCTGGATCGCTCTGCTGACAATGTCACTGGAACTGGCGCTTGGGTTATGGCTCTGGGCGCACGGTGATTACACCTTGGCACCTGCGCCCGGCGCTGACCCGGTCTGGGCAGTGGAATTCAAGCTGGCCTGGATTCAGCGCTTCGGTATCAGCGTGCACCTGGCGCTCGATGGCCTCTCGCTGCTGATGATCCTGTTGACCGGCCTGCTGGGTTTGCTGTCGGTACTGTGCTCGTGGAAAGAAATTCAGCGCCATGTGGGTTTCTTCCACTTGAACCTGATGTGGATCCTGGGCGGTGTCATTGGCGTGTTCCTGTCGCTGGACCTGTTCCTGTTCTTCTTCTTCTGGGAAATGATGCTGGTACCGATGTACTTCCTCATTGCCCTATGGGGTCACAGCTCGTCAGACGGCAAGCGCACCCGGATCTACGCGGCGACCAAGTTCTTCATCTTCACCCAGGCCAGCGGCCTGATCATGTTGGTGGCGATCCTGGGGCTGGTCCTGGTGAACTTCAATACCACAGGCGTCATTACCTTCAACTACAGTGACCTGCTCAAAGCGAAGCTGCCAGCGGGCACTGAGTACTTGTTGATGTTGGGCTTCTTCGTGGCCTTCGCCGTGAAGCTGCCGGTCGTGCCCGTGCATTCCTGGCTCCCAGACGCACACGCCCAGGCGCCTACTGCAGGCTCTGTGGACCTCGCCGGTATCTTGCTCAAAACGGCCGCCTATGGCCTGCTGCGCTTTGCCTTGCCGCTGTTCCCGAATGCGTCGGCAGAGTTCGCGCCGATCGCCATGGGCCTGGGGCTGGTAGGGATCTTCTACGGTGCCTTCCTGGCCTTTGCGCAGACGGACATCAAGCGCCTGATCGCCTATTCCAGCGTTTCACACATGGGCTTTGTGCTGATTGGCATCTACTCAGGCAGCCAGCAAGCGTTGCAAGGCGCTGTGGTGCAAATGGTCGCTCACGGCCTGTCGGCCGCTGCGTTGTTCATCCTCAGCGGCCAACTGTACGAACGCTTGCACACCCGAGACATGCGTGAGATGGGCGGGCTTTGGTCGCGTATCAGCTACCTGCCTGCGATCAGTCTGTTCTTCGCGGCAGCCTCGCTCGGGCTTCCAGGCACTGGTAACTTCGTGGGCGAGTTCCTGATTCTGCTGGGCAGCTTCACGGTCGCGCCTTGGGTCACCTCTATCGCGACCTTCGGCCTGGTCGTGGGCTCGGTCTACGCATTGATCATGATCCACCGCGCCTACTTTGGCCCCGCCAAGTCCGATACCGTACTGCATGGCATGGACGGTCGCGAATTGGCGATGATCTTAGTGCTGGCGGTGCTGCTGGTATTGCTGGGCGTGTATCCGCAACCCATCCTGGACACCTCAGCCGCTACCATGGCGGGGGTTCAGCACTGGTTCGGCTCGGCTTTCTCTCAACTTGCATCGGCCCGGTAACCTGCAATGGAACTGACCTCTCAACACTTTCTGGCGCTGGCGCCACTGCTGATTACCAGCGTCACCATCGTGGTGGTAATGCTGGCCATCGCCTGGCGCCGTAACCATTCACAAACTTTCCTGTTGTCGTGTGCTGGCCTTAACCTGGCCCTGCTGTCGCTTTTGCCCGTGCTCAATGTGACGCCCCTGAGCGTGACCAGCTTGCTGCAAGTAGACAATTTTGCCTGCCTGTACATGGCGTTGATTCTGGTCGCAACCTTGGCCTGCGTGACCTTGGCGCATGCGTACCTGGGCGATGCGGGCTCGGGCTACCCCGGCAACCGGGAAGAACTGTACCTGCTGATCCTGCTGGCCGCAGCGGGCGGCATGGTGCTGGTTTGTGCCCAGCACCTGGCGTCGCTGTTCATTGGCCTGGAGCTGCTGTCGGTGCCCGTGTATGGCCTCGTCGCCTATGCGTTCTTCAACAAGCGCTCGCTGGAGGCTGGCATCAAATACATGGTGCTGTCGGCTGCCGGGTCGGCGTTCCTGTTATTCGGCATGGCATTGCTGTATGCAGACGCAGGCACCTTGAGCTTTGGCGGTATCGGCGCAGCCCTTGCCGCCACTGGCTTGCCTAGCATGCTGGCCCAGTTGGGGCTGGGGATGATGTTGGTAGGCCTGGCATTCAAGTTGTCACTGGTTCCATTCCACCTGTGGACGCCCGACGTTTATGAAGGCGCACCTGCACCGGTCGCGGCCTTCCTGGCTACGGCTAGCAAGGTGGCGGTCTTTGCAGTGATCGTGCGGCTGTTCCAATTGTCGCCGGCAGCCAGCAGCGGTGTACTCAACACTGTGCTGAGCGTCATTGCAGTCGCGTCCATTCTGGTAGGTAACCTGCTGGCGCTGAACCAGACCAACCTCAAGCGCCTGCTGGGCTACTCCTCCATCGCGCACTTCGGTTACCTGCTGATTGCCCTGGTGGCCAGCAAAGGCCTGGCGGTGGAAGCGATTGGGGTGTACCTCGTCACCTATGTCATCACCAGCCTTGGCGCCTTCGGGGTGATTACCTTGATGTCCTCACCGTTCAAGGGCCGTGATGCCGATGCTATGTTCGAGTACCGCGGGCTATTCTGGCGGCGCCCTTACCTCACGGCTGTACTTACGGTGATGATGCTGTCGCTGGCGGGTATCCCCCTCACGGCGGGCTTTATCGGTAAATTCTACGTAATGGCCGCTGGCGTTGAATCCGGCCTGTGGTGGCTGGTGGGCGCCCTGGTACTGGGCAGCGCGATCGGCTTGTTCTACTACCTTCGCGTCATGGTCACCATGTACCTGATGGAGTCGAGCATTCCGCGCCAAGATGCCCCGTTGAATTGGGAACAGCGCACCGGCGGCGTGATGCTGCTGGCAATCGCCATTCTGGCATTCGTGCTGGGCGTGTATCCACAACCGCTGGTTGACTTGGTACAGCACGCAGGGCTGCACCTGATGGGCTGATCCCTGCTGCGTAAAAAAGCCCGCCTGGCGATGCCTGGCGGGCTTTTTTTGTGGTGCGCCTCAGGTAGAGCGCTTATAAACCGTCGGCGTGCACGAAGCACAATTTATTGCCCTCAGGGTCGCGGCAATAAGCCCCGTAATAGTCAGGCCCATAACAGTCACGGACACCCGGCGAGCCTTCATCAGTTCCGCCGTGGGCCAATGCCGCAGCCCATACGGCGTTGACGTGTTCACGGGATGCGCAGGCAAAACTCACTTGAGTGCCGTTGCCGGCGGTCGCAGGCAAGCCATTGAATGGCGCTTGCACAAAGAACTGCGGCCAACGCTGCCCTGGCCGCTGCCACCCTTTGCCGGGTGGGCCGCTGTCATCCTCGTCAGGCATCGCTTCCAGGCCTAACGTAGGCAGGACACTGCCGTAAAAGGCGGCCATACGCTGGAGGTTCTGTGCGCCAACAATAATGTGCGAGTACATAACGGCCCTCCCTTAGCGGTCAGCTGAACAGCTTGGCCGCAGTCTTGGCAACCAGCTCGCCCTGATGGCGCGCGCCGCCCAAGTCGATCTCGCTAGGCTGTCGGGAGCCGTCACCCCCTGCAAGCGTGCTCGCGCCGTAAGGCGTGCCGCCCACGATTTCTTCCATGCTCATCTGGCCTTGGTAGCTGTAGGGCAAGCCCACGATCACCATGCCAAAGTGCAGCAGGTTGGTGATAAGCGAGAACAGCGTGGTTTCCTGGCCGCCATGCTGGGACGCAGTGGAGGTAAAGGCTGCGCCTACCTTGCCATTCAGCGCCCCTGAAGCCCACAGCCCGCCTGCTTGGTCCAGGAAGGCGGCCATCTGGCTGCTGACCCGTCCAAAGCGGGTGGGGCTGCCCAGAATGATTGCATCGTAGTTGGCCAAGTCTTGTACGGTGGCGATCGGGGCGGCCTGGTCAAGCTTGAAGTGGACGGCCTTGGCGACCTCGGCAGGCGCGGTCTCGGGTACGCGCTTGACGTCTACAGTTGCACCCGCGTCCCGCGCCCCCTCGGCGACCGCGTTGGCCATGGTTTCAATATGGCCATACGTGGAGTAATACAGAACAAGAACTTTAGCCATGAGACGCTCCTTAGGATGCCGCGCCACAATGACGCCGGCCGATGAACCTTCGCACAGACTGGGACAGGATAAAAACGCAGGGATTCGAACGTTTTGATCGAAGCCGTGCATTGCGCCCCTACCTGGCCGCCTTGCGTAGGCCTGTCAGGTCGCAGGCGCCTTGGGGGCGACAGAGGGGCTGGCGTACTGGGGTTTGAGGTGGCCGTCTTGGTCTAACAGCCAAGCATCCAACACCTCCCGCACCACCGGCCCTGCTACGCGCCCACCCGCTTCGCCGTTCTCGATCATCACGGCAACTACAATTCTGGGGCTCTCCGCAGGCGCAAACCCTACGAACAATGCGTTGTCGCGGTTACGCTCCAGTGTTTTGGCGCGGTTATAGCGCTCACCCTGGCGAATCGCGACCACCTGGGCGGTTCCGCTTTTGCCAGCGATGCGGTATTGAGCACCTGCGGCAGACTGCCGGGCGATTCCACGGGCATCGTGCATGACGGCCTGCATGCCACGGTTGACCTGCTCCCACTCCCCTGCATCACGTAACACAATGTTGGGCATAGGGTTGATATCCACAGGGGCGACCCCCCCTACGGATTCAGCAAGGTGAGGACGGTGCCACACACCCTTGCTTGCTATTAAAGACGTGGCCTGTGCCAGTTGCAGGGGAGTGACCTGCATATAGCCCTGGCCGATGCCCAGGATCAGGGTCTCCCCCGGGAACCAAGCCTGCCGTCGTGTGGCGCGTTTCCACTGCTCCGAGGGCATCAAGCCTGGCGCCTCCTCGAACATGTCCAAGGACACTTTCTGCCCGATGCCGAAACGGCTCAGGTAATCGTGCAAGCGGTCAATGCCAAGGCGGTGGGCGGTTTCATAGAAGTAGGTGTCATTGGAGCGCATGATCGCGGCGTACAGGTCTACCCAACCATCGCCGCTGCGGTTCCAGTTACGGTATTTATGATCGTAGTTGGGCAGCTCGTAGTAACCAGGGTCGAACACGCGGGTGCCTGCGGTGATCACCCCGCTGTCCAGCCCCGCTACGGCCACCTCCGGCTTGATGGTGGAGCCTGGCGCGTACAGCCCTCGCAGCACGCGGTTGAACAGCGGCCTGTCGATGGAATCACGAAGGGCGGTGTACTGTTTGTAGCTGATGCCGGTAACGAACAGATTAGGGTCAAAACTCGGCTCGCTCACCATTGCCAGTACCTCGCCCGTTTGGGGATCAAGGGCAACGATTGCCCCCCTGCGCCCAGCGAGGGCTTTTTCAGCCGCGACCTGAAGCGTGGCATCTAGGGTGAGCGTAATGTTCTTGCCCGCCACCGGGTCAGTGTGCCTTAGCACGCGCATGACTCGGCCCTGGGCATTGGTTTCGACTTCCTCGAACCCCACATGGCCATGCAGCGCGCCTTCATAAAAGCGTTCCACACCGGTCTTACCCACAGACTGTGTGCCGCGGTACTCCACCGGGTCCAGCACTTTGGCTTCATTTTCATTGATGCGTCCCACGTAACCGAGGGAGTGCGCGAATTGCTCACCCAAGGGGTACTCGCGCACGAATTGCGCCTCTACCTCCAGCCCGGGCAACAGAAACTGGTTGACCGCCACCAAGGCGATCTGGGCTTCAGTCAGCTCGTACATCAGCGTGACAGGCTCGAAGGGATGACGTGACCGGCGCAGGTCCTTATCGAACTGCCGACGTTCTTCCTCAGGTAACTGGAGTAGACGCGCCAGGGTATCCAGCACCTGGGCAGTATCGCCGGCCCGCTCGCGCGTCAGCGTCAGGTTGAAACTGGGGCGGTTGTTGGCTAGCACCACGCCATTGCGGTCGTAAATCAAGCCACGCTCGGGCGGTATTGGCAGCACGTGGACGCGGTTGTTTTCAGAAATCGTCGAGTGGTAGTCGTATTGCACCACTTGCAGGAAGTACAACCGCCCCACCAGGGCGAGCGCCAGGCCGATCACTAATAAGGCACACGCCACCAGCCGACCATTGACCAGGCGTTGTTCCTTGTCGTGGTCTTTCAGGGGAATCGGGTCTGGCATGGCAACGCTCGTCGGTACACATCGAAACGCCCGCCGCAGGCTGAGCGCTCGATGTGTAGATCATGCGGTCAACGTTGCAGGTCAGGGGGCAATTGTATGGTGGGGCGATTACTGGTGAAGATGCTCCAAGTGGAGATGAACAGCGCTGCGATCAGCGGCCCAATAACGAAACCGTTAAGGCCAAATACAGCCAGGCCACCCAGGGTAGAGATCAGTACCAGATAATCCGGCAGCTTGGTGTCTTTGCCCACCAGGATCGGCCGCAGTACGTTGTCTACCATCCCGATGACGAAAATACCGTACAGGGTAAGTACGCTACCGCGCCAGATGTCGTTGTCCAAGAAGAACCACGCCGCCACCGGCGCCCATACTACCCCCGCGCCTACTGCCGGCAATAATGAAAGAAATGCCATCAAGACGGCCCACAGCAAGGCACTGGGGATATCAAGTATCCAGAAAATGATTCCGCCCAGCGCCCCCTGGGAAATGGCCACCAACATGTTGCCCTTCACGGTGGCCCGCACCACGCGGGTGAACTTCAACTGCAACCGGCGCTTTTGCTGCTCCGCCAACGGCACAGCCATGCGCATCTTGCGTACTAGTTCAGGGCCGTCCCGCAGGAAAAAGAACACCAGGTAGAGCATGATGCCGAAGCTGACGATGAAGTCCAGGGTGCCCTGGCCAAAGCTGAACGCCTGAGAGGTCAAGGCTTCGCTGCCCTGCAGGGCCCTGGCGGTGATCTTCTCGCGAAGGCCGTCCAAGTTGCCCATGCCCAGCCGGTCCAGCAGGTGCTGAAGCGGCATGGGCAATGCCTGCTTGAAGTGGCTCACGTAGGCAGCCACGTCCAGTTGGCCGCTTTGAATGTTCTTGTAAACCGTTGTTCCTTCCTGAACCAACAGCCCACTGATAATGATCACCGGCAGTACCGCTACCAGCACGCAGATGGACAAGGTCGCCACCGAGGTGACGTTTCTGGGCCATCTGTAGCGCTGGGTGAGCTTGCGTTGCAGGGGGGCGAACAAAATACCGAGAATTACGGCCCAGAACACAGCGCCGTAATACGGCAGGAGAATCCAGATAAAAGCGACGGTGACCATTACCAGGAGCACCAGAAGGCACTTGTAATGGAGAGAGTTTTCGTTCATGCGCGTTCCATGTCAGCTAGGCCTTCGGTACCCCCCTTGGGGTACCTGAAGCTTAGTCCGACATGGGTGCGCTAAAGTGCCCTGGCAGACGACGTCAGATCTTGAACTGAGACACCACATGCCCCAACCCTTGACCCAGCGCAGCCAGCTTGCGCGAGGTTTCAGCACCGTGCCGGGTTTCATCGGCTACCTGCTCCACCGCCCCTGCAATGTGGTGAACGCTGCGGTTGATCTCTTCGACCACTGCCGTTTGCTCTTCGGCCGCCGTCGCGATCTGCGCGTTCATGTTGCGGATGGTTTCGATGAGCGCACTCATGGTGTCGAGCGAACGGCCCGCTTCGTTGGCACGCAGGCTGGTGTCTTCGCCGGCTTCGCTGGAGCGGCGCATGGCGTCCACAGCATCACGGGTACCTGTTTCCAGGCGATCGATCATGCCCTGGATTTCCTGGGTACTCTGCTGCGTGCGGCTGGCCAGCGCGCGCACCTCATCAGCAACGACCGCAAACCCGCGCCCAGCCTCACCGGCACGGGCGGCTTCAATTGCAGCGTTCAACGCCAACAGGTTGGTCTGGTCAGCGATCGACCGAATCACACTCAACACGCCAACAATGGCGCGTACGTCATTTTGCAGGGTATCGAGCGACGTGCCACTCAAGCGGATATCGGCAATCAGCGCGTGGATCTGCGCAACGCTGCCGTCCACTACCTGCTTGGCCTGACGCCCCTCAGCGTCGGTATCTTGCGCAGCCGTAGCAGCGCCCTGTGCACTGCGGGCCACTTCCTGCGCGGCACCGGACATCTCATTGACGGCCGTGGCCACCTGATCGGTTTCCTGGCGCTGACGCTCCATGGCTTGCTCGGAGCGCTGGGCTTGGTCGGCAACGTCACTGACCAGGCCGGTTAGCTCGCCGGTCATGCCTGCAATTTGCCGGACCATTCCGTGAATCTTGTCGGCGAAGCGATTGAACGAGCCTGCCAACTGGCCCAGCTCGTCCTGGCTGGTGATGGGCAGGCGCCGGGTAAGGTCACCCTCGCCCGCAGCAATATCGTCCAGGCTGTCTTTCATCATCGACAGTGGGCGCACGATGTTGCGCGCCAGTACCCACCCCATCAGGGCGATTACCAGCAGCACCACCGCTGCGATGCCCAGAATAGTGGTCAGCATCTCGACCGTACGCTGATGCACGGTTTCACGCACCTGGGCAAGCTGCGCGTCGATGCCGTCGAGGTTCACCGCAGTGCCGATTACCATGTCCCACTTAGACAGGTATTCGGTATACGCAAGCTTGGGTACCAGTTTTTGGGTGCCTGGCAAGCTAGAGGAGTACGTTACGTAATGGCTGCCGTCGATGCCGACCTTTACCAGCTCGCGGTTTACGTAGACGCCATTAGGGTCGCGGGCGTCGATGAAGCTCTGCCCTATTCCTTCGCTGCTATTGCCTTTGAACAGGCGCACAGCCTTCGAGTCGTAGCCGAAGAAATAACCGTCCTTGCCATAAGTGACTTTGGACAGCATCTGGACGACTTGCGCCTGGGCCTGGGTATCAGTTGCTGCTGCTGCGTCGTAAATGGGCTTAACGGTGCCCAATGCAACGGCTACGTAATTCTGTAGTGCCGCTTTGGCATCGTTGAGGTAGCGCTCACGGGTTTCCTGAATTTCGCGGTCCGCTTGCTGGCGCAAGATCCATAAGTTGCTCAGGCTGATGACGAGCGCGAACAGTACAACCGGGATAACGGCAAGGGACAAGACCTTGCCCTTTAAACTAAGGCGCATGGGAGTTCTCATAAGCCGGGGAATAATGTTCGGTTATCGGCACAGGCTACTGGAAGTTGAGCGGTCTAGCGTTGAGGTAGTTCGACAGACACCCGCAGCCCACCCAGTGGGCTATCCTCTAACCTGAGCTGGCCATGGCAGGCCTCGACGATATCCTTGACGATACCCAAGCCTAGCCCATGCCCATGGATGTGCTCGTCGAGGCGCTCGCCTCTGCTAAGCACCTGCTCACGTGCGTGGGGAGGAATACCGGGGCCGTCGTCGTCTACCGTCAAACAGTAACCTGTGCCTGACGCGCGTGCCGAGACGTGGACCACACCGGTAGCCCACTTGCAGGCGTTGTCCAGCACATTACCCAGGAGTTCGAGCATGTCTTCACGGTCCCAGGGCAATACCAAGCCTGGGGTGCTCTGCGCATGGAGCGTGACCCGTGTGCCATGGATGGCGCGCAGCATGGTGAGCAGCACAGGTACTTCGTCGTCACAGGCAAAGGGTGAGCCGACCAATGCATCGCCTGCCAGGCGTGCACGGGCGAGTTCTTTATCCAGCCGGGCCTGTATCTGACGCAATTGCTCTAACAGCGAGGCCTGCAACGCCAGGTCTTGTTGCAGGCGTGGCCCATTCACTTGACTGAATAACACGGCCAGCGGCGTTTTCAACGCATGCCCCAGGTTGCCCAAGGCGGTGCGCGCTTTTTTCAAGCTGTCCTCGGTGTGAGCATGAAGGTGGTTGATCTGCAGGATCAGGGGCTCCAGCTCCAAGGGCGCCGCAAGCTGAAGCGCCCCACGCTTGCCTTGCTGTAGCTGCATAAGTTGGCACCGCGCCATGTCCAAGGGCTTCATGGCATGGGTTACGATCAGCCGCTGTAGAGCAAGTACCGCAATCAGTAGCATCGCACCGAACGCTAGCCCCCATTGCCTGAAGCGGGCAAAGCTTTCACGGATGGGGGTGTAATCCTGAGCAACGGTGATAGACATCGACGTGCCCAGCCGTCGGTAGTCCGAGCGCAATATGATCACCTCTTCGCCATCTGGCCCAGGGGCCTCGGCGTGGGTCAGGCCAGGCGTTGGACTTACCGGAAGTTGAGCATCCCACAGCGAGCGGGAGCGAATCTGGCGGCCCGGCAAGTCGATTTTAAAATAATAGCCAGAGAACGCCCGATCATAGGCTGGTAGTAGGCGATCAGGCGCCAGTACCAACCCGTCCGGGCCGCGCAATAGTGCAATTAGCAAGTTCTCACTTTGGCTACGCAAGTTGCTTTCGAGGTAACGTTGAACGCCGCTCTCAAAGAGCCATAACGCACCTTGGGCAAACAACAAACCGCCCAGAATAAGTACGCTGAGCAAGCCCACGCTCAGCCTGGTCTGCAATGACTTCATGGTGCGCTTGTGACAAAACGATAACCCTGGCCACGCCGTGTCTCTATAAGGGTTTTGCCTACCTTACCGCGTAAGTGGTTCACGTGGACTTCCATTACATTAGAGTCCCGCTCCGTTTCGCCATCGTACAAATGGTCCGCCAACTGGGCTTTGGACAGGATCTGGCCAGGGTGAAGCATGAAGTAGCGCAGTAGCCGAAACTCAACCGCAGTGAGGCTGACAGGCTGTTCGTTGCACATCACGGTCTGGGTGGCCTCATCTAACGATAAGCCACCCGCCTGAAGGTGAGGGTTGTTAGGCAGGCCTTTGGAGCGGCGAAGCAGCGATTGCATCCTCAATACTAACTCTTCTGGGTGAAAGGGCTTGCCGAGGTAATCATCCGCTCCGGCCTTGAGGCCTTCTATGCGCTCGGCCCACGAGCCTCTCGCTGTTAGCACCAGTACGGGGGTAGTGAGGCCAGAGGCACGCCATTGCGCAAGCACGTCAAGCCCTGGAAGACCAGGTAGGCCCAAGTCGAGCACGATGCAATCGTAGGGCTCGATCTGACCCTGCACCAATGCATCTCGCCCATCGCTACGCCAGTCCACCGCATAGCTATGGCTGCCAAGTAGCGCAATGAGCTCATCAGCCAATGGTACGGAGTCTTCCACCAATAACACACGCATTCAGTCGTCTTCCTTATCCTCAAGCAGGTCACCCGTTACAGCATCGAACTCCAGCTCACGCACCTGCCCGCCGGGTAGCAATACCTCTATCTCGTACACGTAACGACCGTGCTCCTGCTCAAGCTCGGCCTCAAGAAATGCAGCGCCTTGGTGACGCGCTAATGCAGCCGCAGTGAGGCGTTCTAACGGTAGTATGACGCCCTGCTGACGCAAGCGCAGGGCTTCGTCTTGATTAAGATCGTGTGCAGTGGCCTGGCCTAGGGCAAACAGGGTCACAAATATGCCAGCTGTGCGTATAAGCAGCATGTACGCTCCTCAGGTAAGGACGCCCGGTAAGGGAGGCCCGGTAAGGGAGGCCGCCATTGATAAAGAATCAGAGGCGTGGCTTAGTGAGGTTGGAGCGTATATCCGCGTGCTTAAGTGAAGCTGAATCCGGTAGATACCCCTACTGCATTCGATGCTGGTAGTATGGCTTTTTGCTTTTTTTGACAGGTATTCCTGGCGTGGAAATTTTCAAAGAGTTTACGTTCGAGTCAGCTCATCAACTACCGAATGTACCCGCAGGCCACAAATGTGGGCGTCTGCATGGCCACTCATTCAAGATAGGTATCCATTTATCTGGACCAGTAGACCCTCACACGGGCTGGATACGCGACTTTTCTGAAATCAAGGCCGTGTTCAAACCTATTTATGAGCGCCTGGATCATCATTACCTAAATGATATTCCTGGCCTGGAAAACCCTACCAGTGAAAACCTCGCCGTGTGGATTTGGTCTGAGCTCAAGCCCCTACTACCTGAGCTGAGCAAGGTAAGGATTCACGAGACCTGCACCAGTGGGTGTGAATACAGCGGCGAGTGACCATGCGCTATTTTAAAGCCGCCTTCAGTCAGGCGGTTTTTTATGGTATAGGTTCGGCTCAGGCAGGTTTAAAACATTGAACAGACAAAACCCCTGACCGCAGTGCGATCAGGGGTTTTGAGTGTGAATCTTGACGATGACCTACTCTCACATGGGGAAACCCCACACTACCATCGGCGATGCATCGTTTCACTGCTGAGTTCGGGAAGGGATCAGGTGGTTCCAATGCTCTATGGTCGTCAAGAAATTCGGTAGCCGCGGCGCGTACACGTCGTGGCGAATCTGGGTATGTGAGTGTGCAAGCGTCTGGTGTGTCTTCACCCCTGCGCGCTGCCGTTGGCAGATTGCTTGGGTGTTATATGGTCAAGCCTCACGGGCAATTAGTATGGGTTAGCTCAACGCCTCACAGCGCTTACACACCCCACCTATCAACGTCGTAGTCTTCGACGGCCCTTCAGGGAGCTCAAGGCTCCAGTGAGATCTCATCTTGAGGCAAGTTTCCCGCTTAGATGCTTTCAGCGGTTATCTCTTCCGAACATAGCTACCCGGCAATGCCACTGGCGTGACAACCGGAACACCAGAGGTTCGTCCACTCCGGTCCTCTCGTACTAGGAGCAGCCCCTCTCAAATCTCAAACGTCCACGGCAGATAGGGACCGAACTGTCTCACGACGTTCTAAACCCAGCTCGCGTACCACTTTAAATGGCGAACAGCCATACCCTTGGGACCGGCTTCAGCCCCAGGATGTGATGAGCCGACATCGAGGTGCCAAACACCGCCGTCGATATGAACTCTTGGGCGGTATCAGCCTGTTATCCCCGGAGTACCTTTTATCCGTTGAGCGATGGCCCTTCCATACAGAACCACCGGATCACTAAGACCTACTTTCGTACCTGCTCGACGTGTCTGTCTCGCAGTCAAGCGCGCTTTTGCCTTTATACTCTACGACCGATTTCCGACCGGTCTGAGCGCACCTTCGTACTCCTCCGTTACTCTTTGGGAGGAGACCGCCCCAGTCAAACTACCCACCATACACTGTCCTCGATCCGGATAACGGACCTGAGTTAGAACCTCAAGGTTGCCAGGGTGGTATTTCAAGGTTGGCTCCACGCAGACTGGCGTCCACGCTTCAAAGCCTCCCACCTATCCTACACAAGCAAGCTCAAAGTCCAGTGCAAAGCTATAGTAAAGGTTCACGGGGTCTTTCCGTCTAGCCGCGGATACACTGCATCTTCACAGCGATTTCAATTTCACTGAGTCTCGGGTGGAGACAGCGCCGCCATCGTTACGCCATTCGTGCAGGTCGGAACTTACCCGACAAGGAATTTCGCTACCTTAGGACCGTTATAGTTACGGCCGCCGTTTACCGGGGCTTCGATCAAGAGCTTCGCTTGCGCTAACCCCATCAATTAACCTTCCGGCACCGGGCAGGCGTCACACCCTATACGTCCACTTTCGTGTTTGCAGAGTGCTGTGTTTTTAATAAACAGTCGCAGCGGCCTGGTATCTTCGACCGGCATAGGCTTACGGGGTAAACCCTTCACCTTCGCCGGCGCACCTTCTCCCGAAGTTACGGTGCCATTTTGCCTAGTTCCTTCACCCGAGTTCTCTCAAGCGCCTTGGTATTCTCTACCCAACCACCTGTGTCGGTTTGGGGTACGGTTCCTGGTTACCTGAAGCTTAGAAGCTTTTCCTGGAAGCATGGCATCGACCACTTCGTGTCCTGAGACACTCGTCATCAGCTCTCGGCCTTAAGATCCCGGATTTACCTAAGATCTCAGCCTACCACCTTAAACTTGGACAACCAACGCCAAGCTGGCCTAGCCTTCTCCGTCCCTCCATCGCAATAACCAGAAGTACAGGAATATTAACCTGTTTTCCATCGACTACGCTTTTCAGCCTCGCCTTAGGGACCGACTAACCCTGCGTCGATTAACGTTGCGCAGGAAACCTTGGTTTTTCGGCGTGCGAGTTTTTCACTCGCATTGTCGTTACTCATGTCAGCATTCGCACTTCTGATACCTCCAGCCAGCTTCTCAACTGACCTTCACAGGCTTACAGAACGCTCCTCTACCGCGTCACTTGCGTGACACCCGTAGCTTCGGTACCTGGTTTGAGCCCCGTTACATCTTCCGCGCAGGCCGACTCGACTAGTGAGCTATTACGCTTTCTTTAAAGGGTGGCTGCTTCTAAGCCAACCTCCTAGCTGTCTAAGCCTTCCCACATCGTTTCCCACTTAACCAGGATTTTGGGACCTTAGCTGACGGTCTGGGTTGTTTCCCTTTTCACGACGGACGTTAGCACCCGCCGTGTGTCTCCCATGCTCGGCACTTGTAGGTATTCGGAGTTTGCATCGGTTTGGTAAGTCGGGATGACCCCCTAGCCGAAACAGTGCTCTACCCCCTACAGTGATACATGAGGCGCTACCTAAATAGCTTTCGAGGAGAACCAGCTATCTCCGAGCTTGATTAGCCTTTCACTCCGATCCACAGGTCATCCGCTAACTTTTCAACGGTAGTCGGTTCGGTCCTCCAGTTAGTGTTACCCAACCTTCAACCTGCCCATGGATAGATCGCCCGGTTTCGGGTCTATTCCCAGCGACTAGACGCCCTATTAAGACTCGCTTTCGCTACGCCTCCCCTATTCGGTTAAGCTTGCCACTGAAAATAAGTCGCTGACCCATTATACAAAAGGTACGCAGTCACAGAACAAGTCTGCTCCCACTGCTTGTACGCATACGGTTTCAGGTTCTATTTCACTCCCCTCTCCGGGGTTCTTTTCGCCTTTCCCTCACGGTACTGGTTCACTATCGGTCAGTCAGTAGTATTTAGCCTTGGAGGATGGTCCCCCCATATTCAGACAAAGTTTCTCGTGCTCCGTCCTACTCGATTTCATTGACAAGAGATTTTCGCGTACAGGGCTATCACCCACTATGGCCGCACTTTCCAGAGCGTTCCGCTAATCTCAAATCAACTTAAGGGCTGGTCCCCGTTCGCTCGCCACTACTAAGGGAATCTCGGTTGATTTCTTTTCCTCAGGGTACTTAGATGTTTCAGTTCCCCTGGTTCGCCTCTTGCACCTATGTATTGAGTACAAGATACCCAGCTTGTGCTGGGTGGGTTCCCCCATTCAGAGATCTCCGGATCAAAGTCTGTTTGCCGACTCCCCGAAGCTTATCGCAGGCTACCACGTCTTTCATCGCCTCTGACTGCCAAGGCATCCACCGTATGCGCTTATTCACTTGACCATATAACCCCAAGCAATCTGGGGAGTACAGGTGTGAAGAACAACATTCGCTTTACCTTAGCCTGATCACACCAGCAGTGAAACTGGTCTGAACAGTCTATCTTTCTATCACATACCCAAATTTTTAAAGAACGATTCTGGAAAAGACCAGAAATCAACATTCAGGCCCCGGCACCTGAGGTGCGTGGGGGAATGCTCATTTCTAAGCTTTCAAACAGTGAAGGTGGTGGAGCCAAGCGGGATCGAACCGCTGACCTCCTGCGTGCAAGGCAGGCGCTCTCCCAGCTGAGCTATGGCCCCGCAATAATGCCAACCAAAAAAACTGGTGGGTCTGGGCAGATTCGAACTGCAGAAAAGCCACCTCACCGCTCTTTATCCAGGAGCATGGGGCGCGCTCTGCATCTGACCAGCCAAAACTGGTGGGTCTGGGCAGATTCGAACTGCCGACCTCACCCTTATCAGGGGTGCGCTCTAACCAACTGAGCTACAGACCCAATAT